>NZ_JBDVOL010000011.1:0-841325 GCF_039969095.1 Reichenbachiella sp.
GGGTACCAATATCGGTAACGGTGACTTGACCGTACAAATCACTGGTGGAGCTGCTGTAAGTGACTATGCCTTCAGATGGTTCAGAGGTACCGATGTAACTGATACCGATAGTGAAATCACTGGAGCTGCATTCACTAACACCGACCAAGGGTCGGCTGTGATTACTGGTGGGGATGATGAAACTATCTCTGACCTCTCGCCTGGACAATACACCGTATTGGTCACTGACAACGATGGTAATGATACCGATGATGGATGTTTCTCTACTACTACATTCACTATCACTAATAATCCTTCATCACCTACTCTAGATGAGGCGAATATTGAATTAAACATCACGCATGTGGATGATTGTGGAGGAAGTAATGGATCTATAGTAATCTTAGATGCTGACGTGCCAACTGGAGATGTTACTGATTACGACTTCACTTGGTATTCTAACAGTCCACTAACAGACTTAGGAGTTGCTAGTACAACTACAACATTGAACAGTCTTGAACCAGGACTATATTATGTCAAAGCAACTAATCAATCTACTGGCTGTAGCACAGGTCAAGTTCCATTTGAAGTTGAAGATCAATCAGTAGCACCTGAAGTTACTGTCACTGTCAATACTATTGACACAAGTTGTGACTCTGATGCGAATGAAGGAAACGGTGCTTTGGATTGGGTAATTACTAATGACGACGGTGGTAACTACTCGTATCAGTGGTATGCAGGTACAACAGTAGCTACCGGAACTATGCTAACTGATGGAGGAAGTATTACGGGAGCGTCAGGTGCTGCAAGTACCACAACTAGCGGTACTCTATCTGGAATTGATGGAGGAGCATACATCATAGTTGTAACTGATGAAAGTAATCCAAGCAATACCTGTAGTACTGAAGCTACTCTATTGAATGGAGGTGAAGCGGATCTATTAGATGAAGATATAGCTGAATATGAAATTGTAGATGCTACCATAATGGCAAATACATTCTGTGGAAGTGGAAGCGGTTCATATGAAGTAACTGATATTGAAATTGATGGGGTTTCATCTGGTGTGGCTGGCTTCGATTTTAGCTATTCAAAAGCAGATGGAAGTGCACATGGAGGAACGCAGACAGGAACTGATCCATTGATTGAAGATTTAGAACCAGGCATTTACCAGGTAACTTTTACAAATACTGCTACGCAGTGCGAAGGAAATACAATTGACTTTGAGATTGAGGATGACTCGACAACACCTACGATAGTATTTACTCTCGATCGAGCTGATGAATATTGCACAGGTGGTAATGGTGAATTAACAATTGCTGCAACAGATGCAACCAGCATTGCCAATGGGGTTACCTATCTCTGGGGTGATGGCGAGACTACTGCACAAATCACCGGTCTGGATGAAGATACCTATACAGTCACGGTCACTGATGCTGTAACTGGATGTGCCACTACAGATAGCTATGTAGTACCATTTGATCCAATAGATATATTAATAGATGTCACGAATGATGTGGTAATTACACCTACAACAGAGTGTAGTACCAACGTCAACGGTAGTATTGAAATCACAGCTATATCGCCTGATAATGTAACTGATTACAATTACACATTACATACAGGTACTTATGTTTCTGGAGGAGGTTCTGCCGCAGGAAATACTGGATTGTTTGAAAATCTAGCAGCAGATACTTATTACGTAGAAGCTACAAGTACGCTATCTGGATGTATCTCTGATGTCTTTGAATTCATTGTTGAAGATGAGAGTACTCCTCCTGTAGTGGCTCAGACCGCATTTAGCCTTCAAAGCAATTGTGATCCAGACACTCCAAATGGTTCATTAACTGTAACCGCAGATGGTTCTTCTAGTTTAACAGATTATAGTTTCAATTGGAGCAGTGCATCTGGAACACCTGGACCAGTAAATAATCCTACTTATTCTGGATTAGCGGAAGGAACATATACTGTAGAAGTACAAGACTTAAACACCTTGTGTATCACCACAGAAGAATATGGAATGTCTGATGATCCTACCAACATTTTGATACTTAACAATACACTTACAGGTAATGAAAATTGTGATCCTGTAACTGCCAATGGTTCTGTAACTATTGATGTTGTCATTCCAGAATCAGGAACATTTGAGTATTACTTATTTGAAGGAGAAATCTCCAACCCAGATTTAGATGCAAGTAATCAACTTACTAGCAATAGAAGTAATACACTTGACGAAGGTGACTATACAGTTGTTGTTTTCAATTTGGACAACAATTGTGAATCTGATCCGCATTATGTGGAGATTGAATCTGATAAAGACGTCATGGAATTGTCTTTAATTGAAGACCATGCCTTAACTAAGTGTGACTTTGTAAATGTTCAAGCTGATGGACAAGCTACGGCCATACCAGGTCCATTGAGTGCTTCACGTTACTTCATCACATGGCATGATGGACCAAGTATCACTGATGCTGTTCTTGACTCTGCTTATACTGTGCATAATTTAATGGCCGAAACTTTTGCAGTGCAATTGACAGATAAAATCACTGGGTGTACGATTGATGATCAAATCACGATTAGCACAGATATCGAATTGGTTCCAGAACCATTGATCGAGTTGATTAATGATCTTACCAACTGTATCACTCCAAATGGTGCATTGTCTGCTTCAATCAATGAAGAAGTGTCAGGTTACACCTTTGAATGGCAAGATGGAAGTGGCACTGTGGTAAGTTCACAGTATAGTGTAGCAGGGCTTGATTTAGGAACTTACACTGTACGAGCGACAGATCTTACTTCTGAATGTGTGTCTGAAGGGATAAGTATGGAAATCCAGGACGGAAGAGTAATTCCAGAGTTTACCGTAACAACAACTGAATCAACTTGTTCTGAGCTCGCGTTTGGTTCTGAATCTGAATATGCAGGAAATGGTGAAGCAAGGCTAGTCTTCACTACAAATTCATCTATAGAAAACCAATATTGGGCCTTTGACACTGGTAGTCCTATTGACCCTGCAGATGAATCAAGTATTATCAGCACCAATGAAAGCATGAGTGGATTGAGCCCTGGAGATTACAGAGTAATGGTCATAGATGATCAGGACTGTTCTTCCGATGCAACATTCGAAGTGGATACTGATATTGAAATATTTAATGGAGTGTCTGACAATGGTGATGGTAAGAATGACTATTTTAGAATCTCTTGTGCAGATAGATTCGAGAACAACAGTTTGAAAATTTACACAAGATCAGGTACTTTGGTTTACCAAACTTCAAGATATGAAGATGATGTCAATGGAAATGTCTTTACTGGTAAGAGAAACACTGGAACAGGTGGAGGAAGTAATGGCTTGCCATCTGGAACTTATTTCTATATTTTTGACAAAGGTGAAGGCAACGACGGAGATGTTTACCAAGGATATTTAGAATTGGTCAGATAACAATAAATGAAACTGATAAAAGGAATTTTTGTAGGTGTATTGATGAGTATGAGTCTGCTGTCTTCAGCACAGCAGCGACCAGTATTTTCAACCTACCCATATAATGGTCTCGCACTGAACCCTGCTTATGCTGGGAGCTTAAATCTATTTTCAGCCATTCTTACCAATAGGAATCAATGGGTGAATATTGATGGAGCACCCGTGTACCAATCACTTACTGCTCACACCACACTTCGAGAAAAGAACGTGGGTGTTGGATTGAATGTGGTTAGAGACGTAGTGGGTGTGCATGAACAATACAGTGTGTATGGAAGTTTTGCTTATAAAATAAGAATGAGCAAAGGAATTTTAGCCATGGGATTGCAAGGAGGATTCGATCAAAGAACGTCCAATCTTGATCAAATCAATTGGTTTGAACAAGATGATCCGCTTTCTGTTTACACAAAATCGTTCAATCCAAATTTTGGGATGGGCATCTATTTTGCCAACAGAGATTATTTTATTGGAGCTTCTATTCCTTATTTTCTTACACCTGACGTAATTGATGGAGGTGGTGACAATGCTGTTCCATCTGAAGGTAAAGCTTCTAGATATTATTATGTTACAGCTGGATTTGTAAAGGATATCAATAGAAATCTTAAAATTAGTCCGTCCGTCTTATTAAGACTACAAGATGATTCTCCTGTCGCATTTGACATCAATTTGAATTTCATTCTCAACGAAATTATTTATGCTGGGGTATCCTATCGTTATCAGGATTCCTTTTCATTAATGACACAATTGGTTCTGAATGAAAATTTTAGAATTGGATATGCCTATGATATCCCCATAGGGAGTCTAGGGACATATACGGCTGGATCACATGAAATCTTCCTTAATTATCGAATTCCACTCAAATTCAGTAAAAAAGATGGCCTTTGTCCCGTATATTTTTAAAAATATCCAATCCCGCTTACTGCGGGATTTTTTATGACCATTCGTCACTTTTTCTATTTCCTTAAATCTTAATTTCACTAAATTGTTGATGAAAGAAACATTAACAACGAAAAGTGAATAGAAGAAAATTTATTGAAAACAGTGCATTAGCAGGGTCAGGTTTAGCAATCATAGGAGCTGCATCTTGCACAACAAAAAGCTCTACCGAAAATAAAATCAATATCCAGTCTATCATGGATGATGTTGAGTTCATTGATTCCGAAGACAGAAAAAAAAGAATAGAAAAAGCAGCATTGCTTATGCAGCAAAATAGCATAGATGCTGTTTTTATAGAATCAGGTACTTCGTTAGACTACTTCACTGGCATCAAATGGTGGCCAAGTGAACGGCTCACTGGCGTCTTAATTTTCTCTGACGGCACACTACAATACATTGGACCTGCGTTTGAAAAAGAGCGATTAGAAGAAATGATTACCATAAAGGGTGACGTGGCCAGCTGGGAGGAACATGAGAACCCTTTTGAATTAGTAGCAAAATTATTCAAAGCTAAAAGTAGTGCTACAGCCACTCTGGGAATGGAAGAAAACGTTCGGTTCTTTCAATCGAATGGTATCTCCTTTTACCTGCCTCAAGCTACTATTACTAATGCAAAACCAGTTACAGCTGGGTGTAGAATGATAAAGTCGCCTAAGGAGCTCGCGCTGATGAAAAAAGCAAATGAGATTACTTTAGAAGCCTATCGTATTGGGTTTTCACAATTAAAAGAAGGTATGTCTCAATATGATTTAAGTAGTATTGTCGCAGAAGCTAGTACAGCCCTTGGTGCTACAGAGGCAGGATGGGCAGGTGCTATGTTTGGAGCATATACAGCCTTCCCACATGGCAGTAAAACAGCACAACAATTACGAGAAGGTGATCTGGTGCTAATAGACGGGGGCTGCAAATTAGGTGGCTATCAAGCGGATATTACACGAACTACAATCTTCGGACAACCTACACAGCGACAACAAGATGTTTGGAATATTGTGAAAGAGGCTCAAACGGCAGTATTTGAGCAAGCCAAAGCTGGTGTTCCCTGCGAACTACTCGATGCCACAGCAAGAGCTGTTGTGAACAAACACGGTTTAGGCAACGGATACGAAAACTTCTTTCATCGGGTTGGACATGGAATAGGCATGGATTTTCACGAATGGGAATATTTAGTCAAAGGTAACTCCACTCCTATGCAACCTGGTATGTGTTTTTCCAATGAACCCGGTATCTATATCTATGGCGAATTTGGCGTGCGGTTAGAAGACTGTTTTTATATCACTGAAAATGGATATGAAGCCTTCACCCCGCAAAGCCCATCTATTGAAAGTCCCATTTAATCATTTAGTCATGATGCGCGATCAACAACTGCAACCGCTTCAATTCTCGCATCATGGCATTTTTGTTCATTTGACTCCAATTCCAAAGTTTTAACATGGTAGGCACAGACATGGCACCTATCAGCCCCAGACTCCAGCGAATCAATGAGTTAGTATTTTCTACTTCCAATACTTTAAATAAACAAAAAACAGACAGTGCGATAAAAGAAATTGAAACCAAGACATTTCCAATCGTCCACCATTTCATTTTCCCTTCAAATAATCCGCCAATCATTTCAAAAGGAGATTGCTCCTTTAAATCTTCATAGAAAGCAGCTTCCTCATTAGAAAGTGCGGTTTTAATCATCTCATCAATTTCATTACTTTGATTTTTCATAACTCTTTTGTTTTAAAATTTTTTTCAACTTTTCACGGGCATGGAATAAACGAGATTTGACTGTTCCTTTCGGAATGCACAGAATACTGGCAATGGATTCAATAGAGTTTGATTCTAAATAATACAGTACCAGAATTAGTTTACTCTCAGCATTCAATTGATTCAGGCTCATCTCCAATGCGTTCATCTCAGACCCATCATCATCAGTAGCACCATCAGTATAATTTGTAGCGCTAGTGTTATCAATTTGATCATTTCCATACGCGAATTTGTCTTGGTTTACTCTCTCCTTTTGATGTTTTCGTACCCAATCTATAGACCGTCGGTCTACAATGGTACGTATCCAAGAGCTGAATTTATTTACATCTTCTAGCCGACTAAGGTTAGTTACTAGCCACTGCCAAACATCCTGAACTATGTCTTCCGACTGTTCCCAATCTTTGGTTCTGATGTGAGACTGGTACAAGAGCTTCTTGTGCCATTTGACCACCAAGTGTTCGAAAGCTTCACGATCACCATTTTGAGATTGGAGTACCAGTAATTCGTCTAATATTTGTGACTTTTCATTCATTTCTCACTAGACAGTCGTAAAAAATTGGGATCGGTTCAATGTTATGAAAAAAAATTTACTTTCATCAATTTATAAAATCTAACATCCAGCATTCATATATTCTCGTATTATCAACTAAGTTTGCGCACGCAAAAAGCCAAGTCTTTTTGCCGTTCATTGATTTATGGGGTCGACCGGTTTTGACAGTAAGTGTGGATATTGTACTTGCATGTCGGGTGTTGAGTAAGCACACGTGATCAATTTACTCATATTCTATTTGGCGAATCTAATTACGCCATGGCTGCTTAATTTTTTGCGATAGCAAAAATTATTAATCTTGGCTAAGAGTCAAGACAGACACATCCCTCCAGGCTTTTGTCTTATGAGCAGGATCAAGGGGTGTCACCCAGTAAGACTAGCCTGAGGCAAAGTTGCTAACCGATGGCGAAGCTAAAGTAACTGGTAGGAAAAGTGGGTTGTTGAACGCCAGCTCTCCTATGAGATCCTAAGTTTCAACTATGCATGTAGACGGTCCAATATGACCTTATCTGGACGAGGGTTCGATTCCCTCCGACTCCACCTTCGCCCGCCGAAGCTCGACCAAAGGAAGAGCGCAGGCGGGCTATTTTAAAACCCTCTGAAGTAAATTATGCATAACTTGGCTCCGGCGGAGAATCTCCACTTTTCATATTAAGTTTGATGAAATCCAACTATTTTTAGTTCCATAACCTAACTCACAATCATGGATACTTGGACAGTTTACATGCTCAAATGTGCTGATGATACACATTATACGGGGTGTACTATGAACTTAGAGAAAAGACTGATCAGGCATAGGCGTGGTGAAGTAAAATACACATCAACCAGACTTCCTATTGAGGTGGAAACATACATCGTATTTACAGATAAGTACAAAGCCTTTTACTTTGAAAAGTATCTCAAATCTGGATCAGGAAGAGCATTTGCACTCAAAAGATTAATCGTCAAGAAATAAGTTGTTCCGACTCCACCTTCGCTCACCAAAGCTCCTTCCGTTCAATCGCAATTATATTGAGATTGTATCACATCAAGCTGTATTACAAATCTACATTGGCTTGTCGCCAAGGGTATGCTCTCTGCCTTCGTTTTGTTCTTGTAAATAACTCATCAAAGGCTCAAAGTATTTGAGCATGGCTTTTGCGCTGATTTCTTCACCAGTGTTTTCTTTCATCAACACTCTCCAATCTTCTGTAGCTCCTTTTGACAATATGCCTTGGAGGAATTCGCCAGCTTCTTTTGAACCAAAATAATTGGTGGCTCTAGGATCCTGTTTTAGGATATTTTCAGCAATATGGTTGTGCAATTGAAACAAGATGACAGTTGATAAGCTATAGTCATAGTATTGTGCTGGATCGTTATTGATGTGAGTTTTTGATGCTGCATCACAATACTCCTCACCTCTTTCTGTAGGTGGGACAATTCCTTGATATTTTTTCTTTAATTCCCACCACTTTTTATTGTATTGATCCATTGGCAGTGACTCAGCATAGAGACTGTTTTCAAATTGTGTCATCACACCAGAACCCCAAGGCATCACGACGACCATATCAAGTGCTTCCTTCAGCAACACCTGCATGTCATCCGTCTCCACCCCTTCATCTATCAGCCCAAGACCCTCTAAGAATGGCTTCTGCATAGCCGCTAATCCCATTTGTGATCCAACACCTTCATGAAAAGCACGGTTAGCGCCTCCTCTTAGAAGTGGTGGCACATCAGGATTTGTATATTCCATATAGTAGTAGATATGTCCTAATTCGTGATGTGTAGTTTCATACCACCTGGCATTGGGTGTCACGCTCATCAAACTTCTGACATCCTGTTGCAAGTCCATATGCCAGGCCGAGGCGTGATTATTCTTTTTGTAATCCGCTTCCTCTGGTAAAGGATATAGACTGGACTTATCATAAAAACTCTGTGGCAGTGGTTCAAACCCCATACTCACATAAAACAGTTCAGCTTGTTTCACCAACCATTCTGGACCTTTTTTTTCAAGAATAGCATCCAAATCAATGCCTTCTACTTCAACCATTGAGGACCAGCTCTGTCCCCACCTATTAGGCAGCCAGTGTGCAGGCAACATTTCTGGTACTTCTTGTTCATACTTGGTAGCTAATTCATAACGCGCATAGGTGTGTAGTTCTCTATACAGTGGCCAAATATCCTGAATCAACTGCTCACACAAAGCCAGCATTTCTTCTCTCGACATTCCATAGTCTGATACCTGATAGCTGAAGTAATCGTTATAATCCAAAGCCTGAACGGTTTGATTTCTAAGGTTGACTAAATTTCCTAAGCCATCTTTCAAACCAACTCCAACTTCTTTACTTGTATTCCATGCGGCAAGTCTTTCGTCTAGATTATCACTGGTTTTTAATATTTCATCAATTTCGTTGGTACTTACAGATTTTCCATCAATTTGGAAATCAAAACCAAACAAAGCTGCATTTTGCGCTGCATCAGCTTTAATTTTTTCTTCTACCAAATTTGAAACTGTCCCTGGATTAGATGCGGCTGCATATAGAATGGCCTCCAATTGTTTGATCTGGATATTTGAGAGTGATGTTTTATTCTGAAGAAATTTGGTGGCTTGTTCGATGTTTTCAGCGCTGCCAGTAAAAGAGGCATAGGCACCGCCTGCCTGAGTTACATTATATGAAGCTAAAGTGTCTCCTTCAATTATCTTGGTGTTGGCTTGCCATTCGGCCTCACTATATTCTTTGTACAAAGCAAGAAATTGCTCAGTATAAGAATTGAGAAATTGATCTACATCTGAAACCTTTGTTTCGGTTTTAGGATTACAGCCTACTGAGGCTATTAGTAACAAGAAAGCTAGCTTTTTCATAATTTTTTGGATCAATGGACAACTAAAATAGTGAAGTATGAATCAAGTTCCTAATAGAACTGTGTTGCGAAATTTATGTTCTAACGATTCTCCCAAAACCATTTCACAGTTTCCTCCAATCCTTTCTTGAAATCAAATTTTGGGTCATAACCCAACAATCGCTTCGCCTTATCAATACTCGCCAATGAATGCGGGATATCGCCTTGTCTGTTTGGGCCGTGTTTAATTTCAATACCATTGATTGCAGCATCGTATTCGCTGAGGTATTTCTGTAGCCAGTTTGTTAAATCGTTCAACGTATTTCGCTCACCGTACGCCGTATTGTATACTTGGTTCAATGCGTTAGGATCAGATGTGGACAAGGCCAACAAGTTCATTTGAACAACATTGTCTATGTATGTAAAATCACGAGAATGAAGTCCATCGCCATTAATTATAGGCGACTCATGATTAATCAGAGTTTTAATAAATTTCGGAATTACTGCTGCATAGCCACCATCTGGATCCTGCTTTCGTCCAAAAACATTGAAGTATCGCAAACCAATCGTATTTAACCCATAAGTTTTGTTGAAAATATCTGCATACAGTTCATTCACGTACTTGGTAATGGCATACGGTGACAGCGGCTTCCCGATCTTTTCTTCGACTTTTGGGAGCGCTTCTGAATCACCATAGGTAGAAGAACTAGCTGCATAAATAAATCGATCTACTCTTTCTTCTTTAGCTGCTACCAGCATATTGAGAAAACCTGAGACATTCACGTCGTTAGTAGTGACTGGATCATTGATAGATCTAGGTACAGAACCCAATGCCGCTTGATGCAATATAATATCAACTCCCGATACAGCAGCATGGCACACTGAAATATCCCTGATATCATTTTCTATTAATGAAAACTTCGAATCCTTGAGAAGGGATTCAATATTGCTTCTTTTTCCAGTTGAGAAATTATCCAAACAAACAACTGAGTTATCAAGGTCTAATAGCTTTTCGCAAAGGTTAGAACCAATAAAACCAGCTCCACCTGTGACTAATATTTTTTTTCCTCTCACAAATTCCATGATTGCAAATTAAGAAGATTATTCAGAGATAATCTTAAATAGAAAATATTCTAATCATAGGATAAATATCGAAGTTGATCGAAAAAAATTGAAGTATGAGTATAATTTTCTTCTATTAGCAAAAGAATCATTTACGTTTTGAATAATTCCCCAAACATATGAGGGTAAACAAATGATTTGTTGTTCTAAAAATATCCTGCTCAAAACATAATAATGGTATCATTATTGAGTTTTTAAAATGTGTTATGAAAAGATCTCATTTGAGATCAGTTAGTCAATCGATCGGTGGGTCGGTTTTTTGAAATAAAAAATGTTAAGCAGATGAAAAAATTAGTAGCCATGCTATTGGTCGGTGCTCTAGGAGCTACAGCGACCGCTCAGGAGATCTCCTCCTATTCCCAATACAAAATCAACGAAGGAGTAAGTGTTGATGTAAAAAAAATAAAACGTGTAGAACAATACGGATGGGACAACTTCGAAGTGACCTATCGCTTGAAAAACAATACAGAATTTGATTTATTCAAAGTAGATATCACTTTATATCTTGTCGATAAAAATGACAGAGAAGTAGGCATAGTAGAAATTCATGATTTTAAAGTACCTAAAAATTCTGACGAAGAATATCACTACGTGGATCTACAGTCACCATACGTCAATGAAAAGTACAATAAGATCGTAGTGGTGAAAAACAACATTGAAGTACTAGTTGATAAACCAGAAGCAATCAGCATCGCCAAAATTAATTGTGAGCCTAATTTCAGTATGAAATAAAAAAAATTAAACAGGTAATAAAGAGGGTGACTCATTTGAGTTTCCCTCTTTTTGTTTTAAGTCATGGATATTCAGTGACAATTGCGAACTTTACGCTTAGATGACTCCGACAATTAAAACATTACTTCTCACTCCTCCTTTCACTCAACTCAATACGCCATATCCTGCTACTGCCTATCTCAAAGGATTTTTAAACAGCATAAAAAAACCAGCAGCCCAAGCGGACTTAGGCATAGAAGTCATTCATTCTTTATTCAGTCAAAAAGGACTTTCAAAGTTGTTTAACTCGGTTTCAGCATCAGACAACTTACACACTCCCAATGAGCAAAGGATTTTCAGTTTGCGAAACGAATACTTAGCTACTATTACGCCTGTCATTGCATTTTTACAGAATAAGAATCCAACACTGGCCTATTCAATTGCCGAGCGAGATTACCTGCCAGAAGCGTCCAGATTCCAACAATTAGATAATCTTGAATGGGCTTTTGGACAGTTAGGCATTCAAGACAAAGCCAGGCACTTATCCACCCTTTATTTGGAGGATTTAGCTGATTTTATTAAAAATACTACAGACCCATTTTTTGGTTTTAGTCGATATGCCGAACGATTGAGTTTATCTGTTCAATCTTTTGATCCCTTGTATGAATCACTAAATAACACTCCAACATTTACTGATGAATTACTTTTTGAATGTTTGCATCATAAGATTAAAACCGAACAATCCGATTTAGTTTGTCTGTCAGTTCCATTTCCTGGAAACTTGTATGGAGCCTTACGATGTGGCCAATATATTAAAACTCATTTTCCAGATATAAAAGTGGCTATGGGAGGCGGATATCCCAACACAGAATTGCGATCATTGAAAGACTCGCGACTTTTTGAATTCGTGGATTACATCACGCTAGATGACGGAGAAAAGCCCATTGAACTGATATTAGATCATTTGGAAGGAAAGATTGACGCTTCTAACCTCAAGAGAACGCTATTACTTGACGGAAATTCAGTCAAATATATCAATGGATCTAAACATCAGGACATTCCTTTCAGTCAAACTGGAACTCCAGATTACGATGGACTTGAGTTGGATAAATATCTTTCAGTCATTGAAATCACGAATCCGATGCATCGGCTTTGGAGTGATGGACGCTGGAATAAACTCACCATGGCCCATGGATGCTATTGGAAAAAATGTACGTTTTGTGATATCTCATTGGATTATATCAAAAACTATGAGCCCATTAGTGCATCAATCATTTGTGATAGAATGGAAAATCAGATCCGACAAACTGGTGAGACAGGGTTCCATTTTGTAGATGAAGCTGCCCCGCCGGCTCTCATGCGGGAGGTTGCTATAGAAATTCTTAAACGTAACCTTAAAGTAACTTGGTGGACCAATATCAGATTCGAAAAAAGGTTCACACCAGATCTCTGTCGGTTATTAAAAGCTTCAGGTTGCATTGCAGTTTCTGGTGGTCTTGAAGTTGCTTCAGATCGACTGCTAGAAAAAATACAAAAAGGCGTAACAGTTGCTCAGGTTGCCCAAGTCGCTGATAATTTCACGGCAAGTGGTATAATGGTCCATGCCTATCTCATGTATGGGTTTCCAACTCAGACCGCACAAGAAACGGTAGACTCTTTAGAAATGGTTCGCCAACTATTCGAACTCGGAGTTATTCAATCCGGATTTTGGCATCAATTCGCCATGACAGCTCATAGTCCTGTTGGTATGACGCCAGAAGTATTTGGCGCCAAAGCACTATTAACTAAAGCTGGTGATTTTGCGCATAACGATATTCCTCATGAAGACGCTGAGGGAGCTGATCATGCTCTTTTCAGTGAAGGGCTGAAGAAATCCTTGTTTAACTATATGCACGGCACCTGCTTTGATTTCCACTTGCAAGAATGGTTTGATTTTGAAATTCCAACCACAACAGTTTCTGAATTTGAAATAGAAATGTCTATTCAAAACAATCCTGGTACGCCAATTTTAAAAAGTACGAAATTAGTGTGGATCCGTACCCAACCATCGGTTTCATATTATACTAAGAAACAAAAAGGGGAAAAACAGACAAAGTGCAAATTTGAAATACATACCAATCAGCAAATTGACATTGCCGTATTCTCTGAAAACCAAGGCAAAATTTTAAATCAACTCTTTGATGAATTAATGCCTAATTCCAATGCATTGTTGACCATTGATGAATTTTGCAAATCATATGAATCAAGAGGAATTGAGAGTTTTGAAAAACTAATGAAAAGCCAAGGTTGGCAAACTCTTAGAAAGTCTGGCTTACTTTACATATAGTTTCTTGATTAAAGGTCTAAGAATTGAATTGAGAATTTGAAAAATGTACCCAACGTTAGTATCGCTCTATGATTTTTAATATTTCAAAAATGTGTTTATCGACATCATGAAGATTTTTGACAGAAAACTTACGGATATCTTCATCTGACATATCTCGCACGGCCATGACTAGGGAGTCAGTTTTATGTTTGATCACCTCGTACTTTTCCTTTTTCTCTTTAAAATCAGGCATAAATCTATCAGTTTAGGTTGTGAGTTTCAGGGCATTTGGACAGGTGGGCTATAATAAACCAAAACCCGGCTTCACCGGGTTTTGGGCTGAGTCGGCTTTTTTAAAGATGGATTAAATCTCGCCTACTAACCATTCCAACCGTTCAAGGACGGCTTCGGTGAATGAAGTTAATCAATATTCAGAAGAAGATCAATGTAGATAATGATTATAAATTCATCATTTTTCTAAATGTTCAATATCTCCATGTTTTATTATTCTATACTGATTGTTGATATGCTTAAATTGATACAAACAAAGATTGGCATGTTCAAATGCATCCATTTTCTCCAGTGGGTAATTGAGCATCCAACAAACCATCATACGCAGGGCTCTACCATGAGTAGCGATCAGTATATTTTCTTCTGATTCATTGGACATGATGTGCTTGATCGCTTCTTTTTGTCTGCTCACCACTTCTATCGGAGTTTCGCCCTCTCCTACAGCCAACTCCAAGTTACCCTGTGCCCAGCCAGCTATAGTGTCCAAATAGATCTGATGCATTTCTGGATCAAATGGCTGACCTTCATGTTTTCCCCAACTAATTTCATCCAGCCCTCCATGGCTTTCAAATGGAATCCCTTGATCTATAAATTGCTGAACAGTCTCCTTGGTTCTCTGTAATTCCGATACGTAAATTTTATCAAACTTTATGTGATTATAATTTTCATAAAATCCATTCGCTTGTTTCTTACCCGTATCATTGATCGAGGAATCTATGCCTCTGCCTTGCACTTTATTTTGCAGATTGAAATCAGTCTGTCCATGTCGGATGATGTATATATTTTTGGTTTTCAAGCGAATTGTCTTTTTGTTTGTATCAGGTGAATATAACCCACGAATTGAAAGAAAGAATGTTCCTCCCATCATTTACCCTCGAAGGTATAAATGCCTTCTCAAAAAACACTATGACTGACCATATTGGTATAGAATTTACCGAAATTGGTGAAGACTACGTAAAGGCCACTATGCCAGTAGACAGTAGAACTGTTCAGCCACTCAGAATGTTGCATGGAGGGGCTTCAGTAGTTTTGGCTGAGACGTTGGGAAGTGTAGCAGCTACGATGACTGTAAATCCAAATGAGCAATATTGCGTTGGACTAGATATCAATGCAAACCACATTAAAGCGGTAAAGAAAGGGAAAGTGGAAGGTATTGCCAGACCACTTCATATAGGTAAAAAGACTCAAGTTTGGGAAATAAAAATTACCAATAAAGAGGATCAACTGGTGTGTATTAGTCGAATAACGATGGCCGTGTTAGATAAAAAATAATGGATTCAATTAAGCAAACTACTCACACAACCCCCAGTACTGCTTTTCTTGAAAAGCTAGAAATTTTCTTCAATACAGGAATAAAAATGGATCTTCCTTTTGCCATATGGAGGAATCCCAGGGAAACGGTTATTCATTCCACTTTGCAACTTGATCAGGATAATAGCGTACCTGAAGAAATTGAAAATGCACCTACAGGCTTTATGATGAGCCCTTTTGAAGTTTCTGAAAATCATCAAAGTCAATTTATCAAATCAGACGTTCTTTTTGATAGTGATCTAAACGAGATATTGCTTGCTCCAGGATTTAAAGACAATGAAGGGAGGTTTGACAAATTCATTGGCCAGTTTTCAGCACTAATAGAAGACAAACAATTTGACTACAGAGATTTCTTAGAAGCGCCAGTTGCTTTCAAAGCTACAAAAGATGCTTATCTCTCTTTAGTTCAAAAATGCAAAGAATCGATTGCTGAAGGATACTATCAAAAAATAGTACCCTCGCGAAGAGAGAAATTTAGAACGGAAAAAAACTTCCATCCGGTCAAAGAACTAATTAAACTTTGCGAAGCCTATGAAAACGCCTTTGTTTCATTGGTATACATACCTAATCAAGGGCTCTGGCTGGGTGCGACACCTGAGCTTTTGATATCCGTTGACGCTAACCAGAATTTTGAAACCATATCACTAGCAGGTACACAAGAAATTAGACCTGGGTTTGAATTGGCTCAAGTGAGCTGGACTCAAAAAGAAATTGAAGAGCAGGCACTTGTGAGTCGATATATTATCAATTGCTTCAAAAAAATCCGACTCAGAGAATTTGACGAATATGGTCCCAAGACAGTAAAAGCAGGGAACTTAATTCACCTAAAAACTACCTTCAAAGTAAATATGGAAGCTTTGAACTTCCCTCAATTGGGAAGTGTCATGCTAAAATTGCTTCACCCGACATCAGCTGTTTGTGGAATGCCTATGATTCCAGCGGCAAAATTCCTACAGGAAAACGAAGCCTATGATAGAGCATATTATAGTGGCTACTTGGGACCTGTGAATTACGATGGAAATACCGCTTTGTTTGTCAATTTACGCTGTGCAAAAATTTACAAAAACGATATGATATTGTTTGCTGGTGCAGGAATTACAGAAGATAGTGACCCTGAAAAAGAATGGACAGAAACTGAAATTAAATTTCAAACGCTACTTAATGTCATTCAATCCTAATACATGAATCTTCAATCTGTATTTGATCTCACTCAAATTTGCCACTTAAAAGGCATCAAACATGCTGTAATTTCTCCTGGGTCTCGCAATGCAGCCTTGACCATTGCTTTTGCCAGACATCCTGAGATTAAATGTTTTAGCGTTCCAGATGAACGATCTGCCGCATTTATTGCATTAGGCATGAGTTTGAAAACTCAAATTCCAACCGTTTTAATTTGTACTTCTGGCTCTGCCGCTTTGAATTATGCGCCAGCGGTTGCGGAAGCCTATTTCAATCAAATACCACTACTCATCTTATCTGCAGATCGACCACCTGAATGGATAGGTCAACGTGATGGTCAGACCATTTTTCAGGAAAATCTTTTTGGCAAGCATGTTAAACAAGCCTTCGTTTTTCCTTCTCTCTTGGATGACAAAAATTCAGTCAAACTAGGACACCAGAGTATTAGTAGTGCTATTGATATTTCGCTGACTGATGAGCCAGGACCAGTACATATCAACGTCCCCTTCAGAGAACCATTTTATCCTACAACTGCTGATGAATATAAATTCGACACGAGTTTATCCACCACAGAAAGAAAACCAGAATCTTTAATTGATTGGAAACAGGAACTTGACGTATTAAACCAATACAAGAAGGTTTTGATTGTTGCAGGACAGGAACGAAAGGATGTTGAAATAAATCAATTATTGAGTCAAACATCAGCTGAATATCAGATTCCAATAGTGGCTGACATTATCTCAAATGCTCATGAAGTTGATCGTGTGATTACGAGTCAGGATGTATTCTTAAAAAACCTTGAAAATACCGATTTGCAGCCAGACTTACTTATCACACTAGGTATGTCTGTCATAAGTAAGAATCTAAAGCTCTATTTACGCCAGCAAAAACCAAAGGCTCACTGGCATATTAGAAATGAGACCTATGCCCCAAATACTTACTTATCGCTTACCAAACACTTCAAAATAAATTCACGACATTTTTTAACTGAAATCAAGAATCGATGCTCTGTCAGTAATGATCAGAAAAACTATTATCAAGCATGGCAGCATATTGATACCACCACTAAAAGTCATATTCAACAATTTAACAACTCAACTTTCTCTGATCTCATTGCATACAAAAAAGTCCTCAATTCTTTGCCCTCTGGGTCTGATCTGCATTTAGCCAATAGTATGGCTGTCAGATATGCCAATGTCATTGGGTTGAATCACAATCAAGACATAGAAGTTTATTGCAATAGAGGCACTAGTGGTATTGATGGATCCAATAGCACGGCCATTGGCACGGCGCTGATGACCGATAAAACTACCTTTCTGTTGACTGGTGACATGGCATTTCTTTACGATCGTAACGCCTTTTGGCACAATCATCTACCAGAAAATCTGAGTATTGTGGTTTTCAACAATCATGGTGGTGGCATTTTCAGAATGATCGAAGGACCTTCGCAACAGCCAGAGCTCGAAGAATTTTTTGAAACCCGACAGCAGAAAGATGCCAAATTTTTGGCCAAAGAGTTTGGGTATGAATATTTGCCCTGCCATTCAATTCAAGATTTGGAACACCATTTGATGGTTTTTGTAAAAGGTGAAAAGAGAAGAATATTAGAAATTTTTACAGACGCAGAAGAAAGTAAGCAGACTTTCAAAGAATTATTTAGGAATTTACCTAAATGAACCGTTAACATTAATTCAAATACCTGAACCAGACACAGCTTTAATGTATAAAATATTTACTTGGATAGTTGTTTTGATACTTTTTCAAACTTGCGCACCACCCAAGGTGATCAAGTTTTTGAATGATGATCTGGACTATAGTAAGTACCTAACGTATCGCCTTATCTATTACAAAAGTGATGACAAGTCATTTTCATCCGAAGGAATGGCCTTTTATTCAGAAATAGAAATGGCGATTGATCAAAATATGATAGCCAAAGGTTACAAACCAGCTGATCGGCCTGACTTGATTGCTAGATATGAAATCATATCAACTACCGTTACTGAAACCAATACTCGAAATTATGATCCCTACGGATACAATAGCTACTACATACCTCAAAATGCAAAAAAGCATACCGAAGGTATTGTGCTCATTGAGCTAAGAGATCGCAGGCAAAAGAAGCTTGTTTGGCAAGGAAGTTTGGATTTGAAATCCACTATGAAGGGAGAAGTCAATCAAACCATATTACAATCGATCAACCGAATATTTGAGACCTACCCTTATCAAGCGGGTTCTAATGAGCGTATTATTTCTGAGAAGTAATACTGGACTTCAGATTCACAATATTTCCTTCCACCTTATCAAGGTATCTCCTACTCCCTAAGTAGCGGTTTTTGTTAAACTCATCGTAATTTGGAGAAGAAGGATCGATGGAGCTGATTCGGACTCTTTTTGAGGCGTGAATAAATTCATTGTTTTCTAACCAAATACCAACATGAGTGGTTCGCTGTTTGGTTGAGTCTGTTGCAGGCTTACCGAAAAATAGCAAATCACCTTTCTGTAACCCTTCAAATTTCAATTCAGTGTCTATTTCGAGACCAGCATTTATTTGTTGAGAAGCATCTCTTGGTATTACCAATCCATTCATAAAATAAACCGTTTTGGTGAACCCACTACAATCCATCCCTTTAGAAGATGTGCCTCCCCATAAATATGGAACACCCATTAACAACCGTGCATATGTTTCAATCAATACTCCAGAGGGTTCCATCATCGCCAACCATTCTCCATAATTCATCGCTTGGTTTTTATTGACTTCCCCAATCCTACCATCAGGAAAACGTACAACGAATGAAGTATCACTTTCACTCACCAATTCTAAAACATTTCCAAGAATCAAATCAGAAACTACATAGCGCTTGTCATCCGATACAACTGCATTGACATTAGTGATGATAACCTTATCTGAGTTTTCCCAATCTGCTAACCCTTCTGCTGACTTCAATTCTACCCCACCATGATCAACCCATGCGATATAATCATCTGGCGTTTGTACCAGATACCATTCTTGAGTTATTTTGAGCACCTTCAATACAGTACCCAAAGTAGCTTGTGTAGCTAGTTCAGATGAGTGCCTAGGCTTAGATCTCAAATTGGCTACAGAATTGTTTACTATGGCAAACCGATAAGGGTTAGTGGACTCGTCTGGCAATAGATTGATTTTATTATCAAAATCCTTAACCGAGAGTTTATTAATTAAAATTTCTAAAGCCTCTGGCTGATCAGTCTCTCCAGTTAGAACCAATCTGTCATTTTCGATCCCAGCTTCGACCTTAAATATCGCTACCCGACCATCTGGTGCATATTGTGTTTTCAGGCTATCAATTAGTGCAACAACCTCGTTGGGTATTATTGTTCGTGTATTTTGCTGACAAGCACATAGGATTAAAACAAGAATGGCTGGGATGAGTAGTCGATTAATCATAATTTTTAAAAGAATTGGATAGCTGCTAATCTATAAAACTATTATTTCTTGATCTGACAAATTCTGTTTTATCGAAATAATTCAATTAAATAGATTATTACATTGTTTTGAAGAGGGTCGATTCATAGTTTTGCTTCAAATAATAAAATTCAAATGCAGAAGCCTTCCATCCCTAGAGGAACACGTGATTTTGGTCCATTACAAATGGCCAAAAGAAACTACATTTTCAATACCATTCGTGAAGTATACGAACGCTACGGCTTTGCTCAGTTGGAAACCCCAACCATGGAAAATCTATCTGTGCTTACAGGTAAATATGGAGATGAAGGTGATCAACTGCTTTTTAAAGTATTGAACTCTGGTGATTTTTTATCAAAAACTCAAGAAGAAGATTATGCAGCAGGAAGCAAAACTATGCTTCCTAAGATTTCAGAAAAAGGTCTTAGATATGATTTGACGGTGCCTTTTGCCAGATATGTCGTGATGCATCGAAATGAAATATCATTCCCTTTCAAAAGATATCAGATTCAGCCAGTATGGAGAGCAGATCGGCCACAAAGAGGCAGGTATAGAGAATTTTATCAGTGCGATGCAGATGTAGTAGGTACAGACTCCTTGCTATGTGAGGCGGAAATTATAGCAATGATCAATGAAGTATTCACCGGATTGAAGCTTCCTGATTTCACCATCAAACTTAACAATAGAAAAATATTGGTGGGTATTACTGAAGTGATCGGTGCTGAAGGCAAAGAAGCTGACTTCTGCGTAGCGATAGACAAGTTGGATAAAATTGGGCTCGAAAAAGTCAATGAGGAGTTGATACAAAGAGGGTTTACCCAAGAAAATATCGACCTATTGAAACCTGTGTTTGAATTTGAAGGCTCAATCGGTGAGAAATTGGTTTTCTTGAAGGATTATTTTGGCGCAAGCGAAACTGGCATGCAAGGTGTGAACGAAACTGAAGAAATTTTAAGCTACTTAGATTCTTATCAACTAAAAAACGATCATCTAGAATTGGATCTGACTCTAGCACGTGGTCTCTCCTACTATACCGGATCTATCTTCGAAGTGAAAGCTAATGGAGTGCAAATAGGTAGCATAACTGGTGGAGGTCGCTATGATAACCTGACAGGTGTATTTGGACTAAAGGATGTCTCAGGCGTAGGAATATCATTTGGTGTGGATAGAATCTATGATGTGCTTGAAGAATTGAACTTATACCCTGAGTCTACAGCTACTCAAGTACAAGTCATGATTGTCAATTTTGGGGAAGAAATGATGGGCAAAGGAATAGCCTTGTTGCAAGAGTTGAGAAAAGAAGGAATTAGAGCTGAATCGTATCCTGACTCAGCTAAGATGAAGAAACAAATGTCTTATGCTAATAATCTTAATATTCCATTCGTTGTGCTCATAGGCGAAGATGAAATCGCCGCTGGTAACTATACCCTGAAAAATATGGTCGACGGAGAACAAGCTTCTTACAAAATCAATGATCTTATTTCTAAAATCAAGAATAGTCACTAGATTGATAACTTTTAATTGACAGTTCGTCATACCCAACAAGTAGACAATCAAATTGAAACCTCTCCACCATATATTAATCCTCATTTTGTGCCTGTACAGCCAGTTCGCTATGGCACAACATACGAGTATAAAAGGCAGGTTTGATATAGATTATATCAAAGGGTGTACAGGTATGACCATCAATGTAACCCCCAATATCACTTCTGCCGTTCAGTTTTTCTATGAAGGGTTCGATGGTAGTGGTGGTGATAATACTGACTTTACTTACACTTATACAACTGCTGGTGACTACTACGTAACCATGGGGTCTAATGACTTTGACGCAGAGGATAGACTAGATTCAATTTTAGTAGAAGTAAAAGAACCACAACTTCCGGAATTCACTATCCATAACTGTGCCTCTCACAATGTCCGAGTAGAAATTGAAGATGAGTACTATGACAGCTATTTCGTAGAATTCACTACAACTGACAATGAAGAAGTGGATCCTCTATCTTTTTCATCTGCCTATAACTACGGTACACAAAACACTTATAGAATTGACGTTTCAGGCAGATTCACTGACGCAAATAATTCAACCTGTGGTACAGATAACGAGGCTTTCAACAGTATCAATTCTATCACGAATCCTGTATTAACTTCAGTGGAAACAACCAACGAAGCCTCAGATGGTGAAATTCAACTTGGTTTTACCTTAGGAGATGATATTATTTATAATCTAGAGAGCTCAACAAATGGAACCGAGAACTTTGAGTTTGGGTCTATTATCACAGGTGCTACTGCAGTCATATCAGAAATAAATACTCAAGATGATTTTTACTGCTACCAAATCAACACTTATGATGCCTGCAACGAAGTGGCTATACTTTCAGATATTATTTGTTCGGTTTATTTTGATGTAAATGGCACTGATCAGGCCAATACCATCAGTTGGCAGACTGATACAGTAGAAGCTGAATCCTATAATATTATTAGAGACGGAGATTTATTAGTGAATATTACCAATTCATCTATTGTAAGTTACGATGATAGCCAAGTGATATGCAACAAAGAATATGTGTATAATGTTCAGCCCATTTTCGCATCTGGTTCTTCAGTTTCTGTAGATACAGCAGTTATTGCCAATAAATCTGCTGAACTCCCGGCAGTAAGCTATCCCGCATCTACAGTCAATATTGAGAATGATGTAGAACTCACCTGGGGGCCACCTGACACGGGCGAAATACCTTTTAGAAGGTATATCATTGAGAGAAATATAAGAGATCGATCCTGGAGGTATTATGATTCTTCGGAAGACACCACTTTTGTTGACACCGAAGCAAACTTCATTGGACAACATGCCTACAGAATAAGGTATGATGACGACTGTGGCAACCTCTCTACTCCTTCACCTTCTACCATCCCCATGATTATTCAGCAAGGAGGAACAAGAGGAAAAGAAGTGGATTATAGTTGGAGTAAATATGAAACTTGGATTGATGGCATTAGAAATTACACTATTGAGCGACTTGACGAGGCTGGTACAGTGATTGAAGAATTTCCAGTTTTTAGCGGTCGGGAAAAAGCTGTGACTTTTTCTACCAATGATTCTGAAAACAAGTACATAAGAGTACGTGCTGAATCGTTGAATGTAATTCCGGAATTTTCTTATTCGAATATTATCTTGACAGAGCTAAACACTACTATGTTTTTGCCCAATGTTTTCACGCCAGACAATGATGGACTGAACGATCGATTTGTAGCCAAAGGCCCAAAAGTCTTTAATTTTGAGCTGGAAGTCTATAGCAGGTGGGGCGCTCTGATTTTTACGACAACGGATAATTTTAATGGCTGGGATGGCAGAATAAATGATAAAGAAGCACCAGAAGGTACTTATATCTATAAAATATATTTTGAAGATGCTGAAGGTCGAAAATATGACCAATCAGGATCGATGTTACTCATGAGAAAAGGATAGTGATATGTTTGATATGATGAAAATGATGGGAAAAGTGAAAGAGGTTCAAGAAAAAATGAAAGAAGCTCAAAGCACACTATCTCAAATAGAAGTAGAAGGTGAATCAGGTGCCGGTTTAATAAAGGCCACTGTAAATGGACAAAAGAAGGTGATCAAAGTCACAATAGATGATTCTCTGGTCAATTCTGCTGATAAGGAAATCGTACAAGATTTGATAGTTGCAGCCATAAATAAAGCAATGGAAGAAGCTGACCTATTGGCCAAAGAGCATATTCAAAAGCAGACGGAAGGCATGATGCCCAATATCCCAGGATTCGATCTAGGCAATATGTTTAATGGCTAAAACAGCCATAGTCATATTAAACTATAATGGCGCTCAGTTTTTAGAGCAATTCTTGCCATCAGTTATTCAATACAGTAAAGAGGCAGAAGTGATTCTTGTAGACAATGCTTCTACAGATGAATCCCTTTTATTTTTAAGAAAGAACTATCCAGCTCTTAGAGTCATAGTATTTGAAGAAAACTTAGGATATACTGGAGGGTACAACGAAGCCATCAATAAACTTGACTATGAATACTGTATTCTACTCAATTCTGATATAGAAGTAACTCCCAACTGGATAGTACCTATAATAAACTTCATGGATGAGCATCCAGCAGTTGCTGCTTGTCAGCCAAAGGTTCTCGATTTTAATCAAAAGCAATATTTTGAATATGCAGGGGCGGCTGGTGGATATTTGGATTTTATGGGTTTCCCCTATTGCCGTGGTCGAATTTTCGAAACGCTCGAAGAAGATCAGAATCAGTATAATACTATTCAAAAAGTGGATTGGGCGACAGGTGCTTGCTTGTTTGTAAGAACGGCAGACTTCAAAGCAGCTGGAGGGTTTGATACAGATTTTTTTGCCCACATGGAAGAAATCGATTTATGCTGGCGCTTTCGCTCCATGGGCAAATCACTTTATTGTATTCCTGATAGCACAGTGTATCATGTAGGTGGTGGAACGCTTAACAAAATCAACCCTAGAAAAACATATCTTAACTTCAGGAATAATCTCTCTCTTTTGTGTAAAAATGAAAGAGTTATTAGCTTGTTCTGGAAATTACCTTTTAAACTAACACTAGATTGGGCTGCTGCACTAAAATTTGGGATGGATCAATCTTGGAATCACAGCTGGGCTATCTGCAAGGCACATCTTGATTTCATTCTTCTACTACCCAAAAACATTAGAAAACGAAGAATTATAAGAAAGCATGCCGTCAACAAAGTTCGGAACTCTCCATTCCTTTTACCGTATCAATACTTCGTCAAGGGACGAAAAACCTTTGATAATCTTCATCAAAACAAATAAATGTGACAGCTGAAAACATCAGCATTTTACTTTTCTCTGACACTCATATTGGGTTCGATCATCCGTCTTCCAATAAGCCCACTAAAAATCGAAGAAGAGGTTTTGATTTTTTCGAAAATTTAAAATTAGTCATAGACCAAGCCATAAATCAGAAAGTTGATTATGTCATTCACTGTGGAGATGTCTTTGAAAAGCAAAAAGTTCCCGCATTTTTAGTTGATCAGACTTATGAGCAATTTCTTAGATTAGCAACTGCGGAGATCAAACTTTTTATCGTACCTGGCAACCACGAAAAGTCAGTACTCCCGTCTTCAATTTTCCTAAACCACCCCAACATCCATGTTTTTGATCATGCATCAACATACAATTTACCACAGCTATCCATTTCGGGTTTTCCATATTACAAAGGAGACATCAGATCACTTTTCCCCAAATACAGGAACACACTAGAAAAAAGTATACATAAAAATGACTTTAATATTTTATGCGTCCATCATGCTATAGATGGAGTAAAAGCGGGAATTAATCATTTTGAATTTGCGAATAGAAAGGACACCCTTAATATAGATGACTTGCCTGGGAAGTTCGATTTGATCTTGGCTGGGCATATACATAAGCATCAAGTGATGTATGCTCAATCATCTGAAAATAAAAGGGTGCCTATTATTTATAGCGGTTCTACCGAACGGACCATGTTCGATGAAATAAATGAAGTAAAAGGATATCACACCTTCAAAATAAGTGGTAAGACCTTTGAGCATAATTTTCATAAGATTGAAACTCGACCCATGTATAGCATTGATTTGAGTACAGAATCTTTAACGGCAGATGATCTAATCATTTTTTTGACTGACCATATGAAATCCTATGAAAAGGATGCAATTGTTCAATTAATCTCCAAAGACGAAAACCTGCTCTACAATCTATCCAACTTGAGAACAAAAGGTTTTTTTCCTGAAACCATGAATATATCCATATCTGGTTTTTCGAGCTTGCACAAACGAAAATGGGATTAGTCTATCTCTTCTAAATGATCTAAATCATATTCATCAGGAAACGGACTGAACTTTTTCTTGGATTTCTTTTCTTTCGGTTGATAATCTATCTCATTACTCAAATCATCTTTCTGGATTTTCTTCTCAGAACGGCGACCAAACAATAGATTTATTCCGACTCGGACATTAAGATTTTGCATATTCCGAACATCATTAAACCCTATGGTATTATCTACAGAGGTGTACAATTGAACAATGCCCAACCTTGCAGCAAACCCTCCCCCTACAGCAATACCCTGCTTTGGTTTTCTAGATACTGTCGTAGAAACAGTCAATAAGCGGCTCACTTTATGCGTGTAACCTATTCCATACGTAAAGCTTTGACTACCTAAGTCATTTCTTGTCATTATTGTTCCCGTCACCGTGCCTTTTGGAATTACTTGATATGAACCAGATACAAATACTCTTGTATTCAGTTTAGATTTAAAACTACCTTCTCGGATTTCATTATAATCAAATAACTGCGTCAGTGTATCTTTTAATGATTCGCCAATATCATCAAAATCACTTAAATCCAATCCACCAAAAGTTGCCTCGGACTCCATCAATTCGTAATTCACCACCTCTTCTTTCCAAGTGATACTACCAATATCATTTACCGCTAGCGCGACATTTAACTTAGGAGAAATCTGAAAATCTGCTCCTATATCCATGCCATACCCAGTGTTATCATTGGACATCAGGTAGCTGGCATTATCCATTGATTCAATTCCGGCAGTTCTTAATACTGCTTGATTTGAACTAACAGTTACGGAATAATTGTCCTCATCCGTCATTAATCTAATTGAAGCATCTTCATCCACTTCGGCCTGAACAAACCCTTGAAGATATTTTAATTTCATACCTATTCGAAGCTTTTTACTTCCACCGATCATTAACTGATGCGTGTATCCAACACCATACTCTCGATAGTAAGTTCCTTGCCCTCTTAGGTTATTTTCTTCCACTTCTTGCCCTAAATATTCACCGTTTCCGTTGAGTAAATACTCCATTAACTGCTTCGGATAATACAACCTACTCTTCACTCTTTCATTCACAAAAACCTGCAATGCACTCGTCCTCCCAATATGAAACCCAACTTGTAATAAAGTAACAGATCCATCAAATGACATTCGATCTCCATCTTTTAAGTTAGACAGCAGCTTGTTTGAACTAAATTCAACAGAATCAGTACCGTCAATAGATGCAAAAACATCATCGTAAGAAATACTATTATTAAAATTGGTACTCACTCCAGAGATCACGGGTAATGAAATATAAAAATCTGCGTCTGGAAAAAAAACAGGGTTGTAGATACTACTTTGAGGAGTGATTTCACCCAAATGATAAAAAGTCAGATCACTTTGTCCTTTTGCCGAATGTACCAATCCTAAAATTGTGATCAACAATATCGATAGTCGTTGTTTAATTTTATTCATCAAGATCAATAGTTAATTCACCCTCAATTGACAATTCGATATTCAATTTATAATCAGCATATAGTTTTACATAGCGGTCTTTACTCGATTCGAAAGTGGTGAGGTTTGCAATTGCGAATATTGTATTTGCATTTAACAAAGCATCGATGGCCTCGGCGTCTAAATTTATTTCCGAGGTAGAAACTTCTGGTGTTGCTGTTTTACCACTTGCGTCTAGTTCAGGTGATTCTATAATTGCAGCATCCGTCATTGTATATAAAACATCACCGCCTTTATCAACAAACTCAAGATCAATACTTCCTGTAAAGGGTATCTCATTTGTAGCTACGATATTGAATATAATTTTCTCCGCCTGCTTGATATCTGACAAGTTCATTTCAAAATCAAAATCAACTGCGAATCCATCCATTTGAAATTGTAATGGAATTTCGATTACACTTATAACCTCGATTTGACTTTCACTCAATAAGAAATTGTTATCTCGCGTACTACTTATTGGATTTGGCACACCAGAAATATCAAAATCAATCTTGATAGGCGTGGAATTAAGTAATTCGTTGATGTTACTATTTTGTTTATTAAGTTCAACAGTATCACTTTTCACTTCACCTTCTTCACTTGGAGAAGAAACAAAGCCATCAATACCGGGAGAAGTATTTTCACTAAAAATAACCACACTGTTATCTGATGAAACTGCCTTTATTTCATCAAAAGACAACTCAAAATCCATCCCAAATGAATTATTGGTTATGAGCAATATTTTTGGATCTTCAAATTTTAAACCATCCCCAGAAAATTCTTCAAATGCAGAAATGCCAATCGATTGACTTTGAAGTTCAATTGGATCATTCCCAAAATAACCGTAGATTTTTGAAAAGGTAGGATCATTGAATGCCAAATTGAAAGTCATTTTATGACTAGGTAAGATCTCTGTTCCTTCTTCAAATGAGATTGTTCCTGTCACATGCACAGCAAATTCATTTTCATCAAGTGCATTCTTATAAAATTTTGATTTTAAACCATTAAGTGGTCTTGAGTAAGTATCAGTCACAGCTCCACCTGCGAATACTAATTCTTGAGTTTGAGTTAAGTCTTCGTTGGTTTCTACAATTCGGGTACCTTCAATCACCCATGTATAATCTATATCTCCTTTGAAAGAAGACTCCATAAAAAAATCCAGAGTACCAGAACTATAAAATAATGAATCAATCTCTTCTCCATTGTTAGCAGGAAAAGAAAAAACAAAAGTCTCTTCTATATTTATTTTGTAATCTATTGGAGTGGATGGAACATCCTCCGCTGGAGCAAATTCTTCTACATTGCTGACAGAACTAATGGCTATTAAAGATTCGGTATCATCATATATTGTACTGTCTCTAAAGAGAATGGACATGGATTGGTCGCTATCATCTACATCTAAAGATTCTTGATCTAAGTCTTCTAGTAATTCCAATACTGTGTATTCAGCATTGCCTAGGTTCAATACAAGGTGTGTGGAATGAGTGCCTAGTTTTTCTTTACCTAACTCGTCTATTTGACAAGAGGACAAAAGGCACATGTAGGACAAGACGGATGCCCCTAAAAAATACTTTCTCATAGTCTTAAAAAGGTCGAGCGCAATATTACCCTACCATTGATTAAGAAGTCATATTTTTAATTCAAAAAACTAACTGCAATTGAACTTTTTCGATGAATGATTGTATTCATAGGATAATTCAGGCGGTTTTATAGGATTAAAACATGAATTTACAAAATTGAATTATTATCTAGTTATTCAAATATTGTTTGAGAATTGTTGATTTAAAATTGGTGTGGTTGATTTTGCCTCTCGAATTGATTATTTTAGTTAAATCAAAATTTCAAATGCAACCAACTTAACATTTGAATTAATCCGTTTTTCAAATTCCATTCTGCTTTCAAGGTTGATGAAAAATTAGCTTTGGAACATCAATCTGAAGAAGTAGAACAAGAAAAAAAGAGTCGCTCATTGAGTGGCTCTTTTGCTATTAGATTTCATCTGATTAGCATTGATCACCTCCTTTTTCCAAAACTATTGTTTTTATTAAGGCTCAAAAATGATCTTGCCTTTCACTTTTTTACTTGTCAATTCAGCCATAGCCTCGGCCACTTTTTCCAAAGGATATTTTTTATGAATTTGAGCTTCTACTTTACCTTCTTCCAACCACTGAACAATGGTTTTAAAATTCTCAGCATTCACATGAGGTTCATTTCTAAAAAAACCTCCCCAGAACACACCAACTATTGAACAACCCTTGAGCAAAGGCAAATTGAGAGGAATTTTCGGAATATCACCTGCTGCAAAACCAACCACAAGATGTCTGCCCTTCCAAGCGATAGCTCGAAGTGCCTGTTCAGTATATTTATCGCCTATTGGGTCATAAATCACATCTACTCCCTTACCATCTGTCAACGCTTTGGCTTGAGCCTTTAAGTCTTCAGTGCTATAGTTGATAGTCAAGTCTGCTCCTATGGATTTGCAGTACGTTAATTTTTCATCCGTACTAGCCGCTGCAATCACCTTGGCACCCAGTGCTTTCCCTATCTGAATAGCCGCTGTTCCAACACCACCTGCTGCTCCTAACACCAGCAAGGTCTCTCCAGCTTTCAATTCTGCACGATTCACAAGAGCATGGTACGAGGTACCAAAAGTCATCATGGTAGATGCCGCTTGATCAAAACTAATACTATCAGGCAATGGGAAAACATTAGTCGCTTTGCCTCTAACTTCTTCTGCAAAACCACCCCAGCCAGTACCTGCCATAACCCGGTCCCCAATTTTTAAATGAGTAACACCTTCTCCTAGACTTTTAACAACACCGGCTACCTCACCACCAGGTGAAAATGGCATGTCGGGCTGAAATTGATACTTTCCTTCAATAATTAGCGTGTCTGGAAAATTTAAACCACTGGCCTTCACCACTATAATTACCTCTCCTTTATCTGGGATAAGAGCATCTATTTCTTTGATGACTAAATTTTGAGGAGGTCCATAAGACTCACAAAGCACTGCTTTCATAACATTTGAATTTAGTTTATACGGCTAAAACATCAGGTTCAGAAAGATAAATCAAGAATCCATCTACCCTTTCATACCCCATCTGTCCCAGTATGTTTTTGTATTCGTCCACTTGTCGTAAGTGACTATTAGATCGAGCACCTGTTTTATAATCTATTACAATGGCTTTGTTGTCCTTTACTATTACCCGATCTGGTCTTCTCAACTTACCATTAGTTAAAAGTATTGAGGATTCATTTTTCACCTCCCAACTCACATCAAACCAACTGGCTATTAGGGGTTTGTCCCATATTTCTCGCAATTTGAGTTTAATTTCTATCATTTCGTGATCAGATAGTCCAAATTTTATCTGAGCTTTATCTAAGGCAACTGTAAAGTCTTTTCGAGAATGAATCTTTGAAAAAATCCAATGAATAATTTCGCCATAATTGATCGACTCTAATACAGTTTCTTCAAGTATCCGAGCTTTTTGCCTGAGTTGCACCCTGTCAGCCGGTGGTGTGAAGTTCATAGCAGATAGAGTCATTGGACTGCTTAATTCCTTTTCATAGACGCTATATGGTGGAAGTTTGCCCAACGCTATAGCATTCAATTCGCCTTCCAGCAATGACTTATCTCTGGCATAATTCAAAAGGATATCTCCCACATTTGAAATTCCTTTCGAACTTAATTTTACATCAGATAGTATGAATAAAGCTTCTTCAGCACGAGTCAAGGCCACGTAAAGCAAATTCAAATTATCTAAATAAACATCTGATTTTTCCAAATAGAAATTCTTGGCAAAAATCGTTTGAGCCAGGTCATTTTTGTATCGCACGGGCAAATAAGGCACCTGCCCTAATACGGTCGATCCATCTGTTTCACACCAAAGCAATTGCTCGTTGGTTCCAGAATGGTCTAGTTTCCAATGACAATACGGTAGAATCACAGCTTTGAACTGGAGTCCTTTAGACTTATGAATCGTCATCAGTCGCATTGCATCCTGATCTTCTGACACTTGTATAGACCTATTATCATGATCGCTCCACCATACCTTAAAATCTATCAGACTGTCTTTTTCATATTTTAAATAATCCAAAATCAGATCTTGAAAAGCAAGCAGATAAGCATGGTCTGCCGCGTAATTAAATAATTTGAAATGGTGAATCACAGATTCTACCAAATAAGACATATTCATCTTACTCCAATTATCCCATTTCTCCATGAACGCAGCTGCTAGATTCGCTGTGCCCGTCCTTTCATGGTACTGTTCACTTGCGAATTTCAGCTGAGCTATGGTCAAGGACTGTTCTGGATTTGCAATCCAATCTAAGCATTGTAAAATGAGATGAACAGCTGAATTATTTTTAATGAAAAGTGATTCATTAGAAATGACATCGTATCGGTAGCCATCATCTCCCACTTCCAACTGATGCTGCATCAAACCTTGTGTAATTTTCCTTCCTTGAGGATTGGTTCTCACTAATATGGCAATATCATTCAGTTGATAATTGGCATCTTGAAGCTGCTGGATATATTTTACCAATTCGGAAATGACATAATCATCTGGCTCTTCCAGCTCCTCATTCTTTTCATAAAATTGAATGTTGATCAATCCATCCCCAGACTCATCATACAATTGCTGAGCACTTCCATCATATGCTGCATTCATATTTAAATTAGCCTGAATGGACTCTCCCAAATTAGAATCCAAATGGCTTTCCAGCATTTCAGGAGCGCTATTAAACAAGTCGTTGTTGAATTCTACAATATTCTGTTTACTACGTCTATTGGTACTCAGACCTTCATCTTTGATATGGCTTTCGCCAATGTCTTTTCTGATCTGCTCGAGAAGTATTTTCCAATTACCTCCACGCCAGCGATAGATGGATTGTTTGATATCACCTACCACCATCGAAAAGTTGCCAGCACTTAGCGTGTCTTGAATCAATGGTTTGAAATTGTTCCACTGCAATCCACTGGTATCTTGAAATTCATCAATCAGATAGTGCTTATACCTTGTGCCTACTTTTTCATAAATATATGGGGCATCACTATCATTGATGATGTCATTTAGAAAAACAGGAAAGTCAGAAATAAGCAACAAATCATTCGCCTCACGATAATCATTAATCTCCTCTGAAATTCTAGATAGCAACCCGAAAGTATAGATGTATTTAATGACCTGCTTTAAGGATTCGTATTCTTTGTTATGGTTGAAATAATAATCAATAGCGGATGACAGATGATCTGCCAGGCCATCTGCTATAGCGTTATCTATGGCTATATCTTTATCGGAACCTTTGCTGTACCACTTTCCTTGTTCTAGTGCATCATAGACTCGCTTGCCAGGCTCTACAAATTCACCAAGAATCAACTTGTCCATATAGCCACCTACACCAGCTGCTTTGTAGGTGAAATCATCTTTTGTCAATTGATGCGCTACCAATACGGTATTGATACACTGACCTAGAGCAATCATGCCCTGCTCTAATTGCTCTCGTCTTTGATTTAGTTTTTGAATAAAATCATTAATAAAGTTGGGTTTATTCAATTGATCAAATACTTTGTGCTTATTCAGCACAAGGAATTCACTGAACAATTCGCCAGATAGACTCTTTATGTCATTTCGAGTGTCCCAAGATTTACCTTGATTGATTTGATAAATAGCAAAATCAGTTAACCAGCGAATCAATTGTGGGTCTTCCGCCATTTCCATCAACATGTGATCAATGACTTCTGCAATAACTTTAGGCTGATCTAGCTCAATTTTAAAACCCGTCTGGATACCTATTTCGCGAGCAAACGACCTTACAATTTTTTGAAAAAACGCGTCTATAGTCGTTACTGCAAAAAAAGAATAATTGTGAAGAATGCTTCTCAGCAAAGCATCAGACCGTGACGACAGCTGTTGCTCATTAATATTCAGTTCTTTCACTAGATCAGAAGACATCGCATGCTCACCTTTGGCCAACTGCTCCAATGTCTCTAGGATTCGGGACTTCATTTCTTCAGTCGCTTTATTAGTAAAAGTGACCGCTAATACAGTTTTGAAGTAATCTGGGTACTGTAGTGCTAGACGAATATAATTATAGGTCAGAATGTATGTTTTCCCTGATCCGGCTGAAGCGCGATATATACTGAAGTTTTTGATAGAGTGAGACTGTTAATTCTACTCTAAGAAACAGTAAATGCAAGTGGCATACAAAAAAGGCGAAGAATAATTTCTTCGCCTTTTACAAATATCTAATCACAACATTTATTCTCTTCCTTTTCTATCTTCTTTATCCTCTTTTTCTTCAGCCTTTACCAAATCCCCTTCCTCTAGATTTTTAGATACCGCCAAATACGGACCACTTATTACTTGCTCAGATTCTGAGACTCCTTCTATAATTTCAATGTTGTCGAAGTCGCTTATTCCAGTTTTTACTACTCTCAATTCAGCTTTACCGTCTACATTAATGAAGACAACTTCCTTCAGGTCGTCATTACGATTTTTTTGAGCTGAATTCTCAGACTCCTCTTCGTCTTCACTTTTAGGGATTCTAGTAGTCACCGCCCCTAATGGAACAGATAAGATGCCTCGTTTTGTATTCGTTACAATATCTACACTCGCAGTCATTCCTGGACGAAATGGCACTTTATTACTTGCTACCAAATCCTTATACGAATCATTTAAAATTCTGATCTTCACTTCAAATTCAGTGACAGCATCTGACGAAGCTTTGGCGTTGGCAGTGTTGGCAATAGCAGTTACTCTTCCTTTGAATTTTTTATCCATATATGAATAGGCATCTACATCAATCTCAACTTCATTGCCTACCGCCACACGTACTATGTCATTTTCATTCACATCTACGCGTACTTCCATATTACCCAAGTCGGCAATGCGCATCATTTCCGTACCGGCCATCTGAGATGTCCCTACCACTCGCTCCCCTTTCTCTACGTCGAGTTTGGATACAATCCCACCCATAGGTGCTGTGATGGTAGTAAACATTAAATTTTCGTTGGCCTCTTTTACTGATGCTAAAGCACTCTGAACAATGTACTTTGAAGCTTCTACATTCTTTTCTGCTGATTTCAAATCTTGTTCCGCAATTTTAAAATTGGCTTCCGCTAATTCCATATCAGCTTTAGAAATAGCCTTTGATTCATAAAGTTGGTTCTGTCTGTTGTATTCTAATTCGGAACGCTTGAATGATGCCTTAGCCGAGGCAAGCCTCGCTTCTGCATCTGCCAAATTAGCTCTTTGCTGATTGAGAGATGCTCTGGTTCGATCCAGAGCAGATTTTAAGTTGTCAGGTTTCAGTTTGATCAACACATCACCGATAGTCACAGAATCTCCTTCCTCAACATTCAGTTCGATAATTTCAGCCGATACCTCAGGGCTAATTTTTACTTCTACAATAGGTTGAATCATTCCTGAAGCACTTACTTTCTCTGTGATGTCCACTTTCTTTACTTCTCCAAAAGTCACTTCCGTTCTTTCACGCTCTCCAATCCATCCTTTCTTCTTTCCGACAATTAGAAATATGATCAATAGTATTGCTCCACCAATCAATCCATAGATTAATTTATTGTTGTTTCTTTTCTTAGCCATGAGTTTATAATGTAATTGGTTTGCCCAAATAAAAATCAAGAATAACCTGTCTTAGCACGTAATCGAATTTTGTTCTGACCAGATCTGATTTTGCCATGTACAAGTTATTGTTAGCCACTTGATAATCCACAAAATTAACAGCCCCCAGGTTATATTGGTTTTCGATTACTCTAAAAGCTTCTTCCAAAGCTTCAACCTGTCTTTGATTGGCAGCATGTAGTTTGGAGGCTGCCTTCATATCATTGTAAGCTGTCTCAATATTCTGACGTAGTTGGTTCTTCACTTCCACAGATGTTACCTCGGCTCGTTGTTTAGTGAGCATAGATCGCTGAACATCAGATCTTGTTCGCATTTTATTGAATATGGGAATGCTTAAGTTGACGCCAACATATTTACTTATGTTTTCTTTAAACTGCTCTCCGACACCAATCCCAGGTTCTGTCCCAATCGGTGTTGGGACATCTCTATTCACGATGTTTGTTCGATCTGCCCCCACATATCCAATGGGCGCAGGACTCAATAGATTTTCGTCATATATGATCTGTTCCTGATCACGTAAGTAACTTGAATAATTCGAGTTAAATCCAGCAGAAACAGTTAAGACTGGCGAATAGGCAGCTTTTGATATTTTATAGTTCAGGTCTGCCTCTTCTATTCTTAAGTCTGCACTTTTTACTTCCGGCATGATAGATTCAGCTGTTTGATAAATTTGATTCGGAGTCAGTACATCTACTTCTTCAGGCTGCAAATCAAGTTCGGGCACCTCAATTTCAAATGGATCTTCTGCAGGAATTAACAGCGCTTGTTTCAAATCTAAAATTGAAAGGTTGTAACTATTCTCTGCATTAATCACATTCACCTCATTGCTAGCGGATTGAGCCTGAAGGTCAAGCAAATTGGTCACTGGTAACGCACCCGCATCTACCAGTTTTTTTGTTCTTTCAAGTTGTTGATTTGATGTATTCAGCTGATAGTTCGCATTGGATAATAGCTCTTTATTAAAAATAATATTGAGGTATGTGCTTGCAACCATCAATACAACGTCATTTTTAGTTGATTCCAACTCAGCTTTTGATGCTGCATAATTCACATTGGCTTGTTTGATTCCATTGTGAATCTGCATGCCGTTAAACACGGTCAAATTACTTCTTCCATTGATATTAGATGAATTGTTTTGCTGGGTTATAAAACTATTGGTGGTTGGGTCAATAGATCGTCCCCAGTTATTAGTAAAATTAGCACCCATGTTGAAATCAGGCAATCGTTCCAATTTTGACTGGTTCTTGCTAATCTCACTTACTTTAAGATCTAACTCACTTCGCTGAATGGTTAGGTTCTTCTCATAAGCCATGTTGATACACTCCTCCAAGGAATATATATGATCCTGAGCTTGAACTACGCTGGAGAGGCTAAATACAAAAACAAAAATGAGTTTAAATTGAAGTTTGTACATTATTTATTATTTATCAATGTCTGGGATATAAATGACATTTTTTATCCATTTTAGATTTCTTAAATATTCAAGTGTGATCTCATTGAGTCCAGAGTCCATTTCTAAAATCTGACAGGCCAAATCATTCTTCCCTTTTCTTGAAACTGTCATAGTAGCAATATTACAATCATCGTGCGCTATCACGCTGGTAATGAAAGTGATACTTCCTCTCCGATCATCTGCTTCAATAATGACAGTGTGTAAATTGGCAGAGAAACCAGCGTCAAATCCATTGACTTCCACGATCTTAACTACACCTCCGCCTCGGCTTTCGCCTTCCATGGTAACCGTCTTCTCTCCTTTTTTCAATTTGAGGTGAATGGTATTAGGATGCTTAGTTGATGCATTTCCAACAGACTTGAAACTGTATTTTAATCCAGCCTTTTTGGCTTCATCGAATGAAGTCTTGATCCGTTTATCATCAGTTTTATAATCCAATAGCCCGGCTATAATAGCTCGGTCACTTCCATGGCCTTCGTATGTACGCGCGAATGAATTATAAAAAATCACTTCAGCTTCATCAGGAATTCCTCCGAGCAATCTTACGCCTACTCTAGCAATCCTCACTACACCGGCGGTGTGTGAACTTGAAGGTCCTATCATTACTGGCCCTATCATATCAAATACACTGCTTTTTTCCACTAGATTTTAGATTGTATCATCTTTCGGTATAGATTCTCACAAATACTCATTAGACTGAGTTTATGAGATAATCGTTACATCAGGTGATTAGTTGTCTGAATATTATTTTTATTACAGCAATTTAGAAATTATTGTATTGAATTATTGAATAGCATTGAATTAGAGAATTCAAACTGCAACAGCACCCTTTATATGCGGATGAGGATCATAATTTTCTAATGCAAAGTCCTCATAGGTAAATCCAAAGATGTCTTTCACTTGGGGATTGATTTTCATCTGAGGTAATGGCCTAAACGCTCTGCTTAACTGCAATTCTGTTTGTTCCATATGATTAGAATACAAATGTGCATCACCAAGGGTATGCACAAAATCACCTGGCTCTAATTCGCATACTTGAGCAACCATCATCGTGAGCAAAGCATAAGAGGCTATATTGAACGGGACTCCTAAAAAAACGTCTGCACTACGCTGATACAATTGGCAACTCAACTTGCCATCAGCGACATAAAACTGAAAAAATGCATGGCATGGAGGTAAAGCCATATTCGCTACTTCTGCTACGTTCCAAGCATTGACTATCAATCTTCTGGAATTTGGATTGTTCTTGATATCGTGGATCAATTGACTGATTTGATCAATGGTCTCACCACTCTGCGTAGGCCAGCTTCTCCACTGAACGCCATATACAGGTCCCAATTCTCCATTTTCATCTGCCCATTCATCCCAAATGGACACACCATTTTCTTTCAAGTATTTGATGTTACTATCTCCTTTTAGAAACCAAAGCAATTCATGAATAATAGATCTTAGATGTAATTTTTTGGTCGTAACGACAGGAAAACCTTCAGATAAATCAAAACGCATTTGGTGGCCAAATACACTTTTTGTTCCTGTTCCTGTCCGGTCTCCTTTCTGAACACCTTCATCCAGAATTCTTTGCATCAATTCGTGATATTGCTTCATGGGTAGCTAAGATTTTTAAGATTGTTACTTGAAGCGATAAAGGTAATTGATACCTTTGAAATGCACGAATTTCCCAAATACTTCTATGCAAAAAAGGCCCACTCATAGAGCAGGCCTTTCACTTAGCATACAATTATATTTTTATTGGGCTCTTGGACCTGTTTGGTAAAAAGTACTTTCTACACCTGTTACGCCAGGCATTACCACAAACAAGCTACCAGCTAAAGGAAAATTCTCCAACTCATCCTCACTCATATCTACCCTTGCCGTGGTAATAATCAAAGAGTCAAGTTGAGCACCCACAAATGCACAAGATGTAATGTTATGAGCTGGCACATCTACTTTACCTATCAATTCACCACTCTGAGGATTCCATCTCCCGACCATATTACCGTTCCATAGTGCTATCCACAGCATGTCTTCCGAGTCGATAGCCATACCATCAGGGTATCCTAAGCCTCCTATTTCAATGACTATTCTTTCATTTGAAATTTTACCTGTAACTACGTCATAGTCATATGCTTTTACATTCTCATCTGGTGTATCGATATAATACATCGTTTTTTGATCTTTGGCCCAAACAATTCCATTAGATATGGTAATACTATCTAATTGTTGTTGAGCCTTACCTTGGTCCAAGCTATAAAGAGATGCTCTATAGGCTTCTTGCTCTAACCCCATAGAACCAACCCAAAGTCTTCCGGCTGGATCGCATTTCCCATCGTTAAATCTAATGTTGGATAAAGAATCCAGTGGATTAACTATTAAATCTTGAGTATTTGATTCAAAATCATAAGTAAAAAGACCATTTTGAAGAGCGACTACGGCCTGACCCAAATTATTCGGAACTATCGTACCTATTCTTTGCCCTACATCGAAAGACTTCTGTTCCTGAGTTTGAATATTGGTTGTAAAAAACTTTTTACCTTCAATATCAATATGCCAAAATTCATTGGTTTCATGATTCCAAATGGCACCTTCTCCTAATTGATTTTGCATTTCAAGATACACTGTTGCATTCCATTCTTGGATAGGGCTATCTGGAATGTTTGAATCAGAAGATTCACTTTTCGCTTGGCATGCTACAAGCGCGAAACTTAAGCTTAAAATGCCTAAAGCATTCAATAAATTCATTATTCTCTTACTTTTAAAATTCAAAAGTAAAATTGAATAGAAATGGCTTTATTCGAGATGGGCAAATATCACAAATAGGTAGGTCAAAGATTACTTTTCCCAAATACTGAAGTCTTTTCCTTTGCCATATCCTATCAATTCGGACATATTGTAAAACTCTAGTGTATTTAGGTCTTTGAGTAAAAATTCATTTGCAGATTTTATTTCAACTACTGTAAATTCGAATTGCTCGCCATAATTGGTGAGCACATAACTCTTGTTTGTCCGGATATTATCTAAGGCGATACTCATAGTTGAAATTCTATAGGCAATATTACATTATTGCAAAATGCCATGAATTGAAAATAAGAATTATTAGTTTGCATCTAATGAAAAAACTCATCTTACTTGGGCTTATTTATATTTTCATACAGCCTGAATCTCAGGCTCAAAATGGCAACTATGCCATGGGTGCAAGATCAGCCGCAATTGGAGGCACTTCAGTCACGCTGGGAGACGAATGGTCCTTGTTCAATAATATCGGTGGATTAGCAAATTTTCAAGAGAAAGCTATCTTTACTTCTTTCAAAAACAAGTACGGAATATCGGAGTTTACCAGTTTAGCCCTTGGTGCTGCCTATCCTATTTTAGGTGGAACAGCAGGACTAGGTATGTTTCGTTTTGGAGATGATTTGTACAATGAGCAACGACTCAATCTAGGCTTTAGCAACCAGTTTGGCATTGTTAGCCTAGGGTTAAATGTGAGTTATTATCAGCTCAATATCGAAGGTGCCGGCAGTAGAAAAACAGCGATGATTGATTTCGGAGGAAGAGCCGAGCTGACCGAACAACTCTATTTTGGCGCTCATGTATCTAACCTTAATCAGGCTAAACTTTCCACAGTTACAGATGAGCGAATTCCAACCATCATGAAAACAGGATTGAGTTACCGACCGAGTATGGATCTCATGCTCAATGCTGAAGTAGAAAAAGAAGTTGACAAAGATGCTGTACTCAGATTGGGTCTTGAATATAAAATTCTTGAAAATTTAAGTCTCAGAACTGGATTCAAAACCAAACCATTCGAAAGCAGCTTTGGCTTAGGTTTTTATCCTGGGAAGTTGAAAGCTGACTATAGCTACAACAACAATCCAGATTTGGGAGGAATTCATGAAATTTCAATTGGCTATATTTTAAGTGATTGAAAAAGCTTCTCACCATAGCGTTGTTAATGAGCTTTATGAATTTGCCATATCTCATGGCACAGCAGAACGACCGAAATGACATTGACATTCAAGAGTTTATCGAGGATTTGTTTCAAGTACCTGATGAAGACATCAACTACGAAGATCTATACGAGACTTTATATCAACTCTATTCAAATCCTATAAATCTTAATGAAACCACCAAAAACGAGCTCAACACCTTATTTCAGCTCAACATAAATCAGATAAATAATCTGATGGATTATTTGGAAACCAATGGTCCTCTTCTTTCTATATATGAGCTTCAGGTGATCGAAGGGTTTGATCGAACTACGATTAACAACCTTTTGCCATTTGTCGAAGTAAGGTCTCCAGGAGACCACTCCACTCGAGGGCATCTATTAAAAAGAATTGCATCAGAAAAGAACAACTACTTGATTGTCAGAACCGAAAGAATTCTAGAAAAACAAGAAGGATATAGAAGGTCTGACTCCTCTCGATACTTAGGTTCTCCACATAAAATTTACGGACGATTTCGATCCAGCCATTCAAAGGATTTTAGTATCGGTCTTACTTTTGAAAAGGATCCTGGAGAACAATTGGTTTTTGATCATGATGCCAAGCAATATGGCTTTGATTATTATTCATTTCATATGTTTTTATATGAAAAAGGCTCATTCAAAAGCGTAGCCTTGGGTGATTATCAAATGCAGTTTGGTCAAGGGTTAGTTCTCGGTTCAGGATTCAACCCTGGCAAAGGAGCAGAAACCATCACAACCGTCAAACGGGGCAATTCTGGATTGCGACCATACACCTCTGCCCTAGAAACCAGTTTTATGCGTGGAGCGGCTTTTACCTACACCATAAAGAACATTGAAATCACGCCATTTTATTCTAGACTCAATCAAGATGGCGTAATTCGGTCCCGAGACTATGAAGGAGATTACGAAGAATATATCACCGGCATACAAGATATTGGTATGCATAGAACATACAGCGAATTAGACTCTCGAAAGGGAATCCAAGAGCAATCTGCTGGTATGAATGTTACATATAATGATTTAAAAAACAGAAATTTACAGTTCGGTGCCACTTTCTTACACAACAGTTTTTCAATACCAATTCAAAAAACGCCGAACAACTACAACCAATTTGAATTCAAAGGAGACAACAATTATAATGCGAGTGTTTTTGCAAACTACAATTGGCACAACTTCTTACTATTCTCAGAGGTAGCTCGATCAAAATCCGGAGGAACAGCAATCGTAGGTGGGTTTATGGGCAGCCTTTCTCCCATTATTTCAATGAGTTTCATCTATAGAAATTATGCTAAAAATTACCACTCATTCTATGGCAACTCATTTGGTGAGGGCTCTAGGAATATTAATGAAGAAGGATTGTATTGGGGGATTAAAGTAACGCCTAGTAAACGAACTTCATTTTCGGCCTATTATGACAGATTTAAATTCCCCTGGCTGAGATTCGGAGTCAATTCCCCTTCTCAAGGTTATGAATATTTGATTCGAGCTGAATACAAGCCAACCAGAAAAATCAAACTCTATGCTCAACTTAGAGAGCAAGCCAAAGAAGTGTCAGTATCTACCGAAGATGGAAATTTGCACCTGCTCGAAAATGGTGTGAAACGAAATTATGCGGGTAATTTGGATTTTACAGCCAATGAAATCTTTACACTAAAGTCAAGAGTACAATTCAGCACATACGATCTATCCGGCAGTCAAACCAAAGGCATTGCTGTCATTCAGGATTTCAATATCAAAATCAGCAAATTTACTATTAGCACCAGATTCGCATTGTTTGACACAGAAGATTACGAAAATCGACAATACGTATTTGAAAAGGATCTGCTCTATGTATTTTCAATTCCTGCGTATGCAAATCAGGGCACTCGTAGCTATGTGATGCTACAATACAAGCCCACTAAAAAAATGACCGTTTGGGCAAGATATGGAAGATACGATTATAGGGATTTGTCCAGCATAGGTTCTGGACTAAATGAAATAGAAGGCCAAACCAGAAGTGATGTAAAATTTCAAATCAGATATAAATTTTAAATCCCCGTCTAAAATCTGACGAGGATTCAATCAATTATAGTCCAATTCATATCAACCGCACATTTCTCTTACAATAGACAATTCATTTCTATCCAACAGATCACCTTTGGCGTCTATCATCAAGGCTAACAACTCAGCTGGTTTATCTATAGGCACCAATTCTTCTTCAGCGTCTATCTGATTGAACCATTGCAATACGTTTTTTGTAGCTTTTTTTCTTGCTACTTCTGCTGTCAAGGCATCTTCAATAACCTTCAGTGACACATTAGGATTTTCAATATTCATGATTATTCAGTTTTAGTTAGAAATATGAACTCTAATCCAATTTCTATTCCATAACCACTAAAAAATCACTTAATTCAATTAAATGGGTATTATACCTAAGCGCTTATATCAGACACTTGTTAAAATTTAGACAGGTTAAAAATTAATATTTTCAATTCTGTTGATCTAATATATATAGCTTTTTAGGTAATTTCACTTCTCCAACTTCAGCCTATGAGAAAATGAAAATCATCCATCGAATTTTAAAATTTATCCAAAAGGAATCGATCAGTTCTGATCAATTAGATCAAACAATAGGTGTTGGACAAGAAGTACTTAAATCAGAAGTAGCTAAAGATGGGTCCGTTAGCACAGATATTTTAGAGCAAATTTGTGCTCGTTATCCTGAACTCAATCCCATATGGTTGATTACTGGAAAAGGTGAAATGCTGATAGATGACTATCATGAAGTAGGAAAAGCTATAGAAAATGTAGAATCCCAAGAAGGCATTTACAATGTGATTGCTGGAAAGGATATAGAGATTCAACTCTTGAAAGAGCACATAGAAGGACTCAACGAACTCATCAGAGTCAAGAATAAACTAATTGATGAGTATAAAAATGCATAAGAAAATCAGATACCTATTTTCTGATCCATCACTTTCTTCATCTCGTCTTTTTCCTTTTTGAACATATCGAGAAGGTAAACCATTTCGCTAGAATTTTTAATCAGTGCATGTCCCTTTTGAGATGATTTGTAATTGTAGATCTTCCACAGACGCATAGAAAGTACTCCTGAGACAAAAATGAACGTCATGATAAATGCCATCAACCAAGAGGTCTTCGCATATTGCTCCCTTTCGGACTTTTCCCTCTCGTAGTCCTGATATTTGGTCAGCAGGGCGATCTTCTCTTCTTCATCTTTTAACCAAGATTTGGTCTGTATCATAGGTAGAGCCATATCATTGATCAGCATGGTATAATGCATTAAACTATCTGGTTGATTCAATTTTTCAAAGGTTTTCTTTAAAGCATTATTGGTTATGGCCAATTCATTCATTTCACCCTTTTTGCTATTGTAAGCCAAACTTTGTTTAAAACAATTCCAAGCCTTTTGGTATTCTCCATTAGTATTATACAATTTACCCAAGTTATTATAGGTTACCCAAAGTTGGGTTTCATTACTGTTATATTCTAGCGCTCGTTTTAAGTGTTTTTCTGATTTGTCCAGTTGGTTTGTTTCAAGAGCCATATTTCCTATATTGTTGTTTGCCAACCATAAATACTTATTAGGATTATTGGTTATTGGTGCTAAAACAATAACGGCTTCAAAGTGGTTATATGCCAAATTAAAATTCCCAACTCTTCTCTGTAACTTTCCTAACTCGATATAGTCACCCGCGAGTGCATCATTGTTTCGCAATTGCTTATTAATTTCAATTGCATCAATTAAATAGTCCATGGCTTCGTCAAATCGATTGAGTTGTACAAGAGATTTCCCAACCCCAAAATTGTAATAAGCTCTATCTTGATACGTAGCTCTATCCGATTGTTCTAATGCCAACTTAAAATAGGTCAAACTTTGACCATAGAGTTCCCTTTCATAAAATATCTGTCCAATTTCATTATTAAGACGTGAAACCATTTTATTCTCGCCAAATGCATCTGCAATGTCTATGGCATCCAAATAATCCGAGTAAGCTTTTTTGGAATCGTTGCTTAAATAACTTATAAAACCTCTTAAATAGAATGCTTTTGAAACAAGCATAGTTCGATCCAAATCTTCATTGTTCAATATGAAATCTAGCTTTTCTACTGATTTTTCGTATTGCTTATTTTTGTACATCTCAGCTGCTTCCAAGTATAACTCTTCAGCATCGCGTTCGATAGAATCGTTGCAAGAAACAATTAGAATAGTTAAGAATATATATATGAACAGCTTCAACTTCATTGTTCAAAAATAAAAAGGGTTAGATTGGTTTAGGGAATTGTTATAAACATTTTAGGTCAATAATTACAACGGCCCTGAAGTTTGATGATCCGTTCCATCACCATCCTGGGTTTTTTCTGGCACTACATTATCATACACTTCATCTGCTTGTGCATCTACACAACTAGTTACTATTGTACTTAAAAATAAAACGACTAGTAAAAGTGAAATTAATTTTCTCATGACTTTGATTTTTTTGTATAACTGATTTGATTAAATTCTAGAGAAAGCCAAAACCAATTAGAAATATTTGAAATAGTGGTTGAAAAAATCCTGGAAGGTAGGTTAGAAAGACGGTTAGGTTGGTTTACCTTGAATTTCTTCTTTCAATATTTCCTCATGGTTTTGGTTCTAATTCATTATTTTTTCTTAATTAATATTTCATAGGTGAAGTTGGTATTAGCTTTAAATCTAACTGCGTATAGCTGCTAAAATTCTTGCCTGACAACAACATATCCTCATCGTTTATTTTATAATACCAGTTCACACTTACCTCCATCCCACTTTCTCGATGCTCCTTCAACTGAGTCATCAATAGGTACAAACTGCGAGCTGAACCAGTATTGAAATAATCTAAACTAAAATTTACTGTCAATGAGTTTCGTCCTTCAGCAATAAAGTATGCCAATAACTTATCTACTTTTTCATAAAACTCTTCTGGGTTTTCAGGACTTGAATTTCCTTTAATCAGCAGTGAACGATTGGCCATTTCTAGCGCAACAAAAGGTGTATGCCCTGTAGCTTTGATGATGTAATTCCTAAATCTTCTATGATCTAATGTTGTATTCAGATTCTCATTTCTTGGAATTGCAATTATACCATCCATAGCTAAACTCATAAATTCTAAAGGTTAAGTCAGTAACAAACTTTTAAATGTTTATTATAGATCAAAAGTAGATTGCTAAAAGGATGGTTGCAATAGGTACTGATACCCAAATTTAATCTAGGCAAATCACTTAGATAAACTCTATGGCTGTACCTATTGGCCTATATACCATGTTTGAGGGCAAATTTGGTAAGTCCAACAGCATTCTTCACACCTGTTTTCTGAAGCAAATTTCGCCTATGGGCATCGACAGTTCGGATGCTAATATGTAGCTGTTCGGCTATTTCATAATTGGATTTTTCTTCTACGATGAGCTTCAATACGTCGAGTTCACGGCTAGTTAAAAAATCAAGGGGGTTTTCCTTCATTTTTTCTTCCTTCGTTTTCGAAAACTCAGACATTATTACCTTTGTAATTTCTTTTCCATGATAGGCCTCACCCTTACGAATAGTGTCCAAAGCCTCCAGAAGTACTTTTTTTCCTGCGTCTTTAGATATATAACCATTAGCTCCAGCTTTTAGCATATTCACTATGTGTTGTTCATCCACATACATACTCATGGCCAGAACCAATGTAGATTCATTATTACTTTTAATTGCCTTCGTACATGCTACACCATCAAGGTTTGGCATATTGATGTCGATGACAACGATATCCACTTTATTATTAGCCAGATATTCTAATGCTTCTACCCCATCTGAGGCTTCTGCAACTACCTTATAGTCAGGAGATTCGGTAATAATAGCTTTAATTCCATCTCTCATGATCTTATGATCATCTACTAGCAAAATTTTTGTATTCATGGTTAAATTGATATTTCTATGGTTATGATTGATCCGTTATTTGACTCGAAGTCTATTTTACCTCCTAAATAGGCTACTCTGTTTGCCATATTCCTTAATCCTAATCCAGATACGTTTTCATTTTCTCCTTTTTGAGAAAACCCAATTCCATCATCTTCAATACTAACGTAAACATATTTTGGATGCCGAATGACCTGAACTGTTGCATTTTTTGCTTGGGAATGTTTCAAAATGTTATTGACACCTTCTTGGCAAATTCTATAAACATTGGTTTCAAAATCTTCTTCAAAACGCTCTTCAATGTTGTTATGAAAAAATGTAAAATTCACTTTTGAAGATCTATCCAGCTGACTAATCATGGTCTCCAAGGCTGGAATAAGTCCGTAATCAACCAATGCGGGAGGCATTAGATCATGAGAAATAGCTCGACTTTCTTGTATGGCACCTGCGATTAAACCTGAAACACTTTTGACCTTTTTCGAAAATAAATCGTCCTTTAAAAGCTCTGATAAGGAATCTAATTCCAAACGAGCCACAGATAGTGTTTGACCTAAGCTATCATGAATTTCAGAAGCTATCCTTTTTCTTTCATCATCTTTAGCTTTGATCATTGCTCTAATTTTTAGCATATCGGCCATTTTTTCCTGATGCACACTCTTCACTACTCCGATAACTCTTTCAGGTTTTCCAGCCTTATCATTATGCATCATACCTTCTATCCGCAACCAGTTAAATTTTTCAGCCAAATTCTCAAATTGAAAATCAACAAAAAACTTTTCATCAGACTTTTGATTCATGATCAATTTATCCTCAAGAACCACTCTATCTGATGGATGAACCTTACTTAGAAAAAAACTAAGTGACGTGCCCAAAACTTCTTTATGATATCCAAATACTTTAAATATTGCTCCAAACCAAAGAATTCGCTTTTTTTTAATTGAATAATCCCATGTCACTTCATCTAAAGATTCTAAAATAGTAGCGTTGAATTCACTTAAACTTTCACGCTCCTCAATGACTCTACTTTTTTCAAGTTCTACAGACAATCGTTGGCCTACTACATGTACCAATGAATAATTTTCATCCTTGAATTCCTTTAGTTTGACAATAGGAAGCAAGATTAATGCAATCATGTTGGAATGACTATCCATACATGGGAAAGCATAATAATGCGTCCCATCAACAATTTTAATTATATCTGTATCTTTAAAAACACTAGAAGAAATCAATGCAGGCTCTTTCAAATCAATGATAGCCTTATCTAATTCATCGGAATTTTGCATCGATTTTACTTTTCCTTTGGACAAGAATCGTTCGATTTTCAACCCCTTCTCTCCCACACTCAATATAGCAGCACTCTTCACATGGAGTAAATCCATGATAACTTTAAGAGTCTTGTCATATATGAGATTTATGCTTCCGCTCACTTGTTCTTAGTTACAGCACCATTGATAATATAGGAAATAGTTGACTGATAAAGATTTCGATAAGCATGAATGGGTTGAAAGCTGGTCATTCTAGTTGAACGGGGGATTTTGGTTTAGGAGCAGAAATTAGCAAAAACCAAAATATTATTTACCCGATCATCTAATTTTATTTGTAATGAAATTCTGGTTAAGTTTTTAAAAAACACAAATAATCAGTCTTGATTCTCCTAATTTCGCAATGTTTCAAAAAAGATCAAAGATTGACATTTGCATATAAAAACATAGACTTACCTATTACCGAATCCGTAGAGGAAATTCGAAATAATTTCACCGAACACAATACTCAAATCGTAAATGCTCCTCCTGGTGCTGGAAAGAGCACATTGCTACCCCTCACTTTTCTAGGACAAGATTGGCTCAATGGCCAAAAAATATTAATGCTAGAACCTAGGCGCTTAGCTGCAAGAACTGTGGCTATTAGGATGGCAGAATTGCTAGGAGAAAAGGTCGGACAAAGAGTAGGATATCGGATTCGATTCGAAAACAAAGTCTCTGACCAAACTCAAATAGAAGTACTCACAGAGGGTATTTTGACCCGTATGATTCACAGCGATAACTCGCTGGAGCGAGTTGGCGTGGTGATATTTGATGAATTTCATGAGCGTAGCATTCATGCCGATGTCGCACTTGCGTTGTGCAGGGAAGCTCAACAGGTACTGAGGCCTGATTTAAAAATACTCATCATGTCTGCGACACTTGATATGCCGCAGTTGAGCAGTATGCTTCAGTGTCCTGTGGTTAAAAGTGAAGGACGGCAATATCCAGTGGACATCAAATACGTTGGAGATACGGACATGACTTTACTTCCTGAATTGACTGCAAGAGTGATCAAACAGGCAGTCAAAGAGAATGAGGGTGACGTGTTGGCTTTTTTTCCAGGACAGGGAGAAATTAGAAAATGCGAAGAAATACTAAGAAGTAGATTAAAAGGTTTTGCCATTCATCCACTTTATGGACAATTGCCACACGGCAAGCAAATGGCAGCCATTATGCCTGACAGAAATGGCAAGCGGAAAGTGGTACTTGCTACATCAATCGCTGAAACAAGTTTAACCATAGAAGGAATCAAAATAGTAGTGGATACAGGATTTGGACGAACGTCGAAATTTGACCCTAAATCTGGACTTTCACGACTGCACACCATCCAAATATCAAAAGACTCCGCTGATCAAAGAGCTGGACGAGCCGGACGTCTAAGCGCCGGTGCCTGCTATCGCATGTGGTCTAAAGCCACTCAAGACAGACTGGAATTGCATGCCTCACCTGAGATTTTAGAGGTAGACCTTTCCGCTTTGGCTCTTGATTTAGCCAAGTGGGGTATTCTTGATCCTAATCAACTGACATGGCTTACTCCACCTCCTTCTGGAACCATGCAAAGAGCCCAAGCTTCTCTACACGAGCTCCATGCGTTAAATAATGGCAAAATCACTTCGCACGGCGAACGCATGCATTCGCTTCCGTGCCATCCCAGAATTGCTCACATGCTGATAGAAGCAGAAGATCAAGTGCTTTTGCCTTTGGCTACCGATATAGCCGCTCTTATTGAAGAAAGAGATCCTCTGGGACCTGAATCAGGAATAGACATCAACGAACGGATTATTGTACTTCGCCGACTCAGAGGAGAAAGTAGGCTCAGTAGAAAGTTCAGTCGAATTGAAAAAATAGCGGAGTCTTATCGCAGGATGTTTCAAATGGCGGAAGTGGATAATTCACCAGTAGATCCTTACGAAACAGGGCTTTTATTGGCTCAGGCCTACCCTGAACGAATCGCATTTGCCAGACCAGGTAACAATGCACAATTCAAACTATCTAATGGCAAGATTGCTATGGCAGGACATCGTGATGACCTAGCACATGAATCATGGTTAGCCATAGCACACATGGATGCCAGAGATGGTATGGGTAAAATATTTATGGCTTCACCTTTAAACCCCAAAGACTTGGCACCTATGGTCAAAAGCATGGAAGTGATAAAATGGGATACCAAGGATGGAGGCTTAATCGCCAATAAGGAATTGAGAATTGGAAGTATTGTCTTGCAATCAGTGCCTCTCCCCGACCCTGACCCAGAACATTTGGAACAAGCCATTTGTGATGCCGTGAAATCAGAAGGACAACACCTACTCAATTGGGACAAAGAAGTGATACAATGGCAAAACAGAATACTCAGCCTGAGGCGATGGAGTCCACAAGCAAACTGGCCAGATGTAAGTCAGGCTTACTTATTGTCTACAAATGAAGAATGGTTGAAGCCTTACCTGAATAAAATCAAAAAGCCAGAAGACCTAAAGAAAATAGATTTGAAGGAAGTACTTCACTATCACCTCCCAATCGAACAGCAAGGTTTATTAGATCAATTAGCACCCGAAAAAGTAGAAGTACCCAGTGGGTCAAATATTAAAATAGAATACTTTCAAGACGGTGCACCACCTGTACTCGCGGTCAGACTGCAGGAACTATTTGGTTTATTAGAAACTCCAAAGGTGAACAATGGAACCACTTCCTTGTTGATGCATTTGCTATCGCCTGGCTTCAAACCAGTTCAGGTTACATCAGATTTAAAAAGTTTTTGGTCTGATGCCTATTTTGAAGTTCGCAAAGAATTGAAAAGACGATATCCAAAGCACGCCTGGCCAGAGAATCCATTGGAAGCAAAAGCCATCAGTGGTGTCGATCGATCAAAAAAGAAAAAACCCTGACTACTGTCAGGGTTTCACTTGTTTAATATTTACTAGGAATACAATTTAGTACTTTGCCATTTCAGGGTCTAGTTCCTCAGCCCATGCTAAGATTCCTCCCTTCAGATTATAAAGGTTTTTGAAACCTGTTTTCTCCAATTGAACGATGGCATCTGCACTTCGTTTGCCACTTCGGCAATGTACCACCACATCTACGTCTGAGCGAATATCATTGACATGGTCTGCGATTTCACCCAGTGGAATCAACTCTCCTTCTAGGTTTGCGATTTCATATTCGTAACCTTCTCGCACATCAATCAACTGAAAGTCTTTCTTAGTTGCTTTCCACTGACTTAATTCTTCTACTGTGATTTCTTTTACTGTCTGTTCTTCTTCCTTTTCGCCTAATCCACAGAAGATTTCGTAGTCAATCAACTCGGTCACTGCTGGTGTGTTCTTGTTTTTATGAATTTTCATCACGCGCGTCTCAAAAGACAGTGCGTCAAACAAGAACAATCTACCTGCTAATGGATCTCCCACTCCACTTACAACCTTCAATACTTCATTGGCTTGCAAAGAGCCTATGATTCCGGGAAGTACCCCAATCACACCTCCTTCAGCACAACTTGGCACGAGCCCTGGAGGTGGTGGAGTTGGGAATAGATCGCGATAATGCGGACCATACTCACCATCTTCTTTTTTGTAATTAAAAACTGAAACCTGTCCTTCAAACCTAAAGATAGAAGCATACACATTCACTTTGTCCAAGATCACACAAGCGTCATTCACTAAATATCTGGTTGGAAAGTTATCGGTTCCATCAGCTACCACGTCGTAGTCTTTCACAATATCCAATGCGTTTTCAGAAGTCAGCATGGTATTATGCACGGTGAAATTCACATGAGGATTTAGTTTTTCCAATCTAGCTTTTGCCGCCACAGATTTTGGTTTACCTACATCGTCAACAGTAAATAACACCTGTCGCTGCAAGTTGCTATCATCGACTACATCAAAATCAAGGATACCAATATTCCCAACGCCCGCGGCTGTTAAATAGAGGAGCAAAGGACTTCCTAAACCACCTGTACCAACCACAAGCACTTTGGCTTCTTTAAGCCTTCTCTGGCCTTCTATATTAAACTCTGGAATAATCAAATGGCGACTATATCGTTCGAGTTCTTCTTTTGAAAAATTCACTTCTGCCATGGTTATGGGGTTATTGGGTTCCTCCTGCTATTGCGGGAATGATACTAATCACTGAACTGCTATCCACTTTGGTATTCTCTTTTTCCAATGCGTTAATATCCTCATCACCAACATAGATTCTGATGAATTGGCGGATTCTTCCTTCGGTATCAAAAATGTGTTTGTTCAAATCTGGAAATTGCTTAGCCAAATCTTCCACTGACTGTTGTACTGTAGACCCGTTAGATTCTACAGAGGCCTGATTGTTGGTAAATTTTCTTAATGGTGTAGGTATAATAATATTTGCCATGATGCTATTTATTGCTCTTTAATAATTCTTCTTCAAATTGATTTTCTTCATTCAGTTGCCAAGAAGTTGTCTTCTCAACTTTTGTTTCATTTACCGAAGCGATGATGTACGAAAAAAATGGTACTGCTTGCTTCAGGTCATGCTCTGACGGAATGGCCGGATGCAAAGGATGAGAATGATAAATTCCCAAAAGTTCCAGCTGATTCGACAAGGCATATTTTTCAGCTTTCATATAATCCAGTGGATTGACTTCAAATCGTCTGCGCTGATCCCCTTCCTTGCTATTTTCTAACGGTCCGTACTCCTTTACTGTTTTGGTATCACCTTCAGATTTTCCATAGAAAAATCCGACACATTCATTAGGGAAATCCGACAAAGCGTGTCTATGCATTTCTTCTAAGATTTCTTCAGATACTTGAATTTGTTTTTTCATTTTAAAACAATGACTTGATCACTTCACTGTATTTTTCTGCATTATCAGGGAATAAGGTCACAATTACTCCCTCGTCTAATTCTTCAGCCAATTGCAATGAACCTTTTAGGTTTGCCGCAGCTGAAGGACTAATCATCAAGCCTTCCTTCTTAGCTGCAAGCTTCAAGGTTTCGTAAGCATCAAAAGTATCCACATTCATGAACCGATCTGCAAGCGAAGGGTCATAGATACCTGGAACTTTAGCAGTTTCCATGTCTTTCCAGCCTTCCAGTCCGTGCAGTGCACCATCTGGCTGTAATGCGATGGTGGTGATGCCCTCATTTACTTCTTTCAGCCTTTTGCTGATTCCCGTAAACGATCCTGTCGTTCCCAAGCCCGTCACAAAATGAGTCAAGCTTCCATTTACTTTAGAGATGATCTCTTCACTGGTCGTATCATAATGCGCCTTCCAATTGTTCTCATTACCATATTGATCAGCCAAAAAATATTTGTTAGGTTCATTTTGAAAAAGCTCTAAAGCTTTCTCTTGTGCTTCATCCGTAGAGCCAAACTTGGATGTATAAACAATGGAAACGCCGAGGCCTTTCAATAGCATCTTACGTTCCCATGAAGCATTTTCTGGCAAACAGATTGTCACTGGTATGCCGAGACGTGCTCCAATAGTGGCATAAGCAATCGCTGTGTTTCCACTTGAAGCATCCAAGAGGATTTTACCATTTCCTAACTCGCCATTGAGTATTGCTTGTTTGATGATATTATAAGCAGGTCTCGCTTTCACACTTCCACCAAACTGCATCCATTCCAACTTAGCAAAAATTCGTACTGATTTCTTGGGCGAAATGTGTTGCAACTCATACAAAGGAGTATTTCCAATGTGATTTCCTAGAGCTAAAACACTTTCAACAATTTCTGATTCTTGACTGATTACCATTGTAGATATTGAGATTTTAAACGAAAAAGGCCTTACTCGATTTGAGAAAGGCCTTTTTTATATTTTTATCGTATGATATTTCTATAAATTATAAACTTTCCCATAAACACCAATTAGATGCACAACAGCAACAACATGCCATCATCGCGTTTTGAATTGTGTTTATGGTACTTTTAATTTTCAATGTCTGAATTTTGAATTCTTCAACGCAAGTCTCTGGGATAAGTTTATGAATTCATAATTTTTGATTAAAAAAATTATGCAATTGCTAATTATTTAACGTTTTGGTAATCAAACCCAACAGTTATTAACAATATTAGAATCTTTTGACCACTCGGCTAGCTATCTCATCACCGATTGCTAATGAGGAAGTCGCTGCTGGTGATGGTGCGTTACAGACATTCACGAAATGATCGTTTTCCAAAATATGAAAATCATCTAAGAGTCCGCCGGATCGATCACAGGCCTGAGCACGAACTCCTGCGCCCCCAGTTTCCAAATCAGATTCTCTGATATCTGGAATTAATTTTTGTAGAGCCTTAGTGAAGGCAGCCTTTGAAAATGATCTGTACATTTCACCAAATCCAGTTTTCCAATATTTCATAGCCACCTTTTGAAATCCTGGCCATGCAAGGGTTTCAAATAACTCACTAAGATTGATATCAGACTTACTGTACCCTTCACGAGCAAAAGCAAGGACAGCATTGGGACCTGCTTCAATACCTCCATTCATCATCCGAGTAAAATGAACACCTAGGAATGGAAAATTAGGATCTGGCACTGGGTAAATAAGATTCTTCACTAAATGCTTGCTAGATTCTTTGAGCTGGTAGTACTCACCTCTAAAAGGAACGATTTTCAAATCTGGTTTTAGTGGTGTCATTTTGGAAACCTTGTCGGAATAGAGTCCTGCACAGTTTACGATCAATTTGGCTTCGTATGCTTCGTTATCCGTTACCACTTCGCTTGAAGCACCTTGGTGATTGATTTTTCTTGCTTTTTCGTTGTAGAAGATCGCCACGCCTTCTTCGATCAGTTTACTTTCAAGCTTTTTACAAACTTCCTTGTAATCAATAATTCCAGTCTGGGGCACATAGATGCCTTTGACTCCAGTGACATATGGTTCATGCTCTTTGATTTCCTCAGGAGTTAGCCATTGCATATTGGTCAAACCATTCTGTTCTCCTCGCGCAAACAATGTTTCCAAATATGGAATTTCATGATCGTCAGTAGCTACTACTACTTTCCCACACAGATCAAAATCAACGCCTTCCTTTCTACAAAAATCTAGCATCAAATCATAACCTTTGATACAGTTGGTCGCTTTGAGACTTCCAGGCTTATAATAAAGTCCAGAGTGAATGACTCCACTATTGTTTCCTGTCTGGTGATGAGCAGTACCGGATTCCTTTTCTAGTATGGTTATGGTAAGATTAGGAGATTGCTGTTTGATTTGCCAGGCTGTAGCCAGTCCTACAATTCCCCCTCCTATTACAATGACATCTTTCATAGTAGCTTGCTAATGAGTGGCGAAAATAATTAATGAAAGACGGAATTCTTAGTAGGTTTCTACTTTTTGGTAAAATTCAAAGCCGCCGAGTTGATACAGTATCGCTGGCCTGTTTTTGTTGGCCCATCATAGAATACATGTCCTAAATGACCCCCACAATTTGAGCACGTGATTTCCGTACGCATCATCCCATGTGATTTGTCGAAAGACTCTTTGACGGCAGTTTTGCCAATAGATTGATCAAAACTCGGCCAACCACAGCCTGAGTCGAACTTGGCATCTGACTCAAACAATGCTTGCTTGCATCCCGCACAGATATACATTCCGATATCTTTATGGTCATTGAACTTTCCGGTAAATGGTCGTTCTGTTCCTTTTTGTCTTAGAATAAAGTACTCCTCTTCAGAAAGAATTTCCTTCCATTCTTGGTCTGATTTTTCCATGATTATAAATTAAAATAAACACCAACTTCGTAAGAAGGATTTGCAAAAATCAATTTGGCAGAATACACAGCTCCATAATTAACTGTAGCCCCAATTTTATTCGTGATATTATATGCTATCTCATAAGTATAACCTACATACTCCGCATTGTTCGAAAATATACTTGCGCCATTTTCAACCGTTGAATCTCCATTCTGCAACGAATTAAGCCATCGCAATTTGTAAACCAATATGAGTTTTTCCTTTATGACCGCTCCAAGTTCAAAGTTGACTCTAGTCTCATCTGAAAATCCGTTGGTTCGATTATTAAATTCCACACCCAAACTGGTGAAAGCATTGATATTACCGAAAGATTTAGCTGTGCTTGCCGTGAGACCAATAATTTGATTGAACTCACCATCTCCGGTAAGCAAAGGAACTGTATTGACATCGTTCGGATCAAAGTCACTTTTGCCCAAAGGAAGACCTAGCCATAAGTGAGCGCTAAGTACTACTGGTTTCCCAACGATCAACCCATATTTTAAACCAATATTAGTATCTCCAATGGAGTTGACTGCTCGACCAGCTATGCTCACAGCTCCAGTAGTACCAGAAACTACTTCATTATGATAAGATCGACTAAAGAACGGAAAATAGATTTGACCATTTAAACGATCTGTAATCCCGTACTCTCCGTAAATACTTGTATTGAAAGTGCCCATCGTCACGTTTGGATCTGTCTCTCCTGTATCTGTGTAGTGCTTATCTGCAACTACCCACCACTGGCTCAGCTTAAAATAACCTCGACCTTTGGAGTGAACCCATCCGCCACCAGCAATTGATTGATTTACAAAAAGTCCAACCAAGGCTATGGTCATTAATACTTTCAAAAATTTCATATAGGATCAGTCTAGGATTTCGCCATGTCCAACTTTCACATTGAATGGCTTACAAAAGTACAGGAGATAAGCGTAAGTATCTACTGTTAGGTTTTCTTCAGTGACTGTATAACCATGTGCTCCAGAGAATACTGTCACTTCTCCAATTTCAAGGGCTCCACTCACTGTACTTGGGTTATTGGAAAGATAAACATACAAGCCTGGTAAAGCTTCAGATGCTTCATAGTTGTTCGAAATCAATATTTCAACTCCACCTTCAGCATTATTGATCAGGAAATCTCCACTTAACTTGTAGCTGCTTGTACTGGCTATAGTGCCTGACTTATCTCCTGAAGAAAGTACAACAGTTTCATTTGAAACTTCGACAATTATTTTGTCCATTACTTCATCATTACTCACTAATACAACTGCAATTTCTGATTGACCCATTTGGTATGCCATAAGTGCACCATCGTTGTCAACTCCTAAAACAGCTGGATCACTTGTCTCCCATCGAACTTCAGTACCTTCGGGCATTCCTACATTATTCAAATATCTGAACATGAGATCATAAGATTCACCTACTTTAAGACTCATGAGTGGATTAGTTATTTCAATTTTCTCAGGCACTAGATCATCAATTGTATCTGTACCAACGCACCCTTGAAATAGAAAAGAAATGGAAATTATACAAAAACAAACTTTCATATCGATGGAAACAAAAATCAAATCAAATAGTTCCTTGAGCCTAGAATTATTCCTTCTCGAAATGATGACGTCTAAAAATATTATTTGGTGTCACCTTAAAACTGGAAGTTCCACGAACATTTTTGCATTTGACCTCTAAATCATCAAATCCAAATACGTAAACGTTCATTTCAACATTTAGGTCAATATTATGCGTAAATGCCTTTTTCAATAGACCCCAATGACTTTGAAAATCATCTTTTTCCCTTCGAGTCATTTCACCTACATTTTCATGAATTGTATTTGTAGAAATGAAGGTCTCATCAAGTTCAAGCTTAACTTCTCCCATAGAAGTCTTGGTTTCACTCAATGCCTGATCATAAATGTGTTCAGCGAGAAGGGCGTGATTTTTAATTGAGAGTAAACTTGATTTAATAGAATCATTTTTGAAATCATCATAAGGAAATTCCCTTTCGAGCCATACATTACTTACTTCCAAAACTGAAAACAATATGGTATCATAAACTGCTAGACTATAGATACTTATAGGAACCAAAATCATTGTGAAATTTTGGTGTTCGGTGAAATGTTTTACAAAAATATCAACATCTCCACCTATACTAATATCTCCTTTTTTTAGTCCCTCTACATCTGCATGAAGATGTCTTTCTTTTTCTAAGAATTGGTTCAAAAATTCCTTAGAATAAGCCAGTTTGTGAACGATATTTTCAACTTGTTCTAAGTGGTTCTCTCTAATATATTCTTCCATGGACTCACCCACTTCTTCATAGGCATGCTGTGCTTGAACATAAGTACAGCAAAATAAAAACACAATCAGAAGCTTAGTAAAATGATAGGCCATCGGTCAAATTATTTCCATCTATTCACGATTCAACTAAAGGAAGTAGATTTCCTATGGTTTGAAAAATGAATTCGTGAAAATAAACAAATAATCATCCTTAAAGCCAAAGCTTTAGATGAATATCTAAGATTGATAGATCGATGTATAATTCAAAGCTATGAAAGCTTAACAGCTACCATACATTTGGAGTTGTCGCCACTCAATTTTTCGTCAATACTAGTTGATTGATCTTTTAATGGCTTGGTGGAGTTACCCTTTAATAATTGAAGGAAGTTCTTGCCTTCCACTTTAGGATCATCAGATGGAACGATTTGATTAATCATATCTTTTGAAACCAAATAGATGATTGATACCTTTTCAAAGGTTTTTTGTTCGATATTTCCATCAAAATCATTTAGGTCAATGGCCTCGCTTGCTCCTTTTACAGATTTGAGTTCTCCATCTCCTTGTGCGCAATATATGTCCTGATTTGCACCGGCATAAGACACTCTATTGGATTTGTTGTCAACAGATACAACGGCAATATCAAAGGAGCCTATATCTCCATGTGCACCAAAACGGTTTTTAATGTTGTTGGCTAATTGTTTAATTATCTCTGTACTTTTAGTGAGGCCATCCTTGTAGATAATCTCCGTTAAGCTCATGTTAATATAGGAATTGAGTGCGATGGCATTCATTTTGGAATTAGCTCCATTGTAAAAAGCAGCGATGGCCTTATCTCCAATGTTACCAAACCAATAACCGTGTTTGTTAGCTTTGTTTTTATCATAAATCACAAAACCATCAACAAATATTTTCTTTAGATCGCTTGCATCAGGAAGAAAGGAAAAAGCCAAATCTTCAGCACCAAGACCTTCTTTCCCTGCTTTTGATTTATTTTCAAGATGCTTCTTTTCTAGTGCTTTATCGAATTCTACTTTTAGTTGATCTCTATCCCATGGTTTTACCAAATATTTATCAAGACCGAATTCGTTAACTGCCCTTATAATCGCACCAATATCACTAAAACCTGTCATTATCATCCTCACGATACTAGGATGCTTAGGAACTATTTTAGCCAATAAATCTACACCAGACATTCGAGGCATTTGTTGATCTGTAATAATTAGGTCAACTTTTTTATCATTTAGAATTTCCAAAGCATCAAAGCCATTCAGCGCGGTGAAAACGTTGTAATCTCTTTTGAATGCATGCTGAAAAATCCTAAGATTTACAGGCTCGTCGTCCACATACAGTATGCTGTATTTTTTTACGCTTTCTTTACGTTGCGGACGTTGTAATACTAATTCCATACTAACCTAATTTCAAGTTTTCTTCTTCTAAAATTTTATCGTCTAATTCTAGTTTTTTAGGGAGATTAATGATAAAAGTGGTTCCCACACCCATTTTACTTTCTACCCTAATTTTTCCTCTATGTTTTTCAATAATACCATGAGAGATCGATAACCCCAGCCCTGTACCTTTCCCAATTTCTTTAGTTGTAAAGAACGGATCAAAAATCTTGGCTTTTACATCTTCAGGCATCCCAGTACCATTATCTGAAATCCTTATTTCCACTTGTTCATCATCCAAATTAGTGGTTTTAATTTTAATCTCTCCACCCTCATCAATGGCGTCAATGGCATTATTTATCAAATTAACAAAGACTTGATTAAGCTGTCCTGGAAAGCATTGAATTTGAGGCAATGTCTCATCCATTTCTTTAACAATCTCTGTTTTATTTTTGTACTTGTTTTTAAGAATCAAAAGTGCAGAATCAAAACTTTCATTAAGATCAGTTTCTTTCACTTCCGCTTCATCATGTCTTGAGAAGCTTCTCAGACCATTCACAATCTCAGTAATTCTCAATATACCGTAGCGAACGTCTTCTAACAGCTCTTTGCTTGAGTCTTGAGTTTCTTTAAGGAAATCTTCATCTTCCTGCAAAACTGACGCGTACTTTTTGATCTCATTTAAATCGTCTAACGCTAAAACTTTTTGATAATTTTCAAGGAAACTTTCTATTTCACCAAAATTCTTGGTCAATGATTGAACTCCACTAGAAACAAAATTAATAGGGTTATTAATTTCATGTGCAATACCAGCTGTCAAAAGGCCTAGAGAAGACATTTTTTCAGCTTGCACTAAATGCACTTGCGTATTTTTTAAATCTAGATTTATTTTCTCCAACTGTTCTTTAGTCGCCTGCTCTTTTTTCAACAACACTTTCAAATTAACGTGTGCTTTTTTCAACTTATTGTTCATAGCCAACATGGCTTCTGAACTTTTCTTTAGTTGGATATTTCTGTTCAGAATTGTTTTTTGTTGTTCTGCTAGGTTTTGATTTTGTTCCCGGATCGTTTTACTGTTATTATAAGTTCTATAAAATGCCACCATCAAAATGGCTAAAATTAAAATCGTAGCTCCAATAGCCATAAAATAGAGCATCCGTGCTTGTCGGTCACTTTCAATTTTCTGTGCTTGAAGTTCAGTTTGTTGTCTCAGAATTTCACGTTCTTTTTCAATTAACTCTAGTCTTTTTTCTCGCTCTTCCTCACTGAGTTTTTGCAATTCTGCATCCAATTGAAGTCGTTCCAACTCAGCCTCTCTACTACTAGCCTCATTCGTTTTTTCAGTAATTAGTAGATCTTGTTTTGCTCTTTCGGCTTCTAATTTTTTCTTTTGTAATTCCTGAGCTTGTAGTCTAGCCTGCTGCTCAATTATTTCAATATCTTGGAGCTTTTGTTGTGCTTTTAATTTTTCTCGTTCTTGAGCAAGCTTTCGATTTTCTGTGGTTGATATTCTAGCTCTAGCTTCTTGTTCATAACTCTCCGCTAAATTCTCTTTTGCACGTGAAAGCTTATATTCAATTTTGTCGGGATCTCCAATTTGAAGTTTTACAGCTTCATGCATGGATCTATACTTAGCCTCCTGATCTTCATTTCCTTTCTCCTGATTGACTAAGGCCAACATCCTATAAGTATCTAACAATGTAATTCTGGTATTTCTCTCTATCCCGATGCTTTCCGCTTTAGCCAAATTATTACTTGCCACTCTTAAATCACCTCGATCAATTGCCAGTTCAGCCATCTGATTATAATTTCGAGCCATACCTTCTGGGTTTCGCTTTCTTTCATTTGACTCAAGCGCTTTTTCGAAACTTTCAATGGCTTTACTATTGTTGTCATTTGCAGCATATGCTTTTGCTAATGTTTCAAGCGACATAGAATTTTGCCCATCTATACTTACAGATATATTTGCAAATTTTAATGCATTCTTGTTATCGCCAGTTTTAATAAACTGAAGAGCCAAATTTCGAGTGGTATTGGATAGTGTGGCGCTATTGCCTTTGTCCTTTATTCTTTCATAATAAGACAAACCATATTTGGTAGCTTGAGCTGCATTATTAACTTTTATATTATCAAGAAAAAGCTGTTCTTGAGCAGAACTAATATAGGAGTATAAACTTTCTGAAATGGCTAACTTTAGAAGTGTCTCAAAGGTTGAAATAGATTTACTAAACTGATTAGAATTACTATAATTATAGCCCAGTGCCTGAATGGCGTTAGCTTTTTCTCGTTTTTTTCCTAGGGCTTCAAAGTTATCAATGGCTCTTTGGTAATAGTCGCTTGCTTTTTCATAAGCTCCCATATCGGAGAATGTATTCGCCAAAGCCAAATTTCCTTTACCCAAATTTTCTTGATCATCTTGGCGTTCAGCAGCAAGTATGATAGCTAAAAAAGATGAAACAGCATTTTTGTAATCATTTTTTGAAAGGTAAATTTCTCCTATAACTTCCTTGAACTGAATAATTAATTCTTGATTATTCAGCGTTTCGGCTTGATCCAAGCCTAATCTGGCGTGGCCTATGGCTCCTTCTAAATTTCCTCTTTTTTGATTGTATTTTGTTTTTTCTAGAAGTGACACAGCTTCATTGTAGCTTGCTTGCTGTGCTATTGATGGCATGCTGAAAGACATGACTAGCAATGTAATGATGACTGCCGAAATTCTCATAACTTCATTTTGCTTCTTAACTCTTTCATATTGAGTCAACCTCTTCAATCAATTTATAAATGAGCTGAATATCAATTTTCCAATATTTAGCCATACTTCTATTGACGATACAAGTATGATCTTTTTACTGACATATCAAAAAAATTATAGATAATATCTCATCAATATTCGACCAATATAACAAATACTTCTACGAATAAATTGGATACACGAAAGATTAAAACTCCCGATATATTTACTTTGATATATTAACTTGTATTATTCTAATATAATGAATAAAACTAAAAAGAAATCAATGACCTCTAGCCATATTGTATACCATATTTATGACATGCTATTTATTGTACATTTTTGATTTCTTACATATTCGGATTATGTTTAATTCTCAGAACTAACTTAAAATTATGAAACGTCTACTAATTCTTACGCTTGTATTACTAAGTACTCAATCTCTTCTCAAAGCCCAAGAAGAATCAGAAAACATAACGAACATCATAGATGAGTTAACAGCAAAATGGGATGGGGAGGCTGTTAAGTTAGGAAAATATGACGGACTAGCTGAGTATTGTCAAAATAGATCTTATAGAGTAGAAATGGTGAGGTTGCTAAACAAAATACATCACTATGACACAGTGCTATATCAAACCGTAAAGGCAAAATTTGATGAAAATAGTGACCAAGAAGCTAAAGCAACTTTAGCGGACATTGAACATGTTGAAGAAAAGTATACCACCAAAAACTTCCTTGACTTTCTTCACAAAGAATGCAACAAATTCAATGATGTTGAGAAAAACTACGGAAAGAAAGGTGGAAATAAATACATCAAAGAAACACAATCCTTAGAAAAAGAAGCAGGGAAGTATATAGAAGTTATTACCCAGAGAATAGACTTAATAGATGAACATGTCCATCATCTTACTGGTCTATAGTAACCTTTACCTTTATGCATAAAAGCTTTTTTCCTTCTTTTTAATGAAAATTTGGCGAAAGCTATTGCCACTGAAGGCTCCGAGTGCTCCAGCTAATCCTCCGATAACACCAGAAATAATGATTAGCATATTCACTTCATCAACTGGAAAGAGTTCGACCATTTTCTGAGACATAATAGAGTTGGTTTCTACATCTACCTTCCACGCCATAACCATCCAAATCAACCCCACTCCCATAAAACCACTCAGAAAAGCATTAAAATTATTCCCTGGTAGAAAAAATGTAATTACCGCCGCACACAAGATAGCTGACCACCAAGGTGCTACCAATGCTAAAAGGTATGTGACTACAGATATGAGTATAAGTCTGAATAAAAATAACATTAGTTCTCTTTTTGAATGGTTTGTGTAAATATTACTCTCTCAGAATTTTCTGATGACGAATTCAAGAAAAGCAGCGGAGAATAGTTTCCATCAGCCCAATTTTCTATCATATCTCCATAAGATGGATTACCCGGGTTACCAGTTTGACTTCCTGGATATACCCCCCAAGCTTTTGGCCCAGCTTGATCCAGTTCCACCACCATGCGCCAACTTGGGCCATGTCGACCACTCGCCGCGTTTACTATATTTTTATAGCCTCCTATTTTCACTTGCTCAAAAGAAAATGGATCCAAGCCAAGTAAATGTTTTATTCTAGTGTTTTTGTACTTATACCAAACATATTCTGACTCATTTTTGCTTTTCCAATTTTCCAACTTTTCCAAGGACGAATCAAATGAAGTGTTGATTAGATCTACGATGGTTTCATTTATTGGAGTAGATTGAATATCAAAATACTTATTCAAAGAGTCATTGGACATTAAGTGAATGGTATTAAAGACATGCGGTTTACTTAGTGCTAATGGTTGGTTGTCAAATTCATCCCAAATTAGATCGTACAGCTCATCCCACCAAACTTGATAGATTGTAGGCGCTATCCACTCAGCCTCGGCAAAATAATCCCATTGCTTGAGCAAATGGAAAGCTTTTCGTTTTTCATCAGTGAAACTAGCTGTATCCAAGCTAGCCAACATCAATGGTAAACTTTCGGAAGCCCTGTAATTATAATTATCATTTTGCAATCGGATCATGTCCTTCACTGTAACTCTATTCAACAAATTCAACCGATCATTGATTCTTCTGTTTCGATAGAATTCATAATTATAGTCATAAACATAGTATGGATAAGTAGAATCGACAGGATGTTGATTAGCGGAACTAACAAAGCCTCTTTCAGGATTTTTTATAGTGGCGTTTTGATCATAAGGAATAATGTCCGCCCACTCATTTCGAGAATCCCTGCCATCTAATAAGAACTTCCCTTGCCCCTGCCACTTTGCCGGAAATTTTCCTTGTATAGTCAGTGCGATATCTCCATGGGCACTTGCAAAAGCAAAATTTTGTGGTGGTCCTGTATAATATTTGAATGCCTCTATAAAGGCATCGTAATTCTCAGCTCTATTAACTTCGTACAAAGTTTTTAGGTCTTTTGAGCCTTCATGAGCGGTCCACTTCATGGCAAGGTTTACTTTGTTACTATCCCCAAGGAAGTTTCTATCATACGCCACTGGCCCATAGTGGGTGTAAACAATTGTATCACTGAAATTTTCCGCATCTCTGATTTCAAATCGTTCTATAATTTTTTCGGTCTTCAACCATTTGTCATCATATTGATACTCTTCCCTTTTTTCATTTCTGAATTTAATATGGTACCAATCAACAACATCTCTCTTTGCATTCGTCAATCCCCAGGCAATAGAATCATTGAACCCGATCACAACGTTTGGTGCACCTGGCAGCGATGCACCCATTGTATTTATACCAGGCGCATTGAGTTGAACTACATACCAAATGGATGGTAAATTTAAACTCAAATCTGGCTCGTTGGCCAATAATACTTTCCCGTTTGCCGTTCGATCAGCTGATACTACGAAATTATTTGAGCCGTTTCTTGGATCTGGCTTTTCTATAATCTCCTTGGTAAATATTTGAGGGAAATCAACATCCGGTTGTTCTATCGTCTTAACATCAAAATTCCATTGGGTCCCAACAGGAATTACAGGATCAATCTCATCAAAAGATTCTGGAAACAGTTTATTAAAATCTTCTAATCCAAAGACTTTCAAAGCGTTTGTATTCTCCAAATCATTTTCACCACGAGATAACATGTCAGCCATATTTTTCAATAATAACATGACCTTTAAATTCGACCATTGTTCTGGAGCGTAATCCAGTAATTTGTATTCTATAGGATAATCTGCATAGTCTAATTGATTGATCCAAAAGTTAATCCCATCGCTATAGGCTTGGATCATTTGCATTATTTCGGGATCCTTTTGAGCTACTTCCAAAGACCTCTTAGCTCCATAAACCAATCCCTTCCTTCTTTGAATTCTATCAAACCTTAATTGACTTTCTCCTACAACTTCAGCTGTACGACCAGCAGCCGCTAGCACTTGAAATTCCATTTGCCATAATCGATGATAAGCTGTCACATAGCCCTGAGCGAAATACAGATCATAATTGTTTTCTGCGAAAATATGAGGAATGAATTGATCATCGAATTTAATGATTACTGGAGCACTTAGCTGATCAGATTCCAATGTTGGAGGAATATTGAGCCCTTCTGCTTCTCCATTTTGCCAGAACCCTGTAAATGGGCTTAAGAAACTTCCCAACGCAGGAATTTTTCCTTGGTTAAAATTGAAATAAAAAAAGAAGGTAAGAGTGAGCCCTAGGGCGAAAATGAATCTGAATAGTTTCATATGATGTTATTACCAAAATGCTGGGTTGAAAAAGTCACTAATATAAAACACATCAGATAAGCAAGCAATTAAAATCTTAGGTGAAAGTAAAATTTCAAATAATTGATCATTTTCCAACATTCGAGTCAAATAACTAGCATGATGGCAAATTTTCATTTCCGAATTTAATCTAAAAGCTCAGGAGCTGGTTGTCCAGTGCAACCAGATGGCATCTTGATATTGAGTAAAGTTGAAATCGTTGGTGCTATATCTGTAATGGGGTGATAATTCACGGTGCTCCCCTTTTTTATGCCCCACCCATAAAAAATCATGGGGACATGAGTATCGTAAGAATAGCCAGATCCATGTGTCGTTCCTCCATTTTTCAAGTGCCATTCCCCTAACCAACCGGCTTGATGCGTGTATATAATATCTCCAGACATATGTGCATTCAGACCAGCTGCAATCATTTTGACATCCAAATCATGTCCTCCATAATTTGAAACATAAGCAGCATCAAAAACAGCACTCATGCCTATCATTTGGTTCATTTCTGAGATTATAAAAGACTTAACTTCTCTAAAGTCTAAATTCTTTTCTTCAATCAATTTTTTATTCAGAAAGATTTGTTGATTACTCACATTCTCTATTAAATCAGATGTTCCGAAGCGATCTTCAAGTTTTTGTAAAATAAAGTCTTTTTGTTCTCCGGACTTCAAATAATCCGTACTGTGTCCCAATTCCATTAAGTAGGCTGGAATATCAGCTACGGCATGATCTGCAGTCAGGAATAGAGTCCAATTACCTTCTCCAACCTTTTCGTCCAACGTCTGCATAAGTCTTGCTAATTCCAAATCCAATCTGATATAAGTATCCTGAATCTCTTTTGAGTAAGGACCGAATGCATGTCCTACATAATCTGGGCTTGAATAACTAATAGCTAAAAAATCAGTAACCTCATCTACCCCAAGTTGCTCCCCAACAATTGTAGCCAAAGCCATATCCGTTGTTATTGTGTTACCATGAGGAGTAACTTTCAACATTTCATTCAAATTGATTGATGAATCAAGACTATTAAAGTCATACGGGAATACTGGTGGAATACCGCCTAACTCTTTTCCCTCATAAGGCCTGTCGTCTCTTGCACTTTCTATATAAGTCTCTATCGGTTTGTACGTCTCCCACCCCATACTCATATATTTTTTAGCCAAATTCTGTTTGTTAAATTTCACCAACCATTTAGGAAGAGATTTCTTATAGAAAGTACTTGTGATAAAATTACCTGATATATCATCAAACCAATAGGCACCACTTGGTTGATGTCCAGCTGGTAAAATTGCTCCTCTATCCTTCAATGCAATACCAATTACTTTTGATCGATTTTGATAGAACAACCTCAATTCATCTGTGATACTAGTTGACTTCAAATTCTTTGGGGAGCGTCGACCTACCTTGCCTTTTCCTCCTACTGCTTCAACGTCATTGTCTTCTACGCAGTACATCGACTTTTTGTCATATTTATCATACCAATCATTGCCAATAATACCATGTACACGTGGCGTGGTACCAGTATATACTGAAGCATGACCTGGACCAGTATAGGTAGGGATATAGTTATAATGTGCGTTTTTGAATGAAAAACCATCTGAAAGCACCCTTTTGAATCCATCATCTCCATAATGATTCTCAAATCGATATAGATATTCATATCTCATTTGATCTACTACAATCCCAACTACTAACTTGGGTTTTTCAGAGTTTTGAGCGGAGAGAAAATAGGTCGGAATGGTTAGAAGAATAGAGAATAAGAATTTAATCATTATGTGTTTCTGTTTTGGCTTTGCTTTACAAGCTCGAAATTAATTCAACAATGACAAATCGTATTATCTCATTATTAAGAAATTAAAATTAATTTTGAAGCAAAGCTTTACGCATTGAATTTAAAATCACACCTTTTACCAGAAGAAATTTTCTCCTCAGTAGCCAAGTGCGCCACTAAAGTCAACCTTGATGCCTATGTAATTGGCGGATTTGTTCGAGACATCATTCTCAAAAGACCATCCAAAGATATAGATTTTGTTTGTGTTGGTAGTGGTATTCAATTGGCAAAACTTGTAGCCGAAGATCTAAAGAGTAACAATTTGTCTGTCTTTAAGAATTTTGGAACAGCTATGGTCAGGCATGAAACTTACGAATTAGAGTTTGTAGGTGCTCGAAAAGAGTCTTATCAGCGAGACTCACGCAAGCCAATCGTTGAAGATGGTTCATTAGAAGACGATCAAAACAGGCGCGATTTTACCATCAACGCTATGGCTATCAAACTCAGTAGTGAAGACTATGGAGAATTGATTGATCCATTCGATGGCATCAATGATCTGAAGAAAAAAATCATTAGGACTCCTCTAGATCCATCAATTACATTCTCAGATGATCCGCTTCGGATGATGAGAGCTATTCGATTTGCCAGTCAACTCTCATTTGACATAGAAGCTGACACCTTTGACTCAATCATCAAACAGGCGGAGCGTATCAATATAGTTTCCAAAGAAAGAATCATTGATGAATTAAACAAAATCATCTTATCTCCTACCCCGAGTTATGGGTTCAAACTACTTTTTCAAAGCGGCTTGCTTCACCATATTTTCCCTGAAATGGTATCCCTACATGGAGTAGATACTAGAGATGGGAAATCTCACAAAGACAACTTCTATCACACCTTACAAGTATTGGACAATATCTCAAAGAACACCAATTATTTGTATTTGAGATGGGCAGCCATTCTACACGATATTGCCAAACCACCAACTAAAAGATTTCACAAAAAAGCAGGTTGGACGTTCCATGGACATGAGGACAAAGGAGCCAGAATGGTACCTGGAATTTTCAAAAGAATGAAACTACCTATGAACGATAAAATGAAATACGTTCAAAAATTGGTCAAACTCCATTTGAGACCCATTGCTTTGGTAAGAGATGAAATTACAGATTCGGCAATCAGACGGCTTTTATTTGAGGCAGGAAATGATGTGGATGATTTGATGACCTTGTGCAATGCCGACATTACTACCAAGAATCCAACGAAAGTGAAGCGATATTTGGCCAATTTCAAAACTGTAAAGAAGAAACTGATAGAACTCGAAGAGCGAGATAAATTGCGGAATTTTCAACCTCCAATTTCGGGAGAGGAAATAATGAAACGTTATAATTTAGAGCCTTCAAGAATTGTTGGTGATATCAAAAGTGAAATCAGAGAAGCCATTCTGGAGGGAAAAATAGAGAACAATAAAGAGCAGGCAGAGATTTTTATGCAAGAAATTGCTAAAGCCAGAGGATTGGAAAATTAAGGTTTAGCTCGTAGCTTGCGCACTTTCAAAATATGATTATGAAGAAGATATTATTTTTATTAGTTGTTTGGGGAGGAATCCTATCGAGCAATAAATCTGTAGCTCAGTCGGCAGATTCTCTAAACTTTATTGACATTGATGTTCAAAAGAACGTCACAATATATCAACTAGCCATGCAATTCAACGACCCTCCAGTGGCGCGAATGGCACTATATAATCTACTCTTTTATAGCAACAATCAAACAGCCGTATTAGATTCCTTGGCCTATATGTATTATGACTTAAATCAGATGCCTTCTGTCGCGTTGGTTACGAGAGAAAATCTCAAGATTAATCCTGACAATCAAGTAGCACTAGAATTAGGAGCCATTGCTTTCAATCAACTCGGAGCCAAAGATCAGGCATTAGAAAACTATGAAAAGCTTTTTCTCAAGAACAATGATAGTCGCACACTGTATCAAATTGCATCTATGCAATTTGAATTGAAAAGATTCACAGAATCTTCTACTTCTGCGGATATTCTGTTAAAAAGATCTGATATTGATGAGTTGAAAATGAGTTTTTCAAAATTGGATAAAACGAAACAAGAGGTACCGATGAGAGCTGCAATTCTTAACATAAAGGGATTATTGGCACAAGAAAAAGGAGAAATCCAAAAAGCAAAAGAACTGTTCCTGGAAGCATTAAATGTTGCGCCTGGTTTTGAACTCGCTCAAGCCAATCTAAGCAAGGCAGGAAAATAAACGCAATAAAAGACTAAAACAGAAGCCAATCGAGCATTCTCGATTGGCTTTTTTTATGATCGTTTCTGAACACCTGCTGTCTCAATCACGAACAAAGTACATACAACTGAAAAGTGTAATTAACTGACTCAATGGCACTTAAGCTTATGGCATATTAGTTGACTAATCCAGCTTGCTAAGAACTTCAAATCATGATCACAAACTATTTCAAAACAGCATTACGCTATTTATCCAAACAAAAAGGTTACACTACGCTAAACATTATTGGTCTTACACTGGGTATTTCATCCAGTCTAATCATAGTGCTTTATTTATACAATGAGCTCAGCTTCGACAATCACCATGAAAAAGCGGATCTCATATATAGAGTCAGCTCGGATATTAAAGAAACAGATGACGCATTCAAATGGGCCGTTACACAAAATCCACTAGGCAGAAAACTAACTACTGAATTTGCTGAAGTAGATCAATATGTTCGTTTCTCAGATAATGGCAGAACAGAATTGGAAATTAATGACATCAGTTACTTCGAGGAACAAGTCTTTAATGTAGACTCAACGGTATTTGATGTATTCACATTTGAATTCATATTAGGTAATCAGGAAACTGCTCTTGATGCACCTAAATCCATTGTAATTAACAAAACAATTTCTGACAAAATATTTAAAGGAGCCAATCCCATAGGTCAATCCCTTCGGGTTGATGGTGGAGATCTTTTTCAAGTCACAGGTGTATATAAAGACATGCCCAAAAACTCTCATATTATTGCTGACGCGCTCATATCAGTTGATAATAGACCGAACATGGCCAATGAAAATTGGGGAGGCTTTAATATTTACACTTATGTGTTATTAAACCCAACAACCGATCCCATTCGATTCGAAACCAAACTTGATGAAATAATTCAGGAACATGTGGCTCCAATATTTGAGCAGTTTAATATTAAAATCAAATATGAACTGATAAACATAAAAGATATCCATTTGTATTCTGATTTTCAGGGCGAACCACAGCCTTTAGGAGATATCACATACATATACATTTTCTCTGCCGTTTGTATTTTCATGGTCTTTATAGCTTGTATAAACTATATGAACTTGGCTACTGCAAGGTCTGTAAAAAGAGCCACAGAAGTGGGCATAAGAAAAGTGATGGGTGCCGGACGCAAACTTCTCATCGGGCAATTTTTAACAGAGTCAATTCTAATTACACTTAGTGCATTTCTACTAAGTCTGGTCATCGTATTAATTTCAATTCCAATCATCAATGATGCTTTGAGTACATCCATGCAACTTTCAATGTTGGGTAATCCCGTCATCTTAATAATCATGCTTTCTATTTTAATCGTAGCAGGAATATTTGGAGGAAGCTACCCGGCATTTTATTTGTCAGCCTTCCTCCCTGCAGAAGTATTGAAAGGAGGCAAATCCAAACGTTCAGGTAATGCGTTTCTAAGAAAAACGTTAGTTGTGGTTCAATTCTCTATTTCCATATTCATGTTAATAGGCACGGGAATCATTTATGATCAAATGCAGTTTGTCAGCAATAAGGATTTGGGATTTGATAAGGATCAAATAGTTACATTCAACTTCACCAATGGTGATCAGCGAAGAAAATGGGATGTACTAAGAAGTAGTATTTTACAAGATCCTAATATAAAAAATGCTGCAACTACTGGATCAATTCCAGGTAATGGCTTTAGCAAAAATTTAATGAGAGCTGAGCTCGAAGAAGGTGGGTTTGACGAAAAAGGAATCAATATGTATTCTGTCGATTACGACTACTTCCCGACTCTAAGCATTCCATTTATTGAAGGGCGTAATTTCTCTCGTGAGTTCCCTTCAGATACTGCCACTTCAGTGATTATCAATGAAGCTATGGCCAAAAGGTTCAATTGGTCCGAGCCTATGGGCAAAAGATTTCAATCTATGGGTGGGCCAGACACGACTTCCTATTTCAAAGTTATTGGTGTAGTTCGAGACTTCCACCAACAGTCACTATACAATCCAATTGAGCCTTTGCTGTTTTTTCCAAATTTGAACAATGGTAATGTCGTTGTCAAAATTGATAAAAACGCTCAGGGTTCCATAGCGACTATCGAGAATAGCTGGCAAGAGGTTTTTCCTAATTTACCTTTTGAATATGCTTATCTAGATGAAGACTTTCAAGAGCAATACGAAACTGACCAATTGAGAGGTAATCTATTTTTAGGATTTTCTCTGATGACTATTGTGATCTCGTGTATGGGACTTCTTGGTTTGGCATCATTTACTGCCGAACAAAGAACTAAAGAAATCAGCATCCGAAAAGTATTGGGCGCCAATGTTTCAGGTTTGATTTCCTTACTTGTCAGAGATTTCTTAATTCTAGTTGGAATAGCTGCACTGCCTGCTTTTGGCGTAGCTTGGTATTTCGCTCAAAACTGGTTAGAAAATTTTGAATATAGTGTAGAAATCAACTTCTTGATATTTACAGCTGTACTATTCATTACGATGGTCATAACTATACTTTCAACTGGATTTTTTGCACTCAGAGCCGCCACATCTAATCCTGCCGAAAACTTGAAATACGAATAACCATTTGATTAAAGCGATATTCAATTCAGAATATCGCTTTAATCATTTTTTAGAAGTACCAATCTAATTCCAATTTCAGAAAATCATCTGCTCTGAATAAGTAAATAAATTCTTCGTCACTTACCTTACGAAATAAACGCATTTCTAGATTGGCTTTAAGCGACTCTCCAAATCGACGACTGCCTTCTAAACTAATTAGCTGAGTACTTCTGTTAACATCCAGTATAGTTCCAAACAAAATTTCTGTACTTTGGACATCATTAAAAGCTAATCTACTTCCAATGAAAACATCGCTTTGTAAGCTACTCAGAGCCAAATCTCCACGATCGTCATATAAGTATTCTCCCAAGAGTCCTAGGTCAATTCCACTTCCTCCAATGTTACCAAAAGTGTATTCGAATCCGACATCGAGCGCTTTCATATCTTGAATATCACTTCGTCTAATAATGGACTCAAACTTCCATAAAATAGGTCCGGTGGTAGCTTGCAAATCAATGCCAGCTTGCTTAATCACAGGATAAACACCAAACAAACTACCATCATCATTTATACCTACAATTGGTTCTCTACCATTGCCATAGAAATAAGAAAACCCAATATCCACCGGACCAAAATAATGCGACCAACGTATAGCTCCTTCTGGTCTGGTTTCATTCATTCCACTTTCAAAATCTAGTTGGCTGTCTGTAATCGGGTCTGGTGTTCGAAGTCTACCATCAACTCCTGGAAACTGCCTTTTACGAAAAAATGACATAGCAAACAGATCAAACGTTCCGAAGTTGGTCATATATGAATAATGCAGCATAAACTGCCCCAATTTCTGTTCGCCATCAAATGACTCTAGGTTATCCGTTTGATTGATAATATCTACCAAGTGTGCAGCTTCAGTAACTCCCCAATAGATTTTTTTTAGTCCAACACTCAATTCCCATTTGTTGTTAACCGTCTGCCAATAGAGTTCTCGTATATCCAAATGATTACGCTCAGGATCAGTGAAGTCCACACGACCGAATCCTGTGAAATTCAGGATATACTTTCCTCCTTGCCATTCTACATAATACTCAGGCTGAATACTAAAAGCAGGAAAATGATCCTTTTGCCCTGAGTACAGTCCTTCATTCATAAAGTACCTATACTCAAAACCCACATTTCCAGAAAATTCCGTATAAACCTCCTTTGATTGGGCTCTCATTTGAAAATTAGAAAACACAATTACAGCGAGCATTATGGCTCGCTGTAAAGTAATAAACCAACCTAAACTCCTCGTACCGTTCATTTTATCTTCCGGCCCTGATCAGGCTATTTTGAGAAAAATCAGCTTCTGCCAATCCTACTTTGAATCGATAATCTTCAAATTTCAAAGTGGTTTCTTTACCTGTCTGGTGATTCACCATCAGAAATTCTCCAGCTCTCCAATGCTTGCCCAGATAGACTTTGTAGTTTGCATAGGACAAAGTCTTAAGCAATTCATCCTTACGATCATAGAATTCGATCTTCTCTGGTCTATAATTAGATTTGTTTAGCCAAACCAGCTGACGGGTGTATCCAGACTTAGGGTCTACCGGGTCTCTTTCTATGACATAGGCGTTTTCACCATTTATGTTATCGTCTTTTATATACTTATAGGTGTATTTTTCTACTTCCTGAGAAGATAAATCTTCATAGGCAAATTCACTTCCCATAAATGGCCCCGACTTATTGTCAGAAGATATTCTTTTGACTCTTTTTATAGAAGGTAAATAGAGCCACTGATCGTCAGACACTTCCTTATGTGTATAGGTCAAAGTCGCTGTACCTTTCACATCCCTTGGACTATTGAATACAATCAATGACTTATCACCATCTTCAATCAATTCCAAAGTCTGGTTGGATAGAAATCGGACACTTTCCTGACCATGTTTATTTTTCAAAGTCATGGTCAGATTGACTTCTGAACTCTCGAATCCTTCATCATATTTAGATGCATCCTGAGCTATTTTCAATCCCTTTTGTTCGGGAGTTTGGGCCCATGTCATAGATCCTCCGATCAACAACAAGGCTATTGTTTTAATTGTCTTTTTCATAATTAATTGATTAGTTGAACCAGAACTAAGTCCGGTCCATTTTGGAATTATTGTAATTAGGCTGGGCTTAGTTGGCCAGCATCTACAGCATTAGATTGAGCATCGGATTTTGAGTTGGTACTTTTACCAACGTTCAACAGCAACGCTGGCAGTAGTAAGAAATCCAAGGCCAATGCAAATGTGATGATCAATACCGTCACCTTGGCCATTCCACTATTCATTCCGAAACTGGACTGAGCAAGAATCGCAAACCCGGCTACCAACACGATTGTCGTTACAACTAAAGCTTTGCCTACCGTATCAAAAGCGAATCGCACTGCTTCTTCTTTGCTCTTGTTGAGCTCACGTCTGGCTCTGAGATACTTGGACAAGAAATGAACAGAATCATCTACGATTATTCCCAATGTCATCCCAAAGACAATCGAGATTCCTACATTGATAATACCACTAGTGACACCCCATACGCCAAAACCAACTGCGACTGGCAAGAGATTCGGAATTAAACTGATCAATCCGTGCCTAAAACTTCTCAATACAAACATCAGAATTACAGATATCAAAATCAAAGCGGCGATACTGCCATTCATCATACTATCCACCTGCCGTTTGGTCAAATGTGAAAACATAGTGGCCGTACTAGTAGCGTCAGAATACATTTCACTAGGTGCATGGGCTCGAAGCCAGTCTTCTGCTTCTCCTCCAAGAGCAATAAACTCCTTAGATGATAAGTTGGTAGTGGTCGCGATCAACCTAGTTTCTGATTTGTCTACATTGATTTGATTGTTCAAATCCAAGCCAAATGGCAATGACATTTCGTAGAGCAGCAAGAATTGAGCGGCCTCTTCCCTACTATCAGGAACGCGGTAATAGCTCAAACTATCACCATGCATGCTCTTGTTGATACGTCGAGCAATTTCAGAAAAGGCACTGACATGCACTACCTCAGGTTTAGCTTCCAACCAATACTCAAACTCTTCCAATTTCTTAAGGTACGCTGGGTCATTAATACCTCCTTCCTCTCCTGATCCCAAGGAAAATTCCAAAGTGTATATTCCAGTCAGGTTTTCAGAAATAAAATCAGTATCTCGTCTGAATTGAACTTCCTGATCAAAATATTTTATAAACTCTTCATTGAATTCATTTTTAGTAATCAATAAAGTGATCAACAATGAAGCTGCCACTGAACCCCACAGTACTTTTTTATCATTGCGGATTACAAATTCAGCTAAGCGACCAAAGAAAGAATTGATTTGACCCTCCGAACCACTCGTGTCTTTCACTTTAACTCTTACAGGCAAAATAGCCATCAGGGCAGGTAATGTGAAAATCGAATAAACAAAAGCACCTAACATCCCCACGGATGTAATATTCCCCAAATCATGAAATGGAGGTGAATCGCTAAAATTCATGGACAAAAAGCCAATTACTGTAGTGAGACTGGTAATCATAACAGGCACAAAATTGACCCGAATACTTTCTACCAGCGCTTCATGTTTGCCTAACCCTTTTCTCATGCCTTGCATGAAAGTGATCAACAAATGAATACTATCAGCGACAGCTAATGTCATGATAATAGTAGTGGCTGCAGATGATGGTGGCGTCAGCATAATTCCAAACCAGCCTGCAAACCCCATTCCTGTCATGATGGACATAATAATCACCAACAATGTGGCGAAAGTCCCACTCAAAGTTCTAGTAGTGAGATAAATGGTGAAAATGACCACTAAAAACATAAGCGGCACCAAAGATTGCATATCTCCATACGCCGACTCCTGAAATGCGCCTGAAAGCATAATCATACCTGACAAGTACGTCTTTAAGTTTGGATTTTCTTCTTCAAATTGGCTCGTAAGGTCACGCACATGAGCAATTATTTCAGAACCTTCCTCCATGTTTTTTCCTGGAAGTTGAACTGTTATATTGACTGCTGTGAGATTTGACTCTTCATTGATCAAACGATCTTTCAACAAAATCTCATCAATGGCGATTTGCTTGACAGCTTCTATTTGATCTGGCGCATACTCCGCTGAATGCTGAATCAAATCATCCACGTACAAATCATCTGCTACAGCTTTAGTATACTGAAAATTGGTAATGGCATCTACGCGAGTGGAATATGGCGTTTGCCAAGAATCTGCTGTGAGTTTTTCGACAGCCGCTAACGTTTCTCTAGTGAATACTTTCCCATCCTTAGGTTCTATTACTATAAAAACATTATCATCCTTAGTGTATTTGTTTTGCAAGGCATCGAATGCCAGCATTTGAGGATTATCATCACTAAAGAATACATGATAATCGCTATTGAAGCCAACATTACGGCCTCCGCTTCCTATTAATGCAGTGATTGCTAAACTCACTACTAGTACTAACCACCTCCACTTAATTATCCATTGAGCGAAGCTGATCACTTTTTTCTGTCCCTTTTCCTGGAACTCATTGATTGCTTTTGTCATTAGTATCTGGTTATTGAATGAGTGGGCTTCTACTCAATAAAGTCATAGATCACCCTGTTTGGATGACTATTACGACTACCAAATACTATGGTTTCAATATATTACGAATTTCGTAATATATATTTATGGAAATGTTATTTTGCAGTAGGCACGTAATTAACAAGATTAGTAGCTACACGCTCCATCAATTGTATAAGATTCTTTTGCTCATCTTCAGACAGACCCGCGAGCATAGCACTACCCATGTGGTGCAATGTACTTTGGAGCAAATTATAAGAATCCATGCCGTACTTACTAAGGCCAATTTTAATCGTGCGTCTATCTTCTTTTGAATGGTATCTTTTTAAATAACCTTTCTCAACCAATTTATCTATCACACCAGTAGTAGTACTTACAGGAATACCAAGATAGGTTGCGATATCCCGCATAATGACATCCTGATTTTTACCAATAAAAATCAAGACGGTAAAATCACGTTTACTGATATCTTTGGAAAGCTCGATACAGGTATTGTCTGCCTCCTGCATTTTCATCATTAGTGCTTCCAAGCAATTAGTAAACTTACAAATCTTATCATCAAACAATTCTTCTTTCATAATCACTTTTGACTCACCTTCAAAATTCCATAAACAAGTTACAAAGATAACAGAAATGAATGTTCAAATGATTCCATCGAGTTTAGTCAATCAAAGAATCTCATAAACATTCCGAAAAAAACTCGAAATAAATTCTTTCCTCAAAACTCTGTTTAAATCCATTTAATTGGACTTTATAGATTAATAAGAGAAATATTCACACATATTTTGTCTTCAATTGTACTTTTTCAACATTTTATTTTCATTATTCAATATGATTATTTACATTTGTTTTATAATAATTTATAGTTACCGAAATACTTAAACCAATTACCGATGTTACAGGCACTATTTTCTCGAACTAAAGAAACCAGCAGATCACTTAAATTGAAATTCAACAAGGAGGACAAATCTTGGGTTGTATTAAAAGGTCATAGCATCATGTTTATAGGTGGAGAAGATCAATGTAAGACCTACATCAACAATTTTTCCTAACAAAGACATAAAAAAAGGGATCTTTCGATCCCTCATAATATTTGCTTCAATTGTCTATTTTGAGTTGCTCACTAGCTCAAAATAGACTTCCCCTCTTCCCACCTATCCAATTGCCTGACTTAAGACACATTTAAATGAATGTGTTTTTTTATGCAAAAAACTTAAGGTGATTATCCAGTATTCCGCATGGCACTTGCAATTGCATTGATAGTCAACATCAACTCTCTTTGCAGTTCATCCACATTTTCACCACTAGCCTTTTTCCTTCTCCAATGTTTGAGCAAGTCAATTTGTTTTTCATGCAAATGAACCATCAATGGTGCTCTTAAATGGTTTGAATAATGATGATTGACTCTTCGCACTTCTATTTCTTCACCCAACAAGTCTAGCAATAACTCGCGTGTTAGCTGTAGTTCTGAAAGGAACAAGTCAAGGAATTCCTTTTTGACCTCATCGTCCTCCACTAACTGTGCATACGCCGTAATTATACTTTCATCTGTAGCTGCCAAGCTTGTGTCTACATTGGTCAAAACGTATCTGATAAAAGAATCCTTCTTGGTGGCCTTTTTGAATTTTTCATAATCTTCTGGATTCGAATCCTTAAGATTATTTAGCGAAGTACCTACCCCGTACCAGCTGGTCATATGATATCTTGCTTGACTCCACGAGAATACCCATGGAATAGCTCTTAAATCATCTAAAGAATTTGCCCCGGTTCTTTTGGCTGGCCTTGATCCTATTTTACTTGTTTCGATAGCATCAATTGGAGTTGCTTGTCTGAAAAATTGTATAAATCCTTTATGATGCGTCAAAGCTTCATAGTGCTCCTTGCTTCGTTTGGCTAAATGATCCAGAACATTAGCTAATGGATGATAGACTCGTTTGCTTTTTTCATCTAAAATTGTTTTGGACAAAGAATTCGCCACAAGCAATTCCAGATTGTATTCTGCATTTACTTTGTTTTCATACTTCTGAGCAATAGTTTCTCCCTGCTCGGTTAATCGCACATTCCCTTGTATGGCTTGATATGGAAGTGCTTTGATGAAATAATGAGTAGGTCCAGACCCTCTACTGATAGAGCCTCCTTTGCCATGAAAGAATGTAATCTTTACTCCATTCTTTTCACCAATCTCACTTAGTTTAAATTGTGCTTTATACAGATTCCACTGACTGGCAATGATCCCACCATCTTTGTTACTATCACTATAGCCGACCATTACTTGCTGGCGAAGGTTTTTATAATTTCTTACACTTCTAAAATGTTCAAGACTGCGTCGAGTAAAATCGTGATTCAAAAATCCTTCTAAAATTTCAGGTCCATTTTCCAGATCCTCTATCGTTTCCAATAGCGGAACAACCGGAATTTCACAGATCAAACCTTCAGAAACCTCTTTGGTCAATCCAGCCTCTCGTGCCAAAAGGTAAACGGCCAATAAATCAGACAAAGAACGGGTCATACTCACAATGAAAGAACCAATTCCTTCACCACCATATTTAGAAACATGTGATTCAACTACTCGATAGCAAGACAAAACCGCCTTTGCATTTTCTCCTATTTCAGCACTTTGATGTGTGAATGGTCGATTGGATTTTAACTCCTTATTCAAGAAATCCAATCTTTTTTCCTCATTCCATTCAGAGAAATTGGTCTCTTCAAATTGAGCTGCTTGTAAAAGCTGTTCAATGGCCTTATCATGAAAAGCACTATTTTGACGAATGTCCAATTTGGCTAAATGAAATCCAAATGTCTGTACATTTCGTATGGTAATATTTACATCATCAAATGCGATGGCTTTTGCACCAAAATCCAATAAGCTTTTCTTAAGCAAATCCAAATCCTCCAACATCTGATAGGCAAACCTATAGCTACCTGGTTGCTCAGATAGTTGAGTAGCATGCCCTCGCTGTGTATCTACCGGTAGTTTGGCTAAAATTAAATTAGTAAACTGCCTGAATACTTCGCCCTTATTTCTTTCCAACGCTTCTGTACCCAGGCTACCTAGCTCTTCTACTATTTCTTCTATTCTAATTTTTAGTTCTGGGCTGCATTCCTCGAGTTCACAGGCAAAACTCAATTGTTTAACTAAGGCAATGAGTTTTCTTCTAACCACCACAAATGCATTCAAACGAAGCATTTCAAGAGTTTCGGCTGTAACGGTATCTGTCACTAATGGGTGTCCATCTCTATCTCCTCCAACCCAGTTACCAAAACTGATCTTTGGGAAACTATGATGATCGAGTAAATTCTGCTTTGACAAACCACAGGCCTTCCATGCCTGAATCAATCTTCTATCAAGTACTGGGATCACCTCAGGGAAAACATTCACCAAATAGTGGATAATATTTCTTAGCTCAGAACTCAAGTCTGGCTTCTCCATATAAATCTCACCTGTCTTCCATAACCTGTACAATGTAAGTTTGACATTGTGACGAATGTTCATCAACTCTTTGTCAGAATACATCTTGTTTTCCAGACTGACGAGCAACAAATACAAATCTCTATGATGATCAAGTACAGTCGCACGCTTCGCTTCTGTAGGGTGAGCCGTAAGCACAGGTTCAATCTGCATTTGAGGCATTTTGTCCAGGATATCACGTTCTGTCACCCCAGCATCCAATAAATTTTTGATATTGTTGGCAAACAAGCCACTCACTGAAGAGAACTCCTGCTCATTTTCTACTGCACGACGATGCTGAACTGCACCATTGACCTCGGCCATATTGACCAACTGAAAAACAAGTGAGTACATCTGAATATGCTTATCAGACATCTGAACACCGTTTTCGAATGGATATTTATTGATAAAAGGAATTTCATTAGCGATAGCTTCTTCACCATTCTCTACTAATACCTCTTTCAAACACTCTAGTAAGAACTCAAAATCCTCGTAAGGTTTTCCAAGTCTTTCTTTTACTTCTGCTAATATTGAATTCATCCCAATTAAATTATGAATATTATATAAAATTGGGGTAATTGTTGTTAAATGTTATTGCAATTTAAAGAAATATTGCAAGAGCTCATAAAATAATTAGACTTTGTTAAAAATTAAACATATCAAGATTGTATTGAAAAAATTCAAGACGAAGAACTAATTTGTGAAAGTAAATTTCGAATAGTTAAATAAATTGGTTAAGATTGAATTGCGTTTTTAATTAACACTACACCACCAAAGTAATTCATGGAGAAATATAGATGCGTTGCGATAGATGATGACTTGGTCTATCTTGAAATTTTTAAAAAATTGGCTGAGAAAGTTGACTGCATCGACTTAGTCGGCACGTTTAGCAGCGCAATAGATGGAGCGGTAGGCGTATCTAAATTGAAACCTCAAATTTTATTTCTTGACATAGAAATGCCATATCTAGATGGCTACGAGACTATTTCGACTCTGGAAGAAAAACCAAAGATTGTAATCGTATCCTCTCACTTAGAGTATGAGACGGATGAATTGAAAATTGACGTCAAGAAATACGTCAGAAAGCCATTCGAAGGGCCCGAGCAATTGGAAGAGATTGTAAAAGAAGTGATGGAGGCTTAGTCCATCACTTTTAATCTTTATTTCCTTATTTAATCCAAAAATCTTTTTTCAGAGTAGTGTTTGCGTTGGCTCCAACAAAAACTGAGAATTGGCCTGGTTCTACCACCAGTTTGTTTTCTGCATTGTAATACTCCAAGTCTGATTTATCAATTGTCCATTCCACTTTGACCTTGTCCTTAGGTTTTAGAGCAACTCTTTTAAATTTTTTGAGCTCCTTTACAGGTCTGGTAATCGAGCCATAATGATCTCTTAAATATAATTGAGCTACTTCCACTCCTTCATTTTTACTCGAATTAGTGATTTCAAATGTCACTGTCAATTCGTCATGCTTGCCCAACGAATCACTGGATATATTCAGATCAGTATAAATGAATTTGGAATAGGACAAGCCAAAACCAAATGGATACAACGGTTCAAATCCGTCATCCAGATAATGGGACTCATTACCCAAGGAACTCTGCCACGCACCAATCGGAATATCATCAATACCGACAAAAGATTCTTGGCTGGCGGGTCTCCCGGTTTGCTTATGATTATAATAAATGGGTATCTGCCCCACTGATTTAGGCCAGGAAACAGGCAGCCTTCCTGAAGGATTGGCTTTGCCAGTCAATATGTCTGCAATAGCTGGCCCCGCCATTGTTCCTGGATGCCAAGCCATGAGTATGGCATCTACTTCTGATATGATATTCTCTAGTACAATAGGTCTTCCGGCTTGAATAACCAGTACAATAGGCTTTTTTGTTTTTTTCTTTAATTCTTTTAAAAGATCTTCTTGCACTCCTGGCAGATTAATATGTGCTCGACTATGTGCTTCACCGGATAAAATAGCTTCCTCTCCTCCGAAGAACAAAACAACATCACTTTGCTGAGCTGCCATGATGGCTTTATCAAAATTAGCCTTCGACCGATCCCTACTATAATCTAATCCTTGGGAAAAATTTATTTGACCATTACCGAAAATTTCATTGAGAGCAGTAAGCGACGTGACAGAATTTTCTTTGTCACCATCAAAAATCCAAGTTCCGAGCTGATCTAAAGGTGCCTCAGCCAATGGACCAATGACTGCAAATTTTTGAGTTGATTTTAAAGGCAATAAATCGTTCTCGTTTTTCAATAATACCATACTTTGAATGGCAGCATCTTGTGCTTTTCGCAAGTGATTTTCAGAAAGTATCAACTCTTCATTATCCACTCGATAAGGTTGATCGAATAATCCCATTCTGAATTTCACTCTAAGAATGGCACGTACCATTCGATTAAGCTGATTGATGTCTAGTTGCCCTTCGCTGATTAACTCTTGAAGGTAGTTTTCAAAAGATTGACTGGTCATCTCCATATCTACTCCAGCACGAGCCGCTTTGAAAGCTGCGTCTTTCTCATCCTTACAATAACCATGAGCAATCATTTCAGTCACTGAATTCCAATCACTCACCACAAACCCATCAAAACCCCATTCTTGTCTTAATACTTGGTCAAGCAAAAACTCACTCCCTGAAACAGGAATCCCATTCAGTTCATTAAAGCCAGACATAAAGGTCTGAACACCGGCTTCCACCGCTTTTTGAAAAGGAGGTAGATAAACATTTCTTAAAAGTGATTCATGAATAACAGCAGTATTATAATCTCGTCCTCCTTCTGCTGCACCATAGCCAACAAAGTGTTTAGCACATGCGACCATACTCGTGGGATCCGACAAATCCTCACTTTGAAAGCCTCGTACATAAGCGGCCGACAATGCAGAAGCTAAATATGGGTCTTCGCCGGGTGATTCTGCAATTCTTCCCCACCTAGGGTCTCGCGCAATATCCAACATAGGCGCAAAAGTCCATCTTACACCATAAGAACTCGCTTCTACTGCTGCTATTCGAGCGCCTTCTTCCACCAAAGTTGGATTCCATGTAGCTGCCTGTCCAAGCGGGATGGGAAATATGGTTTTGAATCCATGAATAACATCTCTTGCAAAAATCAATGGTATGCCATTTGGGCTTTCTTCAACAGCAATGCGCTGGAGTTCATCCACAAATTCCTTATTCATCACATTGATTAAGGAGCCAATTCTTCCTTCTCTCACAGCATTCTTAAGATCATCTGACAGTTTTCCTTTTACACGACTTGAGGTTCCTCGCTGAGCAGTTTGTCCAATTTTTTCAACCAATGTCATTTTAGACATTAACGAATCGATTTTTTTCTCCAAAGGGTCTTCAGCAACTGGCTGATTAGGTTCACAGCTAAACAAACCGAGGGTTACAACGAATGGTAAAACTAGTCTTCTCATAATTTCAATTTTCATCAAAGTTCCAAAAATCACGAACTAACCTACCATGAGATTTATAACATAAAAAGGGGGTAATTCTCTAGAACTACCCCCTTTCTTAATTACAATTAAAAATTTCTATCTTTTTTGTATTCTTCCTCCCAGATTACTATCCGCTAGTACTTTTTCTGGATCACCTTTGTAGTATAATGACCCACCAGTTCCGGCATCTACCTCCAGCCTATCTTTCACGGATACTCTACCTGATCCTCCAGAACTCATATCGGCTTTAATAGTACTGCACACTAAATCATATCCATCAAAGTTTCCTGCAGAACTAGCATCTAAATCCATCGAAGTACAGGTTCCTGACAGTTCGATACTTCCTGCGCTACTTACATCTACTTCCAAATCCGCAACTTCCAATTCTAGTTCCATAGTTCCTGCACTACTTGCGTTTACTTCAAATTCTTCAGCCTTTATTTTTGATTTAGAAAAGACAGATGCCGCTGAGTTTACAGAAATTTCATCAATGTTTTTGTAAGTCAACCTTATCACTACTTCACCTTTGTTGTTAGTATTGTTCTTTCCTCTTGAGTCTCTTTCAATATTCAATTCCGATCCTCTAATCTCTGTAATTACCTCATCCAGATCTACATTATCCACTTCCACGATGGCCTCATTTTTATCTCCTTGTGTGATAATGAGTTCAATTGCTTCTCCAACTTCTATTGAATTGAAAATCTCGAGATTCCTAGTTTCTTTATTTTGTGCTATTCCTAAAAGAGTACCCGATAGGAATGCCATAAGCATGATTATCTTTTTCATATTTTTGTACTTTGAGTTTAAAATTTATTCAAAGACTTCAATGATCAGGAAGGGTTGCATAAAATGGATTTTATATCCTGAAGCCTATTGTTTGTCTTTCCGTAATGAATCAAATGACAACTGAGATAGAAAAACAATCACAAGATTTAGAAATATTATTTCAGGATGAAAACTATGTGGCCATCAATAAGCCACATGGGCTATTGGTTCATCGTTCTAAAATTGCCACCAATACCGATCTATTCGCAGTTCAGCAATTGAGAAATCAACTGGGGCAACACGTGTATCCAGCACATCGACTGGATCGAAAAACAAGTGGAGTCCTACTATTTGCACTTAATAAATCCGCTTTATCTGCCATTCGAGAAATTTTCGAAAAGGAAGAAATGAAAAAGACCTATTGGGCAATCGTAAGAGGCTATACTGATGCAGATGGTTTGATCGATTATGCACTTACCAACGACAAGGGAAAATCTCAGGAAGCTCAAACAGCCTACACCACCTTAGATCGATCTGAAATTGAAGTTCCTCATGGCAAATTCACCACTTCCAGATACTCTTGGATAGAAGCCAAACCCAAAACAGGTCGAATGCATCAATTAAGGAAGCACTTTGCACATATTTTTCATCCTATCATTGGAGATCGGCCGCATGGCTGCAACAAACAAAACAAACTCTTCTTAGAAAAATGGAAAATGGGAACCATGCTATTGCACGCGGTCGAATTGGGCTTTGTACACCCATATACCGAGCAGCAAATTACAATAAAAGCTAATGCACAGGCAGAGTTTGTCCGAATGGTAAATACATTAGGGTTTGATAGAAATTTACTGAGCTAATTTTCCTGCGACAAAACCAGTAGACCAAGCGGCCTGAAAATTAAAACCTCCAGTAATACCATCAATATCCAAGACCTCACCCGCAAAAAACAACCCTGGCAATTTTCTGCTTTGCATGGTGCTAAAATCTACTTCTGACAAATCCACCCCACCACAAGTCACAAACTCTTCTTTGAAAGTGGTCTTACCTGCCACAGTGTACTCGTCATTAAGCAAAGTATTGATCAAACGATTTTTGTCTTTTTTCTTCACTTCTGCCCAAATCGTATGGCCATCCAATTCGATCCTATCAAACAAATACTCCCACAACCGATTGGGTACATCCAAAGCCTTTGCATTTGAGATTTTCTTTTTTGATTCTGTTTCTGCGATTTTCATTACCTGTTGCCTCAGTTCTTCTTCGTTCATTCCTCCAGTCCAGTTGACCTGAGCTTTGAAATTATAATTCATATCAAACAACTGACGAGCTCCCCAAGCTGAAAGCTTGAGAATGGCTGGCCCACTCAGTCCCCAATGTGTGACTAAGACTGGTCCATCTTGCACCATTTTTGTTCCTTGAATTTTTACCACTGCACTCGGCACAGCTAATCCCATTAAAGCCTTGAGTTTCTTTTCTTCTGGAATATTGAATGTAAATAAAGAAGGTACTGGCTCTACAATCGAATGACCTAACTTTCTAAGCCAATCATATCCAGCATTTTTTGGACTTCCTCCAGTACCTACAATTACAAAATCAAAATAATCAGATATATCATTATCAAAAGTCATATCGAATCCACCATTCGCATGAGGCTTCAATTCTACAATTCCTTTTTTGTTGAACAAAGATATCCCCGAGCGTTCCACTTCATTTCTCAAACAATCTATGATCGTTTGAGAGTCGTCCGTGATTGGAAACATACGTCCATCAGCTTCTGCTTTAATCTTCACTCCTCTGCTTTCAAACCATTCCAAGGTATCATTTCTATTGAAATAGTTAAAGGTCTTCTTAAGCTGTTTTTGTCCCCTTGGGTAATGACGCAAAAAATCCGATTGCGGCTCGCAAACATTAGTCACATTGCAGCGTCCACCTCCAGACACTTTCACTTTTGCTAGTGTTTTGGATGATTTTTCAAAAATCGAAACATTGGCCTCAGGATGATGTTCTTTACATGAAATAGCCGCAAAAAAACCTGCAGCCCCACCACCTATAACTGCTACTTTCATATTCAGAGCGTATCTATATTGGAATAAAGCCAATATTAGAACTAATTTTTCTTTTGCCCATTAAAAGCAATAACTTTGCGCCTTCAAAATTTCAGTAGATATGATTTCAGTAAACAATATTTCCTTACAATACGGCAAACGAATTCTCTTCGACGAAGTAAATATTAAATTCACTCAGGGCAATTGCTATGGTGTAATTGGTGCTAACGGAGCTGGTAAGTCAACGTTCCTGAAAATTTTATCTGGTGAGATAGCTGCTAATTCTGGACAAGTAGTTCTTGACCCAGGAAAAAGAATGGCTGTTCTCTCTCAAAATCACTTTGCCTTTGATGAAGAAACTGTGATCCACACTGTAATGCAAGGCCATACGGAGCTTTGGGCGATCATGCAGGAAAAGGATGCACTTTATGCCAAGCCTGACTTTTCAGAAGAAGACGGCATCAGAACATCCGAGCTCGAAGAAAAATTCGCAGAGATGGATGGTTGGAATGCGGAACCAGATGCAGCTGCGTTACTCAGTGGCTTGGGGATCGTAGAAGATGATCATTTCCGATTGATGAAAGATCTTAATGGTAGTTTAAAAGTAAGAGTACTTTTAGCTCAAGCTTTATTTGGAAACCCTGATGTACTAATACTGGATGAGCCAACCAACGATTTGGATATCAATACCATTTCATGGTTGGAAGACTTTTTGTTGGAGTTCAAAAACACCGTTATTGTAGTTTCTCACGATAGACACTTCTTGGATACAGTTTGTACACATACAGCTGATATCGATTTTAATGCAATCAATGTATTCACAGGTAACTACAGCTTCTGGTACGAGTCGAGTCAATTGGCCTTAAACCAAAGAAGTTCAGCAAATAAAAAGGCGGAAGAAAAGAAAAAAGAACTTCAAGATTTTATCGCAAGATTTAGTGCCAATGCAGCCAAATCCAAGCAAGCTACCTCTAGGAAAAAGCTTCTGGAAAAAATCAACATCGAAGACATCAAACCTTCTTCCCGAAGGTACCCTGCCATCATTTTCAATCAAAATAGAGAAGCAGGCGATCAAATATTGGAAGTAAAAGGACTCTCCAAATCAGTAGATGGCAAATCGCTTTTTAGCAATTTGGATTTCTTTGTAAATAAAGGGGATAAGATTGCCTTTTTAGCCAAAGATGGGATGGCGACCACTGCCCTTTTCAAAATTCTGAACGAGGAACTCAAAGCAGATAGTGGTGAGTACAAATTTGGTCAGACCATTACTAAAGCCTATCTACCCAATGAGAACGAAGAATATTTTAAAGAGAAAGTAAACCTCATTGATTGGTTGAGACAATACTCAGATGGTGAAAAGGACGAAGTATACATCAGAGGGTTTTTAGGCAAAATGCTATTCTCAGGTGAGGAAACTTTCAAAATGTGTAATGTCTTATCTGGAGGAGAAAAAGTACGTTGTATGGTCTCAAAAATGATGCTAGCCGGTGGAAATGTCTTGATCTTAGATGAACCAACCAATCACTTAGACCTTGAATCTATCCAAGCATTCAACAATGCGTTGAAAGACTTTCCAGGAACTGTATTATTCACTTCTCATGACCACGAATTTGTACAAACTGTAGCAGATAGAATCATTGAATTGAAGCCTGATGGTTATGTAGACAAATTGAGCACTTTCGATGAATACATGAGCAGTATTGATCAAGCAAATTAATTTTTATCATCATTTAAGTTGACTCAAACCTGCAATCTACCGTTTACCAAATTGTCGCAATAAAAACTATCAACTCAGGTTTTATTTGCACCATAGGAAGAAACGCAGAACATTGACCAAAAAATTACTACTTACTCTATTATTAGCGTCGACGGTCTATAGTGTTATAGGACAGGACTTAGTCTATCTAATTCAAAAAACATCTTCCCCAATCAGGGTCGATGGCATTTTGGATGAGCCTATTTGGAATGAACTCAAAGCAGCCGAAAATTTCAACCAATATTTTCCAAATGACAGCTCAGAAGCAGACTCTAAGACCGAAATAAGACTCACCTATGATGATCAATTCCTGTACTTTTCTGCCAAAATGTACAATCAGTCAGAGGATAGAGAATATGTAGTTTCGTCACTTCGGAGAGACTACGAAGGTGATCAGGTTGATGGGATTTCACTTCTATTCGATACTTTTCAGGATCAAACCAATGCTTTCCAATTTGGTGTCAACTCTTTTGGGGCTCAGCGGGAAGGATTGATTGGAGGGGGATTTGGCGGTACTTCATGGTCTTGGGACAATAAATGGTACGCCGAAGCAAAACAATACCCGGGCTTTTGGATAGCAGAAGGCGCCATTCCATTTAAATCTCTGAGGTTTAAAGAAGGTAAAGATCAATGGAATATTAATTTTTATCGTCAAGACAGTGAGTTTGGAGAACAATCCACCTGGAACAAAATCCCCAGAAACTACAGTATTACTTCCCTAGCTTTTACTGGGGTTTTACAATGGGATGAGCCACTTAAAAAACCTGGTTCCAACATCTCCATCATTCCCTATACTGCGGCTGAAGTCAGTAGAGATTATCAAAACTCTGAACAAAAAGAACCAGAGTCTAAAATTAATGTTGGTGGTGACGCCAAAATAGCCATTGGATCAGGGTTAAATTTAGATCTAACTGTTAATCCGGATTTCTCACAAGTAGAAGTGGATCAACAAGTAACCAATCTGGATCGATTCGAATTGTTTTTTCCAGAAAAGAGACAATTCTTTTTGGAGAACGCAGACCTGTTTGCCAATTTCGGACATCCTTATTATGCCAAAACATTCTTTTCGAGACGCATAGGAATAGTGAATGATACAGTGAATGGTGGCATTAGACCCCACAAAATACTCTACGGTGCCAGACTCAGTGGCAAGCTTGATAATAACTGGAGAGTTGGTCTATTGAATATGCAGACCGAATCGATAGAGGATATTAATTTACCTGGATTCAACTATTCTGTAGCCGCCATTCAGCGAAAAGTATTTGCCCGATCCAATGTCGGAGCCATATTCGTAAACAAACAGAGCTTTGATGATCCAAATGACAATCCTGCTTTTGATCCTGATCATTTTAATCGTGTTTTAGGGTTTGATTATAACCTTGCAACCGCTGACAACAAGTGGGTTGGAAAAGCGATGTATCAGCAATCTTGGGATAGCGATAGTCTGGATTCTGAAGAATTTGCGCATTCCTTATGGATAGCCTACCAGGGTAGGAAATGGCGTGTAGATTGGGCGCATACCATTGTTGGTGAGAATTTCAATGCTGAGGTTGGATTCGTGCCAAGAAACGGACTATTCAGAATTGAAAACATTTTGGCTCGTAATTTTTATCCAAAATCTGGAAAAGTGAATTTTCACCAAAGCCAGCTATACCTCGAAACGCTTTGGGGTGTTACAGAAACATCAGGGGAAACTGTAAAATCTGATCAAGTAATGTCTTTTGATGAATATCTACAGTTCCAAAACACATCACAACTTAATGTATCTATCGGGAAAAGATACACCTATCTCTTCGAATCTTTCGATCCGACCAATACAAATGGCGAAAAATTACCAGCAGGTAGTTCTTATGATTATTACTTTGTTTGGGCACAATACAGCTCAGATTTAAGGAAGATATTCTCCTACTCTATTGTTGGTCAGGCTGGAGAATATTTTAATGGTAAACGTTATCGCATTGGTGGCGAATTGGGATATCGAATTCAGCCTTTTGCTGCCTTCAATATTAATTTTAATTACAACAAGCTCAATATGCCTGATCCGTATAACAGTGCTGATCTAGTATTGATCGGGTCCAGGATAGATTTGACCATGACTAAGAAGCTATTCCTTACTTCTTTTCTACAGTACAATACTCAAGCTGAAAACTTCAATATCAACACCAGATTACAATGGCGATTCAAGCCAGTATCTGATTTGTTTATTGTCTATACTGACAACTATGCTACAATGGATCACAATCAAGAATTTGTCTTTCAAGAAAAGAATCGAGCACTGGTAATAAAGCTCACTTATTGGCTAAACTTGTAGCAAAAAGTAGATTTAACTCCTTTATTGTTAATTGTTAATAATCAGTTAGATATGAACTTTTCTTTGTGTTTTTCCTAATCTGATAGTGGATTCTCATAATATCTCACTAAGAAATTCTCCTAAATCATATATAGCATACCCCTAAATCGACTATTCTGTCCAAAATTCAATGAATTTCTTACTAGGTTTGTTTACTTGATAAGTGATTAACCGGTATGAAAAGGTATTTAATATTTGCAATGGCACTTTGCCTAAGTCAATTGCTACATGGCCAAGCAGTTGATAAAAAATTGAACAAAAAACAGCTCATTGAACAGGCTGATTACTATTTCTTCAAAGAAAATTTCACCAAAGCATTGGAGTTGTACAATCAACTCATGGAGAATTATCCAAAAAATCATTATATCCAATACCATTCTTTTGTAGCCTACCACCTCTCTTCTGGTCGAGCTAGCGACATGACAGCATTAAAAGAATATGAAGAAAATGAAGGTGTAACTGACAAATTCTACAACTATTGGCTTGGACGAATGCATTATAGCAGATATGATTTCGAACTTGCTGAGAAACATTTTCAAGCATTCTTGGATATGGATATTTATAGAACCGTTGAGATCAAGAAAGAATCGGCAGACTTACTCAAACAAGCGCAACGTGCAAAAGCATTTTACAACAATACAAACGAATTTGAAGTAGAGTCGCTGGCCGCCCCTATCAATTCAGAATATGCCGATTTATCTCCGGCATTCTATGCAGGACACAACGAATTACTATTAGTATCCTCTCGACCAGCTGGATTAGTTACAGACAAGTTTCAGATCTTTTATAGCCTTAAATCAGATGATCGATTTAGCGACCCAAGACTATTAAGAAACTTGGGAGTTTTTGACCAAAACAATGCAAAAATAGAAGTGGTTAATAATGATGGTCGCTTATTTATGTACAATCAAGAAAATGGTGGTAACTTATATTTTTCTGAACCACTTTCTTCTGGATGGAGTAATCCACAAGAATTTAATGCTCAGCTCCACGAACATTTAGTAGAATCTCACTTCTTTATCAATGACGATGAAAATGTTATCTATTTTGTCTCTAAAAACACCAGTGGTCAATTAGATATTTTTCAGTCTATCTACAACCCATCCATTGATAGTTGGTCATCACCATTGCCTATTGCCGGGGAAATCAATTCTGAGTTCAACGAAGACCACCCATTTTTATCGCATGACGGTAAGACACTATATTTCAGTTCTGATAGACCAGAGTCAATTGGAGGGTACGATATTTTCAAATCTGAAATAGACCCAATCACTGGCCTGTGGAGTAGCCCTACTAATGTTGGTTTTCCAATTAATACCATTGACGATGAAATCAACTTTCAATTGAATGAAGATAACATTTCAGGGTTTTTAAGTTCAAATCGATTGCATGGACAAGGAGATTTTGACATTTATTATTTTCACAAACAAGGTAAGGTTCTAGCCTCTGGAAAAGTCTATGATCAACTCACACACGAACCAGTTCCACAAGCTCAAGTGGTTTTTCACCCTGTCAAATATCAGGATGAATCATTCTCGACATCTACTGATAACTTTGGAAGTTATAGTAAGGAAATATTCACAGAAGAAAGATTCTTGGTAGAGATTTTTGTTAATAATCAAAAACTCCATTCCACCAAAATCAAATCTTCACATGACGAACATCACAAGTCATTTGAACTAGATTTCTACATTAAAATACCTGATCAATTTGATCAAGAGACCAACTACACAACACTTTATCGTGGTGAAAATACTTCAAAGCCAAAATATGATAAGTTGGAAATGATGGGCAGTAAATTCAGATCTGGTGAAAAAGCCATTTTGAACAATATCTATTTTGACCTTGAGTCCACATCACTTAAAAATGAATCTTTGCCGACTTTGAAGAAAATTCAAGCTGTCATGGAAGACAACCCCAATCTGATTGTTGAAATTGGTGGTCATACTTGCAACATCGGTACGCATGAAATCAACATGCAAATCTCTGAAGCTCGTGCAGAAAGTGTAAAGTCTTACCTCACCTCACAAGGTGTAGCCCCAAATAGACTAATAGCAAAAGGCTATGGAGAGGCTCAGCCATTGGCTTCTAATGACGATGAGGAAAATGGCAGGAGTCTAAATCGCCGAATAGAGCTAAGAGTTCTCCAATAGTTTCTTTCAAAAATTTGGATAAAAATTAATTTCATTTGTTCTGAATTGAGTGGTTACTAACTTCGCAGTGTAACGCATCTCCTTTATGACAAGAAGTCTCTTACTTGGTTTATTATTGCTTATTTCTTTTCTTTCAGTAGGCCAGAATCAAGATACAGTCTACTTGAAAAATGGACATGTACTTATTGGGGAAATTAAAATTCTGGAAAATGGTGTTCTTAAAGTTGAAACTGAATACAGTGAAAATGATTTCACCATTGAATGGGAAAAAGTAAAATCCCTAAAAACTCAAACCAATTTTGTAATCATTCTTTCTCAAAAGCATAGATTTAATGGTACTTTATCCCCTGACCCAAACAATGAAGAAAACATCATTTTATATCCAAAGGAAGGCTCCAAGATGTTTGCCAAGACGTTGGATGTTGTATACCTTAAGTCTTTTGAAGACAAATTCTGGGATCGTGTTTCAGCTAATGTAGATGCCGGTGTTTCGATAACAAAAGCCAGCGACACCAAACAACTCAGTATTTCAGGAAGTGTATCCTATTTGTATACACAACTACAATCTGATCTGTATATCAATACCCTATACAATGTAGTGCAGGATACAATAGTGACTGAGCGTGACAATTATGGCACCAATTGGAAGCTATTCTTTACTCGAAGTTGGTATGTACTTGGAGCAGCAGATTTTCTAAAAAGTGACGAACAAAATCTTGATTTAAGAACCACTATTCAAACAGGAATTGGAAGAAATATCCTTAGAAACTACAAAATGTATATGGTCACAGCTGTGGGTGTAGCACTCAACTCTGAACAGTATACTATCAATGATGGCAATTCAAGTCAAAGCATTGAATCTTTCGGAGAGATAGAATATAAAATATATGGACACAAAGACATTACTTTGACAACCAAGGTTCAGTTTTTCAACAACCTTACTGAGACTGAAAGAAGAAGGCTTAATTTCACATTTGATGTGAAATTTGATCTGCCGATGGATTTTTATATTGGTGGAAACCTAACTTATAACTACGATACCAAAATGAATACGGAAGGATCCAATACTGACTACGTCATTAAGAGTAGTTTAGGGTGGAAATTTTGATCCTCTACAAAGAAACTTTAGAAACATCCCGATCCACTTTTTTATAGTGAAATTCTGTATTTCTAAATAAACTAAAATTTAAGGATAAGTAAAAAACGTTGCTATCAATATCTTGATATGGCATCACCTCTACTCCGTTTACAACTTCAGAATATGATTTATTATGAAAGTTGGTCAAGTAGTATTTGAACTTTAGACTAATTCCTGAATAAAATTGAATCCCTGCAAACAAAGCATGATAGAGAGATGGAACTCTGTCGCTGAAGTATACATTGAACTTGTCCTCTTTCTTTTCATTCACAAAAGTTTTTTCCTTGTAATTGAAAGGAATTTCCAATTCATAACCACCAAATAACATCATGCCATTTGAATCTCCTACCTTCAATCCTATAGGAATTCCCATATTGTAAGTCCTGAATTTTTTCCTGATTTGAGCACTGTCTGGATCGTCCCATATAAAGCCAACATTTCTAACGGCAAAGCCCGAATAAATACCAAAGTTATCACTTAGGTCTTTATTTACATTGATTTGAAAATTGACTACAGGACTAAACCTGATGGCTCCATCATTGTCAGTTCCACCAAACGAAAATATCCATTCACCTCCTGTGGTCACATAGGTATCTCCTGATTGAGCATGGATAGTTTGAACTAAAAATAATATTGGAATAATGAGCAGGTGTTTTAAAGTGAATTTCATGAATTGATTCTTGTGATACAATAGCAAATATATGAACAACAATTCCAGATACTAATCACTAAACAATAATTTATATCGCTATAAATCGCTCCAAAACATTGTAAAACATAGGAATTTCCCCTACTCTTCATCCGTTTAAACCCGTAATTTTCAGGCTTTTATCTTCTTATACGTTGCTATCCTATATTATAATTGGGAACTTTGCGCCTGTAATAATGAGGGCGCCCATTTTGCTGCTCTTCAGGAAAACAACTTTCGCTATGAATTATTCTACCTTAATCAAACTTACACTATTTCTTTTATTGCAATCTTCCATTGGCTATGCACAAACCGAAAACTTCGAAAAAGCCCTCGAGGCCATCGATGCCAATCGTTACCACGAAGCCATGTTGTGTTTTACGAAAGTGGTAGAAGATGAAAAGTATGAAGTATCCGGCAAAGATTTGTCTACCGCCTACGCATACTTAGCCATGATGCGAACTGCATATCTTAAAAAAGACTTGATAGATAGTGATTTCAACAATATTGTTAACAAACAAGGTCACATTAAATCTACGATACTCGAAATGGTTCGAGCAATCGAATTCCAGAGTAGCGGTACGAAAACCATGGTTGCCGACACCAAAAAAACATTAATTGAGATCTCAACAAGCGCGCTTCAAACCATTGGAGATTCTCTAATTACCTACGATGAAGATGAATCTAATCCCACAGCCACATATTTGGCGAATTTTGCTATTGGTCAATTTGGTGAACTAGAAAACATTGCAGTAGACAACTGGCAAATACACGACATATTGGGACTTGCTCATTATCACTTAGGGGAGAAAGAAAAAGCCATGGATGAATTTGACAAAGGCAGAGATCAGTTTTTTGCTTCAGGAGATCAACCTATGAGTCATTTGCACTTAAAAAACTACATATTAAGTGGCAGTTACTACTTCAAAGAAAAAAACGATACCAAAGAAGCTTACAAAATTTCGAAAGCAGGAAGCACCTATACATCAGCTATTATAAATGGATTGGGTGATGATCAAATGAATGAAATTCTTCGTTTAAATAAAATAGAAAATCGTTTCAGACAATACATTTCACAAATTGATGAATCTGGTAAATAACCAGAAACCAACCGTAACACAATATTTATTTTCGTTATACAATCCGAATCCCTAAAGAATGAGAATTCTCACTAAACTGCACTATTTTATCCTACTTTTTGGCTTATTATACTCCAAGTCTCTCCTAGCTCAGGATCAATATTATGAGAATGGCATGGCAGCTTATGAAAAAAAGGATTACGAAACTGCTCTTCTAAGCTTCACGCAAGCTTTGGATAATAAATACCTAATGAAAGGTAAGGACGTTCCTCGTGCTTATAATTATAGAGCTAAAACAGTTGCAGAATATTTTAGTGTAATGCTCAGCAACAACAATTCAGAATTTATCTCTAATAACCCTAACATATTGGTTAATGCCTTTGAAGATTTAGATCAAGCCATCCGATTTGATGACGGGAAATGCCAAGATTTGATAGCTGATACCAAAGGGGATTTACTAAATGTAACGTTCCAATTTGGTAAAACGATAGCTGATTCTTTAAGGATAGATCGAGGATCTAACGATCCAAAAACAGATAGTCTTGTGATTCTTGTAATCGATGAATTACTTATCCTTAAAGAACTCATAGGAGAATCATACGAAATCAACGACCTACTAGGACTTTTACAATACAAACAAGGAAACATAGAAGTTGCTACCAACTATTTTAAGGAATCTGAAAAGCTGTATCAACAAAATCCGCCAGCTTCAGCCGACTATAATCATGTCTACAATTACTACTATAGCGGATTGATTAACTACGCCAAATTACACGATTTTGATCAGGCTTTAGTAGATGTGAAAAAAGCCCGCAAATTCATCAGTGATAATTTTGATGGAAACGAAGAGGCATCAACCCTAGATGCAAAACTGGAAGCATTGGAATTTCAAATCAAGCTATTGAAGGAATAACTTAAACCACTTCTTGCTCTACTGCGGTTTTAAACCTAATGATAAAACTGGTTCCTTTCCCCACTTCACTTTCACATCTTATTTCTGCATCCATTGCATCTACAAACTTTTTAACGATTGAAAGTCCTAGACCTGTTGATTGTTCATTGTCTGTAGGTTTGGCACTCAATTTTTGAAATTTGGTAAACAGTCTCTTCTGATCTTCTTCGCTGATCCCAGGTCCCTCATCTCTGATGATCATAGTTTCATTTCCCTCCTCTTGAAAAACATTCAAAAATATATTTTTACCTGATTCTGAAAACTTAATTGCATTTGAAACCAAGTTTTCTATTACCTGTAGCAAGTAATTGTAATCGGCAAATATGAAGTGTTTCTCTGTTTCTATATTGCAATGAATTTTTATTGATTTTTTACTCGCCAATAGTTCGAAATTCCCACCTACAAAATTCATCGATTGACCTAAATCTACCTTCTTCAAATTGAGATTCACCTTCATGTCCTCGACTACACTGACATCTAACACTCTATCAATCATATCACGCATACGCTCCATGGTATCATCTACCAAATGGAAATAATGACTCTGCTCAGGCGAAAGGCTTGCATTTTCCATTTTCACCAGAGACATCAATCCCTTGATATTATTGAGTGGACTTCGAAGGTCATGAGCGACCACTCCCATCAATGTGTTTTTCTCCTCATTCAGCGCAGTCAATTTCTTGTTATGATTTTGCACCAAATAGTATGAACGCCCTAACGTAGCGGCAAGCAATAGTGTCAGTACCAGTACAACCAATATGCTATTTTGATAAGATTCTTTTTGCCGAAGTTGTTCATTGAGTCTCATTTCATCAGCCATTTGCTGGTATTCCAGTGACTCCACCTCTCTTCTAAAATCAAATTCAGCGGTCATTCTCGCAATTTTTTCTGTGGACTGAGAATTGAACAAAGAATCTTTCAAACTACTATAAAGCTGATGGTATTTCAATGCACTTTTATGATCACCGATCGTATTGTAAAAAATGTATAGCTCTTTAGTAGTCTCTTGCATTTCTGACAAATAACCAGCCTTTTCACCTAGTTTAAGTGATTTGTTTAACAGTGCGACCCCTTCTGTAGATTTTCTTAGCTTCAGAGCCAAAAGTCCCATATTTCGAAGAATGCTAGTCTGACTACCAGTCATTTCGCATTTATTTGCCCAGTTCATAGCTTTGCTATAATAGTACTTTGCTGAGTCGTATTTTTTTTGCCAAGTCATGACCTCGCCCAACCCCTCAAAAGAATAAGCTAAATCACAATTCAAACCTTCATTCATCTGAATTTCATGTGCCTTTCTTATAAGTTTCAAAGCACCTAGCGTATCTCCCTCTTCTGTATAAAGAATAGATAGGTTATTAAGAATCATGGCTTCATCTTGCTTGTAATTTGCTGCTCTTGCCATTTCCATACCTTGAGCAAAGTAATTCTTGGCTTCTTCATTTTTTCCTATCTCATGATAAATAGTACCGAGATTATTAGCCAAAATCATTTTCGCATCTTTATCGTCTTTGTTTTCTATGATTTCATAAGCTTTCAAATAATATCCTAACGCCTCTGGATAGAGTCCCATTTCATCATATACTATAGCTAAACTATTGTATGAAATCCAAGCACTATCTGCTCGTTCTGGAGCATTATAATACTCGTGAGCTATTTTCAGATGTTTTAATGCGCCTACGTTGTCTCCTTTTGTATTTAACAAATCCCCTAAATGCAGTCTATAATACGCTGAACTAGCATCGTCACCGATTGAATCTGAGAGTAGAATGGCCAAATGGTAACGACTGCGTGCGGAATCAAACAAATGTATTTGTTCGAATGCAATGGCCTGATAGTATAGGTTTTTAGCACTGTGCGTTGTGATTTCTAAACTATCAAAAATATCCTTTGATTGGGCAAGATAAATCAATGCTGAATCTGTTTGCTGTTCATTCACATAACTTCTTCCCAAACTTTGATATGCTTTTCCTTTTAGGAATAAGTCATCATTTTCATGAAGTTGATTGAAGGCAGATTGAGCATATTCAAGGGACACATCAGACTCATCAGCCACCAGAGATAGTTTTAGAAATATCTCTATTTTGCTTTCTCTGTCAACAGTATTGTTAAGTTCAAGTAGCAAACTATCTAGCTTTGGTTGGCTAAATCCTAAGAAATTACATAGCACAAAAAAAAGCACAAAAACTCTATGAAGCTGGTTCTCTTTTGTCATTTACTCAATATTGAATGATGGCTAAAAAGGGAAGAATCTATTTTTCATCCTTCTTCTTGCCTCTACTTTTGGTCCACTCAAGCGCTCCTTCATCAAATTCTTCAGCTACATTTCTGTCTAGCCCGCCAATTTTCGTAGGATCTACATTGGTGATTTCATTGTCATCCAAATTTTCCAGTGGATTTTCTATCTTATCTACTTTTTTACTCATAGTAATAGTATTTATCCAAATTGTTCATCAAGTATTTTCATATCAAATACCCAGATACTCCTTTTTCATATTGTCAAGGATAGGAAGTAAGATAACAAATTTAGTTCCCTTATTCACCTCACTGACAAGACTTACTTCCCCTTCTAATTTTTCAACTGCAGACTTCAAAATAAACATTCCCAAACCAGATCCTTGAACGTCGTCATTCGCCCTGTAAAACATATCAAAAACTTTTTCTTGATACTTTACATCTATACCTATCCCATTGTCTTCTACAATGACGCACATATAATCTTCAGCAGTTTGCTTAACAAATATTTTCACAAACGGATCATCTATATTTTGACGAGAATATTTAATACTATTTTCTATCAGGTTTTGAATGATCGTATTCATTAAGCTCCGGTCAGACTGAATTTTCAATTCATTATCGATCTCAATTTCAAAATTGATTTTTTCAAATCCAGGTATATAACTAAATGACTCAATACAGTCTGCTACCATTTCATCAAAATCAATCATAGTCTTGGATAACTGCCAATCTTTCACTTTTGACAATTCCAAAAGGTCTATTATCGTCTGATTAATTCGTGTTATCCGATGGTGGTATAGTTCAAAATATTTTAAAGCTACTTCATCTTCTATTTCAGATTTAACAACGTCATACAATCCCATCAACGAAGATATTGGTCCTCTAAGATCATGTGACACTCTAGATGAAAACTTATCTAGTTCCTCATTCTTTTTTTCTACAATTAGGTTATTTTCTCTTTGAATTCGAGCCTCAGATTCAAGTGACTCCATTTTCCACATGGACTCCAGACTTTTAATTTTACTTGTTGTCTCAGAATTGATTACCTCTTCTTTGTAATCATGGTATTTGATGTGATACGACAAGGCTTCAGATTCATTTTCTTCAGCCATTGCAATATTAAAAAGTTCAAAATAAGCTTTGTAAACAATCTGCTTATTATCAATTTCTCGACCTAATTCGATGGCTTGGTTTAAGTATTTTTTAGCTTCAGCTTTTCTGTTTGTGGTCATACAAACCTGTCCCAACTTTGTCAAACACATAGCTGCGCCCATTTTCTCACCAACTTCATTATGAATTTTCAAACTTCTTAAAAATAATTCAATGGCTTCTTTGTGTTCTTTAAGATGTAAATGAATCTTCCCTTTACCATACCATGAAAATGCCAACCCACGCTTGTCGCCTGTCTCCTTTTTTAAGCTAATACTTGTATTTATTGATTCCAGCGCATTTTTATAATCACCTTCTTTTAAATATAGGCCAGAAAGCGGATTGCAAGCATTAGATTCTCCATTTTTATCATTTATCAAATGGCTAAGTTCCCTGCATTTTACATAAGTTTCTTTAGCCTTTGCATATTCATTAAAAGCTTCATAAATGAACCCAATAGCTTTTAGGGATTTGGACTGACCTAATTTATCATCAATTTCTTCTTGCAATCTTAAGCATTCATATAAATGCTCTAAACCTTTATGATACTGCGTGGATTTATATTCGATGCTACTAATGTTATAAAGTGCATCTGCCATTCCTTGCTTATTACCTTGTTCAGTAAATGCTGCAAGCGACTCTTCTGAGTATTCGAGTGCTGCTACATGATCTCCCATAATCATATAAAATAACCCCAACTGACAAGCACATTGCGCTAAACCTTCAGCATAATCTAAAGCTTCACATTTTGCTTGAGCCTGCATAGTTAAATCCACAGAATCTCTGACACTACTTACTCTAGAGTCCATAGCATACTTGAGTGTAGATTCCACACTTTTTATTTGAGCCTTATAATCTGGGGATGGCTCCTTTTGGATGTTGGGTTGCATTATTTTATAATTTTGAAGATAATCTTCAATTTGTTATAATAAAATAATACAGATGGACTTTAAATATACATCTTAAAGCCCGTCCTATCAAACAGAAATTGAAATAAATATTGAAATATTTCAAGTCAATGTCCTAATTGTTCAATTATTGGCTAATTAAACCGTTGCGTGCAACAAGTTAGTGAAAATTGACCTGAAAAATAGAGCTATCTTCTACGACCGCCGCCTGATCTACCTTGACGACCACCTCCTGACGGTTTACCAGACCCAGACCTACCTTTTGAACTTCTTCTTTTTCTATCCTGATATCCTCTTTGAGAGGATCGTCCAGATTTAGGTGCTGAATCGTCTTGATTCACTCTGAGCTCCCTGCCTTCAAATTCGTATCCTTTGAACTTACCTATGACATCATTGGCTACGTCCTTTTCAACTTCAAAATAAGCTCTCTTCTGTTGAAGTTCAATTTTACCTATTTGACCTTTTTTTGCACCAGAAATATCACAAATCATGTGAAGTAATTCGGCATTGGAAATATCATCTATCTTACCCAAATTAATGAACAATCTAGCATGCTTTCCAGATTCACCTCCACGTTCGCGGCCTTCTTTTGAGCGACTATTTTCAGTCTGATTCAAGTCACCGCTATTGGATATACTTACCTTGGAGAGCTCTAATGCTAAAAGTTTATCAACTAGTTCTTCTTTTGACAAAGATTCAAACATATCCTGTGCTTGCTTCTTCAAGTCTTCTGGTAGTTCCTTCTTGATCTCATAGTCAGCAATCAATTTCAATGAATTATCCATTCGAGATGACATCACTTCATCTGCTGTCGGGATCAACTCTTTCTCAAATTTAATTTTGAGTCTTCTTTCGATCTCTCCAATTCGACGAACTTCTCCTTTGCTCACCAATGCAATTGAAATTCCCTTTTTACCTGCCCTAGCTGTTCTCCCACTTCTATGCGTGTAAAATTCCAATTCGTCAGGTAATCTGTGGTGAATCACATGAGTAACGTCATTTACATCAATACCTCGAGCTGCCACATCTGTAGCTACAAGCATTGACAAAGTACCATCTTTGAATTTTCTCATCACAGAATCACGCTGCTTTTGAGTAAGATCTCCATGCAAGGCTTCTGCTCTATAACCCGCTCTACTGATATCGTCAGCCAGATTTTGAGTATCAATCTTTGTACGACAAAACATCACTCCATAGAAATTAGGATTCACATCCAGCACTCTCTTGATAGCTTCTAATTTGTCACTCATTTTCACCACCAAGTACTGGTGAGAAATATTTTTGTTTACCTCTACCCCACTTTTCACCGAAACTTCCTTCGGATTATTCATGTAGGTATTTACTATATTTTTGATAGCAGAAGGCATAGTTGCTGAAAACAACCAAGTAGTTTTTTCTGCCGGAGTGTCTGCTAATATTTTATTCAGTTCTTCCTTGAACCCCATGTTTAGCATTTCATCTGCCTCATCCAATACCACATAATCGAGTGATTTCATACTAATAACCTTTCGGTTGATTAGATCTACCAATCGACCTGGAGTAGCCACTACCACTTGTGGTTTTGCCTTCAAGGCCTTGATTTGATTGGTGATAGCTGCACCACCAAAAACCACTTCAACTTTAAGTTTTGACTTGTTTTTGGAAAAATTCTTCAATTGTTCAGCGATCTGCTGAGCCAATTCCCTTGTAGGTGCGAGTACAACCGCCTGGCAAGTATTGGAGTCTTCGTTGACAGACTGAAGTAGCGGAAGACCAAAGGCGGCCGTTTTTCCAGTTCCCGTTTGCGCCAGGCCAATAAAATCCTGCATTGAGTCAAGTAAAATTGGAATGGCCTCCTGCTGAATCTGTGTAGGTTTAACAATGCCTAAATCGGTGAGCGCGTCAACCAAACGTGGTTCGAGCCCGAGTTCTGAAAAAGTATTCAATCTGAAAATATTATGATAAGATGCAAAGGTAGGCAATAAATAGCCCTGCGCTATCAATTGCCTATAAGATTCTTAGATTGACAGAAATTATCCCAAAATGGTCTCCTTTCGGTAAACCACTCCTCTTTCAGTCAAATACTTCAGAATGAAATCGAAACATCCTGCATGGTTGCTCACTAATTCTGGAGGAAATACGCCCGTATTATTGAATCTTTTTTCAAGAATCAAATTAACAGCTGCAGTCGCGGTATAGCCGGTTGTTCTTGCCATGGATGAAGTCTGTGTTTTCGGGTCATATGCATCATGGAGATGATAAATAATCGTTTCCTGATCGCCAGATTCATTTTTACCAGATACAGTTATGCGCATCACAGTGATTTCCTCTTCAGTTTCTCCTAGTTTCCATTCGTCAAACAAGACCTTACAGGTGAAGTCCAATGGGCTCACTGCTGTGCCTTTCACATCGATCGGTTGCTCATTAAAAAAACCACTCGATTTCAAGACCTGGATGTATTCTACATGCCCAGGATAGCGTAGCGTCTTCTCAATCATATTGGGAATATGTCCCATAGTAAATAATAATGAACGAAGACCATCAGAATTGAATGATTCCAAGGTACCTACTCCATCAAACTCCTCTTGCGCCACATCCGACAAAGCTGGCTTTATCAATATATGACTGTTCTCGACATACCTTGCTGGACGTGTGTACTCTTCTATCACGTCTATGGGTGAAAAAGGCGCTTTATAGGCAAAAGGCCACTTTTTTACTTTTGGCAAACCACCCACCAAGCACACGAAGTTTTCTATTTGCATGGATTCATTATGATAGCCTAGGACCAAATTACTCATCCCTGGTGCCACCCCACAATCCACAATAGCGGTAACTTCCATGGCTTGTGCTAATTCATTGAGCGCTAGAGCATCTTCTGGGAAAAACGAAATGTCTACCACGTCTTTTTTGGTTTCAATTATCCATTGCAATGTTTGATAACCAAGAAAGCCTGGTACCGCACACACCACTAAATCAAATGGTAATAGCAAATTCTTCAGTTCAGATTCTTTAGTGACGTCTAGCTGGGTGACTTCGATCTTGGGGGCTTTGTTTTTTAGTTTGTCTATTGCCGGTTGGTTGAAATCAGCAACAGTGACTTTATGATTTTTAGCGAGGTCAATAGCCATGGCACTTCCTACCATGCCACCGCCTAATACGATGATATTATTCATTTTTGATGTTTTGAGATTGTTATTAAATAAGAACCGTCATGTTCTGGATTATTCAGGACACCCGTTCGACAGATAGCAGAAGTAACTGCTAGCAGACACCCCGAACAAAACGGGGTATGGCGAGAAAATAAAGCTACAACCCAGGAATAAGCACCCAAGGCATTTGATTGGAAGAGGGTATGGAGATGTGTTTTCTCATTAAAAAGAGCAATTGGACTAAGCTAATTATTATTATTTAAATAGATCTAGACTCATAATCAATCACCTTTGATCTGGTGGCACCAATTTATCGGTCTCTGTCAAATAGGCACCATAATGCACTACATCAAAGACTTCTTTCGCTTTTTGAGACAAAGTTTCTGAGCGGAAATCATTACGATCATTAGATTCATCATAAAAGCTACTCGCCCAATAGTCATTTGGGTTATTTGAGTTTATGTAAAGTGAACTATCTCCCCAATTGTATCTCATAGTTCCTGGCCTTACCGAGATTGAAAATCGATCCTCTGCACGAGTCGTATCGAGCATACTTCTACCCCAGGAAGCATAACCAACTGGCAAATCAAGTAAATCAACTAAAGAAGGTAAGACATCTACCTGACTGGTAGGAAAATCTGCAACTCTAGGGTCTCCAATCAAACGTTCAGGTCCACTGATAATGGCAGTCGTTTGCATAAAAGCATTCATAGGGAAAAATCGAGTACCCGAATTAAATACCTCATCGGTTTCTTTGGCATGATCTCCAACCATCACGATAATCGTATTTGCTGCATTTTCACGTTGTGATAGAAATTTAAATAATTTAGCCAGTTGCAAATCTGTCCATTCTAAAGTTTCCCGGTAGAGAGGCCCTAACTTTTTATGGTTCATTGTGAATTCATTGTATTGATCCAATTGCTCTTTGCTTCCAAATCTATTATTAGCAGGGTCAAATGGATAATGTGTATCGTTATTCTGCAAATAAAATAGCAATGGCTGATCTGATTCACTTTCATCATATGCCTTAATTAGATTGATTGAATGATCAAAGAATTCAATATCACCACAATCACCACCAGACCCATACAACGATCGGCCCATTACGCTATCACATTGATAATGAAACTCCTCATACCATTTCGCAAACCATTTGCCCATATATTCTGATGGTCTCCCCGACCAATTGCCAAGGGCAAAATAGCCTTGACTTCTGAGTACATCTGGAATCGCAGTATACGTAGTATTATAATTGTCTCGGATATTTTTCTTAATGGTATGCGGTATTATAGAAGAATGCGTGGCAAACATCCCGTCGTCGGTTGGGTAGCCATTAGAAACGAATTCTGGAAACACAATGCCAGATGCCGCCAGACTATCAATATTTGGTGTATACACTGGATTCTTAGAATTACCTATTTTCAACTCCTTGCCTCTCAACGACTCTATCATTAAGAAAATCACATCCGGCTTCTTAAATATCGAATCTTGGGTATGTCCTTCATTTTTTTGGTATAAAGGGTAAGTTTCATCTTCGGCTATTTGCCGTCCTAAATAAGTTTGAAGCAACTTGTTACCTCGAGTTTTCAACTTCCCTCCATCTTCAATATTGTTTCCACCATAGGCATCAAAACTAAAAAAAGACAAATCAGAAGGCCTCGTTTGCAAGTAGTAATCAGATCTCAGATTTTGAAGCAACAACCATCCTACAACAAAAACCAAAACTAATAGAGACATTTTCTTCAATGAATATAGAAATGGAGAAGACCACTTCATGATGGGTCTATAGAGAAGAATCAAAATGACTAAAAACACCAAAATCCCTCCAAAAATCACAATTAGTATTGGGTTATGTTGAAAAGCCTTTCGCACATCTTCATGAATCATATACTCTAATCCATAGGTCCGTATTATAGATGGACCAAATCGCATGCCTGTTAGTTTTCCTAAAATAAGGTCAATTTGACAAAGCAAAATTGTAAATACGCCATATAAAAAGGACATAATCTCAAATAAAAATCTAAGGGGTTTGATCACTTGCCAAGCCATCAGAATTAGTATAAATATACCTCCTGTAAAAAAGGTATGATAAAGAATGGAGTACAACCAGCTATTAAATGCATCACCAATGGCTTCATCCGTCACATAATATTGAGTCAAACTTATCAACTTCACCAACAATGCCACTAAACCCATTCTCAAAATAGGGTTCTGATCTCTAAATCTATTTACTATATTCATAAGCACGCTTTCTGCGAAGTATTCTCATATTATTGAAATGCATATTGTTGAAAGATGACTTTTTTGGTACTCAACAAATACATATTTTTGCTGCGAAATTAATATAATTAAAATGAAAATTGGCATCTCAGATTGAGCATTGGACATTCAAAACCCATCCAATTTAAGTTCATATTAAAATCCCTATTCTGATTCACATACATGCTCTTCTTTAAAAGAAAATCAATTGCGCTCCCGCAATCATCTGACCTCACCGATGTCTCAAAAAAAAAGAAGGTTTCATTCTGTATGTCACACAAAAACAGGTTTGATTTCTTAAAAAGTACATTAGCCATCAACCTTTCTGACAACAAAAATTCCCAAGATATTATTGAATTTATTCTTGTAGACTTTGATAGTGATGACGACATCAAAGGCTGGGTGATAGAAAATTTCAAAGATGAAATCAAATCAGGGTATCTCAAATTCTATTCTTCCAATGAATTAAAAGAGTGGGATGCGTCGTTGGCTAAAAATACTTCTCATTATTTGGCTTCTGGTACAATAGTTGTAAACCTTGATTGTGATAATTATACAGGACAGCATGGCGGAAATTTTGTTCTGGACACGTTTTTAAAGAACGACAAAGACATTGTGCTGTGGCAATACTCAGGCAAAAAACTTGATGGCTCTTTTGGAAGAATTGCCTGCACTAAAAAGGCTTTCAATGAAGTTGGAGGATATGACCAAGAGTTTTTGCCCATGGGATTTCAAGATGGAGATCTAAGGGATCGTTTGAAAGCCAGTGGCCGACAACTTGTTCATGATAAAAACAGCAACTTTAACGGCGCCATTAAAAACGAAAAGTATATTCCTGCCAACATGACTTGGAAAAAAATGAACGAACATAACCAGAAGCTTTCTAAAGACAATATTAAAAATGGCAAGCTGATGGCAAATGATGGAATCTATGGTATCCGCCAAAACATTTATCAGCTATCTCCAATTTCTCTCGAAATGGAACCACACCAAAAACATTAAAAGTAGATTAATACCTACATCAAATAAGTAAGAAATTTACACATGAAGAAACTAGAAATTTTACGCCAATCGATAATTGTATTGTTTGCCATCCTATTGATTCAAGGTTGCGGCTCATCATCAAAAAGAAGTGAATTTGGAAAAAAGGAATTCCAATTAGAACCTATCGCAGATGGATACTCCATCATTTTTTACAAGTTGGATGATTTCGCAAGAGTTTACCTCAATGATGAAATGATCGTAGATACTGCAGAAAAATTCGGTATGGCACCAAAAAATGAAGTCCTTGTTGATTTAACTCCCTACTTAAAATCTGGCATTCAAAATCTAAAAGTTGAACTATACAATGGACAATGTGTGGATTGTAATTTAAATAGATGGGCCATCTTCTATGAAGTCTTTGTTGGAGATGAAAGTCTTGAATTTGTTTCAGAAGACTCTAATGATAAAAATGATGATCTTGGCCTAAAAGTGACCAATACTCATCAAATTGATGTTCCTTAGCCAATCGAAACTTTCAGATACACATGAAGCTCATTTACCTTCTCATTAGTTCATCTAAGAGATCATTTTTACTAGCAGTAATTTCTGGAACCATATCAGGCGCATCTTTGCCAATGATCATCAAATTAATCGGTGATGCAATAGAATATAAAATGCCTGACCAGAATCTATTCATTCTGCAATTCATCTGCCTTTGGTTGTGCTTCGGGATTTTCAATCAAATTTCTGTGTACACCTCTATTAAGCTTACAAATAATGCCATGTTTGAATTGCGAATGAGATTAGTGGATAGAGTCCTGAAATCATCTTTTCAGAAAATTGAACACGACATTCTCAAGGTAATTTCCGTATTTACGCATGATATAGTGACCATAACAATGACTATAAATAGAATGCCGGCATTATTGACTGCACTTGCAACCGTGCTTGGTTGTTTTGTCTATTTAATCATCCTTTCCTGGAAATTATCTATTCTAATTGGGCTATTGATTTTCGCCATTTACCTCACCATGAAAATCATATTACCAAAAGCCAAAATTTACGCAGACAAAACTAGAGGTGTTTGGGATCAGCTTTTTCATTACTTTGAAGGGCTGCTTTACGGCTTGAAAGAATTGATGCTCAACAGAGAGCTTAGACAATCATATTCTGGTGACTTTCTTCCAAATCTTTTCACTAAACAAAATAACTATAGCTTAAAGCAGAGTATGCTTTTTGCACTTTCAACAAGGTCTGTTGAATTGATTCTATTCCTTGGTATTGCAGCCATCCTAGTAGGAATCAACCAAACAGCATTTGTTGAGTTTGCCTTCTTTGGCAAGTTCCTAATGGTGATTTTATTTATTCTTTCTCCCCTAGCTACACTTTCCAATTTTATAAATGATTTCAAAAAAACTGAAGTTGCCATTACAAAAATTGAAAACATAGAGGACACATTGGCCAGTTCAATCTTCTTGGATGGCGAAATCAGGGAATTAGAAAAATCAAATGATGAATTGCCACTAATAGAATTGGTAGACATTAAACACAAGTATTACAATATAGAGGAAGATGAAAGCTTTGAACTTGGCCCAATCAATATGTCAATCAAGAAGAATGAAGTAGTTTTTCTAGTTGGTGGAAATGGAAGTGGGAAAACAACGTTGGCTAAAATTTTGGTAGGGCTTTATTTACCAGAAAGTGGAACTGTTCGATACAATGGGCAAACGCTTACCACTGACTTATACGATTCGTACAGAAGCAAAATTTCAGCAAACTTTACGGATCAATATCTCTTTCAAACGCTTTCACACATTTCTGATGAAGTTTTGAACGAACATGGTACCAAGTATCTTGAAAAGCTTGAGCTAACTAAAAAGTTGAAAATTGTAGACAAGAAGTTTTCAACTACTAGCCTATCGCAAGGCCAGAAAAAACGACTATCTCTTTTCGCTTCTCTGCTTGAAGACAAGGAAATATATCTTTTTGATGAATGGGCAGCCAACCAAGACCCTCACTTCAAAAATATATTCTACCACTATTTATTGCCTGATTTAAAACTGAGAGGAAAAACAATTTTGGTGATTTCTCATGATGAAAGTTATTTCGGCCATGGGGATAGAATCGTAGTTCTCGAAGATGGTCACGTCAAAGAAAAAATGCCTGTGAAGGAAAAGGCAAAGTCTTAAATTTTATTCATAGAGTCACAATTATGGCAAGAATAAGTATCATTATATTGACCATATTAATCACTTCATCGCTTGATGTAATTGGCCAGGTTCTTTATCCCGGTTCAGAATTGGTAGATTATTACAAGGTTCTTGAGCTGAAGAACAAAAAAATGGATCAGAGAATTAATATTTCTCCTGGTATATTATATTCCTATTCCAAAGACAGTTTGACATGGAATCCATGGACAATAGATTTTTCAAACTCAAATCAATCATCGTACTTTGAAGTTCTTCCTACCAGGCTAACCACTTCCTACAATTCTAAATATCCAAGAGGTTATAATGATGGTGCGCTTTGGCAAGGTAAAGGGCTTACATCCTCACTTCAAGGTGGAATAAGTGGAAAATATGGCAACCTAGAGTACACAATTGCTCCAATGGTTTATTTTTCTCAAAATGACAATTTCCAACTTTCTCCTGACAGGGACGAGAATTTCCCCTATAGATATGCCTACAATTCCAATATAGATTATGTGCAAAGATATGGAGAAGATTCATTCGTGAAATTCGATTGGGGTCAAATGGATATCAGAGCTGTTTTCAACTGGTTTACTATTGGAGCTTCAACTCAAAATATGGTCTGGGGGCCAGCTCAAGTTACTCCTATCATCATGGGCAATCAATCAGCCGGTATTCCACATGTTGACCTGGGCACACATAGACCTGTAGAAACTAAGATTGGAAATTTCGAAATGAAGGTATTCTGGGGCTTGTTGAAAGAGTCCGATTTTTTTGATGAGGATTCAGACAACAACAATCGATATTGGACAGGAGCTTCTCTGGGCTATAGTCCAAGTTTCATAAATGGACTTTATTTAGGCGTTAATAGAGCTTTTTACAAGCGAGGAAACGAATTTAGTGCAAAGGATCTTTTTGTAAGCGTATGGACATTTAAAAGTGTAGATGAAGAAGATAAAAACCCTAATACAGGTAATGATGAGTTCGATCAAATGGGTTCGTTAATGATTCGATGGTCTTTTGAAGAAGTTGGGTTTGAATCTTATTTCGAACTGGCTAAGAACGATTTTGGAGGAGGTTTTACAGGTTTAGAACCTGAGCATGCTAGAGCGTATACATTAGGTTTTATTAAATTAATTGACCTATCCAATGATAAACTAATCAAGCTTACTTATGAACATACTTCTCTGGATAGAGCTAAAACATCACTCTATCGAAATCATAATGAGTGGTTTACACATAATTATGTCAAACAGGGGTATACACATGATGGCCAATTGATCTCTGGCGGCATTGGACCTAGTTCTAATACAGATCATTTTGGGTTTCAGTATTATTCATCTAAAGGCAAGTTTAGTGCAACTGCACAAAGAATAAGGTTTGATGATGATTACTTCTTTAGCAATATAAATGTAAAAGAACTACATGATATGGAATGGGCAGGAGAATTAAACTACACCAGAATATATGACAACAATCGATTCAACTTACATTTTGGAATTGCCTACAGACAGAATATATATTACATTTTGGATGAAAATATTGTAAACCTCTCTGCAGGAATCAGCTGGACTCACCTATTTTAGAAGCCACCCACTACAATGATGCTCTAGATTTCGAAACAGTTATTACTTCTATAAAACACAGTAGTTGCATATCGTCTAAACCCAGTTGGTTTGAGTCCAGTGAAAATTAATTTCTTAAATCCTTTTTCTTTATAAAAGGAATATATTTCTTGATACCTTTCCCTATCACTATCATCCAGTATCAACACGCCATTATCGGATAGGAAATCGAAGGAATTCTTTGCACATTTCACTCGCTCTCTCCCATCGATTAATATAACATCATATTTACGTTCCTTTGCTTCACTACTTATAGCATTATCATATCCTTCTTGCAGCCCATAGTACTTTACCTCTGCATTTTTTTGCTCATTCAGTGTAGCGCCTATAAAATCAAACCAGCTGCTGTCATATTCAATTGAAGTTACTTCTTTCACCCGCTTTGCGAAGAAAAGTGTAGAATACCCCGAGCCATATTCAAACATCGATTGATTTGAATTTAATCGTTCATTTAGGAAATCGATTGCAGCATAGTTCATCCAAGGCACTGGCTCTCCATCTGTGCCTATTGGTTTTAAAGCTTTTGCTGATTTAGAAAAACCAGTCACTTTTAAATACGATTCTTCGTGAACTAAAAAATTGTAAAAGACTTCTAGAAGTCTGGTCCATTTAAACATAATCTATTGTTGATTTAACCTAGGCCTGAGTGAATTCTTCAATCAAACAGCTCGTAATTTCGCTTCTTTTTTTCTTTTAATTGATGTCATCGTAAAAAAAAACCAATTGTAATTGATCATCCGTACGAAGAAAACAAATCAATTACCGAATCGATAATCTCTAGCAATATTTCTCTTTTTTGATAACTTTCAAATATCTACTTTTGTCGCATATTAAATTTGACGAATAAGAGATGTTTATTGACTACGCAGCGTTAGTTACTACCCAAACTGATCCTACATTTTTAAAAAGTAAAACAGCCCACATTGAAAAGAACATGGGCTTTCCTGAAGGATTTGTAAAGGTTGTTCAGAATAAAAGAGATGCGGAAATTCCAAAGCGAGGACTATTCAACGCTCACCGTACTATTTATCAAACTGCAGTTGACAATAATTACAAGCACACGTTGCTTTTTCAGGACGATGTATATTTTCTTGAACCGATCAAAGAGGAAGAATACGCCAAATTCTTAAATGAAAGATCCCCAGAAGATTGGGATATCTTTTATTTAGGTCATAGGAGTGAATTGTGGGAACCACGGTATATAAAGAAAACAAACCACAAGAATGTAGTCAAAGTTATGACTAACGACCTACACGCCTATATCATCAGTCAACCCTGCGCGAAAAAAATGGCGGCACTGGAGTGGCAAGGAATATCAGCAGACTATACACTAAGATGGGCCACTGATAATAAAGCCTATGCATCATTTCCAATGAAGGCCATACAGGGAGGTAGAATAAGCAGCCCAGCTTTTATGAATGGGGTGTCTGAAAGGAATTCACAATACATCAGATACGTAACTAAAAAGCCTTTCAACTTTTTTGATTCAATATATTATACCTTCTACATGATTATCAATCAACCTTTATTTTTTCTTTCGAGTCTGTATATCGCATTTTTTCATAATAATGGAGAATGATAAAGCAAATACTCTTAGGAAAATGTATTATCAGGCAGGTATAAATAAATATACAATGTGTTAATTGGAATGATCTTTGTTATTAATCAATTTTCCTTAGAAGAATGAAATTTAGTATTCAAAAAATCATTTTAATATTAGTATTAATAATTGGTTACAATCAATTAATTATTGCTCAAACTAAACTTAGAAATTCAATTTTATTTTATGCAATTGATGATAGAATTGAAGTATATGTGGACGGAGAATTGGTTTTTGAAAAACTCGCATCCGCTGGGAATTTAGTAAATGAAGTGGAATTTGATTTAAATCCTCATGTATCAGATAAGATAGATCCTATTGTAGAAATAAGATTAATAAATTCAACATGTACAACATGTGAAAGTGGAAATGGGTGGCTGGTAGAATTTGAAATTTTTCAAGAAGGCAACTCTGTTGATTACATTATTGAGGAGGGAGATAGCTTAGGAGGCGACACAGTTTACACAATATCATACGAATGGGGATACATCTAAATTAAACTCAAAGGCGCACGAAATTTGAACGGGTATACTGATTGATTTTCCCAAAAAACGTCGAACTTTTAATTATATCAAATAACAATTAACTTCGACATCAAATCAATTAATGAGAGCTCAAATGAATAAAGTTAAGGCAGCCATATTTTTATTACATCTAAGTATTTCATCATTTGGCCAAGTACTTTATCCTGGAGATTACACTGAAGATTACTACAATTTATTAAAACTAAAGAACAGTAAAAATTTACCTTCCAATATTTCCTTTTTTCCATCAACTATTTATTCTTTACAACCTGACTCTGCTTTGAATTGGGATATTTGGAATGACAAGGTTAAAACGAGTTTTGCGAATGAAAAGCAAAAACTCAATTTTGAATTGCTGAATCCTCAAGTCAATTACATATACAATTCAACATACCCTAGAGGATACAATGATGGCCCTGTTTGGAATGGAAAAGGCAGTAACATGAATATTACTGCTGGTTTTTATGGAAATTACGGGATTTGGCACTTTACATTTTCTCCTATAATAGTTGGTTCAGAAAATAGAGATTTCCATATTCCAGAAAGCGAATATAACAAAAGTGAATATTCATTTCCATTCGAAAAAAATATAGATTGGGTAATGAGATATGGAAATGATCCATATTACAATTTTCATCTGGGACAAAGTGAAATTCGTATCATTCACAGAAACTTTACTTTTGCTGTATCCACAGCTAATTTTTCTACAGGGCCTGCAAGATATAATCCAATAATAGTTAGTAAGAATGCTGGTGGTTTTCCTCATATTGATTTGGGCACAAATCGACCCGCAAAAACAAAAATAGGAGAATTCGAATACCGAATGGTTTGGGGTGCATTTAATGAATCTGACTATTTCGATCAGAATAGCGATAATGACAGGAGGTATTTCACAGGTTTAACTATTGGATACAGACCCATTTTCATGAAAGGCTTAAATTTTGGTATCAACAGATATATGTATGCTACTTGGGGAAATGAAAATCTTTCGTTTGCTGATACTTTTGCAGCGTTTACTAAGAACTCGACTAAAATCGGAGCACAAAATGACATATATGATCAAATGGTATCTGTAACTATAGATTGGAAATTCCCATCCGTGGGCTTTGAAGCATATGTTGAATACGCCCGGAATGATTTTCCTACAAGTTTTTTTGAATTTATGGAACAGCCTGACCGTTCAAGAGCTCGTACAATTGGAATGATCAAAGACATTGACCTTAAGAATGGTGACCTTTTACAGTTTATTTATGAAAGTACAGTATTAGGAGCCAATCAAGTACAACTCATTACACCTGGTGGTAACCCAAATTATTACGCACATTCTGTAGTGACTAATGGCTACACAAATAATGGTCAAGTACTAGGTGCTGGAATCGGAACAGGATCACAATCTGATATTATTAAAATTTATTGGTATAAGCCCACTAGTAGATATGGACTTCATTTGTCTCGAATTCGTTTAGATGATGATTATTTTGTAAATGAATATGCTGGCGTTGGACTATTTGAGCCATATCCTACAGATTATGAGGTCAGTGGAGGACTTGATATTGTGAAGTTCTTAGGAAATTTCAGTATCGAGTCTAAGATACTTTATAGTGCACGAAGAAATTTTTTATACCAAGATGATCAAGAAATTCACAATCTTCAACTTTCATTTAAAACTACCTATTTAATTAAATAGTCCTAATTATATTTTTAGACTTTAGAAAAGTGACTTGATATTTTCATGTACAAAGAGGTTAACTATTGCCCTCTTCATGATATTCAACTTCTGTATTTACTGCCCAAATATTATCTTTTGCTATTTCTCCATTCACAATATTTTCAACTGCAACCATAGCAGTAAGCATCGAATGATCTTGGTTATTATACTTATGCATTCCATTTCTTCCAATTAGAAATAAATTAGATATTTGCTTAGTGAATTCAATTACTTTTTCAAAATCCTTATAAGAGCCAAAATAAGCCGGATATGTCTTTGGCATTCTAATAATAGTTGAATCCAGAACGTCTTCACTTTTTATAAAATCAATCTTCACAAGCTCTTCAATTCCGAATTGAATAAAATCTTTATCCTTCTTCGTCCATAATTCATCACCCTCATTGCAAAAATATTCTAGTCCAATCCAAACTTTATCTTTGGATTCAACCATATATGGACTCCAATTGTTAAATATTTGTAATCGACCAACCTTCACATCTGGCTCTTGTATGTAAATCCAATTATCCTTCACCATAGATTGAATATTCTTGCCTCTTCGAGTCTTTATATGCAATTTATCAAGTAATAGACCTACCGTAATAAAATCTCTATACTGCAACCCTTCTGCTACTTCCTGCACATCAGATGGAACAATATCTCTTTCAATAGAACCGATCAATTCTTTCACAGGCATGGTTGAAAAAAAATAATCTCCTTCGACAACCTCTTTTTCATTAGTCTTAATATTCAAAACAGTAACTGTTTTAACATTTTCACTTGAAATATTCATTGAAACAATCTGATGTCCTATATGTAATTCTCCTCCCATCTTTTTTATTTTCTCGGCGGTCAATTCCCACATTTGACCAGGACCATACTTTGGATAGAAAAATTTCTCTATCAAACTTGTTTCTGTACTTTTTTGATCAATTGAATTATCTTTTTGAATAATTGTTTTAATCGCATGGATTACAGTCTTTGTTATAGAAAGTCCTTTTATTCGTTGCGCACCCCATTCAGAAGAAATATTATCACATGGGGTTCCCCATACCTTTTCAGTATAATCCTTAAAAAAAGTGAGATATAATTCCTTTCCAAAACGATTAATCAAAAAATCTTCAAGAGTTTGCTCCGGTTTTATTGGTTTTAAAATTGCGATAACGTACCCAATCAATATTTTCACCATTCGAAATACACCAAGGTTTAAAACAGTATCAAATGATAAAGATATTGGATAGCTAAAAAAACTGCGTAGGTAAAATATTCTTGATAAGCGAGACCTAATCAACATGACCACATCTGATTGATGTGGATTAGGCCTATTGGTCTCAAGAACTACTTTTCTTTTCTTATTTTGATAAGATATTTCTATGTTTTCATCATTATTCTCTTCAACTGGCATCATATCTGTCCACCAGTTCATCACACGATCTGACTTCGAGAAAAACCTATGTCCTCCTATATCAATTCGATTACCTTTATAATTTACTGTCTTCGAAATACCACCAATATCAGAAGATGCTTCATAGACTATTGGAACTATATCAGTATTTTTAAGTAATTCGTAACCAGCAGTCAATCCAGCAGGGCCTGCCCCAATAATAATTGCTCTTTTTTTAGCAATATTCATTTTATCAGTAATTTAAATATTATTCATTCCTAACTATATATCCTTCGATAATAATTAGTTATACAATGCATTTTGAACAAGCACCTATTCCCAATTGAGTGATTCAAATAAATCTTTGCTAATTAATAAAGCTGAAATTAACATCAGACTATTTGATTAATCAAATTTCTTAACCAAATCAAGATTCTATTTAGCAGCATAGTTGAAAATTGTATTGAACCTAAATTCTAAAAATACACAATTAATTGCCATACTACGTCTAAGTATACTTTGGTTTATATTCAAAATCAATTTCAGCTCTTTTGGCCACTTGTTTCACCATTGGAATAGCATAGATTAACCTTTATAACCTTTCCTAAAATGTAACCTATCCATATTCATTTATGTATCCTTATTATTCATTTCTAATATACAAGTCAGGGTATTTCTTTGATTGAGTATAGTTACTTGATATAACTGGCTGAGTGATATTTTCTATAAAAAGGTCTGAAATTAGCTTTGGCTTCTTGTTTTCAATAATTTGATATATATCATAATCGTATTCTTGAAGGCTCATATACGTTTTTAATCCACCTTTATCAGGATCTGTACTATACCAAAAAAAATCAACATCGGCCCTGAAAACATTGAAATACACATCCCCATCATAAATCAAATCTCCATGGTTCGTTTTATTCAATACCCATTCAATCTTTTTTAACTGGGGCTGATTGGGATAAACTATTATAGTTCTCAAAAAATAAACCAAAGGAACTAACACAATCATTGTTACAAGGATATATCTCTGTTTTCGATATTGAATGGCCAAGAGTGCATAAGAAGATATTATACACATAAAAGGTATAAAAGGCATGAAATATTGCCTATATGGTGCTTTTACTAAGAATACTGACAGTAGGAGTAAAAAGCTTAAGAGCAAAACATCAAACTGTTTTTCTTTATAAAAACGTACCATTCCAAGAACAAAGAATATCCAAATGAAATGGTTATAACTAAATGATTCTACTAATGTGTTAAAAGCAGAAAACCCACCTTTAAAATTCATATTCAATGTCCAATTCCAAAAAAGGTAATTTTCAAATTGATTATAAGATATTAGATAAGCATAATACGGAGCAATAGTTAATACAAAAACGCACCAATAAATAAGTAATTCTTTAAACGAATATTTTTGTTGATAAACCCATAACAATTGAATTAGTCCTACGCTCGCGATGATGAAAATAGTTTTCTGCAAGAATAAAAATGACACTCCCAAACAAAACGCACTTAATGTAAGCCCGTTCAACCTATGATTTCTAATGTATCTAAATAATAGAAATATTGCAGTTAGACCCAGTAATGCTTGAGGAACATCTGGCCTAATCTCGATTGCCTTTTGGGTAAACATAGCCATAGAAGAAAGTAACACTATACATAACCAAGCAACAGATTTATCTTTAAATAAAGTGAGGGAAAATTTAAAAGTACCTGTCAAAAACAGAATAAACATAGAAAACATCAAAAACCTCAACACCAAAAGTGTAGCTGTAGAAGCTCCAAAGATATGGATAATAGGTATTAAGGAATAATAAAAAAGAGGGTGATGATGTTGAAAGAAATCAATATAAATCCGTTCACCATCAAGAATTTTCCATGCGCTATGTACAGCTTCAAGTTCATCGTGGTCAAAGTCCCTCAAGATAGAAGTAGCAATTCCAACAACAACCAATATGCTTAGTAGAAACTTGTAATAAAGAATTTCCTTAGACTGGTTTTTATATAAATGCATCTATTTCCATTTGTTTCGAAAATAATTCAACGCAATGGAGTTATTCCGATCTTCATCTCTCTCTTTCCCATGATTGTTGATCGATGCCAAGCTATTAGACTTGAAAAAATTTTCTGTCCAAAATGGAGTATAGCAAAATCTATTTGATGGGAAAACATACTTGGGTACTTTCGCATGAGCACTTACCCATACATCGTCGACATACTTTACTGCCTCAGGTTTGTCAGGATAATCCATTAATTCTTTCACATTAAAAAACTTCGGTCTTATCAGAAAACCTGAATAACCTTGTACAATATCAATTGGATAATAGTCTTTCACTCTAGTCGTAGGAATTGGAACAGGTGCTTGTTTAGTAATATTGGTCCAAAGTGTTGTGCTTCTATCAATCAAATCCGCTGGCACTCTCCATCCACTAGCTGCCATAATGCTATCAGGTTTTTCTCCAGAAGCTCTTACAAAAGCTTCGAGCATGCTGGAAGGATATATGTTATCATCATCTACTACGAGTATTTTTTGATCTGCGTCATGTGCTTCTATGGCTGGAATAAACTTTGTACTAGGCCCCCAATCCTTTTGAACACGTTTAACTTCAAAGCATTTCAGATCCAAAATTTCTTTTGGGATTTCATACTTCACCTTTTCTCTCATAGAAAAATCCGGTACATACAAATGTATTTTTTGCGGTGCGAGTTGCTGAGACAGCAAACTCTTCAAGGTCGGTACGATCTCCGTAATTCTACTCGGTATGGTAGAAAAGGAAACGATAATATTTGAGCGGTTAGGGTTGTTCGCACAATAATTATCCCAATAGTTCAGTGACTTTCTAGTAGTACTGAAGTAGTGATAATAATCTCTGATAAATTTCTTACCCGACAAGTAGTTATATATCTGAATTAATATGAATAAAAAAAATACAACAATTAGGAGAATGTAGTACAATACTGTCATAACCTTAATCGATTGACAAGGATATCAATCTTCCTTTGTAAGTTGAAATAAAAAACCGACAACCAATTCAAACTGTATGGAAATGTAGGCTTGAGTTTGTTTCTCACACTCAAATAATTTACAGGGTTAGGTGAACTTATATTCACTTCATCCTCTGTTAAATATACTCCCTTTTTCTCTTGAAACTGATAAAGCAATATTGTGAGTAGAGACTGATCATCTCGATGATTTTCTCGATTAGCACGGGCTGGCTTTATGCATTCATGAATAAGCGAATATCGCTCCCATTCTGAAACTAGTTCCTTCACGGCATCATTTTGGTAGCCAAAACCACACATGCAACCACATATATTCCTTTTCAAATAATAAGATGTGGGCACCTGCATATAATCCAAAGTTTCTTGAACCGTCCATTCTTTCAATGTACCAGATCCTCCAATAGGCGCATACAAACCATGCTCATCTATCTGGCCCCATACGTATTCCAATGATTTTAACAATATTGTAGCACTATCCAGCCACAATATATTTCCTTTCTTCTCTTCGAAAATCTCCTTCACTATTATAGGCTTGAATGAATAGGTTTTGAACTCGAGACCTACGAAAGGTGGATAATCAGAAAAGTCAAAAGTTCTAACAGACAGATAAGGGATAGCAGCAACAAGCTCAGCCAGATGCTGCTTTTGATCATCATTGAATCCTAAATCATAACATATCAGCTCGCTATTTTCATATTCTTTTTGAGATTTGAAAGTATGCACAAACTGACAAAATGTTCGGAAGTAAATTTCATCAGATGCCGTTAGAATTGTGTTTTTCATAGACATGGTTTAAACCAACTTTCCTTCCATCAGTTTAATCACACGATCGCCGTGGTCAAAATATTGTTCATCATGAGAAATGACAATGATAGTTTTTCCGGCCTTTTTCAAATCTTGCAAGATTATCTTATAAAATATTTCCTTGAAGTGTGGATCTTGATTTGCCGCCCACTCATCAAACATATAAATTCCTTTGTCCTCCAAAATAGAAACCATCAAGCCCAATCGTTTCTTCTGCCCTTCTGACAAACTCTTCGAACTAAATTTTTTGTTTTTAATCTTTACTTTCTTTGATAGCTCTAAAGTTTCAATCAGTCCTTGACCATATTTTTCCAACTTAGTATCTTCAATATGAACTAATTTATCAAACAAGAAAGAATCAACAAAAGTGGCTGCAAACTTATCTCTATAATTATCTACATAATCTATGTTTATGGTTTGTCCCTCATACTTAATATTTCCTTCTTTAGCTGGATATAATCCTAAAATAATTTTAGCCAAAGTAGTCTTACCGCTGCCATTTCCTCCCAACAGAAAAATGAGCTCTCCTTTTTTAATGGAAAGATTAATCGGCCCTAATTCAAAATGCTCATCCTCATCTGGATTATAATACTCATGTTTCACTCCTTCAAGCGTAATCAATTCATCCCCAGATTTCGCTTTATCATTTAGTGTTAGCTCCTTTTTATCGATTGGAACATCCAATGCTAGACCCACTTCATTGATTTTATCTAAGGCCACTTCTATCCGCTTTAAATTGGCCATAAAACCTGTAGCTGAAGACAAAGGCGCAATGGTCATCATAACTAAAATCAAGTATTGGCCGAACATCTCAGGACTTACAAAACCAGTATTGTATATCAATAAAATCAAAACACCAAACCCCAAAAGCAAAACCAAATCTGTAGATTTTGAAGCAATTGAAGTAGCCAGATTCTCTTTCACATTATATGAATTTTGCTTCTTGCTAGTAGGTACAATCAATTCATTTACATATATCTTTTTATAACCCTTATTCAACGTGAGCTCTTTTATACCAAATATCAATCCCTCAAAATGCTCGTACACATCATCCCAGAGCACTCTTGCATGCTCTGCATATTTCCTTACATAAGGCAGGGAAAATTTGGTAATTATCAATACTACTGAAAACAGTAAAATAGTACTAAGTGTAAGTATGGGTGAAAACCAGACCATATATCCTAATATTCCTATTACAGTGGCCAAACCAGTAGTTACGCTAGGCATTCTATCAATTGAATTAGCAATAGTTTTGATATCTTCTGTTAACACAGGGAGCAGCTTACTTTGGTTTCTTTCTATGGAAGAGAAGTTAGAACGTAAAATTCTTTCTGAAATATCCACTCTCAGTTTGTGAATAATGGATTGTGTAAGTAACGAGACGGAATAAGTGGATACTACAGCTAATACACCATATCCCACCCAAAAGACCACAAACATCACAATAAATTCAGATTGGTTGAATGCATCCGTACTTATAGCCTGGTGAACCTGTTTGATCACCATAGTTGAGCAGAAACCAGTCAATACACTTGAAATACTCGCAATCGTGAAATGCATTTTTGACGACTGAAGTAAGAGTTTTATTATTTTCATTTTACTAAACCCTAGAATGAATCTCCAAATTTTCTACTTCTCAAACGAAGATTTTATCGAATAATAATCTTTTAAAAAACCCTGTACCAATTTGACAACATCAGGGTCAGGGTTGTTTTTTTGATCATCATTAAAACAATAAAAGTTCGGTTTTTTTCTAGTAATTCGTGCCAATGCTTTTTGTTGCTTCTTTAAATTATTTGTGATCTTGTGAAAGATTTGCCACTTTTTTAATTCAAACACATTTACTGGACGGCAAATATGACGTTGGAATTTCAGCATATAATATTTATAGAGTTTATATGCCATGAAGTCATCATCTTGGCGGAACCTATGAAGCCTTTTTTCATGGGTTTTTTCAGGCCAAAGGTTATACATGGAATCCCAAAATTCTTTTTTGACTAAGATTGGACAATGCTCCACTAAGCCTAGACCCACAATGTCATTCTTAGCTTCGTAGATTCGCCAACTTGGATTCTCTCCCAGCAAAGTCCCGAAAATATTTATTTTACCCTCTTTTGATACAAAAGCTTCTAACGGTGTCTCTTTTCCAAATAGAAAATCATCATTCATGTATAAAAAATGCTCAGAAAGCCCAGGTATTTTATCTAAATAGCTTTCGATAACACTGGAACTGTAAGTCGGGAGATACTCTTTATCGAAAATATCTTCATGATGGACTATCTTGATTCTAGGATGATCAATGTCTAACCATTCTGGAACCTGAGGTTTTTGTGTTAGAATATAGATATTGCCCGCCCAGGGCACAAATTGCTCAATGGATCGTAAACTAAATTTGAGCATATCATAGACATCACGAAACCGCTCAGGGTTTACATCCTTTATATTTTCCGCAAATTTTTGACATTTTTTTATGTAAACTGGATCATCTCCATTCACCCAGGTGTAAACAATATCAATAGTCTGATTCGAAATAGCCAAAATTTGTTTGATTTGCACAATTAAAAAATGAGCGTAAAAATATGAATCTTTCCGTCATGGTACAAAATGTTTTGGACATCGCACAAAAAGTCCAGCGCTGGGTCATCGTGGCGTTTACCACTGTACCTTTTCAGTACAGAAAAAAGAGACTAAATATATTAAGACGCCTGTTTGTGGTTACGAATGAGTATATGAAAAGTACAGGTGCAACATATTGGATAGACTATGGTACTCTCCTTGGCCAATACAGAGAAAAAGACATTATTTCTCACGACATGGATATCGACTATGGAGTTCATGAAGATGAATTCGAAAAAATATGGAGTCAAAGACATAAACTCCCCAAAGGATTTAAACTATACAATACCTCCTTTCGTCATAGAGGACCAAAGTTGTATTTCAACTACAAAGGATTTGACGCCGACATCTACTTCTACGAAGCGAAAAATGGCACGCTCACTTCTTACGAGAATAGTAATTACCAAAGTGAAAAAACGCCTTATCCTAAAGATCTAGCCTTACCGACTCAAAAAGCTCAATTTTTAGGGGAGGAAACTTTCGTACCCGCACAACCCAAAGAATACCTGAAACACATATATCATTACCTAGGTCAAAATGGAAAGCGAGATTTATCTACTGGATACTGGTATGAAATAAAGAATTAACTGCTGAGTTTTGGTAATACTAGTGTGATTGCCCGATTTAAATGATGCTCATCATCGATCTCACACCAAACCAGATCTGACTGTTTTTCAACGTAAATATCTTCTTTAGGAGCAAGTACATTAAAAGCGTATTCGTATTTCATCTTTTTGATTGTAGACAATTCAATCATTTTTGAATAAAACTCTTGACTTAGTTTACAAATCCCAACTAATTCAGCATAGGAGTTAATTTTATCATTCCCATCCTGTGAAAGATACCGGAAATCTCCATTTTCAAATGCATGAAGATAAACTTCATCTCCTGAATTAGTAAACCCGCTTCCTAATATTACATCTTTATGATTTGACTTTAGGATGGTCTCCAGTGCAGAATTGTCATACAATAAATCCGATTCCAACAATAAAAAATTTCCTTTTATATGCGGAGCTGCGCACACTAAGGTGTACATACTTTCAGTTGTTGAATATTCATTATTATAAAAGATAGTAAGTCCATATTGTACGGCTATATCTTCATAGGCAGTTCCCTTGTGCCCTACTCCGACTATAATGTTATCAATTCCATTCCTTTTGAGCAATCGAATCGAGCGTTCTATCAACGTTTCTCCTCCTACTTCTAAGAAGCCTTTCGGCATTTCTTTCGTCCTATTTCCTAATCTAGTTCCACGTCCAGCTGCCAATATCACTGCCGTTTTGATGTTTTGATTACTCATTTTTTATTTTATGAATTTCGAATAGTTTTAATCGCGAAGATAGATAAAAATTGATTTGGGGGTTTGGGCAATATTATGAATCTTATTAGCTGATTGCAAGATTAATATTTTACTTTTGCCGTCCGGCCCAAAAATGAATTTCAATATAATTAAGACGTAAAATCAAGTTTAGCATGAAAAAAGTGTATGTCGGAATGGGTACTGATTTGGTACACCACGGCCACATCAACATCATTGAAAAAGCACGTGAATTAGGAGAAGTAACTATCGGATTATTGTCTGATGAAGCGGTTTCAAAATTCGCACGTGTACCTTTCCTTTCTTTCGATGAGAGAAAAACAATATTGGAAAACATCAAAGGCGTACACGAAGTGATTCCTCAGGAAGAACTTGACTACGAAAAAAATCTTAGAGGTTTGAAGCCTGACTATGTCGTCCATGGTGACGACTGGAAAACTGGACCTCAAAGACACATCCGAGACAAAGTAATCAAAACTTTAGCAGAATGGGGTGGTGAATTAGTAGAACCACAGTACACTTCTGGAATTTCATCTACAGGCTTGAGACAAGCTTTGAAAGAAATTGGCAATACACCAGACATCAGAAGAAGAATGTTGAGAAGAATGCTCGACAATAATCATTTGGTCAAAGTGATGGAAACACACAATGGTATCTCTGGTTTGATCGTAGAAGACACCAAAGTGGAATTAGATGGTGAAATTAGAGAATTCGATGCCATGTGGTTGAGTAGTTTGACCGACTCTACTGCTAAAGGCAAGCCTGATACCGAATATGTGGACAGAACTTCAAGGTTTGCCACTATTAACGACATTCTCGACGTCACAACTAAACCAATGATCTTGGATGGAGATACTGGTGGAGTAGCTGAGCACTTTGCTATGCTAGTTAGAAACATTGAGAGACTAGGTCTTTCTGCTGTTGTAATAGAAGATAAAGTTGGACTGAAACGAAATTCACTCTTTGGAACAGAAGTAGAACAAACTTTAGATACCATCGAAGGATTCTGTGAAAAGATACAAGCGGGTAAAAAAGCTCAGGTAACAGATGAGTTCATGATCTTCTCTCGATTGGAAAGCTTAATCGCAGACAAAGGGATGGAAGATGCCTTGACAAGAGCGAAAGCTTACATCGCGGCTGGTACAGACGGAATCATGATCCACTCACGTCACAAAGACGGAAAAGAAATCATGGAATTCATGAAAGAATATCAAAAATTCGAAGTGAAAGTTCCAGTTATCTCTGTGCCATCTTCATACAATCAGTTCACTGAAGACGAATTGAAAGCAGCAGGATTTAGTATTGTTATTTATGCGAATCACCTGTTGAGAACTGCATTCCCTGCTATGAAAAAGACGGCTGAGTCTATTCTGACTCATAAAAGATCGAAGGAAGTGGATGGGGATTGCATGTCTATTAAAGAGATTTTGACCATTTTACCGAACTAATCCTATGCTGAATACTGCAGAGTTTTTTGAGTTCATTACTGCAAAAGGCGTTGATTTTTCTACCGGAGTTCCTGACTCGTTGCTCAAGGATTTTTGTGCCTATGTGGCGGACAATAGCAATGACATCATTGCAGCCAATGAAGGAGCATGTATAGGAATAGCAGCTGGTTATCATTTGGCTACAGCTAAGATTCCATTGGTGTATATGCAGAATTCAGGTTTTGGTAACACGATCAATCCATTGACATCGTTGACAGACCCTGAAGTCTATTCAATCCCAATGCTTCTAATGGTAGGCTGGAGAGGTCGTCCTGGCGTTAAAGATGAGCCGCAGCACGTCAAAATGGGTAGAATCAATGAGGCCATGATCCAATCTTTGGAAATCCCTTATTGTATTTTATCGAAAGACATGACAGAAGCTCAAAAGCAGATTGATACAGCTTTTGAATTTATGCAAAAGGAGAAAGCTCCTTATATCCTATTGATAGAAAAGGAGACTTTTGAACCCTACAAATTGCTAAGTGCTAAGCCAGATACTTTCCCTATGTCCAGAGAAAGAGCCATCGAAGTATTGCTAGAAGAGTTGAATGATGATGACGTCATGGTTTCAACTACTGGTAAAACATCTCGTGAAGTTTTTGAAGTAAGAGAAGCTAGAAACGAACCACATTTCAGGGATTTTCTTTGCGTCGGTAATATGGGTCATACGTCACAAATTGCTCTAGGAATTGCACTAGGCAAACCTGAAAAACGAGTGATTTGTTTGGATGGTGATGGATCATTTTTGATGCACATGGGATCTGCTGCTATAGTTGGAGATCAATCTCCCGACAATCTAAAGTACATATTGGTTAATAATGGCGCTCATGAATCAGTGGGTGGTCAACCAACCGTAGGCTTTACGACCGATTTCAAGAAGATTGCGGAGGCTTGTAATTACAAGTCTACTTTTACTGCTTCTTCAGAAGACGAATTAAAAGAAATAATGCCTAAATTTTTAGCAAGTGCAGGGCCTTCCATGCTCGAGATCAATGTAAAAAAGGGGTCGAGAAAAGACCTCGGGAGACCAACGATCAAACCTGCTGACAATAAAGTAGATTTTATGAAGAATTTGGGCAATTAATTTATACCCAGATTTAATGAAAATATGTAAAGTCGTTCTGATCTCATCGGAATGACTTTATTTTTGCCTTAATAATCCAATACCATGACAAGAAAAATACTCCTCAACCCTGGCCCAGCCACTACCACCCAAAATGTTAAGGATGCATTAGTGGTAGACGATATTTGTCCTAGAGAAACAGAATTTGGCAATCTGATGCATGATATCTGCGATGGACTATTAGAGATTGGCAAGGGGCAAAACAACTACAATGTGGCGCTATTTGGAGCTAGCGGCACCGGTGCAATGGAAGCTACACTTACATCTGCCATAGGGAAAAATGACAAAGTGCTGATTTTAACCAATGGAGCTTATGGTATTCGTATGACTCAAATTTGTGACAACTATGGCATCAGTTATGGATCTTTATTTGAATACGGCGATTATACCGAACCCAACCAAGTAAAAGAAGCACTCGCTTCAGGTAGCTATTCTCACTTGGCTTTCATTCATCATGAAACTTCTACTGGCATGATGGATCCTGTGGAGGAATTGGTGGCTATTTGCAAAGAATTGAATGTAATCTCGATAGTAGATGCCATGAGTACGTTTGGAGCCTACCCATACAACTTGACTGAATTGGGCGTGGATTATATATTCAGCTCATCCAACAAGTGTATTCATGGCATGGCTGGTCTTTCTTTTGTTTTGTTTCACAACGGTCAAAAAGAAGCGTTAAAAGCCAACGGAAGAAGCTACTACTTTGACGTTTATAAGCAGTGGGATAATCTTCAAAAAAAGAATCAGCTTAGATTCACACCTCCTGTTCAAATCTGCTATTCATTCATGGCAGCCATCAGAGAGACACTTTCTGAAGGCATAGATGCTCGATGGGAACGATATAAAGCAAACTGGCAAATTCTTTATGACGGCCTGCTAGATTTAGGGTTCAAACCATTACTTCCCTTGGATCAGGAATCCAAGATTCTACTAGCACTTAAATTGGATGGAAAAGAAGGTTTTGACTTCGAACACTTTCATGATTATCTCTATAAAAGAAACATTACGATTTATCCTGGAGTTATGCCTGAAAAAGCAACTTTCAGAGTAGCTATCATAGGAGACCTATATCCAGATGATATGCATAAAGTAATGGAAGACATGACTAGCTACTTCAGCTCGTAAAACATAAAATTATGTATGGTATGACATCCGAAATCAAAAGGATATCGTAATACTACAGACTGCTTACTAAATCTATCAGCTGCATTTTGATCACAACATCATTTAAATAATGATGTATATTAATTACAAATTACCATGTCACAAGTAATTACCAAAACGCTATCCGAAGACCAACTCAATTTCTGGAAAGAGAATTCTTATATTCATATTCCAGGCCTATTTAAGCACAAGGCTATTGAAATGTCTGAATGGATCAATGAAATTTCAAATTGGAATCCAAGTATGGATCAATGGATGTGCTACTTCGAAATGGATAATCCCAATCAATTATCTCGTGTAGAGAACTTTATTCCTTATCACAAAGGGATGAAAGAAATTTTCACTGGAAGTGCTATTATTGATATGATTTCAGAATTGATGGGGGAGCCGGCTGTTCTATACAAGGAACGGATTAATTTCAAATCGCCAGGAGGTGGTCCACATGCTGCACATCAAGACGGGGTGGCTTATGAGCAAGGTGCCAATGCTTCTTTTGATCCCAATATCAAACCTTACTTATCTATATTGGTAAGCGTGGATGAAGCTACTGAACAAAATGGATGCTTGCAAGTTGCTCCTAATTGGCCTTTGGATAAGTTAGAGATTTTACCAATGGAAGCTCCTTACCCAGACAAACCCTCCTATATGAAAATCAGACAGGATGTGGAAAATAACTTGCCTTGGAAAAAACTACCTACACAACCTGGAGATGCATTGATTTTTACAGAAAGATTGCCTCACAGATCAGAACCGAATCATTCTGATAAAACCAGAAGAATCATATATGGTGTTTATAATCCATTGTCAGAAGGTGATAAAAGAGAAAAATACTATGCCGATAAACGTAACAATCCTAATGACGCTCGGTATATGGTAGGAAACCCTCATGCTCCCAGCATATAATATGTAATAAAAAAGGGTCTCTCTAGAGACCCTTTTTTATTACATATTTTCTATAATTATTCTTTCAAGATAGTAATACCCCAAAGTTCCTGATTGCTCGGAGGATCATCGTTCCACCTACGATAAGAATGAGAACCATCTGTTTCAAAATAGGCTCTATAAGTTCCTTTTTCAAGCATTAAAGTCTCGTTGAACTCTCGGTTTTTTCTAGCTCCTCCACCATGTTCTGAGTTACGGTAATCCATTTCCCAGACAATTTTACCGGTATCCATGTTTTTGATGAAACCATAATCATACATTTCTCCACCACTTCCCTCACCAAGTCCTAATACTCTTATTTTCGTATCAGAGTTGATTGAAAATGTTTTCTTCACTAAGGCACGGTCTCCTACCATTGTAATAACCGCCAGTTCATTTTTATTTTTGTATTCTTCTGGGTGAAAAGGAACCACATTTTTTATGTCAGACTCATTGGTCGCCCATACGGTAATGCCCCACATTTCAGGTTCATAAGGCTGGCTTGAATTCCAATCGCCATAAGCGTGCGAATCATCAGTAGCATAATAGACAATGTAGTCGCCAGGATCAAGTGTAATCACTTCTTCTACATATCGATTTTTATCTGCTCCACCACCATGTCTTGCTTTGTAGGGCTTCATTCGCCAAACCCTCTCTCGCGTACTGGCATCAACTATCCAACCAAAATCTGCCATATTATCTCCTCCAGCTATTTCTCCTAAGCAATAGATTCTTACATCCATTGACTTTTTAATTGAAATGCCTTTAGCTAACATTTCATCATCTCTTGCTCTGGTTAGAGCAACTATTGGCTTTACAGTTTTGGGTTCTTGATAAGCCACCACATTTTTCTTATTGCTGGCATCTGCCCAAACTGTAATTCCCCAAAATTGAATATCATCAGGAGGCAAGGCATTCCATTTTTCAAAAGAATGTGAATCATCTGAGCTATAATTCACTAAATAGCTGCCTGCTGGAAGTGTGATCTTTTCATTTACCATCAGATTTTTTCTAGCCCCACCTGCAAATCGAGCTTCTCTATAGTCCATTTCGAAAACTCGCTCTCTGGAATTAGCATCCATAATCCAGGCATAATCGAACATTTCTCCATCACTTCCTTCGCCTAATGCATAAACTTGCAACTCAGTAGAACCCATCAATGTAAAACCTTTTCTGAATCTTTCATTATCCCTAGATTTGACAATGGAAACAACGGCATCATTGGTTTTCTCGTCCAAGAAACTCCTTGCATCTTCAGACTTAATGCCTGAACCATCTAACTTAATAAACAGGTCATCCTGCGCACTTCTTCTATAGTTTTCTCTATCTCTCGATCCAAACAACCAGTCCATAGTATCACCTAAACCACTAAAGTACCAATCATTATTTCTATCTCTATTCCAATTTCTACTATCATACATGCCAGCAAAATAGAGTTCGTAATTGCCTTTTTTAAGATTGATTTTTGAATCAAATTCAAATGGCCCATCCATATCATCTTTATCCTCTTTCTTCATGTAATCAAAAAGATGCCAAACCACTTCCCTACTATCAGCGTCGATGATCCAACCATAGTAAATCAGAAGTTTCCAATCATCTTCGAAAACAGCACCTGTGCCAGTAATTTTAACATCACCGCTTTGTGCTACACTAAAGCCCTGGATTTTGACTTCTTTGGGATATACATCTCCAAGAGTCACGGATTGCGCCAAACTTGTGGAACACATGAGTATAGCCAGCGCAAGAGTATTTATTAATTTCTTATTCATAATGAGTTTTTTCTTTCACAACTAAGATGTAGGTCACTCAAGAAAAGTTTTAATATTCCCAAAAAAATTAATAAGTAAATGAATTAAACCAAAGTGATCAATATTTTTTGCTTGATTTATTTTCTTGGCAACAAATTTGTTAACTCTCTTAAAAAATGAATTAATTTTAAGCTTACTCTAAACCAAAGCCTATGCGAAACCTTGTCAATTTAGTTTTACTTCTCTTGCTTTTGAATATGGCTGGATGTGTAGCCGCCAGAACACCCAATTGGATCAAAAAGCGCCCGCTTTCTGATGAATACTATATTGGAATTTCCAGAGTGAGCACTTCAACACCTGATTTCAATCAAGTAGCAAAAAATAAAGCTTTGGCCGATATCATTTCTGAAATATCGGTAGAGCTTTCTTCCACCTCTGTTTTTCACCAATTAGAAGAAAATGATGTACTCAAAGACACTTACGAATCATGGACCAAAACAAAGATTGAGGATGATTTGGAAGGCTATGAGCTAGTAGATACTTATAATAAAAAAGGTGAATATTGGGTTTATTACAGACTAAATATTGCTGATTATAAAAGAATCAAAAGAGAGAAATTAGAGAAAGCTAAAAAACTCTCCATTTCCCTCTTAGAAAAAGCTCATGAAGAAAGAAATAAAGGAGAGATTGGAACGGCGCTACAACTTTACAGACAATCATTTGATGCCATCACTCCTCATTTAAAAGAAGATCTTTCGGCCTTTATTCATGAATATGGTAGGATTGATTTAGCCAATCACAACTATCAATCGATTGCTGAAACATTTGCGAATTTGTCATTTAAAGCAAGTACTGATCCAGTACTTTTTAAGCCTTTGAGTAATGGGGCTGCTCCTACAATTTTGGCAAAATATAAAGATCAGCCTGCCATGGATGTTCCTTTGTTGATTGGTGAATATGGAGAATCCATAGACACTTTCCAGGGAGCGAAAAGTGATGATAAGGGTACAGTGCAGTTACCTATAGTTGGTGCGGCTTTAAATAGTACAGCATCAATTGAAGTAGAACTTGATTTGTTTAAGATCTTTGGAAAGAAAACAACTGATAACATTATCGGAGCCATGTTTTCACAAAAGCACGACGCTCCTACAGATCGAGTAAATGTCAAAATAATTCCTCAATCTGCGAGTTTCAAAATAATAAAAAGGAAATCCGAAGAAGGTCAAGACTTGATTCTGAATAAAGCAGAGTCTATTCTAACCACTTACTTATTCAACAAAACAACAGATTCTGCTGCCTTTTCTGTAGAAATCGGTGGAAAGTGGCTGGAAAGTACACTAGATGAGAGATATAACCTCTATCGTGAAACGCTCAGTTACTCCATTAAAATAACTGACTTGACTTCTCAATCAGTCATATTTCAAACCTCAAAATCAGACTTGAAAGGGATGAAATCAGGCTCGCAAATGAAAGCTAGAGAAGAAGCACTTGACCAAATGGAATCTCAAATAAAGAATAAAATCATTCCTGAAATAAATCTCATTAAAATAGACTAATTAAAAACACACTATTATGAAAATCAATTATATCAATACAATAGCCATGGCAGGCATTGTTGGATTAATGATAGGATGTAAAGCAAATCCTAAACCAACTTATACAAAAGGGGAAAGCGACGTGGTGTTGCATTGTTCTGGCTCAGAATACAGAAGTGATAAGAAAAACTTCCGTGCCTACGCAACAGGAGAAAGTAGCGACTTAGAAATTGCTCGTAAAAAAGCTTCAAGTAATGCTAAGGCGGCATTAGCGGCACAAGTAGAAACTACTGTAAAGAGCACCACTGACAGTTATGTTAATTCAAGAGAATTCAACAATGTTGAGGAAATTGAAGAACGTTTCGAATCACTCAACCGAGAAGTTGTGGATCAACAACTTAATGATGTGAAAGTAATCTGTGAGAAATTAACGGAGAACAATAAAACGGGTAAATATAAATGCTACATGGCTGTAGAAATGAATGGAGATGCCGTGCAAAACGCAATTGAAACTCGTATTAAAAATGATGATCGATTAAAAATCGATTATGATTACGAAAAATTCAAAGAGACATTCGAAAAGGAAATGGAAAAAATGAGCAATAGATAAAAGTTAATTTTTCTAAAAGAAGGGCTGTTTTGATTTTATCAATTCAGCCCTTTTTTCTTTAACTAAATCTATAAACCTTACTGTTTTGGCAAGGCATCGAATGGAATGCTGTAGATATCGTCAAATCCATTTCCTGGACTATCCATCAAGCTTCTGAGTTCACCGATAGTAGCCGCTGCTTTTTTCGATTTTCTATTACTTGTAAAGTAGAAAGTCTTCCCGTCTGCTGAAACAAATGGGCAATAATCCAATTTTGATGAATTGATTTTTTCACCAAGAGGTATGGCAGGTTGCCATGTGCCATTGGACTGATAGGCGATATATAAGTCTCCCCCTCCTAAACCATCAGTTCTTTTATATGAACTAAAGACAATAAAACGTTCGTCAGGATCAATAAAAGCATTGAATTCGTATGTTTCCGAATTTACTGCGCTGTCCATAGAAATAGGTGATTCATACTTTCCTTCTTTCAACAAACTATAGTAGATATCCTCCTTTCCCTTGCTATCCGATCGAGTGGCTGTGAAGTATAAAGTGCCGCTATTAGAGACAGAAGGAAAAAACTCCTCTCCGTTCGTATTGATTAATGTATCTAAGGCTACTGGACTACCCCATCCAGTTTTCAATTTATCCACGTACCAAATATTGTAGTCTTTCGATTCATCTTCGATGTTCATTGGACGGTCAGAAGCAAAAAAGAGCCTTTTACCATCTGGCGAAAACATCGGTTCTATGTCTTTGTATTGACCAGAAAATGAAACCTCTTGTGCCTCACCCCATTTTTCTCCCTTTTTCATGATTTCTACAATGATTCGAGCATCATCATTGTAGCTATGAATAGAATAAAGCAAGTGATTACCATTGGGAGATATGGTCATGTCTCTTTCTTTGTATTGCGTAGATACTTTACCAGGCAAAAAAAGACTTGGATCTTGGGCTGCAAGATCAAGTGTAGAAAAAAGTAGGGCTAGCGACGCCAACCCATACTTCAGCCATTCTACCGAAGAATATTCAATTTTCATTCTGTATGTTGTTGTGGTAGATTTCATTTTAGTTTTTAATTATAAGTTTTATAATTCGTGTTTTTTATTATTTGAGGTGTTATTCTATAACTTCAATAACTGGAATCCAGACATTAAATGAAGGATTCCAAAAGTTACAATCCGTCATTACCAGCATCAAAAACGAATTTCCAGGATTGATCATTTTGTTGCTTCCAAATACTCACATAAGTGCCTACTCCAAGCGAATCACCTGTCATAGTCGAAACCAAATAAGTACCGTAAGTATACCCCAAATCACCAGATTTTGCTATATCAGCAAACATGGGCTCCCACGTCAATCTAAAAGTTGAATCGGGATTGCTAAAATGTCGACTGATCACTGAATCCTTTCCAACTATTGGCCACGAATTATTTCTTAATACCACTCCATCATTGGCGATATAGGTCTCAAAGGCATGATTCATCCCTTTTTCAAGTGATAGTTTTGAAAATGCTCTATCAATTTCTAGAAGTACATCAGGTTTTGTAACCTCACGGATTTCCTTGGATTGGCATGAAAATAAAATGAATGTGAGGATTAGAAAGTAAAATGGTGAATTGTTCATAGTTTGAATGTTTTTTGTGATCTAACAATCAATTTAAGAACATCACCTATCAGAAAAATACCGTTCATGTAATTATAGTACTATTCGGGATCTCCAAAATTCACATTCACCCCTTTTCCATAAAGAACAGTTAGTACCTCTTCATTTTGATCTGCATGAATTTTATCATCAATGCTATTTTCGAACTTATCAATACTCAAAATCTCAAGTTCATCCATTCCTTTCAGTTCAGCAGGAATTATTTTGATGTCATTATTACTCATATCTATGAACGTCAGCTGTTTTAATGACAACAACGATGGAGGGAATTCAGTGTACTGATTATAATTGAAACGAATCGTGTTTAAAGAATCTAAGAGACTTATGGAATTAGGCAAACTCGACAAATTGTTGTGATGGATATATATTTGATGGAGATTCATTTTGCCTAGCGACTCTGGCAAGTAGCTGATTTGATTAAAAGCTAAAAACAAGCTGTTCATTTGAGTTAAATTAGAAATTTCGTCAGGAATTTCTGTCAGCTGATTATAAAACAAATCCAGCTCTCTCAAGTCTTTTAGCTCAAACAATTCAACAGGCAGTTCACTCAATTCATTTTTATAAAATGAAAGCTCAGTTAGATTACTCAGTTGCGAAATACTTGGAGCAATATGTTTGATTTCATTCTCACGAACAATCAGCTTATTCAAATTTGTCATTTGATAGACATCATCCGGAATTTGTTCCCACCGCATACTTGAAGCATACAAAGCCTCTAGGTTTTTTAATTTCTTGGCAATTTTAAAATCAGATTTAAGTTCCTCATTCCTAGAAATATCTAAGGAATTAAGATGCTTAAATCGTTTAAAACGATTCGGTATGCGCTTGAAATCGTTATAACTCACATCTAATAATTTCAAATTCTTCAGTCGTTTTACTCTTCTCGGTACAGTTCGAAGCTCGTTGCTTTTTAGTGTTAACTCTGTGACATTCGTAAGTTTTGCAACTTTAATTTTATTTATTGACTGCACATTTTGATTCAATCTGATTTTTTTGAGCTTGGATAAATCATTCAATTCCTCTGGCAATTCTAAAATTGAATTCCCACTCAGATCTAAGGAGGTAATATTGATGCATTGATAGGCGAAAGAAGGAATCTCTGTTAGATGGCAATTGGATAAATCCAGTTCTTGAAGTGAATCCAACGTTTCTGAAGTGCGATAGGTCTCAAGTCTCTTTATTGCGCGTTGGTATCTGCGATAATCTATGAAGGCATCGTAAAATTTCCCTAATGAATCTTCACCATGTGTAGATCTTATTTCTTGAGTAATAGCTTCGATTTCTTCATTTGATTTTGAATATATACTGTCCTGAGCATATGATTCAAAGGCAGTAAACAATATTGAAAATCCTATTTTGAGAGTTTTATTAACCATGTCATTCATTTGATGTCAAATATACCTTTTCAAAATTTACTTACCCAAGAGTTGTCTTTGACATAGAATCGCCAAGGTAGTAACGCGTCTTCTTCTGCGTAGTCCACTCCTATTCTCGTAGTTGCAATGATTTGACTTTGGCTTACATTATTTCCATGCTCAATCCACAATAATTTTTCATCAAATGTGATACCTGTCAGTTGCGTTGTAATACCCATGGACTTTGCTAAAATCCCAGGGCCGTTTGTCAATTTTTTATTATTCGAGTTCAGTCGAGAAGCCATGATATCTAATCCCGCTAAAGGCTCAAGCGCTCGAATAAGAACAGCATCTGCAGACCCGCCCTGATTTGTAACTACATTAAACAAATGATGGATACCATAACACAAATAGACATAAGCTCTGCCTCCTTCCTGATACATGACTTCCGTTCGAGGTGTCCGCTTGCCATTATTAGCATGGCATGCCTTGTCATTCTTTCCACTATAAGCTTCCACTTCAACAATAATCCCTTTGCACAATTGTCCGTCTATAGTTGTACAAAGCACCTTCCCAAGCAAGTCTTTGGCTACTTCCAATACATTTGACCTTAAGTAAAAGTCGTTTGGCAAAATATTTAAACTATCTTTCTTCATTCGCAAACCTGAATTCAGGATGAACGTATAAAACCCCGTAATTTTACATGGAATCCATGAGACAATTTTCATTTGAAACGCTTTTAGTAGCCTTAATGCAAGTTATCGACATGGTAGTCCTAATAGATTTTATTTAACAATCAAAATGAACTTAATTATGTACAAAACCAAACTGTTCAAACTCAGTTTCGTAGCGGCACTTTTTGCCATCAGTTTTAACGGAACTGCTCAAATTAATACACCTGCACCAAGTCCCGCAGGTTCGGTATCGGCTACTGTAGGCCTCACCGAGATTGAAATCAACTACTCTAGACCTCAAATGAAAGGTAGAAAGATCTTCGGAGACGGCGATGTTTTAGTTCCAAATGGTCAGTTATGGAGAGCTGGCGCTAATGCTGGAACCACAGTGAAATTCAGTGACGATGTGAAAATCGCTGGAAAAGACTTAGCTGCTGGAGAGTATCTATTCTTAGCTACTCCAGGTGCATCTGAGTGGGAAGTAGTTTTTTATTCAGACATCTCACTAGGAGGAAATATGGCTGCTTATGATGACAGCAAAGCTGCCTTAAAAGCTAAAGTGAAGTCTTCTAAACTAACGGAAACTGTAGGAACATTGACCTACAACATTTCAGACATTAGTGAAGACAGTGAAAATGCGAACATTCAATTGGCGTGGGAAAACACAGCTGTTAATATACCTCTTCAGGTATCTTTCGATGAGGCTGTAATGAAGGCTATTGCCGAAAATACTGTTGTTGACCCTAGAAATTTAATGACTGCTGCCAGATATTATTTAGCAGCTGATAAAGATTTGGATCAGGCGTTAGCTTGGGTCAATACTTATTTGAGCACTGGAGACAACAGCACGCAATTCTGGAATGTGCATGTAAAAGCAAAAATCTTGGCTAAACAAGGCAACAAGAAAGAAGCTATCAAAATAGCGAAAGAATCAATGGAAGCTGCTAAGGCATTTGATGGTGGTGATTTTGGTTATATCAAAAGAAATGAGGACTTGATTGCCTCTTTGAAATAAGTCGTTCAGACAATTTTATGAAAGCCATCCCGATTGCCATCGGGATGGCTTTTTTATTCCTTTATAGTTGAAGCTAAGCTTTAGTTGATTGTATTATATTTACCAATCAAACAAACCTATCAGTATTGATCAAACTATACTTTTCTTCACTTGCACTTCTTATGAAAGCCGCTATATTTCTTTATTTCATTTTTCTATTACCGTATCTACCTAAGGCGCAATTGAGAATTGATAAAGTAATCCCACCTTCATTTGATGCGTCCGCACTGATCAAATATTGTGATCACCCAATAGGCTCAAAATATGGTATCCCAAAAGTGAAGTACCCAATCAAGACACTGGTAAATAAAGACTTGTACATTCCAATTTCACTAACCTATCACACCATTGGAATCAAAGTAGAAGAAGAAGCTACTTGGGTAGGTCTAGGCTGGCATCTAAATACAGGTGGTCTTATTACTAGAATAATCAGAGGAGAAAACGACTTTGCTGTCACAGAAGAGACTGATACCCAAAATGCTTTAGGGTACCCATTCGAGCATATCAAACCTTGCTTTGATGACTGCGAAGAAAACGAAAATGATAATTTTCATCAAAAAGTATGTGCAGGAGAAATCGATTCAGATCCTGATATATTCTTCTTTGATATCATGGGCATGAAAGGTAAATTTTTAATGACACCTGATCACGACCCAAACAAAGAATATATAGAGATTAATATGATCAAGCCCAGGAAAATTCAAGTTCGGTTTTATATAAAAGAGAACTTCTGGACGGCCACAGACAGTAGAGGTTTCTCCTATACATTCAAAGCCAGGGAGGTTACCAATTCCTTCGACAATTATTACGATTACCAAGTCGAATCACACAAACTGCACTTTTTAGAACATTTCAATCAAGCCACTACTTCCTGGTACCTCACAGAAGTAAAATCTCCTCAAGGAGCCACTGCTCAATTCGATTATGACATTACTTCAACTGGTAGTAGTCCATTTGTTAGTAATAGCACCAGCCATAAAATGAACATTAATGATGGGGATATTTGGGATCTACATTACTCTTCTTATTGTTTCCCATCAGGAGTAGAAAACGTACAAATTGTATCCGAAAACCAACATCGAGATGTTTATCTAAAATCCATTACAAATGGTGATTACACTGTGGTATTCAACAAATCTGAACAAGAAAATCAAAACGAGCTAAAAGTGAAAAAATCAGCTCTAGCTGATGGCAAATATTTAGCGCAAATACCTGAGGGATATGGTCGACAACAACTCGATGAAATTGTAGTTTCTAAATCTGGTGACATAATCACAACAAGTCAACTATTCTATTCCTACTTCAATGAGGAGTTATTTGGTAATGAAGCCTATTTATATAAAAGACTGAGGTTGGATAGCCTAAGTATGATAAATGACGAACAAGAAAAAGGGTACAAATTCACTTATGAAGAAGAAATAATGCTCCCTTCTAAAGAGAGCCATGCACGTGACTTGTGGGGATATTACAATGGTGAAGAAGATCTCTACAATATTACTCCTTCTGACTTTTACAACTACAGCCAACCAGAAAAACTACTGCAAGAAGAAGGTAAATCAAAACATTATTCATTGGAATACTTACAAGCTGGCATTCTGAAAAAAGTAGATCATGGGAATGGTCGCACGGTACAATTCGCATACGATCACCAGGAATTTGAAGAGATTGACGATGAGATATCAAATCACTTTTCTGAAAATATGAAGGACTCTAATTTCAAAGAACATCTAAACCCCTACTTATTTGGTGGGTTGAGAATCAGAGAAATCATCGATACCTATCCTACCGAACAAATTTATAAAGACTACAGATACGAAATAGAAGGCAAAGAATCAGGTAAACTTATCATTTCTCACTATAGTCATGACCATGACGGATATGGGCACAAAACCTCTGGAAATCATGGGGTGAAATACAGCAAAGTGAGGATAAAAACAGGAAAACTATTTCGAGGTAAAAAATTCTAAAAAAATTAACGATACTTAAATGAAAGCAATATTAGTCAGCATACTATCAGTAATTAGTCTTGGCATCGTTTCTGCTCAAGAGCTCACCGGAGTTTTTTACGACCCCAGAGATGGACAGGAATACGAAACGGTCATTCTGGAGTTTGAAATAAATGAAGCCACTATCAGCAGAGAATGGTTTACAAGTAATCTGAATTTTGAAAAAGAAGGCTCCTTCTGTTATAAAAATTACCAAGAATACTGTAATGCCTATGGCCGATTATATGCCTGGTCTGCAGCCATGGATGCTTGTCCTGCGGGTTGGCACTTATCCACCCAAGATGAATGGGATATGCTTACTACAGCCTATGGTGGAGTTAAATTCGCAGCTGCTGAAATCAAAGAAGGTGGTGAAAGTGGATTAAATATAATGATGGCAGGATTCGGAGAGCAAGATGGCTCTTTCATTGATATAGGTGTAAATGGATACTACTGGAATACTCCTGACCTAAAGGGTAAAGTACCAGGATTGATCACTTTTCACACAGGCGAAGAATATCTCAGTTCGGATCAAATCAATCAAACACATAGGAATAGCGTGCGTTGTGTAAGGGATTTCTAAATTTTAGATTTCAATAGTTCCAAATTCTCCTTCGCAGAAGTGTTGGTTGAGTCTAGTTGAAGACTTCGATCGATTAAAGAATCAGCTAACTCATAATTTCCTAACCTAATTTGAATCAACCCCTTATTATTCAAAAAGTACGGTTGATCCTTTATAAGCGAAATGGCAACATCTATCGTGGAGTCAGCTAATTCTAGCCTACCTTGTTCTAAGTATACTAGAGACAAAGGGTTCAATGCTTCAGGCGAATTTCCGCGAATACTCAAAGCCTTGGCAAACGCATGCTCGGCATCTTCATAAGCTTTTAAATGATAGTTCATAACACCTAGGTTCGTCCATGAATCAAATTGTTTGCCATCCTTCAATACAGCTTTCTCAAAGCTTTCCTTGGCTCGTTGATAATTTTCTTGCTGACCATAAACATAGCCTTGAATGCTATACACCAATGCCGTATCAGGGTACTGCTTTTTCAAAGTTTTCAAATCATCTAAAGCCATATCATATCTTGCCATAGCCAGATAAGTATAAGCTCGATTAAATAGTACATCATCGAAATCTGGGCGAGCTTGTCGGACTTCATTATAATCAGCCAAAGCCAGCGCATAGTGACCAGTTTCATAATAGGCTACGCCTCTATTCATATGCGCATCTATCACCTCGTGATCCATTTCCAATACCTTTGAATACAAAACAATGGCATCTTCATAATAGGCATCATTGAGCTTTTGAGTAGCTAGTTCGAAAGTTTTCTTAATTCGGTTCTGCTTGTTTATTGGGCTACAGGAAACGAAAAAGCAGATAGATACTAAAGTTAATAATGATCGCATGTCACTCGATTAGTTTAGTACAAAATTATCATAAGCCCAGAAACTTGAGTAGTACAAATAAAAAAAGCTTCGAAATGATTCGAAGCTTTTACTTAGTCCTGTTTATTTGATGTAATTATCTAATAAACAATAGTTCTCTATATTTTACAAGTGGCCAATCCTCATCATCCACAAATAACTCCAATTTGTCCACTGCATATCTGATCTTTTCGAAGAATTCGCCTTTTACATCATCGCAATAGGCAATAGCTCTTTCTCTACTTTCTTCAATGTCGTTAGCCTTCTTACGTGCCTCGATCATTGCCAAAGTATTAGATTTCACACTTGATGCGTATTCAGATATTTGCTTGATCGTTTCTACAACTTCTGTATTGTCCACACCTAGATCTTTCAACCCTTGTGCATTTTTGATCAACTTGTTTTGATAAGCAATTGTGGTAGGCAAGATATGATTCAATGCCAAATCACCCATCACACGAGATTCGATTTGAAGCTTCATGATATAGTTTTCCAACATAATTTCATGACGAGCATCAATCTCAATGTCAGTCATGATCTTATTGTTTTTGAATACCGCTTTGGCAGCATCACTCACATAAAAATCAAGAGCTCTCGCTGTATCTTTTACGTTTGACAATCCTCTTTTTTCAGCTTCATCTGCCCACTCTTGAGAATAACCATCACCTTCGAATCTAATCGCTTTAGATTGAAGAATGTACTCTCTCAACTCACCTATAATAGCTAATTTTTTGTCTACTCCTTCTTTGTCGATACGACTGGTTACCGTAGTGTAAAACTGGTTGAGTCTTTCTGCAACTATCGTATTTAGAACCGTCATTGGATTAGCCACGTTGGCATCTGAACCTACAGCTCTGAATTCAAATTTATTTCCTGTAAAGGCAAATGGAGAAGTTCTGTTTCTATCTGTGTTATCAAGAATGATTTCTGGAATTTTATCAATTCCCAATTTCATATATACGTTATCCCCTTTGTCTACCTGTACGTCTCTATTCTTTTCTAATTCATCAAGTACGCTAGTTAATTGCTCTCCGATAAATGCCGAAATAATAGCTGGAGGCGCTTCATTCGCTCCCAATCTATGATCATTTCCCGCAGAGGCAATACTTGCTCTAAGCAAATCGGCATGCTCATGTACCGCTTTCAGCGTACATACTAAGTATACCAAAAACTGTAAATTTTCTCTTGCGCTGCTGCTCGGCTGAAACAGGTTAATTCCAGTATCAGTAATTAAAGACCAGTTGTTGTGCTTACCACTTCCATTCAACCCTGCGAATGGTTTCTCATGGAAAAGCACTTTCAAGTCGTGCTTCAAAGCCACCTTATCCATCACATCCTTCAACAATTGGTTGTGATCAGTTCCTTTGTTTACTTCTTCGTACATAGGTGCACACTCAAACTGAGCAGGTGCCACCTCATTGTGTCGAGTCATCACAGGGATACCCAATCGCTGACATTCGTATTCGAATTCTTTCATAAATTCAAATACCCTTGGCGTAATAGTACCAAAATAGTGATCGTCCAACTGTTGGCCTCTTGCAGGGTTGTGACCGAATACTGTTCTTCCAGCCATCACTAAGTCAGGACGAGCTGCATACAATGCCTTGTCCACTACGAAATATTCTTGCTCCCATCCTAGCGATGCAGTTACCTGAGTCACATTTCGATCGAACAACTTACATACTTTAGTAGCCGCCTTATCTACTGCATCCATAGATTTCAACAACGGAGCTTTATAGTCAAGTGCTTCACCTGTGTAGGCCACAAAAATTGTAGGAATACAAAGTGTAGTATCAATAATAAAGATCGGCGAACTAGGATCCCATGCGGTATATCCTCTTGCCTCGAATGTACTTCTTATTCCACCGTTAGGGAATGAAGAAGCATCTGGCTCTTGTTGCACCAATGCACTTCCTTTGAATTGCTCCATGCCTTTAGATGGATCAAAGAAAGAATCATGTTTCTCTGCCGTAGCACCTGTCAATGGCTGAAACCAATGCGTATAGTGCGTAACTCCTTTGCTCATCGCCCAGGTTTTTACTGCAGCAGCTACTGCTTCTGCTGTCTCCGCATCTATTTTCTTACCTCTTTTGATGGCTTTATCTACTTTCTTAAAAACTTCCGAAGAAAGTGAAGCTCTCATTTGGTCTGAACCAAATGCCAACTCCCCGAAGAAATCAGAGATTTTTCCTTGAGGTAATTTGAATTCACTGTGTGCTCTGGATTGTACCGTATCGAGAGCTTTGAATCTTAAATGCGCCATATTATATATGTAGTTTATATTTCAATTTGAATGAACAAAAATAATTATTCCCTTCCGTTTTTAGTCTATACGGAGTGAGATTTCGTATTTTTTTATCTATACAGGTGTTTTTGACACCTGAATCGTAACTTTTTTCAGTTTTTTGAGCATTTTTTACATTATTACTAATTCTGAGCAAAGTGTAGCATTCATTAGCTTTCTACATTTTATTAATTTAGCCGAAAAGCAATCCTTTGAATTACTATTATCATCCCAATCCCAAAGAGTCCGCCGTTCTCAGCAATGAGGAATCAGCTCATATTGTCAAAGTACTCAGAGCAAAAAACGGAGATGAAATCGCTCTTATGGATGGAAAAGGAAACTCCTATTTGGCTAAAATCACTGAACCAAATCCTAGAAAGTGTGGATTCGAAATCCTGACTAAAACATCAAAAGCTCCAAAGGGCTTTCGTATTCATATTGCTATATCGCCCACAAAAAACATGGATCGTCTGGAATGGTTTGTTGAAAAGGCTTGTGAAATGGGAATAGATGAAATTTCATTAATTCAAACCCAAAGGTCTGAAAGAAAAAAAGTCAACTTAGAACGGCTCGAAAAGAAATCCATCAGTGCCATGAAGCAATCCAAGAACTTCTGGAAGTGCCAAATCAATGAATTGATGGACTTGAAGTCCTTCATAGCCAATAACAATCATGAGGGACAAAAATTTGCTGCCTATGTAGAGACAGGTCGTGAAGACTTACTGCAAAAAAAAGTTACACCGAATTCAGATTGTTTGATATTAATAGGGCCTGAAGGAGATTTTTCACCAGAAGAGGTAGAACTTCTCAACGCTTCAAATTTTGAATTGGTTAGCCTAGGTGCAAATGTACTACGTACTGAAACCGCAGGTATTGCTGCTGTACATACGGTCAACTTGATCAACCAAGGTTTTAAAAAATCTTAATGGCGGAATTTGCTACTTCATTTTTCAATTGACGAACTCGCATATCAAAATCAATGTCTTCATAATCAATATCGTCAAACGAAACTGAAGATAGAAACTCAACTAGTTTAGCTGGATGCGTGGTAGATTGCCCTTTTTCATTGACATAGCGTAGTTTGGTCCACATCATGGTCTTCAGCTCAGTTTCTTCATCATCAGTCATAAAGTACTCCACCACCATTGAATTATGATTGTGCCAAATGATTCTTGAGAATATCTTCACCCATTCGCCCATGCCTGCAGGTTTGATGTAGGCTATTTGATGATTGTACACCACCCAGATCGCGTCAAAAGCTTTATAAATTTCTGACATCTGCATGCCATATAGCTTAGGCACCTTGTCTTCTCTGGCATTAAAAAAATAATCGAAATACTTAGCGTTGTTCAAATGTTTCAAGGGGTCACAATCCTGAAAACGGATGACTGATCTTGATTTGGTGGTTTTTTGATACTTCTTAGAAGGGTCAAATTCAAACATGCTCTAAATATCTTTCGGTAATGATTTGTTTATGGTGGGCTAGATGCCCCGCAATTATAAATATAATTGCTCTAACCGAAATATCAGATCCATTGGCATTGCCAACACGCTCGTTAGCTTGGTTTGTGAAATTTGAAATCATCTGAATATGAGACGCTCTCAAAAACTCGAATTCAGCTAATAAGTCCTTCATTGTGTTTTTGGAATCATCTGCCATTTTTACGTACATCTGATCATCAAAACCAGGTAATTTAGACTGATCTCCCCTAGCGATTGACATAGCTCTAAAACCAAACATACGCTCTGCATCAATAATATGTCTTAGCAATTGTTTGATCGTCCATTTGTCTTCCGCATAGGCATAATTATATCGATCCTCTGGAATGGCACTAATGAAGGCTATAAATTCTTCTTTTTGTTGAGAGATCATCTGAATCACATCTCGATCACCCACTTGCTCTACATACCCTGCATAGAAATTATGGTATTCACTGGTTTCAGGTTTTGCAATTTGTATCATTGTTATTGTACTGTAAAAGCGTTTAGGAATGTGAAAATCTCATCATAGCTATAGGGTTTTAGTGCGCCATCCTTGTACGAAGCTTCAGTAAGTAATTGTTTCAGCACGTCAATTTGATCATCATCTACAAGCACAATCTGATTTTCATTTTTCAGTATATACAATGGTGTCTTTGCTTTTTTCACTTCAAGAACCACATACTCATTATTGACATACCAACGTCCTTTGGTTTTATTCGTTTTGGCTTGAAAGCCGTCAATTTCCTTTTTGAATTTTTTATTGGAATCGAAACTTATCTTGCTTTTACCCATGAGATCTATAGTTGCCCACTCAGTACCCATTAGTTCATTTTCTGTAAGAGTAGATTTGTGTTCAGCTAAAAATGTCTCCAAATAAACTGTCACCTGATCTTCCATAGTTTGACCAAATAAACTATGATTTATGATAAATAAGAATAGACAAATAGCGAATCGTGTCCTCATAACTTACTCTTGAAACCAACCGGCATATTTCACATAATTATCTGCAGTGCGCTCAATCATACCTAATCCCTTCTCTCCTATTTCTTTCACTTTTCGTGCAGGGTTACCCACATAGATCGAATTAGGCTCGATGATTGTATTTTCTAAAACAATGGCACCTGCTCCAATAATGGATCCGCTTTTTACCACCACATGATCCATCACAATAGCTCCCATACCAATAAGTACATTATCCTCTAGTGTACAACCATGAACAATGGCATTGTGCCCAATGGAAACACGGTTTCCAATAACTGTGGCCGCTTTTTGATAGGTACAATGAATAATAGCTCCGTCTTGGATATTCGTATAATCACCAATCGTAATGGAATTTACATCACCTCTTACCACAGCATTGTACCACACGGTACAATGATGACCCATGGTTACATCTCCAATCACAGCCGAGGTTTCTGCAAACCAACAATCGCTTCCATATTTAGGCGTTATGCCATTCAATTTTCTAATCAAACTCATTCTCAAGATTTGTTTATAACAAATCTATCCGTTTGAATTTTGCCATGCAAGTATCGCCGCGTCACTAACGACTATTCCATCGGCCAATTTTTGATCAGCTATCGGCTCATTAAATTTGTTATTGATAGGTAACACACCAGCCCAAACATCAAGATTATAATCATCTGCTTCGTCGACTGGATCTCCTGTTCTAATTTTAGCAGAAGCGGCATTTATCTTAAACTTCAGTACAGAAGTAATATCCAATTCCTTTTGACTCGGCACTCTGCATTCATCCCATCTGCCCTTCAGTATGTTTTCTGTTATGACAAACAAACCATGATTCTTATCCTCGTTAGATTCCACCTCTTCAGCAGTTCCAAACAGTACCACTGATCGATAATTGGCAGAATGATGAAATGCAGAACGAGCCAATACTAAACCATCTAAATGAGTAACAGCCATACAAACTGGAATCCCTTCTTTTACTGCTTTCATAGTCCTACTTTTCACCGACCCATGTACATATATAGTTTCGCCGTCGCGTCCGTAAGCTGTTGGAATAATAAAAGGTTCCCCATTCATTATAAAACTAATATGGCAGATACATCCCGCATCTAGAATGTCGAATACTTGATTTTTGTCATAGGTAGCTCTTTTAGCTCCTCTTACCACCTTGTTCTTGGCTGTCTTTTCGAATTGTTCCATTGTGATGAATTTTTATTCTTAATTCAAAAGTATAAACTTGCTGGATTATCATTGTAATCCATTTTACACAAAACAACTGGTCCAGTTATGTTACCTTGGAAATCCATTATCTCAATCAATCGAACGGATACTCGTCCTGTCTATTTGCAAATCTCTGATACCATCATCAGTGAAATAATGCAAGGAAGAATTCATAAAGGTTTTAAAATGCCTGGTAGTCGAACCTTGGCGGAGACTTTAGCATTAAACAGGAAAACCATACTACAAGCCTATGACGAGCTAATGGCACAAGGCTGGATGGAAATCATTCCCAAAAGAGGTGCATTCATCAAAGAATCGCTACCTGAAGTAAAGTCACAACCTTTAGGTGAATCCATCAAAGAAACAGTTCCTCTTTCCTCAGGAATCAAATCTAAATATGAAATACCTAGAAGTGAATGTGTGATAGATGATGGAACACCAGACTACAGACTCGCTCCTATCGATTCACTACTCAAAACCGCCAGATCAGTTTCGAAGGGTGCCATCGGCAAATCCGTACTATTAGGAAATCATTATTTTGGGGAAGGTACTTTAAGAAAAAACCTAGCTTCTTATCTTTCTACTACACGTGCTATCCATGGGACTATTGATAATATCCTAATCACACGAGGAAGTCAGATGGCCATCTATCTTGCTTTTGCAACCCTCCTCAAAAAAGGTGATCGTGTCATAGTTGGGCAATTGAATTACCATTCTGCAGACAAAGCCATCCAAAAAGCAGGAGGCACTTTAGTAAAAGTACCAGTCATTGATGTAGGACTCGATTTGGATAAGGTTGAAAAAGAGGCTCAAAGTAAATCTATTCGAGCGATGTACATTACTCCTCACCATCAATATCCAACAACTGTGACCATGCCAGTCGAAAACCGGATGCGCTTACTCGAATTGGCAGAGAAGTATGACTTCCACATCATTGAAGACGATTACGATTACGACTATCATTACAATCGCTCTCCTATATTACCTCTTGCCAGCATCGATCGAAATAATAGAATTATTTATATCGGGTCTTTCAGTAAAATTCTCGTTCCGTCTATTAGAATAGGTTATATGTATGCCAGTCCTTCCATTATTCAGAAATGTGGTGAACTGAGAATGATTATCGACAAACTGGGTGACCCTATTATGGAACGCGCTCTTGCCGAAATGCTTTCCAACAATGAGATTGATCGATTCCTAAAGAAAGCGGTAAACACGTATAAATCAAGAAGAGATTTGTTTTGTTCAATGCTAAAAGAGGAGCTGAAAGATGAAATACATTTTAAAATTCCTGAAGGTGGAATGGCTGTATGGGTAACTTTCAAAAATGTAAAAATCACCAAACTGATTGAATCAGCAAACAAACTGAAACTTGGTCTCAAAATAGATGTATATGAACATACTGAAAAGGCTTGTAGATTTGGGTTTGCCTCCATGTCTTTGGAAGAAATTGAGACCAACACCCGGCTACTGATTCAAGCCATTCAAGTCCTTTTAGCTAGATAAATTGCGCCATATAGAGAAATTAATTGGTTATTCGAATCAATCCTCGTTTGTTTAAATAACTTGTGATATATTTAGAATTACAACTGCCTTTCCAGCTAGCTATCTATAGTTTCTTACTTGAAGAAAAAGGTTATTGAATGCACGTAGAGCAACGAAAATGGAGTAATGGTAGTGGTTGGGAGATCCTTTCCGATCACAAATTGGGAGCAAAAGCACAGCTGGTATTTGTTTTTGGGTCTACAGATTTGGTTCAAGACCAAAAACTATTCGATGAAATACGATCTATTTACTCAAAGGCTGAGATAGTAGTGAGTTCTGCTTCTAGCGAAATCATGGCAGGAAAAGTAGCTCAAAACACCTTAAATGTGACAGCGCTACACTTCGAAAAAACCAAAATAAAAACTTTAGAAATTAATTTAGACGACGTTAAAGATAGTTTTGATGTCGGAGCACACATATCAGCTCATATAGATAAAGACGAGTTGTCCAATCTGATGATTTTTTCTAATGGAAATCAAATCAACGGCTCACACTTACTTACGGGCCTTCAATTCAACTTATCAGAAGCAGTACCCATTACAGGAGGGCTAGCGGGCGCTTACACCCCATTTTCATCTACCTATACTGGACTAAACAATATAGGCACAGATGGGAAAGTTATTGGCATTGGCTTTTATGGAGAACATCTTAAAATTGGTCATGCTTCGAAAGCTGGCTGGACGCCATTCGGGCCTGAAAGATTTATTACTAAATCGACCAACAATATACTCTTCGAACTTAATGATGAACCTATTCTGGATTTCTATAAAAAATACCTTGAAGGGCTCTTTGATAACATTGTCGAGGCTATTAGAATCTATCCATTAGGAATTAAAACTGAAAATGGTCAAGAACGATTGCTTAGGGCATTTTTAGATTACGACCCTAAAAATGGAGGCGCATTATTTGCAGGAGACATGCCTGAAGGAGCGAAAGTAAGAATGATGCGGTCGAATGTGAACTCTTTGATAGATGCTGCAGGAGAAGCAGCCGAATCCAGCTTACAACCCTATGAAATTGAAAATCCAGATTTAGCTATCTGTATTAGCTGTGTAGGTCGTCAGTTTGTATTACAAGATTGGATTAACGAAGAAATCGATAGTGTAACAGACATTTTTGGTTCAGATATTCCTATGACAGGCTTTTATTCGTATGGTGAAATTGCTCCTCAGGGACCCAGACAAAAAAGTGCACTTCATAATCACACCATGACTATCACTACATTTAAAGAGATTGTATGAAGCCAGAGTATAATAAAATATTGAATCGACAGATAAAAAAATACTCGAATGGCAGTGGTATTCCAGAAGAACTAAATCCACTTTTCAACAGTATCAGTAGGTTTTATGACAATTTTGAAAGAGATCAAAAACTAGTAGAAAGGGTTATGGATTTGAGTTCGGACGAATTGATGGATTCGAATGTAGAACTCAAAAAATTGAATGAAGAGATGGATCGTTTTGTATACAGTACCTCTCATGATCTGCGTGCTCCCCTCCTTTCTATTTTGGGGTTATTGAATATAATCGAAAGTGAAAATACCCAATACGATATCAAAGGCTATCTCAAATTGCTCAGAGACAGTACAGTCAAACTTGACCGATTCATCAGTGATATCATCGACTATTCGAGAAATACAAGATTAGAAGTCAATTGCGCTCAAGTAGACTTTACGTCACTTATCGACGATAGTTTTAAGCACCTAAATTATATGCCGGGCTGTTCTACACTTCTGAAATTGATCAATATTGACGACCATGCCAAACTATTTAGTGATGACCGAAGACTATCCATTATTTTCAACAACTTGATCTCAAATGCCATTAAATATCAAAAACCTGATATTGAAGATAGTTTTGTAAATATCGAAGCAGAAATTACCGCAACTGAGCTGAAAGTAGAAATAGAAGACAATGGTGTGGGCATCGACGAGCAATACCTGGATCATATTTTTGATATGTTTTATAGAGCATCGCCAGAAGCCAAGGGATCTGGGTTGGGTCTATATATTGTTCAAGAGACTTTGGATAAACTAAAAGGTCATATCGAAGTAGAATCGACCTTTGGGCAAGGCACTAAATTTACGGTGACCATTCCCAACATGATATTAGGTTCTTAATAGTGAAACACATCCTACCCATATTCTTCACGCTCCTTCTCACTTTTTCAAGCCATGCTCAAACTAGTTCACCTAAGGATTTAACCCCATATTTTACGGCTATCATTGTCAGCAATATGGACTCTTCTTTAGTCTGGTATCAACAAGTATTAGGATTTGACGTAGTGAACAACAAACAATTTCCAGAAATGGGCTTCAAGCAAGCCAATATGACTAGAGGATCAGCCAGTTTAGAATTGATAGAACTTAGCTCAGCTATAAATCCTCAAGAAGTCATCCCAAACTACAATGCTAAAACCAAAATTCAAGGCCTTTTCAAATTTGGATTTCAAGTAGATGATTTTGATAAATGGATTGAATATTTAGAAGAACAAAAAGTACCATTCAATGGTGGTGTAGTTACAGATGAATTAACAAACAAACGTATGGTAATCATTCTAGATCCAGACAACAATAGGATTCAGCTGTTTGAAAAGTAAACGATAATCCCGAACATTAGACCTCCCAAGTTGGGAATATTTTCAATCTAGAATTAATACCTAATACTTAATTTTCGGAAAAGATTATTATGACAAGGCATTTCTATTATTCTTTGATATTTCTCCTAGCAACTTTAGCTAATTGCGAATCTATTCAAAAGACAAGGGTCAAAGAACAGCCAAAAGACACATTTCCAAACCCAACCATAAGCGATCGCCCCAATATCCTCTGGATTGTTGCTGAAGATTTGAGTCCATTTATATCAGCCTTTGGTGACAGCACAGTAGTTACACCCAACCTCGACCGATTGGCCAAAGAAGGTGTATGCTACGATAAATTCTACTCTCCACATCCTGTATGTGCTCCTGCCAGAGCTTCTATCATCACAGGTATGTATGCCAACAGCATCGGTGCCAGCCATATGCGAACAGGCCCATGGTATGCAGGCCAAGCCTCTGAGGAATCAATAAAAAAGTACAATCAATTACAACCTGAAGGACTTGAGGCCTATGAAGCTGTTCCGCCAGCTGAGGTCAAAATGTTTACCGAATATCTTCGTGCCGCCGGATACTATTGCACCAACAACAGCAAAGAAGATTATCAATTCATTAAAACCCCTACTGCATGGGACGAATGCAGCAAACAAGGGCATTGGAGAAACCGCCCAGCAAATGCGCCTTTCTTTTCAGTTTTCAACCTTATGGTGACACATGAGTCCAAAATTTGGGATAAATCGAATGACTCCCTTTTGATTTCTGATGATTTGGAAGTACCCATCCCTCCCTACTTACCAGATGCTGAAGTCGCCAAATCAGACATCAGAAGAATGTATTCCAACATCATTGAAATGGATAATCAAGTGGGTGATATCCTAAGTCAATTAGAAGAAGATGGTCTATTGGATAAAACGATAGTCATCTGGTATACCGATCATGGAGGGCCTTTGCCCAGACAAAAGAGACTGCTATATGAATCGGGACTAGAAGTGCCGGCAATCATTCGATTTCCTAAGCAGCAATTTGCCGGGCAGCGCGACGATCGATTGATCAGCTTTGTTGACTTGGCTCCAACCATGCTTTCTATTGCAGGGATTGAACCGCCAGACTATATACAGGGACAAGCCTTCTTGGCCAATTATACTCGACAACAAGAACCTAAATATCTCTACGCAGCATCAGATCGATTCGATGAATACACCGACCGCATTCGCTCAGTTCGTGACCAACGATTCAAATACGTTCGCTATCTGATGCCTGAGCTTCCCATGTACGCAGATATTGCCTATCGCAATCAAATGCCAATCATGCGAGAACTAAAAAGACTTCGGGAATCAGATGAATTAACCCCAGAACAAGCCTTGTGGTTTAGGCTCACTAAACCAACTGAAGAGCTTTTCGATCTAGAAAACGACCCACATGAATTAAACAACCTAGCCGAAAACGTCAAATACGAACATAAACTAAACGAACTCAGAAAAGCTTGCGGCAAATGGATTACCGACATTAACGACACAGGCATTATTCCAGAAACAGAATTAATTGCTCAATTCAAACCCAATGGTACCCAACCTCAAACCATCAATCCAGTCATTCATAAAACCGATTCTTTAGTTATCATCACCTGTGATACGGAAGGCGCTTCTATAGGCTATAAGCGGATAAGTGAAGCTAACGTTCCAAATCAAATGAGTTGGTCAATTTATACTGAGCCTATCACAATTCCAGAAGGACATCAACTTCAGGTGATTGCGCATCGCATTGGGTATACGGCTAGTGAGGTTATTACCTTCTCTCATTAGCGTAATGGATAAAAATCGATTTCATACTGTACAGTACTTTTACTCAAATTAATCCCTAACTTTGCGCCTTCAAATAAAAGCACCCTCTATGAAGCGCGTCAAAGCATACAAAACACTATTTAATGTAGAAGCAGATACTGATTTGAAACAGTTGAAGTCTACTTATAGAAACTTGGTAAAAGAGTGGCACCCAGACAAGTTTCAGGACGAGGATAAAAAATCTCAGGCTGAAATCAAGAGTCAGGAAATCATCGATGCGTATCACTTCTTAGTGAGTATCGCACCAGAGACCAAAGCTGCCAACTTGCAAGACTATACGAAAACCACTACCGAATCAGGTATTGCCGATTTCAAACACAAAGGGTTGCTACTGGAAGTATCATTTACTGACGGTTCTACTTATGAGTATTTTGGGGTAAATAGAAACTTGTACCTCAAGTTTGTAAATGCTGAAAAACAATACCGCTTCGCCAAAAGAAATATCTTCAACTCGTTTCTTTATAGAAAGTCGAAGCGGGATTTGGAGACGGCTTAAGCAGCCACCTCTCAATTTTTTCTTTTTGGAATAGCACAACTGTGTTGTTTCCATCCCTATATTTAGCTATTCTTGTCCTAAGTCCATGCCTATGCAGCGGGTATCTCTAAACTTAAGCACAGCATTCCCAATAATAACCTATAAAAACTGATAAGGCGAATAAAATGCATTATGCACTTTATTCGTATGTTCGTTACCACGAGAAAGGAAAAGCCTAATTTGAAGTGATCAATATGATTTCATAGAAGCCCTAATAAGGTTTAGTAGAAAATGAGCAGCCATATTCCCATATCATCATCTAATAAGTCCATTGTGGTGCTCCCTTTCGTTAATATGAGTGCCGACGCTGAAAACGAATACTTTAGCGATGGCATTACTGAAGAAATAATCAACGCGCTTACCACGGTAAAAGGCCTGAAAGTCATTGCTCGTACATCGTCTTTTGCATTTAAGAATAAAAATATAGATGTGCGAGCCATTGGTGATCAGTTGGGTGTAAGTACTGTTTTGGAGGGGAGCGTCCGGAAAGTCAACAACAGGGTTCGCATTACAGCGCAGTTAATCAGTACTAATGACGGCACTCACTTCTGGTCAAAGAATTTCGATCGGAATTTGGAAGACATATTTGCAGTACAAGATGAAATAAGTTTACTCATTGCTGACCAGATCCGGGAAAATTTTGGTCACCTCAATATTCAGGAACATTTAATTGAAGCGCCTACACAAAATATGGAGGCCTACAACCTTTATCTTAAAGGTCGCTATCAGCATTTAATGTGGGATGGACCAGGAATCGCAAAAGCAACAGAACTCTATGAACAAAGCATAGCAAAAGACCCCTCATTTGCTTTGCCTTACTTTGGTTTGGCGTATTGTTATGCCATGTCCATATCATGGAGAAATAATAAAGGTTTATTGCAGATGACAAAAGAGAAACTCAGCAAAGGGTTTAACCTGGACAAACAATCCTTTGTAGGGTTTTTTAGTAAAGCGACTTTGTCTTTTTGGAGTCATTGGGATTTTATCAATGGGCATAAATATTTTCAAAAAGCAATAGAACTTAATCCATCCTATACGGAAGCAGAAGAAGGATTATGCGAATTGTATACAGCAGTAGGTTATTTCGAAAAAGCACTCTGGCATACTGATAATATTTTAAAAATCAATCCTTTTGCTACGAATCATTATTTTACCAAAGCAAATATTCATTATTTAAACGAGGACTACACCGAAGCTCTGGATTGTATAGAGATCTCCTTAAGCATCAATCCTGATTTCACACATTCTATCGCATTAAAACAAATCTGCTTAATTCTTACGAAAGATTACGAAAAACTAAATGACTTCTTAAGACAAACCCCTTTAGCCGAGAGACCAGAAGAATGCAGAGTATTGTATAAGCTGGTCAATGCAGAAGAAAAAATCGATATTGATATCAGCAGAGTGAGCTTAATGATAAAAGAGGATATTGGATCAGCACGATTTCCCTGGCCATTATTCTTGATGGTGCATATGGGTAAACACGAAATGGCATTGGACTTTTTGGAGGAAAAGATCAAAATGCGTACCGGTCAAATCATCAATTTCATGAATATTCCGCTGCTTCAACCTTTACACCAGTATCAGCGATTTCAGGATTTGGTACAAGCTGCTTTCCGAGTAGAACTATTGCCACCTAATCCCGAAATACAAATACAAATCACCCCGACTAAAGCTTTACTATCAGCTGCTGAAATTGATATAGCATTAGACATTATAGAAAAAGGAATGAAGGAAGAAAAGTGGTTTCAAAATCCTTCGTTATCCTTACGCGAACTAGCTAAAAACATGAATATTAGCAGCAACAAACTTTCCTGGTTGCTGAATGAACGAATTGGGCAAAACTTCAATGAATACATCAATGGTTTTCGGTTGGAGCGTTTTAAAAAAGATGCTTTAAATCCTGCCAATAGCCACCTTACCCTTTTAGCGCTAGCTTATGAAAGCGGTTTTAATTCTAAAACGGTTTTTAATGCCTTCTTTAAAAAAGTCGAAGGGATGACACCCAAAGCCTGGGTGAGAACTAGTCAAACTTAAGTCTGTATAAAAAGTACCAAATCTCACTATTAGGTACACAATTATAATTCAGTACGATTCACCTTCCTTTCGACTGCACCTTTGCATAATCAATCCGATCTGGAGTAGATGACCATTGGATGATGCTTTCTTTCCTTATCCTAAACGGACTAATAATAAGCGGAAGGTCTTTGTAAAAATTGAAATTCTAAAAATATACATGAAAAATTCATTATTAACCTTGACTTTGTGCGGACTAACTTTGATCGCCAAATCTCAAAACACAAGTGTTGAAAAATCAACATTCGGGCTACAAACTGGAGTTTTAGGAATCTGGGCATATAATGAAGCAAAACTGTCAAATACCATAGCACTAAGAACAGAGATTGGCTTTGATTTTGGTATTTGGGAAACTACTTATTATGATGATTATGATTCTCCGATTATCCTCACACCTGTTATAGTTGTTGAGCCAAGATTCTATTATAACCTCAAAAAACGCTCAGAGAATTCAAAAAGAATTGATGGAAATAGCGGCAATTTTATTGCTTTAAAAACTAGTTATCATCCAGAATTGGCTCTTTTCAATACTGACGATGCTCCGGTGGTAAGTGATTTCTCCATTATACCTACTTGGGGAATTAGAAGAAATATAGGGGATCATTTTAATTATGAAGCCGGTATTGGTGTAGGATACAGTTACACCTTTGCTAAACGCGCTGGTTATGCTGAGGACAAAGGTGAGATGGAATTAAATATGCACTTGAGAATAGGGTACAGATTTTAGCTTAAACAAAAACGATTCTCTACACTTTCTGATTAAAGCAGGAAGTAACTTTTAAATACTATTGTCATGAAAAATCTTTTTACAATTCTCTTATTTTCTTGCACGCTTAGTGCTTTTGCTCAAACTGATTCACTGGTGGATAATAAAACTGAAGTGGATTATAAGTGGAGGGTAAGTATGCCTTATTTTGTTCCTGAAGGACTTATCGTGGATTCCTGGAACGATCGAACCAGTACACAACACTTAGAGCTTCATATAAAACGTAACCTGGATAATAAGAACATCATAGGGTTGAAATTAGCCTCTTGGAGATTGTTTCAACCCATGGGAATCACATGGTGGGATGGTCTTTTAGATAAAATAGAGTCAGAAAGTGAATTCTACCCAGGGCATGTCCGAGAAACAGGAATAGGCATAACGTACCAACGTATGCTATGGAAAGGACTATTTGCAACTGTTGAAGTGCTACCTCAATTGCAAACCTATATGGATCTAGACGGAAATAAAATTGGAAATGATTTTAAACTTTATACGTCGTATCACTTGGGTTACCATATCGCATTTGGTAAGAAAAAGCATTTTTTCATAGAGCCACAGATCAATTGTATGTACTGGATGTTTGATAACAATGCTCCTGAAGGATTTAAGGAGTTGGACGATAAATGGAGAAATTACTTTCTTTTTGAGCCACAGATTTACTTAGGATGGAATTTTTAAACTTAGTCTGACAGGTCAGGATTTACAATTCTTAACTTGTCATACTATTTGAAGCTAATGGAGCTCACTCCCACCTTTGTTGGTCTTGTCCCGAAGGGATGCCTTTGGCGTGACCAACAAACTACCAATGCCAAATAATAGCCATCCATTTTTTTCGCCCGCAGATGATCCGCTTGGGATGTCTCGCGGTGCTTCGACATGACGGTAGGTTTTTCGGGTTTATTTCGCCAGTTTCGTTTTATTTACGGATGGTACGACGTACGATTATTTTGGGTAAATAGAAATCTGTACATCAAATTCGCAAACGCAGAAAAACAATACCGTTTTGCCAAACGAAACATGTTCAACTCCTTCCTTTAAAGAAAGTCGAAGCGGGATTTGGAAATGGTTTAAGATTTAGCCTCCAGTTTTCTTTTTTATTTGAATAGGTTAGATTAGCTCATATTATACTGGATATATGATAGACTAGTGGTTTATATCCAGATGTTTATCATAACATAATTTGAATAATGGAATTAATATGTACTAATTGTGATGCACCAATTAAGGTTGAGAATATAAATATTTCAGCGAATTTGGCCAAATGCGATCTCTGTAATTCAATAATGAAGGCGAGTGATCTTACTAATTCCAATTCAAAAGAGAGTTTGAAAAACCCTCCAAAAGGATCGAAAATTGAAATAAAAAAAAGCTTAAATGATTCAATTGAAATGCACTATCCTAAAAAAGGATTTTCAGCATCAGCAATTCCTCAACTAGCGTTTACTTGCTTCTGGCTAGGTTTCATAACTTTTTGGACATGGGGGGCATCTCAAGGAAGCATAATATTTGCATTATTTTCTATACCATTTTGGCTAGTTGGTTTTGGTATGTTATCAGGATTAATAAACTCCTTTTCTGAATCCCAGACTTTGAAAATTAACAGATCGTCGTTAACTCTTGATAAACAGAGGCCCATAAGACCGAAGTCAATCGCAATTCCCTTAGATGAGATTCAAGCAATTAGAATGAAAAACATGAAGATGAATGCATTTTCTATGTTCAACAATTTTCAATACATGTTAAAAGCTCAACGTTCTTTTGGAACAGGTCTAGAAATGCCAGCAATAATATCGGGAGTAAAGACAGAGTACTTTTTTGAAGATGCTAATGATGCAGAACAAGAATGGATTACTTCGACTCTTGACAATCTTATTAAAAGAATGTAATAAATAAGGATGCAATTCTATATGTCCACTACTCGTAGCATCTCGCTATGACCAAATCGCTCGACTAAAATACAATCGACAAATTGCTGACATTCCAAATAAGTAGCGACATAGGATCATGAGTCTTCACGTATTTCATCACCCACATAAGTATGGTTCTTGTCTCCATAGATCCAGCCATCATCATCTATAGGACCAAACGTAGCAAGATCCACACCTTCCATTCTTACACCCCAGTAATAAACGTAATTTTTATCTCTGGCATATTGAATATTGTCATAGAGCTCAAATGTTGCCCTATCTGCGCTATCAATTGTTCGACCATTACAAAACAGCTGATGCGCATCTTTGGCATAAGCATGAGCATCACCCTCAAATACTTCAAATGATTCTCGATCTGCACCTTCAATCAAGGCTCCATCATAGATCACTTGATTATCGAATAGTAGATAGTCCTCATGCAAAAAGTCAATGCTCTCAAATGATTCGTAGCTAAACTTATTGAGTTGGTTCACTTCTTCCCCATCGCTCCATGGTACAAAATCATAGATGAATTTCGCATCCGTCACGTATCTTTCATTGAGTGTTTTGAATCTTTGAGGATCTATCTCGCAGGGCACCAGTTCGAAGGATTTTCTGAGATAAACCTGATAATTATCCTTGCAGAATTTTTCATTGATGGGTGAAAAACTTTCGTAGTCCACGGCTATTTTTTTATACCCATAAAACCAGTTCTTGTCATCTTTGCCCCAAACCCAATCTTCGGTTTCTGAGTAGGTTTCGGGATCAGCACCTTCAATCACATACATCTTTTTTGAAGCATCCAGGGTATCCCTAATGGAATAGGCCATGAAATCTACAGGGACATACACGTGATCTTTATCAAACACCAACCTTTCCACCACGCTGAACGAGCTATAGTCCACTTCCTCGTCAATGATATGTTCTTTGAAGAAAATGTGATCCTTGTCCTTAGCAAACTCTCTGGCCACTGGCGTAAATGATGCAGCATCTGCCTCCACTTTCGTATTACCCAACTCAAACCAATTACCCATTGGACTGTAGCGGATCTGCTCGCCAGATTTTCCGTAGTAATAATTATCAGAAACTTCGGCATCAACCGCTCCTGAGAACGGACTACAAGCTTGTCCAATCAATGATACGATACTGGCAAGCATCCACCCGATAGGAGAGCTTTTTGATTTAGTAATTTCTTTAATGATAAAATTGAGCAACATAAGCGTAATGAATCCTGAAATATAAGGGTGGCTATAAATAAACTGCATGCTGCGAATATATATATCCTTTTCAAATACCTATCCCATTTGCACGTAGCCAGCTCCCATTATTTATCAACTTCACAATTGCTTTTGGAGAAAACTAGCTAGAAAATCAATGCAAAATTGAAATCTGATTATCTTGTTTCGGTTCTCGCTTTTTACAATTTATTCAACATTATGCGATCTATCCTCCTATTCAATACAGCCTTAGCCTACTCTATTTTCACAATCGCCCTTTTGCTATCGTCATGTGGTAAAAAAGTGGAATTGCTTTCATCCTCCTCAACTGACTATTGCGCCAAAAACCAACAAGCCGATACAATTAAAATGAGTGAGGTGCTAAATCCCATGCTGGATTTGATGAAAGATCAAACAGGTGTCTATGTGCTCGAAGATGGCGGCACTTCCCTCGCGGCTAGAGCATGGTTCACCTCCCATGCCGTACGCTCGATCGATATTCAATACTTTATTTTCTCTACCGATAATATAGGTTTGATCGGATGTGACTATCTCGTCCGAGCTGCGGATCGCGGCGTGAAAGTAAGAATCCTTATCGATGACATCATGGTGAATGCAGAATTGGATGACATTCTAAGAATAGATGCCCATGAAAACATCAATATCAAAGTATACAATCCAGGAACTAATTTAGGTAAATCCATTCTCAATAAAGTGACCAAACTCGCCACCGATTTCAGGTCGGCCAATCAACGCATGCACAACAAAACCTTCATTGTTGACGATCAAATAGTCATCACTGGCGGAAGAAATATTGCTGATGAGTATTTCGACTACGATCACGATTACAACTTCAGAGATCGCGATGTCCTAATGCTTGGGAAAGAATCCAAGAAGGTTGGTGCTTCATTCGATACCTTCTGGAATAATGAACTCAGCGTAGACTGCGAGTCTTTAAGTGACCAAACTATCGATACCACTGTCAGTTATGAATTGCTCCATCAATATGCCTGCAATCCTGAAAACTATTGGCCAAAGGTGAGAGCAAGTGTAAAAGCTTTTCCCACCATGCTCAAACACCTATATGACAGCAATCAAATAGTTTGGTTGGACAGCATTGAGTTTATATCCGATGATCCAGGTAAAAATGATGGGAAACAAGGATTGGCTGGTGGGGGTATCTCTACAAAAGCATTAATTGAATTGATTCAAAGTGCCCAATATTCCATCGACATCCAAACCCCTTATTTGATTACCACAGATTTGGGCAAAGGATTGTTCAAGTCAGCAGTAGAAAGAGGGGTGAAAATAAGAATTCTCACCAACAGCTTAGCCTCCACAGACAACGTGGAAGCATTTAGTAGCTATCAAACAGACAGAGAAGAATTGCTGAAAACTGGCCTTCGAATCTTTGAATGCAAACCAGATGCAGCGATTAGAAAGCAACTCATGTCTGGGGCGCTACAAAAGAAAATGGACTTCACTCCTATTTTTGGTCTACATGCCAAGTCGATGGTAGTCGATGGCAAAACCACAGTAATAGGCACTTTCAACCTAGACCCAAGAAGTGCCAATCTCAATACAGAATGTATCGTAGTGATGAAGGATGAAATCATCGCCAGTGGTGTGCTCGAAGGTATGGAAGCCGAGTACCAACCAGAAAACGCCTGGGAAACCACGCTCACCTTCAACCCTGACAAGGAGGTGAGCAGATCTAAGCGTGTCAAGACTTGGACAAGGAAGATATTGCCTAAGGCGATTCTTTAGATAGTATTTTCATTTCATTCAATTCTGTTAGATTTGGGAAAATATATAGTGGATAACACACATTATGTTAGCCACTTGTTAGATGCCATAAATACTTTCAATGAAGATATTACTAACTTTACTGTTTTGCCCATTACTTGGATTCGCTCAATCTGGTGAACTTGAAGTTATTAAGGCAGTCGCTAGCCTGAACTTTGCAAAGAATTTAGACCATGCACAGAACGGAGAACTTTGGGGATATCATTCTGGAAAAATTGGCATCCCAAGTGCATCAAGTACTTTGAAAGATCAAGGGGCTAACACTTATAATATTAGCAATACTCATGACTTAGACCTCAGAACAGCATGGATCGAAGGAAAGCGCGGTTATGGAATTGGCGAAACTATTTCTTTCAAAATGGATTATTCCTCCGATGCTGGATACGCTAAGGTTTACAATTTTGCAGGTGTTATTGAATTATTCAATGGTTACTGCAAGTCCGAAAAAGTTTGGAACGAAAATTCAAGAATCAAGACACTCATGCTTACCTTGAACGACACTCCCGTTTGTTTGATTGAATTAGTAGATACCTGGCAATACCAAAGTATAGATTTGCGCAAGTTATTTAAAGAGCCAAGAAAATTCCCTAATGCTGAGTTTGAAATAACACATAATGATGTTCTAAACTTTAAAATCATGGAGGTTTACGAAGGAACCAAGTATAAAGACACTGCTCTCTCAGAACTCGTATTCTCTAACATAATATCCAACTAAAACGGCATACAACATTCTGTAATCAATTCATGGCGGTTCAGTTGTAACTCAAGCTTCTTTGCTTTCTGGAAGCCCCGCCATATCTCAGATTAGCTCTATAGAATTGAAAAAGGGATAGACCAAATCAGAGATTTGGCTATCTTGTAGCCGAAACTTAAACTAAATCAAGCGCCACAAATGATACAGCGGCGTTACCTACCATAGATGGATAAAGAATCTCCCAATAATTTAAATAATCTAAAGAAACAACTGAAGGAGATAACTGAACAGTACAAACCTGTTTTTGAAAAATTTCGCAATCACAACCGTGAATTATTTGCAAGATTTAAGTTATCCAATACATTGTTTGATCCTTCAAACTTATTAACAGATACGACAAAACAATTGGCAGAATACGGATGGTTTATTCCAATGACGTTTTCAGTTAGACAAGTAAGTAATCTATCGAACGAACTTAATGCTAACAATATCAAGGAGGTTGACAAATTGATGATTGGTTATTACGACAAATATCTTAATGATGTAAAGGAATTAATTATAGAACGATTTCCATTAAGGAAAGAAGTACTTGAATCTGCCTTTATAGCACATAAAAAAAAAGAGTACAATTTGTCGATACCAGTTTTCCTTGCCCAGTCTGATGGTATTTGTAAAGAACTAACAAAAGTAGGTTTTTTCGAAAGTTTCAAGACTGGAGATAAAGAACATAAACCTCGAACATATAGATGGATTGCTGAATCTGAATTAGACTCCACTTATGATGTTATGCTCGAACCATTAAAACATAAAGGAGGATTTAGTAAGCACTTTTCAGTTGCAAACCCGATGGGAGTTTCAAGACACGAAATTCTTCATGGTGAATCGACTGACTATGGAACTCAATTAATAAGTTGCAAATCACTTTCGCTGCTAAACTTTGTTGGTGAATGGGTCTACAAAGCAATCGAAAGCACGAACAAACTAAAAGTCAGATAACATTCTGTGATCAAATCATTTCAGGCTAGCTGAATGTGAAAATTCTTTACTTTCTGAAGGATCCACCATTTCCACTAGAGCACATTACAACGTATTCCTTCAATTTAATCCTTGCCTTTGCCCTCATGATATAAGCATCCTAGACCATTCAGAAGTTTGGCTATTCAGCAATCGAAACACTAACTTCGCCCAATGGAGAATCTTTCGAATAGGGCTTTAATCAGCCGATTGTATAGCTCGGCTGATCAACAACTAGAGAACCTTGACTTTGATAGAGAGCGTTGGTCGCCATGGTACCAAGCAGTGCAAGGACTAGCGGGACCAGAAAAGCTGGTTTATGTGATCGTGAAATTAAATCAAACCGTAACGAATGGTGGCTTTTCCGAATTTTATGAATCCTCTCATGGTGTGTTTGCGCCAGAAATCATTCATGCACTCAACGAAATCAAAGCAGTAGCCAGTGCCGAAATTGTCACCGATTCTCTACCTATCGTAAATCCCACAGGGCTTTTGGATGAAGCTTACAAAGCGTTCGTCTTCAACATACAACTTTCAGAACAGCAACGCGAGCAACTCTACGCACTTGACGTCCGATACGACGGGTTACAAGACGAAGAGAACTTAGAGGATCTACTTGGAGGGTATTTGCAAGGGATGGTCTAGCACAGGATAGTATCGCAAAGAGCACAAACAAATACTTGCGCGAGTCGTGTTGAGTTAAGCAATTAACTTCCCAATCGCCTCCTCAGCCTTTTCAAACTCAAATCCTTTCAACACATTAGTCAGCTTTGTGTCTATTTCATCATTCGCGGGATTGCCTATGCTGCCGAGATGGGTGTGGTTGACGGATTTATTGAGGGCCTCTCCTCCTGCTTCGATGGCTTTGCCGACCTGGATGTAAGCATCACGGAAAGGCACTCCTTCATTCACCAGTCGATTGACTTCCTCTACACTGAATAGGTCATTGTACTTTGGGTCGTCGATGATGTCAGATTTCACTTCGATGTTTTTCATGGCGAAAGTGCAAACTTCTAGTGTAGACTTTATTCGTTTTTTACGCTTTACATATCATTCATTAAGATATAAAATTCCAATATTTTATTTCGGAAATTCCAAACCGTCAAACTAACAAACCAAAAATAAATCAGAAATTGACTCAATGGTTGCCTCAAAGAATTAGTTATGTACTTATCTCTAATCATGATCAAATAAGTCGCAGACATGATAAACATAAATAGAACGGACAATTTTCCATTGGTCAATATCAGCATTCCCAAATGAAACATTAAACCCAGAGCAAAGGCAATTTTTTTTCTCATCAAAAAAAGCACTCCTAGGGTTAGTTCAATAAACATACTAGAGATACTGAATACCTGAGCGACGATAAGTCCATTGAAATACTGGCTAGAAAATTCAAATAGTGGCATGGGGTGTCTAAGCGTTGCCAATGTATCAAAAAACCTTCCATTCCACCAATCAACATCGAGAGCTTTGTTGATGAAGGCGCCGATATATAAAAAAGAAACCTGAATATTGATTATATAACTTGATTTCAACGACAGACCTGAAAGTATTATAACTAGGCATGTAAAAGTTAATGAGTTAGAAAACACATTAATACTTGACATTATTAGAAAAAAAAGGATAAGGCCAAAAGTGGTTAGAGATATTGAAACATACTTCCCTAACAATACCAACAATGCCGAAACAAGGAAAGTCGGTAACAACATATATACATAAATCCAAGACGGGACAAAGTCTATGACGCCAATAAAAGGTGCAAATGGTAGTTCGAAGATGGTTTTTCTCCAGAGACCATTTGAAAACACTAGGACATACAATACAAGTGCTTTTAAACCAATCCCTTGATTATTTGACACAAATCCATTCATAATCAGGTGATTCTAATATCCAGAATTCTTCGTTTCGCTTATTCGTAGAGTAAATCAGTTCAACCCTTAGATCTTCATTACAAATTGTTGATTTCTCAACTGCAATAAGAAGGAATTTTAAATTATCGATATTTCTATTCTCAAACCCATTTGGGTTTTTTCGATACCTGTTATATATTTCGGCTTTACTTAACTTACCTCCATTGATGAAAACATTGATTTTATACTGTGAAATCTGATCATAGGGAGCCCAACAAAAAAATTTCTCGTCAGCGAATCGTGCGTATACGACAAAAAAAATCTGCAAAGCAAAAATTATACTAATAGCCAATCTTTTTATCATAATCAAATGTCAGTGTTTGTAAAAACAAAAGTTAACGAATCATCCCTTATTCAGGGTAAAACTATACATGAAAGCCGATTGGTTAAAATTGAAGAGCACTCAGATTATCGTGGATCATTTTCTGAAATATTTCAAAAATACTGGGGAACAGTTCTTGACCCTGTACAATGGAGTTTGGTAAAGTCTGAACCGGGTGTACTCAGAGGAATGCATTATCATCGCAGGCATGATGAATATTTTTGTTTGATTCAAGGCTCCTGCTATTTAGGGTTAAAGGATATGCGCCCAGACTCGCCCACGTACATGGAGAGTAACCTCTATTACCTTACAGAATCTGACTTGGCTGCATTGGTCTTCCCAAAAGGCATTGTACATGGTTGGTACTTTATTGAAAAATCCGTGCATGTTCAGTCAGTTTCAGAATCCTATCTTGATTATGGTTCTGAAGATAATTTTGGCTGTCGTTGGAATGATCCAGATTTGAACATTGAATGGCCATTCAATGAGGCCATTATTTCTAACAGGGCAGGTGAGCAGTTTCATGGAGTAAAAGATCTACCACTTTTTAAATAGTTTTTCCTTGAACTTTTTCAATATTCGGATCGGAACTGTTGACACACTCTGACCCTTTATGAGAATTGGTTCAACTAATAATTTTTCATACTCTATAATTAAATTTACAAAGGCCTTATTAGTCAAATCATTTATCTTTTTTTGATCGGAAAGGCAATTAAAATAGGCCGCTAATTCTTTCGCTCGTTGATGTGCCGATAGACCTGGATGATTCCCTCTTTTGAAGTATAAAATGGTAGAATCATGCGATGCAATCATTTCAATTTTCTTATCGTAGGAAATAAACTGTTCCCACATATAAATATCTGTTCTGTACTTACTTGGCGTGGTTCTCCATCCAAAAGGCAAATTCCTATATGACTCCAATGTATGCGACACAGGACTAAATAAAAAAAAGCCTCGAACCGATTCATCTTGTAACTTTTTAAAGTCATATTTCCCGCTAACCATTCTTCGGCAAAAAATCACTTTTCCTTGTTCGTCTAGATTAAGTCCTCTTCCCACATAAAAGCTGTGGTTTTTATTAATCAAATACTCAAAAGCGGTCTCCACATGATTGGACAAGTATAAATCTCTATCTAACAAGTAACAAACAATTTCACCTTTCGCATGATTCATTAAGGCATCATGCCGATATATCTCTCCTCTTCTGGGTCCTTTTGGGTGGTCAAAAAAAGTTATTCTGGTATCTTTCTTCTGTAGGTCATGAATCACTTTCCGAGTTGAATCATCTACCCCGTCTCCAATGATGAAAATTTCAATCTCTTTAACAGTTTGATTCAGCACACTCCCTACAGAATAGGGTAAAACTGGACCTCTACCCTTTGTGGTTGGGATGAGTATGGTCGCTTTCACATCATTCATTAGCTAAGCTTTCTATCTCAAAAAGATGCTCGATAAGCCTAAAACCTTCCTCTAATGAACACATAGGTTTTGATCCTCCTTTTAAATAGTTGATAAATTCATTTAACTCAATATCTAATGGCGGGGTGTTATCGAAAGCTATTCGATTTTCTGACAAAGATTTCAAATTAGAATGATCATCACCACGATAAACTGAGATATAGTCAACTTTTTCATCTTTTAGGGTAGCCACGCCATCAGTAAAGAAAAGCCGTATGTCCCTGTTTTTCTCAGGATACCTATTGGAAACTTCAAATGAGTAATAAGGATTTTTACCCATTAGCACTGTCGCTCCTCTTATTATACCATTGTGTTTTTCTGAAATCACCATTTTTCTTTTAGGGATTTCTCCTAAAATACTCTCACAAATTGATAAATCATGGATCCCTAGATTCCATAAACTGTTGGTATCGGTTCTCGGACTGGTCCAATTTGTTCTTCTTGACTTTACTCCCAGCAATTGACCCAGTTGACCATTTTTAGCAAAATCAGCTAACATTTGTACACCAGGATGGTATTTCCAGATGTGCATCATAAATACTTTTTTAAGGTTATACGATTTTAGTATAGAGATATCATTAAATAAATTTGTCAAAGGTTTTTCAACAAAAACAGGTTTCCCTAAAGGTGCTAAAGCATGCAGAATTTCTGTGTGACTGGAAGTGCTTGACGCCACTATATACCCATCAACATCGATACTCAAAAATTCATCAATGTTATTTATTAGCTTAGAATAGAGTACTGATAATTCAACTTCTTTAGAAAAAAGATCAAACACAACCGTATCTACTCCGATCCTGGACAAGGATTCAAGAATTTTTTTTCCCCATATTCCATTTCCGATTAAACCAATCCTTTTCATTAATACATTTAGATGATTAAAATCAAATCTAAAGAAATAAAAAATACTATTGTAAAACTTAAATTAGAGTTCATCTCGTCCTAATCATTAGTGTATGATCATTCATCTGTAAAAAGTACTTTGAGTTTTTCGCTATTTTTATCCAATGATAAAATCCAAACTTAAAAAAAGCCTAAAAAGAATTATAAAGAGATACACAAATCTTTATCAAGGTGAGAACATAAGAAAGGATTTGATAAAAATTGAAATTGATGGGAATTTAGAATTTTTGGTTTATTGGAAAATTCTTTCAATTGGTAAAGGGCCTGCTGTTGTCCTGAGCGCATTAGGGCAAGAACTATTGAAATTCGATTGTTTTGGAGAAAATCGAGGACATTATCATGTTATGCCAACCTATTCACAAAGAATTTTTTTCTATGAAAACACCAGAATGTCACAAATCCAGCGTACTATAAAGGAATTACGGCATAATACAGTAAAGTATCTCAAAATTCACCCTAAAGAGTCTATCAGAAAACTTACGATAAATCAAAAATTGTTGGAACGCGGGCTATTAAAAGTAGAACATCTTTTAATACAATATGAAAGTAAATTTACCGAAGACTAGTTTAGTCGTTTTTGTAGTAACTGGATTGGGTATATCACTCCTTTCACTTGAAGCAAAAAGAGGTCTCTTGTAGATTTGAACATTAAATACCCCCAGGTTGAGGAGAATGAATAGGAAATAATCGTTGCAATCGCAGCCCCATTCAATCCGTAGGATGTAATTAAAAACATATTCAGAAACACATTGAGCATAGCTCCTGAAAATTTCACTAGAAGTAGTTCTTTAAGTAAATTTTTCAAAACAATGATCTTAGCAGTTGGGACTCCAATGAAAATAAAAAGAATGGAAAATGCATGAATCTTCATGATATCAACCGCTCCGTAGAACTTATTACTGAACAAAATAGGTAGAATAATGGGTGCAAGAAAAAACACCCCTAAAGTGAGCATTAGTCCTAAATAAAAGAATAATGCATTATATGCTATTATATGACCCTTTATATTCTCTTTTCTATAATAATCCTTAATAATAGAGGGGAAAACAGTTCCAAAAATAACCCCTGGAATAAAAACTAATAATTCAGTATATTGAGCCGAGACCGCATAGATGCCCAATGATTCAAAGCCAATAAGTTCGGTTATGAATATTTGATCAATTTTAGAATTGATTAGATTAAAGCCATTTTTTAGTGCCAGTACAAGTGAGGCTATAGCAATCGTCTTGGTAATCGAAAAATCCACTCTCCACTGTAAAATACTTTGATTCTTAAGTCTGGAGTATATCATTACACTTATACATGCAGCAATTACCACCCCCAATAAATAGTTGAAAGCAAACCAATACAATGATTTTGTGAAATAAATCAGTACCAGGATTCCAATTGAAGAAATCAACCTACCAATTAGATTGCCTATAACGTTATATTTGGTCGATACCTTGGATTCAAAATAAGTATTAATCCCTGAAAAAACATTAGAGAAAACTGTAAGGCCAAGAATGGCTACAAGGAAAAAAATCTCCGTATCAAAAAGAAAATGACCGACAGCACAAATTATTGTATATATAATTAAGCTACCAAAAGTGTTTAACAAAAAGCCTGAGCCCAACACGTGGAACTTGCTTTTTGAGTCACCAATTAATTCTCTAAGTAATATGGTGGAATAACCTAATTGGGCAAATGGTGCCAGAAGAAGAACGAAGCTCATAGCGAAACTCCAACGTCCAAATAATTCAGGGCCAAGGTAATTGATGAAATATACCCCTATTGTGATTGAAAGGATGAAATACATCCCTTTTTCACCAATCAATGAAACATAATTCACTATTGATCTTTTTTTACCTAGTTGATCAAATATTTTCTCTCCCAAGATTTAAATAAATTGAACTATTCATAAATACTCAGAGTACTTTCTTGATGACGACAACAAGATTAAACAAACATTATCAAGTTTAACCGCAAGCATTCTGAATTTCAAAAAACAAAAATTTTCCATGATATCATGGACATTTAATTTTTGAACCGAAAATTAATAAAACTGATAGGAATATTTGAGGTTCAGAATACCTACCAAGGCATAACCATGACTTCTAACAAAAAAAACTCGGACATGATAATTTGTTGAAATTGGCACACATTTTCATCTATCAATCCAAACCTGCCACAGATGATCTACATCGAATGGTCTTGCGATGCCTCGAAATGACGCCTGTTTTTTTGGCTTATTTCACCAACTTCCCAATCGCCTCATTAGCCTTTTCAAACTCAAATCCTTTCAACACATTAGTCAGCTTTGCTTCTATCTCATCATTCGCGGGATTGCCGATACTGCCTAGGTGTGTGTGATGGACAGATTTGTTGAGGGTACTTCCCCCTGCCTCGATGGCCTTACCTACTTGGATGTAAGCATCACGGAAAGGTACGCCTTTGTTCACCAGTCGATTGACTTCCTCTACACTGAATAGGTCATTGTACTTTGGGTCGTCGATGATGTCAGATTTCACTTCGATGTTTTTCATGGCGAAAGTGCATACTTCGAGCGTAGATTTCAGTTCAGCGAAAGCCGGTAAGAAAGTCTCTTTGATGGTCTGCATGTCGCGGTGATAGCCTGAGGGCAAGTTCGTCGTGATGAGCGTTACTTCGTTAGAAAGTGACTGTAGTTTGTTCATCTTGGCACGAATCAGCTCAAACACGTCAGGATTCTTCTTATGCGGCATGATGCTCGAGCCAGTGGTCATTTCTACCGGCAGCTTGAGGAAACCGAAGTTTTGTGAGTTGTATAGACAGATATCCATGCTCATGCGCGAAAGCGTGGCAGCGAAACTGCTCATCGCAAAAGCTACAGACTTCTCTACCTTGCCCCGGCTCATTTGTGCATAGACCACATTATAGCTCAAGTCTTCAAAACCTAAGAGCTCAGTAGTCATCTTACGATCCAAAGGAAAGGAAGAACCGTAACCCGCACCAGAACCTAAAGGATTCTGGTTAGCGATCTTATAAGCCGCTAAGAGCAACTGTAAATCGTCTGTTAGGCTTTCAGCATACGCACCAAACCAAAGCCCAAAGGAAGACGGCATAGCGACCTGTAAGTGCGTATAGCCTGGGATGAGAATATCCTTGTGCTTCTTGCTCAGGCCGTTGAGGGTCTGAAATAGTTCTTCTACCAACTCAGAAATAGTTTGAATCTCGTTACGGATAAACAATCGCAAATCCACCAAAACCTGATCATTACGCGAGCGCCCACTATGGATCTTCTTGCCTACATCTCCTAGTTTTCTGGTCAAGAGCAGTTCTACCTGAGAATGCACATCTTCAATGCCGTCTTCTATAACGAAATCACCCGCTTTGATCACACCCAAAATGTTCTTGAGTTCAGCCAACAACTGCTCTAGCTCAGGCTTCGTCAACAGTCCAATGCTCTCGAGCATCGTAGCATGCGCCATCGAGCCATACACATCAAACGGCGCGAGAAGCAAGTCCAGTTCGCGATCACGGCCTACGGTGTAAGTTTCTATTTCTTTCGATACTTCGTTCGTTCCTTTATCCCAGAGTTTCATGTTTATTCACTTTGTTATTTGTCATTTCGACCTAAAGGGAGAAATCTAATCATCAATTGGAGATAAGATTTCTCCGCTTCGGCGGACCGCTACGTCGAAATGACAATAAAATTACAATTTCAAATCCTTCAGCAATTCTATATACCCCTTTATCCCAGCTTCAATCTCGTCGATCCCAATATACTCATCTGCGGTATGCGATCGAGCGGAATCACCCGGACCGATCTTGATGGTATCAAACGGCATCAATGCCTGATCCGACAAGGTAGGTGAACCGTACTTCTTCATACCCAAAGACTCACCACGCTTTACGACAGGATGGTCTTGAGACAAACCAGAAGAATTCAATCGAATCGATCGAGGCGTCACTGTTACATCCATCAGGTCATCTATAATTTTTACCGTTTCCGTATTAGAATAGGCATCGGTTGTTCGGACATCCACTACAAATTTGCAGCTATCAGGTACAACGTTGTGCTGCGTCCCAGCCTCTATGAGCGTAACTGTTTTCTTGATTGGGCCCAGGTAAGCAGATTCTTTTTCGAATTGAAAATTCTTCAATTTATCAATTTCGATGAGTGCTTTGTAGATGGCATTTTCGCCTTCATCTCGAGCCGCATGGCCACTTACCCCTTTGGCTTCGCAGTCCAATACCACTAACCCTTTTTCAGCAACAGCCATATCCATCAGCGTAGGTTCACCTACGATGGCCAGGTCTATTTTTCCTAAATCCTTTAGGATGGAAGCCACACCATTGGCACCGGAAATTTCTTCTTCGGAAGTTGCCGCCATAATCAGATTGTATGGTAAGTCCTCTTGATCCTGATAATGCAAGAAAGCCTGCATCAAACAAACCAAAGGCCCGCCTGCATCATTGCTTCCCAAGCCATACAGCTTTCCATCGATCACTTGCGCCTTGAAAGGATCAAGAGTATATGATGAAGCTGGCTTTACGGTATCAATGTGTGAATTCAGCAAAATGGTGGGCTTGGCTTCATCCCAATGTTTGGATTTGAGCCACAGGTTATTGCCGGAGCGAAAAGGGTTCAGGCCTTTATTAGTGAAAAATAAATCAACTACAGCCGCCACCTCATCTTCTTCTCTGCTGAAGGATTGGGTCTCAATCAAAGCAGAAAGAAGCGCCACCGCTTCTTGCGTTTTTGGGCTGTATGAATCATCTATTTTTGACATATCACAGTACCGGAATAGGCTTCAGATTGAATCGTATCAATGGCGTCAAAATGACAGATTTTCACTTGTCCAACGCCAGCGCGAATCGCATCAAAAGCATTGTCAATTTTCGGGATCATACCATCGCTGATGGTGCCATTTTTCTTCAACCCCTCATAGTCCTTTTTTACAATCAATGGAATAACCTTTTTGCTTTCAAAGTCACTCAATACTCCGGGCTGTTCAAAGCAGTAGACTAAGTCCACCTCATGGGTTTCGCTCATGCCCGTAGCCAAAGCAGATGCAATGGTATCTGCATTGGTATTGAGCAATTGCCCCTTGTTATCATGCGTTAGTGCACAGACCACAGGCGTGATATTAAGATTGATTAATGAGTTTAATATATCATCATTAACTTCCTCAATATCACCAACATAACCATAATCAATTACAACATTCATTCGCTTGTGTGATTTGATCAGGTTTAAGTCTGCACCAGACATACCCAAAGCCTGAGAGTTAAGCTTTTGTAGCTTGGCAACAATCTTTTTATTCAACCCTGAAAAAATCATGGTCACTACGTCGATCGCATCCCTATCTGTAATGCGTCGGCCTTCGATCATCTTGGGTTCTATCCCTAACTTTCGTTGCCATTCGGAGGCGATATTTCCACCGCCATGCACGAGGATTTTTTTCCCTTTTATTTGGGCAAATTTCTTCAAGAAACCGTCTAAAGCAACTTCCTCATTAATGACCTTTCCTCCAATTTTTACTACAGTTAGTTTATCCATTATCCAATCAATTTTCGTAGTACTAAATTCGCTGAAGTCACTCGGTGTGCTGCCTGTTGCATCACGATTGAGTTTTCACTGTCGATCACCTCATCGGATACAACTACGTTTCTACGAACCGGCAAGCAGTGCATAAACTTCGCATTGTTGGTCAGGTTCATTTTCATTTTATCGATCATCCATTTTTTGTCTTGCGACAAAATCTGTCCATACTCTTCATAAGACGACCAGTTCTTGGCGTAGATAAAGTCCGCCCCTTCAAATGCCTTTTTTTGATCATATTCCAAGGTAGCTCCTTGCATAAACTCTGGTGCCAGTTCATATCCTTCAGGGTGAGTCACAACAAAATCATAGTCCATCTGACCTGCCCACTGTGAAAAAGAATTGGCAACGGCCTGAGGTAATGCCTTTGGGTGTGGTGCCCAAGAAAGCACCACCTTTGGTTTTTTCACTTGAGCAAACTCCTTGATCGTAATCATGTCCGCCAATGACTGTAATGGATGCAAAGTCGCGGACTCCATATTAATCACAGGAATTGTGCAATGTTTTACAAATTGGTTGAATACCTTTTCTGTATAATCTTCTTCTTTATTGCTCAGGGAGGCAAAAGATCGCACGCCAATGGCGTCGAAGTAGCTACTCAATACGCCGGCAGCTTCTTTGATATGCTCGCTCGTGTAACCGTTCATGACGGTGCCATCCTCAAATTCCAACTGCCAACCTTCTTGATTCAAGTTGAAAATAAACGATTGGATGCCTAAATTAAAAGCGGCCTTTTGCATGCTCAATCTCGTCCTCAAACTTGGGTTGAAAAACAACAAACAAATCGACTTGCCTGTGTGCAATTTAGGACCGTAAGTCGCTATTTCCTTTTTTAATTCTAATGCTTCCTCGACCCACCCTTTGGGGTCATCCACATCATTTATTGAGCAAAAGTTCATGATAATATTTCTTTTAAAGCCTTCACAAATGTGTCTGCTTCTTGTTTTCCAATTCCCATCGGGGGTAATAATCGTAATACATTCGGGCTGGTGGCTGCTCCTGTAAATATTTTATATTCGGTTAGTAATTGGCTTCTTATGTCCTTTACAGGGTAATCAAACTCCAACCCTAAAAGCAACCCCTTGCCTCTAATTTCTTTGATAGCTTCTATTCCATCCAATTGCGACTTGATATATTCACCTATTTCTGCTGCATTGTGAATCAAGCCTTCCTCTTTGATCACATCCAATACTGCTAAAGCGGCAGCACAAGCCAAGTGATTACCACCAAAGGTAGTTCCCAGTTGTCCGTAATTGGCTTCAAATCTTGGCGCAATCAGCACGCCTCCAATCGGGAAGCCATTGCCCATTCCTTTGGCAACTGTCACCAAATCCGGCTGAATGCCCGCATATTGGAACGCAAAGAATTTCCCGGAGCGACCATAGCCTGATTGAATTTCATCCAAAATCAGCATGGTACCAGTCTTTTTGCAAATTTGCTCCAATGCAATTAAGAACTCATTGGTAGGTTTGTATATCCCACCAATACCTTGAATGCCTTCAATGATAACTGCAGCATATTCCTTGCTCTTCAAGGCTTTAGTCACTGCTTCTAGATCATTCAGTTCAAACAAGTCGATATAGTCTGTTGGATTAACAGGTGCCTGAATTTTTACATTATCAGTTATAGCTACAGCCAAGGATGTTCGTCCGTGAAATCCTTTTTTAAATCCCAACACCTTCTTTCTTCCTGTCTCGAATGAAGCCAGTTTCAAGGCATTCTCATTAGCTTCAGCACCAGAGTTACAGAGAAATAAATTATAATCTGGCATGCCAGATAATTCGCCTAGTTCGAGTGCCAATTCATCCTGAATTGGAATCTTGATGGAGTTAGAATAAAAGCCAATCTCCTGAACCTGTTTTGTGATGTTAGACACATATTTTGGATGAGAGTGGCCTATAGAAATCACTGCGTGCCCACCATACATATCCAGATACTTGGTACCATGATCGTCCCATACATAAGCACCTTTGGCTTTTACGACGTGAATATCGAATACAGGATAAACTTTGTAATTTTCCATGTTTATTTCTCTGAGATAATGTCTGAAATTTTATCGTAAGACTTCATCAAGCCTTTGATCAAAGCTGAACTCATACCCTCATGTTCCATCTCGTTCAAACCAGAAATGGTACAACCACGAGGCGTTGTTACTTTATCAATCTCTTCTTCTGGGTGACTATTTGAATTGAGTAAAAGGCTGGCTGCTCCCATACAAGCTTGTGTCGCCATATTTTTAGCCTCTGGGGCATCAAACCCTAACTGAATGGCACCTTGTGTGGTTGCTCGGATCAGACGCAACCAAAAAGCAATGCCGCTGGCGCAAATTACGGTAGCTGCCTGCATCATATTCTCTTCAATCACCAAAGACTGACCTAATGCGTCGAAAATTTGTTGGGCAATTTTCATTTGCTCCTTGCCTTGCTCATTGGCACTCAAACAAGTCATTGACTGCCCTACAGATATAGCTGTATTCGGCATGCTGCGAATGACAGCGATATCTTTCTTGATTACGGCCTCTATGTCTGCAATGGCACGACCTGTTACGGTAGAAATCAATACGTGCCGACCTTCCAACAACACCCCTTTGATCTCATTAAGGACGCTACTGATCTGACCTGGTTGAACACACAGAATGATAATATTTGACTGCTGAACGGCCTCGATATTACTTGAAGTCACTTTGACCTTGTTGCTGTCGAATTTTTCAGCCAAACCTGTGACGTTGCGTTTGGTAAGCGTCAGCTGGTCTACATGAAATCCCGCTTGCTCGGCAATGCCTTGAGCTATGGAGAATCCCAAATTTCCTACGCCAATGAGTGCTATTTTCATAATGCTTTATTCAAAAATTTTAATTCAAGGTTCAAGATTAAAAGCCACTGCTTTTTAGCCTCAGGCCTTCTTTTTGGTCCAATCTAAACATCAGATTCATGTTTTGGACTGCTTGTCCGGATGCCCCTTTGATTAGGTTGTCAATCACAGACGTGACCAAAACTGTATCACCATGCTTTTCAACCTGAATCAAGCATTTGTTCGTATTGACCACCTGTTTCATGTCAGGTGCTTCGTCCAATACATAAACAAATGCAGCATCTTTATAAAATTCTTTGTACCAGCTTACCACTTCTTCTTGACTGGCTTTGACTGTAGTGTACAAACTGGCAAAGATCCCTTTAGGAAAATTGCCTCGTACGGGCAAGAATTTAATATCGTGCGTAAAATCATTTTGCAACTGCTTCACCGACTGATTGATTTCACCCAAATGTTGATGGTTAAATGCCTTGTAGATCGACACGTTATTGTTTCTCCAGCTAAAGTGTGTAGTGCGACTAGGGTTTTGACCAGCTCCAGTAGAACCTGTTACTGCATTGACATGTACATCTTCAGTCAACACACCTTGAGCCGCCAAAGGCAAAATCCCTAACTGGATCGCTGTGGCGAAACAACCAGGGTTTGCCAGGTACTTCGCAGACTTGATGGCTTCTAAATTCAGTTCTGGCAATCCATAAACAAAGTCATTGCCTGCAGCCTCCAATCGGAAGTCATTACTTAAATCTATAATCTTGACATGAGCAGGCACGTCATGAGCATCCAAAAATTCCTGGGTCTTTCCATGCCCAGAGCAGATGAAAATTACATCCACATTTAGATCCAACTCTGGGGCAAATGTGCCATCCAGATCACCAATTAGATCTTGATGTACCGCATGGTATGGTTTACCTGCATTGCTACTACTCTGCACACAAGTCACCTCCACTTCTGGATGATTGGCTAGAATTCTCAACAGTTCACCAGCTGTATATCCAGCTCCTCCAACTACACCTACCTTGATCATGAGTTGATTGAGTTATATATTTTAGATTGATTCGCCAATATTTTTGTGAAGCCTTTTACATCTTCCCCAGACCAACCATTATTCATTTCGCCATACTGGCCAAACTCTGATTTCATCAGGTCTTTATCAGACGTAATTCCAACTACCTCAAATCGATAAGGGGCCAATTTCACAGTTACAGTTCCATACACATTTTTCTGAGTATTTTCTAAAAAAACTTCAATATCGCGCATCACGGGGTCCAAAAATTGTCCCTCATGCAAAAGCATACCGTACCAATTAGCCAACTGCTCTTTCCAGTGCTGCTGCCATTTGGTGAGTACATGCTTTTCGAGCGTATGATGCGACTTGAGGATAATCACTGGTGCTGCAGCTTCAAAACCTACTCGGCCTTTGATCCCGATGATGGTATCACCTACATGTACGTCACGGCCAATACCATATTTAGAAGCCATGTCATTCAACTTGAAAATTGCTGCTACGGAATCTAGCTTCTCACCATTCAATCCTACAAATTCACCCTTTTCAAACTGTAACTCAACTACTTCGCTTCCGTCCTTTTCCACCTGACTAGGAAATGCGCTTTCTGGTAGGCCAAGATTAGATGTCAAAGTCTCATCGCCTCCAACCGAGGTCCCCCATAGCCCTTTGTTTATTGAATATTTCGCTTTCTCCCAAGAAATATTTACGCCTTTTGTTGCCAAATAATCAATCTCTTCCTGACGTGATAATTTGTTGTCACGAATAGGTGTGATGATTTCAATATCTGGACAAATGATTTGGAAGATCAAATCAAAACGTACCTGATCATTACCTGCTCCTGTGCTTCCATGAGCGATATAGTGTGCATCCACTGATTTAGCATATTTGGCAATAGCTAAGGCCTGGAAGGCTCTTTCTGCACTTACTGACAATGGATAGGTATTGTTTTTCAACACATTACCATAAATCAAATACTTCAAACACTTCTCATAGAAATTTGAAGTCTCTTCAAGGCACTTATGAGAATCTACTCCATAAGACATGGCTCTTTTTTCTGTTTCCTTCAATTCCTCTTTCGAAAAACCACCTGTATTTACAATAACCGTATGGACATCTAGTCCTTTATCTTTGAGATAGAATGCACAATAGGTAGTGTCCAATCCTCCACTAAATGCCAATACTACTTTCTTATCACTCATTTCTTCTTATTCAATTTTCGTTTGTTTTTGAAATTAGTCAAGCGCTGAAATCGCTTGGCAATTACTCCCATAGGCTTTTCAACTTCTTTTACTTGTGATTTCTCATCGAACAACATGCCTGTACATAGGCAGTTGGCTCGATTGTTTCGCTCCAAAATATCGTGATTTGGACAGCTTTTACAGCCGTTCCAGAACGCATCATCTGTGGTCAACTCAGAAAAAGTGACCGGACGATAACCCAACTCATAATTGATTTTGAGTACGGCCAGGCTAGTCGTAATTCCAAATAGTTTGGTTCCAGGAAATTTCTCTCTTGAGAGTTCTAGGATTTTCTTTTTGATCGTTTTAGCTAGACCGAGGTTTCGGAATTTTTCGCTTACTACTAATCCAGAGTTAGCTACATACTGCTTATCCTGCCAAGTTTCGATATAGCAAAACCCGGCCAGCTCACCAGCGTAAGAAGCGATCACAGCCTGACCAGATTCGATTTTTTTTCGAATGTATTCGGGCTCTCTTTTTGCGATACCAGTTCCACGCGCCTTAGCGGCAGACTCTATAAGATCACAAATATCATGAGCATACTTGATATGCTCTATGGTTGCGTATTGCACATCCACGTTCATAACCAATGAACTTTAATGGTTTAAATAAATATTTTGAATAATGTTGGAATTGAGGTTACCGCATAGGTAACCCAGTACTATCAGACCCCTACGGGCCTGTTGTTCCTCCTTGGTGCAGGAGTAGCAGCGATGAATGCGATATGTACTTGCTTGTTGTTCATCTTAGTGACACAAAGAAAGTCAAAGGATTGACAATCACGCAAGTTTTTATGTTGATTTTTAACAAAACAGAGAATAATTAGAGATCATTCAATATTTCAGTTATTTATTGAATGAATTGCAACGTATAAATTAGATTAACTGCTGTTGAATGATCATCTTCTCACCTTCGACATTAAAATATTCAGAAAAGAGATCGAGCTTCTTGAATTGATTTTGCAGGAATTTTTGGTGACCATCAGATTCTGGATTGAATGGTCTGTGTGACAATGACGATTGTATCTTACTCCACTCTTTCACTACTTTTCTGGTTTGTTCTGAGAAATAAGTGTGTTGGAATTTGTCCCAAATGTAGTCTTCTGCCATCTCCGTTGGATGAATCATATCCGTCTTGTAAAATCGATAATCTCTAAGATCATCCATCATCATTTCATAAGCTGGAAAATAATCCACTTGATTTTCCTTGGCCAATTCATAGCAAAGCACTCGAAGTAGTGATTTACTCAATTGATTTTCTACAATACCATCTTTGATATGACGAACAGGGCTAACAGTAAAAATATATTGGATTTGTGGATTGATTTGACCCAATTTAGCTTTTAACTCATAGAAGGAAGTTGTCATTTCCTCTAAGCTTAATAATCTCTTTTTGAACTTTTTCTGAGGTATTTTATGACAATTGGCTACCACTTCACCACTTTCGATCCATTCATAAACAAAAGCACTTCCTAGCGTAATAAAAACTATTTGAGTTTCATTCAGGTAGTTGGTCAACTCCTTACATTTTAGATTCAACACAGTTTCCAAAGTCTTTTGATCTCTTCCAGTAAACTGGGAATGAAAATCTAAATGATAGAACTGACTTCCTACTTCTACAAATTTAGATTGATCCAATTTGGCTTGACCTAAAAGCTTAAAAATAGAAATAGGGTTGTAAACAGTACCTAAAGGATTGGCCAATATGGAAAATTTACTTTCTTGTAGTTTTTGGCCAATATTTTCTGAAAAGCATGAACCAATAGTTAATAGCTTAGTGGCAAACCCAATTTGATATTTAGAAGGCTTCGGATGATACTCTGTTCTGAAATTGTTTGCATTGTGAATGACCATAGACCAAAGATAAGGCAATAAAAAAACCAGAAACACCATTATCGGCATTTCTGGTTTTTATAAAGGACATTTGCCCAAGTATTATATTCCTAATGTTTGACCACTCTGTATGTGGTGACTTCGTCTCCAATTCCTAATCTAAACAGATACAATCCTTTTGGCATCTGGTTTGAGTCCCAAGTCACATCATGACTACCAAGGCTAAATAGTTCACCTTTGACTAAATCCATCACTTTTGCTCCAACTTGATTGTAGACAGCCAAAGTTACCTTTTCTTCTTCTCTCAACGTGAAAGACAGGTTTACTACATTACTGAAAGGATTAGGGTAAAATACCAAGGCGTCCATCTCTTCTTCGATCAAATCCTCACTTGAGTCATCGGACTGATTTGAACTTCTGGCACTTGTAGCACCTAACGCATCTAAATAAGGTCTGTGATTATTAGAGAATTCAAAGTTGTTGTATTCATCCCAATTAATCGACCACGTCATCAATCCTCTGAAATTCGGATACCCGTCTGGATTTACCATGGTATAATTGCCTCCGTAGGAAATACCCTTCACCAAATAATCGAGTGCTTGATGAACAGTTGCAGGAGTAGTATATCCACCACCCGCGGCTTGCGTAGAAGCGGGTAGACCAATAGCCACCTGATCTTGTCTCAAAGCAGGAAAATCGGTAGCATGTCCGGGTACAGGAAATCCCTGTAGTAACATCTCTGCCATCGCCACTTGAAAGTCAGCTGTACCCTGCTGATAGCAAGGGCTATTTTGACCTAATCCCAACATACAACCTGTATTGTAATGTTGTACATGAATATAATTCAAGCGATCCTTAAATGCATAAATTACTGGCAAATAAGCACCGGCTCCTCCTCCATAATTATTGAGTCCACCCTGAACATAGAGTGTTTCAGGTGCCGCAGTTAGAATCAACCCTGAGCCAAAATGGCTAAGAATGGTTTGTGTTCCATTGATAAAATTAACTATCTTAGGACTGGTTGGATTTCGAAAATCGCTATCTCCAGCGTCAAGCGAGAGGGAACTTCCTTCCAAGTCAATGTCCAATCCATCAAAACCATATTCTGTAATAATATCAATCATAGAACTGCTGTAATTTTGTGCATCAGAGGCATCATCTAAGTGAATAGCACCATTCGCTCCTCCTAATGAGATCAACACTTTTTTACCCTGACTCTGCAGTGCAGCCACATCATTTTTGAATTCTTGTACCGTAGGGTAGATAGCATTATCAGGTGTGAATACCATCGTGGAACCTAACTGTGTAGATGGCTCAGCAAATGATACATTGATCACATCCCACTTATCGGATACTTCGCTCAACTTCATCCCTCCTGCGCCATTGATAAAGTTGTGCCAGTACCCCACCAAGATCCGATCTGGTAAGTCTCCTGCTGGTGGCGTTACTGTGCCCACAGTAATAGTTACAACCGTAGATTCAGTTGATTCATTTAAATCATCTGTAGCTTTGGCCATGAGTTGATGACTACCATCTATCGAAGTCCATGAAAAGTTATAAGGCGCTGACAAATCCTCACCCACTTTTACCGCATTCACATAAAATTCTACTTTAGTTACCGTACCGTCAGCATCCGATGCTGAAGCATCGATACTTACCGTTGAACCTGAGTTGAAGTTGGTACCGCTTGAAGGCGAGGTAATAGACACTTCTGGAAGTTGATTTCCAGGAGGGTTAGTGCCACAGTCACCCAAATCATTCCAAGCATCTTGCCAATGAGCACCTACGCCAGGCTCATACGCCCATGCGCTACCGTCGCACCAGCCACTGTACGGATAGTCTTTACACTGATATTTTTTGCCTGCATTTTGTACTTCACTACCGGCTGAATATCCTCCATTTTCCTGATACTGAGGGACATTGCATGAGCCTCCTTCTGCCGTTACAGTAATATTAATGACGCTTGATGTGCTTGTCGCACTCTCGTCATCTGTAGCTATAGCAGTTAATGCATGATTTCCTTCAGTGCTCACCCAATTCAAACTATATGGAGAGGATAGATCTTCTCCTAGTTTAGTAGTTCCTGTAAAAAACTCTACTTTAGTTACACTTCCATCTGAGTCATTGGCATCTGCTGCGATCGTCACAGTAGTACCTTCAACAAAGCTTACGCCCTCACTAGGTGAGGTAATGCTCACAGTAGGTGGAACATTAGCCCCTGCCTCAGTCACTGTTATATTTACCGCAGAAGAGGTGGTGGTAGCACCTTCATCGTCAGTAGCGACAGTTGTTAACACGTAACTACCGGCAGTATATGCCTGTGCATAGCTATATGGGAAGGAACTATCCTCACCAACCTTGCTTCCATCTACAAAGAATTCAACTAATATCACTGAACCATCTGAGTCACTTGCAGAAGCATCGATTGTAATTGAACCTTCTTCAAATGAATCATTATCTGAAGGACTGGTGATAGAAACGCTTGGTGCTATATTACCCGGGTCTCCACATGGGCCTAGATTTATCCAAACATCATATTGTCTTGAATGGGTAGATGGATCGTCATTTTGCGTCCACCATTTAGCTTCATACAAAGTACCAAGATGCGATACTTGATCCTCCCCATTATAGACAGATGCGGCATCCCATGCCGGTACAGTACAACTACTAGGCGTAGTTGAAGATACTGTTATCTGATCGCTTGCAGTAAGAGCATCGTAATCAATAGCTGTAGCAACGATGGTATAATTGCCATCAGAAGTAGGTGTCCAGTCTACCGTATACTCACCTCCATTTAGCACAGCATTATAGTTTTGACCATTCACATCAAACACAACAGATGCAATGGTTCCATCACTATCTGACGCTGTGGCTGAGAGCGTGATGGTATTGCCAGTCGTAAGCTCAGCTCCTGAAGTTGGGTTAGAAATGGTCACTTGAGGATTTGCGTTTACAGTACTGTCAGACACAGTCACCGCTACGGCTATAGAACTTGCTGTAGCTCCTTGATCATCTATTGCTTTTGCGCTTAAATTATAATTTCCAATAGCAGGGTTGGTCCATGTATATGAATACGGTGAAGTAATATCTTCACCCAGTTTGTTACCTCCTTCAAAAAACTCAACTTTACTCACTATACCATCAGTATCAGATGCCGTCACATCCATAATTATTGGCTCCCCTACTTGATAGGTAGTTCCATCTTGTGGTGCGGTCAAGCTGACATTCGGAGATTGATTTGAGGGATCACTTCCTTCAGCAAATACCTCATTCACCGTATTGATCAAAACTGAATTTACATTAGACCAACGTTTAAGTTTAGACCCGAATGCCTGCATTGAACCGCTAATCTCTAAATCACCATACACAGTCCACACGATGGTTCCTGCAAGATTATTATCAATTACATATTGTGCTTTCAATGCTATAGATTGTTCATTATCGTAGCTCAAGAAATAGTTTCCTTTGGTAAGGTATGGGACTTTAGCTTGATCATCCCAATGCTCAGTCCAATCGCTTCCACTACCCAAAGCCTGCTGCTTGATATAATAGAAATTAGGTGTGCCGTCATATACATCTTTGGGCCAGTTGGTAAAATCTGCACAAGTAACAATTGGCCCGTCTGGCTGAACAGTTTCGTTGCGTTTCAAAGTAGTGGTATTTAGCGAAGCGGAACCATCAGTCACTACGCCTCTGCCATAGAAAGCAGATCCCATATTGATCTTATTGGCAGGAACACCTAAACCGATCAACCCGGTAAATGTATCATGCCAGTTGGATTCGGGTGCTTCAGCACCATCATACGCATAAAGGGGTGAATTGTGTCCCGCTTTATTGGACCATCCTCCATTATAGTCATAGGACATCATATTGAAGAAATCCATGGTTTGTGATAAGGCAGGCCAATCGAATCCTTGCAGTTTCTGAACAGATGCAGAAAAAGCGGCAGTAATTAGTTTGTCAGCTCCAATTGCATCTCTGATTTCTTGTACCAATGTTGTATAATTGGCATAATCTGCATTTGAACCTGTAAAATTCATTCCGGCAAAAGGTCCAGGGTACTCCCAATCTAAATCAATCCCATCAAATCCCATATTAATAAGTTTTTCACAATCGGCAATGAATGTGGCTCGTTTCACAGGATCAGCTGCCATTTCTGGAAAATGCTTACACATACTCCATCCGCCTATAGATGCCATCACTTTCACACCGTTGGCATGTGCCATATCCAACAATCCTGCTACACCGCCTTCCTTGGGTAGTGGCAAAGGCAAATTACCATCGAGTCCCCAACCAGGGTGACTCCATGAGTTACCTCCAACTTCTACAACATAACCGTAAGATTCGGCTCGTTGTTTGGTCTCTTCATTGATGTATTGCACAGCTTCTATTTCACCGAACAGTATATGAAAATCCCAGCTACTATATATATCAGTAAATAATATATCACTAGGTGCCTGAGTCTGACCTTCCTGATAGATATTTTTATTTCGGTGATCCCCACTATGCAAAGAACCATCTTCTGCTACTCCAAAAAAGGAATAGTTGAGAATCGTATACTTGGAGTAATCAATATTTAAGTGAGTCAATGCTCCCTGGGCAGGCAACCCCGCATTTTGAGCTTTCCATGCATCCCACTGCGTGATATAACCAATAATTTCTTTTGAATGATCAGCAGTTGTAGCAATTCCTCCGGTATTAACTTGGGCATTGATTACCGAAATGAAGAAAAATTGTAATAAAAAATACAAAAATAATTGATGCAGTCGACGATGGACACACCACTTCCAACTCATCTTTTGATATGAGTGTTTCATAGCTTTTTAGTTTAGGTAAATAATTAATTGAACTTTGGTATGCGCTTACCAATTTAGAATGTAGAAATTCTGTTAGAAGTTCAGTAATTATTTAGCTCAATGGGACGAAGCTGTAGCGGAATTACAAAAAACACCATGTGAGGCATGTTGCTCACCATAATTCAAATTTAGGTGGGGACTTGCCAGGAAAGGATTCTGTCAAGAACTATATTTTTTCTTTTAAAAATTCAATTTATGAAATGCTAAACAAAAAAAGCGACACTATCGCTAGCATCGCTTTTAATATTTTAAAGTTGAGTAACTTATTCAGCTACCACACTAATGTTTACATCGTGCTGAACTTCTTTGTGCAAATCCAAAGACACCTTGTAATCACCCACGTTCTTCACTTGTGTATCAAAACTGATTTTCTTTCTGTCGATTTCAAAACCTTTAGCAGCTAAAGCGTCAGAAACTTGCAATGCAGTAATTGCACCGAAAATTTTACCACTTTCTCCAGCTTTAGTTTTGATCTCCAATACTACCTCACCGATAGATTTAGCCAAATCTTCAGCATCTTGTCTAAGCTTCTCTGCTTTATGAGCTGCTTGTCTGATGTTTTCTGAAATCATTTTCTTGTTAGAAACGCTTGCAATGATCGCAAATCCCTGAGGGATCAAATAGTTTCTACCATACCCTGGCTTTACATCTACTGTATCGTTCTTATATCCAAGGCCTTTGATATCTTCTTTCAATATAATTTCCATGTCCTTGTCTTATTTAAGTGAATCAGTAACGTAAGGCAACAAAGCAATGTGTCTAGCTCTTTTGATAGCTTGAGAAACTTTACCTTGAAATTTCTGGCTAGTACCAGTCAATCTTCTTGGCAAAATTTTACCTTGTTCGTTTACGAATTTCAAAAGGAAGTTGGCGTCTTTGTAATCAATATACTTGATACCATTCTTCTTGAACCTACAGTATTTCTTCTTCTGATCGGCTCTGTTTATTGGCTCGTTTACTAATGTCATGATTTTGCCTCCTCTTTCTTTTTGTTAAATGCACCGCTTTTTCTCTTCACATTGTAAGCCAATGCATGCTTGTCCAATGCAGTCGTTAAGAATCTCAAGATCTTCTCGTCTCTTCTGTATTCAGTCTCAAGCGCGTCCACGATTGTTTCCTCTGCTTCAAACTCGAACAATTGATAAAACCCTGTTTTTTTGTGCTGTATCGGATAAGCTAATTTCTTAAGGCCCCAGTTTTCTTCATTGATGATTTTCGCACCATTGTCTACTAGTACCTTCTTAAACTTTCCGACAGCATCCTTCATCTGATCATCAGACAAAACGGGAGTTAAAATGAATACCGTCTCGTAATTTTTCATTATGAAATATTTAGTTTAAAAATTTTGAAGTGCAAAAGTAGAGTAATTGAATCCAAATGACAACTATCATCTAAGAATTATCCTTGTAGACAATTTTTATTTCATACTGAATTTTTACCCGACATCCATATTGATTAACTCGTTCTTCATCTTGATACCCGTCACAGGTTTCCTGGTGTTTAAAGCTCTCTTCGTTCCTTAATAGCATATCGCGAAGTTTGTTGGTAAAATCTATATAACCCTTTGTGCAGGTAGGGTTAATACAATCAAAATAGCAAATTACACTACTATCTGGACTAAGTATTCGCTCTTTTGGTTTTGATGCATATTCATCATTATCAGTATAACTCAGATTCACTTTAACGGATGAAATATTTTCATTTATCTCAGCAAGTGACTTATTCCTATGAATTCTATACAGATATTCTAATTTGTTCATTTTTCATCTCATATTACAAATCCCACTTTTCATTCAAATGACTGAAGGCGTGATGGCCTGTCAGATCAAACTGGCAAGGAACGATAGAGATGTAGTTATTGGCAATCGCCCATTCATCATTATCTTCTCCTTTATCATGATTCACAAAATTTCCAATCATCCAGTAGTAATCTCTTCCATGCGGGTCTCTTCTTTTATCAAACTCCTCTTCCCACCTGGCATTGGCCTGACGTGCTACTTTTATTCCTTTTATTGTCTCATTTTGTTTAGGAGGGATATTGACATTTAAAGCTATTCCTTCAGGCAATCCATTTTTCAACGCCTCATTGGCAATTTTCAAAATATATTCATCCACATGAGAGAAGTCCGCATGCCAGCTAAAATCACAAAGTGAGAACCCTATTGCTGGTGTACCCTCAATAGCTCCTTCGATAGCTGCAGACATAGTGCCTGAATACAGCACGCTAATACTGGTGTTTGATCCATGATTGATACCACTAACGACTAAGTCTACTTTTCTCCCTTTCAATACTTCATGTTTGGCCAATTTGATACAATCTGCTGGTGTACCTGAACATTTATACGCCTGAATGTCACCGAAAATATCTGTTTTGGACAAACGCAGTGTATCTCCAACTGTAATGGCATGCCCCATACCTGACTGAGGTCCATCTGGTGCAACTACGACCACTTCACCAATTTTTGACATCAAGTCAACCAATTTTCTTATTCCCTTAGAAGTTACTCCGTCGTCGTTTGATATTAAAATGAGAGGTTTTGACATAAATTTTTATTCTTTCGTTTAGACCAACAAATAAAGCAAAAAAAAGACCCAACATTCATTGGGTCTTGATCATTTCTCAAAGCTTATTAAAAATCAACCACCTTTGATTACATATCCATCAGCGATCAATCTAAATTCATTAAATATTTTTGAAGTAGCTACTTTAATATTCTTTTTGGCGTCTCTATTGTCTTTTGTGAATACACCGGAAGCATATCCTTGCCATACCGTTTGTTTCTTTTTTCTATCAAAGAAGACTACAAGAAGCGTCCCATCATTCATTTCGTAATTACTTACATTGTATTCTTCACCTTCCGCTGCGTCATCCTTAAAAAATTCATCCAGCTCTTCCTCATCCTCATCTTCAGCAACAATTTCATTATTCACCCAACTTTCAAAATGTGGCTGATTATACCCTCTGAGTGAAAAATTCTCATAGAATATTTTGTACATCACTAACAAGTCTGGCTTCTTCACATCCTTGAAATATCCTTGCGCCCCCATTCTTGAGGCTATCGTTTTTTCAAGAATTTCACGATGGAATAAGGTGTCATTTTCTGGACTAGTCATAAAACTATATGTTCTATACTTTTTAAATTTTCCACCGTAACTATAATCTGAATCTGTAATAAAATCCTTTTGAGAGAGGCAACTACCTAGCAGCACAATTGTGGCAAAAAGTAAGTAATTAGGGATTGATGTTGAAAATGCTTTTTTCATTGGTTTTTTGATTTACAATTGAAGCATCAATGCAATTACAAAAATGATTGAACTCTACAATTTATATAAAATTTATCTATTCTTAATACTAACACATATTAGAATTAATAAATTCTATTATAGACAAATAGATCGTAACGTTATATAAATTTGGACTAACAAAAACCTTATTACGATGTCTAGAATTTTAATCATTGGTGCTGGAGGAGTCGGCCGAGTAGTTGCTTTCAAATGTGCACAAAACGCAGCTGTTTTTTCTGATATATGGATGGCTAGCCGAACAAAATCTAAATGCGATCAAATCGCACAGGATGTTGAAAAGGATATAAAAGTAAAAATCAATACAGCTCAAGTAGATGCCGACAATGTCCCAGAATTAGTAGCATTGATCAACAAAATAAAACCAAAGCTAATTATCAATGTGGCCTTGCCTTATCAAGATCTTACTATTATGGACGCTTGTCTTGAGACTGGCGTCCATTATCTCGATACAGCCAACTACGAACCGAAAGATGAAGCCAAATTCGAATACAAATGGCAATGGGCTTATCAGGATAAATTCAAAAATGCTGGACTTACAGCCGTTCTCGGATGTGGTTTTGATCCTGGTGTCACTAGTATATATACAGCCTATGCGGCCAAACATCATTTTGATGAAATTCAATACTTGGATATTGTAGACTGCAATGGCGGAGATCATGGAAAAGCATTTGCTACTAATTTCAATCCTGAAATCAACATTAGAGAAATAACTCAGAATGGTAAATATTGGGAAAATGGAGATTGGGTAGAAACTGAACCATTTGAAATCAAACAGGAATTAAACTATCCAAATATTGGAAAGAGAGATTCATATGTCCTCTATCATGAAGAGCTCGAGTCATTAACAAAAAACTTCCCTAGCTTGAAGAGAGCTAGATTTTGGATGACTTTTGGTCAGGAGTATTTGACGCATTTGAGAGTGATTCAGAACATAGGGATGGCGTCCATTGTGCCTATAAAATATAAGGGTGTAGAAATTATTCCATTGCAATTTTTGAAAGAAACTCTACCTGATCCAGGCAGCTTGGGTGACAACTATGAAGGAGAAACTTCTATTGGTTGTAGAATCAAGGGTATCAAAGATGGAGAAGAGAAGACCTATTATGTCTACAACAATTGTAAGCATCAAGACGCCTTCAACGAAACTGGGGCTCAAGGTGTATCATACACCACAGGAGTACCTGCCATGATTGGTGCTATGATGGTTCTGACTGAACAATGGTCAGGAGCTGGCGTATTCAATGTTGAGGAGTTCAACCCTGATCCTTTCATGGACAAGTTGAACACCGAAGGATTGCCATGGCATGAGCAGCATGATGTTGATTTAGAGGTCAAGTAAATGAATAACACGGCCCCTTCTCCTTGTTTTGTACTAGATGAACAAAAGCTAGAGAACAATCTAAGTCTCATCAAGCGGGTAGCAGACCAAGCGCAAGTTGAAATCATCTTGGCCTTCAAAGGCTTTGCCATGTGGAGCGCTTTTCCAATCGTTCGTAAGTACATCACTGGCGCTACAGCTAGCTCTGTGCATGAAATGATGCTATGCAATGAACACATGAAAACTAAATCGCATACTTATGCGGTGGCGTATAAAGACGATGATATTGACCAAATACTTGAAGGTTCCAGTCACATTACATTCAATTCATTGAGCCAATTAGAGCGATTTGGAGAAAAAGCAAATGATTTAGGCGTATCTGTAGGCTTACGTGTAAACCCAGAATACTCTGATGTAGAGACGGATTTGTACAACCCATCCTCTCCTACTTCAAGACTAGGTGTGAAGTCAGAGAATATCATTAACGATCTTCCTGACTATGTTGAAGGTTTGCACTTTCACGTATTGTGCGAATCTAATTCTTACGCTCTGGAAAAAACATTAGCTTCATTCGAGGATAAATTTGGACACTTACTTCCAAACATTAAATGGCTCAATATGGGAGGTGGACATCTGATGACAAGAAAAGATTATGATACAGGTCATTTGATTCAAGTATTAAAAGCATTCAAAGCCAAACACAAACTACATTTAATTCTAGAACCCGGAAGCGCATTTGCCTGGGAAACTGGAACACTCAAAACCACAGTCATAGATTTAGTAGAAAATGGAGGCGTGAAGACTGCCATCATAGACGGCTCCTTTACATGCCATATGCCTGATTGTTTAGAAATGCCTTACCGGCCTAAATTAGCCAATGGATATCCTGAAGTTGATAAAGGACAATATAAATACCGATTGGGCGGAGTAAGCTGCTTGGCTGGAGATTTTCTTGAAGCTTATTCATTTGACAAGCCCCTAAATGTAGGTGATGAAATCGAATTTCTGGATATGATTCATTACACCATGGTGAAAACAAGCACATTCAATGGTGTACAACATCCGGCAATAGGGCTAAAAAAGAAAAATGGAGATTTTGAACTGATTAGAACATTCGACTATTCAGATTACAAAAAGCGCCTTTCTTAGTTAGTGGCGCACCACGATTTTTCTAGTTAATTGAGCTCCTTTACCTTTGATCTTCAGGAAGTATATTCCATTTTTTAGATCAGAGATGGTCAAATAATTTGAATTTCCTGATTTCAGTGTTTTACCAGACAAATCTAGTAATTCATAACTTTCAAACTCACCTTGAATATTGAGTTTATCATTGGCAGGGTTTGGAAATACCATCAACTGATCATCCAACTCATCAACAGAAGAAACCACAAAATCTGAGTCTTCGAATATGGCACGTACCATCACCATTCCTTCGACTTTATTGTTTGGGGTCCATTCATCTTCGGTATTGACAAATATCTTTTGAGTACCAATAAGATTATTGTTATCTAATCCTATACCAATATACTCATCGGTAAACTGCTGAAAGCTTAAGTAAAACTCTCCAGAAAGGATGGCCGGTAGATCAAAAGTAAAACGGTCAAATGCATTTAATTGTGCACTCCCAGGAATAATAAACTCTTGAGATCGAATAACGGAGTTTGGCGAACCAGACAGATCTTTCAGTACACTAAGAAGAATTTGTTTACCTGTTGGTGAAACTGGGTCAACATCAGACCTAGAGAATTGCGGGAAATGAATATCTATAGCCGTCAAAGTGTCTTCACTTGGAATGTTAAAATATATAGCCAACTGAGAATCATTTTTATTGAGTCCTGCAGCATACTCTGCGCCTCCATCATCGTAAGCCAGCGTGTGATGTACTTCATGGTAAGTTCTCACTGTGTCATTCAGTCTGTAGTTGTATTCATCATCCACAAGAAACTCTAGTCCACTATCGGTTACTTCCGAAACAAAATACTCGTCTTTAGAATTGAAAATCATTTCTAACTCTAAGTACAATGAGTCTGTTGACTCTGAACTCAACTGAGAAGCAGGAATTGGATCTGCCTCAAAAGTATTTCTTCCAAATGGAGTTAAAGAATTTCCACTAGTGGGTGGTGGATTGTAAATAACATTATCCAATAAAGTATCTCGAAGTATTAATGCTACCTCCACAACGTAGATACCCTGTACCAAACTAGATAACTCTACTTCAATTGGACTATATATCGTATCAGGAAAATTAAAAAGCACATCATAAGGAATCATGGTGTATTCACTGAAAATCGATGTCGGAATGCTTGCAATAGCCCCATCTCTTAATGACTCGCTATCCTCATGACGATCAATATTCAAATAGACATAGTCTATGTGCCAGGCATCATACGGTCCGAGACTATTTCCTGCAGCCCTGAAGCGAAACTGGAAACCAGAGTGGAAATACTTCTCTAAATCTATTTGCTCATATGCTTTGGTAAATGTATCATGCAAATTGTCTTTATGACCTATAAGTGTTAATTCTGTGATTTCGTTCCATACACTATCTACATCTAAGAACTCAACTTTCAAGGAATCACGTTGCTCGGGAGCCTCCGCTAAGCCACCCATTTGCCAATAAAACGAAAAATATACCGAGTCTCGTTTATCATTTGGAATGACTGACAAGTCAATAGGACTAGAAGTCAAAACGTCTACTGTTTCACTATTTACACCTGTGGGATTATGTGGATTTCCATAAATATCACTCCCATCAAAAGATACCACATTAAGCGTTGGCGATGACTTTCCCAAAGTTCCATTAATCAATGCACCAGTATTCGATTCCCATAACCTACTATCAGGGGTTACTGAAGAAAATGAAAAATCATCCCAAAAGGGTAACAAGATGGTATCACCAACCGCCTTTAATCTAGCATTTTCATGAACAGACTGTTGATTCGTAATTCGATTGATCGATCTCACTTGCAATTGTGCATAGCTAGTTTGTACAATTAGGGTTAACCCTATAATCAAACCCACACGACAAAAAATCAATTGCATATAACTATCAACGAATAATCGAACTATTATTTTAAAGCACCTGTTATTCTGAATCTAAATCCAAAGTAGGTGTCTCTTCCAGAGCAGTTGAGTCTACTTCTACAATCCAGAGATCTATCTCTTGACCAATTTTGGCTGTATTTTTAGCATTTGGCGAATGCTTGAAGACTCTCCCTGGTCGAGCATCTTTTGTTTCTATAATGACGTCACCATCAGAACCATCCTTTTCTTTGGAAATTTTGCCTTTTTTCTCATAAAAGACATCACCCAATTTTAGACCATAACCTCGCATCACGAAAACGGCTTCATCTAAGCCCATATCCGTAAGGTTGAGCATCTGAAAGGTCTGATTGCCCAACCCATCTCCTACTTCGAAGTCAATCTTAGACCCTTTCGGGATTTCATCTCCTTCTCGGATCTTCTTTCCATTATAATATTGCTCTAAAATAGTATTTAACGCAAAATCAGGTCTGTATCTTATATCACCAAGAACAAGCCCTAAACTTCTCAATTCTAACTGCGCATTTTTCAAAGAACGTTGAATCAAAGAAGGCATTTTTACGACAGGTGGCTGTGAAGCATTCAATGTGATATAAATTTTCCGCCCTTCTTTCACTTTAGCATTCGCTAAAGGAAATTGCTTGAGCACTGCCAATGCAGGGAATTTTGGGGAGTAGCCAGAATCAGGCTCTACCTCAAATCTTAAATCTCTTTCTTCCAAAAATTCATCTAAGTCCTCTAATAATATTCCTTCCAAATTTGGTACAGTCATGCTTTCCCCATGATTTGTGGTAAACGGCAGATAGACATAGAAAACAAACAGAAGTATAAAAATGGAAGCCACTCCGGCTAGCACAATGTGAATCAACAAGTCCTTCTTAGAAGGTTCGGATTTACTCATTTCTTTCTTTCAATAGGTGACGCGGCAAATTACATGGAATCATTGAAAAAAATAAATAAAAAGCCTTGATAAAAAGTCAAATAGATTATTGTCAACTTAAAATTCTTCTTTTATACATTTGCCATCGATATGGAGAATAAAATCAAAGTAGGCATCTTGTTTGGCGGCAAATCCGCTGAACACGAAATATCATTAAGGTCAGCTAAGAATGTGATAGAGGCACTTGATAAAAACAAGTATGAGCCCATACTAATCGGAATTGATAAAAATGGGCAATGGCTTTATAATAGAGACACTGCATTAATTCTCCACTCAGATGACATTGAAAAAATCAGCCTTAATCCTGAAAGTGACAGCGTAGCCCTAATTCCTCAGAGTGAGGGGCAATTGTCTGGTACTTCTCAAAAAATTGACGTGGTCTTCCCCATCCTTCATGGCCCCATGGGTGAAGATGGAACAATTCAAGGACTACTCAAATTAGCAAACATTCCATTCGTAGGTGCGGGAGTTTTAGGTTCTGCTGTAGGGATGGATAAGGACATCATGAAGCGTCTCTTGAGAGATGCTGGAATTCCAATAGGTAAATACATCACCATTCGATCGCATGAAGAGCGTCCTAGTTTCGAAACCGTAACTGATCAACTAGGATTACCTTGCTTTGTGAAGCCAGCTAATCTTGGCTCATCCGTAGGAATAAACCGAGTAGATACCACCGAACAATATCAAAGTGCATTAGATGAAGCCTTTTCATTTGACCACAAGGTCATTATAGAAGAATTCATAGATGGTCGAGAAATAGAGTGCGCCATATTGGGAAACGAAAATCCCAAAGCATCTATTCCAGGTGAAATTTCATTCACGCATAGTTTTTATTCCTATGAGGCCAAATATTTGGATGATCAAGGTTATAAAATTGATATTCCAGCCAAAATAACCGATCAGCAAATTGCCGAAGTACAAAAAATGGCGAAAGACACTTTTAAAGTATTAGAATGTGAAGGATTTGCTCGTGTTGATGTTTTCCTAACCAATGACAACAGACTTTTGGTCAATGAAATCAATACCATTCCCGGGTTTACTCAAATCAGTATGTACCCTAAATTATGGGAAGCTTCGGGTATAGCTTACACAGATTTGATAGATCAATTATTGCAATTGGCGATAGCCAGATTTGAAAAAGAGAAGCAAATCAAAAGCTCAGTCTAAACTAATGATTGATCAATATTTTATCTGACAATTTTGTATTGTCGCCAAGTACTTGTAACAGGTACATACCATTAGGAACACTGCTGATCTGATTCAATCGATAGACTTGATTGAGTGTGTTTGGAAAAATTTTCTCAGCGATTACCTCTCCCTGCAGACTTACTATTCGTAGTAAAATTTCTTCTTTTATATTAAAATTGAATTTGACTTCCACATACTCTTTCGCGGGATTTGGAAAACTTTTCATGCTCTCGACAAACGCTAGAGGCGGTCCAGCAGATTCATAGAATTCTATATTGTCTAAATAAAGGTTGTTTCCATTTTGATTGGTGACTACAAAAGCCAATCGTACTTCGGACGTACCTACAAAATCACTGAGATGAACAAACTCTTCTCTCCAATCCGTAATAGTATCTGGCAACCAAGCCGTTTCACTTTGAGTGACAGCTAATTCCCCTCCTTTTTTATTGTAGATTTCGAAAGGATAAGACTCCCCACAATCGATAGAAACTAATATTTTCAATTCGTCATTTCGCCCTACTTTGTTCGCATAAGAAAGGTCAAATGACATAGAAGCCTCATCGGTCGAGGAAAAATCTAAAACTGGACTCACCAGCCAATTTTCAATTCCTAATTCGACTATTTCATATCCGTTTAAAGTAGCTGAATAGTCTTTTCTAAATTCATCTTCGAATGTGGTAATCATCCAATCTGTTGGGGCCTCTGGGCGAATAAAACTCCAGTCTGAAGACTCAATGGCGCTAGAGAATTTCTCCCGAATTGGAATGATATCCGAGTTTTGATTAACAGCGAAAAAACTAGTGGCTCTATTGTTAGTAAAATCTCCATCCTCGTTTCCATTTGGATCAATCAACTGTATGGAAATTTCATAATCACCTTCTTCTACCTCTATATCATCTATTTCAAAGCCAAGTGTCTTCCCAGGTTCAAGGTTAACTCCGTTCAATTCAACACTTCTACTAAAAGAATCAAGGGAATACTGAACGCTAAAACTATTAATCAATTGCTTGCCATAATTTCTAACATCAAAACTAATTGGAACACTCTGCTCACAGCTCACAATTGGCAATTCATTAATGCTTACGATCCCAATATCATAGTCATGAGCCGCCGTAGAAAAAATTTCAACATCATCTACATAAATATTATTACCCCCTCCATTGCTCCCAATAAACGCAATAACGACCTCTGATCCCGAAAATTCATTGAAGTTTATCTCAAGTTCTACCCAATCGCTTGGGCCGTCGGGAACGAACGATGAACTAGTGGATGAAGTCGTAACCAATTCCGCTCCAATTTCCCTAAACAAAACTTGTTCCTCAGGGAATGTAGCCCCACAATCTGTAGATACCACCACGGAAAGTGCGTCGCTATAATTATCAGGATAACCGGAATATGCGTATTTGAATTTAAGATCGGCAGTGGATAATTCAGACAAATCAAACACTGGACTAATGAGATAATCTAATTCACCAAATGAATCGCTGCTAGACCCATGATAGGCAAGCGAGGCTGCCGTATTTATTACAGTAACATTTGGGGCATCTGCCAAATTCCATGAAGAAGTATTAGAACCACTATTTCGTCTTTTCCAGTCATCTAAATCCCAAAAATCCTCAACAAACGGAACGGCTTCATGCTCGGGAAAAAAAGTGGTTATCCATTGACAATCATTTTCATCATTTCCATCGGCGCCACCATTCACTTGGTTTACCTTAAAAGAAAAAGATTCAACATCAGTTGAAATGGTTATGGAAGAGAAATCTACAAACAACGTTTGCAGGGGTGTTAAAGTCTCCGTAAAGGTAAGTGTCTCCAGTAGCTCCTCATCTGCCAACAGATCAATGCTAAACTCATCAATATCATTTGTTCCATAGTTGCGCACCTCAATTTCCGGCTCGATCACCAAGTCGCAATTACCAAAACTTGGCGTTTCAATCGATTTTATACCCAAATCATTACTTACTTGATTGGGTTCTATCGCTCCTTTACTTTCCAGCAACTCTTTTCTTCTAGGGCTATTTTCTAGCACTATTCGCATTCTATCACTTTGGCAATCAGTAAAAAGATTCATGCATACATCATCCGTATAGTCCATGTAGTTTTGAAACATGTCAATTGTCGAGCAAGATTCTTGATCCTCAGAGGGACATCCAGAATTACTACCGCCTTGTGTTGGCGTATCATCACAAAAATCATCCACACTACATCCTCCATCTCCCCAGATGTGTCTCAACCCTAGCCAATGCCCTACCTCATGGGTCATGGTTCTACCTTTAGAAAAGGAAACAGCATTATAACCTGTCCCGAAATATTCAAAATCCATATAGACCCCATCTATCATTCGGTTGAGGTTAGGATCATCGTCCATTCCTGGTTCATTTGAAATTGGAAACTTAGCAAATCCCAATAGACCATCACCAGAGCCATATTTGAGGTCTGCAACCCAAACATTAAAATACTCTTCGGCTGGCCAATAACTATTGGACGCTAAGGCTTCAGCTTCATCAATAGTAAATCCAGTTTGATTTCCTTCGACTCTTACGATACCATTCGTGGCCAGTCCTTCTGGGTCACGTTTGGCCATCACGAATTCTATCTCCACATCAGCCGCCACATCCAAAAAATCCGCTGGTGTATCAGACTGATCTGCATTCATTCTTCTAAAATCTTCGTTGAGTGTGGTAATTTGAGATTCGATCTGCTCATCAGGAATATTGCCTTTACTGCCGTAGGCTTCTCCATTGTGGACGATGTGAACTACAACTGGGATTTGATAAACGGTTGCAGCTAAATGACCAGAAACTTTCATCTGGGAGGGAGTATTGTGTTTATTCTCGATGAGCCAACGCTCAAATCGATTTTTAATTTCCTCTGATTGCTGACCAACTGAGGTTTTATTAAATATTGTAGTACCACATTTTTCTTGCCCGAAGGATAAGAAATTTAGTCCTAGAAAAAACAAACAGCATATAAGTTTCAAAGCAAATCGTTTTCTATCAAATGACTTTGACAAAACGTTCATGATCTGAAATAATTGAGGAATTGGATTAGTTTTTAATTCAGCTAACTGATGCAATGTTGATCGCATTAATTGCTTTGACTTCTGGCGCCACTCTTTTTACAGCCTCTTCAATTCCGGCTTTCATAGTCATTGGAGACATAGGACAGGCTTCACATGCACCCAAAAGTTCAACCTTGACCACAAAGTCATCATCAATATCAACCAGCCTCACATCTCCCCCATCTGCCTCAAGATAAGGTCTGATGTTATTAATGGCCTGATCAATTTTTGCTAAAAGGTCTTTCTTTTTTTCTGCGTCCATATCGTCAATGACTTGATCCTGTAAATTTAGTTCATTTGAACAATCTTTGTCTTTTCTTTTGATGCATTTCTTATAGCCACTTGACGCGCTACTGTTTGTGCCAACTCGTTGAAAGCTTCTTCTGTCACTCCTTCTTTCATTACAGCAGGATAACCACTGTCTCCACTCTCACGAATGGACTGCACCAAAGGAATTTCACCTAGAAACGGTATCTCATACTTTTCGGCCATTTTCTTTCCTCCTTCTTTACCAAACAAATAATACTTACTGTCAGGCAATTCTTCTGGAGTAAAATACGCCATATTTTCAATTACACCCAAAAGCGGCACGTTAATCTGTGGCTGCTTGAACATCGACAAGCCTTTTTGTGCATCGGCAATGGCCACCTTTTGTGGAGTTGTCACAATAACTGCGCCAGTCACAGGTACTGATTGTACCAACGTCAAATGAATATCACTAGTTCCTGGCGGTAAATCAATCAACAAATAATCTAATTCCCCCCATTTCACATCACTGATAAATTGCTTTAAAGCAGAGCTTGCCATAGGCCCTCTCCAAATAATTGCATTGTCTTTTGGTGTAAGAAAACCGATGGACAAAATTTTCACTCCATACTTCTCAATCGGAATGAGCAAGTTCTTACCATTTTCCTCTACCATATTCGGTTGCTCATGCTCGCAATCGAACATGGTCGGCATGGAAGGCCCAAAGATATCGGCATCTATTATACCTACGCTAGCACCAGTTTTAGCCAAAGCCACAGCCAGATTTGCTGTCACGGTTGATTTACCCACACCACCTTTTCCAGAAGCCACGGCTATGATATTCTTTACATTTGGTAAGATCATCGACTTACTTCTAATACTCGTTACATTCGATGTCATGTCAATTTTTATACTCAAGCCCTTTGATATTGGCTCTAGCGCTTTCAAACAATCGTTTTTAATCACTTCCTTCAACGGGCACGCTGGAGTAGTAAGTACCACAGAAAAACTCAATTCGTCCTCAGTGATTTTAATATTTTCTATCATACCCAGCGTAACCAAATCTTTTTTAAGATCTGGATCCTGAACCTTACTCAATGCCTGCAATACTTCCTTTTCTGTGATTTTCAAGATTAAAAATGGCTTGTTCTACAATTTTTTGGCAAGTTAAGTGATATCCCTGTTTTTGTATCAAATAATCAAGCAAATTCGTTTTAGATTTGCACCCCCATACGGGCAAAATCAAAATCCTTAGAGTTAGTTGATCAAAAGTCAAACCATAGAAGAAATCAAAAGCAGGATGGACATCTATGAGGTAGTGAGTGACTTTGTTGCCCTAAAAAAATCAGGATCAAGCTACAAGGCACTAAGTCCTTTCACAAATGAGAAGACGCCCTCGTTTATGGTATCTCCGGCTAAAGGAATATTCAAATGCTTCAGTACTGGAAAAGGTGGAGATGCGATTTCTTTTTTAATGGAAGTGGATGGGCTGAGTTACATAGAGGCACTAAAATTCTTAGCCCAGAAATATGCCATAACGATTGAAGAAGACGAAGCAGATCCTAATTATTTAGCAGAACAGAGTATAAGAGAAAGCCTTTTCATTACGCTCAACTTTGCTAAAGAGCATTTTATTGAAAATCTCTGGAAAACGGACGAAGGGAAAAGTATTGGACTTTCTTATTACAAAGAAAGAGGATTTAGTGAAGAAACTATCAAAAGATTTGACTTGGGTTATGCCCTTGACCAATGGCAGGGATTGATTGATGCTGCAAAAGCTGCTGGACATAAAGACGAGTTCTTAGAGCAGACCGGACTTAAAATTGTAAAAGAAGACAAATCATACGATCGATTTAGAGGAAGAGTAGTATTCCCCATTCACAACATTACTGGAAAGGTAATCGCCTTCGGCGCTCGCACGCTGAAGAGCAATGAAAAAGGTCCTAAGTATATCAATAGCCCAGAAACTGAGCTTTACACGAAAAGTAAAATCCTCTACGGCATATTCCAGGCAAAAAACGAAATACGAAATCAAGAAAACTGCTACTTGGTTGAAGGTTATACCGATGTAGTATCACTGAGTCAAGCTGGCATTACCAATGTGGTTGCCTCTTCAGGTACTTCTCTGACCGAAGATCAAATCAAACTAATACAGAGGTATACCAAAAATGTCACTGTTTTATTTGATGGAGACAAGGCTGGCATCAAAGCTTCTATGCGCGGTATAGATATGATGCTTTCTGGCGGACTCAATGTGAAGGCGGTTCCATTTCCTGAAGGAGAAGATCCAGATAGTTACTCCAAACAACTCGGCGGTACGGCTTTCAAGGAATACTTAGATGAAAACGCTCAAGATTTCATTGCGTTTAAAACTGGTATTTTCTTAAAAGATGGCGGTGACGACCCCATCAAAAAAGCAGAAAGCATTCGTGAGATTGTACAAAGTATTTCTTTGATTCCAGATCCTATTCAAAGGACTGTATATATTCAAGAGTGTAGTCGACTCCTGCATGTAGATGAAGAAACGCTAATCAGTGAAACCAATAAACTTCTCCTAAAAAGCAGCAAGGAAAAATGGGAAGCCCCTATTCAAGAATTACCTCCTGAAGCTTATGAACTTGAAAAGACTGAAACTAAAATCAGTCGAGACGACATCATCAAAGTTCAGGAAAGAGAAAGTATTCGAATGCTCATCAACTATGGGTCCGAATTGATCGAAGGCATGGAAGAAGGAGAAATGCATTTGGCTGACTATTTCATGGTAGAATCAGAAGATATTACTTTTGAAACGCCCATTTACAACAAGATACTTGAGATCTTTAAAGCAAACCTAGCTAATGGACAAATTAGCACTATACAACAATTTCTCGATCATGAAGATCATGCTGTGAAGCAAGCTGCTGTAGATTTGTCAACTGAGCGTTATGAAATCAGTACCAATTGGTCAGAAAAATTTCAGATCAATGTGGCCCATGAATCACAAACTTTAAAAAATTCAACTTATACTAATATCTTGCGGCTCAAATTCCGTATCATTCAAAAGATGATTGCTGAAAATATGGAAAACATAAAATTAGCAAGTGAAGAAGAGCAGATTAATAAATTTTTGAGCATCCAAGGAGACTTAAAAAGCATGGAAATGACCATCGCTAAAACTCTTGGAAATGTAACCGTGAAGTAAACCCAGAAAATATGCTAGACCCTGTATCAGAAGCTATAGAGGCCATAAAAAATGGAGAAGTCATCATTGTAGTTGATGATGAAGATAGAGAGAATGAAGGAGATTTTATTTGTGCAGCAGAAAGCATCACACCTGAAATTGTAAATTTCATGGCAACTCATGGCCGTGGTTTGATTTGCACTCCTCTTGTAGAAGAAAGATGTGATGAATTGGGGCTTGAGCTAATGGTAGGCAAAAACACTGTCCTACATGAAACTCCATTTACTGTATCAGTAGACCTTATCGGAAACGGCTGTACCACGGGTATTTCTGCTAGTGACAGAGCAAAAACCATCCAAGCACTAGTCAATCCAAACACTAAACCCGAGGAACTAGGGAGGCCAGGGCATATATTCCCATTGAAGGCAAAAAAGGGTGGCGTACTTCGAAGAGCTGGACACACGGAAGCTGCAATTGATCTTGCCAGATTGGCTGGTAAATTTCCAGCTGGCGTTTTGGTAGAAATTCTCAATGAAGATGGCACCATGGCTCGATTACCACAACTTAGAATAGTAGCTGACAAATTCAAATTAAAGCTTATTTCTATCAAAGATTTGATTGCTTATCGAATGGAGAAGGAATCTTTGATAGAAAAAGAAATCAAAGTCGATATGCCTACAGAATGGGGCAACTTTAAGTTGACAGCTTATAAGCAAATCAGCACAGGAGAACATCATTTAGCACTTGTGAAAGGTAATTGGGAACCTAAAGAACCAGTGATGGTTAGGGTTCACTCTTCTTGTTTGACCGGCGACATCTTCGGATCTTGCAGATGCGATTGTGGTGAGCAGCTTCACAATGCCATGAAAATGGTGGAAAAGGAAGGTAAGGGAGTAATTGTATATATGAATCAAGAAGGCCGTGGCATTGGATTGCTGAATAAACTCAAAGCCTACAAACTACAAGAAGAAGGATTAGACACAGTAGAAGCCAACGAAAAATTAGGTTTCCAGGGAGATCATAGAGACTATGGTGTAGGCGCACAAATATTGCATGACTTGGGAGTTGAAAAAATTAAGTTGATTACTAATAATCCTACAAAAAGAGTTGGATTAATGGGATATGGCTTGGAAATTGTAGAGAATATCCCAATTGAAGTAGACCCAAACGAGCATAATAAAAAATATCTCGAAACTAAGAGAGATAAAATGGGTCATAGCATATTAAAGAATGGCTAAAAAAGTTTTTGCATTTTATTTATTTGTTTTACTTGGGCTACCCACCATGGCTCAAGAATTCTCTTCTCGTATGTTTCACAAGGGTTGGTTGGTCACAGAAGATCAGGATACCGTAAGAGGGGATTTGAAGTACGATATGGAAACCAACGCCGTACAAATAGTCATTGAAAAAGAAAAAATAAATACATATAGCAGTAAAAAAATCCTGTTTTTTGAGATTTATGATAACATACTAAAAACATATCGTCAATTTTATGCGATCCCATACCAAGTAGAATCCAACTATAAAATCCCAATTCTTTTTGAGGTTTTGTATGAGGGAAAAACTTCGCTTCTGGTAAGAGAAAAAATTGTCATGTCATCAGACCCCTATAATCAGTCCTATTTTTATGGGCCTTCTTCAACTTCAGAAAAGCTTGCTTTCTCCTATTATTTTGTAGACACACAAGGGAATATGACTCTTTACAATGGCAAGAAAAATCATTTATTTGAAATTCTAAATGAAAACTCAGATCAAGTCAAGAAGTATGTAAAATCAAACAAGCTCAAAACTGACAACATGAGAGATATTGTAAGAATCACAGCTTTCTACAATTCCCTTTAACGTACTTAATTCTAAGTATTTTCAAACTATTATCAGATTTGTTTGAGTATTTAAGTTTTAAAATTTCATAGCTTTAGTAGTTGGTTTGATTAAACCAATTGTAAACTCTTAAATTCTAGTTATGAAATTCAACATATTATTTTCAATCCTAACCCTTTCTTTTCTCATTTTTAGCTGTGGAGATGATGATGACAATGATGATCCATTTGCTGGTGTTCCAAGTAGTGAGATTGTAGATGTAGACCTTAGAGATGTTACATTATCTGGCTCGACTAGCACTTCAGGTGGCAAAACATTAGGAGTGGGACAAAAATGGTGGAAGCAAAAGGTAAGTAAAATCGAACTATCAGGAGAATGTGGAGACAATGAAGATCAGGAAATCACTGATGGATATTATTATGGCTTCTACTCTTCAGGAGAATATTATGCCAAAAGCGGCCAAGACGGAACTGCTACAAGAGTTGGCAGCTGGCAGTGGGTAGATTCAGATACCAAAGATGCTATATTCATTCAAAGTGTTGAATTCACTCTTAGAGGGCTCAACAGTGATGAACTCATTATTGCAAGTGACCAAAGCCAAGCATCCTGCACAGCAATTACCTGGGAGCAATTTGATCAACCTTATACAGAATAAGTTATTCGAAAGAAAATAAAAAAAGGAGAATCCAATGACTCTCCTTTTTTTATGATTTAGTAATTTTCACTACTTCAAAAATTCAATAGACAAATTTGCAATATCATTCGGCACATAAGGTGACAGGTCTGATAAGTCTATAAAATCGGAAGTAAACCCATCATTGGATGGAACGTTTTCTCCAGCTCCTAAAAATCCAGTAGACTTATCGAAATAAGCGGGTGGTACAGCATTAGCCAAATAAGCATCTATTTGATCCTGGTTTGTAAGACCAACGTATTTTATTTCCGCATCAATGACAGTAAAGAGTGAATAATCATCCATAACATCATTCGTTTCTACACTTGAAGGTGGCAAAGCCACTTCTGCCACTGCTATATCATTAGTCTCATTTGCTCTTGCTATAAATGCATAATTTCTATCCTGAATCAAATCGTCACTAATGATTTTAGCGTTCGGGTGATTTGAGTTTCCAAACACCTCTACCACATCACCCGTTTTAATCACAGTCATTTTCATGTTATCCAAACCTTCTTCCAAAGGAATACCAACTATGGTTACCGTCATTTCTTGTGTATTACCATCTGATGATTCATCATATTCCAATTGATAGAAAGTGTCAATCAACTCCTCTCCTTCTGTTCTATCCAAATAATATGGATTAAGTATAGCCTTACCACTTACTGGGTTGGTATTCCAAACGACTTGAAGTGCGGTGTCTCCGTCTTCATCAGTTACCAACATTTCGTTGGCGTAAGCTATTGAGGAGTAAGTGACATTTTGATTAAATGTAAATGTCTTGGACGTTCCATCGTCTTCACTGTCGATGGTAAATTCATCAAGCCCAGATACTTTTACTACGGCTGCTACCTTTATTATTTCCTCTAAGGCCATTGCTGCATTCTCCCCCACATAAATAAACTCCCTAAGTGCTCCATAAATCTCAGTAGCAGAGAGTTCATCACTGGTTTTGCTTATTCTTCCGGCATTCAACCCTGAAGGATTGCTCAATGTACTTGGTATATCAACTGTGAATTTTTCTGGTAAATCAGTGGATTGCGCTTGATCTAATTGATCTTTCTCATCAGAGCAAGCCAAGAAAAAAAACACGCTTAAAGTGAGTATATATAGCTTTTTCATAGTTATTAGAATTTAATACTTATCTTTTTTAAAATTATTAAAACTTTTCTGATGTCGCCTTCATCATAATACCGAAACGCATAATTAACCGATTAAGTATTTATGAGTACCGCGACATTGCTAGACATTGCGATGAATCATTCGGAGAACATCATTGATCGTGCCAAACTTGGAGACAAGGGAGCATTTAATAAGCTGGTGAGTCTCTGGCACAAGAGGATTTATAATTTTTCTCTTAAATATTTCAATGACCATGATCTGGCAACAGAGGCAACACAAAAGACCTTCATCAAGGTATTCGATCATCTGGGACAACTTAAAGAAATTGAAAAATTCAAATCCTGGATTTATGTGATTGCTTTAAATCAATGCCGTGAAGAAGACCGCAAGTTTGGTCGTTTGTCTAAAATGTTTGTTTCTTCTGATGAAGTCAATGAGGTCAAATACAAACAAGAACAAACAAGCAGTCCTGAATCTGATTACGTAAAGACAGAAATGAGCGATATAGTAACAGCAGCAATTAATGAATTGGGTGAAGAACAAAAAGCTGTTCTAATTATGAAAGAATATGAAGGGTTGAAGTTTAGAGAAATTGCGGAAGTATTGAACATTTCAGAAAATACGGTAAAGTCCAGATTGTATTACGGACTAAACCATTTGAAAAAAATATTAGAAAAAAGTAGAGCATTTAATGAGTCATACCATGATGGAAAATAAAATAGATGAGGCAAAAATCATCGACTATTTGTATGGTGAATTGCCTGATGAGGAAATCAGAAAAATAGAAGCCCTTTTAAAGGAAAATCCGGAATTACAGCTGGAAATGAAAGGCATGCAAGCCACTCGTCATGCACTGGATACGCTTGAAGACAAAGAGATGATCCCTCCTACTTTTGTATTTAACCAAAAGAATGAGGCCATTTCATTTTTTAGATCTGATGCTTTCCGGTGGGTTGGATCAATAGCAGCAGGACTAGCGTTATTACTGATTTCAGCTGCTGTTTTGAATTTCAACATCAATCAAACGGATAAAGGAATCCAAATTGGTTTTGGTGAACTCACACCTTTACCAGATGAAGATTTGAATAAAGAGAATGTAAAGGCATGGATGGCTGAAGCCATGAATGAATATGAAGCTTCGACTGATCAAAAAATAGCTGCAGTTCAATCACAATTGACTTCAGATATGGAATCTCAGGATCAAAAAAACATTGCACTGATGACTGGTATGATGAAAAGCCATACGGCTGGCACAGGTCAGTTGATGCAGCAATATGTGGCTCAACTTAATGATGAGAATAAGGAAATTATCCAGAATTTCTTTACAGTATCTTCTCAGAAACAAAAGAAATATGTAAAAACAGTCATGGCGGATTTCAATGAATTCTATCAGAATCAAAGAAACTACGACATGCGATTGATAGAGACTAGCTTAAGCAAAATACAGAACAATCAGGATGTGAAACAATTGGAACAAGACCAATTGCTTGCCAGCCTGTATGACATGGTCAAAACTCAAAGTAAATAAGAACACGCATGAAAATTAAGTATTTGTTTATTGCACTGACATTCTCCATCCAAAGTACCGTACTTTGGGCGCAGGACATCGATCAAGCTAAGATGGATCGAGATCTCAAAATTGCTGAGGATGTAGTTTCATCACTGGTTAAAGGAGAATCGAATGATGGTAGGTTTTATTCAGCCAGCCCCAAGGCTAGCTACATACCAGGTTTTGGAGTAATGATAGAATTGAACAGTTCAGGTAAATTCTATTCCAACAACTTCGACGATTCCTACAATTTCACATTCATTTTAGATGATGAAGATTTTATAATAAATATAGATGAGATGGTTGAGCTTGAAATGCAAGCAGAGATGCTAGAAAGACAAGCGGAAGAAATCGAACGCCAATCAGAAATAATCGAACGAGAAAATGAGCGTATGCTTCGAGAGCAACAGCGTGCTTTGGAGGAAAGAGAACGGGCAATCGAAAGGCAAATGGAACAACTGGAACGACAGCGTGAACGTGAAGAAGAAAGAGCAGAGTACGAGAGAGAAAGAGAAAGAGATCTATTGGACAGAAAAGAAGTGAATAGAACAGTAGCTGTCGAAGATGATGAGTACACTTATCGCTATTCATATAGTCATTCCGATGACAGTGATACTGACGACAAAGGCCATCTTTATGTAACCAGAGGATACCAAAAAGACTTCGAAGATTTGATGCCTTTGTATCGCAATGTTATGGTTACTTTTTTATCAGAATATGCTGATCTGATTGGTCAATTGGCTAATGATGAACAAGTAATGCTGATTTCTAAAGGTGGTCCTCAAGGATTTGGAGCTGTCTATAGCCTGTCTAATGATCAAATAGGTAAATTCAGCGCTTCTACCACAAGAAGAAATATTGCTGAATTCAAAGCTGGTAGAATATCTAGAGATTCTTTTGAAAGCAACATCAATTTCATAGAGAGCAAAGGAGAAGAAAAATTGGCCGCTGATTTAGAACTGTTCTCAAGCATATTTCAAAGGCTGTATAAAACTGATCTTGCAACTACGTATTACACCTCGACTCCAATCTCATATGAAAGGTTGAAAAATTTTGGTGTGATATATAGAATGAAAATGTATTCGTCTGTATCCACAGGTAGAGACAGCTATCGTATGCCAACACAGCAAAAAAGTAACCTTAGTCGTGAAGAGAGAAATAAGGAAGTCATGAATTTGTATCCGCAATTTATCGGCGAGTTCAAAAAGAATATCTTGGACTACGGAAAAACAATTAAAAGCCTGGATTCGGATGAATCTATTCTATTTCAAATAAGACTAACTGAATGTAATAGCTGTGATATTCCAAACGATATCAATATTTTGATAAAGAATCAAACACTTTTGGATTTAGAGTCAGGCAGGATCAATGAAAGTCAAGCCACCGATCAAATCCAGATCAAAATCGCTAATTAATAAAGAACTTATAATTTTAAGTATAGTCTGGGGACGCCTTAAGCAAGCGTCCCTTTTTTTATATTTCGAACATAGCTGCAGCCTGATCGTCATTATTATCTATGGCTGCCTTTTGAAGAGTAAAATCGTTGGTTTTGACATCATAAACATAATCCTCCTTCAGTTCCTGCTTGTTTTTGGCAATATATTCGATGGCATCTAGCGCATAGTCCAACTGCTTATCGGTCATGGTAGGATGCAGAGACATTCTAGCCCAACCCGGTTTTCCCGTCAAGTTTTGACTGTCTATTCCATCCGTCAATCGTTTGGATTGAGACTGATTCAATTCAAATAAATAGTGACAGTACGTACTTGCACAAGCCCATCCACCTCTCACCTGCACACCAAACCTATCATTCATAATCCTAACAACCGCATTGTAATGAATGTCATCAATATTGAATGAAACCACACCAATCCGCTTAGACTCTTGCTCCCCAACGATACGTACACCTTCTATTTTGTTCATTCTTGCGAATGTCTTGGATACCAGTTCCTCCTCTCGTTTCTCTATTTGAGTAGTACCCATTTTTTCTTTTAGTCGAATCGCCATAGCAGCACGAATAGCTTGTAAAAAACCTGGTGTTCCTCCATCTTCTTTAGCTTCATCGTTCGATGTAAACCCGTATTCTCCCCATGGGTTGGTCCATGTCACATTGCCTCCTCCTGGCACGCATGATTTTCCTTGATAGATTTTTTTATCAAAAAGCATAACACCACAAGCCCCAGGTCCACCTAAAAACTTGTGTGGAGAAAAATAAATGGCATCCAAAGATTGTAAGTCATTTGCAGGATGCATGTCTATAGGTACATAGGGAGCTGTAGCGGCATAGTCAACAAAACAATAACCCCCGTTCTTGTGCATCACTTCAGCCATTTCATGAATTGGAGTAATCACTCCTGTGACGTTCGAGCCAGCAGTGAAAGCACCTATTTTTAACTTTCTGTCTGCATACTTATCAATTTCAGTTTGCAGCAGATCAAGATCAATTTTTAAATCCTTTCCAGGAGGTACAATTACCACATCAGCAACCGTTTCCATCCAGGACACGTGATGAGAATGATGTTCCATATGAGTAATGAATACAATGGGTCGATCCTCTATTATTAGCTCAGGAGTATGGCTCTGAACACACAAACCCAGAATTTGTTGTAAACGCACTACCCCTCCTGTCATCCCTGAACCAGTAAGCACCAGCATGTCTGACTCTGAGGCATTGACATGTTCCCTAATAATTTGTTTCGCTTGATTATAAGCCGTAGTCATTAGGCTACCGGTCTTATTTGAATATGAGTGTGTATTGGCCACCCAAGGGCCAAATTTATTAGTGATGGCATCTTCTATAGGGCCATACAATCTACCACTTGCTACCCAGTCTGCATATAGCATTTCAAAACTACCAAAAGGTGTATCGAAATTTTGGCTAGAGCCGACGATGTTTTCCCTTATCTCATCGAAATTCATTGGATCATTGTTGTTTGGATTGCAAATTTACAAATCTAAATGAATGAACAAATTAATTGTTAGACTTAGTCATTTGCATAAAATTAGACACAGTCTTATCATCTATAATTGTTTATTTTGTCCCATCTTAGTATCCCTTATTTAGTATTATTCATTGATTAATAACCTGAAATGAGATTTCTGATCTTACTGTCTTTAGTAATATGGGTAAGTATTTCATCCAGCACAGCACAGTCAAAACAATCAATTTCAAATATTGATAGTTTAAAATCTCTAGTGCAAAATTCATCCGATAGCTTATTGGTGGATGTATATAATGAAATCAGCTGGAGTTACAGAAATATAGCTATTGATTCTTCGATATTTTATGCCGAACTAGGCTTAAAGCTTTCGAAGGAAATAAATTATCTGAATGGTATAAATCATAGTTTAAACTACTTGGGCATTGCATACAGAAACCGTAGTAATTATTCCAAAGCATTGGCCTTATTTTTCGAAGCGCTCAAGTCTTCAGAATACTCAAAAGACTTAGAAGAAATAAGCTATACGCTTATCAACATTGGGAATATTTACATCTTTCAAACCAATTTCAATGGAGCCATAGATTACTTTCAACGTGCATTAGAAAATGCAAAAATGATTGACAATAAAAGTATCATGGCCTATTGCTATCTCAATATTGGGCGTTCATTGGTTGGATTAGAGCAATTTGAACTGGCTGAAGAAAATTACATCAAAGCTCAGGAAATACGACTAAATATGAATGACTTGGAGGGAATTGTCATTTCCAATGTAGACATGGCCGAACTCTATATCAAACAAAACTTACCTAATAAAGCTTTGAAATTATTGAAGGACAATTTGGTGAATGTTGAAAAGTTGAATCACACCAGCACATTAAGCATAAGCTATATTAATATAGCACGAACTTACTTAATGAAGAGTGACCTCAAGGAAGCGAAAGAATATATTCGTAAAAGCATGATTCTCAACAAAGCTCATGGTCTGAAGAATAACGAATCGAAAGCACTCCAACTACTTTCTGAAATACTAGAAAAGTCTCAAGATTACGATCAAGCATTATTCTATTTCAAACAGTATGTCGAAACCAAAGATTCAATATTCAATGAAGAAAACACCAGAAAAATAGAGTCTTTACATGCACAATATCAAAGTGAAAAAGCCGAAGTCGAGACTAAATTCCTCAGAGAACAAACTCGACTGAATGAAGTCATCATCAAACGACAACGAGCAATTATTGCACTTGCGATAATCGCATGTGTACTTTTCCTGACAGTGGCTATCGTTGCGTTTTGGTCTAGCAATGAACGTAAAAAACTAAATGCCCAAATTGAAGAGCAAAAGGAAAAAACTTTTAAACACAACAACGATTTGATCGATATCAACAATGAAAAAAACAACTTAATCCGAATTCTGTCTCACGATCTTCGAGCGCCTATCAATAATATCAAAGGTCTCACTGAAATTCATCAATCTGAGCATAAAGAATTTGGAGCAAAAGAAAATCAAACACTAAACCTTATAAAAAGTGAATCGGATCGAATTCTTTCAATGATTAGTAAAATTTTGAATGTAGAAGCCCTCAATGTTGAATCCAAAAATGAAAACTTAGAAAAAGTAGGCGTTGTGCAAGTATTAGATGAAACAATAGCAAGTTTCAGCACAGCTGCCAAAGCTAAAAATATTACTGTTGAAGGTAATTATCCAAAGGAAGAATTGATCATATCAGGAGACAAAGTGCACCTTCATCAAGTGCTAGAAAATCTCGTATCTAACGCACTTAAATTTTCTCAACCAAACACTACAATTGTACTTGGATTAGAGCAAGTGGGGCAAACTGTTCAAATATCCATTCAAGACGAAGGGCCTGGGCTTACTGAAGACGACAAAGCAAAGATTTTTAAGAAATTTCAAACTCTAAGTGCCAAACCTACGGCCAACGAAGTTTCAACTGGATTGGGATTATCTATAGTGAAAAAGTACGTTGAGCAGATGAAAGGGAAAATTTGGTATGAAAGTGAACTAGGCAAAGGCACCAAATTCATTGTGCAATTTGCAATAGCCTAAACTTTATTGGACTAACAAGAACTCATAGTTATTACAGGCATTGTAAAGGGTGAATATTGTGAGGTCAGGTTGACTTTCTATAGTGTAATTTAAAGCATGGATAATTCCACCATCATCTCCAAAAATTTCATCTACAACAATTTCTAAATTACTTATCTCTTCCGCTGTAATATCATTAGGCCAATAATTATCAGTTGGAACAACACTTACCGTATTATTCACTGTAATAGTCGGTACAAACTCTCTCAAAATAGTTCGATCACCTGCATCAGTGCTCCTCTCTAAACCAACTGCGTAGGCCGGTTGTGGATCTAAAGGATCACTCGGATTATCATCATCAAACCCGTAGTTGAATAAAAACCAATTGGCCGTAGGAAACAACTCTTCAATCGACCCTCTTTGTGATATCGATATTCCGGTAGAATCAGCCACATAAAAAACATTAATGCTATAGGGGCTCTCTGATTGTGGTTGAAAATCCATTCCTTTTACATCAAACAGTGTCTTGTACATTATGGTATTCCCAAGTCCAGACACCGATCCTGAATACACAGGCGTAGCTATTGGGTTGTCTGTGCACATGGGTGGTCCAGTCTCAGAATAGCTATTTAAACTCATTTCTGAAATTGTAATATTTTCTCCTCCAAAGCTAAAGTTGAGCGGATCGCTTAGGACAAGTTTTCCATCAGAAAAACCATATCCAGTCTGGTGATTCAATATTTTAGTATTGTTGATTGTTGCTACTTCAGAAACAGAAAGGCCTTCTCCTACGCTACTCACAGAAATATTTCTTTCGTCCAAATTGATACTCCAAAAAATTGATAAATTCTCTTCTGTTAAGGAGATATGTTGCATTGGGCCTACGAACAATGAACTGATAGTATCATAAGCAAATAAATTTTCTGGTAGCTCTCTGGAAAAGACATCTGCTGCATCTGCACTTGCTGGCTCTAGCGTAATCACGGTATTCTCACCCAAATTATCCGATTTACTTGCAAACATGAGATTATCGCCATCTTTCTCTAAATAATAAAACTCAAACTCTGCGCCGAATGTGGACGCATTTTGTTCAAATAAATAGTGTAATACAGCGTAAGTTTCGAAAATCAATTCCAAACTTAATCTGGTATCGATGCGATATGGAATGGTTTGATCATAGAAATAATCTTCATCGCCGGGTACATCAGACTGTATTCTTACTGTCCCATCATCATTAAATTTTAAAAGCAAATAGAATATTCCAGATTCAGGTGTTGGTTGATAATTAAGCACCCATCCATTGGCTGGCTCCTCCAAATCATCACGAAGATTACTGATGGCTTCAGCACTTCTTTCTGCCGGTGGAGTGATTTTATCCAGCCCATTGTCACACGAAGAAATGAGAAAGAATAAAAACACATAAAAAAGTATATTTTTAGTCATACCTATCATAATCTTGATTGAACTGATGCTCTCAAGTCATCCAAATCTACACCTGTGGATTTCAGGTAATGCTCCTTAATGGCATTCAATTTTTCTAAAATAAGCACTCTGCCTTCATTGCGATCCTCACAAGCAGCAGTAGTACAATCCTCCTCTAACGTGATGTAATCTTCAAAAAAATCGGCTTCAGCCATATAAAAAGCAATCGTTTCCGCAAAATCTTCATTAGGGCTACTGGTAGCATAAGGTGAAACAAATCCTCTCATGAGTGCCTCCTCATCTGTCAAATTAAACCAGGAGCCAGCACTGCTGTATCCAGCAGCGGCAATTTCCTCAAATGCAGGAGGCAACTTGTCATTTTGATGTACAATATGTGCAAACTCATGATAGACGGTATGCAATTGTCTTAATAGCCATTCGTCGTCATCAAAGTCAATGGAATTCACGTCTGTAAAGGTAATTCGTGCTCCAGCGTCGGCTGTACCTAACGTAACAGTACCATCGCCATTGTAAATCAACCCACCCAAAAAAACCAACTCTCCTGGTACATATCTTCGGAAATACTGCTCTCCCCCATCTACATCTTCATAAACATCAATCCAATACTCATCTACCAAATCAAGCATCGGTCGAACTACTTCTAATTTTGGTGGAGCAACTCTCTGTCCTGGGTTTACAAAATTATCGACATACTTGTAGCGAATTGCAATTCCATATTCCTCAGTAAAATTTGAATCTATATACTTATCAAGTGCTGTTGTTGGTTCTTCTACATCTCCAACCGGTACATCTAGTTTATCCTCTTCAAAGCATGAAGTAACTACTAGTATCACAGCACCAAATAATAGACAACTGCCTAAGTAGCCTCCAAGCTTTATGATATAAAATAAATTTTTCATACTATCTATCATTGGGTTCTAAACCACCTACCTCTATCGCGGACGTTGGTATTTGTAATACTTTTCTTTTATCGTCGCTTTCTAATCTTGCTACCACAGTTCCATCAGCACCTAAGTGATTGACTGAGAATCCATATCGTTTAATATCAAACCACCGCATCCCTTGACCAATAAACTCTTTCCTTCTTTCTAATAAAAGATAATTTAATAAGATGAGTTCATCGGTAAAGCTGGGATCATCATCTGCACCAAAAAAAGACCTTAAGATTTCCATGCTCAATGTCAAATCCCCACCAGTAAATCTTCTATTTGTCAAGACTTGCAAGTCAGAAATAGCCTGATCATGTTGATTATTATAAATACTAGTTTCTACTCGATTAAGTAGTACTTCTTCACCTCTAAAGGCCAGGGCAATATGGTAAGGAGTTCCCACATTAGAATTGATACTACTTCTTTCAAACAAGCTTTCATAGCGAACTGGAAAAATTGCATTTTGTCCTTTTACCCAAGCTGGATTTTCTCGTTCATCAGTAGCATCAGCAAAAGGATGGGTGGCAAAGAGAGATCGATAGTTGTTTCGATCAATTCCATAGGCAAAATCCGTACGTTGAAACAAAGAAATTTTTCGCATCAACATTAGATTACTTCTTAAATCAGGAGAAGAATACAACTGCGGATAACCCGAGGTTGAAGCTTTGGCAGTTCTGAATTCGTTCGACGTCATGTCCCTGACAAATGATTCTGGATTAGAACCAAGCAACTCATTGCTGTATTGTTCACTCCTAATAAAATCACCTTTGTATAAATAAAACCTAGAAGCAAATGCCAATGCCGCGTTTCTATTAAAATGATACTTTCCACTATTTGAATAGTAAGAATCATCTAACAACTCCAATCCATCCTTCAAATCATCATCTATGTCTTCATAAACGCTGCGAACAGAAGCTCTCTCATATTCAACAAGAAATTCAGTCTCTGGTTCAATAATATAAGGGACACCAGGGCCTGCTCCATTATTTCTGAAATTAAACTCCTCACCGAATAAGTTGACCAGCATGAAATGACCATAGGCTCTTGTCAATAATGCCTCTGCTTTGATCGCATCTCTACGGCCTCGATCTTCTTGGTCTACCTCAAGACCATCTATAATACTCAACACTTCATTGGCATGAGAAATAGCCGTATAGGTTTGATACCAAAAGAACCCAGGCGTATCTTGTTCGGTAGGATCCGAAGTTGGATCATCCCAAACGTACATTTGCTGATGTGCTGGTCTCAATGTAGTACCGATAGTATATGTAAAATCGTCAGACATCCAGTCTGTAAAGGCATAACTAGCATCAGAATAAGCATTGGTAAGCAACTGTGCCGCTTTGTCTAAATCATCTAGAGAGACTCGGTTGTCAGGCACTTCATCCAAAAAGTCATCACAAGATGAAAGTAACACCATCAAAATGATTGGCACCATTCGAATCGGTATCCAGCTATATAATTGAATTGAATTTTTCATATTTCTAGATGCCAACGTTCAATGTAAATGTTACTAATCTAGGTTGCGGCAACGAAACCCCTCCAGAGCTAAAAAATTCTGGATCCTGACCATTCAAAGCATCATCTGAATAAATCAGCCAAAGATTTTGACCTTCCACACTCAGGCTCATATTGTTCAAGCCAATTTTCTGCACGACTGGAAATGGCAGTTGATAAGATAACCTCACATTTTTCAATCTGATGTAATCACCATTTGCGACTCTAACATTACTTTGATTGTAAAGTGCATAACTATCTAAATCTGCACCACCTGCTGTGACAATTCTTTGATCTAAGATGGCAGGAACTATGGTAATCTCCTCATCACCAGGAACGACCCAGCGATTGGCCAACTCCTCTGGTAAAGCATCGAAATCTGTATAGCTGGATTGCACTACGTCATTCAATCTGATTTTATAGTCGAATTTGTATGACAGTAAGAAACTGAATGACAATCCTTTCCAAGCAAAAGTGTTTGTTAATCCACCAGCTCCTCTAGGCTCAGTGGACCCTTCAAACTCCAAAGTCTCCGTGAGATTATCTCTACTCTGCAAATCGTACTGAAAAACGATTTCGTTGTTTTCGTCATAGAAGGTCGGAAATCCAGTGGAATTAAGACCCGCAAACTTGGATGAGAACAATCCTCGTCTAGGGCCACCAAGTACAGCTGCACCATTCTGGCTAAGTGCATCCACTAGTCTCGGCCCAAAATCCAATCGGGTAATTCTATCCTTTGTATATCCAATATTGAAATTGGTTCTCCAAGAAAAATTCCCTCTCGTGAGGTTAACTGTATTGATGGTAAATTCGAAACCATCCGACTCCATATCTGCAAAGTTTCCCGTTTTGACACTCTGCCCTCCTACACCACTGGTAAGCACTTGGCCGATCAAGTCAAACGATTGACGCTTGTACCAATCTGCCGAAATACTCACTCTATTATCAAATAAGCCAATGTCCATTCCGACATTCAATTCTCTTAATTTTTCCCAAGTCAGTTCAGAATTAGTTAAATCTTCAATATATAGATAAGGCTCCTGATCGGTTGGCCGAACAGTTACGTCAGCTTGTAAATTGAGCAATGCACTGGCGTCTGGAGGAAGATTTCCAGAAATTCCGTAAGTAGCCCTAACTTTAAGCAAATCAATAAAGCTCAAATTGGACATAAAATTTTCGCTATGCGCATTCCAAGCCCCACTCACATTCCATGTAGGCAAATATCTGGCACTTTTGCTCTCTCCCAGCTGATTAGATCCGTCGTATCTCACTGTAAAGTTGGCGATGTATTTTCCTTTATAGGCATATCCACCATTTAAGAAAACACCAATAAATCTATCCCTGAGCTGATTTTGTGAATAAATATCTATATTCTGAGAATTAAAAAACTCAATGATGTTGGGGTCTGTCACGGCAATTCCTCCACTTTCGTAAACTACTCCCAGTCCAGTAGTACTTTTCTCATTTCTATTCGTAAATCTAATTTCCTGACCGCCTAACAAGTTTACTTGATGTATCTCACGATAGGTTTTGGACCATTCTGCACTTACTCGACTAAAGAAATTGAGCATATCACTTTTGTCCAAATAGTTGAATCCACCAATGGGTAAAACTACCACTGGATTCAACCCCGGATTATCTGGATCTCGATACAATAGATTATTGGAGTCCTGAATAAACTGAGTATCGTTTGCTCGATACGCTTCCGCTTGATTTGAATTTTCGTGTACGGTATGATCTCGCTGAGTAGATGCATATCTCAGTTGCATCACTCCTTTCAGTGAAATATTTTTAGTTGGGTTTAATTCAAAGTCTGTCTGAGTGGATACATCGGCAACAGTAATGTCTATAAAATTGTATTTTAGCTCTTCTAAAATATTAAAATCGGTATAGTTTCGTCTGAAATATTCTAACTCACCATCCGTATCATACGGCCGTATGGATCTACTGGTGTTGAGTGCATAGCTCAAAGGGTTGATATCGAAACTCCGGCTATACTTTCCAGTAATGGGATCGAATTCTCTATTTCGAGTACCAGGGACAGTTTGATCTCTATAACTGGCAGATAGTTTGAGTCCAAAAGTGAATTTATCTGATAAGAAGTAGGTGTTTCTTGAACTTGCAGTTAATCGTTGAACCTGGTCAGCAATGGTTTGCCCGGCATCGTTGAGATAACTTATCGAGTAATAGCTATTCGATTTATCTGTTCCTGATGTAAAGCTTAAAGAATGCTGTTGTTGCAAACCATAATCTCTGAATAGCACATCAAACCAATCCGTATTTGCATTTTCGTATTGATTCAAATAAGATTCATTTAGTCCGCCTCCCGGACCCCATGGAATTTGATGTTGGGCAATTTGTGTGTACATTTTTCCAATCGCTCCATAATTTTGAGCACGTACAGATGTAGTGATGTCAATCAAACCTTTTTGTGCCATCTCACGATAGACTGACATCTCCTCCGCTGAATTGAGTAAACTGAATTGACTATAAGTAGGCCTTAGTTTTACAGAATAGTTCCCTGAATAGCTGATTCTCAGGGCTCCACTTTTTCCTCTTTTGGTGGTGATGACAATGACACCATTGGCTGCTCTGGCACCATAAATGGCCGTTGCTGAAGCGTCTTTAAGGATTTGAAATGACTCAATATCATCAGGATTAATATTCGCAATGGATGAGCTAATCAGCGTATTGGCATTCCCAGATATAAAATCGTCTGTATTGACATTAGATAAGTCTTCTAGGATTACGCCATCAACTACAAATAGTGGTTGATTATTCCCATTGATAGAAGCATTGCCGCGAATTCTAATTTTCGGAGAGGAGCCGAACGTGCCAGATACATTGTCCACATTGACCCCAGCCACTCTTCCTTCGAGTACACGGCTGACATCAACTATGCCCTCGGCTTTAATGTCCGCCATTTTAAGATTCTCAGAGGCACCTGTAAACAGTTTTCTATCTACTTCTTGAAATCCATTGACTACCACTTCTTGAAGTGCCAATGCTTCTTCTTCTAACTTAATTTGAAATTTTTGATTTGGATTGGTAACTTTCAATCTTTGCTCTTTCATACCGAGCATTTTCACAATAAGTACGTCCCCACTATTCGCTTGAAGACTAAAGTTTCCGTCCAAATCAGTAATCGAGCCAATGCTTGTGTTTTCTATCACCACAGAAACACCAACCATTGGCTCGTTTTTATTATCTACTACAGTTCCGGAGATATTTGTAACCTGAGAGTAAAGAGCTGTACTGCTCATTATCCAAAAGCATACACTAATCCATCTACTGATATATTTCATAGAGTAGTATCTATTAAAAAAAGAAAATTCTTGTATTTACTATTTATTCTCTGTCAAAATAATATGTAAGATCTAGAGTAATCACTACTCCTCTCTCTTCCAAAACCGCAAAATATTGCGCATTTGTAGTGACAGTATCCTGAAATTCTTTATCATTCAAAATAGCATCAGACAAAGCTGTAATTTGTGTAGAAGTAATGATGTCTAAATTTTTATCTGTGATATCGCCGACAACATCAAATTCTAAGTCTAATCCAGTTGTACCTTTTTCATAGTCCAGTTCGAGCTTATCTCCAGTTTGTGAATAAGTGCCTTCATCTTCAAAGGAACCGCCATTTCCAGTGACATCTCGCTCATAAGTCATATCATCAAAAAATCTGATTTTGTATTCGCTTTCTCCATAAATACTTTCGACGTCACCAGCTTGAAGACTGTATGCTGCTGGAGGATTAGAATATGTTCCATTATCTAATATCCATGTACCTATTATTTTATCTGGCTCAGGATCATCGCTGCTACATGAAGCAATAAAAAGCAGAGAGCAGGCTAATAATGTAGTTTGTAATAATTTTTTCATAAGATTTATTTTATTGGTTGACAGTGTATTGATCATTTTAAATATATCAACTTAAAAACCAAAGACCCTTGTTCTAAGAATAAAATTTTGCCAATTGATTTTATACCATTGATAATTAGGGATTACTTAAAAGTTACAATAAAACAGCAAATAATTCACTGCTAATGATTTCAAAGTATATTTTAACAATTGCTAATTAAACAAAAAACTTCAGAATTAGCAGGAGAGCTATGTTGAATTATAAATCGTTGTTAATTTACAGTTCAGCAAATTCACTAAAATTCAGTTGAAAGCAGATAACAATTTCCTACAATCCTTAGCGCAAAAATGTCAGGCACAATTCGGGCTTCAATGTGATCAACTGACGGTGATATTTCCGAATAAACGAGCGGGAGTTTACTTCGCAGACTATCTGGCTCAGATGTATGACCAGCCCATCTGGTCTCCAGTAATTACGAGCTTTGAGGAATTTGTTGAGCAAAAACAAAACAAGAATTTTGCCGACGATCTTCAGATGATTTTTCTGCTTTATAAAGCCTATCAAGAAATCGTCAAACATCCAGAAGATTTCGATGCATTCTTTCCTTGGGGAGAAATGATACTGAAGGACTACAATGACATAGATAATTATCTGGTCGATGTCCAACATATTTTTCGAGTCATCAAATCACAAAAGGAATTGGATGAAGCCTTTAGACACTTATCAGAGAAAGATCAACTCACCATTCAGAGTTTTTGGAAGGGTTTTCTTCCTTCACCAAATAAAAAGCAGAATGAATTCCTAGAAACCTGGTCTATTTTGGCGGAGCTCTACCATCGATTTAATGAATTGCTTAATGATAGTGGACTGCTATATAAAGGGCGAATGTTCCGAAACTATTCGGATCAAGTCGAGCCATTGGCACCCTCAGAGACCTTATGGTTTGCGGGATTCAATGCCTTAACCAAAGCAGAAGAATCAATTATAAAAACCTATTTAGATCAAGGGAAAACCAATATATTTTGGGATGTAGACACCTACTATTTCAAGGATCAAAATCAAGAATCAGGAACCTTCTTTCGAGAATATGCACAGGATCCATATTTCAAACCTTCTATTGAAAGAGACCTAAAAAAGCATATTAATCACGAGGAGCTGAATATTGAAATCCTATCTGCTCCATTCAGCATGGGTCAGATCAAGGGAGCTGCTCAAAAGATTGAAGATCTGTCACTAAATGAAGAAGAACAGTCTGACCTTTTGATCATTCTTACAGACGAATCTTTACTACAGAACACTTTACATGCGTTGCCGGATCAAATTGAAAATACGAATGTAACCATGGGTTGGCCCATCGCACAATCTAGGTTGTATCTTTTCCTTTCCAAAACCCTTGCATTGCATGATAAATACCAATCAAATCAGCTAAGGAAAATTCAGCACAAAGAAATTTTAGCCTTACTAGAGTACAATGATCTGCTAGGCATAGAATCGGAACGAGTAAAAGTATTCAATGACGCCGCGCTGGAAGCTAATCATGTCTATCAGGTTACTGAAAACATACATCAGATTTTTCCAGAAATATCTACGCTTCTTTCTCCAGCTGAATCTGTTCAGGAATTGATTACTCATCTGATTTCATTTGTCAAGGAATTAAAACCAAATCTTCTACCCGAAATAGATCGATCTGTGCTGGTTTTAGTGCATAGCACACTGAAAAGAATAAGCACAGCCATGTCGCATCACAGCGTGCAATTAAAATTCAATTCCTTTTATAAATTATTTCTAAAACTGGGGAGTACCTTGAAACTTCCCTTGTCTGGTGATCACAAAGAAGGCATTCAAATCATGGGAATTTTGGAAACCAGAAACCTGTCCTTTAAACATGTATTGATTGTAGGCATGAATGAAGGCAGTTGGCCAAAAGACAGCTCCAACACTTCTTTTATTCCCTATAATATTAGAAAGGCTTTTGATCTCCCCACTGTGGAGCATCAAGATGCTATGCAGTCTTATTTGTTTTATAGGCTCCTTCACAGTGCAGAAAACCTTTGGGTATCGTACAATAATATTTCAGAGTTCAATCACAATGGCGAACTCAGTCGATACGTACGACAAATACAATATGAGTCTGATTTAACATTTAAAACTGCAAGTCTAGTCAATCCCATTACCGCTGAAGTTGCACCAACGATTGCGATCGAAAAGAAAGGAGAGGTATTAGATCAGCTCCAAAGTTTTCTTGTCAATGAAAATGAAAACAATAAACGTCTGTCTCCCTCTGCACTCAACACTTATATAGATTGTAAACTCAAATTCTATTTCCAACATATTGAAAAAATCAGAGAGCCAGATGAGTTGCTAGAAGATATGGACCCTTCCCTTTTCGGGAATTTATTGCATGGTGCCATGGAATATCTCTATACTGGAAAACAAACTTGGAATAGTGAAGATTTTTTGGAAGCAAAACAAGGGCTTGATCCTGCCATCCAACAATCTTTTGCAGATCAAAAACTCACTGACAACAACGAGACCACTGGGCGTCAGCTGATTGCTTATGAAGTGATTAAAGCCTACATGGAACGTATCTTGGCATTTGATCAAAAAAATGCTCCTTTTACTATTCTTGGACTAGAGGCTAAAGATTATTTTGTGGATTTCCCTATCGAAACCATGGACGGAAGTGTCAAAGTTGGCTTGAAAGGAATCATTGACAGAATAGACGAATTCGGAGAAGTCATTAGAGTCTTGGATTACAAATCTGGACGAGATGATAGAAAATTCGGATTGATGTTCGACCTCATTGACGGAAAGTCTACTAAAAGAAACAAAGCAGTCTTTCAGCTTTTTTATTATTGTTTGCTTTACAAAGAAAACCATCCGAACCTTAAAAGACCCATTCAGCCTGGTTTATTTAATAGCAAAGATTTGTTTGATGACAAGTTCGATGCCTTGCTCACACAAACTGTCGACAAGAAGAATAGAACCGTTGTGAACTACGCGGATTTTGAAGAAGAATTCAAAGAGGTCATGCTTTATTTACTCACAGAAATGTTCAATCCAAACGTGCCTTTCACTCAAACAGAGGATGAACAAAAATGTCAGTATTGTGCGTATAGCAATATATGCAATAAATGATACCGCTCACTTCCTCTTAATATTCGAATTAAATAAGTAGCTTTCAGCACAAAAAAACACCTAATATTATGATTAAGAAAATAATAATAGTCATTGTCGTAGCTGTAATCGGATATTTCGGCTATGGTTTTATGACACATCGATCGCATAGTCCGTTGACATCAGCAGAAGGAAATCTAGGAGAATTGTCCGTATCAGTGGATTATTGTCAACCGTCTAAAAAAGGCAGATTGATATTCGGCGAAGAAAGTGAAGATGCTCTTGTTCCAAATGGTCAGTATTGGAGATTGGGCGCCAATGATGCCACAGAAATCACCTTTAACAAGGATGTAAACTTTGCTGGTAAAAACGTGGCTGCTGGTCGCTATCGATTTTATGCAGTACCAGATGCTACTCAATGGGAATTGTCTCTAAATAGCCAAATTGGTGAATTTGGATTTTTTGAACCAGACTACACATTGGATGTGGTGAAAGTAAATGTGCCCGTGCAGTCTAATTCTGAGGAGTTAGAACTTTTTACGATGACATTCGATAGTGACTCTACCGGATTGCAGTTGAATATGGCATGGGATCAAACGCTTGTATCGGTCCCAATTTCACAACAATAAAAAGCACAAAAAAACCCATTCCGATAATCGGGATGGGTTTTTTATAAAACTTAAAATGAAATCTTAAGCTATCTGAGCATCTAGTTTGCCAGCCAATACATTTTTCGGCACTGCTCCTACTTGCTTATCTACTACTTCACCGTTTTTGAAAACAAGCAAAGTTGGGATACTTCTTACACCATACTTAGCAGACATTTCTGGATTAGAATCTACATCTACTTTTCCTACAACTGCCTTCCCTTCGTAATCTCCAGCAAGCTCTTCCACTACAGGTCCAATCATCTTACAAGGTCCGCACCATTCTGCCCAAAAATCCACCAATACTGGTTGATCTGTTGCCAATACGTCATTGAAGTTGCTGTCTGTAATTTCTACTGCTTTATTCATGTCTATAATTATTTAAATATTGTTTTGCATCGAAAAACGCAAATATAGATTAAAAAGTTGATGCTAAAAGATTGATTTTGGCAATGAGCGAATAAACAAAAACTATTTACTCCTTAAGTAAAACGCCTTGCTTGTATTCGTATTCTAAAGTGACATTGCCTTTTTGATCATACCAAGTGGCTTTGCCATGCATTTTTCCATCCAGCCAATGACTTTCCTCCATGATCTTTCCATTATCATAATACTGAGAGCGCTTTCCAGCATACTCACCTGCTAAGTAATTCCTCTTCTCCGTTACGACACCATTACTATAGTATATGAATTCTCCTTCCTCTACGCCATTCACATAATACCCTTTTAATGTTAGACTACCACTATTATCTAATTCCAAATGCGTCCCGTGCATGGTGCCATTTACATAGGTGGATATAGATTTCACCAATTGATTGGGATAATAAGTAACCCAAGAGCCATTCCTGAGGTCATTTAGATATTCTCCTTGTTGCTCTACATTCCCTCCAAACATCACAGAAGCCGTTACAAGTTCAGGCATGTGATCAAATTCAATTTGCTCAGCATAACTTGGTAAATTATCCAAACTTTCCGCGCCGCCAGAAGTCACTTCTCCAGAATCACAAGCATTTAAGACAATAAGAACTCCAATTAGATAGTAAATACTGTTTTTCATTTCATATGATTTTGATTTAAAAACTCAAAACTAATTTTTTACTCGAAATTTTGCTTCACTTTTTCCCAGTCTTCGATGGTGTCCACATCAATCAGTTGAGGTAACAAAGCATAACTTTTGTTGAGTGCGTTAATAGCTCCCACTGTTTGATTGAGCACCTTCTCCGTGCTCCAATCTATACCCTCAAACAAGGAAGCCTCGAATTGCTTCATTCCTAGCAAATAATACCCCCCATCATTGGCAGGACCTAGAACAACGTCATGGCTGTTTAGCTGTGCAAATGCATCCGTAATAAATTCACCTGTCAACTGTGCACAATCCGTTCCGATGATACAGACTTTATCATAATTGGCTAATTCAGATTTTAATGCATCCGACATTCTAATTCCTAAATCACCAGAGGATTGGAGTTTCTTATCAACGGCACCCCAACCGTCTTTTTGGGGGATTTTTGGCGTGAAATAGACGATCACATCCGCTTTAGTTTTAGCAGATTCTACCTGTGTAAATGCTAATAGTTTCTCGTAAATCGCTAAAGCTTCAGCATCTCCTACCTTCTTGGCCAATCGAGTTTTCACTTGGCCTATCTCTGGGTTTTTAGCAAAAATGATCAAAGCCTCGTTAGACATGTTTCAACATTGGTTTGTTCTGGTATAACTCTAAGACAGCAACAAAAATGACTAAGATATATTCAACAGCAATCCACTCCATGGGGTGATGATACCCGGCATTTGAATATCCCAAATAAGACACAAAAACTAACCCTGACCATACGACAGGAAAAATCAATCCCGTGATACAACTAAACGCGACCAACGGAATGACATACCATGGATGCACGGTAGTTGCTAACATTAATTGAATAAATAATACAATAGTAAATACCCAAGACCATTCTGTTTCCTTCTTCACTATAAATGAAACGAATACCAAAATAAGTCCCAAAGCCAAAACTGAAAGCCAAGGACCCATGGTTTGCACGACATCATAACCTTTGAACCAATATCCTATTTCACGAACAAAGAAGAATATCCCTGCATTAAATTCGAATTTTCTAAAGAATAAATCTATACCACTTCCGAATCCACTTAAAACTTGTAAATCAAAAAAAGGAATAGAGACTACTACAATACTTACAGCTATTATCAAAAAGCTTAGGCTTGATTTTTTCCATCCCAATTTCCTAATCAACACGGGTAAAAACATCAATGGAGTCAATTTGGTTAAAACTCCAAATGAAAGAGCCAAAGCTGCCCTTTTCCAATATCCCTTTTTATATAACCACATGGCCAACAGCACGAAGAATATCACAACTCCTTCGAAGTGCAAACTGCCTACCAACTCCAAAATAACCAACGGATTGAGCGCATAAATCATTACTCTGGAAGCATTAGCGGTGAGTTGAAAAAGTAGCCAAATCACTCCTATTTCAAATATTAACAACAAACTTCTAATCACTGTCATTGACCAAAACTGTGATTGATTACCAACCAATGTAGCAGTATAAAAAATATATTGACTGACAGGCGGATAAGTAGAATGATATCCCGAAGAATTAAGGCCTGTATATAATGTATCAAATGAGTCTGGTAACTGGTCTATCAAATCACTCGGAGTATCTTGATAGGGGTTTATTCCCTCAGTCATCAATTGGCCGTCCCAAAGAAATCTAAAGTAGTCGTCAGATAAGGTTGGAGCTCCAAAAAACAAAGTGAGTCTAATCACAACGGCTAAAATGAAAATCTGTTTGAAATTAAATTCAACTTTAAAAATCAAGAATATATAAGTGACAAAAGCAATTCCAAAGAATAACAGCAGCCAAGAGCTGTCTCTACTTACACCATATTGAATCCAAAGCATTGGTAAAACCAATCCTAAAATAAGCCAAGCGGTACGTATACCGAATCGCCATTTAGACATGTTTGATGTACTTAAGCGAATGATAAAACACAATCCCGAATCCAATGGCTAACATGACATGGAAAATAATCAGACCAAAATCATGAAGCAACCACGCCGAAACAATGCCCCAAATAAAGTAGCCACATAACAGCCCTTCTACCATCGTTCCCCAAGTGAGCTTCGGTTTTATGTATTGATTACCAACCCAACTTTCTGTTTTTTGTGTAATGTTGAATTTTGGTGTGCGAATAAAAGGTGTTTTAAAGCCTAAAAAACCTTCCATAACGGCAACAGCGTTGTGCAAAGCCAACCCCATGGAAAATGATAGGAAAAGCGGAAATCTCTTCAAAAACAAAGATTTCGTTTTCACTTTTTCTACCTGCTTCAATCCCACATAATAAAAGGCTGAAATCGAAAAGAATCCAATCAAAAACACACTCCCCAAATTGAATAACCATTCTAAGCTAGGATTGGAACTTTTGATATAGAGCATTGGAATACTCAATATGGATGCAGCAAGGAGCAGCACAAACACACTACTATTGAGCAAGTGCATGGCAGCATGTACTTTGGTTTTGATACTCTGATTTGACTTAAAAACATTAAACAAGTTTTTCTTGGCTGTTTCGGCAGCTCCTTTATTCCAGCGATACTGTTGTGACTTGATCGCAGACATAATTACTGGCAATTCTGCAGGTGACTCTATACTTTCATCAAATTGGAATTGCCAGCCTTTGAGTTGAGCTCGATAGCTGAGGTCCAGATCCTCGGTCAGCGTATCGGCAGACCACCCTCCTGCATCCAGCACACAACTCTTTCGCCAAATACCGGCCGTACCATTGAAGTTTATAAAACTTCCCGAGCGATTACGACCACCCTGCTCTACCGTAAAGTGTGCATCCAGACCAAACGCTTGCATTTCGGTCAATATGGAATAGTTTTTATTTACATGCCCCCAACGGGTTTGCACCATTCCAATTTTGTCATTCACAAAATAGCCAACGGTGTTTTTCAAGAAACCCTCGTTTGGTAAAAAATCCGAGTCAAAAATAGCAGTGAATTCACCTTTGCAAAAACTGGTACCATAAGCTAAAGCACCCGCTTTAAAACCCTTTCTATCCTTTCTTTGAATGTGGTGAATGTCAAATCCTTGAGATTGGTATAAACTCACTTTCTTTTTTATGATTTCGACAGTTTCATCAATAGAATCATCCAAGACCTGTATTTCGAGTTTATCTATAGGGTAATCCAATTTAACAATACAATCAATCAAGCGTTCTGCTACATACTTTTCATTGAAAATTGGCAACTGAATAGTTACAACCGGTAAGAAATTGTGATCAAAGAAAGTAGCTTCTTGGGATCGAGGACGTGTATATATCCAAGTGAGATGCAGCTGCCCCAGACTGAACAAAAATATAGCCAACAAAGCCGTACAATAAACGACTACTATGATCCATTCCATCTACAAATATCTAAATATCGTTTGAATGATTTTGTATCCGGCCAAAATGGTTCCTTTAATAGTTCCGGATATCTTTGATACACCAATTCGGTTACGATAGTTCACAGGAATCTCAGCAATTTTCATATTGAGCTTAGCTGCTTTTAGTTGCATCTCTACAGTCCAACCATAAGTTTTGTCTTGCATGTCCATAGCCAACAGACTCTCATAGCTGACTGCCCGAAACGGCCCTAAATCTGTGTATTGAATTTTATAAAGAATTTTCAAAAGAAAAGTGGCCAGCCAATTACCAAACAACTGCTGTGGTGTCATTGAACCAACCTCTCTTCTGCCCAAAGCACGTGAGCCAATCACCAAATCAGCATTTCCTACTCGTATGGGTTCCAATAAAGCATGTATATGTTCTGGATAGTCCGAATGATCTCCATCAAGAAATACAATAGCATCTGGCCTTGGATCAAAATGATTGGCGATGTGTGACATACCTTTTAAACAAGCATTACCATATCCACGAGCAGGTTCTTCGAGAACCACTGCCCCTCGAGATTTGGCCACTTCTATGGTATCGTCCGTAGAGCCATTGTCCACCACGATGATGTTTCTAACACGTTCCTTCGGAATTTCATCAATGACCATGCCCACAGCGTTCTGCTCATTGAGCACAGGAATAATCACATCTACAATTTGAGGTTTGGGCATCAATCCTCTGGATAAGGAATGAATATGAAATTGGTGAATTTCTCATCCACCACGAACAAACAACAAAATTCATCTGGATCCTTATAGGCTTCTTTGAAGATATCAACGTTCTTTTCTTTGACTAAATCCCGCTGAACAAATTCATCCAAATAGGAAGCTGAATAATTCCATTCCGCATCCAGCTCTTTTTGTTTGATCAGAATCTGCCCTACACCCACGTCCGTTTTGGCTATTGGAAATATAGGAAAGTCAGAAAACCCTCTACTTCTGATTTGGTAAGATGCTTCTTTCAAGTTGTCTGACACTTTGATAAAGTCTTGGGTAATCGTCCCCAAGTACTTGCCGCTTAATTCTGGATCGTTGTTCATTGTAAACTCAATATTTGAAAATCAAGATTCAAAATTAGCTAGGATCAAGACTCTATCAAAACAATATGTCTTACAAGGTGAAGGTGTGTAAGTTAAATTTTTGCGCTTTGATAATCCATTAGTGCATAATTCCCTTTTCTTTTAAAAGTTTATATTTTTCACCACAATTCATACTAGTGAGTTCAGAACCTTTGGCTCCTTTGCCTTTTTTATACTGCGCTCTATTTTCAGCTACGTATGAATCATAAAAGGCTTGGGCTTCTTCCCTAAAAACATCAATAACATGACCATCTACCTCCTGATTGTGGGCATCATTATCGGGATAAGTTTCTATGAGTTTAGCCAATTCATCGTCGATCTGGTTTAAGTCGTTGATATCCAATTCTCCATGATTAAATCTGGGAACCCCCAACACAAATTTGGTGATGTAGTGGACTGCATATATGTCATCAGCTTCAAGAGAAGAACCTTTCACTTCTAGCTCTTTTTGCATAGGTAACGCAAAACTTTCTGCTATGAACGAGCGCTCCGTACCGTCTAAGAAAATAAGCTCATCGTAGTTTTCCTGCATCTTCTTGGTTCCTGACAATGGATCTTTACCTTTTTGTCTGTTTTCCTTCTTTTTAGCGGCAATAGCTTTCTCTGCAGGTTTCAATTGAGGAGCCGTTGTATTCCATGTGCTCAAAAATTCATAAAGTGGTTTTCTGATTTTGCTTTTTTCTGAATGGTGAAGTGAAGCTACTTTATCTGATATACTCTCTTGAGCAGTAGCAGGTAGAAAAAGAAAGACAAGTATTACAATCATTACTGGGGCTTTGGAGATATTCATGACTTAAGTACGTTTAAAATCGTATTCTAAATTTAGAAAGAATTAAAAAGCATTCCTATCCTAAATTCACATCTACCCCCTTTTCTCCAACAACACAATATTCTCCACATGATGCGTATGCGGAAACATATCTACTGGCTGGATTTTGGTCACTTGATAATGTTCATCCATCAAGGCGATGTCACGAGCTTGTGTCGCCGGATTACAACTCACGTAGACAACTTTCTTTGGAGATAGCTTCAATATCATATTCACCACATTTTCGTGCATACCTGCTCTTGGGGGATCTGTGATGATCACATCCGGTTGACCATGCTCAGCAACAAATTCGTCATTCAACAAGTCTTTCATGTCTCCTGCAAAGAAATCTGTATTGGTGATGCCATTCACTTCTGCATTGACGAAAGCATCTTGAATGGCAGCCTCTACATATTCGATCCCCACCACTTTCTTGGCCTGTTTTGCACAATAGTTCGCGATAGTGCCTGTACCTGTATAAAGGTCATAGACTAGTTCATCTCCTTGTAAGTCAGCAAATTCAAGCGTTTTGTCATACAGCACTTTCGCTTGTGCTGAATTGGTTTGATAAAAAGACTTAGGGCCAATTTTAAATTCTAAATCACCCATTTTTTCTACGATATGATCTTTTCCTGAAAAGGTAATGATCTCTTGATCGTAGATGGTGTCGTTTTTCTTTTGGTTGATCACGTAAAGCAAAGAGGTAATTTCTGGGAATTTGGCTTTGACATGATTCAATAATTTTTCAATCTTCTCTTCGTCATTTTCAAAAAACTGGATCAGTACCATCAACTCGCCTGCATCTGTATAACGAATCATCAAAATCCGTAGCAATCCCACTTGCTCTCTAATATCAAAGAAGGAATAGTTGTTGGCAATGGCAAAAGAGCGAATTTCGTTTTTGATCGCATTGGCTGGTTCAGCCATCAGATGACAAGTGTCTATATCTACGATCTTGTCGAACAAACGAGGTATATGAAACCCAAGGGCATTTCGTTCGATGACTTCCTCGGAATCAATTTGTTCTTTGGTCAACCATTTTTTATTAGAAAAAGTAAACTCCAGTTTGTTTCTGTATCGCTCAGTATTTGCTGATCCAATAATAGCAGCTGGTACTGGTAATTCTACCTTACCAATTCTAGTCAAGTGATCCATCACCTGCTGCTGCTTAAAAGCAAGTTGAGAATCATAAGCCAAATTCTGCCACTTACAGCCTCCGCAAGCTCCAAAATGCTCACAAATAGGTGAAATTCTTAAGTCCGAATATTTATGAAATTTAATAGGATAGCCTTCTGAGTAAGCTTTACGTTTTTTCCTAATCTGTACATCGACTACATCACCTGGAACGGTTCTTTCAATGAAAATTACCTGTCCATCTTGTCTCGCTAAACTTTTGCCTTCTGCTGCTACAGCCTCAACTGTCAGGTTTTCTAATACAATATTCTTTTTCTTTCTTGCCATGAGCTGCAAAACTAGATAATCCAAGGATTGGAAATTCAATTTTTAAATCTCATTTTTTCATTTTAAATGACATATTCTGACAGACTATTTCAAAATTGATGGATTGATTACGTAAAATGAATTCATGTCATTATCTTGTATGCCATGAAAAAAGTAATTTTACTTTTTATTCTTTGCATGGCCACTCAAGTCAAGGTTTTAGCCTGGCATATTGTGGGGGGAGAAATGGAACTCATTCATTTGCAAGACTTCACCTATCAACTAAATCTTATTCAATATTTTGATCGAGCTCAAAACAATAATCCTGGTCCCGATTTTTCTGTCACCATTTACTTTTTTAGAAATAGTGATGATGCTTTGATAAGTACAGCTACACTGTTTCAAACCGATGACCAAACTGTACCTTATACAAATCCTGAATGTGCAATAGGTGAGTTAGAAACTGGAAGAGTTATTTACTCCGAAGAAATATATCTTGATCCCGAAATTTTTAATGAAGAAGAAGGTTATTATGCTACTTGGGAGAGATGCTGTAGAAATGCTTCTATTTCAAACATCACCAACCCTTCTGGTCAAGGCATGACTTATGTCATTGAATTTCCTCCTGTAGTCAAAAATGGAGTACCATTTATTAACTCTTCTCCACAACTTTTTCCACCTTTAAGCGATTATGCCTGTGTAAATCAAACTTATTATGCTGATTTTTCTGGAACAGATCCGGATGGAGATTCTATCGTTTACTCTCTTTCAACACCGCTGAACAGTTCTGTTGGTGGCATACCCCTTCCAATTCCACAACCAAAACCCTTCCCTGAAGTTTTCTTTGCTGGTGGCTATAGTATAGATAATGTAATTCCTGGAAACCCATCATTGGGTATCACTAAAAATGGATTTTTAACTGTAAATCCTTCGAATGTTGGATTATACGTGTTTTCAGTTTTGGTGGAGGAATACCGGGACGATGTCAAAATTGGCGAACAAAGAAGAGACTTTCAAATGCTTGTAGTAGATGGATGCGACCCTCCTACTCCACCAAATGCTGAAGTGAGACTGGATGGAGAAACAGGTTTATACGATGGTTCCACAATCAACTATTCAACAGCAGATGAAAAATGTTTCGAAATATTGGTTGTTGATAATGTTGGAGAAAATGTAAATTTTAAGGCTGTTGGGGTCAATTTCGATGAAGAAGTTTCAGATATTTTCAAAATAGAAAGTAGCACAACGATTAACGACGAAGGTGATACCTTGAGAGTAGAGGTTTGTATTTCGGATTGCCCTTACATACAAGATGAGCCTTTCATCATTGATCTTATTGCTTCTGACAACGCTTGTCCACTCCCTCAAAGAGACACAGTTAGAATGACTTTTGATGTGCAACCGCCAAATAACAATGATCCATTTTATGACAGTCCAAATTCTTCTACGACAGTCACTCGAGAAGTAGCCGAAGGAATTGAAGTGGCTGTGGATGACCTCTTGATAGGAAAAGATATTGATCTAGACTCCTTGCAGTTTTTCTTTGTAGCAGATGGGTATAACCCAGAAGAATATGGAATGTCATTGGACACTACCTATGACGAATTAGGTGAAAAAAGAGTTCGATTCAATTGGAATACTAGTTGCGAGTTCTTCCCATTTGGCAACAAAAACACATTTGATTTAGGGATTGTTTTAGAAGATTACGACACATGTTTATTAGTGAATGGTGATACGTTGTTTTATGAATTGGAAGTGATCATACCAGAGAACACTTTACCAACGATCTCTGTACCATCAACTACATTCATTAGGCAAATCAAATCAAACTTACCTTTTGAAGTTAGTGCATCTGACGCTGATAATGACCCTATTGTTTTAAATGCACATGGAGTTGGTTTTGACCTTCAAAGCATAGGAATAGAATTTGAAAATCAATCAGGAAACGGGTTTGTTTCATCAGATTTTTTCTGGGATTTATCTTGTGAGAATTTAAATATCACCTCTAACCGATCTTATAAGGTACTTTTCGCAGTAGAAGATGAAGATGTATGCCATGAATCCAATCAAGACACGGTGGAAGTGGTTATCAATGTAATAGTTCCTCCTAATAACAAACCCATATTTGAAGTAGAAAACAACTACGCACTAAGTATCAATGAAGAATTTGTTTTGGACATCATCGCTAGCGATGGAGACAATCTAGACTTACTTACGTTGGACTTACTTTCGATTAATTCAGCTCCACCTTCAGAAGGATTTTCCTTTGAAGGCAGCACAGGAGTTGGTACCGTATCTTCTACTCTGACTTGGATTCCAGAATGTGGCCTTCTTGGCGATAATTTTGAGCCTGACAATTACTCAGTAGACTTTATAGTTTATGATGACAACTGCCCAAATATTGAATCAGAAGTGCATACCATTTCGTTTGAAATCAACGAACTCGACGTAGATTATGGAGAATTTGCGCCGCCCAATGCATTTTCTCCAAATGGAGATGGACACAACGATACGTACACATTAAGCAATCTAACTGATGAATTTTACAATCTCCCACCTGACAATTGCGCGGATCAATTCCAATCTATTGTAATATTTGATAGAGCTGGAGGAACGGTTTTTAAATCCAGTAACCGAGAGTTTGAATGGACTGGTGATGGTGCGGATGCAGGTACTTACTATTATCATATTGATTATCTCCATACGGATTACAAAGGAGTGCTCACATTAGTCAGGTGAATTAGAATCCAAGACCTACTCTGAATCCATTTCCATAATTGGACCCGTTTTGAACGGCTCCATAAAAGTCAACTCTCAGAACTTTGAACAAGTGTTCTAACCCAATTCCATACTCGAAATAATGTTGTGTAGCATCAGAATGAAGATAGTTAACAGATGCAACCACCTGAGCCTTGGTTTTTCTGATTAAAGGGAACTTGTTTAAAATAAATCCATTGAAATGATGGTCTACATGTACGCCAATCCATGATTTACTCGTACTGAATTGATAGTAGTCCAGAAGCTGATAATTGTCATTATCAAATTTGGCAAAAACAGATTGATTACCTGCATGATGTTTGAAATCAGCGAAAGTCATTTTTTTGTCATTTAGAAAAGTCCCAGCCCAAATGGTGTAGTTACCACTTCCTAAGAGTCCGTATTGCAACTCTTGATAAACTCTCATCACCACTTCATCAAAATCGACATCTGACCCCAACACTGGAATTCCCTTTTTATAATGCACAAAAAAAGAAGGGTAATCACTGTCCAAATTGTACTTCATGTCGGGTCGAGTAATATACTTCTGCCCTATTTTGATAAACAAACTGGTGGTAAATACTAATGCATCACTTGAACCGAACGAGGTATCATCTATCTCAGCATTCCCTGGCGCGTTCGGCGTGAACGCACGATCATTTTCATAGAAAAATGAATAATCAGTGGTATTATAAAGTTCATTTCTTCTGCCGTATTCAAGTGTTGATTTCAATCTGAGTCCATTGACCACTTCGCTCGAATAGTACAACTTGACAAATGACTTTTCATACAACTTCATGTGATTTCTTCGATTGACTAGTGTTTCGAATGAGTTAATCAAAGGTGTAATGGGTACGTATTCATTAAACTGAGAAACAAATTTACCAGCTTCAATAAAGGCTCTGGTTCTTTTAATTGGATCAAACTGATAGGAAAATTTAGCCTTATAATAGAAGTCTTCACTCGAAAACCCATAGCGTAAAGTCGGAGTAATCTGATATTTCCAAATCCCCTCCTTCTCTTGCGTATAAATGGTTTTGAAATTGACTAGCGCCCCTTCTACCGTATTGTATTGGATCAGATCATAAATGGGCTGAAATTTAAAATATTGTTCTCTGTAAGACTTTTGGTAAAAATACCCGCCAACAAAAAGATTTTCTATATTGAATTTATTTACCGCCTTATCTATAGAATCCTTATATGGTTTTGAATTCATTAAAACTTCCAGACTATCTTTCCAGAAATAATCTATTTTTTCAATTCGAGTAAGTGGAATGGGTCTCACTTCTTCCCAGTAAGAGGCATCTCTCAGATTGGCCTCTTTTTCAATTTTAAGAATTTCATTATCAAAATAACCATCTGGAAATAATGGAGAATCGGCCTCATCGCCACCATTTCCATGTTTTTTAGGCTGAATTTCATAATCCGAATGTATACCCACAAAGTTTCCATTTCCCCTAAAGCCCAAGACATTGAGGTAATAAGTGAACTGTTGGGAGAAAAGCATCCAAATATCGTCCTGTACTGGTGCAAACACCTGATTAATGTTTACTTCGTCTATGAATTCAACTTGGTGATCTTTGGTCAATTTCAGGTCTATGCTGTGCAGTCGCCATGAATCTTCTATGATGTAAATAAATCCCTCGAATACCGGGTCATTTTTCCTTTTTGGAATGACTTTGATTTTGTTGATCAACATACCACTTTCCATAAAGGTACCTTCCAGTTTATAGTCATAAAACATCAAAGCATTATTCGCAATAGGCGAAACAAAACCCCTCTCGGATAAACCTGGAAATGTCATGAGATTGTCATAAAAAGAGATGAGCATTTGAGATCCTTGGTTATAGCTAAAGGCGGAATTGCTCCCACTCACTTTTGAGGATATCATGACCTCCTTTATCTGATCTGGCCGAGCCACACTCAACTCAGACACAGATTCTGACAGATAGACTATACCAGTATCAAGTGCTATATTGACTCCTAAGATTTGATCTGGTTTCTCATCTAAGGTTTGCATGCCTTTGATATACACTTTACACTTGTAGGCCTGCACCTCTTCTAAGTGATACTTTCTCTTGGCTATGGCTTCTCTAATCACGGCATAAGCCGGATCCTCGCCACCTGCTATTACTACCACCTCTTCTAATTGCAATACTTCTGGCTCTAGTACCACATTCAAAAGAATTCGTCTATTATCTACTTTAAGTGGAATTTGTTGCTTTTTGTATCCGACGTATTGGTAAATCAATTCGTAGTTGCCAGGCGGAAGATCTAGACTATACCGCCCTTCTATGTTAGTGGTGGTGCCTTTTGTAGTATTCAAAATGTACAAAGTAGCATAAGGCAAGGGTTCGCCTTTTTGATCAGTTACAGTACCGAAAAGTTCTGTTGCCATCGCTTGAAACGATAGCGTAATCAGTAATAAACCAACAAATACATTTTTTAAATATAGACGCATGAAGGAGCTGTCCAATAAAGCGAATTCAAGTACAAATTAATAAAGAAATCAAAGCTGGAAACAATTTATCCCAAAAACGAGTATTACCTCAAGACTTGTTAAATTCGAGCAGAAATAATTATAAATGCCCAAAACACAAACCGCAATAATCACAGGAGGAACTTCCGGCATAGGTAAAGCTTGTGCAGAACTCTATGCTTCCAAAGGATACAACATTGTAATCACTGGTCGTGATCAAAAAAAACTTGATGCGGTAGTACAATCTTTCGAATCCTCAGATTACACCATATTGGGAATACAGGCTGATACCGCAAGTGAATCTGGTGCTAAAGAAGTAGTCGAACAAAGCATCAATAAATTTGGCTCTATAGATGTGCTCATCTGTAACGCTGGAGTTTCTATGCGCGCTATGTTTGAAGATTTGGACTTGAAAGTCTTCAAAGAGGTGATGGATATCAATTTCATGGGCACTGTAAACTACGTAAAGTATGCCCTACCGCATTTATTAGAGTCCAAAGGAACTATCATTGGTATTTCATCCATAAATGGACACAGAGGCACTCCAGCTCGAACGGCCTATTCATCATCCAAATTTGCTATGGTTGGCTTCTTTGAGGCCTTACGTACTGAGCTGCTGTATCGTGGGGTACATGTACTTGTTGCCAGTCCTGGATATACTGGAACTAATATTAGAAATTCCGCATTGACTGCGCACGGAGATATTCAAGGAGAATCCCCTAAAGATGAAAGCAAAATGATGACCGCTGAGGAAGTAGCACTAAAGATTTATAAAGGCCATCAAAAAAAGACCAGAAATTTCATCCTGACACCCTTATGTTGGTGGTTGAATTTCTTAAATCACTTCGTACCCAGACTTATGGATAAAATTGTGTACAATGTATTGGCTAAAGAAGCAGATTCACCTTTAAAAGAAAAAACTAGCTGACCCGTTTGATCATTTTAGATCGAACATAAGCTTCCTGGCCATTCCAATCAACTTTAATCCAAATTCCATCTTCTTCTATAATTTTAAGGCGGTGACCTTTTTTGACTACTTCCACTAAATCTGCACCAGCAGACGGCCCAGTCATGAGATAGGCATGATTTTCTATAATAATGCCACGTGGTTCACTCAACTCAAAATTAGTTACCCACAAAAACAGCAGCAATATAACGACCGCTGATATGGCATAAGGAGTTGCATTCGAGCCAGATTTGAATTTACGATAAAGGACAATCCCAAAAAGAAATAGTATAACACTAAAAAGAAGAATATTAAACTCCACATAGTACTTATTCACCAGTCCTTTAATAAATGTAGTATCTGAAAGTGCATAGCCGTTCAGATCATTTTCTGTAGCCAGCTCTTCCATCTTGTTTTGCGCACGTTTGTCGGAAGTCTGCAAATAATATTTATTCAGGTAAAGCAGTGCCTGACTATAATCCCCTAGACCTTCCTTGATATAAGCCATTTTCATAAGCATTTGTGGTGACGCCTCATTTTTATCATTCAACAACTGCTCATAAAGTTCGAAAGACTCCGTATATTTTTGAAGCTTAAAAAGTGAATCTGCTTCGGCTAATTGTTGCTTCATATCTCCTCCAAAGGAGGAAAAAGAAGTAGCCATAAAGCCGACCAAAAGTATTGTAATAAAATTGAAGATATTGTTTTGTTTTTTACTCATCTCGTGCCTACATTTGCAACCGCAAAATAAGGGAAGGCTCAATAAAAATGAAACTTTCAACTGCGAAAAAAATTTGATTCGTTAGCTCAGCTGGTAGAGCAACGCCCTTTTAAGGCGTGGGTCCTGGGTTCGAGCCCCAGACGAATCACATTCAAATAGAAATCTCGGTACCAGCCGAGTTTTTTATTGCCTTTAGTTAGGCCAACGACTGGTTAGCTCAGCTGGTAGAGCAACGCCCTTTTAAGGCGTGGGTCCTGGGTTCGAGCCCCAGACCAGTCACTTAAAACCGTCACACAAAATGTGGCGGTTTTTTTTGTTTAATCCTTTGAAGCAAAGGAGTAACTTCAAAAATTTACGACTAAATCAAACTGATACTTTTTGGAAATTTAGTGGTAGTATCAATCTAAAAACCGTTCCCATATTTAGTTCACTTTCTACTTCTATCTTTCCATGATGCTTTGCTATAAATTCTTTGGCCAAAATTAAACCTAAGCCAGACCCCATTTCCCCTGAAGTTCCACGAGTGCTCAATTGTCTATTGATCTCAAATAATCTATTCACTTGTTTTTCTGACATCCCCACCCCATTATCGTGAATCGATATTATGGCATTGTCATTCTCACACACAGCACTGATCACTATTTCCCCTCCATTGTTTGAGAACTTAATTGCATTTGAAACTAAATTTCTTATCACTGTTTCTATCATATTTCCATCAGCAAATAATGATAACTCAGATTTAGACTCGTTTTTAATTGTTATGTATTTTAAGGATGCCTGTTCACTGAGTGTATCAATGATTTCCTTTATTAATCCATTTAGACTGAATTGAGTAGGAATAAACTCTATTTCGCCAGTTTGCGAAGTTGCCCATTTCAGCAAATTATTTAGTAGGTTAACAGTATTTTGAACCGATTGCTCCAAGCTGTAAAAAAGACGGTTTAATGAAGTATCCTCTAATTTTTCAGATTTTAAAACATTCAACAATCCCTGTATAGCATTTAATGGCCCACGTACATCATGACCTATTATGGCAAAAAATCTATCCTTTGTTTCATTGAGCTGATTTAATTTATCATTTTTAGTTGAGATTTCTTGCTGATGAAAAGTTAACAGTTTGTTCTTCCTTCTTATGATAGAAGCCATTATTCTAAATCTGGTGATTTGCCAGGTCATAAGTATTAAAAATAAGACGACTACTAGATAAAATAGATAGAGCAAATTACTACTAGCGTAAGATTCTATTTCATTTTTGTAGCTTGTTCCAATTTTAAATTCCCTACCATAAAATTCAATTTTAGAGTAAACAAAGTCATTGCTGTTTACTCTAAAATTTTTATAGTATTCTTTATCCACTTGATTGTTGTAAATTTTAGAACCATCATGATAAGATTCCCGATCAAAATCAAATCCATGGTCCGTGGAAAAATGAAATACAAATTCTTTAGTTACTTCATCATCATAAATGTTTTGGATAATGCTTTTGAAATTAATTAATGCTGCCATATAGCCTAATGTTTGTCCATTCCGATGGACTCTAAAATCAATTGGTATTCCTACCCAGCCCTCAACCAAGTTGAGTGGATACATCAGCTTAACACTATCTGTTTTCATGACCAACTCCAATCTGGCAATTTCAGCATCATCCCGAAACTCTCGCACCGAACGTCCTGTAAGATTAAATGGGTCCATTATTTCTCTTGAAAATGAATAGACAAAATTGTGAGTCGAATCAATGAAAGAGACTATAATTGAATCACCAGCATGGGTCTGATCCAATTGGCCTATAACGAAACGTTGCATTTCTTGCGCAGTAGGAAAATCTCTAGATAAATTTGCATATGCCTGCATACCAGACACCAAAGTAGCAAAATTTTCAACTGATGTAGAAAGTTGATTCAGTGCCCTTTCATGGGTATAATGCAACCTTGATTGACGCTCTTTATAATAATTATTCTCCTGTTTTTTAACTATTAAATATACAGTAATCAAGCCCATAGTCATAATTACTACAGACCATATCCATTCTTTATAGTCATGAACAAATTTTCGCATTCATCAAATTTACAAATTCAGGTTTTATAAAAAGATCCCTGAAAGCACCAAACATTCATTACAAAAAAAGTCCCGATAAAATCGGGACTCAATACCTTTAATAAAAATGAGATATAATTTAAGCTAGTTTTACGTCAACCGCATTCAAGCCTTTTTTACCTTCTTTTAAATCAAACGTCACCGCATCACCTTCTTTCACCTGATCGATCAAACCAGAAATGTGAAGGAAATACTCTTTTGAATCTTCATCATCAACAACAAACCCATATCCTTTAGACTCGTTGAAGAACTTAATTTTACCTTGTTTCATTGTACTATATTAGAATAAATTATACTGTAAAGTATGTAGGTTATATGATAATACAAAAAAATGACAAATTATTTTTATATACATTTCAGGTAACTAAACAGCGATTCCCATCATGAAAACACTAACATCACTATCAATTATTCTAATTTTATGCTACCATGTCTCCGCACAAATTCCATCTGCAGAAGATCAAATTACGGCTGCCATTCAAGCTGGCCCAGAGGAACAGCGGGCAGATGCGACCGTACTAGGATATAATCCCGAAGGGAAACTAATAGAGCTCAAAAAGGGAACTAATCAATTGGTTTGTCTTGCAGATGACCCCAACAAAGATGGATTCAATGCGGCCTGCTACCATTCAAGTTTGGCAGACTTTATGGCAAGAGGGCGTGAACTAAAAGCTGAAGGAAAATCCAGAAAAGAAGTCTCAGACATCCGTGAAGAAGAAGCCAAATCAGGCCAACTTAAGATGCCCGAAAAACCAGCTACACTCCATGTACTTTATGGAAAAGAGGCCTTCTATAACCCTGAGACCAAATTAGTGGAAAATGCCAATTTGAGATATGTGGTCTATACTCCTTGGGCTACTCAAGAGACCAGTGGATTACCTTTAAAGCCAATGGTACCTGGCGGACCTTGGTTGATGTTTCCTGGAACTCATGCAGCTCACATTATGATAACGCCTCCTGGGAAGTGAGAATTTTCACTTCCTTTCTTGTTATCTCGAACGTATGACGGTATGTCGAAACAGAGAAATCAGGATGGTTTCGAATGTGCAATCAATGAACACCGTTTAGAAAAACTTCTATGGCCTCGATAACTTGTCGGGGTTCTTCTATGGTAGAGGAGTGTCCTGCTCGTTTGATTACTGCCAAGTGGGCTTGAGGAATTTTGAGCTTAATATTTCTGGCTTTTTCTAACGTAGTAGCCACATCTTCATCACCAGCAATCACCAGAGTCGGCACTGATACTTTGCCCAGTTCTTTGCTCACAGAATCTCTTTGAATTACACCAGTTACTGATTTGGTTATCGTCTTTTGATTGTTCAATATCTCCCCTCTCCAAAAATCCACTTCATCTTGGCGATTTGGGTCATTCAAGAACGTTTGGCCAAACATAATAGGCATGACTTTATTCACCACTGCTTTGACACCAAACAATTTCACTATCGTATTCAACACATTGTACTTGAATTTATTTGGTTCAACGTCTGCAGAGGTTTCTATCAAAATGATAGACTTGAGCAATTCTCTGTGACGAGCGGCTAATCGCATGGTAACAAAACCGCCCATCGAAAGCCCCACCATATGACAAGGCCCTAGATTCAATTCTTTGATTAAGCCAATCGCATCTGAAGTCAAACTCTCTATATCATATCCTTCTTCTGTGACTTGGCTTCTTCCTTGCCCTCTGTGATCGTAAATCACACATTTATAACGTGCCTTGAAGTAATCTACCTGCGCTTTAAACATCTTTCCACTCATCAATAGGCCATGACTGAAGACAATGGTTTCTGGGTCTATCCCATGTACTTCATAATAAATTTCTGCACCGTTGATATTAATTGAAGGCATATGTAAAGGTTACTTTATGACCTGAGGTCTGGTTAAGGTTAAATACAATTGAATCCAAAGTTATCAAAATTAATGATGGAGTGAGGGTAATTATCGAAACCAATTATCCAATTAATCGGCCATCCAAACTGAAATAAAGCAAATAGAAATCATTAGCCTGACTTATTTCATGAGGCTATATTATTCTATCTAATTTTACATAAACAACTACCCCCACTATATGAAAAGAGCAGCTGTCATTGTCTTCATTACTTTGTCTTCATTCGCGATTTTACAATCTTCAAAAATGGAAATCTCACAAGACACACCATACACAAGGCTGGATAGCCTCAGAGGCTCTATAACGCCAGAAAGAGCTTGGTGGGATTTGACTTATTATCATTTAAACATTAGTGTAGACCCAACGACAAAAACGATCAAAGGAACCAATCAAGTCGACTATAAGGTGTTATCCGAAAATCAGGTCATTCAAATCGACTTACAAACACCCATGATGCTCACCAGTGCCATGCAAAATGGGCAAAATCTTGAATTCACTAAAGAAGGTCCAGCACATTTCATTTCATTAAAAGACAAACAATCCATAGGTGAAGTAAACACTCTAATGCTCTCTTATGAAGGAACGCCGATAGAGGCGAAAAATGCGCCTTGGGATGGTGGCATTACTTGGGCTAAAGATGATAACGGAATTGACTTTGTGGCCTCTTCTTGTCAGGGCATAGGTGCCAGTTTGTGGTGGCCGTGTAAAGATCATATGTACGATGAGGTAGACAGTATGCTTATGAGCATTACGGTTCCAAAACATTTGATGAACGTATCCAATGGAAGACCCAGAGGTGTAGATGAAAACAAAGACGGCACTAACACCTATCATTGGTTCGTGAACAATCCGATCAACAACTATGGAGTAAATATCAACATTGGAGATTATGTACATTTTAATGAAACTTACGATGGAGAAAAAGGCCCATTGGACATGGATTATTATGTACTCAAAGACAATCTCAAAAAAGCCAAAAAACACTTTAAGCTAGCGCCTAAAACCATAGAAGCTTTAGAACATTGGTTTGGACCCTACCCATTCTACGATGATGGCTACAAGTTAGTAGAAGCCCCTTACTTAGGTATGGAACATCAAAGCTCTGTGACTTACGGAAACGGATATCAATATGGATATAGAGGCTATGACCTTTCACGTACTGGTTGGGGAATGAAATGGGATTATATCATCACTCATGAAACTGGCCACGAATGGTTTGCCAATAACATCACCTACGAAGACATGGCCGACATGTGGATTCATGAAAGTTTCACCTGTTATTCCGAAGGCCTCTACACAGAGTACTTCTTTGGTAAAGAAGCCGGTGCAGAATATATCAGAGGGTTGCGAGCCGGAATAGGAAATATTGCACCTATGATCGGTGACTATGATGTAAATTCAGCGGGGCATGGAAATGTGTACTCAAAAGGTGCAAATGTTTTGCATACATTGAGACAAGCTATCAACGATGATGGCAAATGGCGAGGCATACTGAGAGGATTGAATGAGACCTTTTATCACCAAACAGTGACCACTCAACAGATAGAGGAATATATCAGTGAACAAGCAGGACAAAATTTTCAATTCGTTTTTGATCAGTACTTGAGAAACAGCAGTCTACCTGTTTTCGAATATGTCATCAAGGAAGACAAAATCAACTATAGATGGTCAGGTGTCGTTGATGGATTTGATTTGCCAATCAAAGTGACTATCGATGGTCAGGAAAAATGGCTGGAACCCAAAACGAAATGGCAAGAGGTTGAGATGAAAAATACTACCTCACTTGTAGTAGATCCCAATTTTTACGTTTCGGTTTTGAATGTGATGGGGTCGTAATTTAAGTACGTACTGCACCTGTTGCAGCACCCGTTTCCAAAACAACGGCTGTGCTTTCAAACAGATCTCGGAATTGATCCGCGAAGTAAGTGATTAAGGCTTCAATTTATCCCAAAGAACACCTCCTTTGAGCTTTAATTTATCGATCGTGCTCAGGCTAGAAAGTTGTGCAAGCATTTTTTCTTTTATTAAATCAATGGCTTTTAATGGACGCACCATCACTTTGAATTCGGTGATTCTACCAGACTCGTTCCAAGTAATGAGATCAATGCCGTCTATCAGTATTCCATCTATCGCCGCATTGAATTCCAACATGGCATTTCGATCCTGAACAATCTCTTTGATGTATTTGAAATAATCAGCTTGACTAAACATTTGAAAGGCCGCCGTTAGATACATAACTGTTAATCGTTTGCCTTCTTGTGGCTTGAAAACTATTGGAGAATGAAAGATACATTTCTCATCAATCAGTTGATCTAACTGACTCAAATCTTTACTTTCAAGCATCAGGTGCCATTGGGTTAACGGTGAATTGTTCATTGGACTAAGGTAAATGGTTTTTGGGTCACTAAAAATCACCATTCATGTAAAACTATAAACAGCACAACCACATCTCCGTAATAGCAGTTAATCAAAAAACTCAATACTCATGCTAACGGACTATATCAAAGTAACACTTAGAAGCCTTGCCAAGAACAAGCTCATTTCATCCATCAATATTCTTGGGTTGGCTATTAGCCTTTCCGCTTTTATTTTCATTACGCTTTACATTAAGAAAGAGCTCAGCTACGACACCGGACATCCCAATACGGATCGAATGTACAGGGTAGCAGAAATCATCAAAAGTGATAATTTCACAGAGAACTCCGCCAGCTGCCCCCCAAATACGGGCAAATTTCTACTCAAGGACTTCCCTGACGATATCGAATACATGGTAAGGTTTTTCGATTTCCAGAATCCTATCGTCACCATTCAACTCGAGAATCAAGAACTCTACAATGAGAAATATGTCTACTTCACGGACTCGTCTGTCTTTGATATGATGGATTTTGAATTGGTTCAAGGCAATAAAGAGACCGTTCTGGATGCACCGTGGAAAACAGTGGTATCCGAATCCATTGCAAAAAAATACTGGGGAGAAGAAAACCCAATCGGTAAGAAAATTACCCGAGTAGGTTTTCAAAACCCATTCGAAGTCACAGGTGTATACAGACAAAACTCTGTCTCTCACATCAAAACTAACATCTTACATTCGTTTGCTACCGTCGATCCTTTTCCATTCTTACAACAAAACTGGGTTTGGAATCCGGCATGGACTTACATCACACTTAAAGAAAATGTATCCGCAAAAAACTTTGAAGCCAAGTTTCCAGAATTCATTGAGAAGTACTACGATCCTAGGTCTAAAGATGGCACTTCTCATTACTTAATACCAATAGAAGATGTGCATTTGAAATCTCACTTGGAATTTGAAATGGCACCGAATAGCGACATCAAATACGTGTACATTTTTGCTTCTTGTGCAATCTTCTTGCTGATTATTGCTATGGTAAATTTTGTAAACCTCTCCACTTCTTACTCTCTTTTGCGAGGAAAAGAAATAGGAGTTCGAAAAGTAACTGGTGCTACTAAAAGCCAACTGATCATCCAGTTTTTAGCGGAGTCAATTATCATTGCCTTTATCTCCTACCTCATAGCTCTGGTTATCTCATTTGTATCCATTTCTTACCTAGAGCCTTCTTTGGAAATTGGAGTTGGAGAATTATTCAATCTCAAGATGCTTTCGATCATGACTGGCATTGTTTTTCTGATTGGCTTTCTATCAGGTGTTTACCCTGCCTTCTTTATTTCTTCATTCGATCCGTTAGTCGTCTTCAAAGGAAAAATGATCTCTCAAGGCAGTGGAAAAGTATTAAGAAAAGTATTAGTTATAGCTCAATTCACGATTGCCATCGTGCTCATTATTTTCACTTATGTGACTTATAATCAGCTGGCCATGATGAACAACAAAGACTATGGATTTGATGCAGATAAAATCATGGTACTGGATGTAGCCAATACTAGAATAGGTCAAACCTATGATGCTTTCAGAACGCAACTCATGAGCAATGTAGCAGTAGAAAATGTAACGGTTATGAGTGACATTCTAGCCGTAAACAACAACAACCACGAATTCAACCATGAAGGTATGGCGGCTGGTGTTTGGAACTACTACCCTGCTCTGGTGGTGGATGAAGAGTTTGTTTCATCATTGGGAATGGAAATCATCGCCGGCCGAGACTACTCGGTCAAATACGCTCGGGAAGACTCCATGTCTATGATTGTAAATAAAACTTTAGCCAAGACATTAGGCTATGCTAATCCTGAAGACGCCATAGGTCAAAGAATGGTGTCGAGAGGAGGCAATGAAAAAATCATCGGTGTAGTGGAGGATTTTAATTACAAATCACTGCATTCTCCTATCGGCCCTTTTGCACTCGATGTCAGACGAAATCGACAAAACAACAATGGTAATTTCTTTACAAGACACATTGCTATTCGATTGAATAACACGGATAAAGCAACATTGGCTCATTTGGAAGAAGTATGGAAAAAGAATGTAAACAACGTGCCATTCACGTACAAAATGTTAGATGATGAATTGAAGAAACTCTATCAAGAGGAAAACAATATGGGTTCTATCTTGGGCACATTTGCAATTCTTACAGTCATCATTGCCTGTTTAGGGTTATTCGCTTTGGCCTCTTTTATCGCTCAGCAAAAAATGAAAGAAATCGGAATTAGAAAAGTTTTAGGAGCCAACTTTCTGAAATTATTTTATGTTGGTTACAAGGAACAATTTATTCTGATAGTCATCGCATTCACATCTGCTATCCCAATCAGCTACTACTTTATAGAAGGCTGGTTGGATGACTTTGCTTATCGAATCAATATTGGCTTCTGGCCCTATATATTGGCTGGTACGCTGGCCATTGTCATTTCCTCTATTACCGTCTTAAGCAATTTCTACAAGGTGATTATTTCCAACCCTTCTGAAGTATTGAGAGATGAATAAAAATACGATTAGTTAATAGTTAATAATGAATTGCAATTGGTTCAACGAACTCATTGCAAGAATCTTGGTGATAACGAAGCTCATTTGATCATTTACAAATCTCCCTAATGATCGGATGACTTCGTTTTTTTTATGCCTTGCTTCCTAGCGCTGTATTGCTATTGACGGTGAAATTGAGTAACTTTTGTATCAACCAAAACACTACTAGCATGGTCAAAAATTATAAAGGAGCACAAATAGAAAAAGATACTTCAGTAGAATCTCTTCCAGTTTCAGTTAGTGATTATATGTCCACCCGACTCATTACTTTTCACCCAGATCAATCGATGATGGAAGTAGTAGATCAATTGCTTAAAAATCGTATTTCAGGTGCACCAGTTGTCAATGATCAAAAGGAACTTTGTGGTGTGATTTCAGAAGGAGATTGTTTGAAAGAAGTGGTCAAAGGAAAATACCACAACCATCCAATCATGGATGGAAAAGTTAGGGATCACATGGCCAAAAATGTGATTACCATTAAACCTGGAACAAACATTTTCGAAGCGGCGAATATGTTCTTAGAAAAGAAAATCAGAAGATTTCCAGTATTGGATGAGACTGGTAAATTGGTTGGACAAATCAGCCAGAAAGATATCATGCGAGCTGTCAAAAACATAAAAAGCGAGAACTGGCACTAGCCAATTCTCGCTTTATGTTGTATTACTTATGTTACTTCAACTCATTGATTCCAACAAAGACTTTATCCATAATGGACTCATCTTTGAAGTAACCACTTTCATTATTTGACGAGTGAAATACCCACTCATTATTTTTTTGATATCCGTCAAATAAAACCGTTTGACCATTATTCATGTCTATTGCAGCAGAGATAACAGGAACGCCCAACTGCTTTTCTTCATCCATAAATTCTTTACCATTCACATAACCCAGACCGTTCATGTACTTTGCCACAGCGACAGAATCAGCAGGCTCGCCATTAGCTTGCCAAACATCTCCTACTCTGTGCAACTTAAATGAAGAATCCATTGGATAATTGAACGTAATGGCTGCTACAGAATCTTTCTTGATTCTAGCTAGAACCTGATCACGATAAGCCGATGGATCTGAAGAAACAGAAAATCCCATGAAATCCTTAGCCACATATACTTCTTCATCACTAAACAAACGAACGAAGGTATAGAACGAACGCTGTCCTTCGGAACCAAATCTGCCAATAACCAAATCCAGAGTAAGGTCGCTCCCTTCATAAATTCTTACTCGCGTTCCAGTAGAATCCACTTGATAATCTTTCCATTTGGCTTCAGATTTTGTTGCCATACGAGAAGGCGATATGCTCAACAAAGCAAATAACGCATTATCCACCGCACTTGCACTAGCGACCACTTTTTTATCGTTTTCCAACGTAATTTCCCATTCCCCTTTCACCTTATCTAGCAGTACTACCTTGTCGCCAGGTGCTTCGATTTTGATCTGTGTGACTTTCGCTGTATCAATTGTTACTAGCTCCGTTCTTAGCGATTTACTTTTGTTTTTACTTCCGGTAAAGTCTACCACAAAGTATATCAAACAGAGTGCGATTAATACACCAATTAATTTAACATTAGATAGTTTTTTCATTTTTTAGCTGATTAAAAGTTGCCTTCCATCCATCGTTGTTTCTTACTCATATACCGTTGCCTTCGTACGAATGCATAGATAAACACAAGCAATATTGGGATCGCTACGTTGCCATATTTCAGCATTTCACGCGTGCTATCTTCTACAGTATCTAAAGGTCTATTGGTAATTCCTTTTGTTCTCAAGTCAATCAATCCAGTATCGTCAGACAACCAGTCAATCGCATTGGATGCGAAGTTAACATTATCCTCACTGATCTGCTGCGGTGGATTTCCATTGATAATAAACTGGCCATTAGAGACCAAGATTAATTTTGATTCTTGATTACCTACTAGCGCACCTTCCAGAGCCACAGCTAAAGTTTGTGTACCTTCCCGGAAATCATTTTCATTCCACCTTTTTTGAATATCCACACCTGATGGCGTAGGTGCCAGTCCAGACATTTCAGAAGTCAACATTAATGGATTATACCTAATGGTAGAATCATTGCCCGTATAATTGATCGCACTTACAAATGGAAGCATGATTGTTTCCAAACCATTTGTCGTAGCATGTTCTGGAAAATCATTGATCATTGGAAAATACGGGAATTTTAACTGCGAACGATACGTAAATACACCATTATTTTGCTGCACACTTACCGAACCACTTTGTGCGTCCACTACAAATTGACTTCCCAAATTCACCTGTTTATTTCTCAACCAACCTTCCAGTCCTATATCATTTCCTTTGCTTAAATAGCCTTGTTGAAGGTTCCCATTCATATTGGAATAAGCAATAAACACCGCACCGCCATTGCTCATGAAGTCGTCAATTCTTGAAAACTCAACAGCAGAAATAGTGTCGCTAGGATTGATGATTGCCAGCGTCCTCACATAGGACGGCACTTCGGTCTTTTCAGACAAATCTATTGTCTCAATTTCATAAAGTACCGAAAGCTGCTGAGCCAGTTGTGACACTTCTTGCAGTGACGGCTCGCCATGTCCTTGCAATAAGGCCACTTTTGGCTTATCCGTCACAGAAAGTTTTTTAATCGAAGTAGTCAAACCATATTCCATGTCAACTCCTGGTTGTACGACCGGAATGATCTCCTTTTGGTCTCCCATCATCAATACAGCACCCATGTATGCCTTCAATTGCTGCACTTGATCCTTTTCCGACACATTAATTATGATAGGCTGAATTCCGTGTTGCTGTGCTTCAGCTTCCAGCGTTTCGTCTTCATTTGGACTAATGAATTCATATACAATATTTCCTCCACTCCTATTTTCATACTCCAAAAGCAAATCCTCAAAATCTTGACGATTACTTATCAATTGCGTGGGTAGATCCTCTGAAAAGTAGGCTTTTACTGTGATAACATCATCCAAATTGGTGAGTATATCATCAGTAGCTTTACTCAAGGTGTATCTCTGATCTTCCGTGAAATCCAATCGAAAATATAGCTTAGAAGAAATCATGTTTACCACTACTAAAATGAGTGCAAACACCATCAATCTGATTATTACAGTATTTCTCTTCATGTTTTTAGTTCTTTATACTTTTTAAGTCCCTTCTTTGAGATTTATGATTGCCAATTACGCTTAGACAGCATGGCTTGTGCGAATGTCAACCCGATGCCAATCACAGAAAAGAAATAAATCAGATCTCGACTGTCTAAAACGCCTCGCGACAAGGAATCGAAATGTGTTCTCATACTTAGATAGTTCAACACATTGCCTATTGTTCCTCGAAGTGTAAAACCCATAATATCGAAGAGTAGATGAAAGAATATCCCAATCAATAAAGCAATCAGAAAAGCCACAATTTGATTGTTGGTAATAGAACTAGCAAACAGTCCTATACTAATATATCCCGCAGACAGCAGCAACAATCCCAAATAGCCCCCAATCATGGCGCCATGGTCTATAGAGCCCAACTGACTGACGGTCACATAATATGGAATTGTACAAGTCAAAGCGATGACAACCAATAGCAAACAAGCCAAGAATTTGCCGGTTACAATTTCCCAGTCAGAAATGGCTTTGGTACTTAATAATTCGATGGTGCCAGATCTCGTTTCTTCCGCCAACATCTTCATTGTCAATGCTGGAATAAAGAAAAACAACGTCCAGAATCCAATCTGAAAGAAGACTTGCAAGTTGGCTTGCCCCATCAAAAAGATATTATTACCCGTCAACCAGGTAAAAAACCCTGTGAACCCCAAAAACATAATGATGACTACATAGGCAATCAAGGAGTCAAAAAATGAGGCTAGTTCTCTTCTGGTGATAATCCAAATTTTGTTCATTTTCTGTGTTTTTAGTTTGTTAAATCTCTAAATACATCCTCCAATTGGGTTTCTATTCCCCTAAGTTCGGTGAGGTACCATTTTTTGCTGACGCAAAGGTCGAATATGACTTTTCTAGATTCCTTTTCAGGTTTGCTTTGTACGGTAAACAATCCAGATTTACCATCGACAGGTGTTACTGTTTCTACAGTTGCTAATCCTAGCAATTCCTTCTTTACCTCTTCGTCTGCAGCTTCTATGCTCACATGAAGCAACTCCTGCCCTTGAGATTGCTTTCGCAGAGTCTCAGACGAACCATCAGCGACAATTCTGCCTCTGTTGATAATCAAGATTCGATCACAAGTGGCTTCGACTTCTGAAAGAATATGAGAACTGAGAATTACAGTTTTTTCTTTACCGAGCTTCTTGATTAGTTTTCTAATCTCGATAATTTGATTAGGATCAAGTCCGGTAGTGGGCTCATCTAAAATCAACACTTCGGGATCATGGATCATGGCTTGTGCCAACCCTACCCTTTGCCGATATCCTTTAGATAGCTCATTGATTTTTTTGTGTTTTTCCAGATCCAATCCACACATCGCAATCATTTCTGCGATTCTTGATGAGATTTTAGATTTCTCCACTCCCTGTATTTCAGCAGCGAATCGGAGATACTCTACAATTGGCATATCCGAATAAAGTGGATTGTTTTCTGGCAAGTAGCCAATCTTTTTCTTTACTTCTTCTGGTTGATCAAGAATAGACAAGTTGTCCAATCGTACATCTCCAGAACTCGGAGACATAAAGCAAGTGATCATTTTCATGGTGGTACTTTTCCCAGCACCGTTTGGTCCTAAAAACCCCACCACTTCACCCGTTTTCACTTCAAACGAGATATTGTTAACTGCTTTTTGTTCTCCGTACTTCTTGGTCAGATTTTCAATAACTATCGACATGTACTTAAACTGATTTAATTCAATATTTTTTTATTGATCCTGCAAGTATAAAAATCGAATCGAATTATTTCAAGAATTGAAAAATAGATGTTGTTAAATAATGTTAAGCGTTATTAAATCACTTCTAAATTATTCAAACCAACTTTTTGCTATTACATGCGATACGCCAGTCTGGGAATGATCCAAAGCATGCAACCAGGTATTTGATTCCTGATCGAAGTAAGTTTTTGAAACAAACGCATCACCATATTTACCTTCGTGTTTGAAAGTAATATCAATTTTTCTCAGACTATGATTATCTAAATACTCGCCTCCTAGACTATCAAGTACCCATTGATAATACTTGATATTGTTTACATGATCGTTGATATCGATATCAAACCAAGACACTTGAATGTCTCTGGATCGCTGGGTTCGGTTTGTATCGTATTTGACCTTATCGAATATGGGAGCTACATTATTCCTGTCTACGACAAAATTGGCTTCTTTAATGTATTCTGGAATGGCTATTAGTTTTCTTTGGTTGATATCCATCACCAGCCAGTTTGAAGTGGCTTCAACAAGTAGATCTCCATCGAGACTCCAAACCCTAAAATCGCGTTTGGTAAAATACTTATCCATATCAGCTGGCCAAGTTTCGACTTTGATTTTCTCTTTATGTTTAGGCAATCGAATAATCTCCAGTCTCATTCTGTTCATCACCCAAGTAATGTTGTTTTCCATCAAGTCGATAGTCGAGAAACCCAATTTGGTGGCGTTAGACCAAGCTGCTTCTTGCATATGATCCAACAAGTTGGGCAATTTGATGGTTTTAAGTTTGGTGCAGTCTTTTGAAGAAACTTGAAGATGGTGGAAATAAATAGAATCGTCCATTTGGGTTGGGTTGAACTATGAATTTAAAAATTAATGATTTGACTGATCATATGTATTCAAAATTGGTCATAAAAAAACCATTCCGATAGCTATCAGAATGGTTTTTTGAGTGTAAGCTTGATGCTTATTATTTTTCTTCTTTGTCTTCCTTTTTCTTAGCGGCAGCTTTTTTAGCAGCTGGCTTCTTAGCAGCAGTTTTCTTCGCTGCAGGCTTTTTCTCTTCTTTAGCTTCAGCATCCTTTTTAGGAGCAGCAGCTTTTTTCTTAGGAGCAGCCTTCTTTGCTGGAGCCTCTACTACAGCATCCTTAGGAGCTTCTTCTTTTTTAGCAGCAGCTTTAGGTGCTTTAGCAGCAGTTTTGAACTCCTCTTTTATTTGTTCAACATCTACTTGCTTGATGACAGGCGTAGCGCGCAATCTTTGGATTGTAGCCACTTTAGTCTTCGCAACCACTTTATTTCTTCTTCCTTTTCTTTTTAATCTTGTTACAGCCATTGTTCTGCTATTAATTTTCGAGGTGCAAATCTATGTCAATTGATTTTTAATTCAAAGGAGACCTGTAGGATATTTGAATTATTTCAAGATTGATTTTTAAATCATAAAAAAAGCCGAATCACACAACGGCGATTCGGCTCTAATCTGAGTTAGAAAATCCTTAGGCTGTTTCCCCAGCTGCCTTTTCTGTATTCATAATTTCAGTCTGGCGCTTGATTGAATTGTCATGGATCAATTCATACAAATGCTTTACAAAATCTTCTTTCAATAAGACACTTTTTCCTTTCTGAATTCGATCATTCATGATCTCTTCATATCTGTTGACTTGAAGAATGGTAATGTTATGCTCCTTCTTATGTAGTGCAATTTCTTCTGCTACTTGCATTCTCGCGCCCATTACTTCTAATAGCTCACTATCGATCTTATCAATTTTAGAACGTAGCTCTTTCAATCTCAACTCAAAATCCACATTTTCAGTAGCCGGTTCTCTGATGATCAGACGATCTAAAATGCCAGCCAATGTTTTTGGTGTAATCTGCTGCTTCGCATCACTCAGTGCATTATCTGGATCGATATGAGACTCGATCATAATGCCGTTCATTTGTAGATCAAATGCTTTTTGTGAGATCGGCTCAATCAAAGTTCTATTACCCGCAATGTGACTAGGATCACAAACCATTGGGAGTTCAGGTACTATTCTTTTCAATTCGATCGGAATCTCCCAAGATGGATCATTTCTGTATTGCGAACCGCTCATTGGAGAGAAGCCTCTGTGAATACCACCCAGCTTAGTGATGCCTGCCTGGTTGATTCTTTCTAGAGCTCCAATCCACAATTGTAGATCTGGATTGATCGGGTTCTTTACCAATACCGGAACGTCATAACCTCTCAAAGCATCAGCCACTTCTTGTACTGCAAATGGATTCACTGTTGTTCGTGCTCCTACCCATAGGATATCCACGCCAAACTTCAACGCCAACTCCACATGCTCAGCAGTAGCTACTTCAACGGCTGTTAATAATCCAGTTTCCTCTTTGGCTTTCTTCAACCATTTCAATCCTACTACACCAATACCTTCAAAAGCACCTGGTCTGGTTCTAGGCTTCCAGATTCCTGCTCTCAAAACTTTGATATTAGTGTGTGCTTTGAGCTGTCTCGCAGTCTCCAACACTTGCTCTTCGCTTTCTGCACTACAAGGTCCAGATATCACTAGGGGCTGGTCGAGTCCTTCGATCCAGTTTTCTAGTGGGGATAAAGTTAATTTTACGTCCATGTCTATGTATACTCTAAATAATTTGATTCAGTTTTTCTCTTTCTTTTGATTTATCATTGATCCCATCTAATACGCGACGGATCTCATTCGCATTCTCCATACAATCCATCATGGCTTCTTCTTGCCCTTTATCGATCATATTTTTGAATGCTTGTAAATTTTCTATGTATGCTCCCAAGGAGTCTGAAATGTGTTTTTGATTCTGTTTGAAAATCGGTCCCCACATCTTTGGAGAACTCTTAGCCAAACGAACGGTAGATTCAAATCCACTGCCCGCCATATTGAAAATGGTGGCTTCGTCTTTCTCAATTTCCAATACGGTCTGTCCCAACACAAACGAACTGATGTGAGACAAATGTGATACATAGGCTATGTGTAAATCATGCGACTTACTGTCCATCTCCACCACATGCATATCTAACGCCTCCAGGCACGCTTTCGCCAATTGGAACGATGATTCCTGACTTTCTTCTCGATCGCAAAGAATACCAGTCTTACCATCGAACAGAGAATCAAAAGCCGCTTCCGGACCAGAGTTCTCCGTACCAGCAATCGGGTGAGCCGCTACGAAATTTTTTCGGTTTGGATGACCCAATACCGCACCGCAAATGCCAGCTTTGGTTGAACCCAAATCAATCACTGTGGTTCCATCTTCGATGCGATCCAATACGCTTGGCAAAAGTTTTCTGATAGAGTCCACAGGAATTGCCAGAATTACCAAATCCGAAATAGCCAATGCCTTTGGCAACACCAAGGTATCATCCACCAAACCTAATGCTTTGGCTTTCTCCGCATGCTCGTCATTCACATCTACGCCCATGACCTGAGTGGCAAAACCACTCTTTTTGAGCTTGAGCGCTACTGACCCACCGATCAATCCCAATCCAATGATAGATACGATCATGCCTTTACCATTTCCAGCCGTTCGATGGCTGTGTTGAACATTTCTTTGTTTGAGCAAAGTGAGATTCTGATGTATCCTTCTCCATTGGATCCAAATATGGTTCCTGGAGTAATGAACACAAATCGCTCTTGTAATATTTCTTCTATAAACTCTTCGCTTTTTCTTCCTTTAGGAATCTTAGCCCACATGAACATCCCAGATTGTTTACTATCATAACTACATCCTAGTATGTCTAAAATTCTCTCAGCTAATTTTCTTCTTTGAGCGTATTCTAAGTTTACATCTTCAAACCAAGAATCAGGTAAGTTCAAGGCTTCCACAGAAGCTTCCTGCACTGGTTTAAACATACCTGAGTCCACATTGGATTTCACTCTCAAAATGGCATTTACATATTCTTCTCTTCCGCAAACCATTCCTACTCTCCACCCTGCCATATTAAATGCCTTACTCATAGAGTTAAGCTCCAGACAGTTCTCTTTAGCTGCCGGAGCAGAAAGCAAACTCATTGGGTTTTCATTAAGAATGAAACTGTATGGGTTGTCATTCACCACCAGGATATTATGCGTTTGAGCGAAAGCAGCCAATTGCTCATACAACTCAGCTGTAGCCTTTTGCCCGGTTGGCATATTGGGGTAGTTCACCCACATCATTTTGGCGGAAGCCAAAACCTCTGCATCCAGATTGTCTAAATCGGGAAACCAGTTGTTCTCTTCCGTTAGATCAAAAGTTACCGCTTTGGCTCCCATCATGTCAGCAGCCGTCTTGTAAGCAGGGTAACCAGGGTTCGGGATCAACACCGTATCTCCGGGATTTAAAAAAGCCATGGAGATGTACATCACCCCTTCCTTTGAACCCAACAACGGAAGTATCTCTGTTGTGCTATTCAAATTCACATTGTAGTGACGTCTGTAGAAACCAGCAATAGCATCTCTTAACTCAGGGATCGATCGATACGATTGATAGGCATGCGTATTCGCTTGACTAGCACTGTGCACCAATTTGTCCGTTACCTGCTTGGCAGGTGGCAAATCAGGACTACCAATACCTAAGTTGAGTACATCACACCCTCGACTATTCATCTCCCTGATCTCGTCGAGCTTTTTTGAGAAGTAATATTCTTTTACTTCTGCAATTCTGTTTGCTACTTCTATCATACCGTTGGTATATTTCCTTTTTTATATTCTCCATGCACCTTCACGAGTTCAGCTTTTGTGCTCAACGCGTGCAAGGCATCTTTGTAATTATCATAATCTTCCCATACTACATCAATATTGAATGCGTACTGATACGGCTTACCTAATATAGGCATAGACTGAATTTTAGTCATGTTGATTCCATTGAGCTTAAAGATCAACAACACATCCGCTAATGCGCCAGGATCGTGCTTCGTGATTACTCGAAGCGAAGCTTTTTGCGGGATTTGATCATGACCATTCATTCGGCTTTTTATGATCAAGAACCTCGTGTAATTCTTTTTGTTGGTTTCGATATTGCTGTCCACGATATCCATTCCAAAAATCTCAGCGGCTTTTTTGCTAGCAATGGCTCCAGCATTTTCTAGTTGCTTATCACGGATCATTTTCACGCTATCCGCCGTATCGTCATATTCAGACAATTTGATCTGAGGATAGTTGGCCAAGTAATCTGCACACTGTAATAAGGCCATCGGGTGTGAAAACACTTGATCGAGATCAGTAGCTTTCTTGCCTTTGTGCGCAATCAGGTTCATTTCGATTCTCGTGTAGATTTCTCCTGTGATTTTGAGATCGTATTCATTGATCAAAGCATAGTTTGGCAGAATCGTACCAGCAATGGTATTTTCAATAGCCATTACACCATAATCCATATTTTTGGCTCGAATAGATTTTGCCAATGACCTAAAGTCATGAAATGGCTGGATCGCAATCTCCTTATCTACGAAGTACGAACTCGCTGCTTCGTTGTGAAATGATCCCTCTACCCCTTGTATGCCTATTTCCATTTGTTTGTCTAATTCAATTTTTGGTAAAAAAAAAGCCCCGAATAATTTCGGGGCTTTGCTATATTTCTTCAAAAACACTAAAGAACTATTCTCTCAACCCCTTTGCTATCGCATAGAAATAAAAATAATAATAGTTCCAGAAAAATGTTCTTGTGTTGTTCATCTTGTTATTTAACGAGTCAAATGTGCTCATCTAATTTTTAATATCAAAACATAAACAAGAAAAAAATAGCACATTTTCAATTATTCAAGAAAACACTATCATATTTTGCAATTATTCTATCAAAAACTGAAGAGTTGATCTAATTTGCAACTTTATTGAACAACGGCGCATTTGGTACAAAAGACTTTATACTTCATCATTACCTGGTCTATCCAGGTAATCTGTGAGAATTAGACGAACCTTACCAATGCGGATACCTTGAATACCTGCTTATCAGCAAACTAGAATTGGGGTATGACGTCAACAGTTATTAGCTAATTGAATTAAATATATGTCTCCACTAAAGACACTCTTTGTAATAATCCTATTCACCTTCATTGGACAAGCTTCCTATGCACAAGGCATCATCAAACGGGAAGCACTTACCAGCATGGACCGTGGGGTGGAAGCCATGGAGTCTGGCTACTACGAAGCTGCGGACCAGTTTTTTAAAGATGCCCTAAGCAAGATGACGAAGCTCCCGAGTAATCTTACCTATTACTTTGGCAGAAACTCCTATCATCTGGGTAAATACAAACAGGCGATTAACTGGTTGAATAAGTACGTAGAACTCAAAGGCAATACGGGTCAATACAATGACGAGGTAAGAGAATATCTTGAGCTAGCGAATGAAGGCTTTCGCAAACAAAGAGAAAATGAAATAGGCCGAACGCAAAAACAACTGACCGAACAACAATATTTCGATTGCCCATCTGAATATATGCACTGCCCCATCTGCAATGGCACCGGTGTACTCATCACCCCTGGGAAGTTCGGCGCAGTTTATCAAACCTGCCCCTACTCTGGTTTATCCGGCAAGCTCACATGTGATGAATATAATCTTTATCTCCGGGGAGAGTTAGAGAAGAAAACGGAGTAGTTTAACTATTTGAAGGTGGACAATTGATCGGTTAACAAATGATAGTTGATAATTTAAAACAAGGCTATTTTGGCATAGGAATACAAAACGGAAAAACCCCTGAAAATCTAGGTGTACTCTGGCGATCGGCTCAAAATATGGGAGCCAGCTATATCTTCACCATTGGCAAGCGCTATGCGAAGCAAGCCAGTGATACGCATAAAGCGACGGGCGCCATGCCCTATTTTCATTACAAAGACTTCGAGGAGTTTTACGAGCAGCTACCCAAAGGCGCGATGCTGGTAGGCGTAGAATTGGACGACCGAGCGATACCATTGGAGACTTTCGAACACCCAAAAAACTGTGTCTATCTCCTAGGCGCTGAAGACCATGGTCTACCCAAACGAGCCATAGAAAAATCTCATCATTTGGTGAAATTCAGTACTACCCTAAGCATCAATGTAGCCGTAGCCGGTAGTATAGTGATGTATGATCGGAATTTAAAGAGTAACTAGGGCGGAAACTCAACTGAGTAAAAAATGAACCAACATCTTCCGTTTCATAACTTTATTGTCCTTTCGACGAAAGGAGAAACCTCATTACCATATCCAATGCTATTGAGGTTTCTCCCCTTCGGTGAAAAGTCTATGGTCGAAATGGCTCCAATTTACTTCGAAAAGTAGTCCGGAATCACTTGCTTTAGTTGCTCTACTACTTCTTCTACAGAAGCCTTACTCATGCCACCAGCGGCGTTGGCATGTCCACCACCGTCAAAATGTTCTGCTGCTAAGGTGTTGACTGGATTATCATCACCTTTGGATCGGAAAGATAGCTTGACGATGCCGTCTTTTTCAGACATCAAGATCGCCGCTTTCATGCCTTTGATAGACAAAGCCAGATTGGCCAAACTGTCCGTATCTCCTTTTTTATAATTGTATTTGGCCAGCTCCTCTTTCGTAAGCGGAATAAGTGCGACTTTATAATCCTCCAATATCTCCAGTTTCTCTGCCATAGCAAATCCCTGCAAGCGCAATCGGCTGGCCGTATTATTGTCATTGAGTGCTTCGTGAATCAGATGATGCTCCACTCCTTCCGCCAGTAAATTAGCGATCAGCTCATGGGTGCGTGGCTGTACCGCTGGAAATCTAAAACTACCCGTATCAGTCAGTATACCAAGGTATAGTGGCGTTCCGATGTGTGCATCCAGTAGCTCTTCATGCCCTGACTGCATCACCAATTCTGCTATAAGCTGAGCAGTAGAGGACGACGAAGTCTCTGACACCATCAGCGTAGCAAAATCCTGCGGATGCAGGTGATGATCAATCATTATTTTCTTACAGGTAGCCGCTTCCAACAAAGCTTGCATATCTGGCCCGATGCGATCGGTACCATTGTAATCCAAACAAAAAATCAAATCGGCTTTCTCAAAAGCATTCGTCACTTCGGCTGGTTGATCCGTCATAAGCAATATAGGATCAAGACCCACCCACTCCAAAAAATCGGGTGCCCCATCCGGGTGACAAACCACTGCCGAATGTCCAAGTTTTTCGATAAATCTTAGCAAGCCTAGTGAACTCCCAATCGAGTCTCCATCCGGCGACTTATGAGAAGTAATCACAATATGCTTGGCGGAGCGAATTTCGGATACAATCTGTTCGTATATATTCATGGAAATAGGATCTATCTAAATATGAGATCGCGAAAATACAGAAGTCGACATCAATCTTTAGACTTTTTCCATCCTTGTTGACATGATCAACAAGCCTCCGAACCATTAATGAATAGGAATATCCCTTTTCTCGCGGTGTTTGTCGAGGTGAAAATCCAAATGATGGTACAAACTCAGTCGAAAGATACTGCGATGCTCATAGACATGAGGCGCCCCAAAATGGCGAAAAGAATACATATAGCCAGCCTGGACTTGCAACTGCTCGCTGAGATTATAACCTAACCCAGCATAGGTTCTACTGTCCTCCAAATGATTGTAGATCACACTCTCTCCAGCCTGAATGAAGATCTCCTGATAAAAACTCAGAAATAAGGTATGATTTTCAAAAGCTGGTTTATTCAGTGGCACGTACAAAGTGATCTTATACCTGAACCGATGCGTCAGTTTGAAACTAGAGCCTTTCTCGTACCCTCTTTTGTACCGCTGCTCGAACCGCAGCTGATGATACAGTTTGATATGATCAAATGGCGTGGCAAATACCAACTGCTCCCACGTCCTAAACTGAGGCACTACATTATCCAGATTGGGGTCGTCCTGATCGGGTGCCCAGTAGTAGGGATTCACAATTCCCACGGTCAAATCTGCATACTTTGCCAACGTGTACGTGACGCCAAATCTCAGATAGAGTTGCGCCATGTCTTTGAAACCATTTCTCCTACGGATGTGGTACTCCCCATAATACGCCCATTTGTCATTGAAATGATATTTGGTATAGAGACCGAACCACACACCTGTGCTTTGCACTTTTGTTTTTTCCGGTGGAGGGTTATAGGACAAGGATTGTGCTGAGGCACAATAGCCAAAGCCTACACAAAAGAGTGTAAGCCAGATCATTACACGAAAATGACTCATGCGAATTGTAGAGAGTTGAACTGGTAGTTGAATTATTTCAAGTAATTAAAGGAATATTTTAATAGAATAAAAGCAATCTTTGATTTACGTCTGCCCTGCCCTATTTATTCCCTTGCAAACTTCTACTAGATTCTGTATTCTTGTTCATGGCCTGCCTAGCAGCTAGGCCTTGACCATCGCGAGATTGGCCATGCCTGTCGGCATACAAGCCTGACCACAGCACTTCTGAGAAAGCGTATTATTAAACGTTTAAATAAATGTGTAATACATATATAGAGACCTTTGTCCACATATCACTACGTTATCTGGCATACACTAAATGAGAGTGAATAATACAGATAGAATTGGAGTATATGCCGTAGGACATTTAGTTTCAAAAGAATTAGACTGGATATTTAGGGAGCAACCACTAGTAGATGTAGGAATAGATGCTTTACTTGAGGAAGCAATCGAAGGGAATCCAACTGGCAAATTTCTAGCAGCTCAAATCAAAACAGGTCTGGGCAATTTTAACGTCTCAGAAAAACATCTCACATTATATGTATCAAAGGTCCATTATCATTATTGGTTGAATCTTGATCTTCCAATAATACTTGTTGCGCATATTCCTGACTCCAACGAAACATTATGGGAACTGATCAATGAGCAAAACTTAAAACCTACCGATAAAAAATGGAAAATCAACATTCCAAAAAACAAACTGCTGCAACAAGAATCTCTTCCAGAGCTAGCCTCAATAGTAAATAGTGACAATCAAGATGTTTTTACACAAGAATTTATTGACGGAGAAGTTTCTGATGAAGAAATGGATTTTATTTTAAGCTCTGCCAACTCCATAGGTGAATCTGAATCGTCCACATGGAGGATGAATGAAATTGTTGAAAACCTTGGTGCAGAAACAAGTAAAATGACAACCAAAATCAATGGTTATGTGGAACTTGGCTACCTAGACAATGATTCAAGAGTTAAAAAGGCAACAAAAAACTACGCTGAACTTTTAACTTCAATTGCAAGAAAATTGGATGAAGAAATTGACGTTTTTGCAGACTATTTTTCTGAAGGAATAAGAGCATACGAAAAACTGGCAATGATTTACTTTGACATCTCACAGGATTATAAAGCCATTCAAGAATCGCATGATACAATGATTGGTTTGCCAGATGCAATGAATGAAGCAATCGAAGGAATGAAATTTATGAGAAATGAAGTTTCTGGTTTACCTTCCAAATACTCACACCTAAAAAAAGCTAAAATAAAATTCACCTCAACAATAAATGAAATTCTTAACGAGTTCAAAGTGGCTAAAAAAATGAGTGAAGATTTCACTGATCAGTTATCAAAAATACTAGACTAAAAGCCATATAACATTACCTATCTCCCCGCTGGCGTAAGCTTGTAGCTTGTGTCATACGCTGCACAAATTAGACCGCAGTATACTTGAATTAAACTGGATCATTTAGAATTAGGTAATGAGTAGGAAATATAAATTTCATAACCCAGAGGGGTTGTACTTCATCAGTTTTGCTACTGTTTATTGGGTTGATGTGTTTGTACGCGATCAATACTTTGATTTGATAGCCCAATGTTTAGACAGTTTTGGCAGCAACATAATAAGCCCATCGAGCTGTGGAGTTCAAAAGTGATAGATCAGAAAGTAGATTATATACACAATAATCCCGTAGAAGCTGGTTTTGTGATTGAACCAGAGCATTGGAAATACAGTAGTGCCATAGATTATGCTGGTGGTAAAGGGCTTATGGAGATTGATTATCTATGAGCAAGATGGGTGTAGGTACGAGCTACAAGCTCGCACCAGCTAGAGTCAATAAAGAAATATTCAACGAAAAAAAGTACATTAGCCATTCATCTATTTTACCAGATTTCATCAATTGAAAAAGATTAGTCTAGTCCTTATTATATTCATGATCCATTCAATTGCATGGGCTCAAAACATGGACAGCACCAATTCAAATATTAAAGACCTTAGCAAAGACTCGTTGGTTAAACGGGCTCATCAATTACTGGAGACCAAATACCCTGATTTCATTTTCGATGCCAAGAACTACGAAATCACAGCCTGGGCCAATACAAAAAAAACAGTAGTCAAATTCAGGCGTATCCTCCGGTTTACACCCTTAGACAAAAAGGAAGATAATTTGGACTTTGATTTTGAAGTAGACCTCACAAACCAGACTATTTCTCCATTTGATATTTGGGGAATGGGTCGGTTTTACAAGCCAACCAAGGACGAACAAGTGAAAATTGATTTTGTCATTAACGCATTTGGAATGCCAAGGCTGGGCTTCAACAACAGCATTGTAGAAGATTCGGCGATGTATAAAATCCATATCGATAATGAAGTGGCCTTCGGACATTACTTTATCGACAAAATCACTGGAGAAGAATGCATGGGATCCATAGAAGGAAGTTATGCTCCGATGCCTGATGATATTCCAGAGCTGATCGACCCAGACCCTCTGATTGAAATAAAGGAGCAAGTGAAACCACTCTCGGGCACTCTGTGGTAGACCACAGTTTCAGCTATATTGCAAACTAAACCACAAACGGACGTTCGGAGTACTTGAACTTAATTAGAACAAACTTTCGAGAATAGATGATTGAAAAACTTCAAAACAATAAACTTGAAATTTCTGATCAAATACATACTGTTTTTCAATTGTCGTATGCTATTGAAGCAGAACTGTTAAATGCGTCTGATTTTCCTCCACTTAAAAGACCTCGTGAAAGCTATCAATCAAGCAACAATGTGTTTTTTGGATATCGTGAAAACACTGAATTAGCAGGAGTTATTGAGGTTGAATTTACCGATACATACATAGACATCAATAGCTTGGTTGTAAATCCGAAATTCTTTAGACGTGGCATAGCAAGAAAGTTATTAGAATTCATCTTTAATAAGTTTGACGACAAGCCTTGTATTGTTGAAACTGGCTCAAATAACTTACCTGCTACAGAATTATATAAGAAGTTTGGTTTTAAGGAAACAAAGCAATGGGATACTGACTTTGGAATTAGAAAAATTCAATTCGAACGACCAATACGCAACTAAACATAAACCCTCTCTGGTGCCAGAACACTAGAGCAGCTAAACTTTGCGATCCACCCTCCTCAGCTCCTCCAGCTTCCTTTTCAAATCCCAAGACTTGGAGTCCTTACCTAAAGTCTCAAACAACCATTCTACTGCATCCGAGATCAGTACGTTTGGATAAAACTCATCACGTGCGAAGTGAACGAACTTCAACGCTTTAAACCCATCAAACCATTGGTAGAAGCGCTTTTGAAAAGTGGCTAAAGAATTGGCTTGTGAGTTAAATTCCTGAATTTGGTTTTTGAATTCTTCGAATGGAATAAACTGCTGAATAGAATTAGAGAAGTCTTGCCAAACTTGCTCCACTTCAGCCAACTGATACAAGCCATTTACAGACGAAAAGAAGACTTTCAGTTCCTCGAAAATTTGCGGATCGTAGCTGAGCAGTTCGGACTTGCCTTCATCCAACCAAGTTCCAATTGCTCGCCCAGTACCGAAAGGCACGCGATCCGATCGTCTTGGAGATGGGATGATTTTCGTAACGTTTAGTTCTTTAAAATTCCCCAAGGGAATGATCTTGTGCAAGAAGTAGAAGTCCTCTCCTGCCTTGCGGCGATTCATGCCCCCTTGTTTTTGATATGCAGAAGATCGAACTGCCATACTCGACCCAATGGTCTGAAAGGCATAAGGGAAACCCGCGTATTTCAATCCGTCCACATAGTAGCGCAGGTGCAGTTCATAGTTGAGGATACCTTCATAGACTTCTGACTCTAAGCTTCCTTCGAGTGGATGTTCGAAATGAATGCTGCAACCAGGAGTTTTCGGCTGATCTTTGAAAAGTTTTTCTACCTCTACAAGTAGATTGGCTTCGCAAATACTATCCGCATCGAAGCATAGCAAAATACCATCTTTTTCCTGCGCTTCAAATATTCGAGCGGCTTCGTCCATACCGATCTTTCGTGCCAAACCTACCCCGGCGTGTTTTTTGGGCAACTCATTTTCTAGTATGAAATGGTAGTTGTATTTCTTGTCAGATGCTTTCTGCCAGTTTTGACAAGCTACGAATGTTTGTTCATTGTGCTTTTTAATTGCTTGATCGGCTTTTGCCGAAGCATTGATCACCACAATGATAGCTACGTACCCTTCTGGTGATTGGCAGGCTTCCAAGGCCTCCAGAGAAGTCAGCACGTCAGGTTCGTTATGACAAGGCAACACCACAATGAGGTCAGGTTGACCATAGTCAGCGGCCGCTATATAGGTCTGTTGATAAGCATAGCGCTCAAGATAGATATTAGACAAAACTTATGGTGCCAATCTTTTGGTCACCCATTGTCCATCCGCCAGGTCATAGATGATTCGATCATGCAAACGACTTGGACGCCCCTGCCAGAATTCGATTTTGACAGGTGTCAATAAATAGCCACCCCAAAATTCAGGACGTGGAATGTCATGCTGATTTTCAAACTTGTTTTGAATCTCTTCTACACGATCTTCAAGAAAATCTCGATTCGGGATTTCTTGACTTTGTGGAGAGGCCCATGCCCCAATACGACTGCCATAAGGGCGTTCACTAAAGTATGCATCTGAAATTTCCGCAGGTACTTTAGAAATACTGCCTTTGATTCTTACCTGTCTTTCCTGAGATTTCCAATGGAAAGTCATCGACGCAAAAGGGTGTTTTTCCAATTGTTTGGCTTTGTTGCTGGTATAATTGGTGTAAAAAGTAAAACCATCCTCTGCATAGAACTTCAACAAAACGATACGCCCTTCAGGAATTTGATCTTCACCAAGGGTAGAAAGTGTCAATACATTGGCTTCATCACCATCAGACTTCATAGCGTCTTTGAACCAATTTTCAAATTGCATCATCGGATCTGGGTGCACACTTTGCTTGGTCAAAGAGTCCTTTCCATAATCCTTTCTCATCCCGGGTAAAAATTCTTTCGCCATCCTTACAGTTGATTATTTATTGTACTTATTACAAATATCACTAAATGTTAGACTTTAGATGATAGATTTTAGACTTTAGATGTTAAACTTGAAACTTTAGACTTTAAACTTATTTCACTATCTTAAAATATGCAGTTACGAGTTCCCTTATGCTACGACAGTTCACCCGAATGGGTTGAAACTGTGATGAATGATTTCGATTCTTTTTTACAAGACCATGCCGACTGCGAACGCAAAGCCTCCTCAATGGCAATGAGCTTTGTCGCTAAATTTCCTGACCGATTAGAAATTATCCCTGAGCTGATCGACACCGCAGTAGAAGAATTAGAGCACTTTCGTTCGGTCTATCAGATCATGCAAGAAAAAGGCATCAAACTGAATCATGAGATTCGAGAAGATAAATACGTTAAGCAGCTAATCCAATCTTGCAGAAGTGGACGTGAAGAAAGATTCATGGATCGTCTGTTGCTGGCCTCTATTGTAGAAAACAGAGGTGCAGAACGATTCAGACTCGTTTACGAAAATTTACCCAAAGGCAAACTCAAAGAGTTTTATCAAGACCTTTGGGCTTCTGAAGCCAAGCATGGTGAAGTTTTTGTAAAAATGGCTTTGATCTATTTTGATGAGAACGATGTCTACAAAAGAGTAAAAGAAATGAATGAGATAGAAGGCAAAATCATGGAAGCTATGCCGCTATCTCCAAGATTACATTAAATTAAATAGCCTATGGATTACTTTCATTCAAAGCAGAAATTCAACCCTCAACGGGGCGATGTATTAATCTCTGAACCCTATTTGCCAGACCCAAACTTTGAACGCACTGTAGTTCTTATCTGCGAGCATGACGAAAATGGAACGTTCGGATACGTTTTGAATAAACCAACTACAGCCCTGTTTGACGAAGTCATAGATCAGGTCAATGATTTTGGCGAAAAGCTCTTCATAGGTGGCCCTGTACAACAAGACACTCTACATTTCATCCATCGCGCGCCAGATTTAATGCCTGAAGGTAAAGACGTTGGTGGTGGCATCTATTGGGGTGGAGATTATGACAAGCTGCTGTCTTATATAGACCTCAAACAATTGAATCCTAGAGACTTTCGATTTTTTCTTGGGTACTCAGGATGGGCTGCAGGACAGCTGGAGGAAGAACTGGAGGCAAAGTCATGGATCGTATGTAAGGGTATCTCGGCTCAACGTGTTTTTGATATAGAAGAGTCAATGTTATGGAAGGAAGTGTTAGAAAGTTTGGGAGGAAAATTCAAAATGTTTGCCAACTACCCTGCGGATCCTAATATGAACTAATGCCATAAAAATTGCCTAAATTGCAAGGTAGAGAAAAAGATTTATGATTAACGAGAATGAAATGACTGGATCAACTGATGACAAATCAAAGAATCCGGGGGCTGTTCAGGAAAACCCTGAATTAACAAATGAGAATGAAAATACAACGAATTCCACCTCCGATTCCACTGAAAAAGAAGTAGCACCTGAGGCTCCTGTAGCAGCCGAAGAACCGACACCAGAGGTCACCTCTCCTGAGGTCGAAACCGTGGAGGAAATACCTATTACGGAAGAGACAGAAGCCATTCCTGAAGAAACTACTGATCAACCAGAAGCAGTTGAAATTAAACCAACAGAAAAAGTCGAAGAGACTCCTACCGAAGCGTCCAAGGAGGAAACTCCTGTAGCTGATACCAAAGAAGAGACTCCAAAATCAGAAGCACCTGCTAAAGAAGAGAAAACAGACGATACTCCTCCAACTGAAACTAAAGCAGTAGAAGAAAAAGAAGAAGAATCTGAAGAGGAAATCGACTACACTACTTTTAGTAAAGAAGACTTAACTAAAGCACTTGCCGATTTGTCCAATGATGAAAATGGATATAAAAAAGGCAAAAAAATAAGCAATATTAAAAAGGCTTACGACGAAATCTTTCAAGTGGAAAGAAGTGAAGCGTTGAAGAAATTTGAAGCAGATGGCGGATCAAAGGACGACTTTCAATACAAGCTCGATGAGTTCTCTATCAAATTCGAAGCCTATTACAAAATTCTAAGAGAAAAGAAATCTAAGAATGCTAAAGAGCATGAAAAACAAAAAGAGCGCAATCTTGAGTTGAAAAATGCTTTGTTGGAAAAATTAAGGGTTTTCGTAGATGATGATGAAAACACATCCAGCATCAACGCTTTAAAGAAAATGCAGGAAGAATGGAAAGCCATAGGGCCTGTACATCACCAGCACAACAGATCTTTATGGGCCAACTACAATGCCTTGATGGATCGGTATTACGATCACAGAAGTATATACTTCGAACTTAAAGAACTAGACCGGAAGAAAAATCTGGAAGCAAAGTTGGATCTCTGTAAACAAGCAGAATCTCTGGATGCGCTAGAAAACTTGAATGAAGCCATCAAAAGATTGAATGAGCTGCATGAGGAGTATAAGCACATAGGTCCTATACCAAAAGAAGTACAAGAAGAAACTTGGCAGCGATTCAAGGCAGCATCCGATTTGGTCTATGCGAAGCGCAAAGATTATGTTTCTCACCTCAAAGAAGAATTAGGTGAGAACTTCGAAAAGAAAACTGAAATCGCAGAAAAAATTGCTGAATATGTAGCCTTCACTTCTGATAATATCGGAGAGTGGAATGCTAAAACCAAAGAGCTCCTAGCCATTCAGAAAGAATGGGAAGCTATAGGTGCCATGCCTAAAGATCAGGCAAAAGCGGTCAACAAAAAATTCTGGGGAGGTTTTAAATCCTTCTTTCACAATAAGTCTGCTTTCTTCAAAACACTAGATTCTCAACGTGATGAGAATCTAAAAAAGAAACAAGAACTGGTAGACAAAGCTGTTTCATTACAAAACAATGAGAACTGGGAAGAAACAGCCAATGAATACAAGACACTACAGCGCGAGTGGAAAGAAATTGGCCCCGTACCAGGCAAGGAACGTGAGAAAATTTACAAAAAATTCAAAGCGGCCTGTGACGAGTTTTTCAACAAAAAACGAGGTCACAACAAAGAAATGGAGTCGTCATATGACGACAATCTGAAGAAGAAAGAAAATATCTGTTCGTCATTGGAAGCACTCGCTGGAGCAGAAGATTTACACCCCGAGCAAGTATATGAATTGCAGGATGCTTTCAATGCCATCGGTTTTGTACCGAAGAAAACAATCAAAGCCATCCAAAACAGGTATCAAGAAGCCCTCAATAAAATCATAGCACAGGCCAAAGATTTTGAAGAGGACGAATTAACGGAGTTGAAATCATTAGTAAGAATAAACAAAATCAAGTCTGGCCCTCATGGGGATCATAAGTTGCAGCGCAAGGAGCATTCTATCAAAAGAAAAATTCAAACTATTGAGAAGGATGTGTCTACTTGGAAGAATAATTTAAGTTTTTTCGCTAGCTCAAAAACTGCCAATGAAATGCTCAAAGATTTTGAGGACAAAATCAAAAAAGCAGAGGAAGAATTGGTAGAGCTAAAAGAAGAATTAAAGTTGATTACCTACGCGGAACATTGATAATCAGCGTCTTAATAAAAACTTTAAAATTAAATTATAGAGAAACTTGCAGAAGAAAAATTCTGCTTTACTTTTGCACTCGCAATTAGCCAAAAGGGCTAGTGAAGTTTAAAAAAATATTGCTTCCATCGCTTAGTTACGGTTCGACGATTCGACCAGAACAACTAACTTTGAATCTCTCACGAATGAGAGTAAAGCAAGAAGAAATTATTGCCTCCATAGCTCAGTTGGCCAGAGCAACTGACTTGTAATCAGTAGGTCGTTGGTTCGAATCCGACTGGGGGCTCTTAGACAAAAGCAGCACTTGAAAAAGTAGCTGCTTTTTTTATACTCTCTAAATAACTCTCTATTTTTCACTACCTTTGAATTGCATTTCTGAGAGATCATTTATTCGAATTTTACATTTATGAAAACCGCCTCACCAGACATTGGGACTTTAAAGCATGCCCAAGAAATTCTAAAAAACACCTTTGGATACGACCAATTCAGACTACAACAGGAACATGCAATAACACAAGCACTTACAGACAAGGATGCACTGGTCATCATGCCTACAGGAGGCGGAAAGTCTCTCTGCTATCAAATTCCAGCCTTGGTTAAAGACGGAGCCTGCCTAGTCATCTCACCGCTTATTTCTTTGATGAAAGACCAGGTCGAAGCCTTGAAACAAAACGGCGTCTCTGCAGCTTTTCTCAATAGCTCGATTAGTGCTTCCGAGCAACGTCAAGTCGAAGAAGATTTTATGGCAGGTCAGGTCAAATTGCTTTATGTCTCTCCCGAGAAGCTCATGACTCGGGACTTTTTCAATGTATTGAAATCAAGCACGCTCAATTTAATCGCAGTGGATGAAGCACACTGTATCTCACAATGGGGACACGACTTCAGACCGGAGTATACTAAACTCAAATTTTTAAAAGAGCAATTCCCGGAAACACCTATCATGGCCCTAACCGCTACGGCTGACAAAGCCACTAGAAATGATATTCTGAGCCAACTTAATATTACAAAAGCTAAAACCTTTCTTTCCTCATTTGACAGACCCAACCTGAGTTTGGCTGTAAGGCCAGCGCAGAAAAGAGTTGAGGCCATTACTGATTGGATAAATAGCCAGCCAGAGGAATCTGGCATCATCTATTGCCTATCACGAAAAAGCACAGAATCTCTTGCCCAGAAACTACAGAAACAAGGCATTGATGCTGATTTCTATCATGCCGGCATGGACCCTCAGGTCAAGGACAAAGTACAAGAGCGTTTTACAAAAGATGATTTAAAAGTCGTCTGTGCTACCATCGCCTTTGGCATGGGCATAGACAAGTCCAACGTACGATGGGTCATTCATCACAATCTGCCAAAAAACCTGGAAAGCTACTATCAGGAAATTGGTCGGGCTGGTCGTGATGGCGTAGCATCCAAAACCCTACTATTCTATAGCTATAGTGACGTCATGCAGCTCAAGCAATTCATTGAAGAAGGCGAACAGAAACAACTACTGGAAGCTAAACTACAGCGTATGCAACAGTTTGCGGAAGCCACCTCCTGCCGGCGCAAACTCCTACTTAGCTATTTTGGTGAACAACTGGAGAAGGACTGTGGCAACTGCGACATTTGTAAAAACCCACCGGAGTTTATAGATGGACTAAAGCTAGCCCAAATGGCACTGTCAGCTGTGGCTCGTACGCAGCAAAAAGTAGGCACTCGGATGCTTATTGATATCCTGCGCGGTTCTGGCAGAAATGACTTGTTCCAACTCGGCTACCAAAACATCAAAACTTACGGAGTCGGCAAAGCACACAGTTATGTAGATTGGCAACACTACATTGGACAATTTCTCAACCTGGGATTATTGGAGATTGCCTTTGACCAACACAACATACTGAGAATAACAGACTTAGGAAAGAAAGCACTCTATAGTGAAATTGAAGTAAAAATCAGCAAGCCAGAAACACAAGAGCAACGAAAGCAACGACTCACTCCTGCTCAACCGACCAAGAAAGCACAACAAACCAACGCTCTTTTTGAACGATTAAGGACTTTGCGAAAGCAAATAGCCGAATCACAAGGCGTGCCCGCTTATGTGGTTTTTAGTGACTCTACACTCCAAGAGCTTTCTACTCACAAGCCAACCACAGACGATGAGTTACTCAATATCTCAGGCATCGGGCAACGCAAAGCCGATCAGTATGGCCGTGAGTTCATACATGAAATCGTGACTTTCATTAAGGAGAAAACTTTGGAAGGAGAGAAAATCAAAGGTGCCACTCATTTAGTAACTTACGAATTACTGAAAGAAGGTCTAACGCCTCAAGAGATTGCGACTAAACGTAATCTTAATAAGGTGACCATCTTTTCACATATTGCTACGCTCTATGAGCAAGGACGTGATGTCGACATCTCTCAATACATAACTGAAGACAAACTAGAAAAAATTATCACTGGCATAGAGGAAATTGGTCAAACCGAGCAACTCAGACCACTATTTGATTTTTTCGAAGAGAAGATCCCGTACGATCAGCTTAGACTGGCCATGGCCGTTTACAAAAGACAAACAAAAACGGAAAGGACGTGACGACCATATTGGTAGTAAAGCCGATAATATTTATTATTGGCAAATATACCAATATTTGTATTTATTGGCAATAAAGCCGATATTTACCCATCATGACAAGCATTGTTACAGGAGATATCATCAACTCGAGGCAGGTAGATAGCAAAATCTGGCTACCAGTACTGAAAAGTACACTGAATAAATACGGCGAAACTCCTAAAATTTGGGAGATCTACCGAGGTGACAGCTTTCAGCTGGAGATCGAACCAGTCCAGGCACTAAAAGCCGCCATTCATCTTAAAGCAACCATCAAACAAATGACATCGCTCGATATTCGAATGGGAATTGGTGTGGGTAAAAAAGAACATGCCACGGCAAAGATTACCGAATCCAACGGAGAAGCTTTTGTTAATTCCGGTCGAGCCTTTGATCAACTGAACAATAAAAGGACAATAGCACTTATCACTCCTTCGACCCCTCTCAATGAGCAAATGAAGCTCGCCATAGACCTTGCTTTGCTTACCATGAATAACTGGCCTGTGAATGCTGCTCAGTACATTCAGGCTTCGATAGAACATCCAGATTGGAAACAACAAAAGTTAGCCAAGCACCTCGGGAAAAGCCAAGGTACGATCAGTCAAAGTCTGAACCGCGCTGGATTTGACGACATCATGCGACTAGAAAAAAGATACCGTGAATTAATAACCAACCTATGATTTCATTGACACTAAAACTCCTTTTGGCACACCTTATCGGAGACTTTTTGATCCAACCCGACCATTGGATCAAAGACAAAGAAGAGAAGAAGCATAAATCAAAGTATATGCTGGCACATTTACTAATTCATGCACTAGCCACGCTCTTGCTTTTGCAGTTTAATTTATCCTATTGGAAAGGATTACTCATTATCATCGTTTCTCATTTCATCATAGACTTGATTAAAATCAATCTACAAAACCCCTCAAATAAACGACTTCTCTTTTTTGTAGACCAATTGGCGCACCTATTGGTGATTGCATGGGTGGTATATTTATATGAGCCTTATAGTCTGGCTGCTACAAATGTGATGAGCAATCAAGTACTCTTAACTGTCATTGCTCTACTCACCACAACAGTAGTCTCTTCGATTTTGATGAAGGTGATCATAACCAAATGGGAACTAGAAGAAGATATCAACAGTGCCTCTCTGGAGCACGCTGGTAAATACATTGGCATCCTAGAGCGTCTTTTTGTTTTTGGTTTTATTGCACTGGGTCAATGGCAAGCCATTGGTTTCTTACTTGCTGCCAAGTCTGTTTTTAGGTTCGGAGACTTATCCAAAGCCAAAGACAGAAAACTCACCGAATACATCCTGATCGGTACACTATTAAGTTTTGGATTGGCTATCCTGTGTGGATTAGGCTACAATTACTTTTCTGAAGTGATCAGCAATTAAATTCCCCCTACTGTTCCTTTCAGTTTGTGCTTTTTCCCGTCTCTCCAAACGATAAGTGTAAACGAATCACCTTTTTCTAGCTTGGCAAATTCACCAGCTATTTTTTCAATTCCTGCTTCTGTCGTTATAGGCGTACCATCTACTGCCAGAATTATATCCCCACCAATTAGGATCGTCTCACCATTGTATTCCATAGGAATGGTTCCACCTTCTATACCTAATGCCCCAATTGGAGAAAAGAGTGTAACCTTCTGCACCAATAAACCAATGTTTTGAGGAATATTGAGTGCACTGCCCAACTCTCCACCAACGAGTACCGCTTCCATTCCGGTCCAAGGCGTTACTTCGTCCAATAAGAGTTCTTTACATACATTGGATGTCGCAGCAAAACCTAATCCCTGAAATCCACCGGATTCTGACAAGATATAGCTCGCTAAACCTACCACTTCCCCTTTCATGTTAAACATAGGTCCTCCAGAATTTCCATGATTAATGGAAGCATCCGTTTGAAAAAACTCAATAACATGAGCTCCGTTTGCAAAGCGCCTTTTAGTATGCCTCCCACTTATATAACCCACCGAAAGACTAAAATCAAGCCCATAAGGCGATCCAACCATAAATATTTCATCACCGACTCTTACTTTATCAGAATCCCCCAATTTGGCTACCACTTTATCTTTTGGTGCCCAAGACAATTTGATGGCTGCCACATCCGCAAACGGCGCAGAGCTCACTACTTTTGCAGGAATAGTTTCTCCATCGCTAAACTGCACCTTAATATTCTCTGCGGTTTGAACTACATGTGATGCAGTTAAAACTAAACCATCTGCATCTATCAAGACTCCAGATCCTATTCCTTGATTGGTCACCATCTGACCTTCTTTAACACTAAAATCCTTTCCTTCAATGATAATTTTTACCACAGATTTTGAGAGTGTGGCATACAAATCACTAAGTGATTGGGCATTTGATTTGAAGTTTATCAAAAGAAAAACCGCTAAAAAGAGTGTTGATTTTTTCATGCTTTGCTAATAAAAATTATGACTTGTTATCTGAATCTCTTAAAAATTTTCCCACGAAGGTGGCAATCACTACTACTAGATAGAACTGCCCAACAAGGCCCATGACGATCGAAAGTCCTTTCGATGCAGATATTAGAGGTGCGATGTCTCCATATCCTATAGTGAGCATGGTGATATAACTGAAATAGAGTAAATCCTGGGACCCTTCTCGTCCTTCGGCAACATTTGTATAGGCTCCTGGATCCAGGAAATGAATGGCCAATGATAATAGTGCGCCTATGTAACCGATAAGCATATAGCCATCAAAGGCTCCAAAAATCTCACTGATACCTATGTTTTTTTTTGATACTAAATCAGAAAATAGTTCAAACGAAACTATTCCAATAAACATGGAAAAAACAACCAAACCAATTAATCCAGCATATCCTTCATACCAATTAAAAACAACGCCCAATATGCCGAATATAAAAATATAAAGCGCAGTTCTTCTAAGTCGCTGAATCACAATAAAACAGGCACCCAACAACATGACATTTAAAGCAGGCAAAATAAATGCAGATCTAATTTCTTCCGGAAAAAAACCAGGCAGTAGAATATTCACCAGCATGATCAAAAATAGAATTTGATACTTATATTGGATTACTATGGATTCTCTTATTTTATTCTCAAAAAATGGCATCTAAACTTACATATTTATCCAGTTAATACTGACCATACACTGCTCAAATGACTGGAATTAACTAAGACTTGAATTTTAATTTTTCATCTTCGACCCAATAGAAAAAACTAACGGCGATGAAAAAATTAAATAATTGATCCACATAAAAATTAATTAGGTTACATTTTAATATGAATCAAAAAACGTTTTACAGTTGAAAGATAAACACATCCTTTTTTAAATATTCCTTCAACTGAAATAATTACAGTAATATATTATTATTGCTCTACCAAATTAACATGCTAAACTCGATGAAACATCATAGCCACCAGCTGTTCATTATATTTTATTCCGTTTTATTTACAATCACACTAAACAACTGTGCTACCACGCACCCATTGGTACTCGATGCGGTCTGGGAAAATGCAAATTACGAACCCAGAAATTATAGAAAGGTAGCTGTATTCGGAATGTCCAAAAACCTTAAAAATAAAAAGGCTTTTGAAAACGACGCAGTCAAATACCTAAAAAAGAAGGGCGTACCTGCGGTGGCTGGTTACACCATATTCGATCACGAACCTGAAGGCAATGATGTTAACCGGACAGACATAAAAATAGACCTGTATTCGCAGGGATTTGATGGGGTACTTGCTGTTTCCAGTGTTGAAAATATTTCTCAAGATGATGATGACATCACTGATGAAGAATTGGCCAATCATGCAGAAGGAATCTACAAATTTGGTCAATATTTTGAAGCGAGATATGATCACCTGCAGTCAGATGTCGATCACAGCCATCATAAATACTCCATTTTAGAGGCTAATTTTTATTACCTCATGGACTATAATGAATTTGATGGCAACGGACTTGTTTGGATTTCCCATTTCAAGTATGATCTGGAAAAGAAAACTGATGTCGCCATCGAAATAGACAATTATGCACACGTGATTATTAATGCACTAGTTGAGGATCAGGTAATTTTGGAGAGATAAATCTCTAGTCACTATTCCTCAAGGACAGCAATGTGCTTTTCGATATTTTCATTGTGCCCACAGTTGTCACATCTGTAATGTTTGATAAGTCTGCCCTCCTTTGATCGGGTAGGTTCATCAATAATTTCCTCTTTTATTTCATGAAGTGTTCTGAATCTACACTTCTCGCAGATCAAACTAGTATGATGTACATCGTATTTTTCGATGATTTTTCTCCCTGTTTTTTCATCTACCCATACGTCATAGTCATAAGCGAAAATTTCCTCATGAGCTATTTGTTCCTCTGTCAGGTGGACGTCTTCCTCATCCTCATTCATCAACTTCATTTCATTACCATTCCATGGAGCGATCATTTTCTTGAATCTGATATTAGCTAAATGTTTGGCGAGATAATAGGGATAATAAATCCTAATAACTACTCTTGTGATGTACCAAAACATGGCTCCTATCACTAAAGAACCAGCAGATTGTACGACTAGCTCGAAGTTATTTACTGTTTTGTATTGTCCAATAAACAAACTATTCATAAAAAGAGCCAAACTAATAGATACGAAGATCATCACATTTAAAAATGCAGGGATCTCATGTGAACTGACATAGTTGTAAACCTTCGTTCTATTTTTCCCGATTAGAAGGCCTATCACATAGAAAAGAAAAATATTGAAGGCAATAAATAAAAACAGCAAAGCCCATACTTCGGCTCCTTCTTGCCAATTGATGATAAATTCTGAATAATTGTTTTTCATGATTAGATTATTTGATAAACATAAATTAACAAACGATTGAGCGAAACTCAAATGAGAAAAACTTCACCAAAAACTGACCTTCATCAGTTATTCGTCATTTCCAGTTACAATCATATTCCTAAGTAAAATATACATAAATTTGCTGTAAAAATCTAATAATCAATACTTTAGTAGTCTGATAGCATCAGAATTATAGACTATCCAACTACTTTTCACTTATTACAAAGCTTACTTTAAGACTGCTGATTTATTGTTGAGCGCTGGGAAGTCGGTTAAAGTGAAGTGAGTTGAAGACGACCATTTTTATGTGATTTTAGATTGCTGCTTGAAGATCAAGAGAATTTGAAACGACAAAAAATTATAAACAACTTCCTATCGATTACATAAATTTATATTTTACAGTAAAAATTAAATCTACCAATGAAAAAAATATCAATCCTCGCTTTGGCAGTCGGATTTCTTATGGGGTGTGATTCCTCATCGGCCACTCAAGAAGCGAACATCAAACTCATCGAATCTTATATCTCATCAGTGGAGAATAATGATTACGACACTATGGAATCATTACTTGCTGACAACTATGTTGGTATCGGTCCATCGGTCTCTGACACCACGACAAAAGAACTCGCACTAGCAGCCTGGAAAGTCAATAGCGAAGAATTGTACGAGTCTATCAAATACACGAAGTCCAGAGTTTTTCCTATTACCGTTGCTGGCGGAGACTATCCTGGAGAATGGGTTTCTAATTTCGCGTTGCTCTCTGTCAATTACAAAAATGGTAAATCAGTTGAACTATTGGCAAACACTTCCTACAAGATAGAAAATGGAAAAATCATCAATAGTTTCACTTTTTACAATGAAGCTGATGCCCTAGAGCAACTCGATTATGTATTCATAGACCTCAACGATTTAAATCAATAATCAGATGAAGAATATTTTAACTCTAATTTTTATACTGTTTGGATTGAATGCGTTCGCACAATCTGACCAGAACTTAGCTAAAGGTTTGGGGCTTTTTGTATTTCCGGCCAAGGATCAAGATCAAGCAACTCAGAACAACGAAGAATATGAATGCTATAAGTGGGCGATGAAAGAAACTGGGATTAACCCATTAGACCCTCCCAAAGTTGAAGCTGAGAAAGTAGAAACAGGACCTGATGGTTCTGCTGTAGTAGGCGCAGCAGGTGGTGCTGCAGCGGGTGCTGCCATTGGTGCCATAGCAGGTGACGCTGGCAAAGGCGCTGCAATAGGCGCAGTAGTAGGTGGTCTGCGTGGGCGCAGAGCACGTAAGTACAGTGAGTACAAAGAAGCTGAACAAAACCAAGCAGTTGCCCAAGCCACTGAAGAAGAAATGATGAATGATTTCAAAAAGGCCTTTACAGCCTGTATGACAGCCAAGGGCTATACCGTTCAATAAATTCTAAAAACTTTTTGGAAAGGGTTGTAAGTAATTGCAACCCTTTTTTTGTGTCTTACGCTTTATTTCCTTAAAACGGTGAATCTTTATATTTTTATTCTGAATAATACACTACCCAATCTTCCTCACCTTCTGCTGTTCAGTGCTTGCATCTATCATTTTAGCGTAGCTCACCTTTTCTCCTGAAGTAGATTCGTAGTAGTAATGCAAACCATCAAGAATAAGTGTGCATGCTCCCAGCTCATACCTGAGCACTTCTACTTTATCTCCCTCTTCCAACAACTCACCATTGATATCTAATAACTGTGGAGCTTGCTTCTCTTTTTTCTTCTTTTTGAATAATCCAAACATCTAATTCTTCTTTTTCTCTCAGAGTCACCTGCAAGGGACTCTGAGTCAACATTCGCCAGAGTTCTCTATGAGTAACTCTGATTGGACTACAGTTCTTTGTCCCTTTCTTTGCAACTCGCAAATTATTTATTTCTTTCTATAATATTGAATTGATATCGGCTAATTTTATACCCAGTATAATCCACTTATTTAAATTAAAGCAATGAAATATTCCTATATAATTATAGCGAGCCTTTTTTTATCCGCTTGCAGCAGCAACCCAAAATCAAATACAGAAGCTACTCCAGAACCAGTTGAAGCTATAGCAGAAACTGCAGATAGTACGGCTACGGAAGGTGTTAAGTTCAAAAGTAAAGGCATCCAAACTATCTATGGGGCTTACGAAAAACTACGTGACGCATTAGTAGCTACAGATTTCGAAACAGCTAAAACTTTTGCGGCAGAATTGAGTGAAGCGCTGAAAGAAGATGAAAGCACCTGGCAACAAGCCAGCATTGCGGATGGTATCATGAATGCAAGTGAAATTGAAACCGCCAGAGCCGTATTTTCTGAACTCAATAACTCTATGGAAAGTGTCTTTGAAGGTGCTGTAGAGTCAGGAGAAATCAATAAGTGCTTCTGCCCAATGGCACTAGACAACGCAGGCGCTTCCTGGTTCAGCACCACCAAAGAAATCAAGAACCCATATTTCGGAGACAAAATGTTGAAATGCGGAGTGGTAAAGAAGACGATAAAATAAATATTGCATTCTTCGTCATGTCGAAGCGGTGTGAGATATGACGCTTTTCCAATTTCAATTTCAATTCCTCAATTAATATTTAGGCTCTCCCATGATCTTGCACCTGTTTTTGCTATATTCGTGGCTCGTTGAGCCTTGGATTTTACTGAAGTAAAATTCGCAATTGGACTCAGAATTTAATAGATTAAATAGCAACATTAAATAATAAATAAGCACATGAAGATTCTTGTTTGTATTACGCATGTTCCAGACACGACTTCCAAAATTGCCTTTACGGATGGCAATACCAAGTTTGATCAGACTGGTGTTCAGTATATCATTGGACCTTACGACGATTATGCTTTGGCTAGAGCCGTGGAGCTCAAAGAGCAAACTGGAGGAAGTATCACAGTATTGAACGTAGGAGAAGCCGAAACTGAACCCACTTTGAGAAAAGCATTAGCCATTGGTGCTGATGACGCTATTCGCGTGAATGCATTTCCAAAAGATTCGTTTTTCGTAGCCAACCAAATTGCCAATGCAGCAAAAGAAGGTGGATACGACCTGATCTTGATGGGTAGAGAATCTATCGACTTCAACAGCGGTGTAGTACATAGTATGGTAGGTGAATTACTAGGCATGCCTTCCCTATCTCCTGTGATGACTTTGGACATCGAAGGCAGTACAGCCAAGATGACAAGAGAGATCGAAGGTGGTAAAGAATATTTAGAGGCTGATTTGCCGTTGGTATTGGGTTGTCAGGAACCAATCGCAGAATGGAAGATTCCTAACATGAGAGGAATCATGACTGCAAGAACTAAACCTTTGAATGTAGTAGAACCTGCAGACGATACGGTTAGAACTCAATTGAGTACTTACGAAATGCCTCCAGCTAAAGGAGCTGTGAAAATGATCGATGCGGACAACGTATCAGAATTGGTTGATTTGTTGAAAAGCGAAGCCAAAGTACTCTAATTTATCAAGCCCTTAAAAATAAAGAAATGTCCATATTAGTATTCATAGAAATATCAGAAGGCGAAATCAAAAAATCGTCATTGGAAGCGGTAAGCTATGCCGCAGGAATCGGTGGTGATGTCACTGCCATTGCATTTGGAGAAGCTAGTAGCGAAGCCCTAGCTGCCGCTGGAAAAGCAGGCGCAACAAAAGTACTACACGTTGCAGACGAAAAATATAAACAAGGAAATATTCAAGCTTACGCTTCAGCACTTGCAGCTGCGGTAGAAAGCATTGGAGCTGAAACAGTGGTCTTAGCAAAATCATCTTTAGGAGATCCAGTTTCTGCAAGATTAGCTATCAAAATTGGTGCTTCACTCGCCACTAACGTGACAGAATTGCCTGACACTTCAAACGGTTTCACTGTAAAGAGAAGCATCTACACAGGTAAAGCTTTTGCGAATGTTAACCTGACTGAAGGAAAGAGAATTATTGGCATTAAAAAGAACGCAGCCATCATCAAAGAAGATGGCGCTGATGCAGCTGTTGAAGCGTTTAACGTAAGCGCTGATGATGCAGATTTTAAAGTAAATGTTACTTCCCAAGAGAAAGCAACAGGAGATATTTTACTCCCAGAAGCTGACTTGGTCGTTTCAGGCGGTAGAGGTTTGAAAGGCCCGGAAAACTGGGGAATGATTGAGGATCTGGCAAAAACTTTGGGTGCTGCTACAGGATGTAGCAAACCCGTTTCGGATATGGACTGGAGACCCCATCACGAGCACGTAGGACAAACTGGAATCAAAGTGGCTCCTACCTTATATATCGCTGTGGGAATTTCAGGAGCCATTCAGCATTTGGCTGGTGTCAATTCTTCGAAGTTTATCGTGGTAATCAACAAAGATCCAGAAGCACCATTTTTCAAAGCAGCAGATTACGGTATCGTAGGAGATGCTTTTGAAGTAGTACCTAAATTAACAGAAGCTATCAAGGCATTAAACAATTAGTAGGCAGTTGGAGAAAATAAAACTAGACATAATAGGATTATCCTCCAGCCATGCACAATCGGGCTCATTTGCGCTTGTGTTAGGCGAATCGGAAGGTGGTCGAAGACTACCTATTATCATTGGCATGTTTGAGGCGCAAGCCATTGCCATTGAAATCGAGAAGATTACGCCTAACCGGCCCATGACCCATGATTTATTTAAGTCATTCGCCGGTCACTTCGAGATTGACATCAAAGAAATTCTTATTTCTGATCTGAAAGAAGGAGTTTTCTTTGCCAAAATCGTGTGTGTAGACGGCAATGGTAAAAAAGTAGAAATTGATGCTCGCCCATCTGATGCAATAGCCATTGGTATTCGCTTCGAAGCAGAAATCTATACAAATGCTGCGGTCATGGAAGAAGCTGGAATTGTAGTAACAGACGAATTCGAAGAAGAGCTGGATACACTTTCCTCTCCTGAAGATGACCCTAAAAAGGAGTCAAAAAGTAAAGGAATTAAAAAACACTCAGTAGAAGAGTTGAACCGACTTTTGGATAAAGCGCTAGCTGAAGAAGACTATGAAAAGGCTGCACAGCTCCGCGATGAGTTGAATCGTAGGAACTGATATTAGTTTAAAGTAGAAAAGTCTAAAGTGAAAAATTGGCACTAAATGCTGGTATCAGATCGAATTCTTGAGTTTTATCAATCACTCGCAGCCCCTGCAAAACTTCCTAAGAAAGTAAAAACTTTGAACCCATACCAATCTGACGATGGTTGGGAAACTACCACACAATTTTATCAGAAGTATTATTCGGACAATAACTCTAGGCGAATGCTCTTTGGCATCAATCCTGGTCGGTTTGGTGGTGGTATTACCGGAGTTCCATTTACAGATCCTTTGCTGCTCGAAGAAGTATGTGAGATACCCAACTCATTCAACAAAAGAGCTGAACTAAGTTCTAGATTTATCTATGAGATGATTGATCACTATGGAGGACCAGATGCATTTTATAGCAAATTCTATATTACTGGGATGTCACCTCTTGGTTTCGTCATGGACGGGAAAAACCTAAACTATTACGACCTCAAGGATTGGCAAAAAGTATTCGAAAAGGATATGATTCAGTGGATCAAGTCACAACTGACTTTTAACATTGACACATCGGTTGCCTACAGCATTGGGCAAGGCCAGAATCTAAAATTTCTAAAACAACTCAATGACAAACATCAATTCTTTGAGGATATCATCCCAGTTCCTCACCCTCGCTGGGTGATGCAATATCGACTAAAAAGGAAGCAGGAATTTATTGACGAATATTTGCAAAAACTGGGCTGATATTTACCGTTTGTCAAACTCATTCCAATTTTAGATTCGATCTTTCCAAGATTATATATCTTGGCAGTTGGAACACATTAATTCAATCAACTATGAGCAAGTTTATCACCCTGGTTGCATTTCTAGCAACTTTTTCATTGCATGCCCAAGAAGCCTATCAATTCACTTCTGTCATTGATTTGGAAGCTACACCAGTAATTAGTCAAGGACGAACTGGTACATGTTGGAGCTTTTCGGCTTCTTCTTTTATCGAATCAGAAATTATTCGTTTGACAGGGAAGCCCATCGATCTATCAGAGATGTATACGGTTCGTCAAACGTATATGGATAAAGCTGAGAATTTCGTGATGCGACAAGGATTAGCTAATTTCAGTGAAGGCGGATTGGCACATGATGTTTTAAATTCAATCAAAAAAAATGGACTGGTTCCTAATGACGTCTATAATGGTTTGGGTGATGAAAGCAATTCCCACAATCACGCTGAAATGGTTGCAGTTCTTGAGTCTATGGTTAATACTTATGCAGATAATCCAGGTAAAGAATTAAGCAAAAAATGGAAGCCAGCAGTAGGCGCTGTTTTAGATGTTTATCTAGGAGATTCGCCTGAAACATTTACGTACGACGGAAAGTCATACACGCCACAGTCTTTTTTGGAAATGACCCAAATTAATCCAGATGACTATGTGTCGATTACCTCTTTTAGCCATGCTGAATATTACGCTCCATTTATATTAAATATCCCGGACAATTTTAGCAATGGCAGTTTCTACAACCTCCCTCTTGACGAGTTTATCAAAACGCTAGATCATTCTTTAGAGAATGGATTTTCAGTTGAATTTGATTGTGATGCTAGTGAGCCAACGTTCTCCGCAAAACATGGACTTGCCATTATCCCTGAAGATGAACAAAACAACAAGACAGCCTTGGAGGCGCTTTATCCAGAACTAAAAGTAAGTCAGCAATACCGCCAGGACGAATTTGAAAATTTCAGCACTACAGATGACCACTTGATGCACATTACCGGCCTTAAAAAAGACCAAAAAGGAAACAAATATTACAATGTAAAGAATAGCTGGGGTACTAATCCAGATCGCATTGGAAACGATGGATTTATCAACATGAGTGAATCATACATGAGACTCAAAACCATCAGCATCACTGTTCACAAAGACGCTATTCCAAAGGATATTGCTAAAAAATTGGGATTGAATTAGTAGTAATTGTACTAAATATCAATATAGTACAATTACTTATTTACATTGTACCTAATCATCATATAGTACAATTGATATCACTATATTCTGCAATGATTGCAACTACAATTTAAAGATGCGATATTGGTATTATCCAATCTAAATACATAAATCACAACAATCTATTAGTATAATACAATTTAGGAATATTACCTATAAAATATTTTAGGTAATTCTACGAATTACTTTTGTGCAACATATCATTCATATTTGTGTCAGATACTTAAACCGAACAGTTATGAAATTAGTCAGAAGATCAATTATCGTAGGTACTATTTTAATGAAAGCGATTCCATTAGCATTGTACTTGATCCTAGTTTGAGCATAAGAAATTGTAAAAGACCGCAGGGTCTTTTTTATTAGCTATAGAGAAAGGTAGTCAGAATATTGACGACTCAGATTTAGTCGTCAATAATTCGAGACTATGAAAACCTCGCACCGAATTGCCCTTTTTATTTAATCTAGGGCTCCAAACTGCCACTGCAAATTCTTCTGGATAGACGGCAGCTATCCCGCCCCCTACTCCACTCTTTCCTGCCAACCCTACCTTGAAGGCAAACTGACCCGATTCATCATAAAACCCGCAAGACAACATCAAGGCATTTAATCTTTTGACTTGACTCATAGTCAAACTAAAACCTGCATGGGTATATGCTAGTCCATTATCGCCAAAATGAAGAAAAGCCTCGGCTAGCTCTCTGCAATTCATTTCTATAGAACACTGCTTATAGTAAAATTCCAAAATGTCATCTGCGTCATTTACTATGTTGCCCTTCGCTTTCATCATATGAACAAAGGCCGTATTCAGATGCCCTGTTTCCTTTTCCGACTGAGCAACTACAGGATTGTACGAAATATCTTTAGAACCTGTCAACGATCGTACAAAGGCAAATAGATCACCTTTTGGATCTTTTAGTTCAGAAAGCAACACATCTACCACCACCAAAGCACCGGCATTCACGAACGGATTTCTTGGAATACCATGCTCATACTCCAACTGCACAATAGAATTGAATGGATTGCCAGAAGGCTCCACGCCTACTCGTTTCCAAAGTTTCTCACCAAGAAGAGAAAAAGCCATGGCCAGACTGAAAACTTTAGAGATACTTTGAATAGAGAATTTTACTTCACTATCCCCTACAGCATAATGTTCATTACGTACGGTTGTCAAATGAATACCAAAACGATCTGGGTTAACCTTAGCCAACTCTGGAATATAATTCGCTACTGTACCATCATCTGGGAGAGCATTGATTTCTACTTCTATTTCTCTAAGTATTTTTTGATAATCCATAGTCAAAATTGAAAGGATAAATTGATACCATGAAATTCCTGCACCCTTTTTTCAAAAGAAATTTAAATTCAACTATTCATTGTTTACCATCACAAATGCGGCCCAGTAATAAGGGTCTTCATATTCCTCCTTAACAGCTTTTTGCGCCTGATTAAATGCCACCTTTATTTCCTGTCCACCCAACCAATTTTTGTAAAAATTACTCATCAGTTTCATGGTTGCCTGATCATCCACTTTCCATAAACTTATGACTAAATGTTTGGCACCGGCCACACTAAAAGCTCTGGATAGCCCGTAGACTCCTTCCCCATTGACTACTTCACCAGTGCCTGTTTCACAAGCACTCAGCACAACCAACTCCGTGTCACTGAGGTTCATATTCATCGCATCGTAGGCAGTAAAAATGCCGTCTGAAGGGTTCTCAACATTCGATTCATCTTGTTGCCCAGCTCCCGCCAGCAACAACCCAGATCTCATCAACGGATTTGAAGATCTCAGCGTACGACTTGCAATATTCCCTTCATTGGACACTTTATCACCCATGAAAAACCCATGAGTAGCAATATGCAAAATAGATGGATTGGAAACTTGCTTTAAAGATTTCTCGGTGGCTAGGTTTTGTTCATAAAACTGGGTATTGATATGGTTTCGATTGAGTAATTCATCGATCGTTTTAATTTCAGTAGCCGTACCTGGCAAGGGTGCAATTTTAGTCGACCCAAATATCGGATTGCCCATCAGCACGCCTTGATTTATGGATGGATTATTATCCTTATTGAAAACTAAGACTGCACTATTTGGGATGATCTCTATCTGACGCCTATCCAATAAATATTGACCATTGGTCATCAATGAATTTAGATTCAACAAATTATAAACTCCATCGAGTGACACATAGACTCGCGACGTACCAGCTGTTTCAGCAGCCAATGGCTTCCAGAATTTTTCATACGACAAACTATCTTTCCATTTCAATCTCACTGCATTTTTATAGTACTTGATCATTCTAGACTCCAGCAAGTCTGCCTCTCCAATATTTTCAAATTGCAAACTTCCATCGCGAACAATCCATGCTCCGTACTGTCCTTTGCTATTTTGATTTTTGCCACTCAGCCTGATGATTTCAATGGCCGCTTCTCTGTCTTTCAGGCTTGTTGCCACCATCTGAAAGGTGATTTTTTTCGACTGTTCATTGATTTTTCCTGATACCCCTAGATTAACCGCCTTTTCCAGTTCATTCGCTTCCGCCTCCAGCTCAGACAAATCGATTTGCATCTCTTCAATCATAGCCTGGCTCATACTATAGTAATTGGACAAATCCTGCTTCAACAAAAGCCAATCCTGGTATTGTTTTTTTACCTCAGTGTTTTGTGTTTTATTAACCTCGTCAAGCACTTTATTCGAGTTATGAAGCAAAAGCCCCTTAGTCTTTAACCTCACTTCATAGGCATAGCCAATCGCCCCTTCTATGTCGTATCCATCTGTTGCCACGAAAGTATACATTTCTTCTAACGATGGTTTTATGGCATTCCAAAATCGAGCTTTTTCCTTCTCACTCATATTGAAGAAGAATTTATCAATGACTTGCAAGTATCCATCAGTAGCTTCTTTGTATTTGTTGAAGGCGGGTATACGCTGTCCTAAATTCCAGGCGCATGATCCTTGTTTCTGAATAACCGAGAGATACCCCTTGTGCAACACACCCAAGTTGGTCTTCCTTATCACAGCCACCTTTTCGTATTCAATATAAGCTTGATGGTAATTGGATGATTGCACCAAGTAATCCGCTTGTAGCTCCAAAGCATTGGCATAGGGCAACGAGTTTGAGCCATAATTCTTACCCAATGCGTTGAGTGCATGATTAATCAACTCCTGTAACTCGCTCATCTTTCCAAGACTCAAATAAACTTCACCCAAGTAAAGCGAAACCTGCACGTAATCAGGGTCCTTTTCTTTACCCCTCTGTTCATATTTTTTCAATGAGGCTTTCAAGAAACCCTCGGCTTCTTGAGTGCGCCCCTCCTCCAGCAATAAAAGCGCATAATTGGTCCGCACTCTAGATGGATCGAAGGACCAGCTGGGAAATTCAATTTGATCCAAGATGGTTTCCTGACTTTCCAGCAATTGAACCGCTTGCTTGCTACGACCCATTTCGTTGAGTAGCATCGCATGATTGTTGGCTACGATACTATATTCCGTGCTGTTTTTTGTTTTTTTATGAAGATAAAAACGAGATACATATTTTAGCATATCTTCGGCTGCATTGTATCTTCCCTGATCCTTTCTAAGTATGGCTAGATTGTGCAGACAACTAACGTAATGCTCACTCGTATTGCCAATATTTTCTTTCCTTGTTTCTAGTGCTCTCAGATAAAGCTTCTCGGCTACCTTATAGTTGCCAATTCCATGATAATAAATCGCCAAAGAATTAACAGCTCTTGCAAAATATACCCATTGCTCTTTCGTCAATTGAGCATTCGGGGATATCTTCTTTAAGATACGTTCAGTCCCTGTAAATCGAATATCACGATTTTCCGAAATGGAAAAAACGTCGATTGTTCGAGGATCCTTATCAGTTTCAACTTTAGGAGCGAGTTTATCCAAAGCCTTATGATAATAACTTATGGCTGTATTATAATTCCCTTTATACATATAGAAATCACCCATATTCAGCTGATGGGGAATTGAACCATTAGTATTGGACTGTGAGATTTCTCTCGATGAGGATCTCGGCACATTATCATAGGCCATTCGTACTTGGTCGCCTATGCTGACGACAAATTTGATATCATCAATTTTTAGTCGTTGTTGTGCAACTAAAGGAGATACAATAAAAAAAAGGGAGCAACAAATTATTGCTCCCTGACAAATTTTTTTTTTCATTTCGTTTGATCAGAAAGTAGTATCCAAATATTTTAATGTTTCTGCCGGGTTATTCATTTTGCGCAGCCCTTTTTGTGCTTCAGATTCCATTTTTAAATAATCAATCGACCCCATCAATTCGGCTTCCACTTGTTGATAATTAGCTCCTGGGATATACATAGCCGATCTATTTAATTCAGTATCTAATATAATGTGCTCCTTAGCATAGATGGCGAATTGATCAAAAGACATAAAATCAGTTCTTTCTCTTTTGAGAAGATTATCAGCGGCTCGAACTGCCTCTTCATTTCCCTCTAGTGCGGCTATAACCCTTCCTTCCGCTATTTTCTGGTCTACATAGTCCTGCCCGGCTGTCATGGCTGCTCCTGAAAAATAATTCAGTAAATCACTCCCCATAGTAGGCGTAGTTGGGTGTGGATTTCTAAAATGCACCCAATCTCCTTCGCGTTGTAAAACCTCTACGTAAGCATTATCAAAAGCTATGAATTCTTTTTGTTTGCCATCCACAGTAACAAAAACCTGACTAAGAGCACCATCACTGGTATATTCGTTTACTGTACCTGCAGCATCAGTTATAATCACGTCTGTAGCAAACCATAATTTTGGTGGAAAGGAAATTTGAACTTCTCCATCAATGCGTTGACCGTCAGATGTAATCACATAACCATTGCTCACCACGTCTGTCTCAATCGTCTTGGTCATCAAGAAGCTATCATCTGCGGGGTCATAGGCAGCAAATTCTTCTTCAATATCCTGAACAACATCTGACGCTCCATTATTCACAAAAAACACATTAGCTGCGCCATTTATATCCTCTGCAAAAAAGAAGGTATCGTAGTCATCCTTTTTTACAGGCTTTGCCCAAGCTATCCAACCGTTTTTGGAAGTTCCATTATCGCTAAATGAACCAGGGTGAAAGTTCTGTTTCTTATCGTCAAACAGAATCACTCCATCGTTTGTCAAGTCACTCACAGCAACATCGGTCAGTCCATAAACGTCAATACTAGACTCTTCAAATTTTCTTTTATCTCCATCTACTTTTACAATAAATGTTTTGAGCATGACACCATCTTGAAATCCATTTCTTGAATTAGCTTCTTCTGTTTTTATTGTCAATTCACCTTCTACTCTCTCGCCCGATCCCATCAAAACCACAAATCCAGGTTTCGGTTCATTAAATAATCTTTGTGGAAATGCCGTTTTAGGTTCATGCTGAATCAGCCCATATCGCGCTACTTCTTTCGCTGGATATTTCTCCGGCTTATTGTCACCTATTTTGATTAGGTATTTCACAATCGTCCCCTGACTCACAATAGAAAAAGAACCCACCTTAGCTTCTCCAGACTTCAATACCACGTATCCCGGCTGAAATTCTGTTTCGAATATGTTTTGCATGTCTGGGTTTTTGAACTTGTAGATGTACTGAGGGGGATATTGAATCAGATAATCATTGACATGCCAAGAATCATAAACATATTGATCATAGGCATCTATCTCATCTTGTCCTATATCTTGTGTCGCTTCCTCCACATCCTCAGAAGAAAAGCCTTGTACGCTACCATTGTCACTCTCAGCAAACAGTACACCACCCAAATCACTATTCGTAGCAAAAGCTACCCATCCCTTTAATTCCGACTCATCAGTTAACAAAACTCTACCTGGATGGAATTTTCTCATAGGTTTATAATGTTCCAAAGGTTTTGATTGAGCAAGCATGTCATGATAAGTATCGACGTTGAGCTCTACATCATATTCCCTGACTTCATCATACTTAAGCTTTTCTGGCTTTTTAGCATACGGCTCAGTTACACGCACTTGAGTAATCATTTCAGCTTTTTTAACCAATTCAATGGACCCCGAAACTTTCTTGCCGTTTGTAGTTATCACATACCCTGGCATGGGTGTAGATTTAATATTCATAAAAGAGCTGTAGTAATCGTTTGATTCCCATGACACCAGTGACCAAAGGTTTTTAAATTTTGGATCTTCATACACTTTCACTCCATAGTTGGAAACTTCATCTGACTCAAATTTAAATGTCTCCTTTTTTGAATCTCGGATATCCAGACTCACTACTTTTCCATTCACCTCCTTCAATCTCAATCTCCCTTCTATTTCATTTCCAGACCTGGTTTTGATATATCCAAAACTGGTAGAGCCAGTTCGAACATTTTTATATGCAGTAAATGGAGATTTATCTACTTCACTCCAACTAAACAATGTTGGTGTGTCATTTATACTCGAATTGGAAAGTCCATATTCATTCAGACTTTTAACCATGAAATAATATTTATCTCCTGAGTTAGTTTTAATTCGCACACCAGACACCTTCTCATATGATGACCCAAAAAGAGAAATCTGCCCATCAAGAACAGTTCCATCCCTGAGGGTCACATATCCATTATCATAGACAGTCTTATAGTACCCAGACTTGTTCTGTTTTACTTTGTAATTACTCTCAGTACTGGTGTTGGTTTGTGCTACAGATGAATAGACAATAGACAGGTATAAAACGATTGCGAACAACCTTGGTGAATAGTGCATGTAAAGTTCAGTTTGTTGATGATTAATATAGAAAGATAAAAAAAACGACAAACAATACCGCATACACCTACCATTGATCATATGGCGATACCAATTGTATTGAGAGGTGATTAAGTCTATTGATGTATTCATCACTAACCACTCCATTTTCTATCGACACATGTACATGCCCTTTGAAATCCATACCCAGATATTTCGCCGTTAAGCTAATAGGCTCCGCAAACCACTCGTGATAATAATCACCTTCAGTCTGGCTGATCAAAGCCATCGATTTCCCTCTTAATTGTCTACCTATATCTTTTTCAATAGTTAACAGATCAGAAATCCGATCTAAGAATGTCTTCACTTCGGCACTCATAGTATACCAATAGATCGGTGTGACAATCACAAGTGTGTCATAGTGATTAATGAAATCTTCAATCAGGGGTAGAAAATCATCCTTATGATTTTTATGATCATAATCGTAGTAGGAAATGTCTTTTTCACCAAGATCCACCACTTCACTTCCAGATATTTCGGCAAAGGCTTTGGTTACTAATGTGGTATTTCCATTTTGATGCGAACTCCCGATTATTGACAGGATCCGAGTTTCGTTTTTATTCATCTGATTTGAGTTTTGTCCTGCGTAAGTAACGAGGAATCAAAACTTGTGCATGAAGATTCACATCAGAAGAATTGATGAATCAATTGAATCTCTTGATCAGAGTTAGTTGAAGCGAATTGCAGCTATTGGTTTGATTCGGGACACTACGGTCATGGGGATACCTAGTGCCAGAGATACAACCAGGAATGTCAACACATTAAGTCCAATGAGCGACTCATAATCCCATGATATAGGTACATAGTACATGTAATAGTTAGCGGCATCTAGCGGCACTAGTTGAAACTGATCTTGCATGAATGCAATGACGAAGGCTATCAAATTTCCATAAATCAAACCTTTAGAAACCAGAAGCATGCCTTTAAAAAGGAAGATTCGTTTCAATTGTCGCTTGCTCGCCCCTAATGCTTGCAACACACCAATCATATAAGTGCGCTCTAAAATAAGTATCAACAATATGGAAATCATATTGAAACAGGCGACTATTAAAATCAAGCCTAGAAATACGGTGACGTTCTGATTGAGCAGGCCTAACCAATCAAAAATTTGATTGTACTTATCACTTACTTTATCAACATATAAATCAGCGTCAATCGCATTAAAAAGCACATTTTCAGCTTCGTCTATTTGTGATGTTTCTTTTACAAAAACTTCAAATCCTCCAACTTGGTCTTCATTCCAATCATTCAGTCTTTGGATCATTCGTAGATCGCCAATGATTACACTTTTATCAAATTCTTCTAATCCTGTTTCATAAATTCCAACTAAAGTCAATTTCCTGAATCGAGGCGGATTTTGAACGAAATGAATCATAAACTGATCCCCTAATTTCATTCTAAGTTTGTTAGTGATGTGCTTGCTAAGAATGACTTCTGAAGAATAACTTTCTTCAGGGTGTTGAATAAACCTCCCAGCTTTCATGTTTACATTAAATCGAATGGAATCAAACTGAGTATCCACACCTTTAAAGACGACTCCTTCTACTTCTTCGCTTGTTTTGATTAGACCTGGCTTGAATGCAAATGCTTGTACGTGATCTATAAATTCAAATTGATCTTTTTTCAAATAAAAATCTGAATCAAAACTGATTGACTTTTCATCTAATGCATTACCCATATTGTATTTGGTAATCTCTAAATGGCCTTTGAAATTGTAAATTTTTTGCTTGATGGTTTGCTGGAAACCTCCCAAAATAAAGAATGCCAAAATCATAGCCGCTAGCCCAACACTGATACTAATAACAGCCAATTTCGATATGATTGATGAAAAGGAAGAATTGGCTTCCGAAGTGATACGTTTAGATATGAAATAAGGAAAATTCAATTTTTACAATTACATTCGTTATATGCTCCAAAATGGGGTGTAAAATAATTAAATCAAAACAATTCTTTTGATCCAAATCAAATACTTTAATCTCGTTTTGTCTGTGACCGTTTGCTTGGTCGCCTTTAGCTGTCAAGCAAAGAAAACCGAAAACCAAGCCATAATAACGGGAGCAGAACAAATTCATCAATACTTGCCAAAACTCAAGGACAGATCTGTAGCACTCCTTGTCAACCATACCTCTCTGATAGGCGAAGTTCATTTGTTGGACACCTTGCTATCTAGAGGTGTAAATGTGGTAAAAATATTCGCTCCAGAACATGGTTTTAGGGGCAATTTGGCTAATGGCGAGCAAGTACTTGATGCGCATGACGCAAAAACAGGATTGCCTCTTGTCTCTCTTTATGGTAAAAACAAAAAACCATCTCCAGAGCAACTTGAAGGAGTAGATATAGTGGTATATGACATTCAAGACGTTGGCGCTAGATTTTATACTTACATCAGTTCTATGCACTACATGATGGCAGCATGTGCCGAAAATAACACTGCTTTCCTACTGCTGGATCGGCCAAATCCAAATGCGCATTATATAGATGGGCCAGTACTTGAAGAGGCTTATGCTTCTTTTGTTGGGGTTCATCCGATTCCTATTGTCTATGGCATGTCAACAGGAGAATTAGCAACAATGATTAAAGGGGAAGGTTGGATCAATCAAGCCGACCAGCTCGATTTATCAGTGGTTGAATTAAAAAATTGGAAACATTCAAGCATTTTTGATTTACCCATATCTCCCTCTCCCAACCTTCCAAATGGTCAATCCATTGCGCTCTATCCTTCGCTTTGCCTATTTGAAGGCACAGATATAAGTATGGGCAGAGGAACAGATTTTCCATTTCAAGCCGTTGGATATCCAGATCCTGCCTATGGCGATTTCCAATTTACTCCTAGGAGCATAGAAGGAGTGTCAAAATATCCTCCCCACAAAAACAAGATCTGTTATGGGAATGATCTCAGATCTATAAACCCACCCAATCGAATAGATCTTGCTTATTTGATCCAGTATTATCAGTTATCAAAAAATAAGAGTGAATACTTTAATGCCTTTTTCACTAATCTATCGGGCACAAGAAAATTAAGGAAGCAAATTGAAGAGGGATGGTCTGAAGGGGAAATTCGAGCCTCTTGGCAAGAAGATTTAAATAAATTCAAAGCCAAAAGACAGCAGTATTTGATTTATGAATAATCTGCACTACTCGGTTTCCAGGCCTGCCGATTTCCAGGCATTCATTCCACCATCCAATTCATAAACATTGTCAAATCCAAGGGATTTCATTGTGGCAAAGGTTTTTCCACTTCTCCCGCCCGATCTGCAATAAATATAATAGGTTGTCTTTTTATCCAATTGACCTAATAGCTCTTCAAAATCTTCACCATAGAAATTTAACTGTTCAGCAGTTGGAACCATACCTTGCTCCACCTCTTCGTCTGTTCTTAGGTCAAGAATTTTATAAGTATTTGTTTCTTTTTCGATTTGAGATTTAAATTGCTCTGGAGGTAACTTTTCGGCTACCTGAGCAATACATGCAACATTGAATAAGAGTAACAATGAAATAATTAAAACGTTTCTCATCTTGGTCAACTTTAATTTTTGCTAATATAATTATTTCCTTTTATGACTCGCAACACAATCATTACAACTGAAAGAACCTATTTGAGTTCACCAGATACTCTTGAGCTTGATCAAATAATAAAATTAGACTCAGATCCTGAGATCATGCGCTACATCACTAAAGGAAAACCAAGATCAAGGCAAGAATCTGAAGAATGGATAGCAAAAAGACTAATTGATTTTAAAAAACATGGATTTGGCCTCATGCCAGCATACCTCATAGCAGATGATTCATTTATTGGGTGGGGTGGTCTGAAACACTTCGATAACACTTCCAAAATTGAAGTGGGCTATCGCTTGGACAAACCTTATTGGGGAATGGGCTTCGCCACAGAAATCACCAAAGGAGTCATAGACTATGCATCTAATAAACTGGGTCTCAAGCAATTGGTTGCTGTAACGGATCTAGAAAATGAAGCATCAAAAAAAGTGCTACTTAAAAGTGGATTTAAGTACATTTCTCAAGCCTTTCATTACCAAACTGACGTCGATTACTTTGAATTAAATTTCTAAAAATTCCCGGAGCACTTTTTTAACTCAAACATTTCTAAATATTTTTACGTAGTTAACTACGTTTCTTAAATACATTATTTTATGGATACAGTCAAACAACTTGGAGAGCTTGCCTTGGGCAGTCGTCTTAAAAGACTCAGCGATGAAATCATGAAAGATGGTAAAAAGATCTACGCTGCCAACAAGATCAATTTCGAACCCAAATGGTTTCCTGTGTATTACACCATTTCTCAATCCCAAGACATCACAGTCACTGACATTGCTGATGCCATTGGTTTCAAACATCCATCAGTCAGTCAGCTTGTCAAAGAGTTAGAAAAAAACAATCTTATAGAAAGTACCGCTAGCACTAATGATGCTAGAAAACGCAACTTGAAACTATCAAAGAAAGGTCTGGCATTATATCCAGGTATTGAGTCTATTTGGTCTGACATCTCAAACGCACTTAATGAAATGATCAGCCAGCACACCCACAATATTCTCTGTGCTCTCGAACAATGTGAAGACGATTTTGAAAAAATACCTATGTTGGAAAGGGTACAAACGCATCGCAAAGCTCGTCTCATGAGTCAAATTGAAATCATCGATTATGAACCAAAGTACGCCAAAGATTTTCTTAGGCTCAACGTAGAATGGATTGAAAAATATTTCAAAGTAGAGGATGAAGACAGAAGAACCCTAGAAGATCCAGATCAATATATCATTAAACCTGGAGGCGCTATCAAACTGGCCAAATACAAAGATGAAATAGTTGGTACGAGCGCATTGATGAAAATTGACAATGAAGTCTATGAGCTAGTCAAAATGGCCGTAACGGAAAAGTGTCAAGGATTGCAGATCGGGAAAAAACTAGGTCTCTCAGTTCTGGAAAAAGCAAAAGAACTGGGTGCTTCCAAAGTCATTTTAGAATCCAATAAAAAGCTAACACCAGCCATTAACTTGTATAAAAACTTAGGGTTTAAATCTGGGCAGCATTTCGGTGATAAATCCGTTTATGAAAGGTGCGATATCGAAATGGAATTCCTGATATAATCGTATCTTACCCATCAATTTTTTTATGTCAAACTCATCTAGTAATCAGAAAAAAGGGCTTGTTTTCGCTTGTCTCACTGCCCTCCTTTGGGGATTTTTGGCCATCGCACTAAAAGTGGCAGTCACTGAAATTGATCCTATTACGGTATCGTGGTTTAGATTTACAAGTGCAAGTATTCTAATATTTGGTTTCATCAGATTTAAAAATCCTAAGGAATTTTCAGCGCTCAAAAAATTTCCATGGTTGGCACTGTTGGCAGCAGCTGGCCTTTCGCTCAACTACGTTGGATACATCACTGGCATCCAACTTACCGGGCCTACAAATTCTCAAATCATTATTCAATCTGCACCACTATTACTCGGGATCATCGGAGTGATTATATTCAAAGAGAAAATCACAAAAAGACAATTGGCAGGAATTCTGATTGCAATCATTGGATTTTATTTTTTCTACCTTAATCAATTGAGTAGCACGGCTACCAGTGGAAAATCTATTTACAACAGTGGTTCTGTCTATATATTGATAGCAGCACTGTGCTGGGTGGTATATGCGGTGAGTCAAAAAATTTTGGTTCGAACATATCCGGTAAGAGTAATAAATTTTATTCTTTTCATTTTTTCCACATTTGCTTTGGCTCCTATGGTCGATTACCAAAGTATTTTCCAAATGAATATAGGGATGTGGTTTTTGATGTTGTTTTTAGGTCTGAATACGCTCTTAGCGTATAGCTTTTTGGGTGAAGCATTTAAACATGCAGATGCAAATAAAGTAGGGATCATAATAACATTAAATCCTTTGATCACCATCTTTGTGATGAGTGCATTAGCTTATTTAGAGGTTACTTGGATAGCGACAGATGTATTGTCGCTACCAGGTTTTATAAGTGCATTTGCGGTTTTGACAGGCGCAATATTAGCAGTTAAGTCCAAATAGCATTTGAAAACAAAATAATATTTGTACTTTTAATCTATGAGTAGAATTATTACCTACAGACTATTGGTGATCATACTTTTGGCCAAATTTTCAGTTGGGTTTGCTCAATCCTCTTCTGAGGTTTTTTTATTTGAGCTTAGTCAGGAAAATGGCAATTATAAATTGGCCAAACCAACCAATATATCCAATAATGAAGGATATGATAATCAACCAGCGTTTTTGAATAATGAAGAATTAGTTTACGCGGCTACTTTTGACAATCAAACAGACATCGTCAAGTTAAATTTTGTCACTAAAGAAAAACAAAGATTAACCAATACACCAGGTAGTGAATTCTCTCCTAAGCCCACTCCTGATGGCAAATACATTTCTGCAATTATTCTTGCCAAAGATGGAAGTCAGGTACTAGCCAAATACCCACTAAAAGGCGGACAGCCTAAAATCATACCTTCTTCACAGAAAATCGGCTACTACTGTTGGTATGACCGAAAAACAGTTTTTTCGTTTGTAGTAGGGTCTCCTCCTTCGCTCCAAGAATGGAATACAAAAAACTCACGATTCAAAATCATCATGATGAATCCTGGAAGATCATTGAGTCGTATACCAAACCAAAAAACTGTCAGTTTTATTCATAAAGAATCAGATGATATTTGGTATGTAAATAGCTATGACCCATCGACGGACAAGGTTACTTATATAACAGAGTGTCTTAAAGATGCCGAAGACATGACATGGGCATCTAATGGCACGGCTTTTATGAGTAGCAAAAAGGAAATTTACAAATTCAACCCATCAACTGATCAAAACTGGATATTAGTTGCCGATATGGATACTTTCAACTTATCTGAAGCAACTAGACTTGCCGTTAGTCCAGATTTAAAATGGATGGCGGTTGTTATAGGAGAATAATTTACAGAAGTATAATCTCTAATATCGATTATAACATTAATTTTACTGTATTCAAAACTGATATATCCACCAATTTATTTTCGTTTTGAATTGAAGAATATTAAATATTAAAATTACTACAAATGAAAATTTCCAATTATCTCGTTGCGCTGGCTGTAGTCATTGGCTTAAACAGCTGCTATCCGAGTGAAGAAATTCCGGTTTCTGATTTAGACATAGTCATTACATATAGAAATGAAGATGTCAATTTTTCAAATTATCAAACATACGCTATTTCGGATGTTCTTTTTGATCCTGATTACGAAGACTATAATGGTGAATATGATGACAGCCTTATAGAACAAATAAGAACGAACATGAACAGTCTCGGATATTCTGAAGAGGCTGATCCTACAAATAACACTCCCGATTTGGTAATTGTTCCTGAACTTATTTTTAGTGACAATTATATCGTAGGAGGAGGTGGCTGCTATTATGGATGCTGGGGATACCCTGGTGGCGGATGGTGGGGAGGATATCCTCCATATTACCCGCCTACTTATGTGGTTTCCTATTCTGAAGGTACTATTTTGATTCACATGATTGATCCTTCACAAAATGGACTAGTGGATAATTCATATTTAAGCGCATGGAACGGAGCTGTAAATGGATTATTAAGAAAATCAATTAATGAGAATCTTCTTGATGGATATGTAGATCAGGCTTTTGCTCAATCAGCTTATTATTTAGAAAAATAGAAATCTATACTCAAATGAAAAAATATATATTAATAGCTCTAGTCATAGGACTAGCAAATAGCACTGTATCAGCCCAAATGTCTGTTTTCAAAATGGATTGGAATATTGGTTTCCCTATGGGGGATATGGGTGATTTCATCGAAGATGAAAGTTATCGAGGCTTCAGAATTGGAGGTAGAGCATTTATCTATGACTATTTATCAGTTGGTGGTGAAGCAGGATGGTCTGTATTTAACAGTTCATGGGAAGGTGTTCAAAATGTTGATGGTAATATTGATGTTTCCGGCAAACAGTTCAGATACATGAATATGTATCCAATTATGGCCAATGCGCACTACTATTTAGGTGATGATGGTGGCGTTCGTCCATATTTAGGAACCAATGCAGGAGTCACTTTTATCAATACCAGAACTGAAATTGGACTGTGGGCCATATCTGAAACATCGACGCACTTCACACTAGCACCAGAATTAGGAGCACTTATTCCTGTAGGAGTAGCAGGTGCTGGCTTAAATATTGGTGCCAGATATGATGTTTCCTTCAAGACGAATAAGCTGGATATGAATGTCCAGACTTTCTCTTTATTCTTAGGATTTATATTCCTGAATTAATTCTTTTCGAAGACTTACTCAAATATTCTAATCTATTTAGGCAAATTGCCGTAATAGATTAGAATATTTTTTTTGTCCCCTATTTATGAGTAAGCAAAAAGCCTCTTTAGGCCACGTATTTAAAACCATTGTCCTTCCTAGAAAAAACCTTCTCCTTTTAGGATTGGTATTAATCATATTGAGCAGATTGGCCAGTTTAGTTCTGCCTTGGGCCAGTCAAATATTGATAGATGATGTTATCAAAAATAGTGACATCGAAATGCTCAAATGGCTACTTACCGTGGTGGTAGCTGCCATAGTAATCCAAGCGATCACTAGCTTTGCTTTGACCAGACTACTCAGCGTAGAAGCCCAGCATTTAATTGCTCAACTACGTGTAAAAGTGCAAAAGCAAATCATTCAACTCCCTATCAATTTTTTTGATGAAAACAAAAGTGGCGCTCTGGTATCAAGAATTATGAGTGACGTAGAAGGTGTACGAAATTTGGTTGGCACAGGCCTTGTTCAACTATTTGGTGGATCTCTAGCAGCTATCTTATCGTTAATACTATTGATTAGAATTAGCCCAATGATGACACTTTATGTTTTAGTACCGGTGGTCATTTTTGGAGTAATCTCATTAAAGGCATTCAGCTATATCAGACCCATATTTAGATCAAGAGGCAAAATCAATGCAGAAGTAACTGGTCGATTGACAGAAACTCTAAATGGTATTCGAGTCATTAAAGGATTTAATGCAGAGGAGCAGGAAATCAAATCCTTTGAGTCTGGTGCGCTGCGATTATATGAAAATGTAAAAAAGAGCCTCACTTCTACCGCTCTGGTCACTAGTTCTGCCACTTTCCTATTAGGCTTAGCTACTTCTGGTATTATGGGCATTGGTGGATACATGATCATCAATGATGATTTGACTTTCGGTGAATTTCTCTCTTTCACCCTCTATCTTGGATTTATGATCGCTCCTATCGTACAGATGAGCAATATTGGCAGTCAAATCACAGAGGCATTTGCTGGCTTGGATAGAACAGAAGAAATCATGTCCATGTCCACAGAAGCTGAAAACCCCAATCGCACAACAGAAATGGCACGTATTTCTGGCAAGGTGACTTTCGATAAAGTAAGCTTTGCCTATGATGAAGACAAAAATGTAATCAAAGAAATCTCATTTGAAGCTAAACCAGGATCAGTTACCGCCTTAGTAGGAACTTCAGGTTCAGGCAAATCAACCATTGCAGGATTAGTTGCGTCATTTATCAGCCCTCAGTCTGGTAAAATCAAGGTGGATGAAATGGATTTATCGACTGTAACACTAAATAGTTACAGAAATCAATTAGGAGTCGTGCTACAAGATGATTTTCTATTTGAGGGCACTATACGTCAGAATATATTATTTCCTCGTCCGGAAGCTAGTGAAGAACAAATACAACAGGCAGTGAAAGCCGCCCATGTGCAAGAGTTTACAGATCGATTTGAAGATGGGCTTGACACCTTAATTGGAGAGCGCGGAGTAAAACTTTCAGGAGGTCAACGTCAAAGAATTGCAATAGCCAGAGCTGTGCTAGCAGACCCAAGAATATTGATTCTGGATGAAGCTACTTCCAATTTAGATACAGAAAGCGAATCTTTCATCCAAGAAAGTTTAAAAACTTTGATGAAAGGCAGAACGACTTTTGTAATAGCTCACAGACTAAGCACGATCAAACAAGCAGATCAGATTTTAGTCATAGAACAAGGTAAAATAGCAGAATCTGGCACTCATGAAGAATTGATTGCTAAAGAAGGCAGATACTACGAGCTATACACTTATCAGGCACGGATTTAATTTATTTTGCCTTTTTGAATACTTTCATGGCTTCCTTGAGCCTGTGTTCTTTGCAAGCATGGTAACAATCTGAATCAATCTCATAGTAGGGCAACCTCTTACTATCTTTGATTTCTACATCGACGTACCGAACTTGTTGACCTAGCTCTTCATCCATTTTACCGCTGAAAATTATTGGCTCAGCGGTAGTAGGTTCGTTGTAAAATTCAAAATTTGATTTTGAAAAACGATGAATTTCCGTATCATCTTCTGCATAGAATACAAGATCTAAGCTTAATATAGCAGCTGTATCTACACCATAAACATACAAATCACCTGTTCCAATGAAGTTTCCATTTTTCTTCGTGGCTACTTCCATGTTTCGGATTTCCCATTGCTTGTCTTCTTCAAATGGAAAATAAATGGTACTACTAAACATGATGTGAACACAAGATTCGCTTGGACAAACAGTATCAAGATTTTTACCATTGTCAGTGATGTCCTGGGCAAAAAGTACAAGCCCAACAAGACAATTCACTAGAGTGAATAACCCTTTTTTCATAACTTTCCCTTATTGCTGATTAGACAATTAACTAAAAAAGCAAGTAAAAGTCAAGCAAAATGGCAGCTAAGAAGCTGCTAAAAATCAGAGTCTAAAAGTTGCCCCCGCTTTTAATTGTATTCCACGCTGTGGATAATTGAGGTATCTGGAAAAATTCTTATTGAATAAATTCTCTCCTGAGAAGAATATCCCCCACTGCTCTTTCAACTGATAGTGAAGTGCCAGATCCAACTTTGGAATAGCATCCAACTCAATATCGGAATCAACCAATGCCAGATTTTGACCTACTATTCCATCCATAAAAATAAAATTCCAATTGGCTTTCAATTTAGGAATGATCTGATGGTTTCCAGACACTAAAATTTCTGTGGTGGGACGATGGTATATTTGATCATAACCATCAGAAGAGTAGCCGAAATAGTTCACACCGAATGACACCTCATTTTCATCATTGATCTTATATTGAGCTTCTGCACTTAATGTTATCACGGTTGATTTTTCTTGGTCATAGGAAATATCAATTCTAGATTGATCTAATTCATTATTAACTAAAATCGGCAAATACCTAATCGATTGAAATCCTACGGATGCCATCAAACCCAATTGTTCCATTGGATGACCAACAATGCCTCCTGTAAAATCAACTAGTCGCTCTGAGTTGGCTACTCCTGCAGATTGATTCAGTACACCAACCTCTGAGGCAAAATCATATAATGAGTTAAAGGTATAACCTCCGTCCAACTGTGCAAACAAGGTATAATCTTGGGTCAGTAGATAACTGGCTCTTGCATATGGGAAAATCTTGCTTGAGTTTAATTCAGGTAAATCATCATTCTGCAAACTAAAGGACAACCCAACATCAAGTGTAATGTCATCAATGAGTAGTCTATAATATGGGTTTAATCTTAAATACGATCGAGATTCATCGATTCCAGTATCTGTATATTTAGAAAATTTCACTTCTGTATCTATAAAAATACTTTCAGAATAATTCCCATTGATTTCAAACGATACTGTATTTTCATTGGCTACAAAATTATCAGAATAATGCCTGAAATAGATTCTAGCCTCATAATCAAGTGCGTCATCTACTGTATTATCCAAAGCATTTAAATCAAAATTGATAAAATTACCTGTATGCTTTATATCTCCTTTGTCTACAGATGTACCTGCAGGGTAGCCGTAGTAATAGTCTTTATTCAAGCTATAATTTAAAGCCGATTCTAATCTGATATTCTCACGAATTAAAGCGCCGTAGAGGTTTATCTGCGAAGCTGCTGAACCACTATTTTCATCATCCACCTCTCCTTTGCCGAAAGATTCATGTTTAAGGTTTATTCCAAACATTTGATTAGGATCATCCATCGTAGTCAAACTAATATCTAATAATGGAGAAGCATAATTACCAAATCCAGCCTTGCCATAGTGTTGGTAGCTGATCTGGTTTTCTTCAACTGTGGCCTTGGCTGGCTTAAATTGCATAGGTTCATCAGCCACGTCATACACATACCACTTAAACTCACTAGGTTCGTTGACTGGTGCCGACATTTCTGGTTTCCATTTGATAAACTCATACAGCTTGATTTCTTTACCGAGCTCTATCTTTCTATCCTTTTCAATAACAATCTCAGCATCTTGAATCTCACCATCTGCATTGTACTCCGTTTGCGCCCAAGAATTAAAGGAACCAACCAGCAAAACCCAAAGAATACCTATATTTCGAAGTCCTATTTTCATCCCTATTTCTCTATTCATTTGAGTCAATGGTTTCTTCAATTTGCCTTAGTTTGACTTTAGCCTCTGCAATTACTTCTTCCAAAGTTGAATTTTCAATTAGGGATTTAAGTGTTGCTTTTGCCTGGAACAGTTCGTTCGTTTCAATATATATGTCAGCCATCAGCAGAAATGCCTTATTCACCCAAATATCATAGTTCTGAAAATTGTTCGTTAACACAAAAAGGCTTTCTAATGATCTATCATATTTTGCTTGATCGTAGTAAATTCTACTTATATAGTAATACGCTTCAGCACCCCTCTCATCTGGCGAATTGCTCACTAATGGTAAAAAACTCTGGAGTGCTTCTTCTAATTTGTCAGTTTCATATAGTGATTTTCCTATGATCAAGTTGGCTTGAGCACTAACCAAAACCCCAGACCTTGGATTGTTCAATAAAACATTGCCGTGATGGATAGCAGAATCGTATTGTGAAGCTTTAAAGTGATTTTCCATCAATCCTGTATGCACATAAATTATGTTTCTATAGGAACGGGATACTTGCGCTAGTTTATAGTAGTAAAAATTGCCTTGTTGCAAATGGCCTTCGATGCTTTCAATGTCTGCTAATCGATACAATACTTTTGAATATTTAGAGAAATCTTGATTATTCTCCAATGCCCTAAAGTACTTAATGGATTCATCGTAACGCCCTTGTCTGAAATATGCATCTCCAATTAAATATTGAGATTCTTCTTTTAAACTACTATTAGGATACGCCTTGATAAAATCTTCAAATCCTTGAATGGCCAATTCATATTTCTGGTTGTAATAGTTCCCTCTGGCTGATTCAAATTCTATATTCTCCAATGCCTCACTATTAGGGTTGGCCTGTTTGTACTTGCGGAGGTAATCGTCAAATTCATCAAATAAGCCAGAAGCATTTTTACTTTGCAATCCAAGTAAGGCACTATTAGCAGTCTGGTGCCTTGGAAACCGATCTAAAATTTCTTTGTAATTTGAAATACATGACTGTGATTGTCCTTCATTGTCGTATGCAATGGCCTGATTCAACAAAGCAAATGGCATAAAACTACTTGATGGAAATTTGAGCATGAACTTTCTATAAGTTTCGATGGCCTGTTTGCTTTGCCCCTCTTCAAAATCAATTTGAGCCAATTGAAAATATGCATGATCGACTTTTGAAGATTGCGGTAACTCTTTTACCAAACGATTAAAATATTGTTTTGCCATCGCATCCTTGTCTAAATATCTATTTAGCAATCCTATTTGAAAATAGATGTGATCCTTATTCTTGTTGCCTGATTTTTCCGCCTTCAAATAGAAATCTATGCCTTTTTGATACTCTTTCAACGCAAAGAAACAATCGCCCATTCTGAGTTGCGCATCTGCCAGATACTTCTTATTCACTTCAGAAGTAAATTGAGTTTCAAATTGTCTAAACGACTGAGCGGAATTTGCATAATTTTTTAAATTGTATTGTGCATAAGCTCTTCCATAAATAGCTTTTAAATACACTTCATTACTCGGCGTACGACTCACACTTTTATAATAAAATAGCGCCTCATCTTGTTCTTCCAATAGCGTTTTTGCTTCGCCTACCCAATAATACGTTTGCTGAGTGATACCAGCATCTTCGTCGTGAATCAAAGACTTTTGGAATACCTCTGCTGCCAACTCAAATTTCTTATCATTGAATAATGTCACACCTTTAAGGAAAGAAACTCTCTGATAGGTTTGTTTCAACTGAGGAGTTAGTCGCTCAAGTTCTTCTATATGAGCAATGGCTAAATCATAATCATTGGTTTGTGCATACGCAGTCCCTAACATGGCCTTGATTTCTGTATGAAACCTTCCTGAAGGATAAATTGATGTATATTCATTCAGTACATCAATTGCTCCTTGATAGCTGGGAATTTCCATCAAGCATTTGGCCTGATGATACAAGGCATCCTCTTTGATAACTGTAGGGTATTTGGCTGTATTTTCGAAGGAAGTAACGGCAAATGGCCAGTTTTGATCACCCGTATAAATGACCCCCAAATAATAAGACGCATAAGCTCCTACACTATCGTCTGCTACAGCAGATCTTTTCAGGTACTCGATGGCGTCATCGTTGTTCTCAATTTTAAAACTACTGTACCCTGCCCTAAAGTAATTTCTTTCGTTTCTATGATTAGGATACGATTTAAAAAGTAGTTTGTAATTTTTGGCAGCAGATTGAAACTTCTTCAGGGCATATTGTGAGTCCGATAAGAGATTTAAAATCACTCCATTTTCTACTGGAGTCAATTCGGTATCAACCAATTGGATCAACTCTTCATATTTCCCATTTTCATATAACGTACTGGCATATAATTCCATCGCCGGTTTTCTGAAATGCTCAGATTCAAAGGCTTCATTCAAGTAAGTAAAAGAAGTATCGAATTCGCCACGGCTGTGATAAATATAACCTCTGAAATAAGCGGCATCATTTTGATACGTAGAAAATGTGCCATCTAACTTTTTAAATGTCTCTAAGGATTGGTCATATTCATTTAAATGAAATTGGCAATAGCCTTTATTAAAAGTGAGTTCAGGGCTTAAATAGCCTTCAGATTTATTGTAATTATCCAATGCTTCTTTGTATCGCCCTTTGCCAAAGTAAAAATTTGCAATATCCAAATAGGCCCTTTGCGCATAAATATGTGAAGGGAATGCCTCTACAAATTCGTTCATCAATTGCTCTCCATCTGCTTGACCTGCCCGTATGGCACTAGAAGCTAAATAAAAAGTGGATTCAGCCAAATAAGGCTCTTCCAGGGACTTTGAAAACTCAACTCTGGAAGCTTTAAATGCCCCTCTTTCATATAAATCTCGTGCATGATTATATCGGGTGTGAACATCAATGATCGGCTGAGAAACAGCCTGAAAGCATGCCGCTAAGCAAACAACCAACGAGAAGATTTTGTTGAATTTGGGAAGATGAAAAAGGGATGAATTCAAAATGGAATTTTTAAATCTTATTAACAGTTGGATTAAGATATAACGTCCATAAACTGGATTTATTAAAATTAATATAATGCAATCAATGGATAAGATTAAAAATCAATTCCTTCAAAATTTCTCCTTCAGATTGACTTGGATAATCTATTCCTTTTGACTTCATGTCAGCAACTTTTAAATGTCTCACATTAGCTACTACTTTTGCCAATGGATAATTTTTTGCTGCCATGATATATTCCTTCACAAAAAATGGATGTACTCCCAATAACGATGCCAAATGCTTCTCGGATTTATCTTTAGAGTGATGCAACAACAATAATTTATTGAAAAAAGAAAACAAGTTCGCTATGATGGGAATTATTGGATTGGATTTGGGATCAGACTTAAAATAAGCGATGATTTCATTTGCCTTCAATACATTTCTGAATGACAACGCTTTTTGTAATTCAAAAACATTGTATTCTTTGCTGATACCAATATTTTTATAGACATGCTCGGCGGTGATTTCTGGTTCCTCCCCGATATTAATCAGCATTTTATCTACTTCATTGGCAATCCTAGTTAAGTTGTTTCCAATATTTTCTACAATCAGTTGAAGCGCCTTTTGATCAATTTGCTTTTTTCTAGACTTAACAAAAGATTCTAGCCAAGTCGGTATTTGATTATCGTAAAACTTTGAAGCAGTCATCAAAACCGCGTGCTTATCGATTGCCTTTCCTATTTTTTTTCTTTTGTCAAGCGTTTTGTATTTATATCCGAAAACCAAAACCGTTGATGGCTGAGGGTTTTCCAAATAGCCAAGTAGCATTTTTTCGTATTCCTCTTTATTGAACCCAGCAATTTCCTGTGCCTCCTTCACGATCACTACTTTTCTTTCCGCCATCATTGGAAAGCCTTTGGCGTGATTCAGTATATTGGGGATGTCAGCATCTTTTCCATAAACCACCACCTGATTAAAACTACGAAGGCTTTCATCCATCGCATTTTTTTCAATGTATGTGATTACTTCATCAATAAAATAAGACTCCTCTCCTTGCAAAAAGTAGACAGGCGCATATTGATTATTCTTAAGATTATTGAGAATGTCCTGATAGGTAACAGCCACGCTTTTTTTGATTAATTACAGACTTGGCAAATAAATGAAATTAATCAGACAAAGCGCAGAAATTCTACTTCAGTTTGACAAAATAGATCGGAAATAAGGTGGTAAAAATTAATGCGTGCGAATAGCATCATTAACGATCCTAATTAGGGATTTATTTATTTCATGAATCACCTCGTCACAATTCCTAATTACATATCTATGCTTGAGATTCATAGCATTGGTGAATGCAATGAAAGTATCATCTCCTTCTTCCCACACCAGTATTTTGAATGGGACATCAAGAAGTGCTGCTGGTTCGCAGGCAGCCAAGTGAACCACTTCATCAGTCTCAAAACTAATAACCTGAATCCGGCCTTTAAATCCATCCTCCAGACCTCTGGGGTTTGATTTGTATTCTTGGGTATTGATATAGGAAAACCCATTCTTATCTATACTGAAGTAAAGTTTTGAAATGGTATTATCTAAATCGTGTGGACTATTGTAGATCGTTACATCCTGAGCCTTTGACCCGAAGGAAACAACCAATAAAAAAAGAATTGCAACTATTCGTCTATTCATTCTAAGCAAGAGCCAATGAAACATCCTGGCATTAATTCAAAATTTGTTCCATAGTTTGCTGATATATCTCAAAAGTATCCAAATTATTGTGTTTACCGTTGTCAATGGTAATAAATTTTTTATTTGATTGTTCGATTTCGGCATACAACTGACGCCCCAACTCAAACGGAACTACCGCATCTTCAGTACCATGTAGAATTGTTATTGGGCATGAAATCTCATTTATTCTGGCCAATGAATTAAACTCATATTCCAACCAAGGTTTATACACTAAAAGGAAATCCAATACAGGGATCACCTCCCTAAGCCGGGTCATTGGAGTTTCTAGAATCAAATGTGATACCGCTCTATTGGCTGCCAAGTAAGTCCCTATCGCCGTTCCTAAAGACCGACCATGTACGATGATATTCTCATATTCTAATTGATGATAGGCATAATCATAGACGAATGTAGCATCTTCATATAACGCCACTTCGTTTCTTTCTCCTCTACTTTTCCCATAGGTACGATAGTCGATGACCAAAACATCATAACCGTGTTTTTGCCTTATATCGTTGGCCATATGCCCCCACCTTTCCAAGTTTCCACTATTGCCATGAAAATAAAGAATGAGTCCTTTCGTAGTATCACTTTTGAGCAATAAGCCATTCAGCCGTACATCTCTGCTTGGATTTAGATTTACTTCTTCATACTGAAAATCAAAAGTAAATTCATGATCATCGACTAATTGATCACCTTGAAATAAAATTTTTTCATGAAAGAGCAAGAAAAAAGCATTGTACAACATGTACAAGCCAAGCAAAGTTGCCAGTCCAATCCAGAGAGAGCTAAAACTCATTCTAATCAAGAATTATTTAACCAACTCTGCTAATAATCTAAGTCCTTCTTTTAGATACGGATCTTCTCGAAGTTTCTTTTGATCCTCTTCTGAGGTGGTGTATTCTTGATATATCTTACCCGCAGATTCTGAAAGCTTTTTCTGCATATCACTTTCCTCATCATTTTTATCCTGCTCTTTTTGTCGCTCTTCCAGATTTAATGAAAGCTCATTTCTCTCTTGATTGGCTTTCATTTTGGCGATATCTTTTTGTAGATTTTTCAAATCCACATCTGTTTTCAAATCACTTTGATAAAGAGATTTTAGGTTTGAAATGATCTCCTGTGTGATATTTTGAGTTGGCTTATAGTATGAGGTAGGAATCTGATCCCATTTCAAAGAATTAGGCCTTGAACTTTCGCCAAATTCTTCAGCGTCAAATGCCGAAGGAAACTCAATATCTGGGGTTACTCCAATGTTTTGAGTACTACTTCCAGAAACTCTATAATATTTTGACAAAGTAAATTTCAGATTACCCATTTTCTCTGGATAATTAGGATAGTATCTATTGAATCCGGCCATTTGCTGCACGGTGCCTTTTCCAAAAGTAGTTTCCCCAATAATCACCCCTCGCTCATAGTCCTGTATGGCTGCACTAAAAATTTCTGATGCAGATGCTGAGAATCTATTCACCAAAACTGCCAATGGGCCATCATAAAAAACACCGCCATTGTCATTTTTCTGAACTTCAATTTGATTGTTGCTATGTTTTACTTGCACAACAGGCCCCTTGTCGATAAATAAACCAGTCAGGTTGATTGCTTCAGGCAATGCCCCTCCTCCATTATATCTCAAATCAATCATGATGCCGTCTACATTTTTGGCTTGCAGGTCTTTGATCAATTTTTCCACATCTCGTGAAACACTGCGATAGTCTGGCACCCCGTTTCTTGCATCTTCGAAGTTCATGTAGAAATTAGGAATAGTGATCACGCCTAGATTGTATACCTTATTGCCCTTTGAAATTGGAATCATTTCAGCCTTAGCTGATTCGTCTTCCAAATTGATTTTTTCCCTTATTAAGGTGACTTCGTTGATCAATGCCTCTTCACCACCTTTGAGGTATTGCAATCTTACCTTACTGCCTTTTGGTCCTCTGATTAATTGCACTACATCTTGGAGTCTCCATCCAATTACATCCACGTAATCCTCATCTGCTTGAGCTACTGCAATAATTTTATCATCTTTTTGTAATTTTTTCGACTTGTATGCCGGGCCTCCGGCAATCACTTCATTGATGACAGTGTAGTCCATACTTTGAGTCAATCTCGCACCAATCCCTTCTAAGGAGAGATTCATGTTGATATTAAAATTCTCAGAAGATATAGGCGAGAAATAATTGGTGTGTGGATCGTAGGTCTCTGCGACAGCATTCATGAAAAATTGAAATACATCATCGGAATTGTATTGATTAATACCTTTTTGGTATCGCTGATATCTCTTGGTTAATGTTTCCTTAATACCAGCATCATCTTTTCCTGACAATTTAAGACTCAAGGCCTGGCTTTTGATAATTTTCCTCCAGCGTTCATTGATTTCCTCATCTGTAGAAGCCCATTCCAAATCTTCATAGTCTAATTCAATAGATTCATCCTTACTGAAATCAAAACCTTCGTCAATTAATGTTTGGATCATGGATATCCGGGTTTCCGCTCTTTCCCTAAAAATTCTAAAAATCTGGAAGGCCACATCCACATTGCGATCTTTAAGATCATCGTCTAATTGATATTTGTATTTCAAAAAATAATCAATATCAGCTTTTGTAAAATAGGCTTTATTGTCATCCAATGAACTCAAATAATTTTCAAAAATTACTGCCGACAAGGAGTCATTCATATCAATTTTGAGATAGTGGTATCTATTCAAGATGTCCATAGAAAGTCCTATCTCCATTGTGTGCTTTTGAGATGGCTGTAATACAGTAACTGAATCCTTGAGTACAAATGCCTGAGACGAAAACGCGACAATTACTAACAACACTGCAACAAATAACTTCTTCAATTCCTTCAAATTCATATTAGATTCAATTTTTCTTAACCTTATAGTAAAGGTAAATATGGGTTATATCAACGATAAATATTGACATTGAGGTGTGTTTTGTCATCATTTTATTTGGACGGTTAATTGATAATAATCAAATCTTAATGATATCTTTTCATTTCATCTGGCATGTCACTGCTTTCTATTATATCTTCGCGTCAAAAATCTCTTTCCTATGGATAAGTATCCAGATATAGAAAAATTAAAATCAATCGCAAGCCAAGTCCGACGTGACATCGTACGTATGGTTCATGGCGCACAATCCGGTCATCCGGGTGGATCTTTAGGCTGTACTGATTATTTAGTTGCCTTGTATTTTCACATCATGAATCATGACAAAGGTTTCAATCCAGATGCCAAAGATGAAGATTTATTCTTCTTGTCGAACGGTCATATCTCACCTGTATTTTACAGTGTATTGGCTCGTAGTGGATATTTTGATGTCAAGGAATTAGCTACTTTCAGAAAATTGAATACTCGTCTTCAGGGACACCCAGCTACAGAGGAAGGCTTGCCAGGAATCAGAATTGCTTCTGGGTCTTTAGGGCAAGGATTATCAGTATCAATTGGTGCTGCTTTATCTAAGAAAATTAACGGTGATTCCTCCACAGTTTTCACCCTGATGGGAGATGGCGAATTGCAAGAAGGGCAAATCTGGGAAGCAGCAATGTTTGCCGCTAGTAATAAAGTGGATAATTTAATTGCAGCAGTTGACTTCAATGGACAGCAGATTGATGGCCCAACATCTGAAGTGAATGACATGGGTGATCTCAAGGCCAAATGGGAAGCATTTGGCTGGACGGTGATTGAAGCTGATGGCAACGAAATGGAAGATATTGTTTCCAATTTGAAATTAGCCAAATCACTTTCTAAAAAAGAAAAGCCAATTTTGATTCTAATGAAAACAGAAATGGGTGCAGGTGTCGACTTTATGGAAGGCACACACAAATGGCACGGAATAGCACCTAATGATGAGGACTTACAAAATGCATTAGGGCAATTAGAAGAAACTTTAGGTGATTACTAAATCTTGACTGACGATGACTAAATATACATACACAGAAAAAAAAGACACAAGATCAGGATTTGGTGCTGGACTAGTAGAAGCTGGTAAAAAGAATCCAAATGTAGTTGCACTTTGTGCTGACTTGATTGGATCACTAAAAATGGGAGATTTCATCAAAGAATTTCCAGAAAGATTTGTGCAAGTGGGGATAGCCGAAGCGAACATGATGGGTATCGCTGCTGGAATGACCATAGGAGGCAAAATTCCATTTACAGGAACATTTGCCAACTTTTCTACCAGTAGAGTTTATGATCAAATCAGACAGTCGATCGCTTATTCGGAAAAGAATGTGAAAATCTGTGCTTCTCATGCAGGCTTAACGCTGGGAGAAGATGGTGCCACACACCAGGTGCTAGAAGACATCGGCATGATGAAGATGTTGCCGAACATGACCGTGATCAACCCTTGTGATTACAACCAAACTAAGGCAGCTACTTTAGCCCTTGTAGACCATGAAGGACCAGCATATTTGAGGTTTGGACGTCCGGCTTGGCCAATCTTCACTGATCCAAAACAAAAATTTGAGATAGGAAAAGCGATCAACTTCATTGAAGGTTCTGAAGTTTCTATCTTCGCTACAGGTCATATGTTATGGTTAGCGATAGAGGCTGAAGCTGTATTGGCTGAACAAGGCATCTCTGCTGAAGTAATCAACATACACACCATCAAACCATTGGATGGTCAAGCCATTTTAAAATCTGTTGAGAAAACAGGTTGTGCAGTTTCTGCTGAAGAACACCAAATTGCAGGTGGTCTTGGAGAAAGCATTGCCTCTCTCTTGACAAGAAATAACCCTAAGCCACTAGAGATAGTTGGAGTAGATGATTCGTTTGGAGAGAGTGGAAAGCCAGTTGAGCTTTTAGCTAAATACGGATTAAGCGTAGAAAGCATTGTTGAATCAGCTAAAAAAGCTATCTCAAGAAAGAACGCATAATACAGCAATAACAAAATCACTGAGCTGCCTGATTTATATTAAATTTAGGCAGCTTTTTTATTTATGAACAACAGACAACTATTCCTCAAGCATCTTGGTCAAACTTCAGAATTTCCTCTTGCTCTAGAAATTCAAAGAGCAGAAGGTCTATACATGTATGACAAAGATGACAAAGCATATCTAGACTTAATATCAGGCATTGGCGTAAGCTCTATTGGACATAGACACCCCAAAGTTATTGAAGCCATCAAAGCACAAATAGACAAACATTTGCATGTGATGGTTTATGGAGAGTTTGTCACCGCACCTCAAGTACAATTAGCACATGCCATCACCAAAACTCTCCCCGAAAACCTCGACAACGTTTTCTTAGTCAACTCTGGCAGCGAGGCGACTGAAGGCGCACTAAAATTAGCTAAAAGACACACCCAAAGAAGTAAGATCATTTCATTCGAAAATGCCTACCATGGCTCTACTTCTGGTGCCTTATCTATCGCAGGAGACGAAAAATTAAAAGCGCCTTTTCGACCGCTATTACCAGACATTCATCAAATCCGGTTTGGTGAATCTAATGATCTGAGTCAAATAGATAAAGACACTGCAGCTGTCATCATAGAAACAGTCCAAGGAGAGGCAGGAGTAAGATATGCAGATGTAGATTACTTTGAATCATTAAGGGCTAAGTGTACAGAAACAGGAGCATTGCTCGTCATGGATGAAATTCAATGTGGGTTTGGTCGTACGGGAAAATTCTGGGCATTTGAGCATTATGGAATCATTCCAGACATTTTATTATGTGCGAAAGGCATGGGAGGCGGTATGCCAATAGGCGCTTTCATATCTTCTAAATCCATCATGCATGATTTAACACACGATCCTATTCTGGGTCATATTACCACATTTGGTGGTCATCCTGTAAGTGCTGCTGCGTCTTTAGCAACGGTTCAAGTATTGCAAGAAGAAAAACTTATTGAGACAGTTGCAGTAAAAGAACAACTATTCCTTTCATTACTGAATCATTCTAAAATCAAAGAAGTTCGTAGTGTAGGCCTGATGATGGCTATTGAATTTGAATCATTTGAATATTTGGATCAGATTATACATAAACTTCTAGAAGAAGGAATACTTACAGATTGGTTTTTGTTTTGTGACAATTCCATGAGAATTGCACCTCCACTTACCATTACATCAGAAGAAATAAAAATGGCTTGTAATAAAATATTACAAGCCATTGATCAAGTGAACTAAAGCTTGTGCTTATAGCATTGCTTTCAATTCAAATTCATATTCTTCTCCATCGATAGTAACATTAACGGTTTCACCATCCTGAGAAAATATATCTCTCAATTTGGCCAATCCTAGTTCAATTGCATCTTGATCATCAACGGATTCTATAACTGCATCTACTTCGATCCCTGCTTCGTATGCTGGACTATTGTCAAAAACCTTGTGAACAAGCACTTGAGATTTATCCTTGCTCAACTGTAATTCAATTCCTGATGCATTTACAGGGAAAGCCTCTTTATAAGATTGTGCTGCCTCCCAATACATTTTCTTTTCACCATAATTATAAACTATATTGAATCTACTCAAAATCCCACTACCTATGATTCCAGATATTTTCTTATGGTTTTGAATACCGTGTTTTGCGTGACTCAAACCAACAGGCATGTTGTCAAAAGAAAAACCTTCGAATTGAAATGATTTAACTCGACCTCTGTGGTGTTCATATTCTGTATCACCTAGTCCCGCTACTAAGTAGATATAACTATCTCCAATTTTTGATGCCAAATCATTTAACTCAACAAATGGTGTATTGAAATCAACAGTGGCTTTAGCTCCTGTATCAATAAAAAATTCACCTTTCAATTGCTCTCCATTACTTAAAGTCACCTGTCCAGCTATATGAGGAATAAATGATGTAAGATTGATACTCATCATCTTACCAGATCCGTTGTATTTGTAGTTTTTTGGATTGTAGAGTTCAATCATTTTGGTATCAAAATTCATTGACACCACATAGTTGTTTAGAATATCATATCCGATAATTCCATCTATGTTTCTACCAATACTAATCTCTAAGTGATTCAATGAAGTTTCATACACTTTAATATTGTGAACGGGAGCACCTCCTACAGTCAATTCATTGTGTTTAACCAATTTGCCACTAATCGTACCTTCTGCACTTGTAGTAGTTGCGTTAGCGCCTGAAGTCATTCCTAACTCTTTAGCTCGATCAATATTCAAAACGGTTAATCCGTCACCAGTATCAAAAATAAAATCCAGTTCTTCTGAATTATTGACTTTCACCTTTATGAAGGAATGATCGCCAAATTGTTCAAAAGGAAAACTTGCCACTGGCTTCTGAGCCAATGCTACACCAGCATAAAATACCGCTGCTATTGCTATTCCTATTTTTCTTTTCATTATTTAATAGTTTTTAGAAGTGATCAAATCAAAATTACATAGTGCTTAATTTCAGGTTGATGATTAAAACAGCACCTAATCCCTGATTTGTCATAAGTGCATGAAATTAATCTCAATTCCCCGAATATCAAAACACGCTTCACAATTTAATTAGCTATGAATTACGCTTACTTATCACAGATTATGCCAAAAAAATTAAAAGGTGGCTTCAAATCTCTCAATGTTATTTGCATTGTCCTTGACGGCTAAATTGAATTGGCCTTGGATCACTACATTTTCATCGGACCAGATATAACCGCTTTTGGCATCAAAATTCATGAGCAACCAACGGCCGTCCAGAGTAGCTCGAATTGAATGAATGCCTGACATACTATCTTTAACTTTGAATTTAACTCTGCCAGGTCGAGAAGGCTTTTTGACTATTACTGGCGGAATGGAATCAGTTGCAATTGTAAATGCTACTAAATCTCTTGTTTTGAACACCAATTCATCCTCTTCCCACTCTCCTCCAACAAAATTTAAATTTCCTCTAGAATCAACCCCGTAAACACCTGATTTTACAAAATCATAAATTCCTTGAGGTTTGATATATACAGTTGCAAATTGACGCAATGGAGTAGTTGCATTATCAAACTCAAATACTTCAAGACCATTCTTTTTGATTCTTTTTTGATAATGAATATAGGCTGTATCAAACAATGCAAAAGTTGGAAAAGACACCCTTACATTCTCACCTTCCCATTTCATTTTTTGATCAGAAGGCACCATGCCAGCCAAGTTGAATTTGTAAGTCTGATCGCAGAGTTGTGCTGAGTCAGGTAATCCATTGCGAAGGTCCCACAAAAAATGGTGGGTCGTATTTGTATAAAAGGCCATATCCACAATGTGCTTTTTCCCAGCAATAAAAAAGCTCGCATCACAATAACCTTCCTTGCTTTCAATTTCCAGCCAATTGGCCATAATATCAAATCCCTTGGCATCCAAGCCGTAAGTATGTTTGGATTCCCTACTTCTTTCGAATCCATTGTCATTAATTTTGATATTCACCTGATTGACATTGCCATATGAGTCTTCCAGTCTAATGTCAATTTGATGCTCTAATGGATCGAAAATTCGGAGCAATCCTGAGCGAACATTGGTTGAATAAAATTTGAGTTTGTTGCCTTCATCCAAATACAGCTTGTTGAATTTTCTTCCTCCTTCTCTATACCTTTTGTAATTGGTATGTACTAAAATGTTTCTCTGATAACTGAAATTCAACTGATCTATACTTTGGCTGAATGCCAGCTTGCCATCAAATGACATGGTTTGGTGTCTAACTCCATTTCGATTTCTGGCACCGTCGAATTTATCGTATGCATAAACCTCGACCCCAATATTTCCAAACAAAGAAATACCCTCTTCTATATAAGGATTACCATCTTCATCTGTCACAACATCGAACTCAACTCTTCCCCACATACCATTCACACGAGCATTTTCATCCATGGTTATAAAAGCAACTGAAGCAAGTGTTGGAGGAATTTTATCAATAATTTCATCAAACCCATAATCCAATGGATCCAAAACGCGATGTCTCAAATTCCGAACTTCAAAATGTAGATGTGGCCCAGATGATGAACCGGAGTTACCAGATAATGCAATCATATCTCCTTTTTTGAATGCGAATTGATTCTTCTCTGGATACAAATCAATTTGAAAAGATTCTTCCTCATATTGTTGAACGTTAACATAAGAGGAAATTTTTTCATTAAATGATTTGAGATGGGCGTAAACGGTTACTGTGCCATTATCTGGATGCACCAAATACAGCGCATTACCATATCCCCCAAGAGCTACACGAATGCGCTGAACATACCCATCAGCCGCAGCATACACGGGCAGTCCTGTGATTCCACTTGTCTTAATATCTAGTCCCGTATGGAAATGTGAAGATCGCAATTCTGACATGGTGCCAGCCAAATAATTCTCCTGTTTTGGACGAACTGGAAACATAAAGTCACCATACTGCGGAGAAACTTGACAGAAAGCCTCCAAATTGATCAGAAGTAAAATGGATAGGATTTTATTTGATTTCAAAATCCATCATTTTTTTATCCTCAATAAATGCTTCTAGTCTTTGGCCAATTTGTACTGGCCCCACTCCTTCAGGAGTTCCGGTGAAGATGATGTCCCCTTTTTTCAACATAAAAAATTTAGAAACATAGGCTATGATATAATCGATACTGAACAACATCATACTAGTGTTTCCGACTTGAACATCTGCTCCATCTTTCTTTAAACTGAAATTCAGTTTTGACAAATCAAAATGAGATTTTGGTAAGAATTCTGAAATAGGAGCAGAACCATTAAATCCTTTGGCCAGATCCCATGGCAATCCTTTGGCTTTCGCTTTGGACTGAAGGTCGCGAGCAGTGAAATCTACTCCTATACCTATCTCTTCATAATATTTATGAGCAAATTTTTCATCAATATTCTTCCCTACCTTACAAATTTTAACCAGAATTTCTACTTCATGATGAATATCTTTTGAAAAGTCCGGGTAGTAAAATGCCGCATTTTTTTTCAGGATTGCGGTCTCTGGCTTACTGAAAACTACTGGTTCTTCTGGCCTTTCATTGTTTAGCTCTTCTATGTGCTTAGCATAATTTCTTCCTATCGCAAGTATCTTCATTTTTTATGTGGCTAAACCTTAAACCTATTCAAATTATTAAATTGTGAAGATAGATTATTGCCAATCATTATCTAACAGGAGTTCAAAAAAAATCCCCAAGAACTTGGGGATTTTTATTAATTGTTTCCAGGATACTGTTTCATCAGCTTGCGTATTTTCTTAGGAATTGTTTTTTCTCTTTTCTTTGGATTTTCTTTTACGGTTGATGTGATTATTCCCTGCCATTGCAAATCTTTAGTTTCGCTATCATACATATCAATCACGAGCGTCCCTTCAATGTAATCGCTTTCAGAATATGTAGTAGTTGAACTACCCATTCCACCATATCCCCAGCCCCATCGACCGCCATATCCCATACCTCCATTATAATTGGTATAAGCAGTAGTACTTGTCTTTTGGTCGAAAACGATAAAAAGCGTAATAATTGCATCTCCGTCAGATTCTACGAATTCCATACCACGCTCGTCAAATTCTGAACGAATTGCTTTTTGAATACGATCTTTGTCTAATTGGTTGATTTGCTTCTCACTATCTTCTTGCCATCCGGCAAACGTATAAGTCTTATATTTTGAAAAATCAGCATCCTTATTATAATCACTTTTAACCTGAGAAAATGACACCATTGAAATAGCCATTGCTGCTAATAATAAACTAATTGATTTCATAATTTTATATTTTAATATTAAGAGATTGATTTTAAGATAAAGAATCATTTGAAATAACAATTTTAAATCTAATTATCCTAAGCCAAATAAGAAAATAGACACAATCTATTTAACCTAAGACCCACCACTACCGAAAATAAAGGAATTGGATTCATTTAATCTTCCAATTCAAAAGGATAAACTACTTTCCAATCCCGCTTCATATCCGCTACTGTCCAGCCTAACTTTCCTGCTACTCGCAATCCCTCTTTGAGCTTACCAATAGAAGACAAGCTGTCGTAGGCCCATTCTCTCTTGTCGTCAGTATGATGCACATACATCATAAATGAATTGGGCTTAGTTGAGGTCCATTCCAACATTTGCAGATCTCCATCTGAATTACCAAATGCAGCAATTGGTTTCTTTCCTATGAAATTATAGATACCCACTGGTTTACCCGATTTGTCATCAATAAATGAAAGTTCCGGATACCTATTGATGATCTTTTCATCCTGATCATATTCTACTTTCATCATGCTTCCCACTACTTGCTCTGCTGGGATACCATAGAGTTGATTGGTTACGGGTCGCATAAATCCAATCCCTCCGCCAGATACGATGAAGGTTTTAAATTCATTCTCCCTTAAATAAGCCAACACTTCCAACATGGGCTGAAAAACCAAATCTGTATAGGGACGATTGAATTTAGGATGTTTGGCTGTGCGCATCCACTCCTTGACCCTTCCTTCAAAATCACCTGCTGTCATGCCTCCATGCGAAGCCATAATGATTTGTAGGAGAGCACCTTCTCCCTGCTTCATCACCGCTATCAGATCGTTATTTAGAACAGATTTGAAAGGTTCAGTGTTATACCATTCTGGGTGCTCAGGAGCTAATTTGGCTATTTGATCTAATGCGAAGGCCAATTGAAAATACATCGGTTGCTCTGACCATAAGGTTCCATCGTTGTCAAATACGGCAATTCTATCCTCAACTGGAACAAAAGTTGAGCTCAAAGAATCTGTGGAACTCTGTACAAAATTAATAATGGATGATTTGCTGGATCCGTCGTTCCAAGAGGGCAAAGGATCCTTTATTTCAATATTTGATTTTTTTTCAATTGAAGTTGTTTGGCATGAAAACATCACCAACAACCCAAGAATCAGTTTGAAAGAGAAATTCGTTTTAGTCATGATTGAATGATTTAAAACAGAGCCAATTGGCTCTGTTTAATATTAATTCTATGTATTACTCTTTAATTGTTCGTTGGAGTTGTTAGTTTCTCCATCACCTTATCTAAGCTAAAACTTGCAGCCTTCATTCTAGGAGGGTACTCTTTGAAGGTCATTAAGAAATCCCCCACTACCTTTTGCGCCGGTACTAGAAGAAACGCATGATCTAATAACCAATCGTAATAAGTATTGGAAGTAATGGTTGCAAATTCATATGGATCCCTTCGTAAATTATAGATCATTGGCAATCTCAACGGGATAAAAGGCTCCGCCCATACCTGCAAAGTTCCGGGTGATCGCTGCTCCATAAAAATCAATTTCCAGTCATTGTACCGCAAAGCGGTTAAATCGCCATCATCTGAAAAGTAAAAAATTTCTTTTCTTGGCCCTTTATCAACCTCTCCTTTAAAATAAGGTACAAAGCTATAACCATCTAGGTGTACTTTGAAATCCCTGCCATTAGCCGTATATCCTTTTAGAAGTTTTTCAGGCACATCACCCTGCCCTACAGCATCTAAAAAAGTCGGCATCCAATCCATACCAGACATGATTTCGTTGCAAACTGTACCAGGTTTAACCGTACCGGGCCATCTTACCATAGCTGGCACTCTCCATCCACCTTCCCAATTCGTGTTTTTCTCACCACGGAAAGGGTTTATACCAGCATCAGGCCAGGTATTTTTGTGAGGACCGTTGTCTGTCGAATACATTACGATCGTATTGTCTGCAATCTTCAACTCATCTAAAAGAGCTAAAAATTTACCTACATGCATGTCATGTTCCACCATACCATCGCCATATTCATTTTGACCAGAAACCCCTCTTAATTCAGCTTTTACATGAGTTCTGAAGTGCATTCTTGTACCATTCCACCATACAAAAAATGGCCTGTTAGCTTTTACTGCATCTCTAATAAATTTAATAGCTGCTTCAGAGGACTCATCATCGATGGTCTCCATGCGCTTTTTAGTTAAAGCCCCAGTATCTTCAATTTTTCCTCCTGCAATGGAATGAATGACACCCCTTGGGCCAAAATTCTTTTTAAAATCAGGGTACTCCTTTGGATCAGGATAATCTGGTAATTCTGGTTCTTCCTCAGCATTGAGGTGATAGAGGTTGCCAAAGAATTCATCAAATCCATGATTGGTTGGCAGGTGTTCATCTCTATCGCCCAAATGATTTTTACCAAACTGGCCAGTTACATACCCAGCTGGCTTGAGCAACTCAGCAATGGTTGGATCCTTTTCTGAAATACCTTCTTTAGCTCCTGGCATTCCTACTTTGCTCAGCCCTGATCTGAACACGCTTTGACCAAGGATAAATGAAGAACGCCCAGCTGTACAACTTTGCTCAGCATAGTAATCCGTAAAAATCATTCCCTCCTTGGCAATTCTATCGATATTAGGCGTACGATAGCCTACAATACCCATAGTGTAAGCACTAATATTAGATTGGCCAATGTCATCTCCCCAAATCACCAGGATATTAGGTTTCTTATTTTTTTGTGCTAATGCAACCACTGGGAGCATAGCCATTAGCAAAAAGGCATTTCTTAATGTTCTTAACTTCATGGTTATTTGTTTAGGTTTAGAAAGCGATGAGATATAGTATGTAAATTGAGAAACACTATATTGAAGCCAATCAACAGCACACTATATCTGCTTTTCAAACAAATTACAGAAAAGTTTGAGAATAAGAAAACTGAAAGAATGGAATCTAACTACTTAAGTAAGGATTTAACAAGAATTTAATACTTGAAAAATTAGTTGATCACATCTTGAACACACCTGAAACCGAGGTGCTCTTGTCCAGAATCAATGGCTGTTGCCATTCTGGCACTAGGTCGATAATTACTACAATACTGATCACTACACAAGTAGGACCCTCCCTTGATCACCCGCTTGGGTACTTTTGGTTCTTGGGGATCATAGCTGGATTCTGGACCTGTTGGATTACGACAAACCGTGATGGCTTTCTGCTTATTTTGAAAATGGCTGTCAGGTCGATACCAATCGCCTGTCCATTCCCATACATTACCTATCATATCGTACAGACCATAAGCATTTGGAGCGTAACTTTTTACGGGAGCCGTCTTCTCAAATCCATCTTCAATGGTGTTCTCTCCTGGAAAAGTACCTTGAAAAAAATTAGCCAAAAATTGCCCCTCTGGCGTCAGTTCTTCACCCCAGGCAAAAGACTGGTGCATACCACCACGACTCGCATACTCCCATTCAGCCTCCGTGGGTAGTCTTTTGCCGGCCCACTGCGCATAAGCTTTTGCATCTTCATGTGCGATGTGTACAACAGGATGATTTTCCTTCCCGGTTATATCACTATCCGGACCATAAGGATGTCTCCAATCAGATCCAATCAGCCAGGCCCACCATTGCGAATAATCATTCAGATTGGCAATATTGGGTTGAGGTGAAAAAATGAGTGACCCGGGCGACAGCACAGAATCAGCAGGTTTTTCCATACCTGCTGGTAATTGCTTTTTCATTTCTTCCCAGTCAATCGGGCGTTCGGCAATGGTCTTGTACCCGGTAGCCTCAACAAAAACTTGAAATTCAGCGTTGGTTACTTCATGCACATCCATATAGAAGCCTGAAAGTTCCACGGCAAACTCAGGGCCTTCCGTTGGATTGGCTTCCCGATCTTCACTGCCCATGGTGAACGTACCTCCAGGGATATAAACCATTCCTGCTGGAACCTCTGATTCAGTCCTTTTTTCGGTATTGGTATTGCTTTGATTTGATTCTCTTGAAGAACATGAAACAATTCCTAATGCGATTAGCGCTACCACTAAATTTTTCATACTGCAGTTAATTCTAAATTTTAAATTAAGATGAGATGTGTCCTTGCCCTTGACTCTCATCTATCGTTTCAATGTTGTCTTCCTCTTCTTCAGTTTTAGTAATCATAATTCCAACGGCCATTATAATAGCTGTGATCAAAATGATCTGAATAATTAAAGAATTGTTTACCAACGGAATTTGTTGAGCTGGTAAAATGCTAAGAAAGAGTAAAATGGTTATTAAGCCTCGAGGTGCTACGAACAACAAAGGCTTAAACGGCAACCCTGATATCTTAAGTTGTAAGCTTCTTGCCAGAATAAACAAGGCAACAATTCCTATTGACCAAGCCAGTGTTTGAAGGTTCAGTATATCTGAAGTCTCCAATAAAAAGCCGAAAAGAATAAAGAATAATGCTCTGACTAGAAATGCCAATTCAATCGTCAGGTCTTTGAATTTTTCACTTTCAGTTTCTAAAACTTCCAATTTAAATCTATCTATCCAAGCAAACCACCGCAATTGATCTGCATTACCAATAAACAACCCAAAGATCAGAATAAATATCAAGGCGGGTAAATGGTAGACTTTGAGAATGGTATAAATCAATATGACGAGTAAGATGATTGGAATGAATTTTACATGATGATCAATTTTTCGGATTAGAACAGACAGTCCAAGGGTTGCTACAAATGAAATAATCACAATTGCCACAAGTTGAATACTGAAATGACCGAAAGAAGAAACTCCTATACTGTCATAAAGAATCACAAAATTGAAAAACAAAACTCCCAATATATCCGAAAGGCTACTTTCATAAATCACAAATTCTCGATTAAATTCAGAAAGGTTTGAAACACTAGGAACCGCTATTGCACTACTAATAATACACAAGGGCACTGCATTGGTTAGACATTGCAAAAATGAATATCCACTGACTACTGAAAATATATAAGCTAAGATGAAGGACAAGCCTAGCATAGGTACTAACGCACCGAGTATTGACTGCTTGATTAAGGGGATTTTGGACTTATTAAGTCGCAACTCCAGTGCACCTTCTAAAACTATCAATATTAACCCAGCGGTAGCCAGCACGGGTAGGATCGCAGAGAGATTGGGTACATTAATTTCGAAATATTCAACACCCCTTTTTATCGCCCAGCCTAGAACTAACAACAATATCACCGACGGCACTTTCGTTCGTGCTGAGGTCAGGTTGAACAAATAGGCAACTAACAATAAAGTGCAAAATGTAATAATTATGGTGGTTGTCATACTAGGTGTTTTTCAATATTCACAAGCGTACCTTTCGTAGTTTTTATTGCAAAATAGCACTTTTAGTTTAGCAAAAATAAAAATTGAAGTATACGTTGAATACCAATTGATCAAACTAACTTGTCTTCAAAAATCAAGTCAAAAAACTGATACTCAATTTGACTTTTAACTATGGAAAAAATTACGATCGGACGAATTGATAGAATCGATCTACCAGAATTCGGATTAGAAAATATTGCGGCAAAAATAGATACCGGCGCCAACCGTTCTTCCATCCACTGCTCTAAGATCGAACACAAAGATTATGAAGGTGTTGACAGCATTATTTTTAGTATTCCATTAGATGGAAACGGAGAAGAAAACTCATTCCATAGTTCAGATTTTTTTAAGAAAAAAATAAAAAGCTCGTCAGGTCACGTCGAAGAGCGTTATATTATAAAGACAACAGTGGTGCTATTCGGTAAGCGCTTTAAAACTTCTTTTTCGCTGACAGACCGAACTGAAATGAAGTATCCAATCTTGCTAGGCAGAAAGCTTCTCGCCGGACATTTTGTGGTCGACGTACAAGAGAAAAATTTATCCTTTAATTCAAAAAACACACAAAAATGAAAATCGCCGTATTATCCAGAAATCCGAATTTGTACTCAACGAAAAGATTGTTGGAGGCGATCGAGCAGCGTGGGCATGAAGCACTAATCATCGATCATTTGAAATGCGATATCATCATCGATGATGATGGGCCATCTTTATATTATCAAGGAAAAAAAATAAAGGATATCGACGCAGTGATACCAAGAATTGGGGCATCCGTCACCTTTTATGGCACTGCAGTCGTACGTCAATTCGAAATGATGAAAGTCTTTTCTGCTGTTAGTTCATTGGCGATTACACGATCAAGAGACAAACTGAGAAGTCTTCAAATTCTTTCTAGGTCAGGTGTGAATATGCCAAAGACGGCCTTTACAAATTTTTCCAAGGAGGAAAATGACACCTTGGAGCTAGTAGGCAATGCACCCGTGGTAATCAAACTCCTAGAGGGTACACAAGGACTTGGCGTAGTATTGGCCGAATCCAAGAAAGCAGCAAAGTCCGTGGTAGAAGCTTTTGAAGGTCTGAAAGCGAGAGTAATCCTTCAGGAATTCATAGAAGAGTCTGGCGGAGCAGACATCCGTGCTTTTGTAGTCAATGGCGAAGTAGTAGGTGCCATGAAAAGACAAGGCAAAGAAGGCGAGTTCAGATCCAACCTGCACCGCGGCGGCAGCGCCAATATCATCAAACTCAAAAGAGCAGAGAAAACCGCAGCCTTGAAAGCAGCCGAAGCCATGGGATTAAAAATCGCTGGTGTAGACATGCTCCAATCCAAAAGAGGGCCGCTTATTCTTGAAGTTAATTCATCTCCTGGGCTAGAAGGTATAGAAAAAGCTACTGGTGTAGATATCGCAGGAAAAATAATAGAATACATCGAATCTGGGATGTCGAAAAAAAGGAAAAAAGTAGATGCCTAATTCATGGAATTACAAGATCTAAAAATTGCAGGTATTTCGATTGCCCCTGGTGAGGAAAAGCAAATAGATGCTCAAATCGCTAAACTTCCGAGTCGAACACCTATAGATATCCCGATCATTGTCAGTCGGTCGAAAAAGCCTGGACCCACCCTACTAATCACTGGTGGCATGCACGGAGACGAGATCAATGGTATAGAAATTGTCCGTAGAGTGATTACCAACAACTATCACAGACCGCTTATTGGCACAGTCATTTGCATTCCAATCCTTAATGTATATGGCTTTATTCATTTTTCTCGCCAAACTGTTGGTGGTAAGGATATGAATCGTTCGTTTCCTGGAACTAGAAATGGCTCTTTGGCCAGTCAGTTAGCCTATAGATTAACTCAAGATATTTTACCATTGATAGATTATGGTATCGATTTTCATACGGGTGGTGCGAGGATAAACAATTACCCACAAGTAAGAGCCAATCTCGATGAACCAAAAAACATGGAATTAGTCCAAGCTTTTTCGCCCAAATTTATGATTCATTCTCCCTTCAGGGAAAAATCATTTAGAAAAGAGGCTGCGAAAAAAGGCACACCTATTTTAGTATATGAAGGTGGCGAGTCTCTGCGGCTAAGAAAACATGCGATTGATGTTGGTATCAATGGATTGCTCCGTGTGATGAAACATCTTAAAATGCGTGATGAAGCACCCGTGTCGAAAGGAGAATCCTATTTTATTAAAAAATCTTCATGGCTCAGAGCAAAATCTGCAGGTATCTATCACTCATTTTTCAGAACAGGCGAATATGTAGAAAAAGGAACTGTAGTTGGGTTAATTACTGGACCATATGGGGAATTTGAACATAAAATGAAAGCACATATCTCTGGTTATGCCATAGCCATCAATAACAACCCCGTAGTGAATCGTGGAGATGCGTTGATCCATATTGGTATACCTGATTAAAAAAGAAAGCCGCACCAGAGGGTGCGGCTTAAAACTCAACTTGAAATCTATACTTATACACCGTAAAGGTTACCCATAAGACTCTTTCATTGATCAAAAGTTACTATCTCTAATCATTAAGTTTTAAAACATCATCTCCGTTACTTCCATTAATAATCGTAAGATCAATTACATTCATAATATCTGGTGTGAACCCCAGATCAGTCTCATTCAAATCAAAATACAAGGTAGAAGATAAATATGCTTCACAATTGTCATCATGAGCATCATGATTTAAAATCACCGTATATCTGGGTGGATAAATCATAGTAATCACCTCAGGCCAAATCAATTCAAATGTATGCTGCTCGCATCCACCACCATAGGCTACATCGATAATGAGTAAGGTGCTATCATTTCTTAGATCAACTAAATCAAAAGGGTCAGAATCGGGTGCTGATGTTTGCAAACTTGACCAAGCCTGATCAAAACTATCCTGATCGACAATCACTTGACGAGTAGCTATTTCTGAATCTGACATTTCAGTGGGTTCAGATTCGTTACAAGAAACGGACAATAATAAAAGTGCGAGGGAAATTATTGGAAGATTTTTCATAATGTATTTTTAAATTCTCTCTAAAGACACTTGAACTTTAATTAAGGTTGGAAATACTGCTATTAAAGAATGTTGATTTATAGAAAAAGGTTGCTGTAAAAGAAATTCTATTTATGAATTAATCAGACCTGACATTTTGTCGCAATTATTCTATCTTTGCCATCTTAAAAAAATAATAATATAGGTGAAAGAGATTATTGGCGATATAGACATCATAGACAATGCACAAGAAAATTGTGACGTCGTAAATATCACAAAAGAGGAGCAAAACATCGGACAGAAGAAGTTATACATCGAAAGTTACGGCTGTCAAATGAATTTTTCTGATAGTGAAATCGTATCTTCCATTTTAAAAAAAGAAGGGTATACGACTACTTCATCCATTGAAGAAGCCGATGTGACATTTCTCAATACCTGTTCAATACGAGAAAAAGCTGAAACGACAGTTAGAAATCGATTGAGCGAAATCAATCAGTACAAAAAGAAAAATCCAGAATTAGTAATAGGTGTGCTAGGCTGTATGGCAGAGCGTCTAAAATCTAAACTACTGGAAGAGGAAAAAATCGTTGATCTAGTGGTTGGGCCAGATGCCTATCGAGAACTTCCAAATATGCTCGACGAAGTAAGCACGGGTCAAAAAGCAGTCAATACTTTCCTTTCAAGAGAAGAAACTTACGACGACATTACTCCAGTCAGGTTAAATTCTAATGGAGTCACTGCATTCATCTCCATCATGAGAGGATGTGACAATATGTGTTCCTTCTGCGTAGTTCCATTCACCCGTGGACGTGAAAGAAGTAGAGATCCATTCTCAGTAGTAAAAGAAGCTCAAGATCTTTTTGATAAAGGATATAGAGAAGTTACTCTTTTAGGGCAAAATGTAGATTCTTACAAATGGTCTCCAGAACAAAATAATAAAGCTCGATTAGAAAAAACTGATGCTTCCGAAATTGTCAATTTTGCCAATTTACTTGAAATGGTCGCAGAAGTGAGTCCCTTATTGAGAGTGCGATTTGCGACTTCACATCCAAAAGACATTACAGACGATGTATTGTACACCATGAAGAAGTACGATAACCTCTGTAAATACATTCATTTTCCTGCTCAAAGTGGCAATTCAAGAATATTGGAAAGAATGAATCGTACCTACGACAGGGACTGGTACATCAGCAAGATCGATCGAATTAGAGAAATTTTGGGCAACGAATGTGGAATATCAAGTGATATGATCTCTGGGTTTTGTGGAGAAACGGAAGAAGAACACAAAGACACTTTATCTCTGATGGAATATGTGAGATACGACTATTCCTACATGTTTTTCTATTCAGAAAGACCAGGTACATTAGCCGAAAAGAAATACGAAGACGATATCCCAATGGATATCAAAAAACGAAGATTAACAGAAGTAATCAATCTCCAAAGAGAGCTTTCTATCGAAAGGAACCAAATGACTATTGGTAAAACATACAAAGTGCTGGTAGAGGGATTCTCTAAACGATCTAAGAGTCAATTGCAAGGCAGAACCACCTGCAATCGAGTAGCAGTATTTGATGCGGGTAACTACAAAAAAGGGGATTATGTTAATGTATTGGTCAATGAAGTAACAACAGGAACCTTATTAGCATCAGCTGTTGACAACTAAACCTATTCTCTAGTGAAAGAATCCGAAATACAAACCATCAAACAACGTTTTGGTATCATTGGCAATTCTCAATTGCTCAATCAAGCCATAAACGTAGCTGCTCAAGTCGCTCCTACAGATATGAGTGTGCTCATTACAGGTGAAAGTGGAAGCGGAAAGGAATCATTCTCAAAAATCATTCACTCGCTAAGCAAGAGAAAACATGGTCAATTCATAGCGGTAAACTGCGGCGCCATCCCAGAAGGTACAATTGATTCGGAATTATTTGGACATGAAAAAGGATCCTTTACAGGGGCACATGAGGCTCGCAAAGGTTACTTTGAAGTAACTGATGGGGGCACCATATTTTTGGATGAAATTGGTGAAATGCCAATGAGCACTCAAGCAAGGCTTCTTCGTGTACTCGAGAATGGCGAATTCATTAAAGTAGGCTCTTCAAAGGTACAAAAGGCCAATGTGCGTGTATTAGCAGCCACTAATGTCAATTTGATCACAGCTGTAGAAAAAAATAAATTTCGAGAAGACCTATATTATAGATTAAACACAGTTCCAATCTACGTGCCGGCACTAAGAGAACGTGGATCTGATATAGAATTACTTTTCAGAAAATTTGCCTACGATTTCGGTGAGCAATATCACGTCGACGCAATCAAATTAACTGATCGAGCGAAAGAAACATTGATGAGGTTCCGATTTCCTGGCAACATCCGTCAATTGAAAAACCTAGCTGAACAAATTTCTGTTTTGGAAATGAATCGAACGCTAGACGAAGAAACGCTCAAAAAATATTTACCTCAAAATGTAAGTAACCTTCCTGCTCTTCTAGACAAAAAAGCTGATTCATCTGCGGGCAATGACGGTTTCACCGAAAGAGATATTTTGTATAAAATCCTTTTCGACATGAAAAAGGACATGAATGACTTAAAAAAATTGGTGCTACAAAATGCAGGAGATAGCTCAGATCGAGATGAAATTATAAAGGAGCATGGAAAATTATTCAGTAATCTGGAATTGAAAGACGAGCATTTTTCAGAGTTTTCAGAAAACCCCATGGACTCTCCCGTCATTATCAATCAGGATGATTATCAAGACTTTGATTCTGATAAAGTCGAAGACATAGCGCATGAAACTGAACAGGACGATTCTTTGTCTATAGAGAAAAAAGAAAAAGAGTTGATAATCAAAGCATTAAGAAAAAATAGAAATAAAAGAAAATATGCTGCACAAGATTTAGGCATTTCTGAACGTACTTTGTATAGAAAAATCAAACACTATGAGTTGGAAGACTAGTATTTTCATTTGTATGTCTTTTGCCTTGATGAATACTTCATGTGGCGTGTACTCTTTTACTGGTGCGTCCATTTCGTCCACAGTTGAGACAATCTCTATTCAAACCTTCTACAACAACTCCCCCTTAGGACCTTCAAATATGAGTCCTCTTTTCACCGAAAAAATTAAGGACTACTATTTAAGAAACACTAGTCTTACACTTGTTGATGGTGAGGGAGATTTACAATTGGAAGGCAGTATAGATAATTACACCCTCACTCCTGTGGCCGTTTCTGCCTCCGAGGACCCTAGCCAAGTGGATCTGACCAGTTTGACACGAATAACAATATATGTCTCTGCCACATACACCAATATAGAAAATGACGAATTTGATTTCGATCAAACTTTTTCGTTCTTTAAAGACTTTGACCAAAACAGAGAGGATTTATCTGCAAACGAAGAAGAATATGTAAATGAAATCTTCGACCAAATCATACTGGATATTTTCAACTCTTCTGTTGCCAATTGGTAAATTTTGTTATCTTTATCGCTTACGCATAACTGAGAGCCACCATTGAATAAGCAAACATTTCTAGAGTTGATGAAGGCCCCTGAAAAGATGTCAGAGGCTGATTTTGTGGAGCTGGAAACGCTAGTCAAAGCAAATCCTTATTTCCAAAACGGGCATAGCATGTTAGCTAATGCAAGCAGGAGATTAAAAAAGCCGTCTTTATCCAAAAAAATGAGTACGGCTGCAATCTATTCCACTAATAGAAATATCTTCAAACAGTACATTCAAGGACAGATCAAATTTGGTAAACCACAACCAACTACTGTAATAAAAGGTGATCCAGTTAAAAAAGATACCAAACCGAAAGCAGTACCTACACCAGACAATACACCAAGAAAAGTCCCTACTCACAACACAGATGAGGAACAGAGTGCGCTGGTAAAAGAGATTTATGAAAATCTAGAAAAATGGAAAGCGAGTAGAGAACATTATCTCGATTACGACAAAAGGCATCCTGAAGAAATAGTAATAGAAGATCCTTTTGCGTCCAAAGAGGCTCCTGTTCAACCCGAAGAACCAAAAGCAACTCCCGAAAAAGCCGAGATATCAAAAGAAACTTCATCTCCAGAAGATTCAGCAAAAGAAGAAAAAGCTATTTCCACAGAACCTAAGTTAACTGATGCTGATGCTGAAATAGACGAAGTTCAAAAACTAAAGAATCAAGTAGCTGAAGAAATCGAAGCTGAAGAAGAATCGATTTCAAAAGCATTGTCAGGAATTGCAGAAAAGAAAAAAGAAGAAACTGTAGAACCAAAGGCAGAAGAAATAAAAACAGAAGAAGCAGAAGAAAAACCAAAACCTGCCTCTTCTTCAATTTCCTCAGATGAATTAACTGCCATTGTAGATGCCGAATCCTCGATGGACAAAGTTGAATCTGAAGATGATGCCGAAGATTCTGTAGACGATATTGAAGAGTCTATTGCTGCTAAAACCGAGACTGAACCTGCAAATGTAGCACAACCTCAGATTGAAAAAGTTCCAGATGAAATTGAATCTACCACAACAGAAACCAGTGATAGTTCAGCGGAAATAGAAATCAATGAGGTTGAAGAAGAAAAAGTAGAAGATCAATCTGAACCAGAGGATCAAAAAGAAGAAGATGTAGAGATTGAAGTATCCATTAATACCACTTCTGACAAATCCACTGAAGAAACTGAAGAAGAACTCGATCAGATTGGTAAAGAAATCCAAGAACTCAAATTAACTCCTGGAAGTACACCGACTGGAAAGAAATTCCGACTTGGTGTATTGAAAAGAGGAACTAAATTCACGAAAGAAAAAGTAAAAAAGACAGCTAAAGTGGCTCCTGCTAAAAAAGCAGAATCTAAAAAGAAAGAAGAATCTAAAACTAAAACGGCCACTCAATCTACCGCTACAAAAAAGACAACTAAAAAAGAAGAGCCTAAAAAAGCAGCAACCAAAAAAGTAACTAAGAAGGAAACCACTCCAAAAAAAAACAGCACTAGTACTAAGGAAGCACCTAAGAAGTCGACTACAAAAAAAGAATCCACCGCTAAAAAAACAACTACAACCAAAAAAGTAGATACTGAGAAGAAAGTAGCTAAAAAGAAAGCTGCTACTAAAACAACTAGCTCAAAAGCGGAAGCAAAAAAGGAACCTACTAAAAAAGACACTTCAAAGAAAGCCTCACCCAAGTTTAGGATGTCAGCCACATTGGGATCGAAAACTAAAAAGAAAACTACTCCTAATAAGAGCACAAAGAAAGAAGACGATTCATCGTCAGAAAAAAAAAAACCTAAAGAAGTAAGCCCCTCCAGCAAAAAAGACACTACTAGTCAATCGATTATCATAGATTCGTTCATTGAGCTAAATCCAACTATCCAAGTAACAAAAGGCAAACAGCCAGAAGAGATACCTGTAGAAGATTTGGCAGCACGATATGATGCCTTTCCTGACGACCTAGTTACTGAAAATTTAGCCACCATTTTAACCAATCAGGGGAAAGTAGAAAAAGCCATTGACATCTATCAAAAATTAATTTTGAAAAATCCTCAAAAAAAGGCTTACTTTGCGTCTCAAATTGAAAAATTAAATAAGAAATAGATGTTTACTACGATTGTTGTATTGATTGTTTTTGTAGCTGTAGTGCTTGTATTAGTTGTTTTAGCACAAAACTCAAAAGGTGGTGGGTTGACTAGCCAATTTGGTGGCTCAGGTACTTCTCAGTTGATGGGAGTTAAGAAAACCGGCGACTTGCTAGAAAAATTAACGTGGGGATTAGCAATTGCATTGATCGGATTGACGCTTTCTACTAAGTTTTTAATCACTCAGTCAAGAGGCGAAGAATTTTCAAGCCCAAATATCGAGAGTGCTCAAGATAAAACTATCGCGCCAAACCTAGATTTAGGAACGGAAGAAGCTGAAGGTGATATTCTTGATGATGCACTTGAGGTAGAAGATGCAAGCAACGAAGAGTAATCTTAGTTATACATAAAATATTTAAGTCCTGTTCATCATTGAGCAGGACTTTTTTTATAACTAAAATCCAATGCTATCCTGTCATAAAATAACCACTACCACCCTACTCCTGTCACCTTTCCTGCAAGTTTGACCGACTTTTTGACAGGACTTTGAATTGGCATAAGAAATGCTAATAAGCAGAAAGAATTTTCTTAATATAGAATCAATTAAAATTTAAAAGAACATGTCAAAAGTAAGCTTTAAACCAAACGAAGATAGAATTTTGGTTGAACCTGCTGCCGCAGAGGAAAAAACCGCTTCTGGTATTATCATTCCTGATACTGCTAAAGAAAAACCACAAGAAGGAATTGTAGTGGCAGTTGGAGAAGGTGTTACCGACAAACCAGTGACTGTAAAAGTTGGAGACAAAGTGCTTTACGGCAAATACTCTGGCACTGAGCTATCATTGGATGGTAAGGAATACCTCATCATGCGAAATTCTGACGTATTCGGAACCCTATAATTTCAAATAACCTTTTTCAATAGAATATTAAAGATCATTTAAAATGGCTAAAGACATATTTTTTAATTCAGACGCAAGAGACGGCCTTAAAAGAGGCGTTGACATGCTAGCTGACGCAGTAAAAGTAACCTTAGGACCTAAGGGAAGAAACGTAATTCTTGACAAAAAATTCGGTGCCCCTACCGTAACTAAAGATGGTGTTTCTGTAGCAAAAGAAATCGAATTAAGCGATGCCTTGGAAAACATGGGTGCTCAATTGGTAAAAGAAGTAGCTTCTAAAACTGCTGATGATGCAGGTGACGGAACTACTACTGCTACTGTTTTGACTCAAGCGCTTTTCGGAAACGGATTTAAAAACGTTGCTGCAGGTGCTAACCCAATGGACCTTAAAAGAGGAATCGATAAGGCAGTAGCTACAGTTGTAGCTGACTTGAGAAAACAATCAAAAGAAATCAAAGACAACAGTGAAGTAGCTCAGGTAGCTACCGTATCTGCCAACAACGACGCTGAAATCGGTAAGATGATTGCTGATGCCATGGACAAAGTAGGCAAAGACGGAGTAATCACTGTAGAAGAAGCAAAAGGTACTGAAACAGAAGTAAAAACTGTAGAAGGTATGCAATTCGACAGAGGATATCTTTCTCCATATTTCGTGACTAACACGGACAAAATGGAAGCTGAGATGGAAAATCCTTACATCTTGATCTACGACAAGAAGATCTCGACAATGAAGGAATTACTTCCAGTATTGGAAGCTACTGCTCAGACTGGCAAGCCTTTAGTAATTATCTCTGAAGATGTAGACGGTGAGGCATTGGCTACTTTGGTAGTAAACAAAATCAGAGGATCTCTGAAAATTGCTGCTGTTAAAGCACCGGGTTTTGGCGATAGAAGAAAGGCTATGTTGGAAGACATCGCCATCTTAACTGGCGGTACTGTTATCTCTGAAGAAAGAGGATACAAACTAGAGAACGCTACTTTGGAGTACTTAGGTACTGCTGAGAAGGTTAACATAGACAAAGACAATACAATTATTGTAAATGGTGCTGGCAAAAAAGAAGACATTGATGCTAGAGTAAACCAAATCAAGCAACAAGTAGAAAATACTACTTCTGACTACGACAAAGAAAAGCTACAAGAAAGATTAGCTAAGTTGTCTGGTGGTGTAGCTATCCTTTATATCGGAGCTGCTACTGAGGTAGAAATGAAAGAGAAGAAAGACAGAGTAGATGATGCGTTGCACGCAACTAGAGCTGCCGTACAAGAAGGTATCGTAGCAGGTGGAGGCGTTGCCTTGATCAGAGCCATTGCTTCATTGGATGGATTGACTTTGGAGAACGAAGACCAAAACACTGGTGTGAATATCGTGAGAATGGCTATTGAATCTCCTTTGAGAACAATCGTAGCTAACGCTGGTGGTGAAGGATCTGTAGTAGTAAATGCTGTAAAAGACGGCAAAGGAGACTACGGATACAACGCTGCTAATGATACGTATGAATCCATGTTCAAAGCAGGGATCATCGACCCTACTAAGGTGACAAGATTAGCACTTGAAAATGCAGCTTCTATTGCTTCATTGCTATTGACTAGTGATGCAGCTGTAGTAGATCAGCCTGAGCCAGAAGGTGCTCCTGCTATGCCTCCAATGGGTGGCGGCGGAATGCCGGGCATGATGTAATCATGAAGCCATAGTCGAAGGACTATTTATCATAAATCAAGCCATTCTGATAATAATCAGGATGGCTTTTTTCATGTCGTAAATTTCATATCTTTAAGAATGAAAGTTGCAACTACCCTCCTCCTTATCTGTTCTTTTACATTTTCTACACTCGCTCAAACTGAGATTGATCAAAATCAACAACATCAAATAGATTCATTGAGCGAATTGGTGATCTCACTTGAAACTACAGAACTCATTCAGTCGATGTCTCAGCGATCGATACTTACGCCTAGATATTTCAAGGATAGAAAATCACTAACGGCACGACAAGCCTACAATTTTTGGATTAGAAACACAGCTAGCAAATTCATTTCACACCTCAATGTTTATTCTGCTCTATATAATGCCAACAAGTACTATGAATATGATAGTTTAGAAAACACCTTTTACAATCATATCCTCGAGCATGATGAGATGGTGACTTCCATTGTGTACAGCACAGAACCAAACATCTTTTATTCAGCATCGTCGGACGGGAAAATTCTGAAGTGGGATGAATCAAATATAAAAAAAGAACCCATACAGCTCTATCGAGATAGAATCCTTTATCGCTCATTAGACTTAAGTTCGGATGGCAAATGGTTATTAGCCGTTACCAAAGAAAATGGCGTTTTACTAATAAATACTCAAACTAATAAATCCAAGAAGTCGGAGGTTTCTGTCTCTCAAGTAAGTGTTGATTCGGAAAATGCTCAAGCTGCCATTTTTCTACCTGATCAAATGAACTATCTCACAGTTAACAAACAGGGAGAAATAAAAATAAAAGGCTATGAACTAGATTCAGTGAAAGGCAAAACTGATTATGAAATCAGAGCACTTGCAGTTGATGTTGAGAAAAGTGAAATCTATGCTGGAACCATCAATGGAGTTGTACAAGTTTGGAACGAACGATTTGAAAATTCGCATTTAGATATACCCGAAACCTTCGCAGTCAATGTATTAGCAGTCAGTACCGATCATAAACTCTTAGCTATTGGTCGTGAGAAAGGTGATGCCATCATTTGGCATTTGGAAGATAAAAGAATTGTAAGAATTATTTCCGGGCATCAGTCGGCCATTACTGCTATTGACTTTAGCCCAGATAACGAACGAATTTTGACCGCCAGCAGAGATGGTACGGTTAGAGTTTGGGACATATTTGATTCTAAAAAATTTCCCATTGTATTGGACGATCACAATGACTGGGTAATGACTGCCTGTTTTGATCATTCCGGCACAAAAATCATTACTGGTTCCAAAGACAAGACTATCAGAATATTCAACTTGGATTTCGAATGGATGGCAGACAGGCTCTGCAATTACATAACCAGGAATATGACTCCCGAAGAATGGCATGATTACGTAGGACACAATTTTCCTTATGAAGACACTTGCCCTAACCTTTCTGAAAAAAATTAAGACTCAACTTAAAGTGTACCTTTTAAGAGATTAGTTTTTTACATTCAATATTTTATAAACATCATTGAAGTTTACCTTTTGAATTGACATCTTTGTACTCCATTCATTTAGAAAATATACACCATGGAAATCAAAGCAAAACTGCTAGAAAAATATGAAACGGCATCCTTCGGTGCCAGTGGCTTCAAAAAGAGAGAATTCGTAGTTGAGTATGCAGAAAACCCTCAATATCCAGAATTTATCAAGTTTGAATTGATTCAAGATAAATGTGAACAACTTGATGGTTTTAATATCGGACAAGAATTGAATATCGCCTTTAATCTGAAAGGCAGAAAGTGGACCAACCCTAAAAACGAAGTGGTATACTTCAATTCACTACAAGCCTGGAGAATTAGTGCCGCCAATGATGTAAGTGCTGCTCCAGCACAAGGAGGTCAAACCAACGAGTCAGGCGAAAACGTTACTGAGCCAGAATGGCTCAATGCGGATAACAGCGGTGAAGCAGACGACTTGCCGTTCTAAAATTATTAAATACTAATTAAGAAGGGCTTTTTGAAATTATCAAAAAGCCCTTCTTTAGTTTTACAACAAGATTAAAGTATCCTACCATCATTTCTTCAAACCTAAACCATTCAGGTTTTGATCTATAAATGTTTTGGGAAAGTTTTCGTCATCAGGAAAACCTAATTCAATATCCTTTCCATCTCTAGGAATATAGCTTGTACCAAATAAATAATCCCAAATACTCAAAGACAGTCCAAAATTGACTCCATACTTATGATCATTAGGCAGCTCCTTTGCGTGATGCCAAATGTGCATAGCCGGATTGTTGAAAAGGTATTTGAATGGGCCAATGTTCACATTAAAATTGGCGTGATTCCAATGACCTATGGCTATAGCAATCGCATGGACCAAAAAGAAGTCAGACAGACTAAATCCGATTAATGCCAAGGGAATATACTCGAGAGACTTATATACCACATTCTCCATCCAATGAAATCTCAGATGGGCAGCAAATCCCATTTGTTTGACACTGTGATGTACTTTGTGAAACTCCCATAACCATGGTGACCAATGCAGCAGCCGATGAATCATCCATTCGATAAAATCCTTGACCACAAATAGTAATACCAACTGAATCCATGCTGGAAGAGCTCCCACTTGGATAGCTACTAAGTTCTTGATCCCAAACAGCGCAAGAAAATCATTCAGCAGTTCCACTCCGACCTGAGATACCCCAGCAAATGCGACTATCGAAAACAGGAAAAAATTGAAAAGCATATAAAAGGCATCCAACCAAAAATCCTGTCTGAATTTTGGTTGGTTTTTTCTCCAAGGCTTGGCAAGTTCCAATCCAAAAAATAACAGTGACACTATTATTAAAAAATAAAAGTAATTCCCCCAAAGCCCTTGACTAGAACTAAAAGTAATCTGCCCTATAAACCAATTGAAATATCCAATTGTGGCTTCCAAAAACAACTCAAAATAAGTATTCATTCTAGTTTTTCAATAGTTTTATTGATGTATAACGAAAAATTACAAGTTTGATCATGTCAATTCTTTATGACTCAAATTAAAAAAATACAAGAAATTAAATATTAATCAATTTCCATATATCTATCTGATAATCAATTCTATAAAATTAGAGACATTAACAATTCCATCAAATTTCATGCTTAATCAGGTATACAAAAAACAAACTTAACGACTCTTTTGTTAAATCTTAATTAGTATATTTCATTATGATATTGAGGTGACAGATTGTGCATTCAGTATTTTTGCAACCAAATGCTATTGGATAATGGAGGAGAATTTTAAGAAACGAAACGAGGAGAAGGAGCTTTTAAAAAAGTACGAGTCGTTTCGGGAGAATAAAGAAGCCTTTTATTTTACCTCGGACGAATACGAATCAATCGTCCAAACCTACATAGATCAGAACAAACATCGCAAAGCACTCAAAGCAGTGAATTTGGCGATTGAACAATATCCATTTGCTGTTGAGTTTATGGTTCTGAAAGCTCAAACCTATTCCAATTTACAGGAATATGGAATCGCCATCAATATTTTAGAGAAAGCCGGGAATTTGCACCCAGGAGACCCTGATATATTTTTAATTAAAGGGAATATTCAAATTCTAAACGGTGATATCAATGACGCTTTAGCCAGTTTTGAAAGTGCTTTGGAGTCATCTGAAGACAAAGATGAGATTTTTTATAGCATAGGACTTGCCTATCAAAATCGCGGGGATTACAAAGAAGCCATTACTTTCTTTAAAAAATCGTTGGAAGAAAATCTAAACAATGAAAATGCCCTTTATGAATTGGCTTATTGTTTGGATGTAACTGGTGAATTGGAAACCAGCATTTCTTACTATAAAGAATTTATAGATAAGGATCCGTACTCTGAATATGCATGGTTCAATTTAGGGATTGTATATAACAAACTAGAAAAGTACGAAGACTCCATCAATGCATATGAGTATTGTCTGGCCATAGATGATAAGTATAGCTCTGCATATTTCAACATGGGCAATTCGCTCATGATGCTAAAGAAGTTTGAACAGGGTTTAAATGCCTTCAAAACGACTTTAGAGCTGGAAGGTCCTACTCCTGAAATTTACTTTAGCATTGGGTCTGTTTATGAACAAATGGAACAATTCGATTTGGCCATAAGATATTATAGAAAATCTACCAAGCTCGATCAGTTTTATGATGAAGCCTGGTATTGTACAGGTGTATGTCTTGGACATCAAAACAAATGGTATGAAGCGGTTCATTTTTTCAACAAGGCACTCAAGCTGAGCGTAGAAAATGCCGACTACTGGATGGCTTTGGCAGAAGCAGAATACAAAGTTGGAAATGTAGTTTCTAGTATCGATGCGTATGACGAAGTGAGTCAATTAGATCCAGGAAATGTAGAAGTTTGGAAAAATTGGTCATTAATATATCATGAGCAGGGTGATCATGAGCAAGCCATGAACATCATTCATGATGGGCTTGAAGAACTACCCGATGAAGCCACTCTTTTTTATCAAGCAGTCATCTATTTAATAGAAAAAGGCCATTACAAATTGGCATTTACCTATTTAGAAAAAGGGCTATTCCTAGACTATGAAGGACACACCATTCTATATGACCACTTTCCTAAGTTAGAAACACAAAAGGCGCTGTATAAAATCATTCAGCAATACAAATAAGACATTCATCACTTACCCCAAATCAATTATCAAAACCCTTTGCAAATAGGGCTATTATCAATTTATTTGCAGGTTGAAAAAATCGACTAGCTAGATTTTCGTATTGAATACTTAGAATGAATTATACCCTTAAGAATATACCTGAAAGAACGGTAAAGCCAAGAGACAAAGGATTCACAATGGTGATGGACAAAGGTTTAAGCACCAGACAGGCAGAAGACCTTATAGAAACTTGTGGAGATTACGTCGATATTATAAAATTGGGCTGGGCTACTTCTTATGCCACTAACAATCTTCAGAAAAAATTAGACTTTTATAAATCTGCTGGTATCCCAGTTTATTTGGGAGGCACTCTATTCGAGGCATTTATCATTAGAGATCAATTTGATGATTATCGCAAAGTATTGGATAAATACGACATCCAACATGCCGAAGTATCTGACGGTTCCATAATTCTTGATCACACCAAAAAATGCGAATACATAAGCACATTGGCCAAAGATGTCACTGTGTTATCCGAAGTAGGCTCAAAAGATGCAGCAGAAATCATACCTCCATATCAGTGGATTGAATTGATGCAAAAAGAGCTAGATGCTGGTGCATGGAAAGTAATTGGTGAAGCTAGAGAAGGAGGAAACGTTGGTTTGTTTAGGTCAGACGGAGAAGTAAGATCTGGTCTTGTACAAGAAATTTTGACCAAAATCCCAATGGAGAAGGTAATCTGGGAAGCGCCACAGAAATCTCAACAAGTGTATTTCATCAAACTCCTTGGTTCGAATGTGAATCTTGGAAACATCGCTCCTTCTGAAGTAATTCCTTTGGAAACTCTTCGTTTGGGCTTAAGAGGTGATACTTTTGATTATTTCCTCAACGGTGACGCGAAGCTGTAAGCAACTCCAACCACTTTATGCGGACCTTTAAAGATTATTTCCTACTATTCCTCAAGGGCATGGGCATGGGCAGCGCCGATGTGGTGCCCGGGGTATCAGGAGGTACAATCGCTTTTATCACTGGCATCTATGAAGAATTGCTTCATTCGATCAATTCGTTTGATCCTCAAGCCTTTAAGCTTTTGTTCTCTCTTAAATTCAAGGAATTTTGGATCAAAATTAATGGTGCATTTTTACTACCTCTAGTTGCTGGAATAGTATTAAGCGCACTTACGCTTGCTAAAATCATTACATTTCTGCTAGATAAGCATCCTATTCAGATTTGGTCATTTTTCTTCGGGTTAATTATCATATCATCCATTTCAGTAGCCAAGGAAATCACTAAGTGGAATATTTATACTGTGCTTTCATGCCTATTCGGTATTGCTATAGCTTTTGTGATTACAATGGTAACTCCATCAACTACACCAGATGAACTCTGGTTTGTATTCATATGCGGCGCCATTGCTATATGCGCCATGATATTGCCAGGTATATCTGGCAGCTTTATTTTATTGATTCTAGGCAAATATGCTTATATCATGTCAGCGCTTAAAAATCTAGATACGGCAGTTATAGCTGTTTTTGCTAGTGGATGTATTATCGGTCTTTTTACGTTTTCGAGAGTCATTTCCTGGTTTTTGAAAAAATTCCATAATTATGCCATTGCTCTTCTAGCTGGATTTATGATAGGGTCATTGAATAAAATATGGCCTTGGAAAAAAGCCGAGCTTTTTCGATTCAACTCTCATGGAGAACAGGTACCAATATTTGAACGCAATTTATTACCAACCGATTACATGACAGAAACTGGTCAATCACCAATGATCATTCAAGCCATATTGTACATGGCTTTAGGATTTATGATGGTGGTTATCATGGAAAAAATCGCCTTCGCTATCAAAAAAGCTAAGCAGAAAAGTGAGTCATGAGACAATTCGGACTCATCGGCAACACACTAAAACACTCATTTTCTAAAAATTACTTTTCTGAAAAATTTGAAAATGAAGGAATTATAGAAAATCATTATGAGCTGTTTGAATTAGCTACAATAGCTGAATTTCAGAACCTCATTGATCATTATTCTGAATCATTAGCTGGACTAAATGTCACCATTCCTTACAAAAAGGAGGTGATGGTATATCTAGATGAGCTAGATGAGAATGCAGCTGAAATTGGCGCTGTAAACACCATTAAAGTCCTCGACAATGGTAAGCTTAAAGGATTTAATACTGATTATTTAGGCTTTATCAATTCCTTGCAAGCCAACTGGGATCTAACCAACAAGAAAGCTCTTGTTCTTGGAACTGGTGGTGCATCAGAAGCAATAAAAAAAGCTTTAAAGGATTTAAATATTCCATTTCAATCCATATCTAGAAAATCCTCAGCAACTGCTATAAGCTATGAAGAGGTAATGGCTGGTGAATACGTTCAAAACAATCACTTGATTATCAATACCACACCTTTAGGGACATTCCCTGAGGTAGACACCAAGCCTCAATTGCCCTATGATCAATTGTCCGATCAACATTTGTTGTTTGATCTGGTTTACAATCCAGAAGTCACAGCTTTTTTACAAGAAGGTTTGGATAGAGGCGCTAAAATTAAAAATGGCTATAACATGCTTGTCGGACAGGCAGAAGCTTCTTGGAAAATATGGAATGATTAGCCATCTTTCTGCTCGATGTCACGTATCTCCTACCTTGACTTAACTTTTTTTTCATGCAATCACTTCCAAGAAATGTCTGGGTACTTACACTAGGTTTAGGGCTTATGATGTCCACAAGCTCACTTGTCGTTTTTGTCGGCGGATTAGTTGGCACTACCCTAGCACCTACTCCAAATTTAGCCACTCTGCCGGTAGCTGCTATAATCGTAGGTACAGCATTTTCCACAGTTCCAGTGGCGCTATTCATGAGAAAATTTGGTAGAAAAAGAGCATTTTTATCCATCATCGTATATTCTGTTTTTATTTCTTTAATAGCAGCCTATAGCATTCATGTTCAATCTTTCTATTTGTTTTGCGCCAGTCTCGCTCTTTTTGGCGTTTCAGTTGCTTCTTTGAATCAGTTTCGATTTGCAGCCATGGAAAGTGTGAAGCCAGAACAAATTCCAGATGCTGCTTCTACAGTACTTTTAGGAGGCATAGCAGCCGCCTTTATTGGACCTGAAATCGCTGTAAAAGGAAAAGATTTATTAGAGCAACCATTTGCAGGATCGTTTCTTTTTCTAGCAGCTTTGTTTGTTTTTGGTTTTGTGATTCTTTCTTTTTTTAAAAATGTAAAACCTAGCTCACAAGAACACGCAGCGCCAGGTCGTCCGTTGTTAGCAATCATCAAGCAACCCATTTTTTGGACTGCTGTGCTCTGTGCTATGATTGGGTATGCAGTCATGAGTTTTATCATGACGGCTACACCAGTGAGCATGCATGTCATGGATGGTCACTCTCTTGAAGATACCAAATGGGTGATACAGAGTCATATTGTTGCTATGTTTTTGCCCAGTTTGATCACGGCTTGGGTAATTAAAAAGATTGGCATTAAACGTATGATGCTGACTGGTATTATGGCATTCGCTATCTGTATTGGCATTGCGTATTCTGGTCATCATGTCGGGCACTATTGGGGCTCTTTAGTTCTGCTGGGAATCGGGTGGAATTTTCTGTTCATTGGTGGGACTACACTCCTACCGCAAGCCTATACAGACAACGAACGCTTTAAAGTGCAAGCCCTGAATGAGTTTATGATTTTCGGCACCCAGGCAACAGCGGCTTTATCTGCTGGTTTTGTTGTGCATGCGATCGGTTGGGAAAATATGCTACTGACAACTATTCCGCTGTTGTTGATCCCTTTGATTGCTATTGTCAGATCAAAATAACACAAAGCTTTATCCTTTCATTTTTAATTATTGAATAGCGCCACTTTTGATTTGTTCATCCGTATAGACTAGTCGATATTTACGCCTATGGATTTCAAACTCACATCAGAATACGTACCTACTGGAGACCAACCCCAAGCGATTGCCGAATTGACCGAAGGACTGAACAATGGAGAACCCTCGCAAGTCCTACTAGGCGTTACTGGGTCGGGTAAGACCTTCACTATGGCGAATGTGATTGCCGAAACCAATAGACCAGCATTGGTGCTCTGTCACAACAAGACTCTGGCAGCACAGCTGTATGGTGAACTCAAACAATTTTTTCCTGAAAATGCGGTGGAGTATTTCATTAGCTACTATGATTACTATCAACCAGAAGCCTTTCTACCTACGACTGGATTATATATTGAGAAAGATTTAAGTATCAATGAAGAAATAGAAAAACTGCGTTTGGCCGCTACTTCTTCCCTGCTCACCGGTAGACGAGATGTGATTGTCGTTGCCTCCGTTTCTTGTATCTATGGTATTGGTAATCCAGAAGAGTTTGGAAAAAACATTGTGACTTTAGAGGTGGGCCAACAGATCTCCAGAAATCAATTACTATTCAAATTTGTGGATATTCTCTACAGTAGAACAGAAGCAGATTTCAAACGAGGCAACTTCCGTGTAAAAGGTGACACCGTGGATATCTTCATTGCTTATGGAGATTTTGCTTATCGCATCATTTTCTGGGGAGATGAAATCGAAACCATCCAGCGAATAGAACCACATACAGGTAAAAAATTATCAGATGAAAAGATTGTCACTATTTTTCCAGCCAATCTCTTCGTAACAGGCAAAGACTTGCTGCACCAGGCGATCAATCAGATTCAGGATGATATGGTCAAACAAGTACAATACTTTGAAGAAGAACGCAGATTCTTAGAAGCCAAGCGACTAAAAGAACGAACCGAATTCGACATAGAAATGATGCGTGAGTTGGGATACTGCTCCGGAGTAGAAAACTACTCCCGTTACTTTGATAGACGAGACAAAGGCGCACGCCCTTTCTGTTTGTTAGACTATTTTCCAGATGATTTTCTAATGATCATTGACGAAAGTCACGTGACCCTCCCGCAAGTAAGAGCGATGTGGGGTGGTGATCGTGCTCGAAAGGTCAATCTGGTAGATCATGGTTTTAGGCTTCCTTCTGCGATGGATAACAGACCGTTGACCTTTGATGAATTCGAAGGCATGGTAGGTCAAAGCGTCTATGTCAGTGCTACGCCTGGAGATTATGAGCTCAGAAAGGCTGATGGTGTAGTGGTGGAGCAAGTCATTCGTCCTACGGGATTGCTTGACCCAGTGATTGAAGTCCGCCCTAGCCTCAATCAGATTGATGATTTGATGGATGAAATCGAAGAACGTGTAAGACTGGAAGAAAGAGTATTGGTGACTACACTAACCAAACGTATGGCAGAAGAGCTTTCCAAATATTTGATTAATGCAGGTGTAAAAACCAGATACATTCACTCTGAAGTAGATACGCTCGATCGAGTGGAAATTCTTAGAGAATTACGTTTGGGTGTCTTTGATGTATTGGTGGGTGTTAATCTACTGAGAGAAGGATTGGATTTACCAGAGGTGTCTTTGGTGGCGATCATTGATGCGGATAAGGAAGGATTCTTGAGAAACGAAAGATCACTGGTGCAAACCATAGGAAGAGCAGCAAGAAACGAAAAAGGCATGGTGATCATGTATGCCGACAAAGTCACTGGCTCTATGCAAATGGCGATGGATGAAACCAACAGAAGGCGTGCCATACAGATCGAATACAACACCAAACATGGCATTACGCCAACCACAGTGAAAAAGTCGAAAGAAGCCATCATGGGACAAACTTCGGTTGCCGACTCGAAGAAACAAACGACACCAAAACCATACATTGAAAGTGAAGAAGCGAACCTGGCTGCAGACCCAGTCGTGGCCTACATGGACAAGGCAGGTATCGAAAAAATGATAGAGAAAACGAAGAAGTCCATGGAAAAAGCGGCTAAAGATCTCGACTTTATGGAAGCGGCTCGATTGAGGGATGAGATGCTGGCTTTGGAAAAGCTTAAAGCTGAAAAGTAACTTATCTTCCATACCAGAGAAACAAATGCATGGCGTTTTGATCTTTCCCTGAAAAATCCTAACATTACTACGCAGCACTTCTGAGAAAAATTAAGCGTATTAATAAACGTTTAAATAAATACATAATAGATATATAGTCACCTTTGTCACTATATCACTACGTTAGGGTCAATTACTGAATGAAGAGACTTATATTATTTTTTCTGCTTTTTTCCAGCCAAGTACAGGGTCAGGAAAAGTATTATGAAATAGTGGATTTCCGGTTTTATTTGTCCGACAGTTTAGATCATCGAAATGCTATTGAAATATCTACTTTTGAGGATTTGAATAAGGTTAATGAAAATCCAGAATTGAGTATTGATACTTTGAGCCAAAGTATTGGAATTGCAACATTCAACAAAGGAAAATTTAGCTTGTCAAGTACGTGGGGAAGGAAGTTTGACATCGTTGAACAAACAGAAAACCGCATAACTTTTGAACACAATTCGCTTAAAAAAAAGGCAATCATATTCAATGAACCTTCTGATTTATTAAAAGCATTTTCTTCGAACTGTTTTGTTATTTTGTTTGAGCTTGAAAGAACTGAGTATATCATAGCAGACTCATTTAGTGGAGACAAAATTTATACTTTTTCATATCCATCATTTTCAGTTAATATAGAGCCGATTAACGATAATAGTGAGGGAGTTTTGTCTTTTGAACAAGATTCTAAAGTAACTCAAGGCTATTATGAATTGCATACATATCTCAAGCATAAAAAAATAAGCAAGTACATTTTTGAGAGTGACATCAATTATGCCAAACAATTTTACATTGATAAGAAGGGCTTCCTCTATCAGTTCAAGAATGATTCCTTGAAATTAAAGATGAGCCAAGCAATAGAAGGAGAGTCCAAAATTGCTACTAAAAACAAACTCATTGGTGAATGGAAGACAGTTAATTTTAGACATAGCTTGGATTCGTTATTTTTTGATCCAATCCTATCATTTACTATCGATCAACAATTCCGAATTAAAGAGCATTCGAATGATAGTTCTAAGACGATTTATTTTAGGAAATATGGTGCTTGGGAACTTTCTGGACAGTTAGAAATATCTCCTTCTGGCAAATACCTACTTGTAACATCCGAAATTGGCATAACCAGAGTATGGAATTACTCATTCGATGGTGAAACTTTAACTCTTGGCCTATTTCCTTCTGATCATTATCTTGAAGTGGAATTAAAAAGACCCTAACATTTGATATGAGATGCATGGCGGTTTAGCAGTAATGAAAGCCTCTGAGGTGTTAGCACGCCCCGCCGATTCTGCGATGCGTCTCATGAGAATTTAAAAATGTATGAGCAAACGTTGCCCGGCCGAATCACAGATTCGGCTATATTAGCAACCGAAACAAAGAAAATATAAAGCGCCACGACACCATATCAGGGCGTTATGGAGAACGTTCCAACCATTATTCAATAAATAGTGTCTTTTAATTATTATGGATAGTAAAGAACTATGAAAAGTATTAAAACCAACATTCTACTCATCTTCGGTCTTACAACTCTCCTCTTAGGTTGTGCTTCAGACGAAAACCCTACTCTGCATGGTGATTTTGAATTCACTATTGAATATTTGAGCACTGTGACGGTTGGCGGAGTTGTTGGAATTACTGAACGGCATTTTGAAGTAGGCGAAATTTATGAAGGAACGGACGATGGAGAAGCTACTATAGTGATAAGAATTGCCGAACACACAGAATTGAATGAAGATTGTCCAAACAGCTGGTGTTACCAAGAACTTTTATCTGTTCCGAGAGGGCATTTGAAATTCGTAGAATAAACCTAATTCTCAATGGGTCACGAACAAAAATAAATCTCCATAACATCATACATCAATTCATGCTGCATTCTGCTAGAGGGAAGATTTGAGGTTACTCTAGCCCCGCTGAATCTGCGATTCAGTACATGAGAATTGAAAAAATATGTACTGAATCCCAGATTCAGCTATATTGCAACCGAAACAATCTGCCTTACATTAAGCACGAATGATGTATAGGCGTTAGAGATAATTATTCCACAAACTATATGCGAAGAACCAAGTATTTTCTGTTGATTCTTGTCTTATGTTTTTCCAGCAAAGGCTTTTCCCAAATTGACCTATTCGACGATGCATTGAATAAGACTAATAGGAGCACTTTTGATGTTCTTTCGTCAATCAAAAATTACAACGATTCAATTACTCTAAAAAGTGCGAGCTATGAACTCAATATGGAAACGGGCTTAAATTACCTGAATTCAGGAGAGTTTTTAAAGGCTATCAGTTTTTTTAAAGTTGCGAAAACCATATATGTAAAGTCAGTCGGAGATTCTCAATTCCACTTTTCAAATGGTTTAAGTGACAAAAACCCCTACCCAGATTATTATTTGGGTATTGGTTATTTCTACTTATCAGAGTATGATAGTGCAATTCTTTATTTTGAAAACTCGCTCGAAGAGGTTCCTTATTTTATTGATGCTGTTAACTTCTTAGGAAATACCCATTTGCAAAAAGGGTCAATTGATTTGGCCCAGAAAGTTTTTCAAAATGGGTTGAAAATAAACAACGACCTAGATATTTTAATACACAACAATGCCTATTGCTACTTTTTAAAAAATGAATTAAAAGCAGCAAAAACTGAACTTGAACAGAATATAGGGTTAAACAGAACTTTTTTTCAATCATACTTTCTTCTTGGCTACATCGAGGAACTCAACGGTAATCCTAAAAAAGCTGAAGAAATATACTCGACAGCAATTCAGGAAGATTCAAGTAATAAAGATTCATTTTATAGTAGGGCGTACTTCCACCTTAGACAAAACGATATGAGTAGTGCAAAAGCTGATTACAATTCTATCATTGAAATTGATCCGCAAGAAACTACCTCAATAGTAATGTCGAGTTTGTTGACATTACATGAAGGAAATTACATAGAAGGCATCTCCAGATTATCAGATCTACTGAATAAAAGTGATGTTTTCGAGCAACAGAGTAAAAAAACCTCATCACAATACTTTGATTTGGAACTACAAAGCATCGTACAAGATATCGATGAATACACTAGCCAAAAGGAATTATACTTAATTGGCTATATGGTTGATGAAATTATTTTTAATCGAAGCACCTCTGCATCTATTGAACAAGCAAACCTTTTACTTCATACCGAACCTGAGTCAATCATAGGAAAAAGAATTTTGCTCTATTGTGAGACGATTCGAAACCCGTCGATAATAAACATTAAGCTTATTGAAGAAATATTAGGGTCTAAAAAATTTCCGTCTGTTTTATATCTAAAAGCTATGTATCATTTTAATAAGAAAGATTATGATATAAGCAAAGAAACTTTTGGCCTTTTGTTGGATACAGCTCCATATCTTGGATTTGGACATTATTATTTAGGGAGAAGTTTTGAAAAGACCAATCAGTACCACCTAGCAATATCTGCTTATACCAATGCCATAGAGAATATGCCATATTATCCCAATGCATATAACGATAGAGGAAACTGTTTTGAGAGTATAAATGAAAGTCGAAAAGCAATTAAGGACTTCAATAAAACTTTATCAATTAGTACTTTAAATGGATGGCCATACAACAATATGGGAATTAGTTACAGAAGTCTCAAACTATATGATAGCGCTATATACTGCTATAACAAGGCTTTAGAAATTAACAATTATGAATCGCCGTACTACAACATGGGGCTAGTTTATGAAGATCTAGAAGAATACGATTCAGCATTGAAAATGTATTCGCAAGCAATCGAATTAAGTCAGATTTACCCTAGTTATTATGTTCATAGAGGAGATTTATATTATCAACTTGACAATATAAAAGAGGCGATTGAAGACTACAGTAAATGCATTTCTTTAAATCCCGTCAATCCAAACTATTACAAGAACAGGGGAAATGCCTTCATTTACATTGATAAATTCGACGAAGCAATTAGCGATTTTTTAAAAGCCACGGAACTTGACCCAAATTATTCTTACGCTTTCAGAAGGTTGGGTGATGCTTATCGATATTCAGCCGATTACAATTTAGCTATTAGTAGTTATGAGAAAGCATTGATGATTAAGCCAAAATATGAATATGCAGAGTATGGACTAGCATACACATATTTGGATATGAACGAGTTGAATTTAGCTGTGAAACACTTCACTAATGCTACCGAAATTGACCCTGAATATGCATCAGCCTATGGCAATATGGGTTGGGCTTATTATCTGCTTAATGAATATGATCTTTGTATCGAAAACTCGCAGAAAGCTGTTGAACTTGATGACAGTGCTTTCTACGCAAGATTTAACATTGCATTGTCTACGCTTTGCAAAGGAGATTTTGAACAAGCAAAGTCTTTATATGATGAATTCATGAAATTAGCTGTCTCCAAAAATGCAAATGTTCAAGGTGCGAAATCTGATTTAGTTGATCTCATCAAAAAGAAGACTTTTAGTAAAGAAGCTAAACAAATCCTGAAATTGTATTTTTAAAATATCTCTAACAGACACTAAAATGAATATGCGAACTGAGCCCTTTAATATGACAATGCGAATAGGAAACTTCAGTGCTACTGGCAACTGGGGCGCATACTCATTTTAGTTAGACGTCACATCAAATAGTACTCCACCAACAACTTAGCACCAAGTACTGCCAGCACCATACCGATGCCGATACGAAGGTACCTTTTGAACTTTTCGTTCAAATACTTATTTAGTTTCTGTGCGTAATAAGCTTTCAAGACATCTGTGATCCAGACCATATTTAGCACCCCTGCAAAAAATAAGAGTTCACTGGTGGTATCATTGAATTCTGCTATGGCATAGTTGGAAATGGCCGCCCAAAAGCCCCAAATGATCGGATTGATGGCATTGAGCATGATGGCTTGAGTGAACAAACCAAACTTTTGCAAATGAGAAGATGAAGATGCCGCTGGCTTCTGTTCCTTTTCCTTTTTAAAAATAAAAACCAGCCCAAAAAGAATGAGTAGAATCCCTCCTCCTATCGACAACTCCGCTGGCGGTTCGCTGCCATCTGAAATTTGGCTCAACCCAAGCCAGGTCAAGAGAATAATAGAAGTATCTGTCAGCGCCACACCTACAATAAAATACAAGGCTTTTTTGAAGCCGTGATCAATGGCATTTTGAACGAGTGTGAGAAATACAGGACCTGTAGATAGTGAAGGCACCAAACCTGCTGATAGGCCAATAAAGTATGCAATCAAAATATAGGTTTCATTTTTGTATGATGAAAATTATACCAATTATGTCAAACAAGTTTTACGATCGTCAATTAGTTCCAAAGTCTTTGATCAAAAAGTAGGGGTTTGACCTCTTTGACTTTCAGGTGATGAAAGTTATCATGCTGTGGGTTGAGCAAATAATTGAATTCTGAAGAAACAATCGAACTCGGTACCTTCAAGCCTACTCCGCCCTGATCTAAAAATTGTCTACCTGCATCAATCGTCGAACTTGTAAAAGGGTAGCTATTCCAGACTTCAGGTAAGGCGGTCAGTTCATCTATATCAATTGAATCAGGCAACTCCAACTCCGTGCAATAAAAGCCTCTCCCGATTTGATTGGAACTACAATTCGCCATGACTTCTAACATGGCCAAAGAATGGCTTTCCGAAGTGTAAAGCATTCTTCTCCCTTTGGGGTTCCATCTGCCTCCATAGCGCATGGCACCCGTACCAGACAAATCATGAATATAAGGTTTGGTAGTAATCCGAAAAAGAATCATGAATAAACACCGTGCTCCATACGACCGAGTAAATCTTCGACAAGGGATAAACCCGTACTATTCCCTAAAAAGTCATAAGGTTTTTTGTGCGCTAAGGCCAGAAGGTCGGACTTGAGCCAAGTCTGAAATGCTGGAATACCTCCAAGCACCTCTGCTCCGTATTGATACAAAGCAGCAATCTGTAGGATACGATCGCTCACAGATGCACTTATGAGCTCTTCGTCTTTTACTTTTTCTAGGGTTCGTCTACTTACTGGTAGGAGATTAGAAAATTCAGTAAGATTCATTCCAGTCATCGATACTACTGCCAAAAAATCTGATTTGGTGATGCCTTCATGAGCCTTTTGGTATCTAACCGCAGGATCATTGATCAAACGCAATATCTCATTTGCTTTATATGACATACACAAATGTACGAATTATTTCGTAAATTATTACGCATTTTTTCGCTTATTGCACCAAGTCATTCAATTCACTCTCTGATTTTTTGAACAAGCACAATCGCTGAAATTTACCAGCCACTTGAGTTGATCCTAGTATCGCTAAACCATTGTCCGATGTTACTTGGATGGCTCCTAGTTGATATGGGCTTGAGAAGCCTAAGTAATCAACCGCAATATAAGCACCTGTATTGTCATAAAAATGCAAAGCGATTTGCTGATTCTTGGTAGTTGTCGCTATGATGATATAATCGGCATTGCCCAGTGTCATTGTTGTCATTTTCACTTTTTCGTCATACGCCCATTCTAGCATAGGATTGCCTTCTATATCGGTTGATGAGGATATTCCCGAGGTGTTTAGTGTGGCAATTGCATTAGCATATTGATCTCCATAATTGAATCGCGCTACGGCATAATTATCTCCACTTAATGATAATAAACTACTGATCCCGCCTTGATCTAGTTGACCCTGAATCACGCCGGAAGGCGTATTGTCGCTCAAATCGGTAAATAATAGGGATAAGGTATAATTGTAAAATCCATTGGCATAGTAGGTGCCATCTACAGATCGACCAGCAAAAAATGGTAATTCACGCCCAGTACGAGTAAAGTGATCAATGATAGGCTCCTCCACTTCTTGACCCGCTCCAATACCAAAAGCACTCTGAGAGGTTATGGATCCGTCAGCATTTACTAAGGATAAAACTGTAGTTCTATTGACAGAACTGTAACTCAAAAGGACAAACTGATCTTCTCCGTCATTTTCCGCATACATAGGATAGGTGGTGCCAATTCCAATAGTACTGACCACACGAGCGGAATCATCCACTTGATTGAGATAAGCTTGAAGGCTCACCGCATCCATACTGATAAAATAATGCTCTCCACCTAACACCAGAAACTTCCCGACTGGATGAACATTATTATCTCTCAAATAAGTGTTTCTAATAAAATGGCCTTCTTCATCAACACTTGAAATATAGGTACCCAGAAAATCAACATCATCGCGCCGATAGTTGCCTAAAAACAAATAGCCGTTGTCCGCAGTCTGTGTAACATCTACAGGTCTAATCTCATGATCAAACTGGTGGCTATCATAGATTCTCAAAAATGAATCCGCTGGGTTGACATCTTTGTTGTCACTGATATCACAGGACGAAATCACACTTAGCGTAATTACTCCCCAAATAAAGTTTTTAAATTTTATATTCATGAGGATTAAAAATCTGAGTTGAAGTTTTTGCTAATAAATCGCATAGGGAAAAATACGCCTACATTCATGCTAATATTGTCAATCGTAAGATCATCCATAGCATCTCCCGAGGCAGCGAGTCGATTGTCAGAATATCTATTGGATGCGTTGGCAATATTGTTCAACCCATAGCGATAGTTGATATCAAAGGAAAGGCGAACATTTCCTGGATCGTAATGCACACCTACACCAGCCGTTACTCCAAACGAAGAACCGATGAAAATATCCTTGGCTCCTACTATAATGGCCTCTGGTTGATAAGGTCTTACTGCTCCTGATGCTATGTCATTGTTTTCAATTTGGATTTCTTTATTGGCATTGAGTAAACGGCTGTAATAGGCACCTACCTGCACAAATGGTCTGATTTTTTCTTGTAAAATATCGTACTTAAACATCAGCGGTAAATCGATGTATTCCAAGTGATTTTTTTGATCATAGTTGAGTATCACCATATCGTCAGGATTGCTCACTGACTCATAAGTGTAAGAATTATGATAGGTAAAATTGAATCTTGAATAATTCGGAAAAAAGGCAATGGAAAATCCCTTGTGATAGAATACAAACTCGAGACCCACTTGAGAGCCCAAAGTCTTGAAATCATCATACTCCTTCTCTAGCTCAGAATCCACAAAATCAACTCCTTCGAAAGTTGAATAAAACTGTGTAGGATTAGCCTTGGTCAAATTGGGGCCACCTTTCAATCCTATCCAAAATTGTGTTTGCATAAATTGCTTGAGAGGATTTGGTGGTTTTTTAGGCTGCCCTTTTCGCTGCGCCATGGTCTCGAAGCCAATGAGCAAACAAAAAAGTAATAGTAGCTGATATTTACGATGCATAAGTTTAGTGCTTAACGATTAGTTTTTTTGAGTCTTTCAATAGTCCGGCATTTATTCTATAGATGTAAGTTCCTGGTTTCAGATCTGACACATCCAACTTCACTTCGTGCTCTCCGATTGCTTTTTCTTCCTGCAAAATACTTCTAACCAGCTTACCTTTATTATCGAAAAGGCTAAGTTCAACTTGAGCAGGAGCATTCAAATGGAAGCCAATTCTAGTTTCCTTATTTGCAGGATTTGGGTAACATTCTTTCAGTGAAAAACGCTGGGTCATAAATTCTTCCACCCCAGTGATTACGGATTTTGAAACTTCAACTTTTTCTAAAGCCTCTCCATCATCACCAGTTCCATCTATGTAATTGTTAAAGAAAATGTCATTGGTAATTACGCTTTTGTCGACTTGGAGCCAGTCCTCCAAAATACTGGCATAGATCTGTCGGTAATCATACTGCATCCCTACATTATTTTCAGACATATCTGGATTGGTACCAAACACACCGGGGTTTGCTCCTTTTCCGAAAATGAACATGGGCCCTCCCGTACCATGATCTGTACCATAGCTGCCATTAGAACCGATTCGTCTACCAAATTCCGACATGGTCACTGTCAAAACCCGGTCTTCGATCCCTCGAGCTCGCAAATCTGCCTGAAAAGCATTCATCGCGGAAGAAATGTGATAAAGTAAGGAAGCATGATTACCCATGGTAGGATCATAAGATTCCACTTGATCGGCATGAGTATCGAATCCACCAACCTTTACCAGAAAGACCTTAGTTTTAGCTCCTAATCCTGGTCCACCGCCATCCAAAAGTCTTGCTACTAATTCCAGTTGAGGGGTCAGTCGATTGCTCTTGGCTCCATCTGGCGCATTGAAAGGATAAACACTCGGATAGGTAACCGACGAAGCTGAAGCGGCATTATATATTTCCAACAGCCTGCCAGCATAATCCTCCGATTTGTCTTCTAGACCCAATATCCAGTTCATCTCATTCCAATAAGGAGAGTTGAGTAAGTAGTCTGGAGGAGTACCTCTTGGATCTGAACCTTGATCCACAAACCCATCTAAGTTTTCTATCAAATCTGCGAATCTTTGAGGGTTCCCTCCTAATGAAATAGAAGACGGAATATTACCGTTCTGATGAAAGACCAAAGAAACATCACTCCCAAGTTCTATAGCCAAAGGATCAGGCATGTCGTTGTTTGGGAAATCATCGGGATACACTTGAGGGGAATATTCACTTTGCAAATAGCGTCCTACCCATCCTGATGAGTAAAAATCATCTATTCCGCCGCCCATATTCCAAATATCCCTTCCACGAAAATGCGAACCATTATTATTTTTGTACGACACGCCTTGTACAATCGCCATTCGCCCTCTGTCGTACAAGTCTTTGACTCCTTGCATATCTGGATGCAGACCAATTTGATCTGCTGCAGCCAAAGTACTATCTAACGGAATGTATCTTCTCGCGCCATTTTTTGCTGGAATGGCAATATTTGCCCTGCGGTTGTAATATTGATCATACTGATCGACAGGTATGATCGTATTCACACCATCATTTCCTCCCAACAACTGAAGAATCACAAGGACTCGGTCGTTCGTACTACTTGCAGCCATTTGACGGAAGTAATTATTTCGAGCAATCAAATTGATCGGAACACCACTAATAGCAAATGGAAGTCCGGCAGCCAAAGGTATCTTTTTTAGAAAATTTCTTCTTTTCATGTGGTTAGGCTTAGGAGAGCTGAAACTCTGGTGATTGCAATAGTGCGTTGAATAAATTCTTTAATTGGCTTTCTACCACTTCTCCATCTTCCACATTGGTCCATCTAAAGTTCCAGGAACCTTCTGGATCTGCATCGATCTGTGGACTATACAAAAATGCCATTAGGAAATAGTTGAGTCTTTCAGCAGTAATTTCCGAAGAATCATCGCCAGTCGAGTCAAAAGTGAGGCTATCGTTCATCGGTAAAAAGTATCTACACAGCTCGATGATTAAATCATGTGCATCATCAGCCACCGTCGAAAAATTGTCTCTAACAAATTGCACTACATCTACGCCTACTCCTCCTGGCTCATCAGCATCCATATTATCTACCAACCGCTGGATAAACTGATAGCGTTCTGCTAGATAGTTGGTCGAAATCCAACTTCTGTTATAAATAGGGAACTGATGATAAGCTGGGTAACCTGCAACTTCAGGGGGTTCATAATAGACCATTCCTTGGCTGCTCATGGCCTGCTGAATACTTCCCATGAAAGTGTAGTAGTTTTCTAAATCTGTATTGTAATCTGGAATCTCTACTTCGAGACTTTTGAGTGTACCCAAAGCCAAATCCAAAGGTGATTTGATAATACCACCAAAATTGTCATTGGAAGTTCCAGCACCAGCTTCATAAAAATGCTCACTCTGAAAAAGATCAACCAATACTGGCTGAAGTTTGTACCCACTATTGATAAATGTTTGTGTCAGGTTGTCTATAATGTCATTATCGAGATCTTCATCAATACTGTAATAGACATAAAATCGATAAATTTTACGACAGATATTTTTTGCCGCTTCATCTGATTCGCTGTAAATCATCTCTACCAGTTGATTAATTTCATCTATAGCACTTTCTTCTGTAGCAGAACCGCCTTGCAATAATTCTACGTCAGGAGTGACCGTGGCGTCGTTGAATCGATAACTAAACTGTTTGGTGGTGTTGTCATGGGAAGAAGCAATAGTACCACCACGAATCACGCCTTTAGGAAGCTCCGTTTCCTCATCGATGTTGGTAAAGGCATCGTCAATATTGAATCCTGAAAATACCAGTGCAGCTGCTTGCACATCTTGTTCCGTGTAATTGAAATAGTCTCCTGGAGCGGGCAAGGCTGATACCGTCCCTTCTAAACCACGTCCAATTGAGAAAAGCTCTAAAAATTCCCTTCCAAAATTTTCATTGGGACTACCTAATACATTGGTATCTCCATCCAAGTATCTAAGCATAGCATTGTCTATGCAAATCTTCTTTGACAAAGATTTGAAATTAAGTTCTGGATCTTCATTGTCATCAAAACTGAATTGTCGGAAAAGTGCATTCTGATAATAGATGGATTTACTATTTGCTACTTTAGATTCAATAGTGGTAAAAATAGTGTGCAGTAAAAAAGTAATTTTTTCACGAGTTGCATAGGATATTGCTTGATCATCAGCCACACCCAAAGCTAGCATTTGACCAAAATGCCAAGACTTAAAATAAGAGTTCAGACCTCTATCATCTGAATTAGCATCAGTAGTTGGCTCAGTAATCCACTCTTGACCTGTTGCTGGGTCAATGGGCAACTCAGGCTCAGCTAGATCTTCCATAATGAACAATAAGTCCATGGCTTCGCTAGCGGTGAGCGCCGCTACTTGATCAATTTGTGTTTTAGTCGCGCCGAAAGTGGCCCTTCTAAGCAAATGAGCGGCGCGTTTTCTTCCTAACGTACCAGCCAAAGCGGTTAGCGGCATAATTGGTGATTTATAATTAGACTAATGGCAAAGAGCCAAATACAATATTATCTGAAATATGAATAAAAACGAACTATCCTAAGAAATAATATAACTATTTGTAGATATTTTAAATAATTAGATTAAACGTTGAAAAACTAGCAAGAAGGCGTGCTTTTAGATTGAATGAAACGATCCCATTCTTTTTGCCTTTCATTATTTAATACCCTAGGAAATTTGTGTTGCCCACCTACTTTTCCCTGAGCCCTCATCCAGGAATAAAAAACAGAAGTAGGAAGAAAATTCACAAAAACTTCTTTTAGAGCAGCAGACCGCTCAGTCCTATAATCATCATTTAGCTTTTTCAGATTCTCATCTAATAACTTCTTAAATCTGCCTTGATTCACTGGGTCATCAACCCCTACATACCACCGATGGGCAAATAAGGACTCAAAAGCCTCGCCACAAACTGTAAACTCCTTAATCGTCACATTCAATTGATTAGCGGTAAGCTCCAAAGCTTCATTCATATTGTCTAAAGACAAATGCTCACCACACAAGCTTAAAAAATGCTTGGTTCTGCCTTTAATAATTATCTCCGCATCTTTTACATTAGTAAATTCTATCACATCACCAATTAAGTACCGCCAAGTACCTGCATTCGTACTTATCAAAAGTGCGTACTCCTGACTCTCAACCACTTCATCAATTTTAAAAGTTTTCGGATTACTTATGAGCTGACCGCTTAAGTCAAAGTTATCTTTCGTAAAAGGAATAAATTCATAGAAGATACCGTTGTTCAAGACCAGCTTCATAGATGAATAATCAGGCTTATCCTGAAAGGCAATAAATCCTTCTGAAGCCAAATAGGTTTCCATATAATGAATAGGTTCAGCTAAGAGTTTTTCAAATCCTCTTTTGTATGGTTTGAATGAAACCCCACCATGAACAAATACTTTGAGGTTTGGCCAAATATCATGAATGGTACTCACTTGATAGTGGTCAATAATTTTCTCCATGAGCAATTGAATCCAAGCTGGAACACCGACAATCACACCTACATTCCATTTTTTCGCTTTAAGCACCATTTCATCCAATTTCGTGTCCCAATTGGCAGCCTTGGCTATTTTCCGATCAGGCTTGGCAAACCGCTGCAGCCAAATGGGTATCTGACTGGTAGTAATTCCGCTCAAGTCTCCTTCAAAATAGGTACCATTGAATTTCAAATCGGTACTTCCCCCAACCATCAAAATATCGGTTTCATAATATTTGGAATCGATTTCCAATTTGGCCAAAGCCAGTAACTGTCTCACCCCTGTCTTCTGCATGGACTTCAGAATATCCTTGGTGACGGGAATATATTTAGATGGAGCACCAGAAGTGCCTGAACTCAAGGCATAGTATTTCACTTTACCAGGCCAAGTCACTCCTTTTATTCCATCTCTTGATTTAGACCACCATTCTTCATTTATCGCATCATAATCATGGATGGGCACATTACTGGTGTAGTATTTATAAAAAAGGCTGGTGTCTTGATCTTTAAAACCATTCAAAATGGTTTTAAAGTAATAATGCCGACCGAAATATGTATCCTTAGCTGCTATTAATAATTTTCGCAATTCCGCTTTTTGCAGATCAATAGACGAAGTGTAGTCCTGCTCTAAACTCTCTCGCAGACGAATACCACGCTTGAGTAAATTTCCTAATATAGCCATGTGAAATGAACAACTGATTGATAAAATTGATTCATCAAATTAGTAGAAATAATCCTCAGAACTATTCTAAGTTGGTTGTTATTTTGTTAATTCACGATTAAGAAATTAAGTAAAAGACATGTCCGTAGCAGATAAAATACAATCCATCCAAAAAGAGCTTGACTCTACCACTGCCAAACTCATAGCAGTAAGTAAAACCAAACCAAACGAATTGATTTTAGAAGCATATGAGGCGGGACAAAGAGCTTTTGGTGAAAACAAAGTTCAAGAGATGGTTGAAAAAGAAGCCATTCTTCCTAAGGATATTGAGTGGCACATGATTGGTCACTTACAGCGAAATAAGGTGAAATACATCGCTCCATTTGTTCATTTGATACACGGCGTTGACACTATCAAGCTTCTTAAAGAAATCAACAAACAAGGAAAGAAAAACAATCGAATCATTCCTTGTCTATTGCAAGTACATATAGCAAAAGAGGAAACTAAATTTGGGTTTAGTGAAACTGAAATCAATGAATTTTTGGCGTCAAACCAATTAAATGAATTGGAAAATATAAACATTCAGGGATTGATGGGCATGGCGACAAATACGGACGACAACCACCAAGTCCGTGCTGAATTCTCAGGGTTGAAAACGCTCTTCGATTCGCTCAAAAGTCAATACCAACATTCACAACTAAACCTCAGTGAAATCTCCATGGGAATGAGTGGCGACTATCCTATTGCTGTAGAAGAAGGCAGTACAATGGTAAGAATTGGTAGTACGATTTTTGGAGCTAGAAACTATACCCAGTCCAGATAGTTATTGCTTTTCAGAAACTGCTCCTCTCAATTTCATTAACTTATTTAACAAATCAAACCAAAATGGTGCACCTAGAGAAATGGCCAATGCGGTGATTAGGTATCCTAAAACACTTGGCCAAACAAAAAGCAATCTAAATAGGTATTGCCACTTCTGACAAGTTGAAATTTTAACAGTTGATTTTTCAACTTTATTCTTTCCTATGATTTTTGATGCTAGCCCTGCATTGATCCAATCGGGATATATTACTCTGTTCTTTTTGTCTATCAACAAAGAATCAGGTAGCCAAGATCCCAATCCTAAAACTGAGTTTGCCGACTCAATATCTTTGTTTAGTTCTTTTTTGATATTCATGAGTGAATCCAACCGAGCATTATAATCAGTGATTAATACTCGAGAGGCAGAATCCAGCTGCAGCGTAGAATCAGCTCCAATTTTCAGACTGTCCGATACCAATAGTCCATATTTTTCATAGCTATTGTTTTCTAAATAGGCTCCCGCCATCTGAACCATTTGTTCTCTGGCATCTTGATCTACTGAAAGTTTTTTCACGATTGAAAATGTATCCACATTAAAAACCCAGGCCAGTACAAATCCGATGATCAATAAGATTTTTTGCATTCGCTGCTTGTACCAATCGGTAGTCTGCATCATGGTTCTATCAAACCAATTCTCCAATTCTTTTTTAAAGGCTTTGAGATCACCTTCACAATCATCTAATATGCTTTGAATGTATTCTGCAGTCTTGCGACCTAAAACACGTCTGGCTCCTTCTATATAACCTTCAGTTCCTTCGGGTAAGCATAAATTTTTCAATCCAGATTTAAGTTTTTCAGCTTCTGTAGTACCAGTACCCACGGCTTTCACCTTATCTATTATGACTTTAGCAAAATTTACCGCTTTAATCGCCGAAGGATTCAGGTTCGCCTTTCTACCTAAATATTTTATTTCCTGATGATTATAAAAATTATTTACTAAGTCGTTGATATAATTGCTCGGCAGAATATTAAACAATTCCATAAATCTTGGGAAATTGCTCCCTTCCCCTTCTTCATCATTGATCATTCGATTGATAGCTTCTTTCAGATTTCTTGCTCTGAGCATCAAATTGGTCGAGATGATTTCCGCCACTAAAGAGGCAAACAAGCTGTAGAGTAGATAAATAAATACTAGCCCAATGACAACGTCTATTGCAACACTTCCAGTCATGATCGTTTAGGTTTAGATAAAATTAGGATTGTAATAAAGACTCCATGATAGATTTGGATTGATTACCATATACTCCATCAACAGTGAGTTGATTGTTGGCTTGAAGTAACTTGAGTGCTTTAATTGTTTTATTGCCAAAGTCACCATCTGCGTCACCACAATTGAACCCTAATTTATTTAGTACATTTTGTAATTTGATCACTTCGGCACCTTTGTCTCCTTTTTTCAAAACTGGCTCTGGAATTTCAAGTTGTATTTCAGCACCCATTCGACGATAACCCAGCACCTTTCCAGCATCATAAGCCGCTACAGAAACTGCATTTCCTTGATTACCTCCTATGCAGAATACTTTCTTTTTGTCATCTGAATGTCCTAGATAAATACCCACATGCCCTTTCCAAGAATGCAAACTCTCTCGCCAAAAAACTACTACATCTCCAGGTCTTGGAGTAGCAGATTCACTCCCAACTTGTAACCAGCTCCGAGCATTGGCTTTACCACTTCGCTCATAGTTCAATTCATCACAGCAAAAATTCACAAAAATGCTACACCAGGGTGTTTCATCATCTTTGATACCCGGAAAATTGGATTGTTCTGCATATGACACAATTCGCGGATTGTGTTGACTTCCAGAAATTTCAGTTTGACCCAATTCTTTGAAGGCCACTTGGAGAAGCTTACTCATGATAGGTTGGTTTTGGTTTGTTTATCCTAAGATAAAAGAAAAATGAACATAAATCAATCTCCTTTCCAAAGCATTTCGACTTACCCAATCATGTGGAAATTTGTCATTCAAAAAATAGCCTAAAACATACATGCTAAGCTATTTTTTTCATTCGGCCGGCCAGCCGTCTAAAAGTAGTTGAGCACCAGCAGGATTCGTTGCGAATGGGATATTATGTACATCACAAAGTCTCATCAACATCTGAATGTCTGGTTCATGAGGATGTTTGCCTTGAGGGTCTCTAAAGAAAAATATTAAATCCATTTTACCTTCTGCCACCAAGGTAGCAATCTGTGCATCCCCTCCCATAGGCCCTGAAAGCAATTTCCTCACTTTCAATCCTGCTTTTTCTGCATGTGAACCAGTGGTACCTGTGGCAACAATATCCGCTTTAGCGATTCGATCTTTATTTTGAAGTAAGAAGCCAACCATTTCGGCTTTTTTTCCATCATGGGCAATTACTGCTAGTCTCATATTCGTTTCTTTATTGAAGATGCTTCAAAAGCAATTTATACGTCATCACGAGTGAAGCGAAGTGATCTTTTTGTTAAGATACGTACATAATCTTAAGATTGCTTCACGTTGTTCGCAATGACGGAACACTTTTGAAACATCTTCATTTCTCAAATCATCTCCACTCCTTCCACTGATTGATCAAACTATTGGTTGATCCATCGTGAGAAGTCACCTTTTCATCGCCTTGAAGCTCAGGAAGGATTTGTCCTGCCAATTGCTTACCTAGCTCTACACCCCACTGATCGAAACTGAATACGTTCCAAATGACACCTTGCACAAAAATCTTATGCTCGTACATAGCGATCAAAGCACCGAGATTGAATGGTGTGATTTTTTTGATCAATATAGAATTGGTCGGCTGATTACCTTCAAAAATCTTGAATGGCAACAAGAAGTCAATATCCTCCTCCTCCATTCCTGTTTTCAACAATTCATCGATCACAGTCTCTTCCATTTTACCTTTCATCAAAGCTTCGGTCTGGGCAAAGAAATTAGCCAGGAGCTTTTCGTGATGATCACTTATCGGATTCTGACTTTGCGCAGCAGCAATAAAATCCGAAGGAATCAACTTTGTCCCTTGGTGAATTAATTGATAAAAAGCATGTTGCCCATTGGTGCCTGGTTCACCCCAGATAATCTGTCCTGTTTGGATCGCAATAGGTTCTCCGTTTCTGTCTATGAACTTCCCATTACTCTCCATGTCGCCTTGCTGCAAATAGCTAGCAAAACGATGCAAATACTGGTCGTAAGGCAGAATCGCATGAGACTCAGCACCAAAGAAATTGTTGTACCATACACCCAAAAGTGCTAGAATCACTGGTAAATTATTTTCAAATTCAGTTTCACGGAAGTGAATATCCATGGCCTCCGCCCCGTCCAAGAGCTCTTTGAAATTGTCATATCCAATCGCACAAGCAATAGACATACCTATAGATGACCAAAGCGAATAGCGACCGCCTACCCAGTCCCAAAACTCGAACATATTGGCAGAATCAATACCAAAATCCTCTACTGATTTCTTATTGGTAGAGAGTGCAATGAAATGTTTGGCAATAGCGCTCTCGTCTTTAGCGATATTCAAAAACCAATCTTTGGCTGAATTGGCGTTGGTCATGGTTTCCTGAGTCGTAAATGTTTTTGATGCGATGATGAACAAAGTCTCTGCCGCATCCACTTTCTGCAACACCTGATGCAGATGTGAACCATCTACATTCGACACAAAGTAAGAATTGATGTTTTCTTTTTGATAAGGTTTCAATGCCTCAGTGACCATATAAGGGCCTAGGTCAGATCCACCAATACCAATGTTCACAATGTTTTTAATGACCTTTCCATCAAAACCTTTCAAATCTCCTGCATGAAGTTTGGTTGTAAAGGCTTTCATTTTCTCCAATTCCTTAGCTATCAAAGGACGGACATTCTCGCCATCTACTTCCAACGGTTCCTTGCTATTGCTTCTAAGTGCCGTGTGCAACACTGCCCTATCTTCTGTCTCGTTGATTTTTTCACCAGTAAACATGGCCTCTATGGCCTCTTTCAATTGGCAGTCCTTGGCCAATTGCATCAACAAGGTTTGCGTTTTGTCAGAGTAAATGTTTTTAGAATAATCTAAAAGGAAGTCTTTCCATTGAATGGAAAATTTACTGAATCGCTCAACGTCCTTTTCGAACATGTCGATAATAGGATCTTTCGAAATGTCCTCGTAGTGATTTTCTAAGGCTTCCCAAGCCTTTGTTTCAGCAGGATTTACTTTTGGAAACATATTAAATTAGTGTTTTGTCAATTGTCAATTTTTCTAACAATTTCAAGTCAATGTTGTTGTGTGAATCTATGATCACATGTGCTTTGGTTAAATCCTGGTTTCCAGAATTCAAATTGCGATAACCTATACATTTCATACCTGCAGAAATAGCCGCTTGTACGCCATGTTTGGCATCTTCTATTACCACACAATGCTTTGGGTCTACGCCCAAAGTTTTGGCAGCTAACAAAAAAATATCAGGATTGGGCTTTGTTTTCTCTACGTCCTGGCTACTTACATAACCTTCGAAGTATTGGGTAATGGCAAATTTATCTAAAACCAGTTTAATATTCTCTCTTGAAGCCGAAGAAGCTACAATCATTTTTGTACCACTGGTTTTGATACGATCTAAAAGACCAATTAAGCCCTCAATAGGATCGAAGTCTTTTTCTTTCAAACCATTGATATATGCATCATCTCCTTCGATTGTTAATTCCTTCCAGCTAGCATCTAGTCTATATTTTTCAATATGACCAGCCCAAAGGTCTCGCGTGCGCATACCTACGTATTTGGCATGTTCGGAAAACGGATAATCGGTGACACCGAAACGTTTTAGAATTTCAAACTCTGTCTCATAATGAATGGGCTCACTGTCCATAATTACCCCATCCATATCAAATATTACTGCTTCTAGCATTGGTAAAAGATTAGGCGGCAAAACTAGAGAAGATTTAATCAAATGAAAGAGCGCAGCGTATTATCTGAAAATCAAAATATCAACAACGAAATCAGTAACTCAGTAATAATAGCAAACACCAATATGTAAAAGTATAGCCATGCCGTTATCCAATATTTCAAAAAGGTCTTTTTCCAACTTTGTCCATACACCATCTTGAACGATAAAAAGGAATAGATGAATACCACGGACAATGAACCAATCGCCATCCAATTCTGGGCATTATCCGACTGCACCATCCAATGCATAATCGCCATCATGAGACCATAAACGAAGAAAGCAAAGGTGTGTAAATGAATTGTATGAATCAGGTGATTGATATAAAGTGTCTTTCTTCGGATGTACATAAGTTTTAACAGAAGTGCGAAAACTGGAATCAGCACAAACATCATGACCGACAGGTTTTTTACAATCTGCGAAACCAATAGTTCTTTATCACGCTTATAGATTCGAATGATCTGCTTGACAGTCAGCTGGGTGAGTGCATGTCGGTTTTCCAATTGCAATGAATCGAATAGGGCTTCTTCGGATACCGAATTATCATCCATGTATTGATTGAACATCTTCCACTGCCATTCCTCCAATGGCCAAGAAACATCGGCTGAGTCTTCTAGTGAATCCTCGTCAAATCTCACCATGACAGGCGGTGCATTCTTGATAGAATCCAAATTGAATTCCATTTCTTTCTGAAAGACATTTTGCACTGAATCCACCTCTGGTGAATCTAAAGCTTGACTCAATTCGCGAGTCAAATCTCCCATCAATATATTGAGCACAAAAAAGTAAAAGAAACTTACGATAATGTACAGCCGAATGGGATTGGCATAAGTGAAGCGCTTGCCTTCATTGTACTTTTTTGTCAGTTCACCTGGCTTGAAAAAGAATGGAAAGAAGGTATGTGCTAGTCTGGAATCAAAGGAGAAGAAATTTTCAAACAAATCCTTACCCAATTCCCTGAACGATACATTTTTATCATCATTCTGCTGCCCACAAATCGGACAATAATTATAAACATCATCCAAAGGCGTCTTGCAGTTGAGGCAATTCTTTGTCTTACGTAGGGCTCGCATTTATTCGGAAGGATCTTCTTTTTTTACGAATCGATTCAAGAAGAATGCTCCACCCCAAAGGCCTAGTGCCACAAGCGAATATTCCAATTGATAATATTGAGTTCGAAGGCTGAAATATAAAAAGATCACAGCTCCACTGAAAAGAACCCAGTAGATGATTCTGAATAGTTTTTCTTTCGACATGCTTATGCTAATTCTTTTACTTTGAGTGAAGTCCCTTCTTCACCTATGACTTCAATTTTCGCACCTTGCTCTATATAGCTTCCGCGAGTATAGGCATCATAAATTTCATGGTCGATCTCCACCTTACCACTCGGACGTAAAATGGTAAAAGCAACACCTGTTTTTCCCATTAATGTTTCCTTTTTGAAATTGGAAGTATAACCAGCCGATTTGTCTAAGGTGGTTTCGAGTGCAATTCGCTTAAATAAACCTGATTCGGTCAATCTCACTCCACCTATAAACATGACAATGAAAGATCCGATCAATCCCAAGAAGGTCACCAAAACTGCCGTGGTCAAGTTGCCAGTCGGCACAAAGGAAAAATCGAAGTAATCATTATTGAGCATGACTAAAATCAAGGAAGTGACCATCATGGTGATTCCAGAAACGCCAGCCACCCCAAATCCGGGTATAACAAATATCTCCAACGCCAGTAGCACAACTCCTAAGAAGAAAATGATGATCTCCCAATTCTCCGCCAAGCCATTCAGGTAGTATGGGGTAAAATATAGGATAATGGCTATCAGTGCAGCAAGTATTGGAAAGCCTACACCTGGCGTTTGTAGTTCAAAATAAATTCCGCCAAGGATAATGAGAATCAAAATCCCACTAACGAATGGATTAATAAATATATCTATGATTTTATCTGAAGTAGTGAGTTCATATTCAAACGTGTCATAGTCTTCTACACCAGATCTAGACATAATATCTTCTATTCCACTCACTTGCGCCTCACAAAAACCATGTTTAATCGCTTCTGAAGTTGAAAATGTTATCACTTTACCTTCCGTAGATATGCTATCAACTTCTACATCTTGATCCACCATAGCCTCGGCTATTTTCGGGTCACGGCCATTGGCCTCTGCTGTAGATCGCATGATCGAGCGCATGTAAGATTGATACTTGTCTGGTGCCGCGGCACCATCTTGGGTAACTACTGTAGCCGCACCTATACTTGCTCCTTTCGCCATGTAGATACTATCACAGGCGATGGAAATAAGTGCGCCGGCAGACGCAGCATCTTTGTTGATATAAACATAGATCGGCTTTTCAAACTCCAATACGCGCGTGCGGATATCATCGGCATCATTGAGTGCTCCACCATAGGTATCCATTTCAATAATTGCATAATCAGCGTTTTGCTCTCTTGCTTCTTCTAGAGCCAATTCTGTATATCGATTGGTTCGGGGATCTATATCTGCATCAAGTTTCAAAATAAAGACTAAAGGCTTGACTTTAGTACTATCTTGAGCATAGGAGCTAATCAAAAAAACGATGAACAGAAACAATAAAAGAGAGAGACGTTTATACATCAAGGATAACATTTAGATTTGCCCGAAAGTTATTTATTATTTATCACATCCATTAAACGAATACTGAATTTTGGCGGTTAAAAATTCGCATCACCAAATCAATTTTGATTTTCCTATCAAATCTATCATTCCTGGATCAGATGAAAATTTGCTTTTGATTGAAACCCATGATTTAGCTACTAAGTCACAAACTTTTCTTCTGTTGTCTTTCAAACCTTTTGAGATTATTCAGGCCATTTCATTTGGTGAAGAGTATGCTGGATTAGTTTCAAAATCTTATGACGCCGAAAAGCTCCTCTTTATTCAGTATTCCGATCAAAACAATCCAGATTTAACTAATATCTACACCTTCAACTGGCAAGGAGGTGAGCCTACATTCAGTTTGCAAAATACAAGAATTATTCAATCTGGTTTAGATTGGATCAAAGTGCCACATCCTCATTTTGCAAACAAAGAAATTTATATTGACATACAATCTGGCACGACACTTGAATCACCCCCCATTTCTAGCCATGAAATATTCAGTGATATTTCATACGCCACAGCTTACCCAGAAGACTCTGAGTATTTTCAATGGTTTGTGCAATATTTTGCCAAGTATGACATTATTCCTTGTAGGCAAATCGAGTATTTAAAACTCGCCGAAAAGATTTTGATTTCGTACTACGAAAAAGGTACCAAGGAACTTAACAACTCACTTGCCATTTTGAACGAAAATGGTGAGATTATTGAAAATATTTTACTCGAAGAACACCTAACAGGCATTGGTAAAGACACTTTTTTCGTCTACAGAAATAAAGCCATATTTGTCACTCAAAAATCTACAATGAATATTTATGATTTATAGACTGCTCTTTTTCTTGATTTGGATGGGAATAGCCCATTTTGGATATGCTAATAATCCAATGGATAGCCTTCGTGTGGAAAAAATAAAGGGCAAGAAATACATCATTCATCGTGCCGACCCAAAAGAAACACTCTATTCGATAACAAAGAGATATGGAGTTACACTAGAGGATTTGTATGAATTCAATCCAACATTGAAGACCAATGGATTGAAAATGTACGATACTATTCAAGTTCCATTATTGAAAAAGAAGAAAAAGCAAGAGGCAGAAATTACATTAATTGAATCAGATGATTTTCATGTCGTGCAGGTGGGAGAAACTCTTTTTGCCATATCCAGAATGTATAATATGTCAGTCGATTCCATCGCAGCCATCAATCAGTTGGAAAACGCCAATTTGAGTGTGGGCGATACGCTATACACTACCCCCCAATCCAAGATAGCATCAACACCCGCACTCGATCCTGAAGTAAAATATCATATAGTTCAACCTTCGGAAACGCTTTTTGGAATTTCGAGAATGTATCAGGTCGAAATCGAAGAAATTCAACAATGGAATAACCTACCTGATTACACCTTGTCTATCGGACAAAAATTAGTAGTTTCAGATGGCATAGAAAGAGAAGTAAAAGATACTGTCGCCCTTGCACCTATCGTAAAAAAAGAAGTGGATTCTTCGTACGTAAAACCTGAAAAACCTCCTTTGGATACCTTATATGTAAAAACGGACAATAGTAAGTTCAAAACAAAAACGAATGAGGTGGAAGGTAGAAAACAAACGATGGAAGAAGGATTTGCCATGAAAATCGAAGACACAGATTACACCAAAAAATTTCTGGCACTTCATCGTACTGCACCATTGGGATCCTCCATTCAGGTTAAAAACCAAATGACTAATCAAATCATTGAAGCAAAAGTCGTAGGTAAATTACCAGAGAGTGCCATGAATCGCACCTTGCTGCTAAGACTCTCTTCTGCTGCGTATAAAGCTATGGGCGCCATAGACTTGAAAACACCTATTACGGTCAGTTATTCTCTGGATGCAGAATGATATAAAAACATTTTTGGATGAAAAAGTTGAATTGTACAATCAAGCCTCTTTCATTCCAGACGATCCCATTTCAATACCACATCAATTTTCGAAAAAACAAGATATTGAAATAGCTGGGCTTTTTGCTGCCACGCTAGCCTGGGGTCAGCGTAAAACCATTATCAATAAGTGTAATGAGTTGATGCGGATGATGGATCATGCACCACATGACTTTGTGCTCCATCATGAAGAAAATGATCTGAAAAAATTCTTAACATTCAAGCATAGAACCTTCAACCCCACTGACACGCTCTTTTTTATTGATTTTTTAAAATCACATTATCAAAAAAATGATTCTCTTGAGTCTGCATTTACTAAAGGCCCATCCAATGACATGGAAGCCTATTTGACCCATTTTCACAACACCCTTTTCGCACACCCCAATGCACCAGACCGAACCAAAAAGCATGTAGCCACACCTGCCAGGAAATCTGCTTGCAAAAGATTGAACATGTTCCTAAGATGGATGGTAAGAAAAGACAACAAAGGGGTCGACTTTGGAATTTGGAATACCATACTCCCCTCCCAATTAATTTGCCCTTTGGATGTACATGTAGAGCGTGTAGCGAAACGATTGGGTCTGCTACAACGCAAACAAACCGATTGGAGAGCCGCACTTGAACTGAGTGAGAACTTACGAGAGCTAGACCCCAATGACCCAGTCAAATATGATTTTGCCTTGTTTGGTATGGGTGTAATGGAGAAGTATTAAATTTCTAACCCCTCCAAGTCATTTCGACTGGAATTCGATGATAGTCGGATGACAAGAGAATTCTTCTTAGCGACAAGCACCACACCTGATTCCCTGCAAACCAAAAAGGAGATCCCTCCGCAAGCTACGGGATCACAAATTCCGAATTAGATCCACATATAATTACCCTCTCCAGTTTTCTGGTTCCATCCTCCATGAATTAAGAGAATCCAATTCGTCGCTTTTGATCAGATTTGACGATACAGCAATATCCAATAGCGAATGGTAATCTGACAAGGTGAAATGTGACACCTTAGCCTGCATTAAGTTTCTATCCGCATGTGGAAACCCATAAGTAAATATGGCACCCAAACCAAGCACTTTCATTCCAGCCTCTCTCAAAGCTTCTATGGCTTTTATTGAGCTTCCACCTGTAGAAATTAAATCTTCGACTACAAATACATTTTTACCCTCTTGCACTTGACCTTCTATACGATTGGTTCTTCCATGCGATTTGGCTTTGTCTCTTACATAGATGAACGGCAATCCCATTTCTTCTGCAATGATGGCACCTTGAGGTATTCCCGCGGTGGCCACTCCTGCTATGATTTCAGTATCTGGATATCTTGATTGAATCTCTTTAACAAATGCCTTTTTGATCAAAGTACGTAATGCTGGATAAGACAACGTCATTCTATTATCACAATAGATAGGCGATTTCCAACCAGAAGCCCAGGTAAATGGATCTTTTGGCTGCAGTTTGATAGCCTTAATCTCTAATAATTCTGTTGCGATTTGTGCACTAAGCGGAAGATTTGATTCATTGTTAGTCATGTGGCGAAATTAGTAATATTTTAAATCAAGGTTTAACCTGATTAATGAATTATGAGAATTGAAGAAAAATTAATCTATGAAATTGTGAATCTCAGAATTTTTTAACCATGTTCGCTATGTACATCTTAGAGAAATGAAAATATATATTAACGATATACTAGTGCGCATTCGTGATCGCGCTCATCAATCCAAAAAGAAGTTTGATGTAATACTGGACAGTGATGTAGACGATATCCAAGCCATAAAACTCAAAGGCAGGGTCTTAATTAAAGAAAAATCTCATGAAGCTATCAATAAACTCTTCATGATAATGACCGATAAAAAGTACAATAAGATTAAGCAAATCGAAATCAGAGTCAAAAACAAAGTTAAAACTCGGGAATACCTAAAATCAAAATTCAATATCATAGAAGCTTCGGGAGGTGTAGTTGAAAAGGACAATAAAATTTTAATGATACTTAGAAATGATCTGTGGGATATACCTAAAGGCAAACTGGAAAAAGGGGAAAAAAGAGCGGAAGGAGGCCTGAGAGAAGTCGAAGAAGAAACAGGTGTCAAAGTTCAATTAGAAGAAAAAATATGCTCAACCTGGCATACTTATATTAGAAACAAAAAGTATGTACTCAAGAAAACCAACTGGTATCGAATGACCTGCATAGATGATTCACAAATGAAACCGCAGAAAGAAGAAAATATTCAAAAGGTGGTTTGGATGACAGCAAGTGAAGTGGATGTGGCTTTACTACATTCTTTCAAAACCATTGAAAGAGTGATTGACAAATACCGCAAACTTGGTGTAGAAGCCTAAAAACTAAAGTTCATAGGGTAGAAATGGACTCACGTCCCCATCGTACTTGTGCACTTCCCGAATTATAGTGGAACTAATATGGGCATAATCCGGAGAAGTAATCAGAAAAAAAGTTTCCAACTTCTCATTCAAATATCTATTGACTTGAGAGATACTATTTTCGTATTCAAAATCAGTAGTATTTCTTAACCCTCTTATTAAAAAAGAAGCATCAGTCTTTTTAGCCAAGTCAGCAGTCAATTCATTATAAACCATCACAGACACGTTCTCTTCAGGAGTAAAAGCAGATTTTATCCTATCTACCATATAATCTATCTCAAAGTAACGTGATTTAGCACTGTTATAGCCTACAGCAACGATTACCTCATCGAACAATTTTAGAGCCCGTCGTACAATGTCCTGATGCCCTTTCGTAAATGGGTCGAATGATCCCGGGAAAAGCGCAATTTTTTTGTCAGACATGACTTCTGGTTTAATCACAAAGATAGATGCTCAGTAGATCAAAATACTGGTGATCCGAAAGCTCGTCAAAGTGATAATTGAATTTGAGATTAGAAGGACGTTTCCCAAAAGAAATACCTCCAATGTATTTTGTGAATAATTTATGATGATCTGAGCCCTGCGATATATTTCCCCACAAAATGACTTTTTGAGTTCTCTGATTCAGATTAAACTCTTTAAACACCATCATCAAGTATTTCACATAATCTTTGGCCTCTTTGATGGAGAACTGATTGTAATAGTGAAGCTTATGATTTTCTGACACAAAAATGTGCATGATACCCCGATCCAGGATACAGTACACAATTTTAGTATTGCTTTGTGTATTATATTTTAATATGCCTTCGATGAGCGCGCTGCCTTGATGGATAACTTCAATTTCCTTGTTAGGGTATAATGAGTTGATCCAATTCACCAATCGTTTATCACCAGCGAAAGCATTGACGACATTCGATGAAGAATGTTTGTAAGTATATTCTCCTTCTACAGATTCGTTGATGGTACAGTTGAGCATTAAATATTCTCTGACAGAATCCTCCACAAAGTGTGTAGCAGGAACTAATGAGAATTTATGACTCTTCAATGATAGTTTGATAGAATCCCAAAAACCTGCCATGAGCAGGTGATGATTTTCAAATAATTTGGCCAAAACCTGCAACCTTGCATTAATCGTCTTTACATCCTGAAGGATATAATCCTCCACCATGAGACAAGTGTCATTGCGGGTATCTGTGATGCTCATTTGAAAATCACGAATCCCTATTTGCATCGAAAGACAGTAATGATGCAGTTGATCTACATCAAAATTACTGTCTTTGATTCTTTTTACTAGCTTGTATGTTGCGCTATGTATAGCTTCCAAATCTTTTATTATTCCCAGTTTCCAGCTGTAGTGATACTTGTTCTAGATCCAAATCTCAATGGTTTTTTGGTTCTAGCTTCATTGTCTTCTTTTCTCTTAGGATCTACTGGAGCAGTATTCCAAACTTCTACTACATCTACTCTTACGTTGCTCTTTTCAATTTTGTCTGCCCACATGGCAAATTTCTTATCCGTTGTTCCTGGTACAATATCCAATGTGTTCAAATCGAATTTTGGATATTTATCAGCAGAAAACAAAGAATCTATTACTGCAACAGTTCCTAATGTATCAATTTCTACTACCACACTATCCGCTCCGTAAGAAAGCTGATGAATAGTTTCAATTCTAGAAGTCAAGTAAAACTGACCAGAATCAACAAAGCTTTTCAATTTGTCCCAATCACTAGTATATTGACCATTTACTGCTTGATAGCCAATTTGCGCTTCTCTGATCATCATCAGTTTGTTGATGATTTCACCTTCCATTCTGGCAATTCTATCAGCTTCGTCGATTGACTTGAAAATGCTGTTACCTAAAAAGCCCGCCAACAAAAGCGAAAGGACTAAAAAACTTATTGAGATTATTCTTGTCTTCTCCATGCTTGAATTTCGATTTTTTGCAAGTATAAATATTTTTTAGAGTAATTCTGCTCTAAGCAAATGCTATTTTAAGGATTATTTCCAATATTAAAAAATCCCCGTTTAGCAAATAGATCGTCTAAAGATTCAATATCTTGAAACAGCCCATGAAGGCCATTTTTATTCAATTGTTTCAAGCCCTGAATATTCATCCAACGTGCCTCTTTCAAAATAGAATTACCGTTTATTTCTGGATCACTACCTAGTCGTAATTTACCACCGATTTGCTCCACCACAAAGAATAATTCTATGGCATGCAATCCATTACTTATAAATTCACTTACTCCCAGAAAGTCACAAACTTTTACAGAAATATTTACTTCCTCCTCAAATTCTCTGATTAAAGCCTCTTCTGAGGATTCTCCAAACTCTACGCCTCCTCCCGGCGGCAACCATAATTCGTCTTCTTGGTTTAGTCCTGCGTGGTTTAACAATAAAATACAATCATCCTTTACCAATAAACCCATGACCCGGACTCTCACTTGATTACCAAAAATAGTTTTGATTTCTTCTGATCCCATTCTCTGAGGTAGCTATACTTGCGCTAAATTAATCAATAACGATTGCCTCTACCTTCAGAAATATTACGAAACAAATTTGCACATGAGCCTACCAAAAGTCAGGATCAGGCTTTCTTAGCTATAGACCAATTTGTCGCGGCCAAGACAGCCAAGCCCACCATGATCCTCAAGGGTTATGCTGGGACTGGTAAAACTTCTATTGTGGCCACTTTAGTTAAAGTGCTTCCGCTTTTCAACTACAAATTCGTATTGCTGGCCCCAACAGGAAGAGCAGCCAAGGTCATTAGCCAATATGCCCAACGAACGGCCTTTACCATTCATAAACGAATTTATAAAGCAAAATCAAGTCAAGAATCTTCTGGCCCAGTCTTTAGTCAAACTAAAAACTATCAATCCAATACTATTTTTATTGTGGATGAGGCTTCGATGATTAGTTCGGAGGCTGACTATAAAAATAAAAGCCTGCTGAACGATTTGATTCAGTATGTCTTTGAAAAAGATGGAAACAAACTGCTATTAGTTGGTGACACGGCACAGCTTCCTCCTGTCCATCAGGAAAAAAGCATGGCATTGGATCGCGAACATTTATCAGATGTTTATCATTTAGATACCACAGAAAGTGTACTTACAGAAATAACCCGACAAGCAGAAAACAGCGGGATTCTCCTGAATGCCACCACTTTAAGGAATAGCTTATTTCAAAAAGAGAAGCAGATACATTTCGATACCAAGTCACACAAAGATATCTTTCGAATGACAGGAGAAAGGTTGGAAGATGGACTAAGATATGCGCATGATAAATATGGATTGGAAAATACATTGATTATCTGCAGATCCAACAAAAATGCAGTGATGTACAATCACTATATACGAAATACGCTATTCTATAAGGAAGACGAGTTGGATGCTGGTGATTTGCTCATGATCGCCAGAAACAACTACAATTTCGCTACAGATCAGGTGCCTTCCGGCTTTTTAGCGAATGGGGATTTTATGGAGATTTTAAAAATCAAGAAAACCGAAGAGTTACACGGTTTACGGTTTGCTGATGTAGAAATCCGATTGACAGACTACCCGGATGCTGAACCTTTTGAAGCCAAAATCATATTAGATGGACTGCATAGCTATACTCCTGCACTTACCCAAGAGCAAAATCAAGCCCTCTATAAAAGTGTATTAATTGACTATATGGACTTGTCTAAAAAGCAACAAAAAGAAGCCATGAAAGAGGATAAGTACCTCAATGCGCTACAAGTAAAGTATGCATACGCCCTTACTTGCCATAAAAGCCAGGGTGGGCAATGGGATGCTGTATTTGTGGATCAAGGCTATCTGGGTGAAGCTGAAATCGACAATGATTTTATCAGATGGGCATATACAGCTATTACCAGAGCGAAAAATGAACTTTTTCTGGTTAATTTTGACACCAAATTCTTCTAGAATTACGTTAAGTAGCAAACAACTAAAAAACTAGCAATGAAATATTTATTAACAATAGCTGTATTGGCCTGTCTTTCTTTTGGTGTAACAGCACAGGATGCTGAATTGTTGGCGCCTACACCTCCAGGGCCTTTTATCAAGTTTACTGAAAAGTCACACGACTTTGGAGATATAGAACAAGGAGAATCTGTTGAATACACATTCGAATTCACCAACACAGGAGATGCACCAGTAGTGATATCTAATGTGATGACTACTTGTGGTTGCACAGCATCAAGCTGGCCTCGCGAACCTGTCTTACCAGGAGTCTCTAGCAAAATCGAAGTAAGCTTCAATAGCACTGGAAAAATCGGTCATCAAAATAAAGTCATTACCATTATGAGTAATGCAACCAACAATCCAGAGCATGTGAAAATCATTACGAATATTCTACCGAAAACGGATTCCTAAAAGTAGGATAAGAACATTCAAATGCCTTTTGGAACATACGTTTCAAAAGGCATTTTTTATACATGCTGATCTATCAAGATCATGTTTCCATCAGGATCGGCAATCATAAGGCTTGCTGGACCTGATGTAGATTCATCAGCTTCTTGAATTAAGCTAATTTCCTCATCCTTTAATTTCTTTTGTATGGCTCGGATATCATCAAATGAATCCAATGTATTGGCCTCTTGATCCCATCCTGGATTGAATGTCAATAAATTGCCTTCAAACATTCCTTGAAACAAGCCGATCAAAGTTTTTTCATTTTTCAAGATTAGATAATTTTGCTCCATGCTTCCTGCAAAGACAAAGAACCCTAGGTTCTCATAAAATGATTTTGAAATAGCCAGATCTTTTACACTCAGGCTAACCGAAAATGCTCCTAATTTCATATCTATAAGTTTAGTTTTTGGTTATTTATTTTTTAATGCAAATGAAGAAATCACTGTCATGACCAAGCCAATTGGAAATACGGTTCCAAACATGAGCAGTCCACCAAAAGCCGGGCTCAGCCACAATTCTTTTCCGTCATTGATGTATGCCAGCTCTTTCTCAACTTGTTCAGCAGATAATGCTGAATCTGATTTTACCATGGCGATAGAATGATCCAAATATGTTTGTAAAAAATCTGGCATCAACCAGGCATACAGTACATAAGAAAAAATTCCAAAAGCCAAGGCCGCAACGAAATTCACGAATGTCCCGAATATGAAAGCCTGCTTGAAGGACAACTCACCATCCAATTCTGTTTTGTACTGTTTGATCCCAAAATAAATAGCCGTAAGCGAAAGGATCATGGACGCATAACCATACACTTCCCCTGCACCAAGCTCCATGTCCTCTCCATAAATCCAAAAAGGAAGCATGACACCAAACATCATAACCACAGACCCAATCAGACCATATTTAATTGCTATATTTTTCATTGTTCAAGTAATTGATTGTGCTCAAATGTATAGGAAGATAAGAAAAACCCGTTCACCCGAAAGTATGAAATAGCTCTTACTCAACTATTCTGAGTTCTTTGGCCTTGGCCAAAGCTTGTGTTCTGCGCTTGGCATGGAGTTTTAGGTACAGATTGCTGATGTGGGTCTTTACAGTATTGAGAGAGACAAACAATTTATCGGCAATTTCTTGATTAGAGAGTCCGTTATTTAATTCGACCAATACGTCAAGTTCTCGGTCACTCAGATTGATTTTCTTGCCATTTTCAATAGACACTTTTGCCAATTGTTGATCTTTTTTTGAAGAGCTCAATTTAATTCCAGCCCATATGCCTAGAATCAAAAAAAGCAAGCCTACTCCTGCGGCATAAAACTCGAACGACAAAACCCGAATGAGGTGGAAATAATCCAGCGCATTGAGCAGTGTAAGAAGTAGCCCCACACTCAACCCGATGAATATGGCCGATTTTTTCAATGTTTATTTATTAAATCCAGTTCGGTTATAATCTATAGTTGATCCTCTATCAAGAATGGAAAATTGATTGCTATTGGGGAAATTGAGCATATAGTCTTTGGCATTGGCTTCGAGGCTGATTTCTTGTCCAAATTGAAGGTTTAATTCGAAATGGCTACTTCCAGCTGAATTTACCATCCAATAGATAAAATGATGATTGGACTCATCATAACTGATCACACTCTTTTTATAAAGCTTTTCATCTCTGTAAAATCTCAATTCAAGTGAATGTGGGAATAGCTCTACTATTTCACATCTTGTCCGATCAGAGCCTTCATATTTACCCGGGATTAGATCAAAAATATAATTGGTATTTACTAAGGAATCGGCATCAGGATACACCTTAGAAGACAACTCAATCACTGTTTCAAAATGTTTCTTACAATCTTCAGCTTTATCATACATTTTGTCGTCAGACTTTGGAAATGGGAATTGTAGAAAAAACTCCATGAAGGATGGAGCCCCATTATATAACTTTTGTATGCGTTGGGTTTTACCAATGGCATCAATGTGAACGACTTTTCCTTTTACTATTCTTCCCTTATTGGATCTTATTTCTTCTATTCTGACTGAAGCCAAATCCAAATCTCTGAGATTAACAATTCTATCAAAATAAACATCTTTGTCAGTGGTATTGGGTTTATCAGAGCTAGAGTTTTTAATGTTTATCTCACCATTTTTTGAATTAAACAGAAAGTTATTATGCCACCACTGACCCGTAGATGGGTTTTGATAGAAGTACGCTAGATTTTCTTGCAGCCATCCCATAGACTCGTCAAATTTTAGCTGATCATCCTCTGGCATTTGCGCATAAGCAACTTTAGAAAATGAAAAACAAATGAAAAACAGACAGATTAGAATTCTTGAGAGGTAGTTATCCATAGCCATGGGATAATAATTATTTGCTTCTATTGAAAAATTACAAAAACCAAATATAGGCAAGGATAAATGCCAGACCCAATCACACATAAAAAAACCGAAGCGAGTGACTTCGGTTTTGAAATATTATTTGAGTAAAAAGTTATTTCCCATCGCTTACAACAGCGCCATCTTCCAAGCGAATAATTCGAGAACCATACTCGGCACATTTTTCAGAATGTGTTACTTGAATAATGGTCATCCCTTCCTCATTCAGCTTCTTGAATAGTTTCATGATTTCTTCACCTTGCTCAGAATGCAAATTCCCAGTAGGCTCATCAGCCAACAATAGATTTGGTCCGCCTATCAAAGCTCTGGCTACGCCTACCAACTGCTGCTGTCCGCCTGACAATTGCTCTGGAAACAAATCTCGCTTGGCTACCATCTGGAATCTATCCAGCATCTCCGCAACCATACTCGCCCTTTCTTTACCTTTAACTCCTCTGTATAACAATGGTGTTTCGATGTTTTCATATACATTCAATTCATCAATTAAATGATAGGCTTGAAATACGAAACCTATGTATTCCTTGTGTAGTTTTGATGTCTTTCGCTCGCTGAACTTGTGTACAGGTTCATCAAGAAAATAGTATTCTCCATCCGATGGCCTGTCTAACATGCCAATGATATTGAGCAATGTAGATTTACCAGACCCAGAAGGCCCCATGATACTTACAAATTCGCCTTGTTTCACTTCCAAATCGATCCCCTTGAGGATAAATAGGCGCTGAAACTTAGAATCGACGTACTTGTCTATGTCTTTAAGTTTGATCATTAGATTTTATTTTGAAGTTGTTTTTGACTCTTTCTCAAATATAGAAATTAAACAGAGAAACGAAAGTCCTTAGTTTCGGTTTTGCAAACTATATTCCTCGCGTGTTAATAGCCACTTTATCAGGTGTAGGATACTTCAAAAGTTTTGAAAAATTTTCTTTCCAAAAATCCATATCCAAAAGCTCTCCTTTACTGTTGTGAGTCAATGTGATTAAAACTCTCACTCCGTCTTCATCAGTATATTCTACTTGCACAATATCACCAGCATAATCACCAGAATCGCCTAAAGTAAAATTAATGCTCCCCATCACACCACCTTCATAATCGTCTACATTTGATGGAAAAACATACTTCTCAGGGTTTTTATTAGCCAAACCCAACAGATGCTTGGCAAGCCTTATTTCTTCTTCTCGTATTTTTCTTATCTGACTCATGTTTTTTGAATTGAATCCAACAGTTCATTTATTGTTAAACCGTCCTGTTTATTCATTTTCCAGCCTAATATATTATCCTTTATTTCGACCTCGATTTCAACCCCAACCTCATTAATCCCATATCCATTTCTTTCCAGCGCTTTTTGAACCCACTGCACAGGTTTTTCTTCTCCGACAACCTTAAAGAAAAGCGCTGGTGTCTGTTTTAATTTAATTTGTCCCGTTCGGCTATCCAGGTGAAAATTTTCATGAAAAAAAATCTTTTCAAGTTCGCCTGATAATCCCAGATCTTCAGGCACCCCAGTCACTATGGGTTCATTAAAATTCATGAGCCACAACTCATCTGCAAACTGCATGGAGAGATCTAATTCGTGTGTAGATATCAGAATCGATTTACCCGTTTCATTCTTGATAGATTGGAGTAATTGAAACATTTCCACCCGATTCACCACGTCCAAATGTGCAGTAGGTTCGTCCATAAGGATAATATCTGTATCCTGAGCCAAGACACGTGCTACCATGGCTTTCTGAAACTGCCCATCGCTGATGGCAGACAGTTTCGAATGCTCGATATAATTGATCTTGCATCTGGATATGGCTTCTTCAATCTTTTGGGTATCTTTTTCAGACTCCTGACCAATCCAATTGGTGTAAGGGTAACGACCCAAAGCGACTAGCTCTCGAACAGTCATATTAGACGTACCAATTTTATCGGTTGTTATTATGCCCAGCTTCATTGCTAAGTCTCTCCTATCGAGATGTTCAATATCTTGTTTGTCTATTAAAATATTTCCTGATAGTCGCTCCTGCAAATTCGAGAGTGTCCGAAGCAAAGTTGACTTCCCTACTCCATTCTGTCCTAGCAAACAGACTAACCGACCATTTCTTAGATTTAAATTGATATCACTAGCAATTTTTTTGTTCGCGTACCCTACGCTTAGATTCTTGATGTGTAAAGAAGTCATCAGAAGCTGTTGGATATATTACCTCGTTTTACAATCAACCAAATCACAAGTGGCCCACCTAGAATAGATGTGATGGCATTAAGCGGAAGTGAATGTGAAAAACCCGGCAATCGTGATATAATATCGCAAACCATCAAGATAATGGCGCCTAAAAAGCCTACAAAAGGGATTAGAATACGATGATCAGAAGTATCTAATATCATGCGCGCAATATGAGGGGTAGCTAATCCAATAAAAGCAATGGGTCCACAATAGGCTGTAATTGTCCCCGACAACAAGGCTGTGATACTAATTACTCCGTATTTCGCTAAAGTCATGTTCAATCCTGCATTTTTAGCATACTGATTGCCTAACAAGAATATATTTAAGGGTTTGATTAAAAAAACTGACCCTATCCAACCCATTGCAATTAATGGAAATAATATCTGCAATTCGCTGATTGTCACACTACCTAAGTCACCAAATGTCCAAATCAAATAAGCTTGCACATCTTCTGGATTGCTGAAAAATTGCAAAATGCTTACAACAGCACTAGTCGCGCTACTAAACATCAATCCAATAATCAATAAGGAAGTGTTGTCTCGCACTTTAGTAGAAAAAAACAGCACTACGGCAAATACTAAAAAAGAGCCTATTATGGCACCTATAGCCATAGAAAAGCCGGGCATAAATTGAATTCCAAAAAGCAACCAAAGAGACTCTCCAAACACCACCAATGCCACACCTAAACTAGCCCCTGCACTGATTCCCAACACATAAGGTCCAGCCAATGGATTTCTAAAAAAAGTCTGCATATACAGACCACTCAAACCAAGTCCACTACCGGCCAATACACCCGCTATTGCCCTTGGAATTCTATAATTCATAACGATACGTTCCCATGCAGGGTGTTGTACAGCCTCGCCTGCCATGATATCCCAAAGTGCCTCTATTGGAATCAATACAGATCCGAACATTACATCCAAAAGGAAGGCAAGGATAAAAACTAAGATGAGTATGACAAATGCTTTATTCAAAACAGACTAGAAGTGTTTAAACGAAATTAACAGAAAAGCACTGGCTATTCCAATTTCATGTAATAATAGAGTTCATATTCTGGCAATAATTCAGGATGTAAAATTTTGATATGATCTGCCAGTAATCGATCTGGGTTTACATTGCCTGATTCGAAATAGTCATTAGCACCTTGCTCATTCACGCGAGCCATATATGAGTAGACGTTGCCATTTTTGAAAGCCTCAAATTCAGCATACCTTTCATCCGCTTGCTTCAGTTGCTCTAGAGAAGTGTAACCAGCTACTCCTATCCAATAATCAGCGTTGTAGCCTTTCTCAAAAACCGATTCGAAATCCATGCTCAACCATCCTGTGCCTTGATCTTCACTCCATAAATAATTACCTCCTGCTGCCGATATGATATTGGCACCGTAGTTTTCTGCGGCAGGCATAAACCAAGTGCCTCCATAAAGAATACCTGTGATTACCGTAGGTTCTCGCCTGTCCTTTACTATTTCCAATAATGAATCATAAATCATCACTTTTTGTTCAAAAATAGTATTCGCCAATGTTTCAGTTCCTGATAGATGACCTAAGAATTTTATCCATTCAAAACGTCCCAATATTGAGGTTTCCATATAACCAGCATTCATTACAACTTTCATATCCAGTTCTCCCAATTTTTCCAGTTGTCTATTCTCTGTCCCAGAACTAAATGCCAAAATGATATCTGGGTTTAAATTAAGAATACTCTCAATATCCAAGCTTCCATCAGGCCCTACTTCTTTTACTTTTCCATTTTTGACGCGACTCAATATCTCTGGGGAATAAATGAATTGAGTTTGAGCAAATCCTGTGAGTCGATCTGTGATTTTCAATTGATCCATCAATGCCAATTGAGTAGTCAGATTAGAAACTATGGTTTGAACCGGAGTTTTAATTTTGATATATGAATTGTCGTCTAAATATGAAGCAGGTATAGCGTTGGAATATAGGAGATACCTGATAGGCTCTTTACTCCCTTGCCATGGCTTGTCGATGGTTATTAGTTTTATACCATCTTGGTATTTGATATCAAATCTTTCAGCAAATTGGATTTCTGAATCAAGGCTTTCCTCATCACTAGATTCTGCATGTTTTTTACTACTACACGCTCCAAAAACCAAAAAGCATAAAAAAAAAGATAGGTATCTATTCATCGCGCAAATAAACACCTATCCTTTTAGAAAATAAATATTCTGTACTTACAATCTAATCAATGAAGCACCAGCTTCCATTGTTACATATTTTTTGATTGACTCATAATCAGCTCCTGGCAGGTGATCAATTGCTTTTCCAGTATTCGGGATTTTATGACCATTTTCGGCCTGCCACCATTCGTCAGCAAGCGTTTTTGTTTCTGCATGATCTACATCAAAATGTTTGATGCACGTATCGCATGTCATCCAAGTTTGATCTTTTTCAGCTGTCTTTTCAAAAATGATTCCTCTCATTTTTGTAGCATTTTCGTCTTTGTCTTTGAAATGCTGAGTAGTGTAAGACATTGTTTCTGGCTCCACCATTTTATGGTCCCAGTAAGTTTTACTAGTTATAACTTGAGAAGTAGTTAATGCGTAGCCTTCATTACGTTCCATATGTGACTTGCACACGCTACATTGAGTAGCCTTCTTCCCTTTTTTTTCCTTTTTAAACAGCCCTAATAGTCCCATGATTATTGAGTTTTGATCTTTGGTTTTTTGATGACATCTCTTTAAAGACGTGAAACTATCCTTACGGTTTCACATGTATAAGATGATCATTGCATTCATTTAGTTGCACAAAAGACAAAATTATTACGAAATAGTTTCTTTTGATAGTGGTAAACTCTTGATTTCAGCTTTTGGTTTAGTTATTAGACTGACAACAAGAATCTCCCTACCAACAACAGGAACTAACATTAATGACCTTTATTTTTTCATTGTCACCTATTTATTTTCCATCCTCAATTATTTCTCTAGCTTTGCCGAAATTATTGGTTTTCGAAGGTCTAAGACCTGAGAAATTAAAAGGGAATTCGGTGAAACGTTAAATGTTGATTCCGAAGCTGTTCCCGCAACTGTAATTCGAAGATGTCTTAGGATATCATTTTTGATCTAGCACAGCCACTGTCCTTACAAGTCTGGATGGGAAGGCCAATCAAAAAATTTCGAAGAGCCAGGAGACCTGCCGGTAGTTAATCATTTATCTGAGCTTTCGGGAGAAAAGTGAAGTGAACTGCGGCATGTCAAATGCTACTATTCCCTTTTTCTAACAAAGGCTCATAGTTTTTTAACCTTTTAAAAATTACTATGAGAATTTCAAAAATTAATCTCAAACACGTTTTAGCCACAGGGCTATTTTTACAAACAGGATTTTGGGCACAAGCCCAAGAACAAGAAGAACTGACGACCTACTCCATGAACGAGTTGGTGGTGACAGGCACCAAATTCGAAATACCAGTAGAAAAATCTGGTAAAACCATCTACAAATTAACTGCTAAAGACATTGAAAAAAATGCTGGTAAATCAGCAGCAGATTTACTTAATGAAGTACCTGGTATTCAAATGGATGGCAACTTTGGTGCTCCTGGTGCAAATATTAGCTATTTCGTAAGAGGAGGTAGAAATAAAAATACTTTGATTCTTATTGATGGTGTACCTCTAAATGACCCATCTGGTATTGACGCCTTTTTCGACCTTCGTTTTTTACCAGTTAGTCAAATAGAATCTATTGAAATACTTAAAGGCGGTTTGAGCACGCTTTATGGCACTGGTGCATCTGCAGCTGTTATTAGCATCAAACTAAAGGAAGCAAAGCAAGACGGCGTTCATGGACAAGTAGACTATAGTTATGGTTCATTTGAAACCCATCAAATATCAGCCAATGTCAATGGCAAACAAGACCAATTGAGCTATATGGTGAGTGGTAGCCTGATGGATGCCGAAGGATTTTCGGCTGCCTCAGATGAAAATTCTAGCTCTTCTTATACCAAAGATGGTATGAATCAAAAAAATGCTAACATTAAAATAGGATTGCAAGCCACCGAAGAATTGAATTTAGATTTCAACGCGGCTTATGATGAGTTTTCTGCGGACTATGACGATGGCCCATTCATCGATGCTGACAATCAAAACAATGGAGAGCAATTTAGAATTGGCTTCACACCAAGCTTTGATTATGGTGATGGGTTGGTAAAATTAAGTGTGTTGTTGAATACTGGTACAAGAGCATTCGAAAGCACTTACCCTTCAGAATACAAATCCAAAAACCTTCAAACCGATTTGTCCAATGAGCATCAATGGAATGACAATTTCAAAACCTTAGTTGGAATCAATATTCAGAAACTATCGGCCAAGGAAATTTTAGCTAATCCAGAAGCTGAATATGATGATTTCAACATAGTAGACCCATATGCTTCCGTTTTTTTTGATCACAGCTCTGGCTTGAATATTCACGCCGGTGTTAGATTAAACACACATAGCGTATATGACTCTGAGTTCGTTTACAACTTGAATCCATCCTTCTTATTGCCGCTGAATAATGAGCTGTCGCTCAAATTATTAGCTTCAATATCTACTTCTTATATTACGCCAAGCCTTTATCAACTGTACTCTATATATGGTAATGAAAACTTGTCACCGGAAAGATCAACTAACTATGAAGGTGGTGTTTCTTTCTACCTAGGTGAGAAATTGACATTAAATACCGTTTACTTCAGAAGAGATGAAACTGATCCAATTATTTTCAGTGGGGCACCTGACGACAACGGTGGCTGGGTAAGTTTTTACGATAATGGAACAGATGAGCAAGTGGTCAAAGGATTCGAACTTGATGCCAATTGGTCAGTCTCAAGTCGTATTAGTCTGAACGCCAACTACAGTTATGTAACAACAGACGAAGAATCCAATTTTTATAGAATTCCTGCATACAAAGTAGGAGCTGGTTTGGTCGTATCCCCAATGGAAAGCCTTGATGTTTCAATAAAATATCAACTTACGGGGGAAAGAACTGTTGCTTACTGGGATTCTGCAACCTTTGCGTCTGTGGAAACTGATCTTAGTTCTTTTAGCGTAGTAGACTTTTTTGCTAGTTACAAATTGATCAACAACAACTTGTCAATTTATGGTGGGATCAATAATGTATTTGATACCGATTTCATCGGGATATATGGATACACTACTCGAGGTCGATCCGCTACATTAGGTCTAAATTATCAATTTTAAGCTTTTAATTTGACCTGTCAGGTTTTGAAAACCTGACAGGTCCCTTTTATAAAAATGAAAATAGGATGCTCTTGGAGTGGTGGTAAAGACAGTTGTTTTGCTTTGATGAAACAGTTGGATAAGGGTGATGAACTCAAGATCGTCATGAATGTAATGGATGAAAATCAAGCATACTCCAAATCTCATGGATTGACTAAAGAAGTATTGCTAGCGCAAGCCAGAGCGCTTGGTACTCCCATCCAATTAGCTTCAGCAGCCTGGTCTACTTACGAAGAGAATTTTATCGCGAATCTCAAAGAAATTAAAAGCCGATATGAAATCGGAGGCATGATCTATGGTGATATTGACATTCAAGAACATAAAGACTGGGAAGAGAAAGTGTCGGCAGAAGCAGGATTGGAAGCCTACCTCCCTCTATGGCATGGCAATCGGCGAGAATTAGTTGAATCCATTATTGATGCAGGGATACGAGCCATCATAGTTTCATGTAATCACACGTTAGGTTTAGAATTTTTGGGAGAAGAAATTACAAAAGATTTAATTCCAAAATTGGAATCCAAAGGCGTGGATGTATGTGGAGAAAATGGAGAATACCATACCTTAGTTATTGATTGTCCTCTCTTCAACGAATCAATTAATATACAGAAAGGTGAAAAAGTAAAAACCGACAACTATTGCTTCATTGAAACGAAAATAAAACCATAATCGACCAAAGGCAAAAACATACGACTACATACTTGCCAAATAGTTGGCAATTTTCTAATTACCATGATTAAAAAAACTCTAACAATCGTCTATATACACGTTCAATATATCCATTCATTAATTACCGGATTAATTTTAGTTAAATTGTAGTTGTCTCACTATTTCAAAAAATGGATTAGTTGATATGCGGTGATTGTTTTGGAAGCTGGCCAACAATTTTCTAAAATCACCTTTTACCTATTGGTTCTACTGCTATGGAAATTTATCTAATTAGACATACGACTCCTAAAATCGCTAAGGGCATTTGTTATGGACAAAGCGATATCGAGCTATCTGCTAGTTTTGAGCAAGATGCTAAATCAGTGCGTGAACTAATTGACAAGCCATTCGACTATATTTTTTCAAGTCCTTCAAAGAGGTGTGCAAAATTAGCCGACTCATTTGACGTGAATGTACAAAAAGAACCTCGACTGATGGAACTCAATTTTGGGGACTGGGAAATGAAAAAATGGAAAGACGTACCACAAACCAAATTAACTGAATGGATGGAGAACTATGTAATAAAAGCACCTCCAAAAGGCGAGACATATAATCAGTTAAAAATCAGAGTGGTAGAAATATTCAAGGGTATCATATCTCAAAATAGATCAGTCACAGGGATTGTTACACATGCCGGTCCGATCAGAGCGATCTTGTCACATGTACTCAACTTGTCCCTAAAGGATACCTTCACACTCAAAATTGATTATGGCAGTGTGACAAAAATTAGTCTGAATGAAGCTGTATTCTCAGTAGATTATATCAATAAAAAATGACAAAAACACCTATCGCAATTAGCTGGAGTGGTGGCAAGGATTCTAGTATGATGCTGTATCATTTCATGAATGATACTCAATATGAAATTGTAGAATTGCACACAGCTATTTCTAGCGAAACGAAAAGAGTCTCAATGCATGGCATAAGTCAAGATTTAATAAAAGCTCAGGCTGAATCAATTGGTTTACCTGTACATTTCATTTCTATAGATCCAGACTCAACCAATGCTAATTATGAAAAAGCATTGAATAGCTATTATTCCAACTTAAGAACCAAAGGGATCAACCACATTGGATTTGGAGATATATTTTTGGAAGACCTCAAGGCTTATAGGGATCAGATGTTAAGTGACAATGGGCTGATTGGTGTCTACCCACTTTGGAAACAAAAAACCAGCGACCTAGCTCAATTCTTTTTGAAAAATAATTTTAAAACCTTGATTTGTTGTGCAAAACAAAACCTTTTTCCAGAAAGTATCTGCGGTAAAGAGTATTCGCAAACTATGCTTGATGCTTTTAGCACGGAAGTAGATGTATGTGGTGAGAATGGGGAGTTTCATTCCTTTGCCATAGGTGGCCCTATTTTCAAACATCCCATATCCATAGATGTAAATGAAATAATGGTTCATACTTATAAACATAAATTAACATCAGGTGAAGAGGTGAAAACAGCATTTGAATTTGCTGACCTTACACTGGCTAAGCCAATAGCTGTTTGACTCTATCCAGCATTTCGATAGTGGCTTTGGAAACAGACAGTTCGTTTTGCTTAACTTTCAATTCAAGTTCTTGTCTAAGTGCTTTGAGATGAGGCTGATCTGCCAATTGCTGCAATATTCCAAAATTCACTCGATCTTCAAACCAAGTCAAATTCTGATCACTTCTGTTTTGATAAAACAATCCATTTGATATCATTTCTTTTTGAAAGGATGCTATCATTTGCCAAACCGACTCAAAGCCTGTCTTCTCCAAGGCTGAACACAGTTCTACTTGAGTAGACCAGCCAGTTTCGCTTGCAGCGAATAAATGAAGCGCGCTCAGTAAATCTTTTTTGGACTGTCTAGCTAATTTGGCCTGATCTCCATCCGCTTTATTGATGACAATACCATGAGCCATCTCCATGATTCCTTTTTTAATTCCTTGCAAGTCATCACCTGAACCAGGTTGAATCATTAGTAGAAAAAAATCAACCATATTATTGACCAATGTTTCTGACTGTCCTACACCAACGGTTTCAACAATAATGGCGTCGAAACCAGCCACCTCACAAAGTAGCACTGCTTCTCTGGTACGATTATTCACACCTCCCAAAGTATTGCCAGACGCAGATGGTCTAATGTAGGCCATTGGGTGCCTACTTAATGTTTCCATTCTGGTTTTATCTCCAAGAATACTCCCACCAGTCCGTTGGCTACTTGGGTCAATAGCAAGTACAGCTACTTTTTTACCTTGATCAATGAGGTAAGTACCAAATCCTTCGATAAAACTAGACTTTCCTACTCCAGGTGTACCTGTAATTCCGACACGAATTGATGGCGTGCTATCTTGTATTACTTCATTCAGAAGTTGATCTGCCATTTTTTGATCCTCTACCCTCTTACTTTCAACTAAAGTGATCGCTTGGGCTAAGATAACATTGTTTTGCGCCTTGAGGCCATCAACATAATATTTGAGGTCAAATCTTTTCATGAAACACTTGTGAGTAAAAAATTAAAGATAGCAATGAAATTACATGAGTTTGGGTTTTATCAAATAATTAAGAATCCGAATACTTCTTATAGTTGGATTTCCTATGTTTATAGATAATTTGGAGTAATTGGTCGATTAATAATTGAATTAAACTAAGATAGAGTTAGCTTTAATTTCGAATTGAGAAAAAGGTTACCAATTGTTCCTAATTCATATTTAATAAAGGAACGTTTATTAATCTTAACAAACCGACATGTATAAAAAATTCTGGCTAGAGACCATTTACGCATTATTTTTCATCCTAGCATTAGCCTTTCTTGTCACTCGAGTTACTGCCTTCAATATTTTTGATGTATTTGATCCTATCGGAGAAGTGTTTTCGGATATGGAAAGTACAGATATTGTTTTCTCTCATTTGAGAGAAGATCCAGTTGCAGAGGAGAATCTCATAATCGTCAACATTGGAGATTTACCGAGAGCAGGGATCGCAGACTTAGTAAATATTGTTAACTCCGCCAATCCAAAAGTGATAGGAATGGATATGTTATTCAGAAATCCAAAGGAAGATACTTTAGGAGACTTAAAACTATCTGATGCACTATCCAGAGTTGAAAATTTAATCATGTATAGCAAATTGATTAATGAAGACGACGACGATGATTTCGATACACTACTTGTGTCTCACCCATCGTTATTCAATTATGGAGAAACTGCATTTGTAAACTTTATTACTGGAGCTGCAGATCAGGATGACTTAAAAATGTGCAGACAATTTGCCGTACGTGAATATGTAAATGGTGAAGAGGAGCTCGCATTTGCAGTAAAATTAGCGCAATATATGGATCCAGAAAAGGTAGATCGATTTCTGGCCAGAGGAAATAATATTGAAACAATTAACTATCGTGGCAGCATTTTTGATTATGGTGCTACTAATTCGCCTATAGCTTATTACGCTTTGGACTGGTATCAGGTTCTAAATATGGAATTTGCTCCTGATTTAATCCAGGATAAAGCTGTCATATTTTGCTATTTAGGTAGCGAATTAGGTGACAGAAAGACCAATGACGATGTATATTTTACACCACTAAACAAAAACTACGTTGGGAAAACTCATGCGGATATGTTTGGTGGCGTAGTTCATGCCAATGTCTTTTCAATGATTATGGCTGAAGATTACATCGATGAAATGGACGATAATTTCGCCTACTTACTTGCTTTGGTCATTTTGTATTTAAATATTGTTTTATTCACAGTAATTTATAAAGTGGTACCCAGATGGTACGATGGCTTGACAAAACTTACACAATTAATAGAAGCTGGTGCGATATTCACACTGAGCCTTGTCATTTTTATTTACTTCAATTACAAGGTCGATGTAACGTTATCAATAGTTGCTGTATTAATTGCGGGGGATGCACTCGAAGTTTTCTTTGGTGTATTTGTCAATCTTTTCACAAAAGAAGGTCGAAAAGAACTTCGAGAATTAAAGAAATTGTAAATTTGTAATCTATAAATCTATATATATCATGAGAACTAAATTATTCATAACATCGACTCTTCTGATATTCTTTTTAGTCAATACCAGCTACGGACAAAGTTTTGTTTTTAGAGTATTAGCTAGTAAAGGAGCCAATCAGGTGAAAAAAGCCCAAACAGGGGAAACTATTCCGTTAAAAACGGGCGCAACTTTAATGTCTGGCGATGAATTGATCGCAGCATCAGGAGCGTATATTGGATTGATGCACAAATCGGGAAGAACGATTGAAGTAAGAAATCCAGGCGTTACAAAAATTACTGACTTAGAAACTAAATTGGCTAAGAACCAATCAAGTGTGGCTAATAAATATGCTCAGTTCGTAATGAACAAAATGAACGAAGATGACGGAGACTTAAGCTCAAATTACAGACGTAATATGAAAGCTACAGGAGCCGTGGAACGTGCTACATCAAGCTCTTCATTAAAAGTTTTGCTTCCGAGTTCAGTAGACATCCTCAACCCTGAAGCTATTATCAGATGGGAAGGAGCTTCTGAAGTAGAAGATGCTTCATACGTTGTAAGTATTAAGAATATTTTTGATGAGGAAATATATAATGCTGAAACTACTGATACTAGTCTGAGCATTAACTTTGAAGATGATAATCTAGCTAATGAAAGATTAGTAATCTTGAATGTGAAAGTAAAAGACAACGACGAACTCAAGTCAGGTGACTATGGCATCAAGAGAATGTCTGCAGATGACGCTGCATCTATAAACGAAAATCTACAGGCTCTAAAATCAGATTTGACTGAAGATAGCCCATTGAACAATTTGATTTTCGCTTCATTCTATGAAGAAAATAATTTAATCTTAGACGCAATGACTCAATACGAAAAAGCTTTAATTGCTTCTCCAGATGTTGAGGATTTCAAAACTATTTATGACGATTTCCTAGCGAAAAACGGATTAAAATAAGAAAACGAGTTCTTAAGATAGAAGGGTCATGCCAGAACGGCATGACCTTTTTTGTTATATCTAACAAAACATTACAGATCAAAGTCTGGTTTATCAGTGGATTTATTTTGTAGCTCCAGCGAGGAGGTAAAGTACAGCCATTCGGATAGCCACACCATTTTCAACTTGATTGAGAATGATAGAATGTTGAGAATCAGCTACATCACTAGTGATCTCCACTCCCCTATTGATTGGCCCAGGATGCATGATCACTATTTCCTTATCTAAACGATCCAACATCTCCTTGTTTACACCAAAATATAGCGAGTATTCGCGAAGTGATGGGAAATATTTGATGTGTTGTCTTTCGAGTTGAATCCTTAATATATTGGCCACATCGCACCATTTCAATGCTTCAAATACATCTGTAACTACTTTCACACCAAGCGAAGTTATGTATTTAGGCACAAGCGTTGCTGGCCCACAGATCATGACTTCTGCTCCCATTTTTTGTAAGGCAAACACATTGGACAGAGCCACTCTGGAATGGATAATATCTCCAATGATTGCAATTTTTTTACCTGATAAGTCACCAAGTTTCTCCCTCATGGAGAATGCATCGAGCAAAGCCTGAGTAGGATGTTCGTGAGTTCCATCTCCAGCATTCACAATATTGGCATCAATATGCTTGGAAAGAAAGTGAGGAGCACCTGGCGAGGAATGACGCATAACAATCATATCCACCTTCATGGCGAGGATATTATTGACCGTATCAAGTAGTGTCTCTCCTTTTTTTACAGAACTTCCAGATGAAGAAAAATTAATCACATCTGCTGAAAGTCTTTTTTCTGCTAACTCAAACGACAATTTGGTCCTTGTAGAATTTTCAAAAAAGACATTGGCAATAGTAATATCTCTGAGTGAGGGAACCTTTTTAATGGGTCTATTGATGACGTCTTTAAAATTGTCTGCTGTTTCAAAAATCAATTGAATATCATCTGGTGTAAGATCCTTGATACCCAATAAATGTTTGCTACTCAATTGACTCATTTTTTCGAATTATCTATCAACCAAATTTTATCTTCTTTTTTGCCCTGTTCCGTGAGTTCTACGAGAACTTTCTGAGACAACACCGTATTGACTTGTTTACCAATATAATTGGCTTCTACAGGAATATCTCGGCTATACACCCGATCAATTAATGCTAAAAATTCCACCTTAGCGGGACGACCAAATGCACCCATCGCGTCCATGGCAGATTTTACCGACCGTCCAGTATACAGTACATCGTCGATCAACACGACATTTTTATCTTCTATAATAAAAGGGACTTTCGTCTCGCTTGGAGCAAGTAGCTCATCCCTTCTTCTGAAATCGTCTCTGTGAAATGTGATATCCAAATAACCTAATGGAATGGTTTTCTTCACCACCTCTTCCAATTTGGCTTTAATACGTTCTGCTACATAGATACCTTTAGGCTGCAAACCAAGCAACACTGTGTTTTCAAATTTGTTGTGATTTTCAATTAATTGATAACAAAGACGGGAGATGGTGATGCTGAGGTGATGGCTATTAAGAAGAAGTCTCTTTTGCATGTGTCTTTGATTATGCAAATATAGAAATTAGCCCTTCACATATAAAAGTATTTTCAAGAGAAGATTTCAGATTATTGATATTGTACCTTATTTATATAAAATACACGACGGTTCAGTTTCACGTCTTTATCTTTCAAATTCTTGATGTGCTGTATGCCAAACGTATAAAAACTACCGTCAAACCACTTTTCCAGGCCTTCCATTTCTTTTTCATTGTTTCGAACTTCATCAGATTTAAAATGCAACTCTACTGGATCAAAGCTCTTGCCTTCTAGGATTTCATCGTTCTGAATGATTTTTGACCTAATGACATTTTCATAAACATAGAGAAGCACTATACGGTCGTCTTCAACACTAATTTGAACATTGTCTTTTAATGAATAACTCAACAAATCATTGATCTCAAAACTATTGTCCCATAACAAGTCTCCTTTTTTACTAAACCCAACTACAACAGCATGAGTGTACTTGAAGCCAATAAAATTAGGGTTCGAAAAACCATCATTGGAGTTGAAATTATTAGAAGAATAAAAATTACTACTTCCATAGTTTGAATATTTGGGGTAATAAGCTTCTCCAACTAATATGTATTCATTTTCTCTTTCTATAATATCATGAATTAACAATCGATAATTGAATTTCGCCTTCTGCCCTTTTACTTTTTTTCGCTCGATTTTCTCCTTCACTCTTTCTTCCCTTTTCGCTCTCATATAAGAAAAGAAATTTTCAAGATCTCCATAATCATGGTATTTGATAAATTCCTGCATACCCAGATTAAGCTTAGCTAGATACAAGCCTCTCGAGTATTCAGATTTTCTTTTTGAAAAAGTACCTGCGATATATTGAGTACCATTGTCGAAACTGGTAGAAACTCCATCTAACAAACTTTTTTCATGTTCGGCTTTGATACTTTCTGTGTGCACTAATTCGCCTTTCTCAGTAAACGTTTTAATAGAAACTGTGGTCTGTTTATGAATTGTTCGTTCGCTCAGTACAATCGTAAAATTGTTCGTTTTTTTATCGGTACGCACATCAATAATACTACTGTTGTTATTGTATATCCCGGGCATGACTTTAGGCTTTGGATCATCCAAATCAATCGTACTAACTACTGGTCTAAGATTTGATACCCCACCAAAAATTAAAGTATTAGAAACCACTTCAAAATGACTTAACTCCAATGGTAATGCTAATTTGATGGCATGTGAATAAATTTCTTCCCCAGATAAATCAATTTGATAAACAGTCATATCATCGAGTTTGTACTCAGACTTTCCGTAGAGTAAGAAAAATCCTTCATCACTATAATCATAACCCAAAAATACAGATCCATAATTCACTGCTAGTGCTTTATCCCAGACTACATTTAGAAGGCTATCTACTAAATACATTTCCCATATAAAACCAGTCTCCGTTCGATTACGAGTCTCTTTCACCACCAACAACCCACGCTCTTTTGCTGAAATGATGACGAAATCCTCATCCTTGTTGCCCACTTCAAATTCAATTCTTTTGGGTTGAACAATAAACGATTCCTGCTCTACAGTGTCAATCTCCGCCTCTTTTTTCTTTTTTTGTCCCAGTGACAAACTTTGAATGCCGATGATCAATAAAACTAATATGTAAGCAGTTTTTCTCATTTCTTTAATCTTACTTAAAAAAGGATTTAGTAGTCCAATACCCTTACTCTTTTACGTTCATTTCTGTCCTAAAGACAAGACAATTTCAAATTCCTTTTTTTTTACTGGCTGAACTGATAGTCTCGAATTATTCACTAGTACCATTTCTGATAGTCTTTTATCATTCTTGATTTGCTCAAGACCCACCGCTTTGCCCAGCTTAAACTCAGGCACCAAGTCAACAACAACCCATCGATTATCATCCGTAGTAGGATCAGGGTAATGCTCCTTAACAATTTTAGCTACTCCTACGATACATTTTTCATTGACGCTATGATAAAAAAGGGCAAGATCGCCCAATTTCATATTCTTCATATGCATTCGAGCAGCGTAGTTACGAACACCATCCCAGTGGTCTTTTCCTAGTTTTACAAAATCATCCCAAGAATAGGCATTGGGTTCAGATTTGATCAACCAATAATTCATAAATATTCATTTCAATTTACTAATTGAAATTTAAATATTAAAAAGACCAATACAAACAGCCATATACTATAACGGTAAAAATTTAAGCACACTCATCTGATCAAAATTCAGACATTCATTGGCAAGATTTCGAAGCTGAGATCTTGTCACACGATCTACTTTTTCAAATACCGTATCCAACCCTTCAATCCTTTTATGATCCAGCATACTTTTGGCCATCATAAGCATGAAATTTTGGTTGTTCTCTTCAGACATTGCCATTTGACCTTTGATTTGATTTTTTGCGGTTTGGAGTTGTTTGGAACCTAGCTCGACCTCCTTTAGTTTTTTAATTTCTTTCTGGACGAGTTGTAAAGACTTCTCCAAGTTGGCAGGTTCAGTAGCATAGAAAATGCTAAACAAACCTGTATCGGTAAATGCCTGAAAATTTGATTCAATGTTGTAAACCATACCATGATTTTCTCGAAGGCTCAAATTGAGTCTTGAATTCATGGCATGGCCACCTAAAATATTGTTTAGAACAAAAAATGGCACTTTTTTATCTGAATAAATATCAAAGGCACGACAGCCGATCCCGATATGAGCTTGCGTTATTTCTTTCTTCTTTTTATCCAACTGTGGCATATAGCCATTCACCAATTTACGTTTTCTTTCGCAAGAAATTCGCTCGAACTGAATTAGGTTTTTCTCCACGATTTTTTTCAACTTCTTCAAGGAGTAATTACCAACAGAAGAAAAAACCATACGTTCGGTATCGAGATTCTCACTGACGAAATCAAGAAAATCCGTTTGTCGGAAAGATCTTACGCTCTCTTGAGTACCCAATATATTATTCCCTAGCTGATGATCTTTAAAAACCAAACTATCCAACTGATCCTGAATGGCATCTTCGGGACTATCTGCATACATCGACATTTCTTCAAGAATCACCTGACGCTCTTTGTTGATTTGAGCATCTGGAAAAATAGAATTAAAAGTAATATCAGTCAGTAATTCTACGGCCTTGTCAAGATGATTGTCTAAAACCGCTGCGTAGAAACAGATTTTTTCTTTAGTTGTATAGGCATTGAGCTCACCACCTAAAGATTCCAATCTATTGATAATATGAAATGCCTTTCGTCTCTGTGTTCCTTTGAAAGCCATGTGCTCCCAAAAGTGTGCTATTCCTTGCTGGTGAGGGCCTTCATCCCTACTTCCAATATCTAGCATCAACGCACAGTGGGCTATTTTCGTGTTTGAAACTTGTCTATGAACAACTCTTATTCCATTGGGCAATTCCCACAATTCATAATCCATCATATTCCTTCATTCGAATAGACAAAGCTATACATTTTGGAAATCTGAATAGTTGAAAGGTGGAAATGAATACCTATACTTTTCAGAGAAACTCTATGTATTGAATAATGGAGTTTTTTTCTACTCTTTTCCGATCATCGCTGTTTTTATGTTAGGGCGAATATTTAATTTGGTTTAGGACGGATTATGGAAAAATTATTTTCTGCGTCAATTATCATTCAAAATGAAACGCTAGATTTACGATTACAAGTAGGTTCTTCTATTTCACCATAAACATTATCACCATGAAGTATTTACCAATAGGTAATGATCTATTTATTACCAATAGGAAGAAGTTGATCTCTAAACTCAAGGGTAATTCAGTAGCACTATTCAACTCTAGTGATATAATGCCAACAACAGCTGATGGTACCATGCCATTCAAACAAGACGCTAATATTTTCTATTTATCAGGTATAGATCAAGAAGAATCAATTTTACTGTTAGCGCCAGATTTTCCAGACGAACGATTCAGGGAAGTGCTGTTTCTGAGAGAAACGAATGAAGAAATCGCCGTATGGGAAGGCCATAAATACACCAAAGAAGAAGCAGAAGAAACATCTGGTATAAAGACTGTGAAGTGGCTTAATGAATTCGAGAATATATTAAACACAGTACTGGCAGAAACGGAACATATTTATTTAGACTCAAATGAACATATCCGAAATGGGTCTAAGGTAGAAACAAGATCTGATCGATTTATAAAATGGTGCCAACAGCACTATCCATTACATGAATATCAAAGAATTGCACCTTTGATCTATGATCTTAGATGCGTGAAAGAACAGCGCGAAATTGAACTGATTCAACATGCCTGTGACATTACAGAAATTGGATTTAAAAGGATTCTTGAATTTGCTAAGCCTGGTGTATGGGAATATGAATTGGAAGCAGAACTGTCATACGAATTTTTGCGCAACCGAGCGACTCGGTTCGCTTACGATCCTATTGTAGCCAGTGGGGCTAATTCTTGTGTCCTCCACTACATAGAGAATAGCCAACAATGTAAGGGTGGAGATATTATTTTATTCGATGTAGGAGCCGAATATGCCAATTATAATGCCGATATGACAAGGGTCATTCCTGTAAATGGAAAATTCACTAAGAGACAAAAACAAGTGTATGATGCAGTACTAAGAGTGAAAAATGAGGCCACTGAATTATTAACTCCCGGAAATGACATACCAGAATACCACAAAGCAGTAGGTGAAATTATGGAAAGGGAACTTCTGGCCCTAGGACTGATTAGCAAAATGGATATTGAAAATCAAGACCCCGATTGGCCAGCTTACAAAAAATACTTTATGCATGGCACCTCTCATCATTTGGGACTAAATGTACATGACGTCGCTAGTATTTATAAGAAATTTGAACCTGGAATGGTACTTACAGTAGAACCTGGGATTTATATCCCTGAAGAAAATATTGGCATTCGGCTAGAAGATAATGTGGTCATTACCAAAAATGGTCAAGACAACTTAATGAAAAACATCCCTATCCATGCCGAAGAAATTGAAAGCTTGATGAACGCATAAATACAACCCAGAAATGAATAATGAATCCATAAAAAACTCAAATGAAGCGCCCGAGCCAGTTGGACTTTACCCCCATGCTAGAAAGGTCGGAAACATACTTTACCTATCAGGTGTAGGTCCAAGAGAAAAAGGAACTAAAAAAATCCCAGGTGTAGATCTAGATGAAAATGGAAATATAAAATCCTATGACATTGCTACTCAATGCCATTCTGTTTTCAAAAACATAAAACTAATTCTAGAAGCTTCTGGATCATCCTGGGATCAGTTGATAGACGTGACCGTTTTCCTAACGAATATGAAAGATGACTTTAAGGTTTATAATGAAATCTATGCGGAATATTTCAAAGACAATCAACCTTGCCGGACGACCATTGAGATCAATTGCCTTCCTACTCCTATTGCCATAGAGCTGAAATGTGTGGCGACGATTAATTGAATATAAATCATTGTATTCATTTATTGAAATTGGCGCAAACAGAAATTCGCAGTATATTGGATTCTTGTTTTACAACCAAACAATAAACTATGATGACATTTAATGTTAAACATCAGGAGTCATATTCCAGAAGCGAACTGCTCCTAAGATCATTTTTTGGCTATTTCTACATTGTATTGCCACACGCCTTTATTTTGATGTTTCTAGCGCTATGGGGTTCTATATTGACTTTCATATCCTGGCTTATTATCATGTTCACTGGTAGTTATCCAGAGAGTTTTTTCGAATATCAGGTCAAACTGATGAAATGGTCTACAAGAGTAAATTTGAGAGTGTATAATCTTGCTGACGGCTATCCCTCTTTTGGTTTGGAAAGCGAAGATTCTGCATTCACATTGGAAATACCATATCCAGAAAATCTAAGTCGCTCCACTCAGTTGATCAAATTACTATTTGGGGCTTTCTATGTGATTATTCCTCATGGCTTTTTACTTCTATTTAGAGGTATTGCTACTATGTTTCTTTGGATCCTTGGATGGTGGGCTGTATTGTTTACTGGAAAATTTCCAGAATCATGGCATGAATTTATTGTAGGTACTATGCGATGGGGACTTAGAGTTCAGCTCTACATGGGATATATGACTGATGATTATCCTCCATTTTCAGGGAAATAAGTATGGAATATTACGATCTCGAACAACCAGACGAGCTCACAAAAAAGGAAAAGGAAGATGCCATGGGGGCTTACCTCATGATGTTTGCAGCCATAGGAGCTGGACTTCCTTTGCCTATTATCAATTTGATTGCGTCGGTGATTTATTATTTTGTTCAAAAGAAAAACACGCGTTTTGTACGATTCCATAGTCTTCAATCACTTTGGAGTCAGGTTCCAACTACATTAATCAATGCAGGAGCTATGTATTGGACATTGCAGATCTTTCTTTTTGACAACCTTGAAACATCTGATAGGTACTATGGCTATCTGATCATGTTAGTTATTTTAAACCTATCCTACTTTGCATTTAGTATTGTAGGTGCGGTAAAAGCTAGAAATGGAAAAATGTACTACTTCCTTTTTTTTGGCAAACTTTGCTATCATCAAGTTTATCAAATCAGAGATGATGAAGGTGATGAATCAAGTAATGTAAATCTTCCGCCTAGATTATGAGATCAGGGGCACTTAGAGAATTAGGTATACTGATTGCCATTTTCGCGATGATTTGGGCAGGGTTTTCCTATTACAACTATGATCGTATCGAAAATCCATTCACCATTTCTCTTGAAAAAGAAGCAAAATTATCTGACTTTATGAACAAACATCTAATGACTGATTTTGAATTCATTCACAATCAGTCATTAGATTCTACTATTCAGATCATCACTGATCGTTTACTATCTAATTTAGATTCGGCTCAGTATGAATACAAATTTCATATTATCAATGAATCTGAAGCGAATGCATTCACAACCCTTGACGGTAATATTTATATATTCTCAGGATTGATAAATGAAGTGACTTCCGCTGAAGAATTAGCTTTAATACTGGCACATGAAATTGGTCATGCTGAGCATAAGCATGTTGTGGACAAACTGATTAAAACAATTGGCATAGAAGCCCTATTCAGCATAATGACAGGTGGTGACCCTGTATTGATTTCCGAAATCAGTAAACTCACCATGTCCACTTCTTTCGATCGGCTCAATGAAGAGGAAGCGGATGATTTTGCTTTGGAATTAGCTTTCGATAGCCAAATCAATCCAAGACGATTAGCTCAATTTTTCATAAAAATGAAGTCAAAAAATCAATCTATAATTCAGGAAAAATTGGAATTCATTAGTACTCACCCTATGAGTAATGACAGAATAAAAAAGTCATCAGATTTTGAATTATCTGATGACTTTGAAGAAGTTCCTATTCCTTTGGATTGGGAAGTAGTAAAAGGGTATCTCAATTAAATACCGCTAACTTCGGCTTCTCTGTGAATTTTCTTAACTAATCCTTGAAGGACTTTTCCAGGACCGCACTCTACGAAATCTGTAGCTCCATCTGACACCATTTGCTGAACTGACTGAGTCCATCTGACAGGTGCAGTCAACTGAGCGATCAAGTTAGCTTTAATCTCTTCAATGTTCGAATGTGCTTTGGCGTCTACATTTTGGTAAACTGGGCAGATGGGGTTAGAGAATGTAGTCGATTCGATAGCCGCAGCTAATTGCTCTCTGGCTGGCTCCATCAACGGAGAGTGAAAGGCTCCTCCTACAGGAAGTGGTAATGCTCTTTTGGCTCCCGCTTCTTTCATTTTCTCACATGCCAATTCAATTCCCGAATTTGATCCAGAAATCACCAATTGCCCTGGGCAGTTGTAGTTGGCAGCCACGACTACATCATCAATACCAGCACAAATCTCTTCGACTTTCTCATCTTCTAATCCTAGAATTGCCGCCATTGTAGATGGATTTAGTTCGCATGCCTTCTGCATAGCTTGAGCGCGTTGAGATACCAATCGCAAACCATCTTCGAATGTCAAGGACCCATTGGCTACCAATGCAGAAAATTCGCCCAATGAATGGCCAGCTACCATGTCAGGATTAAAATCATCATTTACCAATGCGGAAATCACCGAGTGAAGAAAAACCGCTGGCTGGGTAACTTTAGTTTCTTTCAGTTCGTCTGCAGACCCTTCAAACATGATCTTGGTAATATCAAAACCTAAGATTTGATTGGCACTTTCAAAAAGAGTTTTGGCTTTACTAGAACTCTCATATAAATCTTTACCCATTCCGGTAAACTGAGCACCCTGTCCTGGGAATACGTATGCTTTCATTTTGTATCTAATTAAAATTTTGAAAGCAAACTTAATTGAAATGGGTTCATTCTAAAAACCGATCCTTAACATCTGGCGAAGGCAAAATGCAAGTATCAGCTTGTCCCATGAGTTTATACCTATGTTTAGCAACGAGATTGTAAAAGAAATTAGTCAAGAATGAAGGAAAAACCCTGAAAATCGAAATCCAATTCCATGGCGTTTTTAAATATCGTGCAATTCTGAATGCAGCCATAGCATGAGTTGAAAGTTCACCATTATTCACATACAACAAACTATCTGTGTAATTAAGTGGCAGGCTGTACTGTTCCAGAATGGCTTGGCCTTTTTCAGATTGAAGCGGAGTAAAATGCAATGAAGCATTGCGTTCATGATCTAAAATAAAATTTACAGAGCTATTGCAGAAGGTGCAGACCCCATCATAAAGAACCAGATGGGCTATTTCACTATTTGTACCCATCCCTTGATCGTCTTCTTACTTTCGTCTTCATCTAGCACATCAAAAGTTACATCTGCCCCATAATAATAGACCCCAGCCGGTAATTCCCGACCTGAATTCGTGGTTCCATCCCAGTTGATTAATATGCTATTCACACTTTGACCCTCGCCTCCAGAGCGTGCTGAGTTAAAATCAAAAATGATACCGCCAGCTCGATCAAACACCTTAAATTCCACTTGTCTTACAAATCTTGGACAAAGTCCAAGGTCAAAATCAGGAACTTCCTGATTGTTTAATATATCTGTATATGGAGTGAAGGTTTCGTTTCTCGATTGACTGTCTCCATCTGGAGAGAAGGCATTCGGCAATATATAATTCGGACAATTGTCAGCACATAACGTTTGTTCTTCGTCCCATTCTCCTTCATTTCCAGCCTTATCCACTGCAGTGATTCGATAGCAACCTTTGAATGAACTTAAACCTGTATGTTGGAAGGAAGTGCCTTGAACCTCTGCTACAAAATCTTCACCTCTTTCTCCAAACGCCTCCTCAGTGCCATCCTCAGAAAAATAGATTCTATAAGCCTTTACATCTGGATCGCATTCACCAAAATCATAAGTCCAATTTAGATCTCTAAAATAATTAGAAAACGAACATTTCTCTTTCGATAAAAATGCGACACAATCAAAATCTTCATTGAAAGACAAAACAGGCGCACAATCAGGTGCATCACCATCATCCAACTGAGCAGAATTTATTTGGGATTTGTTTACAATTGGATCGTCATCTATTAAATCATTGCCGTAACTACCCTTGGTTTCAACATAATAATAATACACCAGATTGAGATCTAGCGGATTCGTGTCTTCATCATATATATCCTCAAAATACAATCCAGTCAATGCCGCATCTACACTGGTCAAAGAATCAAAATCAGCTATTTCCAGATCATCTTCTGAAACAAACCCATCTCCTTCATGGCGGTAGATGGTATGATAATACTTCTCTACAGGATCTCCAGCAGAAGGCTGTACTATGTTTGACCAAGGTGTAAATGCTTCCCAATTCAAAATAATGGCTTCTGTACTAGAACTGGTTTCCAACCAAACTGAAGATGCAGGGGCAGACCAATCGATAGGCTCTTCTTCCCCAATTAACATCATGTTAATGACGTAATGATAGGCATTCGACTTTGTATCCAATCCAGTGTCGGTATACGTCAAGAAATCTAAACCTGTAATTCTTTGAATATCAGTAGCTATTGTGTCCGGATTAGTAATTCCTCCCAGCCCTGCAAATCTCACAACTTCATATTGATAATCATCTAAATCCAAATCTACAGGCAGCTGCCACTTAAGAAATATTTGACCAGTAGTCTCACTGGTTTCCTCCACATCAGTCTCTACAATGATCGGTGCGGTCAATCCCATTTCTGCACATACCTCCATCGAAGCATAACTTTCACCTCCGGCAGGTTCTGGGAATATGGCAACAATTCTGTAGCAGTAGTTTGCGCCTGGAGCCAATTTAGCTCCATTATTATCGTCCAAATAACTGGTAGGCTGCTCTTCAACCTCATCATCATTATTTATTACGAAACTTACAGTATCAATCAATTGATATCCTGCTGATTCTGGTATACCTACATTGCAGTCTTCGGCTAAAAACTCGTAAGAATCTACACGCCTCCATATCTGCATTCCGCTTGCCCCTACACAACCTGAATAAGAGTCCCAGTTTAGTTCCACTGTTCTACCCGGCTCCACACTAGCATTTAATCCTGTTGGAGCTGGAGCCACGACCGTGATATTCCAGGTTTTAAAATCTACCAACTTCGGTCCTAATTCTGGATCATCTGTCGCCTTCAACTGCACTTCATAAGGTCTTCTTCTTACTAACTCACAAGAAGTTTCCCAATTGAATGTGGCACTAGCTGGAGAAGCTTGATATTCACCATCAGGCACTAAGGTTGCACTATTTACATTCTGTTCAAAAGGCCCCCCAAAAGCCTCAATTCTCACATCATCTCCATCTGGATCAGTTGCTGTAATGATTTCATTTACTGTATGACCAGCTTCTACACAGACATCTGGCGGTGGCGTAATCTCAGGTCTTTCGTTATCTGTGTCTTCGATAATGACCTGCATATCTCTTGTCAAGGAACCTAACAGAAACCATTCTCCTTCAATTTTCCTCCATTCATCTACAATAAAGGCAATATTGTATTCTCCGGGAGCACCAGGGGCATCCCAGGTCACATTTCCATTGATGGCATTAATTCCAAAGGTTGGTCTGTCATTTTGATCTTCGTTGCCTGTTAAGTAATTGTCATAAAACTCTGGATCATTTGGATCTAAATAATTGTTTACGACTCGGTCAAAGGATTGTTTTGGATCTGTAATTCTAAAGGAAAGACTATCTCCATCACTATCATAAGCGCCAGGATTGTGAAGAAATTTGGCGCCCACAGCCCCCTTATCTATTGGAGGTACTAAAAATACAGGTGTATTATTAAGACCAAAAAATGGATCAATCAGAATAGAAGTCTCAATATAAAAAGGTGTGTCTACAGAATTGGACATGTTTTGAATGCCAGCATTTCTATTTCTCTCATTGTATCTAACTGTGTATTTACCAGGAGCAGAAAAGGTATGTGAAATTTCGAAAAAATTATACGCGACTTCATCTTCCAATGGTATGGTTCCACTTGCTTCAGCGTTTTCGGATAAATTAAGAACAGTTCCATCACCAAAATCTATTTCTCCTCCTCCAAAGACTACTGAGGATCCTGTATCCGTATAACCTATAACAGTAAACTTATACGTTAGATTTGAATTTGAAATACGGACAGCTACAATTTCCCCTGCTCTAATATGAGTAGCCAGTACATTCTCGAAACAAAAAATCAGAGAGAAAATCAATAACCCTAATACTCTAATTGCCGAACGGTATGTCATTAAATTCAAAGGTTTATAATTCAAGTTCAATGTTGAAACAATTCTTTCAACTCATTCCCTACTCATATTGTTTCCAATTAAGAAGGAACAATAGATTCTTTGGCTTTAAATATATAAGATAAACGGCATTGTTGCTTCAAATCATACAGCAATCTGGAAATAAATTGAAAGAAGTCGAATCAGATTCATAATAATCCCAGCCCTTAATTTATAATTAGTCTAAATACCAAAACTGAATTTCGCATTCCATTGGTTGCTATGCCCTCCAAGTATATATTTGGGGCATCATTTAGCATCTAAATTTTCAACAATCGTAGTATGAGTTGGTTTACACAAACACTTTCAGGCAGCGTCGGCAAAAAACTCTTGATGGCACTGACTGGGCTATTTCTAATTTTATTTCTAGTCATTCACTTGGCTGGAAATTTGCAGCTGTTATTTGGAACAGATGGTGAGGCATTCAACATATATGCTCACAACATGGCGAATAATCCATTGATTAAAGTAGTTTCTTATGGCAATTTCTTTTTCATATTGGTGCATGTCATAGATGGTATCATTCTAACTATGAAAAATAAGGCAGCCAGAAATGTTCGTTACAAAGTGGCTACCAAAGATTCAAAAAGCAGTTGGGCTTCTAAGAACATGGCACTGTTAGGTATCATTACACTAGTCTTTTTAGTTGCCCATCTAAAAGGGTTCTGGTATGAATTCAAAAATGGCACAGTCGCCGAAGTCATGTATAATGGAATGACCATTCCTGATGGATATGCGATCGTAGATTTTGCATTTTCAAATCCTTTAATCGTGGCGTTCTATGTGATTTGTATGATCTTTCTAGGATTTCATCTCTCGCACGGATTCTCAAGTGCATTTCAGTCCATGGGATTAAATCATAAGAAATATACCCCTTTCATTTCCAAGCTTGGAATTCTCTATTCAATTCTAATTCCATTTGGATTTGCAATTATTCCGATCCTGATGTATTTGAATATTTCACTTTAATAGACTTATAAAAAATTAAGACCCATATATAATGGCTTTAGATTCGAAAATACCTGAAGGACCGTTAGCTGAAAAGTGGACGAAACACAAATTCAAAAGCAAACTGGTCAACCCAGCCAACAAAAGAAAATATGACGTAATCGTAGTAGGCACTGGATTAGCTGGTGCCGCCGCAGCTGCCTCATTTGGTGAGCTAGGATACAACGTTAAATCCTTCTGCTTTCAAGACAGTCCAAGAAGGGCACACAGTATTGCCGCACAAGGCGGTATTAATGCTGCAAAAAATTATCAAAACGATGGAGATTCTGTTTTTAGACTCTTCTACGATACCATCAAAGGCGGTGACTATAGAGGTCGTGAGGCAAACATCCATCGTCTCGCCGAAGTATCTGTAAATATTATCGATCAGTGTGTTGCTCAAGGTGTTCCTTTTGCAAGAGACTATGGTGGATTATTGGACAACCGGTCATTTGGAGGTGCTCAAGTATCGCGTACCTTCTATGCACGGGGTCAAACAGGACAGCAATTATTATTAGGTGCTTACAGTGCCTTGAGTAGACAAGTAGCGTCAGGCAAAGTTCAACTACACGCCAGAACAGAAATGCTTGATGTAGTAATTGTAAATGGCCAAGCACGAGGCATCGTTACAAGAAATTTAATCACAGGCGAAATCGAATCACATAGCGCTCATGCGGTCGTGTTGGCAACAGGAGGCTACGGAAACGTATTCTTCCTATCGACAAACGCCATGGGCTCGAATGTAACCGCTGCATGGAGAGCACATAAGAAAGGTGCATTCTTCGGCAACCCATGTTACACTCAGATTCACCCAACCTGTATTCCAGTATCGGGCGATCATCAGTCTAAATTGACTTTGATGTCTGAATCATTGAGAAATGATGGAAGAATTTGGGTACCTAAGACAGCAGTCAAAGGATTGAAAGCAGTTGATGCTGCTAAAATCTCCGAAGAAGATAGAGATTACTACTTGGAAAGAAAATATCCTGCCTTTGGAAATTTAGTACCAAGAGATGTAGCCTCTCGTAATGCCAAACAAATGTGCGACGAAGGTCGTGGCGTAGGCAATACAGGTTTGGCCGTTTTCTTAGACTTTTCTGATGCAATCAAAAGAGATGGGCTAGAAACTGTAAAAGGAAAGTATGGCAACTTGTTTGACATGTACGAACAAATCACGGGAGATAATCCTTACGAAATGCCAATGATGATCTATCCAGCGGTGCATTACACCATGGGCGGTCTTTGGGTTGATTATAACTTGATGACCACAGTTCCTGGGCTTTATGCAGCTGGCGAAGCCAACTTCTCAGATCACGGTGCCAACAGACTTGGTGCTAGTGCCTTGATGCAAGGATTGGCAGACGGATACTTCGTATTGCCCTATACTATTGGAGATTATTTGGCAGACATGCCATACGAAAAGATTCCAACGGACCACGAAGAATTCCAAAAAGCAGAAACAGCTGTAAAGGAAAGAATTCAAAAACTGTTGAGTATCAACGGAGAGAAAACGGTAGATGATTTCCATAAAGAACTTGGGCACATCATGTGGGAATACTGTGGTATGGCCAGAAATGAAGAAGGTCTGAAAACAGCCAAAGGCAAAATCAAAGCTTTGAAAGAAGAATTCTGGAAAAATGTTAAAGTATTGGGTGATAACGAAGAGATGAATATGTCTCTCGAAAAAGCCAATAGAGTAGCTGATTTCATCGAGCTTGGAGAGTTGATGATTGATGATGCTCAAAACAGAAAAGAATCTTGTGGTGGTCACTTCCGTGAAGAATCACAAACACCTGAAGGTGAAGCTTTAAGAATCGACGATGAGTTTTCTTATGTAGCCGCCTGGGAGTATCAGGGAGAAGGCAAAGAAGAAAAGCTCAACAAAGAGAAGCTGGAATTCGAAAATGTGAAATTGACTCAAAGAAGCTATAAATAAGAAGAGATATGAATTTAACATTAAAAATTTGGAGACAAAAAGACGCCACGGATAACGGTGGATTCGAAACGTACAAAGTTTCTGATATTTCTGAGGACATGTCTTTTCTTGAAATGCTCGATGTTCTCAACGAAGATTTATCAAGAGCTGGTAATGATCCAATACACTTTGATCATGACTGTAGAGAAGGGATTTGTGGTATGTGCTCATTGTATATCAATGGCAAACCTCATGGCCCTAAAGATGCTGTAACTACCTGTCAGCTGCACATGAGATCATTCAAAGATGGAGACATTATTGTGATCGAACCTTGGAGAGCAGCTGCTTTCCCAGTGCATAAAGATTTGGTAGTAGACAGAAGCTCTTTCGACAGGATCATCCAAGCAGGTGGATATGTCAATGTGAATACAGGCGGAGTACCTGATGCCAACGAAATCGCTATTCCTAAAGTGATCGCTGATGAGGCCATGGATGCTGCTCAATGTATCGGATGTGGTGCTTGCGTTGCCGCATGTAAAAATGCATCAGCTATGCTATTCACTGCAGCGAAAGTTTCTCAATTGGCTCTTTTACCTCAAGGACAAGTTGAGCGTCAAACTCGTGTAGAAAATATGGTCGCACAAATGGAAGAAGAAGGTTTTGGAAACTGCACCAACACCCAGGCTTGTGAGGCGGTTTGCCCTAAAGAGATTAGCGTAACTCACATTGCTAGATTGAACAGAGAGTACTTGTCTGCTAAAGCATCTTCAGACAATATCTAATTTTAATTTTAAAAAAATAATAGAGCGTCATTGCTGAAATAAATTAGCAGTGACGCTCTATTTTTATATTACTTTAACCACGAACTAAATACTATGAACAAGTTTAAAAATGTACTTATGATGGCGGCTTTTATTCTGCCTGTTTTATTTATCTCTACTTCATGTAGTGACGATGATGACGATGATAATGGTTGGAGCGATGCGGAAATTGAAGCAATTAAAGCAGAATGCGTTTCTGAAGAACAAGGCAACCAAGAGCAATGCGATTGCTTTTATGATAAAGTAACAAGTGAATTTAGTAAGAGTCAATTTGAGAACGAAGATTTTTCTGAAGAAGACGGACTTACAATTTTAGAATTTGCTATTGATTGTGATATTGACATCTTTAATTTTGAATAAGAGATTATTTTTCAAGAATTTAAAAAGGTTCATCTCAAACAGATGAACCTTTTTTTGCCTTTAGTCATGTTAGTTTCAATCATACTCCCTTACTACAACTCTTCTAAGACTATAGCCAGAGCTATAAATAGCAATCTTAAGCAAACCCATACAGCATTCGAACTTCTGCTCATCGACAACAATTCTACAGATCATAGCCTTGAAATTGTCAAAGAATTAGCTAACTCAGATTCCAGAATAAAACACCTATCTGAACCCAAACAAGGCGTCGTCTTCGCAGCCAACACAGGTATGAAAGCGGCAACTGGTAATTACATCGCACGTATGGATGCAGATGATGTGGCTCATCCCGAACGGCTGGAAAGACAAATCAAACATTTGAATTCCAATGCTGAGATATCAATTTCAGCAACTCAAGTCAACTACAAAACTGAAAATGAAGAATTGAATGATTTTTCTCATTTTGTGGATTGGAGCAACAGACTCACTTCATGGAATGACATTTATCAAAATCGATTTGTGGAGTTTCCTTTGGTCAACCCTACCCTTATGTTTCGAAGGTCAGCATTAGAAGATATTGGATGGCTAAAAGAGGGTGCATTCCCTGAAGATTACGAGTGGTTCCTTAGAGCCATAGACAACGGACACAAGATCGAAAAACTTTCGCTCCCCCTACTCGACTGGCACGATAGTTCTTCCAGGCTTACTAGAACCGATGAGCGCTATGAAACTGAGGCCTTCTTCCAAATCAAGACTAAATACCTCGCCAAACACCTGAAAGCCACCAACAACACCAAAGTCTGGATTTGGGGAGCTGGAAAACTTGGCTTCAAACGAAGCCAACAACTCTTAATTCATGAAATTGAAATTGAAGGGTATATTGACATCAAAAAAGGCAAGCAATTACCCAACTATCCTTGCGTGCACTTCAAAGACGTTAATAAAGACCAGCATCCCTTCATTATTAGCTATATCACCAATAGAAATCGACGAGATGAAGTAAGAGCTTTTCTTAATTCAAAGGGCTATGAAGAAAGTAAAAACTTCATTGTTGCTGGCTAATAAAAACTCTTCCAAAGTTTAAAACTTTGGAAGAGTTGATTCCATAAATATGTGGAAAACTTCCCTCCTTTTCACTCCGTTTATCCAGTCTAAATTCCTAGCTTTAAAGTCCGATTCCTGCAACTTTTTTTAAATTGTCATTTCGACCAGAGGGAGAAATCTTCAACGTGCTTTTAGCTGAACAATTAGATTTCTCACTATCATTCGAAATGACAAAAAAGCTAAATTGACACCCATGTACCTAATATTTGATACCGAGACCACTGGATTACCCAAGAATTACAATGCCCCATTGGAAGACTTGGACAATTGGCCCCGACTGGTTCAGTTAGCCTGGCAGCTACATGCCAATGACGGTTCACTAATTAGTGATAAAAACTACATCGTAAAGCCAGAAGGCTACACCATTCCGTTCAATGCCCAGAAAATTCACGGCATCTCCACTAAAAGAGCAGAAGAAGAGGGCCATGACCTCAACGAGGTTTTAAGTATATTTTCAGAAGATCTTACTAAAATAAAAGCAGTAATCGGCCACAATGTAGAGTTTGATTTGAACATTGTAGGAGCAGAATATTTAAGAAAAGAAAGAAAGAATGATTTAGCGAGCATTGACTCCATAGATACCAAGGATGAGTCGACTGAATTTGTAGCCATTCCTGGTCGAGGTGGAAAATTCAAATGGCCTACACTAACAGAGCTCCACACCAAATTATTCGGTGTTGGATTTGATGATGCGCATGATGCGGCCTATGATGTAGATGCGACCGCCAAATGTTTCTTCGGGCTTGTCACCGAAGGAGTAATCGCTCCACTTGATGATACAGCTAAGGAAAATATCAAATACCAGGCGCCTGATTTGGCAGCGGCCAATTTCGCCGTAAAAGACGATAACAAAGGCATTGATATAGACACAGAAGCAGCCAAAGATATTGAGGCCCCTTTCTGTCATCTGCACTTACATTCACAGTTTTCAGTCCTTCAAGCTACTCCTAAAATCAAACCACTGATTGCCAAGGCGAAAGAACTAGGCATGCCAGCTGTTGGGCTGACTGATTTGGGAAATATGTATGGTGGCTATCACTTTGTAGAAGGCGCCATCAAAGAAGGTATTAAACCTATTCTAGGTCAGGAATTTTTTATCTCTGAAGAAAGAAAAACACTAAAATTCACCAAGGACAATCCAGATCGAATGACTCGGATTGTACTCCTGGCAAAAAATAAAAAAGGCTATCACAATTTGGCCAAGCTGTCCTCTCTTGGACATATGGAAGGACTTTATGGATTCTACCCAAGAATCGACAAAGAACTCATTAATCAATACAAGGAAGATATCATTTGTCTCACAGGCGGTTTGATGTGCGAAGTACCTTCGCTAGCACTGAATCAAGGAGAAGAACAAGCTGAAACTGCTCTACTCTGGTGGAAAGAGCAATTTGGCGACGATTTGTATATTGAGCTCAATCGCCACGGCTTGGATGAAGAGAATCACTTAAATGATATTTTACAAGGTTTTGCTGAAAAACACAAAATCAAAATGATCGCGTCCAATCATGTGCATTATTTGGACAGAGATGAATCTAAGGCGCATGATGTATTGCTTTGTATCAAAGATGGTAAAAGTATTAATGACGAGGTAGGACGAGGCAGGGCATATCGTGATGCGTTACCCAATGATCAATACTATTTCAAAACGCAAGAGGAGATGAAAGCGCTCTTTGCGGACATTCCTGAGGCCATTGAGAACATCAAAGTATTGATTGATTCTGTTGAAGAATATCGACTCTCCAGAGATGTGCTTTTACCCGCTTTCGATATTCCTGATGAATTCAAAGACCCACAAGATGAGGAAGATGGTGGCAAAAGAGGAGAAAACAACTTTCTTCGGCATTTGACTTATCAGGGAGCAAAAAAACGTTATAGTGATATCACTGATGAAATTACTGAAAGACTCGATTTTGAACTAAAAACCATTGAGAATTCAGGTTACCCTGGTTACTTCCTAATTGTACAGGATTTCACAACTAAGTCAAGGGAAATGGGTGTGTCCGTTGGGCCAGGTCGGGGTTCAGCTGCAGGATCAGCAGTTGCCTATTGTATTGGTATTACCAATGTAGACCCAATTGCCTACGATCTACTATTTGAGCGTTTCTTAAATCCAGATCGAGTATCACTACCCGATATTGATATTGACTTTGACGATGAGGGTCGTGATAAAGTCATCCAATATGTGATTGACAAATATGGTCAAACACAAGTAGCCCAAATCATCACTTATGGTACCATGGCGGCTAAATCTTCTATTCGAGATTCTGGACGTGTGATGGAACTGCCACTGCCAGACACAGATTCTATTGCCAAACTCATCCCAGAGCGACCAGGCATTAGCTTAGATAAGGCATTTAAAGAAGTGAAAGAACTTCAGGCCATGGAGTCTGGCCACGGACTCAAATCTGAAGTGATCCAACAGGCAAGAGTATTGGAAGGGTCCGTAAGGAATACCGGGATTCACGCCTGTGGTGTAATCATTACTCCAAGTGACATTACGATGCATGTGCCCGTCGGTGTGGCCAAAGACTCGGATCTACTCGTCACTCAATTTGATAACAGTGTAGTAGAAAGTGCCGGCATGTTGAAGATGGACTTCTTGGGTCTAAAAACCCTATCCATTATTAAAACGGCTTGCGCCAATGTCAAAAAACGTCATGGAGTTGAAATCATTCCTGATGACATTCCGCTTGACGACAAAAAGACTTACGAGCTCTATCAGCGAGGTGAAACTAATGGAACGTTCCAGTTTGAGTCACCAGGGATGCAGAAGCACTTGCGTTCGCTAAAACCAGATAGGTTCGAAGATTTAATTGCCATGAACGCCTTGTATCGACCAGGGCCGATGGAATACATCCCCAACTTTATTGCCCGGAAGATGGGTACCGAAGAGATCGAATATGATCTAGAGGGAATGGAAGAGTATCTGGCAGAAACGTATGGAATTACGGTCTATCAGGAGCAAGTGATGCGTCTTTCACAGAAGCTGGCTGGATTCACCAAAGGTGAAGCAGATATGCTTCGTAAGGCCATGGGTAAGAAAATCCAAGCCATTCTGGATCAACTCAAACCGAAATTCGTAGCAGGCTGTTTGGAACGCGGTCACGACGAAGCCAAAGTACAAAAGGTTTGGAAAGACTGGGAAGCCTTTGCAGCCTATGCTTTCAACAAATCTCACTCTACGTGCTATTCTGTAGTCGCATACCACACGGCATACCTCAAAGCGCACTACCCTGCTGAATACATGGCGGCTGTGCTTACCCACAACCAAAACAACATAGAGAAAGTCAGTTTCTTCATGGAAGAATGTCGGGTAAGAAAAATTCCAGTTCTCGGTCCTGATGTGAATGAGTCAGGAGTATTTTTTCAAGTAAATGAAGAAGGAAAAATTCGATTTGGCATGGGTGCGATCAAAGGTGCAGGTGAAGCCGCGGCCATTTCTATTATCGAAGAACGCGAAGAAAATGGAAAATTCGAGGACTTTTTCGACTTTGTAACAAGAATCAATTTACGATCTGTCAATAAAAAAACATTGGAGGCATTGGCTCAATCTGGCGGATTTGACTGTTTTGAAGTTTATCACAGAAGACAGTATCTTATCACCGATGACGGAGAACCAAGTTTGATAGAAAAGGCCATCAAATATGCCAATAAGATGGAACAGGAAGAAGCCAGTGCGCAAGCTTCCTTATTCGGTGGTGAATCAGGCGTATCCGTCCCCACTCCTACGGTTTCTGATGTAGAGCCATTCAGCGAATTAGAAAAATTGAGAATTGAGAAGGAGGTAGTCGGTCTTTATATCTCAGGGCATCCGCTCGATCAATTCAAATTTGAGATTGATCAATTCACTAATACTTCGATCAAAGAATTGAATGGTGACTTGTCAGAGCTTCAGAAAAAGGGAAGCATTAAGATTGCAGGACAAGTTGCCGCCGTGGGTCATAGAGTTACGAAAACGGGGAAACCGTTTGGCACCATTACCCTCGAAGACTTCACCGATTCATTCACATTCTTTTTGTTTTCCGATGATTATGTCAAATTCAAAGAATATTTTGAAACCGGTTGGTTTCTTTACTTTCAATGTGCCGTGCAAAACCGATGGAAAGGAGAAGAACTAGAGCTCAAAGTAAAGTCTATGGACTTGTTGACAGAAATTAGAGGAGAAAAAACCAAAGGACTCAACTTGAGAATCAAACTTCAAGATGTGAACGACGGACTAATCCATGAAATCAAAAAACTCACAACTGAATACGCAGGAAGCAGCTTGCTTAAACTAGACATCGTCGATGAGGAAGAAAATATGCAGGTGAATTTACTTTCACGCAAAGTAAAGATAGAACCTGACAACGGCTTATTGGACAAATTAGAAGCCATGGATGAGATTCAGTATAAGGTGATTGCCTGATTAGGAGATCACCTTTATTAGGTTCTATTTTTTCTTTGTGAAATAGTAGACAATTGCTGTAATTATGCTAAAAAATAAAGCGCAGATTATCCACAATGCCTTGCTTCCACCGCTCATACTTTTTTGCTTAGTGAGTACTTCAAAAATTACCCAGATAGCACTAATCAAGGCTACCGATAAAAAATAGAATTAGTATCCATAATTTTAACGATTTGTTGAGATTTATGAATTTTGTATTTACTGCTAATTGCCAGCCAATCAAAATTAAGACACCAGAACTAATTTTTCCTTAAAATTATTGCCTGCTTGACCTTGCGCCTTGCATTAAGAGGAAATGCTATGGATAAAACAGCTAATCCTCCAGATACTTTAAAGAATGTTTTATGATGATCATTTTTCCATTTAGCTTCATCAGCCATTTCACTTTTCAGATAAGAAAGTCCTCCCAAAGCAAAGGAACCTATCGTAGCAAATAAGGTCACTTTACCAAGTGTCCTATTAAATATTGCATGATTCAGTTTAGAATTGACCTCTTTGTTGGACCAGCCATAGTTCAATACATAAAACCCTTGGTCATTTAGCCAAGTATTTTGTTTGGTGGAATAGGGGCTGTTTGGAGAATTTTCGCTTAAGTTTTTTTGACCGTAAGCCTCATTCAAGAAACTCAAATAAACAAATAGAAAAAAGATTTTGATAGATAAGCGCATAATTTACAATTAGCTAGTCTAGATCTGAAGATTGAACTTTTGGATATTTCGATTTTAAGGATTTTCTCAATTGCTCTGCTTTTTCAACTTTATTTCTTCCACTTTGACTAATTATAATTGACCCTGTTAGCATGCCTCCAGTAGCAATAAAAAAACCAGTCCCTGGTTTTCTATCAGACTTGTCTGGATCTTCATTTAAGGCATGTGCAAGATTAAATACTGAACCCAAAAATAATGACGCTATCGAAGCCCCAACAAGAATTCTGGCACTACTCCTTTGCTTTACAGCCTTTTCCAAATTCAAGTTTATCTCTAGGTCATTCCAATTATACCCTGACAATTCAAATCCATTTTTTGATATCCAGCTATTCTGAGATCTTTCATAAGGACTTCGGAATACGGTATGGGTCTGCATTGAATTAATGGTATTTTCATTCTGTTCTTCGTGGTTGGACAAGTTGTTGACAACAACGCTGTCCTTTTCTAATGCCTTTTTTCTTGATTCATCAATTTTTTGCTTCATTTCAGAGACCAATAACAATTCTTCTTTCGCACGATTCGATTTAGCTAGAGAAATAATCGAAGAAACTCCTACTAATAATCCATATGCTTGAATACCACTTTCACTGCCATCACTGAGGATATGTTTCAGCCCAAATGCAGCTCCCGTCATTGCAATGGCCGACCACAATTTACTCATTGACCTGGCCTTGACAGCTCTTTCAATTCCCAAATTGATATCAGGATTGTCCCAATAGTAATCTGAGACATCAAGCCCTCTTTTCATCATCCATGTATTCGTCTTGTCCGAGTATAAATTAAGAGGTGGAAAAGTCAACTCATTATCAAATTGAATTTCTTGCGATCTTCTTGCCCACTCTATTTCTTTTATTTTTCTTCTGGCTTTTGAAAACTGCAAGGCGGATACAGCTGTTACTGGAACACTAACTGCAAGCAAGAAAAATTTATCAGGATCTTGATAGACATTGGAAATCCCTGCTGCCACTCCTACTAGGCTTAAGCTTAAAAGTGCATATGCTGCGCCCCTATTGACAATTGCATGATCAAGTTGATCATTTAATTCTACATTTGTCCAAGAATAACCTTTAACATCAAACCCATTCTTCTCTAACCATTTGTTTTGATTTGAAGAATATGGACTCTTGTCCTTGTTGATTTTTAAAATTGTATTTTCAGCTCGTTTACCATCACTCTGACCTTGGGCTCTTTGAGCTAACCAAAGAAATAAAAAGAGGAAAATAAGTCTGGTTTGTTGTTGCATCGGGATTGAAGTTGGTTTTTAGTTTTGTTGATCATAAGTCAACAAAAATATAAACTCCCCCTAATCTTACTTTTATAATTTAATCCGGAATTAGACATGACTATTTTTCATAATCAAAATAAAGCTTCTTCTTCCCTTTTTTAGAATATTCGAACCACTCACCTATTTCCTCCCCATTTTTATAATTGCCTGAGTAGTTAAGTTGTCCATCTCCGTCAAAAAATTCCCAATAGCCATCTTCCTTCCCTTCCTTGTAATTTCCCTTTTGAAATAAAACTCCATCTTCCGTATAAACCTCCCACTTCCCATCAGGCAATCCCGATACGTAGGAACCATTACTTTTTAACTTTTTATTTTCATGATACGACAACCAAATACCTGAGTATAATCCTGATTTGTAAATTCCTTTTCTTTTGAGTTGGCCAGTATCATAATAATAAAAAGCACTATCCTCAAGCAAACCTGTTTTCCAGTTTTCTTCGCTCTTCATCTGACCATTTCGATAATAACTCAAACATTTCCCACTTAACTCATTGTCGATATAGTTCTCAATAGCATTGATTTTTCCATCCGGATAGAAGTAAGACCATTTGCCAGATTTTCCTTCCTCGTCTATCACGCCAAAAGATTTCAGTTGTCCGCTGTCATAAAAATTTTCGGAAGTTTCTTGAGCTTTCAGGTTCGTGCTTAGAGCTGCACAAATTATGAGTAATAAATGAGTTAGCTTTTGGTAATTCATGTGTAGATATACGAGTCTTTCTAAATTTATGGTCATATTCCATCAAAATTGTATCCAATCAGACGCAACGGTTCAAATTATTTCAAACAGTGCTTTATATCCATTCAAAAATATATTAAAATTGGCATTGAGAAATTCATAAAACACAAACTATGATCAACTATAAACAAACCATCAACCTTTGCTTTGCACTAGCGTTGACTGTTTTCATTTGTTCTTGCGGGGGTAATTCCAAAAAAGTAACCGCTGAAATTGAGGCTGAGGCATTTGAAGAAGCTGAAAATCAACTTATAGAAGAAATTGATAAAGTGGTGCATGATATGCCACCACCATCAGAAGTTCCATATCTACTCCAAGCCACAGGATCAGATTTCAATGCAGAATTGATCAACGACTTGAATAACGTAACGAAATACGAAAATTCAACAGACAAAGCAGCAATGAATCTAGGTGCTTATGCTACCGATATCGGATACCTATCTGCTTATGATCAAGTGCAGGACGCTTTGAAATACATGGAAACATGTCAAAAGTTGGCCGATCAAATTGGTATCGCATCTGCTTTTGAGTTAGAGTTGATGGAGAGGTTTGAAAGAAATCTTGGAAACAGGGATTCATTGGCTAATCTAATCAACTATGCTATGGACGTAGCAGAAGAAAAATTAGAAGCTACAGATAGACTTCAGACTATCGCCTTAGTGCTTTCTGGAAGTTATATTGAAGGACTTTATCTTTCTGTGATGGTTATTGACACTTACCCAGATGATTTACTACCTGAAGCAAGCAGAAATTTGATTCTTGAGCCTTTGGTTAAGATTATCATTGATCAGAAAGAACCATTGAATGATGTTGTAAGATTGTTGAAAGACTTGAAAAGTGACGACACTATTGCTGAAGTAGTAGCAGAATTTGACATTTTAAGAGTACTATACCAAGAAGATCTTTCGGAAATCGATAAGAAAATAGCTGAAGGTGATCCAAACTTTATGTTGAACAAAGATATGTTAGTTGATATCATTTCTGAAGTGAAAAGAATTAGAGCTGAAATGGTTAAATAATCCATCTTCATCTCGCACTAAAAAGCATTGAATCTATTGTTCAATGCTTTTTTTATTTCTGCTCCAAATTAACCTATATTTAAAGATCAATACCATCTGTAAATCTCGATCTAAACTATGAGTGAACAACTGTTAAAAGCCATCATCCACCTATTGGCAATCGTGGCAAAAGAGGACGACGTAACTGAAGATGAGAGAAGTGCCATTGAAGACTTTTTACTCGAAAATCTAAGTAAAGACGAGAGCCTTAAATACATGCAGCTCTTTGATCAAATGACCAGTCACATGTCAGGTGACCGAGCAGTTTCATTTGGTGAACAAAAAGAAATCTCAATACTCGCCAAACAAGTCAATCAGGAACTTACTCAACAGCAAAAAATAGTTGTTATACTCAAGGTACTTGAGGTGATCATGGCTGACGGTGAAATATCCGACCGAGAATTGGAATTGCTTCACCTTATAGGAGAATCATTCAATTTTTCAACCAAAGCAGTTGATCACATCAAATCATTTGTGGTCAACAAAGAACGTTCACAGCTTAATGCTGATAATATTTTAATTATAGATGATAGCAACGGTGCTGGCTCAAATACAGACGCCAGACATCTTAAACGGTCTTTCTTATCTGGATACATTGCCTTCTTCAGGTTACCTGCCTTGGAAATGTATTTTATGAAATACATGGGTGATTCTGCACTCACCCTAAATGGTGTACCTGTTCGAAAAAGCAAAATCATTGTTTTTTCCTCTGGCAGTACCATTCGTGGATCTAAAATAGATCCAATCTATTATAGTGATGTGGTTTCTACTTTCCGTGAAGAAAGCAGTGACTCAAAAATTTCATTTGTTGCCGAAAACATTGGATTCACATTCCCCAATGGGCACCAAGGTCTTAGAGATATTACCATTGCTGAAAGCTCGGGCAAACTGGTTGGACTCATGGGCGGTAGTGGTGCTGGTAAGTCCACTCTGCTAAACGTTTTGAATGGAAATGAGACTCCTTCACAAGGTTCAGTTCGAATCAATGGAATTGACATTAACAAAGACAAGAGCAATGTTGAAGGAGTGATCGGCTATGTGCCACAGGACGACCTTTTAGTTGAAGAATTAACTGTTGCTGAAAACCTCTATTACGCGGCCAAACTCTGTTTTGCAGATATGAGCAATGATGAATTACATCAGCTTGTAGATAAAACTTTAGCAGCGCTAGGCTTGAGCGAAACACGAAACTTAAAAGTGGGGTCTCCTTTACAAAAAACAATTAGTGGCGGTCAAAGAAAAAGAGTAAATATTGGGCTTGAATTGCTTCGAGAGCCTTCAGTGCTTTTTGTTGATGAGCCAACTTCAGGACTTTCTTCGAGAGACTCTGAAAACATCATGGACCTTTTGAAAGAGTTATCATTAAAAGGTAAAATGGTTTTTGTCGTTATTCACCAACCGTCCTCGGAGATCTTTAAGATGTTTGATAAATTGGTCATTTTGGATGTCGGCGGTTATCAGATATATTATGGAAACCCAGTAGAGGCTGTTATCTACTTCAAGAATATTGTTGATCTAATTGATAAAGATGCTGGCTCCTGTATCGAATGTGGAAATGTAAATTCCGAACAAATTTTCAATATCATCGAAACCAAAGTAGTAGATGAATATGGCAAACTTACTGACCAGCGTAAAATTTCTCCTCAAGACTGGAATAGCTATTTCACCGAACGAGTCTCTATAAAGCCAGCTACAGAATCAGATGAAAAACCTGAGAAAACGCTCAAAATTCCTAGCAGAATTAAGCAGTTACTCATATTTGCCAGTCGGGATATCGCATCTAAACTCAGCAACAAGCAATATCTAGCTATCAATTTATTGGAAGCACCTCTTCTAGCAATAATTCTGGCATTTATCATTAGATATGTCCCACAAGGCTCTAACGAGTACATTTTCAGGGAAAACCCCAATATTCCTGCCTTCTTCTTCATGGCGATTATTGTATCGTTATTTATGGGATTAACTGTGAGTGCTGAAGAGATATTTAAGGATAGGAAAATTCTAAAAAGGGAATCGTTTCTGAATTTGAGCAGGTTTAGTTATTTGGTCTCGAAAATGATGATATTATTCGGATTGTCTGCTTTACAAACACTGATGTTCGTCTTAATTGGAGACTTCGTATTAGGAATCAATGGAATGACTTTCTCATTTTGGTTGGTGATGTTTAGCGTCTCTTGTTTTGCCAATATCATGGGATTGAACATTTCTTCAGCTTTCAATTCTGCAGTAACGATCTACATTCTGATTCCTTTGCTTATTATCCCTCAGTTAATATTGAGTGGTATTGTAGTGAATTTTGACAAGCTACATCCATGGCTGAGCAACTCTAAAAAAGTGCCTATTATCGGAGAATTAATGGCCTCAAAATGGGGATATGAAGCATTGGCTGTGACCCAATTCAAAGACAATGAATTCGAAAAAAACTTTTTCACTTACGACCAAACTATAGCCAATTCAGAATTCAAAAGCGTCTATTACTTTTCTGCGATTGAAGCCAATTTGGATTATGTACATTCCAATTTTGGTTCGGAAGACAGTGAGAAGAAACAAAAAGTAAATGAGAAATTGAAACTCATTCAAAAAGAGCTGACCAAAGAAATGGAGTTGGCTGGAGTACCAAAAAGCAAATTTCCAGCAGTTGACAATCTGACGCCCGGAAAATTCAACAAATCTACTTTTGATGAAACCGAAAAGTTCGTCAAAATCATGCGGAAGATTTACAATAATCGCTTGAAAAAAGCTACTGCTGAGCGAGATGCTCTCACGAAGACCATGACAGACAGTGATGAAAAACTAGCGGCATTCGCAGAATTGAGAAAAGACAATGAAAATGAAGCCATCGTATTTTTCTTGAAGAACAGCACTGCAGAAAATAGATTGTTGGAAACTAAAAAGGAGCTGATTCAAAAGATCTATCCGATCTATAATGTACCAGTCCCACAACATGCGTTGGATGTCAGATCTCATTTTTATGCCCCACAAAAACACTTTTTGGGGAATTACTATGACACCTTATATTTTAATGTTGTAGTCATTTGGATGATGTCATTGCTTCTAGTTATTTCGTTATATTTTGATTGGTTCAGAAAAGTGGTCAATAGCTTCGGCCAATAACTAGCTCATGTTTTTTATCTTATCCAAGATCATTTATTGGTTAGTGATGCCCACTAGTCTAATCGCTTGGTTGGTAATAGCTTCTCTATTGGTTAAAAGACACAGACAGAAACATATTCTTAGGATTCTGGCCATATCACTCTTTTTCTTTTTCACCAATCCTTGGATCTCAACTGTGGTTATGAATGCCTGGGAGCCAGACCCATTGCCCTTTCATAATTTTGATCAAGAGTATAGTGTCGGGATTGTCCTTTCTGGTATTACCAATCCTAACCGGCCGCCTTTCGATCGAGTACAATTCAACAAAGGAGCTGACAGAATTGTTCATGCAATTGAACTCTATAAGCTGAGTATTATCCATAAAATATTGATTACAGGTGGGTCAGGTACTTTGACCTTCGAAGGAAATAAAGAATGTTATGCACTTCAGGAATTTGCAATAAGCAGTGGCGTTCCGATAGAAGACATTCTCATTGAAAACAGGGCAAGAAATACAAGAGAAAATGCCTTGTTCACAAAAGAACTGATTGCAGGAATCCCTGGACAAACAATGTTAATAACTTCTGCCTTTCATATGCGAAGAGCACAAGGTTGCTTTCAAAAAGTAGGGTTGGAAACAATTCCTTTTCCTACAGATCATTACGGTGAACCCATTCATTATACACCAGACGACATCATTATACCTTCTATTATTGGTTTGAAAATCTGGACGATTCTCACTAAAGAATGGATTGGAATTGTAGCTTACTGGGCCGCGGGATATATTTAAGTGACAGCCATTTTTCGGACAAGTATTGAAAATATACTTGGAAAAAAGCGCTTCATATAGATACCCATCACTTCTTTGAATCCGCCAATGTAACTCTCCTCCTTTTGCGAGGCCACACTTTTTAGCATCTTAGTCACCAATTGATCCACGGTTAATCCGGCCGCTTGAGCTTTGTCTAGCGAATTTTGTTTAGTTCCATCTCCCATGAGCGCATTAAATGAAATTTTGGTATTTACATAGCCTGGCAGAATCAAGGTCACTTTCACACCATCATCGAAATGTTCCGACCTTAATGCATCGTAAAAACCATGAACTGCATGTTTAGATGCAGAATAACCCGAACGTAAAGGAGTGCTTATGATACCGACAGCACTAGTTACTGCTATGTGATGACCAAATTGCCTCTCAATCATCCCTGGTAATACATACTTTGATAATGCTATTGTGCCAAAGTAATTCACTTCCATAATCTGGCGTTGCACTTCCATCGACGTATTGATTACTTTATCACGTTGGCTTATGCCTCCATTATTAAACAGAATGTCCACTCCTCCAAAAAATGCTTCGGCTTCTTTTGCCTTCTCTTCAAGCGATGGAGCATTTGCCAAATCAAGTGGAAGTATTTCTATTGTTGCTAGGTTCTGATTTTCACCTTTCACTCTTTCCAGCTCTTCAGCACGTCTTGCAGAGATAACTAGGTTACATTTAATTTTACTTAAATGTTGCACTAAACCCTCTCCTATGCCACTAGAAGCGCCAGTGATCCAAATGTTCCTATTTTCGAAGTATTTCACTTTTTTATTTTTTCGTATTTCACAAAATCAAATGAATATTTATGGCGATCATCTAAAGGATGATGTTTTCTTGAAGTCTCTTTCCATTCACTTCGCATTTCTGGAAAGAAAACTTCACCATTTTCAATATGAGCATCAATCTCAGTAAGATAAATCACATCTGCTCGATCCATGGCCATTTCATAGATCTGACCACCGCCAATGACAAACAATTCTTGTTCGCCTTGTTCTACTGCAAAATCATATGCTGCATCTATATCATTAAACACTGTGCAGTCTGGCACCTCAAAGCTTTTTCGCCTGGTAAGTATTACATTCGTTCGATTGGGCAAAGGCTTAAATTTTGGAGGTAAAGAATCAAAATTCTTTCTTCCCATAATCACTACATGTCCTTTGGTAGTTTCCATGAAGTACTTCATATCATCAGGGAGATGCCATGGTAAGTCATTGTTTATTCCAATCACCCTGTTTTTTGACATGGCCGCAATCAATGCTATTTTCATTTCACTCAAATTTAAACCCTCTCAATAAATCTTGAATTTGCATCCGTTTTTTACCTTCCATTTGAAGGTCAAGTAAATCCAACCAACCATCTTTGGTTTTTATTGACAGATAGGTTTTGTTGTCAGTATCCATCTGTCCTACTTCCTTATTTGCATTTCGTTCAGCAGATTGAACTTTGTACACTTTAAATTTCTTATTGTTAATCGTAGTCCATGCAGAAGGGTAAGGAGACAATCCTCTGACGAAATTTCTAATCTGTTCGCTTTCATGATTCCACTGAATCTCACAAGTCTCCTTATGAATTTTTGGTGCAGATTTTAATGCATTTGATTCCACTTGTGGTGACAGTTCTACATTCTGATTCTCAATGTTTTGAACTGTTTTAAGCACCAGCTTAGCGCCTTTATGCATCAGCCTTTCATACACGTCACCTACTGTATCTTCCGAGCTGATGGGCTCTTTTTCCTGAAGTATAATGCTTCCTGTATCTATTTCATGTTTGAGGAAAAACGTAGTTACTCCAGTTTCGGTTTCTCCATTCATAATAGCCCAATTGATCGGTGCTGCACCTCTATATTGTGGAAGTAAAGAACCGTGAAGATTGAATGTACCACTGGCTGGCATGTCCCACACAGCTTCTGGCAACATTCGGAAGGCAACTACGACTTGTAGGTCGGCATCGAGTCCTCTAAGTTCAGATAGAAAGTCTTCAGATTTAAGGTTAGTTGGTTGTAAGACATTCAAACCGACGCTTTCAGCATACTCCTTAACTGGGGTTCCTTGTAGTTTTTTACCTCTACCCTTTGGCTTGTCCGGCGCAGTAATTACCCCTACAATTTCAAACCCATTCTCATGTAAAATCTGAAGACTAGGTACGGCAAACTCTGGTGTACCCATAAATACAATCCGCATATACTTTCGATTTTTTCTAGCTCGAAATTACTCGGATTAGAGGAGAGATTCCATTCTCCAGCTTACTAAATACTATTGTTTCTTTTGATTCTGCTACTCAATCCAATTTTAGGATTGGTGATAAATTGTACAATCACGTTTACCCATGATTTATGCACAAACAGATTGTCATAAAAACTTGGAGCTGTTTCTTTCAACTTTGGCAATCTAGTTCCTGGAATATTTGGAAAATCATGATGCTCGTTGTGGTAGCCAACATTCAATGCAAATTTATTCAAAAACCCATAGTAGCTGTACGTCTCTTGTCCTTCTTTAAACACATAGTGCTCCGCAATGAAATGAGCTGCTAATGGGTGTAAACTTCCTGCGAGGAAAATTGAAATGAGTAAATAAATAATGGCACCAAATCCAACAAAATACCAATAAACCCCAATCGCAGTGAGTTGAAATAGAATATTATAGATGTGCCATTTTTCCAGTTTTATAGGATGGACAAACATGGGTCTAAAGGCGTAGAAAAGAATTTGGTTAGTTGCCCAAAGAATTTTACCTATAAACCCTCTGAATATTTTAGCTTCCGCTGAGGTAGGTAGATCAGTGTCATTATTTTCATCCCCTTGCTCCCAATGATGCTTCAAGTGATAGGTCTTAAATGAAATAGCATACGGTACTACGATTGGAATATTAGCTACTAAGGCTAACCAATTGTTATACACTTTCTTTTTAAAAGCTAAGTCATGACTCAATTCATGAATGGCTAAAAAGATCGTATGACTCACCGATGCTCCAAATATGTATGCCAATGGAAAATACCAGTACCAAGCCAATTCAGCAATAAAAGGCGCGGTTACCAATTGAAAAATGACAAGAGCTAATGTTTTATATTTTAATCCTTTATCAATTCCATAAAGCGATTTCACTTCTGGATGTTTTTCGATTATTTCTTTCCTTCTCTTGAAATGCGGCTCTCTTTCATCCGACCAATAAAACCCTTTTTTCTTTTCCAATGTGCTTCGGTTTATTTGAATTGCAAAGATAAGCTTGTTTTTACTTCATAAAAATATTGAATAGTTAATATTCCTGATATTGATCATGGTACGGGATCATAACCACTAGATCCCCATGGATGACATTTGGCTATTCGTTTTATACCAAGCAAAATACCTTTCCTCACCCCATGTTTTTCAATAGCCTCTTTGGTGTATTGAGAGCAAGTCGGAGAAAATCGACAAGATGATGGAAATAATGGTGAAATACTGTATTGATAAATCCAAATAGGGATCAGAAAGAGTTTCTTTATTAAAGATTTCATATCATTCCTGTCGACTATAAATGTCATTAAGTTTGACCAAATCATCTTCAGGGATATCTGTACGATTTAACACAGCAAACAATTCACTTCTGGACTTGATATCGTATTTCAGCAAAACGTCATCTTTTTTCTGTTGCTTTTTTAAATTTCTTGAATAAAGGAAAATACCCACTTGCAATCCCGCAGCAACAACCAGCAAAATAATAATTAAAGTCATACCAGCAATTTTGGTATTATACTGAATTAATCCACCCCAAGTTCTGGATGTTTTCCTGGAACGCCTACAAATTTACTTTTGATGTAAGCAACTTCTTCATCCATATTTCCAGTAGGATGGAATTCTTCGCCAAATTCAACGACTCTCTGTTTGAAATCAAAGCTGCATAAAATAATAGGCACCTTAGTGGCCATGGCTATTCGATAAAATCCAGTTTTCCATTCAGATACCTTTGAACGCGTACCTTCTGGCGTTATCGCCAATCGCATGACTTCTCGCTCATTGAAAATCTTAACTATTTGATCCATCAAATTCCCAGCATTTCTACCTCGATCTACAGGAATTCCTCCCATATACGTCAGTAACCAGCCAAGAGGCGGAAATTTATACAACTCCTTTTTGACTAAAAATGAAGATCTAAGGTTTTTAATAGGTCTAACTATAACACCAATAAAAAAATCCCAATTGCTCGTATGCGGCGCAATGGCGATGACACATTTTTTTGTTGTTTTAGGAATATCGCCTTTGATTTCCCAACCCAAAATTTTCAAGAAAATGAGCTCTGCGAGAAGCTTAGTCATAAGCTAGAATTACGAGGCTACTACACCCATTTTTGAGAATTTATCAATACGTTGATTGATTCTTTCTTCTGGAGAAATTTTATCCAAATCTTTCAAATTGGCAACCAATACTTTCTTTAGTTCTTTAGCTGCTTCTGACGTATCCACATGTGCACCACCAATTGGTTCTTTAATAACTCCGTCAACCATACCGTTAGCCATCATGTCCTTAGCCGTTGGTTTAAGCGCTTCAGCAGCTTGTTCCTTATAATCCCAACTTCTCCAAAGAATAGTTGAACAATTTTCAGGTGAAATCACAGAATACCAAGAATTTTCCATCATAAGGACACGATCACCTATTCCAATACCCAAAGCACCACCTGAAGCACCCTCTCCAATGATAACACAAATTACAGGCACTTTTAGCATAAACATTTCCTTTAGGTTTCTTGCTATAGCCTCTCCTTGACCTCTTTCTTCAGCTTCTAGCCCAGGAAATGCACCGGGTGTGTCAATCAAACAAATTATTGGTTTATTGAATTTTTCGGCCATTTTCATCAAACGCAATGCTTTTCTATAGCCTTCAGGATTAGCCATACCAAAATTTCGCATTTGGCGCTGCTTGGTATTTCTTCCTTTTTGCTGACCTATGATCATCACTGTTTGACCAGCTAAGGAAGCAAACCCTCCAACCATAGCTTTATCATCCTTAACGGTTCTATCGCCGTGAATTTCTATGAATTCATCAGTGATCTCATAGATATAATCAAGGGTATAAGGTCTTTCAGGATGACGAGACAACTGAACCCGCTGCCAGCGTGTCAAATTATCAAAAGTGTCCTTTTTAAGTTTTTTTATTTTTTTTTCTAAAGTCTTGACTGCTTCATTTACATCTACATCGTTGTTAGATGCGAGCATTTTCATGTCAGCCAACTTTTCTTCAAGCTCTGCAATAGGCTTTTCAAATTCTAATAGCATAGATTAATGATGAAATTTGAGATGCAAACCTAAAAATAAATTCCAATTTAAAGGCTAGCAAAATTTACTTTATCTCAAGAGAATTTAAATCCATTGAATTCAGCGTGGATCAATGATACCAAAGTGAGTGCCTTCTTCTCATGTGTTTTCTGAAATTCATTACAAACGCCAACATTAAATAAACCAAAACAGGCGATCCAAAGGTCAAAAATGACGTATAGATGAAGAATAGTCTGATACTAGAAGATGGAATTTTCAACTTCTCACCTAATCTAGTACACACCCCAAAAGCGTATTTCTCGAAAAATTCCTGTATTCCTTTCATAACGCGGTAAAATTAACGCAAAACGATGAATTTATTTGTCTTCTATTAGTTTAGGATATATTTATTTTTTCCGTATTATTGCAATTATTCCGAGAATAAGTACAAAAAAGTTATATCAATTTTAATAAAACAATTATTCAAATGAGAAAATCGAATGTTGTAATAGCCATATGTGTAGGCTTAACAATGTTATCAGGCTGTAGTGCTCTGAACAACATGGTGAAGCTTGCTGCCACCCAGCAAGTAGATGTAGTACCTAACCCACTTGAACTCCATGGCGATTCTGTGAAGGCTGATATGTCAGTGGTACTACCAGCGAAAATGCTTCCACAAAATTATGTTTATAATCTAACCACTTATTATAAGTCAGGTGAGAACGAAGTAGAAGTAGGGAAAATGGTATTTGATGCTGTAGACTTTCCTGACAGTAAAACTACTACTTCAAGAAAAAGCGATACTTATAGCTTCGCATACGATCCTGCTATGAGCCAAGGTACTTTAGAGGTACAAGGTGTAGCAGTTGATAAAAATGCAAAAACCAAAGAAACTGCTAGAGTCGAAATAGCTAAAGGTATTATTACGACCTCTCTTCTAGTTGAAGAAGAATTTTATAGCGCATATGCTTTCCATGGCTACAACGACCAAGAAGAAGTAGAGCCAACTAACGTGGACTTCTTTTTCGATCAAGGTAGCTCTGTGCTGAAAAGCTCAGAAACAAGAAGTGAAAAAGGAAAAGAATTTGCAGCATTCATTGCTGACAAGAACGTAACTAAAACTGTAACCATTACAGGTACTCACTCTCCTGAAGGTACTGAAACAATTAACTCTGGTTTATCTGAAGCAAGAGCTAAATCAATTGAAAAGTACTACAGAAGTCAAATGAGAAGATACGACTATAAGGACATGGCTGATTCGATCAACTTTATCCTTAAGCCAGTTGTTGAAGATTGGACCGCATTCAAAGATGCTCTAAGTGCTTACGAAGGTGTTTCTGATGCTCAGAAGTCTGAGATCTTAAAGGTTGTAAATGGTGCTGGTGTTTTCGAAGACAAAGAAAAAGCTTTACAAGACTTAGATTCTTACAAAGCTATCTTCAAAGATATCTACCCAGGTTTAAGAGCTGCTAAAACTGAAGTTTTAACAGTTAAAGAAAAGAAAACGAATGCTGAAATTGCTGTTCTAGCAAAACAAATTGCAGAAGGTACAGCTAGCGCTGATACACTTTCATTCGAAGAGTTAATGTTTGCTGCAACTTTAACTCCATCATTAACTGAAAAAGAAGCTATTTTTAAGGCTGCCACTAAGAAAGATGGAAATTGGAAATCTCATAACAATTTGGGTGCTGTGTATTTAGATATGGCAATTGCAGCAGAAGGTGCAGAAAGATCATCTAAAATTGAAATGGCGATTACTCAGCTAGAAATTGCCGCAAATAAAAGCAATACTTCAGCTGTTTTAGCTAATATGGCAACAGCATATGCTCTACAAGGAGATAAGGCTCAAGCTTATGATGCTATAGTAGCTGGATTTGAGAAAAGCCCAGCGAAACGTCACATTTCTGGAATGAATGCTGTTAAAGGTTCATTAGAGATTAAAAGAGGTGAATATGATGCTGCTTTTGAATCTTTGAAAAATGCAGATGAATCTACTAGCGTAGCATTCAATAGAGGATTGGCTCTTTTGCTAAACAATGATTACGAAAACGCTGTGACAGGCTTTGGTAATGCAGCTGAGCAAGATGCTGAATTCGCTAAAGCCTACTATGCATCTGCTGTCGCTTCTGCTAGACTCAGAAATGATGCAGACATGCTTACAAGCTTAAAGACTGCGATTGAAAAAGATCCTGAATTGAAAGAAAAAGCATTGAATGACCTTGAATTTTCAAACTATGCTACTCAAGTAGCAGAAGCATTGAATTAAGATTTCGAATCATTTGAATGGAAAGACTCACTTCAGTAAATGAAGTGAGTCTTTTTTGTTTTACCCCTCTCCTATTTATTTCGGTTTAATTGCGATATTGAGCCCTTTGTGATAATTTAGCCATCTCGAAATTCACATCTGTAGAATAAGAGAAAATACAAAACGACGCACCCAAGCTATAAAACGTTAAAATAAATTCCGATGAAAGAATTACAATTCAGAGAAGCCCTAAGAGAGGCCATGAGTGAAGAAATGCGAAGAGATGAATCCGTATATCTCATGGGAGAAGAAGTAGCAGAGTACAACGGTGCGTATAAGGTAAGTCAGGGCATGCTCGATGAATTTGGAGCAAAAAGAGTTATAGACACCCCAATTGCTGAGCTTGGATTTGCTGGGATTGGCGTTGGATCTGCAATGAACGGACTTAGACCTATTATTGAGTTTATGACATTCAATTTTTCACTTGTGGCTATTGATCAAGTGATCAATGGAGCTGCTAAGATGATGTCTATGTCTGGTGGTCAATTCAATGTTCCAATTGTATTTAGAGGCCCAACTGGGAATGCAGGTATGCTTAGCTCTCAGCATTCTCAAAACTTTGAAAACTGGTATGCCAACTGTCCTGGATTGAAAGTGGTAATTCCTTCTAATCCAGCTGATGCAAAAGGACTTTTAAAATCTTCTATTAGAGATAACGATCCTGTCATATTCATGGAATCAGAATTGATGTATGGTGAAAAAGGACAAGTACCAGAAGGAGAATATTTAACGCCAATCGGAGTTGCAGAAGTAGTGAAAAAAGGAACAGATGTCACTATTGTTTCTTTTGGTAAGTTCATGAAAGTAGCCCATTCTTCTGCTGAGGCTTTAGCCAAAGAAGGAATCAATGCTGAAGTTATTGATCTGAAAACGGTAAGACCGATTGATTACAACACGATCATTGAGTCTGTGAAGAAAACCAATAGATTGGTAATCGTAGAAGAAGCATGGCCTTTGGCCTCAATTTCTTCGGAAATCAGTCATATCGTGCAAAAAAGAGCGTTTGATCATTTGGATGCTCCTATTCATAGAATCACCAACAAAGATGTGCCGCTTCCTTATGCGCCAACTTTGATTGAAGAAATTCTACCAAATGTTGAGAGAACGGTGAAGGCAGTAAAAGAAATCATGTACGTGCAGCAATAATTATTGCTGCAATTCTTTGATTAGCTTTTCTAGAATATCCTTAGCTGCTTCTGAGATTTTAGTTCCAGGACCAAATACTCCAGACACCCCAACATCAAATAAGAAATCGTAATCTTTGGGAGGTATTACACCTCCTGCGATTACCATAATATCTTCCCTACCCAATCTTTTCAATTCATTGATCAAAGCTGGAATCAGTGTCTTATGGCCTGCAGCTAAGCTCGATGCGCCTACAATGTGTACGTCGTTTTCAGTGGCCTGCTTTGCCACTTCCTCTGGAGTCTGAAAAAGAGGTCCAATATCCACGTCAAAACCAAGGTCTGCAAAACTAGTTGCAATCACTTTTGCGCCTCGATCATGTCCATCTTGTCCCATTTTAGCCACCATGATTCTAGGTCGCCTTCCATCCAGTTCTTCGAATTGTTTGACTAACTCCATGACTGTATCAATTTCTTTATTGTCTTTGACTTCTTTTGCAAATACACCTGAAACAGCCGAAGTCTTAGGTACATGTCTACCAAAAGCTTCTTCCATGGCTGAAGATATTTCTCCCAACGTAGCACGAACTCTCGCAGCTTTTATCGACAGATCGAGTAAGTTGCCTTTGCCAGTTTTTGCGCTTTCTGTGAGTGCCAACAAGGCTTTGTCCACTAAATTCTGATCTCGCTCCTCTTTTAGTTTATTCAGTCGCTCAATTTGCGATTTTCTAACTGCATCGTTATCCACTTCAAGTAGCTCAATGTCAGTTTCTTCTTCAGTTAGGTATTTATTAACCCCAACAATGACTTCCTTCTTGGTATCAATTCTGGCTTGCTTTCTTGCGGCAGCTTCTTCTATTTTGAGTTTGGGCATCCCGGTTTCTATGGCTTTAGCCATACCACCCATTTCTTCAATTTCATTAATGATATCCCATGCTTTTCGTGCCAATTGATCAGTCAAATACTCCACGTAATATGACCCCGCCCAAGGGTCGACCACCTTGGTAATATCAGTCTCTTCCTGCAGATAAATCTGTGTGTTTCTGGCAATTCGGGCAGAAAAATCAGTTGGCAAAGCAATGGCCTCATCTAAGGCATTGGTATGTAAAGATTGCGTATGCCCAAAAGCAGCCGCCATAGCCTCAATACATGTTCGTGCGACGTTATTATATGGATCCTGAGCGGTTAAGCTCCACCCTGAAGTTTGGCTATGAGTTCTCAAAGCCATAGATTTCGGATTTTGGGGATTAAATGTTTTCACAATTTTAGCCCATAGGATTCTGGCAGCCCTCATTTTAGCTATTTCCATAAAATGATTCATCCCAACAGCCCAAAAGAACGACAACCTCGGTGCCAGCACATCAACATCAATACCAGCATTTACACCTGTTCTTAAGTACTCCAATCCATCAGCCAAAGTAAAAGCCAATTCTAAATCTGCTGTCGCTCCTGCTTCCTGCATGTGATAGCCGCTGATACTAATAGAATTAAATTTGGGCATGTGCTCCGAGGTATATTTGAAAATATCGGAGATGATTCGCATGGAAGGTTTAGGAGGGTATACAAAGGTGTTTCGTACCATGAATTCCTTTAGAATGTCATTCTGTATAGTCCCACTCAGAAGAGATTGATCTACTCCTTGCTCTTCTGCTGCCACAATATAAAATGCCATAATTGGAAGCACAGCGCCATTCATGGTCATAGATACAGACATTTGATCCAGTGGTATCTGGTCAAAAAGTATTTCCATATCCAAAATAGAATCTACAGCTACGCCAGCCTTACCCACGTCGCCAGTTACTCTTTCATGATCTGAATCATACCCTCGATGAGTAGCCAAATCAAACGCAATAGACAAGCCTTTTTGACCAGCTGCTAGATTTTTTCTATAAAAAGCATTCGACTCTTCCGCAGTGGAAAACCCTGCATATTGTCTTATCGTCCAAGGTCTGGAGGCGTACATAGCGGAGTAAGGACCTCGCAAGAATGGCGGCAATCCGGCAGAAAAACCTAAATGCTCAGCATTTTTAACATCACCTGAATTGTAATTAGCTTTAACAGGAATCCCTTCTGGCGTAGTAAAAGATTTTTCTTCTTTTATATAATTATCAGTTTTCCAATCTAATTGATCGAAACTGATTTTTGAAAAGTCTGGTTTGATCATGACAATGGTGCATTTTGAGTTACACCCAGTTGGGTCAATATATTTCTCACTACTTCTAAGCGATTTGATCTTGCATTTACCCAATTGGTTATTTGATTGGAAGCTTCAGCATGCTCTTTACCAGCTCCAAGTATCAGCGTCTGTGTTTTTTGCCCATTTAGAGCGAGGTCAACGTTAGATTCAGTATAATCATCATCTCCACCACAGCAAACTAAAATATGCTTCTGATTTAGCTCTTGGATTGGATTGATTTTCTCAATTTTAAAACCAGCCCAATTAAAAAAATTAGTGACAAATGTAAACCTGGCATTGATCATCTTCGAATTAGATCCAACACCCAACAAATAAACAGTTGGTCTAGAAGTCTCCCCTTCTTTTTCCACATATGACTCAACTGCTTTTCTTACCATTTCGAAATCACTTGCCAGCGATAAATGCTCTTGATGCAAAGAATCCATGGTGACAGTTTCATCTTGATTTCCAAAATCATTAACACCAACCATTTTTTTTCGACCAGAATTAATTCTATTTCTCTGAAATTCAAAATCTCTCTTAATGATGTCCTTAAAGAAGTTACCATTAACTGCATTTTCAAATCCTCCATCAGATTCTAATTGCTTAAACATGCCCCAAGCTTCTTTCATCAATTCCGACGTTAAATTCTCCAAGTAATAAGATCCAGCAGACGGATCCGATATTTTTGCAAAATAAGATTCTTCCTTTAGCAAATTGGAAATGTTTCTAGCAATCCGATCTGTAGAAGAAAGTGAGTGACGAGGGTTTATACTTAAATAATTTACCCCTCCTAACACGGCAGACATAGCTTCTGAAGTACATCTTAAAAAATTGGTATTTGAATCTAAAGCAGTTTTTGTGATTGCTGAAGTCTCAGCATGGATTGGAATGGTAATATTTTCCACACCATATTGCTTAAATAACTGAGTAAGCAACAATCGCATGGCTCTCACTTTAGCTAACTCCAGAAAATAGCTAGATCCTATTGAAGTACTGACAAATATCCCTTTTGTTATATCCTCTAACTTATGGCCTGCATTTAAAAAATGATTCGTATAAAAAACCATTTGAGACAGCATATAGGCTAATTCAACAGCAGCTGATCCGCCATTGCATTGAACCAATCCACTATTTATATTGATCGTTCTGTGTCCAATTTTATGACCTATCTCAAATGATTGATCTAAAAAATCAAGAAGGTCTGAGTTCAGTATTTGCGAAATATCATCAATATGATGAAACACCAACACCTCTCCATCTTTATCAGTAGGATTATTACTCTTCCACCAATGGGCTAATTTCTCATAGCTATTAAAGCTGGAAGTACACAAAGCCAAGGTGCTATATTGAGGCTTTACTGTTGCCAGCAACTGATTTATATCTGTCACATGATCATCAGACAAGATCGAACCGTCGGCTCCGTTCATCAAGCCATCCAACACTTTTTCATTCGTACTTGTTGTACCTAAGATTTGCAAGAATTTCCAGTCAGTATTAGCATGCGGTGCTGCGACATTTCCACTAAAATCTTCCTTATCGTAATAGGAGGATAATATTAAATCTCTTTCGCAGTTCCAAGTCAAGATTTTCTGTGCGTTTTCATCGCCCAGATCCTTCTTAAGCTTATCCAACCATTGCGATTTGGAGGACTTGGCAAACTCGTCAAAGTTGTATCCTTTCATCATATTTTTTGGGTAGTCATGCAATTTAAGATGTTCATAACGAAGAAGGAAAAAATAAGTATCAATAATCTAAAAACTGCCTCTAGAGACTTCAATCACCGATATTCGTTATTTTTAGGAAATTGTATTTTTCAAAGAATATTCAAAAAAAAGAAGCAACTAATAGTGATAGGACAATTTTCCAAAAAGTCAATACCGTTTTGATTTTTTTGTTAATTATTTTTTCTTCAAATTTGATATCCGCTTTAGAGAAAGATGTTGAAAATAATCACTTTTTAACCACCAACAATTATATACGAATGCATGTAAAAATATGGGATAAATGCTTGGAATTTATTGGGTCAAAAATACCCGAACAGAGCTTTAAAACTTGGTTTGAGCCAATTATTCCCATAAAATTTACACATCCTGTACTCACAATACAGGTTCCCTCTCAATTCTTTTATGAGTGGCTTGAAGACAATTACGTTCAAGTGCTTAAAGCAGCAATTCAAGCAGAAATAGGCGGAGAAGGCAAATTAGAGTACTCTGTAATTGTAGATAAAGGAAATTCTTCCAATCAGCCATACACAGTCAATTTGGCTCAAAAAAACGGCATTTCTAAATTTGGACAAATCAAGGGGGATCAAAATCAGCGTTTCGCTAGCCCTTTTGCACTTCAAGCAGTTGATGGTTGCTATCAAAAATCCAACTTAAACCCAGAAAACACCTTTGAGACTTACATTGAAGGAGATTGTAATAGATTAGCACGATCTGCTGGATATGCTGTAGCAACTAAGCCAGGTGTTACCTCTTTCAATCCATTGATGATTTATGGCGGCGTTGGACTTGGAAAGACTCATTTGGTGCAGGCTATTGGAAACAAAATCAAAGAAGAGACTCCAGAAAATTTCGTATTGTACGTAGCCTCTGAAAAATTTGCCAATCAATTTATTGAGGCATTAAAAAACAACAACCTTCAAGATTTTACTAACTACTATTTGAACGTTGACACTTTAATAATTGACGACGTTCAGTTCTTCAAGGACAAAGTAAAAACTCAGGAAATTTTCTTCCATATTTTCAATCACTTGCACCAAAACGGCAAGCAGATTGTAATGTCTAGTGATAGACCTCCTACCGAATTACAAGGTTTGCAAGAAAGGTTGGTATCTAGATTCAAATGGGGACTGACTGCAGATTTGCAGAATCCAGATTTTGAAACCCGATTGGCAATTATCCAAAAGAAACTTCAAGATGATGGTCTAATCATTGACGATAAAGTACTCGAGTATTTAGCGTATAGCGTAGATACTAATATTAGAGAGCTAGAAGGCGTCCTGATTTCATTGGTCGCTCATTCTTCACTTAATAAAACAGACATTGATTTAGAATTAGCTAAGCAAACACTAAAGTCAATCGTTAAGAATATTGAATCAGAAGTGGGGATAGACTACATCCAAAAAACGGTTTCTGAGTATTTCAACGTATCGTCTGATGACCTAAAAGCAAAGACAAGAAAGAAAGAAATCGTGATTGCCAGACAATTGGCTATGTATTTCTCAAAAGATTACACCAATCACTCTCTAAAAAGCATTGGAAGCCATTTTGGAGGTCGAGATCACAGCACGGTCATTCACGCACTCCAGTCAGTCAACGATATGTTAGACACAGATGCCAGGTTCAGATCCTCATTTTCTGAATTGAAAAAGAAATTTAAAATGAAAGCCATATAGGCTTTCATTTTTTTGTTCACCCTTCTAGAAAAGAAATGGATAGTACACTTTTCTACCTGAAGTAGTAATTCCTGATACGATCACTTTTCCTCTTATTTTATTTAAGATATTTTCCAATTCTTGAGGAGACTCAATGTTACTATGATTGATTTCAGTGATGATGAATCCTTCTGGAATGTCTAATTTCCTGAAAAAACCATTTCCCACTTCAATTACACGAATACCAGATTTTATACCGATAAGATTCTGCTCAGCCTTGGATATGGCTTCAAAAGAAGCTTGCAAGGATTGAGATTGATAGATATTTCTTTTGAGTACTTCAGTAGTGCCTTCCCTATTGGTGAATTCCAGAGTTTTTGAGACATTTTTATTTCCCCGTTTTAAAGTCAACTGAATTAAGTCTCCCGGATACTTATAACCAATCATTTCTTCCAATTGTGCCTTGTCATAAAGAGGCTCGCCATTCACAGCAGTTACAATATCACCTTTCTCTATATCGGCTTTATCAGCTGCCCATCCTTTTTGCACGTGAGTGATAATCACGCCATTCAAGCTATTAATATTCAGCTCTTCAGCAACTTCATTATCTATATCTGCAAATTCAGCCCCGAAGAAAGCTTTTTGAACTTCACCATACTGAACGATATCATTAAATACTTTTTTTACGATATCAACAGGAACAGCAAACCCATATCCTGCATAAGATCCGGTCATAGACAAGATGGCCGTGTTAATACCAATCAACTCTCCATTTCGGTTAACCAAAGCACCTCCACTGTTTCCTGGATTGATCGCCGCATCAGTCTGAATAAATGACTCAATAGGAAACTTATCCTTGAGGATATGAATATTTCTGCCTTTGGCAGATACAATCCCTGCTGTAACAGTTGAAGTAAGATTGAAGGGATTCCCAACTGCCAATACCCACTCTCCTACCTTTACCTCTCCAGAATTGCCCAATGCAATAGCAGGGAAGTCTTCAACATCAATCTTTATCACTGCCAAATCAGTCGAGGGGTCTATCCCTATGATATTGGCTTTATAACTGCGTTTTTTATGTACTACTTCGATCTCATCTGCATCTTCAATCACGTGATGATTGGTGACTATATATCCATCTTTGGACAAGACTACACCCGAACCCGTACTGATTCGTTGGGAAGAGCGCGGCTCAAAAAACCAATCCATCCAATGCCCAGTTCGATAATTGATTATACTCAAGTTTTTAATAAAAACTACGCTGTTTGTAGACTGTTCTGACGCATCTACAAAATCCTCCACTGGGAGAATATTTGAATTCGAAATATGACTATTTGAAATAAAATCCGCTCGTTCCGTTTCATTCTGATGATTCCGTTCTTGCTTTTCTTTGAGACCATTGTACTCAGTATACTGTATAGTAAACCAAACACCCATTCCAGCAGATAAGAAGGCTATTAATCCTGTTTTTAGATATTTCGTCATAGCTATTATTTCGTTTTTCTAAATGAAAAATACGAAGTAATGAACTAGAAGTTGAAATTGGTCGCGTTAAAGATTGTTAAGCTTACTTATTGGATAACCAGTTGATAGCTTCATCCATATTCTGAAAAAACCTATTGTGAGTAGCTTCTGGTATTTTGATGGAGCTTTGTATGTCGTCAAGAGAAAATTTTGCAAAAATATCTACAGGAGAAACGGTTGCAGAATACTCTATGCCCACTTTAATCATTTCTTTGGTAAACTCACCTGCAATAAATCTTTGAGAATTCTCGTCCAACACTTCTATTTCGCGAGCATCATAAAGCACTTTTTTTGCCCCCTCAAAAGTAACGGCATCAATGATTCTTTGCGCTACAGCTTTTATTTCATCATAAGTGCAAAAGCCAGTCCACCGACTGGTCAATATCTTGTTGATAGGACTCCAAAATACCTGTACGTAAGGTTTATTCAGATAAACCTTAGAATTTTTAGGTATTTCGATTGAAGTATGCATTTTCTACAATGATTATTCTGCTTTAACAAATTTAAGATCATTTTAAAAAATATTAACAATAATCAATCGACATTTTTTTGCTAAAAATGTTTCCAGCCCTGCGCTTGAATAGCCACTGTATTGTTGTTCTTTGTGACCATTTTCAGCCCATTTTCCTTTTTGTCAATATAGCCTATGGTACAAATATCTGCGTGGTTTTTGATTTTCTCAAAATCATTTTGACCTATGGTGAAAAGTAATTCGTAATCTTCTCCTCCGTTTAAAGCACAGGTCATTGGATCCATATTGAACTCTACTGCGGTGTCAAAAGCCATTTTCGCAATCGGCAATTTGTCTTCATAAATAGTCACTCCCACTTCCGAACATTTGGCAATATGAAATAACTCAGAAGCCAGTCCATCAGATATATCTATCATAGAAGTAGGAACAAGCCCTAAATCACCCAATTCATGTATGACATCCATTCTGGCAGAAGGTTTTAATTGACGTTTGACGATGTAGTCATATTTCTCCAGGTCAGGCTGCATTTCTGGATTCTCTTTGAATACCACTTTTTCTCTTTCCAAAACTTGTAAGCCTAAAAATGCTCCTCCCAAATCTCCAGTTACACAGATGATATCATTTTCTTCTGCATTCTTTCTATAGACTACTTTGTCTTTTTGTACTTCGCCTATGACCGAAACAGAAATAACTAATCCAGATGGAGATGAAGTCGTATCCCCTCCCACTAAGTCCACAGAATAATCATCACAAGCAAACTGAATTCCTTTATAAAGCTCCTCAATGGCCTCGACTGAAAAACGATTACTCAATCCTAAACTCACCGTAATTTGTTTTGGTAGACCATTCATAGCTGCAATATCAGAAACATTCACTGCTACAGCTTTATAGCCCAAATGCTGCAAAGGCATGTACGACAAATCGAAATGCACGCCTTCCAAAAGCATATCGGTAGAGAGTAGCTGCAACAAATCACCTGAGCCAAAAACAGCTGCATCGTCACCAATGCCTTTTAGTGTAGAATCGTTTTTGTTGGTGAATTTCGAACTGATTTGATCAATCAAGCCAAACTCTCCTATTTCTCCTATTTCTGTTCTTTTCTGATCTGACATTACGCTTTGATTTCTTGACACAATTCTACTAAAACACCATTACTCGACTTGGGGTGTAGGAAACAGACCAATTTATTGTCGGCTCCTTTTTTTGGCTCCTCATTAATCAACTGAAAACCTTCTCCTTCCAATCTTTTCATCTCGGCATGAATATCTTCTACTTCAAAAGCCAAATGATGAATACCTTCGCCCTTCTTTTCAATAAACTTAGCGATCGCGCTGTCTTCTCCTGAGGCTTCAAGTAATTCTACCTTAGACTCTCCCACTTGAAAAAAGGAAGTAGATACACTTTCTGAATCAACAGTCTCTACTTTGTAGCTAGATTGACCGAATAATTGTTCGAAAAGTTGATTAGAATCCTTGAGGTTCTTTACGGCAATACCAATATGTTCTAGTTTCATTTTGGGGCTTAATTATTCAAAACGATTCTAAATAAATCGTTAGATTTGCAAAAAAAGTGAAACTTTTCTGGAAGACGAAGGGTTTTCTACTATTAAAAGTTGAACATTCAAATTGGTGTTAAAAACACCTTTAGAAATAAATAAAATATGTTGACCGTATCAGAAAAAGCGCAAAACAGAATTGTAGAGTTGAAAAAGGCAGAAGGCCACACAGATCTCCATAACTTGAGAGTTTCAGTGAAAGGTGGTGGGTGTTCTGGTCTGATGTACGATTTGTCATTCGATGATCAGATCACTGACAAAGACGATGTGTTTGAAGGCGCCAACGGCGTGAAAGTAATCGTAGATAAGAAAAGCTTGTTTTATCTTTTAGATACTACTTTAGACTTTTCTGATGGACTGAATGGTAAAGGATTTCAATTTGTAAATCCGAACGCTACTCGTACCTGTGGATGCGGAGAAAGCTTTGCTGTCTAAAACAGTTTCATATAAAAATATTGATAGCCGTGGATGATCTTCATGGCTATTTTTTTGTCTCTTCTGTCGATGGACGTTTAACAAGTTTGAGACGAGTTGAATCCTCAGTAATACTAATTATCCTAAAGTAATTATTCTCTGAAAAAGAACTAACAAAAGAAGAGTCATTAAACCAAAATACGTAATCAGCTGAATCATTTTTGTAAATGACAGTGGACACACTATCTATATAATTTAAGCACACAGGCTCATATTCATACATTAGAGACATTAATGAGTCTTTTGAAGGGAAAATCTTTTTTTGAGATCTATACAATACAACCTCATTAAAAAAACCATTTGCACATAACATATTCTGACTCCTTCCTTCTTTCGAACTAGAGATATTGGATATTGAAAACTTGCACGATACAAGTAAAAACATAATCCATGTGTATAGTAAAGGCTTTAAACGAATCATTTAATTGTCATCGGTCGATTGCGATTACAACTTCACAGTATTTATAGTGCAATTAAATAAAATCATCCTTCATTACACATTCATTTCGGCTGTAATTTCTTGCCATACTGTAGATTAAGGTTACTTCAAGTAACCTAGTTAATCATTTCTTTATCTCAGGAAAACTATCATTACCAATCAAGCCAGCCGATTCAAATCGATTATCGTCTGCTCTGTTTTCTAAATTGAGCACCCCTCTTGGGCAAACAGCTGAACACACCCCACAGCCAACACAAGATGATCTGATGATATTTTCACCACGCTGGGCGTACCAGCGCACGTCGATGCCCATTTCACAATAAGTGGAGCAATTGCCACACGAAATGCATTGTCCGCCATTGGTGGTGATTCTAAATCTGGACTTGAATCGTTGTATTAAGCCAAGGTAGGCCGCCAATGGGCACCCGAATCGGCACCACACTCTATTCCCCATCAAGGGATAAAATCCAGTGCCTACCACACCAGCAAAACCAGCGCCTATCCAACCACCGTAAATGGAGCGTACTTTATAGGAACTCACACCCAGCAACTCACTCTCTCCCGTCCAATAGGTATATAACACACCAATGGTCATGACTATAGCAAATACCAATACCCCATGAATGGATATTCGTTCAAACTTCCAGGCCTTCAAAGATTTGTCCGACAACTGGCGAAACGGATCACCGGCAGTTTCCGCTAGGCCTCCACACCCACACACCCATGAGCAATACCAGCGCTTCCCAAAGAAATACACCATCACAGGCACACCGATCAAGGTCAGCCCTATCCCCCAGCCCAACATGAACAATCCAATACCGCCATGATTGATGAGCGTATTCAGTTCATTGTCAAAAAAGAAATCATAATCCAGCGGCCAAATGTTTTTGAAATCAAAGTAGGGCTGATTCAATCGAATCAGTATTTCGGGGATCAGAAAAGCAAAAGCCAACTGAAAAAACATCACAGAAGCCGTTCGCCAAAGCTGGTACTTGCTATGTCGATATTTGATGATCATTCGAATGCCCATCACCAGAATCGCCAGCGTGTAAATAAACCCATACAGAAAAAACCGACCCGCATCTGACCCTTTGAGCCATTGACTCACGGGGTCTACCATCAAAATCCAGCTGGTCATGTACTCCGGATAGAAATACAATACGATATAAAAAAGTATCAGAAAGGTCCCAAGCAGAATCCCTATCCATCCGATGTTTTTAGTCTTACTATGAAAAGTTCCGTCGTTTTTAATCCCCGGTGGCCCCAGTATTTTCTTGTTGGGTAGAATGTAGAGCAAAGCCCCAAGCAACGTCATACCATATACAAGCACCAACGCCAGTGTTTTATGCTCTGACACCCAACCCATCGATGAAGCCTTGGTCAAGGCGTATTTCAAATCTTTGATTTCATATTCATTGAAGCCTTTTTGATTGATGACTCCATATTTTGCAATGTTCACTTGAACAGTTTTCAATGCCTTACGCAGTTCCTCTTCGTTCCCAAAATTACGGCCATCCAGCCAACCCCCGTAGGATTGAAAGGCCTCCCATTGGAACCCTGTAACTGCATCTTTAGTCCTAAATGCCTGCTGCGCTTTTTCTGTTGAAAATTGACCGTCATTGTTTGCTTCTATTATTTGGTCAATTTTCTGATCACTAAGACCATAACGATCCAATTGATAGGCATTGATCTTTGCGAAAATTTCTTCCAAACTTGAATTATAGCTAATTGCATGGCTATGAACTTGGCCTAACTCATTCTCGCCAAATGATTTTATTAAACCTGATTTAGCCGAATTTTCGATATGATCATCAATTATTTGTTCTGTGAGTTTATAATTTTCACTTCCGAAGGTGAGTAAAAACATTCCGAATCCTACCAGAAAAACACATAAACCAATATGCTGTATCGTTTTATAACTCATGCAAAAAGTCTTTTAATCATGGATACTCTATTATTTTCAACAGCTATTTCATCAAATTCCTGGTTGAATTTCTCTCGAATGCTGAATTCATGAGCCTTATAGAATTCAGGGTCAAAATTGGCCAGCTCGAGATTTTTCATTACAAAATTGATCTTGCGATTATTTGCGATCCAGCCGTCCCATACATCATGACGCATACGAATTCCAAAAACATTCACTCCTAATACGGACATTGATTCTGTTTCAAAAACAAAACGTAACAATTTCTTACCATCTTCAGATTGCCAGACAAATTGGCTTTCTCCACTCTCCAATTCAGGTTTTACAGTACCATAAGTTTGATATTCAATATTGAAAAATTTAGCCGAATTAAACCATATACCAGGTCGGTAAGCCGTTTTATCACTTGTAATTGTACTGGCTACCACTTCACCCATCATTCGGCCAGTGTACCAAACCTGCTCTATAGGCCTCCGACCAAGAGAAGGGTTGCGATGCTCAGCACAATCGCCAATCGCATAAACATCAGGAATGTTAGTTTCCAAATATTCGTTAACCAAAACGCCTCTATTCAACTCTAAACCACTACCTTTTAACCAATTCACATTTGGCGATACACCCACAGTAAGCCCAACGAAGGTGCATTCAATTTCTTCACCATCACTGGTTATCACACTTGTTACTTGATTATTACTGTCCGTTTTGATTTTCTTTAGTTCCGTCTCCAACCGTAAATCAATGTGCTGGTCTAGAATTTCTTGATTGATCATTTGAGACTCCTCTTTTGGCAACACTATATCCCAAAAGCTCCTTTCTCTAACTAAAAAAGTGACTTCTATTCCCCTTGAATGGAGCATTTCAACTAATTCGATCCCTATCAAGCCTCCGCCCACGATTACCGCTCGCTTAGTAGTTTGGGTTTGTGCCGTGATATATTCAAGATCCTGCTTGCTGTACAACCCACTCACTCCAATGGCATCCTGTCCAGGCCACCCAAATTTGTTTGAAACAGATCCTGTCGCAATAATCAAAGAATCATAAGCAAGGGATTTCTTATCTTCAATTTTTATGCTTTTTTTCTCGAAATCTACATTTGTAACCCAGCCCTTCATCAAATCAATCTTGTTCTTTTCCCAAAACCAGTTTTCATAAGGTTGAGTATGTTCAAATTCCATATGCCCCATGTAGACATACATAAGCGCTGTTCTGGAATAGAAATAATCCGTTTCACCAGAGATAACAGTGATTTTACAATCACTATTCTTTCTAATGTGCCGAGCTGCAGTGACTCCAGCTATTCCATTTCCGATGATTATTATTCGTTTCTGCTTTGTCATAAACTCATTGTTCCTAGTAGAACTCCATACTAAAAGTAAATCAACTTCCATATAATCCCATCTAAATGGATATAGTTCCATTCATATAGGTAATTCCCCTAGTAAATAGTGAATACCCGTAAATTTCACATTTTTTCTCAGAATAGTTTTGTGTGTTGCAACAGCTTATTATCTTTGTATCACAATTTCGAAAGAAAGAAAAATATTTTCGAATGTCTACATCTTTTTGGCACGATAATCGTTATATTAGAGTAGCATTCAATTACAACATTTAAGGTTGTTGAGGTAAGTTTAGGTTAGGTTGGTTTAGGGGTTGCACGTCAAAAGGCAGCCCCTTCCTTTTTTTAAGACCTTTTTACTTTTTAAATCAAAGTGGTTAAATCTGCTATTTGCCCTTCGTACTTTTTACAAGTCACTCCGAATTTTTGCAGAAAGTCAATTCCTTCATCAGATTGCAAACCTTTGTATTCTGCATAAGATTTCAGATAGACCACTTCAGCGATCCCCATGGAATAGATAATTCTTGCACAAGAGAGGCACGGAGACAGCGTCACATACAACTTAGAACCTTCTACTGATGCATTATTCTTCACTGCGTACAATATGGCATTTTGTTCCGCATGAATAGCCAATGTACAACTTCCCTTTGAATCCCGATCACATCCCGTTTCTGGAAATTCTTCGTCACAATTGTGAGTATTTGCTGGAGGTCCATTGTAGCCTATAGATATAATCCTGGTCTCCTTTACTAAAACAGCTCCTACGTGCCTTTTAATACAATGAGATCGTTTGGCGAGATTAGCCGCCAATTCCATATAAATATCATCAAAATCAGGTCTCTTCATAATTATTCATCTTACAAAAAGCAATTTACCGATTACCTGACTTTAGATATAGCATTTCATGAGGTAATTGTTTTCAATGTTGGTTTACATATTCGTTATTATTGTTATCCAACAATCATGAAGACACTATGATAAACAGAACCATTCTCGTTTCGCTCTCTTTATTTTTCACTTTTTGTGAAAATCCAGATTCACATCAAAAAACGAACAAAGGGCTACTTGGCAAAGAATGTATGGTAGTGACGGCACATGAACTAGCATCCGAAGTTGGCAAACAAGTCATACTGGAAGGTGGCAATGCATTTGACGCTGCTGTAGCTGTTCATTTTACTTTAGCGGTTGTTTATCCACAAGCAGGCAATATTGGTGGAGGTGGATTTGCAGTCTTTCGCAAATTTGATGGGCAGTCTGGCTCATTAGATTTTAGAGAAAAAGCACCATTAGCTGCTTCTAAAAATATGTATTTGGATGAATCGGGAATAGTCATTCCTGACAAAAGTTTGGTTGGTCATCTAGCTGTAGGAGTTCCGGGTTCGGTAGATGGGCTTTATGCTTTGCATGAAAAGTATGGAACCAAACCATGGTCATATCTGCTACAGCCTTCCATATCCTTGAGTGAAAATGGGCATGCTATCAATGCAACATTGGCAAAAGAACTCAACAGATTTCATGACGTTTTTCTTGAAGAAAATGAAAGAAAGACAGCTTATACAAAAGATGAAATCTGGTCAAAAGGCGACACACTCATCAATACAGATTTAGCCCAAACACTGAAGGCCATTCAAGCCAAAGGAAGAGATGGATTCTATGCTGGTTGGGTAGCCAAAAAAATAGTGGAAGAGCAATCAAATGGTCATGGACTGATCACGAGCAATGACCTCAAACAATACAAGTCTAAGTGGAGAAAACCACTAGTAGAAACTTATAAAAACCATCAGATCATTACGATGGCACCGCCCTCAGCAGGAGGTGTCACTCTGCTTCAAATGCTGCAAGGGTCAGAGCAATTTGACTTCAAAAAATCAGGACATAATACAACAGAAACGATTCACCATATGGTAGAGATTGAACGACGTGCTTATGCCGATCGAGCCACTTATTTAGGAGACCCAGATTATGTTGATATCCCACTTGAAAAATTGCTAAGCCGAACTTACAATCAATCAAAATTTTCTACCATCACTCCACAAAAAGCAACCCCATCTTCGGAAGTCAAAGATGGTCAAGTAGACATCATTGAAAGCATGGAAACCACTCATTATTCTATCCTCGATTCTGAAGGAAATGCAGTGGCAATCACCACCACTTTGAACAGCTATTTCGGCTCCAAAGTAGTCGTGAATGGAGGTGGCTTTTTTCTAAATAATGAGATGGATGATTTCAGTGCTCAAGCTGGAGTGGCTAACCAATTTGGATTGATCAGTACCGATGTAAATTCGATCGAACCGGAGAAGCGAATGCTGAGCTCCATGACTCCTACCATAGTAGAAAAAGGAGGTAAACTAAAAATGATTTTAGGCACTCCTGGAGGCTCCACAATTATCACCTCGGTTTACCAAACTATCCTAAATATTATAGACCATAATATGACGATGCAAGAAGCGGTCGATGCCCCAAAATTTCATAGCCAATGGCTACCTGATAAGGTCTATTTTGAAGATGGAAAATTTGATCAAAGCGTATTAGATTCTTTAGGCCAACTTGGTCATCAGGTTGAAGTAAGATCAGCGATTGGAAAACTTGAATGTATTTTGGTTTATGACGATGGTACGATAGAAGGTGCACCTGATATTACTCGAAACGAAAGTGCTGCTGCAGGATATTAGAACACATGACAACCAAATCTCAAATACTATTCTATATAAATTATGTCATTTGCTTAGTCGTAAATATTTAAAACCTTTGGTTTAATTGAATTAATTCAATCTACTGATTTATAAAGCATTAAATATCACTCATAGATTTTCTCTATCAATGAAAACATCAAGTGATATTTTATTCATTTCAAGAATTCTTATAATCAAATGAGGAATTCTATTTATTTTGGAGCTTTAAAATTTAATACTGCCTTAAAAAGCAACAGCCTATGGCTTCTGACAAAATCGAACTTCCTTTAGATCTCTCCTATCTCTATGAAATTAGTGATCATGACAGAGAATTCATTTACGAAATGATCATGACTATTGTCAAGAATACGCCAGACATGGTGAGCGACATTGAGCGTGAAGGAAAAGCCAAAAATTGGGAGCAGGTAGGTCGGATGATGCATAAGCTCAAACCTTCTCTGTTGCTCTTGAATATTGACAATCTATCTACTCACATCAGAGAGCTGGAAGGCAACGCAAAAGCGCCAAGAAATATAGAGTTGATACCAAAACAAATCGCAGAGCTACGAGAACTCTGCGATATCATTTTGAAAGAATTAAATGATCTAATCAAGTCAGATCAATTCTAAATTTTATTCCCATTCGATGGTAGCTGGTGGCTTCGAACTGATGTCGTAAACCACTCGATTTACCCCTTTTACTTTGTTGATGATCTGGTTCGAAATGTCAGCCAAAAAATCGTAAGGTAAATGACACCAATCAGCCGTCATTCCATCCACACTTGAGACGGCTCTAAGCGCCACCACACGTTCGTAAGTTCGTTCATCTCCCATCACTCCTACAGATTGAATTGGAAGCAGCATAGCACCTGCTTGCCACACGTCATCATAGAGTCCTTTGTCCTTCAGCCCATTGATAAAAATGTGATCTACTTCCTGTAAAATTTGTACTTTCTCAGCTGTAATATCCCCAAGAATTCTGATCCCTAATCCAGGCCCTGGGAATGGATGACGACCTAGTATTTTTTCATCAATTTCAAGTGATCTCCCTACCCTTCTTACCTCATCTTTAAAGAGCGTATTCAATGGCTCAACAACCTTCAAATTCATCTTAGCTGGAAGTCCTCCAACGTTGTGATGAGACTTGATAGTAACCGACGGTCCATTGACAGAAACTGACTCGATCACATCTGGATAAATCGTACCCTGACCCAACCATTTTACGTTCTTGATTTTCTTAGCTTCGGCATCAAATACTTCTATGAATACGCGTCCAATAGCCTTACGTTTTTCCTCTGGATCAGTCAATCCTTCCAAGGCTTTATAAAACGCTTCGGAGGCGTTAACTCCTTTTACATTCAGCCCCATGCCCTCATAAGATTTCAAGACATCGCTAAACTCGTTTTTTCTAAGCAGTCCATTATCTACAAATATGCAATGGAGGTTTTTCCCTATCGCATGGTGGATCAGCATTGCAGCAACAGAAGAGTCAACACCTCCAGATAACCCTAGCACAACTTGATCATCTCCGAGCTGATCCTTGAGATCAGAAACGGTGGCATCCACAAAAATATCTGGTGTCCAGTCTTGGCTACACTTACAAATGTGAACCACGAAATTTCTTAAAATGATTTTTCCTTGAGTCGAATGAGTCACTTCAGGATGAAACTGAATACACCATACCGGATGGGTTGTACTGTGAAACGCTGCGACCTCTACTTGTGGAGTACTTGCGATAATTTCAAAATGATCTGGAATACTCTTGATTGTGTCGCTATGAGACATCCAAACTTGAGTGTCCATATTGATCTCCTTCAGCAATTCATTGGTTGAATCTACTTTTGAAAGATTAGCTCTACCATATTCACGGATCTTCGATGGAGTAATTTCACCTCCAGACTTATGTGCAATCAATTGTGCACCGTAGCAAACACCCAAAATCGGCACTTCACCGATCAGTGCACCTAAATTGATGTCTGGATGGTCTGCCTGCCTTACAGAGCAGGGACTGCCTGATAGAATCAATCCTTTGACGGAATCGTCTAACTCAGGTATCTTACTAAAAGGGTGAATTTCACAATATACATTCAGCTCTCTGACGCGACGTGCGATCAATTGTGTGTATTGAGAACCGAAATCGAGGATGATAATCTTTTCTGCCATGCGCAAAATTAACACAGCCTACCTGACCTGCAAGTGGTCTGGTCAATTTAGTTCCGTAAATTTTTAGTCCTGAAAGAAAAGGTGAATCAATCGCTATTAAAAACGTGCTAATGCGTATTTAATATATAGATTCAATGCTGGAATAGACTGATCAAACGTACGTCCATATCCCGGAATAGTATAGACATCTAATGGCTCTTGTTCATCATATTTACCCATTATACGAAGTCTCAAATGGAATCCAGCGTACAATCCCTTCCAAAGTTTCGCCTCTGAACTCATCACCACTTCGAACCATTGAGCAGACAGATCCTTTCTGACAAATGGCTCTGTCAAATCACTATATATACCTGATGCGCTGGTAATATCTAAGGTACCTTTATCTTCAAAGCTAGAATTTGCATACAGTGCAGAAAAATACAAATTGTTCTTTGGGGTAAAATCAATTTTATATCCGAGCCCAACTCTAAAGTAATTTCCTTCAGATTGATAATCCGTATTTTGATAGGCTCCATTCGGGTTGAGTGTAGAAAAACCATACTCCCCTATTAATACAAATCGATCCTTCAATTCTACTTGCCCTCCAAACTCAAACTTCGATTCGGAATCCAACAACTGCCCGAAGAGCTTTCCATAATCAACAGAAATAGCCACCGTAGACAAAAATGGCATAGGTACGCTGCTTTCTTCATCTACTCGCAAAGAGTCCTGACCAAAAGCCTGAAAAGAAATAAAAGCCAACAAGACTAAAAAGCACTTAAAATTCGACATAGATCATTGTATTTATGTCATCACAATTTTCACAAGACAGGCTTGAATTATTAAAATCAGTAGATATGATTTCAAAATTGCTTGTTTTGATAACCACTTTGTTTTTTTCATTGGCCGTGGTAGTTCGGCTATAACTCAGCTTCAAGTTGAATGTCTTACTCCCTTCGATTGTAATATCAACATCAATATCATCTGCCTGCATATCCAATGGCAATTTCCACGAAGTACTGCTGTCTTCATAAAAGATCGGAATCATATTCTTTGTATTTACGATGGATTCAACTTTGACAGCACCTGAATTAATAGTTGCCGCTGTATCTGCCCATAGGGACCGTATCGCATTCACAACAGAATCTTCCATTTCTACATCAGTAAGGAATCTATTCAAGGTATCCAGATCGTGAACCACATCTATACTGTCTTGTTCCAAGTCAAATCCATCAGCCAATGAATCTGTCAAATCGATTAGCCTATCCACCAAGTCATCAGCACTAGTTTCAAGACTTGATATTATAGAATCATATACTTCTAATTCCTCATCAAGAGAATCAACCTTAAAATCTACCTTAGTCAGTCTAGTCTGATTTAAAAAAAAGACACCAACCGATGGGTCACTGACGGTAGGATCAACTTCTTCTTCACAAGCCCAAATAGAGGCAAACACTCCTATATAGAGCACCAATATCCTCAAAGCCCTACCATTTTTGAAAAAATTCGTGTTTGTCATTACGCAAATCTAAATGATAACGAATATTTTAAATGCATTAAATTTAAGTTCTTCTAATAAGAAATGTTTTAATGTTCACCTCTTGTACACCTAACTAAATTCTCTTGACTACAAGCGCAGCAGCTATTGGCTAGCAATCAAAATTACAAATCATGTTTCGACAACCTTTTAACAATCTAAACTTCCTTTTTTGTCTGATGATAATTTCATGTAGTCAAGCAAATAAAAATCCACAATTTGAAGCTCCATTATTTGATAACCTTGGAGACAACCAACTAAAAATCACTACTTCAAATAAATGGAGCCAAAAATTCTTTGACCAGGGATTAACTCTCACTTATGGACTCAATCATGCAGAAGCCATGCGATCCTTCAAAGAAGCTAGTCGGTTAGACGAAGAATGTGCCATGTGTTACTGGGGCATGGCTTATGTACTTGGACCCAACATCAATAGTGCCATGGATTCCTCCCTAGTTGAAGAAGCAAACTCCTATATAACATTAGCTAAAAAATATGCTATAAAAACGGATGCAATTGAACAACAAATGATTGAAGCTATCGATAAACGATACCCAAAAAATAAAACACAAACTTTAGCTTCATGCTATGAAGAGTTTGCTAGCGCTATGAGGGAGGTATACTCCAATTTTAAGGAAAACGACGATATAGCCACCTTATACGCCGAAGCGCTCATGGACTTGCATCCTTGGGATTATTGGAATATTGAAAATGGAGATCCAAAACCATGGACTAATGAGATTTTGGACATTCTTGAAAGTACGTTAGCAGCAAACCCAAATCATCCAGGAGCGAATCACTATTACATACATGCTACAGAAGCTTCAAAAAAACCGGAGAGGGCAATTGAAGCTGCTAATACTTTGACTGACTTGGTTCCAGGCGCTGGTCATTTGGTTCATATGCCAGCACACATTTATATTAGAACTGGTCACTATCATGAAGGAAGTACAGCTGGAGAATTGTCTGTAGTTGCAGACAGTCTGTACATCACTAATTGTAATGCACAAGGCATTTATCCGTTAGCCTACTACCCTCACAACTACCATTTCCTAGCAGCAACAGCGACACTCGAAGGAAGAGGCAAATTAGCGATAGAATCTGCTTTTAAAGTGGCACAAAATGCTGATGCTCAATTGATGTATCAACCCGAGTGGGCAACACTTCAACATTACTATATAATTCCGTATTACATTTTGGTCAAGTTCGGTCAGTGGAATCAAATTCTTCAACTTCGAGAACCAGATTTATTGTATCCAAAGGCTATCAGACATTATGCAAGAGGAATGGCATTTCTCGGCACAGGACAGCAAAGAGAAGCAGAAAATGAATTGGCATTTTTGAGGAAAATAGAAGATAAGGAAGAACTAAAGCAAATTTCAATTTGGGAATTGAATACAGTGGATCATTTGGTACAAATTGCAACATTGATTTTAGAAGCGGAACTTGAAAATCATAAAGGAAACGCATCGGAGGCTATAAGCAAACTTAGACAAGCTGTGACTATTGAAGATCAACTAAATTACAATGAACCACCTGATTGGTTTTTTTCAGTGAGACATAATTTGGGAGCCATCTATTTGGAAAATGAAAATTTTGATTTGGCAGTTAAAACCTATTGGGAAGATTTACAAAACTATCCTAACAACGGCTGGGCACTAAAAGGATTACAATTGAGTCTGGAAGGTCAAGAAAAAAATAGTGAGGCTAAGGAGATTAAAAAAAAGCTCGATATCGCATGGCAATATGCTGATTTTGAGTTGAATTCATCAAGAATACTAAATCAAGAAATTCCCATTTTTGAAGGAATTAATATAGAAAAACTCTCCACTCGGCTAACCAACATTCCGGAATTACCAGTTTGTGGAACCAAGAAAAAATCTTAACTCTTCATTTGAAATATACGTACTCAAAGACAAGAAATCGCTTTGAGCATGTATATTGCGTCCATGGTCAAGAATGGTTTTTTAGTGGGTTTCATGCTATTCATTAGTATTCGATCTGCTCTCGGTCAAAATATGGTTGTCAATCCAAGTTTCGAAGAAAGCTGGGAATGCCCATTCAGCATGAATCAACTTAAATTCACCAAATCCTGGTTCCCTTTTGGTACCGCAGATCCCTCTCCTGACTATTTCAACGCCTGTGATACAAAGCATCTGATGAGTGTTCCCTATAGTGTATTTGGGAAACAAAAAGCGCATGATGGAGAGGCTTATATTGGCGTCATTTCATATTTGACATCGAAAAGTGGCCGTGGATGGAGAGTCCCTGAAAATCATAGAGAATTTGCCATGGTACAACTAACCAAACCACTAGTGGCGGGCAATCAATACTATGCAGAAATGTGGGTCAATCTTGCTGACAATTGCGAGTTTGCTATTAATAGTATCGGCATGTTTTTCACTAAAGACATGCCCAATTTCGATTGGCAAGTCATGAATTTTAATCATTACAAACCTCAGATTTCCAACCCAAAAGATCGTCTCTTGGATGACAATGAGGGGTGGACAAAGATATCGGGCACCTTCACTGCACAAGGAGATGAATTGGCATTGACAGTTGGTACTTTTGCTCCTGATTCTTCGCTTAATACAAAAAAAACTAAAAGACAGTTTTCTAAAGTCCGTGACAAGCGTACTCCTAAACATCTCCAACCTCAAATTGCCTATTATTTCATTGATGATATTTCGGTAAGACCCGTTGATCCGAATGAATCTATTTTCCCAGATCCAGCAGTTGCAAAGGCAGAGCCAGAAGATGATTATTTTGGCCCTGCAGAAGTGGGCAAAAAATTCACTCTGCAGAATATTTATTTTGAATTTGACAAAGCTACTTTGCTAAGAACATCATTTCTGGAACTTAATAAGCTATTATCTTATATGGAAAAACATCGAAGAGTGAAAATTGAGATTGAAGGGCATACAGACAATGTAGGCTCAAGAACATATAATCAAACATTGTCAGAGGCTCGAGCGAAAGCTGTCGTAGATTATTTAGTGGCTAAAGGTTTGAATGAATTTAGATTAGAATATAAAGGGTATGGAAGCAGTCAACCGATTGTGCCGAACGATACGCCTCAAAATCAGGCACTGAATAGACGTGTCGAATTTCTTATTCTAGAAAATTAGAAGCTAACTACCAGCTTACCCATTTGTTTTCCTGCATGAATTTCATCAAATGCTGATACAATTTGATCGAAATTCCGCACCGAAGAAATGATTGGTTTTATTTTATTTAGAGAAACAAATTTGACCATTTCCTTAAACTCTAAATCAGAACCCATGGAACTGCCATGAATACTAGCCTGACTCCAGAACAGTCGGAACATATCGATATTTTTCGGCACTCCAGAAGTTGAACCATAATGCACCAACCTTCCTCCAGGCTTAATCAATCTCAGATAGTCATTCATAGCATTTCCTCCTGCACTATCTATAATTACATCAAAACCGCCAGTACTTTTTAGTGCTTCTTTTGCCCAATTTTCTTCCTTATACACAAAACCTCCTGAAGCTCCTAAATCCGTTGCAAGTGTGATTTTCTCCTCACTTCCAGAAGTCACAAATACATCTGCACCAGCAGCTAAAGCAGATTGGAAGGCAAACTGAGCCACACCTCCACCAATTCCAGTAACTAGCACTTTTTGTCCTTTGCTTATTTGTCCTTTTGAAAACACTGCCCGATAGGCTGTGAGTCCTCCAAGTGGTAATGCCGCCGCTTCATTAAAATCTAAATGAGCAGGTTTTTCCATCAACCGATCTACATTCACAATTACATATTCTGCAAAAGTGCCGTTGGTGGGCATACCCAGGATGTGATACTCAGCAGACTGTGCGGCCTCGTCTGAACCCCAGTTGATGTTAGGGTTAACTATTACCTCTTTATGAAGCCAATCACTTGCCACACCCTCCCCTAATTCAGACACTATTCCGGCTCCATCTGATCCTAAGACCGTATCGTATTTAATATTTGGATACATCCCAATTCTACACCATTGATCACGATGATTCAACGCAGCAGCCTTTATCTGAATTAATACTTCTCCTGACTTTGGTGAAGGTTTTTCAATATCTCTTATGGCAATTTTATCTTGACTTTCGTCAACAAGTAAAAGGGCTTTCATACTTAATTGGTTTTTTAAAATGGTGCTGGATCTGATGAAGCTCCTCCTTCACCTTCGTTCGCTTTAGATGGGAATGTGACAGTATTCGGTGAACTGTCAAATTCAGCAGGAATACCTGCCGATGGGAATCCACCACCACTATAGTCTCCACCCATGATTGAACCATCCAGATCCGCAAACTTGGTAAATCGTCCGATAAACTTAAGTTTCACATTTTCTAAAGACCCATTTCTATGCTTAGCAATGATCACTTCCCCAGTTCCAGCTGTAGGTAAACCATCTTCATCCTCAGTAATATCATAATACTCTGGACGATACAGAAACATCACCATATCCGCATCTTGCTCGATAGAACCCGATTCCCTCAAATCCGAAAGTTGTGGTCGCTTATCTCCTCCTCTAGTCTCCACCGCTCTACTTAGCTGCGAAAGTGCGATCACCGGCACATTCAACTCTTTAGCAATTCCTTTCAAGGCTCTTGAGATAGAAGCAATCTCTTGTTCCCTATTTCCTGATCCTCCTCCAGACTTAGAAGAGTCTCCAGACATCAGCTGCAAATAATCAATAATGATCATTTTGATGTCATGTTGAGCCTTTAGCCTTCTACATTTCGCTCTCAATTCAAGAATACTCAGCCCTGGTGTATCATCTATAAATATAGGCGCCTCTGTCAGTCTTGCTGTTTTATGCACCAATTGTTCCCACTCATGATCCGCAAGATTACCTTTCTTTATTTTATCACTTTCTAGCTCAGCTTCCGCTGAAATCAATCGATTAACCAACTGAATCGAAGACATCTCCAAAGAAAATATCGCCACAGCTTCACCAAATTCCACTGCCGCGTTTCTCATGGCAGAGACTACAAAAGCCGTTTTACCCATGGCAGGACGAGCTGCTATTATCACTAAATCTGAGGCCTGCCATCCTGCCGTGACTCTATCTAATTCGGTAAAGCCACTTGGGACTCCAGTCAGACCATCTTTGTGTTCTTTGCGAGCTTCAATCTCCATAATGGCTTCATGCATCAATTGCTGCATGCCCGCATAATTTTTCTTTATGTTGGATTCAGAAATTTCAAATAAGGCTTGCTCGGTTCTGTCTAATAATTCGAATACATCTTCGGTATCCTCAAAAGCATCTTCTTGAATTTTTGCAGATATTCTAATCAAATCTCTTTTGATGGCCTGCTCAGTAATTATTCGAGCATGATATTCAATATTGGCAGCTGAATTGACCCTAGTGGTAAGGTTGGCAATGTGATAGGCACCTCCTGCGATTTCCAAGGTTCCATTTTTCCTCAACTGTGCCGTCACCGTCATGATATCTACCGGCTCAGATTTGTTGAACAGCTGAACAATGGCTTCATATACTTTTGAATGGCGATCGTCATAGAAACTTTGTGGCTTCAGAATGTCAATAACTGTAGTTAGTGCATCCTTTTCCAGCATCAAAGCACCGAGCACAGTTTCCTCTATGTCCACTGCTTGTGGCTGCATTTTGCCTAATGGAACAAGCGCCGCTTTAGATGGGTTTTTCCTGTTACTGACTTTACTCTTAAAGTTTCCTTGCTCTGGAGAATCTATATTAGCCATAATTTTTTAAAGACAAATCGCTGTATCTGTTCTATTTTAAATTCGAGAACAAACTTATTAAATCGGGTGATGTAATCTTTCAAAAAAACCAGTGGCTTATATACAACATTTCCACATTAAAAATCGCGTGTACAAGTTGTTACATTATTAAACGATTAACACTGATAATATTGTTCAACTAATTTTATGATAAGGTTTAATTTGTACACCTTACTAATTACATTATTTTTGAAAAAATTCAATTCTCGCATGAGTCAAAAAAATCAAAAAATCTACATTATCGCTATTGGAGGTGCAGTCATGAGCAGCTTAGCTGTTGCACTTAAGAAAAAAGGTATGACTGTATTAGGTTCTGATGATAAGATATATGATCCTGCGGCTAGTTTATTGAAAACCAATGATTTGCTTCCTACCGATATGGGCTGGGATGCGAATCGAATTGATGATTCCATAGATGCTATCATTGTAGGTATGCATGCGAAAGCAGACAATCCAGAATTGCTTAAAGCACAAGCATTAGGAATTAAAATATGGTCTTATCCAGAGTTTATTAGAGCACAATCAGACAATAAACAAAGAATTGTAATTGCTGGTAGTCATGGTAAAACGACAATTACAGGCACTATTATTCACGTGCTTAATTACTGGAAAAAGGATTTTGATTATGTAGTGGGAGCCAAAATTCATGGCATTGAAGAAACCATCAAACTGTCTAACGCTCCAGTAATTGTTATTGAAGGTGATGAATATTTTACCTCCCCTTTAGACTTAGAACCTAAATTTCTCAAATACGACCACCATATTGCATTGATAAGCGGCACTGAATGGGATCATATCAATGTCTATCCGACGGAAGAAAGTTACTTATCACAATTCGAAAAATTAGCGGATCGCACACCTAAAGCTGGTACATTGGTGTATTGCGAAGAAGACAAGCAAGCCAAAAAAATAGGATCCATTGATAGAGACGATGTCAGAAAAGAGCCTTACGAAACTCCTAAATATAAGGTAAAGGATGGTGTATTTATTTTGAACGGAGATACTCCTGTAAAGCTTATCGGCAAGCACAATATGCAAAATATTGAAGGCGCCAGATTAATCCTCAAGAGGATTGGCATCACCGATGAGCAATTTTATAAAGCCATTGCCTCATTCGAAGGCGCTTTCAAAAGAAATAATTTGCTTTCAGAAAGTGATGACTGTTCGGTCTACACAGATTTTGCTCATGCACCATCCAAACTAGCCGCAACTGTGGCTGCTCTAAAAGAACTTCACCCAAAAAGAAAACTGGTAGCCTGTTACGAATTGCATACATTCAGTAGTTTGAACAAAGAATTTCTAAGTAAATATAAAAACACGTATAAAGCACCAGAAGAAGCGATTGTCTACTTCGATCAAAATCTAATAAAAGAAAAGAACTACGCTCCTATATCCGAAGAGGATATCAAAACATCTTTTAGCAGAAAAGATATTCAGGTATTTACAGATCCCACTGCATTAGCCGACCATATACAAAACAAAGACTGGAAAGATCGTGACTTATTGTTCATGAGTTCTGGGAATTTTGGAGGACTAGACCTTAACGCAATAGCGGAAAAAATCACAAACTAATTAGCCCTGTTAATTCAACATTATATCAAACACCCATGCAATTAAAATTAAATCATCCACTGGCGATTTTCGACTTGGAAACAACAGGTACTAATATTTCTACTGATCGAATTGTAGAGATCTCTATCGTGAAAATCATGCCTGACGGAGAGGAAATCATCAAAACGATGAAAATCAACCCAACGGTTCCGATTCCATTAGAAACCAGCTTGATCCATGGTATTTATGATAAGGATGTGAAAGATGCTCCAACTTTTAAATCCATTTCAAAAAGTCTAGCAGAATTTTTAAATGGCTGTGATTTAGGAGGGTTTAATTGTTTGAAATTTGACATCCCATTACTAGTTGAAGAATTTCTAAGGGTAGATGTTGAATTCGATACCTCAAATAGGAAATTTGTAGATGCTCAAAAGATTTTCCACATGATGGAAAAAAGAACCTTAACTGCGGCATACCAGTTTTACTGTAACAAATCTCTTGAAGATGCACATAGTGCTGAAGCAGATACATTGGCAACTGCTGCTGTGATCAAGGCGCAAGTTGAGCGCTATGACGGACAAGAAGTGACGAATCCTATGGGCAAAGTCATTGGCACAATTGCCAATGATATGAAAAACCTACATGAGGTTTCAGCTGCTAATATGGTAGATCTAGCAGGCAGGTTCGTAACTAATGAAGAAGGTGTGGAAGTTTTCAACTTCGGGAAGCACAGACACAAACCCGTGGAAGATATCCTAAAAGCTGAACCAGGTTATTATGATTGGATGATGAAAGGCGACTTTCCTTTGGATACCAAAAGAAAGCTAACTCAAATAAAACTTAGGGGATTTAATGCCAGATAATATTAATTGACGCTCTTCTCTTTGAGTTCAAGCATTTTATCTAGATTTTGTGTGTATTTATTTGGGCCTCCAGCGGCATAACCCGTTTTCCCGTACGCTTGAATCTGAAATTTCTTACCATCAGGTCTATCCAAATCAAACATCCAAATAGTTGGGAATCCAGTGACCCTAAAGGCTTGTTGCAATTCGGCGTTTTGCTTCTGTTGAGCTTCTGGTAGTGATGTTCTACGCGGGTAATCCAATTCTAGTAGTACAACATTTTCTTCCGCCCATTCTTTGAATTCCGGCTTATTGAATACTTCTGCTTTCAATTTTTTACACCATCCACACCAATCACTACCTGTGAAATTGGCTAAAATAGGTTTATTCGTTTTTTCTGATAATTGATAAGCCTCTTCTACATTGACCATCCACCCTTCATTTTCGGATGAACGAAAGCCTTTTTTCACCTCTTGAGCTGTAGATGGACCAACCATCAAAAAACTCAATACTATAGCACTACTAATTACAAAAGAGATCTTATTCATCATTCTTAGATTTATCTTAAAATCGTATTCCAAAGGTACATTTTTTTAACTTTCACCCATACTCTAATACTACAATTAACTGATTTAGGTTCATTTTATTACTAAAATTTTAAGAACTAAAATTATTCTCTACGCCCAGTTAATGATGGGTTTCTAATATTTACTATATTTAAATAAAGAAGAAATATCATGCACAACTGCAATAAATGTGAAAAAAGAGCTATCCTTCATTGTCGCGCATGCGGAAGATATTGGTGTGTAAAATGCCACGAAGAAGATGGGAAACCAGGCTTGTTTGCTGGCAAATGCGGTATATGTGATGGTATAGTGGTCAGGCTAGAGCACCCAGATTAACCCCCTACTATTTCCCTTAGGTTGGTCATTAGGCTCTCCCATAGTTCTTCCAATTCCTGCTCATCGTCCATATCCGAATAATCGGTCACCCGGATGAATACAGATTGGGTGAGTTCATTCATATCAATTTTGAACTCCACATAATTAGGATCGTCATCCTCAGATATAAATTCAAATTTTACTTGAGAATTAGTCCGATGAGAAGTCATCTTGGCTTTATTCTCTTCACCATCCCAAATGACGGTGAATATTTTATCCTCATCTATGTTCACATCATCAGCAAACCATTGGGCTAACCCACTTGCTGTAGATAGATATGGATAAAGCATTTTTTTTGATGCCCTGACCTCGAACTCCCCTACAAATTTGAACTTGCTCATATCCTAAATATCGATTTCGTGATTGTTCAATGTATGAATTTTCTACGAATGTATCAAAAGTTTTTATAAAGACTTGTGAATAAACAAACAATGGCTAGATTTGCACCTCGAAAAATCACACGGCGAGGTAGCTCAGTTGGTTAGAGCGCAGGATTCATAACCCTGAGGTCACGGGTTCAACTCCCGTCTTCGCTACTAGATTCAGAAGGCAGTTCCTATTTTTTAGGCAACTGCCTTTTTCATTTATTGAATTTTTAGGAGTTGTACAAACATTGACCATTAGCCCATTTACAACTCCTTTAATGTAACCAATTAATTCAATAAACCTATTAATTTTGCGCACTTATATTAAATAGTACCAACGAACAAATGGCATCATACGACTTCCAATCGATTGAAAATAAATGGCAACAATACTGGCAAGAACAACAGTCGTTCAAAGCTGAAGTAAATACTGAAAAACCTAAATTCTACGCCCTGGATATGTTTCCATATCCTTCAGGTGCGGGCCTTCATGTAGGTCATCCCTTAGGTTACATCGCTTCCGACATTGTTTGCCGATTCAAAAGAACGAAAGGATTTAATGTTCTTCATCCTATGGGCTTTGATGCATTTGGACTACCAGCAGAACAATACGCCATCCAAACAGGTCAACATCCAGCCGTCACCACAGAAGAAAACATTGCCAGATATAAGGAGCAGCTTAAAAATATTGGATTTTCGTTTGACTGGAGCAAAGAAGTGCAAACCTGCGACCCTAATTACTATAAGTGGACGCAATGGATTTTCATCCAACTTTTCAATAGCTGGTATGATTATGACGCCAATAAAGCCAGAGACATTCAAGAGCTAGTTACTGAATTTGAAAAAGAAGGGAATTGTACAGTCAATGCTGCTTGCGATGAAGATGTTAGATCATTCTCGGCAGCGGATTGGAATTCTTTTGATGAAGCGAAGCAACAAGAGATTTTACTCCAATACAGACTCACCTACCTATCAGAGACTACAGTAAACTGGTGCCCTGAAATGGGAACAGTACTATCAAACGACGAAGTCAAAGACGGTTTTTCTGAAAGAGGCGGCTTTCCTGTAGTTAGGAAAAACATGAAACAATGGAGCATGCGTATCACAGCTTATGCTGAACGTTTGCTTGAAGGCCTTGATACAGTCAATTGGCCTGAACCATTGAAAGAAATGCAGCGCAATTGGATTGGTAAATCCAAGGGTGCTGAGATGGACTATACCATCGAAGGGCACGACGAAAAGATTACAGTTTTTACCACTCGTATTGATACGGTCTGCGGAGTTACCTTTTTAGTGTTGGCTCCAGAACTGGATTTGATTGATAAAATCACAACCGATGACCAACGCAAAGAAGTAGAAGACTACGTTGAAGTCGCTAAAAACAAATCTGAACGTGATCGCATGACCAATGTGAAAACCGTGTCCGGTGCTTTTACAGGTGCTTACGCCATCAATCCATTCAACAATGAGCGTATTCCTATTTGGATTGCTGATTATGTATTGGCTGGTTATGGAACTGGGGCCGTTATGGCTGTGCCAGGAGGTGATCAAAGGGACTTTGATTTTGCCAAGCACTTTAACCTACCGATTCTTCCCATTTACGAAGGAATGGATGTGAGTAAAGAAGCTGATGCGACCAAAGAAGGTAAGATCATCAATGAGGGACCTTTGAAAGGATTGTCTTTTCAAGAAGGCACAGACAAAGCCATTACTTTCTTAGAAGAAAATAATATTGGAAGTGGTAAAATCAATTACCGAATCAGAGACGCCATTTTTGCTCGTCAGAGATACTGGGGCGAACCAGTGCCTATCTATTTCAAAGATGGCATCCCCTATCCCGTAGCGCAGGAAGACTTACCCATCGTATTGCCAGAAATTGACAAATACCTACCTACCGCTGATGGCGATCCACCATTAGCCAGAGCAGAAGGTTTTGTCTATACACCTAAAGGTTCTAGTGAGTCTTATCCTTTAGAACTAAGTACCATGCCGGGATGGGCAGGATCTAGCTGGTACTGGTACCGCTACATGGATGCGAATAATGAAGATGCTTTTGTGTCTTCAGAAGCACAGAACTACTGGAGAGATGTAGACCTATATATTGGTGGCACTGAGCATGCGACAGGCCACCTCCTCTACTCCAGATTCTGGAACAAATTCCTTTGTGACCGAGGTTTTGCCAAAGAAGAAGAACCATTCAAGAAATTGGTGAATCAGGGTATGATTCAAGGGCGATCGAATTTTGTCTATAGAGTAAAAGGAACAAACAAGTTCGTTTCTTTGAATCTAAAAGAAAAGCACGAGACTTCTCCAATGCACGTTGACGTAAGTCTAGTAGACAATGACATTCTGGATGCAGATGCTTTCAAAGCTTGGAGACCTGATTTGAAAGATGCGGAATTCATTCTGGAGGATGGAAAATACATCTGCGGCTACGAGGTGGAAAAGATGTCGAAGTCTAAATACAACGTAGTGAACCCAGATGACATCATCGAAAAATATGGCGCTGATACGCTCCGAATGTATGAAATGTTCTTAGGTCCTTTGGAGCAATTCAAGCCTTGGAATACGCATGGTATTGATGGGGTATTTAAATTCTTGAGGAAATTCTGGAGACTCTTCCATAATGCTGAAGATGGTTTTGAAGTCTCTGATGAATCGCCTACTAATGACGAACAAAAGGTCATTCACAAGACGATCAAAAAAGTAGAGGAAGACATCAACAACTTGTCTTTAAATACTTCTGTAAGCACATTAATGATTGCTGTAAATGAATTGACCGCATTGAAATGCAACAAGCGAGAAGTATTGGAGAAGCTGACCATTGCGCTATCTCCATTTGCACCACATTTGGCAGAGGAGCTTTGGGAGCAATTAGGGCACAGCGGCGGGGTCAGTCTGGCGCAATTCCCGGCATTTGATGAAAGTTTCTTGACGGAAAGCACCCATGAGTATCCAATTTCTATCAATGGTAAAGTCAGAGCCAAAATTGCTTTCGCCATTGACAAACCAAAAGAAGAAATTGAGGCTGAGGTGTTAGCTCACGAGGTGGTACAAAAATGGACTGAAGGCAAAGCACCTAAGAAAATGATTATTGTGCCAAAACGAATCATTAACGTCGTAATATAAGAGTACAGACTATTGTACTAAGAAGGCATTCAACTGAAAATGATCAATTGAATGCCTTCTTTTTTTTGGTTGGTTGAATGATTATATTAGACAGATAAACGCGCTAATATGAAGTACACAGTTGATATCATTATTGACCTACCACGGCCAAAAGTCATAGAACTTTTTGATAATCCAGACAACATGCACAAATGGCAACCTGACTTGGTTAGTTTTGAGCCCATCAGTGGCGAACCAGGTCAACCTGGGGCCAAGTCCAAATTACAATACAAAATGGGCAAACGTGATATTGAAATGATTGAAACAGTGACTAAAAATGACTTGCCAGATGTGATGACTGGCACTTATGAAACCAAAGGCGTTTACAATCATATATCAAACAACTTTGTAGAAATCAGTGAAAAACAAACCCGATGGATTTCAGAAAATGAATTTCAATTTTCAGGGTTTATGAAGCTGATGGGCATTTTTATGAAAAGTGCTTTTCCAAAGCAAACGCTCAAATTCATGAATCAATTCAAAACCTTTGCCGAAGGGCAAGCAATTTAAGCTAGTATTTTTGTTACTTTCTGAAGCATATCATCCGTGAAATTCAGATGAGTCACCAATCTAATGTTGTTTGATTCAAATGGGACAGCTAACAAGCCCTTCTTCTTCCAGTTGTTAAGTAAATCATTGACTGATTTGTCCTTAGCTATGGTTACAATCACGATATTCGTGCCGGCAGAAACAATATTTTCGACATACATCTTGTCCTCAAACACATTCGCCAATTGATTGGCTCTTCTGTGATCATCTTTCAGTCGCTTGACATTGTTTTCTAATGCATAAATACATGCTGCAGCTAAGTATCCCGCTTGTCTCATGCCTCCACCCAAGACTTTTCTCACCCGCTTGGCTCTGGCTATCGCTTCTTTTGAGCCCAACAGTGCTGATCCTACCGGAGCGCCTAATCCTTTGGAAAAACAAACTGACATGGTATGGAAGCATTTGCCGTGATCTTTGGGGTTTTCGCCTGTCTTTACCAAAGCATTGAATATTCTGGCACCATCCAGATGCATTTTCAATTTGTTTTCAACAGCAACTTTGGCTATGTCTTTAATTACGTCTAAGGGAAAAACACTGCCTCCTCCTTTGTTGACCGTATTTTCCAGAGCGATCATTGACGTTCGGGCATAATAAATATCATTGGGATTGATATTCTCTCTGACATCATTTACAGTAAACCTACCTAAGTCCCCATGCAATAATTTCATAGAGACCATGGAATTATAAGCTGCACCACCACCTTCATAATTATAAATATGTGACGTCCGATCACATATAATCTCATCTTGTGGTTGCGTGTTGATTCTAATCGCGATTTGATTGGCCATCGTGCCAGATGGGCAAAACAAAGCCGCTTCCTTACCAAAGTAATTAGCGATCTTATTTTCAAGCATTAAGATGGTAGGATCCTCACCAAAAACATCATCTCCCACCTCAGCAGCCATCATAGTCTGCAACATTTCATCAGATGGTTTGGTTACGGTATCGCTTCTTAGATCAATTGTCATTGTTTTCTATTTGTAGCTTGGTTTCAATTCTTAAATTAAGAAATTAAATATAACAATCTCGGCATTGTTTCCTAAAGGAATCAAGGATTCAATCGATTCAATTCTGATTGAATGATGTGGTGAACATCTTCTTGAAATTTTTTTATACTTGATAAATTGTATTTCGATGGATCAATGGGTTGGTGAATGATCAATCTGCATTCCTTTTTCCAATTCATGAGAAATTGACCATCATCTGGTAAAATATACCAATTGTCAGCCAAAGTGATGGGAACCAAAAATGCTCCTGTTTCTATAGCCATACGAAAAGGTCCTTCTTTAAATCGACTCATTTGGGTCGTGTGAGCTGCATGAATACCTCCTTCTGGAAATACAGTCAAAGAATGCCCATTTCCCAAAGCTTCTACACTTTTGCGATAAGTGGCATATCGGTCTTTTAGCTTTTCTCGATCTACCGTGATATGAAGTTTTTTGTAGAAATATCCAAAAATTGGAATGTTAGCTATGGATACTTTTCCAACGAACTTAAATGCCTTAGGCAATAAAGGCATCAAAGTAATATCTAGGAAAGAAAAATGATTAGGACAAAAAATATAGGTCGAATCTTTATTCAGAAAATGCTTGTTTTCTATCCTAGCAGATATTCCGATTAACACATAGAATACTTTGCCCCAATATTGATTTATAGAAACTGCCAATGTGGAAAAACCGAATATAATCGCCAAGGATAAAAACGGAATTAAGAGAATGAACAATCCAAAAAAAACAATGACAGTATATATTAGGTAACTCCTTTTAAGGAATTTATTCATATTCTATTTTGATTATTCTTCTTTAATAATTTATCGCAGCATCAACCTTTGTAGCCAAATTTTTTGAGTAGGCTATCTTTCTTTCTCCAATCACTTGCCACCTTTACGAAGGTCTCTAGAAAAACCTTCTTACCAAAGAATTTTTCTAATTGTAGTCTCGCCTCGGTACCGACTTTTTTTATGGCCTCTCCACCTTTGCCTATAATGATTCCTTTTTGAGACTTTCTCTCTACAAAAATCTCGGCTCGGAGTCTAATGATATCGTCATCCTCTTTGAAAGATTCTATTTCTACTTCCGTACTATAAGGCACTTCCTGCTTGTAATTTTTGAAAATCTGCTCTCGTATAATTTCAGACGCAAAGAATTTTTCTGGTTTATCAGTGAGTGTATCTTCTGGAAAGTATGCAGGATGCTCAGGCATGAGTTCCAAGATTCGAGCAAATAGTAAGTCAACATTTTCCTTGTTGAGAGCAGAAACGGTCAGAATCTCTACCTCTGGATATAGCAAACTCCAATAATCAATCTTATCAGTCAGTCTTGAGCCTTTATTCAGATCGCATTTATTAATAACAAAAATGACTGGAGTTCCACTTGCTATTATTCTTTCCAGCATTTCTTCGTCCTCTTGTTTCTCCATGAGTTCGACGACATAAAGCACCAAATCAGCATCTTCTAAAGAAGCGCTTACAAATTTCATCATGGACTCTTGTAAGGTGTACTGAGGTTTGAGTAAACCTGGAGTATCTGAATATATGATCTGAAAATTGTCTCCAGAAAGTATACCCATAATCCGATGCCGTGTAGTCTGAGCCTTAGAAGTGATGATAGATAAATTGTCACCTACCAAAGCATTCATCAAAGTAGATTTCCCAACGTTAGGCTTGCCTATTATGCTTACAAAGCCTGATTTAAAATTAGTTTCGCTCATAGAAGAAATAAAGTTCAAAGGTACTTGTTTTTTAATCAACGTACTTCTACTTTTGCATCGCAATTGAGGGAAAAACGAATGATTTTATGACCATTTCGTCTCAAATTGCACACCAAATATACATCGCGGGATGGAGCAGTTGGTAGCTCGTCGGGCTCATAACCCGAAGGTCGCAGGTTCGAGTCCTGCTCCCGCTACTAGATAACCCTCTGATTTTCAGAGGGTTTTTCTTTTTTATTCCTCACACGTGTTTTTATCTCAAATCTTGTAAAAACATTGTAAAAACAAAATGGACTTACGAATGACCCCGTTGTTCTTTTAAGAGTATATTGTTCTGGCAAGTATCAGTGTCAGGTAGACAAATATTTAGGTTTGATTAAACCATTCTCCCCTGTTCTTTGTGCTTTTACTGTCTCATATATAATTTGAATAGCTTTAATCATTCAGCTAAAAAAAAATAATGCAATCTATTCCACTGCATTTTGATAATTCTCTTACCTTACGTAGACAAAAATTGTCCAGAACCATTAACTCTAGAACTTTGAAAGAAAGCTTTGGTGAGTACATAAGGAATCTTCGAGAGCAAAAGGAAATTCCTATTAGAAAAGTAGCAGCTGCATTGGATCTTGATCAATCAACTCTAAGCAAGTTTGAAAGAGGGGAAAGACTACCACCAGAGAAGATTATTCCTGAATTGGCAGCATATTTTGAAGTTGAATTGGAGGAAATGAGATTGTCATATTTTAGTGATAAGGTGCTTAATCCAATATTGTCAGATCAAAATGCTGAGAAAATTTTGGAAACGGCTACCAAAAAACTCAAATACATAAAAAGCAAAAACCATATCTGAAAATGATCAGAAAGACCATCAAAAGCCGGTCAACAGAGAGCTGTTTTCCGATACCAATGTTTCAATGAAATCAGGACATCTGGTTAAGGATGCCGAAATTGTAGGAGATGGCAAGTATGTTAAATTGCGATTTGCCAGTAACAAGCAATTTGAAAATCCGCATGACGGCGAAATCAAGACTAACACCAATTATTTCAACGCATTGATTTCATATCATCTGAAAGAGGCTTTTGACTTAGCAAAAGACTTCAAAAAAGGTGATTGGATTTACCTCAAAGGTGAAGACAGTACCAGATCATTTGATACGCCCGAAGGTTATAAGCAAACTGCCTGTACAATTTTTGCCTATCATGTTGTTTTGAAAAAAGAGAAGAACAACGAACTACCAGTAGAGGCAAGCACTGTGAAAGCGCATTCAAACGGCGCAGTTCCAGCTTAATCTTTTAACCGCTCCACCATACTATCGGGAAAGCTCTTTCGATTGAGTGCTTTCCCACTTTTTTCACTTCATATTCATAAGGGGTAAGGCTATGAAAGAGCTTTCAACACAATTTGAAGAAGTGCAGCTTGTTTATTACAACAAAACCAAAGCCATTGATCGACCAAAAATAACATGTGCTAAAGACGCCTTTGATGTTTTTTATCATAGTTGGGATAAGGGTCAGATTAATCTGGTTGAAGAATGCAAGCTCATGATGCTGGATAACCAGTTAAGGGTCATGTCTATTGCTTCTATTTCTAAAGGCGGTATGACGGAGGCCATTGTTGATCCTAGGATCATATTCGCACTTGCACTTAAAAGACGCTCTAACATGCTCATACTGGCACATAACCATCCAAGTGGTGCCTTAAAGCCCTCAAAGCCGGATATCACGCTAACGCGCAATCTCGCATCAATTGGGGAGATATTGCGAATTACGGTTCAAGATCACCTCATCATCACTGATCAAGGATTTTATTCCATTCAGTATGAATTCGAAAAGGGCTTGTCTCATGAGCTATAATATTGATTTCAAAAACTTAAAACGTGAAATTGACCTCACTCAATATGCTGCTTTCCTGGGATATAAAATTGATAAAAAGAAGAGCACACGAACATCCGTTGCCATGCTTAAAGACCGGAGTGATAAGATTGTTATTTCCCGGAGCAATGGCACATGGATCTACTTTTCCGTCTATGATGATAGCGATAACGGGACGATTATTGATTTTGTCAAGAATAGAACCAACCGTTCTGTTCGCGACATTGGACGTGAATTAGAAGGCTGGCTTGGCACCAACCCCCAAATCTCAAATGAGTTTAAGCCTGTAAAAGAAAAGGGCTTTGAGCCCAAACGGATCGAACGACTTTTTAATTATTGCAAGCCAGCTTACAACAACGCCTATTTACATGGTCGCGGAATTCCCAATGAACTCTTACGATCAGAGCGGTTTTTTGAGCGAGTCTTTCAAGATCAGTTCAAGAATGCGGTTTTCCCTCATTTTAAGCGTGGCCGGGTCTGTGGTCTTGAATTAAAGGGTGAACATGCTGATCTATTTGTCCGGGGAAGTGAAAAGACGCTTTGGCGCTCAAACCGTATGATCGATGATCAAATCCTCATAATTGCAGAAACCCCGATAGATGCTATGTCCTATGAAATCATTCATCAGTTAAAAGATGGGTTTTACATTGCAACGTGTGGAGGGTTTTCCAAAAGCCAAGCTGATATGATCCGAAAGCTCGTCTCTGAATTTGACTGGATTAAAAGTATTCTGATTATAACCGATAATGACAAGGGCGGAGATAAAATCACCAGTCGCCTGGAAATACTTATCAGCAGCACTGATTTTGCCGGAGAGATAAGACGACACAGCCCGGATAAACGGGGATGTGACTGGAATGATGTCTTAAATCAATTGGGCGTATAATTTTTGATCTACGGCTATGTGTTGCTATTTTTATTAAATGAAAAAAGGGCTATTGAAACCATTGTTTATCATCGGCGTGATCAGTTTGGTCACGGCGAATAGCAATGAACTTAAGGCGCAAAGTAATGATGTGGCGAACAAAAAAAGCGAAGGGTTTGGCAAAAACGCCAATCCATTTGCTTCATATAAACCTGTTATTGCAAGCATCAATGGCTATTCGTTGGCATCAATACCTGACTCTATTCAATACAGACATGAGGGAGGTTTATTTACAGCTAAAATAGCTTCAGAAAAAGAAGGAAAGCTTGAGCTTCGACAAGGCTACACAACTGTTTTCAAAATCCAAGGAGTGCAGGATAGAGAAACTCAATCTATGATCATGAAGGATTGGATTGAAGAAAAAGGTACAATCCAATTGAAAGCTATTGCCTCCAACCTCACTACAATATGGAGCTTTGAACTGTTTTATGGATATGGCGTTGGCATCAAATATGAATACATCCATGCCTTGGATCAAACATTGCGAATAGTGGATGATAAAAAGAATCAAGCATTCTTTCATGGGGTACTAAGCGATGAGTACATCCGAGCAATAGTTAATGCAGCAAATATGAGCGAGCCTTTGTATATGAGAGACCTGCCGATAAATGAATTTGTAGAACACTCTAATCTCTCAAAAGGCTATGGATTTTTTAACCCTGAAACTGGCCAACAGGCTAACTTCGGATCAAATACGCTTGAATTGAGCAATAAGAATGAGGCCGAAGGAATAAAGCAAATCTATATCGGCACTTATAAAGACACCTTTTTAGAGGCCTTTGATAAAACCTTTTGTAAGTAAATATGAAGAGTCTATTGAAATCATTATTCGGTGCTGGCGTGATAACTTTGGTCGCGGCGAACAGTGATGAGCTAAAAGCACAGAGCAATGTGATGGCCTTTAATGATAATGCCAAAGCAAAGACCGAGTTAGTTAACGCTGCTGTTCTAAACAAGACAACGATTAAGCCGGGCACTCTAGGTGATGCGATTGATGCATCAGATCCTGTGAATGACTATGATAAAGGCAGCTTTGTTTTATTCGTTCAAGGGCCAAAAGATGGTCAAATGACAGCACGTCAAATGGCTGTAATGCTCGCCGACGCGTACCAAGACCGTCGCCTAACGGATTTCCCGACATATCTAACCGTAATTTACAGCAATACAGGTGATACCAAAGGCAAAGTGTCTGCTTTCTCTGGCGGCGTTCTTTACACAACTGAAGATGGTCAAACGGCATTTACTGCCAAAGATATTTGGAATGGCGTAAAGCCAATTACAAAATGGAATGTAGAGAACATCGGTACAGATGATGTCATTCCAGAAGGTCTAGAACCAGCAAAAATGGAAATACAATGAAAAAAGGTCTATTAAAATCATTATACGCTGCTGGCGTGATCACTTTGGTCGTGGCGAATAGCAATGAGCTAAAGGCACAGTCAAAGATGGATACAATGAAGAAAGAGTCATCTCTTCTTACAGCTCCAAATCCGATTGTCGCGCCTTCAGGCGAAGCGCTCAAAGCGTCTGTTGAAGCACCTAAAATTTCTGTAATCATTAACATTAATGAGAATGATCCGATTAGCGAAGATCGCTATGCAAAAGGCTTTGCCAATGGTTTTGCCAGCCGCGAAAAAACAGGTGATAAGCCTATCTACTTAACAGCTGTTTCAGTTGATGAGCGTCATGATAGAGCTACTAGTGTTTCTTTCCTTATTAACGGCCACTACTACAAATATGAGTGGCAACCATCGCATGGGGAAGCAGCACAAGAATTTGACGGTAAAGGCGTATTCCCTGTTGATTTCGGCTCGAAGCTTATACCGCTAGTCATGAATAAGTATGTTGCAGATCATGGATATGCTTACATTATTCCGTAAAGTGTAGAAGCAGCAAAAAATGGAAATCCATTAATCCCTTTAGAAATTTTATGAATGACATTCCTAATTAAGGAATGAACCATCAGTTTGCATCAGATCATCTGATGCAAGGAACCCGTAAACCAGCTTATTTCAAAACCATGGACGCCTTGACAGGCTGTGAGTCAATAAACTTGCCGCCGCAAGCGGTCTCCCGAGAAGTTTTTTGACTAATCCATGGATTTTAAACGAGGTCATGAATGACACTCGCCGCTTGGCAAGGGTTCATGCAACAGGGAGAAATCTCTATTTAGTCAAATCTTAAAATGAAAGGAAAAGACCATGACTGACCAAAACAAAACCCAAAACTATGAACCAACGAACCGTATTGTTCTGATTGGCAATAGCGGAGCAGAAGCTGAGGAGCACACCAGCAAAAACACTGGTGAGAGCTTTGTAGCAATGTCCCTTTATACTTCAAATAGCTACCTTGATGATGAAGGCAACCGCCAGGATTTTGCCTCTACGCTTCACAATATCGTGGCTTATGATCCTATTGTCATGAAGCAACTTCTATCCTTTAAAGCCGGTGTTCGCCTACGCATTGAAGGAAAACTAACCTACCGCACATTTGAAGTCGAAATTGATGGTCAACTCGTCAATAAGAAAGAGGCTTCTATTGTCGCTAAGAAAGTTGAACAAGCTGCACTGCCTTCAAAGAAAAAGGCTGAAACAGCCCCACCAGCAGAAATGGCTACATCTTAATATATCCCCAAAAGACAGAGGCAACCCGTGCCCCTGTCTTTTCTTATCAATTCGATTTTTTAAGGAGGAGTGCGATGCCCAAAGCTCATGCACCTAAAACCGATATTCATCAGGACATTACAAACAATATCATTGAAATACTGGATCAGGTTGATTTAAACGACTATCAACCACCCTTTGCAGCATTGGCAGCGCAAGGCCTTCCCAAAAACCCGATCACGAATAATCACTATCAAGGGGTTAATATTCTTGCTCTTTGGTTTAATCAACAAGCCAGAAAGCTACCCTCTAACCAATGGGCAACTTTCAAGCAATGGCAGGAAAAAGGCGCACATGTTCGAAAAGGTGAAAAAGGCTCTCGTGTTATCTTCTATAAAACCCTGACCAAAACCGAAGAGAATAATAATGGCGAGAAAGAGGATATCAAAATCCCAATGCTCAGACTCTACACTGTATTTAACGCCTCTCAAGTTGAAGGGTATGAAGTGGATCAAACCCAGCCAATTCCAGATCAAGACCGCGTTGATTGCATCAGCCTTATTGATGAGTTCTGCCAAAAGACTGGAGCCGATATCAGGCACATTGAGGATGAAGCCTATTACAGCATTCTTGAAGATTATATCAATATGCCTGATACATCGCTTTTTCTTGAAACCGAGAAAGCTTCAGCCACTGAAAACTATTATTTCCATGGCGCGCGTTTAGCTTTTTCAGCGTAACGCGTGACTATTCCACCAGCACAATTTCCAACAACCCTCTTTGACCTAAATAATCTCTTGTTGAACTATACCAATAATACACCGATTCATCTACTATTTCTTCCTCTACAGGATTGTTATGGATATAATCTACTTTTTGTTCTTGCAGTTCATTGGTATCCAAATGTATGGGATGATTACCATCTTGCCAGATCTTGTAGGAACTAACCCTTTGTACTTTTTCTGCTGCTTTTTCAAATGCCTTCAGTAGCCACTCCTTTCGGCTTTCATTGATTCTATCGAGCGCTTTGATGATGGCTCTAGAGGTATGTTTCTTGAAGTCACGCATAATCGATTCCAAAGACTTACCCTTTGTGCTAATGACCATATGCAAATGACTCGGCATCAACACCCAGGCATGAATGAGCAATCCTTTCTCCTTTTGACAGTATTTCAACGAATCAACAATGATATGCTTGAATTCATTTCTTGTAAACAGGTCAATCCAATGCACAACCGTGCTTGTCACAAAATAGATACCCGCTGGATCATGGAATTTGTATTTCTCAGACATCCTGTAAAATATAAAATTCTTCAAGTTTAGGCCTTTGCTCTTAGCGATACTTTGCACGCGTTACGCTGAAAAAGCTAAACGCGCGCTATTGGAGGGGCTAGAGTGATCTCTTATGTGCAGATAGAGCGCCAGTGGAGGGCTAACTATTATAGCACTAAAAAATTATAGGTATAAATATCAACCGTATCTACAGGATCAATATGAGCAACGGAAACACTAACACTATACTTTCCTCGTATTTCCATTAGCCTCGAATATTCAAAATAACCCAAATCCTCATCTACAATCCTTTCAGCAACAAATTGAAAATCAATATCATTCTTTTTAAAATCAAGTACAATTTCACCATCAAAATTATTCAAGCTAGCACTATTTATTACAAATTTAAACTCTTCTCCTGCCATTATAGTGTCAGAAGAAAAATCTAAATACGTCGCGATTTTAGCTTCATAGTCAGCCGAGCCAAATTCATCAAAATGTACATAGTCAATTATTTCATTGTTCTGATCAACCAAATTTTTCATTACCAATCGGCCCAAACTATCATAATTGTAAATAATGGGATAAATAGAGTCATATCTCATTTTCAATTCTCCATTACTGTAATACTCCAGAAGTGATTCTTCTACCTTTGATCCATTTTCATACTTTATGGATTTCATGATCTTTTCATTAGGATAATACAATATCATAGTACCATGTAAATAACCCTCTTTATAAGATTCCTCTCCAAGCATAAAACCTTTCTCATCATAAATTTTCGTGATCCCATCTGGCTTGCCCCCTTTCATTTGAGAAATTGATTTTATGCTTCCATTTGGATGGTATTTTCTTAACTCATCACTGGAACAGGATAAAAACCATACAGATAATAAAATAACAATTCGACCTTTCATAAACATCATTGAGTTACTTAAAAATTAATTGAATTGTATCTTGAGGAATTCCATTTTGCCGAATAACAGCGGGACCATAAGCATCTCTAAATCCATTTCCTCTTTCATATGTTGTAGGGCCAGCAATTCTAGCCGTGTCAATTTTAATAGGAGCAGGTGAATTCATGAATTTATACAGTTCATCACCAATATCATTACCAAAATCAATAACTGGGAAAGTGTTCAATATTATAGTGGCTATATCACTTGGGACTTTGACCATATTATTTGCGCTTATATTCGGAGCTATTGACCCCATTTTGGTGTCCATGAACTCAGCCTTCTGAACCTTTCTATCTCCCCATTGTAATGCCCAGCCGACACCTGCATTACCAAATGACACTATTCCACCACCACCACCATACTTGGATCTGAAATTGCCCCAAGCTTTGTTGACGTCATTTGAAAATCCAAGCATATTAGCATGCCAGCTGTGCATAAAATCTCTCCAACCGCTTCCATTAGATTGAACTTCCACCAATTTATTTTCGATAATCACTGTTGCTCCTGTCCATATTTCTCCATTCAGATTTTCTGTTGTATAATCGAGGCTATAAGATTTTATATATTTATAAGTTGACCCCAAACTAGATGCAAAACTCGCTCTTTGGTCACTATCCGCCTTTCCATACCTTTTATCAAAACTAGAACCACTCGATAAAAAATAGTCTCTAAGCATCTGCGTAGCACCAGATAGAATCCCATTATCACTCCAATGGCCACCTGAACCAGCATGAGTACTCCCCCTCGTAGTTCCACCTTCACTACCATAAGATCTAGACCCTGCTGGCTTCAAAGGACCGCTTCCCGTTCTCCCTCGTTCCATGCTAGCCCAATACGGTCTGTCTCCTAGTGGGTCGTTGTAGTTGACTGGGTTATCAAAAGCATATTGATAAGGTGTCATGTCTGCAAAGCTCGTCGCCTTAATATCTACCCCATTGAACCTGCCTAGGGCTGGATCATAGTGTCTGTAGAAGGTTTCAAAGTTTTGGGTCTGCTCGTTGAGCTCGCTGCCCGCATTGTACAAGCGCTTATTTGGCGTGATAAAATCCTGACTCATGCTGGCAGCCGTCTGCAAACCAAAGGGGTAGTAATCATTGGTCTGGATGATGGGACCATGTACTTGTTCTACCCAGAAATCATCGAAAAATACGTCCACTCCTTGTTCACTTTCATTGGATAAGTAAATATAGACAAAGCCGGCTTCTTCGATCGTGATCGAATGGCTTAGTTCTTCATGCTGGGTGTTTGCCCCTGTTTCTTTAGCATCACTTGATATCTGTTGAAAGCCTGTTTTCTCTGCAATCAGCCCTCTGTGTTTATCGAATACCATATAGTTCAAATAGGCTTCTGGTACTGTATTGTCAACTCCTGAGCGTCCCGGATCTGCCCAGGGGGTCGAAGGGTTTAAAGATGACCCTTCAGGAAGTAAGGCGCTACCTGTGAGTAGCTGTGCTCCTATCGTACTTACCAGTGCTGAGAGGTCGTCTGTGCCTTCAGTCTGGTAATATTTCGCAAAGACAGACATATTGATCTCATCTCCTGGCATCACCTTCAGTATTCTGACCAGACCGATGTTCACATCATCAATCCCATAGAGCAGCATCGCATTGCGTGTGGTATCCGACGCACTATTGGTATGATCGAACATATCGGAATGAATGATGTTGGCATTTTCATAATTGAAATAAATTTCATCTTCTCGCTGGGCTTGACTCTCTTCCATCGTAGCAATGGTAGCTGTAGTCCGCTCAGCTGTGGTCAGCATCATACGTACGTTGCCTAGGTGATCAGTGAGCTGATACTGGTATTCGTAGTTCGATCCATCAAGCGTTTCTTCGTGATAGACAATGCGGCCCTCGCTATGCTGGATGTATTGGAGTACATCGTCTTCATAGACTGCGCCTCCAAGGTAGCTGGTGGTCTTAATCAATTCATCATTTTGATTATAATTTTGCACTTTCAGCTTTTGTCCTCCAGCTGAGTAGGTGTAGGCTATTCTGATGCTATCTGCGGTACCTTCTTTATTGCTAATTGTTAATAATGTGGGTTTGTTGAGATGATTATAAATAATCTCCGTAATCCCTTTATTCAAGTCCTGAGTCATATTGCCATTGGCATCGTAGGTATATTCCTCACTTGCTGTGCTACCGTCTTCAAACCCAAGTGGATTGTCAGACGCATCTTCTACTCCTTGCAATTGATTGCCACTGTAAGCATAGGTCAACTCATCGATAGAGGTCAAAATACTATCCAATGCATTTCGGTTGAGTGAAGTAATGTTTCCATTTACATCGTAAGTGGCTGTCATATCGAAGTCACCTACATCTACTCCTTTTTTCCAATCTGCAGCCGTGAGACGGTTGGCTCGATCATAGGTATAGTTATACTTGCTGATCGCATCTTCACCGGCCGTATTCCATCGGATGGCACCGATGTTGCCATTGTATTTATTGTTGGTAGCTCCTTGATTATAATGCATTTGCATACCAAACAAATCTGATCCGGCTGCTGCTTCGGATTCATCCAGGTTCACATTGTTGATACCTTCCAGCCAGCCACGGATATTGTAATCAAAATCAATCGACTGCAAATAGTTACCTGCTTCTTCATGAATATTTTTTTCGATCACCTGCCCCAGTTCGTTGTAGGTGTATGAGGCAATTTGCTGCTCTACTCCACCGATTTCGTGATAAACGGCCAACACCCGTCCCAGTAGGTCGTACTCCATGCGATTGCCAGTATGGATGATCTCATTTCCGTCGTGGGTGCCACGCAGCGACTGAACTACTTTGCCCTGGTAGTCATAGATCATGGTGGTCTTGTCCTCCAGATCCAGATTCATATGATTGTTGCTCAATATTTGAATCACCTGACCGTCCTCGTTGTAATAGAAAATTTGTGTAAGCCAGTCATCCGTTTCTAAAATGCGGCTGGTACTGGCCGTCAGTTTGTGTGTGGTATAGTCATCGGCCGAGGTTTCCTGGCCTGTCAGGTGACTCGGATCAAAGGCAAAACCTGAAGCCACGTCACCGATCAACGCATAGTCGTCATAATAATTTGCGGATAGTACAGTCAAATTTGCTGTAGGAAACGCCTGGTTCGTATAGCCTTTAGTTGCTACGTCCGTGGATCTGCTTTCGTATAGATTCGTTTGTGCGTCGGCAGTTGTCTGTAATTCACTTCGCGTCTGACTACTTTCATAAAGACCAGTATACGCCGTACGGTGCTGTTTGTCATATTTAGTAAACAGCCACTTTCCATCTTGGGCAAGCAAGGCACTTTGATACAGAATAAGTTCATCACGGGTATTGTAGACATAAGCTTCCGGTGCTGTGGTGCCAGGCACTTGTTTTTCAATCAGTCTACCCCATTTGTCGTAGGTAAAAGAAAAAATCAATTCTGCCACAGATGAAATAGTATATGAATTGGCATCATCCATTTTTTTCAGTGCCAATGGCGGCACTACATATTTCACCCGACCAAAGTCATCGTAGATGATATAAGTAGTCAAATATTGACCTGCGTCCACTTCCACTTTTTTGGCAATGGTTTTTCCTGATCGATCGGTATAGACGATTCTTTTGTTTCCATCTTCATCGGTCACGGTGTTTTTGAAAAGGGTATTTACACCATAAAAACCATTGGACGTACCATCTGACTCCCACATGCGAATCTCATTGGCCTGATTGAATTGATAATCGTAGGTGACTTTATGGTTGCCATTCACATCCCAAGCTGCTCCTGCCGAGCCAGACTTCAGGACACGACCCAGCGGGGAGGCTTCTCTTATGATTTCTGAATAGGGTTGTGAATCGCTGGCTACATTGGCGGTTTCGCTATAGAATGCGGCCTGTGCGGCATGCGTATCTTCATGTATGTCCAGCAAACTGGTAGTACTCGCAGTATAAGGCAAGTACTCCTTTACCTGATCTCCATATTCATTAAACTCTGCAAAGGACACGATATCTTTACCTGTCGGACTTGCTTCTTTGTAGACCGTTTGTCTAGCTCTACCAAACCCATCCATAAATGAGACTGACAATAGACCATTATCTGTGTTGATTTCAGATCGGTCCGTAATCTCATCAACCAACGGCACCTCAGAAACTACATAGTTTTCCTGCAAAACATCCTTGCTTTCTAATGAAACTGCCATCACTTCGTGCCACGCTCCATATAGCGTATCTCCTTGATTTAAAAAAACGGGACGATAGCTGTTTTGACCTAAGACTGGTGTTTCAGTGATGGCATCCGTTGTTTTAGAGATATCTGTAATAGATGGTCTTTCAGTTATTTTTTGCCAATAATAAACATCATAACCTGCCTCATCAGGTAGCAAAGATATAGAGGTAGACTTTCCGATTGGGACTTCTTGCCATGCTCCATATTGCACTTCCCAATTCACGTTTAGGGCTGGTCGGTAACTACTTTCTACTAAAAGAGCGGTCACTGTTATAGTGCTGGTATTCTCTGAAATTCTACTAATATGCGGCTCCATACTAGACCTTTGCCAACCCACTATCTGCGCATCTGAATGATAGTCGGATACAGCAATAGTTGCCGACTCTCCATTAAAGACAAAATCATCTCCCATCGTCTCTCCAACGAAAGACTCTACCTCAAAAGATGAGCTTTCTAAAGCCACTTTTACGATATTAGATGGCTTGGTCGTGCAATTGTCTGTTGCCAATCGTTGATACCATCTATCAACGGTATGACCGCTAGGTGGGTTGTAAGTGGAATTATTGGCACCATTAATATTCGCCCACCCGCTTATGTCACTCTCAGTCACTTGCCATTGATAATTGATGTCACCAACATAAGCTGAGGCCGGCGTTGAATTATCTAATTTGGCAGGATTGCCATTGTAACTCACGGACTGTGCACCTTTAATTGTTCCTGGTTTTAAATCACCGCCAATAGAGATGAAAATCTCATCCGAGTAGGCTACACAATAGTCATCCGACACCTTTCTCCTAAACCAAGTGTCTTCAGTAAGGTCATTTGGAACATAATAAGACCGATCAGCCCCAAGTATTTGACCCATTTCCCAATCTATCGAATTCGTCTTTGATTCCCATTGATAACTAACATCTCCTGTATAACCTGAAGGAGACTCTACTGATAACGACCCTGGTGAAGTGTTCTTGCAAATGGTTTGGTTTGCGGAAATTAGTGATCCAGGGTTTAAACTTTTAACAGTTATCTTTACAGAATTGGTGAATTCTGTTTGACAATTGTCTTGAGCTCTTCTTCTATACCAACGATCTGCTGTTAAACCCGAGGGTGGATCATAGAAAGCGGATGCAGCTCCAGTAATATCATCCCAGCCATTGTTGCCATTAGCCGAGAATTGCCATTGATAATGAAGTGTTCCTTTGTTATTTCCTGCTTGGAAATTAGAAGTCAAAGACGCAGGGTCTTCATTATAGCAAATGGATTGTTCACCCAAAATTGCGCCCGGTGTTAGATCCTTTACAGTGACTTTGACAATATTTGAAAACACTGTCTGACAATTATCTTTAGCTCTCCTTCTATACCAGCGATTTGAAGTCAGCCCAGATGGAGGATTGTAAGAAGTTGACTTAGCTTCACCGATATTATTCCATCCACTATTACCATTGTTAGAGTATTGCCATTGATAATTGATAGTACCCTTATTATTGCCTGCCGACGATGAATTGTTAAGCTTAGATGGGTTACCATCATAACACACATTATGAGCTCCTTCTATTGAACCAGGCGTCAAATCAGCCACCGTAATGGTTACTACATTAGAGTACTTGGTTTGAGTTCCAGAAGTCACTCTTCTTCTATATTTTCTGGTATCCCCTAATACACCTGGAGAATAATATTTTTTATTATTCGTATTCTCCGTAACATCAAACCATGTGCCACCTGGTACTTTATATTGCCATAGATAAGTATAGCTTCCTATTCCGCCTGACGCACTTGAAGTATTGGTTATTGTACCAGCAGAAGTCAGAATACAAATCGTATTGGAAGTACCTATTGAACCTGGATCCAAAGTAGTCTCGGGTTCGGATAATACAAATGAGAATTCACTTATTAGAATTGATCCTCCTTCCTTGAATTGAATATTCTTGTTCCCAAAATCTATCCATTCAATAACTACTTCGTACCTAATCGAATTTCCATCAGCTACCATATCTGTACTTATCACAGAACCTCCCGTGACCACCCAGTTTGGAGCAAAATAAAAATCATCTGAGGTTATTGAATAGGTATATTCTACGCCAACCTCACATTCAGTGTCACCAATTATTTTTGGGTCACTTAAGTCAGCACCTTCACCATGAGTGACAAAGACAATCTGAAAAACAATAAAAAGAGATAAAAATAATTTCATTAGAGGTGTGTTTTTTTGAAAGACTTTGAAGAAATTGAATCTTGCTGTAACTTCTATCATTCTGAAATTATTTCTGTGGTCTGAAGAATATTCGGATTGATAAGAAAAGACTTATAATAAGTTTCACCTTCTGCTATGACTTTAAGAAAAACAATTTTGTTTTCATCTTCTGTCATATAGAATTTGAAGTATGAATTTGAAGTCGGCTGAATATCTGAATAGTCAAAATCTATCGCATCGGTCAAAAAATCAGTCTCTGAAATAGCCCAAAAGTAATTGGCATCTTCGTCATCAAACGTACTTACAGAAACCGTTCGTAAGCTTCCTTCCGACACAAGGTCGACAGGTATGCTTGAGGCAAGCATGTTTTTTTTATATTCAAATGCCTTTAAAATTTCCCCTTTATCATCTCTTATGACTATTGGTCGATTCAAACCATCATACTCATAATAAGCCCCCTTACCATTAAATGTGTTTTCTGACTGTAATCTTCTCCGCTCATCATAGTTTCTATAAGTCACTCCTGACTTACGCGGATAGAGCAATAGATCATCGATAATCGCTTCACCTTGCGTGGCATACAGCTCCAGTGATATTTCATCATTGAAATTGCTTAAATCCAATTCTTTCCGATAGTATTTCCAATCGTCATGATTACTTAATGTGATTGTACTTAATTCTGAGACTGCTCCTTCAGAAAGGGCAATCTTGATTTGTGAACTACCATTAGATTTAGCCCAAAAAGAAACTACGTACGGATCATCAGCTTTTGTAAATATTTTGCTCACAGTTTCGGCGCTTCCAAGCTCGAGTTTCAATCCCTTTCCATATCTCCCTTCACTTAGAAGTGTATCATTCCAATTCGTATAGTCAATACTAAAATCAAAAAGGGAAGCAGTCTCATCCAAGTCAAAATTGGTAAAACCCACATTTGATACAGCGACCTCATCAAAAGAAGCTACCAAAAGTCCTTTTTGTATAACTGCAGTACCAGTGGGTTCTCCGTACCTATTGCGTGATGATAATATCTGTCTGTTTGAAACATCTATATCTAATACTTCTCCTAGAAAGATATAGGACGGGTCTTTATCAAATGAATTGCCTGCAATGGATGAAGAATTAAAACCAGTTTTTGGGTCATCTAAAATAGTTCCAAACGTCGCCATTTTCAGTAACCATTCATTTCTAATTTCATAGTGACTAATTTGTCCTCCTGTTACATACTCAGTGCCTGATTTTATAAAATAATTAATGGATTCAATGGGTAGATAGCCATAACCACCATTGTTTAACTCCTTCAAGTCCAAGGCAAATCCGCTAAGATTACTAGATGAAGTATTATAATCCATGGCATATTTTACTTTCCTGCCATGAGTAATTCCCTTGCTATCTACAGATTCTTCTTTGATCAGCAATCCTGAAACATTGTCATATACATAGGAAGAAGAAGAAACTTTCACCCCATTTCTATAGGACTCACTGGCAACAACATTTGATGCACCACCAACTGAAATCTCATAAGGCTTGTATACTATCAAGTCGGTTACCCCTGAGTTACTTTGATCTGAGCCATATATAAACCCAGTTGGTATTAATTCATAATCCAAACACTTAATTTCAATAGGCTCTACCGTATTCTCATAAGTATACTGGTCGTACCCGACCAATTCTCCTTGTTCAGAGAAGTATTCTTTTTTCACTAGTCTGCCATTTCGAAGCCACGCATCTTTTTTTGCCAAGCCCAAGGGCAAATCAAGAAGATTCGAAAAATCATAGTACAAATAATTTGGAGATTCATACGCTTCAAATTCCATAAGATTTTGTCTCGCTATTTTATTTTGATTTCCAGTATTTAGGAAATCATCAGGTATGTCATAATGAAAAACCGAATGGCCAAACCCTTTTCGTCTTTCAGTCACGACTGAGTAGTTTACTTGCGTATCACTCAATGGGTGATCGTTTTTATTTTCTAAAACTTGTAGTTTCGTCTCATTTTCAAAAACGTCAAATGAAATTTCATTTGACGTTGCATCATAATTAAATCCAAGTTCGATCTCTTTAACCGGCTTATCTATCAGCACTCCTGAGGATATTTCTTCATTTTTTTCGTATTCGTAAGAAACAATAGTCTTTCCTCCCTCATTATCTACACTTACCAAAGAAGAGACTCTCAAACCACCACCATACTTATTGCTTCCAGTCTCTGAATCAAAATAAGTATTGGGTTGATAGAAGAAATATGATTCACCTCCCAATGGCTGACTCACCATCCTCAACATTCCATTTTTTAATTTACCAATCCCAGATGGAGTGAGATCTGTAATAGTTAGGAAACCAATATCGGCGTAACCGAACAAGTCTTTTTCAGTATAAAGACTAATGTCGGTTGTCTGATCTTCATAGTTCAAGCCATAATATTTAAATAAATACGGTTTGATTGATGCACCATCAGCTGAAAATATATCGACTCTATTTAAATAGGATTCAAATATGAAGTTTTCATATGGTGCATCAACTAAATCAGGCTCGTTTTTGAAAAATGGAATTATTTCCAATTCAGCTCTACTTTTCAATATTAAATCCTCTCCATTTCTCGCATATGTTCTAATAGAAGATGCCAGCGGTTTTTTAAGACGAATCAAATGCTCATTCAAATCCTCAAGAAAAAACGACCGAGGTATTGGGACATTTCCCGACTCAAATTCGATTAGCCAATCTTCACTTTTAATTTCAGATATAGCATACGGTTTTGAATAGCTATATTTTTCTTGGAAAAATTCAGATTTGTTCGGTTCTCCCACCACATAGGCCCCATAGTTATCATCAATTGTTTCTTGAAAATGAAAGTAATGAGTAGTACTATTTAGCGAAACAGCTGTCTGGAAATATTTAAATTCTATTTTTGCTGAAGATGCGTTTGATTCAATAGAAGTTAAATACCATTGCTCGACATAGTTTATCCTAGCTTCTTCCGCACCCATATCATATAGCAGCTTCTTTTTCTTACCAATTGGTATTGCTCTATCATCAATAGCATAAGTAGCGATACCCACTTCAATTCGTAAATCAAATGTATACTCCAAATGTCCGTTTCGAATTTTAAAATCACCACCTTCTTCAGTAATCTCTATGCCACTTGAATGAGGAATTGTTCGAATGATACCGTCATTGTCATACAAAAAAGTTAAACTCAATCCAAAAGCCTGTACAAAATAAATATCAGGTTCGGTGTCATAAATCACACTATCACCACCAACTGCTAGCTCCAGCAAAGACTCATAATCAGCTTTTTCATCGGAAGAATCGGAAAAATCATCGTCTGCGGTCGGACTAAATATGTTGATATCCCCTGCACCAGATGGCCTTTTATTCCATCCTTTTTTATTGGTCAGATCACAATCGTCGGGCAAGCCACGAACTACACGACGAATAAAATTTTCAGAATTTCGTAAGTGCCAGCCTCTTCCATATTGACCTATTTCATCGTTGACCCTATTACCAGAGGAAGAGTAAACCAAATTGAAAGGAATTTGAATATCACCTTGAGAAATAGATGTTATGGGAATTTCATAAAATGGCGCCCCTGTGATTTGGTTAACACTGGCTTGCCCATAAATAATGGATTGACCAAATAAAGTCATGAAAACAACAAGCACAAACTTGCTGAAAGCTTTGGACAGTAAATTCATTTCAGAAAAAGATTTAGACGGAGAGGTGAATTTCTCCTTTGAAAAGTATTCAAGGTAGGTTGTTGTAATAGCTAGCAATTATGTTTTTATTAATGTTAATAAATCACATAATCAAGTTTCTCTAATTGCTGCTGCAAGTCTATATACAAAATTTTATTTGGCCAAATAAATAACACTCTACTCAACTTGGGATTTGAATAAAAAATCACATTGTACCCAACCTGTACCTTCACCTTATTTGCAACTTTTAATATTATGACTATCAATATTTTACAAAAAAAATATTTGAATCCTGACAAGACTCAGACATATAAAACTGCCTTAAATACAATGTAAACATGTTGTACCTTATTTGTACCCAAAATCTTTAAACCATCTTAAATGACTGATTTTCAAATAGACACAATTTATAGTCCTAATCCTGAGCGGACTTGAATCACAAGCCATCTGACTAGCAATTTTATGAGAAGTTTATCCAACCCCAGAAATAGCAAATTAATCTGAAATGTTAAATATATATTTTCCTTTCCTTCGTTTTGTGAGACAATTACAGTTTAGATCGAACACGTTACATGACCATTACAATAATTGTTGAAATCATTACTTTGAACATCCATTTTTTAAATTCGCTTTGTTGAACAGTTTTAGTGCTACAAAAATCAACGATTTATCGTACCCTCTAAAACTACTCTACTTTCAATTTTTGTCAAAGCATTATTAACAAAACAGCCTATTAAGTAAATTAGTGAACCTATGATGATCATTAAGAACATCCACACCGGCGAAGAAAAAGAACAGCGCAGAGCTATTTGGGAAAGTAGTAAAAATATTATCCACGAAGACTGGGATATAATATCCGAAGGAGATCCAGTTATATTTTGTACTATTTATCTGGGAAAGAAAATCGAGGGTAGTTTGATTGATCGTGAAGTGGCCCTTGAATCCATAAGAAAATCACCGGACAAATATTCAATTAAGAACTGGTGGGAAGCGGAAACAAATAAAGGAAAGCCGAAGGTGACTATTGATCATAAAAAAATATCCAATCCACACAACATGCCAGATGTATTGAAGAAAGATTTACTTGATGCCTTAAAAAAAGGAAAATTTATTTCACCAAATACAAAAGGTCCTGATAACAAATCAGAAGTAAATAAATCTCATTCAAATTTAGTTGAAAAAATAATTGATGACGCTTTGTTAGAAGCTAAGAAATGGATGCCTTCAGATGAAGAATACCGAGCCAATTTTGAGATGCTCATTGATAAAAGAATGGAACAAGCAGAACCCTATCTTCAGATGCTTTTAGCTGAAGAAGTTGTAAAAATGGATATCGATGTTTTACGGAAGGAATTTCGTAAATACTACTCTGAAAAAGAAGATACAGGAGATTTACAAATCGAAAACGGTGATTTTGCAATTGAAGATGGTGATATTAAAACCATGCCCGACATACAAAACGAGGATTTCAAAATCTTCAGTCAAAAATTTATTGACTTCACCCGTTATATGAAAGAAAACAATATGATCAAAGATGATAAAGCGGATATTGGCAAAATTGTCAATCAAGGCAATATGATTGTCAATCAACAATCTACTATTTCGGAACAAAATATTAAAAAAACTGAGCGGGCCAATAAGGGAGTCAACTGGACTAAATTGGGATCGATTGCAGCTATAATTGGAGTATTAATAGCAATTATAGCTCTATTTGTGAATGGTTAATTAACCGGACCTTTAATGAGACCTTTTCCAAATTCTTGGTTTCTTGAATATTGGACAGCATATTGCCCCTATGAATTGACCGTTTTAGAGAACATCAAACGGTACATCTCTTTTTTAAGGATTGTTCAAAATGGAACGTTTCGATTTTACGATTTTATTCAACAATTCAAGACGAACATTATATGGTTTTGAAAATATTGTTTTGTGTGGAAGGGTGGTCAACCCTAAATCTCCTTTAAAAGTCTACTTCATTTCGTTCTGTCAATTGATAAATCTCATTCATTCTAATACAAAGACATTCATGGAGCTGTTCCAGTAACCAGGTAGCATTATTCATGTCTTTTTGCCAAGAGACTTCTCGTTCGTCTGCCATTACAACAGCTTTCATTATTTGAATTAATTCCGTGGAAAATGAGATATTTCCTCTTGATTTCAAAAGTTCATCGATCGGTTCCAAAGCCTTGCTTTTATACCGTGGCACTTGTTCTGATGCTTCCATTTTAGTCTAATTTTGTTATTAATATTTTATAATTATCTGATAATCAATTAGATTAAAAGTCCTGCTCCCGCTACTACACAAAGGCTAACATGAAAATGTTGGCCTTTTTTTATGACTATACTAAAAGATTATTAGAGTGGAGAAGGTGCCGGGTTAGACAAGTCCATTACCCTCGCTGTTTTAAGTGTTTTGCAAGGGCCACTTAAAACATTTTACGATAATCAAGTCTCAAGACTTGCTAAGGATCTGACCTTTCAAGTCTCGCTGCGCTAAGACTTAAAAGAGCAGGGTAAATATAACTTCATTCACTTTTGGAAATAAAAAAAGCCAGATCAACGTTATGAACTGGCCAAAGAATAATGAAGCAAAATTGTTAGTTAGGTTAACTTCGTTTATCAAAAGAATACTTAAAAAAGGTTAGGTTGATTCCCTCACCAATAAAATAGTTATTTATCGATAGTTCAAAAGTAGGCCTTCGCTCCGACGTTTGAAATAGGTACTGATACCACATTTTAATCTAGGTACTTGTACCTAGTAGCAAAATTCAAATGGGAATTCGCTATTTTCATGGTGACATTATAAAGGCTCAAAATGATCAACAAACAGACCTCTATTATTTCTATTCTATTTGCGTTTTTGTGCCTTGCGTTTTTAGCCACGCAATTGCGTCATTTGGAATTTGACTATGAGCTGGAAAATTTTTTTCCCAATAATGATCCAGATCTAATTTACTATCAGGAATTCAGTCAAATCTTCGGACATGACAATGATTACCTACTCATTGGTTTTGAAACACCAGATCGCCTATTCGATTTAGAATATTTAAACCAAATAGATAGTGGAATACGCCAAATAGCCAAATTGGCTAGTACTTTGAAAGTTCACTCCCCGACGTCAATGCGAACTGCTGTCCATACACCCATGGGACTGTTGCCCATTCCACTCCTCCATCTATCTAATGTCGAAAAAATCAAAAAAGATAGTGCAAGATTCTATCAACATCCTCTGTATCGCGAAATGTTCATTTCCAAATCTGGAAATAGTCTGAAGGCAGTTATTATCCACAAACGATTCAAAACCAAAGAAACTGCAGATGAATATGTAAGTGAGATTAGAAAAATTTTCAATTCACAATCTGTTAAGATTAGACTCGCTGGAAAGGCAGTAGCTCAAACAGCTTTTGTAAATGCTGTTAAGTCTGATTTTGCATCGTTCATTTTATTCGCCATGGTTTTAATATTTGGGTGGCTGATGGTATTTATGCGAAGACTGACTCTGATCATAACCGCAATGAGTATAGCTGGATTTTCAGTAGTTGCAACTATAGGGTTCATGGCCGTTACAGGCAAAGAAATAGATGTTTTATCTTCTCTTATTCCTACCATACTTTTAGTTGTGGCCATGTCAGATATCATTCATTTGTATTCACATATCCAAGCAGAATATGCAAAAACCACTGATCTAAAATTATCAATTAATCATGCTGTAAGGCAAGTTGGGTTTGCAACTCTCCTTACTTCGTTTACTACGGCCGTGGGATTCCTGACTTTGATTACAATCAATGTCAAACCTATTATTGATCTTGGAATATATGCTGCAGCTGGAATTATCATTGCTTTTGTGATCACTTATTTATTATACCCTACTATAGTAACAATCATTAAACCAACGATAACCCCACCGTCTGAAAAATCATATTTAAATCAGCTCTCTCCAAGAATTTATAATATCATCTTGGATCGAGGAAAAGTAGTGGCATTTATTGCTTTCATCCTATTTGCTATTTGCTTATTGGGAATATCAAAACTGAAGATTGATGCCTATCTGGTTAATGACTTGCCAAAAAATGACCCCGTAAAATCTGATTTTGTATTTTTTGATCAGGAGTTTTCTGGTTCCAAACCCTTTACTCTGAGTTTATGGACTAAAAATCCAGCTTTACCTATATATAGCAAAACCATCATAGCTGAGATGGATAAAATTGAACAAGAGATCAGGGTTCACACTGGTGCTGGAGATTTAACCTCACCTGTTTCTATAGTTAAACTAGCCAATCAAAGTCTTCATGGCCCTTCTCCTGCTTATTACAAACTGCCAGACACGGAAAAAGAATGGAAAAAAGCATTTCAATTCATTAAGAAATATCATCCTGAACGAAAGTCGATAAAAGTAAGCTCAGATTCTCAAGCGCAAATCACCGGATACTTTCAAGACTTAGGATCTAGAGATGCTACTTTAAAACATGCCAAACTCATGAATGTATTAAGTGAAAAAGTCAATCCTCAGTTACTCGGCTATCGACTAACAGGCACGACCCTTCTTATTGATAAAAGCCATGAATTGCTATCAAAAAACTTAATTAAAGGGCTAGTCTTAGCTATGATAATCGTTGGACTTATTTCTGGCTTGTTGTTTAAATCATGGCGAATGATAATCATAACGTTAATCCCTAATATATTCCCAATATTAGCAGTCGCAGCTGTAATGGGCTTTTTTCAAATACCACTCAACTTGAGTACATCAGTAATATTCGCTATTTCCTTCGGTATAGTGGTGGATGACACCATTCATTTTCTTAGTCAATTCAAATATGAATACCTCCAGGGAAAATCCAAACAAGAGTCTGTTAGAGCGGCGCTTAACAAAACCGGCAGGCCTATTATCATTACCACTATCATTCTTTCTTCTGGCTTCATTGTCTTTTGTTTTTCAAGTTTCAGCGCAACGTTTTACATGGGATTATTCGTTTGTTTATCCTTCATCAATGCCTTATTAGCAGATTTATTTTTACTACCCGTTTTATTGCTTTGGTGGTTGCCTTCTAAAAACTTAACCAGATGAAACTACAATTATATCTTCTGGTTTGCTTTTGGTCTTGTACAAATGCCCAAGAATCCAAGGAAGAGAAAATAAATGGTTTGTGCCTGGTAGCCCCTCCATATGAGATTCAAACAGAACACTATAAACCCATCATAAATACAGGTGCCAATTGGGTGGCAGTCATTCCTTATGCTTTCTGCAGTCCCACAAAACCGAAAGTCACTTATGATCATCCCAGGCAATGGCAAGGAGAAACCACCGAAGGCGTCAAACTAGCTATAGATTTGGCTCATCAATCTAATCTGAAGGTTATGCTTAAACCGCATCTTTGGGTAAGTGGCCATGGATGGGCTGGAGACCTAGATTTTGACAATAACGAAGATTTAGAACTTTGGAAAACGAGCTACACGCAATATATCCTACACTTTGCCTCGGTAGCACAAGATCTCAAAGTAGAGATGATCTCTATTGGTACTGAAATTAGACAAATGGCAACTAAACATCCGACCTATTGGATAGAATTGATTCAGCAAATTAGAACGATATATGAGGGGCATCTAACCTACTCTGCCAATTGGGATAATTATGAGAACATTACATTTTGGAACGAATTAGATTTTATCGGAATAGACGCTTATTTTCCAATGAGCGAATCTCATACACCAAGCCGCAAAGAACTAATAGAAAAAAATCAAAAAACAAAGTTGGTAATTGAAAAATTCGCCATCAGCCATCTTAAAAAAGTGCTATTCACAGAATACGGATTCAGAAGTGTTGATTACTGCGCTGGCGGGCACTGGAAAAATGAATTAATATCTGCAGGGCCAAATTTAAAAGGACAAGCAAATGCTTATGAAGCCATTTTCAAAACTTATTGGCATGAAGAGTGGTTTGCAGGCGGATTCGCTTGGAAGTGGCATTACAAACACGCTGAGGCTGGAGGCACCAATGACACAGCCTTCACGCCTCAAAATAAACCAGCGGAAAAAATACTGAGAATTCAGTATTCCAAAAATTAAACCAAAGCCTTATACTTCTATAAAAAGCACCCATTCCACTCTTATAATTTTCCTGATTTTCCCTTGTATTTTATATAAAAAATGCAATATTACATAAGTTATTTATCGTTCTGTGAGTTTATTCAATGACTCCAGATTAATCTTTAAACCTAAAATTAAAATTATGAAAACTAAATTACTCGCATTAGCCTTAGTAGGTTTATTCGCAATTAACGGTGCTATGGCACAGGAACAAGGAGACATTAGAGGTGGCCTTGGCTTAGTTCTTGGAACCAAAGCAGGTATCAATGATGATGGAGATTTTAAAATGGGATTTGGAATTGTACCTTCTCTTGAGTACGTATTTACAGATGCTATGAGTGCAAACCTATCATACGACTGGTATTTCAAGTCTTCTGTTGATGGTGGTGACTTTACACTTAGCTCTTTTAATATTGATTATAGATATTATTTTATGACTGGTGACACTCAGGTTTACGGTTTGGCTGGAATCGGTTTCATGAAAGGAAAATTCGAAGTAGATGGTGGTGGTAGTACATCAAGCACCGAAACTGGTCTTAATATCGGAGTTGGAGCAATTTTCCCATTGAGCGATGCACTAGGAATTAATGCTCAACTAAAATATCAAACTCCTAAGTTTCAAAACTTTAGTGGAGACGAAAGTGCTAACATAGCAATCAATGCTGGTGTAGTTTACACTTTTGGAAACTAAGAAATCAATTAGAAAATTAAAGTCAGGCTTTTAAGTCTGGCTTTTTTTATGCCCTAGGTTTTATGGTTTCTATTATCAGACCAATCAAAATCACCCCAACACAACCGATCACATTGAACCAGAGGTAGCCAATATCAGTATTTAGAAACAAACTGATGACAAGTCCCTGAGAGATCACTGCAGCCCAAAACACGGCAGTGCCTTGCACATACTTAAAGAAAAAGGCTACTAGAAATATACCCAGGATATTTCCGTAAAAAAGTGATCCTAGAATATTCACCATCTCAATCAGATTCTCAGACTGATGCGCCATAAAAGCGAAACAAATCGCTAGCACGCCCCAACCAGCGGTCATCAATTTAGAGACAAGCATATACTGACTTTCTGTACCATCGGGATTGATTAGATTCTTATAAAAGTCTATAACGGTGGTAGATGCCAATGCATTAAGTTCTCCTGAAGTGGAGGACATGGCGGCAGAAAAAATAACAGCAATCAAAAGCCCTATAATCCCTTGAGGCAAGTAATTCAGTATAAAAGTCAGGAATACATAATCCGAATCTTTGAGTTTGATGGCAGGATCAGTAGATGCAATAAGATTTTTCATTTCAGACCTAGAATCGTTCACCTGCTCAGCAGTAAATTGTAACAGCTGCTTGGCTTCCTTCTGATCTTCTATAGACCCTGATCCAAGCGCATCTTTATAGACCATAGCTGAGGCTTTTCTCTTGCCTATCCAATAGTCATGGTCTTCGGTAATAATTGCTACATTTTCCACTCCTATTTTCTGTTCAACAGCATCTAAGCTTTGCTGATTGAAATGTACTGGCGGTTGATAAAATATATAGAATACATAAAGCAACGCTCCTGTCAACAGGATGAAAAATTGCATGGGTACTTTCATCAACGCATTGAACATCAAGCCCATACGACTCTCTGCTGTATTTTTCCCACCCAAGTAGCGCTGAACTTGCGACTGATCTGTACCAAAGTAGGACAAGGCTAAAAACAAGCCACCCAAAATACCCGACCAAACGGTGTAACGTTTTTCAAAATCAAATGAAAAATCAACTGCATTCAGTTTATCCAAACTGCCTGCAATATGAAGTGCTTCTGGAAAAGTGACATAGTCAGACAAGTAATGAATGATATATCCAAAAGCAATGGCCATACCTATCAAAATGACTGTCATTTGATGTTTTTGGGTTAAGCTCACTGCTTTAGTCCCACCACTTACCGTGTATATAATGACTAAAATACCTACCAACAAAATAGTCCAAGAAAGACCCCAGCCTAAAATAGTGGAAAGAATAATGGCCGGTGCGTAAATAGTGATTCCTGCTGCTAATCCTCTTTGTACTAGGAAAAGAAAAGCTCCTAATAAGCGCGTTTTTTTATCAAATCTGTTTTCCAAATACTCATAAGCCGTATAGACTTTGAGTTTATAATAAATGGGTATGAAAACGAATGCGACAATGATCAAGGCAATAGGCAATCCAAAATAATTCTGAACGAATGCCATACCGCTCTCATAGCCTTGACCAGGAGTAGAGATAAAAGTAATCGCACTGGCTTGTGTAGCCATAACGGAGAGACCTATTGTTCCCCACTTCATGCTGCTACCTCCACGCAGATAACCATCTATGTCCTTAGTGCCTAGAGTCTTATAAACACCATAACCTACAATGAGCCCCAAAGTCCCAAATAGAACAAATAAATCTAAAGTACTCATTTGAAGGAATTGCTAAACCAATACAACAATAAAATAATGACAACCAAATTACCTAAAACAACCAAGTACATGGTTTTCCAGGTTTTAAAAAAAGGAGGTTTATCCAAAGAGTCCAAGAGTAGCTGAGTTAGTTGAATTTTTATTCTTTTCCGATCGAGATCATGTTCGTGAAGATACGATACGCACCTGGCACGCCTGCTGGCAGTTCTCTAAACCATGAATATCCGGTATAGATATAATACCCTTCACCATATTTGGCTACTAGCAAACCGCCATCTTTGGCTTCTTCACCTGGGTCGTTGGATGAAAGCACGGCTTCATATTGTTCATCCCATTCATTAGGAAAATATAACCCTCTTTCCTGAACCCAACCTTCAAAATCTTCACTACTGATTTTATTTGGGGAGTTCAACAATGCATGCTCTGGTTTTAATATTCTCACTTCTGCCTCTTCTACAGTCACTCTATCTCTAGAGATTTTCAATGGATATGGCCCCAATTCTTCAGTGACCAAATTATGAGCAGTATTGTATTGCACGATCATGGTTCCACCATTTTTCACGTATTGCATCAATTCTTCTTGATAGAATTTAAGTCTATCATTGGTATTGTATCCTCTGATACCGACAATTACAGCATCATAATTTTTCATTTTGTCTGCTGTGATATCACCATTGGTTAACTCTGTCACCTGATAACCTATCTGTTCCAAACTGGCTGGTATTTCATCTCCAGATCCAACGATATAACCTACGTTGGTTCCTCGTTTCTCCAACTCTACTTTCACCACTTTGGCTTTGGAAACTGGAAAAAGTGCTTGTACTGGAATATGATCGTATTCGATTCGAACCAAACTATTGTTAAATGATTGGCCATCCATACTGGCAACAGCCCCAATCTCCCCACTATGCGCCGTAGCTGGAGGAAAAAGTTCGAAACTGTAGGTAGCCTCCGCTCCTTTGTCAGATAATTCGAATGGATAGCTTTCTGGCTCTACTTTCCACCCTGAAGGAATTTGCAAAGTCAAATCTCCTTTTACGTCTGATTTTCCTGCCAATACTTGCACATCCACTTTTTTCGAGGTGCCGTTGCCAAAAACATAGACTTTCTCCGAAATATTGAGAAAAACGGGAGGTGTAATTTCAAGTGGTCTATAAGTTTCACCATCTACTGGGTCATTTTCCTTATAAACAACAGGTAATTCGTAAGTAAGGAATGTTCCGTTGATTTCAATAGTTGCAACCCAGGACAATGCTGGAGCATTTTCGGGTGTGCTGATCAGATTCGAATCAGCTACTTTGTACATACCCAATGAACCCTCTTCTTTCAACCAATATGGATCAGAGTAACTTGCATTTTCATCCAATAGATAATCCATATCCATATTAAATGGACGATTGTTAATCAACTGCTGACGAATAGTGAAGCTTTGGTAAGCACCTAATTTTATAGAGGCCATTCGCATTTCTACATCCGAACGGTTGATGGCTTCCACGCTCAATTTCATTGAATCACCTGGTGTATAGGCAAATTGATCAGCTTTCACCTCTATATACAAGCCCGTACAAGCCTTGATCAAATCTTTAATTTCTTGTTGCTTTAAATTTTTCCAATATTGATCTCTTACTTTTTCCAAAGCCTGATAAGCTAAAATCAAATCAGGAACAATGATAGATGGATTTGTTGGGTCATAATTCAAAATGGCTTTGTCGACATGTACCCCTACTTTATCACCGCCTTTCACTCGATTCCAGCTAGTATCTATTCCACTAAACATATCACTTGCTTTTTCACCTGCTGTGTGATCGAAATATTCGGTTTGTGTTCCTCTTGATCCTGTAGACCCAAATCCTTGACTCTTGTGCATACTTCTGCTCAAGGAGGCTATTTCAGGATATGACTTACCGAGTAATGGATTGTAAGCTCCTAAATCAAGTACCATCAATGAGGCCGTATCCATGTCTATACCTGCTCTCTGATAGAAGAAAGGGTGCGTATTGAATAACAATCTTTTGGGTTGCCAAACACCATATTGACTGGCCGATTCTGGGAATTTTTTCTTGTCTGCAGCTAATTCGAATGCCTCCTTAGCCAAGAGAGCTGAAGCCGTGTGATGACCATGCCCTCCCAATCCAGTACCAGGGAATCTAGTAATAATAATGTCTGGCTTATGCTTTCTGTAAACCCGAACAAAATCAGCCAACACTTGATCTTTGTTCCATATTTCGAGTGTCTCCTCCGGGCTTTTTGAATAACCAAAATCATTAGCTCGGCTGAAATACTGCTGACCTCCGTCTGTTCTTCTTGCAGCTAGTAATTCTTGTGTTCTAATCAAACCCAATAATTCTCTAATTTCAGATCCAACTAGATTTTGTCCTCCATCACCACGAGTGGCGGATAAATAAGCGGTATTAAATTTCTTTTCGTTAGCCATATAAGCTATGACTCTAGTATTCTCATCATCTGGATGGGCGGCTACATAGAGCACGGAACCTAATACATTGAGTTTCTGAAGCATTAATTGAATGTCAGCAGCATTTGGCTTTTTAGGTTGTTGTGCTTGAGCTGAAAAAAATATAATAAATGAGAAAAGGAGTAGTTTGAGTCGCGGTGATTGCATAGTAGAATGATAAAATTTCCAACAATTATAGTTGGCTAAGCATTAAGAAAAAAACAATAAGTGCTAAACGGTGATTTCAGCTTTGAGTTGTACCTACTTTAAAACAGAAGAAGCCCACCCAATGGGCGGGCCTCTATCCTACTTTAACCTAATCTATATAACCTTAGTTATTTCTTCTTCTAAATCTTCTTTTACGTCTTTGCTTTGGATCGATTTCTACTTCTTCTGAAACTCCATCTTGAGTGATAGTGACCAAATGGTCACAAGTGCCATCACCAAAGTCAACTATTTTTTCGCTTTCCCCTTCTATGTTGATGCTCAGTATGCCCGAAACTGGAGCAAAAGTTCCCACTTCTCTACAATCGCTTAGTGTCAGGATTGGAGTAGTTTCGTCTACTGAGTTATCATAGGCTAAAGCTTCACGGTTTATTCCCATAGCTGATCCAAATCTCTCCACTTGAGTTTTTTCACCCTCCTCATCGAAGCTAGCAATCCGGGTTCTAGTAGATTCTCTAGTGGCTTCAGTACCATCAGGAAAAGTCAATTTACCACCAGTCAAAGTCGCATTGTACTCTTTTTCTGTATCCGTTCCTGATACATAAGTCAGTACCCTTGTACCTTCCACTTCAATTGAATCAACCGAAAAGTCTTCTAATGTAATGGTGCGTTTGAACCCTGGTGTATCTCTTTCTCCTTCATGTACGATAATGATTTTTCCTTTTCTGACTCTACCATCTCGGCCTTCACACCCTTCTTCTCCAAAATCAATCGTCTTAGTATTTGTAGCTTCATCTTCAGTGATCGTTACACAATCACCAAAGCGCCTTCCTCCAAATCCAATCGAATTCAACAATTTGCCTCCACTGGATTCAAACGAATTTGTTGCAAAATCAGCAGCTTCATCAATTTCTTCCATTAATTCACTAGATGTAGTCTCAAGACTTGCGTCCTCGATAGCGATCTCAATAGCAGTACTATCATCAGTACTCTCCACATCATCTGAGCAAGAGTAAAAGAATAAAGCAGCAGTTGAGATTACTATTCCGAATAACTTTTTCATGGTTTTAGTATTTAATGATTGTCTTTTTTCAAATTTGTTTGGCTCTTGGACATTGATCTTTGTGAAAGGTTTAATTCGACCATAGATTTATTTGAAAAAAAAGTGACAAAGGCTGAAAAAGCTTAAGTTTGAACCAAATAATTAAATATGATTTTAAGGATTTTATTTTTCTGGGTCACTTCTGTAGCATCACTTACCTGCTTTGGACAAACCTCGCTTAATTATTATTTACCATCCAAAACGGAATTAAATCCCAATATTCCTACACCCAAATCTATTATCGGTCATGAAGTGGGTGAATGGCACATCAGCCATGACAAACTTGTCCAATATATGTATGCTTTGGCTAAAGCATCGGATAGAATAGAAATTGAAGAGTATGCGAGAAGTCATGAAAATCGGCCCCTCTTAACCTTGAAAATTTCGTCTCCTGATAATATTCAAAACTTAGAAAAACTCAGACAAGAGCACCTTCAGCTCTCTGATTTCAACCTATCAAAAAATCTGGATCTCAACAATATGCCTTTAGTGGCTTATCTCGGGTATAGTATTCATGGAAATGAGCCTAGCGGCAGCAATGCAGCTCTATTAGTAGCATATTACTTAGCTGCAGCTCAGGGTGCTGAAATTGAAGAATGGTTGAAAAACACAATAATTCTTCTTGACCCAAGCTATAACCCTGACGGATTAAATCGATTCGCTTCGTGGGTAAATAGTAAAAAAAGTTTGAATCTGGTCACAGATCCAAACAACATTGAGCAAAACGAGCCATGGCCAAGTGGCAGAACGAATCATTATTGGTTTGATCTCAACAGAGACTGGCTCCCTGTACAACATCCAGAATCCAAAGGAAGAGTACAGCAATTTCACCAATGGAAACCTAATGTACTGACCGATCATCATGAAATGGGCTCCAATGGCACTTATTTTTTCCAACCAGGCATTCCAAGTAGAAACAATCCATTGACGCCAAGTAAAACCTATGAACTCACACAAAAAATTGCAGATTACCATGCCAAAGCATTAGATGAAATAGGATCGTTGTATTATTCCAAGGAATCATTCGACGACTTTTATGTAGGGAAAGGCTCCAGCTATCCTGATGTGAACGGTGGAATCGGCATTCTATTCGAACAAGCCAGTGCAAGAAGCCATGCCCAACAAAGTGATAATGGCGTATTGACTTTTCCTTTTGCTATAAAAAATCACCTGACCACTTCATTATCAACCCTTAAAGCGGCCAATGAATTGAAATCTGAAATACTAACTCATCAACAAAATTTCTATACAGAAATCCCTTCTTTAGCAGACCAAGATGACATTAAAGGCTATGTTTTCTCAGCGGCCAACGATCACAATAAGTTGAAAGCATTCATTAGCATATTAGATATTCATCAAATTGAAGTATTTAGATTGAATCAAAAATTCGGTTCTTTCAACACATCTAACTCTTTCATCATTCCACTGAAACAAAATCAAAACCGAATGATGAAGGCGCTTTTTGAATCCAGAACGGCATTTCAAGACAGTCTTTTCTATGATGTTTCAGCTTGGACTTTACCCTTAGCATTTGACCTCGAATATTTGGCATTAAATGAGAAACAATATTCAGAAAACTTACTTGGAGACCGCTTACTTCAGACATCATTCCCAACTATAACTAATGATTTAGAACAAAGTAGCTATGCCTATGCCTTTCTCTGGGAAGATTCCCAAGCGCCTGCTTTATTATATGACATCCAAAAATTAGGTCTAAGAACAAAGGTAGCTACCGAATCTTGGACTGATTCCGATGGACAGCTATTTGAAAGAGGTTCCATTATCATACCCGTTAAAAACCAAATTCTAAAGGAAGATATTTTTTATCAGCAGCTTCAAAAATTAATGACCAAACACCAAATTCCCATTTCTAGCTGTGCAACTGGAAATTCCACTGGATTTCAACTAGGCAGTCCAAAATTCGAGTCATTAAAAATTCCGAAGCCTTTATTGGTTATTGGCAAAGGAGTGAATTCGTATGAAGCAGGAGAAGTATGGCATCTTTTGGATCAAAGAATAGGAATGGCCTTGCCTATGGTCACAATTGACAAATTGAATAACATTAACCTTTCAGCATACAATACTATTATAATGGTTGATGGCAGTTATGGCACCTTAACTCAAGCCAAACTCAATACATGGGTTCAGAACGGAGGTAATATAATTACCACTCGAACAGCAGGAAAATGGGCTTCAGACATCGGTTTGTCAAAAATGAAATACAAAAAAATAACCAAAGACACCACTCAAAAATTCCTGACTTATAACCAGCGTTCAAAATCAAGTGGAGCTCAGCGCATTGGAGGAGCTATTTTTGAAACAAAAATAGATTTAACACATCCAATAGGCTTCGGGTTTCCTGATGATACATTACCCATATTTAAACGCGGAACACAATTCATGGAAGTAGCCAAGAATCCTTATGCGCAACCGATTCAGTATTCTGACAATCCATTACTTGCAGGTTATATATCCGAAGAAAATTTAAAACAATTGCCTAATACTCCTTCAATAGGACTTTCAGCTTTTGGCAAAGGCTTGATCATCTCTTTCAATGACAATCCGAATTTCAGAGCTTATTGGTATGGTACCAATAGACTCTTCCTAAACGCACTGTTCTTTGGAGGAATAATCGAAGCTGGATCGGCTCGCTGACAACAGAACGCCTATTCATTTGCAATTTTCATAACTTCACGTCGATAAATTATGAATAATCCAATAATTCAATCAATGCATTACGAATCAGCATTGTCTTTTCTCATTTCAATGATAATTTGATACAAATACATATCTTTGCCAGCCTTAATAATCACAATTATTTTTATCAGGAGTTTCGAGAATTTACCACGGCTTCAGATCACTAAAAACACACTAAAGAAATGAAATTCAAATCAGGGGTTCTCACTGGAGACGAAGTAACAGAATTATTGAATTATGCGAATGAAAATCAGTTCGCCTTACCAGCAGCTAACGTAATTGGAAGTAGTTCTGTCAATGCAGTATTAGAAACAGCCAAAGAGTTGAACTCTCCAGTAATGGTGCAGTTTTCAAATGGTGGTGCTGCATTCAACGCAGGCAAAGGGTTGTCCAACGACGGGCAAAAAGCTGCTATTGCTGGAGCGGTTGCAGGTGCACATCACGTGCATATGATGGCAGAAGCTTATGGTGTTTCTGTAATCTTGAACACGGACCATTGTGCTAAAAAATTATTACCATGGATCGACGGCATGTTGGATGCAGGTGAAGAATTTTTTGCCAGAACTGGAAAATCTCTTTTCTCCTCTCACATGATCGATTTGTCTGAAGAGCCTATCGAAGAGAACATCGAGATTTGTAAAAAATATTTAGAGCGTATGTCAAAAATGGGCATGACACTCGAAATCGAATTAGGAATCACAGGTGGTGAAGAAGATGGTGTAGACAACTCTGATGTAGATGAGTCAAGACTATATACTCAGCCTGAAGAAGTGGCTTACGCTTACGAAGAATTAGGTAAGATTAGTGATAAATTCACCATAGCAGCTGCATTTGGAAATGTACACGGTGTATACAAGCCAGGTAATGTGAAATTGACTCCTAAGATTTTGAAAAACTCTCAAGATCACATCCAAGAGAAATATGGAACAGGTCACAACCCCGTAAACTTCGTATTCCACGGTGGATCTGGATCTACTAGAGAAGAAATCAGAGAAGCTATCTCCTATGGTGCTATCAAAATGAACATCGATACAGATTTGCAATGGGCTTATTGGGATGGTGTGAAAAACTATTACCAAAAGAACGAAGGCTATCTTCAAGCACAGATTGGAAACCCTGAAGGTGATGACAGTCCAAACAAAAAATTCTACGATCCTAGAGTATGGACCAGAGAAGCTGAAAAATCTTTTGTAGCTAGATTGAAAGATGCATTCGAGGATTTGAATAACATCAATAGAAACGCATAAGCTCAATTGTATTTGTAAAATAATATGAAATGAACCGTCTATTAGGCGGTTCATTTTTTTTGTTCCAATAAAAAAGATTTCTTGATCCGAATCATTTTGAACCCTGCGCAATTAATGACATTTTTGTGACTCATTAAGCAAACAATACAAACCCAAATACAATCAAAGTGAAGAATATTTCAGTCATCGGATCAGGCACCATGGGCAACGGGATAGCGCATGTTTTTGCTCAAACAGGATATGCAGTCAATCTCATTGACATTTCTCAAGAAGCACTTGATCGTGCCATTGCCACAATCGGGAAAAACCTGGACCGATTGATAAAAAAAGAAAAAATCACTGAAGCTGATAAGTCTTCAACATTGGGTAATATCACAACCTATACGAAACTATCAGACGGTGTAAAGGATGCTGACTTAGTTGTGGAAGCAGCCACAGAAAACATGGACTTGAAACTTTCCATTTTCGAGCAAATGGATGAGCATACGAAGCCGTCTTGTATTCTGGCTTCAAATACTTCTTCTATTTCAATTACTAAAATAGGATCAGCCACCAACAGAAAAGGCAAGGTGATCGGTATGCACTTCATGAATCCTGTACCTGTCATGAAATTGGTCGAAGTTATTCGTGGATATAGCACAAGCGATGAGACTACCGACACTATCATGGAATTGTCAAAGAAGCTCTCAAAAGTACCCGTAGAAGTAAACGACTACCCAGGTTTTGTCGCCAATAGAATTTTAATGCCAATGATCAATGAGGCCATTTATACCCTGTATGAAGGGGTTGCAGGAGTGGAAGAAATTGATACGGTTATGAAACTTGGAATGGCACATCCTATGGGTCCTTTGCAACTGGCTGATTTTATCGGACTCGATATTTGCTTGTCAATAATGAAAGTACTTTACGACGGGTTTGGCAATCCAAAATATGCTCCTTGCCCACTATTGGTAAATATGGTAGAAGCTGGCGTACTTGGAGCTAAATCTGGAGAAGGTTTTTACAAATATGAAGCTGGATCTAAAGATCTGGTAGTTTCCAAACAATTTCAGAAATAAGTAAATGGCGAAAGCGCGAAAAGGAAAATCTAAAGGCAGCAATAGCAAAGGGACTGGAGTCAATGGTTCTGCCATCTTTCTTATTGTTGCTATCCTAGTTTTGGTTGGTATATACTGGGTGAAACAAGATCCAAATTGGAGTAAGGAGTTGGACAAAATCACTTCTACGATTACCACTCCGGCAAAAAAGCCATCAGATACTGTTTCGTCAGTTAAGAAGGCAAATCAATCGCAGCCATCAAGTTCGGGCACTACAAAAACGCAGTCAAAATCAGTTGAGCCTAAAAGGGAAAAATTTGAAGAAAACAAACTCAACGCTCAGAATGGTCTAGTCGAAACTGTAAAAACCAATAAAAATCTTCCGGTATACACTGAAGATGATAATTATTACTACTCATCGAGTTTCGATTTCACATGGCCTGCATATACACAAAATGATGCAATAGTAGAACATGCCTACTATACTCTACGATACAACGAAAAAACAGAACAGGCAGACTGGGTAGCGTATACTTTAAAAAAGATTAATCTTGACAACTCAAAATTCAAACGAACAGACAATTTTAGAGAAGACCCAGATGTCAAAACTAAATCTGCCGCTCTAGCCGACTATAAAGGTTCAGGCTATGACAGAGGTCACTTGGCTCCGGCAGCAGATTTTGGTTGGACAAAAGAAGGAATGAGTGAATCGTTCTACATGAGCAACATGAGTCCACAAGAAGCAGAATTCAATCGCGGAATATGGAAAAAACTTGAGGAGCGTGTTCGAGACTGGGCAAGAAGTAATAATGAAATCTACGTTGTAACGGGCCCTATCTACAAAGGTAAAGGCGAGAAAATTGGAAAAAACAAAGTCGTGGTTCCAGATCAATATTTCAAGGTCATCCTCGAACTAAACGGAAAAGAAGTTAAAGGAATTGGATTCATACTTGACAATAAAAAATCGTCTAAAGATCTAAGCGCCTATGCAATGAGTATCGATGAGATAGAAAAATCAACTGGTTTGGATTTCTTCCCAAGTATTCCAGATCCTTTAGAAAATAAGATTGAAAGCACCTATAATTATTCTCTTTGGAAATAGTTTCAAAGTATTATTTGCAATACTTTTTCATCGCTGCTTCTGCTTCTTTCACTCCAAAATCCTTTGCAGATTTAAAATCAGAGCAAGCTCCTTTTTTGCGATTGCCTTGCATTTTAATAGCTCCACGATAGAGATAAGCCTCACCCAACTCCCTGTCCAAATTAATGGCATTGTTGTAAGCAGTAAGTGCCTCAGAGAACGCACCCAACTGATGCTGTGCACGACCCAACCAAAAATGGGCTTGAGGTAAATTCACATTTTCCTTTACTGCCATTGCTCCATAGTATTGAGCTTTTTCAAAATTGTGGTCTCGGTAATAAAACTTACTCAGGCTTAGCATAGCAGAAGTATTCTTCTTGTCAAGATCTAAAACTGTTTCAAAATCTGCGTAAGCTTTTTGAAATTTACCCAATTCCTCAAAAGATCTTCCTCGATTATAAATAGACTTGATGTGAGAAGGGTGCAATTTTAAATATTCGTCATAGGCTTTTATCGCTTTAGCATACTCCCCATCACTATACAAAGTATCACCTTTAGTTCTTTCGTCGTTTTCACACGAAACGAGTGCCAATGCCAGCACCCAGATCATCAAATATCTCATTACCTAAATTTTCTGCAAACTTAAAACGAATACTTAAATAAAGTGAGTATTTCCTATCAATTTGCAGCTATAATAGAAGCTTTTATGGACACCACTTGCACAGGATCCACCGGATCATTGGAGTAGATGGTAATAGATTTATTTTGATTGCCCTTTCTATCTGTACTATCAAAAGTACCTTTTAAAGTTACTGACTTACCAGGCTTGATTGTATCCTTTGATAACTCTGCGACGAAACATCCACAATTAGACTTTACCTTTCTAATGTTTAGTGGAGACTGACCATGATTTGTAATTTGAAATTCAGCAACTGTTTTAGAACCCTCATTTAATTTACCCAAATCTTGAAGTCGATCTGTAATCGCCAATTTTGGTGCTTTGGCTTTCTCCTCGTCAGACATAGGTGGAAAATACTCAGAAACAGTAGCTAGCACATTTATTTTCTTTGCTTCAGCATTTTCTTCATTAGTATAGATAGTAATGCCGTGATTGTTATACCCCAAATTGTCGTCATGCACAGGATCATAGCTAATGATTGCTTTAACTACCTGTTTCGGCAGCATAGTATTCGTATCAAAAGTCAATTTGATGAAATCTGGTGCATCAAATTTATCTAGCAATTGTAGTGTATCGGCGCTATCGTTATATATATCGAATGACTTCTCTACTTTTTTCTCTGTGGAGATTTTGCCAATGTTTACTGATCGGCTCTTGAACCTAGTCTTTCCAATTTTCACAGCCATTTGCTCTTCTAATGACTTTACCTTTGGAATCACTTTGCCTTTAATATATGCTCGAACAATAGATGGTTCCCCATTAGTAGTAATTGTAAGTGATTTTCTAAAGGTACCTGGTCGATTCCTTGGATTGTATTGTGCCTTCACGAATCCCTTTTGCCCTGGCAATACAGGTTCCTTAGACCAGCCAGGAGTGGTACATCCACAAGAAGCTTTTACATGGCTAATTATTAATGGTGCCGTTCCCTTATTTTCAAATTCAAATTCATGAACTGCAGGTCCATCTTCTTCTTTTATTTCTCCAAAATCAAAGTCATTATTAATAAACTCAAGGACACCTTTTTCCTGAGCTGAAATGAGACTTGAACTAAAAACAAACAATAGGATAATAGCTGATTTACTAAATTTTGACATGGTTCTTTATGAATTATTCATTGCAAATAAACAATAATGTCTTAACGTAACAAAGGGAAATAATTTTATTAATTTGCGCAAAAAATTACTATGGCAAGAGTATTAACAGGAATTCAGAGTTCGGGACGGCCACATTTGGGCAACTTGCTAGGTGCAATCAAGCCAGCCATCCAACTTACCGAAAATGAGAAACAAGAGTCTTTACTTTTTATTGCAGATTTACACTCTTTCACTACTATAAAAGACCCTGCTACCAGAAAAGAAAATATCAAATCTATAGCAGCTGCGTGGCTTGCCTGTGGATTAGATACGTCAAAATCAATTTTCTATAGACAATCAAAAATTCCTGAGGTTTGTGAATTGACGTGGTTTTTAAACTGTGTTACACCCTACCCGATGCTAGCCAATGCACATTCCTTCAAAGACAAGTCTGGCAGACTTTCTGATGTCAATGCAGGTTTGTTCGATTATCCTGTGCTCATGGCAGCAGACATTATCATGTATGATGCCGAAATTGTACCCGTAGGCAAAGATCAGCGACAACATATTGAGATGACACGAGACATCGCAAAGACCTTCAACAATCAATTTGGAGAAGTTTTTGTAATTCCCGAAGCTAAAATTGACGATCAAGTCATGACAATTCCTGGTACTGATGGTCAAAAAATGAGTAAGTCCTATGGAAACATTATTGATGTTTTCTTACCAGAAAAAAAACTCAAAAAGAATGTGATGTCAATTATCACGGACAGCACGCCGATGGAAGAACCAAAAAATCCTGATACTTGCAACGTTTTCAATATCTTTAAAACAATTGCGAGTAAAGAACAGATTTCTGAAATGAGAGGGAATTACGAAGGAGGCAATTACGGTTATGGTCATGCAAAAACGGCCTTGTTCGAATTGATGCTGAGCCATTTTTCTGAAGAAAGAAAAAGATTTGATCACTTCATGGAAAATGAAACTGCCATAGAAGAACGCCTTCAAGAAGGAGAAGAAAAAGCAAGAGCCATTGCTCGAGATGTCATGAATAGAGTTAAAACCACCATCGGATTCTAGAAATTATGGAAGAAAATATCAAAACCACCATCGATACCTGGCTAAATAGCAACATTGACGAAGCGGATAAAGCTGCTTTAAAAGAGTTGATTGCCAATGGAAATGAAAATGAGCTTGTAGATTCTTTTTATAAAGATTTAGAATTTGGAACAGGTGGACTTCGTGGCGTTATGGGGTTAGGTTCTAACCGCATGAACAAATATACCGTTGGCAGCGCCACACAGGGACTAGCTAATTACATCAATCTTCAATTCCCAAATGAGGAAGCATCTGTTGCGATTGCTCACGATAGTCGAAATAATAGTGACTTCTTCGCACAAATCGTTGCAGATATATTGTCAGCCAATGGAATCAAAGTGTACCTATTCGAAGAACTCCGACCAACGCCGGAATTGTCTTTCGCTATCCGAGCATTGAATTGCAAGAGCGGAATTGTCGTAACTGCCTCCCATAATCCCAAAGAGTATAATGGCTACAAAGTTTATTGGGATGATGGCGCACAAATCATAGCTCCTCACGACACTAAAATCATAGAAGAGGTAAGAAAGATTACAAGTTTTGATCAAATTAATTTTTCGGCAAATAAATCATTGATCCAATCCATAGGAAAAGAGATTGACGATCAATATTTAGCAGAAATGTCCAAGCTGAGTCTTTCGCCAGAGGCCATAAAAAATCAATCGGACTTATCTATCGTATTCTCTCCTATTCACGGGACAGGTATTACACTTGTTCCTCGAGCGTTAGAGCAGTTTGGATTCAACAACGTAACCATAATAGAAGAGCAAGCAACTCCAGATGGCAACTTCCCAACCGTAGTCTACCCCAACCCAGAAGAAGAAGAAGCATTGACACTCGCTTTGAATAAAGCAAAGCAGATAGGCGCAGACTTAGTACTTGCCACCGACCCAGATGCGGATCGAGTAGGCATCGCAATCAAAACCGAAACAGGTGACTTTGAATTACTAAGTGGAAATCAAACAGGTGCATTACTGATATACTACCTATGCCTGAAATGGAAGGAAAACAACAAACTTGACGGCAATCAATATGTCGTGAAAACTGTGGTCACCACCGAATTGATCAAGGACATAGCCACACATTTCGGTGTGGAGTGTTTTGATACACTTACTGGCTTTAAACACATCGCTGGTTTGATCAAGAAACTAGAAGGACAAAAGACCTTCATTGGTGGTGGAGAAGAAAGTTACGGTTATTTGATTGGAGATTTTGTTCGGGATAAAGATGCCATAGCGTCCTGCGTAATGATAGCTGAGATGACTGCTTGGGCAAAAGACAATGACAAGTCACTTGGAGATTTGTTAGAAGAAGTGTATTCTCAATTTGGAATGTACCAGGAGGACCTTGTTTCTTTAACGAAAAAAGGAAAATCTGGAGCAGAAGAGATACAAGAAATGATGCACCAGTTCAGAACCAATTCACCAACGTCTTTAGCCAATTCTGAAATTGAATGGTTGATTGATTATCAAAACTCCACTTCAAAGAATTTACTAACTGGTCAAACTGAAAAAATCGACTTCCCAGCCTCAAATGTGTTACAGTTTATCACCAAAGATGGCTCTAAGATTTCTATGCGTCCATCGGGCACCGAACCTAAGATAAAATTCTACATGAGTGTAAGGTCAGATTCTGATTCTGACAGGAGTTTTGAAGATGAGAAAAAAAGTCTTTTTAATAAAATAGAAAAAATTAAAGAAGAACTTAATTTAAGTTAATCAACAAGCTCATTTTCTGATATTTAAGATAAAAATCAATTTTACTTCCTGCTATTATTCATGAAAAAAAATGTTTTGAATATATTGCAAAGAAATAGTGAATGTTAGCCTTGAAATTTGGATATAAATAAGAAAGTTTTTCATACTTTCTTTATTCATCGAAAAGATGATTAAAATAATCTGAATATATTTATATTTCAATTCTAATACTTTTACCACCTGAACATAAATTAATTCAAATATGGTAGTGCCCTTTTTGCTCATCATTGTCGGTTTCGTTATGCTTATCAAAGGAGCCGATTTTTTAGTGAATGGAGCTTCTTCTCTTGCCAAGCGTTATAATGTTTCGGACATAGCCATAGGTTTAACAGTCGTTGCCATGGGGACATCTGCTCCTGAATTGGTGGTAAACATTATATCAGGTGCTTCAGGTGAGAATGACGATATTGTATTTGGAAACATAATCGGATCGAACATTTTCAATATGTTCTTGATTCTCGGTATTGCGGCAGTCATTTATCCCCTGACTGTTCAGAAAAACGCGCTCTGGAAAGAGGTACCTTATTCCTTGTTAGCAACAATTGTACTTTTCATCTTAGTCAATGACCAATTAATATTTGGCGCTGAAGAAAATGCCATGAGTTTTTCAGATGGAATCATCCTTCTGGGAATGTTCATCGCCTTTCTAGCCTATGTATTTCAAAATATGAAACGCACAGGAGATCTTGGAGGTGATATGGATGAGATCGAAATGTATGGTAGTTTAAAAACTACTTTAATGATTGTGTTTGGTATTGCTGGACTTGCCATAGGTGGTCAGGTGATAGTAGACAATGCCATTATTATTGCTGAGCATTTCTCCATTAGTCAAAAAGTAATTGGCCTGACCATATTGGCTGCTGGTACATCTTTGCCGGAATTAGCCACTACAGCAGTAGCTGCTTTTCATAAAAAATCAGATTTAGCAGTTGGCAACATTGTAGGTTCCAACATCTTCAATCTACTACTTGTGCTAGGTGCCACTGCCACTTTAAATGCTCCTATTGCCTTTGATGTTGATCTCAATCTGGATTTGTATATTGTGATGATTGGAACATTTATGCTGTTCATCTTCATGTTTACACTTCAAAAGTATAAGCTTGACCGAGCTGAAGGCGCTCTTTACTTAGTAGGCTTTGTAGCTTATTGCGTTTTCTTGTATATGAATCGTCTATAATTTAGACTCCCAATTTTTTCGCTGGAAGTTAACAGTTGTTAACACCTTTTAACGGCTCGTTAACGGCTCGATGTTTGTATATGCCATATTTTGCATTTGCATTTCTGCAAAAGCAACCTTTTTTAATTAACAAGCATTGAATAACCAAGAATACATCTCTAATCAAGATCAAATTTTGGACGACAGTCAACTGACAGACTTGTGTAAGGCCAAGGATGAATTGGCTCAGAAGGCGTTGTACGACAAGTACGCGAACAAGATGATGCGAACCTGTGTCAGATATTTGAATGATGAGATGGAAGCTGAAGATGCCATGATCGATGGATTCATGAAAGTATACTCGAAGATTGACACGTTTGAATATCGTGGTAAAGGCAGTTTAGAAGGATGGATTAAAAGGATTATGGTAAATGAATCTTTGATGCTTCTGAGGAAGAGAAAAATGGATCAGGTTGAAATTGAAAAAATTCATCACCTTTCAACCGAAGCCGCTACCATTGATTCGCAACTCATGGAAGAGACCATAATCAAAGTCATACAAGAACTTCCAAATGGATACAGAACGGTATTCAATATGTATGTAATAGAAGGCTACTCGCATAAAGAAATTGGAGAAAAGCTCAGTATCAGTGAAAACACTTCAAAGTCTCAATTGAGTAAAGCCAGAGCTTCCTTGTCTAAATCATTAACACAAATAGGTGCGCTATGAAAATTAACGGAAATCATAAAAACGGAATAAGTAAAGATTTAAAGGAATCTACAACAGATCAAGTGAGCAAAAAAGCTGTTTCTGTAGTAGAAAATGTTCCTTTGAAAAATTTTGACGCTTCAGATACTTGGAGAAAAATTGCTCACAAACTTGGCCATGTGGATAAACGATTTGTGACTTGGGGATTAGCCATGGCAGCCTCATTTTCATTACTCGTCGCGGCCAATGTTGACCTATTCACTTGGGAGAGCTTCAATCCGCAACCTGAACCAGAAGTAGCTACAAATAATACTTTCATTGACAAAAAAGAAGTCTTTATAGCTGCTACTTCTATAAAGCCAGAAATCATAATTACCGAAATTAAGCCTCAGTCGCAAGAGCAAAAATCAACACTCCATACGCCTGTGGAAAAAAGAGCAATAAAAACTAATCCAAAAACAATTCTACTACTTGATAAGAAGGATAGACAAAACATAGCACTTTACCCTTTAACTAATCCGTTTGTATCCGTATTTGCAAAAGCTAATATTGGATCTGGTAGTATTACTCCGGAAATCGGTATTGACTTTAAATTGGCAGAAAACTATACTGCAAAAAGAAGAGATATTTTCAAATTAGGAGTATCTTCTCAATTCAATTTCAAGACGGATGAAACTGGCGATAAAAAGGTGCATCCGCATACATTTGTGAATTTAGATTTCACGTCTCTCAACAAAAAGACCAATAAAGGCTGGACCACACGAGCAGGCTACTTACTCAATCCTGATGGTCAATTGTACCAAGACACAACAGTGAAAGTTTCCCTCTTCAGAAATATCAACAAGCATATAAAAATAGGTCCTGAAGTAATTTTTACAGACAACCTAAAGACAGCCTACCCTAGCATCTCTTTGGTATTAGGTTAATCAAGCGAATTGGAATTTCATATATTTTATACTTTCGCCTTTTTCAAAGAATAGTTTTTCGTATTTGGTCTTCACTCCAAAGTGCTCATCCATAAATTCAGAATTATAAAGATCGTGGGTATGTACAAGGTTCTTCACTTTCACTATTCCCTCCTGAAACAATTCTAAAGTATAATCAAACAAAAAAGTGTTGTCTGTTTTGAATTTCACCCAACCATCATTTTTAAGCAACTGCTTATAGACTTCCATATGCCTGGGTGCAGTCAACCTCCTTTTTTCGTCCTTATCCTTAGGCCTTGGGTCTGGGAAAGTCACCCAAATTTCATCAATTTCATTTTCACCAAAATGTTTGTCTAGCAATTCAATTTGGGTTCTCAAGAAAGCTACATTCTTCAAGCCATTTTCAATGGCATAAGAACTTCCTACCCAAATCCGAGAACCTTTTATATCAACTCCTACGAAATTGGTATCTGGTATTTTCTCACCCAATCCTACAGTATATTCTCCTCTCCCACATCCTAATTCGACCACCAAATTTTGATCATTCTTAAAATGTTCGGATCGCCATTTCCCAATCAAATTTCCAAAATTTGACTTGCCATCTTGAACTACATTGTATCGCTCAGCATTGTCCTGAAAACGATCTAATTTTTTTCTTCCCACTTATAAATCTTTTAATTCTGCTACTACAAATGTGCTCCCTCCAATAAAAATCAAATCGTCTTTATCAGCGTTTCCCAATGCTTTTCTATACGCATCATCAACGGAGTTGTAAATATTTCCTGACAATCCAAATTCAGCTGCCCATTTTTCCAAGACCTCAACTTTCATCGCTCTGGGTACATTCGCAGCGCAAAAGTAATACTCACAATTCTTAATTAGTAATGGGAATATCTTTTCAACCGATTTATCAGAAACTGAACCCCAGACTATATGTAAATTTTTGTAATTGATATTCCCTATTTGGCTCATAAGCCAAGCCACCGCTTCCTCATTGTGACCTACATCACATATGGTCAAAGGGGAAGATCTCAACTTCTGCCATCGCCCTTTCAGACCTGTTCTTTGCACCACCTGCTCAATTCCATTCTTAAAATCTTCTTCCGAGATATTCATCCCACGCTTCTTCAATAAACCGATGGATCTAGATACAGTTTCTAAATTCAGTTTCAGCACTTCTGGAGACAAATCAGAATTCCATCCTCCAAAATTCAACTCTTTGCCAGGTTCGCTGAGGAAAGATTGATTGTTTTTTGCCACTTGCCTGATTACTTCAAGTGCTTCATCTGGAAGTTTTCCAACAGCTACTGGTACATCCTTCTTGATGATGCCTGCCTTCTCTTTGGCTATATCTTTCAATGTATTGCCCAGCATATCCTGATGATCTAAACTGATAGACGTGATCACAGACAACTCAGGTGTAATGATATTGGTGGAATCCAATCGCCCACCCAAACCAGTCTCAACTACCGCAATATCAACTTGATGTTGAGAGAAATATTCAAAGGCCATCACCACAGTGATCTCAAAAAAAGAAGGTGCTATTTCCTCTATTATCAACTTATTATGGTTTACAAAGTCGGCAATAAACGACTCCTTCACTTCTTCGCCATTTACGCGAATTCGTTCTCTGAATGATCTTAAATGCGGAGAAGTATAAAGTCCAACTTTGAATCCTGCAGACTGAAGCACTGAAGCAATCATATGAGAGGTAGAACCTTTGCCATTAGTGCCCGCTACGTGAATGCTTTTGAATTTTTCATGAGGATGACCAAGGCTTTCAGATAATCGCAAAGTGTTCGTCAAATCCTTTTTGAAAGCTACTTTGCCCACCCGTTGATACATGGGCAATTGCGTGTATAAGAAGTCAAGGACTTCTTGATAATTCATCATCTTACTTGGATTGGATAATAAAGGTAATTTTCCCAGTAGAAGTAGAAGCTGCTACTCTATTATCAGCAGTTTTGCTGAATGTTAATTCCATAACTGCGTCTCTGTAGACTTTTTCAACGACAGGCGAGACTGTTTTTTCAATAGTCTTGATGCCAATAATTTCCCCTTCTCCATCTATAACAATTTGAAACACGATGATTCCATTTTCAGCAGATTTATCATCTGGTTGAGGTCTAAAATCCCAATCCCAACCGGCCAAATCTAAACTGGATCCTTTATTACCGCTACCTGATCCATTATCAGTTTTTTTGAATATGGCACGGTCATCGATCTTTGGTGCTTCTACTTTTTTCTTTTCCTCCTCCTTCTCTTCAGTCTTTTCTGTAGAATCTACAGTTTGAGCATCACTTCCTGTATCAGTTTCTTTTACTTCCTGAGTTTTTACTTTTTCAGCTGATACAGTTTCTTCTACCACATCCGGACTATTGATGTCTTCAGAAGTAGATTCGGCAGTTTCAGCTTCACTTTCTACGGTTTCACTGTCTTGTCCTTCTACTTGCTCAGCTGCTGTTTGTTGAGATTGTTCGATTGTTTCTGATTCTTCGATATTTTCCTCAGACACTTCTTCTATCTCGTCTATGACCTCATCCCGAACTGACTCTTCGCTTTGATTTTCGCTAACCATACTATTTCCAAGATTGAATTCAATACCATATTCTGGAATTGGAGGATCTGGTTCGGTCCAGGCCAGCATTACGAAAAAGAGCACAAAAAGCAATCCATGCATCCCTATGGACACATACATGCTAATTGTCCGATTCTTTTTTTCCTGTTTGTCCAAAATCAATCTGGTTTTGTAGCCAAAGATATTTTAGCTTTCAGTTTAGTAGCAATACTAGCCACATTCACCAAATGCTCAACTGGCACAGATTTATCGCAGTGTAGTACTACTACACCTTCCTTGTCCTTTAATTCAGATTGTAATGTACTTTCCAATCGGCTCAAAGAAACCTCTGTATCATTAACGAAGTATTTTAAATCTGGTGTAATCGTCACGCTGATTTTTTGCATGACTATATTAGAACTTTTACTCGTCGGTAGGTTTACCGGCAAACCTGATGGAGTAATAAAAGAGGACGTCAGCATGAAAAATATCAACAACAGGAAAATCACGTCTGTCATAGAAGACATCGAAAATGACGCTTGTATTTTTTGTTTTGAATGTAAATTCATTATTTCTGAGGCTCTTGTAACAGATCAATAAAATCAATAGATGTGTATTCCATGCCGTGGATAAGCTTACCTATTCTAGTCACCAAATAATTGTATGCCAAATAAGTTAAAATACCAACAAACAAACCAGCAGCAGTTGTAATCATAGCCTCATAGATTCCACTAGAGAGCAATTTAGGGCTTACCGCCCCTTCTTCTTGAGCTATTGAAATAAATGCCTGAATCATACCTGTAACAGTACCCAGAAAGCCAATCATAGGAGCAGCTCCAGATATCGTAGCCAATAGGCCTAGGTTTTTTTCCAATTTGTATATTTCAATTTTACCAACATTCTCAATCGAAGCTTCAATATTCTTGAGTGGGCTACCAATTCGAGCAATACCCTTCTCCACCATTCTCGCAATCGGAGTTCTCGTAGATTGGCAAAGCGAAACAGCTTCTGAAATATTACCTTGAAGCACCATTTGCTTGATGTTTGTAATAAAGGCTTCTGGCGTTTTAGCAGCGTCCTTTATGGTAAGCAGTCTTTCGACGAATATATATATACCTACTAAAGACAGCAACAGTATTGGCACCATCATATAACCACCTTTAAACAACAAGTCTAAAACTGAGACTTGCTTAACGACATCTCCTACCGGTATATCTTGAGTAAGAGAAACCAAAATCATATTAAGTATTTGCATAATTTCCTATAAACAAAAAAAAGGCCAAAATGACCTTTTTATATTTTTAATACAGAATTAAAACAACGTTCTATTTCTTATCAATATTGTAGCGCCCAAACTTCATCTCCATATTGTCCTTTGAAGCTTCCTAGCTGACTAGCAGCATCTCCATAACTTGAAAAGTCAGCAATAGATACTCTATAACGCTTTGCCTTACCATATGGATGGATAATTTTAACTCCACTACCTTCACCACTTAGTTTCGTAGCATAATCCATGGCTAAATCTTCATCAACAAAACTGCCAATGATAACATATGATCTTGAGCTTCGTTCGGTTACCCTAATGATCTCACCCGGTTGTGCAGAAGCGACTTGAGGCTTTGGTTTAGTCACAGCAGGCTTTTCTACTTTTTCTACCTTTTCTACTGGAGTCGATTTTTCTTCAGCAGCCACTACTTCTTCTTTAGGTTCAGGCTTCTTAGCTGCAGGCTTATTCACACGCTTACGCGGTACCTCCTTTTTCGCTATTTCTTTTTCTCCTCCCGAGGAAAAAAAGTAGAATACGCCACCTATAATAGTTATGATCAATACACCAATAATAATCACCTTGGCAAATCCACCTGAAGACTCTTCATAAGAGTATGGTTTGTAATTTGGAGGTAATGAAGGTGTTTCAGCTTCTTCAAAATCTGGCTTTTCGTCTTCAAAAGACATGCTGTCAGTTGCGAAAATAGAATCATCATCGTCAGAAGAATCTGCTGCAAATAGAGAAGACCCTCCACTATCAGCACCAAAATCGTCATCATTGGAAGATTCACTCTCTGTATCCGAAGAATCGTCATCTTCATCCAATATACCTAAAGCAGCCAACTGATCAGGGCTGTCGATATTTGCGAGCAAATCATCGTTGTCTTCGCTGTCGTCCGAACCTAAATCCAGACCCAAATCTTCAATTGATGAGGAATCACTGTCAGAAGCACTATCGCTACTTTCACCAACAAGGTCATCGTAATTAATATCGGCACTGAAATCAGGTGACAGCGGATCTTCTTCATCATCATCGCCTAGTCTATCCGAAATCAACTGTGCACTATCCAGAACATCCTCCACCTCTTCGATACCTTCATCGAGAACTGATCCTTCTGGCGGATCAAGATCACCAGGCTGTAAGCCAGCACTCTCTTCTGAAGATTCAGGGACATCGATCTCATCTAAGACGCTCATATCAATCCCTTCCGGCTCTGGAAGTGTTGTTTCTTCGCTTTGGGTTTCCTCTTCGTCGGAGTCATCCAAATTAAAATCTAATTCTTGCAATTCATCAAATTCCAAATCTGGTAAACCAAAATCCTCGTCTGACTGATTTGACTTGTTTTCTTCTTCCGAACCTTCGTTGAGTTTATCGTCGGCCATATCTAAGCAATTACCTTATTATTAATATAAAATTATTAAATCACACCTTAAATGTATAGAATTATTTTGAAATAACAACTTTATGGTGTCCTTTGTATTTTCCTATAAAATTATCAATAATTCATTCAAAATATTACTTTAATCCAATATATCTGACATGTTCATTCTTCTCAAATCATTTCTATCTACCAAACTATTCAGACATACGGACCTTCGAACTGACTTCTCACTGTTCATAAAATTAAGTAGGCAAATTTGGATTCTAACTTTTGCTTTGGCTCTAATGAGTTGTCAATCAAACAAGGTTAGCTTTGATTCATTTGATTCTCCTCGGTGGATATCAGAAACTTCTGCTTGTGAAGGATATAGGGCAAGTGTAATTGCAGAAATGGAGGATGAGTTTGACAAATTCATGGGAATGAGTGAAACAGAAGTACTTGACTATTTGGGCAGCCCAACTAAAAAATTATTATATACACGGGGGCAGAAATTTCTAAGTTATGACGTGGATTGCACCAATAATAGCAATCAATCCAGAAAGCTAAGGATTAGATTTAGTGCTTTAAATTACGTAAATGAGGTTTTAGTACTTGATTAATGTCAATTATCAACATGGATCGTAGTTACTTCAGAAGCACCAAAGTATCCCAATACTAGTTCGTTTGGATCATCTCGATTAGACATATTACCTATTATAATTCCAGGTTGTATTCTAGGGCTCAAGGTTGAATGACTGGTTTGATCTTTGATAGCGTTGTAGTATTCGTACGCTCCTTTAGTCATAGACATGTGCTGGAAATAAAGAATATCTGATTCTGTAAAAAGGACATTAGCAGCGTCAAATTTGAACTTATTTCCATTCGTAAATCTATCATCAAAAAGCACCAATTCTTCAGGCAGGTTCCTCAATTCATTATTCACAAAAACTTTCCAACGGTAATAATTTTCTGTTAGAGAATCATCATCGATGTAAGCAGTCACAAAAAAATTCTCATCATTCTCATCTATTTCAAACTCTGCAGGATCAGATATAAAATTGATAAAAGCATCTTCTGCCGCACCTAATTGAGGCATTTCTTCCATGGATGATACATAAACCTGATCATTATAATTTATAGTCAATTGGTAGAAATTTCCCGGTATTCCCACAAATAAAGCGGGATCAGATAGATAAATACCGCTGTTCTCTTTTTCTATGAAATTATGCCTATTGTTTAAATGGTCCGTAACAAATACTTCGGCGTCTGTAATTGGAGGATAACCAGATTGGTCTGAATAGCCATTGCTTCTTGCAAGTTTTATTTCATAAGCCATGTTCTCATTAGTGATCCAACCAAAAACCACCAAATTAGTCTTTCCAGAGTCCAGATCTAGGTCAATTGGATCAATACACGATAAGTTCAACAATCCCAAAATGACTAGGACGATATGTAATTTGAATTTTATCAAAATCTAAAATTATATGTGACCGATGGAATCATTGTACCTAATACTGACAACTTCTCTACGACTGATACGCCTGGTTGTTCTTCACTCTCACGAAAATAGTAGGCTTGCGCATTTCTTCTTGCGTATACGTTATAGATAGAAAAAACCCAGCTACTTTCTGCTCTTCTTTCTTTCCCATTTTTTCTTGTCCTTTTCAAATTAAGTGTTGCTGCTATATCCAATCGGTGATAATCGGAAAGTCTATCCAAATTTCTATTTGGAAAATGAGGAACCTGCAATCCATCAATTTCATATTTTGAAGAAGGGAATGAAAATGGTTTGCCCGTGTAATAAACAAAACTAGAAGACAATGAAAGATAGGGCGTCAATTGATAGATTCCAGTAATCGCAATGTCATGTGTACGATCATAATTGGTTGGAAAAAATGAGCCTCCATTTATTTTCTCTTCTTCATGCTCACCATTCACTTGCCTCTCAGACCTTGATAGCGTATATCCTACCCACCCTGTCAACTTTCCAATTTTTTTCTTCAAATACACCTCCATACCAAATGCTCGTTCCTTTCCATTTAGGATTTCGGTCTCCACAGATTCATTAAATAACAAATCAGCCCCATTTTTGTAGTCTACCACATTTTGAATTTTTCTATAATAAAACTCAAGCGACAGATCCATATCGAATTTTTCAACATATTGATACAGACCTATTGTTGTTTGATGAAGCGTTGTGGGAAGCAGGTATTTGGTGGGAATTTGCCAAAGATCTGATGAAGCTGGAGATAAGGTATTGGACAATAAATGCATGTATTGGACAGAGGCGAAATGCCCAACTTTAAAGGCCATATTGGGATTAAGCTGAAATTTCATCGATAACCTAGGCAAAAAGTTATAATAATAGGTTTTAGCACTTTTTTCTCCAGCTCTGATTGTGTCTGTCCTAGTTTCCATGGATTTCACCTCTCCTTCTTCATACAAATAAACATCTGACCTTCCCGTATTTATAAATCCTGACATTCGAGCACCGAGCGAAACAGATAGATTACCGAAGTGTCTTTCATTTGATAAATAAACGGAAGGTTCAATCCCTAATTCATCTTCAATTTTAACAGGATTTTCTGACGATCCTACCCCAGGAACTCGTTCACCAGGATTCATAAAATGGCCAATAAGTTCTCCTCCATATTCAAATATGTTCTTCGGACTATAGTATGAAGTCATATCAAATTTGGTAACTACATCAGTCACACGTGAGGTCCCAACAAAATCTGCAGATTCACTTTCTTGAATCACCCTGTATTCATACTGACTAAAGTAGGCTGTTAAATTCATAAAATGTTTTGACCTATGAATCTTGTTCCACCGAACACTAAACACTCTGTTGCCCCATTTTTGTAGCGCATCAATCCCAAATTGGTTAGCATCAGCACCGAAATATCCTGAGAAATATATTTTGTTTTTGCTGTTCAAATTGAATTTGACTTTTGTATTAATATCTTGAAAACTTACGCGACTATTGGCTAGTGTTGGATTTTTTGTATTATTTAAAATCAAATCCCAAAAAGTACTTCTAGCTGACAAAAGGTAATTGGCATTGCCTTTCATTATGGGACCTTCAAACATGATTCTACTTGTGATCAAACCCAAACCTCCTGAGAGGTGAAATTCATTTTCATTCCCCTCCTTTTGTCTGATGTGCATCACTGAAGAAGTTCTACCACCATATTTAGCTGGAAGATCTCCTTTCAATATTTCAACATCTTTGACTGCGTCAGGATTAAATACAGATACTAATCCAAAAAAGTGGTTAGAATTATAAATCACAGCTTCGTCTAGCATTACCAGATTAGCATCAGAATTACTCCCCCTCACATTGACACCAGAAACACCCTCTCCTACATTTGAGATGCCTGGCAATAAGAGTGAACTCTGAAACACATCTACTTCTGCGATATGAGGAATCTGGCTCGCCATATCCATATCCAACTTATTCGAACTCAAGAGTACATTTTGAGCTTTAACATCAAATAATTCCTGGTCTTCTATCACTACATTGTCCAACTCCACAGAGTTTTCAATCAAATGAAAATTGAATTGAAAATCTTTATTTAATTCAATAGAATAGGTCAAGGTTTGATAGCCGATAAAGGAAACCAATAAGTCATACTTGCCCTTAGGTAAGTTAAAAGCATAAAACCCATAGCCATTGGTAGCCAATCCACTTTCAATATTTTTCACATAAACTGTGGCGCCGATCAATGCTTCTCCTGAGGATGCATCTTCTACCAAACCACTAATTGAATATTTATACTCCTTTTCTGGACGATCATAGTATCTGATCATTAATTGTCCATTGAGATAGGCAAAATCGAGGTTTTCATTTTTACAAATCTTAGACAATATCTCCCTAACATCTGTTTCCTTCGATTGGTCAAAAGTTATTTCCTTTTTGAGAGGGATGATATTATCATGATAGGCCACTTTCACTCCTTGCTCAGGAAGTAGATGCTCTAGTAAATCTTTGGTCTTATATTTCTTCTTATACAGTATGACTTTTCTATCAAGAATATGGTCTTGGGCATTCAATTCTGTTGAAAGAATCAGTAATGCCAATAAGGGAAATAAATATTTTCTTACAACGACGTGGTCCAAACTATCCTATTAGATAAGTGCAATTCTACGTCAAATGTAGACATTGCTGATAAATCGAAGAATAGATTGCATAAAAAAACCCGTCCCGATAATAATCGGGACGGGTTGGTCCATTGTACTTCGAGTATTTTTCTAACAGCCTGGGCCTGTCAATTTGATAGTTTTGCCCTTTTGCTCACTTTTAATATTGGCAATGGCTTCAAGCGTATCAAGAATTTCAGTGAGTTCTTTGTCCTCAAAAGAAGAGGTAATTAAACAATTTTTTATGGCGTCATCTACCTTGATCTTCACTTCAAAATGTTGACTCAATTTTTCTACTACTACAGATAGCGGTGAACTTTTAAACACAAAATCCTTAGTCATCCAAGAGGATGCGTTATCATTGAATTCCTCGTTTTTCACCATTTGATTCGATTTGAAAGTTGCCTGACTACCTTTTTCAAGTATCACTTTGATCTCTTCATCTTCTACCAATTCAAAAGAAACGCGACCGCTAGTCACATTGATGTTTGCGAAATTGTCCTTGGAAATGAAATCAAATGAAGTTCCTAAAACTTCAACGGCCGTTTGATTGCCTACTATTCTGAATGGTCTATTTGGATCCTTGGCAACATCAAAATATGCTTGTCCTTCAAGTGCTACCACTCTTTCCTCTTCATCTAACTCCTTTGGATAGGTAAATACTGTATTTTCATTCAACCATACCACCGTACCATCAGCCAATTCTATTTTTTTAATCTCATCATCCAAGGTACGTGCTATTTGCTGACCATTTTGATTTTGGTATTGAAAAACTAGGATTCCCAAGCCAATGAATACAGTAATCATGGCAGCCACACGGTACAACATCACACTTCCAGCGCTCTTTGATTGGTCGATTGCAGATACCACAGCATTCCAAGCTTGATCTACATTGGGGTTGATCGTCGAAGTATCCAGTTCTGATGAATGATAAATCTTTTCAATCTCATTGAAGGCCTGTTGGTTTGCATCAGACAGAGCTACCCATTGCTCAACCTGATGTTGCTCCTTCTCATTGAGCTCACCTTTCAAATAGACCAATATTTTAAATTCCAATTCTTGCATTTTAGTCGTCGTTCAATGATATGTCAAACAAATCATTTATTCCCCCCATAAAAATTTAAAAAATATTCATTAAAAGAAGCAACATAATTTTATCCCAAATTGGGTTTAGATTTTCCCTCAATTTTTTAAGTGCCAATCCTATCTGATTTTCGACGGTTTTCACTGAAATATCAAGCTCTTCGGCAATTTCTTTGTACGTCATTCCAGCGTTTCTGCTGAGATTAAAAATGATGCGACATTTATTTGGTAAGGACTCTATGGCACTGTAGACATATTCTTTCAGCTCATCCATAATCAGCTCTTGCTCTCTATTATCTTCTTCCAAGAACCCAAGCCCATCCAGATCAACTTTCTTCTGTTCTTTAGGTAATTGCAGTTTTAGATAATTAAAAGATCTATTTCGAATGGCAGTAAATAGATAGGATTTAATAGAAGAAGTAATCTTAAGGTTGGCTCTTCTCTCCCATATATTAATAAAAACCTCCTGGACAATTTCTTCCGCTACCTGCTCATCTCGTACGTACTTCATGCAGAACTTGCATAGGTCAGAATAATACGTTCTAAAGATTTGCTCAAAAGCAGCTCTATCATGGTTTGATAGGCGTTTGATTAATTCGTCTTCGTCAGATATATGCACTTAGATTGTTCAGGTATTTTGGGCAAATGTAGCAGAAATACTAAATCCTACAAGTAGTTGCTAATCTATCTCAATGAGCCTAAGATGTATCCCCTAAATACGTAGGGTGCAGACAGAGCAAAACCCTCTCCTTCTTGCGTACCTGTGATAGCCACAACTAAATCTAAATGAGGAACTATATACATTCTTTCATTGCTAGTTCCAGCAGCAAAAAAAATGTCATTTTCTGCTAAAAAAGACAGGAACATATTTTGCTCAGCATAACGCCACCACATCCATCCAAAATCATTGGAGTAATCAATATTCGTCTGAATAGATTTGGAAGATTCTACATACGTTTCATCAATGAATGGTTTCCCAAACCAGTTTCCATTTTCTAAATAAACAGATCCAATTTTTGCCAGATCGAGTGTAGTCATCGAAACTCCCCATGCCGTGTTCACATTATCACCTAAAACTTCTATGCCCACATGGTCGATATTGAGATCTCGAAATGCTTCTTTAGTTAAAAAGTTTGAGAAACTATCTTCATATTGAATTTCGATAACCTTAGATATCAATATAGCAATGGCACTATTGAAAGCGAACCTAGACCCAGGGTATGCATCCAGTGGTCTTGACAATAAATACTCCACCCAATCCTCACTTTGAATGATTTTATCGTTATCGCTCAGCAAGTCATCAAAACCACCCGAAAACTCACTCCAGCTTAAACCGCTCTTCATTGTCATTACATGTTCGAATGTGATATTCTTCTTCAGAGGAGTATCTTCAAATATTTGATTGTATTCTGGTAAATATTTGTAAATAGAATCAGTCACTGAAGTGATCAATCCTAAATCTATGGCCCTGCCTAATGCCACATTGACTATCGAAGAACTAACACCACTTAACTCAAATAAAGTACGACGATCACTCCCATGATAGTATTTTTCATACACCAAATGTCCATTCTTAATTATGACTACAGAGGATATACCGTTATTCGGATCTATGGAAATAACTGAATCCATTTCAAGTAACAATTCTTCGTCCATTTCAAATGTGGATGGCAAGGCCACTGGCCAAACGTTCTGATCAGATGGAACTGGATCATTGTAAAAACAACCAGAGACAAATATTAAAAATAGTGTTAGTATGGTGAAGTTTTTTATCATTTGAAAACCCCCACTTTTATCGCCAACCCATAATATAGTCCCGTATAGCTTTCATTGGTTAGACCTGTGATATCTAAATCCTGCATCCATCGGTAACCCATAAAAGCATTGACCGCAATTAACTTCGTGACCAAATAATCTGCACTTGCTTGCAGATGAAACATTCGAAACTTATCAGCTAAAAATTGATAACCTGTCTCGACCTGATCCCACTTCACTTCACCAAAACCGTATTTTGACACAAGATTAAATTCGATATTTTTTTCCAAACTAGTCCGATATCCAACTAAAATTCCTGCATGCTTATAATTCATTTGAAATGTGTTGGGGAAGATGAGCTGCCTCCTATACTCCTTGCTTGAGAAGTTTAATCCATAAAACCCTACCTGAAAGTGTTTCTTCAAAATCACCGCAGCTTGCACGCCAAAACTATTAGTTCGATCTGTAGATACCGGAGCACTTTCATAGACTCCTGCTACATAACCTCTAATCATCAAAGGCTTCTTTTTCTTTTCTATTTTCAAAGAGTCTGATTGAGCTATGGACTGAAAGGTCAGTCCTAACAGAACAGATAAGAGTAGTATGAGAGAATGGATTTTCATTAATGAGTTTTATGCTTATGCAACAATTGAAATTGATCAATTACTTATCGAAATATAAGGAAATTTGAAATGAAAAAAGGACTTGCCTTCCGACAAGTCCTTTTACATGATAAAATCAATCTTAATACCTAAAATTTAAATTTCAATTCTGCACTATACAGTCTTCCAATGAAAGGGGAAGCCGTAAATTCTCTTATTTCTGCATCAAACAAGTTAGTTACTTGACCAGAAAGCGTCATATAATCTGTGATGTTATATCCCAATCCAATATCTACATTCACAAACCCACCCAGCGGGCCATAGTTCCAAGAGTCTGTACTTCTTGCGTTTTCAACGATAGGTGTACCTCTATACGTCCATCCTGGTTTCGTCTCTGAAGCAATCTGATAACTTGAATAGTAGTTGTACGCCTGCACCCATCTCATAAATACAGTTCCAAACCACTTATCTGAACTATAATTCAATCCAAGACTCATTTTATTCTTTGGCGCATTAACCAAAATATCTAAATCGTTTACTTCACCGTCTCCATTGAAATCATTCTCCATATCATTCTCATCTACTGAATAATCAAAGTATGAATAGTTCAAGTCTGCACTTAGCTTATCAGAGAAATAATAACTAATTCCAAAGTCAGCACCATAAGTATTCACTTTTCCGAAATTGATATAAGTAGCCACCAATCCTCCTAATGCGATAGAACCATCTGGCGCATAATACCCTGACTGGACCTGATCCATTGGTACGTCACCTCTTTCTGTTGCAACACCAACTACAGTAACAGGACTCAAGAAGTCTGTAGAAATATTGTAATAAGCATTAGCATCCAAGAATAGTTTGTTTGGAAGCAACTGTCCTTTGTAGCCTACTTCGAATGTTTGGATTTTCTCCACTTTCTGCTTTTCTACTTTAGTTCCATCAGTCAATGTAAATCCTTGTGCATTTCCAAGGATCAAACCACTAAATAAGTCCCCATACATATTGAGAATAGTTGGAGCTGCAATTCCTTGTCCGTAAGTCAGCCTCCATGCACCATTTCCCACAGTCTTCACTATTCCTACCTTCGGTACAAAGTTGAAGTCATAAATTTCATGGTTGTCAGCTCTGAATGCTGCTACAGCTTTCCAAGTATCAGCAAATTTGTATTGCACCTGACCATACCATCCGATTTGATAAATGTTCAAATCATCTGTATCGTCAAGTAAATAAGTATTATTACTGTTAGCCATATCTTGTTGATATTGAATACCAGTGGCTATTTCTACATCTCCGAAGGTATTGTGGTATTGCACTTCACCATTGATTCGTTTTGAATCATCTTGAAATACAGCACCACTCGCATAAGAATTAGCGCCTCCAGCTTCCGCTGGCGTCATTCCAGAATCTATACCTCTATAATATTGTTTCGTTCTTTCGTCGATGGCATAGGTACTATCAGTTGTACTTTTAGTGAAATATAGCTGAGCGAACCAATTCTCAGAGGTATATCTCAAATGAGCAAAGAAAATATTCCAGTCTTTTATTTGATTTCTTCCTACGTTAGTAGGTGCCAAGTAGGTACTATTGGAATAACCTGACGATAGGATGATATCAGACTCAGCATTGGGGCTAAAATACAAAGCACCTTCTACTCTGTTGAAACTGAAATCATTATCTAGCTCAAACTCCTCATAACCCTCTTTGATACCATCTAAATCACGATCGATATAAACGGAATCCGCAAATTCAAATTCTTCTCCTTGCGTATGCTCTGCAGTAAGCTTAAAGCTAAACTTATCATTCACCACTTGAGCATGTCTGGCTCTTACGGAAAATAATTTCTGGTTTCCGGCTCCTACTGCAACAGTTGTCCCCTCTGAAGTTCTAGGATCTTTGGATATTATATGTACCAAACCATTGTGTGCATTGGGGCCGTATAGCGCAGAGTTCGGGCCTAAGATGACCTCCACTCTTTCTATATCTTCTTTAATTTGCGTATTCAATGGCCCTAGTGGCAATCCTGTCGCAATCAAATTGGCCATTCTCCCATCTGCTACTTGAAGGTTTTTAGAATTAAAATTACTATTGAATCCTCGAATATTGACACCTGTTCCGACCACTCCAGATCGTATGTAATCAACTCCTTTTACCCTAGCCAATAGTTCTCCAGGATTAAAGGAAGGTAATTCATCAATTTGTTTCGAAGTAATGACACCAATGGTTGCTGGTGATTCTGTTAGTTTTTCAGCCATTCTTGAACCAGATATCACTACCTGATCGCTAAGGAATAAAGATTCATCCAGGCTAATAGACCCAATATTTTGTGCACCACCGTTCACGGTTACATTGATATTCTGATCTTTGTATCCCACATAGGAGATGAGAATTTTGTAATCGCCATCTGCGATATTGTCTAAGGTAAACGTACCATCTGCCGCAGTGATGGTTCCCTCATTGGTTTCCGTGATTCTCACATTTGCTCCGATCAACGGTTCATCAGAACCCCCATCCATTACTCGGCCAGTAATAGCATGTTGTCCTACCGATTGAAAGCAAACAAAAAGAAAGCCCACGATCATTGTCGTAAAAGTTCTAGTCATTGTTTTGTTTTTTAGTTGTATCAGCATTAGCCTACTTTTTCAGCTAATTCTTTAAACTTAGAGCATGCTCCACTCGGTTTAGGGTAGTTGACCAAATCCAAAATCCTTGACTTTTATATCAATTCAAAGGAATTAAATTACTATTTAATTGAATATCAATATGTTACGTCAATTATTAATGGGTGCGACTTTGTATATCAAATATTCACGAGAATTTGGATTGAATACAATGGTAGCAAAGCCAAACTAATAAAGTCCTTTGCTCAATAAAAACTAAGAAGAATATGTTGATTATTTCGTTTGGCCGTGTAGCTCAGACTTAGCCAAAGTCACCGTACGGGGGATGTAATTTTCTAACTCCGTTAACACCTGATTGAGAATGAAGGATTTGTGCGGATCTGTAAAATGCTCTCTGGACAAACTCACAATAGAGTCCAGCATGGTCTCTGCATTGATCTTGCCAGTTTTCAATTGCGCTATTTCGTAGTACCATTTTATAGTAGGTAGGTAGATGTCTTTCTTTTGATCCTGTTGATCTTTTTTTAACAAATCATACCTCTTGAAGACCTGAAGCACTTTCTCATATTTCTTCTGTCTAATCAATCCTTGTACATATCCAGTAAAGAAAGAATACCAACGCTGGGTAAGGATGTCATTTTTATGGATACGCAAAAAGGAGTCTGCAATCAATTCACCACGCTCTGGCTGATTATTGAGATTGAGACATTTGATATAAAATGAAACGAATCCAATTTTATGATAAAAATTATCGATGTTTCTTATTTCAGAAAATGATTCTTTTAAGAGATTCAGTGCTTCTTCTATTTTGCCTTGTCTTATCAGTATTGAGCTGAAATTGCTCAGATATTGAATATGATCTGCATTTTTCTGACGAATAGACAAATACCCGTATTCTTCTGCCTGCTGCAATACATCAAACTTAGAATGCAACATCAGACGATTGGCATAGTAGTTATACAGAATCCTTCGAGTATAAAATTTGCCCTCTACCAAAAGCTGATCCAACTTATCATACACCTCTTTCAGCTTGTCAAACTCCCGACTATTGAAATAAAGAAAAGTCAATCGAATAACGGCCATGTATCTATTGAACCCATCCAGTTTGTCGTTATTAAAAAGAGATAGCATCCATTCTTCCCACTCACTGGTGTCCTCAATTTTGTGATTGAATTGGTCGATGATATTAACTGTTGCTTCGTGTAATTTTTTATTAACAGCTTTAGACTGATCGTATTCAGATTGGTATTCATTCACAAAAGAATTGACCATTTCATAAGCATCATAGCGCAACCGTATGAGTAGAAAATGACGGTAATTCAGCACCATTTCGAAAAACTTCATGAAGTTATGGATAGGATGCCGATAGTTTTTAATTCTTCGAAGTAATACTTTTTCCTCCTGAGGGGTAATGGCGTCGGTAATAACTTTCCGATCCATTTCATTGGTCCATTCAAAATACTTATCCACGTCTATGGCATCGAGTTTATCCTGAACCCAACGCATCATACCAGAATACTTACGTTTATCTATGAAGGTATTATAAGGCTCTTTACTGCCTCTGTTGTGCGCATTGATTTTGATTTTCGCCAATATCCCCAGCTTTTGCTCATCATCGAATTGTTGAATATTCATCAGATAATCTGCCTCATGGGGCAAAATATCAGATGCAAACGCGGTGAATTTTTTAAGTTTTACCTTCAAGGCAATGATTTAATTGGACAGAAATTCGATTAGAATTTCGTTAATTTCTTCTGGTTTGTCAAATGAAATGAAGTGACCACAATCGGGTATGAATTTCAAAGTAGCATTCGGTATTTCACTAGCCCCATTTTCTCCTACTAGTTGAGTGGTTAAACCAGGATTGAGGTATTGATTTGGGATCAATCCATCATTTGCACCATAGACCACTAAGGTACGCTGTTTGATGTTTTTCAATTGATTAAATATGGGTGCTGAGAGCATCGCATGCATACCACCCACCACAGCTTGACAATAATCATTAAAGTCCTCTCCTTCCTTCATTTTTAACCGGTCTTGGATCATGAATTCTACATCCGCAGGCATATTATAAAAGTTCAATGCCCAATTGGCTCTAATCTGTGCTTCAGTAGCCTCCTCCACAGACTCAACAGTGAAAACTGTTTTCAGCCAAGTTGCCTGTTCAGGTTTGAATGTTTCAAATCCAGCAGGGGCCAACAGGATTAAATCCTTAAACTGCTCTGGACTTTTCAAAACAGTTGAAACCGCTACTTGACCACCCATACTATGCCCTACCAGTACCACATTATCCAATTTCAATTGTCCTATGACTTTGAGCACCACATCCGCGTAATCGCTCATTTCTGTAATAGGGTCTCCTTTAGTGGATCGTCCGTATCCCGGTAAATCAATAGCCACACATCTGTATTTGGACTTTAGAGCTTCGATATTTTTGTACCACGAAGGAAGATAAGTGGCCAATCCATGGATAAACAACAAAGTCTGTTCTCCATTTCCTTCATCCACATAGGCTATTTGCTTATTTGAATTCACCTCGACGTACTTTACTTGATATTTGTACTTCGCAATCAAATCATTGATCTTTTGAGGCGATTGGGCGAAATTAGTATTTCCTATCATTGTCGTAATGAATATAAGTAAAGTTGCTGCTGATCTTCTCATGATTTAAACTTTTAGCTTTTTTCGATCAATTTTTCCGCTATCATTTTTCGGCATTTCATCCAGCCATACGATGTGTTTTGGAACTTTGAATTTTGCCAGATGTTTAGCGCAATACGCCTTAATCAAATCTTTTGTAGGCATTCGGCCATTGCTTGCCGTGAGATATGCTTTTCCTACCTCTCCCCATTGAGAATCATCTACGCCGACCACTGCAGCTTCATCAATTTCAGGCATCTGTCTGAGTACTCTTTCTACTTCAGCTGGATATACATTTTCACCGCCAGATATAAACATGCATTTGATCCGATCTACGATATAAAGAAAACCTTCTTCGTCCATTTTGGCCAAATCTCCCGTATGAAACCAGCCCTCTTGAATCGCCTCATTGGTCGCCTTTTCATTGTCCCAATAACCAGGAGTAACCAATGGCCCAGACAAACAGAGTTCGCCTATTTCATTGGGATTTGCTTCTTTGCCTTTGGCGGTTTTCAATTTGATCTCTGTATAGAAATTAGGCAAACCAATCGATCCTATCTTCCGCTCGACATGATCCTGATGTAATGATGTCAGATTAGGCCCAACCTCTGTCAGTCCGTATCCTTGTCTTATTTTCACTCCTTTGTCGTGCCAAGTATTAATAACACCTAGCGGCAAAGCTTCTCCTCCTACAATAAAATATCGCATCCGACTCAAATCAGTCGTATTGAAATGATCAGATTCAGTCATCATTTTGAGCATGGTAGGTACACCCATGAAGAGCTGGCTTTTCTCCTTTTCAAGCAATTGCAACAGTAAATCCGCATCAAATTTCTTCAGCAACCCAACAGAAGCACCACGATGTAATAGCGGTGTCAATAGTACGTTCCAGCCGCCTGTATGAAAGGCTGGCATACACGAAATTGTGTGATCAGAAGGCGTGATCTCCAAGCTCTGAGATGTATTGACACTATTCCAAAAAAGCATTTTATGAGAATAGATTGCTCCTTTAGGAAATCCCGTGGTGCCTGAAGTGTAGAGAATGAATAAGGGATGATTTTCATCAAATTCATATGACCTGAAGTGGCTGTCAATTGCTTGGTCCAACTCCTGAACAAGATCGTCCATCCAAATGATTTCAATGGGTAAGCTATCAGAAATCAAATGCTCAAATTTCCTCTCAACAATAATGAACGAAGGTTTGGAATTGGAGATCAAAAACTCTATTTCTGAAGCTGAGAGTCGGTAATTGACAGGCACTAAAGTAATGCCTGTCTTTTGCGCCATTGAAAAGAGTGCTACATATTCGATGCAATGCTCTGCTAGCACCATGATTCGATCACCAAGCTGACACCCTTCGTTTACAAAATGATTTGAAAGGTAATTGGCGGTACTGTTTAGCTTTTGATAAGTAATGGTCCGATTGGTTTCATACTCAGAAATAGCCACCTTTTCCGGTGAATACGTAGCCCATTTCGATATCCAATCTTTCCTATACATTTTGACTCTTTTGTCTTGTAAAATAATGAACGCTCAATCCAACTACTAATGAAGTCAATATGGCTATTGTACTTGCTATCCCTGGGTTGTTGACGGTCTCTTGCATGTATGGCAAAAATCTACCATAATACACGCCGAAGTGAACCACCAAGGCGGTAACTGATGCTGAAAATACAGCTTTTAGTTGAACATCTTTCAGAAACATACCAAACAAAACTGGCACAAAAGCTGCTGAAAAATAGGCGTACACACCATTTTGAGCAAAAATCCCCACACTCAAGTTTGGTGAAAGCAGTTGCTGATATGACAGCACAAAACTCACTATAGCCAAAAAGGCAATCATCAATTTATTTACTAAAATTTCTTGTTTATCCCTTTTCCCGACTTTGTAAATAGCCTTTCCAAAAAGTGGATTGAATAAATCTGCGGTAAGCGAGGAACTAAGCGACTGAATCAGCCCTTCCAGTGTAGAAAGTCCAGCAGAAATCAAGCCGAGTATAACTAATATCCCAATGTACACAGGAAAACGACTGACCACATAAGTAGACACAATACTATCCATAGGAATAGATGAGCCATTGACTGTCAAATCAGGGAAATACAATCGCGCAAACAAGCCAACAAATACCACTTGAAAGAATACTATAAGCACCAAAATGCCAACAATCAAATAGCGATTGACATCCTTTTCATTTTTGAGTAAAAGTGACTTGGTAATAATGTGTGGTTGGCAAACGATAGCAATTCCTATCACTGTCTGGCAAAATATAATTTCAAAAAAATCTCTAAAAAACAGACTATCTGGATCAGTCCATTCGGCGAAATTGGGACCAATAGTGCTCAATTGGGTCATAAAACCTGAAATGCCATCTTCGAAGTAGGACGTTCCTGAAGACAACAAAATGATCGCCACTACAAACATCAATACTGCTTGAATAGAATTGGTATAAACCAATGAATTGGCTCCTCCGAACATCATATATCCAAATACAAAAAGAATCACACAAGCCAATACCAACACTGGATCAGCATTCAGACCGTTGGAAAGCACCTGAGTGAGACCCACACAGATGAGCACGATAAATGTGATCAAAAGCAAAGAAACGAAAGCAAAAAACAATGCATAAGCTTTGCTATTGTACATTTTACCCATCCACTGTGCCATGGTCAGAGCTTTGACATTGGCACCATATTTTCTAAACCCTTTGGTCAAGAAAATCAGAGAAGCAAAAATGGCCAACGGCATCACAATGCCGAATGACAAAACGCCACTCATTCCGTACAACGCTATGAAGCCAGGATTGATGATAAAAGTAGCTGCACTCGTCATGGAAGCAGCAAGCGCCAATCCAACTGCAATCGGCGAAAAAGAAATATTGCCTACTGCGTAATCCGACATACTTTTGATCCGGAGTGCACCGCGAATAACAAAAAAAAGAATAGCGACCATATACAATATGATCACTATCCAAGTGGCTGTTATCTGCTCTGGGGAAGCGAGGTTATTCATTGCTTAATCTTTAAACCTAAAATTAGTACTGTACAGCTGCCGCAGCAAATGCCAGTCCACCGCCTGAGCCGATAAACATCAGCAAATCACCTTTTTTCAATTTCTTGTTTTTGTAGGCATCTTCTAATGCCATGGGAATACAGGCTGATCCTGTATAACCATACTGATCCATCACCATGTGTGCTTTTTCTCTAGCCACACCCAAATTATCCATCGTCTCGTTGATTGAGTTGAAATTCAATTGAGTAATGAAAAAATGGTCGAAATCATCCGGTTTTTTATCCAGTCGTTTACAGATGTCCAGCGCCATTTCAGTCCACACCTGTGGGTTCAATTCCTTAGGAAATTTATGCACAAACTTCAATTGATGATCATTGTTGGCTAATACTTCAGAATTGATCGGTTGATGCGTGGCTCCTCCGTAGATTCCCATCCATCCATTATACTCTCCTTTGGTTCTCAAATCGCTTGTCAGCCATCCAGCACTTTCTTCTTGAGCAGACATCACCACAGCACCCGCTCCATCAGCAAATAAGGTCACCGTCTTTTTATCTTTCTGGTTTAAGTATTTACTCATCGCATAACCACCTATCACCAAAATATGCTTGTATCGATCATCGGCTCTGATGTACTTTGCCGCTACGTCCATGGCTGTTACAAAACCTGCACAGGCCGTATTCAAATCGAATGTTCCAGCATTTTTCAACCCTAATCGATCCTGAATAACTGAGGCAGTTGAAGGCGAAATGAATTCTGGCGTATCCGTAGAAATAACCAATAAATCAATCTCCTCGGGACCAATTCCTGCATCCGACATTGCTTTCTTAGCCGCGACTTCACAAAGGTCGGCTACCGACTCATCTTCTTCACACCAATACCGCTTGGTGATGTTTACATTCGCTCGAAGCCAAGCATCCACATCTTCTCCAAGGGTCTCATTAAAATAGCTATTGGGAATTTCTCGTGCAGGCACATGCGCCCCTATTCCTGTAATTTGTGCGTTGTTCATCTGAGTTAGGTTATATGGTCACAGCGCCGTCAACGCTTATTACGGTTCCGCTGATAAATGCGGCTTCTTCTGAAGCAAGAAAAGCATAAGCATTGGCGATATCTTCAGGGTCACCCAATCGGCCTAATGGAGTCTTAGACACCATCATCTCTATTACTTTTTCAGGCATGGCTTTGACCATGTCTGTGGCAATAAAACCAGGTGCTACGGCATTTACAGTAATCGCATGTTTGCCTAATTCTTTGGCCAGTGTTTTGGTCATCCCTATGACTCCTGACTTGGTAGCTGCGTAATTCGTTTGTCCGAAATTTCCAGAAAGTCCTACGACTGAAGAAGTATTGATGATTCTACCGAAATTGTTTTCAATCATATTCGGCGTGGCCGCCTTGATGCAGTTGAAAACGCCCGTAAGATTGACAGCAATCACCTGATCCCACTGTTCATAAGTCATCTTCTTGATGGTGGCATCTCGAGTGATTCCTGCATTATTGATCAGGATATCTATTCTCCCTAGCTGTTTTATAACTTCCTCCGCAGCGAGTTTAGTTTCTTCCGGATTTGCTGTATTCACTTTCTGAAATATGGCTTGAATGCTTCTATCTGACAGTTCGTGTGCCAGTTGATTACCAGCTTCTTCATTGATATCCCATATGGCTATTTTGGCTCCTTCGTCTGCCAATTTCAATACCGCTGCTCTACCTATTCCTGAGGATCCTCCGGTGACAATCGCCACCTGATCTTTAAGTTTACTCATATGTCTTATTCGCCTAGTTTGTTTTTGTTTAAAAAGAAGGCTCTACACCTTTCTTTATCATCATGCTTCGTAAAAATATACTAGCACCCTAGACTTTTGAGACGAAAAAGATCAAATTAACCCTTGACTATTGGGTGATTTATTGACCAATAAAAATATAAATAACTGATTTTATGATACTTAACTACATAATTAGCATATGCGACTATCCAAAAAGTATTACAGACTGTTCTTTTGGAGAATCGCGAGAGTGAAAGCATTAGTTAATGGAGGAATTTTCGATCCATCGATCGATTTTCGCTTCCAAGACAACTAATGGTAAACTACCCGAACCTAACACCTGATTATGAAATGCCTTGATATCGAATTGATCACCCAAGGCTAATTCTGCTCTGGTTCTTAACTCTCTGATTTTGAGTTGACCAATTTTATATGACAAGGCTTGGCCTGGTCCTACCATGTAGCGTTCTATTTCAGAAATAATAGAAGCTTCAGATTCAGCCTCATTTTCTAAAGAGTATTGAATGGCCTGCTCTCTGCTCCACCCTTTGGCGTGCATACCAGCATCTACGACCAATCGAATCGCTCGGTGCATTTCCGCGCTCAACATGCCGAAGTACTGATAAGGATCTGTGTATAGACCCAATTCTTTACCCAAAGACTCCGTATACAACGCCCAACCTTCAACGTACACCCCCATACCTTCGGTGTGCATGAAGCCTGGTAGACTTTCGTTCTCTTGCTGCAAAGACAATTGATAATGGTGTCCCGGGATGGCTTCATGCAAAAACAAAGCCTCATCAGCGTATTTGTTGTACTTAGTGACATCAGGGATTGGTACATAGAAGATGCCAGGACGAGAACCGTCTTTAGACCCTGCATTATACTCAGCACTGGCCGACGCCTCTCTAAATGCCTGCGTACGCCTTACTTCAAACGGTGACTTGGGTGTCAAATCAAACAATTTGCTCAAATTCTCTTTCATTCGCTCGTGGATGGCATTGAAATTATCAATCACTTGCTGTGGTTCTGTATATGGCATTTGCTCTTTACTTGTTCTCACATGGTCAAAGAAAGCGTTCAAATCTCCCTCAAACCCAAGTTCTGCTTTCACCTTCTCCATTTCGGTTCGGATTCGAGCTACTTCACTTTTCCCTAACTCAAAAATTTCATCAGGGGTCATGTTAGTCGACGTATGATATTTCACTAAGTACTGATAGGTTTCGGAGCCATTAGGTAAAGCTCCAATTCCAGCAGTTTCTGTACCTGCCTGAAAATACTCTTCATTCAAAAATGTATCAAGTGACAGATAGGCAGGAATCAACTCCTCACCAATCAAAGATTGAAAGTCGGATTCGATCCTCATGCGATCTTCTTCAGATATGCTGTCGGACATATTTCTTACCGCCGCATAAAAGACATGATTTTCTATATCAGGATTCGTGAATTGATCCATTTGGCCAATAACCTTTTTAATGATCGATTTGGGTAATACCACCCCTTGAGCCATACCTTCTTTCATGTTAACCTGAGCGGTCTCCAACCAAGGGATAAATGCTTTGACACGCTTGTACCAATTGTCATAATCTTCAGCTGTATCAAATGGCTGCGCGCCTCCTACATCTGCAAATGTGGTAAAGTAGAGATGAAAAGAGAAGATTTGATTGATAGGTAACCAATTGATGTTGGGCAAATCGAAAAGCGGAGAAGCCACTGATGGCATCGTATTTTCCAGCCCTTCTTTTTTAATCTTGCAATCCCATTCCATGACTTGAATACTCATCTGGTCAGCTTCTGCTAATGTATTGGGGTCTATTGCTTCTATCTCTTTCAAAAAAGCATCGTAATTGGCAAGCATATCAGCCTCCACATCGGCATCAAGGTAATTCACCAGCTCATCATTGTAGCCTTCCAATCCAGCATTGGTCGCTTCTAGAGGGTTGATTCTTAGTTTGAATTGATGATAGGCATCGAATAGACTATCTACTGAAACCAGCTCAACTTGATCAGTTGTCGATGATTCATTGGGTTGACAGGCTGTTAGGAAAAGAACTCCTACAGCGGTGCATATTAGCATTGTATGCTTGAAAGCTTTCATTTGGGCATGTGATTAATGATACAAAAGATAAGTCGCCAAGATAATTATTCTGGACGGAGATTCAAGGTTTCATTCCCGATTCAACTGAATAATGGCAATTACTCTTTCTTCCCTTTGCCTTTGAAACTTACTCCGAATCGTACGTTCCAGGGGCTATTGTAGAGCGGATTGCTTTTGTGCATGAAGTTGTAGAGCAAGGAGATCTGTGCTTGCGCACTGGCTCCCAGGTTGAAGCGGCGTTCGATGCCTGCCAGTAGACTGTTGTTCCATTGTACTTCTTGGTTGTCTGTTGGATTGGTAGATTTGGCGGCCAGTGATTCAAATTCTACATGCGCATAGAAGTTCTTGAGTATAAAATACTCAGTAAACACCCGATAACCATAGATTCTCTGATCCTGAGCCGACCCCAAAATATCTTCTATCTCACCGTTGACACGATAGTTTCCTCCTATGCCTACATCCCATTTCTTATTGATACGGTACGATAATTCTGGATTGAGATCGATCGACGTCTGTTGATCAATGTGGATTTGGAAGGTGCCACCAAATACCAATCGCTCCCAGAAACTGTCGCCTTCCAATGAATTGCGCTTGGTGGCTGTGGACAAATCATTCGAATTGACCACTTTGGAGTATTTCTCTTTCAACTCACTACTCTGCTCCATGGCTTTGAGCAGCACGTCCTCTTTTCCTTCAAAGTAATTGACTCCTTTCACCTTCGATTGGTTTACATTCACGGCCTCGTCTACCAACTCTTTGTATTGAAGTACTTTTTGTAATTCCGGATTGTTAGTCGGGAAGTCTATCTTGCCTTGCTCAGTGGCTTCTTTGGTCGCAAGTGCTTCCAAGTCTTTGCCATATTTCTCTGACAGTTCTTGTTTCTTGAGTATGATCAGATACTCTCTTTTCTCCTTGTCGTCTTCATGTGTCTTCAGACTGTCCTGATAGTCTTTCAACTCTCTGTGATAACCGGTGATTTTCTTGTCGAGCTCGCTGTACTTCTTGTAGTGATAGTTGCCTTCCAGACGTTCTTTAGAGTAATCCAAGAGCTCGTTTTTCTTTTGTACTTCGGTAGAATCCCAGGTGGCGATGTCGGCTTGGTCGTACCACACATTGGTATAGATAAAATGCTGTTTCTGTGGTTTTCTGGCTTTGCTGGTACTGTCTTCGGGCCAGTCTTCTATTTTCGCTGCATCCAGACTATCTCTTATGGTTTTATAGACTTTTCGCTGGTCTTTGATGAAGGCCTTGTTCTCCTTCTTTATTCTTTCCAGCTCTTCCTTGTTTTTGTCAATCTCACCAATGGTGTTGCTGCGTGTGTTTTCGAAGAGTTTGACATCGAAAGTTTGGGCTCTTGATGTATAGACCAAGCTTACTATAAAAAGACAGCAGAAATAGACTTTGTTTTTCATTAATCACTTATCAATTTGCAAAACTGTAGGATTCTATTCTTTTAGTCTAGCGATTGGCTAAAAGGTAATCAGTTTTTTTATGTCTTTTTAATCCTCTTTATTTACCCGCCACAAGGTGTAGTTTGTCCCGAAGGGATGCCGTCGGCACAACTACACCTTGATTCTTCCTTTTTTATTCCATTCTACGCCTAGTGGGGGAGCCAACCAAAAGATGCCTTGCTATTACAGAAAAGATGCTGTGCTTTTGATCAAAAGATGCCTTGCTTTTCAGTAAAACATGCCTTTGTTTTTTTAAAAGATGCTGTGCTTTTTTAAAAACAAGGCTTTCAATTTTTAAAAGGTGCGCATGTTTTGAATTCGATCATTGAGACTATATGTGTGTTTCCATGGCGCGCGTTTAGCTTTTTCAGCGTAACGCGTGACTATTCCACTTGCACATTTTCCAACAACCCGCTTTGACCTGAATAATCTCTTGCTGAGCTATACCGATTCATCTACTATTTCTTCTTCTACAGGATTATGATGGATATAATCTACTTTTTGTTCTTGCAGCTCATTGGTATCCAAATAGATCAGATGATTACCATCTTGCCAGACCTTGTAGGAACTAACCCTTTGTACTTTTTCTGCTGCTTTTTCAAATGCCCTCAGTAGCCACTCCTTTCTACTTTCATTGATTCTATCGAGCGCTTTGATGATGGCTTTAGCGGTATGTTTCTTGAAGTCACGCATAATCGATTCCAAAGACTTACCCTTGGTGCTAATAACCATATGCAAATGACTCGGCATCAACACCCAGGCATGTATGAGCAACCCCTTCTCCTTTTGACAATATTTCAACGAATCAACAATGATATGCTTGAATTCATTTCTTGTAAACAGGTCAATCCAATGCACAACCGTGCTTGTCACAAAATAGATACCCGCTGGATCTTGAAATTTGTATTTCTCAGACATCCTGCAAAATATAAAATTCTTCAAGTTTTGCCTTTGCTCTTAGCGATACTTTGCACGCGTTACGCTGAAAAAGCTAAACGCGCGCTAGTGGGAGCACATCTGAGACCCGATCGTTCACACGTGCTCTGCTTTACAGAATGTCCTAGGTCGCTAAAGTTTGACCTAAGATTAAAACCTTATTATTTTTATTCTGGATCACCAGGATCACCTTCAGGTGTTCCTCCTTCATTGAGTAGAATAGATGGAGAAACTACTGATGTAGCATCATCCGAAACAGTCACCCTGATCAGCATCTCTCTGGTATCATACACGGAAACATTAGCCTCTCTCGAGGATGTAAACTCTGTCCAGGTAACTCCATCATTTACCGATTTTTGCCAATAATAATCTACCTCTCCACAATGTGCTGCACCCAAAGTTTCTATGATCGCAGTCAAATCAAAACTGCCTGGGTGTGGCTGAGGCGCTGCGAAAATCAAGTAGGCATCTACTGGTTTTTGCACGACTACAGTTCGTGTCTCACATACTGTCTCATACTCATCGTTTTGTATGGTTAGGATCAATTGGAAGGTACCAGTGGATTCATAGGTATGAGAAACAGACTTACCGCCATCTTCAATGACCGTACCATCTCCAAAATCCCAAGTATATTGTGTATCCCCGTAATAATTAGCTTGTGAAGAGGTTTGAAAATATATAGGAAAATCTTGCAAAGTGCATGACGTTATAATTCCTGCCGACAATTCACCTACAGAAGACATGTTATGATACCTATAACGTTCAACAATGTCTCCATTGTGATCTCTAATCAGCCGCAATCTGTTAAATTCATCATACTCATAAATACTAGAACGGTTATTTGGATCTGTAACTTTTGTAACACCAACCAATGGCCTATGATCATATTTAGTAGTTTGGTTGCCAATTGTTTGACTTTTCATAAGTGTCCCATTATGCTTCCATTCAAATTCTGTAATAAGACCATTAGACAATGTACTTTTTAAGGGATTTCCAAATTCATCATAGTCATCAATTGATTCAGCAACTTTATACTTTTCATTAAAGGAAAAATTACTTCCGTCATCTGATAAACTAGCTTTTGTGAATGATGACGAAATTATGGATGTCTTGGTATTGAGTTGATACAACCTTCTCTTTAAAACTACATCGCTATTTGCAGATGATTCGAAAAAATCTCCACATGCGTACTCAATTAATTGTCCTCCAATTATTTTAAATTCACCTTGGTCTTTTTTAATTGACTGAACCACTTCTATAGGTAGCGCAATGGCATTTTTATCTTTTAATTTCCAAATGGCTCTTGCACTTTCTGTAGATTCTAATGAACGATCTCCTTGGGTTAAATCAAACACATAACTAAATTCATTTTTTATCTGAGAACCATTTTCATATTTGGTCAAGGTGTAATCCAACAAACCAGGATTCAAGGATTTATACTTTTGTTCATTTACCAATTCAATAGAATTCTCTGAATTTATTTGATCATTCTTGGATATAACTTTTTTATCCATATGAATCCAATCTGTTTCATATTTATACAACCCTCCATAGTAAATAGGACGATCATAATCATCGTACCTAATACCAGACTTAATTCCATAAATTGTTTCTTTTTCAACATCATCTGGATTATATGTATTTTCAGTTAACTCTATTTGTTTTTGCTCCTGATTCAAAACCTGATGAGATATCACCGCTCCCCTTTTCCATTCTAAATCTGTTGGTTGCGGATATGGATATTCCAAATCATAAGACTGCAAAATTTTAGTGTCTGTAACAACATAACTATTTGATACTTCAACTTCAACATCATCAGTACTTCTAAAATCATATATTGATACCCCTTCGCCCATACTTTCAGTTACTTTATCGTATACATTTGGCACTCCTGCAATCTGATTTTTAATACCAATAGGAACAGAGGACACTTCTACTCTTTGATTATCATAATTGACCACCTCATTTGTTATTAAATACGATGTGGAAAAAAATGGTGAGGCAACAGTACTGGAAGGGGTATAAATATAATTGTTCTGCAAATACTTCTGCTCATCACTTGGATTAGGGTAATATAGCATTGCACTTACTTTAAGAGCTCCTATACCAAGAGAATATTTAAACTCCTTGATCCCACCATTAGCATCAATGACTTTTTCTAGTACCCCAGCCTTGGCTCTTTCGGAATCTGATGCTTGATTCGCACCACTAAAAGCTTTCTGAGAACTATTCATATTGTACCATGTAAAAAACTTATGGCCAGATTGATGACTATTGCCTCCTAAAAAATCAGTATATGATATCCTTGGAATAGTACTCCCTGTATAATTTTTGTTAAAAAATCCATATTTATCCTGTGCATAAGATGTTCTTCTGGGCAGGGCGGTTTCATTATATTTAAATGAAAACAAGTCACGTGAAGAGTTTAGTCCAATTTCTTTAATGTTATCAAGCTGAAGTCTTTTTCTTTCTGAGACAATTAATTCCGCGCCAGTCTGTCCTTCATACTCTGGGAAAAGTATAATTTCCACTTCGGTTTCGGATATATTAGTTTCCTCAAGCGCCCACACTGTTTGATTACTTAGCTGTGAGTCAGGTAAATCTGGTTGGTTATACGAATAATCCAGTTCGTATGATTTGGCTATCTGACCTTCATTATTTATTATCGTAATTTTATTCAGAGCATTGATGCCTAGTAAATCTTCTCGCTCTGTCGTTGCCTGAAATCTAACTTGGCTTCCGTCATCAAAATTCACCTCAGACAATTGTCTGGAATCTACCAAGAGTTCATCTCTAGAAAATGTGACAAATTGATCTCTTGGAGTTGTTCCATCTGTTATGAAAAACCAATAGTAGTTGTTGTCATTATCAGGATTATAAGCGTACTCTACAAGATTTGGAATGGAAACTCGCTGATTTCTAGACATAACGTAAAAGAGAGTATTGTCTGGTTGATTATAAGAAAAGTTTACCCAATGATTTGTCGGACTTTCAATTCTTTTAAGATACCAAGTTGAAGTATATGTGGAATACTTAGAAATCTGATCTTCCGTATCGTATTCTATATTGCCAGCTCTATCAGTAGAAAGCCCCATTCTAGGAAGTCTTTCCCATAAACCAGCAGCTCTAGTTCCGTCGGAATTATAAAACTCTATCCACCCATTATTATCCTTAGCCTTGCGATAAGAGTAATTTATTGTTTTACTTACATTAACAAGTTGAGAAGACTCAATTGCTTCAAAATCAGATCCTCCAAAAACATAAGTATATCCTTCGGGAGTGGTAACAGTAAATTCTGTTATCATTCGATGGGTTTCATCGTTGATATCAACGTCCTCCATTTTCTTATCTATAATCAAATTTTGCTTTGGCATACAAAATATATTTCCTTCTTGATCGAATAAGAACTTTCCACTGTAATTGCCAAAATTAAAATAAAACTCATCTGGTTGAGTATCCCAGGCAACAGGTGTCCCTAACCCATCGCCATGATTTCTTCCATCTAGCGTTTGCCAATTTCCATTTCTAATAATTTTTTGTTTTTTAGTATTGGTATAAGAATCGCTCGTGAATTTTGATAAATCAACACCTGAATTCTTGAGGTCTAGATAACCAACAGCATCAAATGGCAAGCAGTTTCTACACATAGCACCAATACCACCGACGAATTCGTCGGGAAGTCCTTTAAGAACACGGCTTATTGATCCTCCAGCCTTCAAATTCCAACCCATCCCAACCCATCCAGCAACGTCATTTACCTTTACGCCATTACTTGAATAATTCAAACTTATATCTAAATCAACATCAACTCTTGAATAATTAAATAGAGGAATATTAACTCTAGCTGCCCCACTATACATATCCACACTGGAGTTTCCACTAATAGTTAAGGATCCGGCAGTAGGTGAAGGAGGAACCGATATATTAGGTTTTGTGGACATCCAACTAATTCCTTGACCAGTACCTGTGCTAGCCGCTCCTGCACCAAAACCTTGTGTTTCTAATACACGTGCTGTACTCTCCTCTTCAGTTTCAGTCATACGATCCGCCCAAGATTGTTGAATGCTTTCAATTTCTTGCAATGGCATTTGCACATCTATTCTTTCGTCCATCGTCCCAATGAAACTAGTATCTGATATTATTCCGGGAACAACAGCTTCTACAGATAGTGGTAAATTCTTTACAACCCCTTGCGCTTGAGTATATCCAAAACTAACTAGCATGACCAATAAGCCAGAAAGGGGGTTTTTTATTTTGTTCATATTGTTGGTATTCATTTTCAGTGCTTTTATCAATTGCACGGTTACGCTTTCTTATTAGCACATTAACAACCGTGTATCATTGGATCTCTTGCTATACAGCATTACAATACTTACTTGAACTCATTTTCAATCCGATTGCTAATTGCGACTTAGCAGGAAGTTTTGAACATCTTCCTTATCCATATTTGATTTGAGGTTCGGAGTGTTAATGGGTACCCACATTTTATGTGACATTTCAGACTCTTCTAATAGATTTAAATATGCTCTATTGCATACAACTTTAAATTCCTTATGTTCTCTCTCCTTCAAATTATATCCTCCGAAATATAGTGTCAGCGTCCCTTTATATTCATCCAAAGAAAATTGTTCATCAAAAGAAACTACATCTTCAAAAACCATGTAAGCCTTGTTAATGAACTTCAAATCTTTTCCTTCATTTAAAGGGTGTTCACTAACTCCTAGGTTAATATAAGGAATAGTTAAAGAATCACTCTCAATAACAATCTCACCATAATAGGAATCAAATGAGTGTATTTCGTTTAAATAGTTATCGTATATCAATTTCATTATTCTGATCTCCTTAAGATTAATTCAAACATTTGGCCGGCAATAGCAGTCCCATCAGTTTTTTGATAACCAACATTTGATATTTCAGTCGCATCCTGAATTACTTCAAAACCGTCAAGTCCTTTCCCTTTTGCAATTTTATTGAAAAATTTATTTGACATAGTACCACGCACAGTAAGCGTGCCTCCATATTCTAATAAATCAGCGGCTTCTTTTACAAATGTAGCCTGCGGGTTATTCGCGACAATTTCACCCACTTTCGATCCTGAAAATTGTTTCGCAAATTCTGAAATAGTTCCTCTAAAGCCGCTAACAGCTTGAGGGTCTATACTAACGCCGTTTTTTACTGAAGACTTAGCTCCTCCAAAAAAGTCTAAAACCGCCCCACTTCCTCTCCTAAGCGTTGCTCCTACTGCATTTCCTAATTCATCTCCAGCCCCAATTGAGTAATTTGCCGCTGGATTTGGGTCAATAGCACTAGCTACGAATGCTCCAGCTTCTCCAACTAGTTGCGCATTTCTATAATAATATGATGTAGCTCCTTGAATATTTGTTGCGACCCAATTCTGCGTTTGCCTCATCATTGGACTTGTACTAGAATAATGAATCGTTCGGTGAACATTATTCCAGCCCAATTGAATAGCCTGTCCTACTTGTCTTCCATATCTTTGAAGCGGTACACGAGCACGCTGAGCCATCTGGACTAAACGAAGCCATGGGTTATCGCCTAATGGATCATTGTAACTTATAGGGTTATTAAAAGAATAATGATATGAAGTCCAACTCTCCTGTCCGGCCGCATCTGCCAATGGATCGATTTGCCACCATCTGCTAATTGTAGGATCATAAACCCTGTACAAAGTCATATCTACATTTAGCTCAAAATCACTCACCCTTTCAGCACCATCATTATACTTAAAATTCTGATCCGTAGCTCCCGCCCTCTGATAGCCATTGAACGTCAAGCCAAAAGGATAATAGTCGTCTTTCTGCACGATTGGGGTATGGTGATGTGTGATTTTGAAATCATCGAAGAAGACGTCGATTGGTGCTGTGTCGCCCTGTTCGTTGGAGAGGTAGACATACACATAGCCTGCTTTTTCTATGGTTATGCTGTGGCTGAGTTTTTCATGGTCTTTAAAATCACCATCTTCATCCTTCACGCCGTTTTCCTTGGCATCTGTGGTGATCTGTTTGAATCCCTGAAATTCAAGTTTAAAGTTTTGATCGAAGACCATGTAATTCATATACGCCCGTGGCAGATTATTTGGGTTTTCCTTATCTGTCCAATCCGCAAACGGGAAGGCATGCTCGCCCATACCGCCACCATCTACAGTCAAACCTTTAGTGGGATCAGCAAGATTAGCAGCCAATGTAGTTAGCAAGTTGTCCCAACCTTCCTCAGAATCGGATGGGTCGAAGTACTTGGCATAGACCTCTAGGTCAATCACATCGCCAGGTTTTACCATGATGGATTTGCCTAACCCTTCTATTTCATCTTCTCGTCCATTCAGTCGGATAGAGGTGTTACCTCCAGCTGTGTTGTTGAACATATCAGCCGTGATTTTGGTCATGCCGTCGTACCCTATAAAATAGCTGGATTCATTGGATGCTTCTCCCGGTTCGAAGGTCGCTTTCGAGGCCTCCACGTCTCCTTCCGCTTTGAAAGTCACTCGGACGTTGCCTAAGTGGTCTTTGAGGAAGTATTGGTAGTCGTAGCTTGAGATTGCTTCGCTACCGCTCGCAGTGACGGGTACAATTCTACCTTCGTCGTGCTGGATGAATTGGAGTTGACTAGTGGCTTCATTTTTAGACTCATAAATGAAGGCTCCTTCATAATCGGTTCGTTTGATCTCTGTACCATCTCTTTCCACGATCTGAGCCAGTTTGATACCAGCAGCGTCGTAGAGATATTTTATTTGTCCACTGTCGTCTGACCCTTCTACGTTACTAAGTGAAACTACTGCAGGTAGATTCAAGTGGTTGTATTCGATACCCGTAATCCCTTTGTTCAGATCTTCGATCATGTTGCCGTTGGCATCATATTCGTATTCGATGTCTTCATCAGCACCGTCTTTGAAGCCTTCCTCTACTCCATCAGCATCCGAGACTTTGATCAATTGATTGCCTCGATAGACATAACTTAGGTCATCGATTGTGGCTCCAGCTTCGCCTTGTTGCAATCCGATCAGCTGATCGCCGACCCTTGCCAAGGTTTTGATGTTTCCATTATCATCATAAGCAATCCCACTTACATCGAAGTCGCTGAGATTCTCTACATCTGTGTCGCTGTAGTTGGCCGCTAAAATACGATTGGCACCATCGTAAGTGTAGTCATAGGTACTCTTATTAGATTCCATAGGACTTAGCCAGTCTATTGTGCCAATGTTGCCATCGTAATGAGGCGTAGCCCCGTCCGTGTACTTAAGTGCCATCGCAAAGTATCTCTCAGGGTCGGTAGCAGACGGATCATTGATTTGAGTGAGCCAGCCTCGGATGTTGTATCTATAATCTACTGTCTGAAGGAAATCAGCACCATCATTCTCACTGTGCAGTTTCTTGGTCACCATTTCTCCTAATTCATTGTAGCTGTTCTCAGCCAACAAGATGCGGTCATCACTGGCCAAGGTCTGCCATGTGCGTAGTAATCTGCCTGCGTGATCGTATTCGTATTCTTTCAGAATAGAAAGCTGCTCGTCATTGGTCTGTACAGACAGAGATTTCAGCACTTTGCCTACAAAATCATATTCGAAGGTCGTACGATCCACACCGCCACGGATATTTTCTGTAATGGTCTGCAAGACTCGATACTTATTATCATAGTAGGTCACGGTCTTGAGCCAGGTGTTGCCTGTACCGCCCAGCACTTTCACTTTGCTGCCCGTAGTTTGTCCTTTGACGGAATTAAAATGAGATTGTGCAAAGCCTGATTCTGATTCGAAATCAAATTCATTGCCCCATCCTGAATAATCTAAGAAGGTATAGTCGTCGTAATAAGTGACACTATAGACATTATTAGCTAATGGTTTGGGCGACATTACAGAAGTATAGTCTGTCGTCTCCGTTCGGCTTTCGAATCTTGTACTGCTTGTTGTGACTTGGAATCTCCAATGGTCAGTATCCTCATGGTCTTCGTCAATAAACAAACCTGTCAATATCGGGCGATTGTACTCGTCGTATTTGGTTACCAAATATTCGTAGTTGGCCGTTTGATTGGCATCTTGGGTCATCACCACTCGATTCCATTTGTCATAGATGATTTTGTTCCATTCCAGTGTGCCCGGAAGTTTTTTAGCTTCCACTCTTCGTTTTTCATCATACTGGTATTGGAAAGCCAGCTGGTCCACATCATCTGCAGTCGGGCTGCTGATATTGGACAATTCTGGTGGTAGCACCATCACCACACTACCCCAATCATCATAGATGTAATTGGTTTTGAGCCATTTGCCTGATTCTACTCTGACTTGCTTGAGCACGACCAGCCCGCGGGTGTCTGTGTATTCGCGTACAATCTGATTCTCACTTGGATCGTCTGTAGCGTCTGTTGTAGTTTCATTAAGCAAGAGCGTATTGGCTGCATGATAACCATCTCTCTCAGGCAATCCTCCACTCAGTATCCATTTTCTAACTGTATTGGAACCATTGGTTTTCAAGGCGAACTGTGTGGATTTATCGTTTGCCGTTTGCCATTCTTCACCTGCCCCATAGGTCTTAAGTACTCTATTGAGTGGTGACTCTTCGAATTCGTGAAGCACCCAAGGATTGGCATCAGTAGCTCTTAATTCAGATGAGGCTGAGTAAAAAGAGCTTTGCTCAGTTTCTGCGCTCGTTCGATATGCGCCGGATTGACCACTAGCCTTAGAGTAGGGTAAAAACTCTTTCTCTTGACGACCATAGTCGTCATATACATAATGCTGAATGATGTCTGCCTGCGTAGGTGAGCCGCCGACATTTACACTTTGCAAGGCTCTACCTAGTCCATCGAAATATTCATAGCTGGTCGTTTTTCCATACACATCCTGAGTGGATAGTTCTGTATCTGTTTCAATACCAGATTTGAGCACTACCTCTTTTCTGATGAAATTTTGATCCAAAGAGGCTGGTGCATTTCTTCCAGGAGGCGTGACACATCCAGATATCACCACGGTGTTGTCCATAATGTCAAAGCAACCATTTTTATCCGCTTGCACTTTGTACGTACCAGCTAATAATCGATCCCAAATGAGCGTTTCGCCATTTCCGCTTTGAGTACTCTGATGCTCCAACTCATTTTTAAACAACTGATATTCAGTAGCTACTTCGGACAACTCCATGTGTACTTGATATTCATAATGAGGACCGGAAATACTCAAAGGAGCTGGCATGGGTCGTTCTTCAACCTCAAGATCTCCATTCATTAGTCTTGTACAGCCATCCAAGGTCGCTTCTATGGTATATGTGCCGATTTCATCAATTCCAGTCCAAGTTAATGGTAGATCCAAAAATTCGCCGTCAGGCCCTGTTCTTGGGATATAATACTTCAACCCACCAATAAGTTCTGTTTCATTTTTTATGAGTTGATAACCGACTTCTGTTTGAGCATATGGCAGTTCGATAACCGTGTCAAAACCAGTACAGAAATAAGTGTCTTCTTCGAGGAATAGCCCTAATGGATAGGTATCATTAACGGAAATGGTTTCAGCATTATCCATATACAATGAGCAACTTTCTCCTTTAGCCAAGACCTTATATTCTCCAGCTACAAATTGGTCTTCCCAAACTAACGCTCCACCTGTACCTTCAATAAAGGAGCCATCATTTCCTCCGTTAACATATAGGTAGTAATCGTATGCTTCTTGCGAATTTTCAAGAATAATATCTGAAGCATCATTTTCAAAACATACAGACCCTCCTCCACTCAATGCATATGTATTTGGCAATACCTCTACTTCCACAGTTACTGTATTGAGCATGTCTGTAGGACACTCCAGATATTGAAATACACCAGACTCCACATCAAACCCATGTACTTCATAAGTTCCTGCTTGTTTAACACCACTCCAGTTAATTGCACTTCCTAAATTATTACCTTCTCGAGTACCAATAAATTCTAGTGATGGATCACCTTCATCTTCTTCTCTTTGTTTATATAAACTATAGGAGAATTGATCTGAACTACCATCTACTGAAATCACTACACCTTCATCATTTTCACATCTTTTTCCTTCATTTGAAATCAAAACTTCCAACTGTGGCGCAACATATTTGACTCGCAAATCAACATCATTGATCATTGGAGTCATACACATCCCTCTGTGTCCTTCCGCACTATACAAACCATTGACAAGTCCTAACCAGGTAGCTTCACCTGGATTCAAAACAGCCTCTTCTTCGTTATCCTTATATAACTTATAAACTACATCAGTCTCAGGACTTTCCAAGAAAAGTATTCCTGGATCACATTGTTCATTATTACCTTCCAATGCTTGAGCTACTGGAGATTCAATTCTAGTTAACTCAATACTGCCATTCATTGGCTTTGTACAAACGTTACGATGCCCTACCACTGTATAAAGTCCTTCTGCTTCAATGTTGGACCAGACAATTTCTAATGGATCATCACTTATTGGTTCGCCAGGCTTAGGGTTTTCCGGAATATAAAATTCAATTTCACCAATTTCTTCATTCCCGTCTTTCATCAATTGATACCCAACATTCAATTCAGGATAGTCCAAAGTAAATTCCGCTCCACCATCGCTTGAACAGTAAGTATCTTCACCATGAAAAGATTTGATGATGGGATGTTGAATGACAAATATATCTGCCGTACCAGTCATCTGGTCACTGCATGAACCTCTATAACCTTTCACTGAATACTCGCCTTCCTCTTCTAAATCATTCCAACTCAATGTCTGATCACTGTTCACTGTATAATCCCATGGATATTCAACTCCGTCTTTCAGTAACACATAATCTACTTCACTTTCATTACCATTCAAATGAATACTAGAATTCACTTCTCCTGAGCAATAAATTCCACCTCCTGAAACCTGAAAAGAATCATCCGGTAAGTTGGTCATAGATACCTCTACTTCTCCTTCCATGGTAGCTGAACACAAATGAAGCATATCCACACTTTTTACCGTATAGATTCCAGGTGCAGTCAAATCTGACCAGAAGATGCCGTACCCATTACCTTCTTTACTTGAACCACTTACAGGTACTCCATCTAATAACAAAAAATAATCAAAATCTTTTTGAGAATCCGACAAATAAATAGCAACTCCATCATCACCTGGGCAATAGGACCCACCTCCATTGACGTCATATTTTGTAGCTTCAGGTATGGCTTCAATATTAGTTTGAGAAGCCATAATCAATTCGCAACTGTTGTTTTTAGCTAATACTTTATAGGTACCTACTTTGTCTCTGCCAGCCCAAGTAATCGCCAAGCCATTTCCATTTTTAATTTCCCCTTCGGGTGTTCCATTGACTACCAATTGATAAGTCATTCCTGACTGAGAATTTGACAGCTTGATATTAAAGCTATCACCTGCACCACCTTCGGTACAAAGGCCACCGCCACCACTCAAGGTGTATTCTTGTGGTACGGCATATCCATCAATGACTGCACTGCCTGAAAGTAAACGAGTACAGCCACTCCTTGATGCTTGAACAGTATATGTTCCTGCTGTTGTGAGGTTATCCCAATAAATGGCCTCTCCTGAGCCTGAAGCCAATATTGGCATACCTATATTAGTCGCCCCCTTTTTTAATTGATAGGAAGCACCACCTTGTGTGCCACTCACAGTTACAATTCCGCCGGAGCTACCTAAGCAATATCCAGAGCCACTTACTGTGAAATCTTGTGGTGCTGTGCCTGCTGTAATTACAGCACTATTTGACATATTTTTACTACAACCATTTCTGGTGGCCCATACAGTATAAGTGCCTGCTGTATTATTAGTCCAAGTCAAGCTTGTACCAGATTTTCCTGGTTTGGCAGATCCAACATTCTCACTTCCTTTTCTCAGTTGGTAAGTCACACCAGTTTCGCTATTAAAAAGAGTCAGCGTTCTTCCAGACCCTCCTGAGCAATATGAACCTCCTCCTGTAAGAGAATATGATGTAGGATAAGAAGTAACAGATATCGTCTTACTTCCACTCATTGTTCGAGTACAGCCATTGCTTCCTGTCGCTACCACGGTATAAGTGCCAGCGGTTTTCTGACCCGACCAAGTCAGCTTTCCGCCTGTATCGGTTTTTGCAGCACCCACGTTTGTCGATCCTCTTTTCAGCTGATAAGTTGCTGAAGCTTGACTATTACTTAGCGTAATACTTTTACCAGAACCTCCAGAGCAGTAACTCCCACCTCCTCCGACTGTATAATTTGTTGGCAAAGATTTTACAGTAATCGTTTTGCTACTAGTAGTTTCCACACTACAGAGAGTCGAGTTATTTGTCGCTCTCACTTTGAATGTTTTAGTTCCTGAAGACACCTTTACATTGGTCCATGAAATTCCTTTTCCAGTGCCTTCAATACTTAGCTCACCAGATCCTACTCCATTTTCCAAGAGAGAATATGCTACGCCTAATTGTGTGTCACTTAAAGTAATGCTTTTACCGGATGATCCGGAACAATAACTCCCTCCCCCACTTACATTGTATTTTGTTGGTAAGGGGTTGATCACAATTGACTTAGAACCATTCATTTCCTCCGTACACCCGTTTTTTGTTGCAAAAACCTTATAGGTACCTTGACTTTTAAGCCCTGACCAAGTAATTTTTCCTCCATTTTTTGTTTTAGGCGACCCTATATTGGATGATCCTATTTTCAATTGGTAACTCGCCCCTGATTGGCTACCGCTTAGCGTAATACTCTTTCCAGATCCTCCAGAACAATAGGAACCACCTCCTCCTACTGTATATTTAGTCGGACATGTCACTAAGCTCACAGAAAGGCTCGCATAGGTAGTTGCAGGCCTGGCACTATTCGTATATAATATACTACCAGAAGATGCCGAAGAACTCCATTTGATGGTAACCTCGTCAGCATCATAAGATACTTTTGTTCCTCCTGAAACTATCCACTTATAATCCAAAGGCGTTAATTCTCCCGTATAAGTATACGTTTGTGTCGAACCTTTACCTGTAGGATTAGGACCTGATATCCCTCCCGACAATTGTGCATAGGTAGAATAGGTAGTTAGGAACAAAATAGAAAGAAGAAAAGGAATTACTAGATTTTTAACCATATTCATAGTATTGTGATGGGTAAGTCAACTCGTGATAGTTTTCTATTGAAACATTAGCATTCAGCTGCTGAAACAATTAATAATTGAAAAATTGATTTAGAATTCAAGAAGGATATGACTTTGGCTAGGTCAAACATCATTTAGTGATTTATATTTTGTTAGTACTTAGTAACATCAATGATTAAAAGGTAATCATTAAATGAAATATTTTTAAAAATTAGTTATTTCATTCATTGAAAGACTGTACTCCCAATAGTTACCTTAATTATTTCACCCACACCAATTCGGTCACAATAATAAAAACAAAATTTAATTTGTTGTAATTAAGTTCAACCTAGTTATTCACATCTTTTATAAATTAAATGAGAACTAAATAAAAGATTTATTTTGTTTGATAAACTACTTGATTAAACTCATTGCCTACAAGTTATAATAGACTCACTTATCTATTGAGTACTATTCGATCATATTCAATCAAGCATGAATAAAACTCCATCAATGGATCTTTGAAGAGGTGTCTCTTGGATTGTTCATACCCGCAACCATGCGCTTTTCCCTCACGAATCGCTTTGCTTATTTCGTACCGAGCGATTCGAAAATCAATCTCAACATTTTAAAATAAAAAAAGCCACCCATAAAGGGTGGCTCATTCGATTTTAGAGGTCCCGAGCGGATTCGAACCGCTGTACGAGCTTTTGCAGAGCTCTGCCTAGCCACTCGGCCACAGGACCATTTTTTGGAGACACAAAATTAGAATTAATTACATCCCCTGCAAACTATTTGGTGTTTCTATTCGCTAAAAAATCGCTTTTTTCTTAACGAAAGGCACAAAAAAAAGGTACACCGAAGTGTACCTTTTCCATTTATATATTTCTAATTAAGCTTCAGCTTCTTCAGAAGCATCATCTTTCTTATCCGCTTTTTTAGCAGCAGCTTTTTCCGCCTTTGGAGCAGCTTCCTTTTTAGGGGCAGCTTTCTTAGCAGCAGGTTTAGAACCAGCTTCCATTTGCTCTTTCAATGCAGATAACGCAGCGATATCACCCATGGTAGATTTCTCAGAATCAGCGTTCACTTTATCTACTCCTTTGCTCTTAGCCGCAGACTTCTTCTTAGGAGCTGGTGCTTTTTCAACCACTTCGTCAGAATATGTCGCTACGTGAGATAGCGTGATTTTCTTATCATCTTTAGAGAAATCAACCACTACCATGTCTAAGCTATCACCAACTACTGGTTTAGAACCGTCTTCCTTCTTCATGTTCTTAGTAGAAGCAAATCCTTCCAAACCGTAAGGTAATTCAAGAATAGAACCTTTCTCGATGATGTTAGTCACTGTACACTTGTGAGCAGTTCCTCTCGCAAATACTGTTTCGAAAGTATCCCATGGATTTTCTTCCAATTGTTTGTGACCTAGTGCCAATCTTCTGTTGTCTACGTCAAGCTCAAGTACTCTTACTTCTAGCTCTTCGTTTACATTGATGAATTCAGAAGGGTGTTTCACTTTCTTAGTCCAAGACAGATCAGATACGTGAACCAAACCATCAATTCCTTCTTCTAGTTCGATGAACAATCCGAAGTTCGTCAAGTTTCTCACGATTCCTTTGTGATCAGTACCTACAGCGTATTTAGTCAATACGTCCTGCTTAGTCCAAGGATCCTCAGTCAATTGCTTGATACCTAGAGACATTTTTCTTTCGTCTCTATCGATTGTCAATACCACAGCTTCTAGCTCATCACCAATGTTGATGAAGTCTTGAGGGTTTCTTAAGTGCTGCGACCAAGACATTTCAGATACGTGAATCAAACCTTCAACGCCAGGCTGGATTTCTAGGAATGCACCGTAATCAGCAACATTCACAATCTTACCTTTTACTTTAGATCCGATTTCAACCGTTTTGTCTAGTGAATCCCATGGGTGCTCAGACAATTGCTTCATACCCAATGAAATTCTCTTCTTGTCATCGTCAAAATCAAGAACAACAACATTTACTTTCTCATCCAGATTCAATACTTCTTCTGGGTGATTCACTCTACCCCAAGAGATATCGGTAATGTGAAGTAGACCATCTACACCTCCAAGATCGATAAATACACCGAAGTTGGTCATGTTTTTGATCACACCCTCTAGTACCTGTCCTTTTTCAAGGTTCTCAAGGATTTGAGCTTTTTGTTTTTCGAGATCTTTCTCAATCAAGATTTTGTGAGAAACAACCACGTTATCGTTAGTGTAGTTGATTTTCACAACTTTCACTTCCATTTTCTTATCTACGAATACATCAAAGTCTCTGATAGGCTTCACGTCGATCTGAGAACCTGGCAAGAACGCCTCGATTCCGAAGATATCTACGATCAAACCACCTTTGGTTCTTCTCTTCACCATACCATCGATAACTAGATCTTCGTCGGCAGACTTTTGGATATTTTCCCAAGCGCTAACAATCTTCGCTTTCTTTCTAGACAATACCAACTGACCGTTGTTGTCTTCTTGCTCTTCGATATATACTTGAACCGTATCACCTGGTTTCAAATCAGGAGTATCTCTAAATTCAGAAGCTGAAACCAATCCATCAGACTTAAATCCAATGTTTAAGATTACATCTCTTGAAGTCATACTTACCACAGTACCTTCAACTACTTCTTTTTCTTCGATAGTATTTAAGCTATCACCATAAAGTGCTTCTAGCTCTTCTTTTTGTTTTTTGTTGTAACCATCTCCGAATCCTTTTGGCTGAACATTGTCCCAGTCAAATTCTTCTTCCTCTTCTACAACAGCAGCAACTTTCTTAGGTGCTTTTGCCGCTTTTTCCTCAGCCTTAGGTGCTTCTTCTTTTACCTCTTCAGCAGGAGCAGCAGCTTTTTCTTCTACTGCAGTTTCTTTTACTGCTTCAGTCGACTGATTTTCTAATTCTTCTTTGTTTTCCATTATATTGTGAACCCATTATATACAGCGTCATTCCGGGTTCGGGAGATGCGCCATTTTGTTTGTGTTTATTCCGATCATTCGGAACCCATTCACTCGAATGGAGCGCAAAGATAGGTATTTATATATTTTAAAGTAAACTTTAATTATAAAATCAGGTTTAACTTTCTGTATTACTTCTTTCTCTCTTTTTAAGAATCAGGTTTTGGTATTAATTTGCTGAAAAATAATCATCCATGAAGATCATCGAATGCCCTAGAGACGCCATGCAAGGATTGCATGAATTTGTACCCACTGACATAAAAGTGAAGTACATCAATGAACTCCTAAAGGTGGGGTTTGACACGATTGATTTTGGAAGTTTCGTTTCTCCAAAAGCTATCCCACAATTGAAAGACACAGCAGAGGTTTTGGCTAATCTTGATCTTGATGATACCCATTCTAAATTGCTAGCCATTATTGCCAACGTTCGAGGCGCGCACGATGCTTGTAATCATGCAGAAATTAATTATTTGGGATTCCCGTTATCATTGTCTGAGACTTTCCAACAGCGCAACACCAACAAAAGCATCACAGAAGCATTCGAACAAGTGAACATCATTCAGGATCTTTGCCATGATCACAATAAAACGTTGGTCACTTACTTATCTATGGGTTTTGGCAATCCATATGGCGATCCTTATGAAATGCCGTATGTAGCCGATTTTATTTCGAAATTGAAAGCCATGGATATCCAAATAATTTCATTGGCGGATACCATTGGTGTTTCAAATCCAGAGAACATTACTAATCTATTCAAAGGTATAACGGAAGAATTTGGAGGAATTGAGTTTGGCGTTCATCTTCATTCCGACTTAGATTCTGCAATCGAAAAGATAGATGCGGCTTACAAAGCGGGCTGCAGAAGATTCGATGGAGCTATCAACGGTTTTGGTGGCTGCCCTATGGCTGAAGACAAATTGGTAGGAAACATTGCGACAGAAACCATGCTGGCTTATTTTGAGCAACATAGTATTGATGTTAATTATGACCACAAAGTATTTCAACATGCATTAAACATGGCTCCTGAAGTATTTTTAGGAAGGCATTAAGATACTAAGTGTTAGGAATTGAAAAGTCTGATCAAACTCTCACATAGCGTTTTCCTGGGAGGGATTTAATTAATCCATCAAACTCCAAAGTCAATAAGTGACTTATGGCTTCATTCACACTGATTTGGGTTTTCCAACTCAATTCATCTAGATGCAAACCTGTTTTAAATTCCTCCAGTATAGACATAATCTTTTGCTCATTTTCACTATAGTTGGCCAAGTCCACTATTACTTTTTTGGTTTCAGCATCTCCTTTTTCCCATCCGAGCAAATACTCTAAATCTCTTATTCCAGTAAAAATATTTGCCTTTTGAGAGCGAATCAAAGCATTGCAACCAGCAGAGTATTGATGTTCAAGATTGCCAGGTACAGCAAAGACTTCACGATTATACGAATAGGCAATATTTGCTGTAATAAGTGCTCCACCTTTTTGCGCTGCTTCGACGACAATGAGTGCTTCAGACATGCCCGCTATAATTCTATTTCTGGATGGAAAATTATGAGCTTCAGGTTTAGTTCCTGGAGGGTACTCACTGATCCAACCGCCATCTTTGTCTAACATTTCTAGAGCAGACTTTTTATGTACAGAAGGGTATATTTTATCTAAGCCACCAGCCAATACTGCTACTGTAGGAATGTCATTCTTCAAAGCTGCTCGGTGCGCAGTAATATCAATTCCATAAGCCAGTCCACTGACCACCACCGCCTCATGTGCAACTAGCTCCTGAGCAATATTTTCTGTGATTTGTTTGCCATATTGTGTAGCATTTCTTGTACCTACTATTCCCACCATTTTGGAGTTCTTAAAGGATGACTTTCCTTTAGTATAAATCAACAGTGGCGCATCATTGACAGTCTTTAGTTTGACAGGAAAGTCAGGATGAAAATACGGGACCACAGCTATCTTTTGCTTCTCGCAATTTGTTATCATTTTTTCTGCTTCGCTAAGATAACTAGCTGAAGTGAGAGCAGTAACCGTCTTATTCCCAATGTTAGGAATCTTAAGCAATGCGCCTTTTTTTTCTTTGAAAATAGCAGAAGCTGATCCACAGTAGCTGATCAATTGTTTAGCCAAAACATCACCTATACCTGGCGTCAGTTTCAACGCCAAAACATAGCAGTTTTCGTCTTCATTCATAGAATGAAAGAAAATTAAATATTCAACAAAATTTAGCTAATTAATTTCCCTGTATGCTGTTTCGAAGTTCCGATAGAAAACTTCGAATATTTTTTAATGATTGAATCATATCAATCTTCTCCATCGCTGCGTTTGCATCATTTTTGATGAAATCCCTAGCGCCATGAAGGGTATAACCTTTCTCTTTTACCAGATGATAAATCATCTTTATTTTCTTAATATCTTCTGGTGTAAACTGCCTATTACCTTTCCTATTCTTCTTTGGGTTGATTATATCAAATTCCGTTTCCCAAAAACGAATAAGTGAAGTAGCCACTCCTAAATCATCGGCTACCTCGCCAATGGTATAGTATCTTTTCGTTATTTCCTTTTCTTTGTACGGCACGTTCTAGCGGTTAAGATAGGTAATAAAACCTGAATCGTCAATCAATAAATTACTTTCGGGAAAATCTTTTTCGGTCAGCTCCCTGATCACGCTAATTGCACGCTTTTTAGAGTCAATTTTTGGACCACCTGCTCCTGGTTGGTAGATCGAAATCAACTGACCTTGGAGAAATTTCCCCTCTGCGTTTGTTTCTATTTTTACTATTGGAGCTACCCCATTCACCCCCCTCAAATTAAAACGACCATAGGTACAGAAATTGCCCATACTGTACGTTATAAATCGTTCATTATAAACTTCTATTGCTCTAGAGACATGAGGTCCATGACCAAATATCACATCTGCCCCATGATCGATCATCAGATGTGCAAACTCATAAACATTGCCTCGATTTTCACCATAAAACATCTCTGTTTTTCTGGTCACATGTTCATGTTTAGAACCCTCTGCTCCTGCATGAAATGAAACAATTACAACATCTACTAACGAGTCCAATTGCTCGACTAGTGCTACTGCTCTGTCCTGATTATGAATGCTAACAGTTCCCACATTTGGAGAGAAAGCCACCATTCCATATCGCATCCCATCTACCATCAATGTAGTCGTAGGCGCAGATAACAACCCTGCGTAATTGATTCCCATAGAGTCCAACGCTTTCATCGTATTGTCACGTCCAGGTTTCCCGAAATCACCTGCATGATTGTTTGCCAAACTCACCACATCAAATCCAGCGTCTACTAGATTCACCAAATATGATTCAGGGGAACGAAACAAATAACAGACCTTTGGATTTCTACAAGTCTTCTGATCTCCACCTTCATTTAAAATGACTCCTTCAAGATTCCCAAAAGTTACATCAGCCTGACGTAGTGTATCTGAAACTTCCACCCATAAGTCCTTTCCATCGTTTCCTGGCAGATAGCTTTCTGAAGGGAAATTAGTCCCCATCATAATATCTCCTACTCCTATTAAAGTTAGTGTGTCTTTGATTACTCTTGTCAATCCTATTTCCACTTCTTCATCTAAAGAATAGAGCGTATCCAAACCCTCAGTGATCCAGTATTGAGGTTCAAGCAATGCCGAATCAATAACTACAGGCTCTACTTCAGTGGGCAAAGTTGAAACCACCTTTTGAGACTTACATGCCATCACCAGTAAGGAAACAATAAATACGTAGAGTAGACTTCTAAGCATTTTCCAAAATTAGATTCGTCGAAGGACTTCGTTGTTATACAGTGGACAGAAGTTTTCCACATTACACCCACAGACATAAAAAAACCCCAACCGAAAAGTCAGGGTTTTTATATTTTAATCTCTTAAAATTTAAAAATCACCCAATGCTTGATTTTCAATTGAGGCCAATCTTAATATTTCCTCATACTCCGTAGGATTCAAGTCTTGATGGAAATAATGAACAGGGTTGATTAATTTCCCATCCTTTCGTACTTCATAATGCAAATGTGGAGCAGTAGATCTACCAGAGTTTCCTACATACCCTATACACTCACCTCTTTTTACTTTCTGCCCTTTTTTTACATTGAACATTTCCATGTGCGCATATTTAGTCACATAACCATAACCATGATCTATCTCCACCTGACGGCCATAGCCCCCCAAACTAGATCGCGCTAATTTCACCTCACCATCACCAGTGGCATAAATTGGTGTACCTTTTGGGGCGGAAAAATCAATTCCTGGATGTAATTTTTTTACTTTCAGTATTGGATGAATTCTCATACCATAGCCAGATGACAGTCTTTTCAATTCTTCATTTGATATCGGCTGTATCGCTGGGATAGCTGCAAAGAAATTATCTTTATTAGCCGCCATATCCAGTAACTCATCATATGATTTGGTTTGAATATACATTTGCTTTTTCAACTTATCCAAAGTTTGATGCAACTCAATAACCAAGTCTTCTCTTTCTAAATTTTTATTTGTGATTTCTCTGTAGCGATTGACCCCACCGACACCAGCATCTCTAATCGAAGTTGGAATTGGTTCTGCCTCAAAAATCACTCGATAGACGTTATCATCACGCTCTTGAAGTGAAGTGAGCATGTCTGATGCTTCCGCTAATTCATTTTGGAGCAACTCATAATAATACTTTAATTCTTCGTTCTCCTTTTCTAGTCTAGCCTCAACAGGAGACTGGAAATAAAGATTGTAAGTATAAAATATACCTACTGCCAAGATCAGTGAGAAAGAAAGAAATCCTAGAGAGTTGAGTACAATGTCCCAAGTGGAGACTTTTACTCGCTCGTATTTACAAGATTCGGTATCGTAATAGTATTTTATTCTAGCCATATTAAATCAGAATATCCTAACTTTGTGGTTCGTTTTTCGGGTGGTCGCTAATATTTCTATTTTTACGGCTTGTTAGCATTACAATTCTGCTCGCAATTTAATACATTTTTTTAAATAACAAATAAATTCAATTGCAAGCAATTGAATATCAATAGATTAGATGGAATCGAAAGAAATAAGAAAACGGTTTTTAGAGTTCTTTGAGAAAAAGCAGCATGAAATAGTGGCTTCAGCTCCAATGGTGGTGCAAAATGACCCTACGTTGATGTTTACTAATGCTGGAATGAACCAGTTTAAAGACTTCTTTTTGGGTAACTCAGAACCATCATCTAATCGAATAGCTGATACTCAAAAATGCCTCAGAGTGTCTGGAAAGCACAATGATCTCGAGGAAGTAGGTATGGATACCTATCATCATACCATGTTCGAAATGCTGGGCAACTGGTCATTTGGAGACTATTTTAAAAAAGAAGCTATTGCCTGGGCCTGGGAGTTGCTTACCAAAGAATTTAACCTACCAGAAGACCGTATGTATGCTTCTGTATTTGGAGGAGATAAAACAGACGATTTAGCATTAGATCAAGAAGCTTACGATTATTGGGCGGCAATCATCCCTAAAGATCGGATCATCAATGGATCCAAAAAGGACAACTTCTGGGAAATGGGTGACACAGGTCCTTGTGGTCCCTGTTCAGAAATACATATCGATTTAAGATCAGATGAAGAAGTTGCCAAAATACCGGGAAAAGATTTAGTCAACATGGACCACCCGCAAGTTGTTGAAGTCTGGAACTTAGTTTTCATGCAGTTTAATAGACTAGCTGATGGATCTCTAAAACCTCTTCCTGCTCAGCATGTGGATACAGGGATGGGATTTGAAAGATTGGCTATGGCGGTTCAAGGCAAAAAATCTAACTACGATACCGATGTATTTACACCCCTCATTAATTTCTTAGCTGATTCTGCTCGTGTAAAATATGGTGATAATGAAAAAACTGATATCGCACTTCGTGTCATCTCAGATCACGTTCGTGCTATTTCCTTCGCCATTGCTGATGGGCAGCTACCATCTAACAATAAAGCGGGATATGTAATCCGACGAATACTAAGGAGAGCCGTTCGATATGGTTATACATTTTTGAATTTCAAAGCACCATTTATCCATACGCTTGTACCGCTCTTAGCAGAGCAATTTGATGGGGTATTCCCAGAATTAATCGCTCAGAAAGATTTTATTGCCAAGGTTATAATGGAAGAAGAATCTTCTTTCTTACGTACATTAGACAAAGGACTTTCCAAATTGGAGATCATCACTGCTGAGGCAAAAAAAGGAGATAAAGTTATTGATGGTAAAATCATATTCGAACTTTATGATACCTATGGGTTTCCTTTCGATTTGACCTCACTTATCGCTCGTGAGAATGATTTGTCGGTTGATGAAGAAGGCTTCAAAAAAGAAATGGAGGTTCAAAAGAATCGATCCAAGAAAGCAGCCGAAACTTCTGCAGGCGACTGGGTCGAATTGAAACCTATAGATGAGGTTCAATTCTTAGGTTATGAAACTTTGACCTCAAAAGCCAAAATCATAAAATATCAGGCCGTTGAAGAAAAAGGAAAGAAACTCTACAAAATCGTCTTGGATCAAACTCCTTTTTATGCTGAAAGTGGTGGCCAGGTTGGCGATGTTGGATATTTCGCTGATGGTGACAAAAAGGTGAGCATTATTGACACCAAAAAAGAGAACAATCTCATCGTTCACTTTTCGACGGAACTACCCGAAAATCTGGAGGCTGAATTCGACGCAGTGGTGAATAGCAGAAAACGCAAACTCACCGAAAACAATCACAGTGCCACTCACCTACTCCATGCAGCTCTGAGACAAGTATTAGGCACGCACGTGCAGCAAAAAGGATCGTTAGTGAATGAAAAGGTACTTCGTTTTGACTTTTCTCATTTCTCAAAAATGACAAATGAAGAAATTGCTCAAGTAGAAAAAATCGTTAATCAGAAAATCAGAGAGAACATTTCACTTGACGAGAAAAGAAATGTGCCTATAGGCGAAGCACAAGAAATGGGAGCCATGGCGCTTTTTGGTGAAAAGTATGGGGATTTTGTAAGAGTGATTACTTACGACAAAGACTATTCTGTAGAACTATGCGGTGGTACACACGTGCCTGCGACTGGTACGATTGGCATGCTAAAAATAGTATCTGAAGGTTCTGTAGCTGCTGGTGTAAGGAGAATAGAAGCTATTACTGCTGATAGAGCAGAAGAATTTTACAACAAACAAAATGAGCTAGTAACTCAAGTCAACGAGTTGCTAAACAACCCTAAAGACACACTGAAAGCGATTGAAGCATTGGTCAAAGAAAAGCAAGAGCTGACCAAAACCATAGAGTCGATCAATTCTGAGAAAGCAGGTGCACAAAAAGAAGTACTGCAAAAAGCTATTCAGTCTGTCAATGGATACAATGTATTGATCTCTGAAGCACAGTTGCCTGATGCTGAAGGATTGAAAAAGCTGTCATTCGAGCTTAAAAACGAAGTAAATAACCTGATAATGATAGTGGCAGCCGACATAGCTGGCAAACCACAAATTTCAATTATGATTTCTGAAGAATTAGTGAAATCACTAGACCTTCATGCTGGTCAGTTGATTAAAGAACTGGCAAAAGAAATCAAAGGCGGAGGTGGTGGTCAACCGTTTTACGCAACAGCTGGTGGCAAGGACATCAGCGGATTGTCAAACGTAGTGACCAAAGCCAAAGCAATAATCGATGAAAAAACGAATCATTAAATAGGTTTTGAAAAAAATATTAGAAAAATACGATCTGGTTGTAGGACTAGAAATTCACGTACAGTTGAATACGGCAAGTAAGCTATTTGCCGCTGACAAAAATAGTTTTGGAGACGCACCTAATAGCAATGTGAGCCCAATTACACTGGCACATCCAGGAACCCTCCCAAAGCCCAATAAGTCAGCGATCAATCACGCGATCAAAATGGGATTGGCCATTAATTGCGACATAGCTGCTTATACCACATTCGATCGTAAAAATTATTTCTATCCGGATTTACCGAAAGGCTATCAAACCACACAAGACCAACATCCAATCTGCAGAGGTGGTTATATAGATGTAAAAAGTGGAGAAAGCATCAAACGTGTGCAGTTCAATCGAATTCATATTGAAGAGGATGCGGGCAAGTCTTCCCACGATGCTGAGCATGAAGGGTCGTTGTTGGATTACAATCGAGGGGGTACACCTTTGATTGAAATGGTGACGGAACCAGTAATCAATACAGCCGAAGAAGCCGGAAATGTATTAACGGAGATTCGTAAAATTGTTCGCTACATTAACGTAGGCGACGGAAATATGGAACAAGGGTCTTTGCGCTGTGATGCTAATATCTCTTTGAAACCCAAGGGATCTGACCAGTTAGGCAAAAGAGTGGAGATCAAAAACATGAATTCCATTCGTAACGTTCAGCGCGCCATCAACCACGAAGTGGTAAGACAGGCGACTCTTTTGGACGCAGGAAAAACAGTCTTGCAAGAGACTCGAGGATTCAATGATGAAACGGGTAAAACCACTGGCCAACGTACTAAGGAAGAAGCCAATGATTATCGTTACTTCCCCTGCCCTGATCTACTGCCTATCCATGTAAGTAAAGAATGGGTGGCCGAGATTAAAGACACCATACCTCAGCTTCCACATGAAGTCTTGGCAGATCTTCAAGCGAATTTTGACCTGAGTACTTATGATGCAGAAATCATTGCCGATCAGAAAGAATTGTCCGATTATTTCTTTGCGACAGCTAAATTGACCCATCAATTCAAGCCAATTGCTAATTGGATGATTGGACCTATCAAGAGTTATTTGAATGATTCTAACATAGAAATCCAAGAATCAGTCATTAAACCAGAATTGTTGGCCGAAATCATAGAAATGGTAGCAGCTCATAAAATCAGCTTTTCTATGGCGTCCACGCGCTTGTTGCCTGCACTAATTGAGTCTCCAAACCAATCGGCGATGACATTGGCGAAAAAAATGGAACTGCTTCAAAGTGATGATGAGGATGAATTGGTTAAAACCATAGAAGCAGTGATCGCGAGTATGCCAGATAAAGCTTCAGCATATAAAAATGGCAAAAAAGGTTTACTTGGCTTGTTTGTAGGTGAGGTAATGAAAAAATCTGGAGGAAAAGCCAACCCAAAAGTCGCCAACAAATTAATCGCAGAAATATTAGAAAAATAAACATCAACAGCACTAATTCGTTGACACAAATTGTTGAGAACGGTAAAAATATGAAGATGATAAAAAATATAAGTTTTGTAATTACATTATTGATCCTAGTTTCGGCTTGCACCAAAAAAGATGGAGTCACTATTTCTGGAACTTATGAAAATCCAGTAGAAGATCAATTGGTGAAAATTGAATTGATCAAGAACAATAAACTTACTGTGGTTGATTCATTTAAACTAGAACCCAACGGTAATTACGAAAGAATCATTAAAGTAGCTGAACCTGGTTTCTATCGCTTCAACTTCTACAACCGACACGTCATTAATATGATTCTTGATCAATCGGACATCCAGTTAGTGAAAAATGAAAATGATCCAAGAGGTGGCTATAAAGTGACTGGATCTACGGACATGGATTACATCTATCAACTTGAAGCTTTAAAACAGGATTTTGAAAAACAATCTCAAACGTTGAATGAAGAATTCATGACGGCTAGAAACAGCGGCGACATGGAACTTTTGGAAGACATCAGAAGTCGTTTCATGCAAATGAAAGCCGTCAACGATAATAAAATTAAATCCACCATACTAACGATGGATGGTTCTATTGCAGGTATTCTTGCCACTTCATTTATCGATGAAGAAAATGAATTCAAATTCTTAGATAGTCTTTCTCAAAAGTATCAAAAAGAATTGCCTAACTCCAGCTACACCAAGGAGCTGGCTGATAAAGTTGAATCTTACAGGAAATTGGCCATTGGCTCTCCTGCCCCTGAAATTTCGTTACCAAACCCAAATGGTGAAATCGTTTCACTCAGCTCTTTCAAAGGCAAATACGTCATGATCGATTTTTGGGCGGCGTGGTGCAGACCCTGTAGGGCAGAAAATCCAAATGTGGTCAGAATGTATGAAGCTTACAACGGAAAAGGTTTTGAAATTCTTGGCGTATCCTTGGATAGGCAAAAAGAATCTTGGGTAAAAGCAATAGCCGATGATCAATTAACCTGGACACAGGTTTCAGATTTGAAGTATTTTGAATCTGAAGCAGCACAATTGTACCAAATCAATTCAATTCCTGCTACTTACCTCATTGGTCCTGACGGTAATATCGTCGCAAAAAATCTGAGAGGAGCTGCATTAGAGGCTAAGTTGAAGGAGATTTTTGGCTAGTTTATTTAAAAACCTGCTGTAAGACTCCCCACAGTTTCTTTCGCAAATCAGTTGAAGCAGAAATATTATTCAAAGCATCAGCTATTATCAAATGACCTTCGCCCAATTTGGTTGATACGTACTGCTGTGTACTTGAGGGGATGGGTAATTGATGATTAGGTGTAAAAGCAATGACATGAACATACCCTGCTGTTTTAGGAGTTGTCGCAGCTACATTTTGAAAATCAACTTTGTCTATGGACTTACCTATTGCTCCTAGTATTTTTCCCAAATAATCTAGATCTGCAGCAGGAAGGTTGACAGCAGTTGGATTATCAAATATTATTAAGATCTCATTGGTTGGTTTTGCAGGTTTTTCTAATGCTACCACGGGCTCCTGCACCGATGTTACCTCTTCTTTTTGCGCACCATCACTAGTTTCAGCTACAGCATCTGGCTGTGTTATGACCTCTGATTTTTCATCAATGGCATAAATATCTTCATTGATCAGATATTTCAAGAATTCATTTGACTCATTCATTGATAAAAATTGATTTGAGTTCAGTCGCCTCTTCAGGTTTCATTTTTTTAGCCAATACCAATCGCAATTGACGTCGCCTCAGAGCACCCGCATACATTTCTTTTTCTTCAGCTGTTTCGGGCACTAATTCAGGAACTTCTGTAGGCACTACATGTTCATCTACTGCCACAAAAGTATAAAATGCTTGATTGCTACTCACTTTCTTGCCTCCGGGTATATCTTCAGCCAATACGTCAATAAATACTTCCATGGAAGAGTTGAACGACCGAGTCACTTTAGCAGTGAGGGTAATTACATTTCCCAATTGAATAGGTGCAGAAAATGATACATTATCTACAGAAGCCGTCACTACTATACTATTAGAATGCTTTTGAGCTGCTATAGCTGACGCAATATCCATCCAATGCAATAGTCGCCCTCCCATTAGGTTGTTCAGTGTATTTGTATCGTTAGGCAACACTAATTCCGTCATTATTGCAATTGACTCAGATGGCGTTTTCTGTTTTTTCTTACTCATATTTTTTACTTACTCCAGCCATCATTCCCAAGCAAAGGAACAAAACTGAAATTGCTAAATTCTTCTTTTGTAATGTTTCCATTCGACTGTTTTGTCAAACGTAACATTTTTTGCATTTTTCTATCTCCTACTGGAATTATCAAATGTCCTCCGATCTTCAACTGATCTACAAGTGCCTGAGGCACAGTGGGCGCTCCTGCTGTCACTATAATTCCATCGTATGGTGCAAATTTATCACATCCCAAGGAACCATCTCCAATTATAAATTTCGGCTCATAACCCATGTGTTTGAGCATTTTTTTAGCTAGTCTTGACAGCTTATCTTTATATTCTATGGTCACCAGATCCACCCCACATTCGACCAATACACAGGCTTGGTATCCTGATCCTGTTCCAATCTCTAATATTTTTTTTCCTGGTTTTAATTCAAGTAGATCAGTCTGAAAGGCTACGGTGTACGGCTGTGAAATCGTCTGGCCTTCTGCTATAGGAAAAGCCTTATCTTGATACGCATGTTCCACAAATATCTCATCGAAGAACCAATGTCTAGGTATTTTCCCAATGGCATCCAATACATTTTCATTGTCGATCCCTTTCTCTCGTAATTTCCTTACCAGAGATTTCCTCATTCCTTTGTGTTTGTAGCTATCCTTCAATTCCATCAGCAACCAAAAATAGAAGATAATTTAATTATTGATCATTTCATGACCCGTATATTTTACCTTGCATTAAATTTTTATTGAAGTTACAAATCATATGTTTACAGGAATAATTGAAAACATTGGAGTCGTGAAAGACATAAAGAAATCAGGTACTAACATTGATTTCACCATTCAGAGTGTAATTAGCTCCGAACTCAAAATTGATCAAAGTGTTGCCCACAATGGAGTTTGCCTCACGGTTACGGATTTGGCTGATGATTGGCACCAAGTGACAGCAGTAGAAGAGACGCTTTTAAAGACTAATATTGGTGAATTAGAAATCGGTGACCTAGTAAACCTGGAGCGTTGTATGATAGCCAATGGTCGATTTGATGGGCATATTGTGCAAGGGCACGTGGATCAAATAGGAAAATGCACTAAAAAAGAAGAGCGTGATGGGAGTTGGCTTTTTGATTTTGAATACGATGATTCAAAAAACAACGTGACAGTTGAGAAAGGTTCAATTTGTATCAATGGCATAAGCTTAACATGTTTTAATTCAGGAGATGGCAAATTTTCAGTGACTATTATACCCTATACTATGGAACATACAAGCTTCAAAAGCTTACAAGTTGGCGATACTGTCAATCTGGAATTTGATATTATTGGAAAATATGTTTCTAAACTTTTAAATAAAAACTAAATTAACAGATTAATAAAAACTAATCAGACTTAAATATGGCGCTGAACTGCATGGTGGTAGATGATGATGAGTTAGCCAGACTTATGATCAGAAAATACGTTGAGAAAACGGACTTTCTTGAAATGACCCATGAAATGTCTAATGGGATTGAGGCTTCCAATATCCTGCTTCAAAAAGATAATCCAGATGTAGATATCATATTTCTTGATATAGAAATGCCAGAAATGTCAGGTATTGAACTGATGGAATCTTTGACTGCAGATTATCAGGTCATCATGATCACATCAGCTGAAAAGTATGCTGTACGAGCATTTGAAAAGAATGTGACCGACTATTTGGTTAAACCTTTTAGTTATGGTAGGTTTCTAAAAGCAGCTGTAAAAGCTAACGAGACTTTAGAGAATCTACGTAAGAAAGCAGAGAGTTTTCATGAGTTATATGTAAAATCTGATTCAAGAATTTACAAAATCATTCTAGACAATATTCTTTTTATAGAGGCCATGGCTGATTATGTGATTTTCAACACAATCAGTGGGAAACACATTGTACACCATACAATGAAAGGTATAGAAAAGAAGCTTCCAGCCAGCACATTCGGACGTGTGCACCGCTCATATATCATCAACTATGATAAGATCAATTACTTTGAGGATATGAATGTAGTGATCAATGATAAATATATTCCTGTTGGAGTTTCCTATAGAGAAAAGGTATTTGAACGATTGAATATGCTGTAGTTCTTACATTCTCTTCAAACAAAAAAGGCCTTGCTTGAATATTCAAGCAAGGCCTTTTTTGTCTGTCAGTCCCTATTCTTATTAGTGAGTAATCATCAATTTCTTGAATTCAAATTCTGATTTTTCTCCTCGAATAGACATGTAATACAGTCCACTTGGGAATCTATCAGTTTTCAAACTGAAGCCTTCATTTCCTGCAGGTAACTCACCTTGATCAAAAACTCTACCTGTTTGATCAAAAATTGTCCATTTCATGTCTTCCTGAATCAATTGATCAAAAATGATGAATACCTCATAATCAGTAGGGTTCGGATACATGTTAAAATCCGTAGCATTGACTAAATCATCTCCAACATCTGTAATCGATGAGCTATTTTTATCAGACACGAAATCATTGGCATTGTCAATTTTAACTGATTGATAAATTTCCTTGGTCTGACTATTTTGAATAAATACTATAGCGGACAAATTGGAATCATCAGCTATATTCGTCAAGTCCCATTCAACAGACAATTCATCCGTAGCATTGCCATCAGAATCAGCAAACATCAACGGCTCACCAATTGTAAGTTCCGATGTCAATTTTACATATTTACCTGAACCAGAAGGCAGCATTTTCCTCATCACATTGTCAAACTCATCTACTCCACCGACGGTATGTGTAACAATATCTTCAAGAATTACTACATAAGCTCTGAACTCCGTATCAGCAGGATAATCTTGATTTGCTTCGAACGTAACAGTACCTTTTACCTCTGTATCACTTGCGGTAGGATCTGGCGTCAATGTAATTATGAAGCCCGGATCTTTGAGTGAATTCAATCTCAAATCATCTTCATCCCAAGTCAATTCACCTGCCTTAGCAGAAGTACTTGTGCCTCCTAATTGTCCATCCAAAATAGAGGTTACCTGATCTACATTATAGTAAATTGATCTTGAACTCGGCCCAGCAGGATTTTGTGCATTGAATGGATCAATAAATCCAAAATCCGAATGATAAGCAATAATAGTCTCATCTCTATTGTTTACAGTAGAAGGAGGTAATAAATCGGCTATAGAAGCTTTTAAGTTTGCTGTAGGTGTATTTATTTCCGTTCCATCCGTATCCTCTTCAGAAACACTAACAAACTCTTCGATTAACACATTTTTAGACCTTTCTTCAATTCTAAAGTTATCTAACGCAAATCCAAAGAACCCTTCTGTTTGTGAATCAGATGTAGATGCAATAGCAAATCTAAACCTTACTAAATCACGGCTATCAATATCTATGTCGTTAAGACTATGTCGAGCGCTTACCCAAGTAGGTTCGCTTACTGCTGCTCCTGACCAACCCGTAGAGGTCGCCGCTCCTTCATTATTTGTATATTGCTGTTGACCAGGGTCAGCGCTTACATTATCAAAATTATACCATTCCAAACCAGAAGATCCTCCGTTTTCATAACTACCCAAAGCTATCCAGGACTCTCCCCTATCTATTGAATATTGAAATACTACTCCATCCTTTACATTTTCAAAATTATATATCATATCAAATCTGACCATAGGTTTAGTCAATTGAGATAGGTCAAAAGCTGGTGTATACAGCCAAGAATCTTCAGAATTTTGATAGTGATAATTACCACTTTGTTGGCTCAATGTTGCCCAACCAAAAAGTACATCGTCACTTTTCTCTTCTAGTCTAAGTATATCTTCATTTACACTTCCTGATAAACCTAAAGAATCTTCATTTAGATTTATTTGATCCCAAATCCAGCTATTTATTCTATAAGACTCAAGACCATCATTTGATAATTGCTTTGTAATTATTGCATCATCTACTAGCAGCTCGGAGTACCATCCTTTCTCATCTGGATCGAATCCATCATTGATATCAAAAGTTTCTAAATAGCCAGTACTAGGATTCACTATTTCAATTGGAATTATGTTCACTGTTCTTAACAAACTATCAAAACAGCCATTTGCATTTTCCATAAAAACTTCTAAATCATAACGCCCAGTATTTCCGAAATCATATTCAAATGGACCAAATACTGTCACATTTTCTCCTGAAGCAACCTCTCTCTGTGTCAATGTTTCCATTCCAGTAGACCATTCTTCATCAATTATTGATATACCAGTAGATTGATCAATAACTTCAATCGATTTAATTTGATCTAAAGAAAGTTGGTTTTCATTAAAATAAAATGACGTAGCCTCATCTTCAATGACTTGATCCCATTCTACTGCAATATTAGGATCAATTTTAATCAATATTCGTCTTTGAGTGATATCGAACTCTTCAGAGCTTTCTGGTGCATTACTACAAGTTAAAGTATCAGATGCTGTTGTCACTGTTCCTAATAGCCTCACAACAAATTGAGCATCCAATCCTGTAAAACCATCAAAATCATGACTTACAGACTCTCCATATTTTATGGAACCACCACCATCGTCGTATTGGCTGTTTTCGTTTATCGCTCCATTATCATCTGCATTATAGAAAGTCCATTGTAACGACCCTCCATTTGCTGCATCAAAATCATCCAATGTATATGGTGATTCTCTAGGAGGCTCTTCTAAGTCTTCTACTAGCATCCAAAAATCATTTGCATCATTGAGTAACTCAGCTTCGAATTCAACCTGAGGATCCACACATCCTCCATTGACCACTGCATAAATTTCCGGAGTTACATTGACAGTAATTTCTTTTGAAATACTATTTGAACAACCTGTCACATCACTACTAAAGGCATATTCATACACGAAAACACCACTGCGAGATTGAATTTTATCTGACCATTTCTCTTCAGAATCTTTAAGATCAAATAAGACTTCATCATCTCCAAATGAAGACCCTGTAAATGTCTCTAAAACCGTAGTCGTAGAACCATAGGTATGAGATATAGATCTCTCTCCATTGTTACTACTTCCTCTATTACCGCTAATGGTAAATGCTGGCTGGCTTTCACAGATTTCAACATCATCTTGATAAGATTCAAATCCAATAATATCATCACTGAATAATGTCAATTCTGGAAGAGGGTTAACAGTAATGTCAGTAGTAATCACATTAGTACATTCGGTACTTTCTGTTTTATTGGTATAAGTAAATGTAACGGTATGGTTTGTCGCACTATTTCCTACTTCTGTCCCCCCTTGATCAGCATGTGCAGTCAGTGGTATCACAGTCGCTGTACCGTCATCATTATCTGTTAACCCTGTAGAACTTATAATAAATGAATCCAAAGCACTTCCATCTCCCCAAGTTCCTGAAGCTACATCTGTATTATCCTCTTGCCCTTGAAACTCGATAGTACCAGTAGAAGTACAGAAGCCTGATCCAGAATCATCTCCAGTATCCACAACAATATTTAACGTTGGCAGTTTGACCACTTCAATATCACGAACTCTTGAATTGGCACACCCAAATTGATCCGTATAATTAAACGTAACTTGATGATTAGTGCTAGGGTCAGTGGCATCATCAGATCCTTGACCTTCAGCAGCATTTTGTGTATTGAAAGTAGCTTTTCCATTTGTTTCATCCACTAATCCTTCGGAATTACTAATACTCCAGGACATACTTATCAGAGTTGGATCGATTCCGTCCTCTGCAAGGTTCCCATCGTATGTACCTTGAAATACATAGTCACCATCGTCATAACACACAGCAGTATTATGAATAGTTGCCCCATATCCATCTGAATTTATATCGTTGTCGGAATCATAATGAACATTAAGAACTGGTTGCGGGTAGATCTGAACTTGTGCTATTTCAGAAGCTACGCAACTGTTACCATCTGTATACTCATATCTTACAAAGATATCCTCTGTATCTCCTGTTCTTGTTCCACCTATAGATGTAGCAATGTCAGCTGACAAAAATGTAGCCTGACCAGTTGATAAATCATTAAATCCAGTAGAAGAAATCTCGTTAGTTTCATTTAATGCATCGGTATTTGAAGGATAAATGGAAAATGATCCAGAAGTTGCCTTTGTCAAATCAGTCTCATTTCCAGCTATTTTCCATCCTTGAATCACATAAGTATCCTCATCATAACAGATGTAAGTACCATCCAGAACTTCAGTAGCCAGGTTTTCACCAGCTCCATCACGGTATTGGACTGATAACTCTGGGAGTGGATTCACTTCAATAGATTTGGAAATTAAATTTGTACAACCAGTTGCTGGATAAGTATAAGTATAAGTGATTTCATGCAACGAGATTAATCCATCAACTGGTTGCCCAGCTGCTGTCGCTGCAGCGTTTGGATCCAACTGTGCAAACCCACTTGGTAATTCAGTCAAACCTCCAGTATCAATTGACCATACATCATCACCACCAATTCCATCGTTATAATTAGCTCCATCAACTTTACCTTGAAGATTTGTAGTTCCAAAATCATTACAATATTCTGTGGTAAATGCAGTTGTAGCACCTTCATCCACAATGTCGACTTCAGGAATAGCATTAACTAATATATTCATTTGAATTGATGGGCTTTCACATGTTCCATCGGTGATTTGCGTAGCATATATAGTAGTCGTTGCAGCTACATCTATATCGAGATCAGTACTGCTTTCAACCTGAGTGAATTTGACACTATCAGCAAATACTGCTGGTGTGTTTGAATTACTTGTAAACAAAAATGGAGTTAAAGACAGTCCATCAGGTTTAATTGTATACCATCTGAATTGTGTAATACTATCAGTACTCGTCGCATAAGTGTCAAATTCAAAATCTTCTAACGCTACATCATCTTCTTGACAATATACATAGTTGTCAGCACCAGTAGGTCCACCAGTATTAACTATAGAATTAAATGGTGCTACAGGCTGCGGATATACAGTCACTTCAACTTCAGTCAATCCAGAAGGACAACCTATAAATCCCGATTCCTCATTAGAACCAATATAGCCTCTTACGTAGTAAGTATTAATCTCTTTGGCGCTTCCGTCTCCTACTGGATACCCCAATTCTCCACTTGTTGCCCTACTTCCATCACTAGATGCTGTTGGAATGACTGTAGTCATATCATTTTCTAACCATTCATAAACTATGTCTTGAAGGTTTGGAGTGTTCAATTGATTTAATTCTGAACCATAACAAAACTTATAGGTATCATCATCTCCAATATCCCCAAAATCGCTAATTATCGGATCGGCAGGTGTTTCAGTAATGTTTATTGTTATTTCAGTTGGGTTACTATATGTTCCGATAAACTGTTGAGAACCAATAGAACCTGCTTCTGAATTATCAAAATTCACTTGCCTCACATAAATTGTTACAGAATTTCCTGCATTGTTTACGAATGCAAAACCTTCATCCCCATAAGCATCGGTAGGAACAAAAGATGTTCTAGGAGGAATACCAGGAGTCAGTGGAAAAACAGCTGCATCCCGAGTATTAAATAAAGCATCATTCAATGGATCAGTTGGATCAGCTGGATGTGCAGCATCTGCATAGAATATATAATAAGATTCTGATTCAGCTTCATCATCCATTTCGTCAATAATGTCCACATTAGCAACTCCGACAGTTCCTGTACCACAGTATTCATAAATATATTCTGCTGAAGTTCCGACTTGAAAGCCATTGGCTCCAAGCATCAAGTCGGGAGCATTTGGAATCGGATAAATCTCAATGGTCACTTGTCTTAAATCCGACTCACATCCTTCAAAGACAGTACCATCATCATATTCATAGTAGTAAGTTTCAGAGAACCAAAAGTTTTTGGTAATTCTACCAGAGGGAGCATTAGTTCCTCCAAACAATGCTGAAGCTTCCAGGACTTGATCATCACCATTACTATCGCTGATTTCACTCAAACCACTGGCATCATTATACCATCTGAACAATTCTCCTGTTCCACCACTTGAAAGTATCGTAAAATCAGCTATTGCAGTACCTGATGCATATTCTAAAGTGTATACTTCAGTACCTCCTACATCCAAACTTCCGATGTATTGGAAAATATTATCTTGAACAGCATCAACCCCATCATCTTCTAAGAAAGGTAGATTTGGCTTATCCAGAATTTCAAACTCAATAACTTCCAATTCTGTACATCCTGCAAATACTGGATCATCCGTACCTTCAGATTCAATAGTCATACGATAATCTCCAAGGCCGTAGTTTGTATCAACATCATATGCGTCTTTAAGAATAGATCCTACTGTTACATTGTCTCCAACAAACAAACCAGGTCCAGCGTAAGTGTTGATCGTTTGCCACGCTCCACCATACCAATACTCAATTAAAATATTCGTAACATCTGCTCCTGGAAAACCATTGATACTGCCCAGTAAATTGAATGATGCATCCTCTTCACAGACTAATCCTTTAGGTGTTGCAGCTACGGTTAAATTCAAATTCGTATTAGTGATTTCAAAATCAGGAATTGGATTGATCGTCCAAATTTCTGAGCCTAATGCTTGAAGATTTGCGCCTCCGGGTTCTGCAACATACCTCACAAGTATAATATCAATACTCCCATTTGCTTCAGTATCAATATTTGTATAATTAGCTACATCATTAATACTTAACACCCAGCCAGTTTGGTTGTTATAACCAGCCACTTGTCCTGTAATAACTCCAGCAGTGATGTCAGTACTTGGCGAACCACTTACAGAAGCTAAGACCTGAAGATCATAAGCTCTAAAATTATTACCTGCTCCTTCAGTACCTTCATTACTAAGAATAATATTCAAATTAGCATTGTCGGCACAATATTCTTGTCCTAATACATTTCCTGATCCATCAACCGTATCATGATTATCTGGGTCTCCATCCACTCCATCTTCATCAAAGATATTGAGAGCTGGAGTAACTGTTAAATCAATTGTAGTCTGATCCGTACATGTGGTTACATTATTTGTTAATGCGTAAGTAATGGTGTGAATGGTAGAAACGCCACCAACTAAACCTGCTGAAGACGGTGTGAACGAGGTTAATCTATAATCATCTGATGGATCACCAGGCGTTCCATTGTCCTCATTTGAGGGAGTACCTAAACCATTGCCACTAAACAGACCTGTATGGTCATCGCTATCCACTAGTAATGCGCTCATCGCTGAACCAGTGTTTTGGGTCACCTCGAATGTGGTAAGGCCAATACTGATTCCACTACTTACATCTACTCTACCCTCAACAAAAACATCTACTGTTGCATTTCCAGCAGCATAACAACCTTTATCATCAATTACATCCAATCCATACTGAAAAGTTCTTGATGAATAATTTGTCTCATCATTTTCCGGTGCTGGGAAAAATGGATTCGCCTCTCCTTCTTCTCCCGCTCCATTAATTGCTGCCTCAGCTTCTGTTTGGTAGCCATATGCATTAGTACCATACCAATCAAAATCATAGCCTATTAAAGTAACATTAGAAGGATCGCCTAGCGTAATATCTTCAAAACTACAGATATCATCTGCATCTACTATATCTAATCCAGCAATTAATTCTTCATTAGGTGAAGCATGTATAGTGACAGCTACTGGGGTATTCAAGCTTTCACAACCATTAGCATCAATGGTTTGAGTAACATAAAGTGTTTGTACCCCAGGCGTATTTTCATCCAATCCGAGCTCAGCAAAAGTAGGATCATTGATATCTGTAAATGCAGTTAGAATCTCTCCAGTATAATCATCATTTGTATACCAGTGCGTCGTATGACTTGCATCTGGTGTTATGACAACATCAAAATCTGCCTCTAAATTAGTAGAGCCGGCGGTACCAAAAAATCCTTCACAAATTGTCACATTCGATTGAACAACACTTGGTTTTCCAACTTCATCACTTTGCATGTTAATATGAACTTGCTTATGATATGTCTCATTTCCATATTGTACTGCATTGCCGCCTGATCTATACATGGCTATATCAGAAGCGTATTCTGTACTACCATTTATACCTACAACTAGTCCTTCTATCTCAAGAACATCTGTCGTTGCAGTACCACCTACTGTATAAGTAAGCGTTAATGTTTGATGTTTATCAACAGCAATGTCATTAGAAAATGCCAAAGAAACTGAAGAATTAGTTATATCAGCAGTTGACTCACTAGTTCCAAAAGTTGGGGCTGGTGCCGTGCCATCAAAATAAAACCCATCCGTTAATGTAATATCATAAGTCACAGGACCTCCAGATGCAAAATCATCAGGATTGCTTTCTGAGATTTGAATAGTTCCTAAAGTCGTATTACTCTGTCCTATACAGGCAAATATGGATGCTCCTCCATTTGCCGCAGTCACAGTGACACCTGCTTCTGTAGAAAAATCCCAAATGCCTGCCGTTTCAATGCCAGCAAACTCATTTCCTGACCCATCTGTGAAGGCTGCATCATCTCCAGTAGAAGAGTTTTCAATAAACACATTATAATCTGCATTTGCATCCAAGTCCTCCAAAAAGTCAACCGTGATGGTGGTACTACCTCCACCCGAAACATAGGATCCATTGTTTGCTGCTGTTCTTATAGTTCTTCCTGTAAGAGCATTTACAACTGAAATATCTCCTAAGCCAACTTTTACAGGTTCATCAAACACCAATACCAAGTTATCCTTGATGTTTATTGTATTGGTAGATGCTCCTGCCTCATGTGCAGGTAATACAGATGCTAAAATTAAATTAGGAGGAGTAACGTCATTAACAAGATCCGTTTTGAAATTCCAGGTAGTTGTATTCACTATTCCATTTGAGGAATTAAATGGAACTGAAGCATCCTCGAATGCATCTGCTGGAATTTGAACATAATAGTCAGTTCCCCCAGATAGATTCACATCAAATTCAATAATTGAACCTGTCCCAGTTGAATTATTAATGGTAACAGCCGCTGTACTTATATCGATGGTCGCTACTGTTTCAAATGGAGTTGAAACGACAATATCTCCAGGAGAAGCAGCCTTTTTCGTTACCCTTTCATTAAAATAAATTTGTAAGGTTTGAATTCCAGGCAATGCTGCGGATTCGTCATCAGCAGGATAGAAACTGGTCATCAATGGTTTTGCTGTATCATCATCAGTAGTAAAATCCCAGGTTGCACTGTTTACAAATTCCGTGTTATTAGTCCCTGATGCATCAACAAATGCACCCGTTGCAACATATACTTCATACGTAGTATTCCCTGAAAGAATATCTGACATATCATTAGATGTATATGTCCAAATAGTTTTTCCTGAAGAAAATTCGCCACTATTCGGATTAACGTTAATTGCAGTTGCGGCTGTCTCTCCAGTAAATCGTATTTGAATCCCGTCTACATCAGTCACATAATCAACTGGTTCACTAAATTCTAAAACCAAATCAGTTCCTACTAAAGGAGTACTACCATCAGTTGGTGTTTCATTAATTCCTACTACTAAAGTCGGAGAAACGCCTTCTACAGGTGTAGTAAAAGTCCATGTAGTCCCATCTACTAAATCATTTCCATTATCGCTTACATCGTCAAATGTACCTGCGGGTATTTCTACTCGATAGGTTCTATTTCCACTTAATGACCTTGCATCAAATGTAACTATAGAAACTTGGCCAGTGCTTACAATAGTAACTTCATCGTTGGCCGTAGCATCATCACTTACACTATAAGTGGTAGCTACAGTATTTGGAGCGTGATTATAATAGACTGTAATTAACCCGTCTCCAAGCTCTACAATTTCATCAAAAGTAATTTGAAGTTCTACGTTTGTAGCATCTGTAGGGTCATTCCCTGTGACTGTTGTATACACTTTACCAACGGGCCCCGTTACATCATCAGAAGTAGTAAACTCCCAAGCATCAAAGTTACCTGTGGTACCATTGGCTTCCGGCAATGCACTATTATCTTGGAAAGTTCCATCACTAAATTCTACATGGTACCTGGTTCCTCCTGGTAAGTAAGTCATGTTGGAATTTGTAAATGTGAGAGGGTAAGTAAATTTAGTATCCGTCTCAGAAGGCGTGCCAGTGCTTAAATCGGCTACATAGGCTACCTCTACTGCTGTTCCGTAGTAATAAACACTTAATCTATTTGCAGCTACGGCTCCAGTATTGATAGGTTCATCAAACTTAACAGCAATAGAAGTTGTAGCTGAACTTACATTAACGTCATCATTTGCAGGAGAAGATTGATTTGCCAATAAGCTCGGTGCCACTCGGGTATCAGGCGGACCAGAGCTTTCTGGATTTGTAGAAAAGGTCCAATCATCGTCACTAATACCATCAAACTTGTTGACAGTTCCATGACTTGTAACATCAGTAATTGCCTCTCCATCAATCTGTATAAAGAAATTGTTTCCTCCTGAAACTACATCAAAATCAAATTCAATTCCATCATTTGGTTCAACTGTAGTTGTATATCTGACTCCAGGTACTATACCACCTGCTAATGAATATGTATCTTGAACTGCTCCTGCACCTCCATCATCAAAATATAGGGAAATGTCTCCTGTTCCAACTTGAATGGATTCATTGAATCTAATTTCAAATGTTATAGGATCTGCATTATCTGGATCAAAACTGGTATGACTCGTATACAGTACATTATTGATATATAATTCGGTCACATCAGGATCATAACTGTCTGTCTCAGTAGTAAAAATCCAATCATTTATATCTGCTACCCCGTCACTTCCAGCATCACCACCGAAAGCAGCTCCTGATGGGTTATTAGATCCATCTTTGAACGCATCCGTTTCCACCTCAACTCTGTATTTCGTATCGAACTCAAGGGCTGCGTCTCTTATAATCACTTGGCTACCATTTGGCTGAATACGAGAAATATTTGTTGTAAGAATTGATTGAGACTCTTCTGCAATTGGACCTCCATTCCTCTCAAACCCTACTATAGTAATATTCTTCCCACTTACACCTGAAACAGGCTCAGACATTGTAAAAGTTAAATCTACAACTTGTCCCTCTTCTTCTAGTACAACATCTATAGCACCATTCGAAGGCACGTCAATAGATGATAATACAGGAGGCACTGGAGTGGTTTCTTGATCAGTTCTAAAAGACCAATCACTACTTTGTGTAATTCCTGCAAAATTATTATTCGCATAATCTGTAAATGCTCCTTCTTCGATAAGAATGTAGTAAAACACACCTCCGGACAACTCAGGACCAGTATAATTAAGGATTAATTTATTACCGTTTAGTGTTAGACTTCCATCACTGTCATCTGATTTTAAATCATCATTGGCATCATCAAATTCATCTACATAAAACTCTTCTACCAGCTCTGATCCACTAGATAAATAAAGTCGAACATATCCCTGACCAGGAAGTAAAGGTTCATTAAAAGTAAGGCTAATTGGAGTTTCAGTAGGAACGTTTAAATCTCCTTGCTCAGGTTCGTAAACAGTTGCTAAAGGTGGAATTGATTCAGATTCTGTTGTGAAATTCCAAGTGTCCTTATCAAAAATACCAGCAAATGGATTACCCACAAGATCTTCAATTACTCCATCTGTCATTCCAACATAGAATGTCACATTACCTGGAAGATCCCCTAATGAGGAAATATCAATTGTCAGTTCATTACTACTAATATCTAACAAACCACTATTTGCATCAAACTGTAAAACCGTAATATCGGGGTCTGTTTTAGCGAAAAATCGAATAGTTCCTGATCCACGTTGAATATCCTCATCAAAAGTGATTGTTAAAGTTTCTGTTTCTAGTGCTACAGACAAATCTCCATCAGCTGGAGACAATATTCTTCCTACTTTAAAATCATCAACAAGTAGATTCTCATCTGCACCATTTGCATCATCAAACTCTATTCGTATATCACCTGTAAACGGTGAAGTAAAATTATGAATGAAGCGTTCATATCCATCTATATTTGTCGTTGTTATAGTGCCTAGAATAGTTGCAGCTCCAGTTGGGTCTGCAATTATTAATGCCTCGGCTCCATTCGAAGCATTTGAGGCTGCACGATACTGAAAAGAGAAGCTTTCTGCTGAAGTAAGGAACGAAGTTGGCGTGTTCAAATAATTTCCATCCACATTAGGTATAATGACTGCACTTCCAGTTCCTCCCAATGCATCAATTGCTGCTGCATCACTTGCTCCCAAATCAGTCCAAACACCTGAAGCTAAGTTTGCAGAACCTGCTCCCATATTACTAAAGTCTTCTTCTATCTGTCCTGCAATTCCAGGAGATTCATTATCACTTGTATTTATTGTTCTAAAAATGAGAGTCTCCACATTGTCAGGAACACCGTCTATTGTAGATTCTTCAAATAATGAAAGATCATCCACAGCCCTTAGGGTAGACTCAGGAATACTAATAGTCACCAGTTGATCCGAGCCAAAGCTAACTGCTGGATTGATGGTTATTACATTTGTTCCACTTCCAGTTACTTGAGACTGAGGTCCAGATATGTCGTAAGTTTCTGTTACATACCCACCAGTTGCTGCAATTGTTATGTCACCAGTATTAAATTCCACTGGCTCATCAAAAGTCAATATAATATTTGTGCTCCTACCTATGATTCCAGAACCAGCTCCAGGATCATTATTAACCGGACTAAAATCCACAATTATTGGATTGGTTGCATCTGCTGTTGTAAATGACCATGAACCTGCTCCTGAAAGGCCAGTATCCCAATCATTTCCACCAAAATCTTCGAAAGTTGTAGATGGAATAGTCACAAAGAATTTAGTCCCTTTTTCCAGAACTGATGTCAAGGAAAATGTAACTACATTATCAACGATCGTTGTTCTAGACACATTAGTAACACTAATTGTTTCTACAACATCGAGTGTATTAAAATCTCTTAAAATTAGATTTCCACCTACGGCTCTTACATTTTCAGAGAAAACAATAACTAACTCGTCTACTGCTGTAGCTGCTAATTCCCCATCTGCTGGTGTCAATCCTGTTAGTTCATTAACTTCTGGGATTGATGTATCTTGTACAGCAACATCTGTAAATACTAATGGTGACAAACCAGGAAAAATCGGATCTACATCTAACGTTAGATTATTTGTTGTTGCAGGAAATACTGCATCCAGAACAACAAACTCAGCACTCAAAGTCCCACCTGTAAAATTAGCATCCACAGCGCTTATAATTTCACCAGCAGGGAATGTGAAATCTACAGCCCCAGTAATATCTAGGTCAATATTTTGATTTGCATCCTGTGCTTCTACCTCAATAGAAAAACCAGGATCTCTTTCAAAAGTAGTTGAACTGGCCAGTGGGTTGGCATATCCATTGGTATTTACCTGCACCCATTGAGTAGCGTCTACTTCTATTCGATTATCATCTGTTTCGGGTAGTGTAGTGGATGCTCCTCCAGCTGACGCATTGATAAATTTCGTTCTTCCTCCTCCACGAGCAGTAGCCGCTACTATTGTCAGTGAGATTTGGTCGTTGTCAGTGATTTCCCCAACTCCTTGTTTGAAAGTTGCAAACACTTGAATGATTTCAGTAGTTCCGTCTGCAGCATCGGTGTTATTACTATTGCCCCAATTCATTACCACAGTACCACTTGTAGGTGCTACTTCAATTTCATTTACTCCGCTACCGATTATGGCTAATTCATCTATGTTCTCCCAATTGGTTACGTTAAAAGTAAGAGCAGTAAGTTCTGTTTCTTCACCATCCATTGCTGGACCAGCTCCTCCATCTCTGAGGATAAATTGTGCTATTAACAATTCGTCGTCTCCAGTATCATCCATAGTTCCAGCATTGTACAAAGCGTAATCAATGTTCTCTGGATAATCAAACCCTGGATCCTCAATGATATCAGAAGTATTTGTTGAAACATCAAAAGCAACAGTAGCCACTCCTGGCAAACCTCCTGCGTCTGAAACGTTAACCACTTCACCTGATGGTGACGTGACATACAATAAGTCAGTCCATGTAGCCACACCAGCGACAAATGGCTGAGCCAAGGTTCCTCCCATGTCTGCTCCTGCATCACTAGCTGTAACTGTAGATACTTTGTCTAAATCAACATTACCTTGTGCGTCAAGTGCCTCTACAATCATAGTAAACGGTACATTTGTTCCTACACTAATATCCAAATTAGAAACTTCTGCATCGGAAGCTCCAGCAAATGAAGTAATAGCCATTTGTGTAGAAACTACGTTAATATCTACATTTCCGCTATTCACGGTTTGAGTAGAAGCTAGTGTACTGCTTCCAGCAGCAAAGGTGAAGTCAGTATCGCTTACTTCAAATTCAAACGCTTCTTGATCAATTGAATTTCCATTGGCTGCTATATCCGTTCTGAACCATACAGAAAGTGTATAAGTCTTAGTCGTATTGTCAGCTATATCTCCTAATTCGGAAGAGCCGTCAGTAGGTAAATTGGCAAAAGTTATTGTATTAGTACCTATAGTAATGGTAGCCCCATTTGGCACCGCTGTGGAGATGGTTTTTCCGCCATTATCAGAAAGAGCCACTCCAGCAATAACATCATCCAAATTTTCGTCAATTGTAATTCCTGCTCCATTTTGAAAGACGATTTGACTAATTACCGTATTGAAATTGTCAGAACCCAATCCATTATCTTCAGTAAAAGAAAAATCAAAAACTGCTTCTGCAGTTCCTTCGCTTATCATAGTACCAGGATCTAGTGTTACCCCTGATTCATCAAGTGTACCACTAGCAGCAATTACAGAAGAGTTGTCGATATCAACAATATTGATATTACCACCTTGATCTGTGTTATAATCTGCTGTAGTCAATCCGCTTCCTTGGGCATCCAGATTGAGAGAACCTGCCATATCGTAACTTAGGGTGAAACTGTTGGCCCCAGAAGTCAAGGCTGTAGCTCCACCTCCAGTGAGTGTCCCTCCAATCGCAGAGGTTTCTGCGACAATTACACTAGTAGTTTCATTAGTATCCACATTGCCGTAACCATCTTGAGCCTGAACAGTTACACTGAAGTTAGCTCCTGTTGCCACATCTGCACTTGGCCCATCTGAGAAAATCAATCGGTCTGCCACTACATCCAATAGATTTTCTGTTCCTGTGAAGGCTGGGTTAGTAAATGCACCAAACTGAGAACCTCCCGCTTCTGCGACCGCGCTAGAATTATCTAAGGTTACATCTATATCTAAGGTTTGATCAGCTACAGTACCTCCTATAAAAGATACAAACACTTTGAAAGTAAAATCTCCAGTATGCGGAGCTACTATTCCACTTGCATTCAAACCTGTAAATTCTGCAATGGTTGGAGTTGCGTTAGCAGAGAGTAATACTTCCGCATATTCTGTCAAGCCGTCTGTACTGTACAGTGCCACACTTGAAATTAATGTTTCATTAGTAAATGTCAGATTAACAGCATCCAAAGTAGTCGCCAATCCATCTCCGTCATCTGCTCCACCTCCATCTTGAATGGTGAATTCGGCTACTTCAACACCAGGACCTGCCACATCAAAATCCACAGTTCCATTCACATTGTCTGAATAATCAATAATTGCGGATGGTGTGGTTCCAGCAATTATATCAGATATCACTCCTAATGCTAGACCTTCGCCTGTCAAATCAAAGTTATAGGTTCCATCAACTGCATCAGTGTTAAATGATAAAGTAGCTGTTCGAGCACCAGTTCCTTCTGGATCGAAAGTCACGGTGATATCTGTTGATGCACTACCTACAGCCATTGCTGTACCTGTTACATTAGGTGAATGGGTATATTCTGTATTGTTAGTTCCTGTGAAACCTACTTCTGAAGTAATATTAGCAGGTACAAAGCCTACATTTTCAATAGCGTAAACAAAAGCTGCTGTAGCTGGATCTGGTTCCAAAACTTGACCAAAGTCAGTATTATTGGTCGCTGAAGGTGAGTCAGTCGCGTTATCTGATATCAGATCTCCGTCTGCGTCGTAAACCCTTATGTTAGGTGTGGTGGCTGGGGTAGATCCCGTATATTCTGAAAGCACCCAGTTGGAAGTCGTACCAGTTTTTGCAAAAGAAGTCAGTGTACCGTGATTGGTATTTCCACTTAAATCTGTCAATTGATCTGGTGTGGTCAGACCTGTGTTGTCTTGACCTATTGCTCCTCTATTAAAATCATAGTAGACCAGTAAATTCGTTTGCGAAATGAGCGTTGCAGCATTTGTTTCTAATGCATTCGCTCTGATCTGTTGAGCCGTGCGTGCACCATCCCAAATTCTTACTTCATCAATTAGGCCAGGCCAGTATTGAAGTGTAGGATTACTATAATGTCCAATATTCACATTGGATGCGGAACCTGTAATTCTAACTCCTCCAAAAGTACCAGTACCTGAAACAACACCGTTTATAAATAGTGTCATATCTGTACCACTCACGGTCACTGCTATGTGGTTCCAAGTATTAACAGTGATGTCGGCATCACCTGCATTGTCATTGCCATGTACATTGTAAATAACACTTCCATCCCCCATGAAAAAATTGACATTTCCGGTAGTATGCTGTACCTGCAAAAGAAATTCCGCACTGGCATTACTCCCTCCACTCTGCTTAGATAAGATAGGATAATAGTCGTCATAATTTGGAATATTCACCCATGCCTCTATTGTAAAATCTGTCTCTGTCTCATCAAAATCCACTAAAGCAACATAATCGTCCGTGCCATCAAAATCCAAGGCTCTATCTACCCCGTGTCCAATGGTTACAAATTGGCCATTGTCAAAATCAACGGATTCGAAAGTAATGACTCCACCAGTATAATCAGATGGACTAATAATAGTAGCATCAGACCAATCCGCACCATCGTTGTCGATCATCAGCACATAGTCGCCTGCTGTAGTTCCAGGCCAGTCATTTAGATTAGAGACATCAATTCTCAAATCGACATCGATGATATCACTAGTTCCTTGATTAGGTTCGTTGACCAACCAGAATCTCGCCATTCTTTCAGATACACCCACTGGCATGCTAGTGCTCAATCTTGAAGCATAATCAGCTGCAGCTCCATCGTGTCCCATAGTTAGGAATATATTGTCTACTGCAAACTGGCTGGTAGCACCTAGTGCAACATTGGCCGAATTATCTGCTAATATCGTAGTATATCCAAGTTCAAACTGAATATCACTTGAAGGGCTGGTCACCTGTCTTGTATCTAAGAAAGAAGCATCATCTCTACCAATTGTTACAACATCATTGCTAAAACCAGAAGAAAAGTCCCAGATGGTGGTAGAACTTCCAGAGGAAACCACATCCTGTGTATAAGAAATTCCATACTTTGCAGCTAAGTAAGATTCTACTTCTTGCAATTCCGTAGCGTTCAGCTCTCTATCATATACGATCACTTCAGCAACCACACCATCCATAGGTGCTCCTGTTTGATGCGCACCGACTTGCAAAAATCCGGCATCAGTCAATGCCGCAGATGAAGTGTTTTCAGTACCTGCTACTCCATTAACCCTAACAGATGTTGAGGTCGTACCTAAATCATATAAGGCCGAAACAATTGTAACTTGTCCTCCAACATCGGAGCCGAATGAAGATTGAGACACCCCATGATAAATCGTAGGATCATCATTATTATAAAATAAAGAATGATTATCTGCCGCTGAGGTACCTATTAAATTTCTCAAAACATTGTCATCAGTTTTAACAACCACTGCAATTTTGGTATATCCATTCACTCCCAAAATTGATGAGTTATCAGATTGTAAATACTCAGTCCCTGTAAATACAAGTCCTTCCTGATATCCAATAGCCGTACTCGATTTTGTAGGATTAACTACTGCAGAAAAGTCCTGTTCAGTACCACTAAAATCTGTCCATGCGCTACCGTCAGCTGCTGCGTCCTCGCCTCTTAACCAGGATACAATCCCATCTGTCACCTCTGCAGGTCCTTGTACCCCGATACCATTAATCGCAATACTGACTGTAGGTTCGTCAGGGTCGTCGCTCGTGATATTAATATTATCAGATTTGGCACCTAGTGTAGATGGCGCAAAATCTATTGTAAAAGTGGTGCTTTGTCCTGCTGTTAAAGTAGCTAATCCATTCTGTGCTGAAACTGAGAAATCAGAACCAATAGACAATGAAATCGCACTTGCTCCTAAGGTTAAAGTTCCATTTCCTCGGTTGGTGATGGTATAAGTTCTTGACAGAGGTGTTGGGTCAGTGATACCATGGCTTCCAAAATCGTGAGAACTACCATGATACAAATCAACTACCAAATCGTCTTGCACGAAGATATCAGAAGCAATAGCTCCAGAATACACCCAATTAGAAGTGTTTCTAAAGTTGTAAGATAATGGAGTTGCTCCCATGTCGAAGTTATAAGCTGTTCCGTTATAGTTTCCTGTTTTGTCGGATACATCGTTTCTTGTTCCAATACCTGAGTTATTACCCAATGCAGTTACTGTAGTATTGTCGAAAGAATAATAAGCTACTAAACCTGATTCTGTCCCAAGCAATGAAGCATTAAGATTATTATTCACCTCAGTTACGGTTCTTGCGACATTCCAAATTCTCACCTCATCAATTTGGCCATCAAAGAATTCTAAGGCTCCATTGTTAGCCCCTATTCCAGTGTTGAAGTTTCCTGTATTTTTAACATTACCAGACAAAGCTGTTGATCCACCTGTATCAACTCCATCTATATATATTTTTAATTGAGCTCCATCATAAATAGCAGCTAAATGGTGCCATAACCCGTCGGTTGGAAAGGTAGCCAGTAGCGATTGATATGTATCAGCTTCAACTGTAAAATCAACAAAGTTTGCAGTATTTACTTTAAGGTAGTAATTGTACGGACCAGTACCTTGAGCAACAATCACTCTTTCTCCGGTCGTACCGTCCAATTTTATCCATGATTCTAATGTCAATTCATCATATGCACTAAGATCAATATGCGGCACTAAGGTTACATAATCATCCACCCCATCAAAATCAAGAGCTAAATCTGCTGCTTCGGTAGCTGATACATTTAAACTGAACAATTGCTCATTGGTATCTACTTCTGTGTCATTAGTAATATCAATAATGGCTGTACCGTCACCTCCATTCGGATTGTAAGTCACATCGAAAGTCTGAGCAGCCCCTATTTCAACAAAATCTTGGTTGCTAATTACAAAATCACCATCATCGGATGAATAACCAAAACCATTAATTCCGGTAACTCCTTCGTTGGCGATAGTGAAACTCTGCGTAATACTTCTTGTTTCTGAAGTAGAACCAAAGAAAGTACCATTAGCAGCGGCTGGGGCAGTTAGCTCCGTAATAGACGATCCATCACCATTCACTGCGGTGATACTAATATCAGAAGCTGCTTCTGAAAGTGCAATAGACGGCACCCATTCTGTTCCATCCATGGCTCCGAACCCTTCGAGGGTTCCTGTATAGTCATTACCAGTAATGTCACTTAGAAGATCTGAATACCCAGCATCAGTCCCTCCATTATTAAAATCATACGAGGCTTCTAAACCAGCTTCGTTGTTCAATGTTAAACCAGCTGAATTTCGAATCTGCGATTCGGTTCTAGCATAGTTCCAATAGCGGAACTCATCCATTTGTCCACTGAAATTACTAAGAGGAATAGCACCTGTATCATATGGATCGTATCCTGTGCAACCGTGTCCTAGATTTATTTCAGTAAGAAAACTTAATGTAGCGACAGCTACAGGAGTAGCATCTTCAACGCCATCTACATAGAGGTGCATTGTACCTGAATTAGTGGCAGTAATCGCTACGTGATACCATGTACCTGGCACTAATGTTGTATTACTCGAGTGAAATTTCTTTCCTCCATCATATATATAATGCTCCAATTGCCCAGTGGTGTTGATTCTCAACATTTGCGAATATCCTACATCCTCTGCTCCATCACCCGTCATGTAGAAAATCATGCGATTGGTACCCAGTGAAGCTACGTTAATCCATGCCTCCATGGTATACGCAGTATTAGAGGAATTATCATATTGAATATCTACCTGCTCTGTTGTCCCGTCGAAGGCCAATGCATTTTCTACCACTTCCACAGTGGTGTTTATTTCAAAATCTTGCTCCAAAACATCAGTATCATTGTTCTCAATGGTAATAATGGCATTTTTTATACCAAGGGTCAAAGGCGTCACTGTCAAGTCAAAAGTCATTTCTGCGCCCGCTGCTAATTCATTTGGTAACGTCTCTGATACATTGGAAATAACCCAATCCACATTGCCTGATGTAATCGTTGCAATGGATAAATCCGCCAAACCATCATTTTTGATCGTAAAGTTCTTAGTGATCGCAGTCAATCCCATATAACCATAATCCGTTCCATTGGTCAGAATAGCAGCTACATCGTCATCCACATTGGCTCCACCAGTGAGTGATACGGTGATTTCTGGAATGGCTGATGAGTTTACTGTTGAGGCAATATAGTTTGATGCGGCTCCATTTTTTGCAAAGGTTGTTAACGTACCATCAAAGGTATTTGTAGTAATGTCTGTCAAAGATGGTTCTCCCAAGCCTGTATTGTTTCCTCCAGCAATTCCCACATTAAAATCATAAGACGCCAGCAAGCCTGTTTCACTGTCCACTCCAAAATTGGTCATGTTGGCAGATATTTCTGTTTGATCTCGTTGCACATTCCAAATACGCAATTCATCCATTTCACCATTCCAGAAGCGTCCAGGAGTTGGGCCAGAAACTCCATCCAGAGCAGTACCGATCACAAAATCATTTAAGTTGGTAGGCCATGTAACAACATCAGAAACATTAAAAGCTTCAACCCCATTGACATAACCAACTAAATTAGATGATCCAGTATCCCAGGTAATTGCAATATGATACCAAGTGCTAGTTGACATCGCACTACCAAACAGCTGTTCGACTTGTGACGCATCATCGTCAGCCACTATTTGTAAACCTGGCAATCCGGTCTCTACCTCTAGCCTTAGGCCATTACCATTAATATCGGTGTCAAAAATTCCTTTGTTAGTTGCTAAATCCGTAGCATTGACCCACAATTCAATAGTACCTTCAACAGGGAAGGCTCCCAAACTTCCCATACTCACATAATCATCCGTACCACCAAAATTCAAGGCGTTATTATCTACCCCTTCTCCAGTAACTTCAAAGGTGTAGGTCGTATTATAGTTATTCGTGATATTGATGGTCTCATCAAATGTATTTACATCGTCTGGCGCAAAAACCACGGAAAATGTCGTTGACTCTGTTGGTAAGAATGCTGTGGTTGCTGGATTAATTATAGAATAATTAGTGCCTGTGGTAAGCGTAGGATTAGCAATAGTCAAATTACCTACCCCATCATTTCTGACTTCAAATACTTTGGTCTTAGTATCACTAGGCTGTCCTACATTTCCGAAATTTCTACCATCTGTTGCACTCCCAGGACTGCTAGCCCCAGAAGGAATGTCTTCACCGATTATAATCTCTGTGATTTTCATCACTGGCTGTGGACTGTCAACATATGACGAAGAAACCCATCCATTTGACAGCTCTGTATTATTAGCTTTTCCAATTAATGTAGCATTATTTGTTCCATCTATGCCAGTAGCGGCATCTGGAATCGTACTTGCATTGCCTGCAAGATCAAGATCATAATAAGCTAGCAAATTGGAAGCTACGGCTGGGCTTGCAATTCTTTGGGTAGCTCTGGTTCGGATAGATGCATCCGCTTGTTTATCATTCCAGATTCTTACTTCGTCGATTTGTCCAGTGAAGAAGTCCGTCACTCCTGACATTCGATTACGCGCTCCAATGGTGAATTCACCAGAAGGAGCTGTACCTGTAAATGTCGTAGTAAATGTCTCCGCTTCTCCATTGATAAAGAATATCACATCATTATTTTCTTTCACTACGGCTACATGCGTCCATACTCCGGCAGGTACTGACAGCGTAGAAGTGACACTTTCATACGTCCCGTCGCTTTCTCCATAAGTCAAGGTTCCGTCTGCAGCAAGGTATAGCTCGGTACCTATGTTGGTTCCAGAGTTACCTCTCCAATACAGCCATTCTTGAGCTGCCACTGTCTGATGCACCCACATCTCAATCGTAGAAGTGGAAAGATCGGTTCCTCCTTCAGCGGCTACGAAATAATCATCAACGCCATCGAAGTCTAAGGCGCTTCCTTCCGCATTATAGGTCAATGTGACTGCGGTAGCCCCGTAGTTCAGTGTCCAGTCGGCTGGAATGTTCGTAGTGGAAAAGCCTCCAGATATACCACCAGGTGCGGTCAAGAATGTAATGACTTGACCATCAGTGGGCGTGTAGCCTACAATCACATCGAGCGTGCCATCCAAATATGCCATGCCTGTGGCATTGACTTGATCATATCCAGTACATGCTGTAGGTCCATCAATCTCTATTTCTAAGGTTGCTGCTGCTCCATTAGTGAAATCACCAGTAATTGGAGTACACGCTGGAGAGAATCCAGGGGCTAAAGTGCCTGTGTCATTAGTGAAATTAGTAGCACTGGCAAAATATCCTCCTAGTCGTCCATTGTTGACAAAGTTGGTTCCCGTAACATCATTAAGAACAGTCCCATTAGCAAAATAAACTGTCCCGTCATTTATGAAAGTAGCACCATTAGTGAGTTGTAATTGATTTGAGGCTAAATCCAAATTAAAAACTACGCCACCGTTGACAATAAATTCATTGCCGTCTAAAATTAGATTTGCAGACTCTGAAACATTAGCATTTGCTGTTATTGTTAAATCTGTAGTGATACTTCCTGATGGCACTACTCCACCACACCAGTTGTCTGGATCACTCCAGTCATTGTTTCCTTGACTATTGGTAAACTCTCCAACAGGCAAACAAGTTGGCAATACTGACTCAACCCAGTTAGAAGTAGCTCCATTCAATGTGAAATTGAATAAGTCTCCACTATGCCCGTTACTAGCAATATCTTCCAAGCGATCTTCTGCAGGAACCATACTATTGTCGCCTCCTGGATTACCGTGATTAAAGTCATAAGATGCCACAAGACCTGAAGCACTTTTTATGCTCGATACCATGTTAGTATTGATGTCACCAATTGTTCTTTCAATATTCCAAACTCTTAATTCATCGAGTTGGCCAACAAAGCCCAACGTCCCACCTCTACTACCTATATGTATATTGGCAGAAGAGTACGAAGGACTAGCCACTGAGATTGGAGAATCTGTATCATCTTCTCCATCCACATATATGGTACCATCTCCGATTCCTCGATAGACAATAGCAATGTGATGCCAATTTCCGTCATTATAAGTACCTTGGGTTTGAATGGTTCCACCCATGTTCAAACCTATTTTGTTACCACTGAATTGCTGTACGGAAAACTGATCGTTACCCGTCCCCTTTTCAAAGATGACCATGTTGCCAGAAGCCGAAGATTTATATAAGAATTCGATCGTAAATGGACCTGCCAATTCAAAATCAGTATGGTCTTGAATTTCTACATAGTCATCGCCATCAAAAGCCAAAGCATTTTCAGCAATAATGCCCGTAAATGTGTAGGTGTTTGTATCAAAATACTCACCGTCACTTACGTTAGTAAAACTCATGGTACCACTCTGCGGAGCTTCTCCTGTGATGTCAATCTTTAATTTCTCTTTGAGTAAATCGTCTCTTGTTATTAGTAATGGTAAAGGGTATGAACCGCTGCCTAAATCTTCCGAACCATCTACTTCTCTCATCCCATCATCATTGGCATCGTAATACACATCTGCGATTCCTGGAAAATTTACAGAGGTTATTTCCAAAGTGTTCAGTACATCAGCAACATCATCATCAGCAAATGGGAAAAAATCATCATCAAATGACTGGGTCACATTGGTGCTTGTATAACCTCCAAAACTCCCCCCTTCTGGTGTGTTATCCGTATTTCCTCCATAATTGACTAAATCGTTGACATCAAATAAAGAATTGTTATCACTCCAATTGTCAGGATTGTTGAGGGTATAAACCATCGAAGCTAATGAACCAGTGGCTCCATAAGTAGAGAAATCATACACATAATTGTTCGATATAGTTCCTCCAAAACCTAGGTTCAAGGCTAATGCATTTACTCCATCAGTTAAATCTGATGGCAAGTCGCTATTGTTATTATTTGCTGGAGCTGCAGTCCAACCATTTGGACTTGTGTTTATTGCCGCTAACCAACGGTCAACAGTAATTAAATTGGCGCCTGGTATTGTTCCTTGAAACGCAAAAATCTGGTCTCCTGGATCTCCAGTTATAGCCCAACTAGCATCTGATTCCCACGCCGTTCCTGCTGTAGATCCATCACTTTTCAAAATAGCCGTTACATTGGCATTGGAATTACTTGCATCTGGATTAATTATGATTTGCTCACCTGCAGCAATGGCTTTGGTAGCAACGAAAGTAATCGCACCCTCTGAGGTCACTTTGTTTCCAGAGGCATCCATCCCATGGTCAGTAAAATGAATTTCTGTACCAATATCTATCGCAGTCTTGAGCATAAAGGCAAACTCTTCTCCTGCGTCAGAGTTCATCATTGTGAAAGCAATATCGCCTGGGAATAAATCTGTAGGTGCACCACTATACCCTTCTACCGTAAAAGTATATGGGTCTTCATCGGGATCATTGTTAGGAATAGAAACAGTTGCGGTCTTTAAGCCCACTCCCCCTGAAGGAGTAAATGTCATTTGGAATATGGTAGATCCTCCTGATCCAATAGGTGTACCTGTAGATCCTAAATCAACTGAGAACATACTGGCATCTGTACCTGATACCTGAACGAATGGGCCACCAGTCAATTCTACATTTACAACTGATAAGTTATTGATGTTAAAAGTCAATGGACCAGAATTTCCTGGTTCATCTATCACACCAAAGTCAAAAGTACCACCATTCGCTACTTCTGCTATTTCAATTTCAGGAGTAAAGGTCAATGGTACTGGCGAAGATATAAAATTCGAAGATGAACCAGATGAAGTAGGAAAACCAGCACTAAACGTACCATCATTAGTTCCTTTTTCATCTGTAAGAGAAGTAATACCAGTGTTATCTCCTTCAGCTATTCCTTGGTCAAATTTGTAGTACGCTTGCAAATCTGTTTCTGCTCCAGGAGAAGCGATACCAGATTCTGCATCTGTAATGATTTGTGCAGGCGTACGCTCGATGTACCAAATCATAACCTCATCAAAATCGGCTTCAATTTGTTCAGATGCCGAAGTACCTCCGTTGGTAGTATAACCACTAAGTACATTGTTTCCTAAACCACTGTTTCTTACATTACCAGTTTGAGCTACTGGAGTTCCTTGCAATACTCCATCTACATATAACCTCAGGTCTGTTCCATTATAAACCCCTGCATAGTGATGCCATCCATCAGTATAATTAGCTGGATCCAGTCCTGTGATGGACATTTCAGCATTAACATCTGATTCGTTTTTCACTCTGAAGGTTAACTTCTCTCCATTGTTCTGGAAAGCCATGAAATAATCGTAATCGGAAACTGAAGCTCCCTGTTGCCTGATCAAATCATTGTTACCATCAGTAATGTCGATGGCATTAACCCACATTTCTATTGTCAATTTATCAGTACCTCCAAAATCAGGAATGGATATATGATCTGTTCCATCAAAATTCAGAGCATTGCCGGAAAGAACAGGTAAGGTCTGTGGTACTACAGAAGAAACAAAATTTGAAGTAGTTCCTGATTGTGAGAGACCAGATAAAACTCCAGGATTGATTCCTTTTTCATCGATTGCTTCAGTGATCGTCGTGTTGTCGCTATCAGCGAGACCCTGATTGAATTTGTAATAAGCCACTAATTCTGATTCCGAACCAGGAGATGCTATACCAAATTCAGCATCACTCTGAATCTCAGCGGGAGTTCTGATGTCATTCCAAATCATGACCTCATCCATGGTACCAATCAAATATTCACTCGAAACATTTGAACCAAGAATCAACCCATTGGCTGGAACGAATGTCCCCACATCATAAGTAAATTCATGAATCTCCACACCATCTAGATAAAGGTGAGAGCCATTCGGTACATTATGAGCAAAAGTCATGGCCACATGATGCCAAAGACCATCGTCTACTGCACCCAACATACCAGCTGGAATATGATCCTGAGGAGTACCTCCCCATTCATAGGCCATCAATTGATTATCCTTGATATAATAGCCATATGAACCACTAGACACCAACAAACTTCTATAGCTAGAACCTGCGTCAGAAGTTTTTACCCAAGCTTCTAGCGTGCCTGTGGTGAATTGAAGACTTGCGTCAGAACCAAGAAGTACGCGATCATCTATTCCGTCAAAATTCAATGCATTTTGTTCTGTACCATCATCATATCTGACGGTCACCTCGGCATTTGGATAATCATACTCTACATGCCAAAAAGTAGGGACTCCAGTAATGTCAGCGTAAGGGCCAGCTAATGTACCGTCACCATTTAGAATCACAAAAGTGTCTCCATTTGCAGGTGTATAACCAGCTCCTATAGTCACTTGAAGTGTCGCGGCACTTATGTCAATATTTCCACCTGTAACGATGATTTGATCAAATCCATCAGCTGCATCGCAAGTGGTATTCAATCCTTCAATTTCAATAAGATCAGTGCCAGCGTTGATATAATCCCCACCAACATTCATACATGCTGGTGAAAAACCTGGAGATACAATTCCGTTGTTTGTGAAATTGCCATTGAAATTCAAGCCTCCTTGAATCGTTCCATTGTTAATGAAATTTGGAGCATTGTTAATGGTAGTTGTATTAGAAAAAGTGACTACTCCATCGTTAGTAAAAGTGCCACTCGTAAGATTTAAGTTATTCCCACCCAAATCAATATAGACATTTGCCCCTCCACCAATAGTTACGTTTCCTCCATTCAATAACATATCAGATGATTCAGAAATATTCGCATTTGCTGAATAATTCACATCACTTGTCAAGTTCGAATTATTGGGTATTATATTATTACACCAATTAGCAGCATTGGTTACATCATCATCAATTGCTCCAATAAAATCACCAGTTACACAAGGATTGTCGATTGTGAACAGATTAGATGCAGCCAGTCCAGCATCAGTCGCGTTGTACTCATCGTTGATCCCAAAACTATCTTCACCCGGAACTAAAATTGAAAAAGTGTTAGCGTCAGTCGCACCTGCAAGCACATCAGCTGTAATATACAGATACACCGTTTGATCGGTATAATTACCATTATATAGCACGATAAGATTGTTTTCCAAGCTATTATCTCCTTCAAGCATAATACTTTCCGCCTCAGTCACAGGACCACGGCTTTCTATCAAAGAAGCACTTGCATATCCGACATCACCAACTGTGGATTCATAATAATTGAATTGGTCAAAGTCACCCAATATATCAGACGTAACAGGAAATAACAGAATCCCTTCCATGGAAATGGAACCTCCCGAAACTATAATTTCTAAAGTATAAATATGATTGTCCGATGATCCTGCTACCAAATTTCCTCCGGGTACATCCACCGTTCTAAAAGAAACATTAGGGACATTCGCTGTGGTAACACTGAAATTCTGAATTCCAGACAAATTATTTGAATAATCTTGAGCTATTATATATACATCATATAGAGTTACAGGTGACAAACCACCAATTTCAATAGTATGAGAGCTGTTCACAGTCACATAACTGTAAGATTCTGCCGAGACATCGAGTCCATCAGTTCCAGCTAATATTTGAGTACTATTAGGAGCGTTAGAACCACTTGCAAGAACAACGTAATAAAGATCAGATTCCTCGTCTACCGTAATATCAAAATTAAATCCACCCGCTGTTGGTGTAGGGCCTCCATCCACACTTAGATTGGGTGGTGTACCGTCAGGTGCAGCCGTTGTGACACTAAATGTTTCAATACTAGATTCATTAACATTACTTGATCGATCTTGAGCAAATACATATATATCATAAGAAGTCGAAGGCGAGAGGCCAGTAACTAATTCCGTTGTAGAGCCGCCCATACCGTCGTAACCAATTCCAAATCCACTTTGCAGAATGGCACCTCCACCAACACCATCAGTACCCGCTAAAATCTGAGCACTGGACGGCGCACTCGCACCGCTTGAAAGTACGACATATGACAAATCAGCTTCTTCATCAACTGTAATATCAAAATTAAATCTGGATGAGAATGGTGTTGAAACCGCATCAATACTTAATACTGGATTAATTAAGTCTTCAACTGCTGTTGTAACTGTGAATGTTTCAACATTAGAATGATTCCCTAAATAATCTTCATTGAACGTATAGATCCAATATTGTGTGGAAGGTGCTAGTCCTGTTACACTAACACCATTATATCCATTTACTCCAAAGCTGTGATATGCTACTGCTGGTACATCAGCCCCATCAGTTCCAGCCATAATTTGAGCACTAGTTGGTGTAACATCAGCATCAAGGGCAACGATATGCAATGTACCCTCTTTATTCACCATCAATTCAAAGTCAAATCTACCATCATACATGGTACCGATAGTACCTATACTCAAAGTAGGAAAAGTAAAATCAAGACCATCTGTATAACTAACAGAAGCATTCTCAATTCCATTTTCAGGAGTACCGGCTATATCATTTGAATTATCCCCATTGAAATTGTAATAGACTTCCAAATTGTCTTCATTGCCTATCAACTCCGACCTGAAATTGTTTAATATTTCTGCTGGAGTTCTTACATCTCTCCATACTCTAAAATCATCGAAACGAGCATCTGCGTTCGTTCCATCATCACCTCTATCCCCAATAGTCATTGGATCGACAGTATTGTTAAATACTGTTACATTCTGCGTGGCTTCTTCAATTCCATTAATATAAAGCTTACCTTCTGTACCTGTACTTCCGGGGTCATAAGAAACGGCGATATGGTACCATTGGTATTGATTTAAAGTTGTTATGGATACGGATTCATTAGTGGTTGAGCCATCTCCCATCCACATTTTAACTTTCATATCAGTGCCTACATAGACATCTAAAGGATTTGCTAAATGATCGCTCGTTTTAGAAAAGACGCCATGCGAAATACCCGTCGAGTATATATAAATCCAAGTCTCTACGGTGTACCCCCCAGAGTTTAGAGCATAAGATATATCTACACTATTATCAGCGCCTGGTAAGTCAAGTGCTCTGTTTTGAGCCAATAATTTCCCTGACCCAAATACAAAAACAATAAGACATAAGAATAGCGTACGCAGTCCACGTGAGTGTAAATTCTTAAACATAGTTTGAGATGTTAACATTACAAAAGTCCAATTTCCAATCAGTAAATTACGGGTGTAATTTTTTTTACAACGGTTTGAACTATTCGAATAACACATTTTTCTTATTGCACTTTCCCAATTTGCAATAGCATTAATGAAATAATTCCTGCCCATTATACCCTAATTCAAGTTTTAATATACCTAATTACTTGGTGCAATTCAAAAAATAAAAAATACTGTTTGAATAGTTATATTATTAGTTCTTTAAGAACTCACCATTTTTATTTGTCTTCAAAAGAGACATCATAGTTGCACTTCCTCCGAAATGTACAGTTGCTCCAATGACCATACTTCCATCAGCACGACGTACAATGGCATTGCCTCCATCATTCTGGACACTTCCATACTCTTGCACATCACCTTCATTTACTTCCCCTATTCCATTGGTTGACAAAATCATAATTTCATCTTCACGTGGATCAGACGCCGCGTCACTGAAGGAATTTACTTTTCCTACAATGAAATAATTTCCGTTTGAGGCTTGTGCCAAATCAGCACCTTGTGTGTTCCATGTTTGACTAGGATTGTCTGCATCGATAGGATATGTTAAGGTATTCAATTGTCCAGCCCCTAAATCTGAAGAAAGACGAAGTAAAAAAGCAAATTGACTATTTCCTGTACCCGTAGTTCCGACTATTGCAATTCCAGGATTGGTGAATATCATATTCGAATAGACATCATCGTTTACAGTACCATAATCCGTTTGATTGTCTTCGTTGCCACTGGTAATATCAAACTCCTCCACTAGTACATCAACTCCTCCATTTCCTACACCAGAAGTCGTTGTAATAGAAGCAGCATAATAATAACGACCATTTGCTTCTAGCAATCCTCTACCAAAATCATCATCCGAGAATCCTTTGATCCTCTCCCAATCTATGGTTTGAAAGTCAGAAGAAATTTTCATTAATAAAATACTATTATCATCCTCGGCCGGGTCATTAGAACCAGTTTCAACTGAGCCCAAAACAATGAGCTCTCCGTCAACTTCAATAACGTCTGCCCCACTCGTTGATCTATATCCTTGCTCATAAGTTGTAGACGATATTCTATCTTCATAATATCGATAAATGAGAGTATCTGTTATACTTAATCCAGTATTTGTTATTTTCATACTGGCCAAAAACAAGTGATCAACTGGAATTCTGTCTAATTCATCATCTGCTCTATCGAAGGACGAAGTACCGATGACATACAAATCATCATTAACATCATCATAATACATTTTAGATGGCACATCTATTGTGCCTGTGGTATCGTTGTCAATAGTTTCTTCCCAGAGACGATTCCCAGCTGAATCTGTTCTCACTAAATAGAAGTCGGTATTGTCCAAATCCGATCTGAATCCTAAAAGCAAATATCCATTATTTAGTTCTAGTAAATCTATAGTTGATTCTACAGACTCTGATCCATAATATTTAATAAATATTTCTGAGGGATCAAGACTATTTGGATCTTCGGTCATGCAACCAAATTGCCATCCAAAAACTAAAAAACTAAGAATAGCAATATGAATTTTTCTATTCATCTGTTTTGTTTTTCTTCTTTCCAAATCGTTTTTCTAATTTTTTATTCGAGTATTTTTTAGGCTTATAAATTGACTTGATGTAGCCTATAGAAACACTCAAACTATTTATTACTTTATCATCATCAACATGAGCCATGTCGAATAGTAACTTTTCATTACTATATCTATATTTTGTTCTTACCGTATTTGATCCTCCCATATTGTATCTGACCTCGAACAATATAAAATCAGTCTTTGTTTTCAACTTTGCCCCAATTCCAGCAAAATAAGACCAGTTGATTTGTTTACGAAGGTTATCATCCAACAATGCAAGGCTAGGGAGTTGTCGGGTAGTCGTACCTGATCTACTTCCACTCATTGAGCCGTTAAGCAAATAATCGATGGATATACCAGCAGTAGCATACGGAGTCCAATTCCCGAAAGTATAACCATACCTAACCATCACAGGCACTTTAATTATATTTTGGGTTTCGGTGAGTGCCACATTAAAACTCACAGACTCTGGATATGTTTCCTCTAGAGAAGTAATACTATTGTAGCTTATTTCATATTTATTTAAGCTCCAACCTATTCCTCCAAGCACTTCCAAATTTTCAATTATAGTATATTCAAAAGTCAACTCAGCCTGAAACCCCAAGCCAGACTTATATTCTTTTGACACCTCATCACTATTAGAATATGAACCAAATTCCCCAATAGATCTAATAAAAGTTTGATTGGCACCAGCTTTGACTCCGATTCTAAAAATAGGTTCTGATCTGTATTTATCAAACAAATACTTTAATTCAATTGGGTCATCAGGGCTTAACGGGTGTTCAGGGTCTGCACTTAATAAATTAATAACTGCGTCTTCCGCTTCTGGTCCATTATCATTAAAGAGATGGACTAACGCCAACAGTCGATAGGCTCGAATTTTCTCTTCTTTTGAAAAACCATCTTTGTTGAAACACTTTCCTCGGTTTCCATTTAACAGTTCTGGAATTTCGCTTAAGCTTCCTGCATCAAACATATCCTCCGCTTGATTAAGCTTTTGCGTACAATTAAGCGAACGTTGTTGAGCCAATAGTTGGTTGCAACTACAGAATATCAAAAGTCCAAAAATTATTACTGCTGATATATTTTTATTTAGCATCATTGATTATCCTCTCGTTGTGGTTTTCCTTCACATGTCTCACTGTAGTCAATTCCAGCTCCTACATAGGCTCTCCAAGAGTTATCACTCAAGTTATGCGCTACTTTTGGATCATCACAGATTTTCTCTGCCATTTCATCGGGGTGCGTTGGCCAATATCTTATTATACCATCACCTGCACCAGTCATGAGCGTTTTGCCATCAGGAGAAAATGCTGCTGACCATACCCACTTTTTACTACCTCTACCAGTACCATGATCATCAAGAACAAGTGGTAAATCATTTAAGTATTCCATGACCCAAACCCGGGCAGTTCCATCGAAGCTTGTAGAAGCCAGAAGCGCATCATCTTCACTAAATTCTAAATCAGTAATGACCGCTGTATGACCAGTAAGTCTTCTTATTTGCTTACTTTCTACCATATCCCAAAGTATCACATCCCCCTCCTGATCTCCAATGGCAATAATATTACCTTCTTGATTAAAAGTGATTGAATGCACTGGTGTACCGCCCTTGATATAAAGGGACTTCTCTTCATTTTCATTTTTGAGATCCCACAAATAAACACTGCCAGATTCACTGCCACCTGCCAGATATCTACCATCTGGGCTCAATGCCAATGCTTTCACCCTGGAGGCCACCCTGGCAATTTCTGTATTAGTTTTAAAATCATTTTTGCGAATAACTTTATCCCCAGAAGAAGAAATAAAGCCTTTATCCTCTTTTAAGAAAACTAAATCAAATACAGTTCCCGAATGACCTGTTAAAGATTTAGGTTCTTTCCCTTTATTTTTCAAGTCATAAAGCAAAATTTGATCATCATCACTTCCTACCGCCAACCATCGTTCTTCTGGACTTAAATCTACTACTCGATTCACGAAGTTATTATCAATTAAAACTTCACTTGTCTTTTTGTCGTCGGTCATATCCCAAAACAAAAGCTTACCATCACTACCTGCTGAAAACAAATGATCACCATCATTGGCAAAGCTGACTGATCGAACTGCATTTCCTGCTATGTGTCCTTTATAATGATTGAATATATCGGTAGAATCTGTAAACAAAAGCTCCTTATAGGCATAGTACACACCTGAGTAAACATCTGCATTGAATTCCTTCACGCCATGTTGTTTATCAAACAACCACGCTTGTCGTGCAATCAATGCCTTTTGCTCTGCATCATCATCTATACCTTTAGATTTAATGGCCATAGAGTTAGCAATGGCTTGATAGCGCAGTGCTTGTGCAGCCAATCGCTCTAGTTCAGCACGATTTGCATTGTCTTCAGCAAGCTTTGTTTGCTTTCTCGCCTCTTCAGCATTAGCTTCAGCCAATTTTTGACTTTCTACAGCTCGTGCTGTAGCCTCCAATGCTAATTTTTCTTGGGCTTTAGCCTCTGCCTCAGCCTTTCTCGCATTCTCAGCTTCAATTTGAGCTCTCTCTTGTTCTTCTTTCGCTTTCCGTTCTGCAATTTTTGCTAATGCAGCTTGCTCAACAGCCTTTTCCTCTTGCTCTTTGGCTTTGGCTTCATTTTCTTTTGCCAATTCCAAGTTCAGTTGAGCCTGAATGGTTTGCTTCTCAGCTTCATTCGCTTTAATGTTGGCGTATACTACGAAGAATATACAAATCAACATCGCAAAACCCAATACCATAGCGACAACTCTCGATCGCTGAAGTGCTCTCTTTTGAAGCAATTCCTTGTTTCGCTGTTCTGTTTCGTAAGCTTTTTTACTGGTTTCTAAGAAAACCAATGTTCTTTCAAAAGCTGGGTCGTATCGTTGACCCCAAACCAATGTAGGTTTGTTTTCTTCTTGCCAGTTTAAAGCCAACTGTAAATCCGGCATCTTCCAAAGTCCAGCTCTTCCTAGTTGAAATCTTTCTGCAGATTCGGCCAATTTCAAATACATTTCTGCCGATCTGGATTCTTCATCCAACCATGATTTCAATCTTGTCCAAATCCTCATTAAGGACTCATGAGAAATATCAATAACCGTATCTGAATCCAATTTCAGGCCATGTGGAGGCATTAATAAGGTTCTTCCAGGTTCACGGAATTTATCCACTACCCTGGTTACTTCTTCCTCGTTTACACCAGAAATAGCTGCAATGGTAGAAAGTTTTGTAGGACGTCTAATACCTGAAGTCTCTGTACCTCTTTCAGTCAATGCTTTAAACATTGACTCGCAAATCTGTTGTTCTCTTTTAGATAATGAATCAAAAGCTTCATTGGCATGTTGAGAAAGTGCTTCTCGCAATGTTCCTATCGCATTATAATGCTTTAAGTCCATTGGTTCGCCTTCCTTCTTATACTCTTTCCAGAATTGCCAAGTACGCATCAATGCGTGCTGAAGAATCGGCAGTTGATCCGGATTGTCCCCTACATCATTGAGCAATTGCTGTGTAAGACGTGGTGCTATTTTGCCTCCACCCACAGCCACTGGACCTTCAATGGCCAAACGCTTTTGATCACGAGTCATTTGAGGAATCAAATAGTGACTATCATTGATCATTTGGGTTAGATCAGGGAAAGCTGCGCAATCTCCAATAAAGTCAGAACGCATGGTCAAAGCCACATAGATTGGTGCATCATACTGATGTACTGCTTCTAAGAGTAGGTTTACAAAAGCCGAAGATTCATCTAAATCAGAGGATAATGTTTCTAATTTCTTATATCTAAATAGCTCTTCAAATTGATCGACCAGTACCAATACATTTTCTTGATCTGACGACTTCAATTGTTTTACTGCCTCAATAAGGCCTAAGGAACTACTTCGAAGTACGGTTGAAGTAATCGTTTTTCTGATGAGTTGTTCTTCATCATCTAGCTCATTGTAAACTTGATCCTTTTTTAATAAAGCTTCTGCGAGATTATCGATCGGGCCACCACCAGGACGAGTAACTACTATTCGCCAGTTTGAGCCGGCTTGAGTCATGAACCCACCATAAAGTGTTGGAATCAAACCGCAATACATCAAGGAAGATTTACCACTACCTGATGCTCCAAGAATTCCAACAAACTTATTCTCAGAAAGTTTCATGAGAACTTCATCACTTTGACCTTCGCGGCCAAAGAATAAATGACTCTCTTCTATTCCAAAAGGCCTTAACCCAGGAAATGGATCAACAAACTGTGTAATATCAGCTTGTTGTTCTTGTCCGACTTCTAATTCTTTTTCGCTCATTAGTCTCTTAGTTTAGCTAAAAAGGGCTCAATTTTTTTGGGTTCAAATGTTCCATCACCTAGCACCAGGGTACCAGAATTATTCACCAAATTATTAACCTTATTATTATCTTCAGTAAAAATGGCAGTGGCTTTCATAGGTTTGGTTCGACCAAAACCTGGTGCTTTTAACAAATCCTGCATTTTTGTTCTTATCCATTCTGGAGAAGATTTTCCGAAATAGATCAACGAAGCATCACACCTTCTAAGGTTTTCTTGATGCAAATATCTTAAATCCATCAGGTCTCCTTCAAACATGGAAGTAACGACACTGAATCCTTTTTCTTTCAAACAATCCATTACTGGTTTCACGGATTCCTGATCTAGTTGATCACAAATTAAATAGATCAGATTGCCATCTTCAGGAAGCTGATCATCTACTGCTATTTCTTTGGCTTTGAATCGACCTCCAGTGACTAATTCTTCCCGAATAATAGATTTTAATTCCTGCAAAGGCATTTGCAGTACTTCTGCCTCATCGAGTGATGCAGCATCACTTTTCAAATCTTCAATAAATATTTTCTGTCTTTCACTGACATTTTTCAAATCTGGCGAGAGCCAAATTAATCTACTAAATTTCTCCCCGCCACCATGCTTTACATTATAGTCATGCACATCGTGCGTATGCTTAGACGCTATTTGATTTTGAATATCTACTACAGACAATTCTGAGCCTGATGGTTTATAGCCATAATCTTCTCCAATCAAATGAATGGACAAACAGCATCTTTCCAAATCCTGTTTTATTAAGGGCTCTAATGCATGTACATCTTTTGGCAGGGATTGATCAGGTAAAACACGATATCCATGACGAATCAATTCTCGCTTCACCGTATCTCTTTGAATGATCATGTCCACACCTGAATTGGCCAGATAAATGGTTTTTTCTTTTCCGACGTCTTTTTCTTCTTTCTTTTTTGTACCAAGCTCAGCAAACTTGGTTTGAATTTGATAGATGTCATAAGACATATCAACCATTTTCATCCAATAACTTCTTTCTGCTTCATTTCCGAAAAACCGCTTAAATTCCTGAGGTTCGCCAGTCAGAGGATCAATATGGAAAAAATCATAGGATAAGATGTCAGAGTATTCTGGCAAAAACTCATCAACATCTATTGGGAATTTAATTACTTTAAATAATCTAGACAGACCAGCTAAGGATAATGTATTCGTCTCTTTTGCTGTACTAGCAAATAGGTTTACACCATTAGTCAGCGTTGGGTTGTTTAAAAACTCTTTTGAGAGAATAGCTACCAAAACCCCACTAGAAGCGTATAAATCCGCGTGACTATCATTCTCAGAAACCATTTTAATTTTTGGTTCTTCACCTGAAACCTGCTGCAATAAAGTGGTAAGAAATTTATAAAAATTCGTCACCCAACCTTTGCTCGACCCTCCTCCAATTGGCTGATCGTCAGCAGTATGATAAGCAAGCAATATTTCCTGTTCAATATTCATTGATTCTTAGTTTAGATAGCTGGTTTAATGAAATATAGATTCTACCTCTTCTTCAATTTCGGCTTCATTCACAATGGTCAATATTCCATCTACCATTTCAATGTTTCTAGAGACTGCATCATATAACTCCCCTTTTTCAATAGTTAATAATAGACTTTCAGTATCTGACGTCAATGTGTAAGGACAAACGTCAGAAGATAAGATTAATTTATGACCAATTATATCCTTCTCCACAAGGTTTTTTGTATCCCCATTCTCGTAAGACACTGTTAGTTTTCCTTTAATTACTATATAGACAGGAGCATCTCCTGAATCACCTTCTTCCATGATTACGGTATTCGGTTCTACCATAATCTCATTAAATCGCTTCGCCAAATCCAAAAGTATCACTCCTGGAATATCCATAAATGAAGGTATTTGCTTAAGCAAAATAGCTCTTTCTATTATTAGTAATTTTTGATGGAATTTTTCTTCCGATGACTTAAATACCGGTGGTACAATCGCCTTATCTAATTTTTTCTTTACAGAACTCTTCAATCTTTTAGTATGATATTGATACAAATCAGAATCCAACTTATAGATGACAGCTGCTGCTGTTTGAACCATAGTCTCATCTGGATTGAATAGGTTAGCTAAAAGATCATTGGTGACTTTTTGTCCTCGCATCAATGTCAGCTTATACATAGCCAAGCATTTAGTCCATTTGTTGATATTATTGTAGTCCCGGTTCACAACTTGCAATAGCAAATCGGAATAATCTTCAAAGCTTTCAGGAGGGTAAAAATTATGAAGTTTCTCTAATTTATCTTTTGGATCATCATCATCCAATACAGCTGTAAGCTTCGGACGGAGAATTTCATCCACAAATATTCCCAACATTTCTATACCAAACGATACACTATCTGTTGTACCCACTTCGATGTTGTCTCTTACGAGTTTGATACTTTGTGCATCGTAAATCATGGCCAAAAGCATGAAAAGGTGCTCATGGTTCTTTTTGTTCTCTTCCTCAAATGCCTGAACTACTAACTTGTCAAAAAAGTCATCTCTAGGTATTTCAAGAAGCGCTTTTATGTTCCAGGTTAAATCACTTATCGTGCTTTCAATTGCTAGTTTGATTCTGGCGGCTTGAAAATCCTTTGCATCAAACCCAATATAACTTAATGAAAGTAATAACTCAGAAATGATATTTTTATCAGGAAAATCAATTTTTTTCCAAAGCATTTCTGTTGCCTGTTTCCCACCTACTTTGCCAAAAATCTGCATGGTTCTTATCATGGTATCAAGCTCTTGACCAGTTTTATAAAAAGCTGAGTCAATAGCATGAAACATGGTCTCTCCAGAAGAGATAAGAGCTGAATCTGCCGTATTACTGTAGGCTGGCAGGTGTAAATTTTCTATTAGAATTGACCAAAACTCGGGTCTCTTTAGTTTACCGGCACTCACCATAGCAGCCTTTCTTACTGCTGGATTAATATCTCGTAAGAGTTCGACCAAAAATGGAACAAATTTGTCATCTTCTAACTTGGCTAAAACCCTCGCTGCAAAAACTCTATCTTGGATATCTGTTGACCTTACTAGTTTTTTAATTCCAACTTCAGTCAATTCATAATCCACCATAGCCTTTAGCGTCTTTATGGTTTCGATTCCAATTCTTTTTACCTCATCATCTTCTTCTTTCCTGATTTCTCTAGCAAGAATTTCTAGGGTATTGAAGCTTTTGAGTTCTCCTAATCTTTGATAAGAATAAATCCTTATATTCTTATGTTCGGAACGAATAAAATCTAACAAAGAAAAATCGAGCATAATTGGCTCCATACGCTCAAGCAACTTTAACCCATTCAAAATTCTATTTGCACTCCTTTTTCTAAACTCGTTTTTAATTACATTAACCGTATTATGATCATTTCGAGTACCGGAACCTTTCAGTTTAGATTTCTGATCCTCCAATGTCTTTTTAAGCTCTACTTTATATTCAGCATATAGTTTTCCTGCATAGAAAATAATCAATGCCGCTAATACCATAATAAAATAGGCATAGTGAATGAGCTTAAAAAAGGTCAACGTTCCCAGGGCAATTTGTAGTGCACCTGCAGATAGAACTGCAATTTCATTTACAACTCCTTCGATTCTCGATTGAATATCGAATCGTATTCTCACATCGAAAGGCAAGAAGAATAATTTGAATGCCGGATTTTCCAGTGCATCCTTGAGTGAGGATGTAAATACTTTTCCAACCACTAAGAAAATGAAGAAGAAAAGGAAATCGTCGGTTTTAACATCGTAGACAAACAAATGTCCAGAGAAAATAGCTCCAAGTGTAAAGAGCGCCAGAATTAATGGCATAACCATAAGCGATACACGAAGTCCATATCGCCCAATAATGATATCATTGATAAAACTTTGGATAAGGAAACTAAGCACCATAACTGTACCATTCGTAAATGATAAAAATGTTCTCAACTCCTTTTCATCAGGATACATGATCTCTGTGGCAGAGAAATATACAAAGTTGGCAAAAACTGCAGAAGCCATGGAGAAGACCATAAATATACAGAGGAGTCTCAGATATTTATCTTTAGCTAAATCGACATAAGTAATCTTTCTAACTTTGGCATCTGAAGGTCGGATTTTCGTTGCAGAATCCAAATTAAAGTCTTTTACTATTAGTACTGCAAATACTAATATCCCAAATGCAGCTATAGTAGAAAGTAAGAGCAAATCATGTGTCTCATTAATCAATCCCAAGGCTGAAAGCACTGGAATAGAGAAGAATGCAATCATAGTAGCCACTAACTGGCCGGTATCAATTCCACCAATTATTCTTTTGGCTTGTTTCAAATCCCATATTCTTCCAAACACTCCCCAGAATGAAAGTACTGTTATGGATATCAATGGCATCATCATTACAAAAAGAATAAATGGCAAATAATGAAACCCTAAATGATCGGTCTTATAATCTGTATACCAAAAAGCAATTCTTATGCCTGCAATGAATAGAAACACAATAAAAGCAACAGAAAGTAAAAGCGTAGAAAAGTTAATTTTCTTTTGAAATTGCACATACAACCCCGCACTTATAATACCAAGAAAACCAGAAAGGAAGAATGCTCGTGCCAAATACTGCTCCCCAACAGTGGAGACAAAAAGCGTCTCCCCTCCAACTGTTAAGCTAGCAATCAATACTCCCATAAAAAAGCCCTGACCGAGCAAAAGGAGCATCGGTTTTTCTTCACCTGGCTCACCTCCAAGAAACGCTAAAAATGACTGTAGCAAAGTTTCGAGTTTATTTAAGTTTATTTAATTTTTTAATATAATTTGAATTCCAGCCTATTCCAAAGAAAATTAGATTTTTCCAAGAAATCACTAGAGTCAAATATAACTATATAAAGTTTCAACATAGATGCACTGTTCACCTCTGTTAAACTCCAACCTTGATCCTGAGCCACCGAAATAAAAACCAAACATAATTAAAATAAACCGTACTATGCAAGGAGAAATACGTGTATCAAGTAAAAGAAATCTCCTATTCAATAGGTATTTATACCTACACTAAGATACATTCAATTTTTCCCTCTTATTATCCTATTTTGAATTTGGATTATACTTCGTATAAATATCTTTTCCAAATCATTTTATGCCACCTATAAATCAACTAATTTCGCGTTTAGATAGTTAACCCAAAACTGATTAAACATGCAGCAATATGGATTGATACCAACAACAAACGGTATCGAAACTTCAGGCATTAAAACAGCCGAAAGCATTCACTGGAATCTTACACCTGCCGAACTCGTTGAGGAGGCCATCAAAAACAATGAAGGCCGTATCACGGATACTGGGGCATTGATGTGTGACACTGGAAAATTTACTGGTAGATCACCTAAAGATCGTTTCATTGTAGAGGATGCAAAAACAAAAGACACCGTATGGTGGGGCAATGTCAACATTCCATTCTCTGAGAGTCAATTTGACAATCTTCATCAAAAAATGATTTCCTTTTTGGAAGACAAAAAGCTTTATGTCAGAGATGCTTATGCTGGTGCAGACAAAACCTATAGACTCAATTTAAGAGTAATCAATACGTTGGCATGGCAAAATTTATTTTGCAATAACATGTTTCTTAGACCTGAACAGTATAAACTCAAAGAATTCGACCCAAATTTCACCATAATTTGCGCGCCTGAATTTGAAGCTGATCCCGAAACAGACGGCACACGCCAGAGCAATTTCGCGGTTATTAATCTAACTAAGCGAATAATCCTCATCGGTGGCACAGCTTATGCGGGAGAAATGAAAAAAGGTATTTTCTCAGTATTGAATTATTTGCTTCCACAAGAAAGAGGCGTATTGTCTATGCACTGCTCGGCTAATATTGGCAAAAAAGATCATGATACAGCTATTTTCTTCGGTCTTTCAGGGACTGGTAAAACTACTTTATCGGCAGACCCAAACAGAGGATTGATCGGTGATGACGAACATGGTTGGACAGAAGACAACGTTTTTAATTTCGAAGGCGGATGTTATGCTAAAGTAATTGACCTCACTAGAGAAAAAGAACCTGAGATTTTTGATGCGATCAAGTTTGGTGCGATCGTCGAAAACACAAGGTTCCATGAAAATACAAATACAGTAGATTATGAAAATGTCTCTGTCACAGAAAACACCAGAACTGCATACCCGATTAACCACATATCTAATGCTGTGGTTCCTTCTATCGGAGGTATTCCTAAAAATATATTCTTCTTAACCTGCGATGCATTTGGTGTAATTCCTCCGGTATCAAAAATGACGAAGGGACAAGCTATGTATCACTTCATCTCTGGTTATACGGCCAAAGTTGCAGGTACAGAAGCAGGCATTACAGAGCCTCAAACAGCATTTAGCGCTTGTTTTGGTGCTCCTTTCTTACCTCTTCATCCTACGAAGTATGCGGAGATGCTAGGTGATAAGATGGAGAAATATGATGTGAATGTATGGTTAATCAATACAGGATGGACTGGTGGCCCTTATGGTATTGGTTCTAGAATGAAACTGAAGTACACTAGAGCCATGATTACTGCAGCATTAAATGGAACGCTCGACAATGTTGGATTTAGAACTCACTCTATCTTTGGTGTTCAAATTCCATTGACTTGTCCTGAAGTTCCGTCGGAGGTATTGAGCCCTAGAGAAACTTGGAAAAACGATCAAGGCTATTACAAAAAGGCCAACGATCTCGCTCGACAATTTGTAGAGAACTTTAAAAAATATAGTGAATTTGCAAATGATGAGATTATGTCAGGAGAGCCTGTTCCAAATCCAAAATACGATTAATCAAGATCATAAAAGAAGTAGTGAAGTCCCGAGAAATCGGGGCTTTTTTTGTGCTTTATAAAAGCATCCCCACAATTGTGGCTGAAAGCAAAGAAGCCAATGTACCACCCAATAAGGCTCTTAAACCTAGCTCTGACAGCATAATACGCTTAGTAGGTGCCAATCCTCCAATCCCCCCAATTTGAATACCTATTGAAGCAAAATTTGCAAAACCACATAGCATATAAGTAGACATGATAATAGACTTGGAACTTGCAAAAGCACCTTCGCTCTTTAATTGTGCTAAGCTCTCGTAACCTACAAATTCACTTGCAATCAATTTCTCACCTAACAATCTCCCAACAAGTGTGATGTCTTCAGATGTCACTCCAATCAACCACATTATTGGTGCAAAGGCATAACCAAAGATGAACTCAAAACTCAAATTAGAATAATTGCCATTTGTAGCACTAGAAATTACATCATTCAATCCCAACAAATTACCAATTTCACCTAAGCCGAAATTTATCATCGCCAAAAAAGCAAAAAACACCAATAGCATAGCTCCTATATTTAAAGCAAGTTTTAATCCTTCGGTGGTTCCATTAGACATGGCATCTAATAAGTTGCTTCCCACGTTGACATTACTCACCTCTACTTTTTCTTCGATATTCTCTGTTTGTGGTATTAAGATTTTGGAAATAATTACAGCTCCAGGAGCTGCCATGATCGAAGCAGCCAGAAGATGCTTGGCGAAAATCAATCGTTGCACAGGATCATCACCACCAAGGAAGCCGATATATGCAGCTAATACACCACCAGCAACAGTGGCCATTCCTCCAGTCATTACCAACAGCATTTCAGACTTATTCATCCGATCTAAATAGGCCTTGATCATCAATGGTGCTTCTGTTTGACCTAAAAATATATTACCTGCTACACTCAAGCTTTCTGCTCCGCTTAATTTCAATGCCTTAGTCATTAGCCAAGCTAACGCATACACCACTCGTTGAATGATCCCCAAATAGAACAACACACTTGTGATTGCTGAAAAGAAAATAACTGTTGGAAGAATTTGTAATGCAAACACAAATCCATAGGATTCAATGTCCATAAATCCTCTAAACAAAAACTCACTCCCTATTTTAGTAAAATCTAGAATTTTAGTAAAAATTCTTCCAACTACTTCAAATAACCCTCGCACCAGAGGTATGTGCAAGATCGACAGCGCCAATCCCAATTGAATGATCAGCCCTGCACCGACAACTTTCCATGATATAGCTTTTCTATTAGTGCTAAAAATCCAAGCTATGAATATCAATACTGCCATACCTAATACTCCACGAACTATCGTCCAAATAGATGAAGTATTTTGCTGTTCGTCTTCGACAGTGAGAATATTAGCTTTCTCATTCTCAACACTTTGAATATCACTTGATACAATGTTTACTTCATTGTTATTGATTAATTCAATTGAATCCTGAACTACTAAGACTGAATCAGACTGAATACTAGCAAGCAGATCCGTTCCTCCCGCTAGGGCAAATGATAAAAAAAGTAATGTTGTTAGTTTCTTCATTGTGGGCACAAAAAAATTCCAGCCGGATTGACTGGAATTGCAATATAATAATTTCTAATGCTTAATAAATAATATATTTATTGAACCACGATACATCCCTCTCCGGAGAGATAAAATTCCTTTCTATTTGATTTAGTTAATTCTAAATTAAAAGTTCTACTTAGAATCTCAAGGACAGATTCAATTGGTTGATTGTCAAACTTAGCAGACATCTGACAATTGTAAATTTTCTCATTTGAAACAATAATTTTCACATCATACACTTCTCTTAATGTTTCTAATACAGAACCTAATTCTTGATTGTTGAATTCAATCAGCTTGGTCTTCCATGCTAAATAGTTGTAATCCTCAATGCTCGATTTTTCAAACACAACAGCATCATTAACTAATCGACCTACTTCACCTGCTACTAGTTCTATTTCCTCAGAGCGCTTACTCTCTTTTTTGCTTACAGAAACGCGACCGGTTTTAACAAATACTTCCGTCAATGCGTTTTTCACTTCTGTATTTACTAAGAACGAAGTTCCTAACACTTCAATTTTTGATTGATCTGTGTTTACAATAAAAGGTCTGGATTCATCCCTTTTAATATCAAAAAAAGCTTTTCCTTTTAAGCTTACACTCCGAGTACTACCAACAAATTTTTCGTCATAAGTTAAAATAGAATTCTCACTTAATGTAACTACTGAACCATCAGGAAGGGCAATAATCTCAAGATTATCTGTAGCTTCAATAGCCATCTGTACTTGATCTTTATCAAACACTCCTTGACTATAAAACAATAAGCCTATGGCTAAAACTGCCGCAGCTGCATATTTCAAAAAGGATCCTATACCTGCCTTCTTAGAATTAGGTTGATCCTCATTCAATTCAATCCTATTCATTACCGCATTCAATGCTCCTTTAGCATCAACTTCGACATCCATACTAAACTTCCACGCTCTATGAGACTCCAAAAACTCAGAAGCATTTGCATCACTCTCACATCTCCAATCTTCAATCTTCCGCATCTCCTCAGGAGGGAGATTGCCAGAAAAATATTTTACTAACTGCTCTTCCATATTTACGGTTTATATCGCTTTGTTAACAAGTCATATAAATACAACCCCTATTCAAAGACTTGACAAATTTAATCATCACGGCTCATATTCAAAAGGCATGTACTCTGCCACCCTTTCCCATGACCAATAACCATAAGTAGTGACTGCTAATGGTTCATTAAAAAAACCTTTTGAATTAATGGTTACTACAGGTAAGTTCAATTTTATGAATGATAATTGACCAATGTTTCTACTTTGAGAACTGCTTGAAAAATTAAATCCTCCAGATTCTGCAACAGCATCTCTGGATTGTTCAAATACATATGCAGGACTTTCATATTCTTTAGTGTAAATCACCATGAGATATTTGGTAAATTTCAAAGTATTGTCAAAAGCAAATTTATCTCTATTCGCATGCAACTGGGCAGGCAATTCAAAATATGAATTATTAATCGTACTTGGAAGCTCATCAACTTCATCAATTACAAACCCCTCCTTTTTCAATTTATCATTGGTTAATGATCTTAAAAAGTGCGTCATGGATCCTTTATAACTCTTTTGTCTATTTTTAATTACCCGTTTTCTTTCTGAATTGCTATTTACTGGAAGCTCTTCAAAATTAGAAACACCTAAAAGTCGTGTGACTTTGGAGGTATGTTCAAATAACTCAAGAATGTAATTAATACGATATCCAAGGGCCAAATTTTCAATTATTAATGGCTGATCTGCTGTTGCTTTCAATTCGCCAGATTCACGATCATAATCAATTTCTAAAACTTCAGAATTCAAAATACTACACTTGCTAGCATTCTGACTATTTCCAAAAAATTTCTCCTCAAAAATTTTATAGCCTCGTTGCCAGTTTTTCTGAGCATCACTATTGGCTACAATTTCTACGTCTTCAAGCTGAGTGGTCTTAGACTCAAGTTTAATTGGAATATGTACAAATTGTTGATCTCCTTCTAATGTCACCAAAGTATGAGCCAAATTATAAACAATGTGAGAAAAAACAATCTCGTACCGGCCTGGCACTAGTCCCTTTATTTCAAAATTTCCATTGATATCAGTCGAGCTACCTTTGAGTGTACCTGCAACATATACATTGATACCTGGAATCGGCTCATTTGTTTGTGAGTCTCTTACGTTACCTCTTATGTTGACCTTTTCAAAGAAATACTGAGTGGTCGTAGTTTGGGCGCTTTTGAAAAGAATGATCTGTCCATTGATAATGGTATATTCAACTCCTGTTCCAATCAATAATTGATGTAAGACTTGCTCCAGATTAGTATCATCGTAAGCAATGGTAAATCGTTGACGCTCATCTATGATGTCAGAACTGTAAGAAAAGAAGACGTTCGTTTTGTAACTGACGTAGTTCAATGCACTATCTATGGTTACTTCTCTTAAATTGATCTGAAGTTTTTTGTTTAATACTCCTTTTTTCTGACCAAAACATGTATTAGATAGTAATATCAGACTTATCACTATTGGCAGTGCATAACATAACAAGTTTGTCAGGCGTCTGATCATTTTATTTTGAGGTACCTATCGTTTGAATTCTTTCAGGCTTTCGCGCAATACTCGCAAGGCTTTTCCCATCTGAACTTCAATAGTCTTAATGGATAATCCCATATGGTCTGCGATTTCCTGATATTTTAATCCCTCAAATCTACTCAGTTTAAATATTTTTTGGCACTGTGGCGGCAATTCATCTATGGCTTTGTATATCTCAGCTTGAATATTTTTTTCCTCATCCGCCTCATATTTCACATCTTCATAATGCTCCATTTGATCTATCACGTGCTGACGATAGGAATCTCGCACCTTAAGGTGTTTAATGTGATTAAGGCAAGTATTATGAACCGATCGGTATAAATAAGATTTGAGCGAAGAATCTTCGGCAATCGTGTCGCATTTCTCCCAAAATTTCACAAAAACATCCTGTACAATTTCTTCAGCCTCTTCGTATTCGTCCAAAAATCTAAAAGCATAATTACAAAGTGCTTTGTAGTATTCATTAAAAACGATTTCGAAAGCCTCCTTTTCCTTATTTATTATTCTCTTAACGAGTAGATTGACCTGGTTATCTAACATTCTTTAATTTCCCAAACCCAATAAGTATAGAGTTTATGTTGCAATTTCAAACATAATACATTCTTTACGGATATAAAATTATCAAGATTGGTAATGGTTTTTTTTTGATATTTGACGGAATTAAAATTACTACTTATACTGCCTACAGATGAAAATAGTTTTTGAGCGGTCTGATTACCATTTGGATAGACTAGATGAATGGCTAACTAAATACCCAAAAGCAACCAAGCTCATTGATTTTATCACTCAGTGGCAGCATAATCATGACACCTTTCAATTCCAAACGTCGGGATCTACGGGCGTTCCTAAATCTATTGATGTCAGCCGTAGTCAAATAGTTGCAAGCGCGAGTGCAACAATTGAATTTTTACAACTAAAAAAATCAGATACTGCTTTAATATGTTTGGAGCCAAACTTCGTCGCCTCCCTGATGATGGCTGCTAGGTGTTTGGCCAATGACATGGATTTGATAGTTCAAAAACCAAGTTCCAATCCATTGAAGACACTCAAAGAACCTATTGATTTTGCCTCTTTTGTTCCAGTACAGATTTACAAAATGATTGAAGATGGGACCATACATCAACTGAAAAGTATTGAAAACATTCTGATTGGAGGAGCGCCCTTAACTTCTTCGGCATTTGAGCAATTGTCGAACATAGACACAAACATCTATGCCACTTATGGTATGACAGAAACAGTCAGCCATATTGCATTGATGCCAATCAAAGGAAAATTTATTGAAGCTGAATATCAGGCTTTACCAGGAATCTTCTTGAAACAAGATGACGCAGATTGTCTAATGATTCAAGGAGCGGTGACCAATAACGAGTGGCTCCAAACCAATGATATTGTTGAATTGACTGATTCTAACAAGTTTCGTTGGTTGGGCCGTAGAGATCACGTCATTAACTCTGGCGGAATCAAAATTCACCCTGAGCAATTGGAAAAAATTATTGAAGGATTCATCGATTCCGATTTCATCATTAGCTGGAAAGCTAATGACAAACTAGGTAGTGAGTGTATAATTATTACAGAAGGCCAACCATTGCAGGAAAATAAGCTGCATGAAATTCAACAAGTCATTAGCATTAAGTTTTCAAAAAAGCACATTCCTAAACAGGCGCTAGCTGTGAAATCATTTGAGCGAACCGATTCAGGGAAAATTAAACGAGAAGAAACGCGAAAACAAACACTCGAATTACGCTAGTCGTTTCAGAATCATCCTGAGACCATCCAGGGTAAGGTTCACGTCCATCGCATCAAATAGATCATGTAGTGGCTTAAAAACAAAGGACAATCCTCCTGTAGCGATCACTTTTGGACTTCCTCCCATTTCTATTTTAACCTGCTGAACCATATGACGAACCAGCCCCACATATCCTTGCATAATACCTCCTTGCAAAGCTTCCACTGTATTATTTCCTAAAACTTTTGATGGTATCTCTAGAGGAATTTCTGGCAATCGAGCGGTGTTTGATGACAGTGATTTCATGGCGGTACGAACACCAGGAGCAATCGCCACTCCAAGTATTTGCCCTTGATCATTCACACTAGTAAAAGTAAGTGCTGTTCCAAAGTCAACAATAATAACACCTTGCTGAAAACGCTCAAAAGCGCCTACAGCATTCGCTGCCAAGTCTGACCCTAGTTCAAAAGGATTGATATTCCCCAATTCCAGTCTTGTAAGTAATACCCCATCTACTATAGTGATGTTTCCTTCATAAAACTGATTGAACACTTCTAAAATAACAGGCGTAAGATCCGGCACCACACTACTCAATATCACTTGTCGAATGGTAGGCAAAGGAACACCTTCTTCAAGTAGGAATGCTCTCAGACGTTTTTCATATTCGGCCGCTTCCATTTCTAGATTACTGGGTACTCTAAAGATATGTTTCCATTCTTGATCATAGAAACCCACTACAACATCTGTATTCCCTATATCTATAGCTATTGTCATGCCTTTGTTTTCACTACTACTTTGCCTGTTGATTTTCCACTTTGAAATAATTTGATGGCATCATGCAGCTGATCAAATTCGAAAGTCTGTCCAACCATGGGTTTACCCAAATCGAGTTTAGCCATGTCCTTCAAGAGATCATCCATGACATCTACTTTTTCATAGAGCCAAATCAAATTGAAACCCATGACGGATCGATTCTCTTGAATCATCTGCTGTGGATCGATTTTAGGTCTTGTGAGAAATTTCCAGAGGAGTTTGATGTAATTCGGCTTGGAGCCCGGCGAGGCAAACTGTGAAGCACCTACTACTACCATTCTGCCTTGTGGGGCTAGCAAGTTGTATCCTGCTTTAAAAATTTCACCTCCTATAGTCTCAATGATAAGATTTAATTCGCGCCCGTTGAGTGTTTTTTCTAAATCCTTAGCAAAGTTTTTGCTTCGGACAATCTTGCCGTCAAAGCCTTCTGCTTCCAGTACGTTCATTTTTTTGTCACTACCAATCGTGCCAATGGTAAATGCATCATAACATTTGGCAATACGATTGGACATAATGCCAACTCCTCCCGCTCCACTGTGAATGAGAACGGCATGATTCTTTTGCAATCCGCCTAAAAATACCAACGCATAATAGGCAGTCATCCCTTGCACCAGATAAGCGGCGCCTTCTTCAAACGACCAATCATCAGCCAATGGCACAATATGCCGATCATCGATATTGAGATGGCTGGCGTAACCACCAAATCGGGTCACACCCATAATTCGATCGCCCACCTTGTAATTCGATACTTCTGCCCCAGCTTTTGTGATTACTCCTGAAAACTCCAGCCCAGGTACAAAACTGCCTTTTGGCGTGGCACTATAAAGGCCATGAATGGCAAAAACATCAGCAAAATTCAACCCTATCGCATGCACCTCCACCTGCACTTCATTTGCTTGTGGTTCTTCTAATGATTCAGTGACTAGTTTGAGGTTTGATGTTGAGCCGACTTTGTCGATCCGATAGGCTTGTCTTTCCATATTTGATATCCGTTTTAAAGAAGGTCAAAGATTGGGAAAAAATATGAAACCTATGAGGTTTTGAAAACCTTATAAGTTTATCAAATTTTTACTTTTTTGGAGTTAAATCAAAGACCCTTGAGATATTGAATCCGAGGTGAATATCTCCATCACTCCAGTTTCCTGTGGTTTCGGAAATGAATCCTTGCTCAATCATAGATCTGGAATTGGTGATATGAAGCTGGAAAACGTGACCGCCAGTTTCGATATCTACACCAAAGGAAAGAGCATTGGTAACCTCTGGACCTTTTTCAGTCACTTGAGGAAACCACTCTGCATTGATAGCTACTCGTTTGCTAATTTTATATCGTCCGCCTACACCTAAGGCTATCACATCATTGGGGTACTCGTCTGATGGCACCAGATTACGATGGATATATGTGGGCATCAGTTGCAATGAAAGGTTCGTGTTCATTTTGCGTGAAGCTAGTAATTGAAAGGTCGAATACAATCGATCACTAAACGGATGATCAACTGTAGGGTCACTAAATGCGCCATCGCCTGTTTTAATAGCCAAACTGGTAAAGGCAACAAGTGAGACAGGCATCGACTTTTCGCCCGTCTGCTGTATGAGAATCTTATATTTCAACGAGCCATCCACTATTTTTTGAAAAGACGAGCGGCCAATACCCACATTCAATCGATCCGTGATTCCATAATCTAAACCCAGACGAATAAAAGCATCATCCAATCCATAAAACTGCTCAATGCCTTGATTGACCCTACCAAAGCGGTGAGAAATCACAAAGTCCAAAATGCCAGCAGAGCGCATCTCAGTGGTCTGACCACTGATGAGTCTCGTACTTTTGAATGTTGCCTCGACTTCCTGACTTCCTTCTTCGTCATTCAACAATGACATCAAATCATCCTGAGCAAAGCCCGATAAGGAACAAAAAAGTAAAATAACAGTTAAGCGTCTCATGAGTTTATTTGGTTAAAGGTTTGTATTCGAAGTGTACCGTGACTTGAACGGTATCTGCGATGTTATAAAACAAAGCTTTCGGAATTTTAATCTTGTACTCAGCCAAGGCAATTGGAAATACGCCATCCACTATCAATTGATCATTTTGAATATTCAATTTCGCTGGGATATCCACTTTTTTGGTCACGCCATGAATGGTCAAATCACCTGAGGCTACCACTTCTTTTTCTCCTGAAAAAAGCATCCAATTTTTCAGCTTTCCGATAAAAGTTGATTTAGGATATTTTTCAGACTCCATATAGTTTTCATTGAAATGCTCCTGCATGAGTGACTTCTTAAACTCAAATTGATTGTTGGGCACAGCAAACGCAAATCCCCCATTGGACAGATCTATGGCACTTTGTGATTGAGAATTGACAGCCTCTATATCTTCGACAGGAGCACTTGAGTAGAAATGAACATTGCTATGATGGCTTATATATTTTTGAGCGAAAGTCGAAAAACAGCAAAAGACAACCAATAATATAGTAGCTGATATTTTCATGGTTTAGTTGTTTGGTGCCCCATCATCTATCCAGCAGACAATCGCCTGAATCTCAGCATTTGACAACGACCCCTCTTTTGGCATAACCTTACTTTGTACTTGTGATTTGATTGAGCTGGCTCTGGCTTGTACTGTACTGAAATTGGTAAAATCTGATATTCCATTGCCACTTCTGTGACATTCACTTGTTGTACAATTAGAATTCATGATGGGCTCAATGTTAGATTTATAGCTGATACCTGAGGTTACTTTTATCCCTTTCATATTAATACACCCTGCTCCATCACGCACACTGATTTGATAGGTACCCACTTCTAATCCTGAAAATGAATTAATGTCAGCGAAATTACCATCCTCAAAGCGGTATTGGTAGTCGCCCTCTCCTCCACTCGCTGTCACTGTAATCGTACCAGCCGAAGAACCGCAGCCTGCCTCGGAAGTTTCAGTCTGAAAAGAAACCGTATTTTCATCTCCTGACACAAACACCTCCAATGCGGCTTCACAACCATTAGCATCTTTAACTTCTGCCAAGAAAGGACCACCCAATGGTACACCATCAAAATCTGTCAAATCTTGATATGGTGAACCGAAAAAACGATAAAGATAAGGGCCATCTCCCCCGCTTGCATCAAGCGTAATGGTAGCGCCATCATTACAATCCGCATTTTCATTGCCAGAAACGGAAAGTTCCAAATCAGAAACATCACAGTTGACCTCCTGATTATCGTTGCATGCAAACCCTATGATTGATATCAATATTAAAACCCTTAGTCTCATATTTTAATAACATTCAATACATGTACATACACGTATGTATGAAGAAAAGTTCTTTTAAGTTTTCTTAAAAACTAGCTCCCAGAAGCAGCTTGCATCAAAAGACCACAGATATATGCGGCATAAGTGCCCAACGTATAACCTAAAACTGCTAATAGAACTCCGACCGGTGCTAAAGAAGGATGAAAAGCTGCTGCCACTACGGGTGCAGAGGCTGCTCCTCCTACATTGGCTTGACTTCCTACAGCCACAAAGAAGAAAGGTGCTTTGATCAGCTTGGCTACACCCAACAATAAGGCCACATGAACCAACATCCAAATGATACCCACTAAAAATAACCCAGGAGATTCAAAAATCGCCATCACATCCATGTGCATGCCAATGGTAGCAATAAGAATGTAAATGAAAGCACTGCCAACTCTGGTGGAACCTACACCTTCGAGGTTTCTATATTTTGTAAAAGACAAACTCAATCCTATAGCTGTTGCGATGACGACAAGCCAGAAAAAGCCACTGGTCAGACTGTACTCCTCCATCGCAGGATAGTTGGCTTGGATATATGGAGCTATGATATCACTTAGAAAATGAGCTGCTCCAGTTGCACCACAGGCAATCGCTAAAATCAACATCAGATCAGGCAGTGCTGGCATTTTGGCAATACTGGCACTATATTCTTCAATTCTGGTCTTTACATCATCAATAGCCGAAGAATCAGCATTAAACATCTTATCGACCATTTTTGATTTACCTGCGCCAATCAGGATCACCGCCATCCAGACGTTAGCCACTAAAATATCAACAGTCACCATTTTTGAGAAAATAACATCACTCACTTCAAAAACTTCTTTCATTGCCGCCTGATTCGCACTGCCACCGATCCAGCTTCCGGCTACAGTCGTCATGCCTCTCCAAACTTCATCAGCAGTGGCGCCAATCACATCTGGCGCGATCCACCCAATCACCAAAAGCGCAATAGGTCCTCCTATCACGATACCTACAGTACCAGTCAAAAACATAATGATTGCTTTTGAGCCAAGTTTTTTAATTTCTTTAAAATCAGTGCTTAAAGTCAGCAATACCAAAGCGGCAGGTAACATATAGCGTGAAGCCACGAAGTATAATTTAGACCCACTTCCGTCTATTATTCCCATTGAGTTGAAAACTGATGGCAAAAAGTAACACACCAACACTGAGGGAAAAATGCCATAAAATTTCTTCCAGAAAGGATGAGAAGAGGCGTTGGTTTTGAATACTATACCTAGTAGCAACATCAAAAGTCCAAAGACCACGGCATCGTTGGTGATCATAGCTGTAGATTCGTTCATTTTTTACTGTTTATGTTGTGAATAATGGTAGCAAATTCGTTGAGAATCATAGCTGTGGCTCCCCACACGACCCTATCTTCAATATCAAAATAAGGCACATCTACATTGATTCCACTGTAAAAAGTCATTTGCTTTTGTTTTCTTTTTGTTTTGTCATTTAAGACATTGATATCCGCTATGACCAGTTCTTCCACTTCCTTTTCCTCAAGTATAAATTGTGGAACCTCAGATAGCAAACCAATCACTGGAAGAATATTGAAATTACTGGGCGGTACATAGAGTTCTGAAAGTTGACCAACTACTTCGACCTGATGCATTGATACGCCCACTTCTTCATGCGTTTCACGAAGGGCAGTTTGAATCAGGTTCTGATCCTCCTCTTCAAATTTACCACCAGGAAGTGCGATCTGACCACTATGAACACCAGGATATTGAGGTCTAACGATTAGAGGAAATTTGATTCTCCCCTCTTCATGATAAAGCAAAACCATGACCGCACTTTGTCGGGCTTTCTTTGCACTTTCCTTGTCAAACCGTTGGGAGACATCTGGCAATGGCGCCATCCCAACTTGTGCTTGCATACCTAAGGGTTCTGCTTGTAAGGCTAATTTCAGTGCCTCTTTAAATGTCTGCCAGTTACTACTATCAATCAACTTTAGGGTATTTATCCAATTCAAAAAATAATTGTGGACTAACAAACATATCAAGATAATTATTAACTTAGTTCTACATCATTAAAAACCTTATGAGTGAACTTCCCTCCTATGTCAGTGGCGTATTTTTAGCCACTGTCGCAACCACCTTTGGGTTCCTTTATTATGGTATTAAATTAGCCCAAAAGAACAAAACAAGTAATCACGCAGTTGTAGTCTCAACTTTTCTTATGACTTGGCTATTTATCATAGCACTGCTGGCTCTATATGACTTTTTCTTGGTTTTCGATGCGATGCCACCGAGACTGATTTTTGTTCTTTCACCACCAATTATTACAATTCTGGCAGTTCTTTCGATCAAGCGGTCACGAAATTTTGTACTCCGAATTCCCATCACTACACTCACCTATTTACATATTGTTCGTGTACCAATCGAGATCGTTTTGTGGTGGCTGGCCGGGAGTCAACTTCTTCCCTATTTACTCACCTTTGAGGGGATTAATTATGATATCCTTTCGGGAATTACAGCTCCTTTCGTTGCTATTTTTATGGTTGGGCTCAGAAGCAAAAGCAGAATTGGAGCCATTCTTTGGAATCTCATCACCCTCGGCTTGTTAATCAACATTGTAAGTCATGCCATATTAGCGGCTCCCACGCCATTTCAAGTATTTGGAATGGATCAGCCCAATGTTGCCGTATTCTATTTTCCTTTTATCTGGTTGCCAAGTTTTGTGGTTCCAGCTGTCCTTTTTTCGCATTTGGTGAGCTTGATCAAATTATTAGACAAAGATTCTGATCTCATCTGATCATTGATGTATTTGAATTTTATGATGAAATTTTAAAGGTAAGTGGAAGCAGACTAAAATTTCTGCTTATTTTGAAGTCTCATTATGGCATTGAACAAAGAATACGTCAAACTCATTTTTGGTATTAAGCTGAGACAACTGAGACAAAATCATCAGTTATCTCTTCAGCAACTTTCAGATCTATCTGGAATTTCTATTTCCTACTTGAATGAGATTGAAAAAGGTAAAAAATATCCTAAATCAGAGAAACTCATTGCGCTTGCCGATGCACTCAAAGTAAAACCTACAGAATTAAAATCTGAGATTTTGAATAAGAAACTGGCTCCAGTTTCTCGATTGCTACACTCTGGAATCTTATCCGAATTGCCTTTAGATTTATTTGGATTGGAGCTATCCAGATTGCTTGACTTACTCTCTAATGCACCTTCCAAGCTCAACGCCTTCATTGGCACTCTACTGGAAGTCAGTCGAAATTATGACGTACGGGTTGAAACTTTCTATTTCTCTGTATTACGCTCCTATCAAGAAATCCATGAAAACTTCTTTCCAGAGATAGAAGAAGCAGCCGAACAGTTTTCTGAAGAAGTTAGGCTATTGGCGGGTAAATATATCCCGGAAACAGAATTCGAAGATTATCTAAGTGAGAAGTACAACTATAAGCTAATCAACAACGACTTTACTGAGCATTCATCACTTAGTGACTTGCGTAGTGTAATGATCCAGGAGAAACGCAGAAAAAAACTGGTACTCAATAGCGAATTAAGCCAACGCCAGCGTGCCTTTTATCTGGCCAAGGAAGTCGGATTTAATTACCTCAAATTCAAGCAAAGAAATACGACTACTCCCTGGGTGAAAATTGACAATTTTGATCAGGTACTCAATGACTTCAAAGCTTCCTATTTCGCCACGGCTGTTTTAATCAATCGCAAAAACTTCCTTCAAGATCTTCAGGACTTTTTCTCCAGTGAACAATGGAATCAGAATATTCTCATAGATACCATGCGCCATTATAACACCACACCTGAAATGGTGCTCCAGCGCATGACTAATTTGCTGCCTGAGTATTTCGGTTTCAATGAATTGTTCTTTTTTAAGTTCAATCACAGACCTGGCACTGATCATTATCACTTGGGTAAGGAGATGCATTTGTCGCGAACCAATCAGCCCAGAGGCACTACGCTACAAGAGCATTTTTGTAGGAGATGGAAATTCATCACCATGCTCGATGAACTAGAAGAAATCCATAAAACCAAACCAGGAGAGATCATAGGTGGTGCTCAAATCGCCCGATACATAGATACAGGCGAAGAGTTTTTGCTCCTGTCTCTTGCTAAACCGTTCACGCCTACCAAGGGTATGAACAACAGCTTGTCTCTGGGCATCAAGCTGGATGACAAAGTCAGAAAAACGATCAAATTCTTAGGCGACACGGCCATCAAAACCCAGCTCGTCAACGACACCTGCGAGCGCTGCATGGCCCAAAACTGCAAAGTACGCGCTTCTCCACCCTACGTCTACGAACGATTAAAAAAAGAGGAAGAAAGAAAGGAAATATTGAGCAGTTTTAATCCCAAATAGCTGTTCAACGCATCCATTGTTATTTTTTTTCGGGAACTGTAAAGTAGATGAAAGGTGAATGACGGCTATATTTTGAACTTTTATTAATAATTTCGAGAGATAATGGTCATCACCTGAAGGCATCCCTTTGGAATTAGGGTTGTTTACAAATTGATACACTAACTCCGCATTTAATTCCTTAATTTAAAAACGAAGAGCGTCACGAATCCAAACCATGAAAACCACAAAAACAAAACTCATTCTTAGAATTGTCTTGCTCGTTGGAACCATTACTTCCCTGTTCTTTGTACCTTGGATTTTGGTAAAGGCGTGGATCATACCGCTCCCTGATACGGTTCAAGAACAACTGGATGAAGCGATTGGTTATGGATTTGATGGGATGATTGTATATGTGGATGAAGGAGGAAAAGCGCCTGATTTTTATGCCGCAGGATGGAAAAATAGGGAAAACAAAATACCTGCCGACCCACATGCTTTATTCAAAATTGGCAGTATCAGTAAGTTGTATCATGCGGTGGCGATCACCAAATTAGTCAACAGCGATCGTCTGTCCTTAGACAAAACGCTGGCTGATTATTTTCCAGAATTAGTAGGGAGAATTGAATATGCAGACCAAATTACCTTGAGGATGATGGTGCAGCATCGGAGTGGTATGCCCAGTTTCACTGAGTTTCCTAATTATTGGGAAAACCCACCTGACACAAATAAAGAGAGACTGGAACTTGCGCTGGATTTGCCAGCCAATTTTGAACCAGATACAGACTATGAATACTGCAACACCAATTATTTGCTGCTTTCAGAGCTCATTAAAAAAACGGTAGGTTACAACCACCAACAATATATCAAAGAGAGTATTTTGATCCCCCTTGAGCTAAACAACACTTTCGGTTCATTGAGTGAAGTAAATATTGATGATGTGATGAGTGGTTATTATGTTGGGTATGAAGAAGATATCAAAACGAACGACTACGGGGCGATGCTAGCGACAGCTGAGGATGTGGGAATATTCTTACGGGCATTAAATGATGGCTCAGTGTTCAATGAGGGAGGACAGGAAATCTATGCCTCTATCTATGTTTACGAACATGGTGGCCTGATTCCGGGCTATCAGTGTCTTGCCGAATACCATGAAGAAATCGACACCATTGTTGTTCAATTTATCAATACCACTGATTTTAACGGATACGAATGGAATTTATCCCAAATTATCATGAACCGCATAGAGAAGATATTGAGAAACCAAAAAGACTAATAAATAATACGTCTCGATTGACCATCACATATCCAAAATCAGCTCCTCTCGCTGATTCTTTAGTTCTTCTTTAAAATCACGATTGTTGCCAATTGAAGTACTTTGTGCGGAACGAAGTACAAACTTACCTACCTCTTCATGCAATACGCTTGCCACCGTGGAAAGCTGTCCAGACTTGGATCGAAACACTTCCATGCCAGAGCGAAGGTCAGTAGCCGAAGCAGCCATTTCTTCGGTGCCAGCAGCACTCTGTTCTGCAATTACCACAATACTTTCTGTAATCTTCGCGATCTCCTTGATCTCCAATTTGCGGTGTTTGGTCGCACTTAATATTTCTTCTGAAAGTTTCAGTGTCTCTTGTGAGGACTCCGCCATATGTACAAATACCTCCCGTGCTTTTGACGATGTACTTTCACCAGCGGAAACAGTCAAATTCATTTCTTCAATCGCTTGAGAGGCAGCGTTCGTTCCGTCTTGAACATCTCTGACCAATTTTTCGATTTCACGAACAGAAGATCTGGATCCATCAGCGAGTTTTCGAATTTCCTCAGCAACTACAGCAAACCCACGTCCAGCATCTCCAGCCTGAGCTGCTTCTATGCTTGCATTAAGCGCCAATAAATTAGTTTGCGTTGCGATTTCGTTAATTAAGCCCAACACCCCTGTGATTTCCTTGGATCGTTCTTTTAGAGTTTTGACCGTCCCTGACGTTTTTTCGGTCAACTGAATAATTGACGACATGTTTTCCTCTACATTTTTCACCATGTCAACGCCTTGTTTGCTATTGTTCACTCCATTCTGAGCCGAATGATGAATTCGCTCAGATCGTGTTCCCATATCATCAATAGAGCTCAAAATACTATCTACAAGAACAGAAGATTCATCTACTTTTACTACTTGATTCTGTGCGCCTTGACTCATTTGACTAGTTGCACTAGCAATTTCATTCATATTCAGATTCATCTCATCGCTACTTCGATTCATTTCAGTAGTTGAATCATTCACAATTTCGGCATTGAATGAAATTTTTGCTAGTAGGTCGTTTATTCCGTCTAGCGCCGAATTTAAATTTTCTGATAAAATTTTGATTTCACCCTTCGCCCCTTCATCATACCTTAGGGTTAGATCACCTTTAGACATGGCTTTGGCAATTCTGTCCATTGTGTGTATCGGCGTTGAAAAAGTTTCTAATAATTCATTAATCGATTCACTTAGGTTACGCCAAAACCCTTCTTTATTCGATAAATTTATTCTACCACCAAGCTCACCTCGTTCACTTGCAGAAGCCACCACGTCATTTATCTGATGAACTACTGTGGATAGATTTTGACTCATATACAGTAGGCTTTGCCCTAGAATATCATTCTTTCCAAGTAAATCAAGTTTAGCGTTAAATCGCCCTTCTCCTATGGATTCTGCAAATGCCGTCTTATCCTTTAAACCACTAGTCAATACATTTAATGCTTCATGGGCCTGTCCAAGTTCGTCTCGAGCATTTACTTTTTCCTCTTTAGGGAACCCTCCATTGGCCAAAGTCAGTGCATTTGCTTTAATCCTATTTATATTTCGAGTGATCTTATTAATATGATAGGTCAAAATAATTACACCAGTTATTAATATTAAGGTAAATAGGATAACAAGAGCCCAAGAGCTTTTATTGATCTCAGCGGCTATATGTTTGTTGTTGGATGCCACAATATCATCCACATAGGGAGTAAATTGATGAATGGCTTCTCTCAATTTTCCGTGTAATCCGTCCTTTTCACTTAGTCCTATTTTTTGCTGGATTGCTACTACTCTTTTGAAACCAGCTTCATACCGATCCAATTTCTCAATTATCTCCTGTTTCATAGATTCACTGCCTCCAATCTGTGCTAAATGGGTTTTAAAATCTACAATTCCTTGTTTAAATTTATCCTGGTACTTCAAGTCTTTTCTTAGGAAAAAGTCCTTTTCGTGTCGACGGAGCATGAGCATATAATATTTGTCGTATGCGAAGTCAGAATCCTCCACCTCATGAATAGCCTGCCTCAACCGTCCTTCTAGTCCATGATCCTTAAAACCTTTTTCTTTGATCATTTCTGCTAAAGAGCTAATTGCATATGCGTAATTTTTTAATAGCATTTGCATGCTGTCAATTTTTACAGGTTCAATTCTATGGTTAAGCCTCAAACTATCTGTTTGTTCAAGTAATTGAGCTACCAAACCATTGAGTCCAGAAAGGTAGCTACTTTGACCTTTTGTAATGAAATCAACATTTTTGTAGTCTCTAACAAGAAAATCCTTTTCGTGTTTTCTCATTTCCAATACTCGAACTTGAATGTTTTGCAATGACTCTTTTACCTCATGTAAGTTTCGGATGTTTTGAAAAGTAACATAGGTCCAAACTCCAAAAATTAATGTCAACGCATAGGGAATGAGGAATTTCCCTGAGAGCCCTCTGAATAAATCCATAACCTGTTAGCAAATAGTATTAATAAGAAAAAGCTAAAATATGATTGCCATGCTATCAGTTGATTACTTTAATATTATGTTTTGTTTGTCATAGAACTGTCTACATCAAAGTACTGTAATCCATAATTTTTAAGTCAATAAATCAAAGATTTGCCTACTAACTCCTCACATCCAAATACCTTCAAACTGCTTCTACTCATTCTCGCAGGCGAATCCATATTTTTTCTTCCATTTGTCTTAGCCAGAGTTTTTCGACCTACTTTTTTAGCTGTTTTTGAGATTACTAATCTGGAATTAGGTTCTCTTTTTTCGGCTTATGGAGTGATAGCCATGGTTTCTTACTTTTTTGGAGGGCCATTGGCCGATCGATTTTCTCCGAGGTTACTCATGACTATCGCGTTGCTAGCCACAGGGTTGGGAGGGATTTATTTGGCATATGCACCTTCTTTTTCTGCTCTTCTTTGGCTGTACGGTTTTTGGGGTTTGACTACCATACTACTCTTTTGGGCCGCACTAATAAAAGCCACCAGATCACTTGGTGGCTCCTCGTTTCAAGGAAGAGCTTTTGGGTTTCTTGAAGGTGGTAGAGGATTTATAGCAGCCTTTGCTGGTACTATAGCTGTGGGAATATTCTCCTGGTACTTGCCTGAAGAAACTGGAACAGGTACAATAGCCGAACAACAAATGGCCTTTCAATATGTGATTTTCTTTTTCTCTGGTTGGGTGATTTCGATTGGACTGTTGATATGGATATTTTTTCGAAGCACTCAGCAGGATACTTCCGAAGAGCATCCTAAAATATCCCTTGATCAAGTAGCTCACATTGCGAAAGAACCTAAAATTTGGTGCCAGGCCATTATCATAGTTTGTGCTTATGTAGGCTACAAAGTAACTGATGACTTTTCTTTGTTGGCCAAGGATATCTTAAATTATTCAGAAGTAGAAGCCGCGCAAGTGGGTGCTTTAGCGCTTTGGATGAGAATGATTGCCGCTATAGCAGCTGGTTTTCTTGCTGATCGAATCAGACAATCTTCAAAAGTTATTTCTTGGGGGTTTGGTGTCATGATTCTTAGTGGTTTGGCTATTGGATCTGGGTGGCTTCCACAACATATTCCCTATTATTACATTTTAGCAATCATATCCACCTGTTTGGGAGTTTACGCTGTGAGAGGATTGTATTTTTCACTTGTTCAAGAAGCCCAAATCCCATTAGAAATCTCCGGAACTTCGATTGGATTAATTTCTGTTATTGGTTTCACACCAGACATTTTTATGGGCCCATTGATGGGCTATTTATTGGATGGAAATCCAGGTGCTCTTGGACATCAATTGGTTTTTCTGTTGCTAGCAGGATTTGCTTTTGTAGGGCTAGTTGCTACTAAATTTTTTCAGGATTCAGTTAAGCCGTAGCTTTCTTCCCAAGAATGTGCAACATTCTAAAATGGCTTTTAATAGCATCTAAAAAAGTAGGAAACTCATGGTAATGAACATTAAACTCTTTCGCAGTTCGGCTTACGATGTGTGAGATGTGCTGATAATGCACATGACAGATATTTGGAAAAAGATGATGCTCCACCTGATAATTTAATCCTCCGATCAACCAAGAAAATAGCTTTCCTTTTTTGGCAAAATTGGCTGTAGTATTCAACTGATGAATGGCCCAGCAGTTGTCTATACTTCCACTTTCATCTGCTTGATAAAATTGTGTGCTATCCAAAACATGGGCAGACTGGAAAATTAAGGCAAGAATAATCCCACAGATAAAATGCATCGTAAGAAATCCTATTAGGATTTGCCACCAGGGCAAATCTAAAACCAACATCGGCAACAAAAATGTAGCACCCAGATAAAGGAGTTTGTTTAAAGTAATTTGAAGTATAGCTCCGTTGAGCGTCACTCCTTGTGCAGATAATAGCTTTTTTTTATTGAACCTAGAAATTTGCTCGAAGTCTTTGCTAAATGTTTTGTACAATGAAAGTAATCCGTACAAAAAGGGCGCATAAAATGCTTGATACTTATTAATATTTCTCCTTTTTTGATTAGGCGAAAAACGTAAAATCTGATTATTTAAATCTTCATCATATTCATGCACATTGGTGGACGAATGGTGCAATACATTGTGCTGGATCTTCCAAGTGACATGGTATGATCCAATGACATTTAATAAATACCCTAAAACATTGTTGACAGATTTTTTGTTTGAATAGGCCCCATGATTGGCATCATGCATGATCGAAAGCCCAATTCCGCACATGCCTAGTCCCATGACACTCCAAAGTATCATCATGCTCCAAAAACTCTGAACAAGACCCGATACAAGAATGGCAAATGGCACTAAGTAAAGCCCTAACATAAAAGCAGTTTTCAGCTGCATGTCAGTATTGGCAAATTTTGAAATCTTATTATCTGTAAAATGCTTGTTTACCCGCGTTCTCAACTCGGTCACAAAATCGGTCTCTTGTGTTCGGTTGAACCTAACAACTGCTTTCTTCATATCCTTCTTAATGCTATCAACTCGGAAGATAGGCTAACTAAAATTAAGTACGCCACTATTCAGGTCATTCCAAAGAGTCTCTGCAACATTTAAATGAGAATGTTACTATATCAAGAAAAAACAGAACAATACAACTAAGATTTTTCTTTGTCGGAGTTTATTTCTTCTAATGCCTTGTTCAAGAATTCATTAAAAACGGCCGGTTGCTCTACCATCGGAAAATGTCCTGTCTTATCCATTTCGAAAACACTAAATTTCAATCCAGTATTTTGCAAACCATTCGTATCAACTGGAGACATGCTGCTTGATATTAAAAATATTGGTATTTGAAGACTGGATAACCGATCTACTTCTGAATGGTCATAACTCAGATAGGAGTCAATCGCTGCAATTGCAGATTCAGGATTTGCCATTTTATAATCATGGACAATTCTACTTCGGATCAAACTATCCGTATCTTGATGAATCAGGTAATTATCAACATACATCGAGGAATTAGAAGCAAAATCAGATTTAAGCCAATCCACAAAACCATCGGCCTCGGCTCTCAAATCCTCAGTCAATATTTGTCCAACCTCTTTAAAATTATCTACACCAATCAAGGCAATCACTTTATCGTTTTGCTGTGCAGCTTCAAGAATTATCCGTCCTCCCATAGAATGACCGATCAGAACCACTTGCTTTAAATCAAGCTGATTAATGAGTACTTTGATGTCATTAGCATACGATGCTATGGAATATTCTCCGCTTAAATTAACAGATTCTCCAAAACCTGGTAAATCCATGGCAATGACTTGATAGTCATCATCAAACCTGTCCTGCTGAAATGACCAATAGGACTTGTTAATATTCCAACCATGAACAAACAACAAGGTGATTTCCCCTTGTCCAGCTATCGAATAGCTAATTTTAGATTGGTCGGTAGTCAAATATTTGTTCAAAATATCAGTTGGTTTTTTTCTGTTTTGCTGACAAGAAATCATTACCAACATCAACATTAAAGCGTTTAAAATTCGTCTCATGCTTTTCAATTTAGATCAAATACAAAAAAGATCCACTCGGAGTGAGTGGATCCAAAGCAATATCATAATGTATCTTTTCTAATTAAAGTTGGCTTAGCTATTGTCGGATGTAAGACCAAGCACCTCAACTCCTTGTTTAAACACAATATCTCTCGGAATGCCTGCTGCACTTACTCGATCCAAATCTTTTTGCAATTCAGGACCTACTATACCCTTTTCGTTGAATAAAGCATCCACTCCTTCATAATCTCCATCGCCCTGCAATGTTAAGATTACACCCGAAAGTGAATTCATGGCAGCTTGAAATTCTTCAAAGTTGACTTTGTAAGTTCCGTTTTCAGCATTGTAACTAAAAGCATTTTGCTCTTTGAAATAATTGAATCGAATCATGTTTGCTTTGCCATGCGCACTGCTAGCTCCAAATCTCACAGATCGAAAAATACCCGCTAAAAAGGTCGTATAATAGTCCATCAATTCTCCTTCAATTTCACCCTTTTGTTGAAGCTGGGTCACCATATACAATCCAAGAATATCTGCCTTACCTTCTTCCAAAGCAGAACCATGTTCCTTGAGTGCTTGTCGGACGGTTCCGCTTCCATCCAAGGTGTTTTTGATTCCCAAGCCATGTGCTACTTCATGAAACATAGTATTTGCAAAAAAAGCATCGAAAGTGACATGCTTACGCTGTGACTCATCAATCAACAAATTATTGATAGGCAGCATTATTTTATCATATTTTGCCCTCATTGCATTTTTCAGTTGCAACCTACGCGTTCCTTTTTCTAGCTGTACTCGTTCATCATTGGGCAAATTGATGGCAATGGTTTTGCCTCCTGCATTACAATCCCCAGCGTAATACACCACATCGTAAGCATTCAAATCGGAATCAGTTCCTGGTTTTTCTTGTTTATATGCATCTGCTACCGGAAGATTTTCCTGAAGTTCTGGTAAGAAAGAAACGAATTTTGCCAAGCGCTCACTCCATTCCATATCTTTAATGAGCACATAGGCTTCATGAGCGGCTTTGTAGTTGTATAGCTTGTCTTCATAATTCTCTATGGGCCCCACTACAAAATCAATTTTATTAGATTTCATATTCATCCATTCCAAATCGCTGGCTAAATATTCATCATTCAGCAAGGCGTCTGCTCGCAAACTCAAGTAAATACTAAAATCTTCATCCTCTGCCAGTTCGGCTGCCTGCCTTAGTAGATGAGCAGCTTGACCGAGTTCCTCAGCAAAAGCAACATTAAATGGTATCGTATATAAATCACCGGCTTCATTCCGTCTGATTAACGTATAAAGGCTTGTTTTAGCCGGGTCATCGAATGCCTCGAATTCCTCTTTTGTCATATCTTCCGGATAATATTGCGCACCTGCCGGTTTTTCACCCACTCCTGCCACAAAAGATTCATCTCCCCGAAGTCTATCCCAAGGCCCATAATTGATCGTTGCAAACTGTCGAGTTGCATCATCAGGCAAACTTTCCATCAAGGCATTTTTATCCCCATAGGCCTCTTTCCAAAAAATCCCATCCATAATTTTTGATACTTCGATGAGAATGGGGATCAATTGACGTTGATTATCTGATAAATGGCTTAAATCTGCTGTCAAGGTATATTCCGCATATTCACTGACTCGACTTTTCATGTCGATTGCTGGTGTTTTCTGTTGAGTTTCTTTTGGTACACAAGAAAAAAGTGTGGCGTAAAACGCCAAACAAAAGCTAATTTTTTTCATCTGGATAATGGTTTTGATATCTTGTGAAGATAACAAATGCCAGCAGTAATCTAATAAGTCAATCCAGTCTAATTTGAATTAATTCAAGAAATTAATCGCCTATATTAAACCAAATTGAGTTTTAGGTACGTTTATTGCTATAAATAACGAAATGAATTGGACAAAACCTAGATATTTAGAAAAATCGGGTTATATTCCATATAAGAAACTAATAACTAACAATCCACGTTGGTTAGTTATGTAAACTAGAATTATTAAGTATGGCGGAGCAAAAGCAAAAAGGAAGACCAGCAACAAAACCAGTAGCACTAAAAGAAGGATATTATATTGAATTGAGAACGAAAGGCTCTAGTTCTGCGATCAAATTACGCAGAAACAGTATGGCCGAAATAGAATTTGCCACAAAGCAATACGAGAAAAGCAAAATAGTAAACTATCTAGGTCAAGTCAAAGATGGCAAATGGTTAGATGGTAAAAACAAAGGCAAGAAAACAAGCTCCTAATCGCTTTAGAATTTTATAAGTATTTAGTCACATCTACAACCTTCATCCCAGCGGCTTTTGCTGCTTGCATGCCAGGTTTTCCGTCTTCAAATACGACACAATCTTCAGGTTTAACCTTAATTAATTCTGCACATTTCAGAAATGTTTCTGGATGCGGTTTGTAATTGGTAACCTCTGTAGCTGTGACTACATGCTGTATATATTGACTGAGTGAAAACTGCTCGAACAATTCATTCACGACATTTCTGTTGCTACCTGTACCTACCGCCATTGGCAACTTCCCATAGTTTAGCTTAATAATTTCAAACACTGGATTAATCAAGTGAATTCGATCTAGATTGCTTTCCACATATTCCTTTTTTGACTCAAGCGCTCGCTCCATATCAAAATTTTTAATTCCAAAATCCTTTGCTATGGCTCTCATGGTCTCTTTGGTAGGAATACCTCCCCGACTTTCAAAAACATCTTTTGGATAATGAACTCTATAAGGAGCTAGCGCATGATTGTATCCATCGTGGTGCAATGGCATAGAATCAATAATGGTACCGTCCAAATCAAAAATTAATCCTTTTACACCAGACGGAACAGGGATGGTTATTGTCTGCATTCAATTATTTTTGCTACAAACCTACGTGGATACGACACAACTGTCAATGCTTTATCGTTAGATAATTGTTAATACCAATCATTTATGATTAATCTAAGAATTACTACAAAATACAAGGAAGAGGAGATTTGGAAAAACCAGCTGAAAGAATGGTGCGTAGCGCATCAAGTGATTGAGGATCCTTTATTGGATGATCCCGTCATACTGGAAGGCAAAAACAAAGCCGAAGGAATAGAGGCCATCCAAGCATTTCTCAAAGAATACAAAACTTTTATGGATGATTGGAACGATTGTCGATGTGATAAATGGATGGACAAATAACATGCTTAGGTCAATGATAATTCACTTTTACATTCTCATTCCATAACTTCACAAGCTCAATGGAAGATTTTTTGACCCCACTTTGGCTGAGCTGTAAATTAGCTTTTATTACTACATTTTCACTATTCATAATCGCTGTGCCGATTGTATATGGATTGTCGATGAAAAAATTCTTTGCTCAATCAATTGTAAAAGTAATCATCGCACTACCCTTGATTCTTCCTCCATCTGTTCTGGGTTTTTACCTTCTCATAGCTTTGCAGCCCAATAGTTACCTTGGATCTTTTTGGAATATGGTGTTTGATGCTCGTCTTGCTTTTAGCTTCGAAGGCATTCTGATTGGATCCATTATTTTCAGTCTTCCTTTCATGGTAAATCCAATTTTGTCCGCCATTGAGAATTTACCGCACCACTTAAGTGAAGCCTCCTATTCGCTAGGCAAAACCAAATGGCAAACATTCCATAAGGTACTTCTACCTAATATTCGCCCCTCTATTATATCGGCAGCCATCCTCACTTTCGCTCATACGATCGGTGAATTTGGTGTCATTTTGATGATCGGTGGTAATATCCCGGGAGAAACTAGAGTAGCCTCCATTGCTATCTTTCATGAGCTCGAAAGCATGAATTATGACATGGCCAATCAGTACGCTGCAGTACTTTTAGTGTTTTCCTTTGTGGTACTATTGTTAGTCCAGTTTATTCATAAAAACCCAACACGCCCGATCATATGCTGAAGCTAGATCTTAAATTGAATTTTAAAACGCATCAAATAGACTTAAAAACAGCCATTCAGTCTGGTGATACTTTGGGTATTTATGGTAAGTCAGGAATTGGCAAATCCACCCTTCTCAAAATAATTGCTGGAATCCAAAAGTCCAGTCAAAGCATGATTATTCACAATGATATAATATGGAACTCCAGATCTAATGGCAGTCAAGTGCTATCAAAAGATCGAGAAGTGGGTTTGGTCTTTCAGGATTTTGCACTTTTCCCTAACCTCACAGTAAAAGAAAACCTGGAATACGCTCGAAGAATTTCTGATGCCGACTTTGACCAATTGGTATTCACCCTCGATATTGAAAATATTCTTGATAAAAAATCCACAGATATTTCTGGAGGTCAAAAGCAACGAACAGCTATAGGAAGGGCTATGGCTTATGATCCAAAGGTTATTTTGATGGATGAACCATTTGCCGCTTTGGATGATGGGATTAAATCAAAGATTAAATCATTCCTAAAATCTTATATTTCAGATCGCAATAAAATAGCAATTATCGCAAGTCATGACTATGCTGACCTCGAATTTTTCACTGATCAGATTGTAACCTTACAAGAGGTATAAAGTCGATCCAAATCACTCTTAATCTCTTCAAAATTTGAGATTAAATCTTCAAGTGATGCTGAGTTTTGTTTGTTTAATAACGAAAACATAGACATGGGCTCAACCCCAAGAAATGACTGGAGATCTTCCAATTCTTTCCTCGTCTGACCAACCAATTGCTCATAAGTCGTTTTATACTTTTTATGGTCTCCAAGCAGATTCAAAACTTGACTTCGTGAACCTTTCCTTTCTTTAATAAAGGCTTCCAGTTCTTCAATATTAATTGACAACTTATCTACTTTGGATGTTCCTTTTGCATCATTACTCCATGATTGAGTCTTCTCTGCGATTTTTAAAGAAACAAAACACTCAACCATATTTTCCCTTTTCAAATCAATGATTTTGATTGACTTGTTTTCACTAATTTCAGTGAGTAGTTTTTTGAATTTAGGATCAGAAAGTTGTTCGTAAAATATCTTACAACCGATGGCTTTAATACTTTGGTGATGATCATGCCAAATGGTTTTTTCTAAACTCTGAGTCAAATTTCGCTCAGTTAGCAGTTCTCCATAAGAAAGAATCTGGTCACTTGAATTTAATAAGGTATGCAGCCAAGTAGAGCCCGTCCGTGGATCACAAAGAATTACAAATCGTTGAAAATCATTCGTACGACAAAATGGTAAATTATTTAACAACCATTTTCTTTTTAGTACGGTTTGTGTTTTCCAATATTTGATTCCTAGTCTATTCAGCACTTAAAATTTGCCTTATGTTAAATTATCATTCAAATAAAATGATTCTTTCAGATCCGCTTTAAAATATTACCACCAAATACTAAGTTAGTGCTAAATGCTGAGGAAGAATTGAACATAGAATTATTGAACTTATGAAAATATTGAAATGGATTGTAGTAGCAACTCTCTTTTGCGGTTTTGTTGCAGGAGTTTTAACCTATTACCCAAAACTTGTAATCATGTCAGGGTATTCTGCAAAAGTAGCTTGTTCATGTACATTTATAGGAGGTTTGGATGAAGAGACAATCTACAACAAGGAATTAAACTTTGCTCCAGCCAATTTGGTGAAATTCAAAGTTGACAGAATAAACCAGACCGTGACTGCATCAGTATTTGGTCTACAAAAAAAAGTCGCAGTTTATCGAGAAGGGCTTGGTTGCGCATTATTGACAGATTTAGGGCCAAAAGATGCCTTCCGAGAAAAAATACAACCTCATCAACCAAAGCATGATAGCCTTGTCAATTGGTTTGACCATAGAGTAAATCCAACTTCGGAAGCCTTATCAAATGCAATAAATAAGGCATTTGAAGAAAAAGACCCCAGCAACTCAACAAAAAATACTCGTGCTGTTCTAGTCTTGCATAAAGGCAATATCATTGGAGAACAATATGCACCTGAAGTGGATCAAAACACGCCACTTTTAGGTTGGTCCATGACCAAAAGTCTGACTTCTACTCTCTTCGGTATGTTGGTTGACCGAGACATCGTGCACATAGATGCTGAGACTGACATACCTGCATGGGAGAATGACAGAAGAGCAAATATCACTTGGAAGCATTTGCTGCAAATGAATAGTGGACTTCGATGGAAAGAGGATTATGCAGACCTCAGCGACGCGGTTACCATGCTATTCAATAGTGATGCCATTGGTCAATATGCTATTAGCGTACCTGCAGAATCTGACCCCGGCGTTTGGAATTACTCCTCTGGCACTAGTAATATTATTTCTAGCCAAACGAGAAGGTTTTTCAAATCAAAAAAAGACTATTTGAATTTCCCATATGATAGCCTTTTTTATCGACTTGGCATGTATAGCATGCTCATAGAAACTGACGCTACTGGAGAATTTGTAGGGTCTTCCTACGCATGGGCAACAGCAAGAGACTGGGCAAGAATAGGTCAATTGTATCTCCAAAATGGAGTCTGGGAAGGAAAACAAATAATTTCTAAGGATTGGATTTCGTTTATTCAACAACCCGCCCAAGGATCAGAGCAGCTTTATGGTGGTCATTTTTGGATTAATAGTGGTGGCCATTTTCCAAATGTGCCTCTGGATGCCTATAGCATGAACGGTTTTCACAGTCAAAGAATTATGATCATTCCTTCCAAAGAATTAGTGATTGTACGTCTAGGAGTCACCTACAAGCGCGGTGACTTTGATTTTAATGAATGGTATGGTCAGATAATTGATGCCGTAGATAGTAGTTACTAATCTTCACAAACTAAGTTTTCGTAGGCTTCTTCTCGGTAGGCTTCTGAAAATAGCTTATTGCCATTGGTATCATAATAAACCACCACATAGATATCGGCCTCAGGAACCGCAGTTTCCGTAAAATAAAGTTGCACTTCATCATTACCCAAGTTCATCACATCGTGAAATACTGTTGGAATTATCAAGCCTTTGGCGCCATGATATACGCCATAACCCTCCTCTTTTCTCACCAGTAATATTTTTTCATTGGGTGAATCCCTAATAAATTCGTAATAAAGCACATCAGATAGCACATTTACGCCATCAGACATGCTGACTATTTGCCAAACGCCATGGTTGAGCCCTAAAAAACTCGAATCTGACCAATAAGCTATTTGCTCATATCCTGGTTCCACACGGACATTATTGAATTTATCCAACAATCCATATTCACCTTCCTGATTTACAATAAATAATTCTGAGTTATACGACTTGATTTTTTCCTGATAATCCATTCGCAATAGCACACGATCTTTAAAGTTGTATGCACCAAACTTCCCATACAACAAGACGGGAGCCACCCCATCTTCTACAGCACTTATGGCATCATATCTAATCCTCATAATCAGACGACCATCAATTCCAACAGCACCATATTTACCATTTTTCTTCACATAAAAGGCGCTATCTGAAATATATCCTAGCTCATCACAATCCACCCGAAATTGCTCTACTCCATCTTTATACAGGATGTTTTTTCCTCTTTCTTTCACCACCAAATAGTGGGTATCTGTCTGAATTTTTGGACCAATGGACTTAAGATATTGGTCTTCTACAATTTCTATTATCCTCTTGTTTGGGAATATAGCTAATCCATCTCTCCCTCTAAAAACAATCGCAATATCCTCCCCTAACAATTTGAGTGAATCAACTCCGATGATGGGTTCATCATAGATATTTTTGTTGTAAACAAACCATTTTTCGTTCCTTGTAAGCCCTAACCATTCAGCATTTTGGAGTACCCCCTGATAAATATTGGAAGAGAGCTGACCCAACTCCGGATCAAAAGTGGTGTAGCCCTCAGCTAATTCTATTACCCAAGTTTCATGTCGAGTATTTATTCTCTTGGTGGATTCAGGAGTAATCACTTCCAAACGATGATTTAACAGGACTTCTGTGTCTTCATGAAACCCAATGATATATTTTTCATTAATTAACTCAACTTCTTCAAATGGCAAATCCACCGCGAAAGATTCGTCCCTTGCCTGTCTTATCTGCTCCCTATTGGAAACCCCAAAATTTTCACCTTTTTGAAAAACCCAAAATGACCCCTTAAGATAAATATCGTCAAATGTCGGTTTTATATATTCTGTACCCGAAACAGACATTACTCCAAGCTTTCCTTCCATTTCATACACCAGAAGACTGTTATCTACTAGCTCCAAGTCATCATAGATTGGATTTACAAGTCGGAAACCTGATTTATGTATCACTCCAACTTTGCCCCCTTCTTCCACCGACAACAACCCTCTTCCTAAATCCTCAACTCGTCCATCGTAACCATCAAAAACCACATCTCCATTTCGATTGATCAACTGTTTCGTACCCGCCGATTCTATCGCAAGCAACTCGTCAAAAACATTTCCACATCGATAAGTATCCTGAATTTGTTGAAATGTCTCGTTTATAAAAACATCACCGTTCAGGTTGACAAACTGAAAAATTTCATCTCGTAAGGTTATTGCCAATGGTTGTTGATTCAGTTGCTCCAGCTGCTTCACGGAATCCACGAAACTGGTTTTGATCTCCAAGACATCACTTAATCTAGTGAAGTTAACTTCATCCAAATAGTACAACATGTTCAGCGTTCTTGTAGCAAGGACTTGATTATCATATTTATAATAAAAGTCGATCATTCGACGTGAGTCCAGTTCTCCAACATAATCCTCAAAAATTTTCCTCTCGATCGAATGTCTGTAAGGCGTACTGGGTTCAACGATTAAAAATTTTTCTAAATCTTCTATTCTTCCAGACCCCGTTTTTTCTTCATAAACCAATTTATCATATTGAATTTGTGCCTTTTCCACTTGATTTGCTGATGGGTACTTGGATATAAAATCGGCATAGGCCTGCCAAGTATGCTCAGACTCAACTTCACTAAAAATCAATTGATTTCTTATGGAAACAGCCTGATCAAAATCGGCTGCTCCACGGTATATCTCAATATAATGCTCATAGGCTTCTATATCATTTTTATTAGAAGCCACGGTAAAAGCCATGCTATCAATAGCAATTTTTTTATTCTTTAAATCATACTCAAAAAGGTCTGCATCTTCCAATTCATCCAGATGATCTTCGTCTTGCTCTTTGATATGTTCACAAGCATATTCAATAAAAAAATGGGCAGTGTCTAGGTGAAATTTTGGGTAATTCTCATTGGAGTAAAGTAAAGCCCAAACATATTCAGTGGCAGGATTAAGACTATCTTCTTCCATGGACTTGGTCAAAATATCCTCCACTTTTTCGAAATCACCCTTTTCATAAGCACGCATGGCTTGCTTAGTTTTCTCAGCTAATAAAATTTGAGGAAACGAACAGAATATGACGAAAACAGAAAAGAATAGAAGTCCTTTTTTCATACTGTTGCTAAATTAATAAATTCGCCATCATTACCTCAACGTCAATTTCATTCGATGACTATACAGCAACTCAATAAATTTTTAGGAAATATAGATCTGTATCTGCTGGATCAGATACTAAAGAATAAAATTGCTCCAGATGTGAAAATTTTAGATGCGGGTTGTGGAGAGGGGCGCAATTTGATTTACTTCTTAAACAATGGGTTTGAAGTACAAGGAATAGATCAAAATTCAGATGCTATTCGAATGTTAAAATTTATTATTGGATCTAATTATCCTACCTATTCAAAGGATCTATTTCAGACAGGAGATTTAGTCGAACTACCTTATCGATCCAATCATTTCGATTATTTGATTTGTTCGGCGGTCCTGCATTTTGCACAATCTGAGGCTCATTTTTGGCAGATGTTTAAAGAACTGGACAGGGTACTTGCTCCAGGAGGAACTCTTTTTATCCGTATGACTTCGAACATTGGACTCAATGGGCATGAAAAACTTACCAATGGATTGTTTCAGCTAGCAGATGGAAGCCAGAGGTTTTTACTCAATGAAAATATTATCCAAACTATTCTTGATAAATATGGCTTCAGCAAAATTGAACCAGTCAAAACAGTCATTGTAGAAGATCAAAGGTGCATGACTACACTTGTACTTAAAAAGACTAAGCCATAAAATTGACAATTCTGGCATATTGATTCAATACGTCCGTTATCTTTTCGTTGATTGCATTAAATTTACCTCGTTGCACATGTGTTTATGATTAGAAAACTAATTCTACTTTCCATACTAGTCCTGACATCCCTAGTCAGTCAGTCCCAAAGCTTTTTGGGGTGGCAATTACATGATAGGTACTTTTCAATCTATGCTGGCACTGGCTGGACAGGATACATGGGAGATCTCACCAACGGAAATCCATTTTCGAAAGGACTAACTCACATGAATTTTGGTGTTGAAGCCAGACTACTTACCCGAATCGGAGCGCGAGTTCAATTTTCTAGATATAAATTAGAAGGCACAGATAAAAATGCAGCGGACAGTTCTTTCAATCGCCAGCGCAACTTGTCATTTCATTCAACCAACTATGAATGGCAAGTAGAAGGAGTCTATTACTTTTTGAAATACAGAGGGAAGTACCACAAAAGGCGAACCTACGAACCATACATAGCAGCTGGATTTGGGATGACCTATTACAATCCTAAAGCTGATTACACAGATATCAACGATGTAACTACAACCTATGATTTGCGTGACATTGGCACAGAAACTGAGTCATACGGCAATTCAGCATGGATAATCCCCGTCAATTTAGGAGTTAAAGCTGCGTTGAATGAGTTTTTAAATTTATCCCTCGATCTAGGTTATAGGTTTGCGTTCACTGGTCATTTGGACGATGTAAACGGTATTTATGGAGGTCCTTTTGAAGACGGATCAATAGAAGCTACTTTGAGTAACAGGAAAAATGAAGTACCTGAAATCAATGAAGGAGCCTATGATGCATTGGTGCCAGGTGCGCAAAGAGGAAATGGCAAAAATGATGGGTATTTTTTAGTGAATATTAATATCGAATTGTACCTACCACAAGACTTATTTAGATCCAAAAATGGAAGGCAGAGAAAAGAGAAGATATTAGGCAAACCTTCGGCCTACGACTGATTGATTACTCCTTTCAGTTTCTCAATTGCATAAGCTTGCTGGTTATGAGTCAAACCACACCCAGAAGGCAAACAAAGACCTCGTTGAAATAAATTATCCGAAATCTCACCTCTAATCACTTTTTCGTTCTGAAAAATTGGTTGTAAATGCATCGGTTTCCACAGCGGTCTTACTTCAATATTGAAAGAATCCATTTGCTGAACAATAGATGCTATCTCAAGATTCGAATCTTGATCAAAAAGCACACACGTCAGCCATCGGTCAGAAGTCACACCATTTGTTTCTTGCTGAAACTCACACCCTAAAGATGATAATTCAGATTGATACGTTTCAAAAATTTGCTGCTTCTTTTCTACACGATCAGACAATGTCTTGATTTGAGCAACTCCCAGAGCAGCCAAGACATTGCTCATTCTATAATTATATCCAATCGCTTCATGATGGTAGCCTATGCCATTGGATTTGGCTTGAGTAGCCAAATACAAGGCTTGCTCCGCCTCTTCTTTGTTATTTGTCACAAATGCTCCTCCACCAGATGTAGTAATTAGTTTGTTACCATTAAATGATAAAATACCACGAGAAATATGTTTCCCTATTTTCTCTCCATTTACTTTTCCAGCCAAACATTCTGCCAGATCATGTAATAATGGAATCTGGTATTTTTGACCCAGTTTCTCCAGTTTAAAGACATCAGCTGGCATTCCATATAAATGTGTAGGCACCATAGCTTTCACTCCATTGGACTCGGACAAATACTCTTCTACCAACCGAGTATCCATATTCCACGAATCAGATTCAGCATCTACAAAAACTGGAACCCCTCCTTGATAAATGATGGGATTGACTGCTCCAGCAAATGTAAGATTGCTCGAGAGCACTCTATCGCCTTTTGCCACTCCTAAAGTCATTAAACCTAAGTGAAGTGCGGCGGTTCCTGACGCGGTAGCTACTGCATATTTGAAACCAGTAACTTGGCATATTTCCTCCTCAAACCGTTCTAAATCCGGCCCCACAGGTGCCAACCAATTGGTATCTAGGACTTTTTGGAAAGCCTTAATTTCATCTCCTGATTGATGTGGGGGCGATAGATAAATCCTTTCTTGCTTCAAAGATCAGCGGATGTTTTCTTTGTAACCCATAAACTTCGAATCAGGTAAATCCTTCCTCTTGCCTCCTCCTAATAATGTCATTGTTTTGAATGCAATTTTCAAATCCATCCAAAAACTCAAGTGATCTACATAATAGGTATCCAAATCTAATTTTTCCTTCCAGCTTAATTCATTGCCTCCATTTACCTGCGCCCAACCAGTAATCCCTGGCAATACCCACTGACGCTTTTTATGTTCATCAGAGTACAAATTCAAGTATTCCATCAAGTAAGGCCTGGGACCGATCAGACTCATTTCGCCTTTCAATACATTCCAAAGTTGTGGTAATTCATCTAGAGAATATCTTCTCATCCAGCTGCCAAATTGTGTTACTCGATTCGCATCACTTGCATGCCCATCATTCATAGTTTTGAATTTAAGGATATAAAATGGTTCTTCTAAAAGACCCGGACGCTGCTGAGTGAATAATACTGATTTATGATCCAAATAAACTGCGCAAGCAATGATCAATAATATTGGTGACAGCGCTACTAGAAGTGTCAAAGCTATCAGCTTGTCAAGCACCAATTTTACAGATTTATAGCAAGGTATCATTTTAAAAAATCTTTCTACGGTTTAGCAGCATATCTCAAACAAATATATTACGTTTATCATTCAATTATGACAAAGTACGTACTCCTCTATATCTGTCTACTTATATCCTTTGCCTCTGTTGGTCAAAGCCAAATTCAACTAGCCAAGCTCAAATATGATGGCGGCGGAGATTGGTATGCCAACAAAACCGCTTTGCCCAATTTGGCTTCCTTTTGCAATAGGCACCTAAGAATGGATCTTGAAAAAGTAGATGAAGTCGTCGAAGTAGGTAGTCCTGATATATTCTTGTATCCGTATGTCTACCTTACGGGTCATGGCAATGTGGTTTTCAATTCCCGTCAAGCCGAAAACCTTAGAAAATATATGATCGCAGGAGGTTTCCTCCATATCGACGACAACTATGGCATGGATCAATTCATCAGATTGGAAATGAAAAAGGTTTTTCCTGAATTAGAGTTTGTAGAACTGCCATTTAACCACCCGATCTATGACCAAAAATTCAAGTTTTCAAAAGGACTACCAAAGATTCACGAGCATGACGGAAAGCCTTCTCAAGGATTAGGTTTGATCTTTGAAGGTCGATTGGTCTGTTTCTACTCTTATGAGTCTGATCTAGGCAATGGCTGGGAGGATCAGTCCATTTATAACGATCCAGAGAGTAAACGACAAGAAGCACTAAAGATGGGAGCTAATATATTGTCTTATGCGTTCATGAATTTTTAATCTACTCTAATATCAAACTGATCTAATAAACCAATCAGACCCTCTCTTGAAAATCTAGCCTTGACTACTTTGTTGTTTTGAGGATTGATTGAGAAATGAGTAGCGGTCCTAAAGTCTGCCTTTTCTAAATTGGTGTTGTCAAATTGAGCTTTGGTGAGATTACATGCTAAGAATTTGGATTCACTCAAATCTGCTTCAACAAAGTCGGTTTCCTCTAAACTGCAATGATCAAAAGTCGTTCCTTTCAATTTCAGTTGATAAAATGAAGCCAAATTCATCAAACACTTCTCAAAGTTCATTTCTAACAAGAATGGATTGCACGAAGAAAAATCCACACCCTGCAATTTACAGCCTATAAATCTCACATCCTTGAATGCCGTATCTCCTAGCTTCACTCCCGAAAAATCACAGTCCTCAAACTCGCAATCCATAAATACGCGATGAGACAAGTTCACCTCAGTAAAGAGACAGTTTTTGAAAACACAACTTTCATATTCACCATTTGAAAATCCATCTTGAGCATAGTCTAAGTTTTCAAAGGTTTGGTCGTAAAAAGATTCCATGTTTTAGGAATTTTTTGATTCGTATTCCGGACAATCGATTCTGATCTCTTCGCTACCAAGTGGTTGGTTGAGGAAATGGCAATAATCCTGATCAGTCTTTTTTTCATGAAATTGGCATGAATAGCACGTACGTTGTACACTGAGGATTCCTGACTGATTCAGCTGAAAAATCAAGTTTGACAAGGATTGGTAGATACTTGCTAGCTGTTTGTTTTCCAGTTTCTCCAACTCCGTCCCTACAGGAGCCGCGAACTGTTCGATGCCTTCCAATATCTGTTTTCCATCAGTTGTAAGTCCAATGATATAGCTCCTACTATCACCACCAGCATCTTTCTTTTCGATGTGTCCTTTGAGTAATAATACCCTTACTGCATCACTAACCGTGGGTTTGGTTACATTGAACTCCTGTGCCAGATAGCTCACCTTACACAGGTCTGGCTTGTGATAAGCCACAAAAACGATGATTTGAATTTGAATCGGGCTCAACCCTGTAGCTTTCGATTGATCCCATAAGAGCGTTTTGAAAACTTCTGAAATTCGCTCCAACCCCACCACCACTTTACTGGTGAGGTTTTGTTGCTGTGACTCCGTATCAAATGCGCTCTTTTTCATAAAATTGTCCGACGAGCATGATGCTCGTCAGACAAAGTTAGTATTCCTAATTAGTAAGTCAAGCTTCAATTACAGTTTTCAAATTCTATGATATCGAAACCTTTTCCCTCAATAGCCCGAACGGTCATATCAGTGGCACTTTCAATGTGACAGAATTGACACTTTTTAACCTCAACATGCTCTATATCCAGACCCTTGCTTGCCAAAAACTGAATGGCGTATTCAAGTATTTGATTACTCTCTTGCACTTCTGTTGAAACGAGAATATCAAAATGCATCAGTAAACCATCCGTACGATGGACATAGGTATCCCAAACTGCAATATCCATTACTCTGCTTTTACCTGATACGGAAGAGACAAATCTCCACTGGCTATAGCATACACTTCATAGACTCCCAACATGGGTTTGTCACTCAAAGAAGTATTCACTTGCATATAAGCCGTCACGCCGTCATAACTAAAAGACGTTTGGTTATTCATTCGATACATCGGTACAATAACTCTGATAAATGCTCCATCGGTGACCACCTGAAAACCAGGCGAATCCATATACATGGGCATACCTGGATTGGTTGGAGGAAGTACCACCTCTGGATCAGCAGCATCAAACTGTTTCACAGCAAGCCCTCCATCCACTCGGTCGTCTTCTACAAGCACCACCCAATGGGCGTGCCATTCCACTCCATCATTATCATATAACTTATCATTATTTTCATCCCATAAAGGCGTGTCATCAAAGTCTGGGTGTGCTGTAAGTGCCATAGCCACTATTCCATCAGTAGACGAAAAACCAACATCTGTGGGTTTTAAGTTGGTTGGAAAAACATAACCTAACACAGGAGCACCATCGAGTTGCCCAGCAGCTGTGGGAACAGAAGCACCAGCTGCTCCTTCAACTTCTATCTCCCAAATATTGATTCCAAATTTATCCAAGTGAGTGACTTGTACAGACTTGATCAATAGATTTTGATCTTCAGGTTTTATATCCTGAGATTCTTCGCATGCTCCTACCGTAATCGATAAGAACATTAAAGTTAACATGAGTATATATTTCATAATACGATTTTTAATAAGGATTCCTAACTTTTAATTTCAAAAAAATATTAAGCCTTCAAATCAGAAATTGAAGCACCAAAATTAATATGCAATACCTGACCTGATGGTGTCACCAAAGCCGGTACTGACTGTACACCTGCTTGCTCCGCCACACCAACCTTGGCCTGATCCTCTCCTAAATGAATGACTTCTACTGCATTCGCATTCATCAAACTTAGAATCTCCTGCTCGGCACTGACACATACCGGACAACCCGCGTGATAAAAAATTGATTTGTTCATAATTATTCATGTTTTGTGTTTGACAATATTGTCAATACAATTATAGTAAGGATTCCTTACTTTATACTAATCCAAAGTAGATATTTTTTTAATTATCAATTAATCCTTTCTAAATGCAAAAGAAGGCGCATAATTATAACCCGATCGGGTAAGCGGCTTTTGGTTAGAGCCGTCAGCATTCATCAAATAGATTTGTTGATTATTGCGCTTATTGCCTCGTTCGAAGACAATAAGATTGCTATCAGGAGACCATCTTGGTCTGATATCCATAAGTGAATCATTCGTCAAACGAGATGTTCTACCCGTTGATATATTCATCTTGTAGATTTCCATATTACCCTCTTGATTACCATAATACAGGATTTCGCTTTTATTCGGAGCCAGTTGCGGCATCAGCTTGTCTCCTTTCCCTGAACTCAGTTGTTTACTATCCGAACCATTTGGCTTCATACTATAGATTTGATATGCACTAGACACTTTACTTGAATAATAAATCCGATTGTCAGATGCCCAAGTAGGCATAGTATTGTTTCCACCATTAGAAATCTGTTGGATATCATTGCCTTCCGATGTCATAGTAAATATCTCTGACCCACCGTTTCGGCTCGATACGAATACTATTCGTTTGCCATCAGGCGACCAGGAAGGACTATATTCTGCACTATTTGCATCCGTAAGTTGTTTAAAAGTTTGTGTCTCCAAATTCATGAGCCAAATCTTCCACCAGCCTTTACGCTCTGAAGTAAAAACCATGTACTTTCCATCGGGAGACATCATTGGACTACTGTCCTTCCGAGGGTGATCCGTAATTTGCTTCAATCTACCGTTTTGATTGATAGAATAAATATTGTCATTATTGTTAAGCTGCTTGGTAAACAAGATATCATAATCCTGCTTTACTACTTTTTCTGATGCTGTTGTAAATGTCGTCAATTCAGATTGTGCTGATGCGTTCCATCCAACTACAAGTGTCAAAACTGTATTCAAAATTCTTTTCATACCACTCGATTACGCTGGGTACACCATTAGGTTTGTCAGAAAAATGACCAATCTACAAGTATCTGATAAAGTCTTTTTATTTTGACCCACTAAAACCACCTGGCTTATTCACCATAAAAGTTAAAAGCCCGAGTGTGATGTAAATGACAGCACTGAGATACTTTTGCATATGGACATAGCGCATACTTGACCTGAAGTACTTCACCAATTTGCCTGATAGCAGCACATAACACATATCGCTAATAAATGCAATGGCCAAAAATAACATGCCCAAAAACAGTATCTGTGAAGTGGTACCTCCCCGATCAGCATTGATGAATTGGGGCAAAAAAGCAAAGAAAAATATCCCTGATTTAGGACTGAGTGTATTTACAATAATTCCCTCATAGAATATCTTACCTAATGATTTTTTCTCGGTTTGGACAGATGCTAAAGAGGTGGATTTATCCCTCAATTTCTTAATACCTAAATAGATCAAATAGATGGCTCCACCATATTTCAAAATAGAGAATGCAGTGGCCGATGCTAACAATAAGGCAGATATCCCAACAGCGGCTGCCACCACATGAATCATTGCACCTACACCTACTCCGAGAGCCGAAACCAACCCTGCTTTATAGCCTTGTTCCATGCTTTTCATCATAATATACAGAACAGCCGGGCCTGGCACAACAATCAAAATAGTGGCTGCGGTAACGAATAATAGAATGTTCTCTGGACTAGGTAAGATCATAATCAATTGGTTAGTTTTCGTTAAATATAAATCAGGATTTACAATTGGAATCTTAGTCTTTACATTTTACTTTCCATTCGCTTTCAGTTAACTTCAAACCTATGAATACAAGAAAGGTTTCAATTGTTCCCCCAGAAGAATTTTCCAATCTCAAATTTCAGCCAGCGCCTGAAAGCTCGGTAGGTTTACCTGCTGTAACTTCAGCAATGAAACACATCAGTGAAGAAATAGGGATCATTGATGGACTCAAAGTAATTAACAAAATGAATCAACATGGTGGGTTCGATTGTCCTGGCTGTGCCTGGCCAGATCCTGACCATGAGAGGTCAGCATTAGGAGAATACTGTGAAAATGGTGCCAAAGCAATCGCCGAAGAAGCCACCAAAAAACGTGTGAATACTGACTTTTTCAGTACACATAATGTAGAAGAAATGAGTGACTGGAGTGACTATCAAATTGGTAAATCAGGTAGAATCACTGAACCTTTCTACATGGCAAAAGACAGCTCTCATTACCAACCTATTAGTTGGGAAGAAGCATTCTCAAAAATAGGAAAAAAACTTAAGTCTCTGGATAATCCAAATGAAGCAGCTTTTTATACCTCTGGACGAACCAGCAATGAAGCAGCTTTTATGTATCAGCTTTTTGCCAGAGAGTTTGGCACCAACAATCTACCAGACTGCTCAAACATGTGCCATGAGTCTAGTGGAACTGGCCTAAGCAAAACTTTAGGGATTGGCAAAGGTTCTGTGACGTTAGAGGACATTCATCAATCTGAATTAGTCGTGGTTATTGGTCAAAACCCTGGAACCAATCACCCACGCATGTTGATGGCTTTGGAAAAATGCAAACAAAACGGAGGAGCCATAGTGTCAATAAACCCCATCCATGAAGTAGGCACCAATGTATTCATAGATCCACAAAATCCTTTAAAGATTCTAAAGGGTGGCACTAAGCTCGAGGATTTATACATACAAGTTAAAATCAATGGAGATGTAGCTTTGCTCAAAGCAACTTTACTTTTGATGCTCAAAGCGGAAGAAGATCGCCCAGGAACGGTATTTGATCATGATTTCATCGAGCGGAAATGTGACAACTACCAAGAATTCATTCATCATTTGCGCGAATCAGATTTTGGTACTTGTGTGCAAGAAAGTGGACTCACTGAAATAGAAGTCAGGCAATTTGCAGACTTGCTCATTTCAAAAAAGAAAATCATTTTTTGTTGGGCCATGGGTCTCACGCAGCATGAGAATGGTGTGGAAAATGTACAAGAAATCGTCAACATCCTATTACTCAAAGGCAGCATCGGAAAACCCGGAGCAGGAACCTGCCCTGTTCGCGGACATAGTAATGTACAAGGCGATCGAACCATGGGCATTTGGGAAAAGCCCAAAGAAGCATTTCTAGCCAAACTAGATGAACAATTTGGAATTAGTAGCCCAAGAAAACATGGTTTTGATACTGTGGAAACCATACGTGCGATGGATGCCGAGCAAATCAAAGTCTTCATTAGTATGGGAGGCAATTTTATTTCTGCCACCCCGGATAGCCAATTCACAGGAGAAGCCATGAAAAAATGTGAATTGACGGTTCAAATTTCTACGAAGCTTAATCGATCACATTTGGTAACTGGCGATGAAGCTATTATTCTTCCCTGTCTGTCCCGTTCCGAATCAGATCTGCAAAATGGCAAACAACAATTTGTCACTACTGAAAACTCTATGGGTGTGATTCAGAAAAGTGAAGGAACATTTGAACCTGCTTCGCCTCAGCTGCTAAGTGAACCAGCCATAGTCGCTGGAATAGCCCAAACCACTTTGTCTAAATCCAAAACCAATTGGCAGGAGATGATATTAAATTATGACACGATTAGAAATCATATCGAAGCAGTTATTCCCGGCTTTGAGAACTACAACAGTCGAGTCAGAAAAAAAGGAGGGTTCTATTTACCAAATGGTGCCCGAAGTGGTGAGTTCAATACCGAATCTCAGAAGGCCGTATTCACCATCAATCCATTACCTAAAAATACGATTGATGCCAATCATTTCGTATTGATGACCATCAGATCTCATGATCAATTCAACACCACCATATACGGTATGCATGATCGCTATCGTGGTATTCACAACGAACGAAGAGTACTTTTGATGAATCCTAAGGACATGCAAAAACATGGTTTTGAAAAAGAACAGGTCGTTCATCTTACTAGCCATTACGGTAAGGAAACTCGCGAAGCTAGAAACTTCAAAATCATTCCTTACAACATAGCAAAAGGCTGTCTCGGTGCCTACTTTCCAGAAACGAATGTACTCGTTCCTATCAATCATGTGGCTAGAGAAAGTAATACTCCTGCATCAAAGTTTATAGCCGTTTCTGTGAGCACTTAAAGCATACAGAAAATAGCCTATTGCACACTTTTAGCAACAACCACTTCCTGGTTCGCAACTATTTTGCAATTCCGAAAGCTTCACTTTTGGTTTGTTTGATTTGGCTCCAGGCTTTTCTGCATAGACCGTGATACTAAAAATTCCTGTCGTTCCATTTTTGAAATCCGTCAGTGCTTGATCATCTAAATACTTCAATAAAATATCATCCGGAATTTCAATTGTCTTTTCTTTCTGAATGGTGATTTTAGCAAAACCCTGTGCTTCAATAAAACCTAAATAATCCTCTTTTTGAATCGCACCAGATACGCAACCTGCATACATTTCGGCGTCGTGCTGAAGAGCCTCTGGCAACTCGCCTACTAGCACAATGTCAGAGATACTAAAATGCCCACCTGGTTTCAATGATCTGAATATTTCAGCAATCACATTTTTCTTGTTTGGTACTAAATTTAGTACACAGTTGCTTACAATCACATCAGCGGTATCCTCAGCTACTGGCATCTTTTCAATGTCTCCATAGCGAAATTCCACATTGTTGTACCCAAGTTTATCCGCATTGATTCTGGCCTTTTCGATCATTGGTTCGGTGAAATCGATCCCAATCACTTTGCCCGTTTCACCCGTTTCATGCCTGGCAATAAAACAATCATTTCCTGCACCAGAGCCTAGATCAATCACTACATCACCTTTCTGAATGTTGGCAAATGCAGTCGGCAAGCCACAGCCCAATGCCAAATCGGCATCCGCTGCATATCCCTCCACCTCGCTATAGTCATCAGTCATAATATTGTAAACTTCACCCGAAGATGGAGTGGCTCCACAACAGGACGAAGCATTTATAGCCGTTTCTTGGGTGGCTATCTTTGCATATTTATCTTTTACGATTTGTTTTAATTCTTCTGATGTGCTCATGACTTATTTATTTATTGCAAAAATACGATAGAGTGATTGGATTGATTGTTAGTTCATAAGATTTCTTTCATACCTCAACAATAATTATGGTTTTATTGGTTCCACTTTCGGAATAAATTTATTAAGAAACCACATACCATAAGATATTTTCAGGAACCTACCATTTCATCAATTATTTGAAGAATATTGCGTTTGATATTCCAGCACATGACAAACAAGAAGAGAAAGAAGCCTAATCGAAAAAGTGGAAAAAAAGCCAGCTCATTCAGCCTTATAATCAATTGGTTCCTGAGACTGATCGTTTTTGGATTAGTGATTTTCATTCTTTTTTTTGGTGCGGTTCATTCTGGTGTATTTGGCCCCATGCCTAGCAATCAAGATCTAGAAAACCTGATCAATTCTCAAGCTTCAGAAGTCTATAGTCAAGACGGTAAACTCATCGGTCGGTATTATCTAGAAAACCGTTCTGAAGTAAAAATTGATAGCATCTCTATTGACATCATTCATGCATTAGTAGCCACAGAAGACTCCCGATTCTATGACCACCATGGAGTGGATCATCAGGGGATGCTGAGGGTATTGATTAAGTCGATCATACTTGGACAAAATGCTGGTGGAGGAAGTACCATTAGTCAACAATTGGTAAAGAATGTATTTGGCCGTGAAGATCATGGCTGGCTCACCATGCCAGCTGTGAAAGCTCGAGAAGCTGCCATTGCCAATAAATTAAATGAGGTATATACCAAGGATGAAATTCTCGAATTGTATCTCAATACAGTTTCTTTTGGAGAAGATACATATGGCATTAAAACAGCCTGCGAGCGATTTTTCTCTGTCTCACCTGCCGAGATTAAAACAGAACAGGCTGCAGTGCTGATTGGAATGCTCAAAGCGCCCCACTCGTACAATCCACGGCTCAATCCAGAACGATCTAAAACAAGACGAAACATAGTCTTAGGTCAAATGGAGAAAGAAGGTTTTTTATCACCTGATTCAGCTTCCTTTTTGAAAGAGCTTCCATTGGAACTCAACTACAATCGAAACATCAGTGAAGCCTCTTCGGCACAGCACTTGACCCAACATTTAAAGCTACGTCTTGGGAAATGGCTAAATGAAAACCAAAACGAAGAAGGACAAGCTTTTAACCTAGAAACTGATGGTTTGAAAATCTATACCACAATCGACTCACGCATGCAGCAGTATGCACAAGAAGCTGTAGTCGCACATCTTGATCACTTACAAAAAGCATTTGATACTGATCTAAAACAGCAAGGCAAATGGTCAGCTGAAATAGATGCGACTTTGCAGTCTGGATTTTTGGTGTCAAACCCTCATAACGGTAATGTTTTAGCATGGGTAGGTGGACGCGATTTCAAAACTTCTCAGTACGATCATATTCTATCTGAGAGACAAGTAGGTTCTGTCTTTAAACCGATTGTATATGCCAAAGCTTTGGAAGATGGGTACGTACCTTGCGACTTTATCCCGAACCGACAAATCGAATACACACAGTATGACGGCTGGACGCCACAAAATTCCGATGGAGATTATTCAGGCAGCTATTCTATCCTTGGTGGACTGACGCATTCGATCAACACCATTAGTGTGCAACTCCTGATGGAATCAGGCATTGAAGATGTGATCGAGTATGCAGAAAGTTTGGGCGCTAAAAGCGATTTACCCGAAGTACCGTCTATTGCGCTAGGTGTCGCTAATATGTCTATACAAGAAATAAGTAAAATCTACACCCCATTTGCCAATGAAGGCTGGCAACATTCGCAAGTGATCATCACACGTATAGAAGATACTAACGGACAAGTTATATTTTCCAATGAATTGGATGCTTCTGAACGAGTGGTTTCTGAAAAAGTTTCCAGGCAAATTACCAACATGATGCAATCAGTAGCCAATCAGGGAACGGCCAGAAGGCTCAGAAGTTGGTACGGCATTCAGGGACCAATTGCTGCCAAGACAGGCACCACACAAAACCATGCTGATGGCTGGTTTGTGGGCTATACCCCCGATTGGCTTGGTGTAATATGGGTAGGTGCAGATAATCCAGGCTTGCATTTTAGCTCGATCAAAGACGGTCAAGGTGCAAATATGGCACTTCCCATCTGGTCCAAATTCTATCAAAAAGTAAAGGCCGATCTTGAGCTCAGCAAACAAATGCAAAGCTCGTTTCCTTTTTCCAATGACCTCGACTGTGAGCTTTTTCAAGAAGACAATTTCTTACAAAAAACTTTTAGAAAGAAGCTCAAAAAGAACAAAGACACAGGCCTAGAAGAATCTGAAGAAGAGGAAGAGCCTAAGAAGAAAAAACGATTCTGGGATATTTTTAAGAAGAAGAAATAGACAAAAACAACAAAAAAAGGGTGCAATCCAACGACTACACCCTGCTTAATTAATTAAGAATTTGTTTATTTCTTTTTCTTATCCACTTTTTTAGTTGGAGTGAATTCTACCATTTTTCCTTCCACGTCTTTGGTCCCTTCAAGGTAAAATAGCACCAATGGAGCGCTTGTGGTTTTTTCAATGGCATCCGACCATTTGGGTACCGCTTTCGTAAAACTGCCAAAACCACCACTACTCACACTGCTGGCTCCAAAGTAGTTGATATTAGCTTTTACAGGAGATTTCAATATTTTACTCCAGGATTCTGTTTGATTCCTTTCTTCGTGATATTTCTGTTTACTATCACTTTGTGAATTACAGTAAATTTCGCCTTTGGCTGTAGCCATATTGACAAACACAACTTGAGTTTGCTTATTATCAGAAATTTTAATTCTATTGATATTAAACTCCTTGGCCATATTTCTCTGACAAGTCAAAATTTCCATTTTACCACCTTCATATCTGAATCCAGCTCCAAATCTCATTCCAGGTCTGCTCGCCAATAACTCACCTGCCGCTTCAATTTTTGGTGCTTCAATATTCACGATTTGAGTATATACAGTACGCGATACCACAGGCTTTCCATCCGGTTCTATCAATTTGAATAACATAACTTGATCAGACGACATTTGAATTTTTGAGAAACTAGGTAAATTATCATGCGAAGTATCATAATACAGTCCCCAAATCGAGTTGTCGCTTGCCGTAATGAGATCTAAACCTGCACCTGATCCAAACCGTTTGTAATAAGCAATGGGCGTCTTTTCCCAAGAATTCAATTTCTCATTGGTAGTTTTATATACAGCCACTTTACCATTCGGCATATCCTGATCCATGAGCATGTACCAGCACTTCTGAATTGGGTGATAAGTCAGTCCTGCTCCCCCACTATTCATTCCTTCTTGTGTAATTCTACCAGCCTCAACCGAACAAAAAGGATCTTTAGCCAAATCAAATATTTTTGCCATAGAGCGCGCTTCTCTGGTCGACCCCAAAGCTGCCTGACTTACACCGTATTCAGCTTCTATTGCAACGGTTAAATAATTACCTGTCACTTGAATAGAACAAGGATGCGGGTAGCCTTTTTCCAATTCGACCAATTTACCCTTCTTGGTATTTGTATTATAAATCCAAAGTTTACCATATTCTCCCATCTTAGCTTTTTTCGAAGCTTCAACCTTATCAGAAGAAACTTTTCCGCTACTAAATGCCACATAGATGAAATTTTTGTATTGTCCAACCGCCTGAGCATGCCACCCTCCCAAAACAGCCTTTACGTCCATACTTGACCCGTTCAACGTTTCTTTTGAAGAACCAGAATTTGCCATAGCAGTCAATAATTTCGGCTGATCTCCATTCAGCCATTTCACATCCACTCTGTTTATTTTTTTTGGTAATACTGTTACAGCTTCAGTTTTAATCTTTTTCTCCTTATTGATATTTTCGAAAGTAAAAGCAGGAAAAATCAAGCAAACGATAGCCAACAATATGCTCATTAATAAATATGTTTTTTTCATCAGTTTAATAGTTATAGTCTATACTTCATTGAATTTAATGTGCTAATAGTAAGCTAGTGAATTTGGTGCTCTACTCCAACAATTCATTCTGTTACTCGATTAAGTTTCTATTGATTTTTTTCTGTATTAATTAATTACTTCTCTTACTAAAATTCTGATTCACAGGATATGATTTAGCCGAATCCAAAAGATAAAATGACATCTAATGAATACTTCAAACGTCACAACTATATGTAGCAAAATGAAGGCTATTTTAATGACATGCATGAAAAAACAAATTATTTATTGTTTAATTCCTTCAATAGCCCCTTGATATCTCTGAGCAAAGCCACTACTTCTGAGGATTCACTTGCTAAATCATTAGATTGCTTTCTGTCAGACAGCTTCTCTCTTTGAGCCAACACGGCATCTTTGAAAGCATTGGCTTCAATGATTCCTACCAATTGCATATCGCTTTTCATCGGGTGCCCCTGACTAGCCGTTTCTATTTTGAGGATTTTGAGTTGAAGAAATTTTAGCAAAGGGTTTTCAATGAAAGTCAAATCTTGAATATTCTCTAGCGGAATGGTTTTCTCTACTTTGAACATTACCCCCTTCTTGAATTGCAAATGATGTGAGGTCAAAGAGCAACTCAAACTTTCAAAATATCTCCTGCTGATATATTGACCCAATCCCAAAAACCATAAAGGCAAAAGCACAATTCCAAAAATCGATAGGGCCATAAAAAAGGAAACTAAGAGTAACGTATATAGTTTGATGTTGGGGCTAAACTCAGCAGCAAGTATTGGTTCTGATGATTTTGTCATAGGTATATCGAATTTTGCTCTTACGAAAGGTATTAAACAATTCTCAGTCATCCGGCTCTTTCAACTACTAATAAATTTGTCAAGGGTACTTTATTTGATTCAAAAGAAAACCTATCATTGTACCATGCTGTTCAACCGACTCAATATTGGCAACAAATTAGCCCTGATTATGATTGGGTTGTCTCTAGCCGTTTCAGCCTTTTTGTCTTATCTATTTTATGTGCAGTTCGACGCAGCTTTGAAAGAAAGGGTTTTGCTCCAGCTTTCTTCTGTGAAACAGCTCAAAATTGTAAAAATCAGAAAGGAACTGAATGAAAAATACGACGCTTTTAGGGCTCGTTCAATAAATCCAAATGAAACAGAACCCTCTGACCTTTTTTTTCATGAAGGTATTTATGCCAGTGTTCCTGATTCTTTATTAGGTTACCCTATACCTAAAAAACTGGAAGATATTGAACAAAGAATAACCATATTCGACCTGACCCAGCATAATCCTTCGCATGAAATTACCATTGGTTTAATATCTCAAATTGAAAGTGGCTATTTAATTGCATTGGCAGAGGAGCCAGAGATACAAAGCATTTTGCTCGAACGAACTGGCTTAGGCCAAACAGGTGAATCTTACATTGTAGGCAGCGATTTCAACCTTAGAACTAAATCACGTTTTCTTCGCGACAGTCCAAAAAATGTCCTAGTCAAATCTGAAGGTGTCTTGCGAGCATTAAATGATCAACCTGGTGAAGATTTGATTTATGACTATCGTGGCACACAAGTTTTCAGTAGTTACGAAAAAATCGAATTGAGCGGTCTCAAATGGGTTATTTTAACGGAAATAAACCATCAAGAAGCCTTGTTTCCTCTAGAGGAATTGAAAAACAAACTAATGATAACATTATTAGTTATCATTTTTTTGGTTCTCATTGGTTCTTATTATTTATCAAGAAAAATGGTAAGCCCAATTGTAGAAATGGAGCAAAAATTGATTGATATGTCAAAAGGTATTCTCGATCCTATCCATCCTACACAAACCAGCAAGGATGAAATTGGACACATGTTTGAAGCCTTGAACAAATTGGTGAATGCTTTGAATGAGGCCATTGTTTTTGCTGGTGAAATTGGTGCTGGTAATTTTCAGGCGTCTTATCAATTACTTAGTGAAGATGACAAACTAGGTCAAGCACTCAAGCAGATGAAAGAAAAACTCCAAGAATATCAGAAAAACGAACAACACCTCTTGTTAGAAAATCAAAGATCTATTCTGAATGGTGAAGAAGGTGAACGATCCAGACTTTCTAAGGAAATGCACGACGGACTTGGCCCTATGCTAACCACTATGAAAATGAGTATACAGTCCGCTGAACTCTCTACTCCTACCAAAAAAAGCTTGTTGAAACATATTGATGAAACGATCAGAGAAGTCCGTCGAATGTCAAATAATCTAATGCCAAGTGTTTTGGCTGATTTTGGTGCAGGAGAAGCTATTGGTAATCTTGTCGATCAAATCAATGAAAGCTCAGATATCAAAATTCGCTATAAAAATGACATGTCAAGTGAAGCAAAGATTGATGATTCTATTCAAATCACGCTATACCGAATAGCTCAAGAGTCTATAAATAATGCTATTAAACATTCTGGAGCCAAAGAAATCAAACTTTCTATCACGGCTTTTGACAATCGTGTAAGTTTTTTTGTTTCAGACAATGGTGCCGGATTCGACCCCAATCAACACACCAAGGGTAATGGACTGCGCAATATGAAAGAACGTGTTAAATTAGCCAACGGTACTTTAGATATTGTAAGCGAACGTACAGGAACCACTTTAGAAATTGAAATTCCAATCCAATGAGTAAGATAAAAATTATTGTAGCAGACGATCATCAATTATTCCGTGAAGGAATTATTGCGTTGCTTGCAAAAAATGAGTCTCTGGATATCATAGGCGAAGCTGCCTCTGCCAATGAACTGTTTGAATTGATGGACAAGAATGTTCCTCATGTGGTACTGATGGATATCTCAATGCCTGAAACCAACGGCTTAGATGCGATCAAAGTAGCCAGAGACAAATATCCCGATTGTAAGTTTATAGTGCTGACCATGCATGCAGAAGGTCAGTATGTAGTGAAAGCCGTTCGAAATGGTGCTTTTGGTTACTTAATCAAGAATGCAGATGAGAACGAATTAATTGCCGCCATTGAAGCAGTTGCATTAGGCAAGAAACACTTCAATAATGAAATTTCACAATTGATGATTGGCAATATGGCACTCGAAGGAGAATCCCATAAAAAACTCTCCGATCGAGAAATGGAAGTATTGGAATTAGTCTCTGAAGGACGCACGACTAAAGAAATTGCCGACCAACTTTTTGTAAGTGCCAGAACTGTAGATACCCACAGAGTAAACATGATGAAAAAGCTGAGTGTGCAAAACACTGCCGAACTAATTAAAAAAGCTGCGCACTTGAAGCTCATCTAAGCCTCAGTATTTATACTGAGCAGACTATACAAATAATTGCATATATATGACTAATACACAAATCATTAACTTAGTGACTTGAAATTAAGGGTAAAACTCAGAATTCTTAAAACAATAGAACCATGCAAATATTCGACATCATTGCAGTACTGATTTTTTTCTCAGGATTATTCATTTTTATAAATACATTCTATCTCAAACTACCCTCCTCTATCGGACTAAGTATATTGGCACTTATCCTTTCTTTGGTGGTTCTTATATTCGGAAAAGTATATCCTGAGTTTCATCTTGCAGAACAAGTGAAGGCTTACGATATGGAAGATGTGCTAGTCAGGTTTGTGCTTAGTGTCATGCTTTTTGCTGGAGCTCTTAATATAGATTTTGGGAAATTAGGAGATCAGCTGGTTCCTGTCATCGTATTGGCATTTTTTGGAGTCGTTATTTCTACTTTTATCATTGGTACATTAGTCTATTATATGCTCGATTTCATGAATATAGAAATGAGCTATATTGGAAGCTTGGTTTTTGGAGCACTTATTTCATCCACAGACCCAGTGGCTATCACCAAGATCATTCATAGACACAAACTTTCCGTAGAATTAGAAAACAAGATCTCTGGAGAAGCATTACTCAATGGTGGGATCGCTATCGTACTAGCTTTGGTGTTGGTTAGCTTACACAGAGAACAAGCTGTCGTTGGCACCTTAAGCATAGGAAGTTCCATTTGGGTCTTTTTAAGAGACTTGGGTGGTGGATTGATTGTAGGTCTCTTTTTTGGATGGTTGGGCTATCAAGCTTTGAAGTATATTGACAATGATGAGGCTCAAGTAGAAGTGCTGATTACTATGGCCTTGGTCATGGTGGGATCTTATGTAGCCAATTATCTTAATGTATCTTCCATGCTCGTTGCAGTAATGTCTGGCTTAGTCATCCGCAACTCTGAAAAATCTGAGGACGGTGAAAGCGCTGTAGGATACTATGTCTTTAAATTCTGGCAACTGATGGAAGAATCTTTAGCTGCCATGCTGTTTGTGCTCATCGGATTCGAAATGCTCGTTATCCCTCTAAGATTAGACTATTTTGCTGCTGGTTTCTTTGCATTAAACATCGTATTATTCGCTCGCTGGGTGAGTGTATACCTTCCCATCAAATTTATGTCTTCCAGCCATGCATTTGATAAAGGGACCGTATCGGTGCTTTCTTGGGGTGCATTGCGAGGAGGACTACCCGTTGCTGTATCTTTGGCATTGTCTGGATTTCCAGGTCAAGAGATCATTGTAACCATGACCTACGTGGTGGTGGTTTGCTCGGTGATCTATCAAGGATTTACACTTGGCCATGTGGTCAAGTCCTATCAAGCTCAGCAATATCCAAGTCATGGGATGAAAACTGGAACCAGCTAAAAAATTTCAACACCAAAGTAAGTTGTTTTCCTACACCAAAATTATTGACAGCAAGTTATATTGGTGGTTTTGAATGGAAATATGGAGGCTTCATCTGAGCCTCCTATTTTTATTTGTTTTAATTTTATATAACAGTTAAAATCGAAATTTTATACCATTCGGTTAAGATTCTACTAACAGTCGACAATTTATTACTTGATAGTGCTTTGTAAAGCATGGAATTTACGGTTACTAAATTTTATTTTTTTAACTAACCAACAATTCTATGAGAGGTATTTTATCTATTATGATGGCAATATTGCTGTCATCTATTTTCAACCCAAAGGGGTTGATCGCCCAAACAACGGGCATAAATTGTGGCACTTCCAAGGTCATGGAAGAGCTTTATAAGGCAAGGCCAGAAGCTAAAAAAAATGCGGAGGCATTTAATAATTTTACTCAGGCTTTTAGCGCACAACGCTCTTCACAAAAAGCAGCTAATGCTAACTATACTATACCAGTAGTATTTCATGTATTTGGAACTGATTTTTCTGGTTCCTCAGTGACTCAAGCCATAATCGAAGATGCATTACAAAAGACCAACGAAGATTTTAATGGTTTAAACAACGACTATGTTGATGTATCTGCACTTTTTAGTGGAAGAAAAGCAACATTAGACATTGATTTTGCTCTAGCCAAAATAGATCCTAATGGCAACGCCACTACAGGCGTCACCTTCAACCCAGTAAAGTCAGGCTTCGGAAATGGAGGCGGATACGACAGCCAGATTCAGCAATATGCTTGGGACAACGACAAATACATGAATATCTATATCATGTTGGATCTTTATGACGATGGTACGACCTACAACTCAGGAGTGGCTTGGTACCCAGACCAATGGATGACTGATAACAACTTAGCCAGAGTCGTTTACAACGGCAGATATTTAGGTTCAAATACAAGCGAAAATTTCAGAAGAGTACTCACTCATGAGTTTGGTCACTTTTTAAACTTGGCGCATACATTCGACAATGGCTGTGCCTCTCCTGGAGACAATGTAAGTGATACTCCTCCAACGACATCAAACTCAGGAACTTGCAACTATTCTGTGGAAACCTGCAGTGGCGCAGGCCCAGCCAATGGCGAAAACTTTATGGATTATTCTGAATGTTATAGAATGTTTACACAAGGTCAGGTAGCACGAATGGAAGCAGCACTGGGTCATACCTCTCGCCAGCCGCTTTGGCAACCTTCCAATCTAGTAGCCACAGGTGTTGATGGCATAGGGGCTCATTTGCTTTTATCATCTACTTCATTTCAAGAAGATCCAAACAATGACGGAACCGTGAGTGCCCAAGCTAATATCACAGCAGAAAACGGAGCTTCCTTTGCTACCACGGGCAATTTGACTGAAGGCGTACATTACACGACGACTAACCTGCCTTCCGGATTGAACATTTCAATTACGGTTAATAATAGTACTTCGGCCACTTTTACATTATCAGGAACAGCAAATAATCATAGTGCTGCCAACAGTTTAAGTGATCTTTCCATCACTTTTTTGAACCCAGCAATTACAGGTGGAGCTGGGAGCTTATTTAGCCCTACCCTCACCATGGGAATCGAATTTATTGACCCATATCAAATCGTGTATGAAGACATGACTGATGTATCAGCCAATGCTTCATCTACCTGGACTCACTTTACAATAATTACCGGAAGTGATTATGGTGTATGGTATGACAATGGAAAGCTTCGATTGGAAACCTACACCAAACCCATGATGTGCGAAGGAACTACCAGAAACCTTTCAAAGCTGAATTTCGGAGATCCGATCAATGCATCATCCAACTGGGTAGCTGGAGGTGCTTATCCAGATGAACATGATTTACGCTCAAGTGAATATACTGTATGGGATGGAGCTTCTGGGTACATTGGTTTCCAAGTGACTAACAATCAAGGTTTGAACATTCATGGCTGGTTCAGAGTCACAGTTTCCGCCAATGGCAATTCGTTTACCATTCATGATTATGCCTACAATGAGGATCCTAGTGGAACAATCACAGCTGGACAAACCGCTCCTACGACTGGCCAAGCACCAGAAGCTGCATTTTCCACATCTGCCACAACGATAAATGAAGGTGAGTCTATCGTGTTTTCAGATGAATCTACTCACACGCCTACGAGCTGGAATTGGACGTTTGAAGGAGGCACTCCTGCAACTAGCACAGATCAAACCCCTGAAGTGACCTACCTAACAGCAGGAGTCTACGAAGTAACTCTCGAAGTCTCTAATTCAAGTGGCAGTGATGTAATTACTCAATCAAATTATATTACTGTAAATGAAGTAAGCACTTCCGAATATTGCGAATCTGCAGGTAATCGGGTTTCCTACGAGTGGATCGCAAATGTCTCGGTAGACAACTTTTCAAATTCTTCAGGTGCGCAGACCTATTCGGATTTCACTAGTCGTACCATTTCAATGACTAAAGGACAAAGCCATTCTATTTCCTTAACACCTGGTTTTTCTGGCTCAGCCTATAACGAATATTTCAGAGTCTGGATTGATTACAATCAGGATGGAGATTATGAGGATGCAGGCGAACTAGCCTTTGATGCAGGATCTGCCTCAAGCTCAACGGTGAATGGATCTATCACCCCTCCTCCTTCGGCCGTATTAGGAAACACAGGCATGAGAGTGTCTATGAAATACAACTCTGCGCCTTCCTCTTGTGGTGACCAAGGAGATGGTGAAGTAGAGGATTATACAGCCAACATCAGCGAGGGCACGACCAATCCCCCAGCAGACTATTGTACAGTAAACAATGGTGCTCCGAGTGGTCAATACATCAAAAGAGTGCAATTAGGTTCTATTGATAACAGTACTAATTATGTATCAAGTGGATATTCAGATTTTACTTCACAAAGCACGACTTTGTCAGGTGGTCAATCAACTTCCATCACAGTTACACCACACACCACCTGGAGCAGTACTGGCGCTAAGGCCTGGATAGATTGGAATCAGGATGGTGATTTTGAAGATGCCAATGAAGAAGTACTTTCTGGCTCTGGTTCAGGCGGAAGTTATACTGCCAATTTCAACGTACCAACATCTGCAACTAATGGTTCTACCAGACTTAGAGTAAGAGCACTTTATGGAGGCCCTATAAACCCTTGCGGAGATGGATACTTTAGTGAAGTAGAAGATTACACTGTTCAAATCACTGGTGGAGCTGCAGGACCTGCCGAACAAGAAGTTGTATACGGCAGTGTTAAGATTTATCCTAACCCATTCAAAGATTTCATTCAACTGGATTTAACTGGTTTTAAGGCCGAAGAAGTGCAAGTCAGTCTATTTGACCTTACTGGTGCTATTAAGTTTCAGCAAATGATTTCTTCGAGTGTACGTCAATTGAGACTTGGAGCAAACTTAGAAGGTGGATTCTATGTACTCCAAATCAAAACTGATCAATTACGTCAAACCTTTCGCGTAATCAAATCAGATCAATAATTAAAAAGAAAGCCGGTATATGCCGGCTTTCTTTCATTTAAACCCTTTCTATTTTTATGGAGCTGTCGCTTTATATAGAATAGCAGTACTCGCTGCCTTAATTTTGTATTCAGCATCTGAGGCAATAAAGACCGACTCACCCCTTGCTCTACGCAGTTTCTTATTTGACTCTATCATCGTTACCTCACCATCGAGTACGATTATAATTTCGGAGGTAGTGGACAAATGGCTATATACGTCTCCAGTTCTCAAATCAATTTTACTCAGCTCAAAATCAGGTGCCTGACTCTTATAAATCCGCTCTAACCCATCAGCTTGCAATTCACCTTTCATGATATTTGGGTGCGTTTCCTCAAAGGCTACATGTTTGAGCAACTCAGGTACGTCAACATGTTTAGGCGTGAGACCTCCTCTTAGGACGTTGTCCGAATTCGCCATGAGTTCCATATTTTGCCCTTCCATATAGGCATGCGGTATGCCCGCATCTTGGAAAACTGCTTCTCCAGAGTTCACTTTCACGATATTGAAAAAATAGATCGAGTAAATACCCTTGTCCAATTTACCATTCTGACAGAAGGTTTTATAAGCTTTTGCTGCCCAATAATCTGCAGAAGTTTTATCCAGCTTCCCCGCTTCATAAAGAGGTAATACTCTTTCAACAAGGGGTCTGAGTACTTTTTCAGTTTGCTCATCCGACTCTTCCATCACGGCTTGGTACAATCCTTGGTACCCGCTTTTTTCAAAAATTGAAATAAGGCCTTGAAGCTCTACAGTGTTTGTTAGTATCTCCTTGAGTTTAGCTTCTGCTAAAAAACCGTGCAACAACCAAAACTCACTCAAAGCCACCATAATTTCTGGCTTATGATTATCGTCTTTATAGTTTCGATTCGGGGCGGTGATCGGAATACCTAATTTATTCTCTCTGGCAAACCCTTTCTCCGCTTCTGTTTTAGTAGGGTGTACCTGAATAGAAAGCATATCATTCACATCCAACACTTTAAACAAAAACGGTAGTCTGCCGAATTTCGATGCTATAGCAGCACCTAACTTCTCCTTAGGATTGTCGTCAATAAATTCATTCAAGTCAGTATTGGTGCTCGTCAAAACTGCAGGTGCATTGACGTGAGCGCCGAGCCAATATTCAGCATAAGGCTTGTCCTCAGATGGAATGCCAAGCAAATTGGGAATGTATTTTTGCCCACCCCAAGCATAGTTTTGAATATTTCCCTTGATTGAATGTAATTTTGACATTTGATAAAATTGATTTAAAAGTAGCGGGTGTTTGACGCTTTGGGATGGCAAATTAAAAAGGAAAAATGGAAGTAAGTCAGTGGTTAGATTGAAAGTAGCCCCTCCAGGGATTGAAAGGCATCGGCCTCCCGGCTGGATAAATCGTTTATGTCCTTATAAATAGTGGCCTCGGCAAGAATCGAACTTGCATCTAAAGTTTAGGAAACTTCTATTCTATCCATTGAACTACGAGGCCAAATCTAATTGAACAAATCTATTCAAATTATTGGAATGACAGAATTGAGAGAGCAATCAGTCTATTTGGACATAAACTCGTCTAGTTTCTCTTCAAGCAAAGTCATTTGATCTCCCATTACATCAATCTGTTTGATTTCTTTGTGGTGCTGTTTGTAAAAATTCTGATAGGCTTCCTTCGATTTCCAATAATCTATGGTTAGAAAATATTGATCTGCATTGACATCATTAAACAACGCCGTTTTGATAAAATCAGATGACTTGGAAAATAACTGCACCCATTCCCCATTTGCATCATAGATTTTTAAAAAATCCTTGATGAATTCTGCCTTTACCTTATATCGCCAAATAACTTTGTACATTAATAAACCGTCTCGGCGTCGTTCAACCACACCCCCCAGGTACGGCCGTAGCCATGTATTTTATTGGTAGGATTACCCAAACTATCTACGACCGACTTGCCCGAATTATGCCAATCGAAAATGCCGCCATATAGATTCTTCACATTGGTATAACCGGCCTTCTCTAGCTTTTCAGCTACTTTCTCACTTCTATAGCCAATAGAACAGTAGACTATTATCTCAGCCTCTTTTTCAATGTCTTTGACAGCTTTGATTTTGAAATCATCATAACCGACAAACTGAGCTCCTTCTATTCTACTCACATCATATTCGTCTTGTTCGCGGGCATCCAGCCACACCACATCAGATGGCTCTAATTCATCCGCTTTTACTTCTGTTACAGAATGACTGATCAGAGAATTGATCAAAGTATAAAAGGCTTTCTTTTTCATATCGTCTTGGGCATAGCAAAAAGATGGAATGAGTAATATGGCAAACAAAAGACGTCTCATAGATTGGCCTCTATGACAGATTTGAGTTGCTGCTTGGTAGATGTACCGGAGTGTCTCCACAGGATCTGGCCTTTCTTAAATAAAATCATCGTAGGAATCGATCGAATCTGATAGACTTGAGAAGCCTTCTGATTTTTATCCACATCTACTTTGATCACTTGTGCTTTGCCTTTGACTTCTCCCTTGAGTTCAGAAAGCACTGGTGCCATCTGCTGACAAGGTCCACACCAGTCGGCGTAGAAGTCGACCAGTACAGGCTGGTCGGAGTTGATAATGTCTGAAAATGTTGCCATGGATAAAAAAATTACAATAATATTATTTGAGAATTAATTAAATCCGTCATCACGAGGATACGAAGTGAAATTAAGCCTATTAAACGTATTCAAGCATAAGATTGCTTCACGCTGTTCGCAATGACGAATAATTCTCAAAAAACTTCACGATTCCTAAAACTCCACCTTCGGAGCATTTTCACTTCCTTCTTGCGCAGCAAACGCTGTTTTCTTTTCGAACCCAAACCAGCCAGCGAATATAGTATTCGGAAACTTTCTAATGTAAGTATTATACCCTTGCACCGACTCGTTGAATCTTCTTCGCTCTACGGCAATTCTATTCTCTGTTCCTTCCAATTGTGCCTGTAGTTCTAAGAAATTCTGATTGGCCTTTAGATCAGGGTATTTCTCTACGGTGACTAAAAGTCTAGACAACGCAGAAGACAATCCACTCTGCGCTTCTTGAAACTGCTGCATGGACGCGGCATTCAAGTTGCCAGCATCAATCGTGGTACTTGTCGCTTTGGCTCTGGCCTGTACCACCGCCTCCAAAGTTTCTTTCTCATGAGCGGCGTACCCTTTTACTGTACTTACCAAATTGGGAATCAAATCCGCTCGTCTTTGATATTGTGTTTCTACGTTGGCCCATTGTGCAGTTACACCTTCGTCCATGGCTACCATGTTATTATATTTTCCTGTGAAGGAACTATAAGCCCAAATCAAAGCAACTGCTACGACGCCTAATATTATTAATGTCTTTTTACTCATGTTCTTACTTGGTTAAAAATCAAATTTACTACTTTAGCTGGAATGAAAATTAAGAATACTCCAACTCTTTTTGTCCTTATAAGTTTCATTTTTCTAAGCAATATTACAATTGCTCAGGACTATGTGGCTATCCCCGAACTAAAACAAAGGGTAACGGACCTTACTCAGTCTATATCAAGCAACGATCTTGACTACCTGGAAGATAAATTAGCAAGATTTGAGCAGACCAAAGGCAGTCAAATTGCTGTGTTGATTCTGTCTTCTACCAAACCAGAGGAAATCGAACAATTCAGCATCCGGGTGGCTGAAAAATGGAAAATCGGTCGTGGTGGAGTGGATGATGGTGTACTCATGATCGTAGCCATGAATGATCGTAAACTCAGAATCGATGTAGGCTATGGGCTGGAGGGTGCCATTCCGGATATTTATGCGAAGCGTATCATCGAAAATATTATCACCCCTGAATTTAGACATGGACAGTTTTCCACTGGTATCAATAAAGGACTAGATGCCATTATGGACTTAATCAATGGGGAAGATTTACCTGTGGTAACGTCAAACAAGCAAAGTACACAGAAGTCAGGTAAGAAATTTTCAATTTTCTTAATTGTATTTGGGTTGATTGCGCTGAGCGTGATCAAATCCATGATAAAGAATTCTCCCATGAAAATTGTTGTGGCTGTAGTCATCGCCATTTTGTTAGGCTTTCTATTCGCTAACATCTTGATGGGCATTATTTCACTCATCTTCTCTTTGGTCGTACTTTTTGGCAACTCTTCAGGAAGAGGCGGCGGTGGATATTACGGTGGAGGATATTACGGCGGCTCTGGTGGAGGCTTTTCTTCTGGAGGAGGCTTTGGTGGTTTCTCTGGCGGGGGCGGGGGCTTCGGTGGAGGTGGCGCATCAGGCGGTTGGTAGTCTGAGCTGGAAGTAAAAAGTTACAAATTGAAAGTAGAAAGTAAGCGTTGCTAAGTATGAGAAAGAAATTCGAATTTTCGGAAGCAGACAAAAAACTAGTCAAAGAGGCGGTACAAGAGCTGGAGCAAAAAACGGCTGGTGAAATGGTAGTCTATTTCGCCCGAGAGAGCGACAGCTACTTGATGGCTTGCTGGAAGTTGGCTGGTATTTTTGGTGTACTATTTTTGGCACTCATCGCCACGCTATCTTATTTGTGGCTGTTACCCGCTTCGATAGGTATTATGTTCACTTGCCTGATCGGAATAGGCACGACTGCTTTAGGTTTTGCTATCCCCTACTTTCTCCACTCCCTCAGAGTATCATTCACACCAGATGCTGTGGTATCTCATCGGGTATTGACTAAAGCCAGAGACATCTTTTTGCAAGAGGAAATTTTTAATACTTCAGATCGAATTGGTATTCTTATATACATCAGTGAATTGGAGCATCAAGTGCAGGTCTTGGGCGACTCTGGCATCAATGCCAAAATCCAACAAGAAGATTGGAATGAAGTTTTGGGACTAGTGATTCAAGGCATCAAAGCCAATCAACCGGCCAAGGGCATTGCCAGCGCAATCAAGAAATGCGAAGACTTACTTTTAGCTAATGACTTCGTGAATGTGGTGAAGCCAGACAATGAGTTGTCTGATGACATGAGGATTGAGGAGTAAGGTCTGATTGATGATAAAATTTCTCCCTTCACCCTCCTATCGTCAGGTTTGAAATGACATTTCCATTTCAATGTTGTATAGAATTTTCAGGTTTAACATCATTCTGCGCTCACCTACACCTTCGCCTCGCCAGCGGGCCAAACTTTTCCATTGATGAAAAGTTTGCAAAAATCTAGGCAGGTATTCATTTCTTAACGCTTTTTACAGTACAAAATCAGGAAACAAAAGAAACTCGTCCTTTTCGATTCTCATAATTTTCTTCAAAAACTCAAGGACTCAAACAGCCTTTTGTTCCTTTTCTGATTTTCACCGCAAAAAACTAAAATGAATAATTGCCAATACGGAGAATTTATTTTCTCTAATATTCAATCTAAGCTTTAATTCTATTTTCTAAAGTTTGACCTAGTTTGAATGACAGGTATTACTTCAAAAAATCGGGGTTTTTAAAAGCTGGATTCGGATAATCATAAAAGCCACTTTGGGTCTTAATGCCCAGTTTCCCTTTATCTAAATAGTTGATTTTTAGATATTCAGCATTGGCTAATTTTTGTGAGTCGTTGTTCGTTTCTCCCCAGTGTCGTTCGACATTGTAAATCGTTTCCAGCCCAATCACATCCATAATCATAAATGGCCCTCTAGGATTGCCAGAGATCATCCAGGTGCGATCTACTTCTTTAAAATCCACTACGCCTTTCTCCACCAGATCCAATGCAGAAGAAAGCATGGGTCCCAAAATAGAATTGAGCACATAGCCGTTCTGCTCTTTGTTGAGTACAATGGGTACCATTCCAATTGCTTTGGCAAAGTCAATCACATCTTCTTTCACCCTTGGGTCTGTAGTTGCATGAGTCATCACTTCCGCCACGTTGAAAGTCCAAATCATATTGGCAAAATGGAGCGCCAAGAACCTTTCTGGCTTATTGATGGAATCAACAAAATCACTGGGTAAAAGCGTAGAAGAATTGGAAGTAATAATAGTATCAGCCGACACCATTGCCGACAACTCTTCATAAAATTTAGATTTGATGGCTGGGTTTTCTGGCACTGACTCGCTGATCAAATCAGCGGATTCAACTGCCATCTTCAAATCAGTGGTATAGCTCAACCGGTTTTTAGTTGCTACTATTTGCTCCGCTGAGGCACCTAATGATTTCTGGAAAAGTGAAGCGTATTGAGCATGAAACAACTTACTCGCCTCTAATCCCTCTGGAAATGCATCGTAAACCACGACTTCCATTCCTTTGAAGGCTGTTTGCCAAGCTACTTGAGAGCCTAAAGTGCCTCCTCCTGCTATCATTACTTTCTTGATTTTCATCGCTTATTACTTCATGTTTTTGATAATGTCATAAGTCGTAGTAGTCGATACAGGCTTGGTGAAAAATTCATCCAGCACCTTGAAAAACAACTCCGGTTTTTCGTACGACCCGAAATGAGTAGCTCCTGGCATCACAAAAAGATTGGATTGCTTAATGTTATAAAATATTTCTAAGGAGTGTTCCAATTTGATGACATCCCGATCTCCCGTCATCACCAAAACTGGTGCCGCGACTTTAGCCAAGTCTTTGATTGGTATTTGTGGTTGGTAAATAAGCAACCCAAAAAGCCTCAATTTATAATCGTCCGTTTCATTGGCTATCATCTTTTTTACAAATTCTGCATTATCAGCATCTACCGCAGTGGAATCTGGTCGCAGGTTGGCTCCGAAAACAGCCAACCTTTTTACTTTATCAGGATAATCAATAGCCAATTTTATGCCGATGATTCCTCCATCACTTTGCCCCATGATATAACATGAGTCAATATTCAGTTGATCTAATACAGCATTAACATCACTTGTCATGTTTACATAAGTCAGGCTGTCTCCAATGTCTTTGGTTTTGCCATGTGCTCGGCTATCCATCGCGATCACCTGATACTTGTCCTTGTAGTATTCTATTTTGGGCGTACTGGATTTGATTGAACCACCATTACCATGAATGAGAAGCAAGGGTTCTCCTTCTCCATAAATTTCATAATAGACTTTAATTCCATTCACTGCTGAGTATTTTCCCACTGCTGGATTGTTACCATATGGGATTTTTGACTTTTGACAAATTCCGAGATTACTAAGGGCTAGAATCAAGAATGAGATAATAACAATAATATGTTTCATTGAATGGTGCCTGGTGTGAGTCTATAATGATACTTTAATAACCAGAGAATTAAAAATGTACCTGAGAATAAAAGAATGTTAACATCTTATAATTAATTTTTTTCTCTCAAATAAAACCTCTATTTTCAAACGCATTTTACACTTACCTCATGTCATACAATTTTACCGAATGGTGGGAATCTCTAGATACTTTATTGAGAATTTATTGGGGCATTGCCATTCCTTTCACCATATTCTTCTTGCTTCAACTCATCATGACTTTTTTCTTCGGGGACATTCCTGATGATGGAAGTGCAGACATGGATGTGGAAACCGATGATGGCATCGGTTTTCAATTTTTTACTCTAAAAAACCTGGTTGCCTTTTTTACCATATTTTCCTGGACTGGCATTGCGTGTTTAGACTCAGGACTTTCGAACAACTGGTCCATTTTTATTTCGATGATATCTGGATTGGTGATGATGGTTGTTATGGGTGGAATTCTATACTTGCTGGGCAAAGCCAATGCCAGTGGCACAATCAAAATGAAAAATGCCATTGGAGCAGTCGGTGAAGTCTACATGGAAATCAGAGCCAAACGTGATAACATCGGTCAGGTTCAAATTCAAGTGCAAGGCACTTTGCGTACACTGGAAGCCATCACAGATGATGAAGAAACCCTGCGTCCCGGGGCTGTCATTACAGTAAGGGACATCGCTACCAACAATATTTTAATCGTTACAAAAAGCCAATCATAATGAGCATATTCGCATTACCCGTATTAGCCCTTTCGGCGCTATTCGTTTTTGTTGTACTTGTTACCTTTTTCAGGAGGTACAAGCGTTGTCCATCGGACAGAATTCTAGTCGTTTATGGAAAGGTGGGCGACGGATCAGCCAAATGTATCCATGGTGGGGCCGCCTTTGTTTGGCCGGTTTTTCAGGATTATGAATTCCTAGATCTTACCCCCATTTCCATAGAAGTAATGCTGACTAATGCTTTGAGTAGGCAAAACATCCGAGTAGATGTACCATCCAGATTTACGGTAGGTATTTCAACCGAATTAGGCGTGATGAACAATGCAGCTGAGCGTCTTTTGGGTCTTTCTCAAGAAAATATCCACGATCTAGCCAAGGACATCATCTTTGGTCAGTTGAGATTGGTAGTGGCCACCATGGACATTGAAGAGATCAACAGCAACAGAGATAAATTTCTTGAAAACGTAGCTTCAAACGTGGGACAAGAATTAAAGAAAATTGGTCTTAAACTGATCAACGTAAATGTGACAGATATCAAAGATGAGTCTGGGTACATTGAAGCACTAGGAAAAGAAGCTGCAGCCAAGGCCATCAATGATGCCAAAAAATCTGTAGCTGAAAAGGACAGGGATGGAGCTATTGGTGAAGCCAATGCTCATCAAGATCAAAGAGTTCAAGTCTCTGATGCCAATGCAAGAGCCGTGGAAGGAGAAAACACAGCCAAAATCAAAGTCGCACAATCAGATGCTTTAAGAGTCGAAAAAGAAGCAGAAGCTTTGAAAATATCTACTGCAGCAGAAAAAGTACAACATGCGAAAGCGTTAGAGGAAGCTTATGCCGCAGAGCAGTCTGCAGAAAAAGCTAGGGCAACAAGGGACAAAGCTGCACAAAATGCCGACATTGTGATTCCTGCTCAAATAGATAAAGAAAGAGTAGAGATCGCCGCTGAGGCCGAAGCCGAAATGATAAGGAGAAAAGCTAAAGGAGAAGCGGATGCGATTCTATTTAAAAAACAAGCGGAAGCGCAAGGTTTACTAGAAATATTAACCAAACAAGCTGAAGGATTAAAACAAATCGTAAGCGCCGCTGGAGACAACTCCAAAGATGCCGTACTTCTTTTAGTAGCTGATAAATTACCAGAATTGGTCAAGACTCAAGCAGAAGCAATTAAGAACATCAAGATTGATAAAATCACAGTCTGGGATGGTGGAAATAAGGACGGAGAAAAAGGCTCAACAGCTAATTTTATTTCCGGATTATATAAGTCGGTACCGCCGCTGCAAGAAATGTTCAACATGGCAGGAATGGAATTACCAGAGTACTTGAAAGGCAAATCTCCGGAAGAAGTTCAGGCGATTATTGAGTCTAAGAAAGCAAAAGCAGCAGCACCAAAAAAATCTAAGAAAACGGATTCAAAGTCAGATGACGATGCGCAAATTGTAGAGTAATAGAATAAATTTAATACAAAAAAAGGCCTGTTTCAATTGTGTTGAAACAGGCCTTTTTTATTAACCTTTCAATATAGTTTCAATATCATCAAGCTCCTGTTCGGAGAACTCAATATTGTCTATACTCTTCAAATTCTGCTTCAGTTGCTCCACGCTACTCGCCCCTATCAGCACTGAAGTTACGACATCATTTCTCAGCAACCATGCAATGGCCAATTGAGATATTTCCTGTCCTCTGGACTTTGCAATTTTCTCCAAGGCTAAGACTTTGTTAATCTTTTCTTCAGTGACATGATCGCTTTTCAGGAAGCCCCAATCTTTCGCTGCTCTTGATCCTTCTGGAATGCCTTTCAGATACTTATCAGTCAATAGGCCTTGCGCCAATGGAGAGAATACAATACTTCCTATCCCATTGGATTCCAAAGTGTCTAACAACCCATCTTCAACCCATCGATCAAACATGGAGTAGCGTGGCTGATGAATGATAAACGGCGTTCGGAGTTCTTTGAAAATCTTGGTGATCTCTTCTGTCTGCTCTGGTTGGTAATTCGACACTCCCACATACAAAGCTTTTCCTTGTTTCACAGCATGATCCAAAGCCAATGCAGATTCTTCGATAGGCGTATTCGGATCTGGTCTGTGATGGTAGAAAATATCCACGTAATCCAATCCCATTCTTTTCAGCGATTGATCCAGACTAGAGAGGATATATTTTCTACTCCCCCATTCTCCATAAGGCCCTTCCCACATGTGGTAGCCAGCTTTGGTAGAAATGATCATTTCATCTCTGAACGGCATCAAATTCTGCTTCAGCATTTTGCCAAAGTTTTCTTCCGCAGATCCTGGAGGTGGTCCATAATTGTTGGCCAAATCGAAATGGGTAATGCCTTGGTCAAAAGCATATTGCACCATTTTACATCCGTTTTCATATTCATCGACATGACCAAAGTTGTGCCACAGGCCTAATGAAATAGCGGGTAATAAAAGTCCCGATTTACCACATCGGCGGTATTTCATCGTGTCGTATCGATTGGCTGCTGGTTTGTAAACCATAAATTCTTATTTAGTGTTTTAAACAAATTTGTTGCGATAGCTGCTATTCAAATTCTCATCAAGAATTCGAATCAAGCAGAATCACACTTAGCTTTGGGAATGGAAGAGCCATAGACTCTATTGGGTTCGTAAATCTAGACCTTTCGGATAAAAATAAAAAAGCATTTCGGCTTCACATTTCCCTACTTCTTTCCAATCATCGGTCTGCAATTGAATACCAGCTATACCACAAGTGGGAATATTGAATATATTGGCATCAGTTAATTCATTTACATATTCCGTAATTCCAGGGTTATGAATGAAGATCATTCCTGAATCATGATCATTACCTATAGAATGAATGACCGTTTCAATATCTTGTTCATCGCCATGAAACAAATCTTCCTCCAATACCAAGTCGCTCATGACCTTCCCAAAGGCATGTAAAAAATTAACGGCAGTATCTTGAGTTCTTCTAGAAGGACTACTTACAAATACATCTGGGCAGTCTATTTCTTTCTTTAAATACTCGGCCATCCGAGGTGCATCACGTTTGCCGCGTTTATTTAAGGGTCTATCTCTATCCCTCAAACTAGAATCCTTCCAGCTGGATTTGGCATGACGAACGAGGTAAATGGTTTTCATTTTTTATAAAATTTTTTTGTCATTTCGACTGGAGGGAGAAATCTCATTAAGATTTTGAAGTTGGGTAAGATTTCTCTCTAGCGTTCGAAATGACAAACTAATGTTAAATTCATTTCCGTCTCCCCTCAAAATACTTAGAAATCTCATCCAAACTCATCGCATTCAGGCACATCTCTTTGGTCAATCCTCCTTTGCGCCCAGCTAGCAGTCCGTAGTACATATCCTTATAGCCTTCCATTTTATGCGCGTCAGGATTGATGCTGAGCATCACTCCCTTTTCTATCGCATAATGAACCCATCGCCAATCGATATCCAATCGGTAAGGGCTGGCGTTGATTTCTATCACCACACCCATTTCAGCACAGGCGTCAATGACCGCCTTATGATCGACAGGATAGCCTTCTCTTTCGAGAATCAATCTCCCAGTCATATGGCCTAAGATTGTAGTATGAGGATTATTGATCGCAGTGAGTAGTCTGTTGGTGGCCTTGGTAATGTCCATGGTCAGGCCTGAATGTACCGAAGCCACGATAAAATCAAAACTGGCCAGTACATCATCGGGATAGTCCAAGGAGCCATCAGCTAATATGTCAGACTCTATTCCAGAAAAAATCTTAAACGGAGCTAGCTCTTCATTTAACTTATTGATTTCCTCTTGTTGTTCTTTGACTCTAAAATCTTGTAGTCCATTGGCATAAACTGCCGTCTGACTGTGATCTGAAATCCCCAAATACGCATATCCCAAATCCCTACAATGTTCTGCCATTTGGCGCAAAGTATGTTTGCCATCGCTATAAGTGGAATGATTGTGCAGGATGCCTTTCAAATCCTGCATCTCTACCAACTTGGGTAGTTTGTTTTGCTTAGCCAACTCTATTTCAAACTCTCCTTCTCTCAATTCTGGTACCATAGGAGATAATCCAGCTGCCTCGTACACGGCTTCTTCTGAAGCATAGGCTTTTTCACGAACCACTGTTTTCAAACTTTTATCTCCTTCAAGTGGAGCATTCAAATGTTTTGGATTTGCCGTGGTTTCTACCAATGTATTGTAAAATTGATCTGTACTGCAAAACCTTATTTTTATGGGAATAACACAAGGATGGTACAAACCACACCAGGTCATGGGACCGGATAGTTTTTCTTTTTCCTCAAATGATTCAATTCCGTTAATTGATTGACGTGTTGCTTCAAAATCATCTGATGCTACAAGAAACTCTAAACAACCAATCACTTCCATTCGGCGGCGTAGATCCCCGGTTTCTGAAAATAAAGTAATCGATGGGTGTTTTTCAAAATCCGATAAGATCAAAGTCATAAAAGGTTCCACATTGGCATAGCGCTCAAAACCTCTACAACTTATGGCGAACTGAACGGCATTCATCAGCGTCTCTTGTGACTTCTCAGCGAACCCTTTGAGCTTGGCTACTTTTCCTTGTTGACACAATTGCAAGAGCTCATCCATGGATTCTGCCCCTCCTTCTTTCCAGAGTACCCCAATTTTCTTTGGACCAAACCCCGAAATTTTGAACATCTCGACTACGCCCTCTGGCGTATCAGTCAGCAACTGATCCATGCTGTCGAACGAACCACGCTCGAGTAGTTGAGTAATATTGGAAGCCATTCCCTTTCCTATACCTTCAATATTGGGGATATCGGCTAGAGGCATGGAATTCATTTCTACATCGAGCCCATTGATTGTATCTGCCGCTGTTTGATATCCACGGATTTTGAATGGGTTATCGCCATGAAGTTCCATCAGTTTGGAGGCGAGTTTTAGCTTGGATTTTATTTCAGCGTTCGTCACGGTAGTCGTATTTTAGAATTGAATTATAAACTTACAAATTGCATTAGAATTAAATACCAAATTACGGTTTATAAGTTATCATTGCGGCGAACCAAAACACAAAATTCGATTGGGTGTAGTTATTAAACAAAGCAGTATCTCAGCGTTTTTCACCTATTTAGGCGCGGGTATCGGCTTTGTAAATACGATTATTCTTTTCCCTCTATTTCTCTCAACCGAACAAATTGGTTTACTTCGGGTGATTCCATCTACTGCTTTTCTGATTGTTTCATTCTCACAACTCGGAATTGGTAATACGTTACTCAAGTTTGCTCCTGAGTTAAGAAAAAAAACCAATGGGCTTAATCAGTTAATTACTTTTTGCGTGCTAGTAGTCTTGCTGGGTTTCGCAACAGCTTGCGGTTTGCTCCATATTTTTGAAGCGCCAATAACCAACTACTTCAGCACCAACTCTGCCCTTTTATCAGACTACTTTCGGGTAGTTATCGCTCTAGTTTTAATTCTATCTCTTTATAGTTTATTTGAAATTTATGGCAGGTTATTCCTAAAAATCATTGTGCAAAACATTATCAAGGAAGTGGCTTTGAGGCTGATGCTGTCCATTGGTGTCACGCTTTACTTTTTACAGTTCATCTCATTTCATCAGCTGGTCTATAGCCTCATTGTCATGTACGGTTCTATGTTGATCTTATTACTTGCATACATTTTCAAACTGGGTCAACTTCAATTTAGTTTTCAATTTGATTTGATAGACAAACCACTGATCAAACGAATAGCGATGTACTCCTTGTTTGTTATGATAGGAGCTGGGAGCAACAATATTGTTCTAAACATTGACCAAATTATGATCTCTTCAGCTTTAGGGCTTAGTGCCAATGGCATCTATTCGACAGTTTTCTATTTTGCCGTGATGATCGAGCTTTCGCGACGAGTCATTGCTCAAATTACCACACCGTTGGTCTCAGACTCACTGGAAAATCAAGATTTAGCGGCCATAGAGAAAATTTACAAGCAAACCTCCATCAATCAAATGGTAGTTGGCGGATTGTTTTTTATAGGGCTGGTCTGCAATCTTGATAACTTATTTAGCCTTATGGCGAATGGTGAAATGTTTGCTTCGGGTAAATATGTAGTTTATTTCATAGGCCTTTCTAAAGTGATAGAAATGACATTCGCCAATAGTAGCCCAATCATATCGATGTCCAAATATTACAAATTCAACGTCGCCACCATAGCCATATTGGCTATCATGATGATCTGTCTTAATTTGATTTTGATACCCGCATTTGGTATTACCGGAGCCGCATTTGCGTCTTTTTTAGCTTTGCTTGTTTTTGCTATCATCAAAATGATTTTCATTAAAGTAAAATTTGGATTTACTCCATTTACTTGGAATAATGCAACTCTTCTAGTCATCGGAATCATCGTGCTAATTATTGGATTTGCGATACCATCATTTGAAAATACGGTATTGGATTTGGCTATTCGATCTATAATTATTGGATTGATCTACTGTGGTTCAGTCTATTTCTTTAAAATTTCAAAAGAAATCAACGGAGGTTTGATACATCTAATTGGGAAGTTTAACAATCGATAATTCTGGACGATTCATCGAAAACCGTCGCAATATTCAATTACTTATCACAATGCATCGTTCCATTGATATGAAAAAAATTAACCAACTCCTTATTTTTAGCGCACTCCTATTTGTCATCGCATGTGTTAGCGACGAGCCAGAATCAATGAATGATTCTGAATCAGACAAAGATGAGGAAGTGATTGATCTCGACGAATTATCTGATGATTTTGCTGGAAATGGTGCATTATTAGATTATGTTACCAATAATGAGTCAGCGCTCCCGGATGTCTCAAGAAAAGACGGCCGTTACTATGCGAACCTGACTTCTAATACTGACAACATAACCTTACACTACCACGAAGATCAAGGTCGACTAGATGCAAAAAAGCTCTCCTTTCCATTTGAATTCATTGCCAGAAATATTGGAATAGGAACTCAAGAAGACTCTCAAACAGCACCTACTTCTGCTAATGATCCATATAATTTTTGTGGCGTTCAAGTTCATGTACTTGATTTGGCTACAGCCAGTTCCAGCCATGTCGTAGTTGGACATCGCGGTTCTGCGAGTTTCACGATTGAAGGAAAAAACACAAACGATGGCAACTCAAGTGTAAACGATATAGGAGCCAATACAGTCCCTGATGGAAGAGCGGACATTAGGATCGTGGGCAACGAAGATCAATCGATTACAGTGTATTGGCAAGTCCCAAATCTAGATGAAAGTGCCGACGATTGGACGTTGTATAACGGTACTGGTGAATTACCAGGCACAGCCCCAACTTATGAAAATGAAGTTTACGTTGGTTTAATTACATATGCTTTTGAGCAAAATGGCGTTCCTTTTGTAGGCACTTGTGATGGTATAGAAATTAAGTAAACATATTTGTTTTATCCTTTTTCGTTCTGGTCTTTGCTTGAAATTCTTTGAGCACCAAACTGAATTCCGTGGCTTGATTAGGAATACTTTCTACCTCAATTTTTCCACCATTTAATTTGGCAAATTCGAAGCACAATTTCAGACCCATACCTGTGCCTTTTTCTCCAGCCGTACCTGTGGTACTGGATTTTTCCATTTGGGTCAGTAAATCTGCAATTTCTTCTTTAGACATGCCCACACCATTGTCTTTAACTAGAATATTGACTCTATTATTACTTGTTTTGGATACTTCCATTTCCACCATTCCACCCTCAGGGGTGAATTTGATGGCATTGTTAAGCAAATTCCTGACAATGAATGTAATCTGATTTTTATCTCCAAATGCGTTGACTTTACTCTTCTTGATATTACACAATTTGATATTTTTCTTTTCCGCTTGATACCTGTACAAATGCCAAACGCTATTTAATACATCATCCAATACAACTTCCTCTTTTCTGGTTTCAAACTCTTGAATCTGTATCCTTGCCCACTCTATCAAATTATCTGTCAAGTTGATGGCATTGTCCACTGTTGTTTGAAGACCCAAACTCAATTTTTTAATATCTTCATTACTTAAGTGATCAATTCCATCAATCATTATAGATGACAGGCCTTTTAACGAATGGAGTGGGCTTCTTAAATCATGAGCTATAATATTGAAAAACTTATCTTTGGCATTATTTAGGTCTTTCAAATACTCTGTTTGAGCTTCGATCAATATTTTCTGATCCAGAATTTCTTTGGTCCTCACTTCCACCAATTGCTCCAATTCTTCATTTGACTTCCGAATAATCTCGTCCGCCTTCTTCTGTGCTGTGATATCGAAGGATAGAATTAATAACCCATCTTCAACTGGCCGTATTCTCAACTCGAAATATCCTTTAGATTGGTCGGGGAAATCAAATTCATTAATCCAAGTGTCGGCCTGTTGGTTTTGCATGCACTTTTCCAGAAGCTTGAATAAAGGTGTTTTTTCAATGCCTGGAAATTTTTCCATCATTGTAAATCCTACCAAATCACTTTTGGAAAGTTTGGCATGCTTTGCTACTGCGTCATTAGCATATATATAATACCAATTCTGATCAATGACTTGAACGCCCTCGATCATTCCATCAAAAATCTTATACTTCCTCATGGAAATAATTTTTCTCTTCTAGATTTTTACGCGCTAGTAAGAATGCTGCAATACTTGCACGACAGGTCAGGGGCTTCTGTCCAATAGCTGATAGATATGCAATAAAGGTCAATAGTTGAACTAAATGACACGACGAATAATACTGCGTATTATTGTGTTTAATTAAATATAGCCAAAAAAAGTGTTTTGCAGCTCAATCTCAGGCTACTTTCGTAGCATTTTTCTTTTTTCGAATAGCTAATACATTACCAATCAAAATCAGAATTATTCCAATTGCCGCATACAGCGTCATTTGATAGTTTTCAAAAATAGAAGAGATGACAATCGCAATCACAGGTATAATAACCAAGGCATAGGCCGCCTTATCTGCTCCTACTCTACTGATCAATGTCAAGTAGGTGCCAAAAGCAATGATTGACCCAAATACAGTAAGGTAAAGTAGAGAAATAATATATGATGCCGATGGATCAAAGCTAAATGGTCTATTTAAAATCAGAGCCAATAAACCCATCCATATCCCTCCGTACAGCATGCCATAAGCATTGGCTTGGATCACTGGAATATGATTGGCTGAATTTCTAGCTGAAGTGATATTTCCTAATGAAGCGATCACAACAGATAAAACTGTAATAATGGTACCTATAATTGTTTCGCGAGAAAAAGTCAAACCTAAAAACTCATTACTAAAAATTAGAATGGTTCCAGACAATCCAAACAAAGCAGCCATTAGAATGCTCTTATCAATTGGACGATTTAAGAAAATGGCACCGAAGCCTGAATTCAAAAACACGAGTGTAGAATAAGCTACTGCGATTAATCCGCTGGCCAAGAAAACCTCCGCCTCATAAACCAACCAATAGTTGACACCAAACAACAGAAAACCCTGTAATGCAATAAACCCATGCTCCTTAAGAGTGAATTTCATATTCCTCTTGGTGAGTAAACAAAATGAAATCATGAGTATCCCTGCGAGCAAATAACGGTATACTACAGACACCAATGGATCCACATTTCCCAGCTGGAACTTGATAGTAAACCATGTAGAGCCCCAGATCAAAGCGGGCACAATAAACAACCAAAGATTCTTATTCATCATCAATGTTCCTCAATTAGCGTAATCTAAACAAAAGTACTTGATGAATATTGCTAATCTGGCTGATGAGAAAATGTAATAGATTTAGTTAGATACAAAATTAGGCTTGTTCCTGAGGTCATCATCGCCTATATTTAAACAACCTAACTTTTGACCAGCTATGAACATGACACTCCAGGAGCAAATACTTGATGGCTATGATTCGTTGATTGTCCTGGCATTAGACACTTCATACAAAATCCTTTCAATTAATAGGAGTGGCATTATTTTGCTCAAAAAAATGTATGGACTAGAGGCAAAAAAAGGTGATTGCATTCTAGATTTTTTCAATTCTGATTCATCCAAATCTCTTGCTAAAAAACACTTTGATAGAGTACTCAAAGGAGAAAAATTCACAGTTACTAGACCATTTGGGTTGGATGAAAAGGTCAGGTATTATGACATCATGTACGCCCCACTGTTGAAAAATGATACCATTTATGGTTTTTCGGCATTGATCGTAGATATCACTGAAAAAACTAAAAACGAAGAAGAGCGAGTTCAGGCCAATGAAATGTACAAACGGCTTTTCGTGACTTCAAAAGATGCCATCATGACTTTGGAGCCTCCTTCTTGGAAATTTACGACTGGCAACGAGCGCATACTGGAAATGTTTAAAGTTAAGGACATGGAAGAATGGACTTCCATGGGGCCATGGCAAGTTTCACCAGAATTCCAGCCTGATGGTATACCTTCATCCGAAAAAGCTAAGAAGATGATCCAAAAGGCCATGAAAGGTGGCTCACATTATTTCGAATGGACGCATCAGCGAATGAATGGAGAAAGTTTTCCAGCTACTGTTTTACTCACAAGAGTTGATATTGGCGAAAGACAATTTCTTCAAGCTACTGTGAGAGACATCACACTGTCAAAGAAAACTGAAGAAGAAAGAATTTTAAATGAGACAAAATTCAAAAATGTTTTTGAAGGAGTAAGTGAAGGCATTCTGGTGGCAGGTTATTACGAGGGTTCTTTTCTTTATGCAAATCCAGCTATCCAAAAAATGACTGGTTATACACAGGATGAAATGATCAAGCTGCATCCGACACTTGTTCACCATTTAGATGATCATCAATCAGTTATTGAAGCAGTAAAAAGCAGTAAACGCGAAAAAACAAGTAAAACTTTAGAATTAGAGTTTATTCGCAAAGATCAATCAACTTTTCTCGGTTTGGTTTCTTACTCCTTTATGCAATGGGAAAATCAAGATTGCATAGTTGCCTTCATCAGGGATATCAGTGAACTCAAAAAAGCTGAAAAAGAAATTTTGGATAACCAAACGCGATATCAAGCCCTTTTTGAACATTCCCATGATGCTATTATCATTCTAAAAGCTTCTGGCGAATTTCTAACTGGAAATGACGCCGTATTGAAACTATTTAATGCTGAAAGTATAGAAGCTTGTAGGAACACCCCTCCTACTGCTATCTGGCCAGAATATCAACCAGATGGTAGATTATCTACTGAAAAAGCTGAAGAAGTGATGCAATTGGCTTTGATGAATGGCTCACACTCATTTGAGTGGGAATACAAAAAATACACTGGTGAAAGTTTCCACGCTTCTGTAGCACTATCCAGAATCAATACGCATGACGAAGTATTGATTCAGACCAGTATTAGAAATGTATCATTCCAAAAAGAAGCAGAAGAAGCGTTGAAATCTCAGAATCAATTGCAAGAACTTTTGATGAAAATTTCTTCTCAATACATCAATGCGCCATTGGATCAGGTGGATTCGATCATACAAAAATCTTTGGAGGAATTGGGACATTTTGTTTCAGCAGATCGAGCCTACATTTTTGATTATAATCCTAAAGATGAAACCATAGACAATACTTTTGAATGGTGCTCAGACGAGGTTACTCCGTTTATTGACAAGCTTCAAGGCTTGCCTCTTCATTCTATTCCAGAGCTCACTTACCCAGACAGTAGACATGTCTATATACCAGACACTTCTGTGATGCCTGACGGTCCATCCAAAGACATTACGATCGAGCAAGAAATTAAAAGTATTCTAACCGTTCCATTGATACATGAAGGAAAATATGCTGGACTGGTAGGATTTGATTCAGTCAAAGATTATCACACTTACACCGAAAAAGAAATTGCATTGCTTCAAATATTCTCCAATATGCTGGTGAATATTAAGATAAGAACGGATAAAGAAAAAGAATTGGCCAAGTTGCTTTATACGACAAAAGATCAGAATCAACGGCTAAAAGAATTCTCCTACATTACGTCTCACAACATGCGGGCTTCCGTTGCTAATATGATTGGTCTTTCTCAGATGATCGAAGTTAACTCTGGTAGCGAGGATTATTTAGATATGCTGAAAGTAACAACTCAAAAGTTGGATAACTCAATCACGAACATCAATGAATTAATCAATTTCGAAAATGAAAACGAGCTACTTACAAAAGTCGAATGCAATCTATCTGAAGCTGTGCAACGAGTACTCAAACTGACCAACCAAATCATTAAAAGGAAAGAGGTTGTTTTGCATGTGAACATTGAGGATTCTCATATTATCAAAGCGTTTCCTGCTTATCTGGACAGTGTCTTTCATAACTTGATCACTAATGCACTCAAATATGGCATCACTGATCAATCAAAAACAATAGACATCTATTCTTGTAAGGAGGCAACAGGAACTTCTGTCTTTATAGAAGATCACGGGCTTGGAATGGATCTCCTCAAGTACAAAGAAAAATTGTTTAAACTTGGTACTCGACTCCACGACACATCAGATGGTCAAGGCTTGGGATTGTTTATGACTAAAAGACATCTTGAAGCGATGGGTGCCAAAATTGAAGTACAAAGTGAAGTCAATCATGGCACTACTTTTAAACTTCATTTTCAAAGTTGATATATGCATCCTGATTTATCCTCTTTTTATTTAGAAAAACCTGAGCTGGTTAAAAGTTGCCTATTAGCATTGAGAGAACTGGTACTAAAATTCGACGCCGACATTAAAGAAACCAAGAAATATGGCATGCCCTGCTATTTGCTTCAGAACAAACCGTTTTGTTATATCTGGACAGACAAAAAAACTCAAGAACCTTATTTGCTCATCGTGGAAGGACACCAAATCCAACATTCGGCTTTGATACAAGGAGATAGAAAACGAATGAAGATATTGCCAGTCAATCCTCACAATGACTTAGACATAAAATCAATAAAAGAAGTATTTGATTTGGCTAAAAATCTAGTTTAATCTTGATATGGTTTGGTTCACGACTGAACAACAAACAGCCAAAAACTGTATCATTTTCGAACACTTCAAATTTTTAAAAATGCCTTAACACCTACTTAACACTTCATTTGTACTTTTAGCACAATAATTGCCTCAACAAAGAAAAACTAAAACTCAAATGAAAAAATTGATTTCAACGCTGTCCGTAATGCTTTGCATAGTAAATGCCTCCATCGGCCAAACCCATCAGCCTACTCTCGAAGATCGCAAGCTGATGTTTCAGGATTATTACTATCTCAAAGATTGGGAAAAGGCACAAACCAACTTGGAAGTAATTATTAAAAACATTCCAGAGGAAGATGAAAAGTATTACGTCAAAGGAGTAAAAGTTTACGAATATTTGATGAAAGAAACAGAGGACACTGAGATGGATAGAATCTATCAACAAAAAGCACTCGATCTATACCAAATGCGATTTTCGATTTTTGGTCAGAATGATCAAGTACAAAATCAATTCCTTTCTTCTATTTATCGCTATTGGATTAGTCAGCCTGCTAAATATGACAGTCTAGCTTCTCTTTTCCAAGTTCGATTTGATGACAACATGACTTCCGTCTCCCAGTCTAATATGCTTGCATATTTTGATGTGATGCGTAGAGCTAAAAAATACAAGCAACCTTTTGATGAAGCTCAGGTATTGTCCAACTATGATCTGATCTCTAAACAAATCAACCAACAAGGTGATGAAAAAGGCTATATGGATAAAATAGACCAAATGTTACTTCAGTCAGTTGATCTAGATTGTGGCAAAGTTGAAGAGATATACGGTCAGGACCTTAGTGAATTAGATGATGCCAAACGCTATCTGAGTATGGTATTTAAAATGGACTGTGGAGTGAACGACAAGGCACAGCAAGCCATAGCCGTAGTCTTGGCTCAGGAACCAGAGTACAAACTGGCCATGTACGCAGCAAAAAAATCGATCATTGACAAACGACTAGGTGATGCACAACGCTATTTGGGGATAGCACTTTTGCAAGCACAAAATGGTTCGGAAGAAAGTGATGTCTACTTAGAGCTGGCCAAAACCATGACATTGAACCAAAAAAAGCAAGAAGCCTGTAAATATGCCAAACAAGCTATAGCCAAAAACAACAACAAAGAAGCTTACAAACTGATTGGTAATCTGTATATGTCTAGTTTCAATGAATGTGTGGGAGAAAAAGACATCGTAGCTCGCCGAGCAGTTTTTATTGCGGCTTATGACAAATTTAAAATGGCAAACGACGAAAAGAACATGGAATTGGCTGCTGCTCAATTTCCAACCATGGAAGAGATTCATTTCAATAGCTATGAAGTAGGACAATCTGTAGTAGTAGACTGCTGGTTCAAAGAAGAGGTGGCGATAGCCAGACGGCCAGCTGAGTAAAATTTTAAACAACTTTTCCAATATTTTAAACTTTGGAAAAGCCCATGGTCTGCTAAACAACAAATGCAACTAAGGTTTCAGTGGCTAATTATTTGAGACCGAATAGGATTATTTCCAAAAAGAAAAAACCCTGACTCTCGATAACTATCGGGACGTCAGGGTTTCAAAACCAACTCAAACTACTCGTTTCTTAGCCAATGTACTTGGCAAATTCTTTTTCAATTGTTTTTGGACTAGTGCCATATCCAGCACCCAATTGCTCAGACATCACATCTGGATAGATATCTTCTTGTCCGCCAATCAATCCATTCACCACTGCCTTAGCTACGTTTTCAGGAGTATCTTTACCCATTTCCATGTCCTTCGTCATGTCGGTATCGATCGCACCAGGATAAACACCAGATACTAATATGTTGCTCTCAGCTAATTCGGCCCTGTACCCTTGCGTCACACTATGCACGGCAGCTTTCGTCACAGAATAGGTTCCGATTACCGGCATATTGGCTAGTCCAGCTAGAGACGAAACATTCGCAATGGCCGCTACTTCCCTTTTCTTCAAATCCTCCACAAAGGCATTAGTCAAGCCGATGACTCCTTCAACATTCACTGCTAATTGTGCGGCTAGATTTTGAGTTGCATCCTTGCTCAAAATGCTATCGAACTTCAATACGCCTGCATTATTTATCAAAATCTCTACATCATTGGCGATTTTTGCTGCTTCGGCTACAGTAGATTGATCTGTAACATCCAATTTCAAAGGCACTAGGCGATCACCATATTTTTCTTTTAATACTACAAGGGTCTCAGGATTTCTCGCACCAGCATATACTTTCTTCGCTCCTCTTTCGAGTAATTCTACAACAATGGCTTTACCAATACCTCTATTGCCACCACTTACGAGTGCTACTTTCCCTTCCGGGTTAATTTTTACTTCTGACATTTGATTATTGTTTTAGTTTTTTAAAAGTTGTAGGCTAGGAAACGGGACTAAACAAAAACCGGATATAAATTTTTATCGTAAAATCGCATTAGTGATATTAAAATATTTATAGCATGATCAACCTAGAGTGGCTCAGGACTTTTAGAGCTGTGTATAAAACCAAATCATTAAGTAAGGCAGCAGAACTACTCATGGTGAGCCAGCCTACGGTGAGTCAGCAAATTTCAGCTTTAGAATCTCGAATGGGTAAAAAACTCTTCGATCGGAAATCAAAAGGGGTAAAGGAAACAGACGTAGGGCAAATGCTCAATACGATGATTTCCGGGTCTATAGAAGCACTGGAAGGCGTAGAATACAAAATCATCAAACCGGATTCCAATCTTAAAAATATACTGACCATCGGCGTTTCCCCACATCTTTACAAGACTACCTTCTGTCAAAATATCCTGGGACTTGGCGAATACGTTCATCTGACTTTTGGAACCAAACAAGAGCTCATTAGGAAGGTAGAAGAAGGCAATTTGCTATATGCTATTGTTCCAGAAAAGCAGAACACCTATGACACTTATTGTCATCATTTGACACCTCAAAATGTGGTATTAGTCGGTACACCAGACATCGACTTTAATGAACTTAAGAAATTATACAAAAAAAGTCACCAAATGGCGCAAGACTGGCTCGCACAATACAATTGGTATGCACACGATCACAATTCCAGTTTTATTAAAATCTTTTGGTTGAACGTGTTTGAAAAGAAAAGACCTGCTATAGTGCCCAACTATGTGATCCCCAACGAATTCGAAACTTTGTACCAACAGACCAGAGGATCTGGACTTTCCATTGCTTTTGACAATGTGGCTCAATACTTTATAAATGAAGGAACTTTACAAACCTGTGAATTGAAAAAAGTACCATACCGCGATTTGTATCTGATCGCTAATAAGAAGAAGTCCAAATCAGCAGAAACGGAAAAATTACTTGATGTACTCAGAAAGATCAATCAGCCACAGCATGTTTAGCCTCCGCTTTTCCTCTGCCAATAGGAATGGTACAATAGACATACCAACTTCGGTTTCTTTGAGCATCTCCAGGGTTGTCTTTTCTAACATCTACTAATCCCTGATAATATCTGAAGCCTATATTCATTCCTCCAGGTTTCAACTTAAAACCAGCACCGCTAGTAAATCCAGCATCCAATCGTTTATAGCTATCCCTGACATCTTCCTTATATATTAATTCATTTCCATTGGATTCATAGTAATAATAGGCTGCCGCCTTGTGTCTCAAGGCCAGCTGAGGGCCTAACATCAAATGAAAACCAGGGGTGATATTGTATTTCATCAAAAGTGGGACCTGAAAATATTCAACTTTTAAATCAACATCTGCACCAACCAAAACATCATCCAAGTCATTTATACCCGTTACAGCAGGATTCTGATTGGTAAACTCCATGCCCGAGGCCGAGATCACGTTTACCGACGGGTTAAATACCCATTTGTCATTTAAGATAAAATCAAAATAAAACCCAAGATGAAATGCGCCCAAACTACTGCTCCCATCTAAACCAGATTGATTAGCAGAAGAAAAACCTCCTATTAAACCAAATTCTAGTTTATCAGAATTCAATTTATCTCCTAATAAGAGTGAAATAAGTACTTGCGAATGAGCTGAAAAAGAAATACAAATAAATATGAAGGATAATATAGCGAACCTTTTCATTTGGTTTGATTTGATTAGGTTCTAAATTTAATCAATGAATTCCTACCATGATCAATCTGATCCTATATTATAACATAAACTTCACTTCAGCTGACATGGCTCTTCTCAGCATCAATCGGAATGTTTTATCTGTCACTTCCAGCCAGTTGACCTTCATAGCCAATAGCAACTCACGCCCCATTTTATAACTATGAAATCCATAATGGATAGCTACCTTTTCTAATATCATCTTGTCTTTAGCTCTTTTCCCTCTAGCCAATTGCTGAATATCAGCAAGTACTTTTTTAGAAGAGCTTAAGATTAATGGCTCTCCCGTAGAAGAAGAAATCACATATAGGCCAGACAAATCATTGAGACGACCAGTTTTTTCCATTATGGTCTTAAGACCATTTCCTTTTTTCTGGAACATACTGATGTCGTATCCTCTCAAGAGCTTTCGTTTAAAAAGTTTGATTTTGGAAGTCAGTTTGAGGGAATGATTGAGTTGCTTTGCTGGATAATTTGGAGTGATTAAATCTAATCTATTGGCTATTGACTGTTTCATGATTTTATGATTTGGTTCAATACTTACCAATTCCATTCCAAACAGAAAAGAGCATTTCATGCGTTTCCAGGCCATATATTTTACTGTTCCCTCTGTGCAACGGGCAATATTTTCCCCAATAGAGATAAATAGAATCACTATTACCATACAAGTATTATGATTTTAGTCTCTGGTTTTCAGCATTGATATAAAATCACCTAACTTCGCGGATTAAACAACAGGTAAGATGGTTATTTACAAGAAGTTCGCATTTGATTCAGCACATTTTCTTCCCAATGTAGAGGAAGGTCATAAGTGCAAAAACATGCATGGGCATACCTATCATTTGACTGTATATCTGGAAGGTGATTTGGATACAGAGTTGCAATGGGTCATGGACTTCAAAGAATTGAAAGATGTAGTCAAACCTGTAATAGAGCGAATTGATCATCAATTGCTTAACAACATAGAAGGACTTGAAAACCCAACTGCAGAGCGCATAGTAGTATGGATCTGGGAGCAGATACAACCAAAGCTCCCACTTTTGAGTAAATTAGAACTGAATGAAACACCGACTTCTGGAGCGATCTACGAAGGCAAATAAAATAACAATGGAAGCAAAGAAACACGATATCGAAATTATGGCGCCTGCAGGCTCATACGAAAGCTTACATGCAGCCATTAAAGGCGGTGCCAATTCTATCTATTTTGGTGTAGAGCAACTCAACATGCGTGCTCGATCCTCCAACAACTTCACGCTAGAGGATCTTAGAAAAATCGCTGAAATCTGCGCCGAAAACAATATGAAATCATACATAACACTCAATACAGTGATGTATGACCATGATATGAGTTTGATGCGATCTATAGTAGATGCTGCCAAAGAAAGTGGTATATCTGCGATTATCGCAGCCGACCATTCTGTAATGAATTATGCCAAGAAGATTGGATTTCCTGTCCATATTTCCACCCAAGCAAACATTAGCAATATTGAAACGGTAGAGTTTTATGCTATGTATGCCGACGTGATGGTCATGGCGCGTGAATTAAGCTTGATGCAAGTCGCAGACATCACTCGTGAAATCAAAAAAAGAAATATCACTGGCCCTGCTGGCGAGCTCGTACGAATAGAAGTCTTCGCACATGGTGCGCTCTGTATGGCCGTCTCAGGCAAATGCTACTTGAGCCTACACTCCGATATGGCTTCTGCCAATAGAGGAGCTTGTGTTCAAAATTGTAGAAGAGAGTACACGGTCAAAGACGAGCAAGGAAACGAGCTCAAAATCGACAATGAATACATCATGAGTGCAGCTGACCTTTGCACCATAGACTTCATGGACAAAGTAGTGGAAGCTGGCGTGTCCGTATTCAAAATAGAAGGAAGAGGCCGGGCGGCTGACTACGTATACACCACCACCAAGTGCTATAGAGACGCAGGTGATGCCGTGATCGATGGAACGTACACTTCTGAAAAGTTTGCAGAATGGAAAACGGAACTAGAACGGGTCTATAACCGTGGCTTCTGGGATGGCTATTACTTAGGTCGTAAAATGGGTGAATGGAGTGAAGTCCATGGCTCAAAAGCCACTACCAAAAAAATCTTTCTCGGCAAAGGTGTAAAGTACTTCAATAAGTTAGGTGTAGGAGAATTCCTAATGGAAACGCATGCACTTGAAAAAGGTGACGAAATAATGATCACTGGCCCTACTACAGGAATTGTAAAGACGACCATCGAAGAAATGCGTGTAGCAGATCAATCAGTTGAAAAAGTCAAAAAAGGTGATAGTTTCTCTATTAAAATCGAAGAGATGATTCGCCCATCTGATAAACTGTACAAAGTAGTACCCGCCTAATTATGCATAAGATCACCCAATATCGTGATCGCTGCATTGGATGCAATGCTTGTGTAGAAATAGCACCGGACCGGTGGAGAATTTCTAAAAAAGATGGTAGATGTACTTTAGTAGGTGGGAAAGAGAAAAAGGGAATCTATCATGTAGATATCCACGAACATGAACTGGAAGCCAATAAACGAGCTGCCATTAGCTGTCCGGTAAACATCATCAAGATAGACGGAAAGTAGTCCCTTCAAACCTTTCATTGTTTTTTAAAATTGCATTTTCGCATATAAAAATATGTCATCGGCTTTGACCTTGATGTATATTACGTATATTTGTACGTAGTTATACGTAATTATAAATCATGGAAAGAGCAATTTGTATCACCTGCACGAATCAAAACTGTATTATCAAGAAAAACAGTCAAGACAAAGATGTTGAACAGTATCTGAGCAAGAAACACACGATCCAATGTAAAAAGGGTCAGCAATTTATACTAGAAGGCGCACCTGTGCATGGCTTATACTTCGTAAATAAAGGAAAAGTAAAAGTTGCCAAAACTGGATTCCAGGGTCGCGAACAAATCGTAAGATTTGCCAAAGACGGAGAAATCATTGGGCATAGAGGATTTGGAGCTGGAGAATCTTATCAAATTAATGCAGTCGCGCTTGAAGATACAGTGCTTTGCAATTTCCCGAATGAATTGATGAAGGATATGCTCCAGCATGCTCCAAATTTGACTTATGATTTTATGATGTTCTATGCGGATGAACTCAATAGAAGCGAAACTAAAGTCAAAAAATTTGCTCAAATGACCGTAAGAGAAAAGGTAATTGATGCCATACTCTACATCCATCGCAAATTTGGACAGCTTGACAAATACCTCAATATTCAATTATCCAGAAAAGAAATAGCTGATTTTGCAGGAACTACTGATGAACAAGTGATCAGAGTGATTTCTGCTTTAAAAAAGGAAAATTTACTTAGGGCATCAGGTAAAAAATTAGGAATCGTGGACATCGAATTGCTTCAAAAAGAAATTTCTGAACATAATTTCTTTCTAGATAGCTGAACTTAACAAGTAGACCCAAAAATGATTTCACAAATTAAATAACAGGAAACTAGAGCTACTCAAAATACCTAACCCAATTCTTGTTTCTACTTATTTTGGTTATCAATACTACTTAGTTTTAATAATACTCTCTTTAATAACCTGCAATATCGCAGAAATAAAAGCCGAATAAAAAAGAATGATTCGCTGTCATTTACCATTTCAAGACTGCGTGTACTCATCTAGGTTTGCCATGCAATTACGTAATAGTACGTAATCATTGTTAACCCAGCCAAGCAATAATTTAAGTACTAAACCAAAGAGTCATGAAAAAACTAATACCGGCCTTAATCGCCATTCTCCTAACCATCAGCTCAGCACAAGCACAATTCTCTCTTAGTGCGGAAGTCAATGCCAGATCTGAATTCAGAAATGGATTTAAAAAACCTATAACTGAAAGTCTCGACCCAGCCTTCTTCACAGAACAGAGAACCAGACTTTATGCTAATTATAAAGCAGACGAATATGAGGTAAATATTGCCTTGCAAGATGTAAGAATGTGGGGTGCCGATGGAATCGTAGACAAAACCTATGGTGGCTCTTTTGGAATCTCCGAAGCCTGGGCACGTTACTACATGACTAATAAAGTATCAGTCAAATTCGGCCGTCAAATAATATCTTACGACAATCAAAGAATGTTTGGCGGGCTAGAATGGGCTATGCAGGGACTCAGACATGACGCGGCGCTTTTGATGTACGAAGATTCGCTCGGACTAAAAGTACATGCCGGAGTAGCCTACAACCAAAACCCCACAACTGGAGGTGAACCAGTAAGGTTAACCGGCACTTACTACCCACCCTTCACTGGAAATGGTCCATACCATGCCACAGGCAACTACAAACACATACAGTTTGCTTACTTAAATAAAATGTACGACAGCGGTAGTGTATCGGCTTATTTGGTCAATGATGCCAGACAATATGGATTAGAAGATTCTGTCGCCAACAGACAAACTTATGGAATGATGGGAATGAAGAAAGTAGGTGAACTGAAATTGAATGCTGAATTTTTCTACCAAGGCGGAAAAGTAGCATTGAGTGACCTGAGCGCTTATATGTTCTCTTTATCCACAACACTCCAAACAAATGCTACACCACTAACCATTGGATATGATCACCTTTCCGGACAAGATTCAGAAAGCAGCAAGAACACCACCTTTGCTCCTTTATTCGGCACCAATCATGCCTTTTATGGCTTTATGGATTACTTCTACGTGGGCAATGGAAATAATAACTCGGGACTTCAAGACTTATATTTAAAAACCAAATTTAAAATTGGTAAAGGAGCTATTCTTGGACATGTTCATCACTTTCTAACTGCCAGCACCATTTATGAATCAGACGGTATCACCGAAGCCAGTGCTTCTCTGGGAACTGAACTAGATTTGGTCTATGTCACTCCTCTGGGTAAAATAGGCACTTTCAAGTTGGGCTATTCTCAAATGTTCGCATCAGACAGTATGGACATCATCAAAAACACAATTGATTCCAAGGCCATCAACAATTGGGCATGGGCTCAACTAATTATCAAACCTAAGTTTATATGAAAAAATTAACGATTCAGTACCTTATGTTTTTAGGAGTACTAACTCTGGCCATTGTGGCTAGTCAGATACTCATCCAACGCACCATTTCTGATAGTAAAACTGACTCCAGGATCATCAATATTTCTGGAAGACAGCGAATGCTTAGTCAAAAAATCAGCAAGGCTGCATTGAAACTACCGCTAAGTAAATCAAAGGAAGAATTCAATCGAACCAAGTCTGAGTTGACGGATGCTGCTCGTCTCTGGAATGATTCACACCAAGCATTAAAATTCGGAAACGAAAGACTCGATGTCAGTGAAATGAACGAATCCGTTTTCTTAGAAAGGCTTTTTACACAAATACAGCCCTATTTCCAATCGATCAATGAAGCGGTAACTGAATTAGATCAGTTTAACTATGACCATATCCTTACAGACAAGGTTCCTCCTCAGATGGATGAAGCTATACAGGCCATTTCTGATCATGAGAAAGATTTCCTTAAACTCATGAATGACATCACCTTTGAGTATGATAGAATTGCCTCTGAAAAAGTAGAAAAGCTTTCTACTTCAGAGTACTATCTTTTGGCTGGCACCCTGTTACTTATATTGCTAGAAGCCTTTTTTATTTTCCGACCTATGGTAAAAACATCTAAACGTAAAGACCATGTCATTTCTGAATTTAATGACTATGTTCAACAATCCATTTCAGCCTTGGGACAAACACATCAAGAGAAAGAAATAGCCAATAGTACCCTAACTGAAGCGAATGAAAAGATTGAGGCACTTTCTACTGTGAATAACAATCTACGCAAGCGAATTAAACAAACTAAGAATGAATATGAGAAACTCGAAAAAGAATTCAGGAAGATGAATAAAACTGTCTAGCTTGACAGGTAATAGTCAAGTAAATAAGGATTGAACCTGCCCAACCATCTTCCTAAGTCCAATTTTATTTCACCAAAAAATCTGCTAATCGAATGAATACTGAGCCCCAGCCATTGTAAAAGCCCATTTCTTCTTGCTGCTTACAATACTCCTCCGTTTCATGCACGCATTTAAAGGTAAACTTGGTTTTTTCTCCATCCGCTTCAAAATAGGACTGTATTTCAACACCTTCAGTCATAGGCTTAAAATTAGCAGATGAACATATTTTACTGAATTCAACAATTTCTGTATACACACCATCTGCAATAAACACTTTCCCATCAGGCATGGTCATGGCATATTCCCAAGCTCCTCCCACTCGAAAATCATGTTTATTTACCTTGGTTTGCATGCCTTCAGGTCCCCACCATTGGGCGACATGTTCAGGGTTGGTCCAAGCCTCCCAGACCAGAGAAATAGGTGCGTTGAAAATTCTTTCTAGTGTCAAAGTTCGATTAGTTGCATCGTTTGATTGAGTCATGATTTAGAGTTTTTTGATTGAAGTTTGTTTAAATATTTTTCGAACGAGTCAAGTTTTTCTTCCCATAGCTCGCGATATTGTTCCATCCACAAAAAGGCCGGAATAAGTGTCTTCGGCTGAATCATGCAGTACCGTTCCCTACCCTTTTGTTGAAAATCTATAACACCACATTCCTTGAGAATTTTCAGATGTTTGGAAATCGCTGGTCTACTGACATCAAATTTTTCAGCTACAGCATTTATCGTCAATGAATCTTCAGCAAGTAGCTCGATGATGTCCCGTCTTACAGGATCTGCTATGGCTTGAAATATGTCTCTTCTCATTATTAAAGTAACCGTTCGGTTACAAATATATATGTAACTATTTGGTTACGCAAATTATTTTTCAAAATCAGAAAATTCCACTATCATCGCTTGATGAACCGTTCAATCACGCTTTTACTGCTTATACTGACGATGCTGTTTTGGGCAGTCAATTTTCATGTCACCAAAATTGCATTAGCGCACTATTCTCCAATGGCGGTAGCATTCTGGAGGTTTCTATTTGGAGCAGTAGTTTTGATAGGTGTATTAGCGTTTCAATATGGTAAGGGCTTGATGAAAGTTCGGATTTCACTTCGAAGTTTTGGATTGATCTGTCTGGTTTCCTTCTTTGGTATATTCCTAACCATCTACTTTTTCAACAAAGGATTGCAAACCGCCAGTGCAGTGAGCGGCTCATTGATCCTATCGACCAGTCCTATTATTACCGCTTTGTTAGCCTTCTTTTTTCTGAACAGAAAATTCACTTCCGTTCAGCTATTCGCCATGGCCACAAGCATCTTCGGAGTCATCATTTTATTAGTGAAAGGTGATTTTACTCAATTGCTGAAAATGAATCTAGAGACTGGTGATCTTTATATTCTCTGCATGGCGCTGGTTTTCTCTTTATCGCAGATCATCGTAGACAAATCCCTGTCTGGTGTGAATAGTATCTTGATGACTACCATTAGCGCTATCATAGGTTTGCTGATGTTTGCGGCAGTCTCTACTCCCGAACTCATGACTACGCTCCTTCCTACCCAATGGCCCTTTTGGGCCAGTGTAGGTTTTATGGGAGTGTTGGGTACGGGTGTGGGTTATGTAGCTTTTTACTATGCCGTCGTCAAACTAGGAGCTACTACTACCGCACTTTATGGTAATCTGATTCCATTTTTTACTGTCCTATTGGCATTCCCTTTCGGAGAAGAAGTTTTTGCTTCGCAGTTGATCGGTGGTTTTGTGATTATCATAGGGTTACTCTTATTTGGTCAAAGTAAGAAGGGGTAACACTCGTTATTTGACTACACTAAGTCAAAAAATAGTGATCCACTTTGGGACTCTTTGAGCATAATAGGTTATAACTAATATCTATTGTTTCAATTCAATTTTTCGAATGGACGGTTTGCCATAGTCGAGTATGTACATGGTATTGTTCGTTTCGTCTGTCACTATACCGTTTGGGTTGGAGAAGGCAGCATAGTCGGCTACCCCATCCAATGTGGATTTGGCACCAGTACCAGCAAAAATCTCAGATGCTCCAGTCGTAATGGATATTTTATAAATCACGTTAGAGCCTATACCAGTAGTATAAAGGTAATCCCCAAGTTTATCCATATAGCCTAATCCAAAATTAGGCACCACCTCTAGCTGCGTCAGTTCTGTAACGTTGCCAGAGAGATCTGATCTCAGAATTTTGCCATCGTTGTAATTGGCCAGATATAAAAAATCATCTGCATAAACAATGCCCACACAGCCTCGCAGTCTCGCATCTGAGGATACCAGCTCCACCATTCTATCAGGTGTAATTCTATGAAGAGTGGCGCTCGAATAGTTAGACACATAGACATTCCCATTGTCATCTTCAGCAAGGCCACCGGGCCAGCCATTGATTGAGGCTATCTGATCATTATCCCCTTCTGGTTCGATTTTAAGAATATGACCTCGTGTACCATTGTTGTCGTCCACAACATACAAACTCCCTGAAGAGTGATACATCAAGTCTAAAGGGCCATTGAGCTGAATCGCGTAAGAACTCACCGAACCATCTTGAGCTATTTTTAGTATTTGATTTCCAGAGCCACCAGTAGAAGACCAATTACCAAAATTGGATGCATATAAGTTGCCTGAGTCATCCATTGCCAAAGCGTCATTGGCTCCAAGGCTTGCCACGAAAGTGGTAACCTCTGGTTGCTGCGTAAGAATGAAATTTTCAGATGGTTCTGATAGCCTTCTCGCATAACCTGTTTCTTCTGAGGTCACAGATAAAACCACTATTTGATAGTCGATGTACTCTTCTATTTCATCTCCATTGGCATCCGTTTGAGATGCACTAAGAAAAAAACCAGCTACCGTGCTGCTGGTATAATAGCTAGCAGAAAGATCGAACCAATCGTCCGTAGACCGATCATCCGTAGAACCAGCAGGACTCACATACACCCTATACTCAGCAACCAGATCACTATCGTTCGTTTCGAAATTCACATAAATATCGGCTGCATTTGCTTGATTGGATTTGTCCATTGCTTGGACTGACGAGACTGCTTGTAATTCAATGACATCTTCTGGATTATCATTGGAACAAGCAGACATAGATAGATAAGAAAAAAATAGCAGGCAATGAGCGAATTTGAGCGTTTGTATGGTTACCATATTTTCAATTTTTATAATGAATCTGAAAATTAGGCTTAGCAGTAAACATTAGCGTTCGGGTGGATACAGACGTACCCATTTGATATTTTAGTTGACTTCTGAAGTCTTCAAAAATTGTCGTTTGAGGTAGGCACTGGGTGTTCGTCCAACTTTTTCTTTGAAAGCCTTGTTGAAGGTAGTCTTGGAATTGAATCCCGCTTCAAACGCTATTCCAAGTAGGGTTTTGAACTCATGTTCTTGATTAGAAATTCTGTTCAATACATCCTCTACCCGATACCCGTTGATAAAATCATAAAATGAAGAATGGTAAACTTTGTTGAGTAGCCAAGACAGCTTATTTGAACTGATTTTTAGTTTATCCGAGACTTTTTTTAAAGTCAGATCAGGTTCTCGATACAGCGCGTGCTTCATCATCAAATCATCTAGCTGTTGAGACAGTTCACCAATTTCGTCACTGGCAAGCAATTCCTTATTGGCAGTACCTATTTTCAGTTTCCTGAAAATTTCGGGCCGACTAATAGCATTGTAACCCACAAAAACAGAAACCATTGAGATAGCCACCCAGGTATAATCATATACGGGTAAATCTGGAAAATAAGGTCTAAACACAAATACTGTTAACCATACCGCCAGAATAATACCTATGAGACCAAGTAATATGGAAAGGTAATTCGAAAACCGCCTACTCAGTTTTTGCTTATACAAATAAAGTAGTCTAATGGATGCGCCAAGATAACTTATATTTAGTGCTATCGCGGTTCCAACACATATTCGAAAATAAGTTTGAAGTTCTCCTTGACTAGCCATTTGAGTATATTCCTCAGAACTAAACTGAAAATAATAAACGACGCTGATCATATACACAATCGCTGGAATAAAATGCCAGAAAAAATGCTTCGGTAAATCAATGCTCGAATGAACAAGTCGAAAGGTATACAGCCACAAAAAAGGGCCAAACAAGTAGATAATCACATCTGGAATCAAGGTAATCTGATACATCCAAAGCCGTGGAAAATTGAAAAACATCAGTCTTCCTAAGAGCATCACCGACATCATGAACAATAAAAAGCTCAATACATGATTGGCTTTTTTGTTTCCATCAGCAATGGATGGCAAAAGCAATCCTACAAAAACACCTTGAAGGGCACCAAAAATTATAATGATATCAAAAATTGTTATTGACATGATCAATGAACAATGCTAATAAAAATTTCCCTTAATGGAAAAATCCCGTTACCAGCCTAACAGCTCCTTCAACTTGGCATAACCCGTAGCACTCACGACCACTTCATCGCCATTTTTGAGTTGGGCGAGGTGCGTCTCTTTGCCATACTTATCGATCTTTGCGATTTGAGAAACTTGGACAATTGACGAACGGTGGACTCTTACAAACTTCTTCGGGTCCAGCACCTGCTCCAGGTGTTTCATGGTTTGCTTTTTCAGGTGCTTGCCTTTGGCTGTGATGATTTCTGAATAGTCGTCTTGCGCAGCTATTCTAATCACGTCATCAGCCGGAATGATGTCTATTTTAGCACCGTCTTTTACTACCAAGCGATGAGTAGGTTCTTGGAGATAATCTTGTACTAGTGCTTCGGTAGCAATGGGTACTGTCGTCTTACGGATCAAAGTTTTGGCCTTCGACAAACCTTCTTCAAACCGAGCTCTATTATAAGGTTTGAGCAAATAGTCAGCGGCATGTGATTCAAAAGCCTTCAGCGCATACTGATCATAAGCCGTAGAGAAAATGATTGTTGGCGGCTGATCAATCAGTTCCAGTAATTCGAATCCGGTCAATTTGGGCATTTGGATATCCAGAAAAATCAAATCTGGGTTGTGAGATTGAATTAACTTGAGACCGTCAAAACCATTTTCCGCTTCGCCTACCAGTTCGAAATCTTCCTGCTCTTTTAGGAAGTGTTTGATCACCTCTCTAGCTGGTGGTTCGTCGTCAATGATGATTACTTTATAAGCACACATAGTTTTACAGTTAGTCTAGTTGTGGGATGGTCAGTTGTACTTTGTATTCGTTTTCTTCTTTATGCGTATGCAATAAATCCGCACTTTCATAAATCAGCTGTAATCTTCCTCTCACATTCTTCAAACCAATCCCTTTACCCTTGTGAGCCACCGAATCGTCTTCTATGCTGTTGGTGATTTCTATTTGCAAATGTCTATCGCTGTATGAAACTTTGACGACAATGGTACTAGCTGATGTACTTTCGTACACACCATATTTGATGGCGTTTTCAATGAGTGGCTGCAAAATCAGATTAGGGAGTTTGGCTGAGTCAGGAATGGCATCAATTCCTTCAAAATTCACTTTCAATTTATTTCCAAACCTCAATTTTTCAATTTCCAGATACAGCTGTATAGTTTCAATCTCCTGACTTAGCGACACCAGTTCCGTCTCAGAATGCCCAATCGTGTAACGTAAAAAGGAAGACAATTTCACAATCATCTCATGCGCATCTTCTGGCCTAGTGAGTGTCAAGGAACTGATCGAATTCAGACTATTGAATATAAAATGGGGATTGATCTGAGCTTTGAGCATACTCAATTCAGTTTCCTTCAAGGTGGATTCCATCTCAATCTCTCGAATCTGTTTTTCCTTATTGTTTTGGTAGAAAATCAAGAGATAATAAATCAAAGCAACCAAGAGATAATAAACCGCACCTAACGCCACTCGCCACCAAACATCCACAATTGAAGCCTGACGGATAGAAGATGCATAGCCCAATAAATAGCCTGTAATAAAATAGCTAGTAGCCAGCCATACAAAAATAAGCAACGCTCCTGCTGCCAAATGACTCATGATCGCATTCCATAAGTTGCCATCAGTGAGTCCCGTAAAACGGACGATAAACCAAATGCTTAGTCCAACCAATGAAAAACCGAGGCCATAAATAGTGGCTTCGACTAAAGCAGCTGACCATATCACTTGTTGTCCCCAGTGCAAGAGCATGGTATGGATGATGATCAGCATGAGCCAAAACAGCCCGTAAACGAGTAAGTGCTCTCTATTTTTTAGAATAGGGTTGATCATGGGTTAGATCAGTAATTTTTGATTTCCCCTCCACCAAACAACACAAAGCCTTTTATTCGAAGTTTTTTAGATGTTCCTGACTCGGGTGGTTTCACAAATTTTCGTTTGTCCACCAAAGCTCCAAATATGGCAGTCACTTCAAGCTGTACTTCCCAGTCAGAAGGAACAATAAACGTAAAACCACCAAATACAGCCAAAACTTCTAATACATGGTGACCTTCTGCTAATTTGGATCCTGTCATATCATAACTCGCTCCTCCAAATACAGCACTCGTTTGCCCCCCTTTGAATTGTTCAGACATGACCTTCACTTCGCCGCCGCCCATGATATTTGAGTCATTCAGATAATCAAAAGATTGGCCTGATGATTTACGTTTAAATTCAATTTTTCTTTTATTCAAAAGCATAAACCCTGCAGCTATCATCAAGCCAGGCCAAAAGATTCTACTCATCCCAATATTGATATGATACTCTTGCCAAACGAAAGTAGCCAGGATAAAATAACTGGCTATGCCAACCATCAGAATGCCTGGAAGTTTGTTTTTATTAGTGCTCAAGGAAATGAGTCCTATTATCAAAACAATGCCTTTCCAATTGAAAGCCAAATTCTCTATCGAGACAGGCAGAATATTAAAATTGGCCAACAAAAATGCACCGCCTATAATCACTAGGACTATGCCAATGAGGTTGGATCTATCTTCTATTTTATGATGTCTCATTTGTGTTTGGATTCTGATCTACAAGATACGACGAGTTGTTTGATTTTGAAAAATCACCCAGGCGTCGATCGACTCACTGGGTGATTGAGTATTGGATTATTCTGAGTTTATTTCTTAGACGTAATTCTTGACTTCTCCACCGCCAAATAATACGGTTCCTTTGATGAGTAATTCTTTGGTCGCATCCGTTTTTACGTCAGTTGTTAGTTTTCTACTATCGCTGAAGCCTCCAAAGATCGAAGTCACTTCCAGACGAACGTTCCAGTCTGAAGGGACTATAAAATTGGCTCCACCCATCAATACCAGTACGTCAATTTCTTGTGTGCCATCTGCCAAGCCACACTTACTGAGATCATAGGTGCCTCCACCCATGACAGCAGTGACTTTGCCTCCTCTGAATTTTTCAGAAGAAACCGCGATATCTCCACCTCCTAATACAGCGGTGACATTGATATGGTCAGCGTCATTGGGTACGTCATTATCATTGGAATCTGCGGTAAAAACATGAGCTGAAACTATCGGACTTTTACTCTTTCTACTCAAAATGACTAAGCCTATCACAATTAATAGTACAGGCCAAAAAAGCTTCCGTGTGTCATACCAGTGCCAGTCAAATTCATAAGACAAGACATCGGACATGATAAAAAAACCGCCCACAGCCATCAAAATGATACCTGGACTTTTATTTTCCTTGGTAGAAAGAAATACCAAACCTATCATAATCATAATCCCCTTCCAGTTGAATAAGTAATAGGAGATTTCATAAGGGATCAAGTCTAGATTATCCAATAGAAATAATGTACCTAAGGCTATTAGAATAAGCCCCAAGATTCCTGATCTTGAATTAGATGATGGTGATTTTTGTGATTTGCGTTGTGACATGGTTTTATGAGTTATTGATTATGATACAATTCTACGCCTGAACTGCAACACAGTATATACTCAATCGGTAAACCCGGAGATAATATCGGTGAAACCGGATTTCGTTCACCTTATTCCCTAAGGGGTTCTATATTGGGGTTTGTTTTTTTAATGAAACAAACCCAACAAACAAATGATCTTTTTGCGCTTTTCTATAGCCCTCATCATTCTAATCACTACAACCCAAAGCACGGCTCAAATACAAGGGCCTAAAGGTTTTAGTCAAGTATACAGTGAAAGACTAGATGAGCAGCACAATGCATTTAATTTTTGGTTAGGTAATTGGGAGGTGACTTGGAAGCGATGGGCTGGAAATGATGAATACCAACCTACCAACATTAGTCAACATCGTGTCTTTGCAGCGCTGAATGGAAAAGCACTGATTGAATTGGCTTATGAGGACTCTGTAGTCAACAATAGCAAAACAGCTGGATTTAGTATTCGCTATTTTGATGAAAATCTTCAAAAATGGGTGATGTTTCAGAGTTGGCCTGGGAAAAATAGAACGTCTTTTTCTTCGCTTCAAGGGATCCATCATCACAAAAGAATTCAATTATATAAAGATGGGAAAACCATTCGGCCATTTCGCGGTAATCCTATTGGCACCCCTTACATCAATAGATATACTTTCTCTGATACACACCAAGAATCATTCAGGTGGGAAAGTAGCATCACATTAGATAGCATGAAAACCTGGGCCACTTTAAATATCGCTGAAGGCACGCGTCTACCAGATTACACATCATTGATTGATGAGAACAAGCAATGGTACACGCAAGGAGACGGCTATAACTGCAGTGACAGCATTCTAACACCGTTACAACCATTTCTCGGTACCTGGAGTGGGGAAATCAGTTATAAAGAAGGCAATCAAAAAAACAAGTTCAAAGTAGAACGTGTACTTAAACCATTTCTTAGCAACTGCGCAGCTTTGGGCTATCAAATCAATTACAAAGATGGGGAAACACAAAAAGAAATCATTTTTGTAGGCTACGTAACTGGCTCAGATCAGTGGGTATTCTACACTCTCAATGATCGCATGGGAGAAAGCCATAAAACTTTCTTTACCAAACAAATGAGCGATGAGGTCATTTTCACCAAAAAAGATACACTTGGAGTAGTAAGTTCAGGAAATCTCAACACATTCAGTTGGAAAATCAACAAACCCAACGAACAAATCATAGAAGGAGCTATCCCAGACAAAAATTGGTCCTTTCGAATGGATTTAAAAAAGGAGGATGAGTAATTTGATATTTTCTAACTCAATATGAATTATTCTCAGTTGCACTTTTAATAACGTAAAATTTCGGAAAAAACGAGCCTACTAAATCGTAAAAAGTAAAGAATTATTATTCATAGATGCCATAATCTCACTAGATTCGAGCCGCATTATTTTTGAATAGGAATGACAACAGAAATACCTAAAATAAGTGGAAAAGAGGCAGATAGTATGCCTAATGAATTTGACAGTCGCGGTTTAGCAGTGATGGTATCCGTTTTCTTATTCTTTATGGCTGGTCTATTCTATGTCATCCATATTTTTCTTGAGTGGCTACAAAACGATACGGTTAGAGATGTCATATACTATGCTTTTGTTGGATTCTATTTGTTGATTTCGGTTTCTGCTATCAAAGGCACTGTTTTTGGCAAGGGTCTACCATTCGACAGTACATCGAATAAAATCAAGTGGTTTGTCCATAAAGTATTGGTCACTATTGCATTCCTTGCTCTATTCGGTTGTTTTTCTTACTACATGGTCGAATTCATCCACATGGACATTTTTGGATACCCAAACATGGATCGCTCTTGGTTGAGCATGATCATCACTTTTGCTTTTAGTTATTTCCCTTCTATTACTATTTCTGCTTGGATTAAGAAAAAAGTAGTGTAATACCAATAATGGGATTTAGTTTTCACAAAAATTCTACAAATTCTTCCCGTGTTTGATTAATCTCATTTCAATATCATTCGGAGATTGATAAAATTGACATTTTTTTCTTACTAACCCTGTCATTTCAGCATAAGATACAGTATTCACCCTAGATCCATGCTCATAATCTTCTTTTAAAGGATCAATTAATCCTCCAAAACTCAAACACTCAAAGGTTCCAGCAGGAACTTCGACAATAACTTGATCTGAAGTTAGCGCAAAATTGCCTACAGCTAATGGGTCATCTTTTGGACCAAAAAATGTAGTTACTTCTTTTGTTTCATCTAATGTGAATTTCAGCTCTCTACTTGGATAATGATAAACAGAATTTGCTGAGTCAAAAATCAAGGAATATTGATTCTGATTCAAAAAAGTACCCGCTTCAACAAACATTCTATGTCCTTCAATGAGCGTGTCGCTTTTAATGTAGACACTATCTCTTATGCCATAATACGACTCTTCTCCATTTGGTGTAATCTCATACCATTCGTAGACCCAATAATGTCCTACACTTAAATTCATAAAGCCAACGATAGAAGTATCTGTCTCGAAATCTGAGGACATATCATTTTCGGAACAAGCAAGGAGAGTTAAAAAGAAGAAAGTGAAATAGGTTAAGTTTTTCATTTATAAGGGATTTAATTTCACATTCAATTTAGCACTTTCATTCCTTCCTAAAAAAAATAATACTATTTAATTACAGTACTTGATTAGCCATTTCAACCATTGCACTATTTGCTTTTACTTAAAATTCACCCGATGATATTGCCTATCGACTCAACCACATGATCCTGCTCTTCCCTAGTCATTTCAGGAAAAAGTGGCAAAGACAATGTTTTAGCTGCCAATGCTTTAGCTACTGGATAGTCTTTTATGTCAAATTTATCTTGATAAGGGGTGAGCTCAGGAAGAGATAAAGGATTATGAATTTGGGTATCAACCCCTTGCTTGGCCAATTGCTCCTTCAACGCATTTCTGTTTGCTATTTGAATCGCATATATATGAAAGACATGTTGATGTTTGTCTTCTATTAGAGGAAGCGCTATAGGCAACTCTTTCAGTTGCTCATTGTAATATGCGGCTTTTGAAATTCGTGCATTAGTCCAATTATATAAATATTTTAATTTAACACTAAGTATAGCTGCTTGTAAGGTATCCATCCGACTATTTCTTCCTTCTCTTAGGTGCTGGTGTTTTGTTTTCTCTCCATGATTACTGATCAATCTACAGTTGCTTGCCAAAACCTGATCATTCGTTACAATACCGCCAGCATCGCCATAAGCCCCTAGATTTTTACTCGGGTAAAAGCTAAAAGCACCCAGATCACCAAACGAGCCTACAAGTTTGCCATTAAACTTAGCACCATGTGCTTGGGCACAATCCTCTATTATTTTCAAATTGTGTTTTTTGGCTATAGCCAAAATTTGATCCATCTCCGCAGGCCGACCATAGAAGTGCACAGGAATAATGGCTTTTGTTTTTATCGAAATTCGTCTTTCAATTTCTGTAGGGTCAATTGTGAACCTATTAGGTAACACATCGGCAAAAACAGGCTTCGCACCTACAGTACTAACCACCTCTGCGGTAGAAATCCACGACATGGCAGGCACGATTACCTCATCTCCTTCCCCAATCTCAAGTGCCTGAAGGGCTATTTCCAATGCATCCGTTCCATTGCCACAGCTTACGCAATGATTAACTCCAACGAATTCAGCAAAAGAATTTTCGAATTTTTCGACGATAGGCCCACCAATAAAATTAGCATTGCTCAATACCTCTGCAACGACGCCATCAATTTCTGATTTTATGGATTCATATTGGACTTTTAAGTCCACAAACGGAACATGCATAGGCAAATGACTATTATTCAATACAAGATTATCAAATTATAAATAAAGGATTTCATTTTCTAAGATTACTTTATTCAGCTCGTATTTAGCTCATAATAAAGATGAATAACCCCTCTTAGCTCCATTCCTATTCCATTCAGCTAAATAAATTCGTTCGTTCTCCATTTGTTTTTAGCCTTATATGATCAAAAAAAGTGAATACAAGTGAAAATAAAATTTAGCAACATATTAAGTCTTTGTTTTTTGGCTCTAACAGTCCTTGCCTGTCAGAGAAAATACAACCCTGCCTCCTATAATCAAGGGATCAACATCACGCCCAAACCTCAAGAACTAACAGTCAATGAAGGTCGATTTTCACTAAATAATTCTACTTTATTTGTTACTGATGGAAACACAGAGCTTGAACAAATAGCAGAATTTTTCACCGCTAAGATCAATAAATCAACGGGCTTTAAACTGGAAAATCAAAGTGAGCAAGCAGCAGACAACTATATTTCACTCTCATTGGATGCTGACCTAGAGACGAATGAAGAAGGATATATATTAGATGCTAATGCGCAAAGAGTTCTGATTCAAGCTACATCTCCAAAAGGCATTTTTTATGGTTTGAACACATTCATGCAATTGCTACCTGCCGAAATCGAATCAGAAACTCTAGCAAGAAACATAGATTGGACATTGCCTGCAGTAAATATTAAGGATGAACCCAGATTCGCATGGCGAGGATTTCATTTAGATGTATGTAGGCATTTCATATCAATTGATCAAGTCAAAAAGCATATTGACATGCTTTCTATTTTCAAAATCAACAAATTCCATTGGCACTTGACTGAAGATCAGGGTTGGAGAATTGAAATTAAGAAATATCCAAAACTCACATCCGTAGGAGCCACCAGAACAGAAGCAGACGGTTCTATCCATGAAGGATATTATACGCAGGAAGAAATCAAAGAAGTAGTGGCTTACGCTGCAGAGCGATATATTGATGTTATACCAGAAATAGAAATGCCTGGCCATGCGCTAGCCGCTTTATCGGCATATCCAGAGCTTTCTTGTAATGAAGGTACTTATACACCAAGAATTATTTGGGGAGTAGAAACAGATGTATTCTGCGCTGGAAAAAAGGAGGTATTTACTTTCTTAGAAGATGTGATTGAAGAAATCCTTCCACTATTTCCGTATGGGTACTATCATATGGGTGGAGACGAATCACCAAAAGACAGATGGAAAACTTGCCAACGATGCCAAGCCAGAATCAAAAAAGAAGGTCTGCATGACGAGCACGAATTGCAGAGCTATTTTATGAGCCGAATGGAAAACGTACTTCAAAAACACGGCAAAAAAATGATCGGATGGGACGAAATACTTGAAGGTGGAATATCTGATTCAGCCAATGTAATGTCGTGGAGAGGCGAAGAAGGCGGCATTGCCGCTGCCAATGCCGGCAATGACGTAGTGATGGCTCCAGGTGCATGGATGTACCTCGACAAATACGAAGGCGATTACAAAATTGACCCAGTGAGTATAGGTGGCTTGCTACCCATAGAAAAAGTATACAACTATGAACCAATTCCTGCAGATATTGATTCATCAAAGGCTCATCATGTACTGGGAGCTCAAACTACCCTTTGGTCGGAATATATCTATCAGGAAGAATTATCCGAATACCGAATGTACCCTCGAACGATTGCTCTAGCAGAATTGACTTGGACGGCAAAGGACCAAAAAAATTATAAGGATTTTGAACAAAGACTCAACAATCAGATGGTTCGAATGGATGGGCATGAAATCGACTATTATATCCCATTACCAGAAGGTCCTACTTCACAAATTGCCTTTGTAGATAGTGCCGTACTAACGTTTGCTACACCAAGACCAGTAGATCGAATGGTTTATACTTTAGACGGATCAGCACCTAAATTATCCTCTACTGTTTACAAAACTCCATTAGTCATTAAATCTGATGTAACTGTGAAAATCGCGTCCGTTTTACCACAAGGAAAAATGAGTAAAATAAGGTCAATAAGCGTCGAGAAACAATCCCTATCCCCTGCCGTTGTCACTAAAGACATTGCGACCGGTTTAGTCGCAAAAACAGCCTATGGAAACTTCCTTAGCACTGACGATATTGCCGACGTAGATGACTGGAGTGAAAAAAAGTTAGATTCTTTAAGCCAAGCAAATTCAACGCTTTATTGGGGTTTCGTTATTGATGAAAATAAATTTAGAGCTGAAATCATAGAAGGATATATCGACATTCCTGAAGATGGAGTCTATTTCTTTTCTAGCAATCAAGATCAAGTTTGGATAGATGACGCACTGGTGATCAACAATGACGGTTTCGTTAAACGATTCTCGCAAAACGATGGATCCAAAGCCCTGGCCAAAGGATTGCATAAAATCAAAGTCATTTATCTTAACAATGTCTATCGCGGATGGGCATCTGATTGGAATACAATAGAAGTAAAAATCAGAAAGTCTTCTAGTCAAGAATTCCAACCCATCGCTTCAAGCATGCTATATAGAGATTCTAAAAAAGAATTATTGACCAGCAATCAGTAAGCAGTTCTGGCTATTTAGCGGATGGTTCCAATGCATCTATTATATCTTGCATTTTGTTTCGCGTGTATTTGCCAGAGGTGTGATAGACTATTTTTCCATCTCCATCAAGAACATAGAAATAAGGAACATCATTTCCATCGAAATTCAAAGCTTTTTTGTACTGTTTCAGTGTGCCTTTGTAAAATAACACCAGATGTTGTAGCTCAGGGGCTACCGTCTCTTGCACCTTTTTCATCGTCCCCTTATAAGCGGCACGTTTGGCGCCTGTAAACATGGGGATAATGTACATATTTAGATCATATTCGAAGCTAAAAAATGCATTGGGATCAGGTTCGGTAAGGAATTGATTATATAGAGGGTTGAACCATGAGCCCAGATCTTTTTCGGATTTTTTGGAAAAGGCCAAAGCAATCAAGCTATATTTTCCTTTCAAATCAGAAGGGATATTCACTGTGTCATAGCGCAAACTTTCTCCTTCCATATCTGGAAAAATATCTCCCATTTGCGCAGAAGCAGCACTTACCGTCATGGTCAAAAGAATAGCTAGTAGATTTTTCATTTTAAAATGATTGAAGTTTAAAAATGTCAAAAGATTCTAATCACTAAACTAATCATTCCAACATCGAGTATGGTTAAATCTGAGGTATAAAAAAAGTCCGATGATTGATCATCGGACTTAAATTTTAATTTCCCTATTGCTCATTCAGAGCTGGCCTCTTATCTCGATTGACCAATTCCCAAGCTGTATAAAAAACTAGTCTTGTTCGTTTCAAATAGACTTCTTTTTCTATTTTCTCTACCGTATCCGTTTCTTGGTGATAGTCATCGTGCGACCCGGTAGTATAAAAAATAACTGGAATACCATTTTTTGCAAAATTCCAGTGATCTGACCTATAGTAGATCTGCTCTGGGTGGTTTTCATCGTTATATACGTAGTTCAATTCTAAATCTGTATATGTACTATTAGCTTCTTCACTAATTTCATGCAGCTCAGTAGAAAGCTTATCAGAACCCACCAGACACACATAATCCTTGTCATTGTAGTTCTCATCGTCATTCCTTCCGATCATATCCATGTTAAGATTCGTCACTGTATTCTCCAATGGAAAAACTGGATTGTCTGCATAATATTCGGAACCTAATAATCCTTTTTCTTCGCCAGTGAAAGCTAGAAAAAGCATGCTTCTTCTCGGTCCATTTCCGTCAGCTTTAGCCATGGCAAAAACTTCAGCCATTTCCATAACACCTGCAGTACCTGAACCATCGTCATCTGCTCCATTAAATATCTTGTCTCCTCTTCTTCCTAAGTGATCATAGTGAGATGTAACCACCACCAATTCGTCTTTCAAATCGGATCCTTCGAGATATCCCATTACATTTTCGGAAGTGATTTTTTTAACTTCTTTTTCTATCGAAATGGATACACTGCCTTTTTTAATTTTTTCAAACCCTGCATTATCCTCAGAAAATGCAATAGGACTCAGTTTTTCGTATGATTTACCCAAAATTTCTTTTACCAAACTTGGAGCTAAAAAATACATACCTAAAAAATCATTCTGCTCTATTCCAGTATCTACGGTCATTCTACCTGCTTCGAGGTATCTTCTATAAGAAGTCATCAATTCTTCTAGAATTTCATCTGTCTCGGTCCTTACAGCAATCAAAGCTTTTGCTCCGTTTGCAGCTGCGATTTTACTCGCTTTTCTTGTCGCTCTGTAGTTATTATCTCCTATCATCAAGACGAATTTGCCTTTCACGTCCACGGATTCATATCTTTCAGGCGCTCCATTTCCTACGAAGATTACTTCTCCAGACATTTCTCCAGCTGTTACTCCAGTTCCGACGAAAACATTCTTGTTGAAATTTTCATACTTTGTCTTTCCGATTTTCAAATAGGAACTTTTTGTTTTTGAGGAGACCAAAGGCACATTTTGATAATAGCTCATTTGGTCACCTTGCTTCACTGGAGCTTTTAGTCCTAATTTCTGAAAATGATCCATCAAAAGTGCGGCTGCCATTCTTTGGCCTCTTTCGCCTGTTTCTCTTCCTTCTAAGGCATCAGAAGCCAATATGTTGAGCTGATCCATTAGTCCTTCCACTGTAATGGAATTACCATATTTTTCTGCTAATTCAGATTTTTGTGCCTGAGTATTCAGTGCAACTAAGGTTAATAAACCCAAAAGTATCTTTCTCATAAGTTGATATTTAATAATTGCACGAATATAGAAAAACTGTTCGCGCCCAAATCAAATTTTATATTAATGGTTAAAAGACCATAAAAACGGCGGCCAAAGCTGTCATAACCATCACAAACCATCTAAAGTTCTGATCAGATATTTTTTTAATGACTTTTATTCCTAAGTAAGCACCAATGGCTATCATCGGCAAAACCATAAGATCGAGTAGTAAGGAGTCCCAAGTAATCGTCTGCCAACTCCAAATATGGAATGGTACTTTGAACCAGTTGACAGCCATAAAAAACCAGGCCGCAGTACCTATAAATTCATTCTTGGGCATGCGCATGGAGAGTAAATACAGTGCCATTGTGCTACCAGCCAGATTACCTACCATGGTAGTAAATCCCGCAGCTATTCCGAGAATCATAGCAAACCACCAATAATCAGGAATTTTGTCTCTATTAACTCTATCTAGCCAAACCATAATAGCTAGGCTCGCAAAGATAATAACACCCATGATCGTTCTAAATAGCTGATCGTCTATGTAATTACCCGTCCATGTACCTAACAAAACTCCAACTATGGCCCAAGGAAATAATTTCAGTAAATACTTCCATTCGGCATGTCGATGATAATAGCTGACGCCAAACACATCAGCCATAATAAGTAAAGGCAACATCAATCCACTCGACTCCTTACCTCCAAAAATGGTAGCTAATAATGGTACTGCTATCATACCTACTCCGTGTACGCCAGTTTTTGACATACCCACCAGCAATCCTACCAGCATAAAAATTGCTAATGAGACAAAAGATAAATCATACGAGAATAGAGATATCACAATCGCCAATTTTCTGGCGAAGATAGTTTACTCCATTCGTTATACTAACTCTAGCTCGAGTCTTTTAGCATTCTCAAATAAGATATTGTTTTCCAAATGAATATGGCGATGTAAGTCACTAACAAATTCTTGAAGTTTAGAGAAAGCAACATGGTAAGTATTACATGCATCCTCTGGTGGTGTAAAATTCTGAGACAACGCCGCTATTTGCTTGAATGCATCTCCTTCAAAGTCGTGCTCCCCCTCCATGGCCATAATCGGATTTGAAATACTACCGAAAGGAAATGGTGGCAATTGTTTATTGTTGGCTTTAGCATGCTCAATACTTTCAATGGCAGGAAACAAAATGAGTTCTTCTTTCTTCATATGATCGTATAGTGCGTCTGTGGCCTCATCAAAAATATCTCGAATCTGTTCTAATTCAGGATGTCCTTCTCCATGAACGATTGCAATTTTATTGAGTAGCCGAGATAGATACGGAACGGTATCTTCGATGTATCTATGATGTACATCTACTATGTGATTGATCAATTTTGTGCTAGTCCAGGACTCATAGGATTCGTCTACCTGATCTTTGTTGATCACAGCATTTAGCTCATTTAGTAGTACATCTAGATCCAGATCATGTTTTTCACAAGCTTCCTCCAATGGCACTTTTCCTCCACAGCAAAAATCCAATCCATTGGCACTAAATACTTGCGCCGCTCTATAGTCTTGTCTTACAATTTTGGCGATAGTTTCTTTTTTATTGATTTGCATGGTTTCGTTTATTTTTGATCAAAATTATGAAAGCCAAAGAGCTCAAATTATGACCTCAATCATAAGTGAAAAAAAATGATTAAATCAAGCATTTTACTGAAGGCAGGAGCGAAAAAAGTTCAACTTGATAAAGGAGAATGGGTTTTCAGGCAAGGCGACCATGCCCTGTTCTATTTTCAAGTTCTTAAAGGCCAAATCAAGATGAGCAATTTCAGCGATCAAGGTCAGGAATTTGTCCAAGGTCTTTTCTCTGACGGTCAAAGTTTCGGAGAACCCCCGCTTTTTGTAGATGTCACCTATCCCGCAAGCGCACTTGCCACTACGCACTGTGAGTTACTAAAATTAGGCAAAGACAAATTCATGACCCTCCTATTAGACAATCCTGATATCAATCTTGAAATATCCAAAAATCTAGCTAAACGTCTGCATTACAAAGCGGTAATGGCAACAGAAATATCAAGTCATGACCCTGAACATAGAGTACTTACTTTGTTGAAATATTTAAAAGCAGAAATGAATGTTGATTCCAAATCTCAATTTGCTATAGAACTTACGCGCCAGCAAATAGCAGACATGACAGGGCTCAGAGTGGAGACGGTCATTCGAGCCATTAAAAAAATGGAAACTGAAAATCTATTAGAAATTAAGAACAGGAAAGTCTATTTGTAGATTAATAATTGTAATTGGGGCAAATAGTTCATGCTATCTCCAAATAAAATATAATTATTTCAAGATCAAGTTTTAAGTATAATTGAACTTTTCATGAAAATTTTGACCTAAACCTATTCTTTTACAAGAATTGCTATTTTTACTCGGTGATAATATTCGTGAAATATTATCATATGGTTTAACCAAATCGAATCTTTCTAACCTTACCAAAAAAGCAATTGAAGAATTGCACTTTTATCATTTAAGCAAGAGCAAATAAAAACGATTCAGCTATGACTAATGTGTTCAGAACCCTCAGAGACGATGAAATTGAAATTGTAATGAACGCTCCTGCTATGGTAGCCATGCTTGTGGCTGGTGCCGACGATGATGTAGACAAAGACGAGATTGCTGAGGCCATCCACTACGCTACCACTGCTAAGCATAGATATGATATGTTGGGAGAGTATTTCGAAGATGTAGCTGATAAATTTGAAGATATTTTCAAAAACTACATTGCCGATTTGCCTACAGATTTGGATACCAGACAGCATACAATTACTTCCTATCTAAGACAGCTAAATTCTGTCTTACCTAAGGTAGACCCGAAAGTTGCCACACAGGTTCATCAGTTTTTGCTAGATATAGCTAAAGTAGTAGCAGAAGCTTCTGGTGGAGTTTTTGGAATTAAGAAAGTAAGCAAGGCCGAAGCGCAATGGCTTCCACTCGATATGATCGACAAGCCAGCTGACTATGAAATGATGTAATCCATATCATTCAAAATTTATTTCATCCTTTGCAACTTTTTGAGTTAGGTGACAATCTATAGTTTAGATGTAACCAAAAACTCAAACCATGTTCAAGCACAATCTGATTTTGACTTTTCGGAATTTCAAGAGATTCAAAAGTTCCTTTTTCATTAATCTTATAGGCCTGTCTACAGGATTAGCCTGTACCATGTTCATTTATCTCTGGGTAACGGATGAAATGAATACCGATAAGTACCATGCCAATGACGAACGACTCTTTCAGGTGATGGAGCATCAGCAATATGCTGACAACATCATGACTACCTGGTCTACTCCCGGCCTTTTAGCAGAGACACTCAAAGAAGAATTTCCTGACATTGAACATGCAGCTACCACTACCTGGGTAAACAAAATGACGCTCACTCATGAGGACAAAAACCTAAAATCAGAGGGGTGGTATGTTGGTTCTGATTTCTTTAATATTTTTTCTTACGAACTGATCTACGGTAACCCAAATCTGGTTCTGGAGGACAAAAATAAAATTGTAATTTCTGATGCACTCGCGCATAGAATTTTTGGTACCACTGAAGATCTGATTGGAAAATCACTTCAATTGAACCACGACGGTTCATTTTTAATATCAGGTATATTTAAAAAGATGCCGCCTACTTCAAGTACTACATTCGATTTCGTTCTCTCTTTTGAGAAATTCAAGGAAGACAACGATTGGGTCACAAGATGGGGTAATAATGGTCCACGAACCTATGTCACGCTAAACGAAGGAATATCCGCAGATGAGGTAACCGAGAAAATCGCAGATTTTGTAAAAACCAAGAACGAGAATACTAACGTCACACTTTTTCTAAAAAAATACTCTGATAACTATTTGTATGGAAGGTACGAAAACGGGCATCTATCTGGTGGCCGAATAGAATATGTGCGACTTTTTTCAATCATAGCTGTATTTATCCTACTCATTGCGTGTATCAATTTCATGAACTTATCTACGGCCCGAGCTTCACGAAGAGCCAAAGAAGTGGGTATTAAAAAAGCAGTAGGCGCACCTAAATCCACTATCATTGCGCAATACATGACAGAATCTTTGATCATGTCGTTAATCTCTTTCGCAGTCTCCATAGTGATAGTTTATTTACTCCTACCTCAGTTCAATGAGATTACCAGCAAACAAATCTCTAATTCATTTGACTTGAATGTAGTTCTTGTATTTTTTGCCATAACCATTTTTACCGGTATCATATCGGGCAGCTATCCTGCGATCTATCTATCTGGTTTCACCATCGTCAAAGTACTGAAGGGGGAAATGAAAGGAACTCTTGCAGAACTTTGGGCCAGAAAAGGATTAGTTGTTTTTCAGTTTACGCTGTCCATCATTCTGATCGTATCTGTGATGGTCATTTACAAACAAATAGATTTTGTACAATCGAAAAGCCTGGGCTACAACAAAGACAACATGATCTATTTTGCTCAAGAGGGTAAAGTGGAAAGCAATGTGGAGACTTTCTTAACTCAACTCAAGTCTATTCCAGGAATCGTATCCGCCACGAGTACGGGACATACGCTACTTTATCGCAACAACAACACATCTGGCTTAGAATGGGAGGGCAAAGACCCTGAAGCCAATATTCTATTTGAAAATGTCAGAACCAATTATGACATTTTTGAAACTTTAGGCATTGAATTCAAAGAAGGAAGGGCATTTTCCAGATCATTTGGCACGGATACGGCCAAAATTATATTCAACGAAGCAGCTATAAAAGCGATGAACATGCTGGATCCAATTGGCAAAAACATTACGCTTTGGGAAGAAAACAAGTTAGAAATAATTGGCGTGGTTAAAGATTTCCATTTTCAATCATTGCATAATGAAGTAAAACCGCTGTTTTTTATTCTTTCTCCTGAAAACACCTGGCATATCATGGCCAGAATACAAGCCGGTACAGAAAAACAAACATTGGCCGAAATGAAAGCCTTCTATGAGGAGTATAACCCTGGATTTGCCTTTGAATATGAGTTTATGGACGAAACCTATAAAGCACATTATGAAGCTGAACAGCGTGTATCTACCTTATCGAGATTTTTTGCCGGAATGGCAATTGTCATCTCCTGTCTCGGCCTCTTTGGGCTAGCAAGTTTCACAGCAGAGCGAAGACAAAAAGAGATCGGCATCAGGAAAGTCCTTGGATCTAGTGTGATAAATATCGTTTACCTACTTTCGACCGACTTCACAAAACTCGTAGGCCTATCCATTCTACTGGCTCTTCCCATCAGCTATTACCTGATCAGCGGTTGGCTGGATCAATTTGCCTTTCGCATCAGCCTAGAAGTTTGGTTCTTTGTTGGTGCTGGATTACTCTCGCTAGTCATTGCCTGGCTAACGGTCGGCTCGCAGGCTCTAAGAGCAGCCCATGTCAATCCAGCAGAATGCTTAAGAGATGAATAAAAATTTTGATTGATGGTTATATAAAAACGGCTGCATTATTGCAGCCGTTTTGTTTTTTTTGAGCTTTATTTTCAAATTGAATTACAATATTTTATCAAATATTACATCAACGATAATATTCAGAACTGATTGTTTAAATTGATCGACTCTAATTTGCGCCAATCCAGCTTGCGTTAAAACCTTCATTTGAGCAAGGCTTTGTTGTGAGTTTACAAGCCATTCGAATTCATCCGTTGAAATTTCGCCTGCAGCTAAAAGTTTGGTCCATTTTTTTAATTTTTCTTTACTGCTCTCTAAAAAATCATTCGCATCCTGCTTAGCTTCTTCTGCATATTTTTTTGCAGACAATTTTGCGAGTTCTGATATTTTACTTTTTAACTCGTCATATATTTCATCAAAATCCATATCGATTCTTTTTAAGTTTGGTTATTGTTTTTTGTTCTTGCTACTTTCAAGTTTCAATATTTCATCAAAAATTTCTGAAAATTGAGTTTTTGCTGGATCAATAAATGCATTGCTCAGAGAGCCTTTTGATTTCCACATTTCAAAAAAATCAGGAAATACAGACTTATTGGTAGCTGGATCCTTCTCCATTAATTTTTTCCATTGTCCTATTGTAGCATGATTGATATCTCTTGCTTTTTGAAGAGAATAAAGCTCTTCTGCCATTATTTTAACTTCATCGATTTCTTTGACGTAATCATTATAATTCTCGTCTGCATGTCCGACTAGCACTAGAGTTTTTGCCTTTAATTCTGCAGTCTTTTTAAAACTATTGGCATCATAGTAAGCAATTGTTGCACATGAGTAGGAAATTATTACAACACTAAGCCAAAGTGCAATTTGTTGTGTTTTTTGTCTCATAATATTGTTAGTTAAATTGATTTACTCTCCCTAAGAGCTTCTGAATCATTTCTTGAAAAGATACGGTTTCCAAGTGATTTGGTCAGGTCAATTTAGGAGTTAATAATATTTCAAAATAGCTACTATAATAGCTACAAATCCAGACGAATAAATGTAGTCTGTGCCTAATCGTACGCCGTACGATTACCGATAAATTAAATGATTCTCAAAATGGTGCGGGAAGTAAGTCCTTAGTAGAACTTACTTTAATTTGAAGGTAACTAAGGCTGATTAATTTTAAAAGAATTTGAGAAATAAATTGGTTATAACGGTTGATACTCACATTTTTACTTCAAAAAATTATATTTATGTCCTACGATGAACCTGTCATGAAGCAACTGCTTAGATCTATCACTCAAGTAGGTAAAGTAGAATGGATAAGCATTCGCAAAGAACGTAAAGCCATTCCCACGACAATAAATCAAGTAATGGCGGTAAAAAAAACAGGGCTAGAAGGCGATCATTTCAAAGGCAGTCTATCTGGTAAGCGCCAAGTCACATTGATCCAAAAAGAACATTTGGAGGTTGTCGCCAAAATTCTTGGCAAAGATGACATAGATCCTAAATTGACCCGAAGAAATATAGTAGTATCAGGCATTAATCTACTTTCTTTAAAATCTCAAAAATTCAAAATTGGAGATGCTGTATTGGAAACCTCCGGAATCTGTGCTCCATGTAATCGCATGGAAGAAAACCTAGGCCCAGGTGGCTACAACGCCATGAGGGGCCATGGCGGCATCACAGCTCGCGTGTTAGAAGGTGGAGAGATAAAAATCGGTGACGATATTTCTTTGGTTTAGAAATTACCATTATATAATTATTCCAATATTTATTTTAATTAAGAATAGCTGAAAACAGCAATTCTGATCAGTCAACGAGCGGATGGACTCGTTCATCGAAAACGATAGTCATTGAATTTTATAGCCCCTAATTTAGTAATTCCATTCCCCTTCTTTATCCTCATTTCGATTTAGGATTTTTATTTGACAGCTATGACAATAGATCATAATTCTGAGAAAAAGGCAATGATGAGGATGCAGAAAATCTTTGATTTATTCACGGAACTTTCTGCGGATCAGTCCTACCACTTCGACAAAGTACTAAAGCGTGCAACAGAACTCGTAGAAATGGATATTGGCATCATTAGCCATATTGAAGATGGAATCTACGAAGTGAAAGAGGTATTTGCTATTGCTGAAAATAGCATTGAAAAAGGTCAAGAATTTAAGCTAGAGGACACTTATTGTAGCATTACCTTCGATAGCAATCAAATTGTAGATCTTAATCATATTGGGATCTCTGAACATAATGGCCACCCATGCTACCAAGGCACCAAGCTGGAAGCATATATAGGGGTGCCCATAAAAGTGGGTGATAAAAAATATGGCACTCTTAATTTCTCTTCATTATCTCCCAGAAAAAATCAATTCAATCAATTCGATCGTGATTTTGTACTGTACCTAGGTCAGTGGCTCGGGCAGCACATTACAAGATTGGAATATGAAAAAACACTAAGTGAGAAAAATAAACAGCTGCAAGAATTGCTGGATGAACGAGAAAAATTGAGTTCCATATTAATTCATGATCTTAAAGCACCCTTAAACAATCTGAGTGGATTATTGGATATTTCAGAGTTTACCACTGACGACCATTTTATTTCAGACATGATGAAAGACTCTCTAAATAGAGCCTTTAATCTTATCACTGATTTACAAGACATCAATCAACTAGAACAAGGACTTACCATATTTGAACCGGCAAAAATCAATGGTGTTGAAGTGGCTGAAATTGTAATCAGTCAGTTTATTTCTGAATCAAAGCAAAAGAATATCAACTTAGTGCTTAAAGCAGTTGAAGAACACATTTCATTAGAATCTGATATGAAATTGTTGTGCAGGTCTTTGAATAATCTGGTATCCAACGCCATCAAATTTTCAAATCCAGATTCTATAGTCGAGTTGAGAGTTTTTCAGGAAAATCATCAATTACACTATAGTGTGAAAGATCAAGGGCCTGGCATTAGCCAAAAAGATGAGTCAAAACTTTTTAGAAGATTTCAGAGATTGACTGCGCAACCCACCGCCAATGAGCATTCTTCTGGATTAGGCTTATACATAGTGAAGGAGAATTGCAAAATCCTGAATGGCAAAATTGAGTTAGAAAGTAAGCTCGATCAAGGTACTGTTTTTACGCTCTCTGTTCCATTAAGGATTGAAAAGAAATAAGTTAGCGATGACTGGAACGGTCATCGCTAAATCAAAAAAACAAGTCACAAAACTAACTATGCTAAAATATCTTCTCGTTTGACTGGTAGTTTGCGAATTCGCTTTCCTGTTGCGTCAAAGATGGCATTCAAAACCGCTGGTGCCAACGGTGGAGTGGCAGGCTCGCCTAACCCAGTAGGTGGCTCTTCACTAGGGACAAAATGCACTTCAATCTCTGGCACCTCATCTATACGGAGCAATTTATTGTTATGAAAATTGCTTTGTTGAACTACACCTTTTTTAATATCAATTCCTCCGTACTTCAATGCGGACAAAGCCCAAACAATACTTCCTTCTACTTGCCCACGACCAAAATGTGGGTTGACAACAATTCCACAATCCAATACACTGGTAATCTTCTTGATATGAATACCCCAATCTGAGTCATCCTTTTCGACTTCCACAATATGTGCACAAACGGTATTGGCAAAAAAATCTTCCATAGCAAATCCCCTTCCAATCCCAGGAGACTTAGCTTTTTCCCACAATTGATGCTCACCTATATAACTCAACACACTTCTATAGTTCTTTCTTAGCGTAGTCCGAAACTCTTTGACAATCTCATCGAATGGTTGCTGTCCTGGACGCGTAGGCCTATTAAACTTGACCGTTTCGATTTCTTTGGCTAACAGCTCCTGTCTAAATGCCACTGGATCTTTACCCAACTCCACGGCCACCTCATCTATAAAACATTCCTTACCCATAGAGCTGGAATGAACCTGCACGCTTCGCCACGCGCCCTGATGCACCAATCCATCCACTGCTTTTAGGTAAGTATCCAAATGTTCGACGTAGTAAGGTTGCTCCCAAAGGTGATCTCCAGAACCATAGGGCACAGTTTTGATCAATTTCACTTCCATGCCAACAAAATGATTGTCTTTGAGTAAAGCGCTAAACCGTGATTCCTGATAAGGGTGGAAATAATCGTGCTGTATCCCGTCTTCCCGACTCCAGGTCAGCTTCACTGGTTTTTGTATTTGCTTTGAAATATATGCTGCTTCTATGGAAGTATCTGGATAATACCTACGCCCAAAAGATCCACCAGAATTTTGAGTGTGAACCTTTATTTTATCATCAGGAATATCAACAGCTTTCGCTACGTTAAGCACTACACTACTTGCGTTTTGAGTGCCGACCCAGAGCTGACAGGTGTCTCCGTTGTAGTGGGCAGTTGCATTCATCGGTTCCATGAGCGCATGTGCTTGGTGGGGATTGATATAGGTGGCTTCGATTTCACTTACACCTTCCTCCTTTTTCATTTTATTGTAATTGCCTTGAGAATAGACAGGATTTTCAAATTGCTCTCCTGCTTTGGCAAATTGCTCTTCAATTTTTTGATTGCTATTTGTAACGTTTTCTCCTAAGTCCCATGTGACTTTCAATGCTTTCCTGCCTTTGAATGCCGCCCAAGTCGAAGTCGCTATCACTACTACCCCTTCCTGGATATGATTCATATCCTCAGCTGGTTCAAGCGCTGGCATAGCAAATACCTGAGTTACGCCATTGACTTTTAGTGCTTCTGAATCGTCAAAAGATTGGAGTTTGCCTTTGTAAACCGGGCACTTTTCTATCGAAGCGTAGACCATATCAGGTAAATCCATGTTGATTCCGTAATTGCCATCCCCAACCACGACTTGATCAGTAATCAAGTTTCTGACGGGTTTTCCAACTATTTTAAAGTCAACAGGCTTCTTGAATTCCACCTCCTCAGGCACCTCCAACTTGGAAGCCGCTGCTGCTAATTCCCCGAAACTTAATTTTCTATCTGTGCCAGTCTCTAATACGAATCCATTGTCTACTGTCAATTGATCCTTGGCTTTCTGCCATTGGTCAGCTGCTGCTGATTTCAGCATTTCCCTTGCCGTGGCTCCCATACGTCTCATCAGATCCCAATGGTCTTGTATCGTGCCACTTCCGCCTGTGGTTTCTCGGATAACTCCAATGAATTTCTTATCATATCCAGCACGTTCTATTTTTACTTTTGACCAATCCGCACCTAATTCTTCAGCCAAAATCATGGGTAAACCCGTACCAGAACCCTGACCCATTTCATGTGCAGTCAATTGAAAAATGACGTTCCCTTCTAAGTCGATACTTAGAAAGTGATTCAATTCATTCAAACCATTTTCACTTCCATTCTGGACAAGTTTAGCCATTCCAGGAATGGTCATGGTCAACATTAGACCACCCCCAGCTAAAGTGCTTACTTTTAAAAAATCTCTCCTACTTGTTTTCATGACTCCTGAGTTTTAGCAGCTGATTTTATAGCATTCATGATTCGAGGATAAGTGCCACATCGGCAAACATTACCTTTCATGGCACGATGAATCTCTTCATCTGTTGGCTGCGGAATACGGTCTAGCAAGGCAGCGGCCGACATAATTTGTCCCGTTTGACAATAGCCACACTGCGGTACATCTATTTCTTTCCAGGCCTCCTGAACGGGATGGTCGCCAATTTCTGAAAGACCTTCTATGGTGATAATGTTTCTGTTTGGCATTCGCTCTATCGGCACTACACATGAGCGAACTGGAGTTCCGTCGATGTGTACGGTACAAGCACCACACTGAGCGATTCCGCAACCATATTTGGTACCATATAATTTGAGATGGTCTCGAATGACCCAAAGCAATGGTGTATCCGCATCGGCTTCTACACTCATGTGCTTTCCATTGATATTGAGTTGATAAGTTGCCATATTAATTAGTTGATAATTGAGTTGAAGATGGTAGTGTTTCGAATGCTGCTTCGTTTCCCCAGGCGTTCTGGATGTAATTGATGACTTCTAAAGTTTCTTTTTTAGAAATCTGGATCGGTAACATACCTCCTTCATTGGGAGACCCATTTACTATGAGATATCTGGCGTGAGCAGTAAAATCTGGTGTGATCTCTTTTCTTTTCAGGCTAGGGTATACTCCGCCCATCCCTTGGCCATCTGCTCCGTGACAACTCAGACAATTAGTTAAATAAACTTCTTGTCCTCTTGCCCATTCAAGCTGCTGTTCGTCTGTCAAGCGGCTACAGGCACTGATTGCGAAGAGTGTCACCAAGAGGAATACGTTCGTCAATTTTGGTTTCATTTTGAGTTCTTTTTTCTAAAAAGTTAACGTAAAGTAGAGATGAAGCATACCCGCTCCAGACGTACGACAGGATAAAGACGATCAATGACAAGTAGTCTAATAATCTCTAAATCGCACACCCATTGCACGCATGCGAACAGATCATCAAGCTAGAAAAACCATATATCACTGATTACTTGATAGTTACAAGTATCGGCACGTATTTTGGCATAGAAAGAAAAACTCATCACCATGCTGAAAAATTATTTTAAAATTGCGCTCCGTACTTTGATCAAAAACAGGACCTATGCGCTGATCAATATTTTGGGACTGTCTGTTGGAATCACTTGCGCTTCACTCATTTTGTTTTATGTAGAGGATGAACTGACTTACGATCAATTCAATGCCAAGCATGAGCAAATCTATCGTGTCATAGAATCGGATCATTCAGATCCATCGGATGTCCAATACTATGGTCAGACCTCTCCAGCGGTAGCTTCAGCTATGAAAAATGACGTTCCGGGTGTAAACGATTTCACTCGTGTATTTCAGCCTGGAGGACATCGTGATATTCTTTGGAATGGCGACAAAGTTCAAGTCCGGAGTTATTTGATTGCGGAGTCCAACTTTTTTGATTTTTTCGATTTCGAATTCGTAGCAGGAGATAAAAGCTCCGCACTTAAGGAGTTAAATTCTATAGTAATTTCAGAGTCGGCAGCTTCTCAGTTTTTTGGCAATGAAAACCCCATAGGAAAAACCATGAAATGGGAGGGTATGAATGATGTAAAAGTCACTGGCGTAATAAAGGAAGTACCAGAAAATTCGCACCTCCAATTCACTGTTTTGTTCTCCATGAACTCCAACAACCAAGAACGCTTTGCTAACTATCTCAATACTTGGGAAGACTATGGTGCATTTTCCTATGTAATGCTTGAGCCAAATACAGATGTCCAATCTATCGAATCGAATTTCCCCGCCTTAGTCACTAAATATGACAAAAAACACACACCAGATATCAGACAGCTCTCTCTACAAAACTTAAAAGACATCTATCTGAATTCAAAAGACATCCAGTACGGTATATCAGAAGCCAACGGTAACATATTTTATATCAATTTGTTTATAGGTATCGCCATTTTCATCATGATAGTGGTTTGCATCAATTATGTAAACTTGTCTACCGCCAAAGCCACACAAAGAGCTAAAGAAATAGGCTTACGCAAAGTAAGTGGTGCCAGCAAAGGTCAGTTGATTTTCCAGTTTTTAATTGAATCTATCGTACTAGCGATTTTTTCATTTTTACTCTCTGTTTTATTAATTGAAATTCTTCTACCCTATTTCAATGCAATTGCAGGTAAACATTTTGACCTGAATAGAGAAAATATTTTCAACATTTCATTAATCATTTTCTGTATCACAGTTTTCCTCGGTACCGCAGCTGGCTTCTACCCTGCCCTGATCTTGTCCAATCTAAAACCCGTTGCGAGCCTAAAAGGTGAAGTGAAATCCAACACCATGAGCGTAAGAAGTTCTTTAGTAGTGATACAATTCGCCATCAGTATTGTGATGCTGGTGGGTGCCTTGGTCATCTACCAGCAGATGAAGTTTATCGAAAACAAAGCGCTTGGATTTGATCAGAACAATATGCTGGTGGTGGACATCAATAGTGGAAATGTAAGAACGAACTTCGAAGCCATGAAAACTGAATTGGCTCAGGTACCAGGGGTAGAAAATGTGGCCACTTCGTCTCGAGTTCCAGGTGAATGGAAAAACATCAGTAGAGTAGATTTCAAAGCACGACAGTCAGCACAAGATTCAGTCAATTCCTATTTCATGTGTTTTGATGAGCAAATGCTTGATACTTATGATTTTGAACTGCTCGAAGGCTCCAACTTCACAGGCAACAAAGTCACTGACTCTACCAAGGTCATACTCAATGAAGCGGCAGTAAAAGCCATGAACCTAGAAAACCCCGTAGGCCAGACCATCTACTTGTCTGCTAGAAGGTCTGGACCCATGCAGGTAATTGGAGTAGTTAAAGACTTTCATTATCAGTCGCTTCATAATGATATCGCACCCATAGCTTTGGGATATTGGGCAAACCCAGTTACTGTCATCGACTATTTTTCTCTAAAACTCACGACAGCCAACTTCAATGAAACATTGGCTGGTATTACTGCGGTGCACGACAAATTTGACAATAATACAGCCATGGAATGGCACTTTCTAGACAGCCAAATCAACAACTTCTATGTCAATGATAAGCGAATTGGTCAGCTCTTTGGGATCGGCGCAATCATCATGCTGATCATAGCTGGTTTTGGATTGTTTGGGATTACGTCTTACATGATCGACAGACGTAAAAAAGAAATTGGGGTAAGAAAAGTACTCGGTTCTACTGGTGTACAACTGGTAGTTCTCCTCTTTAGATCGTATGGCAAGCAAGTTTTAATGGCCTTTGGTGTAGCTGCACCATTTGCCTACTACTTCACCAACGAATGGTCGAGCCTTTTCACCTACAAAGAAACTATTTCAGTAGTAGTTTTTCTAATAGCCGGTTTAGTTGTGATGCTTTTTACTTTCCTCACGGTGAGTTACAGGGTGATCAACGCCGCCAGGCTAAACCCTGTAGATGTACTGAAAGACGAGTAGTTGGTTCTCCGTCTCAGTAATAAAAAACTATAGGTCATTTACTCAATTTTGATAAGCCTATCATCCCAGTCGCTGCTAACGACGAAGGGTGGTAGGTTTTTTAATTTTTAGCCAATCGGAAGGAGAACCCAATCATAAGATTCAAACCTGATAAATCTAAAGTTTGTTTGTGGATTGGGACAGTAATTCCACTTTGGCCAGCAAAGTCAGAATTGCCATAATACAGTACTGACTTAGAGTCTTCTCCTATTGTTATCTCCATAAAACTATATTCCGCTTTTAGTGACAAACTAAATTTATCAGTAAATACTTTACTTATTGTAGTCGAAAGATTGTACGCCAAACCGTAATCCTGATAATTACCTTCATATTGACTATTAGTAATTGCAAAGGAGTCTGGGGCAGTAAAAACACTAACCCCTTCCTGCTTTGTGGACGCCAAATATATCATACCACCCACTCCAAAGGTTACATTCATACTATTACTGATAGGCCATGTATAGGTTGGTGATATAAAATAAGTAGCGTATTGAAAATCAAAGCCGTATTCATAATCACCATATTCAACAAACAACTCAGGCAGTTCTCCGAGATCTATTCCGTTAAATTCAGAGATATATTCAACGGTCTTGTGCTGCCCATTCAACCTAAAATATTTAAAACCAGTTTGAACAAAGAATCGCTTACTCTTAGTAGGAAAATAGTTAATGGAGAGCTCTGATGAAAAAGCTGCCTTGGCATTATAGATTGCCCAATCAGGAGAAAGGGCCTCTGAATTATTGAAATGTAAATTATTTAATGATTGTACTCCTACGTACAAATTGATATCCTTGAACTGACCATAGGAGGTCAATTGTAAAGAGAGAAGAAAAAGAAGAAAGAATTTACCCCGTATTAAGTTCATCATTAATTCAAATGCTTTAGGATTCAGCCGAATATAATCTTTTTTGGTTTCATGATTATACGTGCTATTTATGATAACAAACAGAAGCTGGCGCAGACTTCTTGTACCGTGCAACTAATCATCGGCAAGAGCGGCTAGATGAATTAATGGAAACATTGAAAAAAGAGCATTTGTAAGTTTACATTTCAGCGCTTGTTTCCTCTTCAATCTCTACTGCCTCAGATGGTGGAAAATAATCCTTTGTATTCTCTTCGATTATTTTTTTCAAGTTGTTTAAGTTTTTCTCCTCCTGCTCTATCATGGCACTCGTAATAAAAGAAACAATAGATTTCGCCATCATGCCATTGCCAGAAACTACAGATTTTGTACGAATTTGAGTATTACCCTCTTTTTCATCAAATGCGATTTCATAATCCATATCCATAAAATCCATGGTAAAGGTCATGGCCATGAGTTCATTCGGTTTGAGAGCTGTGATGGTCTCTTGCATCACCATTTCTTCCCCATTTTCTTCCACATAGATATTTGATACTGCTCCGACGGTTCCAGCCGTACCGCTGACTAGTTCGCCTCTCTTATATCCTTCGATCCATTCCGCTAGCTTTGATTCATCCGACATCACGGCCCAGGCTTCTACAGCAGCTTTGTTTACCGTCACTTCACAATCATAGGATACCGAAGGCGTCAATAGTCCTTTGCCCAGGAATATGACAACTAAGGCTAAGACAGCGAAGAAGAGATACTTTAGATATTTCATAGTTCAGTGGATTTGTTGGGCAACTAATTTAAGGAATTTGTGGGATTGGTGTGGGGAGAAGGTAGCGACCAGCTATAATGAGTAGGGATTAGAAAGCACTAACCTTTTGTCACTCACATAGCCACGCCATAAATTAAATTTAAATCTTGTAGCGGACTCTCCAGTCCCCCACTAAATTGTCCAGACCGATGAAACCCCATTCATTGCATTTATTATCTCCTTTTTAATTGATGTCCCATAGTTCTCTTAGGAATTTCGTTCTTTGCTCATCAGTCCAATTGTCGGTCACAACAGCGAAATTATAAGCAAGATTATTCTTGACGCCATAAAGGAAAACGGAATTAACTTGGCTAGATTTTGCCTTCCAAATTACGTATTCTTTCGTTGTTTCCCTGTTCGTTTGAGTCACCGCTATTCCTTTCTCAGAATAGAAGTCAGATTCCCACTCGAACCAGTTTTTACTCAGTTCAGAATTGGAAAGTTCGGAGGAATAAAAAGGGTATTTATCAATTGGGTTTTTTGCTACCGCAATGGCAGTTGAATCACTATTTCTGAAGAAATGCTGTTTGCTCGTTTGGTTATAATTGTATTTAGTCCATTTACCAGGAATTACGATGTTACCGTATGGAATTAGAGTTAAGGTTGTTTCACCTTTAGCTTCATCATAACTATCCGCAATCAGCATTGACGTGTGGGTTGTTTTGCAGCTAGTAAAAATGCAGAATGCTAATATGGTTACAAATAGTCCTTTCATGCGAGTAATTGGAGACAACAACCGGATATAGTGCACTATGCACTTTATGCCTCTAATATGGCAGAATAAAGTGCATTATACAAATCTAGACCTGGGCAAGCGCATGGAATTAAATCGAAGTAGGCCTGTGGGGATGGCCACGTCTTATGATTTGGCTATCGCCAATCATATTCCTCGCCATGACGAAATCATAGAGTGAGGCTGCTGGTCATAAAAAATCAAACGGGCAAAGCTTTCTTTGTTAATATTTTAGTTTTGATGCTTTTTTTAGGAAGCAAATCGACGGTCGGTTTCTCCTCCTCTGCCATAGGCTTGTTCTTCATTTTGAGCCACACCCAAAGCGTAGTGACCGAAAGCCCCAACCAAATTACATCGACAAAAAGCACCTGAAAATGTCCAGCACGCAAGGACTCCCAAAGCCACTCACCAGAAATTAGACCATTGACGATTGGGATTAGAAAACCAATCACAATACCTGACAGCAAAGTAACACGGTTCATGTAGCCAATGTCTTTTTTCCAAATCAGAAATACAGAAGCGATCAACCAGGTAGTAAAATAGAATTGATACAAAAAGGTCATGCCTTGTCCCAACGTTTTTACTGCGATAAAGGCCAATGCGGTGACTGGATACATGCTCAGGCAGATCGCCATGTATACACGAGCCACTCCTTCGTTAAACTTTCGTCTCTTCTCAGGGATATTCTTTTTGCGACGAGCGACGAGCCAGATCATAATCCCTGAAGCAATCACAAAACACGAGACAATGCCCAACACAAAGGAAATCACTTTCAAGGCATACCCTCCATAATCACCATAATGCAGGCGGTAAAGAGAGTTTTTGACCCCGTCCAAATAGCTGGCTTTAATAAAGGGATTTTTCTCCGCTATAAGCTCTCCCATTTCGACTTTATAAAGTCTTTTTCCTGGGCCAGTAAATTTTGACTTCCGATCAGTTTCGCCTTCTATGGAAACATGCATATTGACATCTCCATAATTGAAAATATGCAAGTGGTTGATATTGAATTCGGGCCAGTCTGCTTCGGTTTGACTGACTAGTGCATTGATACTAAAGTCTGCCGTCAATGGTTCTGCAGCATAGGCTATTTCTGGTTCGCTATACCCTAAATCATTATACAAAGCAGACTCGTCTCCATCATAGAGCGCAAATACGCTGGGTGCAATAAGCAGTGCTTTGATCATAAAAAAGGCACCAGTCACCGCATAAACAAATTGGAAAGGTAACCCTATGGTTCCCAAAGCGGTATGGGCATCTGTCCAGAGCGCTTTGAGTTTGGCCCAAGGGCGGAAAAGATAAAAATTAGAAATGATCTTTTCCCAATGGACTAAAATCCCTGTGATAATAGCAAACAGAAAAAAGAAAGCCGTAAATCCCGACAAGTAATAGCCATATGGACGAGGTATCTGAGCCAAAAAATGCAGACGATACAAGAACTCACCTAATGAATAAGAGCTCGCATAGTCGGCGGTTTGTAGTGTCTCTGTATCCTGATAAAAGAAATGTCTAGCCTTTCCTTTTTCATCAGCCAAACTATCTTGCGAAGGATCCAGGCTTACGCCAATTCTACGCTCCACATAATGTTTGGAAATAGAAATATTTCTTCCATGAAGTGCATATTTCTGATCCAAAGAATCAAATGCATGGTCCAAGTCCATGGAGATATTTTCAGCATATTCCACATCATGATTTCTTTCCCAATTGGCAATCTCATCCCTAAAAAACGAAAAAGAGCCAGTAAAAAAAATAACATATAAAATCACACTAATCACTATACCGCTGACAGTATGCAAGTGAAAAAGTACGTTGTAAATTCTTTTGCTCATTTTTCTATATAGTATCAGGTAAATACATTTTTCCTACATAAACTATTCCCATAAAGAAAGCAGTAAGCAGTAGGTAAACACCCCAGGTCTTCCAGCCATTTCTACCCAAAAACGCCACCACCATCAGTGCGGCCCAAAGAATGAATCCAGTAAAAGTGGCCGTGATCAAAACCGTGGCTTTATCCAACCAAATTGCCAACGCCATATGTAGGGACATGGTCACCAAATAACCACCCAAAATAGCTGCAGAAATTTTTGCAATGCGCTGATGTAGCGATTTGGTTAGGTGCTTTTTGTTCGCTGGCATATCAAACGATATTTTCTAATAAAATTGAAAAAAACAAGACCCCTATCACTAGCTTGTAGCTGATGACTTGTAGTGGTCGCAAGATCACAACCAAGCTCGCAAAGGTCATGACCAGAATGGAAAAGAAGAGCAATCCCGAGGCAATTCCCCAGATAACCATAGCCAAAGAGACGGCTCCTATCCATAAAAGACTTCCGATCCATTTTGCCTCTTGTCGATGACCATAAATCCAATTTTCCACTGGCAACGAACGCACAAGTTCAACCCTTTCTGAAGTATGATAGAAAAAGAAAAAACCTACCAATACCAATAAAAATGTAAGTGTTGCCATTGTCTCTCAGGATTAGTTAGTAATACAAGTGGTGGCGCAATGCCAGATAAATTCGTATTCCTCTCCTCTGAATTGGCCAGGTACTTCTTCTTTCGTAGTGGTCTCTACGATGTATTTGCTCTGCCATGGCAATTCGAAGTTTACTTTTCCATTTTCGTCAGTTTCCAAAGTCTTAGACCACTGGTCTGCGACGAAAACTTTCACTTCATTTTCTGCCAATGGCTTCCCTTTGTAAGTCACCAAGAGCTGGATGCCTGATTCTGATACCAGTCGCTGGATAGCGATACCCGTTTCATTCTGTGCGGCGGTGTTTGCTTCACCTTCTCCTACTTGCACCTTGGCTATAGAGTTGTAATGCGTTCTGAAAATACCGAAATCATATTTGGTGTAATCGATCACATCGATCTGATCATTGTCCATCACTACGGTGTAGGTTCCTTTTTTCTTAGGTGTGAATGTCGCTAGGTAGTAATCTGCTGATGCTGTGACCTTCAGTTCGGATTTTTTTCCTTTGGGGTCTATCACATACAGCTTGAAATCTTTCACTGCATTGAAAGCATCATCGCCTACTTTTTCGATCACTCCATAGGTATATTCTCCGAAGTGTACTTTGATTTCCTGTGCCTGATTGAGCTTACCATTGGCGCTGGTCTCTATCCAGAGGTAGTGGGCAAAACTTGGCAAAGTTGCCAACACGAATAGGAATGTAACTAATGATTTCTTCATTTTTGATTTTTTAAACTTATGTCAAATAAAAAACCTCGTCATTAACCTGTGAATTCGACGAAGGAGAAAGCATCCCGGTAATCCAACTCCACTGGGAGATTACCCGGATGCTCCAGCCGTCGAACCGTGCAATGACGTAGTCTTTTTTACAATGCCGCAAATCCCTTCGCCCAGTTGCCATCAATTTTAGCTCCTTTAGCTGCTGTAGCAGTCGATGGATCGATCTGATAGATGTAAGCTTCATCAGCATTTGAAATGTTGACGTAGACCATTCCATCATGATATAGATTAGCCATGCCCCATTCGCCACCATGGGCAGGGATGTTTAGCTTAGTCACTGTCTGAGCTTCTAGGTCTACTACCGCCATTTCACAGATCGCTAAGGCAGGATCAATGGTCGGTCCATAGGTAGCCCATAGATAATCGGCATTGGTATCATCTTCTTTAGCCATTCTAACTACTGCCTTATTTCCTCCGGCATATACCACATTGTTCAATTTGTATCCTCCACTTTTCTCTTCGAAATTGAAAAAGTAATCATCATCAAAAGCAGTAGTTCCGCTGTTGATTCTCAAGAATCCAGATGGATTGTCAGGAGTTGGTGCAAAGCCACTTGCCAAAGCAGAAGTAGAATAAGTGTATAGATCTCCTCTATCCGTTTTTAAAATGCTATTCTCACCAGAGTATAATCCAATGTCAGTTGTGCGATTATCAGTAATAATCTTCTCAAACTCCATGTCAGGGTAAGAGTAAATAGCCACTCTTGCCTGATTAGAATTAGGTGTAGCAAATGCTGGTACATCTTCCTCTTCGCCTGCTCCCATCAAATAATAAGCTACGTACATTTTATCATCTTGAACAACAACTCCTGTAGGCCAAGTGACCAATCCTTCATCTTGTCTTTCGTCAATTTTTGTATTGAACCTGCTAACTATCGACATATTTTCTAAATCGATAGTATAAAATACTCGATCTTCATATCCAGCACGTGTTACACCTACAGCAATAGCTGTGTTTTCATCCACTTCAGTGACTCCATAAATACCCAATTCTGTTACTAATGAGCCCAGATCAGTCAGTTCTTCGCCAACCATACGATATCCAGTCATCACATTGTCAGCGTTGTACCCAGTGGTCACCAAGGTTTCTCCGATTTGATAGTACGACATCCAAGCCGGTTGCTCTATCCCATTGTCAATTGGTGAAATTGTACCCGAAGTAATCGTATCCACAGATACTAAAACATCTGTACCTATAGCCGCTTCGATTCCTAATACGAATTGAGCGCTTTCCGCAACATCATTGTCATCTGAACACGATGCCAGAGTGATTATTACTAAAGACAGGGCTGTTGCTATATTTAAAAATTGCTTTTTCATTTTATGCTTTAATTAATTTTTACTGATAAAGTATCTCAGTTTGAGATTGAAAGATCTTCCTGGGTTTTGTTGGTTGAAATTGTCGTACACTTCAGCATCTAATACATTGGCTACCAATAGTGATACATTGTATTTGCCTTCTTGGAGACTATAGGTCAATTGTAGGTCATTAGTCAATCGAGTAGGAATGCTAGACTTTCCAGAAGCAGCCAAGCTCGGCCACTTCAAATAGAATTCGTTCACATAGCGGTTGGAATTGGTCAATACAAGTTCATTATTCAAACCTAATAGGTCAGTCATTCGATAGGTAATAATCAAGTTTCCAAATAGATAGGGCTCATTGGGCAATCGATCCTGATACACCGTAGAGGTCTCGTCGTTATTTCTCAAATCCAAATAAGTACCACCAAAACCTACCGTCCAATTTCTATCGAATCTGTAGTTGAGTGATAAATCCACACCTACAGCAAGTACTTTTGGATCGTTGACATAAGTACTTCTGTTCATTTTTGGCTCAAAGCGGATGTAGTCCCTGGAGTCTCGAACAAATACATTTGCCTCAGCTACGTAACCTGTATAAGCCTTCATCTGATTCAATCGCACACCTATGTTATAGTTGTAGCTGGTTTCGGGTTGGAGTGTAGGATTTGGAATCACATTTAAGCCATCCCCGTACATTTCTCCAGACTCTGGAAAACGAAAGGCCTTTTCAAATGATGCTTTTAATTGCAAATGCTCTTTCAAAAAGAAGGTAGAGGCGAGACCATAGCCGATTCGAGTGATTTGCGTTTCGAAATAGGCTTCTTCGTCTCCAGAATAATCAGCGTTATTGGATTTCAAATCATATTGATAACGCTTGGCAAATACTGTAGTCTTCAGTCGTTTGTTCAACGCCTGATTTGAATACGCCATGCCTATCACTTGCTTGGTCACTATATTCGGTGTATTAAACTGTGTATTATTTTGTGGCTGATGGTCGTCTTTTCCCTGAAGAATCAGACGGTTCAGCGAATAGCTAGCGGACACATTGTGCGCTGGTGCTAATTGATATTCGGCATTAAGATTAGCCAGGTAGTTTTCTCGGTCGAGATAAAAATGCGTCTTCCTGCCCAACTCACCTGTAGTAGGATGAACATCAGGCTCATAGTTGCCAAACCAATCATATCTATGCGGACTCACATCTCGATATTCTTCGCTGGCTTTTAGATAAACTCCATACCCTCTGACGTTTAGGTTTTGAATAAACAGGTTCTTCTTCCGATAGGAAAGGTTATAAATATTGATGATAGATGCAGAAAAAGCCTCTCCAACTGGAAAGGATGATACACCTGTGGCATACGGGTTCTGCTGTAACTCTTTGTAATTATCCGATACCACCGTCCCGATCATCAGCTCATCAGCATAGGGTTTGTTCATCACTCCTGCTTCTATCCAAGCCATTTTGGAAGTGTATGCATCATGGAATCTTTTGATTTCAGTAGTCTCTTCATCCAGTTTTCCTGATTCTATATCCAGTAGATTGATATCAATTGGATAATCATTGTCCGAATGATTGTAGAATGACTTCACCCGAAGCGTCAGGCCAGTATTGGCATGATGCCACTGTCCATTGAGTGCTGCCGTGTGCGTATTGAATGAACCAAATGAATAAGAAGCATCCAAATAACTGATGGGTCTGGTATCAGTAATGATGTTGATTGATCCTCCTAGTGCATCTGACGATAAATGGATAGGAACTGCACCTTTATAGATTTCGATGGTACTAATCAGATTAGCAGGAAAGTTATTGAGGCTCAGAGATGAACCAAAATAGTCCATGGGTATCCCGTTAATAAAAGTTCTGACGCGATTGCCCGAAAGACCATTGAGCGACAAATTGAAATTGGAACCCATCCCACCACTTTGACGAATATTGATACCCGAAACACGATTCAGGATTTGGTTTACATCTGTACTTACATTTTTAAATTCTTTGGCCTCCACCACTGCCACAGCATAAGCCTGTTCCCTGACCACTGTTGCTTCTGACTTTCCATAGATAGTCACTTCCTGAAGACTAGTTGCATCTGGCTCCATTATGACGCTAACGTCTGTGGTTTTGCCTGCCGCCACTTCTACTTGTTTGATTTGCTCTACATTTCCTAAAGAAGAAATCTGAAGTTGATAAGTACCGGGCTTTAGCTCCTTTAATATAAATCGACCATCTACATCGGTCACTGCTCCATTATTAGTCCCAACCATCAGAACGGTACTTCCTGGCACTCCGTCGCCTTGTTCGTCTACCACCAACCCTGTGATCGTTTGTCCTGTTGCCACCCAGGCAACCATTTGAAACGAAACCAAAAACAACAGAACTCTTTGCATTATTCTTATTTAGAATTATTATAAATAGAATGCAAATGTACGTTTAGCAATAGCAGAGGCGCAATCGCTATTACTAGTGAAATAGAAATTTAGATTCTAGCTAATGCTAGTGATGTATTGAATAATCAGTCACTACTACTAGTGATTGAAAGAAATCTACCAACCTCAGCACTGTTAACCTTTGAGGAAATAGAAAGAAATGGACAGCCATTTTATGAAATTTGAAATACCTGCGTTATTGCAGTTTTAATAGTAATATAAAAACAGTTTGCACCTTGATATCTACCATTTTAATGCGGAAATAAGCTACTTAGTTTTGTGGGTATAATTACGTATTCAATAAAAAAACACTACGTAATTCACTCACTAACTTATATCAACTATGAATGCTACACTATCACTAGAAAAAGCCACAAAAATCAATCTTTTTGATTTTCGATCCACCCAAATGCGAACCTTCCACCTCAGTTGGATCGCCTTCTTTCTCTGTTTTTTTGGATGGTTTGCACATGCTCCACTTATGAACTCTACCATTGGTCCAGATATGGATTTAACCAAGGCACAAAAGATCACAGCTTTCATTGCTTCTGTGGGAGTCACCATTTTTGCACGACTGATTATTGGAAGTCTGTGTGATAAAATAGGCCCCCGAAAAAGCTACACCTACTTATTAGTATTTGGTGCTATTGTGGTAGCTGGATCTTCCTTCGCCTACAATTGGGAAACTTACTTGATCTCCAGAATGGCGATTGGAGTGATCGGTGCCTCATTCGTAATCACACAATATCATACGACTAAGATGTTTGCACCGAATGTAGTCGGCATCGCCAATGCCACCACAGCTGGTTGGGGGAACCTAGGTGGCGGGGTCACTCAAGCCATGATGCCTTTGATCGCTTCCGGCATGTTGGCGCTTGGATTTGCAGAGTCAGAATTATCCAGATGGAGACCGGCTATGTTTGTTCCAGCTTTGATTATGCTCGGTGTAGCTTTCTTATACTGGAAGTATACCAAAGACACACCAAAAGGTAACTTTGACGAAGCACCAGACGAAAAATCACAAACTGCCAAAGGGGAATCTGGTTTGTTCATGTCTGCTGTAAAAGATAGACGCGTATGGATTCTATTCGCTATCTATGGTGCTTGTTTTGGACTAGAACTGTTCGTTAATGGTCGTGCGGCCACTTACTACCAAACCAAGTTTGAACTCAATGAAACCACCGCAGGAATGATCGCTGCACTCTTCGGATTGATGAATCTTTTTGCTCGATCTATGGGTGGCTGGTTAGGCGACCGATTCTCCAAAACTGGTGGATTGAGTGGCAGAGTAAAATGGTTGGTGATGGTACTATTTGCTGAGGGGTTTGCTTTGATTTTGTTCTCCAGAATGGACATGCTGGGTCTTGCCATTATCACCATGATCATATTCTCGCTTTTCGTGCAAATGGCCGAAGGAGCCACCTATTCAGTGGTACCTTTTATCAATAAAAAATCTCTCGGTGCAGTAGCTGGTATCGTAGGTGCCGGAGGCAATGTAGGCGCTGTCCTATATGCACAGTTTTTACTCCGCAGTGGTGCCACCTTAGAAAACAGCTTTATGTACTTCGGAATAGCAGTAGTCGCCATTAGTCTACTCGGATTGGGCATTAAATTCTCACAAGCAGACGAAGACGCCGCTGTAGAAGAACAAAAGAAATTAGAAGACATGAAAGAGCACTTACTTTCCAAACAGAAACTCGCTGCTTAAGACTTTTTTGGGTTTAATGTTGTAAAAGCCGACTCATGAGTCGGCTTTTTTTATTTCTTAGCCATCGCCAATTTGATACCTAATCCGATGAACAGCATTCCAGTTACACGATCTAACCAGGTCTTGAATTTATAATTGGATCTGATGCTAGTAGAAAGCCTTGAAGCAAACAAGGATAACAAAAAACTGTAGCTACTTCCCAATACAAAAAAGGTAAAACCAAGTAGAGAAAAAGTCAGCGTACTTTGTGTATAAGTAGGATCGACAAACTGCGGGATGAAGGCCAGAAAGAACAAAGCCACTTTCGGATTAAGCACATTTGTCAACACACCAGACATGTATATTTTCTTAAGGCTCTTGTTATTTTTGGGGTGATCCATTTCAATAGTATCCTGTGGCTTAGCTATAATTGACTTGACACCTAAAAATATGAGATAAGCCGCACCCAGATACTTCACCACTTCAAAAGCCAATGCGGACTTGGCCAAAATAATCGATAGACCAAGCGTGGCAAAAATGCAATGCACCAATACGCCTGTTGAAATCCCTAATGCAGACATCAAGCCAGCCTTTTTGCCTTGCGAAATGCTACGACCTAAGATGTACATGGTATCCGTCCCAGGCGTGAGTATTAACAAAATACCAGCAATTAGAAAGGTTTCAAAGTTGATGATTCCGAACATAATGAATGAGTTTAGATTTCGTACTCTTGATCATACGAAAAACAAAGAGAACGGTGGAAGCCCTTAGCTACTATCCCCTAACGCTGAAGTAACTTCCGTGCCAAAGAAGTTTTTCTTCTTTCTCGCATAGCATACACGGTTTGGCTATGAAACGTGGCATAGAGCGACATGATTTATTGTCGTTGTAATACATCGTTTTATTTTAATTCACTTCATATTGTCCTAATTATAGCACCGAATAGATAATTCCAAATCCAAATAACATTGAGAAAGGTGATGTCACTCTAATAAGTTGTGGTGTGAGAATCTCTGCGCACTTTAGCGCATAACGATGATGAATTCTTCGTGGCACAAAATATAGTACCAGAGATGTTACAATCATGAACCAACCGAAGTACTTGAAGATTTCGGGAAAAATTGAGAATTCTGAATATAGAATGAGTCCAGCAGCTGGTATCATTCGAATCGTGATCTCAGTATAATTTATAAAGTCAGTACTTCCTGCTCGCTTCAAATATGCCCTCGCCTTTGACGGATTCAGGAGCATCAGCACACCTACTCCTATGAGAAAGATGCCAAAGAGAATTACGACATACTTAGTTATGACTATCATAAGTTCTTTAGTTTCTTTGAGATCTTTCTTTAAATAATGTAAAATGGTTTGGCTATGGCAGTTACGTCCCGCAGGGCGCTATTGCTTTTAGGTATTGTTGTGTTTAGGGTGTTTTTTATTTTTCAACTACTATCATTCGATAATCAGTTTCAGATTTATGACCGCTGTCGCTATCTTCAAATACGTATTTGAATTCTTTGTCAGTTAATCGTTTATGCTGGTTTTCAAAGTCAATGGCCTGTTTGAGTAATTGAACTTTGTCACCTGTGTCCTGAATGCAAACTACAGCTAGACTACCATTTTTTATATGAGAAACTATTTTTTTTATTAATCCAATTTCCTTTTCCTTGTCTTTCTTGGCGAAATGAAACATACTGTCCACCAGAACAATATCAAACTCACTAAAACGGTCAAAAGCGTAAATATTTCCTACTTGTCCAACCAAATCCAAGTTTTCGTTTTGACCTATTAGGTTCATTTGGTCGATTCCGATTTTTGAAATATCAATTCCAGTTACAGAATAGCCAAGTCGAGCCAAAGCAATTGCATCTCTACCTTGTCCGCAACCTAAGTCAAGTATTTTTCCTTTACCGGGATATTCAGCAAAAAACTCAATCAATTCGGGATAAGGTTCTCCGAAAAAGTTTTCTGTCTGATAGTATTTGTCATAGGTTATCGTCATTGGGTTCTTTTACATTAGTTCAACATTTATATAAACACAATGCACAAAATCCGCACTGCAACATAATCTATAAAATTGATTAATTAAAAATTCACAGAAGGGCTGCTACTCAAGAATAAGGATTTTTAGAATAAGATCAAAGACCTACGACCTCCACAAGCGTACTTGCGTGGAACTTAGTTCCGATTAGTGCAGGCATGGAAGTTACTTCCACGCTAGAGAAGAGCCAATAAGAAGGCAAGCATATTAAGATTACACCTTTTTTTACATGTCAAAGAGTACTTATATCATAAAAAATCTTGATTAGATGCAGATTACATACTGCAATTTCCATCCTCCATATCCTCGACTGTCGGATTATAAGCGTTTTCAATGGTCGAAAAATACCCCTCAGCTTCTGAGTTGAAATCAATATTTTGCAATGCGCAAAAATCACTTAACAAATGATTACAATTAATAGAAATAGAATTGCCCACGCTTTCTAATCTTTCAAGACCATCCAAAGTAGTAAGTTCAACATTGCTAAATATATCCAGACCTACCGAACTACTACTATTTCCGTCTCCAATTTTTGTCAGATTTTTCAAGTCAATAATATTCGTCAGTACTGGATTATATCGAATTCTCAAACTTCTACCTATTTCCTTTAAATTGTCTAATCCATTTAAATCTAACAAAGCGCTATCATATAAAATTCGCACATCTCCTCGTACCTTTTCCAAATTATTAAACCCCTCTAGATTCAAAAGAGACACATTATTTGTTATTTCAATGGTATGAGCAGTTTTTATATTTTTCAACCCCTTTATATTTACTAAAGAAGGATTGTCAAAAATAAATATAGACGTGAATTCACCACCACCGAGCCCTTCAAGGCCATCCAGATTTGATAGAGCTTTATTGCCATATATAACGACTGATAATTCTCCATTAGTCAAATTTTTTAATGCACTTAAATCTTCTAGTAAACCGTGCCCTCCAATATGTAGAGAATTGGCCGATGTTAAATTATTAAGACCTTCCATATTTTTTAGAACATCGTTGTTAGTAAGTATTACTCCCCAATCAACAGATATTAAATTATTCAATCCATTAAGGCTGGTCAGTCTCTCATTATTTGCAATTCGTAATCGATAAACTGATTTCAGATTTTTAAGACTTTCAAGAGATTTTATGGATGAGTTTAATTCATCACTCATACCTATTGATAGCTCACCTTTTATATGAACGAACCCTTTCGCTCCAAATGCATCAACCTCTTCCTGAGTTTTTAATACGATGGCATCCAGATAAGTATTTTCAGGTGTGAAAATTTTCTTCTGGACTCCATATTCTATTTTATCACCTGAAATGGCATATGCTCTAACGTAATAATTAGTAGTTGCTTTGAGATCTGTTAAAATACTTTCAAAGGAATCTCTCCCTTTTCCATCTTCAGTCTTCGAATCCTCAATAGTAGGTTCAGGACTGGTGCTCCAGCACACCCCTTTTGCATCAATATTATTACCTGTAGAAATATCTATGGACCCACCACTACTAGCTGCATCTGAACCAATTGCTAAAACGGGAAAAGTATTTACTTCAAATCTTATTTCTGGTTCTACACCTACTTCCTCACATCCAGAAATTAAAAGCTTAAGAAGTACAACTAATAAAAAACTATAGTTCAATCTACGTTGCATAAAAATTTTATTCATTTTTCAACATTAGATTTATAAAACTAATGTCAAACAAAGATATTTTTTTCCTCACACTTAACCTCATTATCAAACTTTAATTGACCTAAGATATATTTGAATCAAATCATTGAATTTCCTAAAATGTAGTAGGTATGAAAATACTCTGAAAGTTTATTGGTTCTCAAAAAAGAGGAATACTTCCAACAGTAAAACAAGAATCTTGCAAAAACCCTAAAATCCCTCCTCCGATTCATCTCCAACATTCCACAATTCATCCACCTCAAACCCCGGCTTACCGATTTATTATTCTGATTTCAGCGGCCAATACTGAGTTTTGAAGCATCAAAAAAATTAAAACTCAGATGACCAAATCAATTTTAACACTACTCTTAATAGTCACTTCGCTACTCACCGAAGCGACTACGATCAAAGGCCGAATCACCGACCCTACAGGGGAAGGGCTACCTGGCGTCAATGTATTTATCAAAGACACTTACGATGGAGCTACCACCGACATGAATGGCAACTATTCGTTTGACACTTATGAAGCTGGCGAACAAATCCTGGTCGCCAGTTTTATCGGGTACAAAAAACATGAGCAAACGGTTGACCTTTCGAAACCCATCTCCCTCAACATCGAATTGAAAGAAGAAGTCAACAGACTCTCTGGTGTGACCATCACAGCCGGAAGCTTCGAAGCGAGTGACGAAAAGAAGGCCGTAGTGCTCAAGCCGCTAGACATCGCCATGACCGCTGGCGCTCTGGCGGATATCCCCGGTGCATTGAGTAAGCTACCTGGAACCTCAACGAATGGAGAGTCCGGCCGACTTTTCGTCAGAGGCGGCACAGCTGCTGAGACCCAAGCCTTCATTGATGGTATTTTAGTTCATAGCTTTTATACCCCAACCCCAAACAATGTCCCGTCAAGAAGCAGATTCTCTCCTTTCTTATTCAAAGGCACCTTCTTTAGCACTGGTGGTTATTCTGCTGAATTTGGCCAGGCTTTGTCTTCTGTCTTGTCTTTGAATTCCAATGACATCGCAGACGAAACTAGAACAGATTTGTCCTTCATGACTGTGGGTGTGGATGCTTCACACACACAGAAGTGGGAAAATGGTTCGGCATACGGGCAGGTGAATTACACCAATCTTGATCCTTATAGGAATTTGGTGGATCAAGCCTACGACTGGGAAGATGGCTACACCTCACAAAGCGGCACGTTCATGCTTCGACAGAAACTCAGCAAGCATGACATGCTAAAAGTCTATGCCAATTATGACCACAGCGCCTTTGTGATCAATCAGGAAAGTTTGAATCAAGCCGGATATGATCACACGGACATGGGCAACAATAATTTCTACTTAAACACCAGCTATAGAAGAGCGATTGGCGAAAACAGTACAGCCTATGTAGGCACTTCTTATGGAAGAACCTATTCCGATGTAATCTTCAATGAGGCTCATGTGAAAGACACGCAAAACAGCATCCACACCAAAGGATACTTCACTTCTGATATCAACAGTCTTTCAGTGAAGGTCGGTGGAGAAATCATGAGCACCAAGCATGAAGAAAAGACAGTGATAGAAAACGGCGAAACTTTCTTGCCTGACTATACCAGCCACTTGTCATCTGGTTTTGCGGAAGCGGAATATTACCTGACCAACAGCTTGACCGTTCGTGCAGGACTGCGCTATTCGCACTATTCTATATTCAACGAAAATGCGCTTTCCCCTCGATTGTCGATGGCATTAAAAACTGGCGAGAATGCGCAGCTGTCTTGGGCGTATGGAAAATTCCATCAGTTGCCGACCAGAGACTTATTGCTTCGCTCTCAACAGATGAGCTTCGAGCGTGCTGATCACTACATGCTCAGCTATCAGACCATCAACAATGGCAGAACTTTCCGCTCAGAGATCTATTACAAAAAGTATGATGATTTGGTAAAATTTGATGGCAATGATCCATTCAACCCAACCACTTTCAATAACAACGGTGGTGGCTATGCGAGAGGCATTGACTTATTCTGGAGAGATAGCAAAACCATCAAAAATGTGGATTATTGGGTGTCGTACTCTTATATCGATACAGAAAGAGACTATAGAGATTATCCTTATCAAGCCAATCCAACATTTGCCGCCGGTCACAATTTTGCGGTAGTGTACAAACATTTTATTCCGGATATCCGAACTCAGATTGGCGCCTCATTTACTTACAACAACGGTCGACCATACGACGATCCTAACCAAGATGATTTCAACGGAAGTCAAACCAAACACTACTCAGACTTGAGTTTCAACTTCGCCTACTTGTTCAAGCCAAACTTCATCATCTACGCCTCCGCCACTAATCTATTGGGTCGCGACAATGTATTCGGCTACGACTATGCGGACAATCCAAATGCCAATGGGGTCTATGAATCCAGACCTGTTGGGCAGCCAGCCAAAAGATTTTATTTCGTCGGGGTATTTATCACGCTGACCAAAGACAAGAGCAAAAACAACCTTGAAAACCTTTAAAGCTAATAATCAATCAAAATTCAAAGAAATGAAAAAATCAATTTTAACTGTATTGGGAATTGTAGTAGCTACAATCTCTATGCTAGCAGCAGATAATCAAAACGAACTGACCGTAGTCATTAAAAACATGCAAAACACCGAAGGCGTACTCGAAGTCACTCTCTTCGACTCTGAAGGCAACTGGCTAAAAGAAGGCAAGAAACAACAAGTGTCTATTGATAACCAGTCAGAGATGAAGATCGCATTCAAAGACCTACCCGCAGGCAATTATGCAGTCACGGTTATTCACGATGCCAATGCTAACGGAGAGTTGGACACAGGTGCCTTTGGCATCCCCACTGAAGCCTACGGATTCTCTAATGACGCCCGAGGCATGTTCGGGCCAGCCGACTTTGACGACAGTCAATTCGAACTAAATGGCAACACACAAATTGAAATCAATATCAAATAATTAAAATCAAAACCATGAAATCTCTAAACATCCTTATTGTTTTTGTTATTACGGCCACGTTCGCTAATGCGCAAAACAAAAAATATATCAAAACCATGGAAACTAGTATTACGGCCATCTTCCAGGCGGAAAATACAGAAGCACTTGATGCTACAGCCAACAAGTTCGATCGGATCGGGCAAGCGGAAGCATCCGAATGGGAACCGTACTACTATGCTTCCTTGTCGCATGTTTTCAAAGCCTTCAAAATAGAAGACTTGCAAGCGAAAGACAAAGTATTGGACCAAGCGCTTGTCGCTTTAGGGAGAGCGACGACTCTTTCTGAAAACAACTCTGAAATTATTGCCTTACAAGGCTTCATCAACATGATCAAAATCGGAGTAGATCCAGGCACACGTGGTCAGACGCTTTCTCCAAAAATCATGGCTGATTTTGGCAAAGCCATGAAACTAGACCCAAACAATCCAAGAGCCAATCTATTTATGGCACAGATGCTATATGGTTCTGCCCAATTTTTTGGGACGGGCGTAGACGATGCTTGTGCATTAGTTGACAAATCCATGGTCTTGTTCGAATCTGAAAAACCAGAGTCAACCATTGCACCAAGCTGGGGTCTGCACAGTGCGAAGCAATACAAAAAGCAGTGTGAAGCTGCACTAGAAAAAGCAGAAAATCAGGAATAGCATATAGGATCGTTTGTGATTACAAACGATCCCATTATTTTGCAGCATTCAATCCAAAACTATGAGCAATCCACAAATTTGTGCCAATCCAAAAAAGAGTCCATGGGACAATTTTAAGCAATGGATCGTTATCCCTGGCATCGGAGGTTTAACCATTGCTTTTGTCGAGTATTTTCTTCGTGACAATATGCATGGGCAAACCTTCTTTCAAAGCGCCCTCATATCATCCACTTTCTGGAGTGTGTTGGCGAATGGAAATGGGATTCTTGTTGATTGGATCGATAAACGTTGGACTTGGTTAGAATCCCCTGTTCAGCGCGTGATTGTAGGCGTATCCGGCTTGTTGGCATATACAGTCGTGGCCTCCCTTATAATATTATATGCCTATATCGAATGGGTGCTCGGATATTCATTCTTCAAAGTCATGGAATCTCAGGGTGTCATGACCATGCTCTCCATTCCATTAGGAATTACAGTATTTATTGCCCTCCTCCAACATGGACAAGGTTTCCTTCTCGAATGGCGACAAGCCGCCATCGATGTAGAACGACTCAAAAACGAAAACCTCAAATCAAAATTCGAAACGCTAAAAACTCAGGTAAATCCCCACTTTTTGTTCAACAGTTTAAATGCGCTCACTTCTTTGGTGTATGCCGATCAGGGCAAGGCGGTAGAGTTTATACAGAAACTCTCTCAAGTTTATCGTTATGTGCTAGATCACCAGAATGACGAAGTAGTCCCACTGCAAACTGAAGTGGATTTTCTCAAATCTTTTGTTTATCTCAATACGATTCGATTTGGGGATAACTTCGAAGTACTCTACAAGAATATGGATGATTTCGACGCCAATCAAAGCATACCACCCGTAACCCTTCAGATGCTTATCGAAAATTGTATCAAGCACAATGAAATTTCTAAGCTTAAACAATTAAAAATCATAGTTGAGAAAAAAGGCAATGAAGTCATTGTAGAAAACAATATCAACCCCATCAACCAAGCCAAACAGGATTCTAGCGGCTTAGGACTTAGCAATATCATTTCCCGTTATGAAATGTTATCCGATCAAAAAGTCGAAGTCATAGCGTCAGATGACCATTTCAAAGTGATAGTACCCATCCTTTCTCTAACATCATGAAGGTTTTAATTGTAGAAGACGAAGGCATTGCCGCAGAGCGGTTGATTCAGTTGTTGGGTCAAATAGATCACACGATAGAAATTGTAGAGCATCTAGACTCAGTCAAGTCCGTAGTGGATTGGTTCCAATTGAACACCTCGCCTGATCTGGCCTTTTTTGACATTCAACTGGCAGATGGTTTGAGTTTTGAGATTTTCAATCAAGTGGATATCAATTGTCCCATCATTTTTACCACAGCTTACGACCAGTACGCCATAGAAGCATTCAAAGTCAATAGCATCGACTATTTACTAAAACCTATGGTGACAGAAGATCTACAAAGGGCGCTGGACAAATTCAACAAACAAAAATCACCCACACAGTCCGTAGATGTATCGGCACTCATGAACCTGATGCAGCAACAAAACAAATCTTATAAAGAAAGATTTGTGATCAAAGTAGGTGAACACTTGAAGTCAGTTTTAACTGAAGATGTCGAAATATTCCTTAGTGAAAACAAAGCCACTTACCTTTTGACCAAAGAAAACAAGAAATTTATCGTCGATTTCACATTGGATCAGATTCAAGAAGCTATAGACCCCAAATCTTTTTTTCGCATCAATCGGAAATACCTGATTCACATCGATGGCATCAAGGACATCATCACCTACTCCAATAGCCGCCTCAAGTTGGAACTCCATCATTTCAATGCGGATGACTTGATTGTATCTAGAGAGAAGGTTGCGTTGTTCAAAGAATGGCTGGATCGGTAGGATCGATAATTTATCTCGTAATAGCCCGATTCAATTCGGGCTATCTATCAGCAATATCCAGATCCCAGCGGCATCAACTGTTTTGTCCTACAGATCCCCCGGACTACCGCCGTGGGATGACGACTTTCATAAGAGCCTTGAACCATTTCCAATCCTACCTTGTTAATTTCCCGTATTGACAACAAACACCTTGGCTATGCGTATTCAACTTTTCATTTTATTATTCATATTTGCTCAAACGCTTTCAGCACAAACAAAAAAGATGGAAATAGCAACTTTCGGTAATGGCTGCTTCTGGTGTACAGAAGCCATATTTCAGGAATTAAAAGGAGTTTCAAAAGCCGTATCCGGCTACATGGGTGGAGAAGTGAAAAACCCAACCTACAAGGAAGTTTGTTCGGGGACTACTGGTCATGCCGAAGTGCTTCAGATCACTTATGATCCTTCGGTGATTTCTTTTGATGAATTGTTGGAGGTATTTTGGAAAACGCATGATCCCACTACGCTCAACCGCCAAGGCAACGACGTAGGCACCCAGTATCGTTCGGCTGTTTTTTATCATAATGATGAACAGAAAAAGCTTTCGACTGAATACAAAAAGAAACTGGATGCTTCCGGTGCCTGGAGCGACCCGATCGTAACTGAGATCACCGAAGCCAGCACCTTCTACGCTGCCGAGGACTACCACCAAGAGTACTTCAATCTCAACGGTTCACAGCCCTACTGCAACTTCGTGATCAGACCTAAAGTGGAGAAGTTCAGGGAAGTGTTTGGGGATAAGTTGAAGGGGTGATTTGACGCCAAGATATGGTGTCGTGGCGTTTTATGATTTGTTCGTTTCGGATACTAATATAGCCGAATCTGTGATTCGGCCGGGCGACGTTCGCTCATACATTTTTGATTTCTTCATGAGTCGCAGCACAGAATCGGCGAGGCTTGCAAACACCTCAAGCACTTCCTTTTCAACTAAACCACCATGCATCTCATATCATATGTTGTATGTCTTATTGACGTCCTAAGCCTCCCATTCCAATTGTGAAATAAACCATATTTCCATCGTAGTAATTTTCATATTTAGGCGTTCCTATTGGGGAGTTTATTCCAAAGCTGAGGCGAATACAAGTATAGTCTTCGTCATAATTGAAGCTTCTATGATCTTTAAAAAGTCGAAGAGACTTTATGTCTATATAACAACCTAGCTTGTAATACGGCAAAATGGGTTCATTTTTAGAATTGTCAGATGATGTTAAAAATGATGAGGTAAGTAAGTTAATCCCGATTCCAGACAATGGAACTATCTTAATTGCTTCAGTATTAAGGATTGTATACCCAAAATTTCCGCCTAACATAAAATGCAATGCTGGCATGTTCTCAGACCATTCTAAATCATCAGGAAAACTTAAAGTTTGTATAGTCTTGCCAAACCCTATGTAATCATCAATTTGAAAGACCATTTTTCCCCTAAGAATGTCCACATTTATACCAAGAAATATAGGGTTGCTAATGTAATTAGAGATATTTCCTTTAAGATGTCCATATCCTAGAAAAATGTTACCGCCTAAAGCTTTATACCGTTCAGGCTGGGCTTGTTTCGTTGAGTGCGCCAATGAGTCTTGACCAAAACCGAATAGATTTATGTTTCCAACTAAAAGTACGAGGGTTAATGCTAATCTTAGATACATGTTGAGGTGAATATTTGCATGACATACAACATCCGAATATAGTGCATTATGCACTATATCCACCTTGTATATTTTATGTTTCGTTTGGTTAAACATCTCAAAAGAGCTGCTACTCAAGGATAGGGCATTTTGCATAAATATCAAACCTATAAGGTTTTAGAAACCTTATAGGTTTATATACCATTGGCTACTCCTGCCTCAGAGACTTTACTGGATTGGCCGTAGCCGTTCTGATCGACTGAAAGCTGATGGTGACTAACACCAAAGCAATCGTCACCAAACTGGCGATACCAAAATTCCAATAGGAAATGTCTACCCGATAGGCAAACTCATCCAGCCAGGAGTTGGCCAGATAATAAGCGGCCGGTATGGCAATCATCATCGCACCTAAGGCCAACAATACAAATCGCTGAGAAAGCATCAAAACCAACCCTGAAACCGAAGCACCGAGTACTTTACGTATTCCCACTTCTTTCATTTTTTGACTGGCCAAAAACATGATCATACCATAAGACCCCAAACAAGAAATGAGAATGGCCAATATGGAAAAGTTGCTGATCAGTTTACCCAATTGCTCTTGTTCGCCGTAGCTCTGGGCTAGCTGCTCGTCCAGAAATTGAGCAGCAAACGTTTCTGTAGGAAAGTGTTTGTTCCATATGGTTTCAATAGTGGCCAAAGTCTGCGGAATGTTTTGATTGTTGATCTTGAACGAAAAGTGCGTGAAAGCTGGAACTCGGATATCCACAATCATTGGCCCTAGCGCCTGCGACAATGGCATATAGTTAAAATCCTTCGCCACGCCAATCACTTTCCCTATTTTTCCTTCCATATTGATGGAGCGACCCAGCGCCTCCTCGGGCGTACCAAAATTATAAGTACTGACAGCCGTTTCATTGATAATGAACGCCGCCTGAGGGTCGGTTTCAAATGTTGTAGAAAAATCCCTCCCCGTAATTATCTCAATTCCATAAGTGCTGATAAAATCATAGTCCACTGAAAGTACGGGTGCGAGCAAATGATCATCAGACGTGAAACCATCGGGAATCACGTTACGGTGAGCTACACCCTCTCCTGGGATTCCTGCAGACAAAGTACTTGCCAATACTCCTGGAATACTAGTCAACTCCGTCTCAAATGCATCCATGGCTTTGCGTTTGTCCTCACTCACTGCCCCAAATACATTATTGAAATTGGCACTCATCACTGGGGCCGTCACCATATGGTCTTTGTTGAGCCCTAAAGGTTTGTTCTGTAAAAAGTTCAATTGATCGAATACAATCAGCGTTCCGGATATCAGTAAAATAGAAATAGAAAACTGAATAACGATCAGCCCTTTTCTAAAAGACAAACCTCCTTTGGCACTGCTTCCACTTAAGCCTTTCAGACTATAAATAGGTGATATTCGAGTAGCAAAAAACGCCGGATACAAACCAGCCAATAGACTTGTAATCAAAAACAAGCCTATAAATCCAGTGACAATCTCCGGTCTGTAAAGCGCCGAAAATTCAAGCTCCTTTCCTGTCACTTCATTAAGCACTGGCAATAGAAAGACAGCAGCCACATACGCCACCACAGCAGCCACACCTGCAGTTACAAATGACTCACCTAAAAACTGAGCCACCAAGCTCCCCTTCCAAGCCCCCATCACTTTCCGCATGCCGATTTCTTTGGTCCTTTGCAGGGAACGTGCAGTAGATAAATTAATGAAATTGATGCAGGCAATCAGCAAGGTCAATGCCCCAACTGCCATAAATACAAAAAGGAAAACACGGCTACCTGCTGGTTCGAGCTGAGCCCCCACTTCATCATTGAGATGAATATCCAACAAAGGTTGAATCTTAAAAGACTGGCCTTTTTGCATGTTTTCGGGAATCTTCTCTGTGACGAAATCAGCAAATCGAGTATTGACTGCCTCTGGATCGGCTCCTTCTTTGAGCAAAACATAAGTCGGCGAATGAGACACCATCCAATTGAGCTTAAAATTTTGGCGCAAGCCAGTCGCTAAGGGTTCTGGTTCCAGATCATACATATTTTGGTAAGGTACCATCGCATTGAAATGAAAGTGAGAGTTGGTCGGGTACTTAGCCACCACTGCAGATACTCGAAAGGGTTTGCCTTCCATTTTGATGATCTGGCCAATGGCTGATTCATTGCCGAAATATTTCTTAGCTAGTTCATCTGTGATGATGGTTGTAAAGGGTTCTTGTAAAGGCAATTCTGAATTGCCTTCCAAAAACTGGAAATCAAAAATCTCAAAAGTGGAAGAATCCGTAAAGAAGATATTTTCCTCTTCAAATTTTTTCAACTCACCACTAGGGGCATCTACTTGCACGCTTACTCCGCGAGTAAAGAGCCGCGTCGTCTTCTCCACTTCAGGAAAGAAGTCATTTAAGTGCTCAGCAAAAATTGGTGGCACACTGCCTATATTAAAATCACTGATAAAATACTGGAGTCGATAGATACGATCCTTTTTACTCTGAAACTTGTCGTAACTCAATTCATCATTGACAAAGACAAATATGAGTAAACAACAAGTGAGCCCTCCTGCCAGACCAATGATATTGATCAGACTAAAAGCTTTGTGTTTGAATAAATTCCTTACGGCAATTTTGATATAATTCTTGAGCATGACCTATTATTTTGAGTTGAGTAGTGAAAAAGAATAATTACAGCGTTTCTCTTTCGTCATTTCGAAAAAGCAGATTCACACACGAGATCATAATCATTCTTGTTCTTATCACTAGATAACGTTTTCTGACAACAATGAAGAATAGGATTTGAAGAATGGAACTTTATAGAGACGAGCGGTTAAGCAAACTACCTAATCTTAGGATTTTTACTGATTTAACAAAAAAGAAATCTAATTTGTTATGCATGCATACCAATATTTTATATATTTGGATTTGTTATGCATGCATAACATTACAAAAGTCATTAACTTTAAGTATTAATAAAGACAAGATATGGAAACCACAGCAGAAAAAAGATCGATTCGAGGAGGAGAATTCCTCATCAAAGAATCACAAGCAGCAGACATCTTCATCAGAGAAGAGTTTTCTGAAGAGCAAAAAATGATGGCTCAGGCTACTCAGGATTTCATTGAAAAGGAAATCAACCCTAACATAGAAAAAATTGAGAAACAAGAAGAAGGATTGATGCCTTCACTCATGGAAAAAGCTGGTGAGCTTGGACTTTTGGGTGTGGCTGTACCAGAAGAGTATGGTGGGCTAGGCATGGACTTCAACACTTCCATGTTGATCGCAGATGAGATCGGTGCTACGGGCTCATTCTCTACTGCTTACGGTGCGCATACAGGTATTGGCACTTTACCCATCCTTTACTACGGCAACGAAGAACAGAAAAAAGCATATTTACCAAAATTAGCCAGTGGCGAATGGAAATCATGTTACTGTTTGACCGAACCAGATGCTGGATCAGATGCCAACTCTGGTAAGACAAAGGCAGCTTTGACCGCTGACGGTAAGCACTATGTGATCAATGGTCAAAAAATGTGGATCTCAAATGGTGGATTTGCAGATTTGTTGATCGTGTTCGCAAAAATTGATGATGACAAGAAATTAACAGCCTTCTTGGTAGAGAAAACGTATGGTGGCATCACCATGAACGACGAAGAAGTGAAGTTAGGAATCAAAGGTTCTTCTACTCGCCAGATCTTCTTCAACGACTGTAAAGTGCCCGTTGAAAACATGCTTTCTGAAAGAGAGAATGGCTTTAAGATAGCTGTGAACATTCTGAACATTGGACGAATCAAATTAGGTGCTGGTGTAATCGGCGGATGTAAAGAAGTAATCTCTCAGTCTACCAACTACGCCAACGAAAGAAAGCAATTCAACACGCCTATTTCGAGCTTTGGTGCAATCAAGCACAAATTAGCTGAGATGGCCATCAAAACTTGGGTTACTGAATCTGCCGCTTACAGAGCTGGACAAAATATCGATGACAAAATTGCCGACTTGATTGGACGCGGTACAGATCCAGCTGAAGCTAAATTGAAGAGCTTCGAACAGTTCTCTATCGAATGTGCGATTATCAAAATTCATGGATCTGAAATGCTGGATTATATCGTTGATCAAGGCGTTCAAATCTATGGAGGTATGGGCTTCTCAGAAGATGCTCCTATGGCCCGAGCCTATAGAGATGCGCGGATCACAAGAATATATGAAGGCACCAATGAAATCAACAGGATGTTGATGGTCGGTATGATCATGAAGCGAGCAATGAAAGGAGAATTGAATATTATGGAGCCTGCCATGGCAGTTGCGAAAGAATTGGTTTCGGTGCCTTCTTTCGAAGTTCCAGATTTATCAAAACCTTTCGCTATCGAAAAAGACGTCTTAGTGAAATTGAAGAAAGCAGTCTTGATGGTCGCTGGAAAAGCTGCTCAGACCTTCGGGCCTAAATTGGAAGAAGAGCAGGAAATCATGATGAATGCAGCGGATATGATGATCGAAATCTATGCGGCTGAGTCAGCGCTTTTGAGAGCAGAAAAATTAGTGGGAATGAATGGTGAAGAAGCTACTAAAATGCAAGTCAATGCGGCTAAGGTTTACTTGTACGAAGCCGTTGAGAAAATAAATAAGGCTGGAAAAGATGCTATTGCGTCATTCACGGCTGGAGACGAGCAAAAAGTGATGTTGATGGGATTGAAAAGATTCACCAAAATGAATCCTGTAAACATCAAGCAGCTAAGAAGAGAAATTGCTGATCATTTAATTAGCAAAAACAAATATGCTCTTTAATTAAGCGCAACCCTAAAATACAATTGTTTGATTTAGTATCTAAAGGCCGTTCTAACTAGAGCGGCCTTTTTCGTTTTTAATAATTCAATGAAGGTCAAGTCCCCTCTTGGGAGGGGATTTAGAGGTGGGTTAATCACCTATAGCTTTCAATTCTTCCACAGTATAGTATATTTCATTCAATACCCATTTGATATTGGTCTTAACATCCAAGTCTTCAAATCTTAAAAATCTAACTCCTAGAGACTCCAATCTAATTTGTCTTCTTTTGTCCTTTACTGGTTGATCATCATGATAATGACTCACTCCATCAACTTCTATGGCGAGAAGCAGGTCTTTACAATAAAAGTCAACGATAAAACGATCTATCGGAATTTGACGGCTAAACCGAACACCAATTTGTTTGTTTTTAATTTCTTGCCAAAGTAGAATTTCGGCTAAGGTCATATTGTTCCTTAATTTACGCGCCAGTGGAACTAGCCTTTTGTCGTACGGAATGATTTTTCGCATGGGTTAAGATAGTTATTTTGTTGCACCCACCTCTAAATCTCCTCCCAGGAGGAGACTTGTTGATATTTCATAAATACTTACACATACAGAAGGCATGTCAGCTGAAACAAAGACTCGGAAGACTCATAGCAAACTCATTTCAAACTTCCCACAATCAGCTTGCCATGATACACATCAGCCCCAATCAATTGATCAATCTCTTTCAAGTTTTCATTGGTAATCTTACCTGCAGCAATGATTTGAATTTTGCCCTGAGCGACGGCCATCATTTTTTTGATCACCTCTGCCCCTTCTTTAGCTGTAGATTTCCCTCCGGAAGTAAGAATCGCAGTAATTTCAGGAATTTTCATCAACTGCCTCACTCCTTTCACGGGATCATCCAGTTCATCAATAGCTTTGTGAAAAGTGACTTTCATGGGATGTGCCAGCGCAACCAGCTGCTTAGTTGATTCAATGTCAATTTCGTTTTGTTTGGTAAGTAATCCTAATACAATTTCTTGCACACCAAGATTCTTGAATAATTCAATCGACTGTGCCATTTCTGTAAATTCACTTTTAGAATAGACAAAATTACCTCCTCTGGGTCGTACCATGACTTTCACAGGAATAGTCAATTTGTTTAACGCCTCCTTAACCAAATTCAGTTCTGGTGTAAGCCCATCCAAGTCTAGTCTCCCACACAATTCGATTTGAGATGCACCAGACCGCTCTGCTTGCTTGGCTTCTTCCAAACTTTCTACACATGCCTCTAAAATCATCTATTTCTTTTTATTCCATTTTAATAGTGGAATGCGTTCGCCTTTGGCCGAGCATTCAATCAAAGTTTTCAATCGCCTTTGTCGCGTTGCCTCTTGTTTGGCACTGATGACCCACCAAATCGTAGGTTTCTTTATAGAAGGAGGAAGTTTATTGAAATAGGTCCAGGCCAAATCATTGGCACGAAGCTCAAGTTCATACTCTTTGGACAGCTTTAAATCTTTCTGCTCGAATGATGCCAGTCCAGCATTTTTTTTATCCCGCTGTTCGTAGATTTCAATTCCTGCGGGACGTACTAATTTTTCAGCCAATAAATGTTTCATCTTCTCCAGATTCACTGCACTCCAATGGCTTTTGGGTTTACGGGGTGTAAACCTGATTTTATAGCTCTCCTCATTTATAGTTTTTCTCAATCCATCGATCCATCCATAGCATAAGGCTTGATCCACAGATTCAGACCAAGTCATAGATGGTCTGCCGGATTTTACTTTGTAAAACCCAATCCATTGTTCTGTTAATGTTTGATGATTGGCTTCCAACCAAACGTCAAATTCATCGGGACTTAAAAAAAATATAGGCTCTTCCACTCTGAGTTTTTTTAATCTAAATAAGCGTTTCAAAAATAAATAAGCTCATTGACAAATCTGCCTTGCCCTATTGTTACATATCCCATTGCCTTGATCAATGGCTATTTACTTTATTTGTTCATTGAAAATTTAAAATTGAACGGTATGAAAGTACAATTGGCCATTGCCATTGTGACCATTGCGCTTGTAGGGTGTAACAATAGCAATTCTAAAACGAATATTGCATCAAACCCATATGCACAACAAGTAGATAGTCTTCTTTCCTTGATGACTGTAGAAGAAAAAGTGGGGCAACTCAACCTCTATGCAGGCAGCTGGGAATTCACAGGGCCAGTACCAGAAGACGTAAACAACCAGAAAAAATTAGAAAATATAAAAAGTGGCAGAGTCGGCGCTATGCTCAATGTGATTACCGCTGATGGCACTAGAGAAGCCCAAAAATTGGCTGTAGAAAACAGCCGTTTGGGCATCCCCCTCATTTTCGGGTACGATGTCATTCATGGATATAAAACTATGATGCCCATTCCTTTGGGTCAGGCGGCCAGTTGGGATGCGGAAGTGGCTAGGTCTGGCGCTCAAGTAGCGGCAAAGGAAGCTTCTGCTTCTGGTATCAATTGGACTTTTGCGCCTATGATGGACATTGCCAGAGACGCACGTTGGGGACGAATGATGGAGAGTCCGGGTGAAGACCCCTACTTAGCCTCATATATGTCAAAAGCGTGGATAAAAGGTTTTCAAGGAAATGACATGTCGGATGCTGCTACTATTGCTGCGTGTGCAAAGCATTTTGCAGCTTATGGATTCGTAGAAGCTGGACGAGATTACAACACCGTAGACATCAGCTTGCAAACATTATACAATGTGGTGCTGCCTCCATTCAAAGCGGCTAGTGAGGCTGGCGTGGCTTCTTTTATGAATTCGTTTAATGAAATTGGCGGTGTCCCAGCCAATGGAAGTGAGCTATTGCAAAGACAACTACTCAAAGGCGCTTGGGAATACCAAAATGGTTTTGTAGTATCCGATTGGGGTTCTATTGGTGAAATGATTACCCATGGATACGCCGCTGACACCTTGGAGGCTGGTTACAAGGCCTTGACGGCTGGAAGTGATATGGATATGGAAGCTCATATTTATGAAAATTCAATCGAGGAATTGGTATCCTTAGGCAAAATCAGTGAAGACATTTTAAATGATGCAGTAAGAAGAATATTGACTGTAAAGTTTCAGTTAGGGCTGTTTGACGACCCCTACTTGTACTGTGATGTAGAAAGAGAAAAATCAGACCTACTGACAGAAGAGAATTTAGAAATCGCCAGGGCAGCCGCTAGAAAGTCGATTGTTCTTTTGAAAAATGAAAACAACCTATTGCCTCTCAGTAAAGAAGGGCAATCTATTGCGGTCATTGGATCGTTGGCAGCAGACAAAGATGTGCCATTAGGAAGCTGGAGAGCACAAGCCAATGAAGGTAGTGCAGTTTCTTTGCTCGAAGGTATAGAAGGAGCTGTTTCTGATAAAACCAATGTATCCTATTCAAAAGGATATACTTTGACCAAAGGAAGAAGACAATTCATCTATGAATTAGACATTGTAAATGGAGATCAGTCTGGCTTCAAACGAGCGATTGACCTAGCCAAAAAAGTAGATGTGGTTGTACTTGCCATGGGGGAAGACTGCTGGCAAACTGGAGAAGGAAGAAGTCAAACTGATATCGGCCTAAAAGGTGATCAAATGGATTTGATGTATGAATTGCTCAAGGTGAACAAAAATATAGTGGTCACACTGATGAACGGTCGTTCTTTGGCTATTCCTGAATTGGATGAAAGCATTCCGGCCATTCTTGAAGTCTGGCATTTAGGATCTGAGGCTGGTAATGCCATCGCTGATGTACTATTTGGAGATTACAACCCATCAGGAAAACTTCCTGTGAGTTTCCCTCGACATGTAGGTCAGTGCCCCATTTACTACAATCACAAAAATGGTGGTCGACCCACTACCAATCCTCATGACGCTGGCATGGTGTTCTGGTCGCACTACACTGACTCACCCAATTCTCCGCTTTATCCTTTTGGCTATGGTCTGAGCTACACGACATTCGAATACAGTGACTTATCACTATCGTCCATGGAGATGAGCTCTAATGGCGAAATTACTGCATCTATAAAAGTTAAAAATACAGGCAAAATAGCTGGGCAAGAAACCGTGCAACTTTACATCAGAGACTATGTAGGCAGTGTGACCCGACCTGTGAAAGAATTGAAAGGTTTTGAAAAAATTACGCTAAAATCAGGAGAAGAAAAGGAGATTCAGTTTACCATCAACAACGAAACACTCTCCTACTATCGGGCAGATCTGTCATTTGGTTCTGAGCCAGGCCAATTTGCTGTGATGATAGGTGGCAATTCCCAAAAAATATTAACGACTGATTTTAGATTAGTCGATTAATAGATTTTAGCAAAAATTAGTTTTGGGTAAGTGGAGAGGAGTCGAGAGACTCCTCTTTTTTAATCGTATTTCGGTCGTTGAAACCACCGCTGTCTCATGCTGATATTTAGAGATAGTTCATGTGTACTCTCAAAGATCAAATCATTTTCGGTAGTCCCATTATACTTCCTTTGATAGGCAATATTAATTGCACTCCCCCTCTTCAGGGGTATGCTAAGACCTGCTGTAATCCCATAAGTATAGAACATTTTATTATTTACCTTGATATATGAATTTTCGGCATAGCCCCCTATTCGATAACTCACCCTGGAAAGTGCCTTTTGACCGAATCGATCTGGCGTAATCTCCATACCAACGGCATATTTCCAAGTATCGGTAAGGTCCTCAGTATAGCCTTCTATCTCCGCCCGACTCCATTGATTGAATTCAATGTCTCCAGCCAAGATTACCTTGGCTGTGTTGTAAGACAAACCAAAACCAATTCGTCTAGGAAGTGTATAATTAGAAGCTGATTCAAGTTCATTAAATAGGGTATCTGCTGCAACATCTACACCTAAACTATAGTCCCATTCAGATATCGATGATGTGGTATTCCCATTGAGTTTTGTAGGATTTTTATAGATTAAACCAAAATTCAAATAGTAGTCTGGTCTTTGCAAGCGATAATTTAGACTATACTCTAAATCTATATTAGCAATATTCGTTGTACTTTCGGATAAATATCTTTTTAGTGTTTGTCCTCCATATACATCTTCAGTATGTTCTGTATTTCCAAATACAAAAGCCAACTTTAATCCCAATGAAAAGTTTTTTGCAATAGAATAACTATTTGAAAAATAGAATTCATTGAGGCCTCCGCTACCTTCATACGCAACATCATAGTCTGCATTTTCAAAGGAGTTGATGTTGTTTTTGTAGATGTTATACCCGACGTTGCTATAGCTAGACAGTCCAATCAGGCCATTCCACCTATCGTTAAACTTAAACCAAAAACTTAAATTCGAAAGTCCTCCATAACTACCACTTTCTGTTTCCCCTTGTGATTGGTAGTTGGTACTTGCATAGTAAAATCCAATATCGAAAACATGGTTGAAATATTTCCCTGCTAAATCATTTGCTGCAGGATTAATATTATTAATGTTATATGGGCTCGACAAACCAATAGAAGTGTACCCCATGCCTTGAGAAGCCGCTGAATAAGTTCTTGACATCTCTCCTATGCCAAAAATAGAATATACAGAGCCTGTCCCATTTTGAGCCAACAGCACAGTGTTCGCGGTGCAGCCTATCACACTAATTAGCAATAGGCTGCTCAATTTTCTGAATGACTTATTCAAAATTCCTCTGTCAAAATCAATCATCTTCATCTAATATATGATCTGGATCAAACTCCCAAACATCATCATATCTATTGGATCCACCTTGGCCTAGTGCAACAAACGACCGACCATTTATTGTAAATGAAATTGCGCCAGTTCTTCCTGCTCCTTCAAACGCAGTTTTTTCTGTCCAAAGATCAGTTGATGGGTTGTATTCCCAAGTGCTATTAACATATGACCCATAAGATCCAACAGTAATATATCCTTTACCATTTTGAGAAAAACCAACTGAACCTGCGCGATAAATATCATATTCTTCATCTTCATCATCCAAATCTATGAGTTGATACCAATCAGTCATTGTTGCATCAAATTCCCAAAAATCAGTTTCATGAAGTCCATTATTTGTGCCCGTTCCTACATAAGCGTGATCATCTATTACAAAGCACATGGCATCTTTTCTCTTTTCGCCTTTGAGGCTTACTATTTGCTCCCATTGTCCATTAGAAGAATCAAATTTCCAAAAATCTTTAAGGTAATTTCCATCATAACCTGTCCCAACATAACCGTATCCATCAACACTAAATCCAACCGCCTGATACCTGGCAGACCCACCAAAATCAGTGATTTGAGTCCAGGAATCTGAGCTTACGTCATATTCCCAAAAATCTGACAACTCAATGTCACCATCGTAACCTGTCCCAATATAACCTTTACCATCAATTTCAAAGCCGACCGCGCCCGATCGACTTAGTCCAGGAAAATCGCTAACTCGAACCCAAAAATTCTCCTCTGGACTATATGACCAAAAATCTGAAAGATAATCGTCTCCATCAAATCCCAATCCAACATATACTTTGTCTCCTGACACAAATGAGACAGCGCCTGACCTACCGACTCCTTCAAAAGATGATCTTCTGATCCAATTGCCATCCTCAACTGTCTCTTCTTCATCATCTGAACATGCTCCAAGCAAGAAGGCAAGGAAGACTATGGCTATTGAATTTTTTAATACTTCTTTCATTATTATTTAATTTTTAATTCGTTCAAAATTATTTTACTACTTGAATTGCCTATGTGGTCGGAAATGATCAAATGATCCACACTGCTTTGATATATATCAGTTGAAAACCTTAATAACAGCGCCTCATTGGCCTCCTGAGTGTCAACAAGTAATTGATCTTCAACAAACTCTTTGATATCAATGACTAATTTCCTTTCTTCATTAAATTCTAGATCCACCACCAACTCCGGCACCGCTGAGTAATTCAAAATGAGATTATTATTTCTATCAACTTTTGACAAAATCAAACTCTCTGAGAGCATTGCAACTTCTTCGGGAACCTTATTTTCAAATACTAGCTCAAGAAGAACTTCTTCGATGACAGGAGCATCTTCCGTATTTAGCAATTGTTTTAGATATGGAAACTCCAATCGGGTGGCTAAGCCACTTCCTGATTGTACATATGATTTATGGTCTAAATCCGAAGAATTCAATATTTTTTCCTCCATATCTTCAAAGAGATAAGCAGCCAGTTCACTAGTGATTTGATTAAACTTTATATGTTCATCACTTGATTCGATCGTCAGGGTGCGTTCAACAGGAGGGGAATAGAAATTGTCGAGATAGTTTATCTTTATCGTAGGAGTCGAGTGAAAACCTAAAATTGCATTGGATGATTCAGAGCAAATTTTCAAGCCATAAAAAGCATCAATGAAATCTTCCTCGGAAACCTGTTCCTTATTTAGAAATTCGAACAAATTGGTGGCAAAAGTGCCGTCAATTGGGATTTCAATAGAATCCAACGAAAATGGCCTAGGGCTAAAAGTAAATTCACCTATTGCATTAGGTTTTGTAGTGAATGAATCATCCTTGTATAGCAAGCCATCATCATCAACCACCATTTCCTCTGATAGCTCAAAGAGCTCCAAATTCATGGCGCTTAGCGTATCTCCATAAAAATAACCGTCATAGTTTAGCGTGAGATAGGCATCTACAAATTCAATATTTTCACCATCAAAAAAATAACCTTCACTTGGACTAAACTGAAAATAGGATTGCGCCACTATTGAATCTAAGTCTGAGTGATCGACCTGTCCCACTAGAACCCTTGAACCCGTATTAGTTGGTAAACTATCTAGGGCTACAGTATACAGCTCAAATGAAAGCGTATCCCAAGAGATGATTTCAAAAGAAACATCTCCAAAAAAATCCGAACCTATCTCTGGATCTTCTTGCATACAAGCCATCATGCAAATCCCACAAAAACCCCCTAACCATTTTTTCATCAGCTATTATTTTAATCTATGTTTTGCAGACTTAGACTTGTCCATCATCAAATGGTTTAATCCTTTTTAGCTGCACATTGAATGGAATGAAGAAAGGTGTGAAATGGTTGCAATGGGTCAAAAGCCCTTCGTCTTTTTATTTGAAATTATTGACTTATTATAAATATAATATAACATACAATTACAGCACATTATTACCTATTTGCATAATTAATATCTCCAAAAGATAAATTAAATATCAATTGTAGCTATTTTTTAAAAAAATAAATAACAAGAAATATAGAATCCAATAAAATGAATTATAATTATCGAATGGAGCAATAACCAACTCAAATTTGGTGCTTCAACTCATGTTTTTATGAAATGAAAACACGAACAACTCAATGCATTCGATCAGGTCGAACTTCGAGATTTTTCAATATTTCAGCTTCAGCTACTAGAAATTCAGACCATCGATTCATCACATAATCTTCAGGTTTGAATTTCTTAGCCATTTCCAGAAAACTGTTGTAATGCCCAGCTTCTGAAACCATCAATTCGAAATAAAATTTACTCAGTTCTTTGTCCTGAATGTTTTGATGTAGAATTTTGAATCGCTCACAGCTACGTGCCTCTATCAGCGCATTCAGAAGCAGTTTTTCAACCAATTGATCTTCTCTACTCCCTCCGCCCTTGAGGATCTTAGAGATGGCCATCACATATTCATCTTTACGCATTTTATCCAGCTTAATATTGCGCTTTTTCATCATATCAAGAACACGCTCAAAGTGACTCCATTCTTCTGCAACCAAATCGGTCAACATCTCTACTAACTCCTCATGCTCTGGATATTGTACAATGAGCGAAATACCGGAAGAAGCCGCCTTTTGTTCGCAATAGGCATGATCGATTAATATCTCAGCAATTGATTTTTCTGCAATATTAACCCATCGTGGATCTGTGGGTAAGTTCAGACCTAATGTAGTTTTATTCTGTTCCATTTTCATTAATCATAAAAATGCCACCTCAATCCAAAATCTATCATTTTTCTGGTAGCTGGATAATAAGGCGTTTCAAAATACCCATCTTCCTTTTTCTGATTTAGGTATTTGAATTTGGCCCAAAGTGCCAACTTCTTCGCTTTCATGACGAAGAACAAATCTGCAGTCCAGAAAGATTCTACCTCAAAATCATCTTGAATATAAAACTGCTGAGTAACTGGATCATAGGCATTGGCGTAATAAGCGGATTGCCATCGAAGGTTAACCCCGACTTGCATTTCCATGTATTCATTGAATACAATATTGTCATAATACCACTTACCTAAATAGTTCCAATCAGGGGTGCGAATCGCATTCGCACCGTCACCTGCTACATTATTGAAAATCAATTTGTTTTCTAATTTGAAGTGCTTACCCAGAAAGAAATCTGATTTCAATGAATAGTTATTGACCAACGCAACTGCTGAATTTTGAGCTGGCAGTTTATCCTCACCAAAATAAACATAATTGTCGAGGGTTGAAATCTTCACTTCAGGCTCTAAGCGAACAAAAGAAAAGGCATGAAAAAGTGAACCAGAGATCGTATTTGACAAAATATCCTCAAAACTATTCGACCATTCATAGTGGTTGCCAAAATACCTTTCTGACATGAAGGACGGTAAATATTTTCTTGAAGTGTATTGTGCCTTCAAAAAGTTGTTTTCATATTTTCCAGAAAAGTAGTATTGCCCTCCATCCATTACTTCTACTTTTCCACTCAACGAATTGCTTTTTGTCACATAGATTTTAACATCTCCTCCAATGTAATTTTCTGCAGTATGCCCAAATGTATCTAGGTATCTATAATTAAAATCAATATCTCTTCGCTTCACAAAACCTGAATAAAATATACGTTTGCCTACTCTTCCTTTTAATCCTGCTTCGACTCGCCATTCATTAAAAAGTGAGGCATCCAACGTAGAATCCGTTCGAATAAGAAAATCATCGTAATAATAAGGAGTAGTCCCATCTTCCAAAGTAGTCAAGTCTGTGTCTTCAAAATTATTTTCAATGTTGGTGCGACTGGCGACGGCATAGATTTCAAAAAACTCTGCCACAGAATACTCTTGATACAAATGAAATCTTGATCGAGTATCGAAGCTGGCTGCGGTACGCAAATAGACATCTGAATCTTGATACTGAAAATAATCCCTTTCCTCAGCATCATCAGCCACCACTATCCCTCCAGACTCCGTGGCTTTATGCTCAAACTTGTAGGCATGAAACATCAAGTGATACTTGGAGTTTTTGGAACTATGAAAAGTATAGGCATCAACTCCGGTTCCTGAAACTTGAGTTTCTCGCAAAGAGGTAGAACCCACCAGTTTAAAAGATGAGATTTTATGCACATCAAACCCAACATTCCATTGCGCATTGATATTTCTTGAAAAGTTGAAATCTACAACATTCCTACCTTTTCCCCCAAAAGCAACATTTAGCTCCATGAAAGGTGATTTAGTATCGTAATATTTGAAGTCCTCTGCTTGCTTTACATACGGTTCATAGGAATCAAATCCTGTAGTTCGACCTATAGTGCTGGACTCTGAATAATAAATCGGCCGCATGGCAGTTCCATTGTTGCCTAGGTCTTGATAGATGGTTTCTGTTTTGTCCTTAAACTCAAACCGTTCTAAGTTATGAATAGCTGTATCAATATTGTGGTACAACGTATCACTATGCTTGAGATCACTTTCATATATATACCTAGATGTAGTAGGACCGTAGACTAGCACAGTACTATCATCTAGAATTTGTGCCCAGCTTTGGGACGACAAGCATACTAAAACGAAAAAGAGTAATCTATTCACTATCCAGATTTGCGTTTGGCAAGATGTTTAAAATCAAGCGCTCAAAGTTATCACGATCTGATATAAATTCTATTTTATCCGCTGAATTATATGACTTTAATGAATCTATAGAATGTTTAATAAAGAAAACTGTAGCTCCATCTTTTAAGAAGGATCGCATTTCATTTTCCATTTCGTCGCAATTTGCTTTCTCTGGTGTTTCAACAACAACTACTATATCGGCTGTTTTCGCTGTTTTTTTTGACTCATTAAGCGTTCCTATTGGGAAAAACTCGTCATTAAAAAAAGGACGTTTAAAATCCATGACCATTACACGGAAGTGAGGTCTTATTTCATTTCTGGCAAAATCGCCATCCATAATAAATGCGGATGTATCTGGATGATTTTGATACCATTCAGAAAGCCCAAGCACTTTATGACTCGCGCTAAAAGCCCTTTCCTCTGATAATTTGGTGCAATAGTTCAACGATTCTTCTTTTTCAATCCCATATTCAGACAAACGATACTTATTCACATATAAGGCGCCTCCCAACAAATCTTGAACATATTTTGATAGCCCAATCGTACAATCAGTCGCCAATGAACCTACATAGATAACAGGAACTTCAAATTCCACAGACTTCCATACGCCCATGTCAAAAAGTCGATTTTTCAGCCACCCTCTGCACCAATTCAAAGCAGCTAAAGGCAGCCATATATATTTCCATTTTGCGATCATGCATCAAAATTAATCTGGTCAGTAGTAATTCGGTCCCATTGGCTCATTAATTTAGCAATAGCTAAACTTGACATTTCTTATATTTAAGAACTATGAAGATAAATGAAATCATTGGAGCACTTAATCACTGGGCACCACCTGCTTATCAGGAATCTTATGATAACGCCAGACTAATCACAGGAGATCCAAATTCTGAGCTTACTGGTATCTTAGTGAGTCTGGATTGTACTGAAGAAGTAGTTCAAGAGGCGATTGATAAAAAAGCAAACTTGATAGTCGCACATCACCCGATAGTTTTTAAAGGCCTCAAATCCTTTACTGGCAAAAACTATGTGGAGCGTACGATAATCAAGGCTATAAAAAATGATGTTGCTATTTTCAGTATTCACACGAATCTAGACAACGTAAATACCGGCGTGAATCGAATGATAAGTGAACGTATCGGACTGAACAACGGCCGAACTTTGGCACCAAAAACTAACATTCTAAGCAAACTAGTCACCTTCGTTCCGACTCAAGATGCACAGTCAGTTCTTGATTCACTTTATCAATCCGGATTAGGGCACGTAGGTAACTATGATCAATGTAGTTTTCAGATCAAAGGCACTGGTTCTTTTCGCCCAAATGAACAAGCCAGACCTGTCATTGGAAAGACCAATGAACGCGAATTAGTAGATGAAATAAGAATAGAAGGCATCTTCCCTTCTCATCTTAAGAACAAAGTCGTTGCAGCATTAAAGAAAGCTCATCCTTATGAAGAAGTAGCCTATTACTTGACAGCCCTGGAGAACGAAAATCAAGAAGTGGGATCAGGTATGGTAGGAGAATTAGAATCACCTATGCCCATTCTTGAATTCATGCAACTTTTGAAGGACAGGTTCAATCTAAAGGTGATTCGCCACACGTCATTTCATAAAAATGAAATCAAAAGAATTGCCGTTTGTGGTGGTTCAGGGAGTTTCTTATTAGGTGATGCTATACGCTCGGGTGCTGACATCTTCATTACGGCAGATTTTAAGTATCATGAGTTTTTTGATGCCGAACAAAAAATAATAATTGCAGATATTGGACATTATGAAAGTGAGGTGTTTACAAAAGAATTGATTTGCAATTTTTTAAAAGAAAAATTCGCTAATATTGCACTCAATTTATCCGAGGTGGATACAAATCCTATAAAATACTTTTAAAATACATGGAAAGTACGGTAGCAAAAAAGCTCGAAGCTCTTACAAAATTACAGTCAATAGATTCACAATTAGATGAATTAATTAAAGTCAGAGGGGCTTTACCTGAGGAAGTGATGGATCTCGAAGATGAGATTGCTGGATACGAAACTAGGGTGAACAATCACAACAGCCAAATCGAAGAATTGGAGTTGGCTATTTCTAATAACAAAACTGCCATCAAAGATGCTGAGAAACTCATAACCAAATATGAGGAGCAGCAAATGAATGTTAGAAATAACAGAGAGTATGATGCAATCACAAAGGAAGTAGAATTGCAGCAGTTGGAAATTCAGATTCTAGAAAAAAGAATCAAAGAGGCTTATGCTAATATCGAAGCCAAAAACGAAGAGATTGCTGATACTAAGAATGCCCTTGAAGAAAGAAAAAAAGATCTTGACAGCAAGAAAGGTGAATTAGACAATATCACTACTGAAAGTCAAGAAGAAGAAGATAAATTGCTCAAAGGAAGAGAGAAAGCATCCAAAGGCATTGAAGAGCGTTTGCTTTTGTCTTACAACAAGATCAGACAGAACGTAAGAAACGGATTGGCTGTAGTGCCAGTGAAGAGAGATGCATGTGGTGGATGTTTCAACATCGTACCTCCACAAAAGCAAGCGGAGATCAGAGAAAAGAAAAAGCTGATTGTATGCGAGCACTGCGGAAGAGTATTGGCCGACGTAGAGGAAGTGATAGTGGAAGAGAAAAAGCCTACAAGAACAAGAAGAAAAGCAGCTGCAAAGAAATAAGCTGATTTGAAGGCACTTCAAAAACATATGATATTTATAAAGGTGAGCATGTCTCACCTTTTTTTGTTTTTTGCCTTTCTTACTTTTCACGACACTGAAGCTCAAAGCATCAAAGATCATCCTGAAATTTATGATGCCTATCATGATGTCCTAAAATTGAAGATTGAAAGTGGCAGAGCCAAACTAAATCAAGTCATTCCTAATCATGCACAACTCGGCCATTATCATTATGTAAAAAGTCTGGCAGATGTGGTTGAGATTTTGATCTCAGAAGACCCCAAACTTTTTAAAAAATATGAAGACAGTGAAGAGGACAATCTGGATGGTCTTAGAGAAATGGAAGAATCCGATCCTCATTATAGGTATTACAATGCCGAAATAAGAATTCAATGGGCAATAGTGAAAATCATGTTTGAAGAAGACATGAAAGCGGGTATGTCTCTGAAAACAGCCTACAACTATATCGAGAAAAACATTGAAAAACACCCTGACTTTGTCGCCAACTATAAGGCCTATGGCTCATTGCATGTGCTGTTTGCAGTAGTGCCTGAGAGTTATCATTGGATTTTGAAATTCTTTGGGATCAAAGGAAATTCTATCCTCGGTTGGGATGAGCTCAATAAAATCCAACCAGACAGTCCCTATTGGCTGGAAACAGGTTTAATCAAAGCCTTGATCGCAATCAATATTCTCAACAAAGAGAAGCAAACACTCACCTTATTGGATGAATTAAAAAAATCGCACAAAGACAATTTGATCGTCAACTACCTATACAATACTGCATTAGTGAAATACGCCAAAAGTGAACAAGCACTCCCCAATTTGCGAAAATTACTATTTACAAGCGCAGAGTATCATCACATTGACAATGTATACTACAAACTGGGTGATATATATATGCAAAAACAGCAATATCCGTTAGCTCGATATCATTTATCTAAATTTTTAAATCAATACCAAGGAACAAATTACATCAAGGATACTTGGTTTAAGATCTTCCTGAGCTACTGGCTAGAGGGTAATGAAAAGATGGCCGAAATCCATTGGAATAAAGCTAAAGATTCGGGTCGTACCTTTGCTTCAGCCGATAGAAATGCAAATAGTATTTTAGAAGAAGACAATTACCCCAACCCATTACTAATGAAAGCAAGGCTAGCAACAGATGGCGGTTATTTTGGACTGGCCAATCAAGCTCTAAAAAACATACAGCAAGGATCTTTGGCTGACAAAAAAGATGAGTCCGAATACTTTTATCGTTATGGTCGATTGGATGATAAAACTGGCAAAGATCAAGATGCTATATTCAATTACCTTAATGCCATAAAAAAAGCAGGCAAGGAGAATTGGTATTTTGCCCCTTCAGCCTGCTTGTACACAGGCTACATCTATGAATCTAGAAAAGACTATAAGAAAGCTGAGTTTTATTACGAAAAAGCAATGTCGTATAAAAAGCATCCCTATAAGGCCGGAATAGACCACAAAGCTCATGCGGCGTTAGAGCTTATTCAAGACAAACTTCCTAAAAAGAAAAAATAGATTAGCAACAACCGTCATCGCTACAAGCCGCTCTTTGAGCAAAAAAATGGGAGAAACTATCTGAAATGGATTCCCACTTATCTGAATCTATACAATAGCAAGTGCTCGTGCCTTCAATATTACCTTTGATAATTCCAAGATTTTTTAATTCTTTCAAATGCTGTGACACAGTCGCCTGAGCCAAGCCTAACTCTCCTACTATGTCACCACAAATACACGTATTGGCTTTAAGTAAATACTCTAAAATGGCAATTCGAGCTGGGTGCCCCAAAGCTTTCGACATAATCGCCAATTCATTTTGATGTGCTGTGAATTTTTCCGTTTTAGATAGTCCCATAATCGCAATATTACGACAATTCTATTCAATAGTTTTAATATCAAGGTCTTGAGCCGATTCAATCGTACGAAGAAATACAATTGCCGACTTATTCAATTTGCCATAAACATGAGGAAATAGTGCACCTCGCGAAGGCACTTCTTCGATTTTCACGTCTGGTTCAACTTTAGATAAATCTATGCCCAGCAAAACCAAATGATCTTCTGGATGAAAATATTTTTCATACGAAATTTTCAATTCCGACAAGTAAGACGTATGAATGAACCCCTCGCTATCTAATGATGGATGAGTGTACAACGTGCTTTGATCCTGAGCTTCCCAATCTGTTTTTTTGGCCAAATGAAAACTGATAGATTCTCTCTGAGGCGGCGTTTGAAACATACGCTCCTTTGAGAATTTCAAAAAGGTATTCAATACAAAATGATTAGCCTTAATTAAGAAAACATGCCGTTCCTTGCCTTCTAATAATTCCAATCCATCCTTGCCAAGGAATCCATAATACATCCATCCAAAAAACAGAAAAACTAAAAAAAGATTGGTTTGATAATGATACCATCCTAATGACAAGGCCAACCAAGAGAAACAAGTGCCTATTCCTCCTATCACCAATGGAATGATCAATTTCTTCCTGCTTATCACGAGCCCTTTGATAGAAGTCAATGGAAAATCCATTCTCTTTCCTTTGAAAATCACGACCAATGTTCGATCATATAAAACAAGCATATTGCGAGCATCACCACTCTTACCCAGATAACATTTCAATAAAACAGGTAGCATCAGGCTAGTTTTAAAAAAGCTATCATTCGATCAACCAATATTTGAGAGTGCTCAGGCAAGGCAGTTTCTAACCATGGATGCTTACCGCCAAAGGTATGACCCGCTCCAGCGATTCGCAGTGCTTCAACCGAAGGGTAAAAACTCTTTAACACCAACAGCGACTCCACAGGTACAGTTTCATCTGCATCACCATGTATAGCCAAAAATGGAATATCCAATTTGGTCATTTGACTTCCAATTCTAAATCGCTCTGGTGTACGTTCAAAATCCTCCACCATTTGATAATTGAGTGGCATATCTTGATTGGTGCGCATGTTTTTTATGTACTGTACTCCTTTCGCTTTCCATTCTTCTAGAAATTTAGCAGACCAAAACCTTTCCAAATCAGGTACTGCTGCCCATGTTACCAATTTTTTAATTCTTATATCCTCACAAGCTGTCAATATACTCACCGCACCTCCTCTACTATGTCCAGACAAATAAAGTTTAGTCCAATCGATTTCTTTCGATTCAATAGCTAATCCTTCTTGAGCGATCAGATCAATAACAACTTTGATATCATCGAGTTCGATACTGAAGTTGTTATTAGCGAATGCTTCTAAGTCAACAAATTCTTGAGGGTGATCAGGAGTTACGCCATTGTGAGATAAATTCATTTTTACATAAACAAACCCAGATTCAGCCATCTGATCTGCGATCATATTGAAATGCATGGCATCTTTAAATCCCTTAAAGCCATGTACAAAGAGAATCACAGGTTTTTGTTTACCATCAGGCACATATCTGAAATCTATATTAAACGGTCGCTCTTTGTGTTTCGAAGTAAGAATGAGTTCTTTTTTTATCATCATTTAGCCTTGGTCTAAAACCAAATATCAACATCCTAATCTCATTATTGAAATAATTATGAAGAACCTTCTATTTATTTTCAGTCTAACCCCATGTTGTATTAATTTGCGGGCAAATAATGGCGCTTAGAATAAAAGACATCCAATCCCCTGTAGCCAATGAGATGGCTGAATTTGAAATAAAATTCAGACAGTCCATGAAAAGCAACGTGATGCTTTTGGATAAAATCATGGCCTACATCGTAAAACGAAAAGGCAAACAAATGCGTCCGCTTTTTGTTTTCCTAAGCGCTGCGACTACTGGCCAGGTTTCTGAAGCATCTTATCGTGGCGCATCCCTGATCGAACTTTTACACACGGCTACCCTCGTTCATGATGATGTGGTAGATGACTCTACGTATCGCAGAGGGTTCTTTTCTGTAAATGCACTATGGAAAAATAAAATTGCAGTTCTGGTTGGAGACTTTTTGCTGTCCAGAGGCATGTTGTTGTCTATTGATAATGAAGACTTTGATTTGCTCAAATTAGTCTCAGAAGCCATCAGAGAGATGAGTGAAGGAGAGTTACTCCAAATGGAAAAAGCCAAGAAGCTGGACATTACAGAAGAAGTCTATTACGAAGTCATACGCCAGAAGACGGCCAGTTTGATCAAGGCTTGTTGTGCGGTAGGTGCTGCTTCTACAGGCGCAGACCCAGTCACTGTCCAAACGATGGGTGAATTTGGTGAAAAAGTAGGTATGGCTTTCCAGATCAAAGATGACCTTTTCGACTATGGTACTCAAGAAATTGGCAAACCTTTAGGTATTGATATTCGCGAAAAGAAGATGACCTTGCCTTTGATTCATGCGCTCAACCAAGCCACAAGTTCAGAAAAAAGCAGCATCAAGCGGATCATCAAAAAACATAGTGAGAATACAAAAAAGGTGAATGAGGTCATTGATTTTGTGAAAGAGAAACAGGGTCTTGCTTATGCCACTGATGTAATGAATACCTATCACACGGATGCCATTCAAATGCTCAAAACATTTCCTGACTCTCCTGCCCGACAGTCACTAGAACAGCTGGTACAGTTCACCATAGAAAGGACAAAATAGTATTTATAAATCAGGAAATCTGATCACTTCAATTCCTCCAGTTTTTACTCACAACTAAACGAAGTATGCAACAAGTGCAGTCTTCCTTTTTTATTGCAAAATACCACCTGATAGACTCGATTGTAAATACTTTCATCAAATGGCTCCAATTCTTCGCCAACTAGCAGGCCTGCTAAAACGCCTGTTGTATTGCTATGCCCCACTACAAAAGCATCTTCCTTTCGCTCCAAAAGTAGCTTTGAAAAAGCAGGTAATTCTCTTGGATCATACATTTGAATATTTATACTTTTTGCCTCAGACAATGGCTGAGCCGTATCTCGGGTTCTCACATAGTCGCTGCTATAAATAGCCTCCAATTCTACAGCTTGTAATAACTCTGCCAACTGCTCGGATCGCTCCAATCCACATATCGTCAAAGCTGGATCATTCGAGCTACTAGCAGTATCCTTCTCGGCATGACGGACTAAATAAATGGTGAATATTTTTTCTTCGGCTTGCGGTTTATTTTCACATTGGAAACACAAAAAAGCCACAATTATTACTAAGAAATTTTTCATTTGATTTTAATTAATGTGTCGCAAGGATAGCCAATTCCTAGTTTAAATTAGTTCCAACTGGTCATAACCGATCATTTTCAACTTGCCCTCATCAATCAACATGCGAATGGATTCTGTAAAAACAAAATCACCTTTGACTTCTACCGCATCTTTCAGTTCGTCAATATAGGTAGTTCCCGATGATAATAGCGCAATGATTTCAGTCTTGGTCTGATCTAAAGCCGCTATCAACTTTTCTTGTTTCTTCGCTTTGATGCAAACATCACAAACCCCACAATTCAGATAAGTTTTCTCATTGAAATATTCCTGAAATATCCGTGTACGACAGCCTTCTTTGTTTGTGGCATAAGATTTCATAGCCTCTACTTTTTCCTTGATGACTTTGTGTCTCGGAGCTACTTCATTGTAGTATTTTTTCAGCTTTGATACTTCCAATCGCGGTGTCAGATATGTCAACTGTGGTAACGTTTTCATGGGGTCATATACAATCACTCCTTGTTGTTCTAAGAGCTGTAGTTTTTTAGTCACTTCACTTTTAGACAGCTTGCTCAGTTTGGCTACTTCAAACTCAGACACATTCATAAAGTCAGCATAGAGACCACCACCGTAGAGACGAAGCATAGCCTTAATGACTGACTCATAAGCTCCATTTGATATGGTGAATTTGTACACTTCATTGCCATCCAGTGCAAACTTGACCGTGCTGGATTTGTTCAAACTTTCACTTACTAAAAGTAAACCCATCTCTTCCAATTTCTGAATACAGAAATGAGCTTCCCTTGGGTTGAGTTGGTAGGTACTAGCAAACTGCTTCAAATCAAAATCATAACTCTGCCATTGACTACTTCCAGTAGCCAATTTGAAGTAATTGGCAATGGCCTGGTAAACCCTTTGCACATAATCCAACGTAGGGTTTCTGTGTTTCTCATTTTCGCTCAGGCGAAACAAATCAGAAGCATTGTATAGTAAAACGGCAAAGGCACTTCGCTCGTCGCGGCCAGCACGACCAGCTTCCTGATAGTATGCTTCTAGCGAATCAGGAAGGTCCAAATGCACCACCACCCGCACATCTGGTTTATCAATTCCCATCCCGAAAGCATTGGTTGCCACCATCACTCTTCGAATGTTTTTGATCCACTCTTCTTGTTTTTTACTCCGAGTAACTGGATCCAAACCGGCATGATAGAAATCCGAAGAGATCCCATGCTGATAGAGATATTTGGCTATGTTCTGAGTTTCCAATCGACTTTTCACATAGACGATCGCCGATCCCTTCACATTGTTTAGAATGTCGATCAACTTAGGTCCTTTGTTTTCTAGCTCAAAAGCGGAATAAGACAAATTGGCTCTTGCAAAGCTCTTTTGGAATATTGCTGGTTCTTTGAAGACCAATTTCTCACAAATATCTTTTGACACATCAGCTGTTGCTGTTGCCGTCAAAGCAATTTTTTTAGTATCCGATAAATAGTCGTAGATAGATGCAATCTCTACATAAGACGGACGAAAATCATATCCCCACTGCGAAATACAGTGCGCCTCGTCAATTGCCAATAAGCCGACATTCATCCTTTTCAATCTTTCGATAAATAGATCAGATTTCAATCGTTCTGGCGAAACATATAGAAACTTGACCTTGCCATGCACACAGTTATCTAGCAGTATATCAATCTCACGTTTGGGCATGCCAGAAGTAACAGCGGCTGCTGATATACCTCTTTTTTTCAGCTGCTGTACTTGATCCTGCATGAGTGCGATCAATGGCGAAATGACCAGGCACATTCCCTCCAACATCAAACCAGGTACCTGAAAACAGATAGACTTTCCTCCGCCTGTTGGCAGCAGTGCCAAGGTTTCCTTCCCGTCCAAAACCGAGTCGATGATCTCCTCTTGCAAAGGCCGGAAAGCGTCAAAACCCCAGTATTTTTTCAGTATGTCTTTGGCGTGTTCCAATAGATTGAATGATTTGCAACAAATAAACGAATATCTCGATTAATATAATTGGCTTTGTTGTCAATAAACAGAATAATATCGTTCTGTTGTTTCGAGCGAGCCTGTCGACTAACAAGCGATAGTGAGAAATCTAAACAATTGCATGGGTTGTTGATAAGATTTCTCCTTCCAGTCGAAATGACAAATTAAAAATCAGAAAAGCATGACCAAGATAAACCTCAAAGAAAAATTCAGCTTATTCAATGACTACTGGCATCCACGGATCATCGGTGAATTGAATGGGCAACTGGTGAAAATCGCCAAGTTCAAAGGCAGCTTCGATATGCACCAACATGATCATGAAGACGAACTTTTTCAAGTAGTAAAAGGCCAGATTCAGATCAAGTTCGAAGACCGAACAGAAACCTTAGATGAAGGCGAAATGATCGTAGTGCCTAAAGGTGTTCTGCACCAGCCGAGCGCAGAGGAGGAAGCCTGGGTGATGATGTTTGAGCCGGCTTCGACTGTGAATACTGGTGAGAATGAAAATTCAGAATTGACTAGAGAGGAGTTGGAGTGGATTTGAAGCAATTTAAATCGTTCAATTCAATTCCCAAATATTTTAATTTTTGATATTGTAATCTTCCAATTCAATAGTAAAGCTTCCTACTTTAGTTCCTAAATCATTCCCGTCAATATCTGTAAGACTCACCTCTGAAGTAATTACTCTTTTAACCAATCCAATATTCGATACATATTCGATGGCTTTTAGCTGATTGGACTCATACCAAGGTCCTGAATATTCAATCTTGTAACAATTGAATATTCCTGCAGGTACTGAAACCTCTTCAAAACTAACAACAGTTTTATTGGCAATTTCTACACCATCATTCAGCCATAAAGACCATTCTTTACCAATTTCCAACGGGTAATTAAAAATATTTTTTGGCGGATTTTCTAGGATCAAATCGTCTGAAAGTACAACCCCATCCGCCAACAGCCAAGGACTAGCAAGCCCAACTCCCATTTGTCTCAAGCTTCTTGCATTAGCATCAGTAATTGCCGAAATCTTATAAGCCAACAAGTTCAACCCTTGTGCATCTTGAAAATAATGATGGATTGAAACAAGTTCTGGTTCTTGATCCTCAACAGTCTCAAACTCGTACGTTTCAATCCCATCCACTTTTCCCCTTCCAATGATCTTTATATTAATTACTCGATGCTCTAGTTTTTCGGAGATATCTTCATTACTCGCTGTCCAATTATAGGTCCATGAATTACCTACGTTTAATGGAAATTCAGCAACCACTTCACTCCCATTAATTGACTCATTTGACTTACAAGCCATCGCCATTAATGAAATTGTTAATATATAAATCGAAGTTGAAATTTTCATTCCTTTTTAATTAATACAATTAAACTGACCCTTTAATCAAAAATAACACTATCCGGCAACAGCTCCTGATATTTCGGTCCGTAAATTTTTATAAATGATAAGTAAGTATCCGAAAGGATCAAACTCCAATTTTCGAAGGTCTTGAGCTGACCATAGTTCGAGTCTACAATGGCTTTGGCATTTTCGGATTTCTTGAACTCCACCGTATTCATGTGTTGCATATATTCCATGCCATTGCGCTGAAACATGTTTTGGAATGCATAAATGCTGGACAGTTCCAGCAGGAGGTCTTGGTCAAAATCTTTGATGGCGCCAGTGGAATTAGCCACATTCCAAGCTGCATCACTGAGCATTGGCATATTGAATCCTAAGGAATATTTCATGGGCTCGCCCTTGTCAAAGGAATCTTTATAGACTTTTACCTCCTTCAAACGTTCCTGGTAAGTCAACCGTTCATCGGCAACATCTTTTTGATTAGTATAAACCTCAAGGAAAATATTCAATAGCGCTCTTTCAGCAAGTTCTTGATCATTATTGGCTTCTCTCCAGTGATTGAGACCAAGAGCCAATAACACGGCGAAAACGACTGAGATAAATTCAGTCAACAGTTTCCCTATCCATCCTTTCTTATTCTCCATCGGTCAGGTTTAAGTGTTTGATTTTATCAACCAATACTTCATTGATCTTTTGATATGACTCGAATGACCAGCCACCTACGTGAGGCGAAAAAAGCACCCGATCATCTTTGATCAATTGGTTGAATGTTTCGGCTTGTGCATTAGTCAAGAAATGTAATTTTTCATTTTCCAACACATCCAATGCAGCCATACGAACCGTGCCATCATTCATGGCAGTGAGCAAATCTTTGAGCGGCACCACTTCTCCCCTCGAAGCATTGATAAAGACGATCGGCTTTTTGAATTTCTTGAGATAAGTGAGGTCAACCAGATTTTTGGTTTCGTCGGTAAGCGGAACATGGAGACTAAATATATCCGCCTGTTCATAAATATCTTCCATTGCCACTTGCTCGGCATATAGATCGCCGTACTTTTTCTTATACTTATCAAAAGCAATGACGCGACAGCCAAACCCACTTAGTTTTTCTGCCACGGCACTTCCCATGTTGCCATATCCAAGCAAACCAACGGTCTTTCCGCTGATTTCAAATCCCCGATTGCCTTCACGATCCCACACTTTGTTTCTTACGTCCATGTCTCCATGGCGAAGATTATTGGATAAGGAAAGCAGCATGCCTACTACATGTTCGCCAAGCGCATCCCGATTTCCCTCGGGTGCATTGAGCAATTCAATATTTCTTGAATCTAGATAATCCACATCACACTGATCAATTCCTGCGCCAGCTCGTGCGATGAATTTCAGCTCCTTTTGGCCTTCTAGTAATTCTTGGTCAATGCTGGTTTTGCTTCTCACCACAAAACCAACAAACTGGTCTTGGTGATTGGTAATTTCTTCCCGAGTAATTTCAGGTTTATAGTTGGGCTCATAGCCAGCCTTTATCAACAAAGGAGAAATGCTTTTATGCATTTCGTCGATGATTAAAATGCGTTTATTGGACATGGATTTAAAAACCGTATAAGAAGTGTGCAACTAAAAAATAGACCGTCAGACCCAGAAGGTCATTGGCCGTGGTAATAAATGGCCCTGAAGCCATGGCAGGATTAATCCCTACTTTATCTAATATCAGCGGAGTAATGGTTCCCATAAATGATGCTAGCAAGACTACACTAAACAAAGCAATCGCCACAGTGCCCGCCATCGCTTGATCCGAAGTAGAGAAAATGACAATCCCAAAAACGATCAGCGCCAGAATAATACCGTTGACCACTGCCACAAAAAGCACTTTCACCATTTTTTTGAGTAACGTATCTTCAAAGGCGTTGTAACTGGCTAAACCTTGCACTACAATCGAGGATGATTGAATTCCGACATTGCCACCCGTGGCTGTAATGAGTGGAATGAAAAATGCCATCGCTGGGATGAGTGCAATATCTTTTTCAAACAGACTAATAAATTTAGCGCCAAGTAACCCGCCCACTAAACCGATCACAAGCCAAGGCAAACGAGCTTTGGACAAGACCCAAACGGTGTCATCTTCCTCCACGTCACCCGAGATACCTGTCATCATTTGGCGATCTTCTTCGGCCTGTTCGGTGATGACGTCCATGGCATCATCAATGGTGATTCGACCAACCAATTTGCCTTTTACATTAACGACCGGCAAAGCTTCCAGGTCATACTTCTGCATGGTTAGCGCCACTTCTTCCTCATCGGCATGTGTGCCAACAGAAACGATATCATCTTCGTATATGTCAGCCACCAGGGCGTCTGGCTCAGAAAGAATAATTTTTTTAAGAGCAACCCGACCGAGTAGTTTTCCATCGTTATCTACCACATATACGGAGTAGATTTTCTCTACATTTTCGGCCTGCTTTCTAATTTCTTCAATACACTGCTGGATGGTCCAATTGAGATTGGCGCAGATCATCTCCTTCGCCATCAATCCACCAGCTACATCTTCTTCATAGCGGAGCAGGTCCAGGATGTATCCGGCTTTCTCTTCATTTTCAACCGAAGCAATAACCTCCTCACGTTTTTCAATAGGAAGCTCATTGATAACGTCCACGCCATCATCAGAGTCCATCTGGTCCACGAAAGTGGCTAATTCATCTGCTGTGAAATTTTCGAGGAATAAGGATTGGCGGTCTTCTTCTAGATTGACGATGATCTCAGCACCAATTTCTACATCCAACAAATCGATAACAAACTTGGTTTGTTCCGCATCCAGCTCACGTATGACTTCAGAGATATCTGCAGGGTTGACGCCATCGAGGGTAGAAGTGACAAAGTCTGCCTCCTTAGCATCTACCGCTTCTGTAAATCGCTCGAGATACTCCTTCGACAGTTCAAACTCCATGTGTTCAATCATGACCCTGTATTAGTTTAGTCAATTCGATAAAATCCGCTACTGAAAGCTGCTCAGCACGCTTATTTAGCACGTCCATTTGCTGTACGGATTCGGGCAAATTTAGCCCTTTCAAGGCGTTTCGCAAGGTTTTGCGTCGCTTTCCGAATCCTTCTTTTACTACTCGTTTAAAGAGTACTTCATCGCAGTCCAATTGCTTCACCTTGTTCCTAACCAATCTGATGACACCAGAGTCCACTTTGGGCGGTGGATTAAAAACATTAGGAGGTACGGTAAACAAATATTCTATGTCATAATAGGCCTGTAGCAGCACGCTTAAAATGCCGTAGGTCTTATTTCCTTCCTTGGAAGCAATACGCTCTGCCACCTCTTTTTGGATCATTCCTACCACATAGTTCACCTGATTTCTATTCTCCAGGACTTTGAAAAATATCTGAGAGGAAATATTGTAAGGAAAGTTGCCTATGATACTCAAAGGTTGATCATTGAAAATCCCCTTAAAATCACTTTTTAAAAAATCCGTAAACTGAATCTCAACTTCTTTACCTATGTATCGGTTTTTGAGGTAATCAATTGACTCCGAGTCCAAATCCATCAATACTAACTGTTTGATACCTTTGTCCACCATCAAGTCAGAAAGAACACCTGTACCTGGCCCTACCTCCAACACCGCTTTAGGGTCTGTCACATCGAACAAGCCTTTCACAATGTTATTCGCGATGTTTTGATCTTTCAGAAAGTGTTGTCCTAAATGCTTCTTGGGCTTAACTCCGGCCATAGTTTATGCAATGATTAATCTAGAATCCGATCTAGTTTTCAGTTATACTTTATAATTTAATTGATTCTTAGGATGGCGAGAGATCACTAGGTGTATCTCATGTATTCCTACTAAATTAGCAATCAATAATTCATTAAATACATACCTAAATGTAGGTGATCCTAAAACCAAAACAGTGGAAGCGGATCATTAAATTTTGACATTAGACATGGACAAAGAATCTAAAAGCCATAAACAAAAACCACTCATTGGAATCACCATGGGTGATATCAATGGGATTGGCCCAGAAGTGATAATCAAAGCACTGGAAAACAGTAAGATTACTCACCACCTCACACCAATAATTTATGGTTCGGCAAAAGTACTTTCGTTTTATAGAAAGCAACTGGGTCGAAACAACTTTAATTTCTCTCCGATCAACGACTTGTCCAAACCCTATCATCGCAAAGTGAATGTACTCAACTGCTGGGAAGATGTAGTAGACATCAATCCTGGACAAGATAATGCTGTAGGCGGAAAGTATGCTTTCAAATCGTTGGAGGCTGCAACTAACGATCTTAAGGATGGTAAAATTGCCGCCTTGGTAACGGCTCCGATAAACAAACTCAATATCCAAAATGACAACTTTAAGTTTGCTGGACATACTGAATACCTCGCAGAGAAAGCTGGCTCAAAGGAGAGTTTGATGTTCATGATCTCGGATACTATGCGAGTAGGTGTACTGACTGGACACATTCCACTCAAAGATGTAGCAGCCGCTGTCACAAAAGAGGCCATCGCCAAAAAACTCAAAATGATGACCAAGTCTCTTAAACAAGACTTTGGAATTACCAAGCCAAAAATTGCCGTTCTAGGGCTCAATCCTCATGCTGGAGAAGACGGTTTATTAGGTCAGGAAGAAATTGAAATCATACGTCCAGCCATTGAAGAATTTAAGTCAAAAGGACAAATCGTAATGGGTCCATTTCCTGCAGATGGTTTTTTTGGATCTGGCGAGCATCATAAGTTTGATGCTGTATTGGCCATGTATCATGATCAAGGGCTGATTCCATTCAAGAGTTTGACCTTTTCGACAGGAGTGAATTTTACAGCAGGATTGCCTTTCGTCCGAACCTCACCAGACCATGGCACGGCTTATGGAATTGCGGGAAAAGATCAAGCCGATGAAGGGTCCATGCGTACCGCCATATTTGCGGCATTGGATATTGCCAATTCTCGATTGGAAAACGCTCAAGACTAATTATGCGCACACATTGGATCAAAACCAATCCAAATTGTACCTCTGTGGGGCTGGCAGAAATAACTTCTGAAAATGACGAGATACTTAAACTAGATCATGCGGATCTGGATCATTTTCATCCTAAAAAGAGACTTGAATTTTTGGCTTCCCGCCTCTTGATTGAACAAATGTGTGAGGAGTTGAGCATTGCCTACAATGGCATAAGAAAAGATGAGTTTGGAAAACCTCACCTAATCGATTCAGCATTTCAGATATCCATTTCACATAGCTATCCTATGGTAGGATGCGCTATTCACCCATCGAAGCCTTGCGGAATTGACATTGAAGGAAACCGCCCTCAATTACTCAAAATCAAACATAAATTTCTAAATAAAGAAGAACTTGATTATTGTGGGGACGATTTGAATAGACTATGTCTGCATTGGTCTACAAAGGAGGCCTTATATAAAATACATGGTCGCAAAAGTTTAATATTTGCCGAGCAATTGAATTTAATTGATATTTCACCCAAAGAAATCAAAGCTCAAATCCATGCTGAAGGAATCACAAAGAATTATGTACTCAATTATGAATGCTTTTTAGAATATTTTTTGGTTTATAACGTTTAACTATTGCGCTTCTAGATTATTTATCAATAAAGTTCCTACCTTTAAGGTAGCAGCGCAAAAAAAACCAAACATGTACCGTAAACTCCCCCTCACCGTTACGGCTATTTTGGTCTGTTTTTATTGTTTTAGCCAGAGTTTGGTCAGTAAAGACCTGCGCCTCTATAACGTCTCAACAGATCAAGAAATAGCCATGAATCAATTTGATTCTCATAGCGCTGTTGTTATGATTTTTACCAGTATCAATTGTCCTTACGCCAAGCTATACAAGGATCGAGTTTCGGCGTTATCTCAACAATACGCTGATCAAAATGTACGCTTTGTATTTGTGAACGCCAATGGTTCGGATCCTTCAAAAAAGGAGACCATTGCTCATATGAAAGCCGAAGCAAAGACCACACTAGATGACATTCACTATTTTGCTGACAAAAATCACTCCGTAAGGAAGACGTTGAATGTGGAAAAAAACCCCGAAGTGATCATTCTTACTCCCTCCTCGAAAGGTTACCAAAAAGTTTATCAAGGTGCTATTGACGATAGTCCCCAATCGGAATCACAAGTAAGCAAAAACTATGTGGAAATGACGCTGAATAGCGTCCTTTCAAACCAAGAAGTACCCCTATCTTACCAAAAACCCATTGGATGTCGGATAAAATAAAACCTTTTTATTCCACAATCACTTTTTGAACGAAATAGGTGTCTTTTCCTTCTCCTCTCAGAATGAATACTCCTCTCTGTGCGTTACCTAAGTGGAGTTTAGCCTCACCATCAGTCACCAATATTGACTGTATTGCGGTTCCATTAAGGTCATACAGAGTTAATCGTTGAATGCCCGGTGCCTCTACGATAAATGACTCATTGTGTGTGGGGTTTGGATATATTTTTACTTGTTCAATCAATGCTTCATTGAGCACAAGAACAGGCTCTTCTGGATCATCTGGAACGCTCGAATCATCATAAGATGCACCTGCAAAACGACCAGCATCTTCATCTTTCAGCTGTGCCGTGCTGGCTTCATTAAACCCAGGAATGTCGTTGATATTTCCTTTCCATGCCCCTACTAAAAGGTGATGCTGGGTAAAAGGACCTACTGTATTATCATCTTGATCTTGGTAAGTAATATCTCCACCAAAAGCATGATAGTGATAGCCAAAACTGCTATGATCATGTCCACCATACTCATCCAAGTCTTCATCAAACCCTTCCATATTTGGATAATTACTTTCGTACTTTCCAAAAAGCGCAATACCGTCATAGGAGAACCCAATCAATGGCGGGTGATCTTGTTCGTCGTAATCAGAATAATTATAAAGATTGATCCCATTGCCATTGTAGCCGTGACCATCCGCGTGGTAATGCAAGCCCATTCCTCTTCCTACATGGATTCCTGTGCTAGTGATTTCAGCATCTGCTGCAGCCACTCTTAAGTTATTATTGTAGGAAGGGTAAATCACTACACCATCTATGGCCAATCCATTTGATGCCGTACCCGTATAATTGTAAACATCGTATTCAGAAGGATCTAAATCCAAATCGCTAGCCAAACTTCCGTAAGGAGTCAAGTCATTGTCCGTTAATTCATCTATAAGTCCATAATCCTTTAGCGGTATTTTTACCAATTTAACTTCGAGAACCGCATTTCTGGTAATCGATTGTTCTTCGTAGCCACCTCCCTCTCCATCTCCCGGAGGTCTGGCTACATCTATCAGGAAGTTTGGTCCATCAGATGCATTGTGCGAAGCGATCACCATAAATGGATGATGAACACCCTCATCATCAGCAGCATTTGTGAAGTACATGTATTCTACTGTGCTTTCACCGATTCTGCCATTGTAAATATCATTGGCACCAAATGTCCTTGCTAATAAATTATCTCTAAAGGTTAAATAGGTTGATTTATCATATCGCAAGGATTCACCATCCTCATCGAGTGTAGTTTCTATTTCATCCAGTGCGGTGCTGGCCGCTGTGTTGGCTTCATCAGTCGATCCAAACTGTGTTTGATAAGCCTCATCCACTTCATCAAAAAATTGATCCCCGAATAAGGCACTATCATCATAATCCCAAACTTCCTCTGGGTATGCAGCAAAGGAATTGTCCTGCCACTCAATACTCGTGGGATTGAATTCAGAACCTGCTTCCAAACTAAAATCTATTAAATCATGTGCTTTCGCCAAATAAAAGGCCGAAGCATCCACCTCAGTCGAAGTCAGTTCCACCTCTTCTCCCGAAATGGTCAGCCAATGGTCTGCCCAACTATCATTGGCTTCAAATTCACCCGATGATGTATTGTACTCATATTGAGCGACTGCCTTGAGGGTGGTACTTGTTGCACTCCCATCCAATTCAAAAACCAAATAACCTCCTGTGTTGTCCACATAATAAGAGCCTGCGTCTGAAACGACAACCGACGTGCCGTCTGCATTCAAAGCTGCATAACTATTCAATAAAGGATGAATCCTATATTGACCAGCCAAGTCATCATCCATATTTGAGTTGATATCCACCAACTGAAACATGCCTTTTAGCAAAGAACCATAGGTGGCAGAAGCACCATTCAAATGATCCTTACTTTTAAAAGTTAGGCTCGAAGTAGAAACATCATCGAGCATCATGGCATCTGTTTGCGAATCAGCATCCATAATAATCACATGCTTCAAATTTTCTATTCCGGAAATACTTGAAGGTGTCCATGGCACATCAAAGGTTTGATCTAGTATTTCGGCAAAGGTTTTAGGCGCATGAGGTTCAAAGGATTGCGCATGACCACCATAGTTAATAACAATCAAAATATATAGTAGTATTTTTTTCATAGCAGATTATTAGTTTTCAGTTTCCCTATTTGATTTAAGGGTTCACAGTTAGAACGACCACAGGAACAATTGCCCTACCAGCTCAATAATTTTGAAAGAATGATGATATCTTTAGTCAAATTATCAAAATATGGGTTTAAAAGTAATTATCACTGGAGCGACTGGCATGGTGGGCAAGGGCGTGTTGCTTGAATGTTTGGATCATCCTGATATAGATGAGGTGTTGTCCATTAGCAGATCAAACCTGAACCTGACACATCCAAAATTGAAAGAATTGATCCATGCTGATTTTTTGGATTACTCTAAAGTAAAAGACCAATTAACAGATTATGACGCTTGTTATCTGTGCATGGGAGTTAGTGCTGGAGGACTGAGTAAAGAAAAATATACAGAACTGACTTACGACTACACCTTGACTCTAGCCAAAATTTTACTAGAATTGAATCCAAGTATGACTTGCACTTATGTATCAGGAGAAGGCACAGACTCCACCGAAAAAGGTCGTTCGATGTGGGCAAGGGTGAAAGGGAAAACAGAAAATGATTTATTGAACCTTGGTTTCAAACAAGCTCACATGTTCCGCCCAGGTGCCATCATTCCACTTCGAAGTATCAAGTCCAAAACAAAAGCCTACCAATTTATGTACGATTACTTTATGTGGCTCGTGAAGTTCATCAAATTAGTAGCTCCAAACTCAGTGGTAAACACGACCCAGATCGGATTGGCTATGATCAATGTGACCAAAAATGGATGCAACAAGAAGATCATTCGACCTAAAGATATTCTGGAACTCGCTCAATTGAAAGACATTTAATATTGCTTAGATTTGGTATGATGCAGTGTGGGTATTGTGCATATGCACTATATCCAATTATTGGCAACAACCTGAAAACACCCAACAGAATGGCAAAATCTACAAGAAGAAAATTTATAACTGGAACCTTATCTGCACTTGGATTAATTGGAATTAGCACTTGGTTGGGAAAAAGGAAGATATTGACTTGGATTGTGAGACAAGACAATGATAGCGAACCTAAAATGACTTTAACCCCGAATATTAATGATGAAATCTGTGTTTTATCATCACCAGTTTCAGAAGGGCCTTATTATCTAAAATCACCTTTTCGAACGGATATTAGGGAAAGCAGAATAGGAAAAACCTTAAGCCTTAAATTTCAAATAGTGGACTATCCTAGCTGTAATCCAATTGAACATGCAGTAGTGGAAATTTGGCAATGTGATGCTCATGGCAACTATAGCGGATATATAGAAGGTATTGGACATAATATGTGGGAATCAGCAAAGCAAATGGAGTTTGGAAAAAAGCAGCATATTGAGCCAAGTAACGAATCTGCTTATCTGCGTGGTTATCAAAAAACTGACATAAATGGACAAGCAGAATTTACAACTATAATTCCTGGCTGGTATGACCCAAGAGTACCACATATACATTACAAAGTCATATTAAATGACAAAGAGCACTTGACAAGTGAATTGTATTTCGAAGAAGACTTTTGTAATGAATTATTTACATCTGTTGAACCTTATAATCAATATGGAGAATCGCCTTACGATTTTAGGAATGACAAGTCATTAGCAAACGTAAAAGAAGGGACAGGGCTTATATTAAATCCTGAAAAAAAGTCGGATAATACAGTTCTTGCAACAGCAAAAATTGGAATTAAATTATCATGAAAGAGCTGAAATTAGTGTGTTAAGACCCTCTACTATTCTTATGCTAGACCGTATAATTTAAAAAAATCCCATATCTTCGTTCTTGAATGACCTTAAGCATTCACCCCCCACTAAGCACTCAAAAGTAAGCTTTGCCCAAAGCTGTATTATCAATTTCAAAACTTTAGATTTATGAAAAGAGGAATTCTTATATGTTTCCTGATGGGGATTATGTTCGCACATACTTCATTCGCACAAAAAAACAAACCACTCAAAGTCGGCATCATAGGGCTGACCCACACTCATGTGCATTGGCTGCTCGGTAGACCAAAAGCCGATGACATCCAAATCGTAGGCATTGTTGAACCTAACAAAAATTTGGCTCAGCGATATGCAGACCAGCATGGCTACTCCATGGATTTGGTCTATGATACCATGGAAGAAATGATCGAAGCTACCCAACCTGAAGCGGTCACAGCCTTTGGCACGATCTACGAGCACCTGGCCGTAGTAGAAACTTGCGCACCCAAAGGCATTCATGTGATGGTAGAGAAACCTTTGGCTGTCAGTATGGCGCATGCAAAGAAAATGGAAGCTCTAGCCAAAAAGCATAATATCCAGCTCCTCACTAATTATGAGACCACTTGGTACGCGACTAATCACAAAGCTTATAATATGGTCAATCAGGGGCAAGTGGGTGACTTGAGAAAAATCGTGATACACGATGGTCACAAAGGCCCGATTGAATTGGGTATCAATTCGGAGTTCATCGATTGGCTCACGGATCCTGTTCAGAATGGTGGCGGTGCTGTGGTGGATTTTGGTTGCTATGGTGCCAACCTGATCACTTGGATGACCAATGGACAAAAGCCAGATCAGGTCATGGCTGTGACTCAAACGATTAAACCTGATGTTTATACCAAAGTGGATGATGAAGCAACGATTATCCTGAAGTACCCAAAAATGCAGGGTATTATCCAAGCCTCCTGGAATTGGCCGATCGCCAGAAAAGACATGGAAGTGTATGGACAAACTGGATACATCTATGCGGACAATCGCAATGATCTACGTTATCGATTGAGTGAAGCCCAAGAGGAACAAAAAGAAAATTTGGAGGAACGAAAGTATCCGTATAACGACCCGTTTGCACTTTTGGCTGCTGTAGTGAAAGGTAAAGTGACGCTCCCTCCCTATGCGCTATCATCTTTGGAGAACAACATGATCGTGGTAGAAATCTTGGACGCTGCACGAGAAAGTGCGAAAACAGGCAGAACTATTGACCTGAACCCTTAGGCTTTATTGCCCTAGCGGTTAACTTTGCTTTTTTATTTGAAACACACACTATGAAAATATTTCCAAGTAATCCCTGGCACAAAGTGGCCGTTGGTGCGGGCACGCCAGATGTGGTGAATGGCATCATCGAAATTCCACAAAACACTAGAGCCAAATATGAACTCGACAAAGATTCAGGTCTATTGATGATGGACCGTGTGCTCTATTCTGCCATGTACTATCCAGCCAATTATGGGTTCATCCCTCAGACTTATTGTGATGATGGTGACCCATTGGATATTGTGGTTTTGTCACAGATCGACATCGTACCAATGTGTATCGTGTCTGCCAAGGTGATTGGTGTGATGCGCATGCTCGATGGAGGTGAGGCGGATGATAAAATAATCGCTGTAGCGGAAAATGACATGAGTGTCAATCACATGAATGATATCACAGACCTACCTCCACATTTCACCAAAGAATTGAAGAATTTCTTCGAAGATTATAAGAAGCTAGAACATAAAACTGTTGAGGTTGAAGAATTTCAAGATGTAGCTACGGCTAAACAAATCATTTTGAAGAGTATCGAAGACTACAAAGAGCTAATGGCCAAAAACTCATAAAACCGAACCAACCATGACCGACATTCTAATCCCTACCTTGGCGGCGCTGATTGGTACCGCCTTTGGTGGGCTGATCACTTACTTCACCCAACGGCAGCAACTCAAGCACAACTTGCAAATCCTCAAGGAAACCTACAAAACAGATTTTATGGCTGAAGAAACTGCCAAACATTTCTTAAGTCATAAAAGCCATATCGAAAGATCATTTGATGTCCTTCAAAAGCATTTGGGTGGTTTTGAGGACAATGAACTAAGAAAAATCCTCGTTCGATCGGGTGCCATTCGGGAGTTTAGAGAAGATGGCTCTGAGTGGTGGAAGCTTCTGTCACGAATGGATGAATATATTGAGAAGAAAAGGAATGGGAAGTAGAAAGTTCCTCACCACTTGCCGCATACTCGCGGAAGTAACTTCCGCGATAAACGATAATCAGAAATTCAGCAAAAGAACCAATCCTAGCTATATTTGCTGGATTCCAAATCAGAATTTCAATAGCTATGAATAATCAAATGACCTCTTTCTATTCCATGGGCATCCTTCTTTGCCTTTTCACTTTAGCTTCTTCATCCTCATATGCCATCCAACAGCCTGATTCAGATACACTTAGCATAGGTCTGGATAGATTTATGCCTGAAGAAAAATTTACCTTAATTGCCAAGCACCTGAGTACTCAATTGAATGTTCCGGTAAAATATGAAAACTTCAATTCTTTAATTGAATTGACAAAAAACCAATCCAAATACGATTTGATTTATACCAATGCGTTTGGTTATGCTTATGCCCAGGTGACCGATCTGCCATTTGCAGCCTTTTTGATTCGAGCCGACAAAAATGGAGACCCTCTGACCTATAAGAGCTGCCTCATCACAAACTCAGCATCCGGCATTACTACCGTTGAACAAGTAAAAGAAAACAGTGACTCTCTGGATGTTTCTTTTACCTATGCTTCTTCCACCTCTGGCCATATAGTACCTAGAATATACCTGTCTCAATTGATTGGAGAAACGCTCGAAAGCGGATTTCAAGGTGTGGCTTTTGAGTCTAGCCATGAAGAAATAATCAAAAAAGTAGGCGAAGGAAAAACTGACTTGGGTGCCTGCTCTTGCTATTGGGCACAAAAAAAGGCACAAGAAGACTCAGCGCTCAAAGGTCAGATTAAGATACTGTGGGAATCCACCCCTATCCCTCATGTAGTTTGGGCTACTGGCAATACCATGAATGAAGCCATGAAAGTACCACTACAACAGGCATTCAGCACCTTGCTGGAAAATGAACAGATCCGAACTCTTGTGATGCGTCCAGACTTGACGGCTTATAGTTCCATCAAAGATGAAGCTTTTTCATTTCTGATCGACCAACTTAAAAAAGATCAGGAACTGGAATTCTATCTCTACTACTACGAGTCATTTTCTGAATAAAATATTAGTAATCTATCTCGGAACTTAGTTCCGTGCCAATTGCTTCATACTCGCGGAAATAACTTCTGGGCTAGAGAGTCGGTCACTGATTGCAAATCCGTGCCAGTGGGGTTAGAAAAATAAATTTTAGGCAAACTAGTACTCCTCGCCAAGACAGTTTAGATTTTAATGCTTTATCATTTTTTGCGAATGGTATTTTCCATCTGCAAAAGTTCTAACCACATAGACACCTGGTTTGAGTGAGCTAACATTAATTTCGTTTTTAGGCTTAGAAATTGACAAATGAAGCTTACCATCAAGTCCCAAAAATTCAATTAGTTCCAAATCTAGCTCAGCAAATTTCAATATTGAATACGTAGGATTGGGGTATAGATATAGATCAACTGCTTGTTCGTCAATATCAGCAACTATGTTATCTATGTCTTGAGCAGTTAATGTTATGATCGAAGAGTTATATCCTGCCCATCCATCCGTTGCCGTTACCTTAACGTCAATCTCTCCTAAAGTCAGTGGAGTTAGGGTTAGAATTCCACTTGACTCGGTTATATTGACTAACTGTTCATCATATTCAACACTAAATGTTAATAAATCTCCCTCAGGATCGGTAAAGAGTTCATTAAGATTAATATCCGAAGTAGTATTAAGCACTCTTGCATTATCATTATTAGATTCATTTTCTTCTGGGTCTTCATTTAACCATTTCAAAATCGTTCCCCCAGAATTTGGACCGCCTTGTTGAGCAGCAATAAACACATCTCCATTTAGATAAGCTGGGTTTGAAACTACATCATATCCGAAATCCGGGTTACTTTGAAGGTCGTCAAATATCCTAATTTCACCGTCAAAAGGATTGACGCCAAATACATTATTAGCACTAATTCCATAAATCAAACTATCGGTTGACAAAAGTTTACCGAGGGCTCTATTATCTAATGCTCCTAATGAATCATAAGATGTGCCATCTATATTGCATCTGAAAAACTGGCCTCCCCATGCACTATTACTCCCTGAATAGGCAAACAATCCTATTATTTTGTCTTCTTGAATTATTAAGGATTGAGGTTGTGTTCCTACTTCATCTGAGCCCTTTACAATGCTTTCGTAACCAGTCCCATCTGTATTAATTCGTATGAAACTTCCACTTGCAACTGTACCTCCAACTCCATCTGAATACGGCGTTCCCCCACCGTTAAAACAGGCTATATAAATTTTATCTTGATGGAATATAAAGTCTACTGGATTTTGACCTTTTTCCATATTGGTGTCATCGTAGATTTTTTCAAAGCTTGTACCGTCCTTGTTGATAATGAATATGCTTCCTTCATCTACAAATGACTGTAGAGAACTTAACCATAGCACACTATCAGTCAAGTATTTCACTCGAACTTCCTGAACATCAAAAGGGTCGAAATCTTTTACAAACTTAAATGAGTAATCCAGCAATGAATACTGAAAAATAGTACCACCACCATTTGCACTGAATCTAGTGGTTCCAAAAATAACTGTATCATTGGCTATTAAACTACTGGGTGCATAATTTACGTCATCATATTCCCAAATCACTTCATACCCATCTCCATTTTCGTCTATTCTGAAAAATACTCCCTGTCCGTTTGGAGTAGTACTGATGATATATAAAGAATCATTTGTTCCCACCATACCTTTTACTGAGTAATCAAAATCTTCTCCATCAAAATCATAAATTAATGATAAATGATTCTCTTGTGGAGTTTGCCCTAACATGAATTGATTAAGACCGATCATGATAGTAATAATTAAAATTATTCTTTTCATTATTCTTGATTTGATTTGTTACCATTCTAATCAATGGTGCCAAAATTTAAGGAAAAAACAAATAGGCATGTTATCATACATATTTATGTATGATAACAAACTTGCATAATACTATATAGTTATTTTCAGTTGCTCTAAAACCAGAGTGACTGGGTTGAAATTTAATTAATGATTTTCTAAAAAAAGAGCTGCAACTCAAGAATAGAACATTTTGGAGTGAGATCAAAACATGCTCTCGCCATTTCATAAGGAATTCGACGGCAGTCGGATGACTAGAAAAATCTCATCAGCTTCTAGCAGACTGCATCCCACTGACAAGATTCCTCGGCTGCGCTACGGAATTTCATCCAAATAGTAGAAGGCTGGCTGCTTGTTTCAAGCAGATCACCTGGACTTAAGCTAGGTGATATTTGGTGTAAAATAACCCTTCTGGCATTTCGCATGAACCGACCTGAGGAAGGTGAAGGAGAAATCTTATTGGTCCTTAGTGATTTAAACCCTTCAGAGTTACTCGACCGAGAACTCTGAAGGACTAGACTCCACAAACCTCAGAGTCCCTATTTAGCTAACTCTGAGTGGTAGTAGTCTTAATATACTGCTATAAGATTTCTCTCTTTGGTTGAAATGACAAGTCAATTTTGAGCCAACAAAACCCACAATTCCTGAAACCAAACCCACAGTTCTTACGATTAGGAAGGGAGTACAACTGAGAACTTATGATTACAAGAACGAAATGGTTTGATAGAAAATTCGAAACCATAGAAGACAGCTCTCTCCTATTCGACATCATCGAAAGACTGGAGGGCACTGGCTTACGCATCGAGCACAAGCTCCATAATAGTGGAAGCGCCTACCTACAATCAACCGCCACTCACAAGTGGTCCATCAAAAAACAGATCGGCCATCTAGGCGACCTCGAACCGCTGTGGCTGGAGCGAATCAAACAAATCAAAATGGGTGAAGCTGACCTGAAAGCTGCTGATTTATCCAACCGCAAGACAGATGAAGCCGCACATGACGCCAAAAAAGTAAAAGACCTGATCAGTGACTTTACCCGATTACGAAGTAAGATGATTGAAGAACTCAGAACAAGTACTGCTGATCAACTCAAACATGAGTCCAAGCATCCCAGGTTAGATAAACCGATGAAACTGGTAGATTTGGCCTACTTCGTAGCCGAGCACGACGATCATCACCTAGCGACCATCCAGGAAATGCTAAACGCTAAATAAACTCCAAAACCAATCCACTATGCACTTCAACAAAACCAATAATCTCATTGGCTGGCTACTGTTTTTATGCAGCACAGTCCTTTACTTATTTACATTGGAATCTACGGCTTCCTTCTGGGACAGTGGAGAGTTTATTGCGGCAAGCTATAAGCTCGAAATACCTCATCCTCCAGGAGCTCCTTTGTTCCTTTTGATTGGGAGGCTTTGGAGTTTATTCGCCATGGGTCAGGTCGAATCAGTGGCCTTTGCAGTGAATGCCTTGAGTGCGGTAACTAGCGGTCTGGCCGTGATGTTTTTGTACTGGAGTATTGTTATGATCGCAGACAAATTGTTGAAGAATATTTCAGACGAAACTTCTTCTTGGTTGGTATTTGCGAGCGGCATGGTAGGTGCTTTGTCATTTGCCTTCTCAGACTCATTCTGGACATCTGCCACAGAAACGGAGGTATATGCTTTTTCAGTCTTTCTGACCGCACTGGTTTTCTGGGCGATTTTAAAATGGGAAAGAAAGGAAGACACGAGTGATCAAAACAAATGGCTGATCCTGATCGCCTATCTGATGGGTTTGTCTGTGGGCGTTCATTTACTCAATCTATTAGCCATTCCAGCTTTAGGCTTGGTCTATTATTTCAAAAAATATCATAAGACTTCCTTTTGGGGTGGAGTGGCTACTCTAGCGATTTCCTGTTTGTTTTTGATTGGCATATTGTACGGACTCGTGTCTGGTGCCAATGTGGCCAAAAGTCTTGAAATTCTGTTTGTCAATAGCTGGGGACTGCCTTTTGGCTCGGGTGCTTTTACGTTTTTGGTTTTAATTATTGGCGGATGGATGTATAGCCTCAACTACACCCACAAAAAGGTTTGGGCGAATGCCAATACACTTGTCTTGGCTTTGGGATTTATCATGATTGGCTATTCTTCTTACACACTAGTATTAATTCGAGCTGAAAACAACCCTCCCATCAATCAAAACAATCCGAATAACCTATTGGGATTGATTTACTATCTAAACATGGAGCAGTATGGCACACGACCATTGCTTTATGGAAAGCATTTTGGGGCTTCACCTGTAGACCAAAAAATCGGCAAAGCCTATTACGAAGTAGGGGAAGATCATTATGAGGTCAAAGACCACAAAATGGAATACATCTATCACGACGAAGACCAAATGTTTTTACCTCGGATGCATAGTAATATGATGCCACAGCATGCTCCAGCTTACCGTCAAATGTTGGGATTGAAGAAAGGTGAAAAACCATCTTTTGCAGACAACATAAAATTCATGATTTCACATCAGATCGGGCATATGTATGTGCGCTATCTACTTTGGAATTTTGCAGGAAAAGTTAGTGGGTCTGAAGGTGCTGGATGGATGGGTCTTGCAGATTCATTCGAAAAAGCACCAGAGTCTTTAGCTAGTGATCAGGCTCGTAACAACTACTTTATGCTACCGCTATTGCTCGGTTTTGCAGGATTGCTGCTACTCATCAAATCAGACAAAAAACAGCTATACGTTACAGGAGTGCTATTTATCATGACGGGTTTGGCCATCGTGGTTTACATCAATGCGCCACCTGTAGAACCAAGAGAGAGGGATTATATCTATGTGGGATCGTATTATGCTTTTTGCATTTGGATAGGACTTGGCGTAATTAGTCTTTACCAAGTATTGAAATCCGTACCCAAACTGTCCATACGCCATTCGATGGCTATTGCCACTTTAATGTCGCTTTTGGTTCCCGGTATTTTGCTGTTAGAAAATTACGATGATCACGACAGAAGCAATCGCTATCTCAGTATAGATCAGGCCAAAACCATGCTCGCATCTTGCGATGAAAATGCCATTCTCTTTACTGGTGGAGACAATGACACCTACCCGCTCTGGTACGCACAAGAAGTCGAAGGATTCAGAACCGATGTGCGTGTGATTGTACTTAGCTATGCCAATGCCGGTTGGTATGTGGGCCAGCTGTATAGAAAAGTGAATGAATCAGATGCTTTGCCATTAGCCTTAACCAAAGAGAATTATAAATCTGGAGGACTCAATGACTATTTGCCTTTGGTGAAAAACCCAAGGATCAAAGGCGCCATTAGTGCGAAGCAGTATTTGAAATTGATTGAAAAAGAAAGTAAGGCCTTGCAGGCCAGCACAGGCTTTGGCGATTTGAATACCACTCCGTCTGATAGTTTTTATATCAATTCCAATCTTGCCGAGGTTCGGCACAAAGTTCCTGAGCGTTTTCAAAACCTAATGACCGAAAAACTGGAAGTCAAACTGAAAGGAAAAGCACTGGAGAAAAAGGATTTGTTGATTTTGGATTTGATTGATTCTAATGCCTGGAAGCGACCCATTTATTTCAACTTCACTTCATTGAATAGCGTGAATTTTGATCTCCAAAAAAACTTGGTACAGGAAGGTTCTGCTTACCAACTTTTTCCGCTTATCAATCCAAATGATAACAATCTTTTGGTAGACGAAGATAAAATGTACGATCGATTAGTAACTCATGGACTGTGGAGAGACCACAAAGAGAAATCTCCATACTATTCAGATTACTACAAGGGCATGGTCATGAATCAACGTCATCAGTATAATGAACTAGCTAGAACGTTACTAGATACAGGCAAAATAGCTCGAGCGAAAGAAACGGTTAATTACTCGCTTGAAGTATTCCCAGAAAGACTAGCACCTTTTGACTTGTCGCATGTCGAGACCACAAGTATATTGCTTAGTTTGAAAGACCTACCTCAGGCAGATTACATAGCAGATACTTTAGCGGGGCAATCCAAAAATACATTAGACTATGCCGTGCACTCAGGAAATCTGGATTCATTGAACGTCAGAAAAAGTTTGTACACCTTGAGAGAATTGGCTGTCATATACCACCGTAATGGTCATACTGAGCGTAGCAGTGTATTTGCAGCGTTATTTGAATCATACGCTAAGAAGATGGAAGGATAAAATAATTATACCAATCGGTATATTTTAAAATATTTTGTTTATCATTGCTTTGTGATGCTGACAAAAGCCGAAAAAACAACGCAATTTATATTGGAGAAAGTAGGTTCCTACTTCAATAAACACGGCTATACAGGCACGAGTATGTCAGCCATCACCGAAGCTACGGGTTTAACCAAAGGGGCAATCTATGGCAACTTTAAAGACAAGGAAGATTTAGCCCTTCAGGCATTCAACTATAACATCAGAAGAGCCATGGCGATCCTGGCGGATAAAATGACCATGGACGCTGATGGACTAACCAGGCTCAAGGAAATCACACGATTTTTCAGAAAATATTATGCAGCAGAAAAACTTCATGGTGGCTGCCCCATGATCAACGTGGGCATTGACTCCCTCAATCACAACCACACGCTCTACAAGCGTGTAGTAGAGGTAATGAATAAGCTTATCAATAACATTGCAAACATTATTGAAGAAGCCAAAAAAGAAGGAACCATAAAACCAGAAATAGATTCGGCTAAATACGCCAATAAAATTTACGCACAAATTCAAGGTGGTATTTTCATCACCAGTATGCTGAAGGATGAAAGTCACCTTTCAGAAATGATGGCACATATTGATCAAATGATTGATAGTGAAATGATCAAATAAAAAAAATTTAAACTTAAATATACCGTTTGGTATATTTTAAACCAGAAAAACCATGTTAAAATTGATCCGATCTTATTTTAGAGCAGCCTCAGCCCTCTCACCAAAAATGGCTGGCAATCAGGCATTTGAATTATTTCAAAGACCATTGAACAAGAAAATCAGGAAGAAAGAAATGTCATTTTTCAAAGTAGCCAAAACTTTTAAAATCAAACATTATTTAGAAGATATCCAATGCTATGAATTGGGCAATCCATTGGGCCAATTGGTATTGCTAGTGCATGGTTGGGAATCCAATGCGGCTAGTATGTCTGCGATTGGCCTGAAGTTGGCAGAGAAGGGCCATCATGTGATCCTTTTCAATCTACCTGCTCATGGTTTTTCAAAACTAAAAAAGGCCAATATTAAAATGTGTAAAGAGGTGCTTTTGGAAGTCATCAATCACATCAATCCACAGCAACCATTTTCTATCGTTTCGCATTCGTTCGGATCGGCTGTAACCAGCTATGCTTTATCCAAAACGACTCACCAGGTAGATCAGTTGATATTCCTGACCACACCCAACAGTATTACCAAAATATTTGAAGACTATTCCAAATTCATAGGCATCAATCAACAGGCTCATGAGCAGCTGTGTAAGCGAGCTGAAAATATTTTGCACGAACCATTGGAAGGGATCAGAGTAGATCAACTCGGTGCAAAAATCAGATATAATCATTTATTATTGATTCATGATGCAGATGACAAAGTGCTGCCAAAATCCAACACGATAGAGATCTACAATCAATGGCCAAACTCTGAGTTAAAATTGCTGGAAAAAACCGGACATTATAAAATGTTATGGGATCAAAAAGTGATCAGTATGGTCATTGAACAGCTATCTTATGGACAACAAACCAAAAAGGAGAAAAGTGTTTATGCAATGGCCTTTTAGACGTCATTTTAGGAATTTTATACTGAACTATAAGAATACTCATTTCTAAGTATTTTTTCGAAATAACAATCTAAAATCAAATTCTCGTTTTGGTTCTAGAAAGCTAGTTCATATCTTGTGGGTTAATTAATCTCACTTATTATGTTTTCTGCCGCTAAAATTCTTACTGCATATTCAGTTTTATTTTTAACTGCCATTTGTTCTTCTGTAGCTCAACAATCGGAGTTCAATCAGCTTTTCGAAGAACTTGATGCTGCTGTAGGCATCGTGGAAACCAGTAAATACAAGTACGAACCTGAACTCCTCTTTGAGCACACCAGTGTGATCAAATACAGCTATACTAAAACCAGTACGAAAGGTACAGCCAAGACTTATGCGTATGAGCTAAATATTGCAGATATCGATCCTTATACGGTAAGAGAGAGTACAGAGCGAGACCTGATCATTGTCAATGTTAAAATAAAAAACAGTCAGGACTTAATTAAAACCTTCGAGAATCAAGAAGTCAAATCTTATACTGAGGAATTACAAATCGTGGCAACTGATATTGACAATGCCAGAAAAATTAGAGAAACCATAGAGAAGGCCATTCCGTTGGCAGAAAAAATCATGCTGAATAAATTGAGCTTAAAAACTTATGATGAAATGCTCAATTGGTTGACGACCAATGTAAAGGATGCTACCTACTCCGATAAGGTCTATGCACAATCATTACAATCGGATCCACTTTTTACTGGAAAAGTGAATTTGAGTATTGTAGAAACCGGTAGATCATCAAAGCAAGCCGATTACTCCTTTAACCTTGCCGATATAAATGTAAATACAGTCCGGTTTGATATTAGTGGTTCTGAATTTGGCCTAGAATTTGAAACCAAGAGAAAACACAAACTGATCAAATATGCAGAAGATGGTGAATCCAAGCCCTTTATCGATGACATCATTATCAAAACTAATAATGTAGAAGAAGCAAGAGATCTACAAACGGTATTGACACTCATCATCCCCGAAGCTGAAAAACAAGTAGAAGCCGCATTCCCAAAATTCAGCAATAAAAATGGAGCATTGGAGGCTTTGAGCACGGGTACCAAAACACTCAATTATGGTGGTGTGACACTAGAACAAAAATTCAATACCGATTGTCTAGCCGAGTATGCTGTTACTGAAATTTCAGAGAGCAAATCTGATAAAATGCAATACAATTTCAATTGGATAGACATCAATGACAAGGTGATAGATTACGACATCAGTGGATCTAAAATGTTCATAGAGCTTATCACTAACAAAAAACAAAAATTGATGAAAGTGATTGAAAATGGGGAGGTAGACCCATACGATGAATCTTTCAAGCTCTATTGTGAAGATGCGGAAAATGCCAGACGTCTACAATATGCAATAAAAAAATCGATTGAACTGTGCAGGAAAAACTACCGACCTGATGTCCCAGAGTCTGGACTAAGTGCTAAAATAAATTGGCTCACTCAAGCAGTGAAAGAAGTAAGAGAAGGCGATGAATCTTTTAGTCAGTCATTGAGCTTGGTGGAAGAAGGAGATTTGAAAAAATTCAAGTTTACTAAAATAGAAATAGACGAAAGGGGGAGTACAGAATATATCTATGAACTCAATTTTTCTGATCTGAACGAACGAAATATTGACTTTGATATTTCTGGAAGATCCATATCCGTTTTGATCGAAACCAATTTCAAAGAAAAAATCATTAAGTGCTATAAAGATGGTGAAATTCAGCCTTATGAAGATGAATTTACTATTCATGCAAATAATGTGGAAGAATCTCGAAACATTATCCGTGCATTTGTTGATATTGTAACGCTCTCGAAAAGCAAGTAAATTATTACTTTAATTGTGTTCGCGGCTCTTGATGGATCGTTTCTCCCAATTCTTCTTTTCTTCTTCCATTTTCTTTTTGTCCTTGTCGTCTAAATCGAGCGCCATCAACAAGGCAACATCAGGTTGACCCGCATCTACCCAACAGGTAAACCAGATATCCCCAACCATCTTTATGCTAGCTCTCATCCGGCGCTCTACCATGCCATCAAGCAATTGATCATATGCACGGGAATACTTTTTGGAATAAACTCTTGTCGTTGAGTTTCCTCTTTCTTCATAAGAGTATTTCTTGCTTTCAGAAAATCTTTCTGATAACTGCTTTTCAAAAGACAAAACCGAATCCATAGCCAAATGAGCAGCTGTAACCGCAGCCCAAGCTCTTTCTTGTACGTTGTCCACATATTCGGCCTTGCCCACAAAAAAGTCATAATCATCTGCGTATAGCTCTGGCAATCTGGATTCCCAAAAACCATGAATACCGTACTGACCTGTCAGCTGACCATTATAGTTTTCTGTTGTGTGTAATGGCACATTTGAATCACCAATATAATGTCCTATATCTGCCGAATAGCGTAGAATTTTGTCCAAATCCCTTTCTTCAAAAGCTTTGGTTAGTTGATGTTTCATTAATGTAATATGCCAGGGCACAATGCCATAGGTTTGCAAGGTATCTTCTGTGTACTTTTCTACCGCATCAAACCAATTGTGTGGAACTACTTGCAACGCACTATCTCCATAGATATCCAAGTCAATATAGTGTCTGGGAGCCTCATAATCTACCGCATATCGTCGCTGGTCAGGATTGATCGCGTTTTCAGTGAGGTAAACAATGTGTTTTTTGTAAAACCCCATAAGCTCTGGTGGAATAGTAAATACAGCCAATCGATTGATTCTTCGATGTGCATAAAATCCCCAGCGATAAGAAGACAAACCAAGACTGGTTACTGCCAATAATAAAATGAAGATGTTTTTTTTCACTTAGAAATGATTAAGTACAATAAATCTCAACTAAAATAAAAAGACTTTCATAGTATAATTATTTCCTCAGACATTAATTTTCAGTTCTAATGCCTGTTCATCTATGACCTTTAGACATTTACTATTCTTTCTGGCTGTTTCCACTGTTTTTGTGTCCTGCAGTGCCATCAAAGGAGTAACCAATAAAACGATGATGAATAAGACTTTATCAAAGTCTCCCATGTTTGATAGTCATCTCACCGGGTTTGCACTTTACGACCCGCAAGACAGTACTTTTCTCTACACCTGGAATGAAGATAAATACTTCATTCCCGCCTCTAATACCAAACTGCTAACCTTTTATGCTGGCTTGACACTCATGAGGGATTCTGTGCCTGGCTTGAAATATATCATTAAAGGTGATTCTCTACTATTCACTGGAACAGGAGATCCTACATTTCTTCACCCTGATTTTGAAGATCAACCAATTTTCGAAATGTTAAAGGATACCACCTATAATTTATTTTATGTTCAACCCATTTTCAAGGATGCACCATTTGCACCTGGGTGGTCGTGGGAAGATTATGAATACTACTTCCAACCAGAACGAACTGCTTTTCCCATTTATGGCAATTCTATTCGCTACGTCTATGATTCTGTTTCAAACCAATTTAACGTACAACCCAATTTCTTTGCAGACTTCGCCGACATACGGGAAATTGATTCAGAAAAACTCAGTCCTTATCGTTTAAAAGATTACAACATTTTCAGTTTTGCACCTGATACTGCACGTAGTGCCTACAAAAACAGTGTGCCTTTCAAAACCTCGGATGAGCTCACCATCTCGCTATTGGAAGACACACTGAAAAGGAATATAAATTGGATAGCAGATTTTGAATTCGAGAATTCAAAAATAGCATACAGCAGATCTTCCATGGAATTGTTTGCGTTCATGCTCAAGCGCAGTGACAATCTAGCCGCAGAGCAAATCCATTACCTCTGCGCAACAGAAATGCGAATGCCACTTCAGTCCGATCTTATTAGACAATTTACATTAGAAGAAAATCTTAGAATTTACCCAAAACCACCCATATGGAAAGATGGAAGTGGATTGTCTCGCTACAATCTGGTAACGCCAAGAAGCATGATCGCCGTCATGAGCTATATCTCTACAGAGATCAGTTTGAATGAGTTGAAACAAGTACTATCCATAGGTGGTGTAGATGGAACACTCAAAAATTGGTATAAACCCAAAGAGGGTGAATCCCCGTACGTCTTCGCCAAAACTGGCACATTAAGCAACAACCATAATCTCACAGGCATCATCCACACCAAGTCTGGCAAGGACCTATTCTTCAGTTTTATGAACAATAACTACTCTTCCAGCTCTAGACCGGTGAAGCTAGAAATGGAGAAAGTGATGCGACTCATTTATGAAAAATACTAAAACATGAAATCCTTAAAGCCTGCTATTCTTGTCCTTGTATTTTTCGCCCTGGCTGGAATTCATTTTTCATGGGCATTAGGAAGTTCGTGGGGTTTTATGGCTGCTTTGCCCACCAATGCAAATGGGGATCTTTTACTTCAACCTACAGCCATAGATTGTGCTATCGTAGGATTTGGCTTATTCGCTTTTAGCCTATTCTATATACTTCAGACTCATTGGGTGACCAACCCTCTATCTGATAAAGCTAATCGTATCATTGGCTGGACGATTCCTAGTATATTCCTACTTCGAGCCGTTGGGGATTTTAAATATATTGGAATTTTCAAACCACCTATGGATACCGCTTTCGCTCAAGCTGATTTTTTCTTTTATTCTCCTTTGTGTCTTTTAATTGCTCTTTTGGGTTTTCTGATTATTAGGCCAATAGATTAGTTTTCACTTAAAATTCCTCCACTGAGACGAAGCAACTCAGTTTTAGATTCAATCACATTATAAATTGATTGATAATAGGATAGAGCCGTTTGTAGATAAGTGATCTGCAAATCCCGGTAGTTGAAAGAATTGATACTTCCGTTGCGGTAACGCTCCTCTCCCATGCTCAAGTTCAGATCAGAAGTCTCCAAATTGACTGCTGCAATGCTATTTAGATTCTGACGAAGGTTGTATCGATCATAAGAACTGATCAAAGAATTGTCCAAAGTCAGTTCTAAATCTTTGATCTGCAACTGTCCAATTTGTTCTTGGATACTAGCATTTTTGATTTGATTCTTGATCTTCCCCCCATTGTAAAGCGTGAATGATAGCGTGAGATTAGCAGCCAAAGACAAAGTAGTTGTATTAATACCAGATATTTGATCAGGCGGGCTTCCTATCGGAGTACCTAACTCCACATGGTTCCAACCATTACTGCCCGATACATTAAATGTCAAACGTGGATACATGGCTGAACGCGAAATACCTATTTCTTTCTGTAAGATTTCAAGATTTACATACTGATTTCTCAAGTTACTATTCGAAGACTTCATGGCAGCTGCCAATTCGTCCAGACTAAAACTCGTTTCCTGGGCACTGAGACTGTCGGTGAACTGATAAGTTTTGTCAACTGGCTGAGCCAAAAGTAGATTCAAATTTCTTACCGCATTTTTATGATTCAATAGCTGAGTCAGGTAATTTGACGAATCTGTCAAATAAGCATTTTTATCTCGAAGAATGTCAAACGTAACTGCACTACCCAAGTCTCCTTTCAGTTTGACATAGTCATATCTATCCCTTGACAAATTGAGAGTATTGGCAAAAACCTCCGTTCTTCTTTCTTCCAACAATACCGTATAATAGGCCAGAATAATAGCCTGCACCGTATTTTCTATAATAATTTGAGCATTACCGCTTGATTGTTCTTCCAACAACGCCAACTTCCCTTTGGTCATCCTTACATTTAGACCATCAAACAGCACCCAACTGGCCTGTAAAGTTGGAGAAACGTCCGTTGAAGTATTTGCCCCACCAAACCTAAAAGGGTTGTCTGTTTCAAGGTCCTGATAAGAAATCGAAGGGCTGGCGTTCAATGAAATGTTTGGAAACATCCCTGCCTGTCCCCAGGTATTCAAATTAGCTGCCTGAAGTTGTTTGTTTTGTTCTATTTGGATAGAAAAATTATTAGCTAACCCTTGCTCTATCGCCTGAGAAAGAGACAATTCATCCTGGGCTCGAACTACATTTCCTATAAAAACACCCAATAGGGTTAAAGTCAAGGTGACTTTCCTCATTTGATTATTCATTTAATATTAATCAGTATTCTGCCAATTTCTTTCCTTCAATAATGGCCGGTTCCACTTCTTCCTTAGTAGGCTTCAAAATTTCCTGATGGTCACCCCAGAACACCGCTCTTAAGCTCAACCATATCCCTCTAAATAGCCAAGTCGTATATACCTTAATATCATTGAAACACAAGATCATGACCGGGAAGAAGAACAGGATAAACAACGTACCAAACAACACACCATAAGCCAGTGAAATGGCCATAGGTATAATGAATTGGGCTTGAAAACTTTTCTCCAATATCAACGGGAAAAGCCCTGCGACTGTCGTCATAGAGGTCAACAAGATAGCTCTAAACCTAGCGGTACCTGCTTTGTTAATGGCATCCATCACATTCATCCCCTCTTTGAGGTTTCTGTTGTATTGATCTAGCATCACCACGGCGTCATTCACAATTACTCCTGATAAAGCCAACATACCGTAGAAACTCACAAAGGAAACTACTGCATCGTGGAAGAAATGCCCAAAGGCTGCACAAGCCCACCCAAGCGGCAACAACACCAAGATCAATGAGGTTTGGTAAAACGACCTAAAGTTCAATGTGATAAAAAGCAACATAAATAAAATAACAGGCACCAGAATCTCCATAAAGGAGTCCGTTTGTCGCTGTGATCCTCTCGATTGTCCTTCAAAACTATACTCCAATCCCGCATACTTGTTCATGATTGGAGGCATGATCTCATTGGTGATCTTATCCAAGATCGGAGGTAAAGTGGTTTTAGAGTTAGCCAATTCGGCATAGACCTGTACAGCCCTTTTGCCATTGAAGTGGTTGATACTCGTAATGCCACGACCGATCTCATAGTCTGCCAATTCCGACAATGGATACTCGGCTCCGTTTTTCTTCACCTTCATTGATTCCAACTGAGTAATACTCAATCTGTCCTCTTTAGGATATCTTACCCACACTCGAATCTCATCAGTATTAACTTGAAGTCGTTGCACCTCTTCACCAAAGAACCCTTGACGGATCTGCTGGGTAATATCGTTTTGAGTCAAGCCCAAATGATAAGCCAGCGGCTTCAATTTCAACTCCAATTCGCGTTGTCCGGCTGATGCATCATCACCTACATCAATTAAGTCTGACATTTTGAGTAAGGCATCTTTCACCTCTTCTTTGGCTTTTTCCAAATCTGGAATATTCTTACTCTTCAAAGAGACTGCGACAGGTTTACCCCAGTAGTTGGCTGCCCCTACGCTAAACTTCTCCGCTTCCGGCACCAGGCCTATTTCTTCACGTACTTTAGAGGCTACTTCGTATCCGGAGATTTTGTTTTCATCGAGATGATCAAAATCAATCCTCACAGCACCAGTATGAGAACCTGTGTTTTGCCTATCAGAGGTAGAGCCTAGTTGAACATCCACATCTGTCATGATGGTGTCTTTGATTCGACCTTCGTCCAACATACGCTGATGCACTTTCCATATTGATCGCTCGAAGCTCCAAAGATACTCTTCGGTCAAAGTCTCTCTAGTCCCTGGTTTCAATACCAAATCCACATTGATATCATCGATTGGTGGACGACTGAATGGCGTAAACTTGATAAGACCACCAGCAAACATGCCTAACACCATGACAATAAATACAAACGGCGCCATAAATGAAATCCAACGATGTTTCAATAATCTACCGATAAATGGTGAATACATATTGAAACGAACATGGTCAATCATTTTCTCCATGCCTTCTCTGAACCTATGATACCAGCCATCTGTTTTTCTTCCTTCCAACACCCACTTATGCGACAAGTGAGCAGGCAAAACAAAAAAGGCCTCCACTAAGGAAAATGCCAGACAGGCAATCACCACAATGGCCATTTCCTTGGTAAAACCATTATTATCCAAAAAGATCAATGGCATAAAGGCTACAATGGTTGTCATCACGGAGGTAAAGACAGAAGGCAGCATTTCCATGGTACCGTCGATGGCTGCTTCGTGTGGTTTCTTACCTCTTTCGAAATGTGTATAAATATTTTCTGCAATTACAATACCGTCATCGACCAAAATCCCCACTACTAAGAGCATACCTGTAAGGGTCAACATGTTGATCGTGATACCCGCCATATCTCCAATGATAAACATGGCACAGAATGAAATTGGAATTCCCATGGCTACCCAAAAGGAAAGCCTCAAAGACAAGAAAAAGCCGAGTGTCAGTAACACAAGTATCAGCCCCGTACCAAAGTTTCTAATCAACAACTCCAGTCGATCCTCTAGCATCGAGTTGAAGTCAAAGCCCATGGATAACTCGATGTTTTCTTGCTGTGAGTTGAATTCTTTGACGTACTCATCCAAAAACTTTGAGATTTTCTCAATATCCTCTTCGGGCAATTTTTGTACAGCGATATTGATGGCTCGTTTGCCGTTAGAATAAAACTTATTAGGCACATCTGCGAATTGTAATTTCACATCCGCAATCTTTCCCAAATGGAGCTTGGTTCCATCTGGGTTTGCTCTGACAATAATTTCATCTAGAATGCTCGGGTCAAATTCTTTCGAATTGGCACGAATACGAATCTCCTCATCTACGGTTTTGATAGATCCTCCCGACACATCTCGGTTGTTCATCCGAATGGCGCTGGCCACTTCAGCAAATGTCAGATTGTACCGTCTTAGGTCTTGTTCCCTTACTTCAATAGAAATCTCCAAATCGGAATAACCCGAAACCCTGACTTGCGAAATGAAACCTGATTTTAAAAAATCATCTTCTACTTGCTCTGCCGCTTTTTTTAGTTCTAATAAAGAAACTGTACCGCGTATCCCCATATATGCGGCCATACTGGTAGATTTTTGTTTGGCCACCACAGGCTTCTCTGCCGACACCGGAAAGGCATTGATTCGATCCACTGCATTTTTCACTTCTGTAGTCAATTCATCCAAATCATAGCCATCTCTGGAGCGGATACTGATATTGACAAAGTTTTCAGACGATGTAGAAGTAACCTCCTCAATACCCTCGAGTCCTTTGAGCGATTCTTCTATTTTAATGGTCACTCCTTCCTCCATTTCCACAGGAGAAGCCCCCGGGTAAGACACATTCACGCTTACGTATCGTGCCTCACGCTCAGGGAAGAACGATTTCTTTAAATTAAAATAGTAAGTTCCTAACCCACCAAACACGCCTACCATAATAATGGCATTTGCCCAAATGGGGTATTTGACAAAAAATTCTATAACCTTTCTCATGACTTACGATTTAGGTTTTATGATTTCCACTTTCATGTTTTCAGAAGCATTCGAAGGTCGATCGGTGACCATCATTTCTCCTGATTGCAATCCGCTTATAATGGCATTGTTTTCAGAGATCTTGTGCACACGTACTTTTTTAGTAACTAGCACACTATCCTGAACTATAAAAATTTCATTCTTATTCTTAAGGATTCGCCTTGGTACTTCAGCGGCATTTTTCACTGACTTTCCAGGGATTCTGGCCTTCAAAAACAAGCCGTCCAATGCTTCATATTTAGATCTTTTCTGGATGTTGATAAAGACGCTCACACTTTGAGAGTTGGGATCGATAAAGTCTGCCACTCGAATGATTTTCCCAATCCAGTTTTGTTCAAAATCAGACTCATCCACAATGGTCACTGTTTTACCCATCTGCACAAACTCAATATCACGCTGCTCAACAGGCACTTCTAACTCTAATTCATCTGTGCTAATGATAGTCCCAATATTAGCTCCAGGATTAACTACAGAGCCCACTTGATAATTGATAGAAACAATACTGCCATTGAACGGGGCGTAAATATGAAACTTCTTCAGGTTCTCCTCTTCGCTTTTTATTGCATAATATTCGCTAAGAATATTTTTTGCAGCTAAGAATGTCTTTTCTTTAGAGGACTTAGGTTCTGGAAGCGCTGGCAATTTTTCATCCAGTTTGATACCATCAAAATAAGACTGCCAGACGCTAAAACTATTAGGAAAGTCTATTCGGATATCTGGAAGAATGGATGCCAGGGTATGCAAGAAACTACTTTTTCGTGCTTGCAAGGTTAAGTTTTCTTCAACATTATCAATCCTACAAAGCAACTGTCCTTTTTTAAACCTTGAGCCTTTTTTCAATACTGAGCTTCCTTGAAGTAATTTCCCTCCTACTTCAGCTATCACGCTGAGCTGTTTTGCAGACCCGACCCTACCGAAAGCCTCTATGACTGTCTCCACGGTTTGTGGTTGGAACGGTTTGGCAGACACATAATTTTTTGCGATTGGCTTGGGCCTTTGTGGCGGTTCCACTTTCTGACCAGAAAGCCTTTGATAGCCAAAATAAACAGCAACAACAGTTAGTACAACAACTGCAAACGATACAAGTTTTCTTCTCATTGGTGATAGATAGTAATAGTCAATCTTCTATCGCAAAAATGAGTTAATTGTTTCAGAATGGTACTAGTATTTTATGAATGGCAAATATATGTGATGTAGCTATACACCATCATAGTAGATGAACTGCAATTGCTCAGCCCGATTAACCCCAGTATATTTCACCATAGTCATGCAGTTCATACCAAGTCTACAACGCCTAAATAAAATATTAATTGCATATGCAACTAATTTCCAATTAAGACGTAAACTTTGCGGCATGGAAGAAAATAAACTCCCAGAATTGGATAGAACCATACTGCCTTGGCTCGGAAGAACGATGAAGGCTTTGGACTATTTCCTGAACGATCATTTTGCATCGAGAGGACTTAAACTGACCAAAGCTCAAATGATCTTACTTAAGGTTTTGTCCAATCGAGGTGCCATGGCTCAAAATAGTCTAGCTTTTATCACGGATCGAGACAAGACTTCCCTCACTCGATTGATCAATACGATGGAAAAGAAAAATTTCGTGACAAGATCAGTTGATGAGAATGACAAGCGAATTAAGCTGGTGGACATTACTGAAGAAGGTAAAAAAATGTTTAACTCAGCTATTCCTATCCTTCAAGAAATAATAGTAGTCGTGCAGGACGGAGTAGAACAAAAAGATTTGGACACTACCATTAAAGTATTAAAACAAATCGGTAAGAATATTAATGTAGATGAGCTAACAGCTCCACTCAATAAATAGATTCATGAAAAGACAAATATCAATAGTAGCAGGTGTACTGATCATATTAGGTGGGATTTTTGGATCCAAAATGATCATGGAAAGTAAAAAAGATCAAAAACCACCCACACAAAAAACGATAACCACAGTGTTTACTCAAAAGGTGATGGGTTCAGATATTGGTGTGAATGTGATCGAAAATGGCAGGTTGGTTGCCAAAAGAAAAGCCGACCTGTATGCTGAAGTACAAGGAGTGATGGAATCGAACAACAAACTCTTCAAACCAGGTATAAAATATTCGAAAGGAGAAACTTTAGTTAACATCAGAAGTAATGATGCATACGTGAGCCTATTGGCTCAAAAAAGTGTGCTGCAAAATTTGGTGACAAGTATTTTGCCTGACCTTAGGTTAGACTATCCTGAAGCTTACAAAAAATGGAATGCATATGTTTCCAATTTTGATATCGATGCACCGATTGCAAAGCTACCTGAAACCACCTCAGAAAAGGAAAAGTATTTCATCACGGGAAAGAATATTTACACCACTTATTACAACACTAAGAATTTAGAAATACTTCAAAGTAAATACAAAATCAGAGCGCCTTATAGCGGTGTGCTAACTGAAACCTTGGTCAATCCTGGAACGGTGATCCGTCCTGGTCAAAAACTCGGAGAGTTTATCGATCCATCAGTTTATGAACTGGAAGTAGCTATAAGTCAATCTTTGCTTCCGTCTTTGACTATTGGTAAAAAAGTGAAAGTGAACAATCCTAATTCAAATGATCAGGAATGGACTGGTTATGTTTCTAGAATTAATGGAAAAGTAGATGCAACTACACAAACCGTTCAGGTGTACATTGAAGTATCTGGAAAAGAGTTGAAAGAAGGCGTGTATCTCGAAGCCATTATTGCCGGAGAAAGAATTCCAAACGCAGTTGAAATTGACCGGAAACTTTTGGTAGAAGGAGATAAAATTTTCGCGATCCAAAATAGCAAACTCTATCTGATGCCGGTTACGATAGCTCACAAAACCGAAAAATCAGTCATTGTGAACAATTTGAAGAATGGAACGGAAATCCTCTCAAAAATTGTCCCAGGTGCCTTTGAAGGTATGGAAGTAAAAGTGTTCAGCGAAAACTAAAATCGAATGCATAAAATAATTGATCACTTCATCAAGTACCCAGTCGCAGGTTGGGTCATTGTTATCGCTTTCACTTTTTTGGGAACGTTTGGCTTTCTGAATCTGAAATCTTCTTTTTTCCCATTAGTTGAAAGTAGAGATATCACCATCAGTGTCACCTACCCGGGTGCATCTCCACAAGAGATGGAAGAGGGCATTATCCTAAAGATTGAAGACAACATCCGAGGATTAGTTGGAATAGACCGATTTACATCAACTTCTTCCGAAAACTCTGCATCTGTACTTATTGAAGTCTTAAAAGGTTATGATATTGATGCCGTACTAGCCGATGTAAAAAACGCAGTGGATAGAATCCCTTCATTTCCTGTCGGCATGGAGCCCGCTATTATTTCAAAGGGGATATTCATTACGGAAGCCGTGACTATGGCCATCAGTGGCCAAAATATTCCACTTACTGCATTGAAAACTATGGCTCGGGACGTGGAGACAGACCTAAAAAATCTAGAAGGTATTTCTCAAGTTGAACTGACAGGTTATCCTGAAGAAGAAATAGAAATTGCTATCAATGAAGATAAGCTAAGGGCTTATGACCTTACTTTTCAACAAGTAGCTGAAGCAGTTTCATCTACCAACATATTGGTTACAGGAGGCACTATAAAAACAGCTCATGAGGAGTATCTCATTAGAGTAAGCAATAGAAAGTATTATGGTGACGAGTTAGATCACATCGTGGTAAAAGCAACAGAATCAGGTGAATTAGTTCGATTAAAAGACGTAGCAGAAGTGCGAGATCGCTGGTCTGAAACTCCAGACCGATCTTATTTTAACGGTGAGAGTTCTGTAAGAATTCAAGTGAATGCTACTATCTCAGAAGACCTGATCGATGTGGCAGACAAAACAAAAGCTTATATCAGTGAATTCAACGAGAGTCACGACAATGTGCAAATCAACATAACACGTGACTCATCAATCACCATTGTTCAACGCTCCGAATTGCTTTTAAGAAATGGCGTGCAGGGTATGCTGTTGGTATTGTTTTTCCTGGCCATTTTTCTCAAACCAAGATTAGCCTTTTGGGTCGCTTTTGGTTTACCTATCGCCTTCTTTGGAATGTTTATGTTTGCCGGATTCTTCGATGTGACTATCAACGTGCTGTCCTTATTTGGGATGATTATCGTGATCGGTATATTGGTAGATGATGGTATTGTGATAGCTGAAAATATCTATCATCACTACGAGAAAGGAAAAACACCTATTCGGGCCGCGATCGATGGCACCGCGGAAGTCATTCCTGCTATTACATCAGCCATTCTCACTACTCTGGTAGCCTTCTCCACTTTCTTCTTTTTGGAAGGTAGAATTGGAGAGTTTTTTGGAGAAGTTTCCACCATTGTTATCCTTACTTTGGTTGTTTCACTTGTAGAGGCATTAATCATTTTGCCATCGCATGTCGCACACTCAAGAGCGTTGTCTAAGGAACAAAAAACTTACGTTTTCAATCGATATGCGGATCAATTTATGGCATGGGTGAGAGATAAAGTATATGCCCCTGCCCTGGTATTTTTTCTAAATAATAGAGTGCTGGGGTTTGCTATACCTATCTTTTTATTTATGCTAACCATAGGGTCGATTGGAGGCGGAATTATCCGAGTAACTTTCTTTCCTCAAATAGCAAGTGATAGAATTTCTGTTTCATTAAAAATGCCCCAGGGCACTCATGAGTCTATCACTGATTCGATTATTTCGCACATTGAGACGGTAGCTTGGGAAGTAGGTCAAGAATTCGACACCCAGCAGGAAGGAGATGCCATCGAAAACATGGTCAGAAGAATGGGGCCAGGAACTTCTACGGCCTCATTAAACATCAATTTACTAGCAGGTGAGAATAGAAATTTTCCTTCCCATGAAATGTCTTCCGCACTGCGTGAGCGAGTAGGTGAAATACATGGTGCTGAAAGCGTAGTCTTTGGTTCTGGCGGAAACTTTGGTGGTAAACCAATCTCCATGGCACTGCTCAGTGACAACATTGAAGAGCTAAAGGAAGCAAAAAAAATAATGAAGTCTTACCTTCAAGCAAATCCTTTAGTTAAAGATATAGAGGATAATGACCCGCAAGGCATCAAAGAAATCAAGATTACTTTGAAAGATGAAGCCTATGCCATGGGATTCCGCCTCAATGACGTCATCAGTCAAGTGAGGTCAGGTTTCTTTGGTTATCAAGCCCAGAGATTTCAAAGAAGAAGAGACGAAATCAAGGTATGGGTTCGCTATGACGAAGATGAACGATCATCCATCAAAAACTTAGATGACATGCGCATAGTTAATTCATCTGGCGATCGGGTACCACTCACAGAGATTGCCAATTTTGAAATATCAAGAGGTGAAATTTCTATCAATCACTTGAATGGCAAAAGAGAAATTCGGATTGAAGGTGATTTGAAAGATCCTAAAACTAGTGCAACAGATATTATGAATGAAGTAAAAGCTGAAATGCTGCCAAAATTAAAAGCACAGTTTCCCCACGTCACAGCAGTGTTTGAAGGACAGAATCGAGAAGCTGGCAAGACCACCTCAACTGCAGCAGCGGTATTGCCGATTATTATCTTTTCCATCTTTGTTATTATCGCATTTACATTCCGGTCCATCAGTCAGCCCTTCCTCCTACTACTCATGATTCCATTTAGTTTGATTGGTGTGGCTTGGGGACACTGGATCCATGATTTCCCAATCAATATATTATCCTTTTTAGGGATCATTGCACTCATTGGAATTGTGGTAAATGATGGCCTGGTTCTGATTGGAAAAATGAACGCCTATCTCAAAGAAGGACGTCCCTATCAACAAGCGCTAATAGACGCAGGAAAGTCAAGGTTTAGAGCCATATTTCTGACTTCGGTCACCACTATCGCTGGCCTTACACCTTTGATTTTTGAAACTAGCCGTCAAGCGCAATTTTTAATTCCAATGGCCATAGCCGTAGCTTATGGAATAATGGTAGCGACGGTACTGACACTTATCATGCTGCCTTTGATGCTATCTACTGGCAATACGGTAAAAGTGTATGCCATCTGGTTGTGGACCGGCAAAAAACCAACTGAAGAAGAAGTAGAACGAGCTGTAAAAGAATTAAAAGTTGAAAATGAGAATTAATAAATTAACATATCTGGTTGCAGGACTTTTCTGCGCAACTACAGCATCTCATGCTCAGGAAATCTTGAGCAAATCAGATGCTGTGTCAATTGCACTAGAATATAATTTTGATATAAGAGCTGCATCAAACGATTTGAAAATTTCGGAGAACAGTGCAAAAATCACCAACAGTGGTTATTTACCTAATGTTTCAGGTACAGCAGGGACAAATCGATCTAGAGTAAATTCGGAAATTACATTCGCAAATGACTCAACTGGTTTAAATCGTGGAGTGACAAGTTCCAGTTCCAATGCCTCCCTCAATTTGGATTATACCGTTTTTGATGGGTTCGGACGAAAGTATGATTATAAGCGGTTGCAAGAAAATTATAATCTGAGCCAAATAGAGGCACGATCCATAATGGAAAACACAATGGTAAATTTGTTTGTCGCCTACTATGAAATAGCACGTCTGACAGAAAACGAGTTGAATCAAAAAGAAACGCTAGATATTTCCCGAGAACGATGGCTTCGCGCGAAATACAGTTTCGAATTTGGTCAGAACAGTCAATTAGACATTTTAAACGCAGAGGTAGATTACAACACGGATAGTATCAATTACCTCACCATTGTTCAGCAGCTCAAAAATGAGAAGCGCAACTTAAACCTGCTGTTAGGCAGAGATGTAAGTGTAGATTTTAGTGTGGACACTTTGCTCACCTTCGATGAGGTCAACTATCAGGCATTGGAAGTATCTGCCAGAGAAAAGAATGCCGCACTCAATATCGAACAAGGCTTGTTAAGGAATTCTCAATACAACATCAAAGTGACCAATTCTGCGATAATTCCCAAAATAGGCATAAACTCTTCCTACGGCTGGAACAACAATCAATTTGCACCAGGTAATTTCTCCTCCCAAGCGACTTCTACATCATTAAACATAGGCGCCACCTTGACATGGAATATTTTTGATGGGGGCCGTTCTAATGTCCAACGACAAAACTCCAAGTTGGCGATGGAAAACCAGCAGATCAATCTGGAAAGAACTCGACTTGACCTGGAACGACAAGTACAAAATGCCTGGACCGTGTATCAAACTGCTCTATTTGTGATGAAAGCCGAAGAAAAAAACCTGCAGACCAATCATCGAAATTTTGATCGATCGAAAGAGCAATATGGTTTTGGACTCATTACTTCAATAGAATTCAGACAGGCTCAGTTTAATTTGCTCACCGCCAACCTCAATTTCAATCAAGCCAAATACAGCGCAAAAATTGCAGAGCTCGAATTGCTACGATTGAGCGGAACCATATTAGACGCCAAATTCTAATCTATAAGAGCTTAGTCAAGGGTTGGACCTTAGCCGTCTAACCCTTGATTACTGCGCTTCGTCATAAAAATCCAACTGACAGGCCCAATTGCCGTTTGTCTATTGATATATGAACAAAGGTCAACTCAACGCTCGTATCATTCTATTTTCATTATGGCTATTGATGTTTGCTGCAAGCAGTCAGTTCTTCATTATGTCCCCTATTCTTTCTCAGATTGGTGAGCAGTTGAATATAGCTGAAGCCTTGAGAGGCACTTTAATAACCGCTTATGCAGTGACTTTAGGCATAGTAGCTCTAATCACTGGACCAATCTCAGATCGTGTGGGTCGTAGAAAGATACTCCTAATTGGCGCTGGTGCCATGGCTATTTCCCTGCTGATGCATCAGTTTGCTTTTGATTACTGGTCCATGCTAGGCTTTAGGATTTTATCTGGCTTTGCTGGTGGAATACTCACTGGGTCATGCGTTGCTTATATCGGAGACTATTTCCCTTGTGAGAAAAGAGGCTGGGCCAATGGCATAGTAGCTACAGGAAGTGCAGCAGGGCAAATTTTGGGCATACCTGCTGGAACTATTTTGGCTGGAGAAATTGGTTTTTTCGCTCCTTTCCAATTTTTCGGATTCGTTATGGTATTCGCTTTCTTCTTAATCCTTTTTAAAGTACCACAACCAAAAGTAGAGAGCTCCAATTGTCCCTTAAACCTCAAGCATTCAATCAAAAAATACTGGGAGATTTTGCACGTCCCATCTGTCAAAACCATTGCCATGGGATATTTACTAATGTTTCTTAGTATCTCCTCTTTTATCGTGTATTTTCCAACATGGTTAGAAAATTCATTTAGAGCCAACAGTTACGATATTGCCACCTTGTTCCTGATCGGTGGGCTGGCTACAGTTTTCACAGGGCCTATTTCTGGCATGATTTCAGACAAGACAGGAAGAAAGCAAATTATTATTTTCTCAAACCTTCTTCTAGTTATCATCATGCCCATGTGCGTGTTTTTTCTCAATATGAATTACGAAATGTACTTCGTGGTTTTCTTTATCATCATGTTACTGATAGTGGCTCGCATGGTTCCTTTTCAGGCGTTGGCCTCTGAAGTTATTCAGGACAATCAGCGAGGTCGCATGATGAGTATGACCATTTCTATTGGTCAGTTGGGTATGGCATTGGGTTCCGCATTGGCAGGATTTATCTATACAGATATTGGATTTATTGGCAACGCTACGCTAGCAGCTTTGGCCTCATTCCTTATGGCCTTTTTAATCCAGAAATATATCCCCGAAGAAGGGTTAGCCATTCAAGAATCGAAGGGGTAATTAGATCAATTCAATTACAGAACAAATCCCCCTTGCCCCCTTTTTCTAAGGGGGAATAAAAAACTCCCTCTTGGAGAAGAGGGTTGGGGAGATTGAAAACATTTCTTAACTTCATTTGATGAACCCATCTAACTACAATAAAAAACTAAAACCGCTTGCTCGAAACCTAAGAAATCATAGTACACCTGGAGAAATCAAGCTATGGACTGAGGTCCTTAGCGCAAGGAGATTTTACGGCTTACAATTCAACAGGCAATACCCCATTGAAAATTACATAGCTGACTTTATATGTCGGAAATTAAAATTAATCATTGAGCTAGACGGAAAGTCTCACGAGCTTAGAATTGAAGATGATCTGAAACGAGACAAAGAATTAAAGGAATTAGGCTATCGAACCATTCGTGTTCCAGAATCTGATGTAATGAATGATATCAATAACGTAATAAGAACACTTGAAGCAGCATTGCCAGATGAAATGACAAACTGAATAGTTAGTGACTTATGTGTAGTAGGCAAGAAATATCAAGTGCAAATCAAATCCCCCTAGCCCTTTTTTCTAAGGGGGAACAAAAAACTCCCTCTTGGAGAAGAGGGTTGGGGAGATTGAAAGGTTCTTACTTAAAGCTTTATACAAACATTCTGAGGTTCAGTGAAAAACCGAAGGGCTTCAAACCCACCTTCTCGACCTACGCCAGACTGTTTCATGCCACCAAAAGGCGTTCGTAAATCCCGAAGCAACCAGCAATTGACCCAGACAATACCACTTTTGATTTGATGGGAAACTCGATGTGCTCGTTTTAAGTTCTGTGTCCAAACCGTAGCTGCCAAACCATAAGGTGTGGAATTGGCCATCTTCAAAACCTCCTCTTCTGTATCAAATGGCATAATGGTAACCACCGGCCCGAATATCTCCTCCTGATTGGTTCTGCAATCATGACTCAGACCTTCAATAACTGTAGGCGCAATGAAATATCCATCCGAACAATCGCCATCAACTATTACGCGATCTCCTCCAGCTAGCACATTTCCTCCTTCTTCTTGAGCTAGTTTAATGTAACCCAACACCTTATTCATGTGCGCCTCAGAAACCACTGCTCCCATTTTGGTTTGACCATCCAGAGGATCTCCTACCTTCATTTTCTTTACTTTCTCTATAAAAGCATTTTTGAATTGTTCATATATAGGTCGCTCAACGAAAATTCGAGAACCACATAAACAAATCTGCCCTTGGTTGGCAAATGACGATCGTAGTGTTGTCTTCAACATATCATCAAAATCACAATCCGCAAAGATGATATTCGGATTTTTGCCTCCTAGTTCAAGTGAAAGCTTCTTAAACATAGGTGCTGCTGTAGCCGCCAGTTTCTTTCCAGTTTCTGTACCTCCGGTAAATGAAATCAATGGTACATCTTTGTGTTCAACAATGGCTTGACCCGCCTTATGACCCAATCCATGAACGATATTTAACACACCCTTAGGCAACCCAGCTTCAATGCAAATCTTAGACAATAAATAAGCAGTCATCGGTGTCACCTCAGTAGGTTTGGCAACGACCGTATTGCCGGCAGCCAATGCTGGAGCGATTTTCCAACTGAATAAATAAAGTGGGAGATTCCACGGCGAAATACATCCAGCTACACCTACAGCTGTCCTTTTAGTATAATTAATCGCTGTTCCTTCCATGAAATGCGATTCCGCAGCAAAATGCTGAATACCACTGGCATAGAATCTGAAGTTAGAAGAAGCTCTTGGAATGTCCACGCTCTTAGCCAAACTCAAAGGTTTTCCATTATCAATGGATTCAGCTCTAGCCAGTTCCTCAAGATTTTCATCAATCAAGTCGGCGATCTTATTTAATAAACTAGCTCTGGTTTCAATCCCACAAGTAGACCAAGCAGGGAACGCTGCTTTAGCAGCTTCCACAGCCAATTCAACATCAGCACCACCGCTATCAGGGATCTGCGAATAAACCTGACCCTTCGAAGGATTGATGTTATCTAAATAACTTTTTGAAACAGGCGCTACAAGCTCGCCATTTATGTAGTTCTCAATTATTTGCATGGGTTACTTTGGGTTATTGCTCAAACTATATACAGCCAGTACGGCCACCATCCACAGGAATGCTTACTCCATTGATGTAGGCTGCTGCTGGTGATGCAAGGAATGCCGCTGCAGCAGCCGTTTCTTCGGCTTGACCGAATCTACGAGCGGGAGTTTCCATTTTCATAGCTGTGATTACTTCTTCCTCCGTCTTGCTAGTTTTTTTCGCTTTGGCTTGGACAATTCCTTCTAATCGAACCGTATCTGTAAATCCAGGAAGTACATTGTTGACTGTGATCCCAAATTGACCTAATTCTAATGATAAAGTTTTTGCCCAGCTCGCTACAGCTCCTCGAACGGTATTCGAGACGCCCAATCCAGGAATTGGCACATACACGGAAGTAGAAATAATATTGATGATTCGTCCGAAACCTTTGTCTTTCATCCCGGGAACTAAGGCTTGAACGAGTAAATGATTACACTCCAAATGAGCAGTCATCGTATCCATAAATTTAGTATACGGTTCGTCGATAATTTGACCGCCAGTAGGACCACCGGTATTATTAACCAATATCTCCGGTGCAGGGTTTTCGTTCAAGAACTCTTCAATTTTGCTTTTTAACTCGGTAGGATTGCTAAAATCGGCCTGGATAAATTGATGGGATTGCCGATGCGCTACGGGCAAACTTTCCTTTACTTCTCTCAACTTTGAGATATTGCGTGCCACGAGTATCACACTAGCACCCAACAAAGCCAATTCCTCGGCAATCGCCCTCCCTATACCTTGCGTACTGCCGCAGACCAAGGCAGACTTTCCTTCTAAATTTAAGTTCATTTTATGGAGTCATTTAAAAAGAGTAAATATAGCGATTATGGCGTTTGACTTAAGAATAAAATATACTTTTGTCTCTTAGAGAAAATGAAAATACCAGTCAAAATATCACTCATTCATGCCATCATAGGACTGCTCACTTTTGTGATCTTCCTTCAAACGGGATGGTATATGAAAACGAATGAGATTGGCAATCTGCCAGATGCCCAGCGCATGATCTATCGGGCAGGTCATATTTATTTCCTTTTTAGTGGTTTACTCAATTTATCCATAGGAATGCAACTACAACTTTCCGAAATTGCCTGGAAAAAGAAGGTTCAATATCTAGGCTCAATTATACTTTTGCTGTCCCCTATTATCCTTTTGCATGGGTTTTATCAAGAAGCCAATTTGGGTCAACTCGATAGAAGTATGACCAAATTGGGCATATTTTCATCCCTTACTGGCACAGGATTACACGCAGCAGTATTTTTAACTGAATTTCTAAAAAAGCGATAAGTCAACCGATCAAACCATTCATTTACCAACCATTACATCTTTTGAAATTTTTAGTTTCTTCGTTTTATTTTTGTCACATGAGTAAGCAGCACCATCTTTTAATTATCCTCTACTTGACAAGCCACCTGTGTTTTTCTCAAGACAAGTATGCCAAGGATGTAAACAGTGAAGATGCGATCATAGAAGCATTGTACGAAACCATATCTGGACCTAAAGGTGAACGAAGAGATTGGGAAAGACTACGTTATCTATTGACTCCTGATGCTAAACTGATCCCTACTCGCCCAGCATCAGAAACGAAACGTGTGCCCTGCTATTTAACCTTAGATGACTTTATAACTCAAGGCGATCAGTGGCTCATAGAAAATGGCTTTTTTGAAGAAGAGATCGCTCGCAAAACTGAATCTTTTGGATTGATTACGCATGTATGGAGCACCTACCAGTCCAAATGGACACCAGAAGGCGAACCGTTTGCCCGTGGTATCAACAGTATTCAATTGATGAATGATGGAGACCGCTGGTGGATTGTCAATCTATACTGGGCTGCAGAGACAGATGACAACCCGCTACCCAAAAAATACCTGAAGTAAATTATTCCAATACCAAATGACTATTGGCAAAAACGTCTGAGGGCGAAAAGCCAAAGGACTCCTTGAAGGTTTTACTATAATGCGAACTATCAGAAAAGCCAGACTGATGAGCTAATTCAGTCAATGTTTTAGTGGTTCTGAGGTGATCAAAAGAAGCTAATAATCTTTTCCAAAGCTGCATTCTCCGATAAGAAATCCCTGTTTCTTCTTTGAAGATATGCTGGAATCTACTTTCTGACAAACACATTTCTTCAGCCATTTCTTTTAGCGGAATAATTTCTCGTGCGTGTCTATCTAAATATTGCAATGTGGCCAGCACTCTTTTATCCATTTGATGTTTAGTCAATAAACATCGACTGTTAAATTCTGCCATGGAATTGATGCAAGCGCTCAGAAATGTTTTCTCGTTGATTTCATTTTTGAATAAATCTTTTGCAAACATTCTTAAGTAGTTCACCCATTCCTCTTCAAAATCCTGAACGGACGAAGTAGTTAGATGCTTGGCTAGAAAATGACCAATTGTACTTGCTGGATTGAATAAAAAAATCAATACGAATTTTCCTTTGCTGTCTAAACGATGAGAGATTTGAGGATGTATAATTAATGAGTCTGAAGTAAGCTTGCCTTCCTCAGTTTCCATTACAAATTTGTCATCAATGCCAATAGTCAATTGAAGCGCATAATGATGATGAAAGGCATTGTCCTCGACTTTACCTAAGTAAATACCTGTATCCCCTGCTTTAAAAATTAAATTTTCTTGCTCAATCAATTCCAAAATCAACTCCATTTAAATTCGACAGCCTCGAATTTATCTACTTTTTCGAACTCTTCCTCAAACATGGCCCAAACTTGAAATTTTAATCTTTCGCCCTCCGCATCTTTCGGCAATTCTCGATAAGTGTATTCATGAGTAAAATTAAGCTTGGCAGGAATGCGTTGGCTTGCGATATTTCGATCATCTATATATAAAAGTACTTTTTCAATGCCCATGTGTTCGAATGACAGTTTTGTCAAAGCATAACTAATCTCAGTCGCGTATCCTCTACCAGTTTTCAAATGATCTACCCAGTACCCTATCTCAGTAGTTCCTTTTCCCCTCCTTCCAAATAAATTGCAACTGGCAACAAATTCTCCAGTCGACTTTTCAAAAACCACATAGCCATATTCCTTATTTGAATAGAAGTCTCCTATCCAGCTGCGAATCCGGTCTCGCTTGGCTTCAAGCGGTTCTGGTTCATGTTTAGCCCATGGAATCCAAGGCATCAGGATTGGTAAATTATCATCGAGTCGCTCTTTGAGTATCTCCGCATCTTCAGGTTGAAATATTCGAAGTAATAAATGAGGCGTCTCTATTCGGGTAATTGTATTCTTCATGCACTCATGGTTGTATCACAAATAAATTAAATAAAAATCACAACTTACTGCATGAGCAAATAGATTAATTCAGCTTGAAATAAATCATTAAAACAGCTCAAAGCATACGGTCTAGAAGTCAAAATTGCTTGGTACTACGAAGCAGGTGATTAAGATATGCACGAAGCTGGGGGAAGACTATCGTAGGATCTGTGGAATTTCATTTTAAAGAATTAAACATCATGAGTCATGTAGCAGTATTATTGTTTGTTTTTTATCTCCACATGAAGGGTTAAATTTCACTATGCAAACTAAAATAATTGCTTTTGATGCGGATGATACGCTCTGGCACAATGAATCGTATTTCAGAGAAACCGAACAAAAATTCTATGCCCTATTGGAAGGCTATTTACCAGAACACAGCTTGGCCAAGGAGCTATTTCAAGTAGAAATGAAAAATTTGGAATTGTACGGTTATGGTATCAAAGCATTCACTCTCTCTATGATTGAAAGCGCCATGCAAATCTCAGATCGAACGATTAAAATAGAAGACATCGAAAAAATCATTGCTTATGGTAAAGAACTGCTCCAGATGCCGGTGGAATTAATTGATGATGTAGAAAGTGTACTTCAGGCCTTACATGGCAAATACAAACTGGTATTGGCGACTAAAGGTGATTTACTTGATCAGCATAGAAAATTGACAAAATCTGGGTTAGGCAAATATTTTCATCATATAGAAATCATGTCTGAAAAAAAAGAGCTGGATTATGAAAAGCTCCTTAGACGACTTGAAATAGAGCCTGAAGAGTTTGTGATGATTGGTAATTCACTAAAATCTGATGTGCTACCCGTGTTGGAATTGGGCGGAACGGCCTTTCATATTCCCTATCACGTGACATGGGCACATGAACATGTGGATCGAACTATTGAACATGAAAATTTTCATTCGATTGATAAGATTACAAATTTGCTCAAATTCTTTTCATGAGATTAGTAATCATCTAGCTTCGCAGCAAATATGTATTCATGGCAGGCAAAGACATTCAGGAAGAGCTCAAAAACTTACTCGTACTTCTAAAAAAAGAGAAAGATGCCGACTTGCAACACTATCGCCAAAAAATGGCGGGCACTTCACTGAAAGAACGTCGTAAAAAAGGCGTTTGTTGGTACCCCATTCACCTAGAAAAAACTAAGTATGATGCGGGAGAAAGACTCATAGTAAAAATCTCCCGTCCGCCAGAGCATACTGATGCGCACTCTTTTCAATCAGGCAAACTCATCAGCCTGTTCTCCACTAGTGGTGGGACTGATGATCATGAAGATGCAATAAATGGCGTGGTCAACAATGTGACCAAAACGCATATGCACATTACCATGAATGCAGATCAGTTGCCAGAGTGGCTGTATCACGGGCAATTGGGGGTGCAGTTATTGTTTGATGAGAATGCTTATCGTGAGATGGAACGTACCCTCACATCTTTGATCAATACCAAAGAGGAACGCCTCAGCGATTTCAAAAAAATACTACTCGGCGACAAAGCTGCCCGGTTCACCAATCACAACACAATCAGGGACTTGGGAATGAATGACAGTCAAAATGCCGCCCTTCATCAAATTCATAATGCTCGGGATGTAGCCATTATTCACGGTCCTCCGGGTACAGGCAAAACGACCACTGTCATTCAGGCCATTTTAGAAACACTGAAATCTGAAGATCAAGTTTTAGTCTGTGCGCCCAGTAACGCTGCTGTAGACCTTTTGGCCGAAAAACTAAGCGAACAAAATATTGAAGTGCTTCGGATCGGTCACCCTGCTCGAGTCACTGATGAAATTCTCAGTAAAACATTAGACGCAAAAATTGCCAATCATAAAGACTTCAAAGAGTTAAAAGCCTTACGCAAACAATCAGAGGAGTATTTTTCTATGGCAGGAAAATTCAAACGTAGTTTTGGTCATGCCGAGAAAAAACAACGAAAGGCTCTACGTGATGAAGCCAGAGACTTGAAAGCTCAAGCTGAACATCTGAATTATTATATTGTGAACGATATAATAAGCAAATCTCAGGCTATTGCATGCACGCTAGTTGGCGCCAACAATCAAATGCTAAAAGGCATGACATTCGAAACAGTGTTCATTGATGAAGCAGCGCAAGCACTGGAGCCCGCCTCTTGGATACCCATCCTAAAATCAAATCGTGTCATCTTTGCTGGTGACCATTGCCAGCTTCCTCCTACAATCAAGTCATTTGAAGCCGCCAAAGCTGGATTGGAAGTGACACTTTTCGAAAAAGCAATTCAGCGAAATCATGCAGACACCATGCTTCAGGAGCAATACCGGATGCATGAACAAATCATGAATTTCAGCAGCCGGTTGTTTTACAAAGATCAATTGATTGCCAATGAAATGGTGAAAAACTGGAAAGTCTTTTCTGAGGATCAAACTGTAGAATTCATTGATACTGCTGGGTGCGGATACTTTGAAGAAGTGGATCCTGAGACTAGAAGTTCTTTTAATACTGAAGAGGCAGATTTGCTTTTCAAACATCTGACTAATTACTTCATGTCACTAGACGCTATGGGCATGTCTGATGAATTGAATAGTGTAGGAATAATTTCTCCTTACAAAGCACAAGTAGTAAACATGCAAGAGCAGCTGACCACCATGGAGTGGGATGAAAAAACGGCTAGCAAATTAGCAGTCAATACCATTGATTCATTTCAAGGTCAAGAACGAGATGTCATTTATATTAGCTTGGTTCGTTCCAATGAAAATGGAGAAATTGGATTCCTTTCTGATACTCGAAGAATGAACGTAGCACTCACGAGAGCCAGAAAAAAACTAGTGGTCATTGGAGATAGTGCCACTATTGGACAGCATGCATTTTATGAAAAATTTCTGGATTACGTCAATGAAATCGATGCTTATCACAGTGCCTTTGAGTGGATGGGATAGATAAACGATACCAGAGTTGCCATCGACTTTCTTTTTTGCAGCGAATAAATATGTCAAAATGACGAAAAAAAGTTGGTCACTAAAATTCAAAAGCCCTCAACGAATATTCAATAATTCCTAACGAATTTTCATTTGCCAAAAAATCAATACCAATATGGTTTTGATTTGAATCTTGTGATTGTAATGTGTATGAATAAGCATATTGAAAAGCATTGATGTGGTTTATTCCATTCATCGAGTTTTTAATAGACTTTACCGTTTAATAACATGATTTAATCTAAAAAAAACTTGAAATCATGAAACTTAAAACATCATATTATTACTATTGCGGTCTCAAAAATTATAGGAGACAATAACTTAAATTTTAAATTCTTTTTCAAATAAACAAAACCATGAAAAAAACTAAATTTCTTTTCCTTGTAATTGGATCTGCGTTAACCGCAATGTTCGCTACGAGTTGCGACGAAGACCTAACAAGTACTCCATTATCCATAGACACTTTTGATTCGGCATCCTATCGTATTTACCCTAAAGCTGAACTAGATTTAACTTCAGCTGGAAACGAATCAGTACCTGCAGGAACCACAGTTACTCTTACGATTGGATATTCTCAATATTCTAGAGTAGGTAATGGTGGAGCCACAAATAGCTCAATTGTGTTGAAAGACACTGTTAATGCCAATGGGTATGCCGAATTTATTGTTCCTGTTGATGACGATGGTGTGAATGCTACAGTATCAATAGATGGATTCGAATTTGCACAGGTTCAAGCTGATGGAAGCACTAAAGATTATTTTTATACTTTCACTGCATTCACTCAAGCTTTAACATTAGGGGCTCAAAATCACCCTGCTGCGGCTGTAGTTGCCACTACAACTGAATTAGATGAATCTTCAACTTTACTACCAGCTACCTTGGTAGGTAATGTTACAGGAGAGCTCAACCTTCAAACACCTGGTAAAGAAGCTGCACCTGAAGGAACAGTTGTTCTTATCACAAAAGTTGATGGAGATGAAGAGTTCGAAACAGAAACTACTCTAGATGCAAACGGTCAATTTTCCATAGAAGTTGAAGTGAATAAAAATGGTGGGGATAGCTTCGAAGTTACTGTCCAAGCATTTAATGCTGAACAAACTCAATCTGCTGGATCTTCTCCCGCAACAATTAATGTGGAATTTGATTCTAAAACAGTAGATTATGATGATGTTCTTGCTGGTCAAACTAAAATTCAAAATATCGTTTTAGCAGATCCTACAAGCACTGATCCTGAAACTTCAGTTGAAATGATTACGATTAGCGGATTTATTTACTCTGAAACTAACGAAGACCAAGATGACCCTACAAGGGAGTTATTAAGTAACACAACATTCACCCTTTATACAATTTTTGAAGGTGAGGATGAAGACGAAACTACTACTGTTCAATGGTCTGAAGAAATAACAACAAATGCCAATGGCAAATACACTGTTGATATTCCGGTGAATAACAACATCTATTTGTCAAGCACGGCTCATGTGGATAGAACATTAGATTCTGGAGAAGTTGATGATGAACTAAACCCTATTTATGAAACTACAACCTTTAGATTAGATATCGCAAGAGTTGCTGATGGCGCTGAATCAGACGACACCGATGATGCTTTCTTGTTGACTGGAGGTCTGACTTTCGAACAAGGTGGTATAGATATAGGAAGTGAAGATGGTGCCGACCAATTTGCTAGTGACTGGGTTGAGGTAACTGAACCTTAATTATCAGCATGTGATTTCCACTCACAATACTGAAATAACTAACAAATTTAAAAGAACATTAAATGAAAAATAAATTAATATATCTGTTGGTCGGAGTGATATTCTCTGGCTTCACAGCCTTTGCTCAGGATGAAACTAGCGCAGAGGATACTGTAGATACTGATGCATTGAAACCAAAAGCTGGTGATATTGGAATAGGAGTAAGTGCTATACCTTATCTCAACTACTTGGGGAATTTCTTTGGCAAGGAGGATGACAATGATTTGAACTTAGGAGCTCAGACCTTATACTTTAAGTATTTTTTGACTGATGCCTCTGCGGTTAGAGCTGCTCTTTATATCAACAACTCTAGTTCGACGACAAATGCTTACTCTCAGGATGACTCAGCACTAGCTACTGATCCAACGAGTACAGCACAAGTAGAAGATTCTAGAAAGATAAATAGCAATAACATGAGCTTAACTGTAGGGTATGAAATGCGAAAGGACAGAAACCGATTCGCCTTTCTCTATGGAGCCAATGTTGGGTATGGATTTTATTCCTACAAACAAGAGTATTCATACGGCAACCCTATTACTGCCTTGAATCCCAATCCTTCAAATAACTTCGACGATTCATCTGTGGACGGAAGATTGTTGAATTCAGATAACGGAATTACGCATTCTGTATCTGTAGGACTATTTGCTGGAATCGAGTATTTCATAGCTAAGAAATTTTCAGTAGGAGCTGATTTTTCTTTAGCCTATGGACACAGCTGGGGTTCACAAGCAGACGCTAGCTATGAACAGTGGGATGGTACACAGGTTTATAAATATGATAGACCTTCTAGCCCTGGAAGTTCAAGTAGCAATTTGCGAACTAATCAATACAGTAGCTCAACAGCTGCTGGAACAATTTACGTACTTTTCTATTTCTAGAATTTCTGATTCAATTCAGTTAGAAATAAGAGAAACACAAATGGTAGCACTGGGTAATAACTCAGTGCTATTTTTTTATCCTAATTTGGATATTGAGATAATTTGTAAGTAAACGGTAATAAAGAGTTTTCTATCAATTTAGATTTCAACAAGTAGAGTGCACTTAGAGAAACAATCTGCTTATTCTTATGCATTCACGTTTTTTTCTCTTAGCAAAGCGATTAAATTTGCGCTAGTTTTTTGAGGCTGACGGGCAAGCCAACTTATTATCCAGAAAGAAAAAATTATGGCAAACAAATATGATCTTATAGTGATCGGTAGCGGACCAGGTGGTTACGTAGCAGCGATCAGAGCATCTCAACTAGGAAAAAAAGTAGCAGTAGTAGAAAAGGCTGAAATAGGCGGCATCTGCCTCAATTGGGGATGTATCCCTACCAAAGCGCTACTCAAAAGTGCACAGGTTTTTGATTACCTATCTCACGCTCAGGATTACGGTATTACTGTGAAAGACGCGAAAGCAGATTTCTCTGGTATGGTAAAAAGAAGCCGTGGCGTAGCCGACGGCATGAGCAAAGGCATCCAGTTCCTTTTCAAGAAAAATAAGATCGACCAGTTACTCGGTTTCGGTAAGTTGGCAGCCAACAAAACCGTTGTCGTAACGGACGACAAAGGCAAATCAGAAAACTATACAGCTGACAACATCATTGTAGCCACAGGTGGGCGCTCTAGAGAGTTGCCAAACTTGCCTATCGATGGTAAGAAGATCATAGGTTACAGAGAAGCGATGAACTTGCCCAAGCAGCCTAAGAAAATGGTGATTGTAGGTTCTGGCGCGATCGGCGTTGAGTTCGCCTACTTCTACCACTCAATTGGCACAGAAGTAACCATCGTAGAATACTTACCAAACGTAGTACCGGTAGAAGACGAAGACATTTCTAAGCAATTGGGTCGATCATTCAAGAAGTCAGGCATGAAAATCATGACTAGCTCAGAAGTGACTAACGTGGACACCAAAGGCAAAACTTGCAAGGTGACGGTAAAAACCAAAAAAGGCGAAGAAGTGCTCGATGCTGATATCGTACTTTCAGCTGTAGGTGTATCGTCTAACATCGAAGGCATTGGTCTGGAAGATGTAGGCGTGATGACTGATAAAGGCAAAATCTTAGTAGACGACTACTACAAAACTAACATCCCGGGCATCTACGCCATCGGTGATATCGTACATGGACCAGCTTTAGCTCACGTAGCTTCTGCCGAAGCCATCATCTGCGCAGAGAAGATCTGTGGAGAGTCTCCTGAACCACTAGACTACGGCAACATCCCAGGCTGTACCTACTGTTCTCCTGAGATTGCATCTGTGGGTATGACTGAGAAGGCTGCCAAAGAAGCGGGCTACGATATCAAAGTAGGTAAATTTCCATTCTCAGCTTCTGGTAAAGCGCAAGCAGGTGGAAATGCAGAAGGATTCGTGAAAGTGATTTTTGACGCTAAGTATGGCGAATGGTTGGGTTGTCACCTGATCGGTGCTAACGTGACTGAGATGATCGCTGAAGCAGTAGTAGCGAGAAAACTAGAAACTACAGGTCACGAAATCATGAAAGCAGTTCACCCTCACCCTACCATGTCTGAAGCCATCAAAGATGCTGTGGAAGACGCGTACGGCGAAGCGGTGCACTTGTAATTCGATAAGAATATTGATTCTAAAAAGCTCAGTTTCTACTGAGCTTTTTTTGTTTTCATCCGTAAACACTCTCTTATGCTAAATACAAAGTCCTTCGCCAACTGGCCCTTCCATCCTGCAAAGACTCCTTTCTATTACGGGTGGGCTATCATCGTATTAGGTACTTTGGGTATTTGCATGAGTATACCCGGGCAGACCATGGGGGTCTCCACGTTTACAGATAATCTGATTGATGCCTTGGGTATGAGTAGAAGTGAGTTGGGCTTTGCTTATATGTGCGGCACGGTCACTAGTGCCTCTATGCTCACTTGGGTAGGCATCAAATACGACCAGTACGGCGTCAGGCCCATTGCCATACTGGCGGCCATTGGCATGGCGATTACCTTGGTTTTCATGAGTCAATCGGATGTGATTCAAAGCTACTTACCTTCCTTTTTGGAAGGCAAAGTGGGCAATTTCCTAATTATGTATATCGGTTTCGCCTCTCTCCGGTTTACCGGACAGGGAGCCTTGACCTTGGTCTCTCGAAACATGATGATGAAATGGTTCGAGAAACGCAGAGGTTTTGCCATGGGCTTTTCTAATGTGGTGACTTCACTCACTTTTTCTTCTGCTCCTGTATTCTTCGAAATGCTTATTCTGGATTACGGATGGAAAGACGCCTGGATTATCATAGCGATGATTGCTGGATTGGGATTTCCATTGATCGTGCTATTCTTGTTCCGGGATGATCCGGAGAAAAGTGGATTAAAACCTGACGGCAATTACAAAGAAAGGAAATCCAAAACCAATCGCTTCCCGGTGGTTAAACAATACAACCTCAACGAGACAATGAAGAGTTTTGCTTTTTGGGTGTTTGCGCTAATGCTATCGACGCAAGCCTTTTACTGGACGGGATTTACTTTCAACGTGGTGTCCTTATTCGAAACAGCTGATTATTCTAGAAGCACTGCCGTATCAATTTTTGTTCCCTCCTCTATTATTGCCGTATTGGTGACTTTGTCAGTCAGCAGCTTGAGTGACTTTATCAAATTGAAATACTTGCTCTATGTCTCTGGCATTGGGTCGCTTATCGCTACCATAGGGATGATCTATCTGGATCAATGGCCTTGGATGATTCATGTGATGATCAGTGGCAACGGCATTTTATTGGGACTATATGGCGTATTCCTTTCGGTGGTTTGGCCTCGGTTTTATGGTACATTGCACCTAGGAGCTATATCAGGTCGAGCGATGACTTTCGTGGTGCTAGGTAGCTCTGTTGGACCCATTATTTTCAGTGAATCCTTGGCTCAAACAGGCTCATACTCCGCAGCTGGATGGTTATGTTTTGGGATATTTCTATTGCTCACTATTGCCAGTTTTTGGGCTGACAATCCACAGGAGAGGTTTAGAGAGAAATAAATAATAAAATACTAAGATCGAGTAATTTGTTTTTCAACCAAGTCAGCTATTGTTTTTCCTTCTTGTTTTGATACGAGCACTATTTCATCATTTGCCTGTAGTATTCCTTCTTCCAATACTTCTAAGTAAAAACCAGATTTTTTACTAAAATGGAAAAAAGCAGTCATTTTTGGGTTGTTGAATTTGATACCCAGCTTATAGCATGGGAAACGTGGTTGGGTTACTCTAAAAACAACACTACCCATTTTAAGTAAATCACCCACATTTAATTCCTCCTCTACTAATCCGAAAATTGTTAAATTTTCTCCAAAGGCTCCATATTCATAGTCAAACTGAGGATACTGATCCCTCCACCAATCATAGTGCTCTGCCGGGTAGGCATAGACTGCCTTGAGTACTCCACCGTGAACAGTCAAATCAGATTGAGAATCACCAGTTATTCCTAAGTTATTGACCGCTACTGGACCTCGGACAGCTGACTTAAAAATACTAGTAGTCACCATTCGTCCTTTGAACTCTACAGTTTTAGGCTGTCCTACTTGAACAGATAAAATTTTTCTCATTTTCATAGTGTGCTGGCTCGGTTAAACCCCACCGTATCTCGATACAATTGTGGGGATACATCGGTGTAATTTTTAAAAAAACGACTGAAATAGTATTCGTCATTATAACCCAGTTCACTAGCAATCAATTTCACTTGCTTATCGGTCAAATACAATTCACGTTTGGCCTCTATGATAATTCTCTCTGAAATCAGATCTGTAACCGTCTTATTAAAATACTTTTTTGTCGCTTTAGTTAGTGCCTTGGCGGAAATATTCAAAAGGCTCGCATAGTCACTCGCCGAATGTTTGTTTCTAAAATTTTCCTCAATTTTTTTCTTGAGATTTTGAAGAACAAATGGCTCCGAATCCAATTCCAAATCACTCAATTTATCAGGCTGGTTTTCAACCTTCCGTCTCGAAGCTGCTATCAAGAAAATTTTAAGGTAAGAAACAAGCAGTTCGTACTGCGCCAATTCCCCGTTTAACATCTCCTCCTTCATTGGCTCTACGATATTCTGGAATTGAGTTGAAACTTTTTCATCCAGCAGAAGTACTGGGGACTCATAAATATTGTTGAATAGCACCCCATGACAAGCCACTGCTTCATGATGTTTGTGGATGCAAAAAAAGTCTGGATGAAAATTCAGCGCAATTCCTTCGATTTCTGTATTGGTCGAAAGCATAAATGGCTGGTAAGGCGCAAAAGCCAATAGTGATGGTGACTCCCAATGATATTCAGCAAAATCAGCCTTTACTTTACCCGCTCCTTTTTTTATCCAAATCAGAGAATAGTAATTGTGTCGTTGAACATGATCAAAATGGCTCAAATCATTGAACGAAAACAATTTAAGCGCAAGGTTGCCATTTTGCTTATTGACAAGTACCAGATTTTTATCCATTTTAAAATTTATTTCAATTTCCTTTCTGATTCGCTAATCTCCAGATCATTGATGCTTGCAAATCTTTTTCTCATGAGACCCTGTTCATCAAATTCCCAGAGTTCATTGCCATAAGCTCTAAACCATTGACCATCCCTATTGTGGTATTCGTATTCGAATCTAACAGCCATTCTGTTTTTTCTAAAACCCCAAAGTGCCTTTTTAAGTTTATAATCCAACTCATGATCCCATTTATTCTTCAAAAAAGCCTTTACTTCTTCTCGACCACTGAGAAATTCAGTTCGATTTCGCCATTCTGTATCCACTGAATATGCCAGACAGACCTTTTCAGGGTCTCGGGTATTCCAGGCGTCTTCAGCCATTTGGACTTTTAGTTTAGCGGACTCCATGTTGAATGGTGGCAGGGGTGGTTTTAATTCAAATTTATTCATGCTGAGATATTTTTTTGATCACCCAGAAAATAAAAAACTCTTCTGGGTGATCATAAATTTCTATTTTGATTTTACTTCAGACCACTTATCATGTGCTGCGGTCTGGAGTTTTGTCGTTTCTTGGTTCCATAACAAGGATGAATTGAATGTTTTCCCATTAAATGGACCATTGAAAAACAGATACAACTTCCCATCGATTATATCATAGGTTTCCGGATTGATTGGAAACTTAGCATCTTTCGCTGCTACTCCCCACGCACAATATCCATCAAACTGAGGTAGGTATTTAGTAGGGTTTTGCTTGAAAGCATCGCGATTATTGGCTGTAGCAAACCGATAGGTAGCTCCATTATGTAAGGCTGTATATTGAGTGCTGCCTTCCATCGGATTGCTCACGAAATAAGCTACCACATCATAACCTCCCAATGCGACACCATTTTCATCTACTGGAGGGGTTTGAGCCATTACCTGTGCTACAAAAACAACACACAGCATTAAAGAAAAAATCAACTTTTTCATAATCATCTACTTAATTGATTAACATAAATTGTTTAAGCTGCAGTCGAGTGTTTTGCTTCTACAAGAGGGAAATCGACTTCAGTATTGGCTGTATTATTCATATAATTCGTGAAAACATTCAGTGCCACATGTGCAATAATCTCGACAATTTCACCTTCACTGTAACCTGCGTTTCTTACAGTATCCACATCAGCATCGTTCGTGACACCTTTCTTTTCAACCAATGTTTTGGCAAATTCCAATCCAGCTTTTGTTCTGCTATCCGTATGGCTGGCAACCCTAGCAGACATCAAATCACTTCTATTTAGGGAAACCATTTTTTCTCCAATAAAAGCATGTGCTGAAAGACAATAATTACATGCGTTTGCTTCAGCAACAGTCATGGCTATAAGCTCACCCATTTTTCCTCCGAGAGCGCCCTTGGCAAGCGCACCACTTAGGTTGAGATAACCTTCTAATACTGCGGAAGAATTACCCATTGTTCTCATCATGTTTGGAACTGTTCCAAGTTTCGAATTAATTCCTTCAAAAAGTTCTTTGGTTTTGCCTGAGGCTTGCTCAGAACTAAGTGCATTTAATCTTATCATTGTTTTTTAAAATTTGTTATGATACAAAATTGCATGAGTACACCTTTACATAAAATGGATTTTTGGAGCAACGAGATGGACAATTTTCGTCCTAATAGCTAAGGAGTTGCTTCCGGTTCAGAACAAAATCTTACCCTAGACTCAGTCTAAGGATGAAACTAGCTGGCACGGATAGGAGGTATGAACTTATTAAAGTATGAATTTGTCGTCCAAACAACTTATACCACTACATAAGCCTACTCACTATGCTTATATTGGAGTTCAAAATCAATAGATCATCCAATGAACTCAACCCGAATAAAATCTATCGCCATTTTTCTAATTGCTGGCTTGGCTCTTTACGCCTGTCAGCCAACCCAACTGAATAAAACACCTGAACCTCACCCACTGATCGGTTCATGGGAAATGACTTCCATTCACTGGATCACAGCAGACACTACTTATTCTATCCAAGAAGCCCAACCGAGTCTCTTTATGATAGACACTACACGGTATGCCATTATGTGGACGCCACAAGACGAGCCTCGAACGCCTTTTGAAAATCTCTCTCAACCTACCCCAGAAGAAATGCAGGCAGGCTTTCGGTCGGTCGTATTCAATGGGGGTTCACACACCATGACCGACTCCACCCTAACGACTACTGCGTATATCGCCAAAGTTCCAGGTTTTGAAGGCGGAAAACAGTTCTATAATTATACAGCTGAAAACGATCAGCTTACACTAGTCATGTTTGACGAGACTTATCCTGATGGAACGAAACCTTCTTGGTATGGTAAGTATCAAACCAAGTTTATACTAAAAAGAGCCAAATAAATTAAGCATTAATTTCCTAGTCATTATTCATTAAAATGGATTTATTCAGATAAATTCATTCTATGAATTCAAGACTCTTATTGGTCCTCTTATTGACGGCGCTCTTCGTAAACAAGAGCCTTGCTCAATCAGAAAAATCAAGTTCAGCATTTACTCACCGACTCTTTTACAAACCATTTGTTTCTGAGATCAGTAGCACGCTGAATAATATGTCGTTTGGAAGTACGGTGAGTATGCTGCCCAATGGTCAAAACAAAGAAATCTTTCTGAACGAAATTCATTTGGGCATAGATGTGCCTTTTCTATTGGTGGAGTAAGCCAATTTCTCCTGGGCGCTGTCATTACCCGTAAGTATACACATGGTTTGGGCACCGTTTGAAGAAAGTACTTCGCCCATTATCAACAATGGGCTCAACCCTCATGGTCAATTCAGAAATGGATACTATCGTTTTATTGGCTATTCGTTAGTAGCCTTTATTTGATATAAAAGAGCCTTGATAAAGGCTCTTTTAATCATTTTTTTAAACGTTTATAAATGTTTAAAAAAATGTAATGCACTATATTCGGACGTTATCGCCAATATCTGAATATTAATGAAATCAATAAGCCTAATAATTATAATCCTTTCTTCCTATTCAATTAGAGCCCAAGAAGTTCTCAACCCTAGTGGATATGGTGCATGGGGTTCGGTAGAAGAACAACTAAGCTCAACCGATAAGAACGAACTTATTGAACAATTAGGAATTTCAAGCCCTTGGAAAACAGGAAATGATGAATCAATTGACCTTAATCTTTTTCATGTCTTAGATATTAACAATGATGGATTACTTGATGTTGCTTATAGTGGAATGTATGCAGAAGGGACTGCTACTTTTTTCTACCTGAACAAAGGTTCTCAGTATGAACAGTCTGATATGATTCCAGGCGGAATTATTAGGATTGAGCGTTTACCTTTATCAAACTTCCTTGAAATTAAAACTCATCTAAGACCGTGTTGTGCTGGAAGTGTTCATACACATTCAATTTACTTGGTACACAGCAAGAACAATGGAATTAAAATTACTAATTTGAATAACGTTGACTATTATGAAGACACGTTGGAACCCAATCAACAAATTAAGAAAACACGATTCGTCACAACGCGTCCAGAATATAAACTTCGCGCAACTCCTGAAATTGATTCTGAATTAAAAAATTGGCGAGAAATAATTGATGGCAACACAGTTGCTATTTACCCAAAAGGTTCAAGAGGTTTGGCAATTGCAGAATCTACAGATGAAACTGGTAGAGTTTGGTGGTTCGTAATCATGGATAACAATATAAAACCAATCAAATCTTTGATATACTATAACGACGATCCAAAAGGGAGTCAGTCAATGGGCTGGATGAGCAGTCGTTTCGTTGATAAAGTAGACTGAAAAAAGACGATAACATCATACATCAATTCATGCTTTTGGCTGCTAGAGGAAAGGTTTGAGCTTACTCAAGCTCCGCTGAATCTGCGATTCAGCACACGGAAAAGAAAAAATATGAGCTGAATCACAGATTCAGCTATATTGCAATCGAAACAATCTGCCTTACAATCAGCACGAATGATGTACCGGCGTTGTAAGCAATTTAACGCAACCAATTGAGATCTACTACATCTACAATGTAAATGATAGTTATGAAAAAAATAATTTTAGGAATTTTAACAATCGGAATTTTGTTATCGTGCAATAGTGATGATGATAGCGAATTCAAAATCAACGCACAAAATTTCCTGATTTTCGGACATTTTTATGGAGAGTGCTTTGGAGAAGGATGTGTTGAAACCTTTAAACTAACAGATAAATTACTATTTGAAGACATCGCTGATGACTACAATGGACAAAATATGGAATTTATCGAATTGGAAAATGATACGTACGAACAAGTTAAAAACTTAACGGATTTTTTTCCAAATCAACTTCTAAATCAGAATGAAACAGTTTTTGGATGTCCAGATTGTGCTGACGGAGGAGGATTATTTATTCAATATTCAGAAAATGAAAATATAAAAAGTTGGAGAATTGATCAAAACAAAGATAACGTCCCAAACTACCTACATAATTTCATGGATAAGGTAAACGAAAAAATTGCACTAATCAATAATTAAAAACTGCTTACAACAATGCCCTTCTCGCGCGCGTCTGAGTGCAATGGAAACGCGTGTGCACTGCCTGTCAAAAATTGAGTAGATTGCCGATAGACCAATACCTAACCCATTTCCGAGAAGTATAAGTTTCAAGATTCGTAGGAGTTGACTTTTTCCACACAGTTCTTCCAGAACCATATGGTGAAAGTAAGACTGTTGAATGTAGATTTGCTGGTGTAGTAGTCAAGAATTACACTATCGCTAAACGTGCACGAGAGGGTCACTCCGTCCTCAGCCCATCTGATGGATTAGCCCTCACGGGGCGCATCACGGTGATGTACACCACAAAAAGTGCGAAAGACACAACACCCAACCCGATCCAAGTACTTTGTAGCCAGGATACTTCGATGTATTGATAATAGATGGTTGACAAGATCGCGTCTGGTAGAAAATAGCCCATTAAAATACCGAGCACAAAGGATGCACTCAAGATTTTCATAAATGGACGGTTCACAAAGGAAAGGATTTGACTGGTATTGGCCCCTAGCACTTTTCTGATGCAGATTTCTTTGGTTTTTCGATTGACATGCAAGGCTGCCATCGCCATGATACTGACAATACTCAGTACAAACGCAATGATGGACAACCACATGAAGATTTTACCCATTTGCTCAGAACTCTCGATCATGCTGCTATAGGCATAATCGTGTTGCCAATGGTAGACCATGGGTCGTTCGAATAGCTCAGCCCACACTTCTTCAACGGCAGCGTACACTTCCTGATGTGGTTCGCCATTGGTGCGCAAAAAGAAATGATCTCTGTCTAAATCCGATACAGCTGTAAAGATCAATAATGTAGGCACATAATCACTATAGAGCTCATCATCTCTAAAATTGTTGATCACACCGATGATGGTTTTGTCCTCCCCGTCAACACTCATTTTTTTGTTCAAAGCGTCTCCTTGGAAGTATTGATCAGCGAAGTATTGATTGACAATCAGATGATCAGTAATGTCCTTTGCACTTCCGTCTCGAAAATCTCTGCCTTCTGCAAACGTAACCCCCATCTTATCCAAGAAAGGACCAGCCACTTTGTAGTTGCTTACTTCTGTAGCTAATTCGTCTACTTTGATTTGCGCGTCGTGACTATAACCAACCAAATAGTGGTAAGACCCAAAAGTTTCTTTCGCATATACTTTATCATCAAGTGCCGTTTTCAGTTGAGCATATTCATTACCATCTTTTACTCTGATGATCATCAAGTTTTCGGTATCATATCCATAATCCTGCGCTTTAAGGAAGTCTGCATTTTGCATGAAAATAAGACCAGAAAGTAGAATAGCAATCGACAAACTGTATTGGAAAATAGCCATTACATAGTGCGTTAAACCAAATCCTTTGGCTGTCAGTCTGTGATTGAGGATAGTTACCGGCTTGAATTTATGTGCATATAATGCGGGTATTAAACCAGTGATCATGGTAATGAACAGCATGAATAGAACCACAAAACTCAATACCCCTGTCATGTCTAAATCGGTCAAAAGAAACTTTTGATTTCTCATACTGAGAATCTCTTCACTGATGATATTGGTAAGACTCAGCGAAAAGGCAAAAGCCAAAATCATCACCATCAAAGTCTCAAATATGAACTGGACGAAGATCATTCGACTCGACGAGCCAATGGTTTTGCGTACGCCAATTTCCTTCACTCTACTAGATATCAGAGCCACATTGGTATTGGCTAAGTTGAAACTCGCCACAATGAGTATCAAAATGGCCATGACAGCAAATATCAAAAACTCATTTTCCTCCACCGGCATATTGGTATATGAGATGGTGGTTTCGGTAATAAGGTCATGCAAAGCCGTCAATTCAAATTTTTCTATTCTTTTGTTTGGATTGGCAGCGTTGTAGGGTTCCAGATATTGCTGCATGAATGTTTCTACTTCCTCCTTTTGAGTAGCCGAATTGAGCTGTACATATTGTCCAAATTGGAAATCAACAGATTCCCAATCGGATCGATCCAAATCAAAATAGGTAAGCAAACTTTCAATATTGAGCAATCCTTCGAAAGCAAAGCTTGAGTTATTAGGAATTCGCTCAAATACGCCCAACACTTCTACATCAGGAAATTTTCGCCCATAATAGTAGACAGACAAACGTTTACCAATGGGAATATCGTCGCCAAAAAGTTTAGTTGCATAAGCTTCAGTTAGGTAGATCCCATGCTGATTGAAGTTCTCCTTCGAGCCGTACTTCAAGGGCAAATCAAATACCTTCAGAAAATCAGGAGAAGCAAAGGACAAAGCAGAAGGGATAAAGTATTTACCTTTTCCAATACTAATATTGGCAGCCAAATAGCTCACCGCATGTTTGACCCCTGAATGATCATTGACCATTTCTCTTTCCAATGCCAATGGTGACAATTCCCATCGATCCAATCCCTCCACCCCAGGTCGCATGGCATGTACCCGATAGATGTTATCGTTTGTAAACACACTGTCAAACTCTCGATTGTACCCGTAGATCATATAAGTGACAATACAGAATGCGAGCGCAAACCCCAATCCAAATACGTTGAGACCAATATAACCTTTGTTTTTAGCGATGTGCCGAAGTGATAATTTGAAAAATGATTTGATTAGTGCGCCTGATGTATCCATTTTATAATCTGTCTTTCGAGCGTAGGATTTGCAACACCGAAGCACATTCCAGCAATAACTGAAATTAGCCTTGAGTCGACTTCCTTGTTCGCATCGTATTTGATACAATTCTTCCAAGTCGCCAGAGAGCTCTTCGAATCGGTCTTCGCGACAATACCATTTCAATAGGCGCTGAGCCCACTTCGGTGGTTGCAAGTTTGGGTTTAGCTGTTCCATTGGAAGGCGATTTCAGGGATTTGTTTTCTCAGCTGCTCTCGAAGCGTTTGCTGTTCGTCGATCGCTTTCTTTCCTACAGGTGTGATGTAAAAGAGTCGTTTTCGTTTGCCTCCTCGCTGACCAGAGGCTTCTCCTAGTTTGGATTCTAAAAAGCCTTTTTCTTCGAGGCGATACAGTACCGTATGAATCGCACTGATGTTGATGCTTTTGCCTGTTTGCTTTTCATACTCTTCTGCTATGCCCACGGAATAGGCCGAATCATAACGCATCGCCACGATCAAAACCACCAATTCCTCCAGACTTCCTAACTTATAATTACCCATTGCAAATTATTTTATTCACAATTGTAAGTATTATAAATTTAAAAACAAATTTTATTATTCACTTTTGTAAGTATTATTAGTAAATCATTGTATGCACTATAAAAATTAAACTTTTGATATAATACGTAATGTGAGAGTTACCTACAGGAACTAAGGACCACAGCTTGAGTCATTGGACCATGGAAATCAATAGGATCAATGCCTATTGCTCAATCAATCTCTTTTCCTCATCATATTATCAAACCAGACTTCTCTCCCGACATGACGATCGAGGTATTGAAAGAAGTAAAACGCTATGAAACACAAATAGAGATAGATCCCATGTGCCAAAAACAAGGCTATTTTTTGACCTCCAAATAAATGATGATTCCAAGAACCTTGATCTTCATCGAGATAAAAGTGCACGGTCTTTTCTATTATTGAAACAGTGATGGTAATTCCAGTATAAATCACCGACTTGATGGTAATTTCTCGGATCGGCCTGAGTTTTTCTAACCACCTATGCATAGGCAGTTTATCAATCAAAAAAACCACCTTACCCATTGCCAATGCTCCAATTATCGCAGTAGCCCAACCATAATAGGTGATTTGATATTGAATAAGCAATAGCTTCTTGATGACCATAAAAATGGTAAAACACACAAAAAAGTAAAGTGTGATGAGGCCCACCTCGATCATTTCATTTTTTACTTTGTCCAGTTTCATAAGTAAAAATTACAAAGTTTTCAACTCTCTTTCCAACTCTTCCTCCAATTCCTTTTTGTGCGTATAGGTAGGCGGGGCTACCCGATTGTCACAATCTGGAATCGAGCAACGCTCGCAAGTGGTGTGTACGGTTTTCTTTCTTAAATCAGGATCTTTGATAAAGTTGAAAGCGCCCTTCAAGCCATCAGTCATCAAAAGGCCTAACGTAATGCTACTGGCTCCATCACCTTTGTAATTGTCTGGCTCGGCTACGGAGATACAGAAGTATGAGCTATTCGTTTGCCAATATTCTGAGATCTGCGCGTCAATCAAGTGATCTTCTTTTTTGCTTCGGATATTTTTAATCGCACTAATCGACACCCATCTATGGCAGAGATGTTCATCCAATTCAGTATGATACGGATTGTGCAATTGAGACAGGTGCAACTCTTTAGTAATGTCGTATTTGATCAGGTCATTGGTGCTCTGCAAACGAATAAAAAACAAGTCCCTTATATTGAAGTGGTGAGGCAGCAGGTTCGTGAATCGCTGCAAGAGCGTCTCAGGAGTGACTTGATATTTCTGCAAAAGCTTACCAATCAGGCTTGGCTTCCATGCCGTCGATCTGGCAATGAGTTCGATATCTTTCACCAACTCATCCGCATCCATCAGCAAGGCAGCAGCGAAGTAGGAAGCTTTGAAATTACTCAACAGCTTGTCAAATGAAGCCTCTTTGTTGAGCTGCGTTTCGTACGAACGCTCCGATAGTTTCAGATATTGAAAACCCAACTCCTTAGATAAGATAAAGTTCTCCTGCCCTTCTGAAAGCCCTTCATTGATATACAACACTTTCTTTTCGGCCTGATAATAGGATCGGAACTTTCTTAGCTTCTTATTCTTACCTAAACTCACCCGATCAATCGTTATGTCAAATTGTTGTCTCAACGAATCAGCCAAAACATCATATCCATAGGGTAATTTCTTTTTGAGCTTAGCTTCCTTTTTAAAATCCTGAACGGCTTCTTCCAGTTCGGGGAAATAGTTGTCATGCATATCCTGATAGGACCTGAGCGCAATACGGTAAAAATGCTCCTTTTCAATCTGATAGCTTCTCACCATTTTCAGAATCGTACTAATAAAGGCACTGATTCGGTCAGGAGAGTTGCTAAATACATCAATCAGCTTGTCCGGGCTGATTCCAAATTCATCCAAAGGGAAAAATTTGAAGAATCCCGAGTTTAACAATTCAATGACTGGACTGAGTTTTTTGTCTGCTCTCGTACTGACCAATTCATCGTAATCCAATTGAAAAGCTTGGGCTAACGCACTGATTTTATCTGGTTTCGGATATTTTTTTCCTTTTTCAATGTCATTCAAATAAGAAACTGACAATCCTGTCTGCTTCGAGAGCTCCTGATAAGAAACCTTATGCTGCAAGCGCAAATGCTTGATTTTGAAGCCTAGGATAAGTTTTACAATGTCGTTGTCGCTAATCATTCGAAGTACTTTTCTAATTCAAAGCTAAAATAGATTAAAAAAAGGAAATAAATTAATTAGCGGAATTTCCGCTTTTAGAATATTTTTATATATTTGAAGAAATATTCGCAACTATGTCACAATTATACATTACACCAGAACGGCTACTAACCTATCAAGACATATACACTGATGAGGTTCTACAAGCCCTAGAAGCACTCGCTCCTCTCAATGCCAAACAGAAAGCGTTGATGGAGGAAAGAAATCAGCGACGAGCTGATCGTATCGCCAATAAAACCTTATTGGATTTTTTACCAGAAGAAACTTGTATCGGCCCTGATCATTTGAGGGTCGCAGACATCAGGCTGGGAGACTTTGAATGCAGCACCATTCCTGAAGACTTGCAACGTCAATGGATTCAAGGAACTGGTCCAGCAGCCAAACCGAATGCTCCTTTGGAATCAAGCATTAGAAATGTAGCCTATGCTCTGCTCTCAGGTGCAGACGGCTGGATGTTTGACGGCGAAGATGCGCTCGGTCAGATCAACGCTATGTCGCTCGACAACCAACGCAATTTGAAACTAGCCATCAACAGGGATTCTAAGTTTCTGGAGATCGCAGAAAAGGTTTCTCGAGAAATGAATAAATGGTCAGAAAGCTTTTTTGGTAAGCCCATCATTGACGATTGGAAAGCACAACTGGATTTTACCACATTGATCTTTAGAGCCAGAGGTTTGCATCTGGATGACAGACACATCGCCATGGAAAATGGAGAATCATTTTCTGCTTCCATCACCGATTTGACTCTGTTTGTCGTAAATAATTACAAAGCCCTTCAAGCCAAAGGTTCGTCGATTGTATTGTATCTACCTAAAATTCAAACGGCGCAAGAAGCTGCCTTTTGGAATACTTTGCTCTCTACATTAGAAACTCATTTAGGATTAGCCAAAGGCACGATCAAATGTTATGTATTAGTAGAGCAGTTAGAAGCGACTTATCAGTTGCTTGAGATTCGAGCAGCATTGGGCCTCCATTTTGTAGGATTCAACACCGGCCGTTGGGATTATATCAATGCAGTAGCTGATGCCATGTGTGGCATTGATGACTTCATCAATCCAAACATTGAGTCTATCACCATGACTTACGCCTACATGGGCGCTTATGAGGATCGTGTGCGAAAGGCCGTGAATACCCCCGACCAAAATGGCAATTTTAGTCTCTGGCAAGGCGGCATGGAACCCAACATCCCAGTTGGCTCTGAAGCTGGCGTAAAAGCCAGCATGGAAAAAGCTTTGGCTGGAGCCAAAAGAGAACAAGCTGCAGGTGCCTCTGGTAAGTGGGTGGCACACTGGAAGATGGTTCACATCATTCGTCCCGTGTGGGAAAAAATTGGAGAAACCAATCAGCTTGGACGCGAATTTGGTCCCCTGACTTACACCCAAGAAGATCAGCTGGCCTTGATCACATTGGAAGATGCGCCATTGACCATCAGAGGCGGAAGAAATCTTCTAAGCGTAGCTCTGCAGTATGGAAATGCCTTCTTACAAGGCTTTCAAGCAGCTGCTTTGAAGCCCGCAGACTTCTTTGGCAATGACGATATTCTATACCTGATGGAAGACATGGCCACAGGAGAAATTCGCTTGAGTGTGCTGTGGGAATGGTTGCACAAAGGCGCCAGATTGACGGAAGGCGATGACGAACTATCTCTAAACAATGGCGCGCTATTCACCAGTGAAATTTTTGATCAAATGCTGACAGAAGAATATCAAAAACTACTGGATGCCGATGACAAAGACGTACACAATGATTCGAAAACGACCACGCTGCCTATATCACGCGAAATCGTCAGAACCTACGTCACGTCCGAAACCAAAGGTCCTTGGTTCATTGATTTACTCAATTTGAATCTGAACAACGCCGATCTGGAAATCGCCGAAGAGCGAATTGCCAGGTATTACAAAGCACTGACCACAAGCGGTCAGCGCATCACTGAAAATCTTGACTTAGAACCCAATACACACATAAACGCATAACAAAATGAAAAACGAGACCCAACTCATCAAAGACAGAACAGCCGCTATGGAGGCGTACTTCAACGAGCCCAGATTCAACGGCATCAAAAGATTGTATTCTCCAAGACAGGTCGTCGAGCAACAAGGCACGATACCTACAAGTTATACGGTGGCACAAAAATCTGCCGAGGCGTTTTTCAAGCGCTTACGCGAATTGCATAACGAGAAAAAACAAATCACGACTTTCGGACCCTACACGCCCAGTCAGGCTGTGATGATGAAAAGAGCCGGAATTGAAGGCATCTACCTCGGTGGATGGGCGACTTCTGCCAAGGGATCGGCCGACGAAGATCCTGGTGCTGATTTGGCAAGTTATCCGCTCAGTCAAGTTCCCAACGAAGCTGCAGGCATCGTTCGTGCATTGATGGCTGCTGATCGCAACCAGCAATTTCAACGCATGAAAATGTCGGAAGAGCAGCGCGAATCGACGAAATCTTTCGATTTTCGTCCATTCATTATCGCCGATGCGGATACGGGGCATGGCGGAGACGCACACGTTAGAAACCTGATCAGAAGATTTGTAGAAGCTGGGGTAACTGGCTACCATATCGAAGACCAAAAGCCCGGCACCAAAAAATGTGGTCACCAGGGCGGAAAAGTTTTGGTATCCAGTGACGAGCAGATCAAAAGAATCAACACGGCCAGATTGCAATTGGATCTAATGCAGGTACCAGGCATCATCGTAGCCCGTACGGATGCGGAAGCAGCCTCTTTGCTGGAAAATATCTCCGATGAAAGAGATCAGCCGTTTGTTTTGGGCGCTACCAACTTGGACGTACCTTCTTACAAGAATGCCTTCCTCGCTTTGCAGCAATGTTTGAGCGAATTGGGCGCCACCCAAATTAAAGGCCATGAATTGTATCAAGTATCGGAGGACGATCGAATCACAGCTCGGGAATGGATATTGAATGCTCCTTTTGCTACGCTTTTGACTCGATTGAAAGAAGCATTGATCAGTGACGATGCCAGTAGATTCGAGCCTGCTTACGATCAAGTTTCTGCTGAGTTTGTAAAATACTGGGAAGCCAGCGCTGGAGTTACCACGTTTCGCTGCGCCGTAGCCAATCACATAGAAGAATGTGCCAAGGAAGGCGATGAATTCGAAATGTGCCATCAGGAATGGTTGCAGTTTGCCGCTACGGCTTCCTTGAACCAAGCGCGCAAAAAAGCAGACGAACTAGGTGTAAACGTAAAATGGGACTGCGACTTGGCTCGTACGCCAGAAGGGTACTACCAAGCCAAAGGAGGTATTCCATTCGCGATAGCGAAATCAATGGCTGTAGCTCCATATGCTGATATCCTTTGGATGGAAACCAAAACCGCTGATTTGGAAGATGCCAGACAATTTGCTGAGGCCATTCACGAAGTGTTTCCGGATAAAATGCTGGCTTACAACTTGTCGCCATCTTTCAACTGGGACACGACTGGTATGACTGAGGAAGAAATGTCCAAATTTCCAGAAGAACTGGGCAAAATGGGATTTGTTTTCAATTTCATTACCTACGGCGGTCATCAGATCGATGGATTGGCTACTGACGAATTTGCGAATTCACTACAGTCTGAAGGCATGTTGGCACTCGCAAGAGTTCAGCGAAAGCTCAGACTCCTCGACTCGCCATACAAGACACCACAATCGCATGTAGGTGGACCAAGACTGGACAGCGCGCTGGCGGCAAGCTCTGGCAGAACAGCTACGACCAAAGCCATGGGCAAGGGATCGACGCAGTTTCAGCACTTGAAGCAAACGGAATTGCCAACGACTCTATTGGATGAGTGGATTGCAGAATGGTCTGAATTCTACAAAATCAAGGACAAAATCCAAGTGACATTAAAGCCTCATAAACCTGGGTCTACAATAATGGAACTGGCTTTGTCCGTAGGAGAAGACAAAGTAGCCAACATCGTATTCACTTCGGTGACGGATAGAAACAAACGTCAGATTCTATCGATCCGAGATCAGAATATGTTCAGAGGAGATTTGAGACAAAAGAGACTGATGACGTTGATGCATTTGTTCATCATCAACAGATACCAGTGCGACACGGTACATTACCTCACACCTACGGATGACAACGCCAAACAGTGTGAAGCGATGTTGAAAATGGAGTTGTACGCTGCCTTTACAGATGAGATCGGACAAATTATCGTTGCGGATATCGCGACCGATGAAGTTCGGGCTTATGTAAACATAGTAGGCCGTATCTCCAGACTCATTCATAAAGAACAACAAACCCAATTGGTAGATGCTTAAGGTCGCTACCGCAGATTTATGGGATCAGCACGGTGCAGACATGCACTGTGTGGATCCCATTTTTCGTTCTTATGGAATGAAAACCAGCTTCCAAGGCGAGATCACCACACTCAAACTCTACGAAGACAACAGCCTCGTGCGCCAACAACTGGCCACCCCCGGCAAGGGCAAAGTACTGGTAGTAGACGGTGGCGGCTCTCTCCGCTGTGCCTTAGTGGGCGATCAACTCGCCGAGCTCGCCATTCAAAACGAATGGGAAGGCCTCATCATCTATGGCTGCATCCGAGACGCTTCCATGATCAATAAAATGGATATTGGCATCCGTGCGCTCAACACTTGTCCGGTGAAAAGTATCAAAAAGAATCAGGGAGAAATTGATGTTTCCGTCAAGTTTGCTTCTACCCTATTTGAGCCTGGGCATTATATCTATGCGGATGAGGATGGGGTTTTGCTGGCCGCTCAGATTTTATAATTGTTTTTTCAGGACAACAACAAGCTAAAAGGAAGAACTTCTACACGCTTAAGCATTTTTTTAAACGTTTCTTTCCGTCTCTAAACGTTTAATAATACGGTAATTTCAATAGGTTTATACTATGAATTAATGCTATAAACCCTTGTATTAGTCCATTCTGGAATGATGAAAATCAAAATCCATTAGATTTGGGCTATACATAATGGATATATAGTCACCTTTGTCACTATATCACTACGTTGGCAACAAGCAAAAAAATGAGAACACTTTTAACTATATCTTCCTTCTTTTGGGTATTTGGACTTTTTGCTCAAAGCTCTGACAGTCTTGGAGTTGACGACAATCCGATTTTAAACGATAGCGAAGTTCAATTATTAAGCTCTCTTCTCTCTGAATCACGAAACGACTTTGACTTCACAGATAAGAAAGTGGCTTTCATAACAGGAAGTAATGGTAGAACTATAGTTTCAAAATCCGAATATTTTAAAAACTCTGTAATCCCATGGATTGAAAAAGATTCCGAACCACAAATTTTTATGGTCGAGTTGACGGAAGGTGAAAAAAATGAATCAGGTGGTTATGATGTTATAGTCCTCTCATGGGTTAAAATTTTCACTCCGAAATCCCAAGAAAGAGCGATTCAATATCTTGGAAATAAAAAATGAAAAAAGCCAGTTGCCAACAAAACCTATACGCAATAGCACCCTGCGGGACGCTACTGCGCATAGCAAAACGTTAGGGCTCATACCATGAAGAACCAACTTTTCCTTATAATCGCAATTTTTGCACTTGGATGCACGTCTGAACGAACCAACGAACTTTCTGGTACTTGGGACGCAACCAACTATGTAAAATATCCATTTGACACCATAA
>NZ_JBDVOL010000012.1:0-86785 GCF_039969095.1 Reichenbachiella sp.
TGCTTTCTACCATCTTTTGAGCGCAGGATTTTTTGACTTGCGGAACGCAGGGCCATTTGGAACCGTTGTGAGCTTCGGCAGATTTCACTACTTTAGTACCATTCACTAGCTGTTGGACATACGCCCGATAGCTGTGCGTTAGGCACTATTCGGGATAGCGATGAGCGATGACTTAAGATTTCTGGAACTGAACTTACGAATTGCTTTAACGCAAACTGTAATAACCGAAGATGGCCATGTTGCTGAAATTCGAAAACTTGTTGACAGGATTGACAATATCAAGATCGAGATCTATCCTAACGAGCATCCACCGCCTCACTTTCACATTAAAACAAGCAACTTTAATATCTCATTAACAATCATGGATTGTGAAATCCTGGAAGGTTCGTTAAAATCAAACGACCTTAAGAAGATTAAATATTTTCATGAACGTAACAAGGACAAACTCATTCAAGTTTGGAACGAACTTCGACCAACTGATTGCCCAGTGGGACCAATTGAAACAAGATGAACATCAAATTCACCAATACTGATGCATGGATTCTCATGGGGTTTCCGATTAACGATGAAGGTGTATCACTTTCAGAATTAATTGGAAGATGTGACGCAATTAATCATGCAATTCCAACAAAAGGAGAAATTGAGATTGCACTAACAAAAGGAGTTCAATCTGATATTGTTGTGCAAGACGGAAATAGGTTCAAATTGAGCAACGAATTTGTACCACTCTATGAGGAAGTATATAAATCAAAAGGCGGGCTTTTTGCTTTTGAGAACTTGCATAAAAAACTGAAGAAGCTCATTATCAATCAATCGAATGACTTAAGGATAAGTTTGAGCGACAAGGAATTTAAGTTAGCCTGTGAAGAGTACACCGAACAATGGACTAAACTCTTGAAAAACAAGAAGTAACAGTGCCTAACAGACACTATCGGTTATGTGCCAAACTGCCTCTTTGCCAGCTTCATCAGGACTTGTCCGCAGATGTGCACCTTCTGAAACTTCATAGCTTTTTGGGAAAGTCCGAGCTTCTGGATTTAGACTTGTGGAACGCAGTGCCACTTCCAAACCGTTGTGCTTCTGGTGCACTTCCGCTACATTAGTGCATTCTGCCAACTGTGGGCACACAAACCGATAGTTAGGCGTTGTACTCCATTGACTGCATGAGAAAAATCATCATCATAGCCTTATCTACAATTTCACTTAGCACTCAAGCTCAGAAAGAGATACTCACCTTTGATCAATATAACAGCAGCCAAAATTTTGATTGGAGGGGTTATATTGATTTCGGTCAACACACTGAACGAGCCAATGAATTCATTGAGTCCCTTAGCAAAACAGGAATTGAAGTAACAATTCCCTTTGAGTTGAAGAAGGACAACCGTGAACTTATTAACAAACTAAAATTTGTTGATTTGAATGCAGATGGCGTTTCAGAGGTAGTCTACTCAGGACCATCTGGAGGAGAACCAAACATTGTGGAAATCTTCCAACTAAAGAACCAGCAATATGAGCGTGTATTTAGTGTCATGCAAGGTATTATCAAACCTTATTGGACAGATGGGAAACTAACAAAATTATTAACTCATGACTGGGGCTGTTGTGCCGAGAATCGAATTATTAACTCTGTTTATGAGGTCAATTACAGCAAAGGTGGAACACCGGTTTTCACTAAAAATCTTGATATAGTCGAAAATCGAGGGCTGGCCAAACCTAAACAGTTCTTGGAAAGTTCATTGAATTTTAAAGTCAAGAATGACAACTACAAATTGCGTTTATCACCAATCATTGATGATTCAACGTATCTTGGCTACTTGACCGAACACGAGAAACTCGGTAACTCCCTTGGATCAGTCAACAAAGGAACTCGTGGAATTGCATATGCATATTCAGTAGATGAGACTGGCAGAACATGGTGGTATGTTGCCATCAGCACTGAATACAAACTAAATGAAAGCGTTTTGTATATGGAAGATTTGCACAGCAACTCATATTATGTGGGCTGGATGAGTAGTAGATTCCTGACAAAGCTCGAAGAATAGACGGAGTACAACAGGCGCTAAGCCCAATCGGCTTACTTAGCTATTTGCAAAGAGCAATTGGAACAGATACTTTTGAGATATTTGAAAGGCTAAGCCGACTGTGCTTAGCTTGGTTAGCGGTAATCTCGCAAAGATTAAAATGTCAAAGAACTCAATTATATATATAGTCTGTATCGCATTTATCGGAATTGTAGTCTATTTCTCTTTTCAAAGCAGTGGCAAATACGAAAAAATCCGAGAGCAAGGAATTGAACTGATTGGAACAGTGAGAACCCATGGAGGAGATGTGATTGTCAACTGGAACGCCAATGGAAGAGAATTGACCAAACGACTATCCAAACCAAATTCAACTGTAAGGTCTGGCGAAACCTTTAAAATTTATTATTTCGATAAATATCCAGACATGTGCTATGTAGCATTTGAAGAACCAATTTTCGATAGACAGAGTTTTCTTTCAACACCATGCGAAGAACTAGATCGTCTTTCGGGTGACGCTGTTAAGTTTAAATATAAAATTGATGGTAAGGAATTCACTAGATTTCAAGAAGCCAACTTTGACGGGTTAACTGCTGAACAGCTAACTGTCTATTACAAACCAGAAGATAAAAGGGTGGCCTACTTAGTGAAATGAATACCGCTAACAAGCTGTATAGGTTATACCCATGCTCTCTTACCGAATCAATGCCAGAAGATGCACCACCGATCCGATCGGAAGCAGTAGAAGACCAAGGAATGGGCAGACTGTATCCGCAGCATTCTCGGATCAACAGAATTCCAGAAGGCCGACTTTGGCTGTGTAGATCGTATCGGTTATTTTAGTGCTTTTAAGAGACTCTAGGGGCACAAACCCATACAGAGTCGATATCTATGGTAAAAACAAGCGCTAGCATTTATTTAAAAACTGAGATTAATATATAAATCAAGTATATGAAAAACGAATTACTAGTATTACTTGCAGTATTAATACTAAGTGCCTGTAATGACAACACTAAATCTGGTATAACCCAACAACCAACTCTGGCTGATTATTCGGTTGGTGAAAAATGGGTATGGAAATACAAAGGTGTTACAACGGAAGGAGAAGTACGCTCAGATGGAACAGATACAAGAGAAATAGTCAGTTCAAACGGAGTTTTAGGCATGACAATCGGTAAGGACACCATTCCCGTTACCGAAATTGTTAAACCAGAAGAAAGCGAGACACCAAAGTATGACTGGCCTCTCGAAGTGGGTAAAAAGTGGAAGTATGAAAACAATTGGACAAGCCAGGACGGTACAACAGGAAAACAAAGTCAAGATGCCGAAATACTATCATATCAGAAAGAAACGGTAGAAGCTGGAACATTTATGGCCTACACAATTAAATACACTGGTAAAACCACCAATTCCAGGGGATATAGCGCAGATGAAACAGAAATTTGGTTATATGCTCCTGCTGTAAAAACTTTCATAAAACTTACTCAAAATCAAGGTGATTTTCACTATGTAGAGGAATTGATCGAATACTCAAAATCAAAATAAATAAACAAATGCTAACAATGTATATAAACCATTAAAATGGCTCATATACTTGACCGTTATGAGGAATCGCTGATTTTGAATAATTACCAATTTTAGGTAACTCTGTTGTATGAGCAAAAACACATCCATATCATTAGGAAACTACTTTGATGACTTTGTGCAGCACTGTGTTTCAGAAGGTCGTTTCAAGAACGTGAGCGAAGTTGTTAGGGCCGGATTAAGGCTCTTAGAAGAAGAAGAGAATAAAATTCTTTCACTTAAAAAGGCAATTCAAGAAGGAATAGATAGTGGAATCGCTGAAGACTTCAACCCAACAACTCATTTAAAGCAACTTAAGTCGGCAAGATCGAATGGTTAAGTATCAACTTACCAACCTAGCTGTTCAAGACTTGTCTGATATTTGGAATTACACCTTTGATAACTGATCTGAACAAAAAGCAGATAACTATCACGAACAACTTGTAGATACATTCCAATCAATTGCTAACAAGCCAAATACTGGACGCAAATTTGAAGGAGTTAGGAAGGAACTTTTTGGAATTAAGGTAAACCGACATATTGTTTTCTACTGAATAAAAACCAACGATCTAGTAGAAATAACCAGAATACTGCATGAACGCATGGATTTGAAGAATCGTCTAAAATAAATCCACATAAAAAGGTGTTCCATGAATAACCCAATGGCGTTAATAATAAAAACCAAAGGATTTATATCATGGGAACTAGGCACGAATGCCCATGCGAGCTTTTCGAATCAATGCCAAAATCAGCACCACCGATCCACACGGAATCTGTATCATACCTCTAACGCCTGTCTGCCGACAGGCAGGCATTCGTGCGATCCGTGTCATCCCAAATTTTGGCTAATGGCTAAAAATGCTTTTGAGGTTGTGCGTGGATCGGTTATCTTTCTACTTTAATCAAGCCTCAAGGGCACTCGTCCTAAACAGATTAACGATAATAAATTATCATTCCTTACATTTATAAAAATGTCAACTTAACGTGAAAATAACTCCAAAAGCGAAGAGAAATATTTCAAGGATTATTCCTTTCGCGATAATCTGGGTATTGAGTGGATGGATAGTTGATGTAACCGAGTTTGGAGTAACCCGTAACCAAAACCTCAATCCAGATATTGGTATTGCCTTGACCGTCCCTGTGCTCATTTTTGCTAGCCTAGCAAATGCCGTGGTTGGACTTATGTTAGGGGCTTTAGAAGTAGTTTATTTAGAAAAGAGATTCTCAAATCAATCACTATGGGTCAAGCTTTTTTACAAATTCTTCACCTACCTCACCTTATTTATTATAATTATCGTCATCCTTTATCCTCTAGCTTTAGCTTTAGAATCAGGTGTCAGTTTGCTAGCAGTTGATGCTTGGCAACAATTAGGCAGATTCCTAGTAAGTATTCCTTTCTTTGTTACCCTATTTCATTTGTCTGTAAGGGTAATAGTCAGTTTGATCTATTCAACAATAAGTGAAAACTTAGGCCATCATGTGTTTTTAAATTTTTTTTCTGGGAAATACCATCAACCCAAAATTGAAAAGCGGATTTTCATGTTCCTAGACATGAAATCTTCGACCACAATAGCCGAAACGCTAGGCCACATAAAATACTTCAAATTACTGGACACCTATTACAATATTATGTCAGACCCCATCATCAATTCATACGGTGAAGTCTACCAGTATATAGGAGATGAAATCGTGATTTCATGGAAACCTGATAAGGGGATTAATCAGGCAAACTGCATCAAATGCTTCTTTGACATACGCGATCATCTCAATGAACAAAAAGAAGTTTTATTTCATGAATTTGGCTTTGAAATTGATTTCAAAGCAGGGATTCATTTCGGTGAAGTCACGATTGGAGAAATTGGAGCCTTAAAAAAGGAAATCGTTTTTACGGGGGATGTTTTAAATACGACCGCTAGAATCCAAAGTCTTTGTAAGGAATTAAAATCTGACTTGCTGATCTCAGGTGCAATAAAAGAATTATTACCTCAATCTAACTATCAATATAGCTCTAAAGGAGAGATAGAACTGAAAGGAAGAAATAAGAAAGAAGAACTATTTAGCGTAACTTTAGAAAAGAAGCCGACAATCGCTAACAATATCTAAAACTCATTAAAACGCAGTTTAATTTAATCGTGACATCAGTATAACCACCCTACTATGAAACTGTAAGAGCACTCGTCATACGCAACAGCTGACAATGATAAAATTCGTTAGAAACATTAGACAGAAACTACTCACTGAAAACAAATTCAGTAAATATCTGATTTAAGTTAAGTGCCTACCTACGCAATTGCTCATAGCCGAACAGTTGAGTATCATTAAAAACCAAAAAGTATACACCTTTCGAAATTGCGTATAACCAGCAGCCTGACACTGTATTTATCTTTGTATCAAGAAAAACAAAAAAAGATGAGTACTAAAAATCAATTTGGGAATCAAGGGTGGACACCCGACAGAATAAAAGACTTAAGCGGGAAAACCTTTGTTATAACTGGCACCACCAGCGGTACAGGTTTCGAAGCGGCACGCATTCTACTATCCAAGGGTGCAAAAGTGGTGATGCTGAATCGCAACCCTCAAAAAGCCGAAAATACGATCGCATCTCTGAAAGAAAAGCTTGGCAATGGCATAGATGTAACCAATATCAAAATGGACTTGTCTGAACAAGCTTCTGTGAAAAAAGCAGCAGCAAAAGTTTTGGAGAAGGTAACGCGAATTGATGCCTTGATATGTAATGGCGCCATAGCACAAGTACCTACTCAAAAAATAACAGCGGATGGCTGGGAAAGTCAAATGGGCGTCAATTACTTTGGACATTTCACATTGCAAGCTTTACTATTTCAATTGATCGTAAAATCTGATGGACGAATCGTAACCGTTGGTAGCATGGGTTATGACATGGGGATCAAAACCATCAAGTTTGACGATTTAAATTGGAACAAAGATTACACGGCCAACGATGCCTACAGCCAGAGTAAACTTGCTCAGATCATGGCCATTTATGAATTGCAGGATAGATTAGAAAAAGCGGGAAAAACAGCGGTTAAAGCCTATGCTTGTCATCCAGGTGCTTCCAATACTTCATTGATTAAAACTAGCGGTAGCTTAATGACTCGATTGGTCTGGCAACTAATGAAATTATCACCATTAGTACAATCGGCTGAAAAAGGTGCTTATCCAATGTTGATGTGTGCGACAGAACCAAACCTTGACCAAAGTGATTTTTATGGTCCTACAGGACGTGGTAATTGGATAGGCCCAGTTGGAGCGCATCATATAGAACCACACGCCAAGGATAAAGTGACAGCCAAAAGATTATGGGATCTCTCTGAAAAAGAGACGGGTGTAAAGTGGAATATTTAAATTGACTATTCTTAAACACAAAAACATGGATATTTTAAAAGCATCAATCGATTGGGCTAAGGCCGAACTTTTTTCAACTCCATTTTTCATCCTTTTCGGAGTCGTATTTATGGCGGCAAGCTTAGGGTTTTGGCAATTGGGAAAAACTGATATGGCTAAAGCTTACATCATTCCCACCTTGGTGGCTGGCCTCTTACTAACCATTATAGGGGTTGGATTATTTTTTACCAATAAGACAAGAATTACGCAATTCGAAACCGCGCACAGCATAGATGCTTCGGCTTTTGTAGCATCCGAACGAGAACGTGCCGAAGCAACTTTAAAGGAATATAATACCATTGTGTTTACCGCCATTCCGTTAATTATCGCGGCCTGTGCGCTCATTCTTTTCTTTGTCAACACACCCCTTTGGCGAGCCAGCATGATTACCACCATCGCCATGTTGGTTGTGATTTTGCTGGTTGACGGTACCGCTCACGCCCGTATAGCCGATTACAACAAACAATTGCAACAAGCTGAAAAAGAACTCAAAAAATAAGATGCGGCATTTCAAAACACTATCGGCTTATTTAGATTACCTGGAGCTACCTCGGCCTGAGCATCCTATGTTGAGTGTGTTTTCTGCGATAGGCGAAGGTTTTTTACCATGCCCCAAAGAAAGCTCTCCTCCCATCACCAACGATTGTTATACCATTAGCTTGAAGAAAATCGTAAAAGGTGAATTGAACTACGGACGAACCCAATACGATTTCACCAATGGTGCACTTTTTTTTATCGCTCCAAGGCAGGTGCTGCAGTGGGATAGCAGCGTAGTGTTTGACCAAAAAGGCTTTTCAATAAACTTTCATGAAGACTTTATTAAAGGAACCGAATTGGCGCATCAGGTCAAGAAGTATGGTTTCTTTTCATACTCCGCCAACGAGGCACTGCACCTTTCCCCCAAAGAAGAAAAGCAGATTGAAGCCATTGTAGAAAGTATTGAGGTGGAATACCAAAACAATCAAGATGAGTTTAGCAAGGATATTATCATTTCACAATTGAGCACACTTTTCAAATATGCCAACCGCTTTTATGAAAGGCAATTTATCAACCGCAAAGCATTGTCGAATGATTTACTGGAACAGTTCAATGAGCAGTTGGAGGCTTATTTTGATTCCGGGTATTTGCTAGACCACGGAATTCCAAGCATCGAGCAAATTGCGGAGCAACTTTCTGTATCGCAGCGCTACTTGAGTGATACACTTAAAAAAGAAACAGGAAAAACATCTACTGAGCACTTGCAGCTTTACCTGATAGACGAAGCCAAGAATATTTTGTTGAACCCGAACAAAACCATAGCAGAAGTAGCCTACGAATTAGGCTTTGAATACCCACCCTATTTTTCAAGACTATTCAAAAGAAAAGAAGGTATAAGTCCAACTGAGTACAGGGAGAAATTTAAAATGAACTAAACCAGTTGCGCACTATCCACCGACAATGAAAATGAACTACTTCTAGTAGCTGAAGACATCCTTGTTTTAGCTCAGCGTGACCTCCAGCTACAATACCCAGTAAATCAGTTTACCCCTTTAATCCAATTTAAAAGCAAAATAATTCAGTGTGGTCTTCGTTTCTTGAGCTGTAGGATATATACTTGCGAGTTCTAATACCTGTCAAATAAATCAAATAGTATGTTTAAATCAATCGGTAATTTCTTCAGCGGTCTTTTTCAATCTGAACCAAAAGAATTGATCGCTAGAATTTCTAAGGAAAATCAAATCGAACTCTACAGAACTTTGAAACTTGCTGAAGAAGTAAAAGAAGAGCAAAAAAGGCAGGCCATTCTGGCTGAGAAACGAGCGAAAAAAGAAGCTGAAATCGCCAGAAAAAAGGCCGAGAAGCAGGCTAAAATAGACGCTAAACTGGCGGCTAAAAAAGCCAAAGAAGAAGCCAAAGCAGCGGCAAAAAAAGCAGCAGAAGAAGCTAAAGCTGCTAAGTTGGCCGCTAAACAAGCGGAGAAAGAAGCTAAGAAAAACAAGGTAGCTTAATTCCAATATAAGGAATTAAGTGGCTTTGAAACTTACCGCCAAATCCCTCGTTTGACTTCCTATTTTCACTCCTAACCGAACCAATGGATGATAGGATTAGAAACGGAACGGCTGATATTTAGACAATGGCAAAACTCAGACTACCCAGCCCTAGCTGAATTCTTTTCAGAATCTGACAATGCACGATATGTAGGCGGTACCAAAACCGAAGAAGAATCCTGGAGGTTGCTCTCTACTTATATAGGTCATTACGCACTAAATGGCTATTCTTATCTTGCTTTAGAAACTAAAGACACCAGTAATTTAATCGGAACTGTCGGCTTGTGGAATTCAACTCCTTGGCCAGAACCAGAACTTGGCTATTGGTTGTTACCTAATGCCCAGGGCAAAGGCTACGGCATAGAAGCTGGGCTCGCTGTCAAAAAATATGCACTGGAAACGCTGAAATTAGATACATTGGTGAGTTATATCGACAACGCCAATGAACCCTCAAAAAAATTGGCCTTAGCGCTAAGCGCGCAACATGAGCAACCGATTGAGTTGCTAGACTTTGGCCTTCATGAGGTTTATAGATATAAATGAGCGAACGTTTTTGTAAGCTTTAAATCATGTCATACGGGAATCAACTCATAGAAAAAATCTAGTTGCCTCACCTATCGACTTCTACCCTATCGATAGCTAGTGTAAACTTTTCACCTTCCTATTACTTCAAATTATAGTCTGATTTTATAAATATTTCAATTTTATCTCAAAAATAGAAACATATATGTTATCATTGCCGTACATAATATCTCAAAAATAGAAAGATATGAAAGGATACTTGGGAGAATTCGAAGAACTGGTACTACTCACCATCGCCAATCTTGGTGATGAAGCTTATGGCATGGCTGTTCTAAAAGATATCAACGCTCGAACCAATAGAAATCTCAGCCTTGGTGGCATGCACTCCACACTCACCAGACTAGAAGAGAAAGGATATATCACTTCATATCTCGGCGAACCCACTAGCGAAAGAGGTGGTAGAAGAAAAAGATACTTCGAACTCACCAGTACTGCCAAAAGTAGTTTGACAGAGATGAAATCTCTGCGAGATGAACTTTGGGAGAATGCCAATATCAATCTATCTATATGAAGTACGATTCTCATCAGCAGCCACCCCGCTGGATTAAGAAATGTCTTCAATGGTGGTCAAATAAAGCTAATACAGAAGATCTTGTAGGAGATCTTGATGAATACTTCCAGTATAAACTGGAAGAAAAAGGAAAAACTAGGGCTCAACTCAATTACTTCATACAAGCCTTATCACTTGCCTTTTCTTATGCATTACGGAAGCGTAAAAGGTCCGCTTCTTACTCGAATTATTATAACTCAAACTCAATAGCCATGTTTAACAACTACTTTAAAATTGCTCTTCGCAATTTTTCAAAACACAAATTTTTTACTACAATCAATATTATTGGGCTAGCACTAGGCATGTCCATCAGTTTACTGGTTCTTTCTATCACTGTTGCGGTTTACAAATCGGATGATTTGCAAGCAAAAAAGGATCGTATCTATCAGATAAATACATTCATCGACGATGGGGAAAATACCAAAACTTTTGCTTCCACCTTTTACGCAGTAGGCGATCACCTCAAAGAAGAATACCCCTTTATCGAAAGGGTACTTAAAATTAAAAATGGATTCAATCCTGAAATCACGCATCAAGGCAGCAAAATGAATTTTCATGGGTACTTCTCCAATGAAGCATTTTTCGATGTGTTTAGCTTTCAAATGATCAGCGGAAACCCGCAAACTGCCTTAGCCAAACCCTTCAGTATCGTCCTCACAAAAACAGTGGCTGAGAAACTCTACAGAGACATTGACCCGATTGGTCAGGAAGCAGAAACTGAAATGGGGTCGTTCATAGTGACAGGCGTCATGGAAGACCCTAAGCAAACCCATTTACTCTTCGATGTACTTGCTTCCTATCAAACGTTCGCTGAGTTTGAAACAACCAAAGACCTTAAAAGTGATTGGGGGACCTTCCGTGACAACTATGTCTATGTGCTCCTGAAGCCCGAAACCACTCAAAATACCTTGACTGAATCTTTGACACAGACCTCTGAAATTGCGTCAGAATTCCAACCAGATCATACGATCAAATTCGAGTCGGTAGTTCTACCTGATGTTGTGCCACGTTGGAATGCCAGCAATGAACTAGGTATCAGCTGGGATAAGGCAACATTAAGTTTTTTCATGTCCATCGGGCTACTTATTCTGCTCCCAGCAGTTTTCAATTATACTAATCTCTCTATTGCCAGAGCGCTCAAAAGAGGTAAAGAAATAGGTATTCGTAAGGTAGTAGGGGCAGAAAAAAGACAGATCAGGGCGCAGTTTATCATAGAAACCATAGTGCTTTCTGTGATCTCTCTTCTGGCCTCCTTCTTCATTTTTATTCACCTTCAGAGAGAGTTTCTCGACCTATTAAGGGCCTCAGCGGTGATGGATACTTCTATTGGCTTTACGCTCATTGGCACCTTTATCCTCTTTGCTTTGATCATTGGGATTCTTGCCGGTTTGTTCCCTGCTGCGTATTTTTCTAGGTTAAATCCAATTTACACACTTAAAGGAGGATCACTGAACCAAACCGCGAGCATATCTCATATCAAAAAAGGTCTATTTGTATTCCAATTTTTTATGTCCCTTGTATTCATTATAGGAGTCGGTGCGCTCACTAAAGAATACGTCTATGTACTAAATACTAACCATGGATTCGAATCAGACCATACACTTGCTGTTGAATTTCATGACATGGACAAACAGCTTGCGATCAATGAACTCAGTAGTCACCCAGATGTGAAATCCATTACCACCGCCTCCAACTTACCCGGTGTTCCTTTGCCAACCATGGCTGGCGTAACACCAAATGGGCAAGACACGATTGATGTGAAACAAATTTTTATTGGGGATAATTTCATTGAAAATCTAGATATGAAACTGCTTTGGGGAAATAGCAATAACCTCAATAGATCTACCAAAAACGAAGAACTGGTTGTCGTCAATGAAACATTTATGAAATCCGCTGCTGTTTTCAACTTCGAACAAGATTCGCTGACCTTCACCCTAGAAGACGGCTCTAATTGCAAAATTGTAGGGATTTTAGAGGATTTCAACTTCGAACCTTTAGATCAAATGATTCATCCTTTAGTGCTTAGACATTCTTTGGATGAAAGCAACTATGCTCTACTGGCGTTAAATTCTTCGGACATCAAGAGCACCATTGAAGAGTTAGACGAAATCTGGATTGGCATCGATCAAAAAGCAAAGTTCGAATCTTCATTCCTGGATGATGAAATCGAACGAGCCTATTATTTTTTAACCGTTCAAATTAAGTTTTTTACTTTTCTGAGCACATTTGCAATCAGTATTTCATGTTTGGGCTTACTGGGCATGGTCTCCTATACCACTGAAAACAGAACCAAAGAAATAGCCATTCGAAAGATCATGGGAGCAAGCAGCAAAAGCTTGTACTATCTACTAACCAAAGACTTCATTAAACTGATTCTGATTTCCTCAGCGATCGCAGTTCCATTTTCCTATCTTTTCTATGAAAAGCTCTTCTTATATTTCGTTCTGCCTTATGGTAATGGTCTTGGTATCCTCGAAGTGCTTTTGAGTATGGTGTTTTTGTTCTTGGTGGGCTTTGCGACTATCTATTGGCAAACTTCAAAAGTGGCTCATGCCAATCCTGCAGGAAACCTTAGACACGAATAGCGGGTCAATCGAAAGAATTAAGGGACGGTCGTTTTAATATAAATTTAAAGAACGTCTCTTAATTCTTCATTCCTCTCAAAAACACTTTTAGCAAAGGTGCAAAGCGGAATGATGCTGATTTTCTTTTGCCGAGCAAAGTCAACCGCAGCCAACACTAATTGCTTGCCTACGCCTTTCCCCTTAAACTCGGGGTTGACCTCGGTATGATCGATGATAATTCTATCCTCACCTGCCCAGGAATAAGTCATTCGCCCGGCTTCTTTGTCCATTTCTAAGGCTTTAAAGAAGCCCTTACTATCTCTGTCAAACTGTTCAATCTTCATATACGAAAGATAAGTATCTTCAAGTAGATTATCCATTTTCGAGCTTCCGTTGTGATTTATTGCTCATTCCCATATCTTTAGTACCTATTCTATACACCTATGAAAATTTTCAAGTTTCTTCTCATTTTATTCATTCTTGCACCTCAGTTCGGAAGATCGCAGGAAGACTCCGCCAAAGATGAAGAAAAAGAAAAAATAGCACCCATCGCTATTCCTGAAGTATCCTCTCAGGCAGAGCTACTGGTTAAGCTGATAGAGAGCGAATACAAGCCTGTCATAGAAAAGCCCATTATATCTCAGGTAAAACAGCAAACAGATACACTTAAAAAGGAACTGGACAACATAACCGCTATTACTGATCATATCATGCAGGAAAACCTCCCCTATAGATATGTAGAAAGTTTTGTGAAAAAATGGGATCGATTGATCTCAAGAGCGAGTGTCCCCGAGGTTGTAATCAAAGGACATACCGCCCGAATAGATGAAATATTTAAAGAACTACGCAAACAAGAAGCATTGTGGGAAAGCACCAGAAAAGCCTATGCCAACAAAGAAGAAATTCCAGATGAACTATTCGACAGAATATTCTTTTCGGTAGATCAAATTAAAAAACTCAAAAACACAATGAGTGACAGCCTGGTACAGGCCATCAATGTGCAGAATCAAATCCTTGACGTCAAACTGGAAGCTAACAATTATGCGCAAGAATTAGATCAGGCACTAAAAACGCAGTTTAGCACCTTGCTATCGATGCGTCAATCTCCAATATGGCATTCGGATTTAGATAGTGCAACTTACCAAAACACACTGGCTAATAACAAACTTTGGATTCCAATGGCCATCGAGGAGACCATGGGATACATCAATCTAAGGGTCTCGAGTTTGCTCATTATGCTTGTCATTTTTTCAGTTTTTATTAGCATGATATTCTGGATGCGAGGTAAACTATCTGAACTAAAAGAGAAAGATCTTGCAGAACTGCCACTAGGAGAAAAAGTGCTTCACAGGCCCATTGGTGCAGCTGTGCTTTTTACCTTAATGGCCAGTTTGACGCTGTTGCCCAACCGACCGCTATACCTTGAAATAGGTTTGGGTCTGTTTTTCTTGATTCCCTTTTTATCGGTGACATCTGCCATCATTATTAAAAAACTAAGATGGAGTATCTTTTTCCTAGCCGGTATGTTCATTTTAATAGACACCAGCCGCATTTTAATTCTTTCAGATTACACCAATAGGCTTTTGATGCTCATCATATCTGCGGCTATGGCTTATTACTTTTTCTGGCTTTTGAGAAATATAAGCCATGAAGAAAAAAAGGGCGTGGCTAAAGATATTTGGTATAGAGTGCTCTTCTTTGTTTCTCCCCTATTTTTAGTAGGGATGGTTTTTTCCATTCTTGCAAATGCAATTGGCTACATATACATCTCTCAGCTGATCACCGATGGGATTCTAACTTCCACAATTCTGGCACTGCTTCTAGGTTCCTTGTATGTTAGTCTCAAAACACTGGTCCTCCTTGCCCTAAACACGAACACAGCCCAAAAATCCAAGGTATTCGCACTGTACAAGGATCAGACCTTCCGAACGATTAAGGTAAGTCTAAAAATCTTCTATTTGATCATTTGGTTTTATTACACAACCAAAACCACCCTACTCTGGCAACCCATTTTAGAAGCGTATGAAGAGATTTGGAATTGGGGAGTTACTGTTGGGAGTATAGGTATATCTGTAGGTGGAGTGATCAGCTTTGGTATTATTCTATTCGCCTCGTGGCTTATTGCCAATTTCACTAAAATCTTATTGCAAATAGAGTTTCTAGATCGTATCGATCTCCCAAGAGGGGTCTCCATGGCAGTTGGATCTATTACTAATTATGCCATCATGTTTCTAGGCTTTTTTATGGCATTAAGTAGCTTGGGATTCGACCTTGCCAATCTGGGGCTATTAGCAGGCGCATTAGGAGTAGGCATCGGCTTTGGCCTTCAAAACATTGTAGGAAACTTTATCTCAGGATTGATTCTCGTTTTTGAAAGACCGATTACGATTGGTGACATTGTAACGGTCGACGCTATTGAAGGAGAAGTAACAGCGATAGGCATTCGTGCCAGTAAAATTCGTCAATATGATGGAGCAGAATTGATTGTCCCCAATTCTTCTTTAATATCCAATAATGTAATCAATTGGACCCTTTCGAATAAACGAAGAAGAATAAAACTAGTCATCCAAACCTCCACCAAAGTAAACCCCGAAAAAGTCATCTCCTGGATGGAAGAGGCCATCAACGACGTGGAAGGAGTCATGAATCAACCGCCATGTAAGGCTTATTTTGAGAGTGTCATTGACCAATCCTATCAGTTTTATATCCTCTATTGGGTATCTAAGGAGATATTAGCTACTAAAAATGAAGTGAACATACGAATCATCGAACACCTCAAAAAACATAAAGTGGAAGTGTCGGCACAACGAAGAGTTGAAGTATTAGGAAAATAGCATGAAAGCCAATTGATTTCATCTTGTCATTGATTCCTTTTAATTTGGCGATTCATTAAACCCATATCATGCTCAATTCGATCAAAATCCCTCATGTCTTTGCTTTATTGACCATCATCATTTTGGTAGCGAGTGTTTTTAGTTACATTATTCCATCAGGCTCTTACCAAAGGAAAGAAATTCAAGTGGGTCAAATGACTAGAACGGTAGTGGTGCCCGACTCTTTCGAAGAAATCCCCAAACACTACTCAATCAAAGGCATTTTTGTAGGTGATGAAGTTGAAGGAAAAGCAACGCCTGTGAGCATTTTCGGGTTTCTCAAAGCCATTCCAAAAGGATTAGAAGAAAGTGCTGACATCATCTTTTTCGTTTTTCTAATTGGAGGCGCCTTCGGCATGATCAAACGAACGGGTACTATCACAGCAGTCATCCAAGCGTTGATCAATAAATTTAGTAACTCAGGTACTGCACTTACTGTTGTTTTGATGCTCTGTATTTCGGCAGCAGGTTCTACTTTAGGTATGGGCGAAGAATTCATTCCACTTGTTCCTGTCTTCTTGTATGTATCGCATAAGTTAGGCTACGACAAATTGTATGGACTCGCTTTGGTATTTGTGTCTGCAGAAATCGGGTTTGCTTCCGCCACTACAAACCCTTTCAATGTTCAAATTGCACAAGGCATTGCTGAAGTTCCACTCGGTAGTGGCATGGGATTCCGATTGATCTTTTATATCGTCATTCTCATCGCAGCTATCATGTATATGTTGAGGTATGGTAAAAAATTAAAACAAGACTTTTCAAACTCCTATCTCGCCGCAGATAATGTATACAAGGAGGAAGACACACTAGCTCAATTTGATCTGACCAGAAAGCATATCCAGATAGTAATTGTAAGTGCGGTATTGTTTATCAGTATCCTTTGGGCGGTTCAAACCCAAGGCTGGTGGATGGCAGAAATGGGTGCCGGATTTTTACTCATCGGAATGGTTGCCGCTATCATTGGCAAGCTTTCTCTCAATGAAGCCACCAAAGCTTTTATACTAGGCATGGAAGAAATGCTGGTTGGTGCATTGGTCATTGGATTTGCCAAAGGCATTCAGGTGGCACTAGTAGAAGGCCAAATCATGGATTCCGTGATCTATTATACATCCAGCACCCTGCAATATCTTCCTAAGATAGTGGCAGCAGAAGGCATGCTCGTTTTCCAAACGATCCTGAACTTCTTCATTCCGTCAGGATCTGGTCAGGCAGCTACCACCATCCCTATTATGGTTCCTTTGGCAGATTTGCTTGGTATCACCAGAAACACCGCCATTTTTGCTTTTACCTGCGGAGATGGTTTTGCCAATTCGATCATCCCAACGTCTGGCATACTCATGGCGATGCTTGGCATAGCAGGCATTCCTTACAAGGATTGGCTAAGGTTCATCCTACCATTATTTGGCTGGTTGATGGCCATCTCAGCTGTCTTTTTGGCAATAGCTGTTTTAATTGAGTATTAAAGTATTGGATCCAATCGAATCATCTCTTCTTCAGTAAAAAGTCGAGATCGAATCAAGAAACGAACTCCGAGCGGGATTTCCAATGAAAAACTAGCTCCCCTCCCTTGCACAACGTCAATTGTGATTTGGGTATGCTTCCAATATTCAAATTGGTCTCTGGACATGTAGCATTTGCACCCATGGACTGTCCCAAGCCATACATCCGAATCATCAAGCATCAGCTCACCTTCTTCAAAGCACATGGGGGACGAACCATCACAACACCCACCACTCTGATGAAAAATCAAAGAGGAATGCTGTTGTCGAATAGTATCGACAACAGCTTTTGCCTTTTCAGATATTAAAATCCTTTCGACCACGACCTAGAAAAATCCTAAGGCATTTTTATCATAAGAAATCAGCATGTTTTTGGTCTGCCTGTAATGAGACAGCATCATTTTATGTGTTTCTCTACCGATACCAGATTTCTTGTATCCCCCAAATGGAGCGTGAGCCGGATAGGCGTGATAACAATTCACCCAAACACGTCCAGCTTTGATTCCTCTAGAAATTTGATAGGCCTGATGCGTATCCCTGGTCCATACACCTGCACCCAAACCATAAAGTGTATCATTGGCAATTTCTAAAGCCTCAGCTTCATCTTTGAAGGTGGTTACACAAAGTACGGGGCCAAAAATTTCTTCCTGGAATACCCGCATCTTATTGTCTCCTTTGAAGATCGTAGGTTCTACATAATAACCACCTTCAAGCCCTTCATTGTAAGCAGCCTTTCCTCCTGTTAACACTTCACATCCTTCCTCTTTTCCGAGTTCGATGTAGCTTAGAATTTTCTCATACTGATCATTCGAAGCTTGGGCGCCCATCATCGTACTGGGGTCTAATGGATGCCCTAGTTTGATCGCTTTTGCCCGCTCTACTACTCTTTCAATAAACTGATCATATATACTTTCCTGAACAAGCATTCTTGATGGACAGGTACATACTTCACCTTGGTTAAGAGCGAACATGACAGCTCCTTCCAAACACTTATCAAAATACTCATCGTCTGCTTCCATGATACTTTCAAAGAATACATTTGGCGATTTTCCACCCAATTCTAATGTCACAGGTATAATATTTTTTGAGGCATATTGCATAATTAGTTGACCTGTCGTGGTTTCTCCAGTAAAGGCTATCTTGTCGATTCTTGGGCTGGAAGCCAAAGGCTTGCCAGCCTCCACTCCAAATCCATTGACCACATTGAGGACTCCTGCTGGTAAAATATCTTCTATTAATTCTAACAGGATCAAAATACCAACTGGTGTTTGTTCTGCGGGTTTCAGTACCACACAGTTACCTGCAGCTAAAGCAGGAGCTACTTTCCAAGTTGCCATTAGGATTGGGAAGTTCCAGGGAATAATTTGACCCACTACACCTAAAGGTTCCAATATGTTCATGGACAAAGTATTTGAATCCAATTCTGAAGCCGTTCCTTCTTCTGCTCTAATCACTCCAGCGAAATATCTAAAATGATCGATGGCCAATGGAAGATCAGCTACCCGAGTTTCGCGAAGTGCTTTGCCATTATCCCAAGTTTCGGATCTTGCGAGCACCTCAAGATTTTCCTCCATCCTATCAGCAATTTTTAATAGAATATTACTACGTTCTGTGACTGAAGTGTAGTTCCATGTTTTGGCTGCCTCCCATGCGGCATCTATAGCTAAATTGACATCTTCTTCTGAGGATCTAGCCACTTTTGTAAAGCTATTACCATCTACAGGAGAGATATTCTCAAAATACTGACCTTTGACAGGTGCCACCCATTTGCCACCTATAAAGTTTTCATACTGGTCTTTGAATTTCGGTTTTTCAACGACCGATTGCGAAGTAGTTACTGTTTCACTCATTGCTCAATTCGTTTAAATAGTTAAAATTTTTCGTATCTGATTACGCTTGAAAGAATTGCCTTCTAATCAAGCGCTTACCAAATCTATGTATTGATTTGGTCGAAGAATTGAACAATTCAGTCATTCACTTGAACAATCCGCTCAATCTGTTATTGAAATTGATTAGCACTCATTTTTTGTGTAATTTGAATGACTAGTCCACAGAAACCCAAAGTGAATATGCAGTTATCTAATGGATTTTATGAAACCAGGCGACTGGAGCATTTGGTAGAAAACCGTACAACTTATACCTTGGAAAATGCTGAAATGAACGTGTATGAAACTCACCATTTTGCAGAAGAGGTGGTATTGCAATTTCACCAGCCGGTTTTTGCCAGTATGATTGAGGGTAAAAAAATAATGCACTTGAGAGAACAAACACCATTTAACTTCTTGCCAGGAGAGTCAATCATCATGCCCGCCAATGAAATTATGAAAATTGACTTCCCAGAAGCAGCCACAAATAATCCGACTAAGTGCCTGGCCATGACCATTTCACCTGAAAAAATCAGTCGGATCATTGAAAATATAAATGAACATTCGTTGCGGCTTGACGATCGTGAATGGCAGATGAGCACGGACAATTTTGCATTCACCAATGATCCAGCTGTATCCCAAATTATCCAACGCTTGATCTTTTTATTTGCTGAAAACCATACTTCTAAGGATTATTTCGTTGATATGATGATCAGAGAATTGGTCATCAGGGTCTTACAAAAAGAAAACAGACGAGCATTGGCAGAGAATAGCCGTCAGTTTTCGCGCAATCACCGACTGGCAGCCACAATAGATTTCATCAAAAATAGCCTACATCTACCATTGACTGTATCAGACCTTTGCCAGGTGGCATGCATGAGCGAATCCAGTTTTCATCGAGTCTTCAGATCGGAATTGGGCGTATCTCCTATACAGTTTATCAATGAAGAACGAATTAGAAAGGCCACTCAACTTTTGAAACAGCCTAAAACCCAAATCAAAGAAGTCTATCTATCATGTGGATTCAATAATCTATCTTATTTTATTCGCACCTTCAAAAGGATATTGAACCAAACGCCAAAAGAATATCAATCCTCATTTACCAGAATGATTAGATTTCAATAGAGTTATCTCTCAGCCGTTTCCATTTCGATCTCAATACCACCAGTAAAACTGGCGATCAGGTTGTAAACCACACATCCGATGGCAGTGAATATGAAGCCTATGAAACCGTAAACTAAAGGAAGCATCAATAAAGCTGCTCCACCAAAATCTGCAAATTCAGGAAAAAATTCCTCTGTAAGCAACGATCCAAGCATAATGAAAGGCAAAAGGACAACCAATGAGACAATCATATAAATAATCGCCACGACTTTGGCAGTTTGCAAAACACCGAATTTTTTAACTCTAATCATTTTATTTTTTTATTTGAAAAATTGAGCGTTAAGATATGAACATGAAAGAGTTTTGAAGCGTATGTTCTAGAAAAAAATACGGTTTAAGTGAATTCGTATAAGAGAATATCTCACAAAATTTATATTTGTGGATTATTAAGCATGATTTGACAATGAGGCTAGGAACATTAGCAAGAAAAATAAGCATTACCCCATCCAAGCTGACTGCTTTTTTGGAGTCACAAAATATAAGCCTAACCAGTGGTACAAATACTAAACTCACCGAAGATCAACTCCAACTGGTACTCGATCATTACGAGGCGACATTAGAACCTGAAGCTCCAGAAGAAGAGCCTGTTGAGGAGAAAGTCGAAGTAGAAGAAATAATTGTAGAAGAAACGCCAGAGCCCGAATTAGATGTTCCAGAAGTTCCAGTAGCTCAGGAAAAAACCAGTCCAGAAGATACCACTGAAGAGAAAGAAGAAGATGAAATAAAATCTGCTGATGAAGAGTCTAGTGAACCTAAAATCTCAGAATCATTCGCAGAAATCGCATTGCCTCATGAATTAGAAGAAGCAACTGATACGACAGAGCAAGAGCAAAAAGATGATGAGATTGAGGATGAAGTTTCTGAATCAATAGAAATAGAAGAAAAGGAAGAGGTCAAAGAAGAGGAAGAATATATTCCTCAGATTCCTGATGATCTCGACCCTGATATTGAATCTTATGTAGAAAAATTGGCCTATGATAAAAGCATAGAAGTCATTAAACCTGCGAAGGTTAAACTTCAAGGACTGACCGTAAAAGGAAAAATAGATTTACCAGAACCAAAACTTGAAACCGAGCCTAAAGACGAAGAAAAAAAGGAAGAAAAGAAGCCCTACGATCCAGATGAAATCATAACCACAACTGGACCCAAGCGAGACCGTAAACGCAAGCCTAAAAACTACAAAGGCAAAAAATTCAATAAAGATTACAATCCGTTGGAAGCCGCTAGAAAGAAAAAAGAGTGGGAGGAGAAAAAGCGGAGAGAACAAGAAGAAAAAAGAAAGAAAAAAGCGAAGTCCCAACACTATAAAAAAATAGTAAAACCTGGAACTCCAACCCCACCTAAAAAGAAGCCTAAAAAAGTAACTGCAAAGAAAAAACAACGGCAGCAACCACAACCGGCTGGCAACATGCTACAACGTTTTTGGCGTTGGATGAATACCTAATGACATTTAATTGAGAGCTAGTACGACTCTGTAATTGTAATATTTTTCAACCCAAGCCTGTTGGTAGTAGCACTATTAGTAATGACGGCAGCTTCGTATTTTAGATCTTTAATCTCAAATTTGAATAAGATTCCATCTTCCTCCTTTTCCTTATAAATAATCGACGTGTTGATATAGGTCGCACCATTAGCTTTTATAATATTTCTAAAGTCGATTTCTAACGTACCAGGATTATTCTGTCCACCAAATTCCAGTCCTAATTCCTGCCAAAGTCTTGGCAATTGATTGCCTATTGTTCCATCGAAAGACACTTTGTTTACCACCTCATTCTGACTCGACATCACAGTGAAATTACCCGCAATATCATACTTTTCACATCGCACACCGCCGTCTCTTTCTTCTACCTGCTTGATACACGTCCCTCGGTTTTCAATCTCTTCGTTAGTGGTTTGACCAATAACAATCCCAAACGGTAACTGGGTCAGACTAGACTGAGCCGAAACTGTACCTACCGATAGCATACCAGCAAGCACAAAAACACAAATTTTATAGTTTATATTCATATACCTAATTTATCAAAAAATCAGCCCTTTTTCAAATTCACAGAAAGTGCGTTGTCTGAATTGAGTGCATTTTGCTAAATATCCCAATTCAGGCGACTTTTCCCTTCAAAATTTCGTAACTTTTAATACCACCAAATGCTTTTGCATTATGAAAGCAACATCCCCAAACGAAGCTGTGATCTTTTTTGCAGGAGATTCTGGCGACGGCATGCAACTCACAGGCGGCCAATTTTCAGAAACTGTTGAGATTTTTGGAAATGACATTAGCACCTTTCCGAATTTTCCAGCAGAGATCAGAGCGCCCAAAGGCACCCTTTTTGGCGTATCTGGATTCCAGCTGAAACTAGGTAGTGTAAAGGTCTTTACGCCTGGAGATCAATACGACGTCCTCGTAGCCATGAACGCGGCAGCGCTAAAAACTAATCTAAATCAACTTAAAAAAGGAGGTGTGATCATCGCCAACACATCTGGCTTTGATAAGAAAAATCTCGCACTGGCCAAATATGCTGACGGCACAAATCCCTTAGATAACCATTCGTTGGATAATTATGATGTGCATGAGTTCGATGTGACCAAAATGACACAAGATGCGCTAGTTGATTCTGGAATGGATCGAAAAGAGATTGACCGCTGTAAAAACATGTTTGTGTTAGGTTTTGTCTATTGGATGTTCAATCAAGACCTGAAGTACACGATTAGTTTTTTGAATGAAAAATTTAATTCCAAACCGGAATTAGCTGAAGCCAATATTAAAGTATTAAAAGCAGGTTTTAATTTTGCAGATACAAGCGAAACCTTTACTTCACGATTCAACATAAAACCCGCCAAATTACCAAAAGGAAATTATAGAAATGTGAATGGCAATCAGGCGGTAGCTCTTGCGCTAGTAGCTGCTTCCAAAAAATCCGGACTGGGATTATTTTATGGTAGCTATCCCATCACTCCTGCGTCCAACATTTTGCATCAATTATCGAGATACAAAAATTATGGCGTCAAAACCTACCAAGCAGAAGATGAAATAGCCGCCATTTGTTCAGCCATAGGAGCATCCTTTGCTGGCCAACTGGGCTGTACCGCTTCTTCGGGTCCTGGTATTGCGCTAAAAGGGGAAGCCATGGGCTTGGCTATGATTTTAGAGTTGCCATTGGTCATCATCAATGTGCAGCGAGGTGGCCCTTCTACCGGACTACCTACTAAAACTGAACAAGCCGACTTGCTGCAAGCATTATATGGAAGAAACGGTGAAGCACCGATTCCAGTGTTTGCTGCGGCTACACCCAAAGATTGCTTTGAATTAACCTTCTTGGCCTGTAAAATTGCCTTAGAGCATATGACTCCCGTGATGTTCTTGTCTGACGGCTACATCGCCAATGGCTCAGAACCCTGGCAATATCCGACTAGTGGTGATTTACCCAATATCAAGCCTCCATTAATTGATAAGAAAAACAAAGAAGAGCCCTTTCTTCCATATCAAAGAGATAAAAATCTGGTAAGAAAATGGGCGATCCCTGGAGTGGCTGGATTGGAGCACCGAATTGGGGGATTAGAAAAAGAGATCGATACGGGCCACGTGAGTTACGACCCTGACAATCACGAACAAATGATCAAGATTAGAGCTGAAAAAGTGGAGAAGATCGCAGCCGTCTTCCCAAAACAAGCTTATTCACAAGGCAGTGAAAAATCTAAATTATTATTGATCGGCTGGGGATCTACATTTGGAGCAATAGAATCTGCTATCATCTCACTTAAAGAAGAAGGCTATGACATCGCTCATATACACATCCAAATGATCCATCCGCTCCCATCCAATCTGGGTGAAATACTTAGGCATTTTGAAAAAATCATCGTGCCCGAGATGAACAATGGTCAACTCGTGATGGTGCTTAGAAATAAATTTTTACTTCCGATAAAGAGCGTAACCAAAATCAAGGGAGTGCCATTCACTGTTCAAGAAATCAAGGAAGCCATCTTAAATGAATTGAGCCATGGATAAAATAGCAGAACCAAAAAATTATACTGCCAAGGACTTTGCATCTGACCAAGAGGTGAGATGGTGTCCTGGATGCGGTGATTACAGTATTCTTAATCAAGTCAAGAAGATTTTGCCAGAAATTGGTGTCCCTAAAGAAAACATCGTCTTTATTTCCGGGATTGGTTGTTCGTCCAGATTCCCATATTATATGGAAACGTATGGTATGCACAGCATCCATGGAAGAGCCACGGCCATTGCCAGTGGACTCAAAGCCGCCAACCCAAAACTAGATGTTTGGATAATCACAGGAGACGGAGATGCGCTGTCTATAGGCGGCAATCATTTAATTCATCTTTTGAGAAGAAACTTCAACGTCAATATCCTCCTCTTCAACAATGAAATTTATGGCTTGACCAAAGGTCAATACTCCCCCACCTCTCCTATCGGAAAAATTTCTGCTTCGACACCACAAGGCTCCTTAGACTATCCATTCAACCCATTGATGCTTGCTTTAGGTGCAGAAGGCACTTTCGTAGCTCGCTCCATAGATACCAACCCGACACACCTGCGCGAGACGCTCTTGCAAGCACACGATCATCAGGGTGCCAGCTTTGTAGAAATTTATCAGAATTGCAATGTGTTCAATGATGGTTGTTTTGCTCCTTTTTCAGACAAGGCACTCAAAGAAAATCATGTACTCATGCTGGAAGAAGGAAAACCTTTGACATTCGGACCAGAGGCTAACAAAGGAATCACATTGGATGGGTTTAAACCCAAAATTGTTGATTTGGGCAATGGACACTCAGCAGAAGAATGTTGGATTCATGACCCTACCGATCGAATAAAGGCTACTATCCTGACTCAGTTTTTTGAATACAGTGCTGAACCTGGTTCTTTACCAAGACCCTTCGGATTGTTCTATAAAGAAGAGCGATACACTTATGAAGATCATATGGAAGATCAATTGAAACAAGCAGATGATAAAAATGGAGTTGGTGACTTAGATAAATTGCTATCAGGATCAAATCCTTGGCAAGTCAACTGACGTGGTAGCAAGCTCACAAGGCATGATTGAGAAAGAAAATTGCTTAACGAGGCAAGCTTCGGGACATTAAACCCTCACTTTGTGAGTAAGGTAAAGTAACTTGGCATTAATATTTTTTCAACCTTATATTTGTACTCAGCCCAAGAAGAGTACAATTATATTACTGTTTCAATCACCAGGAAAGAATGACCAAAAAGTTAGCACTTCTCAACCTATTCCTATTCCTATTTCAGATACTCTCGGCACAAGATGACTCATCATTAGCTATCAGTGAAAAATTTGTCGAAGCTAAAGTGGGAGACGAAGTCAGCGTACAAGTAACGCAAACCGGATCAGGCAGTATCATCATGAAAAATGCACCAGAAGATGCTACACTTTCCACTGAAGGCATATTTTCATGGGTAATTCCCGAAAGTTCGGAAGATTCGAAAATCACGGTTGAATTCTTTTTGATAGATAGTGCACAGCTTATTGATATAGAATCCATTTTTATCAAAGTGCTCGCCGACTATGATCCTCCCAAGTTTTTCATTCATTCCAACCACGAATTGACCAATGGCTTTTATCAACTGCACCCCGGACAGACTATAGAACTTTCTGTACTCGGATATGCTGCTCAAGATTCTTCAAAAGTGACTTTGGATCACTTTTTCAATGACAATACAGGAGAATTTCATATTGGAAATGGAAAGGTAGAAATCATCCACAATCAACTCACCTTCAAATGGACACCCTTAGACATCCATTTAGATCAAAAGTATTTCAGTTTGACTGTCAATGCCCATGACGCGCAAGGTCAAAACTCACAGCACGTCTTTCTATTTATCATCAATAGAAAAAATGAATCACCGTATTTTAAATTTCCTGTGCTTGACGAATACCTACTTCATGCCAACGAGGCACTGGAAGTAGATCTATCTGTAGTAGACCCAGATCAAGACTCTCTGGTCTACAAAATGAATATTCCTACCTCGATAGGCAATCCGAAACTCACCAATGGTAAATTTTATTGGAAATTAAATCCTTATCAGGTAGAGCAGCTAAAAAAGCTATTTCCACTTGAAGTATACATAGAGGTGAGTGAGTTAGGCAATGACAGCCCCATCTCCATCAATAAGACCTTCCTGATCAAGCGGAGCGTCATGAATCAGCCACCAAAAATTCTGAACCTCCAAAACGAAGCGGTTTATGAAGGTCTGCCCTTCCATCGAACGATCTTTATTCAAGATGCCAACGATGACTTTGCTGATTTGAAATTTGATATCATCGGCGCTCCGGAAGGCATGACCTGGGAAGCCAAAAACAACGCCGTAGAGCTAAACTGGACCCCTAGCTATGACATTATAGGTATTGAATTGAAACCGAAAAAATTTGATATGCTTATGGTGGCCGAAGATCCAGACGGATCTATCGATCAACGCGCCTTTACACTTACGGTCCATCATCGTGAGAACACTGAAATCACTTATCAAAGCTACCTAAACTACAGAGACGAAGCCATATTGCTTATCAACCATTTAAACGAAATGCACGCTGACCTTGAACAAAGAGAGGGAAGCGTTAAAAACCTTAAAAGAGGTTTGTCTGTGATGACCATGCTTTTCGCCACTTACACAGCCGCTGGCAATGTATTTACAGAAGGAACCACTGCACAAAAGGCGGTCCCATACATCGGTATTATGGCAGCTATTGCCGGCGGTATCAATGCCTTTGGGTTTAATGATCTGAACAGATACGGGTCCTTGCGAAGTCAGACTTTCCTCTTGCAGCAGAAGCTCATCTATGTGTTGGCCATCTTACGAGACTACCAAATCGATGGCCCCAACAGCCCCAACCTGGAAAACGCAGAATTCAGAGACCAGCTGGCCAATTATGAAAACTGGATGGTTCAGGACAAGCTCAATTTCAAGAGCTACTACAACACCTATAAGAGTTTAAACTACATACAAAAACGCACCAAAAAACAAGTGCGCAAAGCCAGAGCACTAGGCAGAGAGCCGGAGGGTTTGCTGTTTATTGATTTGACAGAGATTTAAACATCAGTGTTCTGTCATCTCATCATGAACTCAAAAAAACTGCTAGATTTGTGACACATATATGTGATATAAAGGATATATAGTCACCTTTGTCACTATATCACTACGTTACCAGCAATCACTGCAAATTGAAAATGAAATATCTGAATCTTCTTGTTGCACTATTGACTTCATTTTTTAGCTATGCCCAAACTGGTATTGTGGAAGAACTCTATGGATTTCGACTTGGTCAATATCGAGCAGTCACAACAAATGAACTCGGTGACCCGGCAAGTACCATTTATTTGGAAGACAGCTCAAGAGTAGACTTTTTCTATTTGAACGAAGATAGTTCGACACATGTAGGTTTCATTTACATGAACAGCTCTGATGAAATCAATTCAATACAACTTACGGGTAATAGAATTAGCAGAGATTTTGGTGGTTTGAATTTAGGGGCTAGTCCAACCGAAGCAATTGCCTTGTTTGGTGAGCCTGACGATATTGAAAACATGGAATTCAATGACGATTCCGTGGCAACTTACTTTTATCAAGACAAGAACTATTCATTTGTGTTTAATGGCAACATGCTGAGCAGTATTAAGATTTGGGATCCGCTTGTGAGTCCAGACTATGAAAGTGAAGATTACGAACTTCCTACATTAGAACCATTGGTTAGGAACCTGTCAAGAAGTGACCTTGATTTAAATTTTCTTTCACCTGTCCTTGAAATCACCTATTGCGACGAAATCTTAATGTGGAAAAAGTCCGTGCGAACGGAAATTGAGAATCCCGACAAGAGCTTTCTTGAATTCATTTTTAATGAACAGTATGGATTAGTCACACTTGCGAAATATGACAGCATTCCAGCGGAAATGAACTTAAGATTAATCCAAGGACTTGGGTCTCTACCCGTATACAAATTCAACTCAGAAACGCTTTTTGAAGAAATTGTATTTCTCTTTCAACAAGGTCGCTATAAAATCTGGGAGATTAAATATAAATGTGAAGAATAAAGCTGGTAACAGGCGCTATCGGTTATATGCCTAAGTGCTTTCTGGCTGGTTTCAGCACGACTCGACCGTGAACCTGCCGCTGAGAAAGACATTGCTTTCTACCGAGTGCAGCTCGCAGGATTTTTTATCTTTCTGAACGCAGTGCCAGTCTGAACCGTTGTGAGCTTCGGCAGATTTCACTAGATTGTGCCCTTTACAAGCTGTGGGCATACAACCGATAGCTTGTCGATAGATGCAATTCCCAAACCTTGAAAAGATACTTTCGAAATATAGTTTTTACCCTAACTCCACTTAAATCAGCTTATAGATTTAAGGACTACTTTCAAATCTATCCCATTAACCTAGAAAATAGCCCTCAAAATAAAAGTGCAAGACACTTTCCATGTCTTATTGAGTATTGGGTAGACGATGATGAAGTAAAGCCAGTTGACGCCTTAAATTCTCCTGTTGTAAATAAGATGATATCGAAGACAACAGCCCAAACTAACAGAGTGCTTGAAATAACGAACTTCTTATCTTCTGTAACCAATTACCGATTCTTCATCTACAGATCACCAGATCAACTCTGGGCTTTACCTAATCCAGAAGAAGTTACTGAAGAGATGAACGAATGGAGCAGTCAGTGGTCAGTCGGTCTTTACTATTACCCAAATATGGCTAAAGACCTGAAGATATCTGAGTTCTCTTCGCCAGAATGCACAACAGTAAAATTGTTACCAAAAAGCTATTACTATTTCTATGATCCTGTCGAAGGACATGATAAGGTTATAGATTTTCCTGATATTTTGGATGACACTTTTGAAGCCTACCTTTCCTTATCTGGAAAGGAAAAAACAGTATGTGATTCAGCAATTTATCAGTTGTGTAACGGATTAGATCTTTACCCAAGAATGCGAAGTTTGTCTTTTCTGTCAGTAATTAGTGGAATTGAAACATTAGTCAACTATGAATTCAGGAATGAGAAGGTTGTATATGAATGTAATGATTGCAAGTCGCTAAAAAGCTCAAGTCGAACTTGCAAAAAATGTGGAAGTCCAATTTGGGGCATCACTGCTAAATTTCGTGAATTCTTATTTAAGTATGTTTCAGATAAACCTGAAGCTAGAAAAATGTATAACAAGATTTATAATGTTAGGTCAAAAATTGCCCATACCGAATATTTAATCTCTGGAGAGAATTATTTGAACTGGAACTTTGACGACAAAACGGAGGAACTTGGTAAACAGCACTTACAAGCAATTCAATTATGCAGAAGAAGCATTAGTTCTTGGCTGATAAACAAAGAATAAAAAGCATCTATCATTCGCTAAAAACCCATAGGCTAAATGAGCTACTTGCAAACAGGATTTGAAACAGATACTTTTATAGAAATTAACAAAGGCTGAGCCTACGGGTTTTAGCTTAGCGATATCTATGGTAAAAACAAGCGTATGGGCTTTTTTTAATCCAATTTCTCTTGATAAGGCGTTCCTCTTTTAACAACGGCTACTACACGATGAAGCAGTTTGTTTCTAACCGCATTTAGTGCAGTCATCGCCCGGTGACCCGGCTTACTTTTTCCATCTTCTGTTTTTCTTAAGTAATATTCTCTCAGTTCTTTGTGGCATTTCACTGCATTCATGGCACACATATGCAAATGATGTTTGAGCTGTTTATTGGCAAAGCTTGAAGTACCAGGCTGAGAAAATACACTCGTCCCACTTCGGTATTCGAAGGGTGCTACGCCACAATAGCATGCCAGTTTTCGATTGTCCAACATTCTGGTAAAACCATCGGTATAAACAATCAGATCTATGGCCAAAACCTTACCTACACTCTTCACTGAAGTAACTAACTGATAGAGTGCCCGCAGTTGTTTGTCAATATTGACCAACTCCTCCATTTTCTCTTCCACTTTGACCAATGATTTTTTCAAGCCTTCTACGGCTTGTCGACTGACTCTTTCAATTTCCCGACCCGCTTTGGGATCTACTTTAGTGAGTTCATTGATTGCTACCGTTTGACTTTGGAGTCCTTTCTGAAGTCTTATTCTTGTCTTCATCAGGTCTTTAAGGCGGTTTAGAGTGGGGTGGGAGAGCTTGACCAGCTTGGCATCTCTTTGATGATCAAATGCAAATTTAGCTATTCTCTCAGCGTCTATTTTATCTGATTTGCCACGAACCAATCCCATACTTCTTTTGATATGTAGCGAGGATTCGAGCCATACTTTACAACCTCTTTTTAAAAGGTACTTGACAATATTTCTGGTGTAGATACCAGTGTGTTCCATGCAGAAAAGGATGTCTTCGTTGCAATCATTACCCAGCTGTTTGATCCACTTCTTCATCTTCTGAAAACCTTCAGAATCGTTACTGTAAAGGGAGGTATGAGATTTAAGTGATTGGCTATCGATTAGTGTTACGTCGATACTCATTTTACTGATGTCAACTCCCACGATGTGAGGGTATTGGATTTGGTTGAGAAGTGTATTTTCCATAATTTCATTATTGTGTTCGAAACCTTGATGGTAGGACATCATCTTAAAGGATGATTCCTAAATATCTATCTGAACATTAAACAATGGAAAGCAGACCCTGAATCGCCTGATAAGTCTCGAAACTTGGTTAGCGGGTAGTTCTGATCTGCTTTCTTTAATAAATAAAATTTAAGCCTTTATTTCTTAGAATAATTATATGAAGGGAAGCTAAAGGTTATCTGTAACTAATCTATGCGGAGCAAATTAAATTTCCTTACAAGCATCTTAACTGCTTCTTTACTTACCATAATTATGGGTGGACTTTCTACCATGATGATACTGGTATCCTTAAAGATGGTTGAAGACGGAAAATCAGACTCTCTGTTTAAAACTCCTATATATGCTGCTATTGTTTTTGTAGGACTTTTGATTTGGGTAATCTGGATTTACTTGAAGAATTGCAAAACTGTTATCTTATCAAATAAAGGTTTGCATATCAAATCAGTGTTGGGATCTACATTTTATCAATGGTCAGAAGTCAAATCTGTATCGCTACTTGATAAGCACTATTTATATGGTTCTGCAATGGAAGCTACCACTATAAAATTCAAAAATGGTGAAGTTTATCACTTCATGCCATTTTATTATAGCAATGCTGACTATTTAAGAAGGTGTTTAAGCAAAGCTAACTTGTCTTCAACTCCCAACTCAATAGATTTTGAGACATTGAAAAACCGAAACCCTAGAAGCCTACAAAAAATTGATTATTCAGAAATGAAAAAAATTGGTGGTAATCCAGTCTTTTCATTTAATGGCATTTTCCTTTACACAGTGTTGGGTTTTGTAATATACCAGATAGTATTCAACCCATCAGAAAACTTTCTAAATCAATGTATTGGATTAGGTTTTGCTGGGCTACTTTTCTTCTACTGGCTTGGGTATCAACTGCACTATTTCTATATAGACGATAAGAATTTAGTAGTTAAGAATTACGTATGGATTTGGCGAACTAAGAGATATCCTCTGAATCAGATTAAACAAGGCGTATTTGAAATGCCACATAAAATGTCAACCTCATTTAGAATAGTCAATACAGACTTTACTTCTAAGCTCTTTCCTGGTGGCAGCATAAGAACAAAAAACTGGGTGAAATTTATAGAGAAACTAAAGAAGAATAAGATAAGTGTCAGAAATGAAGCAGTATACTAAAAATACAGATAACATGCTGTGATGAAATCATGCTTGGACAGTGCTAGACGAAAGTTTTCTGCATTCTGGGAATCCCGCCAATTCTGCGAATTGGCCTATTGAGAAAAGAAAAAAGTAATAGCCCATTTCGCAGAGTTGGCTATTTAGTAGACGAAACATTATCTTCACCAAAAGCACGATTCATACAGAGTCGTTGTAGGTAATTAAAACAGGTTAGTAATGTTAGGTAATATTCTTGGAGTGATTGGAATTTTAATTTCACTCTACTTATATGTGATTGGTAGAAGTTCCAGAGTTGTTAGCTTGAACTACTCAGAATATGTGCCAGTATTTGAAGATGCTGAAGTTGATTATGCTTTAATCAGATTGGTGATCTGGAATTCTGGGAATCAAATTATTACTGGTGAGAATATTTCTCAAAAAAGCCCAATAACAGTCTCATCTGAGCTAGGAATCATTGAACCTTGCATGGTGTCTTACTCATCAATTCAGAATAACTTGGAGATAGAAGTTAACGAAGTCAAAAAATCAATAATTATGGACTTTGAGTCACTGAAGCCAAAAGAAGGAGGAATTCTTACTTTTTTAACCCCTACGGAGAGTAAAATTCAGTTTTCTGGATCAGGCAAGGATTTCAGTCTTGAGACCCAGGATTTTTTTTCAACATTCTTTTGGAGCGGACGAGGCTTGTGGATTTTTGCTTTTTTTAATTTAGTCGCAGCTTTCTGTGCAACAGGGTGGATTCCTGAATTGAACTTCTTAATTGTTCCTGCTGTCCTTAAGGATAATATGACTAATGCAGCTGATGTCATAGGATTATTTTATGCAATTTTAATGTCTTTTGTTTTTTTTCAACTTATTAAGATTTCTTATCAGACATTTTACAGAAAAAAGCCTGCTAAACAGATAATTAAAGAATTATTTTAAGGACAGTTCTTAAGGTACAATGGCAGAAGCTTCTTACAAATTCAAAGGTCTAGTCTTCACTAATGAAAGACCACTAGCTATTTTCAACAGAAAAATCGGAAAATTCGGTTTTCCAGACTTAGTATATGCTAACGAGTTAATGTGCGCAGGACTTTATTATGATTCCATGAATCGTGGTTTTGATTTTTGGGCTTACAAAACTGCCTACAAATCACGACTTGAAGTGTTGAAAGCGATAGAACTAATTCACGATGCTTTATTGAAAGTAAATATTAGCCCTGACGTTCCCGACCTAGATAAATTCACTCCAGATTTTGTGAAAAATACCGATAACAAGCGCTAAGTCGGCAGATGTCAACTGCCCTTCTGCCTGCTGTCGATTGACTCGCCCACTTCGGTGCACCTTCTGATACTTCAGTGCTTTCTTTTTTTCCTGCGCTTCTGGCGAATGTCTTGTGGAGCGGGTGCTCTCTGAAAATTTGTGCAGTTGGTGCGCCTTCGTTACTTTTATAGTTACCTAGCAAGTTGTGGACATCCGCCGCTTAGCTGGACGTTCCTTCAACACACCACTCTCCCTAAAAAAACAAAAAATCCCCAGCGGATTTTTGAACCACCGGGGACTTATTCCTCTCCTTGAAGAATATTGAAGCTTTTACTTCTTAATGCTATACTTATATATCACTTCGCCTTCGTGATTGATGAATTGAAAGAGCAACTGCTCTTTGGTAGCAGACGCTGTGGTGAAGCCATGCTGCGAAGCTGCAAACAAAGAGTATTCCATTTTCCCCGTAGGTCGTACTTCTGAGCCGGCACCAGAAATGATATGGTGTGTTTTGTAAGCCGGATTTTGGATGTGCTGCAAATCATGCTCGTGACCAGCAAAATACACATCTACCTCGTGCTTCTGTAGTACTTTTTCTAAATGCCCTCTCATGTCTTGCGTATCTTCTATTCGCTTGCCCCCAGAATAAAGCGGGTGGTGCCCAACGACTACTTTCCAGTCGGCGGAATTGTCCGCTAGCACACTGTCCATCCAAAGCAACTGTTTGGTGCTGTCTTGCTTCCAAACAGCTCGGTACTTTTCTTCTCCATAATATTTATCTTCAAATGGACTGGTATCAATAAATACGAACTTTACGGTTACACCATCTTCTTCTTTCTCTTGTACATAATACTGTGCTGGCATATTCCATCGCTGGCTCACGTTGGTGTAATCAATTTCTGCCTGATAGCTACCTCTATAGTCATGATTGCCTAGTATTGCATACCATGGCACAAAGAGCCCAAAGCCTTTGTAGATGTTTTCAAAAGAAGAAATCCAATACGGATCTTGGGTGCTGGCCACACCGTCAGGATAAAAATTATCACCTGTAGTCAGAATAAACTCAGGCTCCAATACCTTGGTACTGGCTTGCATCTGATCAGCTACTTCCTGCTGACCATCATAGCCATTTCGTCCAAAATCGCCAATCACGTACCAGTTTAATGCATCTTCCAGTACCTCAATGTCAGAAACCAAAACTTCTTCTTCAGTTGCTCCCTGATCTGATTTATTGGAGAAGCATCCAAGTGTGAGCAGTAGGGTGAGCGTACTTAGATATATTATTTCTTTTTTCATAATCTTGGTTTTAAAGGAAATGAAAAAGACCACGACTAGGCGTGATCCTTTTCTAACCCAAAAATTTTAAATATTAGTTGTTAAACAAATCGAATTTCAATCCTAAGTTGTACTTAGGTCCGTAATATTCCATTTGCATCGTTCTGCTTTCTATGCCTTGATAGTATCTCAAAGGCTGATTTGTCAGATTATTCGCCTCAGCGAACAGTCTGAAATTCTTAGTGAAGGCATAAGATGCGTTAACATCTACAAACATCTGCTTGTCATAGTATCTATCATAGAATGCATCGTCACCTACTTCGTCGATATAATCAGACGAGAAGTTTAACGAGGCTCTGATTACCAACTTTTGAGTCTCAAAAGACAAAGAAGCATTCACTAAATGATCAGCAGTCCCTGGCAAATCCAACCCTTCTCTTTCGTCACCATCCTCGTTGGCAATACCGCTTACGTCAGATGCATTGAAAGTATAGTTGGCATAGATACCCAATCCTTTCCAGATACCTGGTAAAAAGTCCAACTGACGCTGAGCTGCAACTTCGAAGCCTGTGATGTTTCCTTTACCACTATTTTGAGGAGTCAATACATCAAAATCATCTCCATTGTAGTCTTCGGTTGACTGATGAAAGTAGATGAAGTTGTCGATATTTTTATAAAACACACCAGCAGACAACAATCCAACAGATTCGAAGTAATACTCTGCATTCAAGTCAAAATTCATAGAAGTAGTAGGATCTAAGTCAGGATTACCTTGAGAAATTTCTTCATCTTCCTCCACTACATATCTGTAAGGCACCAAATCATAGTAGTTTGGTCTGGCCAAAGAGTTAGTCCAAGCACCTCTTACAATGAAATTATCGTTGACTGCATATCTCAGATGAACGGCAGGCAAGAAGTTGAAATAAGACTTATTGTTTTCCAATTGAGAAATACTTCCATCATCCTCAATATATTGGTAACCGATATAATCAGAACTTGTATTTTCGGCTCTTGCTCCGACGATGAACCTCAATTGTTCATTCAAATTCTGAGTCCACTGTACGTATCCAGCAGTTACAGTTTCTTCTGCTTCGTAGTTGGCCGTTTGGTATTCTTCAGGTAAATCTTCCCCTTCGAACAGATTGGTGTTGTACAAATCCAAATTACCCAAATAAGAAGCTGACGCCAAGTCACCAATGACATATTTAGAACCAGCTAAGAAATCAGAATTGGTTCTGGTATCAGTAGGGATTTGATTCAAATATTCAACATTAGAATCATCGATCCAGCTGTACTCTACAAAATCATTGTCTCTGTTCTTAGTCTTGTTGTTGTACTTACCACCAAACTTGAAACTACCTGATTGACCAGTTACGACAGACAATGGAATCTTAAGATCCAACTGTGCGGTGTAGTTTTCCTCTTCAGTCAGCTGATTTTCTTCTTCAATTTTGTCGAAAGCAAAGTTGGTAGATTCCAACAAGGCTGGCTCATTGATTACCAATTGTGGCTTTCTTGTGTCAGACATAGATTGACTCATGTTTGCAGTCATATCTTCATCCGATGCATAAACGATGTATCGTTCGTTTGGACGCTTTTCAGAAGCCTTTGAGTAAGAACCAGTCCATTTAGCTTCTATATTGCCAAAGAAGTGCTGACCACTCAATGAATAAGATTGTACTCTCTGATCTTCCAATCTTCTGTTCTTGATTCGATCACTGTCCAGACCACCTTTGGTCTCACGATCTCCAACCACAATCCATTCTGTAGGTGCTGCATTCACACCATTACCAAAAACCGCCTTATCCACCTCTGTGGTCAATCTATATCGGTTTTCCCAATCATCTCTCCAGTTGTACATGCTCTTTGCAAAAAGGGTATGATTTTCGTTGATTTTATAATCTAAGTTCAAAGAAAGGCTCCTTCTGGTTCTGTCCACATCGTAGTCTCTGATTTCATTCACCGCCAAAAACGGATCTACTTCAACATCCTCAATGTTGTTTCCTTCTTCAGGCAAATCTTCATCAAAATCATCGTTTTCAACTTCATTTTCCCACTCTGCTTCTACATTGTGAGATCCGATTTTGTCTTGTCTGTAAGAACCAGAAAGTACTGCTCCTAATTTGTTGTTCAAAAATCTATTGCTAAGCACAATACTAGAATTGAATCCTGGCGCATCGCCTACTTCATTGTAGCTGCCTGCCAAGGTACCTGATGCTCTGAATCCTTCGCTTGCAGATCTTGTGACCAAATTCACAGAACCACCAATCGCATCACCATCCATCTCTGGTAAAAGAGCTTTATTGACTTCTATCAATTGGATCATATCCGCTGGAATCAAATCCATTTGGATATTTCTATTGTCTCCTTCTGCAGAAGGGATTCTATTTCCATTTATGGTTACAGAGTTCAACTGAGGAGCCAATCCACGGATTACTATATTTCTAGCTTCTCCTTGATCTCCTTGCATGGTGATACCAGGCACTCTTTTTAGCGCATCTCCCACGTTGGCATCAGGAAATCTTCCAATCTGATCTGCGGCTACTACATTGGTGATATTGCTGTTTGCTCTTTGTTGATTGATCGCCTTAGCTTGTCCTTTGAGTCTATCACCCAGCACCAATATTTCATCTCCTAAAATTACACCTGGCTCTAATGCTACATTATGCTGCACCAATGAAACCTCTTCTACGTTAATTTTTTCTTCGAATGACTTATACCCAATGTAGGATATTTTCAAGGTATGCTCCCCTTGAGGTACATCCAGCATTACAAAAGCTCCGTCTGCATCCGTGATGGTTCCTTTTCCTGGAAGTTCGTTTAATGTAATTGTAGCACCTGGCATAGCCAGTCCATTTTCATCTACCACTTTTCCAAAAATGGTTCCGTCAGCGGCTTGCGCTAACCCAGGCAAAAGCATTAGCATCAAAGCCAATGAATTCAAGAGTATTATTTTTTTCATCATTATTTTATTGATCGATTTTAGAATTATGATGCGAAAGTACAGGGGTAGTATTACCAACTGTTTAGGCGGATTTCACCAAATGATTACCAAACCAATAAGTAAGATTATGATTGCTTTATCGCAATATTACTATATCAACTAATTGTTAACTCAGTAGTAAAATAGAGCAAATGCTAAAAAATGTTAAATGAAGAAAAGCAGCTTTTCGACTAGCCAGAGGATGTCTATATTTGTTTGATTTGAAAAAAACAATTTATGGTCTGGAGTGGTGAAGTCGGAAGTCTGGAGTATTTCTTTATTCTGCTATTCGGTTTATTCTATGTGCTATACATTTTTAGAACAATCCGTGCAGCTAAAGCGCTAGGCACTGGGTATAGACGTGTTTTTTATAAAATCTCGCTAAGAGCTGCGTATTTCTCCTTATTTTTAGTGGCTTTGTTGGGGCCATCTTTTGGTGAATCAACTAAAGAAATTAAATCAATCGGCAAGGATATTTTTATAGCCATTGATCTTTCGGAGTCGATGAATGCTTACGACATCCAGCCCACTCGCTTAGAGAAAATCAAATTTGAGTTGAAGGAAATTGTAGAGGCGTTTTCCTCGGATCGAATTGGTCTTATCATGTTTTCTAATGAGGCCTATGTGCAATGTCCGCTTACTTTTGATAAAAGCGCACTCAATCTATTTATCGAGACCTTAAACACCAACTTGGTGCCAAATACTGGCACAGACTTTGGCCCTCCTCTCAAAATGGCTTTGGGTAAAATTTCAGACGACAAAGAAACAGTTACCCGACAAAAATCAAAAATTATCATTCTGATCAGTGACGGTGAAGATTTTGGAGAAAACACAGCTAGCGTAGCCAAAACCATCGAAGAAGAAGGCATTAAATTATACACACTAGGTATAGGCACTTCACAAGGCAGCAAAATCATGACCCAGCGTGGATTCAAAAAAGACAATAACGGACAAGAAGTGATTTCCAGACTCAACCCTGTCTCTTTGAAAAAATTAGCCTCTGCCACAAACGGCAAATATTTCGAAATCAATGGTTCTCAAAACGACGTTGAAAAACTAATTAACACCATTGGTGACATAGAAGGAGAACTTCGAGATACCAAAACCATGGATGTATCCGCTAATAAGTACTACTACTTCCTAGCTTTGGCACTCCTATTGATATTTCTAGATGCAGTGATAAAAGTAAGAACGGTAAATATATGATAAGGCTTACTACAATATTGATTCTACTTATTTGCTTTGGCGCCTCCGCCAATGATATTTCGAAAATCAACAAGCTGAAAAAGAATGCAGAAATCGCTTTTGAGCATCAACAGTTTGATGTAGCGGTATCCAACTATTCCTATCTCATAGACACTCTCCAAGTCTATGACGAAGAATCCATTTTGAATCTGGGTCACGCCTACTATCAGCTAAACAAAAAGGATCTGGCTCAAACCCAATATCAGAAGTTGGCCTTGTCTAAAAACGAAGAGTTGAAATCTGTGGCTTATCAACAACTTGGCGCCATGTCCACCGATCCTAAGACCATGGAGAAAGCCATGTCTTATTTCAAGGAGTCAATCAAATCTGACCCTAGCAACCTGGATGCTCGCTACAACTATGAGCTGGTGAAAAAGAGACTAAAAGAACAGCAGGAGCAAAATAAAAATGAACAACAAGATAAAAATGATAAGAACGAACCTTCTGATTGGGCAAAACAACTCAAAGAACAAGCTGATAGACTTGTTGAAATAAGAAAATATCAAGAAGCTCATGATTTAATGAAGGACGGTATCAAGAAAGACCCTAGTGTTCAGCATTACAATGATTTCATTGAAAAGGTTGGATCAGTAGCTCAAATCAATGCAATATGAAATATTTTTTAATCCCTCTATTTACAATATTGAATTCTGTAAGCAGCTACGGGCAGTCTGCGAGTGACTACTTTCACAATAGTTCGAAGTTGTACATTGATGGAAATAGCGGAGGTGCTAAAGAATTACTAGCTCAAGGAATTCAAAAATTTCCAAATGACCCAAAGTTAAACTCACTAGATGAAATCATAAAAGAAGAAGAACCCCCCGAAGACCAGGAAAATCAAGACCAGCAGGAAAATCAGGATCAGCAGGAAGGGGATCAAAACCAGGATCAAGAGAACGAGAATTCAGAGGATTCAGAGCAGCAGAACCAAGAAAATCAAGAGCAGCAGAATCAAGAAGATCAACAATCACAAGACGGTGAGGAAAACGAAAAGGAAGGTGACCAGCAAGAGCAACCTCAATCCAAAGAAGGTGAAGAAGGTGAGCAGGATGAAAAAGACAAGCAACAGCAACCGCCTAGCCCATCAGACAAAATGCAAGAGATGAATATCTCTGAAGAAAAGGCCAAAATGATCCTAGAAGCCTTAAAAAACAGCGAAATTCAGTACATTCAGCAAAACAAAAGAAAGCCTACCAAGAGAAAAGAGAGCGATAAGCCGGATTGGTAGGTTGTGCTCTAAAACTCTGAATGTCAGAAATTAGGCAAAATAGCACCTGATCTTTAATGATTGTTTATTTGGCAATTCAGCGATTCATTTTTTACTTTACGGTAGACTTTATCAGGCATGTTCAAAAAATCGCTACATATCACTAAAAACTTTTACTTCCTTTCAGGCCTTTCGTTTTTAGTTTGGATGTTGTTCTTCGATACCAATGATTTCTATTCTCAGTATCAACTCAGTCAAAAAGTAAAAGAACTTGAGGGTCAGGAAAAATACTACCTACAGAAAATCGAAGAAGTAAATACTGATAGAGAAGCTCTGATCAATGACATGGAACTTTTGGAGCGCTTTGCTCGTGAGAAATATTACATGAAAAAAGATGGGGAAGATTTATTTGTAGTTGTTGAAGACTAGTATCCCATATATACTCTTTAAAATCCTAAACCAATGGTAAAAAGAATAACTCTGATTGCGCTGATTTGTGTCTTTTATACTTCACAAAGTATGGCACAAGAAAACTACGACAATGTGCTCGGCAGAGACAAACCCACATGGATAGACAATGTTTATGTTGGTGGCGGGCTCGGAGGTTTGACATGGAGTCAGAATTACTTTTCAGCTAGCGTATATGGTATGGTGGGATATAGATTCACTGAAAAACTCAATGCTGGCGTAGGTATCAACTATCAATATTTCAACGATAAAATCAACGATTTTTCAATTAACAACTACGGTTTTAATTTTTTTACTCAGTACCAAATTTATGAGCCGTTTTTCATCATGGCTCAATATGAGGTCTATTTTATCGAATATTTCGAAGGCAGAAGACAAATGGACGCTTTACTTTTCGGCGGTGGAGTGTCTCAGCCAGTAGGCAACAAAGGGTTTATGAATTTTTATGCCCTCTACAATGTATTTTATGACAATGTAGACCCTACAGAAAACTACTACTCTAGCCCATGGGTGATCGGGATGAACTTCGGATTCGGCTTCTAAAATTTCAGTTTAAACTTTTCAGCCAACTCATTGAGATCCTGAACTACCGGGTCTAAAAGAGGAATCCCCGCTTTGCTCCGCTCACCTTCCATATTTCTTTCGTAATCTCCAGGGATTTGTACGGGATTATTTACATCTATAGGTGTAGATGATCTGAACCTCTCGATCCAAGTATCCATGTGATTTTTGAATTCATCGGCTTTTCTGAAAGCATCAATTCTCATGGCACCAAAGAAATGCCCCAGGCCTTCCCCTACTGGATCAGATACTGGATCGATAAAACTTACAAATGGTGGCACCCACGGGCCATAATTAGCTCCAGATAGCACAGCCGAAAATATATCGACAATAGACCCCAGAATATACCCTTTGTGAGAAGCATGCTCGCGATCACCACCTAGTGGCAACAAAGCACCACCTTCTTTTACGCCATTTGCGTTGGTGGTAGGCTGACCTTCCTGATCTTGCACCCAGCCTAAAGGAGCGTCTTCCTCTTTTCGCTGTAAAATCTCCAACTTGCCATTGGCAGCAGTTGTAGTAGCCATATCCGCAACAAAGGGTGGCTGTTTACCAGCTGGAATCGCTACAGAAATAGGGTTAGTTCCCAACAATCTTTCTTTTGAAAATGTAGGCGCTACCAAGGGACTCGCATTGGTCATCGAAATACCGATCATATCTTGCTCCAATGCCATCATTGCATGGTACCCTGCGATACCATAATGGTTGGAGTTTTTCACTGAAACCCAACCAGTACCCACACTTTTGGCCTTGATCATGGCGATCTTCATAGCTTCTGGACCAGATATTAATCCAAGCGACTCATCGGCATTTAATACAGCGGTAGAGGGTGTTTCGTGTTCTATTTGAAAGATGGGTTTGGAATTGATTCTTTTCGCCTCCCACAGTCTCACATAGCCCGTAAGGCGTGCAATACCATGAGAATCTACGCCACGCATATCCGCACTGACTAATACGGTAGCGGCAGTATCTGCCATTTTTTCTGTGTGCCCCATCGACACGAAGACTTGTTTAGCAAAGTCAAATAACCTCTGATAGCTGTACATGATGCGAATTTATTTTCTTTTTGGTAAACCTTGATACATTAACCCTTCTTTTAGTGCATAGGGAGAGACTTTTATTTGATCAAAATGGCATTGATCCATAATCACTTTGATGGCCACTGATGCAGAAACTATCATGTCCACACGCATCGGAATCATACCAGGAATGGCCAACCGCTGTTCTCTATTTTGAATCATCAACTCTTCATAGATCTCTTTAAAATATTCTTTGTAGAGGATGGGCTGTTGCATGGGCAATGCTTCTGGAATCCTGGCATGGATATCCCAAAGGGTATCAAATGAACCGGAGGATCCAATCAAATAGGCAGCTTGGTATTCTTTACACTTATCAAAAACTTCTTTGAGATTTTCAATGAGAAAACTCTCCAAATTAGATTTTTCATCAGCAGAAATCGGATCCGTTTGGTGAAACTGATCAATCAACCGCTGCCCTCCGAGCTCGTAGCTTTTGAGCCATTTCACCTCGTGCTTATTGGCCAATATAAACTCAATGCTTCCACCGCCAATATCCATAATCAACCCAGTTTCCTCACCGAAATCGATATACTCACTAACTCCTTGGTGAATCAATGAAGCCTCCTCCTCTCCTGACAGCACACGGATATCAAGCCCTACTTTTTCTTTAACCAAAGCAATAAACTCCTTCTGATTACTGGCATTTCGAACGGCACTCGTAGCCGTCACTATGATTTCATCTACGACCTCATTCTTCATTTTCTGGGTAAAATCGGCTAACGTATCAAATGCGCGATTCATAGCATCAGACTGAATAATATTATTGCTGATACCTCCTTTGCCTAAACGAACGGCGACTTTCTCTTTATGAAGGATCTTCATATTGCGAGCCCGATCTGCTATAAGCAAATGAAAAGTATTAGTCCCAATATCTATTATGCCTACTCTCATACCGATTTTTAAAATTCCGCTAATTTATGAATAAATATGAGAACCCAATTGAATGCAAAATCTCACGCTCATATTTGCGTCAATGCCTATATTTGAGCCGAACTAATAACCCGCGTGATAATGAACTTAAAATCTTCAGAAGAAAAAATCCAATATCTAGAAAAACTTAATAAAGAAGCACTGCTTGGTGGTGGTGAAAAAAGAATTGAGTCCCAGCACAAAAAAGGAAAACTGACAGCCCGTGAGCGAATTGAACTCCTTATAGACGAGGGAACTTTTGAAGAAATTGGAAAGTTCGTGACACACCGAGCCACAGATTTTGGACTCGAAAAACAAAAGATCCTTGGAGATGGCGTGGTGACTGGTTATGGTCAAGTCAATGGCCGATTAATCTACGTATTTAGTCAAGACTTTACTGTATTTGGCGGCTCCCTGTCAGAGACATACGCCGAGAAGATTGTTAAGATCATGGATTTGGCTATGCAGAACGGCGCTCCTGTCATTGGTCTCAACGATTCAGGTGGAGCAAGAATTCAGGAAGGAGTAGTTTCATTGGGTGGCTATGCTGATATTTTCTACCGAAATACATTGGCCTCTGGCGTAGTACCACAGATTTCAGCCATCATGGGCCCTTGTGCTGGTGGAGCGGTTTACTCTCCAGCCATCACCGATTTTATCATGATGGTCGAAAACACTTCTTATATGTTCGTGACTGGGCCTAATGTAGTGAAGACCGTAACACAAGAAGATGTAACCGCCGAAGAACTCGGAGGAGCGAGCACACACAGTACCAAAAGTGGTGTGACCCATTTCTCCTGTGCCAATGAAGTAGAGTGTATTCTCAATATCAAAAAATTACTCAGTTTCATTCCACAAAACTGTGAAGAAACACCAGCCATGCTTCCTTATGAAGCTGGCGATGAAATTAGAAAAGGACTGGATGAAATAGTTCCAACGAATCCAAACCAACCTTACGACATCAAAGAGGTGATCGAAGGAATTGTAGATGAGGGAGATTTCTTTGAAGTGCATAAAAATTATGCAGAGAACATAGTAGTTGGTTTTGCTCGATTGGGTGGACGAAGCATTGGCATCGTAGCCAATCAGCCCGCCAGTTTGGCTGGTGTGCTAGACAACGACGCCAGTGTGAAAGGCGCAAGATTCGTGAGATTCTGCGACTGCTTCAATATCCCACTATTGGTATTGGAGGATGTACCAGGCTTCTTACCTGGCACCGATCAGGAATGGAATGCCATCATTATGAACGGCGCCAAATTGCTTTATGCATTTAGTGAGGCTACAGTTCCAAGAATCACGGTAATTACCAGAAAAGCTTACGGTGGCGCATACGATGTAATGAACTCGAAGCACATCGGAGCCGACATGAACTACGCCTGGCCAACGGCTGAAATCGCGGTGATGGGTGCCAAAGGGGCAGCCGAAATCATCTTTAAAGGAGAAATCAAAGCGGCGGATGACCCACAAGCCAAACTGGACGAGAAGGTAGATGAATACACTGAAAAATTTGCCAATCCATACATCGCGGCAGCGAGAGGTTTTGTGGATGAGGTGATCCTACCTCACAATACTAGAAAGAAATTGATCTCTGCTTTCAGCATGTTGGAGAATAAAGTTGGCAATATGCCGAGAAAGAAACATGGGAATATTCCTTTGTAGTCATAAAATGATAATGGGTTATTTCGGAGGCGCAGCCGTAGAAATCTCCTTATTAGATAGCAGCCAATCTGCTAGCAACTGAGAAGATCTCTCCGAAGGCTTGTCTACCGACAGGCATACTACGGGATGACAATAAATATTAATATTCAAACGCACATGAATAAAAAAAGCGAAAAGTTTTTATACGAATACCTGAACAATGCCTCACCTACTGGATTTGAGTCTTCAGGACAAAAAATCTGGTTGGATTATGTGAAGCCATATACCGATGACTATATCACAGACACTTATGGTTCTGTGGCTGCCATCATCAACCCAAAGGCGAAATACAAGGTAGTGATCGAAGCCCATGCGGACGAAATCTCGTGGTTCGTAAACTATATCGACGACAATGGCTATATCTATGTCATAAGAAATGGCGGATCGGATCATCAGATCGCACCTTCGAAGCGTGTCAACATCTTCACGGAAAAGGGAATCGTAAAAGGCGTATTCGGCTGGCCGGCTATTCATGTAAGAAAGGACAACAATGAGAAGGCACCAGCCTTAGACAATATCTTCATTGATCTCGGATGTGAGTCTAAAAAAGAAGTAGAAGAGCTCGGCGTAAAAGTCGGTTGTGTAATCACATTCGATGATGAACTGATGGACTTGAATAAGAAATTTGTTTGTGGAAGAGCGCTCGACAACCGCGTCGGTGGCTTTATGATCGCTGAAGTAGCTAGAAAACTGAAAGAAAACAAAGTGGATCTTCCTTTCGGATTATACATCGTGAATGCTGTGCAAGAAGAAATCGGACTGCGTGGCGCAGAAATGATGGCGGCTCGAATCAAACCCAATGTAGCTGTCATCACTGATGTTTGTCATGACACCCACTCCCCAATGTACGACAAGAAATTGAGCGGTGATCAAAAAGCTGGAAAGGGTCCAGTACTGACTTTCGGGCCTGCCGTTCAAAACAACTTGCTCTCTGATATCATTAAATCGGCTGAGAAAAACAGCATCCCATATCAGCGTGCCGCTACTTCTCGAGCGACGGGTACAGACACCGATGCATTCGCCTACTCCAATGAAGGCGTAGCTTCGGCTTTAATCTCCTTACCACTCAAGTACATGCACACCACAGTAGAAACCGCTCACTACGATGACATCAATAACGTCATCGAGCTGATCTATCAGTACTTGGTGCAGCTGAAGGATGGGGAGGATTATCGGTATATTAAGTAATAGCAATAACCAAAAATTATTTTAAAAAACTACATTATGAAAACAAATAAATTATCCATTGCTTCGATTTTATATCTATTTATTCCAGTATTCTTTTTCCTAAGTTGCGATGATTCAAAGGATGAACCATCCATAGAGAATAATTTTCTATCCAAGGATTTTTTCTATCTTAATTTAGATGGAAAAGAAGGGTATTTTTATGGTAATAAAATCAGTTTGAAGTTCGATAATGAGGATATTCCAAATAATAGCTTGCTTAGAGGCGGACCTAATTCTTTTGATGAAGAAAATAGTAGTAATGAATTTGGGCCATTTTTCACGTTGATGTTACCAATACATGACTCTTTAATAAGCGAGATCAAAATAAACGCTAAATATGATATTGACCCCACCATTAGGGTTTTAGATTACAGTTCAGATATAAATGATATTTGCAAAATAAATTTGGAAGCAAGTGAAATCAACGGAAAATGGAATGGGATCAGTCGAGAAAGCTGGGAAGAACAGCAAAATGTGGATTTCAATACGCAAAATTTTAATAAAATAACTAAAATCACACTTTTAGATTCTTCAAGCACTTCTCTTAACGTTTATCAGATCGAAGGTGAATTTCAGTCTCACTTTAATAACGAAGAAATAACTTCTACTGAAGTTGGAACGGGAAAATATCGATTTCAATTTGAAGTGGATAAGTGATATCGGCCTTCTTGGATAAAATTCTCCGCCTTTGTTGGAGTTGTCTCCAACAAACCAGACTGTAAGTAAAGGCATTCCCTCAGAAAAAGACCAACAAGAGCCATTGAAGAGTATTGTTAACTTTTTATCACCAATCTTCTCTAACTTTATTTTATGAATAAACAAGTATCCATAGAATCTCTCAAGGACATGCCTCAGGATTTCGAACTCGATAAGCTAATCGAAAAACTAGTAGTCTTGGATAAAATTGAAAAAGGAAGAAAGGATGTTAAAAATGCAAATACCCTTTCCCATCACAAGGCAAAAAACGAGCTCAACAAGTGGCTGAAATAATCTAATCTCTTACCTTTCCTCTACTATTTTGTTTACATGAAACAAACCAATCTCCTAAAAATCACCTTTGCTCAGATGAGTCAGGAGGAGCGAGAGCAAATTGAGAAGAAGTTCAAATTACTCGTTCCGATGGGTGTTTTTGTGTTGGTGATTTTGGCTATTGTGAATTATGGATTTGACTTTGATTTATTCACCCTGCTCATTGACGCCCTATTTGTGATTGCTTTTGTTTCTATCTATCGCGCCTTCAAACTCGACCTGAAAGAAAATGAAAAGAAGATCTGGCAAGGCTTAATTACCAACAAGGACTACACGGTCCGGTCCAATAAAAATAGCCAGAATACCTACACCTATTACTTCTACTTTGGAGATCAGAAAAGAAGCATCAGCGAAACCGTTTATAACCAATTCAACGTGGGCGACTTCATAGAAATCCACCTGGCCAAGCGAGTTTGGGGCGTTTATTTCGACACCAAACTCCTGAAAGAAAATGCAATGCCCGAAACTGTGGCTGAATATCAAGACAAAGCTCAGGTAACTAGTAAAAAATCCAGCAAAGTCGGATGCATACTGTTTCTAGTCTTTGGACTTATCATGATTATAGGATTTCTAATGGTTACGGAAATTATTGAGCTTCCCATCCTTGAAAAATACTTCAAAGAGTTCTTTGAGGGGTTAGAATAGGATATTTATTAAGCGTAGCATCTTGACCCTCCATTCTTGAACTCCTTTATCGTCATCCCATACGAAGATTTGAATGTCTTTGACAAATGACTACTATCCGTGAAGTCCAGCTGATAAGCAATTTCCTTTAAGCTTAGGTCTGAATGCAAAATTTTAGATTCTACTAATTTCAGTTTGGATTTGGTGATATATTCTCCCAGGCTCATTCCCGCCTGTTTCTTAAAATACTCCGAAAAGTAAGTTGCCGAGATCCCAAACTTGTCTGCCAACACAGGGATTCTGAGCACTTTTTTGTTTTTGAGATTGGTGTTGATATATCGCAATATTTCTCCAAATCGATTGTCCACTTCATTCGCCTGTTGCACGTAATGTCCTTCGATACTTCTGGCTAACACATTGAGCACGGAGGCCATGGCACCGGCAATGATAGAATCAGAGTACTTATCCCCTGTCAGATATTCCTGATGGATCGATTTAATGGTTTGGATAATAAAAGTACGATCTCGGTCTGTACTGATGATATCACCAGGGACTTTGTTGTAATTGGCCAGTATGTAAGCCATCTGATCAAACCAGTCGCTATAGTCGGCCAACTTATCATGGTTTATAAAATAATGATCTGTGAAGCGAATAAAATAAAACCGACAGGTCTCTTTTATTTTGAAAGAATGACAATCTAGTGGCGGAAGCAAAAAGACGTTGCCAGCTTGAAAAGCAAACTCATGTTGATTGATACATTGGTGCCCTTTGCCTTGATCCACATATACTAATTCGAAAAAGTTATGTTTATGCGGTCGTTGTTTCCACTCTGAAATCTCTTCTACATGAACTTCAAAAATATGCTGTGCTTCTTCTGTCAACATGGTATTAATATTGGGTTTGAAGTAGCAAAAATGCAAAATACCCAGCTTAAATTCGAATTCAGAGCCAACAATTAGGCAAACAAAGCCCCAATCCCAATAAATATACAATCATTACCCATATACATACAACGAATGACTGTACACCCTGAGACTCCTTTGCGTTAGAGCATATCAAACAATAACAACTAAGAAAATATGGACTTAAAGTCAATTCTAAATTTCAGGTATTCAACGAAGGAGTTTGATCCCATCAAAAAAATTTCGAAAGATCATATAGAACAGATAAAGGCTCTTTTACAAATGAGCCCATCAAGTATCAACCTTCAACCCTGGCACTTCATCATTGCCCATACAAAAGAGGGAAAAGAGCGAGTAGCCAAAGGGACCGAAGGTTTCTTTCAATTCAATAAACCCAAAATAACCGACGCTTCGCATGTGATTGTGTTTACCTCACGCATAGATGCCGACGAAAATTATATGCAACACTTATTGGATCAGGAAGAAAAAGACGGTCGCTTCCCAAATGATGAAATTAAAGAGAGTGTAAATAGTGCAAGAAACCTATTTGCCAATATTCATCGGTACGACACAAAAGACTTTCAGCACTGGATGGAAAAACAAGTATATCTCAATATGGGTAACTTGCTATTGGGAGTGGCAGCGCTTGGTATTGATGCAGTACCCATGGAAGGTGTAGATCTCAAAGCCATAGATGAAGAATTTAGTTTAAGAGAAAAAGGCTTCACAAGCCTAGCAGTAGTTTCCTTAGGTTATCGAAAGGACAGCGATTTTAATGCAAAAGCTCCTAAGTCCCGATTGCCTCAAGAAGAAATACTTTCACTCGTTTAAATATTAAAATCAATGGAAATGAAATATCTAATAGTTTTTACATTCGCCAGTCTGTGTGCAATGAACACTTTGGCTCAGGGGGACAAATCGAGCACCACTCTTCTGCTTGCAGAAGACATCCAATGGAGTCCACTCAACCCTGCCAGAGGCGACAATAGTCCACAAGCTGGTACACTCTGGGGAGATCGTAACAGCACTGACCCTACTGGTTTCCTTGTGGAGTTTAAAGAAGGCTTCTCCTCTCCTGCTCACATTCATAATGTAACCTACAAAGGAATAGTGATCAGCGGACTCGTTCACAACGATGACCCAAATGCGGAAAGCATGTGGATGCCGGCAGGTTCGTTCTGGACGCAGCCTGCTGGAGAAGGTCACATCACAGCTGCCAAAGGCAAAAAAAATGTAGCCTTTATAGAAATCGAAGAAGGTCCTTATTTGGTTAAACCGACGGATCAAGCTTTTGATAATGGAGAAAGACCAGTGAATGTCGATCAATCGAATATTGTATGGTTGGATGCTTCCAATATCAAATGGATAGATCAAAATTCAGATGGAGTAAAAGTAGCCTTTCTATGGGGCAAGCCAGCGAATGACGAATTGAACGGCTCATTAATCAAACTACCAGCTGGATTTAACGGCGAGATTCTTAGTTCAGGTGGCAGCTTAAAAGCTGTCGTCATTCAAGGAAGCCCTCAATACAGAACAAAGAAAAAAAATCAGACCATAGCCCCAGGTAGCTATTTTGGTTCCAAGGGAAAAACATCACATCAAATATCGTCTCAAGACGAGAGTACTATTTATGTGAGAACGATCGGTCAATATGAAATCATTAAAAATTAAAAAATTATATGAAAGCTATAGGATTCCAACAATCATTACCTATTCAGGAAAAGGACAGTTTCATCATGTTCGAAACAGACATACCTACTCCTAATGGGCATGACCTACTAGTAAAAGTCTCCGCCAATTCGGTGAATCCCGTTGATTTTAAGATCAGAGAAAGTGCAGCCAAAGACACCGCATTAGACGAACCAAAAATCATTGGTTGGGATGCCGTAGGCACTGTCGTAGCAGTGGGAGATCAGACGTCATTATTCAAAGCTGGTGATGAAGTCTATTATGCAGGAGACATTACCCGATCTGGCAGCAACGCAGCCTATCAATTGGTTGATGAGCGAATAGTTGGTTTTAAACCAAAGACACTGAGTATCGCAGAAGCTGCAGCCATTCCCTTGACAGGGCTAACTGCCTACGAATCGCTTTTTGATCGCATCAAAATCAACCCAGAAACAGACCAGAGAAAAACTATTTTGATTTTGGCCGGTGCTGGCGGCGTAGGATCGATAGCTATTCAACTGGCCAAAAAAGTAGCTGGACTAACTGTGATTGCCACGGCATCCAGACCCGATTCAGTAGAGTGGTGCAAAGACATGGGCGCTGATTTCGTGGTGAATCATCACCACCTCAAAGAAGAGCTGGCCAATATTGGTCATAGTGAGGTGAATTACATTTTGGACTTTGTAGATCTGGAAGGATATTGGGAAACTGCAGCAGAAATCATCAAGCCGCAAGGGCACATTGTTTCGATTACGGCGAGCAGCAAACCGCTCAATCTCGATTTATTAAAAGCCAAAAGTGTGACCTTCTCCTGGGAGCTGATGTACACCCGATCGATGTTTACTACCGATGACATCGAAAGGCAACACCAAATTCTTAACCATCTGGCTGAGTTATTAGATAGTGGCACATTGAAAACCACATTAACCACTACACTGAAAGGTTTTTCGGTAGAAAATTTGAAGAAAGCACACGAAATGCAAGAGTCTGGAAAGACTATTGGAAAGACGGTTATTGAGTTTTAGTTTGTACAAAGGAGTGATTCCCCTATTAAAGGGGGAATCCACTCTTTATTTAATTTGACATGAACAACTTCGAACAAATAAACAAAGGCTACAACAGCGTATTTCAGCCCAATCAATTGAGCGTTGGACTCGTAGTGCCCATAGAGCACTATCCCGATAGTTCTGTTCCTACCATGAAGGATCATTTGGAGCAGGTGAAGCTTGTTCAGCAATTGGGATTCAAAGCCCTCTGGGTTAGAGATATCCCCTTCCATGTGCCTTCGTTTGGCGATGCGGGGCAATTGTTTGATCCATTTACCTACTTAGGTTATTTGGCTGGTCAGACTTCAACTATCGCCTTGGGTGTTTCTAGCATTGCGCTACCGCTGCATCATCCCGCACATGTGGCGAAATCTGCTGCTTCCATTGATCAACTTTCGAACGGCAGATTGATCTTAGGTGTGGCTTCAGGAGATCGCCCTACCGAATACCCTGCCATGGGAATAGATTTTGAAAAACGAAGTGAGCTGTTTCGTGAATCCTTCTCTTACATTCGGAAAACACAAGAAAGCTTTCCTACATTCGATACGAATCACTATGGTACACTAAAAGGAGACGTAGATGTATTGCCCAAACCAAGCCATCATAAAATCCCTATGCTCATCACTGGTTATAGTCAGCAATCACTGGAATGGAATGCCACCCATGGAGATGGCTGGATGAACTATCCAAGAAATCCCCATCAGCAGCAATTCACTATCAAAGAGTGGCGAGCATTGATAGCCACAAAACAATCATTCGACAAACCCTATATGCAACCGCTTTATGTGGTTTTGCATGAAAATGATGATTTTAAACCCGAACCCATTCCATTAGGCTTTCGCATTGGTGCGAATTATCTGGCCGATTATTTCCATCAGTTGCAAGAAATCGGCGTCAATCATGTGGCTATTAATTTACGGTTCAACACTCGCCCTATGACACAAACACTAGAACGTATCTCAGAGAAAGTATTAACTCAGTTTCATTCTGCTACATTAGAACAAATACAATCATGAAAAAACACATTTTAATAACCGGAAGTACAGATGGAATTGGAAAACTAACTGCCATCAAACTGGCCAAAGAAGGTCATCAAATTTACCTTCATGGACGCAATCAGGATAAATTGAATACGGCCATTTCTGATGTTATTAGCCAGTCTGGCAATAAGGATGTGAAAGGCTTTGTAGCAGATTTCTCTGATTTGAAAGCCGTAAAACAAATGTCAACCCAAGTGACAGCACTTCCCCAGTTGGACGTTCTGATCAACAATGCCGGCGTATACAATGGCACTTCCAAGTCCACAGATCTAAGAATGATTGTAAATTATTTAGCACCAGTATTGCTTACTACTGAGATAATACCATTATTACAAAAAGGTAACGACCCTCGGATTATCAATCTTAGTTCAGCTGCACAGTCCTCCGTTTCGCTAGATGTTCTGAAAGGTGATCAGCAAGTCTCCGAGCGCGATGCATACGCACAAAGCAAGTTGGCCTTGACCATGTGGAGCTTTGATTTAGCCAAAAAATTGAAAGGCATTTCTGTAATAGCCGTAAACCCTGGCTCCCTTCTACACACCAAAATGGCGCTAGAAGCTTTCGGAAATTCTTGGTCGTCAGCGGATAAAGGGGCGGAAATATTATATAAATTGGCCATTTCAGATGAACACCAAGGGGTTACTGGCAAATATTTTGACAATGATAGTGGTAGCTATACCGAAGCGCATCCTGATGCATATGATGATTCGAAAATTCATTCACTTATGAACCAGACCAACAAAATTACTGTTCATTGAACTTTGACTCGAATGATAAAAAACATGAAAATAGCAGTAACATCAGCCAGCGGACAATTGGGCGCCGCCATCGTCAAACAACTGATCAAAGAGATCGGAAGCAACTACGTAGTAGGTATTGCACGAACACCTGAAAACGCAAAACATCTTGGGATAGAAATCCGAAAGGGGGACTACAATAACCGTGAGCAGTTTGATGAGGCGCTGAAAGGAATTGACACCGTCCTTCTTGTATCTGGCATGGACGCTCCTGAGAAAAGAATCCAGCAACATAGAAATGTGATTGAAGCTGCCAAAGCAAATGGCGTCAAAAAGATAGTGTACACCAGTATAGTTGGCGACGAAACCAAGACAGCCTTTCATTCGGTGGTAAAAAGTAACCGACAGACAGAAGCCGATGTCCGAGAATCAGGTCTTCAATGGGTGATTGGTCGCAATGGCATCTACATGGAGCCCGATTTGGAGTACCTCGACACCTACATCGAAGAAGACGAAATCAGAAACTGCGCTGGCGAAGGAAAATGTGCTTATACCAGTAGAGAAGAGTTGGCTTTTGCATACACTCAAATGTTGCTGAAGGACAATCACAACGGCCAAATCTATAACCTTGCGGGCGAAGCCATCACTCAGGCAGAATTGGCCTCTCTCATCAATCAAGTGTACAACACTGACCTTAAATATCATTCTGTATCAGTCGATGCCTATGAAGAAGAACGAAAAGCTGCACTCGGAGAATTTATCGGCGGAGTGATCTCTGGAATCTATGAGGGTATAAAATTGGGTATTAATGATGTATCATCTGATTTTGAGAAAGCAACAGGAAGAGCACACTTGCCTCCTCTTAAAATGATTGAAAAGTTCAAGAATGGATGATAATCGGTATGGTCATCACATATCGTATCTTAGCAAATTAACAAACTGCATAAAATGGCCAAGGTCCTTATCTTATTCGCTCACCCCAAATTTGAAGAATCAAAGGCAAACAAAATACTCGTTGATGCTGTCATAAACCAGAAAGGGGTGACTTTTCATGATTTGTATGAGCATTATCCGGATTTTAATATTGATGTAGCGAGAGAGAAGCAACTACTAGAAAGGCACGATGTGATTATCTGGCATCATCCGTTTTATTGGTACAGTTGTCCACCGTTGATGAAGCAATGGATCGATTTGGTCCTCGAATTCGGCTGGGCTTACGGGCCAGATGGTGATGCCTTAAAAGGGAAAAAATGCCTGAATGTGATCACCACTGGAGGATCAAGAGCACTTTACTGTGAATCTGGCAATCATCATTTTACAATAGTTGAATTTTTAAGACCATTCGAGCAAACTGCCAAACTTTGTGACATGCAGTACCTCCCTCCGTTTACGGTCATGGGAACCCATCAAATTTCCACGGAAGGCTTAGAAAATCACGCACTACAATACCGTCAATTGATTGAGACCTTACAACAAGAAATAACACTGCGGGTCTCTCAGGATTGTGAATTTTTAAATGACCTTCCAGCGTTCAATAAAGCCAGCGAATCATGAAAGGCAGTATACTATTTGAAGCCATTGTTTTTCTTTCTGGCGCAATCATTTGTGTACCTATTGCTAAAAAGCTCGGATTGAGCTCTGTACTGGGGTATTTATTAGCCGGGATTCTTATTGGCCCTTATGTGCTTGGGTTTGTTGGAGAAGAAGGTGAAGATATTCTTCATTTTGCTGAATTTGGTGTAGTCATGATGCTCTTTCTCATTGGACTAGAAATAGAACCCAAGAATTTTTGGAGTATGAGGAAAACCGTTGTTGGGATGGGAAGTCTCCAAGTCATTGGCACAACGCTTCTGTCCTATTTGTTTTTTAGCCTCATTGGAATGAAATGGCAAGTTGCTCTGACCATCTCTATGGCTATTGCCTTATCTTCTACCGCCATTACACTACAAAATATCAAAGAAAAACGACTGCTGAATACCACCTATGGTGCTTCTTCATTCTCTATCCTACTATTTCAAGACATTATTGTTATCGTTATGCTGGCTGTCATTCCGCTATTAGCCAGCGCACACCCTACCGCATCTGATGATCATGGCACTGGCGACCCCTCTTTCTTAGATAGTTTGCCCATCGGTCTTCAAGCGCTCTCTGTACTACTTTCGGTCGTTGTTGTAGTTCTGGCAGGGCGTTATCTTGTGGTACCAGTTTTGAGAAGGGTAGCATCTACTCGGGTACGCGAGTTACTCACTGCTTCGTCATTACTTATCGTTTTGGGTATTTCCTTCCTTATGGAATTAGTAGGACTCAGCCCTGCTCTAGGCGCATTTTTGGGTGGGGTCGTATTAGCTACCAGCGAATTCAAACATGAACTGGAAAGTACTTTAGAGCCTTTCAAAGGGCTACTATTGGGACTGTTCTTTATGGCCGTAGGCGCCTCCATCAATTTCATTGTGATACAAGAATATCCTTTGACCATCAGTGGATTGGTACTTGGTGTCATTATACTAAAAGGGATTGTTCTCTTTATTGTAGGAAGTGTCTTCAAAATGAAGATGGATCAAAAGCTGCTCTTGACTATCGGTTTGGCTCAAATTGGAGAATTTGCATTCGTACTGCTGTCTTTCGCCTTTCAGCTCAATATCCTAGACAGTGCCCAGCTCGATATGATGCTTGTAGCTACTGCTCTTACCATGACTCTGGCACCGATATTGGAAATCATAAATGAACGGCTCATCTTACCGCGCATAGGCACACAAGAGATTGAAAAAAGGCCCATTGATCATATTGCCAAAACACACAAAGTAATCTTAGTTGGCTTCGGCCATTTCGGAAGTACGGTGGGCCGATTCTTGCGAGCATCTGGAGTGGAGGCGACCATCCTAGATCACGACTCCAACCGTGTTGACCTCCTGAGAAAAATGGGATTCCAAGTCTACTATGGAGATGCTACACGGCTGGATTTGCTAGAATCAGCTGGTATTGAAGACACCAAAATTCTTGTCTGCGCTATCGATGATCCAGAAATTTCAGTTGAATTTGCCAAAACCCTAAAAGAAAAATATCCTCATCTCAAATTGATGTTTCGGGCTAGAAACCGGTTTGATGCCTATGAGCTTCTTGATTTAGGCATAGAAGATATTTACCGTGAGTCACTCGATACGTCAGTAAAAATGGCCAGTGACGTACTGCACTTCATGGGATTCAGAAAATATACTGTTCACAGACAAGCGCAAAAGTTCATTCAGTACGACGAACAAAGCCTCAGGAGATTGTCAAAATCGAAGAAGGATAGTGAGGACTATATTTTCAAAGCCAGACAAGAAATGGAGCAGCAGGAAAAACAGCTAGAAGAAGATCTAAAACGTGGAATTATCTCAGATGATAAACAATGGGACAGTGACCTAATCCGACGTGTAGGCATGGGAAATAACGATTAACTCACCCCTTCTTCAACGTCCAGGTTTCTTTAATTTACCTTTTTTTCTAAGATCATACCAATACAAACATCGAGTACACAATAGATTTCAGATAAGGTGATATTTTAAGTCAGATCAGTCCTTCGTTTGTTCATCATCCTAACTGCAAATAAATAATTCTGCATTAGAACAAAACACCATATTTAATTTTGAATAATTATTAAATCAGGATACATTCGTCCCTTTCAAGCAGCATTTCAGTATTAATTTCAGATCAATTAATTATTTAAAATTATGTTAAGAGTAAAATTAATTTACACTCTAACCTTAACCTTTCTATTATTTAGTGCTTTCAGTTGTTTAGAAGAAGAAGAAGAGGACGACCTTATTGTAGCAGACACCGAAGTCCCAGACCCGGAGCCAGCTATTTCTGAGGCGTACAAATTAAAATTGATGAAAAAGTATGCTCCTTATACCTATATGGATCAGAATGAATCTTTTTTTCCTTCTTCGCTTGATTTTGCATTCCCTTATTTTACAAGGTATCAAAACCAAGATGATGACAACTATTGGTTAACTACCACAGAACCACTTGAAAAAGCTGATGATATTTTAGACTTTTTTCATGGTGATTTAAGTTCAGCAGTCGTGTATGTGTTTTGGATTGAAAAAGATGATTCAAAATATCAGATGACTTATTTTTATTACTATCCTTATAATCAGGCGCCTGGCAATTTGGCTCAGAATCATGTAGGAGACTGGGAGCATGCATCAGTAAGATTGCGTTGGATGGATCAAGGAGATCAAGATTGGGAGCTTGAACCTTATCAAGTGTACTTGTCAGCTCATAGTGAAGGTACTACAAAAGCCTGGGAGGATATCGATAAGGTTGGAAATTCACCTATAGTTTATGTCGCACAAGGATCACATGGGATGTACTTTAGTTCTGGTCAGCACCAAATAGACATTACATCAAAAGGCAAAGTCTTTGATACTTCTGAAGATGGAAAAATTGTCGCTTTTGACTACTCTACCAAAGAAGGTCTAAATGGAACCGATTGGCCAAATTGGATGAGTCGATCTTATTCATCAGCAGGATCAGACCCCATCGATGACCCCAATAGCGGTCCCATTTATAGATTTGGAAATCAAAAAATGGATTGCAAAGGTACGGTTCAGGATGAAGAGATTTGTACTCTTTCCGACGGACCAACAGGCCCTATTGATAAACCGGTATGGGATCCTAGTACCTACGAAAAATAGTATCCTATCATAATTTAAAAGCAACTTAATTGATTCCACTATATTAATTAAGTTGCTTTTTTCTTCAATCGGAGTTAACTCACCCCTTCTTCAGCGTCCAGATATCCTCGATTAGTCTTTTCATTTCCAAAGGAAGTGTACCATTGTAAACGCCTCTGATCCGTCTTTGGGTGTCGATGAGAATGATATTTTCGGTATGCAGAAAATCTTCATCAACAGTTACGGTTTTACCAAATCCTTCGTCTGCGAAATAGGCTTCACGTGCCATGTTGTAGAGTTCCTTTTTGTCTCCTGTCACCAATTGCCATTGCGTTTCATTGATATCATTCAGTTGTGCATATTCGGCCAATCGACCAACAGAGTCTACCCAAGGCATAACGGTGTGAGAAAGAATTTTTACGGATTCGTCATCAGCAAATTCAGCCTGTATCTTTTTTAGATTCTTAGTCATTCGTGGACAAACGTTAGGACATATGGTGAAGAAGAAGTTCGTGACATAGATTTTGCCCTCAAAGGTTTCATTGGTCACCATCTCACCCGTTTGGTTGACAAAGGAAAAATCTTTAATGGTGTGAATAGAATCATATCGAGCATCGTCCTTTTCAATCCACTCCGGGGTAAAAGTAGCTTCACTGTAAAATGGAAGCTCGATTTCTGGATTCATTCTTTTCTCAGTCTTTTGCGTACAAGACCAAAGGCTGAAAACAGCCATACTAATCATTACTAACTTTCTCATTTTAAATTTCCAGTATAGGGATCGATATCCCCAGTTTCACTATCTATTTTGGCACAGCGCTTCAAACCCAACATGCCATATCTACGGCCATTTTCTCTGACCACATAGTTGGAGCGCATTTTCCCATCAGGACGCCAGTATTTTTGAGGACCAAACTCTTTACCATCCTTGTAGTTCATTTCCTTTTTTAATTTTCCTGAAGCGTACCAATTTTTATGTGTGCCCTGACTAAAACCATTCACAAACTGGTATTGAAATTTGAGCTGACCATCTTCATAATAACCCAAATGCTCACCATGCTTCTCTCCAAGATGATAGGGACGTTGACTATAGATTTGACCATTGGGATAATAGGATATGAAATCTCCTTCTAACCTCCCTTGATAGTAGCCTTTTTTTGATTTAACCGAACGCTCGGGGTAATAAGAAACTACATACCCAGAAAACTTTATACTATCTAGATAGATCGTACCATCAGTAGACATAGAAAACCTGGCATCATCTTCCAATACTTCTATATTAGGAATTTCGTCTCTTAAAAGAATGGCTTGTGAACCGTCAGTAGACGGATCACAAGCCATGATGCTTATCATTAATATCAACAACAAGCTCGTTTTCATATTAATCAGTAACAGTACCTGCAGTTCCGTAAAAGCCATCCTCATTGATCCAAGGATATTCTACTGTAATATGATAATGGTAAATGCCATCAGGAAAGTCCGCAGTCTCTCCAAAATGACCATGATAATCATCCAAAATACCTCCATCATCTTTTGACAATACTTCTTCTCCATCTTCATGTGTACCATAAACTGGAAATCCATCCAATAAAATGCCAACTAATCCTTCGTTATCTGCATTTTCTTTGTGCTGTGTCAACCAAACCGGCTCGGTATGATAGTGATAAGTTTCGCCTGCTGGATGACCCTCATATTGATCAAAAGTGTTGAGTTCATCAAAAATATCATCATCACCAGCCGCATTTTGATTGAACAGTGCCACGCTATTTATTGTCACTCCCATAGGCCCCATTGGCGTACTTTCCTTGTTAGAAGCTTCTGTTGGGTATCTTGGCACTTTGAAGACTAGATTTTGCTCTTGAATGGAACCTGGGTTCTTGTTGAAATCATCATTATTCGGTTCGTCATAGTCCTCATAGAGATCCTCATCCTCATCATAATACATACTTTTATGATCAGGTAAATCTTTCGAAGTAATCGTCACCCATTCATCATCAAATGAGAACGTGACTGCATCTGTATGATAGAATAAATCGGCCAACACGCTGATATCCGGACCAGTTGTCTCCTCTTCGTCTTCATCATTATCAGAAATTTTCGCAGTAGCACTTGCGTTGTCGATATCTCCTAGACTCAGCGCACTAAGTGTCAATGTGATGGTTTCTTCACCTTCTACTTCAGCATCATCTGCTACTTCTAAGGTAATTGAACCTCCTGACTGGCCATCTGCTATACTAATCGTATTAAAAAAATCAGTATCAAAATCATCTTCATCTGCGGTACCTGTAATAGCCACTGAAGCCGTTAAATCAGCGCCAGTATTATTCTTAATAGTAGTTCCATCAGAATCTACCAAGCTCACAGCAAATATCACGTCATCTCCACCTTCGGCACCATCTTGAGTAGCTTCTAGTATCACATTGATATCCAAATCAGTATCAGAACCATCGGTAGGATCATCCTCTGTACATCTTACAAATACGAATGCAACTATCATAAACAATAGTGCAGTAATCAATTTTTCTTTTCCTTTCATCATAGGCTTTTTTAATTAGAAAATGTTAACAAAACCTTTCAAGCAACCACAAAGATAAATCATTTCCATTGTTGCAGAATAAGCTTTGATCTATGCAATCCAATATTCTTAAGGTTTTCAATAGTACAACGGGCATGGATAAAATTACCCTACTGAAATATTTGACCACCTGATTTGAAATAATTAGCAGGGTGTGGTGCCTACTCATCTTACCACCTTTGAGGATGATTTTAGTCATGGGCGTGTCGGGAACTGGAAAATCCACTATTGGTCAATTATTGGCTCATGAACTTTCGATTCCATTTTATGATGCGGACGATTTTCATCCAGAAGGAAACATTAATAAGTTGGCTTCTGGAATTCCACTTTCTGATAAAGATCGGGAACCCTGGTTATTGACATTGGGAGAAAAAATAAAAAATTGGGAGTCAGCTGGAGGAGCTGTATTAGCTTGTTCGGCATTGAAGGAACAGTACCGACAGCTATTGACTACCATTCCTATTCGTAAACTGACCATTATCTATTTATCAGGAAGTTTTGATTTGATCAATCAGAGATTAGTAAAACGAAAGGGACATTTTTTGGATCCTACCATTCTGAAAAGTCAATTCGATGATTTGGAAGAGCCAAAGCATGCTATACATGTGAATATCGATCAATCACCACAAAAAATATTAGAAGAAATACGAAGTAAAATGACAAAAAAAACAGCGTTTGGAATTATAGGCATGGGCGTGATGGGGCAAAATTTGGCTATCAACATGGCCAATAATGGCGTATCACTATCTGTCTTCAACAGACATGTAGCAGGCAAAGAAGAAGGCATAGCCAAAGATTTTGTATCCAACCATCCAACATTAAGGATTCAAGGATTTGATGATTTAAAACAATTCGTCAATTCTATTGCACCTCCACGTAACATCCTACTCATGGTGCAAGCGGGTGCGGCAGTGGATGCTACAATAGAAGCACTTACTCCCCTTCTCGACCCAGACGACTTGATTATAGATGGTGGCAACTCCAATTACCTGGAAACCAATCGTAGAGATCAAGCCTTAGCCATGCACGATATAAATTTTATAGGCACTGGCATTTCTGGTGGAGAAGAAGGGGCTAGAAAAGGGCCTTCCATCATGCCAGGCGGTAGCCAAACCGCCTACAATAGAATAGCACCTTTCTTAGAAAATATTGCTGCCAAAGATGCGAATGGTAAAGCCTGTTGTACTTATGTGGGACCAGAAGGCTCTGGTCATTTCATCAAAATGGTGCACAATGGCATAGAATATGCCGAAATGCAACTGTTGGCAGAAGTCTACGAACTGATGAGAAATGGACTGGGTATGCTGCCAGAAGAGATCGCCAAAACGCTAGAAGGCTGGAAAACCAAAGGCTTGGACAGCTACCTTTTGGAAATCACCATCAACATTCTCCGAAAGGAAGAAAATGGTGAGCTTCTACTCGATAATATTCTGGATGCGGCCTCACAAAAAGGAACTGGTGGCTGGTCTACAGAGGCAGCCATTCGCTTAGGGGTGCCGCTTAACACAATCGCTGATGCGGTGATGGCAAGAAACATCTCTGCACAAAAAGAAATGCGACAATCGGCCAATCAACTATTTGGTTCGATCAAGCAACCTATCCCAACAGACCAAGAGGAGTTTCTACCAGCCCTGATGGAAGCTTATGCTGCCGCACGCATCATTAATCATGCGATCGGTTTTGACATGATGAAGGAAGCCTCTTCTCAATACAATTGGAAATTGAATTTCAGTGAAATCGCTCGTATCTGGACCAATGGGTGCATCATACGGTCAGAGTTGATGAGTGCAGCTGTCAACTACTTCAAAGACACCGATCGTTTGTTATTTCACCCAGCTGTAGTTAAGTCTCTATCCGACCAGCAAGCCAATTTGGCTCATATCGTGGGTCTAGGAATAGCTTCAGGTTATCCACTTCCTGTATTCAGTTCGGCCATGAACTTCTTTTTAGGTTATGTGAATGGACAATCCTCCGCCAATCTGCTGCAGGCCCAACGAGATTATTTTGGTGCACATACCTACAAACGTATTGATCAGCCATTAACAGAATCATTTCACACGGAATGGATATGATAGACCTTCAACTTTTATTTGCCGTACTAGCGGGCATTGGGATCTTGCTATTTTTGATTCTGCATTTTAAGATTCAGGCTTTTTTGGCACTCCTCCTCTCTAGTATTGCCGTTGGTTTAATGGCTGGAATGGAACCTACCACCATCATGGATTCCATAAAAACGGGCATGGGTAATACGCTGGGGTTTGTGGCTACCGTAGTGGGATTAGGCGCTATATTCGGAGCCATATTAGAACAATCTGGGGCTGCTGGCGCATTAGCGAATTTCTTTCTTAAAAAAATGGGAGAAGAAAAAGCACCCTGGGCCATGACCATTACAGGTTTCATCGTTGCTATCCCCGTTTTCTTTGACGTCGCATTTATCATATTGGTGCCGCTGATTTACTCCTTGCAGAGGAAATCAGGAAAATCCTTATATCTATTTGCTATTCCGCTTTTGGCTGGCTTGGCTGCTACGCACAGCTTTATCCCCCCTACTCCTGGACCAGTGGCAGTAGCGGATATTCTAGGTGCTGATTTAGGATTAGTGATCTTGTTTGGATTCATTGTGGGAATTCCAGCTGTAATTATCAGTGGTCCACTCTTAGCGAAACGATTGGCTGAACAGACATACATAGCCGCTCCTCCGCTAGAGGAAGAAGATAAAGTCAAAACATTGAATCTTAATCTGGCACCGGTGCTCGCGATCATAGCAGTACCCATCGTTTTGATCGTATTAAACACTATGTCCAAGACATGGCTGGAGACAGGAGTTCTGAAAAACTGGCTGGAATTTTTTGGTCATCCATTTTCAGCTTTGATCATTGCGAACTTACTCGCGTGGTACTTTATGGGCATTAGAAATGGGTATTCAAAAGAAGCCTTATCGGAAATAAGCACCAAATCTTTAGCCCCAGCGGGGATTATTATTTTGCTCACAGGAGCAGGTGGTGTATTCAAACAAATTCTGATGGATACAGGCACGGGTCAGATGTTGGCCGATGCATTTGCCAACAACCTTTCTTCTCCTTTCATTTTTGCATTTGTAATGGCTGCGTTGATGCGAGTGGTACAAGGGTCTGCTACAGTAGCTATGATCACTTCTGCAGGAATGACCGCAGCTTTGATCGCCTCCGCAGATTTGTCCTCTGCTCAGTTGGCTCTTTTAGTTATTGCCATTGCATCGGGTGCAACGGTACTCTCGCATGTGAATGACAGTGGGTTTTGGTTGATCAACCGTTATCTGGGATTATCCGTAAAGCAAACTTTTAGATCGTGGACCGTTATGACTACTTTGTTAGGCATTTCCAGCTTTATAATCGCCATTATTCTGGCTTATTTCGTATAATGTATTCTTTTAGGTAATTCCCCTAAAAGTAATTTAATACAATTAATTATTGAATAATTACTATATTTGAATTTCAAAATTCAGCAGCTATGAAAGATATATCAACCAAAGACCTGATCTATATGGCCATGATCGCGGCAGTTTCAATCTTCTACTACGTCCAAGGGTCGATCAGCTTGACACTACTCAAATAATTTCAATATTACGAAAACAATTAACGGGTAATTTTCACCAATTTCTATAGACAAATAGAAAGATTTTTGTTTTTTGATTTGATTAGTAATGCGACTAGGTTTGCCACAACTAACTAATCACAAATCATGAAGATTAACCTCACTAAGATTATTGCCTTAGTCATTATCCTGATTCTTTCAGGAAATTTATATGCACAGTCAGTCTCAGATATAGGCAAACTTATGGTGAAAAATGACAGCACCACTCAAAAATTCATCTATGAGGCTACAACCAAAAGTGGCAATATCTTATTAGGTGAAATTACGAAGGTTACTGCTGATTCTATTCAATTTTCAACAAACGAATTAGGAGTAATCAATCTTGGACTTAACCAAATAAAATCCATCAACATTTATGACTCTGTAAGAAAAGAAGGTGAAAGATATATGGTTGGGGCAAATCATTATCTAGTGGCTCCTATTTCGCCCTATGGTCTCGAAAAAGGAGAGGTTAACCTTCAAAATTCAGAAATATTTCTACTATCAGCGTGGTATGGAATAAGTAAATATTTTACCATTGGTGGTGGCTTTTCTGTATTACCAACTATTGAATTGAGTGACCAACTTTTTTATCTGATTCCCAAATTCAACTACCCTATCACACCTTTACTCAATGTTTCAGTTCAATACACTCAATTGTTTTTGTCTGAAACAGGCAACAATTCATTACTGTCATTTTCAACAGCATTTGGAAAAATAGATAAGCATATTTCCTTTGGGTATACAACACCTCTCTTCGCAGATGGAGATGAAGTGGCATTTGATGCTGCTCTATTGAGCATAGGTGGTACCTATAGACTTGGGAATAAATTTGCTCTTCTTCTCGATATAAATTTGCCTACTCAGGATGCTGATGTAGGGATCTATGGTTTTGGCACAAGGTATATAGGCAATTCATCTTCATTTGATTTTGGATTTATTACCAATAGTGAAATTGAGGGAGTGCCTCTGCCTTGGTTTAATTACACTCTCAGACTGAATTGATTTTTATTTCTTCTTTTTTTTCTTCTTTGGCTTGTGCGGATTGGCTTCAGCCTCTTTGATCAATTGCTTCCAATTGTCTGTTGTGTCTTCCGTTAAGTCCAATGTATCCTGATAGGTATTCCACTCAATATCCATAACCTGGATGGGTGTATAAGTGTACTTTTCCACTTCCACCAAAAGTGGTTTTTCTTCAGGGCTACAAAAACTCACCGCCTGACCTTTTTGCTTACCTCTGCCTGTTCGCCCAACTCTATGCACATAATTCTCAGGTTCGTCAGGCATGTCATAATTCACCACAAAATCCACATTGGGAATATCGATCCCTCTCGCGCTCACATCTGTGGCTATCAATATTTTATTTCTTCCAGCTCTAAACGCACTCATCACCCTGTTGCGTTCGTCCTGATCTTTGTCGCCGTGTATCGTTTGACCAGCAATATTAACCCTAGCCATGGCTGCTAGTACTCGTTCTGCTCTAACCTTAGTTCTAACGAAAATCAATATCTTCTTTTCAGGATTTTCTCCAATGAGTCTTTCTAGGAAAAATCTTTTGTCATCCATTTTGATGAATGCCACCGCATGCTCTACATTCTTAGAAACGGGATCTTTGGGTGAAACCTGAATCCGAATGGCTTTGTGAACTAATGAATAAGCGACCTTCTTAATCTTTTCATCTATTGTAGCTGAAAAGAAAAGGGTCTGTCTTTTTTTAGGTAAAAATTTGACCAGATCTTGGATATCCTTGATAAATCCTAAATTCAACATGTGATCTGCTTCGTCCAGCACTACGGTTTCCACATTGTCGAGAAGGATAAATCCTTGACTTACTAAGTCAAACATTCTACCTGGTGTGGTTACTATCACATCCACTCCTTTAGCCAATTTGGCAATTTGCGGGTCTTGCTCCACCCCTCCGAAAATGCTCATCACACGCACTTTCGTGCTTTTAGCCAATTCCTCAAAAGCACGCGTAATTTGAATGGCCAACTCACGTGTGGGCACCATTACCACACAACGAATAGCATCACCACTTCTGTGTTTTTTAGATCGTTGAAGCCGATCTATGATCGGAATTGCAAAAGCTGCTGTTTTGCCAGTCCCCGTTTGAGCGATAGCCAACACATCTTCTCCTTTGAGTATGGCAGGAATAGATTTGAACTGAATATCAGTCGGTCTAATAAATCCTTGGGTATCTAAATTGCGCTTGAGCTCTGGGCTGATGTTGTAGGCTTCGTATTTCATTGACGCAAAGGTAGTTCAAGTGCACACAATATTTGCACGTACACAAAAAAGCCCCATCCGATTTCGGATGAGGCAAACACTGGTGAATTATCTTGGTCGAATTATATTTTAATTCTATGCTCCTGTAGGGTATTCAGCGCAGTTTGCAATTCTCTTTTGAGTTTGGTTTGGTTCTCTCTGGCTTTTTCCTGATGTGCAGTATACTCTTCTTCCACTTTGGCCAATAGTTTTCTGGCTTCTCTTGTGATTTTGTTATTTCGCATGTAGATCAGGTACAAGCTGGCAATACCAACCACCAAAACTAAAATGATCAACCAAACGAAGGCATTATATGCAGACTTGCTCATTTCTATACCTATGAAAGCAATGGAATCATTCAGCTCCTCGCTTGCTGCTAATGATGCTTGTGTTTCTTCCAACTGAACATTAATAGCATCCAACTCTCCTTTCAAAGACTTTACTTCTGCACGGGCAGAAGCAATCTTACCTTCTTTTACTTTGATGGTATCGGCTACTATTTTCCAGAAATTTTTCAACTTAGGCATTTTTACCAATTTGTATTCTTGCCAAGAAGAAGTCTCATTGGCATAAAACTGGTCAAATTGTTCCTGAATATTTTGTTGTGCTTGAGTGGCTCCTGAGAATGCCAATACAAGAACAAGGGAAAGGATGTTTTTTCTGAATGTGGATAGCTGCATGATACTATATTACGATTGTGTTATTCTTAAATTGCAAAAATATGAATATTTTATCTTCTAATATTCCTATGCTTTATTATAACTATCAAAGTTCTTGAATATTTTATGGACGGAGGCATCTGTGCATAGATTTTTACTATTTTGCCACAAAAAAATCGCATGCCAAAGTACGACATTGTATTACTAACGGATTCCAGATTTGTGGTAGACTGTCCTCCAAATCAATATGCTGACAATGTAGTCTTAGAAGACAAATTGCTGTTCGACGCTTTTGAGCAAAAAGGCCTCAAGGTGTATAAAACCAACTGGGATAATCCTGAATTTGACTGGACCTCCACCAAGTGTGTAATCATTCGTACGACTTGGGACATTTATGATGATGGTAAATTTGAGCAATTTCAATCCTGGCTCGAACGCGTAAAAGATCAAACCCATTTGATCAATGACTACGAGACTATCCAATGGAATATAGACAAACATTACCTCCAAGATTTGGATGCTCGTGGCATCAAGACACCTCCTACTTTATTCATCCCAAAAGGAGAAACTAAAACACTTGAAGAACTGGTATCCGCATCTGGTTGGGAAAGTCCCATACTGAAACCAGCCATTTCTGGAGGTGGAAGACATACCTACAAACTTGACAATAATAATCTGACAGAAGTAGCCAGTACCTTTAGCGAACTGATCAAAGTAGAATCCATGCTCTTACAGGAATTCCAGCAAAATGTAGTGGAAAAAGGTGAGCTCACGCTCATGGTATTTGATGGCAAATACTCTCATGCCGTGTTGAAAAAAGCCAAAGCTGGTGACTTTCGAGTGCAAGATGACTTTGGGGGAACTGTCCATGACTACGAGCCATCATCAGAAGAAATTGCTTTTGCTGAAAGAGTGGTATCTGTTTGTGATCCCGTCCCCCTACAAGCCCGTGTAGATTTTATCTGGGACAATGAAGGCGATCTTTGCGTCTCCGAACTCGAACTCATCGAGCCAGAACTGTGGTTTAGAAACAAAAAAGGTTCAGCTGAGGCTTGTGTTGATGGTGTGGTTAAACGATGGTTTTGTTGAGAACACTTTCTGTAATTTGAATTGTGTTTCCAACACAATAAACTTAATACTACTAAAAATGTGATTACTACGAATACTTATTCATAATTCGGAATATTTAATCCTAAAATAATGTCTCGGTTTACTGTTAACATGGCATTCTTCGATATTGGTTTTACAATTCCTGAACCACCTCGATTATCTTGTTCATTTCGTTTCTCTTGCGTTAACAATTCATCGTCATTGAAGACAAATGCATCAATATAGTATTCGTTTTTGTCTGGTTCTTTTATAGTAATATGGATATGTTCAGGTTCCATTCCATTTGGATAAGCCGCTGGTCTGAAGGTATAAAATGTGTATTTTCCTGTTTTATCTGTTTTAACCCATCCACGAATGTATCCATGTCTTTTTGCCCAACCTTTTTCATTTCCGTTAGATGGATAAATTCCGTTTCGGTCGGTATGATAGATATAGAGCATGACATTGTCGGCTGGTGTTTCTCCATCCTTTTCAAATACAGTTCCAGTCAGTTTTAATTTTGGGTTGGTTCGCATAAAACCTGGAAGAGTGTCAATTGCTGTTAGTTTTTTGTTTCCAAATTCAAAAATTGCTTCACAACCTTCACAAGAACCACCAACTAATTTATCCGTATCAGTTTTCTTGGTTTGCGACTGGCAAGAGGTTGCAATCAACAATAAAATCAAAAGGTAATTTAATATACTCACTGTTTTTCTCTAGTTGTGGGTAGTGTTCAGGTATATGAGGTATATGGTATGGTTGGCTTATCGCTGCCGATGTCCAAACATTTGCAATTAAAGTTACAACGTAGGATCGTAACAGCAAAAGCCTTTTATGACGCACGTACTATCTTATCTCAAAGTCCACTGCAGGTGACTCTGATGGATGTCCAGAGGTGCGTTTAAAAACTGTAGGCATGAAAAATCACTGGAAACAAAGACAACTGCTTTTGTTTAGAAAGAGAAAAATCCTACAAATTGAAATTGGTAGGAAGTATTTTATTTACAATAAAACATTGAACAAGTATCCTGAAATGATAATACAGAGGATCACCACACTAAAAAAGACAGCAATCAATTTTAAGGTCATTACTTTCTTCAATAACATAGCCTCTGGCAACGACAACCCAACCACTCCCATCATGAAAGCGATAGCCGTACCTAAAGGAATACCTTTTGCAACCAAAACCTGAACCACAGGAAGTATACCAGATGCATTTGAGTACATCGGCACAGCCAATATGGTGGCAATCGGTACAGCAAAAAGATTGTCTTTGTCCATGTATTTTTCAAAAAAGCCTTCGGGAATATAACCATGCATCAATCCACCAATAGCTATTCCAATTAGCACATAAGGTATAATACCCTTGAGAATTTTTAGTACTTCATTCCAAATTGTAGGCAATCTTTGTTTCAAAGATTGCTTTTCAGCAATAAAGACCTCTTGGTCTTTTTGGGCAGTTGTAAGAACTTCTTGTACCCATGGTGTTAGATAAGGTTCCAATTTTAATCTTTGAAGAATTATCCCTGAAAATGTACCAAGCAAAACTCCACTTACCACATAAATTACTGTGGTTTTAATCCCAAACAAACCTACAAAAAGCCCGATAGCGACTTCATTGACTAAAGGCGAAGTAATTAAAAATGCAAAAGTGACTCCCAATGGAATACCGCCACGCACAAAACCTATAAACAAAGGAACAGATGAACAGGAACAGAATGGAGTCACTACACCAAATAGACTGGCCATAAGATATTCCAATCCATATAATTTATTCCGTGATAAATAATTCTTGACCTTATCTATTGGGAAGTAGCTATTGACAATTCCCATAAGAAAAATCACTGCCAATAAGAGTATTAAAATCTTCGCAGTATCATAAATAAAGAAATTCAGAGCTTCTGCCAAATGTTGTCCTTTGGTCAAATTCAACACATCAAAGACCAGCCAATCAGCAATATGTTGTAACCAATCAAACATGCTCAATAGTGTTAATTGTGCCTGAAATAGTACACGATTGTTTTACAGTATTGTAAATCGTACCAAACTTTTCTATGTTCTTTTTTAACAATCCGGCATTTAGCCTTTTGTCATTACTATAAATCGTCAAACTGTAAATGATATGATCCATTCTTGGTGGCTTTTCAAGACGAGTTGCCTCTACCTCAAGCGTGGTTTTTTCATAGGTAAATTTCATCAAAGTCGAAAAACGTTCCACATTTTTAAGCATACAGGCAGAAAATGAACCCAAAAATAGCTCTGCAGGATTAGGTAATGTATCTGCAGTTATTTCAGTGGTGCCAAATTCTATATTAGATTCTTTTATCAGAATCTCTGCATCATGATTGGCAATGGATGAAGCGCTGATATGATACTTCATAGTTTCAATATTTAGTTCAACAATTCCAAAACTTCCTCTTTGGAAGGCACTCGACCCTTTATTGTAACTGTATCATCTATTACCAAAGCTGGGGTGGTCATTACGTTAAACTTCATGATTTCCATAATATCCTCCACTTTTTCAATGCTCGCATCTATGTTGTTATCAGAAATGACATCTTTCACGACACCTGTCATGGATTGGCACTTTGGGCAACCCGTTCCTAGTATTTTAATCACTTTGCTCATAATAATTGCGTTTATTTATCGTAAAGATGCGATAGATTTTTGAGGAGAAAAATGACTATCGTCATACTTCAATATATCTTTTGTTGACTTTTCAATTTTGGAAGCTTATGAATTGATATTGGGGCTTTGAACAGCTGCTTGTCTTTCTATGTAACGATTCTTTACCGAAAATGTATCTATTAGATTCTGGTCACTCAGAGTTACTCGAAGAGAACTTTGAAGCTCAATTTCCCCAGAGTCCCTTGCAGGTGACTCTGAGGGGTGTCGTTTAAAAACTATAAGTATAGGAAATGGTTGGAAATAAAGGCAGCTGCTTCAGCTCCATGATTTTACCATTGCCATGTACATAATATTGATTCACTACTGCTTGATTATTGGAGATGTTCTGAATATCGATTTTGAACTCACGAGTGGTATTTTTCTTATTTCTTCTGGTACCAATCGCAACATTCATGATGAAAATATCAGATGATCTAGCAGAGAAAGGTTGATCTTCCTTTCGCACTTCGTCACCCAATGCTTGTGAAGCCGCCAGGTCTATGGGTGTATATCTCTTTCCGCCTAAGAGCGATACTTTGGTGTTGACAAACAGCACCCTATTCTTCTCTGCTTTACCAAACTTCCATTCCTTTCCTCCGAGTAGATTGAAAGCATAGTTGCAAGCAAAGGCTGTCTTGCGTTCTATCCCGTCCATCGCGGTGTATTTAGATTCGTAAACTGAGCCGGTTAACATATAATAAAATCCACGGTGCAAGTATTGCTCTAGCGTCAGCTCAACGCCATAGTTTTTGCCTGTCCCATCATTATTCAATACCCGATTAGAAAAATCATCTGAAGCGTTGAGTAGTGAATAGGTGCTGCTAGGTTCATTCTCTATGGGTACATCATACAAATGCTGGTAGTAAGTTTCTAATTTCAAATGTGTATTCGCACCAAGCGATTGATCATACCCCAACACATAATGCGCTGCTTTTGACAATCCAAGGTTTTCGTTAGGCATGCTTAGAGAACCATCAGCCGCTTCTTGCTTGCCTAAGTACACCGCCAAACTTTCCACTTTGCTATGCAAGCCTACTCCAACTGTAAAAGCTTGTCTTTCAGTCATTGCCCATTTCAAAGCAGCTCGAGGCTCTACACTATACGCATCATTTAGTCCAAAGTGCATGTAATGCATACCAGACGAAAGCGTGAGGTCTTTCGTAATTCTATACTTCCAATTGGCGAAAGCCTGTATGGTGTAGGAGTTGCCATTGTCATCGAGCACGGTTTCCATTCTGTCTCGTTCGAAATTCCACGAATGCTCAATCATGTCATAATTGAGTCTGGTGTAAATCACCCCAGTTTCTAGTTTGTGCTTGGCGCTAAACTTGTGATTGAAGGTGGTCGCTATTCTTAAGGCAGATTTCTTAAAATCAGAATTCTGTGCGTTGTAAAAGCCATCATTTTCATCTGGTAAGTCATCGTTGGATTCTAATCTGGTTCCAGAAACCGAAACCGACGATTTCAAAAATGATCTCTCATTGATCAGGAAGTTGTGCGTAACACCCATCACTCCCATATCAGCACCAAAGACAGATTTACCTAATACTTCCTCTTCATCCTCAAATTTGGTTTCGGCGGTGATACTACTAATTCCACCCAATCCAAACACGGATATAATATGTGATGGATTGATAGGCAAGTTGATCTTGAAAGACAAGTCTTGATATTTAGGCACACCTCCAAAGTCCACCACACCGAGTTGATCGATAATTGCTAGAGAAGAGTATCGGTAGTTGGCCAGATAAGATCCATTATAACCCTTTTTGAATGGCCCTTCCGCCGTAAAATCAAGACCTAAAGTACTTGCAGTAGCTGTATACTCTCTAGTTTCATTATTTCCCTTTTTCAATTTCATGTCAAAAACCCCAGACAGTGCGTTACCATACTCAGGAGAGAAAGCACCACTCATAAAATCAGAATCACTCAACATATTTCCATTCAGTGCATTGATAGGGCCACCAGTGGCTCCTTCGTTAGCAAAGTGGTTAGGGTTTGGAATTTCAATCCCTTCTAACCGCCAAAGAATGCCTCGTGGTGAGTTTCCTCTTACGATGATATCATTGTTGCCTTCGGGTTGATTAGTAACCCCAGCAAACGCTGAAACCATTCGTGCTGGATCGGCAAAAGAACCAGCAAATCTTTTGGTCTCTTCAACAGAAAATGATCTCGCACTAACTAATGACATTTCATTAAGCACTTCCGCTTTGTTCTTTTTGGCAGTTACTACTACTTCCTCCAAATTGTCAACGGATTCTATCAATGGAACTTGTAACACCACTTCTTTGGCACTAGTAATCAACAAATTCGGAATGATTCTTTCTTCAAATCCAATGAAATTGATTTTAAGCGATATGCGACCTACAGGTACATTTTCAATTCTAAAATTGCCTTCCATATCCGAAATAGTTCCAACCAAAGGATTCGAACCCTGAATCTGGATAGTTGCACCTATCAAAGGCATCTTGGTGTCCTGATCTTCTATGACTCCGCGAACGGTCTGCGTCATATCTTGGGTTTGAGCAGTCCATGCGTTGAGCAAAATAAAGATAATAATGAATGTGCGATTCATAACTGAAGCGTTTCAAGTTGAAATTGGTATGATTTAAAATGAGGTTTTAAAACTTGATGGAAACGTTGTAACCGATCCACATCTTGACGTTGGTTCCTGAAAAGGTCTTGTTGTAGAAATTGCCCATGTCAATATCATCACCATATTTTCCCGTCTCTTGGTTGTAAACTTCTGTAACATAGACATTCAATACTGGCCCAGCTGAAAAAGACAAGTGATTAGCAAACTGATAGCCAAAATTCCAGCTCAAGCGGTTAAGCAAGTTCAGTTCTTCGTGATAATCTTCTTTGGGGTTGATACTCTGCGTAGTTAATTCCACACTAGAATTCCATTTATTTTTCAGCGTAAATTCTGTACCAAATCCACCTCCATAAGTCCACAAATAATCCTCCTTGGTTTGTGCGCCTACGAATAATACACTGTACAATCTGTTTGTACCTGATCTAAAGGCTATATTGAAATCTATCACTTCGTTGTGTTCCAATGCTAATTGTAGTTTCCCCTTTTTTACAATATTGATCAATCCAACTGATACGCCACGCTCTACGGTGTCGGCAATGTTGATCAGTCCAACCTGAACGCCTCTGACAGTCCTTGCTCTGTTCAACAACCCCGCTATTTGTGCTCCTTGGACGTTTTGAGCCCAGTTGCCAAGTCCCGCAACTTGCACTCCTTTTGTACTTTTTTTACTGACATTAGCCAATCCAGCGCCTTGAAAACCATGGATGCTATCTGCTAAATTCAAATATCCCGCAAACTGAGCCCCTTGTACTTCTTCTTGGGTCACATTTAAGAATCCTGCATATTGCATTCCTCTTACTTTACCATTTACGGTATTCAAAAACCCTCCAAATTGAGCCCCACGAAGATTGCCTCCTGATGTATTACCAAACCCAGCGAATTGTGCGCCGCGAACATTTTCTTTGTTGATATTGTAAAATCCACCAAATTCGGCACCATTCAAGCTGTGCTCATATCCTATCAACACGTTCATTGAAAATTTGTTGGTGTAGCCTTCTTTAGGGCCTCTACTCGTTCCGAAGCCCGGCACCAGCGAAATCTGAAATGGCCTTTCTTTGACTTCTTGATTGCTCTCACCGTTTTCCTTATTTTGACCTTGGGATTTGAGCGCTACAAATACGAGCGCAATGAGTAAAATTAATTTTGAGTTTCTTTTAAATGAGTTCATATCCTTTATGTTTTTATACAATCAGGGAAACCAAAAGAAATTTTACCCCCACGGGGAATATCAAAAAAGGTGTGTAAATCGACTAACGACGTCTCGAAACAGGTAAACTCATAAAATACATCGGTGAATGAATCAATCGACTTCCGTACCAGCTGAACATTTCGCCATCGACTAATAAGACTTTCGCATTTGGAAATAATTGCTTGTATTTTTCGAGGTGTTTTTCTTTAAAAGGATATGGTTCAGAGGATAAGAAGACAAAATCGGGCGTGAGACTTTGTAGGACTTCTTCGTCCAAAGCTGGATATCTGGTTAGATATCCAGCAGTGTTTTTCAATCCAAGCCATTGAAGTAGAAAATCAATGAAATTGTCTGCAGCGGCTACCATAATGGGATCCTGCCAAATTAGATAAAGCACTTCCCCTTCCAATTTGTCCTTTACTTCTTCAAATCGCTGTTGAATTTTTTCTACAAGCTGTTGTGATTTTGACTCAGTCTGTGTCATCAATCCAATATTTTGAATGGTTTTTAAGGCATCATTCAAATCAAAAATATCAGAAACATAGACGGCAAAATCCTCAGACAATTGTTCAATTCCTTCTTTGTAGTTTTCTTCCTTGTTCGCAATAATCAGGTCAGGCTCGAGTGCTTTAATTCGATCGAAATTGAATTTTTTCGTGCCTCCAATTTTAGTGGCCACTTGTTGAGCATGCGCTGGATGAATGCAGAATTTAGTAACGCCAACTATCCAGTCTTCAAGGCCTAGATTGAAAAGCAATTCGGTCAATGAGGGTACCAATGAAATAATTCGCTGCGGTGGCGAATCAATGGTAATGATTCGGTTAAGGTCGTCTGTGATTTGCATCAAAAAAGTAGGGTCTTTTCTTTCATTCGAATAACAGAAGCATCGTTGCCGACGAATTCTTCCAGGTTGCCTATAGCAATCCAAGCCACCTCATTGGATTCATTATTCTTTTTTAGTTGGGTTGGATTATTTGCTATAAAAGCAAATCTAATATCAAAGTGCTCATGTTCAGGGACTTCCTTGTGACTAGGAATAGTGTGAATATCTAAATCAAAAAATGAATTCCCTATCAATTGAACCTCTGAAATTCCTGTTTCCTCTTCCAATTCCTTTAAAGCCACTCGATGTACGTTTTCATCTCCGTCTGCGTGTCCTCCAGGCTGAAGCCAACGATTGAGTTTCTTGTGGTGAAGTAAAGCAACCTGCTTGTGATCAGGGGTCAAAACCCACGCTGACGCTGTGATATGACCAGACTGGAGTGATCTTTCAAAACAATTATCAAAAAAAAGCAGGTCCAAAAACCTGCTCATGTACATTCTTTCATCAACATAGGAAGTTTTATATTCCTTAATAGCTGCCCGTAGCGAACTTCTATTCATTGCTATTGTACGATTGTATTCACTTTATTGATTCGGCCTTCAACTAACTTTTCAGTCTGTACGCCCCCACCAACATTGGTTTTTCCTTCAAAATCGGCATGAACAAAATACTCACTCACCTCCAGCTTCTTAAATACAACTTCTCCTTTTTTATCTGAAGTTTTTTTCATGAAGGGATTAGTTCCATTTCTATAATCATCCTCATTCATAAACAAGGACACCTCTGCTCCCTCCACTGGATTTCCCAATTCATCCAATACTAATATTTTCAAGGAAGTTGGTAAAAGTTTTAAATCAGCAAAGGCGTAGGTCGAAACTCCTATTATAAATACTGCCAATAAAGAAACTATCAAATACTTTTTCATCTTCTTAATAATTTTTTACTCCAATTTATCACATATCGTGCCTAAATACTAGTCGCAGATTCTATCTTAACAGAGTAACTCCACCACGTTGCTCTATCTCTCCTAACTCTGGAACTAATGAACTTCTAAAGCGCATGACATAAACATAACTATCTATTTTAAGGAGTTCTCCGCGGTAAGTACCATCCCATCTAAACCCTATGTCATTGGACTGAAATACCATTTCTCCCCATCTAGAAAAAATTCTAATTTCAAAATCGCTAACGTAGTCATTTGGGTAGACAAAAAACTCATCATTAAACCCTGGTGATGTTTGAGGTGTAAAGGCATTGGGTGCATATACTCTAGGCAAACAGTCGTCAATAACTTCCACTACATCTCGAATACAAGTAAATCCATTACTCAACGTCACCTCATAGATACCTCCTTCTGTAACTGTAAATATTGGAGCAGTAGATAAGGTATCATCGTCATTAACAATTGTCCATTCATAAGTACTAAATGATCCCGGGTTTAATGCTACTGAATTGTTTGCAGGGTCTGTGTCCTCAGTACATATGATTTCTCTATCTTCTAACAGAAGCTCATCTTCAGAAATTGGTACCACCTGCACACTCAATGAAGCATCCGCCTCACAAGTACTCAAATTTGATTCAACATGAATACTATAAGTGCCACTTTCACCGATTGAAATTTCGGCACTTTGATCATCTAACACCCCCGTTGGACCAGTCCAAGTAAATGTTACATCTTCAGTGATATTGGAGTAGGCTGTTAAAAATACTTCCTCATTATCATCACAATTCGGTGTGGCTGCTGCAAATACTGTCAGTTCACTGAATACGCTAACCTCAGCAGTAGCTGTACCAGTACACCCAGTGCTTTGATCCAATACCAATACATCGTACGTACCAGAAGAATTAATACCTCTTCTTGATCCATTCGCACCATTATCCCACTGATAGCCCCCATTTCCCATCAATCCATTGGTAACATTAGCAAATAATACGAGTGAACCTTCGCAATCTTCTCCTTCCGTTAGTATTTCTACAACAGGTGCTTCGCTTTGAACAACAGTGACAGGTGTGGTAACTTCACAATAACCTGAACCAGAAGAAGTCACTGAGTAAGTACCTCCTGCTGAAACTGTGATAGTCTCACCAAGTGAAGAGCCTACTACTCCCGGGCCACTCCATGTATAAGAAATTCCCGCGTCGATGGTGGTTGGATATATGCTTATTTCTCCTTCTGTTCCACATATGTTTTGCGGAGTCGTCGCATATTCAGCAAGTGGACTTCCATCTAAGGTAATATCATCTAATGTTTGGGTACACTCATTTCCACTGACTTGCTCTACAATTACAATAGAGTAAGTTCCAGAGTCCAAATTGTTAATTAAAAAACTTGGAGATGGAGAAGCTCCAGCTCCAACAACTAGGTTACCAAATTCATCATACAATTCATAGTTGACACTAGCAGGTGCAGGACCAGATAAGTCGAATTCCAAAATACCCTCGCCAGGACAATCAGGAGTTGGTGTAGCATTATCTATGGCAAAGGTAGATCCTCCATCTTCTATTGTCGCCACAGAGCTAAGGGAACATCCCGTAAGTGTATTAGACAGTAATATGGTATATCCACCAGGACTCAAAGCGTTTGGGGTAAGAATGGTGGCAGGGCCAGAAATGGCCGTAGCATTGATTGTTGATGGTCCAGTCACTGTATAATTGAAGCTTCCACTTTCGGTAAGATCAATGGTTATAGCTCCATCATCAGCAGAACATCCAGACGTAGTACCTCCCAATGTTGAATATTGAGGAAGATTCTCCACCGTAAAAGTCACATCGTCGGTTGTTACGCAATTGAGAATATCTTCCACAGTCACTTCGTAGACATATACGCCTGGCACTGAGGTGTCCACCGCTTGCGTTCGCAACGTATTCCCATTTGCAGATCCATTGAGCATCCAAGAATAAGTTGATCCAGGATTTAATGCATCCAAATCAGTAAAAGCTACATCCTCGCATATAATCTGATCTGCTCCTAAATCTACCTCTGGTCTTGTATCATCTACAAATGATTCTCTTGGATCAGATTGACATCCTTCAGTATTTGTGATAAATACAGAAACTATACTTGGCACATCTACAGTAATAGTTCTTGTAGTTTCTCCAGTGGACCAGGTATAACTAAATGCAGCTGTATCAACAGGCCACGCCTCTAACAACGCTGGTCCGTTGCAAATAGCCACGGCATCTTGCAAAGTGGGTACTGCTGGAATAGGATATATTTCCACGGGTTCAATAAATACAGTATCCAAACCACATCTATTGGTGACCGTCAGGCTGACATTGTAGGTGCCTGATAGGTTGTAAATATGTGTTGTGTCTTCTACAGCTGCAGAAGTACCGTCGTCAAATGACCAGAAATATTCATCAATGATAGAGGTACCCGTCCCGTCAAAAATAGTTTCCTGACCAAGACAAGGGTTAGTATATGCTATACCTGGATTCATAGCACTTAAAGGTAATTCTTGCACAAAATTGGGTAATCCCAACCTACTGGTTCTACCCATGAGGTCAAAGCCACCATCATTAAACGAGGCACTTGCATTGTCTGCATTTGGACTATTGATTGTTCCTACTGAATTTTGGCCATCAACGGCAAGGTATATTATGGCATCCGATCCTGTTTGCAGTGCCCCATATTGTAACGAAGGATCTGACCCTAATACAAATTTAGTCGCTTCAATATCTGCTTTGGCTGTGGGGGCATAGAGGCTATCCAGATCATATTGCAATAAATTAGATCCATTTGTTCCATTGGTACTGATGTAGAGCCTTTGTAAACTAGAAGAGAATTCCACTCCATAAATCAAAGAAGGCGCGGGCTCTTCAATATCAATTTTAGCTAATCCAGTGATTTGCCCAGTGCTATCTGCCACACTAAACAATTCTACATAATTATCATCTGTATCTTGAAAAGCCAGTGCAATGACTCCGCCACCAGCTGCATATTTCATTTGTGCCTTTCCTGTCTTTTCTTCATCAAACCTCATTACACTTCCTGCAGAAGAAGTAATTGGCGCACCGATACCAAAAGGGGTTATTGGATAAGATCGGAATTGATTATTTCCATATTCATGAGTCACCAACCAGGTAATTCCCTGTCCAAGTCCAAATGCTGTCAGGCGCTCTGTACTATTGGTAAACAATGACACATCCTTTACAATTACTTCCCCTTGAGCAGTATCTTTTCTCATATCTACCACAGCATATTTCATATCATAAGTGAAATCACCATAAACCGGATCCGAGGTGAAAACATAATATATGGAACTGTCATTGGGGAGTGGCACAATCATCACCCCTTGACTAGAATTTGGATCACCACCTATGTCATCCCCATTATCCATCACACGATGGTTTTTATTCCAAATAGTTTCCCCATTTGTATAAAAGAGTAAATCACCATTTAGATCTGATACAGAAGAGGCACCTTGGGCAGAACTCATTAGGTTTTCATCGGTAATGGCTGAAGTTGCAGGCGGATTAAAGTCTATTCCTGCATTCTCTCCAAAATACCACTGATTTCTAAAGGTATTGGTGTCCTCATAAGTTGTCACCTGCACATAATCATAATTGGTACAGCCTGTGGCAGCACTTACTACAGCTACGGAAAAAAGGCCTGTAGTATCTACATTAATGGTCTGAGTAGTTTCTCCAGTGTTCCAGAAGTATGACGCACCACCCGATCCAGCATCATAAGTAAAAATCTCACCTACACATCTGACAGTATCCATCCCTAAATCTATTGCAAGGTCGTTGGATACTACCCCAACCGCTTTTGTGTAAGTCTCTATTATCCCATTCAACTCTACAGTAAGAGAAACGGAATAGGAACCTGCAGCTTGATAAGTATGAACAGGGTTAATACCAATATATGAGGTCCCATCTCCCATATCCCAAAGGTAGTTTTGTGCTGGTGGTTCCACATTAGAAAAGAATTTCGTAGTAAGTAAAGCACAAGTATCCAAATATGAAAAACCTACTGAATCAAACGATTCAAAATGTGGTGCTGCAAAATGCGGGAATTGTGTAGCATTTATTGCCGATGGTGAGAAAGCTAAACTGTCGTATCCTACATTAAAAAACGCACTGTCAGCATGATATAGGCTATCTGCTTCTAAAATCACACCAACTTCAATGGCATCAGTGTTAGTTTGCTGATATAAATGATAGATATTATTGTCAGGCCCCCTTTGGACACCATAACTTCTATATACTGGTTCTGGCAATACTGAATTGACTGTATTCAAAGTATCACCCAGACTGTATTGATAGAGATTAGCCACTGCTCCTGAGCCTCCATGTCTGGAAATATAAAGATTGGTACCATTAAATGACCATTCTACATCATAAACCGCTTCCGTAGCAAAATCGACGTTACCTGTATTCAAAATGGCTGAATTAAGGGATAACACTCCAGTGGCTATATCAAAATCCAATAAGGTCACATTTCGACTGGCATCTTTCGGTGCAACTGCCAATATGCTGGAATCAGCATTATATGCAAATGATGCGGCCTCAAAATCTGGAGCGGATACATCATTCAAATCAAATGTCTGAATGGCTCCTAGCGTTCCATTGCTCACTGCCAATACTTGATAGTCGAATGTGGTTCTATCATTTGTAATCACCCAATAATTATCAACGTCTTGTTGGATGACAATCATAGCTTCCGAAGGATTGGTCAATCCAGTTGTCAAGTTTTTGCGTGCTGCATCCACATCCCCAGATGGTGGCGTGACTCCTGGAGCATTGCCTGCTAGGTTTCTATCTACTACTGAATATGTGATTTCAGTACCCGACCCTCCTGGGTTAGTGAAAATGTAATATTCACCATCCACATATGGCATAGGCATAACAGATGCGGAACGATTGATACCGGCATCACCATTTAATCCTGCACCATTGGGAACTAATTCATGATTGGTGTCATATACATTTTCTCCATCTGTGTAGAAGAGAAGGTTACCAGTGACAGGGTCAGTAATGACTGCACCACCACCTGTACCGAAAGGTGTAAACTGCAAAGTATCGAGCTGCGCTCTCGCATCTGACTTATTAAAAGTAATTGTATTCGTAGAATTACCGAATAGCCAATTATATTCTGAATAGTTTTGTGCTTGAAGTGAAAAACTGATAGTAAGAATTGCGAATAGCAATAGCCAATGAGGCAAGCTTTTTCGTTTCGTTACGTTCTTCATTTCGGTAAGGGTTCTCAAATTTTTAACTGTCCTTTTTAATTAAATTAGGAGAATATTTATCAAACGCTAAAATTAACTTAATTACTAATACTAACGGTGACAAAATATATTTCAATGTAAATGATCCAACAAAAAATAATTCATTTCTCATTTGAGACAATATTTTATATTTTGCAACGATTCTATTAAAGGGCATAAACCCGATTCAAACAAACAGATGCAAAGAATTTTCTTCGTCTTATTGATTTTCGCTTCTTTGTTTAGTTCTAACAAAGCGTGGGCTCAAGACCCTCAGTTTTCACAGTATTACTCAGCGCCTTTGTATTTAAATCCTGCACTTGCTGGAATTACACAAGAAGGTCGAGCTGGAATCAATTACAGAAACCAATGGCCATCTATTGATGCCAATTTCGAGACTTTTTCAGTTTATGTAGATAATAATTTTGATGAAAAGAACAGTAGCGTTGGATTATTGTTTGTGAATGACAAAGAAGGGTTAGTAGGATTGCAGTCCAATGAAATTGCGCTTCAATACGCCTATCAAGTTAATGTAAACTACAAATGGGTATTCCGTCCAGCCTTTCAGGTTTCTTATACTTCAAGAAATGTCAACTTCAACAAACTAGTTTTTGGGGATCAACTCGACAACAACGGAAATACAGGAAATCCTAGTGCGGAACAGTTTAACACAGACTGGAAAGTGAATTATTTTGATATCGCTTTGGGTGGCGTGGTTTATTCTGCTAGAGCCTGGCTAGGAGTATCCATGCATCACATCAGAGAGCCTAATCAATCCTTTTTAGGAGAAGACAGCCCTTTACCACAAAAACTATCCATACATGGTGGATATATGATTCCTCTGAATACTGGGTATTCAAAAGGAGAAACTGTATCTGGCGCCAAAAGGAGCCTATCTCCCACATTCAACTATAGAGCGCAGGGAGAATTCAACCAATTGGATTTAGGACTTTATTTTACTTGGGATCCAGTCATTTTTGGACTTTGGTATCGTGGTATTCCAATCAAATCCCCTGAAGGAGGGGGATCCAACAATGAATCTCTGATTTTCATGTTTGGAGTTACTCAAAAGAAATTTACAATAGGTTATAGTTTTGACTATACCTTATCCAACTTAGGCATCCAAAGTGGTGGAGCACATGAAGTTTCATTGATTTACAGCTTCAAATGGGGAGATCCGAGAAAGCCTTCGCGCTCCGTCAGAGAACTGAAGTGTCCACTTCCTATGATATTCTAATTGGTTAAAATATTTAGCTTTGCGCAAAACAAAGCACATGGATCACCAAACTATACTTTATCTCCTAATTGGCATTCTAACTTTTGATTTCCTAATCAATAAGTTTTTAGGTTCTCTAAACAATAAGAGTAGAAAACAGCCCATTCCAAGCGAATTAGATGGGATTTATGATAAAGAAAAATACGTAACTTCTCAAGCTTACCAAGGTGATATCTTCAAGTTTTCTGCCATTAGTTCTACTTTCAGTTTTCTCCTAATGGCTGCCATTCTTTGGTTTGGAGGATTCGGCTGGTTGGATGAGTTTCTAAGAGGGATTGCTCCGGTTGAACCCTTGACCTCTTTGTATTTCTTTGGCATCGTTTATTTCGCTTCTGATTTTATTGGAATTCCTTTTGACCTTTATGGTACATTCGTGATTGAAGAAAAATATGGTTTCAACAAAATGACTGTAAAAACATACATCATCGACAAAATCAAAGGATATGTCCTTACGCTAATTATTGGTGGTATTATCGCATCCTTGTTCATTGTTTTGGTCATGTTTTTCGAAGAAAATTTCTGGATTTACTTCTGGATTGCTATTAGCCTTTTCATGGTATTCGTCAATATGTTTTATACCTCATTGATTATTCCACTTTTTAATAAATTAACTCCATTAGGAGAAGGGACTTTAAAAACTGCCATTACCAACTACAGTAAAAAAGTGGGTTTTCCTCTGAATAATATTTTTGTAATTGACGGTTCAAAGCGGTCATCAAAAGGCAACGCCTTTTTTTCTGGCCTCGGTCAAAAGAAAAAAGTAGTCCTATATGATACATTAATAGATAAGCACACGGATGAAGAATTAGTTGGAGTGTTAGCTCATGAAGTAGGACATTTCAAGAAAAAGCATATCATTTGGTCCATGATACTTGGCATTCTACAAACTGGATTTATGCTCTGGTTATTATCCAAATTTATTTTCAGTAGTGAAATCTCTTGGGCCTTAGGTGGGAATGTAACTGCTCTTCATTTAAATGTTTTTGCATTTGCCATTTTGTTCTCTCCTATCTCGACCATAATTGGTGTATTCATGAATCTATTCAGTAGAAAAAATGAATATGAAGCAGACGCATTTGCCGTTGAAACCTACAGCAAAGAACCTTTAATAAAAGCTCTGAAAAAACTTACTTCGGATAGTTTAGGAAACCTCACTCCTCATCCTTGGTATGAGTTTATGAATTATTCTCATCCAAGTCTTCTAAAGAGAATTAGTGCAATGCGAAAAGTTAAATGAAATCTATTTCGGATCTAAAAGGGAACTTCATGAAATAAGTATATGCCTCTTGGACGCTCATTTCCCCTTCGATAATGTTGTGTAACGTTTCAGTTATTGGGACTCTAATGTTGTAACTTTCAGCGAGCCTATTGATAATCTTGATCGTATTGACACCTTCGGCCACTTCCTCCATGGAATTAATGATTTCATCTAATGATTCTCCTTTAGCCAAACGATAGCCTACTGTAAAGTTTCTACTCAACTTTGAGCTGCACGTGGCCACCAGATCTCCGACACCAGCCAATCCTAGAAATGCCTTTGTATTTCCTCCCAGTGCGTTACCGATATAAACCATCTCAACCATACCTCGACTGATCAACATCGCTTTAGAATTCTCTCCAAGCCCCATCCCACTAATCATTCCTGTACCAATGGCTATGATGTTTTTCAAAACCCCACACAATTCAATACCAATCAAATCATTGCTCCCATATACCAGAAACCGGTCATTTTTCAATAATTTTTGTCCTTGGTCAATTACCTCTTCAAAATGACTAGCGACAACAGTAGCAGCTGGTTGTTTTTCTTCAATCTCTTTAGCCAAATTTGGACCTGCCAAACACCCTACTCGTAACACTGAAGTTTCTTCCAATATCACTTCGCTCATGGTCTTTACATGATTCCTTGAGAGTGGGTTTTTCTTAGATATTTGCTCTCCATCCGCTATTGATAAATCAAGCCCTTTGGTGCCATGAATTAAAATATGATACGGTTTGAGGTAAGGAGACAAATCTCTCACCATTTTCCTGAAATTAGCAGAAGGTACTATTGGAAATATAATTTCACATCTATTTCCGACATCTGAAAGTTGATTCGTTATTTCAATATTAGGTGAAAGTGCATGAGAGCCGACACTTCTTGTTTTAATAATCTGTTCAGCTTTAGTTTTATCCCTCACATAAAGTAACACTGCGTTTTTTTCAGCCAGCATATTAGCAATTGCTGTTCCAAAGCTACCCGCCCCTATTACTCCTACTATTTTGTCAGAGGTATTTTTCGAGTTCATAACCATCTAACCTATTGTGATAATAATAGAGCAAATTCATATTTTGAATAACTACATCTCCTTTTTTAGATAAACCTAAAGGAGGCTGAGCATGGTACATACCTAAATTTTTTATACCGTGTTTTATAATCTCATCCTTATCCCTTCGCAAATGATCAGCAAGGTCTACCTCACCAGCGTCCTTCATGGCACGTAGCGCATCCAAAAGATTTGATAATCCAGCCTTAAAATCATCGTATGGCATGACCAACTCATCGTCAGACAATCTTAACAATCCATACAAATCTAATGCAGCATGCTTACGACCAAGCATTCTAAAAGCAGTGAACGCAACTAAATGGCTCGAAAAGACACGATTGTGTCTATGAAATTCCTTAACAATTTTCTTTCCTAGGATGCGATTATACTCTTGTTCTCGTTGGGCATCTTCCGTGATTTCACCATTTGATCTAAAATAATCTTTAAGATCAATTTCGTTCCCATGTTTATCGAGACTTCTTCCATTGATATCTACCTCATTTCCTAATACGTCCAATGCATCTCCAATACTAGCAGAGATATTAGACCCACGAGTGAAAAACTTCATCAGGAATTTTGATATTTTAAATGAAGTAGTGAATTCATCATTCTCTTCATAATATCTTTCTTGTCCCTTACTCTTTAGGTAATCATTGATTAAACTAGGTGCTTCTAGCACAAAATGATAATTCAAGGTCACTGGGACAATAAAAATCTTTTTGTCATCAGGGTTCTCTTCGAATTGAAAAATTTGACGCTGCGCTTCAATAGTTGTACCTAATAATCCGAGTTTCAAAGCCTTTTCTATCTTCCCACTTCGTGACCTTGTACCACCTGGAAAAAACAAACTATGACAGCCCTCCCTTAATGCTATGGTAGAATAAGACTTTAAACATTCTAAATAGATTGAATTCTTCTTTCGACGATCTACTTTATATGCTCCCACACTATTCATGAAGTATGCGAATACTTTTAGATTGAATAAGTTCAATCCTGCTCCGTAAATAAAAGGAGGTAAACCTAAAAATTGAATAATCCATCCAATCAACACAGAGTCAATATTACTGAAATGTGTAGGCACCATGACCACAGTGCCAAGCTTTGCCAATTTCCTTAATTGGTCAACAGATCCTTTGATATGTATCTTATCATCTAAGTCTAGCTGGTTGCTAAATAGAGACCAAGGCCCTTTCACTCTTGCTGCATTCAACAATCTACCAAACCCAAGAGTTACAAGTGTACGAGCGACATGATAGTGAGACGGATTGAAATTACCTGCAATTTCATTACCATACCGATTTAAAATCTCCCTCAGAATTTCCTTTAAATGGACATCCTGATCTTTTTTAGGCATACCATCTAACTTTACAACACGCTGTTGGACGCCATCCCAGAAAGAAAAATCATCCTTAGGATCGACTTTCCAAGGGTGGTTCTTAGCACGTTGCTTTTCTCGAAAAGCAGTCATCTCAATTTCCTCACGCAAGGTTCTGCCTCGGTTGAGCGATAACATATTATCGTAACTCTCCTCTACTACCAGTTGAATAAACTCATCTCTCTTTTCAGCCATCTGTACGACTGGCCAATTTTTAGTACTTTTTAGAATGGGTTTATATCTTGCCTTCTTGTTCCTTCTCCGTATCACCAATGGATTCATAGAATTAAAATTAAAAAGGATGAACATACATCCACCCCTTTAGAATCGGCAAATTAACGAATTATATGCGATTTATGACGCATTTGGGTTAATGATATTATAGTCTTGATATCGCCTCCTTAAGTCAATCTTTTTAAATTCGATTAAGATTTAAAGTTGAACTCTTCGTATAAACCTTATACAACGTTTCTAAAACAAAGCACAATCTTTCGTTGATGCGCAACCGCTAGCTACGGCGCACTATCTCTCTTGCGTATTCCGAAGTATTCTCCAAAGGCGTCTTCAAAAAAGGGCATAAAAAAAGGGTTACTGATTTCTCAATAACCCTTTTGACCTGCCTTCGCTAAAGCTCCAGCAGATAAATAAAAACTGGCGGCGACCGGGACGCGGAGTCCTACTCGTAGAGTAGGTCGTCGCTGACTTATAAAAGAATGTAT
>NZ_JBDVOL010000013.1:0-676413 GCF_039969095.1 Reichenbachiella sp.
CCACCGTGATTGTAATGAAATATAGCTCTCCAAAGAGATTCGCTTTATATTTTTCGGACATGAATACAAGATAGAAGCTGCGTATGTGTATTACAAATACTTTTGGAAATCAGCACGCTTTACAAAAGCGCGCCAGTGGGTATGGTCTCTTATCTTGTAGCGGTTGGCCATAGATGATAAAGATAGAAAACTCGCATTTCAAATGCTAAAGAAGGTTTCAGTCGCAATGCAATTGCGACCGAGCGGGTTTACACTTGTTCGAAAATATGAAGCGTGTTATTATGATCAAGAATATACATGCGGTCATTGTGGAATTTTGGCATATGACAGTCTGATGTTATACCCAATTCTGGAAGAGCAATAACCTCCTGATACGACCCATCGGAAGGGTTAAATTTAATCAAGTAGGATGGATTCGCATCCATGATGGTCCAAAGACCATCATCATACCATACTAATTGACTAATGGGGCCAATATCCTGACGGCCAGATTTCATAATATAATCGAAACTCACTTGATAGATGATCTCACCACTTTTGCAGTTTATTTTATTGAGATATCCGCCTGATGTAGTATAAATAAATCCACTATGAACCAAGCCTCTACTTTGTGCAGTGTCTAACTTCGCATGCCATTGTATCTCACCTGAATCAACGGCAATACAAACCACTGACAAACCAGCCAGCGCATAAATATTTTGGCTGTCTGTATAAATGTTGGAAAGCTCCGCTTTAATGGTTTCTTCGTCATCTCCGTAAGCGCACATATCAGAGAGATGGATTTGCCAGATGTCATTGCTATTCATATCAAAACATCCAACAACTCCATTTCTACCCTTTGTAGAGATAAAGACACCTCCCTTCCAGTACTTAACATTACCAAAACCAATATCAATTGGATATTTATTCTGTAGAGATAGAGTTTTTAAAGAAATCTTCAAAAAGTACTCATTTTCATTGTACTCTCCATAACATAAATACTCTCCTGCATGCTGATGACCTTTAATGTGCAACACATAAGGCAATTGTTCAACGTCTCCAGAGAATCGATCTACAGCATAAGATTTATCCCCGTGAATAGTAGTAAATATTATGTGCTTCTCTGCCATTATAAAATCATATGCACTGAAGTCCTTGAAAGAAATCTCATCTCCTTTATCAATTGGAGTAAAACTTAAATAACTTTCATTGATAGATCCTTTAAGCAGAAATAGCTTATCGTCAAATATCTGATAGTGATGAATAACTTCAGGTATCTGATTAATTATACGAAATTGAACGGACATACTTTTTAAATAACTTCAAAAATAGATTTGAAGATAGTATCATTTTCTAATCCTTGAAGTAGTTTTTTAGATTTATTTGCTTGATTTAATAACCCAAAATCGTCACCTAAAAGTTTTTTAACCTGCTCAAGTGGTATGTTATCAAGCTCTTGAATTGGATTTTCTCCTTTTTTAAGTGCAGCGAGCACTTGATCTTTCAGATTATCTGCATCAATTCCATCAGATTTCTTAAAGAACCATTTCAACTCGCCTAGTTCTTCCATCTTACCTAGATCCTTGAGAAATTGCCCTTTAAAATTTGACGCATTAAACTTTCTCCAATTTTTTAATTCGGCTCTAATAGGTTTTCCAAATTTATTTTCGAACACAATATCGTAAATACGCTTTCCCCCATCAAAATCAGATGCCTCAAACTTTAAAATTTTCTTGATATTTCCAGAACTAAGCATCTGATCACTGAATTCTAACACAAACTTATGCCCTACATTTTTGGTCCATTGTTCGCCAAGCTCCTTGAGTACTTTATCCATACCAGGGACATCTTTGAATCGATGAATCATTGGAAGCCATTTAGTTCTGAATACATTTCGACCCGTGAAGCCAATTATTTTATCTAAATGTTCTCTGTTTGTTGGAAATTTATCAAATACCTCATCAAATTGTTTCTTCAAGATCTCAAATGCTGGCTTATCAAATCGATCCAACTTTTTAGAATCTTCTAGAAAAGCAGTAAGCCTTTTGAATTCCTTTAACTCTGACAAACTTTCTATCATTTCCTGAAGACGGCTCATTCCCTTGCCTGTCTTAGAAATACCTCCTGTAATAAACATAGATGCCACAGAGACCACTGTTTTTCCTCCAGCATGTTTCAGTTTCTCATCATCATTTAAGGTTTCATTCAATTCTTTACTTACGCCATCAACCAAGGCACTCATTCCTTCTGCCGTAAAGACTTGTTTAAAGGCTTGGCGTTGTTCATTGTCGGTCATAATTCCATACATTGATCTGATAGCCATAGGAATTCCTACTACTTCATCAATAATCCCATCTACTGGACCAGCCGCAAGTGGATCCATTTTTGCATACTCTGGCCAGCCGGGTCTATCATTTGCTTTGCTCCACCAGTGAGCTTGTGACATTTGACCATCTTTCCAAACGGTCTTACTCGCTTTTTGTGTAGTTTGAACCACTTCCACAAAGGCTCCAATTTTTTGACTGAAAATAGATTTTAGAGCTTGACTAAAGGAGCTAAACATGTCGTGTGTTGCTACAGATTCCAAATCTTCTATAACCTGCCTTCTCAACTCTTCAACATTAACATCTATTCCTCGCGCCAAAGCATCTTGCTTTCTCAATTCAACAAACTCGGAAAGAAAACTTTCAGAAGCTTCAATGTTTAAATAAGCTCTTCCTTTAGACTCATCAATATGAATCTTTAAATTCAATTCTGCCTGATCAATGTTCGTCAAACCTTCTGTGCTGAGTGTCCCAGAATATCCGAGATTGTTTGTGAGATTAACTGCAATTTTCACATCAGAGAAAAACTCATTTTTTAGCTTATTGTTAACTTCTTTGACTACATCTTCGAAATTTTCATTCTGGGCATAAGAAAAACTAAAATCTGTCTTAAAGTCTAAAGGATTAATTTGTTGCTCTAAACAATTTAGCACTTCTTGATAAAGTTGATCTATATATTTAATAGACAAGTCTGAATTCTGCCATTGACAGTTTAGTAGTGAATCAAGTGTTTCTAGTTCATTTGTACATCTCCATTCACTCTCATCTACAAAGGTAATTTTCAGACCTGCCTCATCCTCTGGCCTAGACCCACCAGATGACTCTCTCATAGTAAGATTAAGATTGGATGTTTTTTGATCGTAAAATATGCTGATACATTTTAAGCTAGGAGCATTGATTGTAAATGCAGTAGCATTAAAAGTCCCGAATTCTACACTTTTATGAGTTGTAGTTTCTATCTCTGTAAGACTATTATTTTCCTGACAGGCCTTACAATGTAATATAGCAAGTACATCTTCATTACTCATGTTCAACTCTTTTGCCTTTGCCTGGATATAACTGAAGATATCTTTGGAAGGCACACTGGAATTAAGAGCATCACTTGGAGTACTCCCATCCTCACTAAAAACATCCATCATCACACTCCCCGGAATATTAACCAACGTATAGACCTTGTATGGTCTATCTCCTATGCCTTTTGGCTTGCCTGCTTTGGCTCGGTTTAGATAACCTTCCGAACTCAAGTCTTGGCTATAGTTGATCACTACAAATGGAGGATCATCCATGGCAGCAAGATTGGTACTCAATTCCGCTTCGAATTCCTCTTTTCCTTTGAAATGTACCAGAGGATTGATGTAATAGTTTTCATTTTTTAATGTTGGCTTTTGATTGTTTGGTTCTGGCCTTGCCGCAGCGGATAGTTCGTAGCTCTCATGTTTTGATGCAAACTCAGCATCTGCCAATTGTACCAAATGCGTATTGAGATAATTAAAAATTACATCTTTGATTTTCTGATCTCTCTCTGTTCTATTGAGTCCTGAAGCCACCAATTCAATTACCAATGAGGAGATATTATCGCCCATATTATTGAGCAATGTCTCAAACCTTTTGGGATCTTCCACCAAGATGTCAATAAAGGCAGCCATATTGACTTGTTGTAAAACATCGACCAGATGCCCCTTGAATTTTCTTAATTTTTCAAAGCCCTCGGCTCGTACGGGATTACCATAAAATTTGACTGTATCCTCACCTGTTAATACTTGTGGTTGCTCATAAGCACTAAAAAGTGGGTTGCTGTTAGTCTCAAGCGGATAGTTTGCCGCTTCTATTTTCTGCAATTGACTTTGAAGCTCGGAATCATAGCCTGGACTGGCAGCTTCCAACGAATCGATTTTGGCTTTGGTCTGATCGAGCTTGGTCTGCAAGGCTTCATACAGCAATGTTTTAACAATGTCTTTCCAATCCAAATTGAAATCTACAGACTTGAGGAAGATATGGGTGTTTTTGTTTCCGGCGCTAGCCGTTACTTTCCACTGGCCGGCTTGTGGGGCGAGCGTTAGCTGATGACCACTAGTCTCAAATTCTGCATCGGATGGATCCAGACTCCAAGTCACACTTTTGTTTGGGGCCTGACCGTCTTTATCTTCCACCTGAAGAACAGTGGGTTTGTCTTTGTCATAAGCCACTTCCAGTTCTTCCCCTGTGCGATAGAGTGTGCCCGCATGTAGAATTGACAAGTCCTCACGCAGACTGCCGTCCATTTCATCGTGTAGCGCGCCTACGCCATTGTATAAGGACAACTTCATATGCGACGCCATATTTTTCCGCTCTGGTACTGTAGTATTCAAAGCAAAAAATGGATTGTCAGCATCCATCGTTTTGAGGTTGTACTTTTTGGATTTCACATCGTCTGATGTCTCTACCGTACAGGACACGGCATACCCACTTTCGTTGTTTCCACTGACATCCATCTTCACCAAGATGTATGGAGGAATAAGGTTGGCCGACCCTTCAGCCAAAAAACCATTGAATGAATTGATATAAAACTTATTGTCTGGATTAGCTATTTCGGGCAGGAAGTACACCTTCACTCCCGTCTTAGTCGTCAGTGCATTTACCCCTTCGGCCAGCATGCCACCTTGGCCATTGGTATTGTCATTAATCAATTCCTGAAGCTCTGGATATTTTTCCAACCCGTCTTTGGCTTTGGCAAAAATGCTTCCCATTTCTGCTTCATGCTGACCCGTATAGGTAGCAAAAGAAATAGCTGCCCAGTCTAAGAAGGCTTCGACAACACCTTTCATCTGCTCTTCTGTTTGCTCGTCGGATGCCGTTCCGTCTTGTCCCTGTGAAGTCCAAGGAGTCAACCCCAGCAGGAGGAAGAGCAATATTGAAATGATTTTTTGGTTGAATGGTTTTCTCATCATCACGAATTATAAGCTCATACTTAAACTTGAATTGAAATTTTTCTTGAAACACAAGACCTTGACATGGCCTCTGACATTGCCTTCCAGTCTGGTAGGCGATGGTATGAATATCATGGCCAAATCACCCCGCACAAAAATGTCGACCAGCGTAAATCTCTTCCAACCACTATAGCCGATGAGTTTTTTGGTTTGGTAGTTGACATCCAGTGTGGCCCATAGGTCTACCCAAACGCCTGCCTTGGCAATGGCAAAATTGGGTTTGTACTGCACGGCGGCCACTACCCCAAAAGCAACTCCAGCTGAAGCTTCGACATTAAACTTGACCACCCAAAGGTTGACCGTTGGGCTTTTAGCCTCAATCGAGTAAGACACTCCCAGCCCAAGCTCCGCAATATTTTGATTGACATCCAACCAGCCTGTAGGCGACCAACCCACACAGCCAGGCACGAAAATGAGTCGGTCATTACGATTTCCTAAAGCCACCCGCCATTGCCCTGGCTTCACATCTACCGTCAGATTTCCACTCGCACAAACTGCCTCATTCTTCAAGTCTACTCGTGCATACCCTAAGAAATGTTCCTCCGCAGAATTGTAACTGATATGAACTATCCCTTGGATAGCAGCAGATTTATCTCCTTCCAATACGGAGTTGTTTTTGGCGAGCATTTGGGCGTTACCCTCCAGGGATACGGTATAGTCTCCGTTGGTTTTAGAGTTGATCTCGCCGGCTAGTTGCAATCGCATGGTACTACCTCCACCCTGGTCGAACATGACCATATTGAGATAAGCGCCATATTTCATTCCAGCATCTGGCACAATGACCCCAGAAGGTTGCTCGCTCATGTGATGATATAGCCTACCCGTCAGTCCTACCAACTGCACAATTCCCAAATTGACCGGCTTGCTTAATTCTTTAGGTTCTTTACCTAGGACGTCACCTGGTTGTCGAGCTTCGCTGCCACCGCCCACAGGATCAATTTGGCAGAACCAATAGTTAATATCACCTTTTTTACCATTGAAATACAAAGCTTGTAGCTCGAATGGTTTAGGCACTTTCACCTTCATCACCACATCGCCAGACCAAACATCGCCGAACATGACGTCGTCAGGTGTATAATTGATATAGCCATCCAACGTGACCACTGGGGTGTTGAGCAATACTCGAACTGGGTCAGTAGCAAAAATATCTTTGGCATTTCCAGAAGCCAGTTTGCCTCCGATGTCCACAAAATCTATTGGGATTTGAGAATCACCCAAGCCAACATTCAAGACTTCATTGGCATACTTAGATGCAATCTCATTGGCCTTATCATTGACCGCATCTTTGATCGCATTTTTTATCAGTTCATCAATGTGAGAGGCAATATCATGAGCAACTGCACCCGGATCTATGTTGCTCACAAAATCTGTCGCTAAGGCCTGCACAGTAGAGGATAGTTTGTCCGGGCTCACCATGTTGAGCGCATCTTTGCCTATGTCGGTGACCACATCGGTCATTCCTGAGCCTGCACCGCTTGCCAATGCTCCCAGATCCATATCGCCTCCTTCGAACATCGTATAGACTATTTCAGAGCCTTGTTCAATGATCAGATTGTTGACTCTTCCTGTCACTCCATCATCGAGAAGGGTAACTATGGGTAGTGTGATGTTGTCTTGTACTGATTTGTGGAAGGAATCAGTGATTTCTTTTTTGATTGAATTTGCGGAGTACGTAGCAATCTCAGTGATCGGTCCAACCACATCAATCTTATCATTTTGTAGTTTAGATATCAGCTCATCAGCTACAGTCTTGATAATGGCGTCGATTTTTGACTCCATCTCTTCAATGGCATTTTGCTCTACTCCATCAATTTTGCCAGTGACTTCATCTCTGATTTTTCCTACTTCGGATTCTATCTTCTGGGTAATGGGTTGAGCGATAATCGCCACTACACCAGTGACTAACTCATTGAATTGCTCTTGTTGGTCTGGCGAAAGTTTGTCAAATAACCCACCGCTACGATTCATCTGCGCCTCACCCGGATCGAAACCAGGGCCAGCGTAAATTTCTGTAACATCAAAGGCCTGTGCATTCCCACCAGCCAATAAGCTCTTTTTCAAATTTTCTGCACTAGCAACAGCACCTTCTTTGCCTTCTAGCAGCTTGCTCTGCAAACTGGCTTCTGCAGCTTCAAATTCGGCTACTGCATTGGCTATCTGTTCTTCTGGTGTTTCTTCGGGAATGATGCTTTCGCCAGAAACCACCTGATCTTTAGGAAGATAGGCATTAGCCTTCAGGCTATACACATTTACCTGGGGGGCGCCTGCACCACCTGCCACATCATTTCCAAGCTGAACATCTAGCGTGCTCGCAAAGGAATAATAGCCTTCACCACTACCAGCGCCAACGGTATGCAAGATGACTGGATACCCACTCATATTGGCATTGAGTCGATTGGTCAGTGGAAGTGATCCATTTTTGGTATTGAATCCAATGCTATAATCACCCCAAGCTTTAAACCCAATCAACGAGTTCATTTGAACACCTAAAGCAGGCCAATCTATATCGATGGTCATATTTAGGCGGTTGTTGTCGGCAAAGACTGCTCTATTGATGACAATATGAAGCTCTTGCTCTCCAGCCCCTTCATTGAAGGTAAAAGCAGTTTCATCCAAATCGTCTAAGTAGCCACTTCTGAAACCCAGATTGGAAATAGGTATGGTAAAAGTGAAAGGGTCATCCACACTTACCACAGGAATCATCATTTCGCCCGTAATCCATGACTCACCAGTGACTCTACTATTTTCAATATTCAGAAGTATTTCATTGAGTTGGGATGGGAAAGTATTGAATTTTCCTTTGTCATTTTCCACAAATTTCTCCTGAATTTTAAAATTCAAACCGCCACTTGTGACCCATGCCTTTTTATATCCATTCGCTTCAAGTGAATAGTGTTTGCTCAATGTGGCATCCAAGATCACTTGACCAGAAGCATCCACATTCGAATTGTAGCGCAATTCAAAATCATTGAAATAAACCCCTTTCCAATCCTTTTGACTATCAAAACGGTCAGGTGAAGCTGTTTCCGATAAATCAATGGTTAAAAATGAGGTCCTCAAATCCATACGAGCTTGATTGAGTACGGATATATGATTATAAATCTGAGGGTCTTCATTTTCCATATAGAAGATCTGCTCTTCTCGGAAAAATGGCATAGTCACAGGTTTGTTATCCTGTGTGCCCATCACATTATCTGGCAAAACCACATGACCATTGAATACAAAACGATAGTCATTGCTGTTGACATAGATTTCAGAAGAAGTGAATAAGTCTAGGGTGAATTTGTAGGGGTCAAGCAGTTCATAGGTATTTTCTTCTTTAAGACCAAGCGCACCGTTTACTTTAAATTCATTGTAATTCACCCACTCTTTTTCAGTAGTGACTACTGCCTTTTCGTTAGCTGTAGTAGCAAATGGCAAGTCCCATGTCACATCTCCATAAGCTGAAATCCCAGTCTTATCCACACGATATCTCTCGAGATTAAAATAGGCTTCCTGGTTGCTTTCTACTTCCGGAGCAAGCTCCGTTACTAATGGCTGTTCCAAATCGTGGAAAAACTCACCTTCATCAAGGACGAAATAGCCGCCATTGTCTTTGAGTTTAATTCCTTTGAATCGCACATCTACCCAGCTATCAGATCCCGGAGAAAACCGGATGCGTCCATATCCGCATAAGCTGTCGAGATCAGCATTGGATATTGCGTCTACCCATACCTTGTGACCACCAGCATAAAATCGTTCGACCAGCGGAGGGCCATAAAAAACACCTGCGTCACTCCTTCCAATTTCTTGATCATCCGTATAGGCTATGACCCGCCAGATGTACTTTTTTGTAATTTCAGGTTGCTGGGTGATATTAGCTTTTCTATCATAAGTTTTGCTTGAAGGCAATATTTCTCTCTCATACCAGAGTTGATCAAAATGAATATCTTCATCTGGGGTAACAGTATCGTCCATTTCCCCGATTTCGATCCGGTAACTCACCCATTGACCTGGGATCATGTTATCTACACTCGACCATTCGACCATAGGCACTTCTCGCCTTCGAAACCCACCTTCTTCTTTAGGAAAAATGAGGTCTATATGACCTCCATCTGGCCATCCATAATAAAAATGACAGAACTCGCTATACCCATCATTTTTAAAAGTGTCTTTTCCTTCAGGATCAAAAGACTGAATTCGATAGACATAATGCTTCCCTATTTCCAGCATAGGGTCGGCTGGGCCATAGATGTAAGTCGTTGATGATTGTGGTTCGGACTGAAAAATCTGTAATGCCTGCCCGTTGGCTACCACTGAAAGTGGATCAGCAGTACCATCGAGCATTTCCCAAATTGTGAGTTGATGGGTAGTACCCATTGTAGCGTTAGGCGACTGGGTATTAAACAATTGCCATTGAATAGGAATTTGAACATTCTTGGGGTCGATGAATTTCCCACATTGTGGACTTATAATTCGTGCGGTTTCATTGAGCTGCAACCAAGCAGAAGTACAAGATTTTCTAGACAGCACATCTCCAGTTTGATAATCTAAAACCTCTAAACAGAATGAATAAAAGCCTTCTGGGATTTTACCTGATCGAATCAATTCATTTCGAGATTGACCCTCTATCACAAGATTGTTGTAGTCGAAGTATGGTGCCCAATCTTCGCTGGATACTTGAACTGGGGTACCGGGAGTGACAGTGATCGGCGCGGCTGGAATAAAGTAAGGGGAAGTAGTAAGCCGAATGTCATTGCTTTCGATAGTCAGCCTGAATCGAAAATCCCATTGAGGTTCATTAAAATCATTAAAAAGTACTGTTGCCGTCAGATGGTTATTGCCTGGCTCAGTATAATCACTCAAAAACAAGGAATAAGGTGTCCCTAATATTGGGGTCACATCTGCAGGGTATCTGAGCACCTGTCCATGACTTACAAATGCCGTCAACAGACAAAACAAGCCAAAACTCATGACCATCAATTTTTTGATGCAGGAATTTCTACTTGAAGAAGTGGTTTCCATTTGATTTTGTAGATTTAGATTGGTTTTTCTCTTCATGATTATAACCTATAACTATAATTGATTCCACCTCTGATTTCATTAATCACAGTAGCATCTTCTGCTTTCAAATTTTTATTGAGGTAATACACATTAATTGAAACATTGTGCTTTTTCCCTATTCTACACGAATTGACCCAGCGAACATTGGACACTAAGCTTTCAAGATTTCCTTCTAAGTAGGTATTGAGCAAACTTGCCGACCAGGTACTTCTCACCCGATCACTAAAAAATGATCTGCCCAATGTAAAAATCGGGCCTGTTGTTACATTGCTAATTTCCAGGGATTGGCTTTTGTTGTAGGTATATGATAATCCCACAGACCATCCTTGGCCGATCCTCATCTGATGCCCAGCTGTCACATTGAAGAATGTAGATGAAGTATTTTCGCTATCTGAAGCATCCTGAAGTGTAGTGGATAGAAACAAACTGTGGTTGAGGCCAATTTCCTTATTGGTTTGATAAGTCAGGTTGACAGTACCACTTCGGGTCAATTGGAAAAATTCTAAGGAATCGACCAAAATGTCTGCTTGCAATTGTGATTGTTTCGTGCTGGAATTGAAATTGGAATAATTGACATTGACATTAAACTTTTCACTGGCAGCGTAGTTTACATTGCTGGAAAAGATGACTCGCGCTACATCAGCCGTTAATTGATTATCCAGATTGTTTTTTTGTACGCCAGCATTGAGTGCAATATTTATTCTTTGCTTAAACATTCCCCAGGCTATCCCGCCTGAGATATCCCTTAAATCATTGTTGAGAAAAGAGGAACCCATGGTTTGAAACCCAGGGTCAATTTTTCTATAGCTCAAATTGAGCTGATAGTTATTGGCATTGTATTGAATTTTGGATTTAACCGCTGCGTTATAATCCGACGACAGATTAGGTGTGAATAATGAACCCAAATTGTTGACAAATGTAAAATCGTCAATGGTCTCGGATTCCAATCTGGTATCTCTTGTGTACATGCTGTAAGCATATTCCAATTGGAATGATATGCGACGACCTATTTTGTGGTTAGTATTAAAACCTAGAACTAAATTTTCTTCTGGCGTTACATCTACTTCGTCGGTAATCTCTATGGAATGCTCGTCATCTTTTGCTCGAAACATGATCAAATCCACATTGTGTTTTTCTCTACCCAATCCAAGTTTTACCCCAAAACCTTTCCTTCTGAACGTGGGCTCTGCAAACACGAGCCCTTCCTGAGCCGACTTCGCTACTGGTTTAGCAAATTGACCATACATCGTACTTACTCTCCAGAATGAATCCTTAGGCTCGACTTCTACACCAGCTCCTAAAAATAAATTTCCCGCCAAGGTATAATCTGAGAAGTTCATACTTCTGTATCCTAAATGCAGAGTAACTGCCTTGTATTTTGGGCTTAGCCCAAATTGATTAAAAGGTTGTGGCTGCGCAAAATTCTTGTTTTGCTGACTGATTGTAAACGAAAATGGAATACTCAGGACTCCATAGATATCAAAATTGATATTGGCACTCAGCATCCAGAAAAATGGATCTCGTCTATTTTCTATCCCAGAAACATGGTATAGCGTACTGTTCGCATTGAATCCACCACTGACTTTGACTGGTTTCTCCTGAATCACCTGCTCAATATCCTGAGCAAAGGATACTTCATGAAGTGATCCCAGGATTATCCAAGAGGTGGTTATAATGAACGCTATATTTTTTATACGGGTCAAAAGCTGGCTGGTATTTAGTCTTGAGATTGATACACCCAAGGAGTACCTACTATGTAATCGTGAACTTTATTTTCATTTAAGGCTTTAATCTTATTTTGGGCTTCTTCTGGACTATGTAGTGTTCCGGAATAGATCAGATACCATGTTTTCTTTGCATTTTGAGTTATTCTGGATTCCGTATCAGTTTCTCTCTTGATCATACGCTGAAATGTCTTTGCTTCTTGAAAATCCCTGGTAGCACCTATCACTAAATAGTATTCATGATCAGGATCAAATGTCTCATTACTTTCTAAGTCAACAGCTGAACTTTTAATCAACTGCTCTAACTCCTTTCTATGCTCCTGCATCATACTTCTCACCAGTGCCAATTCTTTACTCTGCTCCTCAACTTCTTCTTTAAGCTGACGGTTCTTTTGTTCAAGTGCATCGTATTTTTCTTGATTGGCCAGATGATGATCCGAAGTATAAATAGGTGAAAAGTTGGTCTCTTGCGCTGCAGTAGATTTGCCACCGCCTATTTTATTCAGACGCAAGCCAATGGTAAATTCATGAGATCCTTTTCCAAGTTCTCTGATCTTCTTCGTCGGAACTTCATAAGAATAACCTACGATGAATTTATCATCAATCGCAAAGCCCATGGAAAAATTGGTGCCTATTTGCGTACGGTAGGCAACCCCAGCCCATAATTTGCTCTGATAATTGATGTTTGCAGATATATCGAATTGTGGAGACAACCCTTGAGCCACTCGCATTAAAACTATGGGCGTAAGTGTGAAACTTCTGCCCAAGTCAAAATCATATTGAATTGTGGTCGTATAATGCCTTATCAAACTAAAATCCAGGGTTTTAAAATCTGCTGCATTCTCATGGTTAATTTCATTTTGAAATAGCTGTGTAACTGCAAACCCAAATAGAAGTTTATTGTAGCCATACTTAATCCCAATATTTCCATCCAACACACTTTTATTATCAACATCATTGAGGAGTGTTGGGTCATCTGGACTATCCGAATTGATTCGATCAAAATAGATTCGATTCTGAAGCACACCAAGAGATGCTCCAAGTGTCAGATGTTGCTGCTCCGAAAGGTCAATTTTATATGAATAGCTCCCCATCAAATTGAGTCTTCCCAATATATTGGTGATGTCATTGAATAAAATGATTCCTAGCCCCATATTTTCATTATTCAATGCTCCATCAATAGAAAAAGCTTGTGTCTCAGGGGCACCTGGGATTCCCGTCCACTGTTTTCTATAAGTAAGAAATGCTCTAGCCTGAATATCGCTTCCTGCAAATGCTGGATTTAACAAATATGGATTTACATAATACTGACTAAACAATGGGGTCTGCTGAGCTTGTGCAGACCATCCCAATCCAAAAACAACCAATAGAATTAATATCGCTCTCATCACTTATCTATTTCTAATTATGGTAATAGCTCCTTTATAGGCCTGATCTGATTCATCAAAAGTGATGATGTAATAATAAGTGCCATCAGGCAGAATATCAGCGCCCGCAGTACCTTGCCAATCATTTTGATAGCCTTTCTTTTCATACACTAATTTTCCCCATCTATCGAATACCACCACATTCACTGAACCAAAGGTTTCTACATTTTCAATCGTCCAGGAATCGTTCATTCCATTGCCATCTGGGGTTAATACATTGGTTGGAACTATTTTATAATCCTCTAATACTTCTACCTGAATTTCATCCGTATCGATGCAGCCGTATTCGTTGGATACTGTTAGTTCATAAATGGTGGTGATGGCCGGACTAGCAAAAGGATTGTAAATATTCGGGTTGTCCAATGACTCATGTGGTGTCCATTCGTAGAAGTTGCCTCCACTCCCTTGCAACTGAACCGCATATCCAAGGCTGACCGTGGTATCATTTCCAGCAAATGCTTCAGGTAAATGGTATACTGTAGCTTTCTGCGACACAGAATCCTTACATCCATTGATAGTAGAAACTATTAGTTTGACATCGTAATTTCCAGGTAAGCTATAGTTATGCCTTGGGCTGATCGATACGGAAGAATTGCCGTCTCCAAATTCCCAGGTATGAGTCAATGACCCACCAGATGAAGATTGGTTATCAAAAGTGACTTCATTTTCAAAGCAAGCATTGGTCACAGAAAAATCAGCCATAGGAAACTCATAAACCGTCACTTGTTTAGTGACTTGATCGGTACATCCATCTTCGGAAGTAACATTGAGCTCAACTGTATATTCTCCATCATTCAAATATTGTTTCACAGGCGTGGCCATATTTGAATTTGAGCCATCGCCAAAGTCCCAGGCATAAGTCAACCCTCTTGTAGGGCTAATAGAAGACAAATTTTCAAAAGCACTTGGATAACCATCACAGACATCTTCGACTTCAAAATCTGCAACTGGTTTTGGGTTCACTTCTATATCTGTTGAATAGGCTTGTTCGCATCCATGATAAGTACTAGCAGACAAGGACACGGTAAAAACTCCTTTGCGATCGTATAGATGTCTAGGGTTAATATCTGTGCTGTTGGTACCATCTCCAAAGTCCCATGAATAATTGATCTCGCTGGAAGAAATGGTGGTAAGATTTGTAAAAGAAACTTCAATATTCTCACACACATTTTCGGCTGAAAAGTTGGTACTTGGCACTGGATTCACAATCACGTTGTCCGTAAAAGTATCAGTACACCCTTCATCTGTGCTAATTTCAAGCGTAACGTCATAGGATTCAATGGCAGAATAATTATGATTCGGGTCAGTGACTGTGGAGCTATTTCCATCTCCAAAATCCCAGGCATATGAGAGTAAACCGCCTCCATTATCAGACGTATCCTCAAATTCCACATCTTCACCTAAACAAACATTCTCTACATTGAATCCCGCTACCGGCTTGTTGTGTACAGTGATGGTTTGAATATCTTCAGCCACACAGCTCCCGTCTGTGGATTCTACAGTCAAACTCACGATATAATCTCCATCGCTTGCATATGTGTGCGATGGGTTACTATCTGTGGACTGATAGCCATCTCCAAAATTCCAGGTGTAAAAAATGCCTCCATCGCTGATTGAGCTATTGTTATCAAAAGCCAAAGTTTCTTCCTCGCAGTGATCTTCCGCATCGAACGTCGCCACAGGCATTTCATAAATAGTTACCAACTGACTGATTTCATCCGAACAATTTTGATCTGAAGTGACTACCAGAACTACCTCGTATTCGCCAAAATCTGAATACACATAATCAGGATCGGCATCCGTAGCCGAAGCGCCATCTCCAAAATCCCATGCATAAGCATCGACACTACCTGAAGCTATTGTGGACACATCTGTAAACTCTGATTCACTACCAAAACAGACCTCTTCGAAACTAAAATCAGCGGTTGGATTTGGATGAACTGTTACGGATTGATTAGCTGAATTTTCACATCCTATGTCGCTGGTCATTGTGAGTTCGACCTGAAAAGAACCGTCATCAGGAAAAGTAAAATCAGGGTCGTAATCGTCGGATGAAGAACCGTCACCAAAATCCCAGAATGCATCTTCCAAAGATCCAGAAGAAATTGTAGAAGTATTGGTTAATTCAGTTGTAATCTCATGACATACTTCTGTATTTGTAAAAGACACCACAGGCAATGGATGAATATTCACTACATAAGCAGGAGTCTCCTTTTCCAAACAAACACCATTCTGCACAAAAACTTTGTATTCTGTGGTTTCAGTTAGATCCGAAAAGGTTTCTGAAGTAGTTGTATTAGTAATATCAGTCCAGCCATCTAGGTCGTTTCCAAACTGCCACTTATTCACACTCCCTATGGCACCAGTAAGCTCCAGTGTACCATCCGCCTGATCGATACATAAATCAGTTGGTCCAGAGATTTCCCCAGCCACGGTGTTTTCATCGACTTCCACCTGTACTAGGTTTCCAACTTCCGCATCGCAAACGCCACTTTTCACAACAGCTCGATAGTAGGTAGTTGTCAATAAATCTTCGTATTCAAGGGTTGTTGTTTCATTGTTAATAGTAGACCAAGGTTCAAGACCATTTAATGAAGACTCCCAATATTGTACCTCACCCACATTTCCTGAAATTGACAAACTCCCGCTATTATCAGATTTACAAACCGTGGTCGCTCCACTTAACAGTCCAGTTTCTGTTTCAGGAATAGAAGTAATGGTAGCCACAGAAGAATAAGTTTGGCTGCATGCTCCATTTTTCACAACGGCTCGATAGTAGGTAGTAGCTGTCAGATCGGTGTAATCCAAACTATTCGCGGTATTGGCTATTGAGCCAAATCCAGAAGTAGCATCGACTGTAGAAGATTGCCATTCCAGTATGCTCCCGTTATTGCCAGTCAGCTCAAGTGTTCCATTATTATTATTGAAACATGCATCAGCTGAACCTGAGAGTGAACCGCCTTCAGATAATTCATCTATTTGTACAAAAACAGAAGCTGAAAACACCTCGCCGCATGCTCCACTTTTGACAACCGCTCGATAATAGGTACTTTCAGGTAGGTCCTCAAAATCCAATGAAGTGGTCGTATTAGATATAGAAGACCATGGCGTCGCATCTTTCAATGAGCTTTCCCATCTTATCACATCTCCAGTATGTCCACTCAAATTGAGTGAACCTGGCGTGTCATCATCTTCACACAGAGCAGACACATCTGCAACTGTTCCGCCTACCGAAGTAGGGTCTACTACTACTGATTGCTCTAGAATTGATTCGCAATTAAATCCTGAAGTTACCGTCAGTCTTACCAAGTAAGTATTTGCCAATGCATAGAGATGAGTAGGGTTAGTATCTGTTGAACTACCTCCATCACCAAAATCCCATTCATAAGTCATGCTTCCAGCAGAAATAGTTGATAGGTTAGTGAATGCCACATTTGTACCATCACAGGTTTCAGTGAATGAAAAATTCACCACTGGTAAAGGGTTCACATTTACATTTTCAGAATAGGTTGCAACACAGTTGTTATTTGAAGTCACCGTCAGCACAACAAGATAGGTACCTGGGCTGTCGTAATCGTGCGAAGGGTCTTGTAAAGTTGATGTTGCACTTCCATCACCAAAATCCCAGACATAAGTGAGTGTGCCAACATCTACATTCGATGTATTCGTAAAATCCATGGACTCACCAAAACACACATCGTCTACCGTGAAACCAGGCGTAACTTTAGGATGAACTGAAACAGTTTGATTGGCTTGAGTTTCACACCCCTTATCGGAAGTGACTTGCAATAACACATCATAATCACCATAAGTGGCATAAAGGTGTGTTGGGTTGATTTGGGTAGAAGAGGAGCCATCATCGAAGGTCCATTCATAACTCATGCTTCCACTTGCTATTTGAGAATTGTTAGTAAAAACAGATTCATTTTCTTCGCATACATGGTCAAAATCAAAGTCTACGACTGCTTCTGGGTGAATTGTTACTTCCTCTTCATAGACCGTTACACACAAATCCAAACTCGTAGCAGTCAATGAAACCGTGTAAGTACCAGGACTTGCATAAGTATTTGAAGCATCAGTGGTAGTTGCGGAATTGCCATCACCAAAGTCCCAAGCATAGTTATCAATCACTCCTGGTGCAGGAATGGAAGAAGTATTCGTGAAATTGATAGCTGTACTTTCACATTGATCAGCTGAGGTTATGTTGAACCCAACATCTGGTTTTGGGTGAACTATTACGTTTGTTGAAAAAACATCAAAATCGCCATCGTCGTCTTGCACAGTTAAGGTCACATTGAAAGTTCCTGAATAGGCAAAAACATGTCGAGGGTCGGACAATACAGATCCATTCCCGTCTTTAAAATCCCATTGGTAGGTAACTATTGACCCTGCTGAAGTAGAAGAAGTATTTGTGAATATGGTCTCTTCCCCCTCACATACCGTGGTCGCGGTAAAACCAGCAGTAGCCACAAAAGCGTCTCCTTCATTCCCTTTTGCTGATAAGTGCTGATATACGGTTGCAAACAACCCTATCATAAAGATTGTTTTCAGCATTCTTTTCCCTGTTCGCTTCAATCGCATTTCTTATTCTTTGAGTATAAATTTTGTAGCATACACTTGATATTGGGTTTGATAGTAGGCGATGTACAAGCCTACCGACCATTGTCCATCAGCCAGTATTGGCAACTCTGGTTGATTGACTGTCCTGCTAAAAAGTATTCGACCCGCGCTATTTACCAATATGAGTTCCCCTGTACTTGTAATATTTTCCAAGTAAATCTCATTGACACCTTGACCTTTCTGGTAGAATCGAATTTTTCCAAGTCCTGAAAGTTCATTTTTCACATTCAAGACTGTTGCTTTTCTAAACAATTGTGGTTTATACTGAGTGAGCATACTTCTCATTACTCGAACTTGACCTATTGTGAAAAAATTTAAGCAATCATCATCAGCCAAATTCATGAAGTTTTGAACCATATCTTTAGAATCACAAGAGCTTTGATCCACATCACAACCTGCTAATGCCTTGTCTTGTAAGGGTGTATCCACAATACCATCATCAGACTCGCATCCCCCATTCCCCCACAAATGAGACATTCCCAAATAATGTCCCATCTCATGGGTAAGCGTTCTTCCGAGATGGTAAGGTTCTTTAGCCGTGCCTTCCTCTCCAACATTTTCATAGTGGATTGCTATTCCATCGAATTGAGATGATACACCCACTGAAGAGGCATAACCTAAAAGTCCAGGAGCCAAAGGTGCAATCCAAATATTGAGGTATTTGGTAGGATCCCAGCCATCCACCCCTCCTGCAGAACTATCATGCAAGTCATTATTTGAAAAAACCGTCGACTCTGTTTTTGTCCGAGTAATACCATCAGTAGGTCTATTGCCCGGATCGACATCTGCCAAAACGAAAGTTAGTTTAGCATCAGTTGCTAATGGTTTAAATTCCTCATCTGTATTCGATGCATCCGCATTGTATCTCCTAAAATCATTGTTCAAAACTGAAAGCTGACTCCATATTTGTTGGTCACTTATGTTCTGGAGATCTGTATGATACACCACATGAAATACTACTGGAATTACATAAATGGATTCCGAGTCTTCTTCTATTCTAAATGTTGTTTTTGATTCAATTGCAGGAATTGTTTTACAAGTTCTACCATTGATTTGCTGCCTACCAAAGGCGTTAGCCAATAGTAGAAATATCGCAACAGATGCCAATAAAAACCTTTGGATGAAGCTTAATATCATTTCTTAATTAATCTTATCAGTTTGGTTTTTTTGCCCACCGATGCTCTCATAAAATAGACTCCACTTGGATAATCAGAGAGATTAAAAACTATACTCTCGTCCGAAGAGTGAACAACTGTATTGTATTGTAAAACTCCGAGGATATCGAAAATCCCAATAGTGATATCGGATGGACTGGTTAACTCAATATCAAATTCTGTAAATGCATCAATAGGGTTTGGAAACACGCTAGCCTTAATAAAATCAGTGTACTTGGCCAATGCTATTTCTTCATCAGGAATTGTTTTGGCGAATCGTATGGTCAAATCTTTCGACAAGGTATCAGTGCAAACTTCATTGGAAGCCACAAACATCACTGAAAATTCTCCTTCCCTTAGGTATTGATGTTGAGGGTTTTCAAGATTACTTATTGCTCCATCTCCAAAGTCCCAGTAGAACGCAGTTGGATCTGGTTCTGACAGTTGTGCAAACTGAATGGTGTCTCCTCTGTCACCAATTGAAGAGGATAAAAACCCAGCTTTAATTCTTTTATCTGTTTCTATTATTTTGATGGTATCACTTTCTGAACACCCAAATTGATCGCTCACTTTTACCCAATAACTACCAAAGCCATCCGCGGTTAATTCTTTGGTGTCTGCCAAGAAACCTTGGTCTGAATACCATTCATAAATCATAGATTCAAGCCCAGCATCAAGCACAAAGTCTGAGTCGGAACAAGCAATTCTATCTTCGCCAATGCCCAAACTAATCTTTTCAGATATCTCAATTTGGATTTCATCACTTGTGGAACATCCATCTTCATTTGTAACGGTAACACTATACAGCCCCGCAGCTCCAATTTCCAATTGATTAGCTATAGAAAAATCTGACCAAACATGATCGTTTAATTCATCGCCCGTATTTAGAGTCAATGTTTCGCCATAACAAATAGTCTGATCAAGTCCCAGGTCAATTTCCGGGCTTTCATTGATAGTCACGTCAACTTCTTGATAATTGGTGCAACCAAAACCGTTGCTAACCAAAACAGAGTAAGTCCCTGAACTAGAAACATCGATAGACCGTTCAGTAGAACCTGTTGACCAGTCGTAATTGTCACCATCTTTTCCGGCGTCTAGTACCACTTCATCACAAGCAGCCACCTGATCTTCCAAATCAATTTCTGGAATAGGATCAAATAAAATTTCGACCTCTTCTAAAAATGCACATCCTAAATCTGTTATTAATTCAACCGAATATAAGCCAGCCTCGACTACTTGGATGGATGGTTCTGTAACACCTGTAGACCATAAATAGTCGACTGCTTGATCATGCGTAGCGTCCAGTGTAATTATTTCACCATTACAATCGACTATTTCACCCCCCAAATCTATTTCTGGGACTTCATTTATTTGAACTTCTACAACGTCTGAATTGATACACAAATCAGTACTTATCGTAGTCAGTCCGTAAGAGCCTGAATCATCCACAGTAATGGTTTCGGTATTTTCCCCCGTGCTCCAATCATAATAAACACCGGTGATATTAGGGTCTAGTACTACTTGCCCACAAGCTTCCATTTCATCTCCCAGATCAGGTTGTTCACCATTTCTAAATGACACATAAATCTGCTCTTCTAGTTTACATCCAGATGAATGAGTTACAGCCACCGTATATAGTCCTTCATTTTCTACGGTCAAAGTCTGATTGGTTGTGTTGTTTGACCATCGGTAGGTACTTCCATCATTTTCTGCATCAAGCAAGATCGAAGTATTACAGGTATAGATATCGTCTCCAAAATCGAGGACTGGAGATTCGTTTATTTCCAAAGACTTACCGATACTTGCCTGGCATCCTTCTTCAGAAATGGCTGTAAGCTGTACTGTGTAAGATCCAGACTCAGCTATGGAATGTGCTGGGTCTTCTTCCATAGAAGAACTTCCATCTCCAAAAGACCAATAATAGGATAAATCACTTGCATCGCTGATTGTTGATTTATTTTCAACTTCAAGTGACTCTCCTTCACAGCCGTCAGATATAGTAAAATTAGTACTAGGTAATGGGTTTATAATTACACTTTGAGTTTGGCTATTCGTACATCCATGGTCTGAGGTGCCGGTCAACTTCACCGAGTATGACTTAGCAGTACCAAATACTTTTTTAGGATTGGTTTGAATAGCATGAGTTCCATCTCCAAAAGACCAAGAATAAGAAACATCTTCTCCTGAGTCAATACTAGATAGGTTTGTAAACTCTCCCAAATCACCTCTACAATCACCTTCGTATGTAAAATCAATAGTTGGAACGTCATTGATTTCTATATTTATCTCTTCAATTATTTTACATCCAGCTACATTCTCCACTTCTACTGAATAGGTACCCGTGGCATTCACTTCAATAGTTTTTGTAGTTTCTCCAGTAGACCAGAGATAGGTTGAACCAAAATTAAGTGCATCAAGTACAGCGGGTGACCCTTGGCATTGGACGATATCAGCACCTAAGTTCAAAACAGGTAATTCTTCAAAATCAAGGACAACACTTCCTGACCCCGGACAGCCATTTCCATCTATAATCTGAACACTATAAGTTCCAGAAGAAGTCACCTCTATTTGCTGAGTAGATTCACCGGTTGACCAGGCATAGGTTGCCCCTGCAAAAAAACCAGCATCAATCGTTTCTGAACCACACACCAACCGATCACTACCCAGATCGACAGCAACAGGAGAATTCAAGCTAACCGAGAAGTTTTTTTCTGATGCACATCCAGTTGATGAATAAATCGACAAGGTATAATCGCCCTCTTCGGATATACTAATCGTTTGATTGGTAGATATTACCTCGTCAAGGTCGTTTTTCCATTCGTAGGTCGATCCTACATTTTTCGCATCCAAATCCATCTGATCTCCACACGTTATTAAACTTTCAGAGAGTTCTATTTTTGGAAGTTCGTTGATATGAACTGACTTAGAGACGGATGCTTCGCAGCCACTAGAATTAGTAATAACCAACTCAATATCGAAATCACCTGAAGTGGTATATGCTATGCTAGAACTGACACCTGTACCTGTCAATCCGTTTCCATAATTCCATGAATAGGAAGCACCAGTGATTGCTGGTGCTAGCAGATCAATACTTTCACCAACACAGGCGTCAGCAACCGTAAAGTCAGGAACTGGAAATGCATCAATTTCCAAATCATAAGCTTGGCTATAGGAACACCCCTCTGAAGTAAGTACAGATAAAGAAACTGTATAAGTCCCTTCTGAATCATACGACTTCGTAGGATGTTGCTCATTTGAAATTGGGCTTCCGTCCCCGAAATCCCATTCGTACGCTGCGATGCTACTCGCTGGTTCTGTTACAAATGAATAATTGCTAAAAAGAATATCTTCGCCGACACAAATTCCAATTTCAGGCCTATAAAAATCAACTACCGCAGGTTTATAAAAGTTAACCATGGACTCTGCTGCTGCAAAACAAGAAGACTTAGTCACTTCTACCCGATACCTTCCCGATTCACTTATTTCAACTGTTTGATTCGTTCCGATATTTGATCCATCTGATAAATCATACCATTGGTAATCAGCACCAATTACTCCCGCATCTAAATCCATAGTCTCACCCGCACACAATTGCTCATCACTCACGGTTACGACAAACTCTGGATCGATTTGTACAATTACCTCATCGGTAACTTCGCAAGAGCCAACTCCAGAAACTGTATATTCAACCTCCATGCGATAGGTTCCAGCCTCATCTACAAACAATGTCTGGTCAGTCTCGTCCATTAACTCCCCCTCATTATGGAACCAAGCGTAAGTTTCAGAAATACTACTACTAGAAGCCATAGGATGAGTGAGCTCAGCTTCCAAATTTCCTTCTTTGCAAAAGGTAATATCATCACCCAGATCTATAGGGTCAAAGACAAAAATGCTTACCACTTCTTCATTTTGACATTGTAGCGGAGCAGGTCCCAAAATATTTACACTATATAATCCACCTTGATCGACAAGAACAGTTTGTGAATTGGATAAAATCAATCCATCGCTATTTGTCCATTCAAATGAACTTCCCACTGGCAGGTATTTATCCGTGCCATCTTCAGGGTCAATTACAAACTCTGATTCACAAGTTACTATGGGTGACATGTTAAAAGTGGGTCGCTTAGCTGGTGAAATAGTTTGAGTAATGGTAGCATCACACCCAAATGAAGACTCTATATATAGCGTCACATCACGTTCGGTATCATCAGTATAGATGTGCGACACTTCATCCCCTTCATCAGTTCCATCATGAAAAGTCCATTCATACAATGATATTTCATCATATAGAATAGATGAATTACTGACAAATAAAGCAGGATCGTCTACACAAGCATTGACAATTACAAAATCAGCTACTGGCTCGGGGTGAATATTGTGTGTTCTTGTGATTTTGTTTTGACAACCGTTCTTGGAAGTACGGGTGAGATCTACTTGATAAATGCCAGGTACAGTATACAAATACTCAGGTTCGAATTCTGTAGAAGTGGACCCATCACCAAAATCCCATAAATAAGTAAGGTTAGGATCGGAATCTAGAATGGAGGTTTCATTGGTAAACTTTGCGACTTCATCTAAACAAATATCTGTCTCATCGATGGTGAAACCACCTATGGGATCAGGAAAAACTGTGACAGTATGAGTGATTTCATCAGTACATCCATGCACATCTGAGGTTACAAAAAGATTGACATCATAATCTCCCTTGCCAGCATATTGATGAAGAGGTGTTTGTTCAAAAGAATTTTCAGCGTCATCGAAATTCCAAACATAAGATAAATCAGAAGCATCGGAGATGTAGGTTGTGTTATTGAAAGTAACGATTTCACCAACGCAGACATCATCATCATAAATATTCTTGAATTGAGGCTCAAAAACAGCCACTGGCTTTGGCTTGATAAATATATCATGGGAAACAGAGTCCCTGCAGCCACTAGTTTCGAACACCATTTCGAGCTTGACCGGCAAGATTCCATCTATCCCCGTATACAAGTGATCAAAAGATACAGGCGCATTAAATAAATTCTTGGTTGTATCCTTTTTACCATCTCCATAGGTCCAAATAAATGATCGTCGAGTTCCAAAGCTTTCATCGTTATTTACTGTAATGGTATCAGCGATCACTACATCAAATTGTGCCGTTTCTTCTCTACAAACATCGGCAAAAGTAAAATCGAACTCAGGAATTGGAGCTATCGCATAACTCACTGTGTCTGAACTCGTGCATTGATGCTCTGAAGTCACCTTAACAGCAATTCTTTTATGTCCGTAGACATCATAAGTCCAATGACGTACGGCTTGATCAGGATCGCCATCGGATGTTACTCCTGCATCACCGAAATCCCAAACGTAGGATGGGCTAGACATCGTTCCTCCTTCATCATTTGTCCCAGGATGTGAGTATTCTACTTCTTGTCCAAAGCAAATAGTGGTGGTAGGTGAAGCATTGATTACCTTGACTGGGGAAGGTTTTGAGTTTAAAATAAAATGTGAATTTGACTCACAACCTGCTGTACTTCTAGCAAGCACTTCAAAGTCACCTATATTTTCTTCTGAAATCTCAATTTGAAATTGAGATACCACATTGTCATCAGGATAGGTGAACTCAGCATAATATAGAGTTGTACCTAAGGAATCATACGGTTCAATTTCCAACAATTCTCCTTCACAAATGTCAAAGTTGTAATTGTTGATATCTCTGGTGAAATCTTCGTAATCATTAGATGCTGAAGCTGTATATCCGATCTTCGGCGTCGTGTCGCAAGTTTTTGAAGCAATAGCGAAACCATAATTAATACCCGCTTCCAAGGCAATATCTCCTGAATAAATAAATGTGTCACCTACTTTGGTTCCACCTAATCTTTGCCAGGATTGCAAACTGTCTTTTGACATGTAAATAGCTAATTCATCTGTACCCATAGGATCCAACTCTTCATCTGTATGTTGGAAATAAATACCATCAATATCTACTTGCTCTCCACAGACTAATGAGTAGTTTCTTAATGCCGCATAGCCATTGCCGACATTCGTCAATTCTCCATGCGTCCGCCTTACCAAAATATCCTCGAATTGTCCGTCAACTACATTTATCCCTAGCCCAATTCCCATGATGTCGGCTGGATTATCTCCAGCATTTTGAATGGATTTTTCTACTTGAAGAAACCCTCCATTACTGGTTGAAACTTTTGTGTTTCCTTTTTTTATGGATGAGTAAGAAACAACTCCTGAAGTGGTATTTGTTTCTTCTAATAAGCATAGCTTACCTCCATTCAATTTCAAATCGCCAGACGTTAGCATAAGGGTATCCTTAATGAAATTTTTATTTTCTATTACTAAGTCATTAGTTGGTTTATCAATTTCAAGTACTCTAAACTTAACACCATCGTTCCCTTTAATTGTTTGAAGCTCGCTTCCAGTAAATTTTATTTTACCCATCACAAAATCCTTATCAGAGATTGTGGCATTAGAACTAGTCGCATTGTTTACGAAGTCTCCTTGTATTTCTAACTCTCCACCAATAGTTAACCTTTCGATTTCCGAAGTAGAATTATCTGTATAACTGCCAGAAATAAACATTTTAGCTCCTTCAGGAATAAATATTTCTACATCCTTATTGACCATGTTTGTTTGTGCCAAGCATAAGGAAGACAGCAACCATCCCATGAGGCCTAAACTGAACTTGAGTATCAAATTCGATGGAATCATTATCAAATAATTTTGATTACTCTTCATACTTTCTGTTTTTCCATGACATCAATTCTGAATAAACAACAGAACCTGTTTTGCTTACCGCTTTTACTTTGTAGAAAACAGTAGGTGCATTAGCTGGCGAGGTATCTGTAAAATTGGATTCAACAAGTAATCCACTTACTGGTCTCATCTCAGTTTCTGTTGCACCACTAAACATCACATACCCAACAAGGTGCTGACTAGGTTCTTCATTCCACCAGATCAAAATATTGTTTTTTCTGGCATTGTACTTATATTTCAATTTACCCACTTCCTCAAGTGTCCTTTCCTTGTACAAATAGCCATATTCGATATTTGAACAATCCGATTCGTTACTTACAGAATCCAAAGCAGTTAGGCAATAAGCGTAAGTGCGGTTAGTCACTATCTGTCTGTCGGTAAATCCATGCACTCCAGGTTCAATAAGATTTAGATTGATTTTTTTAAACTCTTCAGAAATAGAGGAATCTTGTCTATACATATGATAACCCATCAGGTCTTGATCTACATTAGGAATCCATTCCACTCTAATCGAATTTTCTGTTGGCTCAACTTGTCTAATCATTGGTTTTTCAGGAGGCATTACATCTGGAAGATGTGCATATACAGGCTCAGACACTTCACTTTTGTTATAGGCCGTATCGATGGCTAAAATTTTATAGAAAAATGTACTTTTGACATTTTTCGACAACTCTTGTTTAAAGAAATTATCTTGGATAGGTTCTACATTGAGCGGTACATATTCCTCACCTTCTTCTACTGCCCTAAATAATATATAACCCCACAAATCTTCTTCCTCATTCGCGGCCCAATCCAATCTAAAACCACTTGAATCTACCTTGATCGAGAGTTGATTTGGAATGTTAGGAGGTTTCACATCTGCAACTTCTACGAAGACCAATCTCGAAGAAGCCTCATTACCTGCAAGATCCAAGGAAGCCACATAATAATAATAAGGACCAGGTATACTCGGCAAATCCATATATTCCACTTCCAGTGGAGAAATAAGTGTATCCGTGACTCGCTCAAAAGGCCCATCACTTTTCACACTTCTGAACACATGAAAACCAACTACATCTGAATCAATTAAACTTTGCCATTCCAAATGCACTTTCATGGAATCTGCATCTACTTTTAACTCCTCGGGTGGAGCTGGTGGAGTAGTATCTCTAAATGGAACAACGACAGGTTCTGTTCGAGCAAATTCTTCACCGAAAAATCCAATACCAGCTATTTCATAACTATAGGTTTGCCCTTCAGAAAGTTTATCATCTATAAACTTGGGTGATGGATATACCAATTTGCCACTATCCATCACTTGGGTAAGCATCATAGGTTTGTTATTGACTTTATAAGTCGAATCGATTTCCTTTTCAGTTTTATAAATGTTAATCGCATAAAACCGATTCTCCTCGGGAAGCCAATCCAATTCAATTGATTTTTTGTTTTGAGATACCTCTATTTCTTTTACTGGAATGTCAGGCTCAAACTGCCCTACTTTTATTGGATTCGAAATGTTTAATAAGATTTCCTTGCCTTTTAATATCCTATTCACACGATACTCATAAGTACTTCCCCAACGAGCACTCTTGTCTTCAAAATATATTCCAGCATAATCAGCAAAAATCGAGCTTTGGAAAGATTTGATAATCATATTTATAAAAAGATGACTTGCTTCTTTGGCTTCTTCAGGACGCTGAAGCAACTGCTCAAAAAATTCCAGATCTGGGTCTGCCTGCTTAAATATTTGTTTAATGCTGTCTTTTACCTTGATGGGATTGGTATTTAGTTTTTCCCATTGCAACCCACCTTCTAGTCGTCTATATAAATTGACTCCTTCTGGATAAATAAAATCTGGTGTATACCATTTGATTAATACTTGATATGATTCCTCTGCGTTAGCGGGGTCATTGATTACCAATACCTGCGACTCTTGTGCCCGAAGTTTTAAACTCAGGACCATGAGAAGGGTCAATGCAATCAGAATCTTTTTGCCATGCTGGTTAGGTAATCTTTTTATCATTTAAGTGAGGTTGGTTTTTCATTCATTCTCAATATTTTCTATCAATCAACTCGCATTATATATGCTAAGACATAATAGGCAGGTCGATTTTCTGTAGATGTAACTATATCCTTTTGCGTATATCCTGTAGTTCTACAGGCAGATTTTGTTTTGTAATAATTGGGATTTGGAATAGGTACTACTGTGCAACTAGTGACAGAAGTCCAACCTTTTACGCTAATCACAAAATTCTCTGCTTGTGAGCAACTACCCTGTGCATATTCATCCCAAGTCATATCATTTGATCCACGTTTCCCTACTAAATGAAAATATATTCCGTCATACTGTTGCGCTGAACAAGTAGGTTCTGAAATAGTGTATTGCTCAACATGCCTATAACTAATTGAAGTTACTCCTGAAGTATTCACACCTCCAGTTGCGCCTGCATTTGTACCACCTAAAATAAACTTTCCTCTAAGGTCAGGCCTACCCCCTCCACCATCACAAAGTGCATATCCATCAGGAATTGTACTTGAATTACCATTCCACATGATGATTCCTCCTTTAGGAACAGTACCTAATCCATCAAATTCCGTCGCTTTTATTTTACCGACAACTTCTAATTCAGCATTAGGCTCTCTGTTCATATTTACACCTATTTTATAGGGGATTGTAGCATACACGGCACCTGTGATTCTAACATCACTTGTCAACCATGGATTAAGATCCATCCATCGAAACGTTGATCCACTGTACTTTCCATAATAGCTAAACCTATGATCTCTATCATTGTAAATAAGCATAGATTCGCTTGGGCTGGCATCTACTTCATTTGGACTTTCCACATTTGGTATAAGCACTCCCTTGTCAGTAGATTTGATTTCTAGGATAGCATGAGCATCGACATCATCAGTCCCAATTCCAACACCTTCAGTTTGTGCATGGCCGATAAGTGACATACATATGATTGTCAACAATAAAAAAATTTGGGAAGTTAATTTCATTCTCATTGATATGGTAATATTTTATTCTTCATCTAGTAGACCCTCATAATAAATGCTGCTCGATAATATACTGGTCGATTTTCTGTGCTTGTAATTCTATTTTGAGTAGATCCACCAGATTCATATTGCACTGAAGTTGTGGCTTTTGAATCAGTTCCTCCTTTTGATCCAATATTGTTTTTTCCACCGACAATAAATCGGTCGGTAAGATTTGGCGTGGTTCTACTATGCGCTGTCTGACCATTACATAGGACAAAATTATGTGGCCAATCGCCTTCTTCACCTGTCCACAAAATAATACCCCCAACGGGCAGCACTCCATAGCCTTCCATTACATTTCCATATGTATCTGTATCTGCGATTGAATAGTATGCACTTACGCTTCCATTCACCTCCATACTTTCAGTTGGGGTTGCATTTGTATTAATTGCTACTTTTCCTGGAGTAGTTGCAAAAGTTGCTGCATCAAGACGAACATCGCTAGTCAACCAAGGATTTACATACATCCATTGCAAACCACCATATCTCCCGAAGAAAATAAATCGATTTTTGTTTGAATAATATGCCAATAACCTTTCATCCTCTGCTATATGGCCAGTGCTTATTGCACCCCACCTAGGCAACAGCAACCCTTTGTTTGTATTAGGGGATTCGATATGTAATGCTGCATGCTCGTCAATAAGAGAGATTCCAATTCCAATACCTTCGGTATTGGCTTGCGATAGTGCATAGTTAGCTTGCACCAATAGAAATGTCAGCGCTGTTAGCGCCGATAGGCTAGGCGTCCTTTTCATAGCTTTTTACATTCTCTATAGCGAGAATTAATCGCAATAATAATAAAATTTATTTACTATTAACTATAAAAAAGAATCAGCAATTTCAAAAAAGAGCAAAACCAAAGTGATTGTTTTTATTGCATAGTTTTCATCCTTTCTGTGATTCATGAAATCCTTAAATTGCAACTAAAAAATCTAGTCTTCTATTTTATATGGTCACTATCATCAGCAGCACCAATCGCAAAAAATCAGTTTCAAAAAAACTCGCGCATATCTATCAAGGGATATTGGAAGATAAAGGGGTCAATACAGAACTCATCTATTTAGATGAATTGCCTGCTGACTTTATTGAAACTGCCTTGTATGATCAAGCTGGGAAAAATAAGGTGTTTAATACCTTCAGAAAGAAAATGATAGAGGCAGAAAAGATGGTATTTATTGTTCCAGAATATAATGGATCATTCCCTGGTGTATTGAAAGCTTTTATTGATGGACTGGCTTACCCGCATACTTTCAGAGACAAAAAAGCAGCACTTGTCGGTATATCGTCGGGTGTTCAAGGCGCTGGATTGGCCTTGAGTCACCTAACAGATATTTTCAACTATTGCGGGATGCATGTGCTTGCTCAAAAGCCCAAGCTATCCCGCATAGAAGAAAATTTGACAGAAAATAATCTTTCAGAATTGTATCACACACTGCTCGAAGAGCAGGTAGATAAACTTTTAAGATTTTAGTAGTTAGACTTTAGTATTTAGATAAAATCTAACGTCTAAACACTAACTACTAATGTCTCAATTAGTCCGGTCTATCGTGTAAAAATTTATTGTTGCCCAACTGATTCTCGTCATCCAAATTATATTTAGACACAAGGCTTTCAGAAGAAGCTGGTACGTTTTTCAAATTCACTTTTTTGCGTTGATAGGCAGGTACATCGAATTTCTCTTTGTAACTATTGGCATCAACGCCATCGTCATTATTAATACCATCTAAGCGACGACGTCTTTCTTCGGACTGCTCCATCAACATGATTTTTTTCGACGGAGGATGTGCCATTCCATCCAATTCCTCCAATGGCTCATCTACTGATACTTTTTTAGTTTGAGACTCTTCAAACAATTTCCTCATTTCTATTTCAAAAGGATCTTCTTCCTCTACAGCTTTTGGCTCAGGCTCAGGAGTTCTTTCTGGTTTTTCGAATGAAAAAGATCTCATTTTTAATTGAAAATCTTCTTCAAAGGTATCTTCCTTCACTTCTTGTGGCTCACTAGTAAACAAACTCGTTTGCACATCTTTATCTAAATCAAAGACCTTTCTGTCTGATTCTTGTTCTTGTGATTTCGGAGAGGTTTTAACCTGCAGATCATCGTCATTTGCAGCTTCGAAACCGGTAGCTATTATTGTCACTCTAATGCTATCGCCTAATTCAGGATCGACACCATGACCAAATATCACTTCCGCATCATCTCCTGCTAGTTCTTGCATAAAATCAGTGATTTCAGTCAATTCGTCCATTTGAAGCTCTGCCTGATCACCAGAAATTATTGAAAGTAAAATCTTCTCGGCACCTTCAATATTTTGGTTATTCAACAAAGGAGAATTAATTGCTTCTTCGGCTGCTCTTCTTGCTCTGCTATCTCCTGAAGTCTCTGCAGATCCCATCACCGCTCCACCGGAATTCTTCATCACAGTCTTGACATCTTCAAAATCCACGTTGACATAACCTGGAACTGTGATAATCTCTGCGATTCCTTTAGCCGCAGTAGTTAATACATTATCCGCTTGAGCGAAAGCTTGATTCACGGACAAACTCCCAAAAGCTTCGGTCAGTTTATCATTCAGAATCATCAATACCGTATCGCAATTGGCTTTTAATGCATCTACGCCTTCCATGGCTTGTCGCATTTTCTTTTTTCCTTCAAACTTGAAAGGAACAGTAACGATACCTACGGTAAGAATTCCCAACTCCTTAGCCACTTGAGCAATGACTGGAGCCGCACCTGTACCTGTACCGCCACCCATACCAGCAGTTACAAACACCATTTTGGTGTCTTCGCTGAGCATGTTTCTTATTTCTTCCTTATTTTCTAATGCCGCATTTTTTCCTTGCTCAGGATTAGCACCAGCACCAAGTCCTTCCGTCAAGTTCACTCCTATTTGGAGCTTGTTGGGAATTGGACTTGTATTCAGGGCCTGTGAATCCGTATTGCAGACTATGAACTCTACTCCGGTAATACCCTGGTTAAACATGTGGTTTACGGCATTACTACCGCCACCGCCTACACCGATCACCTTGATGATCGATTTGTGATGTGTAGGCAAATCAAATTTAAAACTACTTTCTGTCATGATGTGTTTTGTTTAATCTGTTTGAAATAGTCGCGAGCGACTACCTACTGTTTTATTTATTTTCTTTTTTACTTGTCATTTCGACGAAGAGGAGAAATCTTATTGTCTTTTTAAAATTTCAATGAGATTTCTCAGCAAAGCTTCGAAATGACAAATGAATCAGGTTCCTAATTATCGAGCTGAACCGTCTTCAAAATCGTCTATTAATATCCCTTTGGTTTTCTCCAAAATCTTCTTCAAGATGTTATCAGAACTTCCTGCAGGTTTTTTCCTTTTGTCATATTCTTTGACCACAGAATCCTCCAAGAAGTATCTGTTGTCTCTGTCATCCAAAGCTTTGAAACCACAAAGCACCAATCCTACTGAAGTGGCAAACATTGGACTCTTGATCGCATCCACTTTGCTCTTGCCTAAATGTTCGTTAGGGAAACCGACACGAGCATCTAGACCAGTCATATATTCAAACAACTGCTTGATAGATACCAACTGCGAACCACCACCTGTGATTACAATACCGCCTGCCAGTCTGTTTTCATAGCCACTGGTGATAATTTTGGTGTGGACCATTTCGATGATCTCTTCCATTCTGGCTTCGATCACTCTTGCCAAATTCTTCACAGAAATCTCTTTTGGATCACGGTTTTTCAATCCTGGGATTGAGACCACCTCATTTTCATTGGCCATTTCGGCTAAAGCCTGTCCAAATTTGGTCTTCAATATTTCCGCCTGATGATTCAGCACATTGCAGCCATCTTTGATGTCTGAAGTGATGATATTACCTCCGAATGGTATCACAGAGGTGTGACGGATGATGTTTTCGTGGAAAATTGCGATGTCTGTAGTACCGCCCCCGATGTCCACTAAGCATACACCAGCTTCTTTCTCTTCGTCGCTCAATACCGACAAGCTCGAAGCCAATGGCTCCAGAATCAGATTGTCAATCTCCAATCCTGCTCTTCTCACACATTTATTGATGTTTTGAATGGCATTGGTTTGTGCAGTGATCACATGAAAGTCAGCTTCCAAACGGACACCTGACATGCCGACTGGATCCTTGATTCCTTCTTCGTAATCAACGATGTAGTCTTGCGGCATCACGTGAATAATTTCGCTCCCTGGTGGGATCACGATCTTGTACATATCGTTAGTCAACCTGTTTACATCTTCAATGGTAATCTCATCGTCAGACGAATGTCTGATGATAGATCCATGATGCACAGAGCTCTTGATATGCTGACCAGCGATACCCACATTCACTACTCGAATGTCAATACCTGCTTGCTCTTCAGCTTCAGTCACTGCTTTTTTAATCGCATTTATAGTTTTGTCGATATTAGTTACAATACCGCGGATGACTCCATCGGACACTGCCTTACCCATACCTAGTACTTCGAGTTTTCCGAACTCGTTTTTACGCCCAACGATCGCACATATCTTTGTTGTACCGATGTCGAGACCTACAATGATTTCATTTGTTTCCATACCATTTATCATTTACAGACGATTTGATTCTTGAATTTGAGGTTGACCGATGCATAAGTATTCCAGCCTTTGTAAGGCAGGATTTGCTTATAGAAGGTCATTAGTTTTCTAAATTTTTTTTCGATGTCTTCAGGTTTACCGAAGATGATTTCTTGTTTGGTTACTTGCGGTTCTAGGACCACTTCTTGATTTTTTTCAATTCTGATGGCAGCGATTTGTGCACTCCAGAATTCATCCTGGCTGATAAACTTGATCAATTCGAAAGTTTCCAGACCTTGTTGAGAATTTTTGATATTTCCTTCATTGATCCAGTTGTCATTGGCTAAGTGCATCAAAACCACACGTGCCGTGTAATGCTCCGATTCAGGCAGTATATCACCATTAACCCCGATATAATAATCTGGTCCATTTGACACTACGACTCTGGCAAGAGGTCTATTTTGTATGACTTCTATCGACATGTTTCCTTCTAAGTCGATATAGGCCTGCGCATCGTTTACAAACTGATGTGATTCGATTCGATTCTCTAATTCCTTCAGATTGAGACTGCCAAAGTCACTACTTAATAAGTAGTCCTTGCCCCTATCATTAATCAGGCTCAACACATCCTCTTGATTGATGAAATAATTCTCGAATTGATTGTCAATCAAAATGTGCACATCATTGATATAGCGATCGTTTTGACGAGAATTGGTAAAACCAATAATAATCGCCAAGCCAAATAGCACCAAGCCAATCTTAAACGTCTTCCATATGTGAATCAGCCATTTCATTTCTTCTCCAATAGGTGTTTAATGGGTGATACCAAAGTGTCAATATTTCCTGCGCCAACAGTCAACAAAACCTCAGGTGTATTACTTTCGAAGTATGCCAATACATCGTCTTTGACATATCGCACTACATTTTCCAAAGTCATTTTTTCCTTGATAATCTCTGAAGTGACTCCTTCTATCGGCAATTCTCTAGCAGGATAGATATCCAATAAAATCACTTCATCCGCCATTGATAAACTTTCTGCAAAACCATCTACAAAGTCTTTGGTACGAGTAAATAAGTGTGGTTGAAAAATCGTTGTGATTTTCTTATTTGGATAGAGCGCCCGAACAGATTCCAATAAGGCTTTGATCTCTTCAGGATGATGCGCATAATCATCGATAAATACCAGACCATCCGTCTTGATGATGTATTCGAATCTTCTTTTCACCCCTCTGTAGGAGTTGAGTCCATCGACTAAAACGCCATCACTACCAACCGATTCACTCACTGACGCCAAAGCAGCCAATGCATTTGAAACATTGTGGTAACCCGGCATGGCTAATTCAAAGCCAGTAATGTTGCGTTCCTCGCTTTTGTAGTCAAAAGTGAATTTTGCATCAGTAATTTTTAAATGGTCGACTGTGACATTTCCACCATTCAATCCATAAGTTTCAACCCCAATGTTTCCATTGGGATTGAGTTCCAATTCGTGTGCTACCTTTTCCTCAATAAATAGCTTTCCATTGGCTTTAATGTTTTTAATGAAGGCGTTAAAAGAGTCCTTCAATGAGTCTTTTGAACCATAAATATCCAGATGATCTGCGTCTGTCGCTGTAATGATGGCAACATCAGGATGAAGAGTCAAAAACGAACGATCAAATTCGTCAGCTTCTACGACCATCACATCGTTATTGATCCCAATCAATAAATTAGAATCGTAGTTGGTCATGATACCTCCTACAAATGCCGAGCAATCTACTCCTGCAGATTTTAGCAAGTGGGCAATCATAGATGATGTTGTGGTTTTGCCATGAGTACCGGCTACCGCAATCGTATATTTAGACTCAGTCAACAAACCGAGCACCTGAGATCTTTTGAACAACTCATAGCCATTTTCAATAAAGAATTGGTATTCTCCCAATTCTTTGGGAACAGCAGGTGTATATATAATTAAAGCCCCTTCTGCTTCATTTTTCACCTTTTCGGGAATGAGTTGGATGTTATCTTCGAAATGAATAGCAATGCCCTCTTCGATCAATTTTTCTGTAAGGACAGTCGAAGTTTTGTCATAACCAGTCACTACAAATCCATTGGCATGAAACCAACGAGCCAATGCACTCATACCGATCCCTCCGATCCCTATAAAATAGACGCTATGTATATGCTCTAATTTCATTCGATCATGGTTACTATTTCGTGAGCAATATCTTTAGCGGCATTGGGTTTGGCCATTTCTTTGATGTTGGCACTGAGAATTTTTTGTTGCTGATCGTTGCCGAGTAGTTTCAAGGTTTCTTCGATCAAATGCTCTCCTGCATCTTCATCGTGAATCATTTCTGCGGCTTCTCTACTCACCAACGCCAATGCATTTTTGGTTTGGTGATCTTCGGATACATTTGGTGATGGCACGAATAACACTGGTTTTCCTACTAAGCAAAGTTCTGAAATCGATAAAGCTCCTGCTCTAGAGATCACAACATCAGCTGCGCCGTAAGCTCGATCCATTTCCTTAATAAATGGAACCACTCTCAACTTTTCAGAATCAATGTGAGCAGTTCTTTCTTTCATTTCATCGAAATAGAATTTGCCTGTTTGCCATAGCACCTGTATATCCTCACTCAGTAGTCGCTCGACTCCATCTGCCAGCGTATTATTGATGGTACGTGCACCTAAGCTTCCGCCAATGATCAAAACAGTTTTTTTGTCACTTCTAAATCCAAATTGCGACAAACCTTCGAGTCGCACTTGATCAGCATTCATAATATCTGTCCTGACAGGATTGCCAGTTTCAATGATTTTTTTCTCTTCAAAAAACCGATCCATTCCTGGATAAGCCACACAAATCTTATTGGCTTTGCCAGCCAATAATTTATTGGTAATACCTGGATAAGAGTTTTGTTCTTGAATTAAAGTTGGAATCCCTTTTTTATTGGCCGCAAAAAGTAATGGCCCGCTAGCATAACCTCCTACTCCTACTACTACGTCTGGTTTGAATTTTCTTAGTAAGGCAAATGATTTCCAAACACTGGAGAGCACTTTGAAAGGAAATGACAAATTGCTTAAAGTAAGACTTCGCTGCAATCCACTGATCCATAACCCAACAATTTCGAATCCAGCTTCAGGCACTTTTTCCATCTCCATTCGACCTTTCGCTCCTACGAACAATAACTCCACTTCGTTTTGTATATCCTTAAGCGCATTAGCAATAGCAATAGCCGGATAGATATGCCCTCCGGTTCCACCGCCACTAATCATTATTCGATATATCTTTTGCTCCTTCATTTATGCGTATGCTGCTTCTGAATCTTTCCTATATTCATTAGAACTTGATGTTCCTAACTCTTCTATTTCTCCTCTACTCACACTTAGAATAATTCCAATAGCTACTCCTACGAAAAGCTGAGAAGTTCCCCCCATACTTACTAGTGGTAAAGTCAACCCTGTGATGGGCACCAAACCTACTGCAACGGCCATGTTGACCATGGCTTGCATGACTAGCGCGAAACTTAACCCTGCTGAAAGTAAACCACCATAAGTTCGTTCACTAGTCGCCACGACCCTAGTTCCTCTATAGAGCAAGGCGAGATATAAAAAAAGAACGGTCACACCTCCAACCAATCCATACTCTTCAATAATGATGGCATAGATGAAATCTGAATAAGGGTGAGGTAAAAAATTCTTTTGTTGGCTTTTTCCGGGTGCAAATCGAATTGTTCCGCCATTGGCAATAGCAATGAATGATTGCTCCGCTTGAAAAGGAATGTCATCTTCAGATAAGAAGGACTCAATTCTACTTATTGCGGTACCAGCTCGCTGACCTATCGCCAAAGCTGACGCTCCCGCAATGCACCCTACCAAAACCAGCATGGCTAAATATTTGACAGGCACACGTCCAATAAACATAACAACCATGCAGGTGACAAAAATCAAAGCGGCACTCGAAAGGTTAGTCATGGCGATCAATCCACAGATCAATCCAATCCACAACAACATCGGAATCAGAGATTCTTTGATATTATCAATGTTTTCTTGGCGCTTGGCTAGCATAGAAGCTAGCGTGACAATCAGCGCAAAATTGGCTAAATCAGAAGGCTGAAAAGCCTGATTAATAAACGGGACAGTGATCCATCGTGAAGCTTCGTTGATGTTCACTCCAAATTTCCAGGTAATAAAAAGTAAAGGCACAGATACGTAAAGTGCGAGTTTTGACAGTTTGGCGTAGTATCTGTAATCAATCTTATGAGCCACCCACATCGCCACCCAACTTAGTAGCACCAAAGAGGTATGCTTGAACAAGTAATGTTCTGTATTACCTTCCATTTGGTTATAGGCTAAAGTTCCCGTAGCACTGTAAACCACCAATATACTGAGAGCAGACAAGGCAATCACGATGAACCAAATCACCGGATCTCCATGCAAGTTTCTATGTGTCCAATCTCTGATCATGCTTTTACTGCTTCTTTATTTTTTTTTAGTTTCAAAACTTCCTCTCTGAACAAGTCTCCTCGGTGTTCATAGTTGTTGAACAGATCGAAGCTTGCACATGCAGGAGAAAGTAAAACCACCTCCCCAGGTTGTGCCAGTTCGTTGGCATGAGCTATCGCTTCTTCTGCACTTTTCACCTCAATGAGGATATTTACATCATTTCTAAACTCATCTGTCAAGTGCGCATTGTCCGTGCCCAAGCAGATCAGCGTGTTCACCTTATTTTTTACCAAAGTTTTGATCTGCGAATAATCATTGCCTTTATTCACGCCTCCTGCGATCCAAACCACTGGTCGTGTCATGGCATCAAGTGCGTAATACACCGCATCCACATTGGTCGCCTTGGAGTCGTTGATGTAAGGGATGTCCTGAACATAACCAACCAATTCCATCCGATGTGGCGCATTTTTGAAAGTAGATAGCCCTTTCATGATATCACCAAATGCTACATCTAATTGAATGGCAGAAAGTATTGCTGCCATTTGGTTGTATTGATTGTGTCGACCCAAGAGCGGTAAGTCCTCGATAGGCACAATTTGAATTAGTTTTTCACAATCGAAAATCAAATAGCCTTCGAGGAAATATGCTCCATTACTGGTTTTTGATCTAGTGGTAATTTGAATTTTATCGCAGGATAAATCACTCTGATTCACCCTCTTGGTTATCATTTCATCATCAGCATTGAAAATGAAGTGGGCACCTTTTTTCATATTTTGAACCAGTCGCCATTTAGCATCTGCATACAATTCCATATCATGATTGTATCGATCCAAATGGTCTGGTGTAATATTTAAAATCACAGCAAGGTCTGGATTGAAGTCAACTACTCCATCCAATTGAAAACTGCTTAACTCCAGCACAATCACATCTGGGTTTTTATCTACTAGCAAATCAGAAAAGCTGTTACCCACATTTCCTGCGCTCTCCACATTTAATCCAGCCGTTTTGAGAATATGAGTGGTCAATAATGTAGTGGTAGTCTTTCCATTAGACCCTGTGATCCCAATGATCTTAGCCTTCGTATATCTGCTTGCAAATTCAATTTCAGAAATGACGGACTTACCCGCTTTTCTCAGCTCGACTATAACTGCAGCCGTTTCTGGAATGCCAGGGCTTTTGATGATCTCATCATATTTAAGCAATTCATCAAGGGTATGAATGCCTTCTTCAAATCGAGCCCCCATAGACTCAATCAGCCTTTGCTTGTGGACAGGGATTGTTTTTGAATCTGAAACAAAAGCACTCAAACCATGCTTGGTAGCTAGACGCAAGGCTCCCATGCCGCTTTCGCCGCTACCTAAAATTGCTACGCTATGGTTTTTATTCGTTTTCAATTATCTCAGTTTCAATGTCACTAGTGTGAGAATAGCCAACAGAATCCCTGTGGTCCAGAATCGAGTGACAATCTTAGTTTCATGCACGCCTTTTTTCTGATAATGATGGTGCAAAGGAGACATCAAGAATATTCTTCTTCCTTCTCCATATTTCTTTTTTGTGTATTTGAAATAACTCACCTGAATGATCACTGATAAGTTTTCAATTACGAAGATTCCGCATAAAACAGGAATCAATAATTCTTTTCTAACCACCAAGGCTAAAACTGCAATCACACCACCAATAGAGAGGCTTCCTGTATCTCCCATGAATACTTGCGCTGGGTATGAGTTGTACCAAAGAAACCCAATACATGCACCAACAAATGCGGTACAAAAAATCACTAGTTCACCAGAACCAGGGATGTACATAATATTGAGATATTCTGCGAAAATGAGGTTACCCGATACATAAGCCAGTATGGCTAGTGTAATCCCGATAATAGCTGAAGTGCCTGCCGCCAGCCCGTCCAATCCGTCTGTAATATTGGCGCCATTGGATACCGAGGTGACTATGAAGATGACAGCCAAAACATACAAGATGTTTGTATAATCTTCCATGAAGTCAGGCAGTAACCACTTGTAATTGAATTCATTGTTTTTGACGAAAGGAATCGTGGTGATGGTGCTTTTTACATCTTGGTAATCCTGAGATTCTACTACAGCAGTTTCAATACGCTGATCAGATTGACTAAAATCTCGCACCACAATGTCTTGATGAACAACCATAGTCACGCCCACTATCAATCCGATCACTACTTGACCGATGATTTTAAATTTGCCAGATAGGCCTTCCTTGTTTTTCTTTTTGATTTTTAGATAGTCATCTAAAAAACCAATCATTCCCATCCAAATCGTTGTCACCAACAACAAGATGACATATATATTATCCAATTTGGCGACCAATAAAGTTGGGATCACAATCGCACTAATAATGATGATTCCACCCATAGTAGGTGTGCCTTTCTTTTCCATCTGCCCCTCAAGACCCAAATCCCGAATGGACTCTCCCATTTGCTGCTTTTGAAGCATGCCAATAAATCGCTTACCAAAGAAAATAGTGATCAGAAGCGATAGCACAATACCAACACCTGCACGGAATGAGATGTACTGAAATACACTTGCCCCAGCGAGGTTAAATTGTTGATCTAAATACTCAAATAAATAGTACAGCATCGCTTAACTTCTAAATAGTTCTAACATTTCCTTCAAAATCTTTCGATCATCGAAAGCTGTTCTTTCTCCTTTTATTTCTTGATAATCTTCATGTCCTTTTCCAGCCACCAAAATGATATCATGGTCGTTGGCAATCGAACACGCAGTTTTGATTGCTTCTTTTCTATCTGGAATCACTAGAGTCTTTTTTACAAAAGATTTGCCCACGCCTTTCATCATATCGTCTAGAATATCCTTAGACTCTTCATCCCTTGGATTATCATCTGTGAAAATCACTTTGTCGCTCCATTTCACAGCAATTGACGCCATGACTGGTCGTTTGTCCTTGTCTCGATTGCCTCCGCAGCCCACTACAGTGATCACTTGTTCATTGCCTGAGCGGAATCCATCGATGGTTTGCAACACATTTTCCAATGCATCTGGTGTATGCGCATAATCTACGAGTGCGATGATATCTGACCCACCCTGAACTACTTCAAATCTTCCTGGCGCTGGCTCTAAACCGGATAGCATCATCAAAACCTCTTCTCTATCCTCGTGTAGTAATTCAGCCACGGCATAAGCTGCCAACAAATTGTAAGCATTAAATTTTCCAATCAATCTAAACCACACACTTTGACCGTTGATGTCCAATTCTAAGCCTTGATAGCTATTGGTGACAACTTTGGCTTTATAGTCAGTCATGAACTTAAGGCCGAATGAATAATGAGTCGCTTTGGTGTTTTGCAACATGATTTGCCCCCTCTTGTCGTCCAAATTGACTAAGGCAAAAGCTGAAGCGGGCAATTCATCAAAAAGTCTTTTTTTAGAATTGATGTAATTGTCGAAAGTTGCATGATAGTCTAAATGGTCATGACTGATATTCATAAAAACTGCACCATCAAAAGAAAGCCCTACAATACGGTTTTGATCAATAGCATGAGAGCTTACTTCCATAAAAGCAAACTGGCATTTTTCCTTCACCATTTTGGCCAGGAGTTCATTGAGACTCAACGCATCTGGGGTAGTATGCGTGGAAGGCACTACGTTGTCATTGATTACATTTTCTACTGTGGAAAGCATGCCAACATGATAGCCCAAAGACCTGAATAGCTTATAAAGAAGCGTAACCGTCGTCGTTTTACCATTAGTGCCAGTAATACCAACCAATTTCAGGTCCTTCGAAGGGTTTCCGTGATAATTCGAAGCGATGATACCTAGTGCATGACTTGAATTTTTTGTTGCCACAAAAGTGATTTCTTTGGACGGCTGCAACGGCATCTGCTCACAAACTACTGCTATCGCTCCACTTTTGATCGCCTGATTGATGTATTCATGACCATCTACTTGTGTGCCTTTTACAGCCACAAACAAATTGCCTTTTTCAACTTTTCGCGAATCAAATTGCACACCAGTAACTTCCAAGCCCATGTCTCCAGCGACTGAGGTTAAATTCACTTTGTACAATATGTCTTTCAATAGTATTCTCATCCAAGCGTTAGGTTTATTTGGTTGGCATTGTTGGTGTTGGAGCCTGGCACAACAGATTGCTGCGTAACTCTCCCACTACCAGAATAGGTTACTTTCAATTTTTTGTTTTCCAATAGGTACAAAGCATCCCTCAACGTCATACCTCGAACGTCAGGCACTACAGACTCTTTGGTATCGAGTTTTGACCAATCAATAGAATTATTATTGATCCTGGCCTTCACCCAATCTGATTCTTCTGTCAAATGGTTTGAAATTCCGATGGTATTGCAGATGAGTGAAAGGTCTTCGTGTTCACCAGCTCGAATCACAGGAAAAATACCCTCTACAACTTCCTGTCCTTCAAAAGGATCGTTCAACTCGACATCCAAGGCGTAGATTTTATCTGCTATTTCTTTGAAAACCGGAGCGGATACGTCGCTTCCATAAATTCTGTACTTCTTAGGATTATCAATAACCACTATGCAGCTATATTTTGGCTTGTCGGCCGGGAAATAACCAGCAAACGAAGTGTAATACTTGTTGATATATTTTCCGTTTTTATTGTGCTTAGCTGTGCCTGTCTTGCCTGCTATTTTGTAGTAAGAATCGTTGATATTTTGCGCCGTTCCTCTTTCTACTACTCCTTCCAGCATTTCTCTAACCTTGTTGAGTGTGATTTGAGAACATATCTTTTTATTGATTACTCGAGTTTCAAATGTTTCAATGGTTTTGTCGGCAGACATGACATGTTTCACTAATATGGGCTGAATCATTTTGCCGTTATTAGCTACTGCGTTGTACAGTGATAAAGTATGAAGTGGTGTCATGGTTAGCTCATAACCATGTGACATCCAAGGCAATGAAATACCACTCCAGGTAGAATCTGATGGACTTTTGATGTATGGCTTACCTTCTCCGATCAACTGAAAACCGAGTGGTTTTGTCAATCCCATGCTGTTGAGGTAATCAATATAAGTTTGTGGCTTTCTGCCAAATTCATCCTCAATCAACTTGGCAGTACCAATATTGGAAGATTTTTCAAAAACTTGCTGTACAGTCAGCGTTCCATATCCACCCGGTTTATGATCTTTCATCACTTGGTCGTAAAACTGCATGGTACCATCTCCTGTTGGAACCGAATCATTGAGACCTATGCTTGCCTCCTCAAAAAGAGCAATCATACTCGCCAACTTGAAAGTGGATCCTGGCTCTCTTGACCCCTGGCTACCCACTGCATAATTATAATTTTCGTAGTATCTCCCCTTGTTTCTTTTGCTTAAGTTGGAAATGGCTTTAATCTCACCAGTTGCCACTTCCATCACGATCACACAACCATAATCCGCATCGTTATTGGTCAGTGCTTTGAGCAATGCAGATTCAGCCACATCCTGCAAATCCACATTGATTGTGGTGACAATGTCCAAACCATTTTGAGGTTTCACTTCCGTACCATCATAAACCGGCTTCCAAGTACCACCAGATATTTTTTGATAGAGGGCTTTGCCATTTCTGCCCATCAGGTCTTTGTTGAAACTATATTCCAAGCCTACCACGCCTCTGTCGTCTTCATTGATGGTTCCAATGGTACGATAGCCTAAATAAGAAAAAGGTCGAAACCTTTTGTCCACCTTTTCAAATATTACTCCGCCACGCATTCGCCCTTCTTCGAAGATGGGCCATTGCGACATCTGTTTTTTGGTTTGATAGTTTATCTCTTTCCGATTGAGGGCGAGGTATCGTCGCCCAGACTGCCGGGCATCTATGATCCGGCGTTTGTAGTCAGTGGCCGAATAGTCTCGAAACTGCCTGGCGAGCCGTTCCGACAATTCATTAATCCCATTGTTGAATACCCGATCGTTAGGCAAGGAAGGATCAAAAGCCACTTTATAGAATGGCAATGAAGTAGCCAATAAGCTGCCATTGTCCGAATAGATATTGCCACGAGTGGCTTTTACATTTCTATATTGAAGGCCAATACTTTCTGCTTTTTTCTTCCACTTCCCTCCATCCAAGTTCTGGATTTCTACAATTTTATAAATAATCGCAAACGAAAAAAGTAGCGCTATCAAATAGGCTACACGTACTCTGAGCAATATGGTCGATTTAAAGCTCATTCCTGATTTTCGATGATTTTGAATGGCGGCTCAATACTTTCTTTCAATCCAAGCGTCATGGCTTTTTTGGCCACTTCAGATTGCTTGCTGGTGTACATATAATCTGCCTTGAGCGTGGTATAATCTGCCCTTAGATCTTCTACAGCCACTCTGAGTTTAGTGGCTTTTCTGATGTTTTTCTCTGCGAAGTGAAGGTTGCCAATGTAGACAATACAAAGAACCGTACTAAAAAGAAATGGCATGAGAAACTGCACAGGAAGCCCTTTATCGAAGAATTTTTCGACATTAATAAGGTTTTCAAGAAGAGAAAAAAAGCTTCTCCGACTTCCGCCGGTGCCTTGGGATTGTCTGTAGGTGTTAGATGCCATGGTCAGATTTTTTCTGCTATTCTCAATTTTGCACTGCGTGCCCTGTTGTTTTCATTTATTTCTTTATCGCTTGCGGTGATTGGTTTTCTAGTGATGGCCTGAAGCGGTTTGCTTACATTTCCGTACAGATCCTTTTCCAATTCACCATAAAATTTTCCTTTGTTTATAAAATTTTTAACTGGTCTGTCTTCCAACGAGTGGTAGGACATGATCACCAGTCTTCCTTTTTCATTCAAAACTTCTGCACTTTGCTCTAGCATTTCCTCTAGTGCTTTCATTTCTTCATTTACCTCTATTCGAATTCCCTGAAACACCTGAGCAAAATATCTGTTCTCCTTCCGCTTTGGTGCAAATTTTTTAAGCACATCCAACAACTGCTGGATCGTCTTAAATGGCGCCAAGTGTCTTTCCGAACATAAGGCAGCTGCTAATGTCTTCGCATTTCGCACCTCCCCATACTGACCTAAAATCCTGTGCAACTCACGCTCTTCGTAAGTATTAAGAATTTCAGCAGCCGATACCCCTTGCTTCTGATTCATGCGCATGTCGAGCGGGCCGTCGAATCTTGTAGAGAATCCTCTCTCTGCGGTGTTGATCTGATGAGATGAAACACCTAAATCTCCCAAGATGCCGTCGACCTTCTTTACACCATGCAGACGCAAGTATTTTTTCAGGTTTCTGAAATTGGTTTGAATAAATGTGAAAGAACGATTGTCTATAGCTTCTGCATTCAATCGGGCTTCATCGTCCTGATCAAATCCATACAACTTCCCTTTCTCGCCTAAGTGCTTTAGAATTTCTTTGGAATGGCCACCACCACCAAAAGTGATATCCACATAGATGCCGTCTGCTTTGATCGCCAACCCTTCCATACATTCTTTCAGCATTACGGGGTTGTGATATTCACTCATTCATCTAAAAATTTCTTGGCCAAATCCGAATATTCATCGTTGTCGTCTATCAAGTATTCATCATACAAGGTCGGACTCCATATCTCTATCGTATTGCCTGCTCCTACTACCATCACGTTTTTCTCCAGTTTGGCATGGTCGATCCAGCCTTTTGGGATCAAAAAACGTCCAGCACTGTCTAATTCGACTTCGGCGACACTACGAAAAAAGTTTCTTTTTAATCTCCTTTGGTTGGCATCAAAATCACTTAAAGAAGCGAATTTGTTTTTCATCTTCTTAAACTCCAGCTCGGTGTACAGCACCAAGTTGGGATCGAATCCCTTCATGACAACGAGTTGATTGCCAGACACTTCGGGCAGATTGGCTTTAATCTTTGCAGGTAAAACCAATCTACCCTTAGCATCTAACTTACACTCATATTCGCTTGTAAAAAAAGCCATAGAGTTATAGAAAAATATAAACCACCACTACAAACTTAATGAAGTTTTGGAATTATCCACCACTTTCCTCCACTTTTTACCACAAGATGGAAAAATTTGTAAAATCATGGGCAAAAACACCAAAAAAAGGGCATAAAAAAACCACGATCTTATGCAAAATCGTGGGTATACTGGTAATAGTCTTCTAAGTCATCTTGTGATGATTATCAATTCCTCTTCATGAAAGATCCATCAAGTCACAGATTAAGTAGGCTTTAATCTTTATTAGTATAAAATTCTGCCCAGACAGGGAAATGATCAGAAACTACCTTTGAGGTAAACGCATTGTCAACCCCCCATTGGCCAGTGAAATCACTAGTCACTCCGGTTGTAATCACTATTCTATCATAAGCACAGACCTTACTAGCCAAGTTGGTATCGGCATCATCAGGCACAATCCATTGATAGGCTGCACCTCTTAGTTCCATTTGGTCCAAATCTTCTGGAGACGCATATGAACAAGAGGCATTAAAGTCGCCCAATGTAATGAAGTCATCTTCGTCAGGATATTTATTCTTCGCCCAATTCACGACATCATGTAACGCTGCTATTTCTTTCTTTGCCTCACTCGGACGAGTATGAATGCTGGAAAGCACAAAAGTAAAGGACCCTTCGATGGCGCTAAATCCGGCTAGAAAGGGTTCTCTTTGGAAAAAATCATTCGAAGAATCGTCGTACAGCACTCCCTCATCCAATGATTTGATTGTTTCGGTATTGTAGTAGTAAGCGTATTGCTCCTGCGACGATTTATCATCGGCTTGCATGCCTGTTCGCTCACTCAACACCATTGCATATTTCGCTCCATTTTCATTTATCTTATTCAAAAAAAGCGTAGGCACTTTATTCGGCTTATTCTTTATTTCCTGAACAGCTACTATGTCATAAGACCGTATGATCATGGCTAAAGTATCCATAACCAATTCTTTGGCTGATTTAGTCTTTCCAAATATTTGGATATTGAACGTAGCAATAGTGATAGTACTTTCATCTTGAGACTGACTTTGATCAATCTGATTGGACACGGACAAGAGGCCTCGGGGAGGCACTGCATTGACGTTGATGAAAGTGAGAAGCAGTAGAAAAATGGAAATTCTTTTCATGGTAAAGTTGGTTAGTTAGTTTTTAAAACAATTTACATATTACTCAGATTATTAACAAAGCTCGTGTTGACCAACAGCCAATAAGCCTTTCTGGGCTGAATAACCTCTTGCCAAACGATACCGATAACTGAACGGCTCGTCTGCTCTTTCGGAATCCGCAGGGTGGTTATGAATATCAGCCAATTTTTGATCCAATAGCTGATTATAACCCAAAAGAACGGGGTTCAACCACTGGTCATTTCGACCAAATGGGAGAAATCTCATTAAGCTTGAGGGTGATTATCAGTTGATTAAGATTTCTCCACTTTGGCAGACCGCTAACGTCGAAATGACCTATGATTTCGCTTTTGAATCGCCGATTTTTCGTCAATTCTTGACGACGTGTCGGGCGGCGTCGTAGCCTACATAGAATGCAGGATCCGAACGCTTGAATCGCTTCAGTACATTGTCGAGCCGGGTCAGGGTTTTGTTTACCTCGTCGAACAGGGCAGCCAAATCCTGGGTAGCCACTCGAGACTGGATCTGGTACGAGCGCGGCACGCCTCTTTTGTCCTGAAAGATCGCAAAGGACGTTTTCACCTCTTCGATCTGCTCGGCAGACATGCCATAGTCAGCCATGTCTGCTACATGACCATCGAGCAAGTCGATCACGTTTTTGGTTTTGATCTCAAAGTCCTCGTTGGCCAGACGGAAGTAATCCGAAGCAGAATTGGTCGATTGGGACAAGAGTTCGGCATTGTCAGTATCTGAGGCGTAGGCCTCCAGTATGTCGTCTAGGATGTCCATTTTCTGTGCGATCTGCTGTTTGAGCTCTCGCAGGGAGGCACTGATAAAGACTTGTGAAGACTCCTGCTTGAGAGAGGCCTCCTGAATGCCCTGTATCGCCTGGATCAGGGTGGTTTTATAATTGCTGATGATCGGGACGGCATTCCACACGGCAGCATGTGTATCGAGGTAAGCGTTGGTGGCTTGTGCCATTTCCAGTCGGTTGATTTGTTCTCGTGTCATGATTTTTAAGTTATTAATGGTTAGCCAAAATGCTGCTGGTATATGAAAATAGGCGATCAATAGATGATATCAAAATATTAAACCAATAATCAACTGTTATTAATAGGTAATTGTATCCTACCAACGAGCTGTGCAAGTCTGCGAGGGGTTTGTGCAGCCTTCCGAGAGCTTCTTGCAGACCTCCGAGGGGTTCTTGCAGGCTTCCGAGAGGTTCTTGCAGGCCTCCGAGGGGTTGTTGCAAGGTGCTGAGGGGTTCTTGCAGTCCTCAGAGAGGTTCTTGCAGGCCTCAGAGAGATTCTTGCAGGCCTCCGAGGGGTTGTTGCAGGGTGCTGAGGGGTTTGTGCAGAAAATATGAAGATTCCCCCAACGGAATAGTACATAATCAGGAAAAGCGGGGTGAATCCCCCTCAATTATTTGATCCGAATAAAATTATGCATAACCTTAAAGTAGGGTCAGGTGTCGCAGCGCCTGACTTCCCGCACATTTTGAGAGCATAAAAACATTTTTTTAAACATTTATAAATACGGATGTAGCTATAGTGCATGGTCTATAGCAGTATGTTGTGCCTAATGCTAAGAAACCTTAAACACAACAAAAATTCGTAACTTTGAAGAATGAAATATTGGGAAGAAATAAATAAAAAACTGAAGCCTTGGGTTGACACTGATTTGAATAAAACAGTAGTTGACCTTTTTGCGGGTTGCGGTGGACTTTCCCTTGGTTTTGAAGCTAATGGGTTTAAAACCATTGGTTATGAAATGGACGAACAGGCAACTAATACATACAACAAAAACTTAATTGGAGAGTGTTTCAACGAAAAGTTGACAGTTGAAACAAAATACCCAAATGCTGATATTGTGATTGGCGGCCCTCCTTGTCAGCCTTTTAGCGTAGGTGGAAAACAACTTGGACTAAAAGATTCAAGAGACGGGTTTCCGATTTTTTTATCTGCAATCAGACAGCTTGACCCTGAAGTATTGTTGTTTGAAAATGTTCGCGGAATGCTTTACAAAAACAAATGGTATTTAAAAGAAGTCATTGAAGAACTTGAAAGTTTAGGATACTACATCAATTACGCCCTTTTAAATGCGGTAAACTATGAAGTTCCACAAAACAGAGAACGTGTCATAGTTATTGGCTCAAAGCAAAAAATCAATTTTCCAAGAAAGGTAAACCGAAAAGTAACAGCAGGTCAGGCATTAGGAGAACTTGCCTTTCAATGTGATGACGATTCTAAGTTTTTCACAGAATCAATGGACAGATACGTTGCGAATTATGAAAAAGCTTCAAAATGCATCAACCCAAGAGATTTGTACTTAGATAGACCAGCAAGAACTTTGACTTGCAGGAATTTAGCAGGTGCAACGGGAGATATGCACCGAGTGAGATTAAAAGACAATCGCAGACGTAGAATCACGGTTCGAGAAGCTGCAAGGCTTCAAAGTTTTCCTGATTGGTTCGAGTTTTCAGGTACAGAAACTAATCAATACAACCAAATTGGTAATGCTGTTGCCCCAAACTTCGCATATCACTTGGCTTTAAATATCAAAAATTACTTGATGGGAAAAGCTGAAAATAAATACATCATTACAGAACACGACCAACTTAAATTATTTGAGAATGAAGCAGTATATCAGTCCCGATAAATCAAAAACTTTTAGCGAAAAAACACCTAAGGTTCAGGAACTGATAAATACCACGCTTTACATCCTTGACACTTTTGGGATTCCTTTAGATGCCACGCCAAGAAGATTGGAAAGAATGGCAATTGCATTTTTAGCAAGTTGCGACATTAAAAAAGTTTCAGATTTCAAAAAAGCAAAAGATTTAAATAGTGGATACGCCCTCAAAACAAGGGATATTATCATTTACGTCAACAATCATTTTGCAGAAAATATAAGTTCAGGTTCTTATGATGACATTCGTAGAAAAGACCTAAAACTATTAACAGTTGCAGAAGTTGTTTTACAATCAAGCCCAAATTCAGCTACAAACGACTCAACTCGTGGCTATTCTATAAATCCTACATATGCGGAACTCGTCAGGAATTTTGGCTCAAAGGATTGGGAGAAAATGGTCTCTGAAAAATTGAAGGATATTGAGCCATTAAGTAAAAAACTGAAAAGGGAAAGAGAAATCGCAAAAGTGAGTGTTACTCTTCCGTCAGGTGGTGAGCTGACTTTTTCAGCAGGAGAGCATAATGATTTACAAAAAGCGATTATTGAAGATTTTTTGCCGAGATACGGACACGGAGCAGAAGTGCTTTATGTTGGAGATACCTCAGACAAATATCTCTACTTAGAAAAAGAGAAACTTGAAGAATTGAATTTCTTTGAAATTTCCCACGAAGAGCTACCAGATGTAATTGCCTATTCAAAGAAAAAGAATTGGCTCTACTTGATAGAAGCAGTTCACTCTTCGGGTCCGATAAGCGAGCTTAGGTTAATCCAACTTCAAAAACTTACAAAAGACTGCAAAGCGGACATTGTTTATGTAACTGCATTTCTGAACAGACCAAAGTTTAGACAATTTATGACAGATATTGCTTGGGAAACAGAAGTTTGGATAGCGGATAATCCTGACCATTTAGTACATTTCAATGGCGACAAATTTCTTGGCCCTTATAAAGAATAAAAAGCACTAAGGCACAACATTGGTTATACGTAATGCGGGGTTTAGTGCTAATATGAAAGTAATTGCATTAAATAAACTTAGCGGTAAGCGGAAAGTTTAAGGACTTGAAATCCCGCACTATGCATAGCCGAGGCCGTTACCTACCATAAGTCTAAATCATGAATAAAAATTGGGATGAACTCCACTAGGCGTAAATTGTATCTACACCTAAATATAATAGCTGCACAAAAGGATATAAAGGTGTAGTTGTAAACTACACCTAGACTCGATATCAGACGATTTAAACAATTAGTGCCTCACCTTAAAACTCCAGCACCCAAGCTCCCTGTTCTTCGGAGGAGCTAGCTGCTATCAAGGCCTCGTCTCGGGTATTGTAGTCGGCAAGACAAACGCGATAAAACCTGGCACCACCAAATGGCTCGATGATTTTGACGCTTTTTCCTTCGGCAGCCAGTTTGTTGCCGTAGTCCATGGCGAGGTCTCCATCTATGCTGCTGGACACCACCACATAGAATCGTCCGGTAGACGATGATAGGGTTTGTACGATACCTACTGCGGATTGTGCAGCTATTTCATCCAGCTTTTCGTTGACGATGGCCAGCTGATCTTGTGGATATTGTTCTTTGGAATAAAGTGACGCGGCCTCACTATACATAGACTTTGCAGACTCCCAAGACTCCTGTTCGAACGCTTTGTCTGCACTGGTAATCAACTGATCGTATTTGGCCTTTTTTCGTGCGGCAGCTTCTTGTCGTTTCTTTTGGGCAGCGGCTTTAGCCAATTGCTCCTGTCTCGCCTTTTCTATGGCTTCTTGTTTTGGTTTGTAGCTAAACCAGTACCATCCACCTGTCAGTACGACTACAATGATCAATACCGTGATGATAATACCTACTGCCTTATTACTACCGTTTGTGTTTTCAGCCATGATGAGATTGATTCTAGTTATGTAAAAAATCAAGCCTGATTGTAAAGTTTAATGTCAGTCAAACTTGAATTTCCTCAAATCTCTATTAAAATATTGCTTAAAGCCAAGCATTTCATGAAAAATCACAAATTCATGAAATTCAGTGTTCATCAGTTAAATACCCAAAAGATGATAAGAAATGATTCAAACGGTTTTGTCCATACGAGTATTACGTTGTTTATCACGTAACTATTTGTCCACTTTTTTGTTGCAAGTCCAAATAGTCTTTTATCCAATTCACAATATGCCAAGACTACACTTTTAATATTTGCTGACGACTTTAAACCTTTCTATTCATTCAGAATCTAAGCTTCCAATATACAGTCAGAAAATGTAAAAATGGAAGTAGTAAGAAGTATAGGCAAATTCTCAACTATCTCTTTGAATGAAATGAATGAAGTGTCACTTATGAAACGAATTGACACCAAGTTCCTCATCCCAATAGGTCAACTTCACAAAATCTTGAATAGCGTGGTAGATCACTACAAAGTGCTTGAAATAAATGGAAACAGGACGATGACCTATCGATCTTTGTACTTCGACACAGCGTGTGGTAAGTTCTATAAGGATCATCACAACGGAAGAAGCAAGCGAACGAAAGTGCGGATCCGTAACTATGTAGAGTCAGAGCTATTTTTTTTAGAAATAAAACAGAAAGACAACAAAGGAGTCACCGCCAAAACGCGCATTAAAATTGATGATTTTGAAATAAATTTATCAGAACATTCCAAGCAATTCATCTACGATACTGTCTCCAACAACTATGACTTGGCTCCTTCACTTTGGAATGGGTTCAAACGAGTTACGTTGGTCGACGCTGTCAACAAAGAAAGAATCACTATTGATTTTGATCTGAATTACACTTTTGGAAATAACAAAAAGAAGTTCGACAGTTTGGCTATAGTAGAAATGAAACAAGAACGGTACAACAGGAACTCACCTATTGTAGCCCAACTCAAATCAATACAATCACATCCTTATAGCATCAGTAAGTATTGCATAGGCCTAATGAGCCTATGCAATAATTTGAAGTATAATCGATTCAAGAAAAACATTTTGAAAATAGAAAAATTGGCAAACGCATAAAGATGGAATTTTTGGACATACCTCTGTTTGATGATGACTTTTATAAGTTGATGGTAAGGTTTAGCATCAATCTATTCTTCCTAACAATAATCATAAGATTTTTATATTATCAAACTTCTAAGAGAAGGGATTATCTCTTCACTTATTACATGATCAGCATGATCGTGTTCTTTCTTTGCTTTACACTTAAAAAATACGAATTGGATATCGGCATGGCCTTAGGTCTATTCGCCATATTCGGCATTATCAGATATAGGACTGATGCAATACCGATCAAAGAGATGACCTATCTATTTGTCGTCATAGGGATTTCAGTTATCAATTCATTGGCCAATAAAAAGATGAGCTATGCAGAAATACTTATGGCCAATGGTGTCATCGTAACTTCCATTGCCATATTGGAGCATGTCTGGCATCTGAAAAGATTAGTTACCAAGGAAATTATCTATGAAAATATCGACAATATCAAACCAGAAAACTACAGCTCTTTAAAAACCGATTTAGAAACCAGAACGGGGCTCCCTATCGAAAAAATAACCATAGGCAAGGTTGATTTTTTAAAGGACACTGCTGTAGTAACCATTCACTATTACAACGGACTGTAAAATGCTAAAAAGAATAATAATCGCAATAATGATGAGCCTTCCAATGTTCGGTATGGCTCAAAGTGGAGATTATGTAGAGGTTCAAGATTTTGAATCCTGGACTTCACTGGCACTTAAATACAAACTTGACAAAAAGTGGACATTTGGTCTGCAGGAGCAAATCCGGCTGGACAACAATTCAAGTGAGATAAAAAGTTTTTTGACACAGTTCACCACTGATTACAAATTATCCAAAAAATTTGAAGTTGGATTAGGGCTGCGTCTGATCAACAAAAATGACAACAAGGGAAATAAACAAGGCTACGAGCATTATTTCCGATACCATTTTGATGCCAGCTACAAACACAAGTTGGATCGTTTCTCATTCAAGTATAGAGTCAGATATCAGGATCGTAGTGAATTGAGTGTACATAGCTCAAATGAAGGTGATCCCGAAAAATACGTTCGATTCAAAGCCACGGCAGATTACAACATCAAAAATTGGAAACTAGACCCAGAAATATCCGGAGAAATATTCAATCCGCTGGATGGAGAAACTTATGACGGCCTCTCTGGTTACCGATTGACAGTCGGGACCAACTATAAGATCAAAAAACTGGGTAAAATCGGGGTTTCTTACCGTCTGGAAAAAGAATTGAACACTACACACCCCAAAACGACCAATATATTAAGACTCAAATATACCTACACCCTTAAAAACAAAAAATAATGACAACATTCACTACTAAGCTGTTTGCGAGCGTCTGCCTTATTTTTTTGGGATTATTTTCTTGTCAGCAAGAAATATTTGAAGAAGACGTTGAAAGCGGGTTCGGATTGGATGATTGGACAACAGAAACACATTCAGAATATGGTGAGCCAAATTATGAAGTTGTGTTTGCCCAAGACAAGGTTCATAGAATTGACATTGTATTGACGACAGATGAATTTACGACCATGCAAAACGATTTAGCTCAATTTGTAGGATTCAGGCCTCCAGGGACAAGTGTGGAAGGTAAACCTATTTATGTGGCTGCGGACTTCTACTATGAAGGTACACAGTGGTATGAGGTAGGAATACGATACAAGGGCAATTCAAGCTTGCAATTTGCTAGCCGAGATGGTATAAATAAATTGCCCCTAAGGTTTGAATTTGATAAGTTCGAAGATGAATATCCTGAAATCAAAAATCAGCGTTTTTATGGATTTGAAGAAGTATCGATGAGTAGTGGTTATCTTGACCAATCTTGTATGCGTGAAAAGACTGCGGCTGATTTGTTTAGAGAATTTGGTGTGCCCGCAGCTCAAACAGCGTATTACGAAATATGGGTGGATGAAGGAGATGGAAACCCGAAATATTATGGCTTGTACACCATGGTTGAAATTATCTTTGACACCATGCTTCAAAATATGTTTGGCAGCTCATCAGGAAACTGTTATAAGCCTGAAGGAGAAGGTGCACGCTTTGGTGTAACTGGTTTTGATCTTAATCATTTTGAAAAGAAAACTAACGAAGATGAAGGTGATTGGAGCGACATACAAGCCTTGTATGATGCGTTACATGCCTCTACTCGCAGCACAAACGTTGAGAAGTGGAAGGCAGATCTGGAAGCTCTATTTGATGTAGATGGCTTCTTAAAGTATTTGGCAGTAAACAACACCATCCAAAATTGGGATACTTATGGTCTAATGGACCACAATTACTACTTGTACCATGATCCAGCAGACGATCTCATTAAATGGATTCCTTGGGACAACAACATGGCTTTTGCCGATGATTTGGGCAAAGGAGCGCTATCATTCGAAATGAGTGAAGTCGGAGATGACTGGCCATTGATCTCATACATTATTGCCGTGCCTGAATATAGGGACAAATACGATGCATATATTAATGATTTTATCAATGGTCCATTTGAGTCTACTAAAATGCAAGCACAGTATGAAGACATGTCTACGTTAATTGAGCAATCTGCCACGAGCGAAGTATCAGGATATTCGTTCTTGAACAACCCAGGAGACTTTTATAGTGATGTTTTAGAACTGCAAACATATGTATCACAACGAAAAACTGATTCAGAAGCTTATCTTCACTAAATTCCGCTTGCTGGAGTACTATAGGCAGGTCTGCTGGTGAAGACAGATCGCGGAACTAGTCTACGAAGGAGGTACAAAGGAAAAGCGTTTACTTGAAGTGAAGCCTCCACTGGCGTTTAGCCTTTTCGGCGTAACGCGTGACTACTCCCAAATCGTAGGTTGTCCTATGACCCCTGATGAGAAAGGGCTTCCCCATACTTTTCCAAAGTTGTTCTTCCAATGAGTTAAAGCGTTTCAGGCTTTTCTGAAATGCTAGATAGAACTTTGAAAAAGTTAAATGAAAGTAAAGAGGTTACTACCACCTAGGCCTATCAGTCCTCAGCTTTTTCTACGATGCCAGAGCCTGTATTATTCACTTTCAGGGTTGGGTTGCCCCTGTAAAGCACTTTTCCGCCACTCACTACATTGGCCACCAGCGTTTCTGATACCGAAACCTCGGCTCTGCCATTGCCATGCGCTTGCGCTGTCAGCGATTGGCACTGTAGGCCATAGCCTTTGTACACACCCGAAGTATTAGCATTTACCTTGAGCAACTCTGCTTTGCCAGTGATATCCAGCCTTCCCTTCCCTGATATAGTGGCGTCCAATTTAGTAGCTTCAATGGCCAACTGGGCTTTTGCCGACCTACCTATGGACACAACGGCAGATTGGGTTTTAGCGGTCATGTCTAGCTTACTGCCCGTGGTCACGACTATTTTCAAACTACTGGCAGCTGGTACATCCTTCACGCTGAGGGTGGCCTTATTACTGACAGCAATCCCTTCTATGGCACTTGTGGTGTAGATTTTGGCGCTGACAGATACCCCTTCCAGCTTCTTGGTGTTCTTAAAGGTCAGAAGCAGTTGACCTGCTACAACCTCAGCCGTGACTTTATCCTCCTTGGTTCCGCTGACGGTCAGCACTACTTTATTCGAGGTGCCTTTGAGCAACTCTGCCTGGATGCCATAGTCTACAGACACGGCTTTAAAATCTCCTAATGCTCTCTCTACTTCCTGCTGAGCCAATAGTGGTGTGCTACTGGAAATGACGATAATGGCGAATAATACGATGATGTTTTTCATAGATAATACTGGTTAGATTAAATAAATTTATTGGATAACGACAATTTAATCTGAATATTATACAATATTTTAGTTCTTCCATGCCCATTTTATCTGTCTATCCGCTACCCATCTTTAGGTAACTTCAGTATTTATTCTAAAATCGAATTAATTCATACAAAAAATAGTTATTAGACTATCCGCTTTTCAGTGATTTATGATTATATATTAAGAGATGTCTATAACCGATAGATTATATATCCCCTGTATCATAGGCTCCTTAACCCTACTGCTGATCACGCATTCGGCCAGTAGTCAGTCCAGGATCGAGGGCACATTGGCTGACGCCATCACGGGTCAAGTGCTGCCATTTGCCAGCATTCAAAACCTGAACTCTGGCTATGTGAGCGTGGCAGATTCTAGTGGGATATATCATGTCCTAGCGAATCCTAAAGACAGCATAGCCTTTTCGTTTATTGGCTATGACAAACTTCATATGCTGGCCGCTCAAATACCCGAGAACGAACCGCTCCTCCTGCGCCCGACCAACCAATACTTGCAAGAAGTAGAAGTAAACGCCCTACGCTCACCTTCTATAGAGCAATTTGACAAGATCAGACCCAGCATGCATACGCTCCGAAAGGATGTGATTTTTCAATTGCCCTCGATGGCTGGAGAACCTGATTTCATTAAAGTAATCACCCTCATGCCTGGTGCTTCAAAAGGAATCGAAGGGTCGAATGACTTCTTTGTTAGAGGTGGTGCGGCTGACCAAAACTTGGTACTTTTGGATGGAGCCACCGTATACAATACGGGACACCTCTTTGGCTTTTTGTCCGTATTCAACCCTTCGGCCATCGGAGAGGTAAACATTATGACTGGTGGGTTCCCTGCCGAATATGGTGGCAGGCTTTCCTCAATCATCGACATTCGGTCGAAAGAAATCAGCAAAGCTCAGCTAAGGATTGAAGGTGGTATCGGCCTGATATCTTCACGAGTTTCAGCAGAGATTCCGATTATCAAAGATAAACTAGCGGTTCAAATCGCTGGCCGCAGAACCTACGCTGACCAAGTCGTAACCTTGATCGGTGGAGAGGAACTGCCCTACTATTTCTATGATATGAATGTCAACGTGGACTACGCACTGAATAAAACCACTCGTCTACACTACGGCTTTTATTTCGGAGACGACGTATTGGATTATACAGGTGCCAGAGGGAGTAATAATGATCCCAGCGGAACTTCTTTTGTCATCGGCAATCTCATCCAAACCCTATCTCTGGAAAAGGAATTTCACCGATTCTCATCAACTACTGATCTGACATTCACTCGATTTGATTACAAAATCAACAACTACTATCAAGACAATAGTCTAAATGTGGTCTCAGACATCGAAGATTTGGGACTAAAACAGAAGGTTACCCTGCCCCTATCAGAAAATAACAAGTTGCACATGGGTTTTAGTACGATTAGGAGGTCAGTCAATACCAACCTAATTGACGTAGAAGGAGAATTGGCCGAGGTGATTCCCAGCAGTGGAGGTGACGTGATCAACGTCTTCGAAGGAGCCATCTTCGGAGAGTGGGAATTCAAACAAGGGAAATTTGAAGGCATACTGGGTGCACGTGCTTCCGCAGCTTTGGTTGAAGGCACTAATTATTGGCAACCAGAGCCCAGAGTTGCGCTTCGCTATGCCATAGACCCGAACTGGGCCTTGAAGGCGAGCTACACCCGCATGAGCCAGTATATACATCGGGTTTCCAGTTCTTCTTTCGCCTTGCCTACGGACATTTGGTATCCAGTGGATCCAGTAGTAAAACCCCAAACAGCCAATCAGTGGACGCTAGGCGTGAGCAAGCTTATGCCATCTAAAGAGATCGTGTTGAGCGCAGAGGTTTATTATAAGCAACTGAGCAATCTAGTTGAGTTTCGAGAAGGTACCAATCTTGTCCTGAACCCTGATTTTCGCAATGGCCTTTTACAAGGTAATGGGGAGTCTTATGGATTTGAATGGCTACTGAGAAAAGACGTGGGCAGACTCAGGGGATGGTTGTCTTACACACTTTCATGGTCGCATCGTACGTTCGATGAATTAAACAAAGGACTTACCTTTCCAGCGCGATATGACAGGCGTCACAATGCCGCTTTGGTCACCAACTACAGTTTGAACGACCGCTGGTCATTTTCAATGATTTGGGAATTTATCTCTGGTGCGAAATTCACACCGATCATTGGCTATTATGCCATTCCCAATGCATCCGCTACAGGTGCCGACCTGATCCCGATCTATCCAGATCGCAATTCTGTGAGACTGGCAAATACACACCGACTGGATTTGAGTATTATACTGAAAGGCAAGCAGAAGCCAGGTCGCAAATGGCAGGGAGATTGGCAATTCAGCCTATACAACGTGTACAACAGAGCTACACCCATCGCTATTACGATCGTATATGACGAAAACACAAACGCCTATAAATATGAGCAACCTGGGCTGTTGGGCCTTTTGCCTTCTATCACATATAATTTCAAATTTATCAAATGAGAATCGGGTTTCTTCATATCATCAGCCTTCTAATCGTGCTATCCGCATGCTTACCAGACCCATTGTCTGTAGACGACGTCCCTATTCCAGAAAATACCGTAGTGGTGGGCTCGCAGAATCTTCCAGAACAATTTTTGGCCATTGCCATTACCAAAAATTTCAACGCATTGGATGGTGGACGTGAAGATGACTATGAGGAGCTAGTTAGCTCATTGCTGATTGACAGTCTGGATGTAACAATTGAAGTATTGGGTGAGTCGTATGAGCTAGACAATATTGAATTAGGACTGTATGTAGGCACTGATATCCCACAACTGCCAGGTGAGACCTATTCGCTTTCATTTGAAAATCCTTTCAATCAAAATCCCGTTCGTGCTTCCGCCGCCATGTTGCCGTTTGTGGGTTTTGATTCAGTAGGTATATTCGTTGAAATCAATGAGTTTGATTCAATTGTCAACGTCTCTATGAAACTACAAGACCCACCAGGCCCTAATTGGTACATGTCCAATGTGCAGCTGATCAATGAAGAGTTTAGCGTTAATGTCAATCCTTTCACCGAATTATTTACCGATGCGGGTCAGGATGGTGAACTCATCAATTACGACTATCGAGTTTTCTTTAGAGATTACGCACCAGGCGATACCGTCTTGGTAACCTTGGCCAATATCAGTCAGGAATACTATGACTTTCTCGACCTGAGAGGCACCAGACGTCCATTTGCTGGAAGCTTGGGTGAACCCATCAACTATCCCGCTAATATTGAAAATGGCCTCGGGTACTTTCATATGCACATTCCTGATGTACGAATTTTTCTTCCAGGCTTTGATAATTCAGAAGATTAGCAACGATGAGCTTTAGTGCTCTCTCTGGTCTTAGGATCGCTATCATTTAACCTCCGATCAGCAGAGATTTGTTGGATACGACTCTAATAAACACAGAAATTTTATTGTTTTAGGTTCGTGAGGACACGAAGCTGGGCTTAGATTGTATAAACTAATTAAACCAAACGGCATATCGCTTCCTACGCAATTCCAAAGCCAACTTTTCTTCCATTTTTAGCGCCTCGGCTCTGGTTGTCATGGGTGCTATATGGTTGTATAAATTCGGACGAAGGTAGGCACCATATTTCTGAACGATATTTGAAGAAAGCTTATGACCTCTCTTGCTCAAGGTTCCTTTTTTATGTTGTTCAAATCGTTCTTTTGGATCTTTACTAGTCATTCCAACATATAGGCATTCTAGCACGCCATTGAATTGTGGATTAGCCGCACGAAATCGAGTATTTTCAGTAAAAACACGCTTAGACAATTCTATCACATAAACTCTGTAGGTCAATCGTGGCATAAATGGCTTTTCATTGGTTTTGAATCCATACAAATTCTACACTAACATAATCACCCCGCCCTCAAAATCTTCTCCATCTTTTTTCCTCTGGCCAGTTCGTCTATGAGTTTGTCCAGATAGCGAACTTCTTGCATGAGGGGTTCTTCGATGTTTTCTACCCGGATACCGCAGACTACGCCTTTGATTAGTTTTCGATTGGGATTGAGGTGTGGGGCATCCTCAAAGAAGGCTTCGAAGACCACTTTCTTTTCCAAAATTTCTTCCAGACCTTGTTGATCATAGCCTGTCAGCCAATGAATGATTTGATCTACCTCCGCCTTGGTTCGGCCTTTTTTCTCAGCTTTGGTCACGTAGTGTGGATAGACTCCCGCAAAGCTCATGGTATAGATTCTATGTTTGGTCATCTAGATTTGAACAGTTGAAATAAACTTAAACTTAACCATGAATTGTCAGCTAGACAATAAGTCAAAGCAGGAGCCGAAGGTTCTGGATAGACTGAATATGGGTTTTAAGTTCTATTTCTTTATTACTTTAAAGCATGAAAAAATCAGACAAAATCTTTCTCATTGCAGCATTTGTATCCTTTCTGCTATCGGTGTCCTTATGGTTCAATGGTCAAAGTGAAGCAGGAATTTTTGTTGGGCTCTGGGTTCCTTCCATTATCTGCGGTGCCAATTACATCAAACTTATTGGAAAAAACCCTGACCGATCATGATCATCACAGGAGAATTTATATTTATTGTGGGTGTGGTTGTTTTCAGTTTATTCGTGTATGCAGCTAATGTAGAACTCGGGAATAAAGAGGACAATTGACAAGAAGAATTGCACCGTAAGACGACGTACTAGTACAATTCGCAGTAGTTTTCAGAAAAACCTACTTATTGCTTTTACTGTTACTCATTCTTTAGGAATTTACTAGGACTAACTTTCCTATTTGCTAATGAAGAAACTATTGGTACATACTCTGATTGCCTTTTTGTGCTATGGATATGTCCATGCTGAGCAGACCGATTCTCTCAAATTTAGACTTCAAAACAGCTCTTCAGATACTTCTCGCGTAAAACTTCTTGCCAAACTAGGTTTTGAATATGCCTTCATTCATCTGGACTCTTCGCGAGAATATTGTAAACTAGCCATCGAGCTGGCCGATGAAATAAACTACCAACCCGGCAAGGCAGATGCACTAAATAATCTAGCCATTTCCTACGACATCGAAGGCAATCATGAAACTGCAGTTACCTATTTCCTCATGGCTTTGGATATATACGAAGCCAATGGGGACAAGCAAGGATTGGCAAGAATTTACAACAATTGTGGTATGGTCTATCAAAGTCTGGCAGACACGGCCAAATCATTAGCCTATCATAAAAAATCACTGCAAATAGAGCAGCAGCTTGGAGATTCTCTTGGTATCTCATACTCCATGATACAAGTGGCCTCCCTGCACATGCAGATGAAGAACTACGACCAATCACTTCTTCATTATTTCTCAGCACTAGAAATGCTGATTGCTCTAAATGACGAGCAGGGACTTGCTTATACCCATTGGGGATTAGGCGAATTATACATGTACACTCACAAGCCTCAATTGGCCTTGAAACATGCTCAAAAGGCCTATTCGTTTTTCGAATCAGAAGAAAACAAGAAAGGCATGTCCGAGACTTCCATCATTCTTGGTAAAACGCACTTGCTAGAACAAGACCTGAATCAAGCAGAAAAGTTTTTACTAAAGGCATTAAGTCTCAGTCAAGAACTAGGAACTCAGAACGTCACGCTAGAATGCCTTCTGAATTTAACCACCTTATACAAATCGCTAAATAACTATCAAGTCGCCCTGGGTTACCACGAAAAGTACAATGAATTGCTGAATATTATTCGCAAAAGCGAAATGACAAGCAATATCAAGGAAATTGAATCAAAGTATGACTTCGATAGACAGCAACAGGAAATAGGGTTATTGAATAAGGAGAATATCTATCAAACTTCTGTTAGAAATATTGCCTTCAGTGTTTTATTCATAATAGCTATACTGCTTCTCTTCCTCTATTGGGCCTATCTGGCCAAAGCAAGAACGATGGAGGCATTGAAAGATAAAAACATCGAAATAGAACGTAAGAATGAGATCATCGAAAGAGAAAAGGAAAATGCGCTCATTGCTGCAAAGGCGAAAGCAGATTTTCTATCTGTCATGAGTCATGAAGTCCGCACGCCCATGAATGTTGTCATTGGCTCCATCCATTTGCTGTTAGAAGACAATCCAAAACCACACCAGATTGAGAATTTGAATATGCTCAAATTTTCAGCAGAAAATCTACTCAGGTTACTCAATGATATACTGGACTTAAATAAGCTTGAATCGGGCAAACTAGAACTAGAGTCAACTCCATTCGATTTGAACCTACTTGTAAAAGGCATCAGTGATGGTTTTGGAAATGAAGCATTGAAAAAAGGGATTAAGCTGAAAATAGATGTTAGCGATGAGGTTCCTTCTCAATTGATTGGCGACCCTGGTCGATTGTCGCAAGTGCTGAACAACCTACTGAGCAATAGTCTAAAATTCACTGATGAAGGCAGTGTGCTGCTAAGCATCAAACCTATCAAAAAGAGTAAGAAAAAGATCAAATTGAAATTCGTGGTAGAAGACACGGGTATTGGGATAGCTACAGACCAACAGCAAATCATTTTTGACAACTTCATCCAAGCTGACTCTGATACCACTAGAAAATATGGTGGAACAGGTCTTGGCTTGTCCATCACCAAGCATATCTTAAAGCTTTTCGGTAGTGAAATCAAGTTAAAAAGTCAGGTTGGCAAAGGATCAAAATTCTCTTTCAAAATCAGTTTCAGAACTGATTTAGTAGTCGAAAGTAACTACATCTCCTAATCTAGATGACCTTGTGAAATTTTAAGGTCATAACGTATCGCTCTGACAAGAGTCAGAACTTCTATTGTTAAAATATCATAGAACAAGACTCTTTCTTGTCAAATTCTATAATTTCTGGACCACTCATTTACACTAATTGGAGTGTTTCGAAATGGTAAAAAAGCTGATTGAAAAGATCTTGCGAAGAAGGAGCGACCGAACCGCTAAAACAGTGTGCATGTTCGGTCGCTAATTACTCTGCGTTTCTATTCTTCAAAACTAAAAAAACAAAAGTCAGTCAACTATCACAAATCCGACGATTTCAATGAATTTTCCGACACTGCAACGATTCCGTAAAAAGTAAAAAGGCAACTGGAAAACCAGATGCCTTTTAATTCTCATCATACTGCCAACTCAATGAAGGCATACTTATTAAACTCTCCATGATCAGGAAACAAAAAAACATCTAGTCTACCCAATATGAGCTCAACCAATTGTTCCCTTTGTTATGATTATTGCTGCACAAAAGTAATTAATCATATATCCTCTGTGCTATCATAATTCCGACGAATACTGCCACCTTTTTAACTAAATCATGTAAAAATCCGACTTGTTAAATACCAGAGTGAATGATACAAAAAAGGACATTGATTGCGCAATGCCCTTTGACACTATTTACTTAAACCTAATATTGCTATGCTGCCTATTCAGCGGCAGCTATGTTCTTGTTTACGACAGGCCATACTCCAGGACTTGGTACACTTACGCCCTTTGTGTCTCCTCTTTCTGTGTCCTGACCAAAGTAGTACAATGGCCATCCTTTATAAGTCATTTGGCTTTCGCCAAACACGTCTATTGTTCCGAAATCAGAAGCGTCAAGAGTAGATACAATACCATCAAGCTCTTTTGTGTAAACTGGCCACACGGCGTCATTAGAAAAGTCACTGGCTGTGTAGTTGTTAGTGTCTTTTGAATCGTTTACGAAAGTGTAAATAGTTCTTCCTTGTGAATTCACAAAATAGGCGGTTGCACCATCTCCTTCTTCATAGTCAGAAGTGTAGTTATTTCCATCATTACCGACAAGTTGTGCATTGGCATACATGATCGTATAATTGGGCTTAGCCACAAACCATACTCCCCCAACAGCCTCTCCAGATGTGCTGTTTGCTGCTTCTACTTCTCCATCTCCAGCAGGCGCATAGTAATAAAGTGGCCATCCCTTGTATGTAGTCTGCATAGAGCCATTCGTATGAGTGATGACACCAAAATCAGCACTTTCCAGTCCTGACCCAATCTCCGCTTCCTCTGTGTAGAAAATAGGCCAGCTATCCAGACATCCCTCAAGGCACGAACTACTTCCTGCTACATCCTTGGCGAAGACATATAATATCATACCGTTAGCATCAGTCAATACATCCCCTAAAGTGGCGTCATTGTACAGTTTGATCATTGAACCCGCTTCAACTTTTGGTTCTTCATTATCATCCCCACAGGCTGATGCTGCGATTAATGCTGCCATTAGAAACATGGCATTCATTTGCTTAAATAAACTTTTCATTAGTTGTAGATTTTTAAAAAATTATTGTAATTGATTTATTCGACTCATAGCATAGCAAGATTCAGAGGTACCTGTTGCACAAGAAATCACGGCATTGATATGTAGTCTGAGAAAGCGAGTATATTTTTTAGTTGACCTGAAATGTTCTTGAGATATTGAATCCGAAATGAATTTCGCCATCAAAAAAATCATTGGTAGTTTCAGTGATAAATCCTTTAGGCACCATGGCGGTAGCATTGGTAAACTGAAGCTGAAATACATGCCCTCCAGTTTCTATATCGAAGCCAATGGCAATCGCATTCGTAGTTCCTTCGTTGAGGTGTTGAAATTGATAGTAATATTCTGCACACAAGGCGACACGTTGAGAAAATTTGATGCGACCACCGACCCCTAAGGCGAATATGTCGTTGTTCAAATCACCCTCCTGAATTAAGTTTCGGTGTACCCATGTAGGCACTAGCTGAAGCGAAATTCCATTACCAAACTTGCGAGCGATCAATAATTGATTGGTAAAGGCTAGTTTGTCTTGGAAGCTCAGATCTAACTCTGGAGACTTCAATGTCTTGACAGCTGTCGAGCTCAGCCATGTCACTGAAAGTGGCATGATCTTACTGCCAGTAGACTGCCTTAGTAATCGAAACTTCACAAATCCATCATAGGTCTTTTCATAAGAGCTTCGTCCCAACCCTAAATACAAACGATCAGTCACGGCGTATTCCAGCCCTATTCGTATTGAAGCCTGATCCAGCCCAAACAGTTCGTAGGCACCTCCATCTATGGTTCCAAATCGGTGAGAGATCATAAAATCCATGACTCCCTTTTTCCTAGTTTCGACAGAGTGACCATTGATGACTCGCGTCCCTTTGAAAGTAGCTTCTATCAAAGTAGTCTCATCTGCTTGCTCTTCTTCCAGACTTGCCAGTAAATCGTCCTGCGCTGCAAGAGTCATAGAAATGCTAAGCATGAAAAAAATTGTAGCTAATCGTTTCATGGTAGTTATTTTTTGAAATTAAAGACAGCTTTAACTTCAACTACTTCAGCGATATTCTTGATTACCAACTTTGGTATATCAATGTCATGATCAGCGATTGAAATCGAAAAATCTGTTGACGCTTTCAAGGTTGAAGAAGCAACCTCAAACCTCACCATTGTGGATAATGGTTTTGCCACTCCATGAATTTCCATTTCACCCTCAGCCTCTGCTTCAAAAGTTCCTTCTTTTGAAAAGTCCAGAGCTGCCAAATTCTTTATCATTCCCTTGAAAGTTGCTTTTGGGTATTTCTCAGACTCGAGATAGTTCTCATTAAAATGCTCTTCCATCAAACTCTTGTCAAAATGAAACTTCTTCATTAGCATGGACACAGCCAGCGTTCCTTTGTCAAGATCGATTGCTCCTAGCACCTCTCTGTTGACCGCCTCTATATCTTCCATAGGTGCTTCTGAGAAAAAAGAAGCCACACCTTCTCGATCTATAAGCGGTTGGGCCATAGCGTGCGCACATGCCACAACTACTATCAAAAAAGTCAAAATTCCGTTCTTCATGTTTTTAAATTTTTAGTTTGTGTCGTTTGCCAATTCAGCAAGCGGTAACGATTGAATAATTAGTATGATTTATTGATTAGTCAGAAAGTGCTCCGTCATTTACCCAACAGGCAATCGCATCTATCTCACTTTGAGGAATTGAACCACTAGGTGGCATGGTACCTGCGCCCGTTCTCGCTTTGATTCGACTAGCAGAAGTTTTGATTTCATCGAATGACCCGAAACTTGGAGATGCAGTTTTTCCATGGCAACTGGTACACCTGCTTTTGATGATGCTTTCCACTGCACTAAAACCCACTCCCGAATTCAGTTTTATGCTAGTCGTAATCTCACATCCTTCTTGATCTACTACGCTTATTTGATGGGTGCCACCTGCTAATCCTGAAAAGCTATTATTCTGCTGAGTATTGCCACCATTAAGACTAAAGATGTATGGCTCAACTCCTCCAGAAACGTCAATCTCTATTGTACCTTGCGAGGTTTGACACCCTGCATCAGTGGTTGAAATATTGTCAAGGTTGACACCATCTGAATTCAGCACCTCTACGGTTATTTCGTCTGAGCAACCATTAGTATCCACAATCAGCACTGTATAACTACCTGATCCTACATTTTCAAATACGCCATCAGCATTTGTACCTGCTTCTGATGAAAAAGTGTATGGGGGCTCTCCACCAGAAACTGCTATCGAGAATCTTCCAATAGCTTTACCGCATTCAGCATCAATTCGCTCCAATAGCTCAGTTTGAATTGGTGAAATAGAGCAATTGAATTCAGGATTTATTTGATCCCAGACACACGACACGGTACCTAATAATAACAAATAGCAGAGAAACTTTAGTAAACGGTGTTTATACATGGCAGAAAATTCAATTGGATCAATGGATCACATTATTTCCTGCAAATTTGAATGTAAGGTCTTCAGAAGTCTGAAACAAATCCGTCTAATCCAATAACATTTCCGACAAGGCAACGAGAAAAACCCGACAGAGCTGTGATTTTTCCGACATTGAAAATTGATCATTGTACCTTCATAAGAAGGTCTCCCTAGACTGAATAAAATGCCATTAAAACTCGAATCTATTTTTGCAATAGTTCTGATGGGCTCAGGTTGAACTCCTTCTTGAATGATTTGGAAAAATAGGATGGGCTTGAAAATCCAGTCTGAAATGCAACCTCTGAAATATTGAGCTGTTGATTGAGTAAGAGTTCCTTAGCTCTATGCAAACGTACTGACGAGATCAACTGGTTGGGAGATTTGTTGGTGATTGCCTTTAGCTTGCGTTGCAACTGGCGTTCACTCGTACCCATTTCTCTACAAAGTGGCTCTACACCAAAGGATTCATTGCTCAAATGCTCTTCAATAATTTGCAAGACATTCTCTAGAAAAGAATCATTCCTAGCCACCTGTAGTTGGGGCATATCATCCAATGGAAGCCCTACTCTTGAGTCATCCAATACACGGAAAAGTGAAAGCGATTCGCCCGATATGGTCTGAAAAACCTCTTCTTTTGGAAGGAAACTCAAGCCTGTGCCCATTAATAAGTATTTTACTGTCTGTGTAATGAGTACCTGCCCAGGTTTTGCCAGCTGAAGCATAGACTCGGTAAAACCCTGTGTTTCCCCACTAATAAACTGAGAAGTATCTATAGCACCTTCACGAATGTGAATACCGATGGCCAATTCAGCATTCGATCTGCTTATAGCATCTACTAGATCAATACTACAATGAACCGCCCTGCTGGGTCCTTCGAATGTGGCTATGAATACGTCATGCTCCTGCTGAACAACTTTACCTTTATACTGAGAGACATATTGACTTATAATATCTTGGATATTGCCAACTGAACCATCACCTGCTATTACTCTCGCCGCCACTATAGTGTACAGCCGCTCTTCATATACCTTTTCCGGCTTTTCATTTAATATAAAAGCCCGCATTTCTTCCAAGACTTCAATCGTATTGCCCACCCAAAAGAGATGATCGTCTCCTTCGAATTCTACAAATTTCGCTCCCTTGATTCTATCTGCAATAAATCTACCCTCCTCTATTTTCACATCGATATCATTGACGCGTTGCATCATCAACGTAGGCACCTTGATCGATCCCAGAATATCAATAATATCGACTTGTGTATTCATTTTGGTCAGTACCATGGCTGCGCTAGGGCTGGCTCCCGATCGAAAATAATTGGCCAACCATTCCATAAACACTCTATCATTCGCCTTGGAAGGGGCTAATGATTCTAAACCCATCTCACCACTCCCCCAGCTATTTTCGATCATATCGTAAACAGCCTGACGCTCTTCGTCGGTAGGTGCCCATGGATAGTCCTCAGCATACCTCCTCTTTGCAAACACACCAAAAGTGATCAAAGAAATAATACGATTAGGATAAGTAGCCGCAAAAAGTGCTGAAACAGACCCTCCCTCAGAGTGACCAAACAAAATGGCTTTTTCAGAACCTACAGCGTCCATCACTGCGCGGATATCGTCCATTCTTTCCTCCAAAGTTGAAAGTTCTACCACCCGATCTGAAAGCCCAGTTCCCCTTTTATCAAAGAGAACTACTCGTGCAATTTTACCCAATTCATCAAAGAAATGAACTAATTCTGGACAAGCCCACATCCAATCTATATTGGATACCCAGCCAGGGATATATACCAAATCTATTGGGCCAGAACCGAAAACTTGATAGGCAATATTAATACGTCCACTTTTTGTGTAGTGTGTGGTTGGCTTCATGAATGATCTTTTGTTTGAAAAATGATTTATTATTCACTTTTATCTTAAAATCGTCTATTCGACTACTAGGACAATGAAAGATAGCTGGCCCTATCTCAATCAGATTTAAAATTACGCAAAGGCCTATTCGCCTAGCTCATGTAAAAATACGTTTATATTCTTCCTATATGTAGCCGATATGTGAATGAATTATCATGAAAACGTCAATAGAAGACGGAAAGGTTTATTGTTGCCTTATACGCAAAATAAAAATCAGACAATAGCAGCCAAAGCCAACCCTTGGCCGAATAAATGAGGGCACAAAAAACCCTGACTTTTTTCTAGTCAGGGCTCTTTATTCACCAGTTTGACAAATTTTAATTCTCCTCAAGCGCTTTGGTTTTTCCGTTTGCCGATGCCTTAAGATTGCCAACATTAGTTTTCATCTCAGAAAGTTCTTTGCCTCCTTTGATCCCAAAATCCAGGGTGCGAATTGGGAATGGAATAGTAATGTCATTTTCGTCGAATGCTTTTTTGACGGCGATAATCGCATCGCTTTGCGCTTTCAAAAAACCTGGCTCATCGGGATAATGCACCCAGATCATCAACTTGAAGTTGATGGAGCTATCCCCGAATGAGGTATAATGAAGTTCCACTTCCTTATTAGGCAACAAGTAGGGCAATTCCGAGACAGCATGTATAGCCACTTCTTTTACCTTTTCGAGATCATCGGCATAAGATACACCAACTTCCAGATCAATACGACGGTCCGATGTTTTGGTATAGTTGGTCACGGGCGATTGAAATACATCCTTGTTCGGTATGATGACATGAAGGCCCTGAAAAGTACGAAGCATAGTTACCCGCAGATCTATTTTTTCTACTGTACCCATGAAGGATTTAGTTTCTATAATATCCCCCAACTGGATGGGTTTTCTGAAGGCTATGAGCACGCCTGAAATGAAATTGGCAGCAATGTCCTGAAAAGCAAAACCAAGTGCCAAACCAATGATACCTGCACCGGCGAGCAGTGAAGTAACCGTCTGCTGCAAGTGAAGTACATTGAGCGCTACGATCAATCCAACACCAAGGGCTGTCAAATACACGATAGTTGAAAATAGGCTATTAATAGCTTCTTTCGCCGAAAAACGTCGCATGAGATTGCTCACCCCCATCCTCAACATACGCGCCGTGATGTATGAAACGACCAGTACAAAAACAGCTACTACCATGTTAGGTAGCAAGGCGGTGAGTGACTCTAGCCAGTTGGATAGCTTTCCACTTAAAATTTCTATTGCTTTATTCAAATTGAATTCCATTGTAATGAGGGTTTAGTTTTACTAGGTATAGTTGTACTAAAGGAGAAAATGCAGCGAGGATAAGCCGGATTCCCTCGAAAGGTACCTCCGACCTATCCTCACTACATAGATCATAATCCAGCTTACATAGTAGCTTTTTCAGCTACCCGATCAAGGATTTGTTTGCCTTGAGTGGACTTTTCTTTGATGGTCTTATTCAATATGCTTTTGGCTTCAGCCAACTTCAGAGTAGCTGCTTTTTCTAAAGCATCTTTATACTCTTTTGATTCATCCACCAATTTTTCTCTAGATTCTTTTCCACTTCTTGGAGCTGTTAAATATCCGGCAGCTAATCCTGCTCCTGCTCCAATAATGAATGTTGATATTATTCTTAACGCTTTCATGTTTATCTATTTTTAGTGAGTAACCTCAAAACCTTTGAGGCATTTGAATTGTATTTTTTGATTACCCCTGATGGGCAAAAGCTGTCAGCATCCAATGGTCTTTCTCCACTTGTTTCACAAAGCCTTTCATCATTTCTTCTGTGCCACTATCTCCATTTTCGATAGCTACTTCTATGGTTGCAAACAAATGCTCCAATAGAATATGATAATCTTTGATGATTTCCTTTACCATTTCCAGGCCAGTAAGGTCCGTTCCTGACTCTTTGATATCAGAGTTTTCGAGAAATTCTCTCAAAGTACTCAGCGGCATCTGACCAAAAATCCTAATCCTTTCCGCGATTTCGTCGATCACAACGCTCGCCGTTTTATACTGCGATTCGAATTTTTCATGAATATCGAAAAAATCTCCTCCTCGCACATTCCAGTGAAAGTTTCTGAGCTTCTGATAGTGAACGGCATAGTTGGCCAATAGCTTATTCATGACATCTACCAGCTCTGCGGTTTCGAGCTTCGAATAGCCCAATGATGCAAATGTTTTCTTTTTTGGTTTTTGTATATCTAATATGTTGTTATCCATAATCTTCTATTTTTAATTGTTTTTACCAGAAGAGTTGCGAATAACGTACCAAGGCACTGATAAGCTCTAAAGCGGGTTTTTACTAAAAGTAATGTGGATTTACGCGGAGTTTAATAGATGATTGGGCAATAATTTCCTCACATGGTTGGAAAACTAATGGTAAAGCTCGTTCCCTTACCTACTTCACTTTCAGCATGTATATTTCCTTTGTGACTTCGGATGATGTTTTGAACTGTGGTGAGTCCTAGCCCAGTACCTTCTGTTTTTCCTGTGAAAAATGGTTCGAACAGCTTGCTCATATCTTCTTTACTTAAACCTTTACCATTGTCGGAAACGATCACAATCACTCGATCACCGGATAGTTGAGTTGTTATTTCCAACTGACCTTGATCTGGCTTCATGGCTTCTATGGCATTGATGAATAGGTTGAGTAGTGCAATATTGATTTGGTCCGTGTCCAGTGCAATTTCCGGAAGATTGTCATCCAGTTTTTCATGAAGTGTCATGTTCTGAAGATTGAGGCGGTCTCTCACTAAAGCTATGGATTGCTTGACTACTTGATTAATGGACTGCTGAACTAGCTTCAAATCTTTAGGCTTCGAAGAATTCAGAAGATCTGTAATCAGCTGACCAATTCGGTCAGAGTTTCTTTTGATGATGGAAAAATAGAGATCTGCATCTTCTATTTCTTCAGTGACTTCATCTCTGAGTTGCTCTAGTGCAAGGGTCAAGTTGGTGAGCGGATTTCTTACCTCGTGCGCTATGGTTCTTGCAATTTTCCCAGTCATGGAGAGTTTTTCTGCCTGAACCAGTTCCTTGTCCGCTTGTCTACGTTTGGTCATATCTCGGATGACTCCGATATAACTTTTCTTCTTGCTCTCCGGATTGATCAGCAAGACACTGTTGACAATACAAATCTTCTTTTGCCCTTCAGCATCATGCATTTCCAACTCGTATTCTTCTACACGTTTTTCGCTCGTCAACATTTTTTTGAAGTTTTCATATTCTTGCTGATCCAGAATAAGATCCTTCAGTGAAAGCTTTAGTAAATCCTCCGATTCATATTTGAACAATTGCAACAAGGAACTATTCACATCTAAAAAACGAAATTTTGCATCGGCTTGAAAGATGGCATCAATCGACTCTTCAAACAACTTTTGGTACTTTTTCTCTCTGGCTTCTACTTCTAGGATAGCCTCTTTGAGATCAGACACATCCTGAAATGTAACGGTGACACCGTCTCCCATTTTCACAATGGCTATTTTATACCACTTTTCTGTATTGTCACCTGCATAATGCTGTTCAAAGGTTTTCAGTTCTCCCGTTTCCGCTACAGATTTATAGCTTTCAAATAAGCCATCCGTTTTGTTGTGAGGGAGTACATCGAGTAGTTTGTGTGCTAGCAGTTTTTCTGAATCATACCCTAGAATTTCTTCGGCCACATCATTGACAAATTGCCATTCAAAATCGATGATCTGGTCATCCTTTCTTATGGCTTTGAGTGTCATTATGCCATTAAAGGCGCTATCTAGAATACTTTTGAGTAGTCCTTCTACAGCCCCTTCATTCAAACCTTCAATTTGTTCCAATGTATGCTAGTTAGATGTAAATGGTAGTAAAATTCACGCTAGGAGTAATTTAGGAAATAGTCAGCCAATTATCAGACCTCTATGCCGTAAGCTCGCATTTTATTGTATAACGTTTTTCTATCTACGCCAAGCAGTTCTGCTGTTTTGCTTTTGTTCTTATTGGTCTTTTCTAGAACGAGTAGGATCGCCTGCTTTTCTGCTTGTTCTGTCACTGCCTTCAAACTTGACGGGATCCCTCCATTGAACACCATATCCATATTTTCGTCTTGCACAGATGGTGTCAAAATTTCCTGAGGCAGGCACTCTGCACCTATGGTGTCGCTTGTGCACAACAACACGCCTCTTTTAATCACATTTTTCAATTCCCGTAAATTACCTGGCCAGCTGTAGGTTCTGATGATTGGAATAACATCTGAAGAGAAGCCTTGGACTTCTTTTTTCAGCTGCTGATTGGCCAATGACAGAAAGTGTTGTGCAAATACTTCAATATCTTCTGGCCGTTCTCTCAATGGTGATAATTCTATTTTGAATTCATTCAGACGGAAATAAATATCCTCTCTAAATTCTCCCGACTTCACCTTTTCCCTTAGGTTTTCGTTAGTGGCTACCAGTACCCGAACATCTACAGATTGCTCCTCTGCCCCTCCTACTTTACGCACGACGCGCTCTTGCAACACTCTCAATAGATTCAGCTGATTTTCATAACTCAGGTTTCCAATTTCATCCAGAAATAATGTACCACCATTGGCTCTTTCGAAACAGCCTTTTTTATCTTGAATTGCGCCAGTAAAAGCCCCTTTTAAATGCCCAAAAAGTTCGCTAGCGGCTAGTTCCATGGGTAACGCCCCACAATCAACCGCTACGAAGGGTTTTTGATCTCTGTGGCTTTTTTCATGAATGGATCGGGCGACATATTCTTTTCCAGTGCCAGTTTCTCCTTCAATCACTACAGACATGTCTGTGGCTGCAATCAAGTCTATGTGTTTGAGAACAGCTTGTGCCTGATGGCTGGTGCCTGATATAAAATCTGAATGTGAGGCAACCACCTTTTTGACAGAATTTTCCGCAGGCTTTCCAGCTGTAGAATTAGCCTCAGCTTCGTGTCTGAATTGAAGTGCTTGTTCTACGGTGACAAGAATCTCGTCTGGATATAGTGGTTTTGTAACGTAATCGTAAGCTCCTTTTTTGAGCGCATCTACTGCCACTCGTACGTCAGAATATCCAGTGATGATGATGACCTGAATCTTTGCACTAATGATCTTTATTTTTTGAAGGATTTCTAATCCAGTATAATCAGGCAATTTAAAGTCACAGATCACCAAATCTACTTCATTGGATTTGAGCCATTTGATAGCTCCTTCTCCATTGGGTTGACTAAATGCTTCGTAGCCCTTTTTAGTAAAGTACTTCCTGAGTAAAAGGCAAATATCGGGTTCATCATCGACTATAAGGATTTTTTTCATAGGTGTTTGTTATCCTACCACTAGCCTTGAATGGCTTCAATGATCTGACTTTTGGTAAATGGTTTTTTAATGAATATGTCTATTTTTTCTTCTTCTACTCTTTGCATTTCATATGCTCCATCATGCGCGCTGATTACGATTACCCTGGCATTGGGCGACTTTGCACGAATCAAAGGAATCAGATCGAATCCGGTTCCATCCGGAAGGTTTAAATCCAACAAGTAGGCCTGATAATCACCATCTTTCACTTTGGCTTTGGCCGCCGCAATGCGATTGACATGTTCTGCCTCTAAACCTTCTTTGATTAAAATCCGAGATACCATCATGCCGATATCGTCCTCGTCATCTACAATGAGTGCCTTCATAAGCATCAATAATTCATATTAAATGTGTGTAATATATTCCTCAAGTTAGTTCAAAACCACCTTTACAACAACCTACCGTCCTGTCAGTCTATTCATCTAGAGTGAGAAAATAGATAGATAAACTTCTTTGGTATCCTCCAATTCATTGATGAAATCATAGGTCTCTGACAGCTGACTCGTGAACAGTTCCGTCATAAAATCATCGTATGAGGAGTCCTGAGATAGGTCTTTGTAATAACTCAAAATTTTCTTTTCTCTATCAATACAATTGTCCAGAATGTCTTTTTCCCATCCTTGCAAGAGTAAGTGATCCATTTTTATTTCGAGCTTCTCCCACTCTGGGCGTATGGAATCGGACACTTCATACATTAAAGTTTCCAATTTCACATCGTATTGGTTGACAATACTCATGATGAACTTAACCTTCCGATCGGCTAAGGTAGCTAGCTGATCTTTCACTGGCTGATCGGTCATCCTAATGGATGTCTTTCTAAACATGATTTCAGCGAGTTTCAATTCACTGATTAATTGCTTTATTTTAATATTTAACTTTTTCATTTGATGTTTAAATTTTGTGTTGATATTAGGCTTCAGCCAGTTCTTCCACTGCTTTTTTGGAATTGACCATTTCAGCTCTTTCTTTTAAATCGTTGATTACACCACCCGCCAGCAGTACGCGTATCTGTCGTTCACTCAGTCTAGTTTTCACTGCTATTTCCTTATTGATAGAGATGTTCTTCACCAATATGGGCTTATCGCTTTGAATGGCTTCTCTGAGCTCCGTAAATAGAATGACGTCATTTTCGTCTATATCATGGTAATCTGAAGGATCTTCAAATTCGAATGGGATAATGCCGAAATTGACCAAATTTTGCCACCCAATTCTAGCATAGCTTTTGGCAATGACTGCCTTTTGACCGAGGTATCTCGGTGCTAAAGCAGCATGCTCGCGAGAGGAGCCTTGTGCATAATTTTCTCCAGCGATTACGATATGGCCGTCACTGCTTAATTTGGCTCGTTTATAAAAATCTTTCGACAGTGCCTGGTAGGCATATTTGCTTATTTCGGGTATGTTACTTCTGAGTGGAAGCACTTCTGCACCAGCCTTCAATATTTCATCAGTAGATATATTGTCACCCATTTTTAATATCACGGGTAGTTGAAATTCACACTCCAATCGACCGAATTTCGGAATAGGTTTGATATTCGGGCCCATCTCTAGTTTCACCTTACTTTTAGACTTTTCAGGAGGGAAAATGACTGTCAAGCCAGACTTTACTTGATTCGGTTCTTCGAATTTCGGATAATCAAATCCCAAGGTTCTAGGGTCTGTAATTTCTCCATTCAAAGCACTAGCTGCAGCTGTTTCTGGGCTACATAGATACACTTGGTCATCTTTGGTACCTGACCTTCCTGAGAAATTTCTTGGCATAGTTCTCAAGCTGATTTTCCCACTAGCAGGTGCTTGTCCCATTCCGATACAGCCCATACATCCGGTTTGATGAAATCTAGCTCCCGAGCCCATCAATTCTCCCATAGCTCCATCGGCAGTAAGCGTCTGAATTGTTTGTCTGGAAGATGGATTGACATCAAGTGAGATATGAGCTGGTACTTGTTTGTTTTTGACGATTTGAGAAACCATCCAAAAATCACGATATCCTGGATTGGCTGATGAGCCTACCACTACCTGTGAGATTTTCCTTCCTGCCACCTTGCTGACAGGAACTACATTGCCTGGACTGCATGGGCAAGCAATCATCGGCTCTACTTTGGACAAATCAATATGATCGGTGAGATCATAAGTCGCATCCTCTTCGGCTTTTAGTTCTACCCAATCATCGGCTCTGCCTTGTTGGGTCAAAAATTCTTTTGTTCTTTCATCTGATGGGAAAACCGTAGAAGTGGCTCCCATTTCGGTACCCATATTGGCAATCACATGACGATCCCACGTACTTAGATTTTTTATTCCTTCGCCATAATATTCAATGACATATCCTTTGGCACCTTTCACATCGTATCGACGCAGCATTTCCAATACCACATCCTTGGCACTGACCCATTCGGGTAATTTACCTGTCAATTCTACACCTAATACTTTTGGCATCTTCACATAGTACGGCTCTCCTGCCGCCGCCATAGCTACATCCAGTCCACCAGTACCAATAGCCAACATACCCAAACCTCCGCCCGCGCATGAATGACTGTCAGATCCTAATAAACTTTTGCCTGGCACACCAAATTGTTCCATGTGCACAACATGGCTAATACCATTGCCGGCACGGCTATAATAATAACCCATTTTCTGCGTAGCTGCCTGTAAGAAGGCATGATCATCCGCATTTTTGAAATCCGTTTGAAGTAAGTTATGATCGACATATTGAACTGCTTTTTCAGCCTTTACTTTGGCCAATCCCATGGCCTGTAGCTCAAGCATGACCAACGTACCAGTCGCATCCTGTTGTAGGACATGGTCTATTCGTAGTCCGATTTCTGAGCCAGGCGTCATATCCCCGGTAACTAAATGTGATTTGATCAGTTGCTGTGTGATATTCATATGTGTTTTCATTATTTCTGGATTTGATATTAGAAAGGATAAAGAAATGATCAGGCCGAGTGGCCTGACCATTATCTACTTTAAAAAAGGGGGATTGTTAATTGAATAATTCTTCGGCTTCTATAGTCAGGCTATCAATTTTAGCTTGATAGGTAATCAACACGTCTTTCGATTCGTCTTTTACCTCTTCCCAATTTTCGCTAGAAGCTTCTGTCATTTCCTCTAATTCATCTGCCATTTTCTGTCTCTGAGTCTTAAGCTTATCCAAGGTCGCAGTTACATCCTCCTTCACCTCATCGGTCGCTCCTTCTAACTTTTCTTCTAATCCAGCAATTTTCTTATCTACTGCTTCAATGGCATCTGTGTACGCTGTCTTCAACTCACTCTTAGCTTCTAGCGCTTCTTCTTTTACTTCCTCCATAGATTCCGCTGCTTCAGTTTTTTTAGTATTTGTGGAGCAGCTGGCCAGTATGATTAAGAAAGCCAAGGCTAAAAAGTGTATATAATTATTTCTATGATTCATATTCAATTTGTATTTAGTGATTAAAAAGTGAGGACTCTCCTCATATTGTTATCCGCTAGTTGTATTAGTACCCAAAACCATTCCTTTCACCTCAACAGACCTAATTCATGCATTATGGCCATATTGTTATAAAATAAGGTGAATTAAATTCAACAACCAGAATGATCTTGGGGACTTTTCTCCACAATTACACCTGCTCAACTAGAACTGGAACTTCTGTTTCGTGTATGACTTTTTCTGCCAAACTACCTTCGAAGAAGGTCCAGAAGTTAGATTTTTGATAGGTCTTCATCAGAATCAGTCCTGGGTGAATCTGATCAACTATTTTCATGATGCCATTCACTTCTCCTTTATTGGACACAATGTGAATTCTATAGTTATTGATCCTTAGTGCTTTAACTAACGCCGACATTTTTGGCAAAATATCAGCTTCGTTGAGCAACTCAGTGGTATCCACATTTACAAAATGAATGGTGGCTCCGTGATTTTCTAAGAGCCTGCACATATCGTACAAGCGGGTAGGTAATTCCGTACTCAAATCAGTGGCAATCAGTACATCATCGAGTGTAATATCTGCATAGTTGGACACCGCAAGCACTGGAATACCTGACTTACGAATCATTTTCTCGGTATTGTTTCCAGAAAATTTTTCAACCAAGTTATTGGTTCCAGATGTACCAGAAACGATCAAATCGACTTTTATATCGTCCAGTAGATCGTTCATTCCTGAATTGAGTGTGTCACTCACTATATATATCTGACCTCTTAATCCTTCACTCAAGTAGAGGTCCATTTCGTTTTTTAATTTTTTCAGCACATGGGTCTTCTCTCTCTCCATCTGCTGTTCCTGAACCGCTGAATTTACAATCATGGAAGCATCACCTGGGTATACAGGTGTAACCACAGGGTGATAAGGTAAGAAATGCACGACGTGCACTTGGCTTTTAAATTTTGTAGCAAACTGATTGGCAGCTTTTAGGCCGGCTACGGATTCCTCAGTAAAATCTATTGGAACTAATAAGTTTTTTATGTCTTTCATGATTGTGTCTTTTAATCGGTATCTCGTCAAGTACACTTAGTTAAGAAAAAATCAGTCCAAGCGGCAAAAAACTCTCTGGTGATTGTTTTTCAACATATTCAGTAAAATCTATTGTCCCATTCTCGACTCAACTGAGGAAAATGCTCTACATTTAAAAGAAGCATGCATATTTGTGTTGAGTATAAGATTTGCAACCATTTATGACACATAAGTACCACCACTGGAATATCAAATTAGATAATGCACCAGAACGTCAACCTTTAATGACTGGGCTGTTTGATAAAAAGTACATACCAGCTTTTCTGTGGATGGAGGAATATAAAGTTCACATCATTTCTCCAAAGACCATTCTCAAATTCATAGACGAAGAATTGATTCATGACAACGAAGATATACTGATACAAAACGGTCAGACACTTAACTCTATGTCTTCTGGTGAACGTAAGCAGGCTTTTCTTCGATATACGTTGAGTCTAAATCCAGTCGTGCTTATCCTCGATCATTTGTTGGACAATTTGGATACTAAGGCCAGAGAAAGAATTATTGATTTATTAAAAACACATTCAAATCACTCGAATATTATAAATATTTATTCTCGTGAAAATGACCGTTTGCCTTTTTTGAAAGAACAGTTCACCTACCAGAAAGGTAAACTTGAAAAGAAAGGCCGCGATAAAAAAGCAGACCATTTTGCCCAAGCTGAGAACCAACACCCACTACCTGATCCACTTCATAAGCTCCCAATCTTCGACAATCCGCTAGTTTCGTTCAACCAAGTGAGTGTATCCTACTTAGACAAATGCATTCTGAAAAACATCAGCTGGGTCATCAACAAAGGCCAGTTTTGGCACCTCTATGGACCCAATGGAAGCGGTAAAACCACCTTACTCACTATGATCACAGGTGATAATCCAAAAGCCTACGGTCAGAATATCAAACTCTTCGGCCAACAAAAAGGAAGCGGTGAAACCATCTGGGACATCAAACAAAAGGTAGGCTACTTCACTACCAACATGACCTTCCAGTTTAAAAGAAGGCAATTGACCAGAGAAATGATCATTTCAGGCTTTTTCGATTCGGTGGGACTTTATCATATCCCTTCCGACCAGCAAACCAAACTGGCTAATGAATGGCTAAATTTCATCGGACTTTCTCATCTGGCTGAAAGGCCATTCATAGACTTATCCATGTGTCATCAGCGAATGATCATGATTGCAAGAGCGATGGTGAAGCACCCACCCTTGCTTATTTTGGACGAAGCTTCAGTGGATCTGGATGATGAAAGCGCTGCCCAGATGATTCATCTCATCAACCGTATTGCTCACGAAGGCGAAACCACTATCATCTATGTTTCACACAGAGTCGAGCCCGGATTGTCTCCCACGAACAGTTTTGAATTGGTGCCAGGGGAAGGAGGATCTCAAGGTATTGTTCACAGCCTTAAGTAACAACGTCATTCTCCGAGGCGACTGGAAGGAGCATTCGGGGAATCCATATCGCTGAGTTCTGCTGTTTGCAAACAAACTACTATACCGAAACAGATAGCCCGGACTACCGCCGGGCTATGACGGTATCATTGGCGTGACTATCTTTACCCCCAATGAAAGGCATACCAGTTTACAGCATTGAAAAATTCAAAGAAGGAGGAGAGAAACCTTATCAAATAGAGGTGTTTGATGCCAATCGACACTTTGAGGTGGAGTATCCACATTGCCATGATTTTTTTGAAGTACTGTTTCTCACGCAAGGCTCGGGTGTGCACATCATCGACAACAACAGCTATGAAATACAACCGCCTTGTATTTTCTTTCTCAGTCCTGGGCAAGCACATAAACTAGAATTGTCTGAAGACGTATCTGGCTACATTTTTTTATTCACAGGTGAGTTTTATTTGCTTGATAAAAGCAATCAGAACAAATTATTAGAATATCCCTTCTTCTTCAATGTGAAGCAGGACAACCCTCCATTGTTGATCAAGGATTCGTCCGATCAGGCGTTTTTAGCATCGCTATTCAAAAAAGGGTGTGAGGAAATGAGCAAAACAGATCAAGGCAGTTATGAATTATCACACGCCCTTTTGGAATTGATCTTGTGCAGCTGTGAGCGACTCTATCCACCAGAGCAATTGGAAGGCGTAAGGCAGAAAGGCCATGTGTTAGTCAAACGCTTTCGCGAACTGATCGAGGAAAAATACCAACAAAACCTCAGCATCAAAGACTACGCTGATTTGCTCAATGTCAGCGAAAATCATCTGACGCATTTAGTCAAGGAAAGAACATCGAAAACATCAAAAGAGCTCATTCGTGAGAAACAAATCATAGAAATCAAGCGACTTTTGAAGTATTCGGACTACTCTATCACACAAATCGCCGATCATCTCAGTTTTAAGGATCAGTCGTATTTCACCAAATTTTTCAAGAAGTCCGAAGGCATTACCCCACTAGACTACAGAGAGAATCGTTGAAAAGTACCTAAACTTTTCATTTTTCCACCACAATTGTTGGCGCAAGCCCCCTCATCTTTGTAATCTGAGAAATGTCTCATGAGATCTGAGGATGGTATTGTTGGTCACAAGACCAACAACGGCGACAGACCAACAATGGTGACGAGTGTCAAACATCAGAGTTCTCTGCGAGTAACTCTGATGGGATGCAAGAAAGCAGATAATCAAACTCTTTTGTCATTTCGACTGGAAGGAGAAATCTTATTGAGCTTATTAAGATTTCTCGCTAACGCTCGAAATGAAAAGAGGAAAACAAAGCAATAAAGAAACAAATTATAGATATGGGAAATTACTTTAACACATTACCGCTAAGAGAGCAACTGAATCAGTTGGATCAGGCGGAGTTTATGGACGGGTCTGAATTCGCAGACGGCGTAGACGCACTCAAAGGAAAGAAAATTGTAATCGTAGGCGCTGGCGCGCAAGGATTGAACCAGGGCTTGAACATGAGAGACTCTGGATTGGACATCTCTTATGCTTTGAGACAAGCAGCTATCGATGAAAAAAGAGCTTCTTATGTAAATACTACAGAAGCTGGATTCACCGTCGGTACTTACGAAGAGCTAATCCCCTCAGCTGACTTGGTGATCAACCTGACACCAGACAAGCAGCACACCAACGTAGTATCTGCTGTGATGCCATTGATGAAAAAAGGCGCGACACTTTCTTACTCTCACGGATTCAACATCGTTGAGGAAGGCATGCAAATCAGAGAAGATTTGACCGTAATCATGGTGGCACCTAAGTCTCCAGGATCAGAAGTAAGACAAGAATATTTGAGAGGATTTGGCGTACCGACTTTGATCGCCGTACACCCAGAGAACGACCCAGAAGGAAAAGGTTGGGCGCAAGCCAAAGCTTATGCTGCCGCCACTGGTGGACATAGAGCGGGTTGTTTGAAGTCTTCTTTCGTAGCAGAAGTAAAGTCTGATTTGATGGGTGAGCAAACGATCCTTTGTGGATTGTTGCAAACTGGATCTATCCTTTGCTTCGATAAAATGGTTGCTGAAGGTGTAGACAAAGGTTGGGCTGCTAAATTCATCCAGTACGGATGGGAAGTAATCACAGAATCATTGAAGCACGGTGGTGTGTCTGGCATGCTAGACAGACTGTCGAACCCGGCAAAAGTTAAATGTTTCGAAGTTTCTGAGGAATTGAAAGAGATCATGAGACCGTTGTTCCAGAAGCATCAGGACGACATCATGTCTGGAGAGTTTTCTTCTACTATGATGGCTGACTGGGCGAATGATGACAAAAATCTATTGAGCTGGAGAGCAGAGACTGGCGAAACTGCTTTCGAAAAAACGGCTCCTTCTGATGCTGACATCACTGAGCAAGAGTATTATGACAAGGGCTTGTTGATGGTGGCTATGGTAAGAGCTGGTGTTGAATTGGCTTATGAAACGATGACTGAAGCGGGTATCCAAGGTGCTTCTGCTTATTACGAATCACTTCATGAGACGCCATTAATCGCCAATACGATCGCAAGAAAGAAATTGTTCGAAATGAACCGAGTGATTTCTGATACTGCTGAGTATGGCTGCTACTTATTCGATCATGCATGTAAACCATTGTTAGCTGACTTCATGAAGACTGTTGATACCAACATCATTGGCAAAGACTACAATGATGGCATCGACAATGGCGTGGACAATGTGACATTGATTCAGATCAATGAAGTATTAAGAAGCCACGACATCGAGTATGTAGGTGGAGAGCTTAGAGGAGCGATGACTGCCATGAAGCAGATTGCTTTGGGGTAAGCTAAAATGCTATTGATTAGTAAACCCGTCAGGTTTTTGAAACCTGACGGGTTTTTATTTTTTACTCCGACCGTAGCGCATCCACTGGATTGGCCTTGGCCGTGGCAAAAGTCTGATAGCTGACTGTCAGTGCAGAAATAATGAGAAGTACCGTTCCAGGAATAAGGAATAAATCAAAACCCATCTCGATCTTGAATGCATAGTTATTGAGCCAATCGCTACCCCAGTACCAGACCGCTGGTAGTGCCAATAGATTGGCCAAGAGCAAGAGATACAAGTACTCTTTGGAGAGCAGTGCCATCAGATGTCCTACTTTGGCACCAAGTACTTTTCTGATGCCAATCTCTTTCGTCCGCAAAGTAGCTGAGAACGACACCAAAGCAAACAAGCCCAAGCAGGCGATGAATATGGCTAACCCAGAGAAGGCTGCAAATAGATTTCCGAACTGAAGATCGGCTTGGTATTGGCGATTGAAGGATTCGTCGAGGAAATGATAAACAAAGGGATCATTGGGGAAATTCTCCTGATAGGCAGCTTGAACCAGAGCCAGTGTTTCCTGCATGTCGTTGGATTTCACCTTGGCCGAAAAGACGACGTTGTCAAATTGGTGCAAGGAAAATACCATTGGGTAATGTGCGTCTCTTAACGATTGCCAATGCACGTCTGCAACCACTCCTAGAATCCTTAGTGTATCTCCAATGCTCACAATTAGTTGTTCTTGCAAAGCTTGCTCTGCAGTACCCAAACCAAAAGCGCTGACTGCCGCTTCATTGATGATCAATCCGTCCTCATAAGAAGTCATGTGCGATTCATACCCGCCTCCAGAAACAAATTGCAAGTCATAAGTGCTGGCAAAATGCGAATCTGTGAATACCACGTAGCCATTTTTATAAGCCTCTCGAGGCGTTCCTAACTTTCTAATTTCGCCTACCCAGCTAAATTTTTGTCCTGGAGTGTGACTCGATCCCGATACGTCAACAATAGAGTGGTGAGCCGTTAGCTGATTTCTAAAATTATTAAACTTTGATAATTGAATTTCTCGATCCAACTCGAGCACCACACGAGGCCCATTCACAACCAAGACTTCTTCCATATTCACTCCTAAATCTTGCTTCATCATGTAGCTGGTCTGACGATAAACCACATAAGTACCTGATACCAACAAAATGGATATCATGAATTGAAAAACAATTAGACCTTTTCGGAAATTTGCGCTCCCAGCAGAGGTCACCTTTTTAGACCCCATCAAACTGATAGATTGAAACCCGGCCACAACGAAGGCCGGATAGGCTCCTGCCAGCAATGCCCCTAGCAAAATCACCAAAGCATACCCGACCCAAAACCCAATCGATAGGAACAAACTAAATGATAAGGTTTGGCCGATAAACTCATTGAGCAATGGAAGACCTAAATAAGCCAAACCCAGTGCTAGTGTGCCACCGATCAGATTATGCACCAAGCTTTCAGTCATAAACTGCCCAACAAGTTGCCTTTTGAAAGCACCTATCGACTTTCGTACACCAATTTCTTTTATTCTTTTTAGGGAGTGAGCCGTCGAAAGATTGATGTAGTTGACCCATGCAATAATCAGGATAAAAACAGCAATCAAGCCATAGAATTGTAATTGTTGTTTATTTCCGCCATTGTGAACCAGTTCGTCGGGAAAATCTGAATGCAAATGAATATCAGAAAGAGACTGTAAATGAATCTTAACTTCTTCCTCGTGCTTTGACAATTCCTCTCCAATATGATCTACAATGATTTGATCGAATTTTGATGCAACTGATGTAAGATCAGCCTTACTTTCTAGCTCCACATAAGTGGCAAAATTGTACCAATGCCATCCATTTCCTTCTCGGTATAGTCGCCAATTGTTCGTAAGGAATTCCATAGGCATCAGAAAATCAAACTGCAAATGACTATTGGCAGCTAAGGACTTTAAAACTGCGCTTACTGAGAATACACCGCTTAAAGTACCTCCATGAATTTCTATCTCTTTGCCTATAGGATCTCTACTTCCAAAATATCTCTCAGCCACCTCTTCTGTAATCACAATAAAGTGAGGCTCAGAAAGTGCCGTTTTAGGATTGCCATATTTAAGTGGAAAAGAAAACACATCAAAAAAGGTGGAGTCCGCATACCAGTAATTGGCCTCTTGAAAAACTTTCTCATTATCCTTAGTCATAAAAACCAAATCCCCAAAAGAGTCATGAATTCTTACCATTTTTCGTATTTCGGGAATACGTTCTTTTCCAAGAACCCCTAATTTTTCTTGCACATTAATCCCTCGATCTATGATTTCGCTTCCTCTCAAATCCTCTCGCGTCAATCGAAACACCTGCTCCCCATTCTCATGAAAGTCATCAAAACTCAGTTCAAAATGAATGTATTGATAAATCAACAGGCAAACACCCATGCCTACCGCTAGGCCTAGGATATTGATAACAGAAAAAACTTTGTTTCTTGTAAGATTTCGGAAAGCAATTTTCAGATAGTGGTTGAACATGATTAATTGGTTTTTAGAAGAAATCTAAAACTAATCAAAATATTCATCTCTTTAGTTTGAAACCGAATACACCGATTTGGACTGCATATAAACAAGTATCCGTAGATGGAATTGGCTCATTCGTTGATTATTATTTGTGCTACTTATAAACTCCATTAGGTTTGAATAATTGAAATGAAATATTGTAACAAAAAAACACATATCATGAAGTACATCGGAATTATTCTATTAACAGTTTTTGCCACATGCGCGAGTTATGCGCAGCCACCTAAAGGTGAAGGACCTCCTAAAGGACCAAGTGCAGAAGAAATTGAAACTATGGTAAGCAATCTATCTGAGCAATTAGAATTAACTAGCGACCAGCAGAAAAATGTAAGTGCCATGTTCAATGCTCATTTTGAAGAGATTAAATCAACAAAAAATAAAAATCGAGAAGCAATGGAAGTGCTCAGAAACGAATTTATAGAGCAGATAACAGCTGAAATTGGAGAAGACAAAAAGAAGGAGTTTCAAGAATTTATGAAAAGCCAGAAACCCGAAAGAAAAAAGAGAGAGAAGTAATTAAGAGTCCAATACAGTAATGGTCACCTATCGTGACAGCAAAAATCCTCAGCTAAAGAGCTGAGGATTTTTTTGTTTAGCCTATTGCATGATTTATCGCCGATTCGTTGATAAAAAAGTCCAATTCATAGATTGTTTTTTCATGCCCCATCTGATCTCCATAGACTTGCTTCACTATGGAAACAACAGCGATAAATCACAATCATTACCAAGAAGCTTATCCTGGGTTAGATGCCTTTGCAACTACTGACCTTGAAAGTTTAAATGGTTTAGCTCTGATGAACCGCATAGACACCAAGTACCTACTACCCATTGCGAAACTTGGCGATTTCCTCCAAACTCTGGCCCCCACCTGTCAGGTTTTAAGCATTAACAATCAAAGCGTAATGAATTATGAGAATATCTATTTCGACACCGCTGAGAATGATATGTATCTGGCACATCACAATGGGAGACTTCGACGCTCGAAAATCAGATTTAGAACCTATGAGAACACCGGGGTCAGCTTCTTGGAAATCAAAAACAAAAACAACAAAGGACGTACGCACAAAATCCGACTACTCAGAAGCATAAATACCCCACATTTTACCATCCCAGAAATGGCCTATATCAGAGCGAATTGCCGCTTCGATCCAACTGATTTAAAACCGAAACTACTTAATCAATTCAAGAGAATTACGCTAGTCAACTATCAAAGCGGCGAAAGATGTACCATTGACACGGGAATTTTTTTTGAAAGTGGTCGACATCAGATGCATCTCAAAGAACTAGCAGTCGTGGAGATCAAACGCGAGCGATCAAATCAACTATCAGCTATCAAAGGCATACTTGAAAATTCTGGTGTAAAACCTTCACAATTCAGCAAATACTGCATGGGCAGAACGGCTCTTGAGCCACGTCTCAAGGCCAACAGATTCAAGAAAAGGCTCCGCGTAATCAACAAAATGAAAACTGAAAATTCAACGCATACATTATGAATCAAGAAAACACAGCTTACGCTACATTTTGGGAAGGGATAATGGGACAAGTACAAGCTACTGGCGTAGAAGAGTACGACTTCGCTCTGCTATTTATACGTCTCTTTATCAATCTAACGTCCCTAGTAGCCTTGATCTGGCTGATACATAAAAGAAACCACAAAAGCACAGATTTTTACTTCAGCTACTTTGCCATTGGAATGACGGTGTTCCTGCTGTGTTTTCTTCTCTCCAATGTAAAGTTAGAATTGGGATTCGCACTCGGTCTTTTTGCCATATTCGGCATCATTAGATATCGAACGGATGCCATCCCTATCAAAGAAATGTCTTTTCTGTTTGTCGTTATTGGCATTTCTGTAGTGAATGCACTCGTGAACAATAAAATCGACGTTTCAGGCTTAGCCTTAATCAATGCAGTTATCGTCCTGATGTTATGGTGTATTGAAAAGGTCTTAAATGCAAAAAATCAACGATCCATTCCAATACTATATGAAAATATAGAGAACATTCATTTGGTCAATCAGTCCATCCTAATTGAAGACCTCAAGAAGAGAACTGGTCTATGCATCACCTCATTCGAAATCATAGAAATCGACTACCTCCGAGATGTAGCACAGCTAGTAATCTTCTACAGAGAATATAAAAAATAAGTTATGAAAGTAATCAAAAGTGTTATTCGACGATGTGCAATTCTCGTTCTGACGGGAACAATCAGTCCTTTGGCTTTCGGGCAAGATGCTCAAAGCATTAGTAACGAATCGGCTTCCTGGTATTCTTTTACTGTGCAAAAAAAACTGGGAGCAGGGTGGTACCTGTTTATAAACCCAGAAATTAGACTAAAGGAATGGGAAGTTGATAAATACTTATTGGAAACTGGCATCAAATACAAGATCAATAAATATTTGAGTACTACTGCCACCTACAGATTTACAGCTGATCAAAAGAGTGATCACTTAGAATATTCACACCGTTTGGCGCTAGATCTAAAAGGCCAAACTAAGATAGGGGATTTCGAACCGGAGATTCGACTTCGATACACAGGCATTGCTGATTTCGAAGAAGACCCAGATACGAAATATTTAAGGTATAAAGCACTACTTGCTTATGATATCCCTAAGAATAAACTAACACCCTACCTGGCAGCGGAAGCCTTTCAAGAGCTCACCAATGATGATTTCACCAAAATGAGATACAGCATAGGCGCAGACTACAAGTTGAAAAAAGGCAACTCTATAGGGCTTAGCTACAAACTCGACTACTACCTGGAAGAATATAAAAACAAGCACATCATTGGGCTTAAGTACAAATTGAAGTTTTAGTGTTTTCGGCTTAAAAGTGAAAAACAATTTCGAAACTATTAATAATAATCATATGAAAATTATCCAACAGATCATGATCATTTCGCTATTGTCGACGATGTCTTGTCGAGACAGTGAATTTGAAGACGACACCTCAGATATATTTATTGGTGAAACGGACATTGAAACTCCTGACTGGACAGAAAAGACACACAGCAAGGATGCAACGCCGGATTATAACGTGGTTTTTCCAGATAACGAAGTACTTCGCATCGATATCACCATTGAAGAAGAAAACTGGAATGCCATGCAAGATGATCTAGAGACAAATCTAGGATCTTCACGTGGCGGAGGTAGCATTACCCTTGACTTTACACCTGTTTGGGTTCCCTGCAAATTGGAGTTTGAAGATACTGAATGGTACAAAGTAGGCATCAGGTACAAAGGGAACTCCTCTTTGCAAAATGCGTATCAGAGCAACACCGACAAATACCCTTTCAAATTAGACTTTGATGAATTTGAAGACACGTACCCGGCCATTGACAACCAGAGATTTTATGGTTTTAAACAGCTCAATCTCGGAAGTAACTTTAACGATGATTCCTTCATGAGAGAAAAAGTAGCTGCAGATGTCTTTAGGTCCTTTGGTGTGCCTGCTGCACACGTCGCATTCTGTGCAGTATATCTAGATCGTGGCAATGGATCAGAATACCTAGGCATGTACTCGTTAGTAGAAGAAGTAGACGACACCGTACCTGATTCACAATTCACAGATGGCGACGGCAATTTGTACAAACCAGATGGTACAGCAGCTTCGTTCGCATCTGGCACCTACAACGACGCAGAGATGGACAAAAAAACCAATGAAGATGAAGCAGACTATTCTGATGTCATTGCATTATACGATGTATTACGTAGCGATATCCGAACCACTGATTCAGAGCAATGGCAGGAAGAACTAGAAAGTGTATTCAACGTGGATTCCTATCTCAAATATTTGGCTGCCAACAACGTCATGCAAAATTGGGATACTTACGGTACGATGACGCACAATTATTTCTTATACAACGATGAAGGACGGCTCGTCTGGATTCCATGGGACAATAATGAAAGTTTGCAAGACGGAAAAATGGGTGGCGGAGTAAGTCTATCTATGGATGAAGTTTCCAGCAATTGGCCAATTATACGATACATCATGGACGTTGAAAAATACAAAGATCAATACAAGACCAATTTGCAAGCTTTCGTGGATGATGCTTTTGAGCCTACAAAAATACAGACATTATTTACTACACATGAAGCGCTTATATCAGAATATGCTGAAGAGGAAACTTATGCCTTTGGCAATGCTGTAAGTGAATTAAAATCCTACGTGGAGGAAAGAAAGACAGTAGTCAGTAGTTTTTTGGACTAATTTGTTTTGCAGGTGCTGCCTTTGGCAGTGCCTGTTTTTTACTCCTAATCCAGGAGAGGAATTGCTTCATTCTTTCAAAAATCATGTCTCAAAAATTATATATGATTTAAGTTTACTCTTTACACCTACTTTAATGAACCTACAAAAAATAAAAAAGCCAGAGGCTGCCAAAATGCAAAGACTGGAAACAATCATTTTTTTGGTTTTCTTTCTTTTTGCCATTGCTTCTCCATTTGTTCTTTATTCTGGTGATGAACTGGAATGGAGTTTAGTCTTTCGGCAATGGAGAAAACTAGCACCCTACCTCCTCTTGTTAACAATCAATCACTTTTGGACAGTACCTCATTTCCTCTTTAGAAAAAAAAGAAAGCTATATATCATCGTATCACTCGTTATGGTAATGACTTTGACCATATTTCGCTATGTGGATCGACCAAAAAACCGAATACAAGCTCTTCCCCCATCTTCAGAATTATTTGATGATAGATCACCCAGAGATAAACCGCCAAGGGACAGACCACCTCCGCCTGAATTTGCGGATAGAGGACCGAGAGAATCACACCCTTTACGTAGGTTAGATCCAGATAGGGAAACGCTTATCGCATTGGCAAATGATATTGTTGGTTCCTTGTTTATCTTGCTCATAGGCACTGGATTTCGCTCAACCTTTCGTCTTATCAACACCGAGCATCTCAACACACAGCTGGAAAAGGAAAATGTGCATAATCGACTTTCATTTCTGAAAAATCAGATCAGTCCTCATTTTTTCATGAATACACTCAACAATGTACATTCGCTGATCGCTATCAATCCAGAAGAAGCGCAAGAAGCAGTCATAAAATTGTCTAGACTTATGCGTACGATGCTCTCCGAACCCGAATCAGGACATATTTTATTGAAAAATGAAATTACTTTTTTAAAAAATTATGTGGAACTAATGAGCTTACGGTTCAATGATAAATTAGAGTTAAAAACTAAATTCCCTTCCAATTATACCGATATCCGAATTCCGCCCATGCTATTTAGCTCTTTGGTCGAAAATGCATTTAAATACGGGGTGAGTTATAAAGCTGCTTCCTATATTCATATCCAAATGTCTGTAGATGATCATTTTTTGAATTTTGAAATAACCAATAGTAACCACAAGCAAGGCTCTGAGGATAGCAATGGCATAGGTCTCAGTAACACAAGAGATCGTTTGAATCTGCTGTATCAATCCAACTTCCATTTTGATGTCACAGAAGATGACAAAGAATTTAAAGCTAAAATGAGTATTCCGATATGATTAGATGCATAGCCATTGAAGATGAGCCATTGGCATTACGTCAAATGGAGGAGTATATAAAAAAAACACCTTTTTTAGAATTGGTTCAATCTTTTGATAACGCCGTAGCCGCAATTCCTGTCTTGAACAATAAATCTATTGACCTGATTTTTACGGACATCAATATGCCTGATCTCAACGGCATGGAGTTTGTAAAATCACTACATAATCCACCGAAAGTTATATTCACCACTGCCTATGAGGAATATGCCATAGAAGGCTTCAAAGTGGAGGCAATGGATTATTTACTAAAACCAATTGGATATGCTGATTTTCTTAAGTCAGCGAATAAAGCTAAAGCATGGTTTGAGAATCAAACCCCGGAAATAATAGAGACTCGCAGTAATGACAATTTTCTATTCATCAAATCAGAATACAAGGTCATCAGAGTCAATTTTTCAAACATTAGATATATAGAAGGGATGCGAGAGTACGTACGTATTCACCTGATCAACGACAAGCCACTGATGTCATTGATGAGCATGAAAAAAATTGAAGAACATCTTCCTAAGGATCAATTCATGCGTGTGCATCGATCATTTATTGTTAATCTATCTGAAGTATCCGTCGTCGAAAAATCGCGTATCATTTTCGACGAAAACATATACATTCCAATAAGCGACCAATATAAAGAAGACTTTCAGCACTTCATGGACAAACACTTTTTGTAGAAATTTTTTGCACGGACATAAGTACTTGGTTTCAAGCAATTATTATCCGCTAAAAAAGGTTCGGGAATGTCCCGAACCTTTTTTCAGCTCATCAATCATTAATCTTTTATTCATATCGTAGCGCCGTCACTGGATTGACTTGAGCAAACTTGAAGGTTCTTAAACTTGCAATGGTCAAGGAAATCAGGACAATCATTAAAATAGGTGTAGCGAATGTGATCACGTCCATCGCTTTGTAATGTGTAAAAATCTCTGCTATGAGCCCATCAATCAAGTAATAACCAAAGGTTACCCCCAGTGACGAAGAAATCAGCAGAAGTAGAAAGTAGTCTTTGTTGATTAAATATACAATGCGACCTATACTGCTACCTAGTACTTTCCGTACGCCAATCTCCTTCACACGTTTCATCAAGTTGATAGAGACCAAGGTGTATAGTCCCAGACAAGAGAGTATGAATGCGACTATTCCCAAGAAACCAAAAATCATGGTGATGTTGTCGTTGATTTCTTTCGCCTCTCTGAGAAAATCGTCTTGAAAGAATCCATTGAAAATTTTAGTCTGGATTCGACTGTTCCAATCAGATTCCAAATCATCATATACATTTCTGATTTTACTAACGCTCGTGCGAGCCACCACAAAACTATTGGTTCCATCATCTTCGAATCTCAAGCTCTTTAGCGTAATACCCACCGGCTCGATGGGTGCCCAAAAACCATACATGTAGAAGTTTTTAATCACGCCTACTACAGTTAGTGTAGTTGTATCATTGATGGCCACTCTTTTGCCTAGAGGATCTGTCCATCCAAAGGCCTCAACTGCCTTTTCATTAATGATTAAGGAGCCTTCGCTATCCGAAGCTTCCAATTCTTTTTCGAATGATCGACCCTGCAAAATCTCCAAGCCCATGACTTCCAAATAACCCATACCCACATCGATCATGTTGGCATCAACCTCTGCGTCACCACTAAGCAAGGTAGCTCCATAATTTCCTCTCCCAATGTGGTTTTTGGCACTAGCTACAGCTTCTATATCTGGATTGGCTAGCATGGAAGCTAATGTTTTTTGATATTCATTGTCATTGAGGACACTCACACCAAGCACTTGGGCTCGGTCATAGCCCATATCTAAAGTGTCCTGATACCGTGCATTTTGTACGAAAGCTACACTAGCAAACATAGCTATGACAGTAAATGTATATTGGCAAGCCAAAAGGATTTTAGTCAAACGACCAGATCCTCCAATACTCAATGTACCACGAAGAATACTCACAGGATCATACTTACTAACATAAAGTGAAGGATAAAAGCCTGCTAAAAGCGTAGTAAAAACCAATAACCCCACGAGAAATATATACAACATGTAATCTTCAGAGAAGCTCATTTCTAAATCCATCCCTTCCCACATCGCACTGTATGCGGGCACCAAAAACTGAGCAATGACGAGAGACATTACTATAGCTAAAAAGCAGATCGTAAGATTTTCAGCCAAAAACTGAAGAATCAATTGTCTTCTATTCCCTCCCAGAACTTTTCTAACTCCTATTTCTTTTAATCGTCTATTCGATGTAGCTATAGCTGTGTTCGTAAAGTTGAAACAAGCTACCAACAAGATCAACAGCGCCATAAGTTGTGGAGTGAGTGTTGCAGCAGCGGGTGCCGCATTTCGCAAATTGTCCCATCTGATTTGTTGGGATATCTGCGCATGATTGTTCATCGGGCTCAGCACAAACTTGGTAATGGTAAAGCCTGGATTAGCCTCATTTTGGATAGGAATGTATTTATCCATTTGAGATTCAATGGATTCTGCCTTACTCGGGTCATCCAAATACACAAATGTATTTTGAGCCATGGCTTCCCAGCTACCTTTTACCCCATCATCATACATTCTATATCTATTCTCGAAATTGAGTAGTAGTTCGAAATGAACAGATGAATTTTGAGGCGCCTTGTCTACTACTCCTGCAATGGTAAAATTGAAACTCATGCCCGTATCATCAAATACAGTCAGTACCTTTCCTATCGGATCTTCCTCTCCATAGAATTTGCTAGCATATTCTTGAGTAACAATTGCATTTTCCAATTGGTGATAGGCATCTAAATCACCACTGATCAAATCAAATGTGAATGATTCTAGAAACCCAGGATCTACGTAAGTAACACTGGTATTGAATACCTTATCCAATTGAACATCTCTGGCGGTAAACACGTGGCTTTCATATCGAAATACCCGATCTACACCTGCAATGTCATTCATAACATTATCGGCAATCGGAAACGGCACACGACCATACTCTCGAATATCCCCTTTGTCGTCTCTGACACTATGAACTTTATAGATATTGTCAATTTGCACATGACTTTCATCAAATGACCAATTGAATTTAGAGTTGATATACGCAACTATACAGCAGGCCAGCGCTAATCCTAAGCCTAGAATGTTGATAGAAACAAAAACTTTGTTTTTAAGCAGATTACGAAGTGTAACCTTTAGATAATTTTTGAACATGAGTATTGAGTTTTGACTTTTGGTTTTTTTTAAGATGAATGTCAACTCAAAAAAGTTGCAATCAACTATAATTTACTCAAAAAAAAGCTCTCAATACACGTCGACTGGACAGATGGCATGTATTAACTGCCTGATATCCATTTGTTCCTATTAATTAAAGTTCATCAGGAAGCTAATAATAGCAAAACTGCAGCGACTACCATCAGCCAAAATTTATAGGCAGCCAAGAATGGAATAATAATGAAATTGAGTTGCATAGCGACCATTAGTAGCACGATCACAATGGCAATTAACTTTAAAGTAGACTTAGTACTTGCACTCATACTGATTGATTGTTTGAAATGAAGCGTCAATGTTAATGACTTTTTCAGAATAAAAAAATCAAATCATTCTACTCCTTCATTTGTCACATTTATTTTAATTCAAAATACACTAAATTCGAAGTTGCATTTGAGGGGAAATTAAAGGTTGAAATGAAAAGGTCTCTGATTTTGGTTGGGTGGATAGCGTTGCTTTGTCTAAGTGCAAATGCATCATTGGCAGAAACTGTTCAATCCAATAAGAGTATAGATAGCCTCAAAGATTCCCTCCACTTTTCTTCTGGCATCCAACGAGCCGAAATATTGGCTCAACTAAGTTGGCAATATCGAAATGTAAACTCAGATTCTGCTCTTTACTTCGGTCAGCAAGCTTTTGAATTTTCCAAAGAAATCAAATATGAAAGTGGGATCATCAAAAGCTTAAATTTTCAAGGAATTGCCTATCGTAACAAAAGCGATTACTCCAATGCCTTTAAGTACTTTGTAGAAGCTCTCAAAGCCGCAGAAGAAGCCCAAAACCTAGAGCAAATTGGTTACTCCAATATCAATATTGGTAATATTTACATTTACCAAACCAACTACGAGGGTGCTTTAGAATATTTTGAAAAAGCGCTTGTTCCGGCTCAAGATCTCAATGATCAGAGCATGCTGGCTTACGTCTACCTCAATCTTGGACGGACCTATTCGCGCATAGACAAGTACGACCAAGCCGAACTGAATTATTTGAAAACCAGAAACATCAGAAAAGAACTTCAAGACAAAGAAGGTTTGGTCACCATCGCCGTGGATCTGGCTGAGTTGACCATGCGAAAGGGCGATTTGGATAAATCTTTGGAATATTTTCATGAATCCATAGATGCGATCAATCATATAAAAAACAAAGGTGCTTTAGCTTTTAGTTTATACAATATTGCCGTCATACACAGGCAAAAAGGGAATCTCGATTCAGCAGATTACTATTCGCAAGAATCCTTAAAAGTTGCAAAAGCCAACAACCTCAAGAATGATATTCGCAAAATCCATGAGAATCTTTCCATCATTGCTGAAGATAGAGGTGACTACGAAAACGCTTTGCACTATTTTAAATTGAATCAGGAAAATGAAGACTCCATTTTCAATGAACAAACGACACGAACAATTGAAGGGCTAAAATCTCAATATGAAGCAGAAAAGAAAGAAGTGGAAACCATGTTTCTTCGTGAAATCGTAGAACGCCAAAAAACTATCATCATCTTAGCTTCAGCAGCATCCTTACTCCTTTTGATAATTGCTATCATTATTTATATGCGCGCTGTGGAAAGAAGAAGATTAAACCAGCAAATATCTGCACAAGCCAAAAAATTGGAAGAGCTTGATTTTGCGAAATCACGATTTTTCGCCAATATTTCTCATGATTTACGAAGTCCATTGAGTTTGATACTTGGCAACTATGAACAGATCAAGCATGATGATGAATCATATCTCACTTCAGACGCTAAGCAAAACTTGGAAGTTGCCAATAAAAATGCTCAGCGGTTACTTTTTCTTACAGACGAAATCAATGAGCTGACCAAACTCGAAGAGGGTAAGATAAACCTGAAATTGAAAGAAGTGCCGGTCAATATTTATTTATCTTCCTTAGTTTCAATGTTTCAATCTTCGGCTGAATTTAAGTCTGTAAATTTAGCATTTGAATCCACGATTGAAGACCAAGTTGGCATCTCTATTGACCCACATCAATTTGAAAAAATCATATTCAACCTCATTACCAACGCACTTAAGCACACGCATCAAGGGGATTCTGTAATAGTTCATGTGGATACTAAAGGTCATGATCTGAAAATTTCAATTACTGATACAGGTGAAGGTATACCAGAAAGCAGCCTTCCTTATTTGTTTGACAGATACTATCAGTCTCCTAAAAACAAATATCATATCTATGAAGGTCTAGGAATTGGTCTATCGCTTGTGAAAGAATTAGTTGAGGTTCATGGAGGCAAGATAAGTGTTCATTCAAAAATTGGAGAAGGTTCTACTTTCGTACTGACTCTTCCCTATTTGACTTTAGAAGAATTAATCGCTGAAGTACCTGAGACTTCCGAATACATTCAATCTAAAAATAAACTCTGGAGTGAACTCTGGGAGAAAACTTATAATCAGGAACAGACGATTTCACTATCTTCTAACGGCCAGGATCAAAACAAACCCAATGTACTTCTTGTAGATGACCATCCGGAAGTCAGGGAATTTATCGCTCGATTGATCAAAGAAAACTACAACGTGACTGAAGCTGAAAATGGCATTATGGCACTTAAAGTGCTAAAAAACCAATCCATGGATTTAGTTATTACTGATTTGATGATGCCCTGGATGGATGGTTTTGAGTTACTTGAAAAAATGCAGGAAAACGAAGATTGGAAATCCATTCCGGTCTTGGTGGTTTCCGCCAGAAACACTGCCGACGACCAATTTCAAGTTTTAACAAGGGGTATCAACAATATTCTCCAAAAACCTTTTGGCAAAAAAGAAATTCTCTTACGAATCAAGAACCTTCTCAATCAAAAAGAGCGATGGGTAAAAGATGTAGGAAACACCATTATTGTCAACGACAAACCATTGATAAATGACATTGAAAAAGATCTACTAGAAAAAGTGAAGAAACTCGTTATTGCACAAATTGACAATCCAGATCTAACGGTACTCATACTGGCTGATGCCATGGCAGCAAGCGAAAGAAAAGTCTACCGTATGATCAAAAAACTGACGGATTTGACACCACACGAGTACATCAAAGAAATCAGATGGCATTACTTGGAGAATCTGATTAAAAACAAAAGTCTTAAAAATCCGACTGAAGCAGCCAAAGCCATTGGCATGAAAAACGTAACCAATTTCAAAAAACAATTCCACAAGAAATTTAACAGGAGTATTGAAGAAATGATGGCCAAGAACGCCTGATTTTTACTTATCTTCAGCCCATGATTCTAAACGACAAAAAGACCATCAATGCCTGGTGTTCGTACGACTGGGCCAATTCGGTTTACAACCTTATTGTAACTACAGCCATTTTCCCAATTTACTACAACAGCGCAACGAAAGCTGCTTTTGATGGCGAGGTGGTGAGTTTTTTCGGATTTTCAATTAACAGTTCTGTCTTGTACTCCTACGCCATTTCGTTTTCCTTTTTGATCGCGGTCATTCTGTACCCTATACTATCTGGAGTAGCTGATTATCGAGGATCCAAAAAGGCTTTCATGAGGTTTTTTACCTATCTCGGTTCACTGGCTTGTATAGGACTCTACTTTTTTGAAGGCAGCAATATCGAATATGGAATCTTATTGGCGATCACAGCAAGTCTGGGCTATGCTTCCTCGGTCGTTTTTTACAATGCCTTTCTTCCTGAAATCGCATCTGAAGATCAAATGGACCGAGTAAGTGCGAGAGGGTTTTCAATGGGTTACATCGGAAGTGTATTGCTCTTGATTGTGAGTTTGGTTCTTGTCTCGATTCCTGAGACTTTCGGATTTGATGGAGCTGGAAGTGCTACCAGATTTGTTTTTCTGTTAGTAGGGTTTTGGTGGTTTGGGTTTGCACATATTGCTTTTGCCAAACTGGAAGACAACCGTACATTTGGGAAAATCACAGGTGAAGTGTTACGCTCAGGTTTTAACGAATTGAAAAAAGTGTTTAGCAGTCTAAAAGAGAATGTCAACTCGATTAGGTTTCTTTATTCCTTCTTTTTTTACAGTATGGGTGTACAAACTGTCATGCTACTAGCGCCCCTTTTTGCAGCGGAAGAAATAGGTATGGAATCCAGTGAAATGATCATCGTCATTTTAATTATTCAATTAGTTGCAGTAGGTGGAGCATATCTCTTTGCTACCATTTCAAATAAAAAAGGAAATAAAGCTTCAATAACTATTGCCATCATCATTTGGTTTTGCATCTGTATTCTCGCCTATTTCATTGCAGACAAAACAGTATTTTATGGTTTGGCAGGATTACTTGGATTGGTCATGGGTGGCATTCAATCCATATCAAGATCTACGTATTCCAAATTGATCCCAGAAGGAACCAAAGACACCGCTTCCTATTTTAGTTTTTACGATGTCACGGAAAAATTCGCGATTGTATTGGGCACTATGGGTTTTGGCTATATTCTACAACTCACGGGTACGATGCGTAACTCTATGCTATTTATGGGATTGTTTTTTGTAATCGGATTGATCATTCTGTCCAGAGCAAAACTTAATAAAGGTAAAATTTGATCTATAACTTTTTAAAAATAGTAGTCAAAATTGCCCTTCGGATATTTTTCCGAAAGGTGTCTATACATAAGTCTATTGAGTTACCAACCAATGGGCCACTTATCATTGTTGGTAACCACCCCAATACCTTCATGGATCCATTGATCCTGGCTACGCTATTCAAACAGCGCGTGGGCTTCTTGGGAAACGCTTCCATTTTCGTCAACTCTTTTGTGAATGCCATATTTGCTTACTTCAGAGTCATTCCTGTGTATCGTGACAAAGATGTGGCTCCAGGAGAAAAAATTGACAATGAAAATACTTTTCGCGACTGTTACAAATTCCTAGAAGCCAATAATTCACTGATGCTATTTCCTGAAGGCACCAGCTATCACGAACTAAAGCTTCGGAAAATCAAGACTGGCGGTGCACGTATTGCACTTAGTGTAGAGCAAAAAAACAACTACAATCTAGATGTGAAAATCATACCCATAGGCTTGTATTATAGCAATCCATCCAAGTTCAGAAGCAAAATCTATGTCAACACAGGAGAACTCATTTCGGTGAAGCAGTTCAAAGACATTTATGAAAAAGATGAAATAGCTGGCGTCCAGGCACTCACACAAAAAATTAGAGAATCACTCGAAAGCCTTACCATTACTACAGAGGACAAAGAACAAGAGGATCTCTTTTTCAAAGTCAAGAGGATTTACAAAGAACAGTTGATTAAAGGAGCAAATACAATCAACAACGAAGAGTTTGAATTGACAAAAGAAATTGCAAATGCCATTCAGTATTTCAAAGTTTCTTTTCCAAATAAATTTGAAACCATCAAAACAAAAATTGATCGATGCAGTCAATTATTAGACGAATTTCAAACTACAGCAAAACACACCAAACCACTTCGAAGCAAGCTTCAAAAGTTTAGTATTTTAATATCTGGCACAATTTATCTTATCGCTGGTTTCCCACTATACTTATATGGGCTAATTCAGAATTTATTACCCTTCAGAGCCCCGTACTGGTTGGCTAAAAAATTCACTAAAGAGGTAGAATATTATGCCCCGATTATGATGAGTTTAGGTATTATTATTTTTCCAGCTTATTATGCCTTATCCTTTATTGTCTTTGATGCAAAACTTTCTTCCGATCCTCTAATTCTCAGTTTGTACTTTGCCTCTCTACCACTGTCGGGCTATTACGTGCTTCACTACTACAACTTCTTTCGTTCAGGAGTTTCATTTCTGAAAATCCATAATTTCATCAACACCAAAAAGGATTTATTAAAAGAACTTGAGCAGTTGAAAATTTCTATTTTTGAGGAGCTGGACGAAGCCAGAATGATCTATTTAAAAAGACTATAATGCAATGACCAAAATATATCACAACCCTAGATGCACCAAGAGCCGACAAGCACTTGCACTATTGGAAGAGAAAAACGAAGCAATTGAAATCGTCGAGTATCTTAAATCTCAACCAACAAAAGAGGAAATTACCAATTTGGTCAGCATGTTAAGTATCAAACCTCTGGAATTAATAAGAAAAGGAGAGAAAATTTTCAAAGCGGAATTTAAAGACAAAGAATTGAGTGATGAACAATGGATAGATGCCATGGTAGCCCATCCCATTCTGATCGAACGACCAGTAGTGGTGAAAAATGGAAAAGCGGCCATCGGTCGTCCCATAGAAAATGTCATTAATATTCTATAAATAGTTTAGCAGCTTCTCAGTTTAAGGCAGAATTTCGTCAAATCAGAAAATATTTCAAATTTCTCAGGCTTTTTTCAAATAGCCGTTGGAGTTCTAAAATATGTTATGCTATATTTGCATCTCGTTTTTGAGGAGCACCAAAAAAACGAGAGGAAAAACGTTCTCTAGAGGTGTGATTTCGATCCATTTCTACTAGTTTGGTATCCACTGGAGAGGTGGGTGAGTGGCTGAAACCACATGTTTGCTAAACATGCGTGCGAGAAATCGTACCGGGGGTTCGAATCCCCCTCTCTCCGCAATAATAGAAGAAAAAGTCTTCTAAGATATTATGGTCTGCTAGCTCAACTGGATAGAGCAACTGCCTTCTAAGCAGTAGGTTTCAGGTTCGAGTCCTGAGCGGATCACGAAAATTGTCAATAATACCGGTGACAATTTATTGATCGGGATGTAGCGCAGTCCGGTAGCGCACCTGGTTTGGGACCAGGGGGTCCCAGGTTCGAATCCTGGTATCCCGACTTCGAAAAGCTCAGCATTTTGCTGGGCTTTTTTTGTTTTAAGGCCTGTCCCGTCCTGAAATAAGTTGACACAAATTCGAGGTACTGTCCCAGTTTGTGTGTCTATAGAGGTTCGATTTACTTACAGGCGATCAACACTCTTAAGTAATCTAACGTTCACTTCACTCCTAATAATGTTCAATTCGGTAACAAACACTTTTTAAAGGTCTTTATACCAATCCAAGTTTGCATTGAATTTAAAACTAAAAAGAAATGCAAAGATTGATTTTACTAGTGGCAGGGGTCTTATTAGGGATAAACGCCTATGCTCAAACCACAGAAGACAAGATACTTGGCAAATGGACGAATCCTGATAAAAGTAGGGTCATTGAATTTGTAAAGAATGGCGACAACTACGAAGCTATCATTCGAGAAAGTGATGAAGCGTCTTTTGTAGGCAAAAAGCAAATTACCAATCTATCGTTTGAAAAAGATGGTGCGTATGAAGATGGGACGGTTCATATTCTACAGAGAAATAAAACGGCAGACTGCACAACTCATTTACTGAGCATAGATGAGTTAGAACTAAAGGTGAGTTTTGGACTGATGTCTAAATCAGTTATTTGGACTAGAGTAGATAACTAAACCATGATGATCATGAAGATTTGGTTGATCCCTTTATTCACCCTGTTTTGCTTTCCCGTAGTAGCTCAACTACAATTCAATTCGCTAGACGAACTGTTGAAGTATGCCGACAAACATGCTATTGCGCTACAAACTGCAGCCATTAGTGAGCAGACGGCAATTGCTAATGCTAAGGAGTCTAGCGCCTATTTATTCCCTACGTTGAATGCTTCTGCAGGGTATAATGACAATATAACTTTACAAGCCACTTTGCTTCCTGCTCAACTCGTGGATCCTACAGCGCCAGAAGGAACTTACGATGAATTAACCTTTGGTAAAAAGCACGCGTATTCAGCAGGTGTAAATGCGCAATGGGATATTTTGAATTTTCAAAAAAGCATGGCTTCACAAACCGCTAAAATTTTAGTGGAAGAGAGTAAAGTGAATACACAGAGAATTAAATTCAACACCTATAATCAGTTGGTTTCCATCTACTACTCTATAGTACTTACCCAAGAAGCCCTGGCCATTTATGAAGAGAACCTAAGGGTTGCTACTGCCATTTATGAAAGTGCAAAGGAAAAGTACCAAGAGGGAATAATAGAAGAAGCAAAACTGAATGCAGCTGCTATTCAGAAGCTATCCTCCCGCAGTATTTTGGGAGAATCTACAGATAACGTAAAGAGTTTTTACATCCAACTGCAAAGTTTATTAAACACCCAAGAAACGGTTTTGGTACAGGATAGTCCTGAGCATTTCATGCTTGCAAACACTAAAATTCAAACACTTCATCCTGAAATACTTTGGCAGCAAGTAGAAGTTAAAAAATCTGAATCGTTACTTAAACAGAAGAAAGCACTACACCTACCCAGCGCGAGTATTTTTTACCAATACAATTACAACTGGGCCACCGATAACTTCTTTTCATTTGATGATGTAAGCAAATTGCCACAACAATTTGTAGGCATAAAACTCAATATCCCTGTGTTTAATGGCTTTTCTACTCGTCAGAAAATCATATTGTCTCAGCATGAATTACAGCTGCAAGAATTACAGCTAAAAAACACCAAGTTGGTAAAACAGAAAGAAGATGACTTGCTGCTATTAGATTCAAAAAAATCAGCTCAACTATTGGCAGATCATCAACAGATGTTGGACCTGCAGCAACAGAATGACGCACACGCTGAGAATAAATATAAAAGTGGGATTATCAGTTTAGATGAACGCCTAGATAAGTACGAAGACTTGCTAAAAATGCAAAACAATTATTTGCAGAGCCTTGCTTCTTTAACGCTCTCTCACTACAAAATTTACATCCGACAAATTGACTTTACGACTTATGAATAATCACAAAAACAGACCATTCAATAACGGCAAATATGCACTCTTCGCCATACTTTTTTCTGTGACTTTATTCTCGTGTACCAAACAGGAAAGCACTACCCCAGAGACTAAAGATATTAAAGAAGCTGTGTTTGCCAGTGGACATATTGAGCAAGAAAATCAGTATACAGTTTCTTCTACTGTAGAAGGTATCGTACAAACAATTTCCGTAAAAGAAGGAGATAGTGTGAGCACGTCCACAATAATTGCTACGCTAAAAAATGATGTATCCAGTAACCAATTAGACGATGCTTTGGCCGTGTATCATGATGCGGTGAACAATGCTTCTGAAAATTCACCACGGCTGCAACAAATTCAAACCCAAATCAATCAGGCAAAACAACAGCTTGCTTTAGATCAGGAAAACTACACTCGTTTCAAAAAATTGTATGCTACAAACTCTGTTTCCCAACTTGAATTTGAAAAAATGGAATTGCAATATCACGCTGCTCAAAACAATCTTGTGGCATTGCAAAAAAGCTATACCGAAACCAAGGACGCTTTACGCCTAAATGTGCAACGAAGTTTAGTACAAGTAAATACTTCTAAAAGTATGCTGGCAGATTATAAACTTATAACACCACTTGCTGGCGCGGTAAACAATGTGTTTAAAAAGCAAGGAGAACTGATACGAAAAGGAGAAGCTGTTGCTGAAATTGGTAGTGGCGCTTACCTCATTAAGCTATTTGTATCAGAAGATGACATTACCAAAATAAATATCGGGCAAGCCATAGCCGTCAGTATCAATACGTATACTAATTCAGTTTTTGCCGCAAAAGTCACCAAAATTTACCCTGCCTTTAATAAAACAGAACAGTCTTATGTGTTGGAAGCTCGCTTTATAGAAAGACCAGAAAAAATGTTCTCCGGCACCCAACTACAAGCGAATATAGAAACAGCCAATAGACAGGGGGTGCTCGTAATTCCGTCTGAATACCTTTTGAAAGAACACTACGTCTTGCTGGAAAACGGTGAGGAAAGAAACATAGAAATTGGCAGTAAAAATGGAGAATGGACGGAAGTAATTTCAGGAATTTCTGACAAGGATGTAATTGTAAAACCAAAGTAATATGAACACCAATCAGAAGATAGCACAGGTACATCTTACTACAAGGTTCAAGCAATTATTGGTAGCGGTACTGAGTGTCACTTTCGGCATCTCTATGTATGTGTTTATGAACAGTTTTATGGCGGGTGTTAATAATGCGCAAACGCAAATCACTTTCACGTCTATGCCACATATTAAAATTTACAACGACTTACCTACAGATGTAGATCCCATACTGAATGTTGCTGATCCGAATACTATAGTTATAATAAATAACGCCCGAAACATTCAATACGCAGAAGGTATAAAAAATGCTGATGAAATAAAAAACAAACTGCTCCACTTCAATGAAATTACAGGCGTAACGCAACAGCTCAACCAAAATGTTTTTGTACGCAATGGCGTCTCTAAAACAAGTGCAAGTCTCTCCGGTATCGAGATAGAAGGAGAAAACGAACTGTTTGAAACGGCAAAATATATTGTAGAGGGAGACTTGGAAGAATTAGATAGGCGTTCGGATGGCATTATTCTAGGTACAGGTTTAGCAAGAGCCATTGGTGTAAATACAAGCAACAATATTTTACTTACTACTTCTGAAGGCATCACTAAAACCTTTAAAGTCATTGGCTTGATAGAAACCGGTTCTAATGCCGCAGACAAAACACGAGCATTGGTTTCTATACACACCGCAAGGCAACTTTTTTCTAAAAATAAAAGCTACGCCACGGAGGTACTTTTAAATATAGCGGACTATTACAAGGCTCAAAGTTTATCGGAGGAAATCAGCAAACTCACTGATTATAAAGTAGAAGCTTGGCAAGAGGGCAATGCCCAATTAGATGCAGCCAATGTGCTTAGAGATATTGTAGCTGTGGCCATTTCTCTCACCATTTTGATAGTAGCAGGTTTTGGTATTTACAACATTATGAACATGACGGTAAATGAGAAAATAAAAGAGATAGCCATCTTAAAAGCGATGGGCTTTAATGGCAAAGATGTCATCGAAATTTTCCTCGCCCAATCGATTGTCATTGGTTTTATGGGGGGTATTACGGGCTTAGTGCTCGGCAATATCATTGTAAGGTTGGTTGATAATGTGCCTTTCAAAATTGCCACACTCACCACCCTTCCTGTAGAATATAGCACAGCCGATTATGTAATGGCTTTTTGCTTTGGTATCATCATCACATTCATTGCGGGGTATCTCCCAGCGCGCAAAGCATCTAAAGTAGACCCCGTAGAAATTTTAAGAGGATAAAAGATGAAAGCACTTTCTGTAAAAAAAATAAATAAATACTTCCACGAACCAACCGCATTTCACGTTTTGAAAGACATTTCTTTTGAGGTGGATAGAGGCGAGTTTGTTTCTATCATTGGAAAATCGGGTTCGGGAAAATCTACACTACTCTACTTGCTATCTACAATGGACACCAATTATACAGGAGAAATAACCATGGGTGGTAAAGCTATAACTGGATTGAAACAAAATCAATTGGCGAAATTTAGAAACGAACATATCGGCTTTGTTTTTCAGTTTCATTATTTGTTACCTGAGTTTACTGTGCTTGACAATGTGATGCTTCCAGCGCTCAAATTAATGAAAAAAAGTAAAGAAGAAATTAAAGGCGAAGCTATAGAACTTCTTACGCTCTTGGGTATAAAAGGACATGAATATAAGCAATCATCTAAAATATCGGGTGGGCAGCAACAACGTGTGGCTATTGCCAGAGCACTTATCAATTCCCCTTCTATCATTATGGGTGACGAACCCACTGGAAACCTCGATTCTAAAAACACGAAGGTTGTTTTTGACATCTTTCGGGAGTTGGCAAAAGAACGAGGTCAAACCATTATATCGGTTACTCACGATGATGAATTTGCAGCGAACTGCGATCGGATTGTTGAACTCTCTGACGGGAAATTAATAAGCGAATAATGAAGCGTTATCTATATTTCTTAATTGCTCTTGCTATAAATAGCTATGTATATAGCCAAAACAGAGAACTTACCTTGTTCGATATGACCTACAGTTTTGATAAGATCAAGAATGATACCATCAACGGCTATTCCAATAATATAAATGCCTCTGTAAACGCGCCTCTATTATACAATGACAGTACTTTATTGGCAATGAAGCTGGAATTTGGTGGGCGATATCAGCACAATATTGATGACTATTTCAACTACAACGTATTTCAAACCGAGGCTACTTTACTGTGGCAAAAGAAAAAAAATGAGAAGAATAGTGTTGCCATCATCTTAAAATCGGGGATTTTCTCAGACTACCAAGACATTAGCTTTAAAGACATTCGATATGGTGTGGGGAGCTATTATAATATACGGCATTCCAAAAAATTCGCTACAGGTTGGGGGCTTTTCTACAATAAACAGTTTACAGCCCATCAAATCACCCCCCTTATTTTCGTGAAATATAACTTCAGCCCCAAGTGGGAATTGTATGGTGTATTTCCTGTAAAACCAAAATTGACTTATAAATTTAATGACCGTATGAAATGGTCGATAGAACTCGATGGAAAAGTAGAATCGTACCGACTATCTAAAAGAGATCACGACAATTCTATTTATGAATATTCAGCTCTTTATGGAATGAGCAGCCTTGACATACTTGTGAAAAAGCACCACAAATTTTCATTGAGTATAGGCTATACATTCAGGCAGGATATGAAGTACTTCCCTGATCAACCTGCCAATAATTGGAAGCTTTTCATATTTAATGTTTCAGAGAATACAGATCCTATATCCTATACCAAAACTAAACTATTTCGCTGTATGATTCAGTATAGTTTTGTGCTTTAAGATGTCACTTCGTAAGCAGTTCTTGAAGTCTTATGGCATTTCATTTTAATATTCTATACTTGGTTCAATAGTATTGACATAATCCATCATTGAATAACTTGCATATATTTTTTTTACATTGGTCGGAAAGTTTAGGGCTAAAAGTGATAATCATACAATGCTCATTATTTAAAGAGGTTTTCTTTAAGAATGATTCGCGAAGTCCCATCATCTTTTTATACAAGTCCTTTGAAAGTAAAATTGAATAGAATGCTGTGATACATTCCCTGAAAATGCTTTGGATAGTTCTGTCCTTGCCACATTGGTGAGCCCGTTATAAAATCTGATCCACGAGGGTCCTACTTTAATACCTCCCGTTAGCCCATAATCGAATTCATGGATTTCATTCTTATCAAATGTTCCATAGCCCACTGTAAATTAACCATTAAATTGAAATGTGGCTCCCAAAGGAACAGCCCGTAAGCACCTGTCTTAATTGCAAAAATTTATTAACCTTATACCAAAAGACAATAGGAAATTTCAGATAGCTGGTTTTATAGAAGATTTCTCCATTGAACGCTCCAGCATTAACTGAACTATAATCAACCTCCCCCCCTTTTACCAGAGAAAGCTAATTCTGGTTTTATATACGATTTTTCATTTATTGAAATAGAGGGCGCAAAACCAATATGAAACCCAATTCTTACTCCGGGATTTTCTATGTCCATAGGTGAAAGATAATTTACAGCTAAACTCGTCTTAATATAGCCAAAAACCTTTCTCTCTCTTCCCAGACTTGTGCATTCGATCGGGTAATTACAAACAATATGAAACTGACAAAAACCAAATTCTTATCATGATATTAGTGTTGAAAAATTTAAATAATACCCCTACCAGCTTACTGAAGGATATGAAGTAGTGTATCCTGTAGACCTAGCTACTTTTACCCACCTCTTCTCGCTCTAAATTACTCTCTCATTTGAGGAATTGTTTATACTGATCATTATCCAATACGTCTTTTACCTCTTCCTCTTTTCTGTTGCTGATGTCATTAAGTTTCTGACTATTTCTATAGATTTCCCATCTTGTACTATTGCCTTCATTTCATTAACATACTAGAGTTTGATGTATAACATTAGCTGCTCCTGTTCGTCATAGAACTGGATCTTTCCTTTTTGTTTATCGACTAACAACCTCGCCTTTGTTCCGAAGTATTATCGAATAGACTAACACTGTATGTAAAGCCAGAAGTCATTGTCAGGATTAAATCTAACATGACAATGACTCGCTGTAGAATTTTATTCAATCATTTTGTTTCTTCTTAATATACCTATGATCAGATTTATCTGTTTAAAAACACCTTTTAATCCACTCATTGCTTGTTGATTTCTAGGTACACCGTATCGCTGGCAAAGCCTGAGAAAATTCCAACTCCATTTTTTACATTGGTAAAAGGCTCATTAAGGTCACGGGAGTCTTGCTCAATTGTCTCATAAAGCAATGCGTATTCTTCATTAACTCTGTACACGATAATGCGATGTGTCCCAAACTGAGTATAATGAACGAATGGAATCAAGGTGAAGAAATTGTCTTGTGTCGGTGACGATACAAATTCAAAATTGAAATTTAGGGTGTTATTTAGATCTATAGGCTCAGGGTTACCCTCAAGGTTTTCAATCACCAGAAAATAATAGTCCCCATTGGGATTGTTCCACTCTATATTGACATTACTATTTTCACTTTGCGCAAGATCCCTTATGTCAATCAGGTCTATCAATTGAGGCAATTCAAGTGAACTTGTCGAAATACTCAATCCTGTGGGCACTGGAGGTGCAGTAGTAGAGGAAGAGATGATATTTCCTTCGAATTGAAAACTAATCTCATAGTTGTCTCCGCTAATTATTTCAAGGTCTGTTCCAGGATAGAAATACTTACCTCCTCCATTTTCTGCATTTACTAATGGATAGATTTTGCCGTTCCATTTTATTTCAATATTCAGCCCATCAACTTCATTGTCAGTGGCTTCTGATTCAAATGGGATCACTTTGGATATCTTGATGTCATCTATAGGGTTGTCCACATATAGAAAAGCTTCAACTACTGGGACTGTATCGTCAGCTTCAAAGTCAGGTACCTCTTCACAGGAGATGAACCAAAAAAGAGTAAAGATTGCTGTTAGTCTGATGTGCATGCTATTTTTCATGATTCGATCGATTAAAATTTTAAACTGAAGTTGATGTTGGGGGTAAATCCAATCAGGTTGACATCTGTCTCTACTACCTCTTCTTCCTCAACCAGAAATTCTTTATACCAGATATTGTCACGATTGTAAAGATTGAACAAGGATAGTCCTATTTGACCGCTTCCTTGCTCGCCAATTCTGAAACGATAGTTTGCAGAAAGATCCAATCGATGGTAGTTGGGTAGCCTGAATGAGTTTTTAGCACCGACACTGATATAGTTGTAGGTTACACCATCCAATGTAGTGAGTTCATATTCACCGTAAGGAGATGTGTAGGGTTTGCCTGTACCATAAACCCAAGTAGCACCAAATTCCCACCGTCCAACCTCATAGGTATTAACCAGATTGATTTCGTGCCTTGTATCATGTTGCGCGTAGAATGGATTGTCACTAATCCCCGAAATATCGTGTACTACTTCTCCAATAGTATAGCTAATCCACCCTTTGTATTTACCCGTCTTTTTTTGGATTAGCCATTCGACACCTCTGGCTACACCAGTTCCTTCGAAGAAATAATCCGTATCCTCTAAATCCACCAGTGCAGTAGCAGATTGACGGTTGCTGTACTCCACGATTCCATCCAGCGATTTATCATAGAGCTCCATATCGAAAAGCCATCCATTAGTTTCATAGCTTATTCCAGCAATTAGATGTCTCGAAAAACTCACAGGGCTATTTTGATCGTCTGCCAGCAACCAGAAATCTCGACTACCTTGAGAAACGTCCTCACGAACAATTCGATTGACAAACTGGTAATAGTGACCCCAAGCTGCTTTTAACTTCCATTTCTTATTAAGTGAATAAGATGTTGATAGCCTTGGCTCAAAATACATCTGATCGGTCAAATCGAAATAGGTGGAACGAAGACCTCCAATAACTGAGAGCTTGCTATTTACGTCCCATGTGTCTTGAAGGTAAAAGGCGACCTGCACGCCCTTATTCTTTTCATTGATTACACTTACAGTGTCATTTGCCACGAAATCATAAGTGATATCATTGAATATAGACTGTACGCCAAATTCTATCGTATGAAATTGATTGAGAAGGTATTCATTATTGATAGCAAATGAATAATCAATCAAGTCATTAACCTCAACGGTACCAATTTTGCTATTGATAACAGAATCGGCCCGGTCAATGATGACATCATTGATACGATCTCGGTCACTAAAATAGTTAGAGAAACTTGTGATTGTATTTGTATAAAACCGATCATTCCATTGACGTCCCCACCTCAGACTTGTTCCAACATTACCCCACTGAAGTAAATCTGTTATATCAGTTTCAATGGCTGTCACATCACCATTTACATCTTCGAAACTATTAGCGGTTGCTCTGGAATTGTCAAGGTCGTCCTTTCCACTGTAATATGATAATGATATAATATCTTTTGCAGTTGGCCTAAAACTCAACTTAACATTGGCATCATAGAAGAAAAAGGATGGCTCGGTTGCTTCCTGTTGGTTCGATACCCCTCCCCTCCCAGGTCTGGATGGCAAACTGGGATTTTGACTTGGGGCGGTAGATTCATTGTCATTATATAAGTCAAAGATATCATTGTAGATTCCGCTCGTAATAATATCGGTATAGGATCTTCTACCCGCCAGAAATAGATTAAATTTTTCGCCAATCGGAACTTCTACAAACGCATTAGCACTGATAGCACCAATCCCTGCTCCTCCCGAAAATTTGTTTTGGTTTCCTGTTTTTCCAGTAAGTTCCATCACACTGGATAAACGACCGCCATGCTTGGATTCAAACCCTCCTTTGTGCAGCTGAACGTTTTTGATTGCGTTAGGATTAAAAGCGCTGAAGAATCCGTAAAAGTGATCCACATGATATACGGTAAACCCATCTAATACGATCAGGTTTTGATCTGGCGTTCCGCCACGAACAAATAAACCCGACGAAGCTTCGTTGGTGCCACTCACACCTGGTAACAGTTGGATACTTCTAAATATATCCTTCTCTCCCATACTCGGCAGAGACGAAAGTGCTTCTGGAGAAATACTGATTTGACTGATTCTTTCATTTGCACTTATCAATTGCTTATCAAGATTGGAAGCACTCACTTCTACTTCTTCCAGAAACTGTTTAGAAATTGCCAATTTAATCACCAAGGGATCTTGTTCGACGATTTCCTTAATTGGAATATTTATAGTGTTGTAACCCACGTATTGTATGGCCAGCGTCATGGTATCTGAGGGTATGTTTAACAAAGTAAAAAAACCGTCGGCATTAGTAACAGTACCAATACTTGAAGCTAAAACTCCTACTGTAGCAAAGGCCAATGTTTCACCATTGGCTTCATCAATGACTTTCCCGCTTAGGCTAAAATTTTGATTGAGTATTTTTGATAGGCCATGGTCTTGACCTTGAGCAACTTCGGCGATTAGGACAAGCCATAGTCCATAAAATCCTTTCTTAAAAATATTCATGTTTGTATCTTTTACTTTCTTGTATCTTTTACTTTCTCTTTCAAAAGTAAAGTCTGAAGTGATTGGGGTATTTGAAAAATGAAAGGAAGCTGACAAATGCGGTCATGAATCGGCCATAACCCTTATCGAAGTAATTTCGATAAAAAGGCAAAGCGCAAACAAATTATGGGCTCCTTTATAAAACTGCACAAGAAACTACTACCAACTGGCCTTTCTACTTGAGTCGCTATACCTGATGTAAATCAATTTTATACAGATATTCAATTGATGAATTATAAAGTAGTACATTATGGCTTTTGATAGAAAAATTTACAGAATACATCGCCATTTATGAATATCTTGAGCTATTTGATATGAATAGCCTTGAAGTACTCGTAATTAAACACTTCAAATTTTCATTGAGTTTTGGTCATACATTCCGTCAGGACATGAAATACTTCCCTGATCAATCTGTCATAATTAGAAACTTTTCATATTTAACATTTCAGTGAATTCAGAACTGGTTTCGTATACCAAAACCAGGCTTTTTCGCAGTATGATTCGGTATTTGCTTTATGCTTTGATTTTGCAATCAGTGGCAGCTCATTAATAACAATGACCACTTCATGTTATGTTTTGTATGCGTAATGTTGAAAAAATAAACTTCCACTTATTTAATCTTTATTTTTACATGTATATCATGATCATTTTGGGAAATAAGAACTTTTTGATTGGCATTGTTACTGCGGCTTTTCTATCCTTAGTGGTTTTCTTACCAAAAAGTCAAATCAGGATAGGGTTTAGTCCAGGTTGGGAAAGTGCTTCGGCAGTCTTTTTACACACTATTCTCATTTGGACTGTTATTCAGTATATTATAAAATCAAAACGAATAAAGAAGCTTTTGAATAAGGTTCTTCTTTCTATTATTATTGGCGTTTTCATCATTTTCTTAGTCCAAAACACATTTCTGTTCTTCACAGATTGGGAATTCTTAAGTTTTAAGAACGCAACCTCTCAAAAAAAGACTTTAGCATTCACATTTTTCAGAGGAATCATCATCACTTCATTTCTATTTTTCATTACCTATCTATTATTCATCATCAAAGAATCGGCACGTCTAAAACGAGATGCAGAAACTATAAAACAAGAAAATCTAGAAGCGAAATTGTTTGCCCTGCAACAACAAATCAATCCACACTTTTTATTTAATGCGCTCAACACCTTGCACAGCATTGCACCCGATGACGAAACAAAAAAGTACGTCTTAAATTTTAGCAATGTTTTTCGGTATCAGCTCAATCAAAATCGTTCTTTATTGGCTAGTTTACAAGATGAATTAGAGTTCACCAAAGCCTATCTACACATTTTGAAAGAGCGGTTTGAAGAAGGCTTGCAAGTACACATTGACATCCCAAATATATATCTAAGCAAGCAAACACCGCCCGTTGCCATGCATATGTTGATAGAAAATGCTGTGAAGCACAATGTTATTTCGGATAAAGACCCGTTATTTTTAAAAATATACATTGAAGACGATCACCTAGTGGTAAGCAATAATGTGCAACGTAAATCTACTATGGATACAAGCAACGGAATTGGATTAAAAAACATTGCAGAAAGGTATAAGCTACTATCGAATAGCGAAATCCTAATCACAAATGACAGCAAAACCTTCACTGTAAAGATGCCTTTGATATAAGCCATGAAAGTATTGATCATAGAAGATGAAGCCAAAGCAGGAAAATCATTGAAAGCAATGATTGAAAATAATATGGATACTGCTGAAGTATTGGCTATTATACCGTCAGTAAAATCTGCGCTAAAGTGGTTTGAAGAAAACGCAATGCCTGAGCTTATCTTTTCCGATATTCAGCTATCTGATGGTTTATCTTTTGAGATCTATAGAAATTTAGAAATCACTTGCCCTATTATATTTTGCACAGCTTATGATGAATATGCCATAGATGCTTTTAATACCAATAGCATTGATTATTTGCTAAAACCCATTGATGAAGAAAAGCTCACCCAGTCAATCAATAAATTTTCCAATCTGAAATCTTTTTTTGAAAAAGAAAAAACAAAACAAAAGGAAGCTCTTGCAAAGGTGGAAGAACAAATTGTACATCCTGCCATATCTACTATTCTAGTTTATTTTCAAGATAAAATTATTCCCATAAAAGTAGCCGACACGTTGTTTTTCTACGCCAAAGGAGGCATCAATAAGGTGTATACAAGTGGTGGAAAAATGTATCATATCAACCATACTCTAGATGAACTGGAATCAAAATTATCGCCGTATCAATTTTTTAAAGCAAGCCGGCAGTTTATAATCAATCGTGAATGTATTCACTCTGTTCATCAGTACTTTGGACGAAGATTATATATACAAGTCAAAATAGAAACACCAGAAAAAATACTTGTCAGTAAAGTACGTGCAGCCATGTTTTTGAATTGGTTATCCTCGTAATAGTCATTTCATTTTGCATTTTGTCCGCTTGATGTAGTTTATCCACTATAGGGGCACTACTTCCTTATACATTTGTGAAACCATAAGAAATTAATGAAATGAAAAAACAGATGAGTATTTCGAACCTTAAAAAAGTACCCCAAATAGCTTTGTTAGCCATGTTAAGTTTGGGTACAATTTTCACATCTTGTGAAAAAGATGAAAGTACGAAAACAACCGAAATCACAGAAGAAGATGCGTATGATGTAGTGGAAGGCACTTTATCTTCCGAAACTTATGGTCTTACGGAAACGGTAGAGCAGGCTTCACTAACTGCCGAAGAGCAAGCTTGCTATACTTCTGAAGCAGCTATTGAATGTGGCACATTGTACACAATTGTGTACGCTGTCCAAGACACATCTTCTAATCTTAGTTATGATTATAATGCAGAAGCGAACTACGAATTGACTTGTACTAATCTTAAAGTGCCTTCTATTTTTGATTTTGAAACTACGGTTACAGGAACTTATGATGCCCTTCGAATGTCCAGTCAAGATAGCTTTGAAAGTGAAATAACCATAGCAGGTTTAGAGCCATCTGAAACTACAGCTATTTTTAACGGTTCTTACGAAAGAAATGGAACTCAGAAGTCCAAAGTTAGCGATAATAGGAACTTTACATCTCAAGTCATAAATACTTTGAATGACTTAAAAATCAATAAATCTAATCATAAAATTGAAGGAGGAATAGCCATGCTAAATATATTGCTTACAACTGATGATGAAAGTAAATCGTTCACGGCCCACCTCACTTTTCATGCTAACAATACAGCTATTTTAGACATCAATGGCACTGTTTATACAGTGTATCTCTAAATTTAAGTTAAAACTCATGAGTAGAAATAGAAAAAAAGTAATCGCATTATTATCGGCATTTTTAATGATTGGGACAACTCATGCACAGTCTTTCAGTGAAATAGCCCTTTTAGAAAATAGGGTTGAAAAAGCCACTCTGTTCATGAAAATGAAATACGACTTGAACGAAGAGCAATACTATTCTGTATTGGAAGTAAATAAAGATATAGCTCAAAAAGTGAAACCAATATTGTTGAGCGATAAAACTAAAATGGAAAAAATATTGGCTATAAAGCCCCTTGGTATAGAAAGGGGAAAGGCCTTGATGCGTATCTTCAATGAAGAGCAGAAGAAGACTTTCCGAACCATAAAAGAGGAGCGAAAAGCACTGTTGCAGACCTGGCTTGAAGATTAACAAAAATGATTCTACAACCTTCATAATCAATTGACTTCTTCATTATTCACATGATTTTTTAGTAACAATTAAAAACTATAAAGAAATGAAAAACCCATTTTTAAGCATTCTATTATTTGGCATATTTTGTACACAATATGCCAATGCTCAGAGTAGCGACACCCATGATAAAGTAAAGGAGGTAATGGTTCTTCAAACAGAACAACTTTCCTTAACAACTGAACAAGTACCCAAAGTTGAAGTCATTAACTTAGAGTTCTTTAGTAGTGTTCAGGACATAAAAGAAGGCAATGGTTCAAGAGTTACCAAATTTAAATCGTTAAAAGAAGCGGATAAAATTAGGACGGAATCAATGAAGACCACCTTGACAGATGTACAATTCAAAAAATTCGAAGAGGCCAAAAAGGAAAATAGGAAAGAATTAAAAACCAGATATAAAGGGTCTAGGTAATTCTACTTTATTTTTTTGCGTAAAAGCTAATAGAATAAAGGGTAAGTTATTAATTATTAGCATCCCAAATTTTTGATGAACAAATCGATCAGTTGATAAAACAGCATTTTCTACTGATCGATTTTTTTAGTTATTTGCAAAGTATAATGAACATAGGTCAAGGCGTTTTAATTATTCTAAAACAAATTATCAAAAACGAGGAGCATATAAGTTCTCGTTTTTATTGTATTTTTTTTGGGAAAGCTATAATCGGTTTAAGTTGCCTTATGCTCATTTCATGTACAAAAGAGGATGAAAATATTACTGCTCCAAATGAAACAATTAAAATCCCTGTTATTGTTCATATAATACATAATGGTGAAGAAATAGGTGAGGGACCAAATATTACTTTTGAACAAGTGAAATCACAAATAGAGGTACTAAACGAGGATTATAGAAAAAAAGAATACACCAATGGATTTAATATCAATTCAGTAGGAGCTGATATGGAAATCATGTTCTTTTTGGCTGAATATTCCCCTAGTGGAAACAAATTAGCAGAAGCAGGAATTGATCGAGTAAACGGAGGAAGACAGGAATGGCCAAAAGGAATTCTAAGAAACCCTATTGAAACAACTCTAAAGCCTGCAACATTTTGGGATCCTACTAAATATTTAAATATATGGACAGTAAATTTTGGAGGGTTTACCGGACGCGATTTACTGGGATATGCCCAATTTCCTAGCAATTCTGGATTAGCAGGTTTAAACTCTGATGGAGGCTTAGCTGAAACTGATGGAGTTGTAATTGGCTATAAATATTTTGGCAGTAGTCAAAAAGGAGATTTTGACTACATATTTTCTCCATTTAACTTAGGAAGAACCTGTACACATGAAATTGGACATTGGCTAGGTTTGCGTCATATTTGGGGAGATGGTGAATGTGACGTAGATGATTATTGTTATGATACTCCCAATGCTTCTGAACCAAGTTATGGCTGTCTACAGAATAAATATTCATGTAGATCCTACGATATGATAGAAAACTATATGGATTATTCGGATGATGCGTGTATGAATACATTCACAATTGATCAAAAAAGCAGAATAACTACGGTTTTGAATAATTCTCCACGAAGAAAAAATTTATACAATAATTATAAGGAGCTTGTTCAATGACAGATTATACCATTTCTGTCATAAATTTCAGTAGATATGATAATTAAAATTAGCAAATAATATAGCAATGGATGAAGTTAGCGATTGAAAAAATACTCCCCTTTGTTTTGGCTGTATTTCTGCCTGTATTAAACCTGTTTTCGAACCGAAACATGAGTGGTATTTCTTCTCTGGATTTTTACACCAAATGGTTGTACGCCTCTTTTGTTCTATTTGTTTTGTGGCATATTTTAGACCGGGTAACACGAATAAAGAGCAGATACAAAATAGCATACACCATAGCATCTATACTTGCTGCAGTTTCTGTAGTATATTTATTTTTCACGCTTGCTATTGTGGAGATTAATGAAAAAGAAAAGTGGATGTTTTTGATCAAGCTTGTCTCTGCTTCTGTCTTGTTTCTGGTCATTCAAAATGCCTTAAAAGCCAATCAAAGGTTAATGCAGTCGAAGCTAAAAGAGGAACAACTTCAAACGGAAAATTATAAAGTGCAACTGGAAGCATTACGCGCAAAAATTGACCCGCACTTTTTGTTCAACTCACTCAATACACTTCGCTCCATGGTGAACCTACAAGAACCTAAATCAGAACAATTTGTACTGAGTTTGGGAGACTTTTATAGGCAAACTCTCAAATACAATGATGCAAGTACTCTAAAACTTTACGAAGAAATGAAGATGTTGGACTCATATTTATTTTTAATGAAAAATAGGAATGAAGCAGCTGTAAAGGTGAGTATAGATATCGATCATGAATACTTAGAACACCAAGTGCCCTCCTTAGCCATACAAACGCTAGTCGAAAATTGCTTCAAACACAACATGATGACTTCAAAACTACCTCTGAAAATTCAGATAAAAAGTTTGCCCAATTATCGCATTGAAATTGGTAATAATATCCAATTGAAATTATCCTCTAAAACAAACTCTGGTTTTGGACTGAAAAATTTACAAAAACGCTATGAATTACTTGGCATAGAAAAGGGAGTTGAAATAGAAGAAAATGGAACTGATTTCATTGTAAAATTGAAATTACTGTAACTATGAATGTCCTAATTGTAGAAGACGAATTGCACACGTCAAAGTTGCTCAAAGAAATCATTGAACAAGATGATGATTTTTTAGTTACGAAACAGTTAGAAACCATATCAGATTCCGTAGTTTATCTTAATAAGCATCAAAATAAATTAGACCTACTTTTTTTGGACATACAGCTTGCAGACGGACATAGCTTTGAAATATTCAACCAAATAGATGTAACCACTCCTGTGGTTTTTTGTACTGCTTATGACGAATACACCATGCAAGCCATTAAAAATAATGGCATTGACTATATTCTAAAACCCTTTAAAGAAGAAGAAATTCACAATGCACTTAACAAGTACAAACAGCTTGTCGAGGCCTTTCAGAATAAACTTTCACAACCGGTTCAAATCAAAACTACACATCAGTATCAGCAAAGTTTTTTGACGCAACAGCGAGACAAAACTTTGGTGAAATTTGTGAAAGACATTGCCTTGTTTTACATCGACTATGAAACAGTATATATGCTCACTTTTACGGGAGAAAAACTTCCCATTTTCAAAAACATGGGATATGTAGAATCAGTTTGCGACCCGAATCAGTTTTTTCGTATTAACAGGCAAATGCTTGTGAATCGAAACAACGTCATTTCCATAGAACCATATTTTAACCGAAAGATTATTCTACAGCTAAAAACAAGGGGGGACGATAAAGCAATTGTAAGTAGGCTCAAAGTTACACCGTTTAAAGAGTGGTTAGAAACTGGAAAATGAAATTAGTAGCTAAAATCAATTATATTTCAAAAGAATATAATGAATGCTTCCCGACGTAAGGGTACGGGGTATCTTCGGATCAAGTGAAAAAATTAGGGGATAGTGAATTTCAAGAATAATTATTTGCTAGTCTAAAGAGGAAAAATTCACGTTCCGTACGGCTCTGAATTGAGACCTAATGGTCTGGATTTTGGTATTGAAAGACTCTGTAGAAGCATTGGTACTTCTGTTTTCAAAGAAGTTCAAGATGGACAGATAGTGATTTTCAATGGATTTAGCTACCGTGTTGAAACTTTTGAAGCTTGTCCTTTCTACTTCTTCGTACCATCTAGCCAGTTGGTAAAGGCCACACCTTTGTCTTTGGTCTTTTGTTGATAAATATTCTCCTGTTTTCTCGATAATTCGTAGGCTTTTTCTAGCGTAGGATTCACCACTCGGGTCCTCTAATTGGATTTGAATCTTCGTAATTGATAGGCGAAAGTCAGCATAAAATAACGTTGCAATACTTCGGTCCGAACTTCTTCTACATATCCTGCACTTACCGTCTGCGAGAAACTTTGATTTTGACCCAAAAGATCAAAGACTGAAAGTTCCAATTCGGCTTGTTTGTTTTTCATAAACTTCTTTGCAACACTCATATTCCAAAGAATATAATTTGAATTAAAAGAGTCACTAATCCCATTGTACTTCTCGAAAAAAACGTTATTCCGAAATACTAGTCCTTTCCAGAATATGAGATTTGATTTCAATCCGATGGTTTGGGTATAATAGCTTGCATTAGAATTTTCTTGAAAACTATTCACTGTTTGGTTACCACTGATTTGATAGTACAGATTGTAGTCTATATTTTCACTGATGTTGCTTACGAAGGCAACTCGAGTTTGGGCGGTATAAGAATCAGCAATATTACTAATACCATAGGTTTCACCTGGGATTCGCTGATAGCTCAAACCTAACGAAAGATTCACGTTGGATTTGAGTTTTTCAACCAATAGACTATACGTTGTATTGTTGGAGACACTCCAGTAACCGCTGAAATTTTTTGGTTGTGAAATCTGTGTCCCTTTTTGAATATTAACACCACTAGAGAGTACAGAATCTTGATTCAAAAAAGTAGTTTGACTACCAATGTACCCTTGGGTAGCTGAGATTCTAGTGAAATTATTAAAAGTTCTATTATTATCAGGGTTCGGTTCACTCCATCGTACCATGAGGTTGTGAGAATAGCTTTGATCTAAGTCTGGATTACCCAGTGAAATAAACAATGGATTAGTATTATTGACCACATTTTGCAATTGGCTAACCGACGGAGCACTTGTAGATGTAGAATACCTTAAGAAGATATCGCCATTCTTTGTGTCGATCTTTCCCATAGCTGTCGGAAGGATACTATGGAAGCTGTTGGTCGTATTTAAAGTCTCAGAACTTAATTGATGATTGTCTAACGTAGCATACTGATAAGCCAGACTAAACCTCATAAATTTACCCATATTGTTATTAGTAAAAGAAACTTCTGGCTGATGGACGACATATTTGCTTTCAAAATTGTTTGATAACTGATCGCTTAATGATTTTTCCTCGGAATCAGGATCAATGTAGTAAGTACGAATATCAGAGTTTCTCTGAGAGTAAGCGATTTTGTAGCTTCCCGAAAGCTGACCTGTCAATCCTACAGGCTCTGAGTACTCGATTTTCGTGGAAAACATGTTTTCTAATTCATCTGTCAAGTATTGAGTGACTGAATCTTGAACAGTATCATTATAATAGTTTTCTCTATCCGTATTTTTATTTTGGGTTTCAATTTCAACCATCATAGATCGACCAATTTTTTCAAACTTGTGTTGCCAACTGAATTCGTTATTAAAATTAAATGCCGTGTTTTGACTTAAAAAATCATTATTGGTGCTGTTGATCAGCTCACTATTTTCATTACTGGTTCCAGCAATTGTATTCTGGACACTTTGGTTATCTTGATAGCTTATATTGGGTTTATAGACAAGCTTGTTGTCCTCGTTTATGTTGTAAGTCAATCTGGCGCGGAGTCTATGATTTAGGTTTTCAGAATAAGAATCTAAATCTTCCAAGTAATATTGTGTACTATCGCCTTGGAATATTTCACGATTAGTTTGTTGGTCATTGTCATTAAAAGACTGATTAAAAAAGTAGCTACCTTCAATCGTTCCTTTTGCGCCCCAATCATCTGAAAAATTAATACCTGCGGCATTGGTTTGCGTAATTCCATCCTGCGTTCCGACCATTAGGTTTCCTCCTCCACCAGGTCGAAATCCTCGTCGTTGACCACTGATCCCTGCCAAATCCTCAGAACTAAAATTCTGTTGATTGATATCATTAGTCATTCCTATAATGGTAGTCCGTTGGTCATTGTTGAAGCTATTGATGGTTGCACCCGCTTTGTAGTGATTATCTGTTCCATAGCCCGCGTAAGCATTACCAAACTGTCCATTTCGTTTGTCTTCTTTGGTGACTACATTCATGGTTTTCACTGTGTTTCCATCATCTACACCAGTAAATTGGGATCTCTCACTTTGCTGATCAAACACTTCCACTTTGTCTACTATTTCTGCAGGAATCGTATTAAGTGAAAGCAGGGGGTCTTGACCAAAAAACCTCTTCCCGTCCAATAGAACTTGCTGGACACTTTCTCCATTAGCTGAGACTCCTTCCTGATCGACTACAATTCCAGGCATTTTACTGACCAGATCAGTAGCGTTGGCATCTGGATTCACTTTATACGCCTCAGCGTTGTATTGTATTGTATCTCCTTTTTTCTCGACTGGAGCAATAAATCCCTGAATTTCAACATCATCGAGAGTTTTGATATCTGGATCAATACCGACAGTGCCGATATTTGCATCAACTCCTTGAACCCTCAATATCTGTGTATACGGCACATATCCAAGGCTCTGAATTTGAAGCTTATAAAACGCGCGACTTAAATTCTCAACTAAAAATCTGCCTTCTATATCAGAGATGGTATATTTTGACTGGGTCGAATCTTTAATGTTGACCATGAGTACTGTCGCTCCCACGACAGGTGTCTGATCCGTGGCATCAACCAACACCCCAGATAAGTTGGAGGTTTGTGCAAAGGTCCAGCTTTGAAATAGAAAAATGGAAATGACAGATAATAAATTTTTATTCACTTTGGAATCAGTATTTTTTTAAGCGACTTGATTTTGGATGGGATTTGATTGGGGGTACTATAATAACTAGAGAATTGAATGAAAGTCATGCTCTAGTTATTATACTCTATTCCATACAAATCAATTATCTGGTGAAGGGTTCATGTCTCCATCTTGGCCACGATCACCTTGCGGCCCTTGTCCTTGCTGTTGACGTTTTTGACGCATTTGCTCCATTTGCTTTTTATTGGAAGCCATCATTTCATCATAGATTTTGAGCTGATCTTCATTGAGTACATCCGCCATAAGGGCATCTTTTTCTGCTAGGGTACTCATCATTTTTTCTCTCATTTGTTCGCGTGGCACATTACCATTGCGCATTTCCTTACGGGTCTCTATCATAGTATCACCAAACTCCTCATAAATTCCATCTATGAGCAATTTTTGATCATCAGATAGATCAGTGATCTTTTTATAAATATTTTGCTTTTCACGAGCGATCATTTCGTTTGGATCCATACGTCCAGGAGGCTGTGCCATTGCTCCAATACTGAATGTGAGCATCGATAATAATACAATTATGTTCTTTTTCATGTCTACTAGTTTTAATACTAAATTGAATGGCTTCATTTATTTTATCGTTCCAACTTTCATTTGTTGACCTTATAATGATGTAATACTGGTTCATTGATTTTAGAATGAGAAATTTTATGAACCAACAGACCATAAATCTGTATTAAACGTGGTAAATCACTAATGAACCTGAATGTTCGATTAATACTCAGGTTTGTTCGGCCATTGACCCGCTTCGTTCAAAAAAATAGGACAAAAGCCAAGCTGGTGTTTCTTTGCATTGAAACAAACATTCAGCAAATGAAAAAAGTCAGACTACTCTTCACTCTTGTACTGTTTAGCCAATGGGTATATGGTCAAAGCGTAGTATCTAAATGGACGAATGGAGAAGAATTAGCAAGTGAACAGCAAGAAAGAAAAACGCCTCGAATGTATGATTCAAGTGCTAAATTATCTTATGACGTGAAAAACAATCTGGAGCTACTTTACCTAGAGTATCAATTTCCAGATAGAGAATCACAAATGAAATTTATGGCTGGAGGTTTTGAATTGAAAATACAATCAAAGGTAAAACCAAAAACCAATGCGTCAATCGTATTTCCGGTATTGTCAAAACCAGCACTCACGGAAATGAAAGAGTCAAAGCAAAGGGATAACCTATTTGATCCGAAACAGGAGTATCTATCCATAACTACCTCGGTTTTCACCTCCGGCTTTCAAATATCAAAAGGTACTATTGAAAGGGCTGATTTGACTGACAAAGATTTTACCTTTCAATTTTATGGAAATGATCAAAAAGTTCATTTAATTGTTCAAATTCCATTAGTAGAAATATATGGTGATGGTTATTCGTATGATGATGCCTCTGCATCGGCATTGAAAATTGAGACAAGAATAAAGGGCTTGGAAAATCCAAGCTCACCTTCTGGTGTTATGTCGAGAGGAAGCGGTCCTGGTGGTCGTTCTGGTAGTGGACCAGGAGGAGCAGGTGGGCCAAGAGGCGGTGGGTCAGGAAGACCTTCAGGTTCTCCAGCTGGAGCTCAGTCCATGTCAGCTGACAAAACATTAAAAATGAAAGTGACACTTAGTGAACCAAATTAATCTATGTGGATAATATGAAATCTATAGATAAAAAATGGTATGGATTCCTTGCTTGGCTATTAGTCCTGTGTCTTTTGATGAGTATGAACACTAGATTCATGAGCTTCAATTTAGCACTGATTTTAGCAATTGCAACTACCATCAAGTTATTTGCTATTTATTCGGCCAATATTCTTTGGGTCTACCCAAAGTTTAATCAACAATTCAATAAATATATATTCATCTCTATACTTGTCGTTTTGACTTTTACTCTTGTCTATTTAGTAATAGAGGTCAATTTCTTGCCGTCACCAGAAAGATTACGTGGAAGGCCACCAAGAATGGGCTTTCACTTTATAAGAATTTTTCTAATTGACATTTTTGCCTACATGTCTGGTACATTCTATATGATGTATAAGCAAAAAAGAAAACTAGAAGAACGCGAAAAACAATTGACACAAGAAAAACTGGAAACGGAATTAAAGCTACTCAAAGCACAAATAGACCCTCATTTTATCTTTAATGCACTCAACAACATCTATTCTCTAAGCTATATGAATGCTAAGTCAACACCTGAGTCGATATTGAAGTTGTCGGAGATGCTCAGATATGTGTTTTACGATTGTAGCATGGATAAGGTACCACTTTCTTCAGAAGTAAAGTATATCGAGAATTTTACTGCATTTCAGAAGATGAAATCTGAACATGACCAAAATATTTCCTTTAAAGGAATAGCTAACCTAGATGACGTAGAACTCGCACCAATGTTGCTTGTCCCATTGATTGAAAATGCCTTTAAATACAGTCGCGTAGAAGAAGACCAGAAGGCATTTGTAGAAATAATCATTGCCAAAACGGATGCAGGATTGCATTTTAGCGTTGTCAATAGTATCCCCAAGAACAGTGCTCAATCAGGTAGCGGCATGGGTGTCAAAAACGTAAAACATCGACTTGAAATCATTTATCCTGATAGGTTCAGTTTAACAAATACGATCAAAGATGATGTGTATTGCGTAGATTTAATCATTGACCTCTAAACATGGAAATCAACTGTCTAATAATAGATGATGAAAGACTGGCTCGCGAGTATCTGAAAAACTACGTGGATAAAGTGCCACAGCTCAACTTACTCGGTTCATTTAATTCACCACTCAAAGCAATGGATCTGATCAAATCTGGGACTGTCAACTTGATATTTCTCGATATTCAAATGCCAGACATCACAGGTGTGGCATTTATTAAAAGTCTGAAACATGTTCCCGAAGTGATCTTTACTACTGCTTATCAAGAGTACGCACTAGAAGGATTCAACTTGAATATTACCGATTATTTGCTCAAGCCATTTTCATTTGACCGGTTCTACCAAGCTGTCAATAAGGTCATTGACAAATTCGAAAACAAACCGAACACCCCACTTATAGAAGTTAATGCTACTATCCGAGACACCTACCTGACTGTCCGAGCTGATCGTCGATTGTATAAAATTAATTTTGACGACTTAATATATGTAGAAGGACAAAAAGCTTATGTGACATTTCATACCAAATCTCAAAAAAAGATCATGGCACTTCTTTCTTTAAAGGAACTTGAGGACTCATTGCCCTCAGATCAATTTATCCGCATACACAAGTCTTATATTGTCTCCATTCATCAAATCACAGGACTAGAAGGCAACATGCTTGAATTTGGAGACTCTCGTTTACCTGTAGGCAGCAGCTATCGCAACGAGGTATTGAAGATGTTCGGAGTCGAATAGATAGCTGCCACAAAGCTATGTGCTATTTCTTATCAATCCACCCTCACCATATACACTGCCGCGTCATCATCTAATGGTCTTCCGTCTTCATAGGCGACTAAAACACCGTCTTCAAAGATCCAGTATTCATCATCTCCCATTTGAAAGGAATCTGAATCGTCGATATATAATTCTCCTCTACTGTTGATATACCATTCCGAATACTCCACTTCTTCTTCTCCAAAAGCAGACACATAAATTCGACACTCATGGTTGTCACGAAATTCTAATTCAATATCTATTTCGTCTAGAATACCTTCTACTAGGTTGCCCGTAGCTCTAAGTATCAATCTTGCAAAAGCATTGTCTTCATCACTTATTTCTTGCTCGAATACGTCCTCATCAAGAGAGATTTTCATTTTCCATACACCTTCCAAGTCGCGTTCACGTACTCGGCCGTTTTGTGCTTCAGCCGATTGAAATCCTATCAATAGACCAAATAATATTATGAGTTTGTTCATGAGTTTTTGATTTTCATTACTATGTTATACAAGGTACAATCTTTAGTATAATACTGAATCAACAGAAAAATGTTTCAAATCATCAAAAAATAAATATTCAAGCAAGAACCCATAGAACATTCAATCATTCCTTTTCAATCATTGAAATGGAATCATTAGTTTTGCAGAATAATTACATGGGGTCCATGTGACAATTACATAAAAAGCAGCTTTTAGCAATTTGAGTACTTGTCTAAAACTTGGTATTCCAATTAGAATTCAATTAATACGAATCAAAAATTATGTTTGATAATCTTAGTGTAAAGCTCGACAAGGCCTTTAAAAATCTTAAGGGGCAGGGAAGAATAACTGAAATTAACGTAGCTACAACTGTTAAAGAAATTAGACGCGCGCTAATTGATGCAGATGTTAACTTCAAAGTAGCTAAAGAGGTCACAGATTCCATCAAGGAAAAAGCTCTTGGACAAGATGTATTAATTGCCGTTTCTCCTGGCCAATTATTAACCAAGATCGTCTCTGAGGAATTGACCGAGCTAATGGGTGGTCAGAGTGAAGAAATCAATCTCAAAGGCGATCCAAATGTTATCCTCATATCAGGTCTTCAAGGATCAGGAAAAACAACTTTTTCAGGAAAATTAGCACGACACCTCAAAGCTCAAAACAGAAATGTATTGCTTGTAGCCTGTGATATTTATAGACCAGCCGCGATAGGTCAGTTGAAAGTATTAGGAGAGCAAATTGAGGTCGATGTATATGCTGAGCCTGAGAACAAGGACGCACTTAAGATTGCTAAAAACGCACTTAAGTACGCAAAAGAAAACAACAAAAAAACCATCATTGTTGATACCGCTGGACGTCTGGCAGTAGATGAACAGATGATGAATGAGATTGAGGCACTCAAAAAAGCCCTCAACCCAGCAGAGACACTTTTTGTAGTGGACTCGATGACTGGTCAGGATGCGGTAAACACAGCGAAGACTTTCAACGATCGCTTGGATTTCAATGGTGTAGTATTGACCAAATTGGATGGTGATACTCGAGGTGGAGCAGCCTTAACGATTCGTAAGGTTGTTGATAAGCCGATCAAATTCATTAGTTCTGGTGAGAAGCTGGATGCTTTGGATGTTTTTCACCCAGATAGGATGGCCAATAGAATCCTAGGGATGGGTGATGTGGTTTCCCTTGTGGAAAAAGCACAAAACACATTCGACGAGGAAGAAGCCAAAAGAATTCAAAAGAAGATCCGAAAAAATCAATTCGGATTTGATGATTTCCTTTCTCAGCTGGAACAAATCAAGAAAATGGGTAACCTCAAGGATTTGATGGGCATGATTCCAGGTGTAGGAAAAGCGATCAAAGACGTGGACATTGATGATGATTCATTAAAACCTATTGAAGCCATTATAAAATCAATGACTATCAAAGAAAGAGAAGAACCAGACCTACTCAATGGCAGCAGAAAACAGCGCATTGCCAAAGGAAGCGGAACGTCTATTCAAGAAGTCAATCAATTGCTAAAGCAATTCGATCAGATGCGAAAGATGATGAAGACCATGAACAAGATGGGTGGAGCTAAAAGAGCACTCTCAGGAATGAATATGTTCAAATAGGTTTTGAAGGACGTACACGGCGAAGCTATATTCGATTTTTACAAGGGAGACCATACTGTTTCCCTCAAAACTTACAATTCTTATGGTGAGCCAGAAGAAATGCCCGTTGAAGTATTCTTTAGAGATCATCAGGATTTTACAGAATTAGAGAATTTGGCCATTACTTCGTGCGATGGGAAAATCCTGGATGTTGGTGCTGGCGCAGGTGCTCATGCTCTTTTTATGCAAGCTTTTGAAATGGATGCAACAGCGCTTGAAAACTCTCCAGGTTGCATTGAGACCTTACGCCATTCGGGCATGGAGAAAATCGTTGATGAAGATTTTTTTGCACATGACAGCAAATACGACACCCTTCTCTTTTTAATGAACGGTCTGGGTCTTGCTGGCAAACTAGATGGACTCCCCTATTTCTTCAAGCATTGTAATCAATTGCTCAATCCTGGAGGCCAAATCATCCTTGACTCATCAGACATTTCATATTTGTATGAAGAAGGTTTAGAAAAACCGGATCACTATTTTGGAGAAATCCAATATCAGTACGAATACAAAGGCAAAAAGGGAGATTGGTTCGATTGGCTGTATGTAGATCAGGAATTGTTAATAAAAGAGACGCAAGCGCTCGGCCTGAAAACAGAAATTTTAATGACCGATGAGTTTGATCAGTACCTGGCCAAAATCACCGGTTTTTAAGCATATATCTTTTAGAAAGGACATGAAATCTTGCCAAGTGCATGATTGCCGCTAAAGTAAGCCCAATCAATAAAGCTACCCAAATACCAATGGCTCCCCATTCCAAATAAACACCAAACAGATAACCCAAAGGAATAGCCATAAACCAATAGGCAAATAAGGTTACAAAAGTTGGGACTTTCACATCGGCCATACCACGCAACACGCCAAGCCCTACTGCTTGCACACCATCTGAAATTTGAAAAAACGCCGCGATAATCAACAAACTACTAGCCATTTCAATAACCACTGGTTCATTGATATACCAGGTCGGTAAATAGGTATTCCCAAAAATAAACCCTGCTCCAAAAAAGGCCATCATAATGGCAGCCATAGCAAAACAAGTCATACCTGCCATCCGAAGTGTGGGATAATCCTTTCTTCCCAATTGATTACCTGTTCTTATTGCTCCAGCCGCAGATATACCAGTAGCTATCATATAAGTGATTGCCGATAGGTTCAAGGCAATTTGATGTGCGGCTAGTGCTTCTGCTCCTATCCATCCCACCATGACTGCCGCCATGCTAAATGCCCCTATTTCAAAAATATACTGCAATCCCGAAGGCACACCAATATTTAATATTCTACGCATCACAAATGGTCGTAGCTTGATCTTAGACCAAAGCATCACGTATCTTCTCAATGGCTTGTAAGTGAGCACAAAAGCCACCATAGATATAGCCATAATGACACGAGAGATTAAACTCGCCCACCCTGCACCGATAAGACCCATTTCTGGCATTCCTAATTCACCATAGATCAACCCATAATTAAAAAATACATTGAGCGCATTGCCCGCAACAGAAATGTACATGGCCTGCCGTGTCATAGAAAGCCCTTCAGCAAATTGACGGAAAGACTGGAAGACCATCAAGGGTAACAGGCTGAGTACCAAAATATTAAAATAAGGAAGTGCGCCAGCCAATACTTCAGTATCCTGATCTAATAGAATCAGCCCTTCTCCAACGATCAACCCTATGAACAATAAGATAATTCCCAATGCAGAATTGAGATAAACACCATGCTTGAAGAATTTGGCTCCCATACGCTTATCATTGGCACCATCAGCCGAGGCAATTAGAGGAGTCATTCCATAAGACACTCCCAATCCAAACAGCATAATCACAGAAAATACACTATTGGCCAACGATACAGAAGCTAATGGAACAGTACCTAATCGTCCAACCATCATACTATCGGCAACGGCCACTAATATATGCCCCATCTGACTCAGCATGACAGGATAAGCCAGTGTGATATTCGTTCGGAAGTGTTCTTTTAAGGTCAATGTTTTGGGGTTAAGGACTGTTTGCAAACGCTAATCAAAGCTTTTCTTCATCAATCAGTATTTTAGTTTTTAATAATCCTGCGATACTCAAGCTATCGGTTATTTCATTTTCCATCACCAGCCTAACGGCTTCTTCCAAAGGAAGTTTTTTTATTTTCAGATCTTCTGTATCCTCAAATTCAGTTTCACCAAAAGTCAACTCACGCGCCACAAAAACATACCCCTCCTCATCTGTAGCTGAATTAGAAGTATGGATCCGAAGTATGTTTTCCCAGCTTTTGGCTGTGATACCCGTTTCTTCTTTAAGTTCCCTTTGTGCTGATTTCAAAATGCTTTCATTTATCAATCCACCACCCATCGGGATCTCCCAAGAATACTCTTCTATCGTGTAGCGATATTGGCCTACCAGCCAAGTATTTAGGTCTTCATCCAATGTAACGATTCCTAAAGCTTTGTTCTTAAAATGAACCTTTCCATAAATTCCAGGATTGCCGGATGGATTGAGCACTTGATGTTCTTCTACAGCAATCCAGGGGTTGTCATATACTTCCTTCCCTGACACTTTTTTCCATGGATTTTTTGTCTCTTCGTTTTTCATAGCCATAAAAAAAGTCCCGATAAATCGGGACTTCAATTTTTTCAGTAAGAAAATATTAAACTTCCTCTTTATGCTCTTTTTCATGATCTTCTTCCTCTTCGTCATGACCGTGACCAGCTAGACCATGAGGATAAGAATGTATGATTTTTTCAGTATATCCTAATAAGAGTGCTGAGAATATGAATACCATGTGAATCACAATTTCAATGATAATCCCTTCAGATCCAGCTTTCTCTGCTGCTTCCCTATAGTTTACAAATGTTTTCAATAATTGCACCCCAGAAATAGACGCTAGCGAGGTTGCCAATTTAATTTTAAGCATACCTGCATCCAATCCTTCCAACCACAGTGGCTTATCATCGTGCATATCTACGTCAATCTTACTAGTAAAGATCGAATATCCACCAATAGTTACCATCACCACCAGGTTCATTACCATCGAGATATCCACTAAGCTCAATAACGTAAGCATAACTTTCGACTCAATATCTCCACCAATTACTTGGTGGTACATGTGGGCTAGTTCTTGGAAGAACTTCCACATATAAAGAAATGCACCTATTATCAGGCCTCCATACATTGGGGCTTGCACCCATCTACTCCAAAATATAAATCCTTCAAAGAAATTCTCAAATCTGTCAAAAAAACTTTTCATACCTGATTAGTGCTTATGCGAATTGGTTCTATTACTGTTTGTAACAAGTCCTAAAATTAAAATTAATTTCCATACCGCACAGGGAATAGTTGACATTTTTTACTACTACTCAACTATTTATGAGATTTAGGTATGGCCTTATCCTAATTACTCCTATTTACCACATAAGTTTTGACTAAAACATCGTGAAGACCTCTTCGATCCTTTCTAAAGTAGATCATGAAAAATCCGCCAAAAAATAGCAATAAAGAGAGATATTTTGTGATAATTCTTAGTAGGGCCTGAAAAAAAGTAAGTCGTCTCCCAAGCTCGTTAACTACTAAAATGTTAGCATATTTTTTTCCAAAAGTGGCCTGCCAACCTGAGCTCTCGAAGGCTGCATGATAAACACAAACCAAGCTGAAAAGAATACCCCAAAACCAATAATCATCTTTAATCAAAAAAGAAAGCAATACGGCTGTTACAAGGAATACCAAAAAATCAATATTGAATGCAAAAAGTCGCTGCGGAAACGTGGCATATTTGGTTTGTGAAGATATATTCATGCTCAAATGTTAATCAGATGACATCTATTATCGATTCTTCGATAGGTATTGAATGGAATTGACAATTTGATTATCTTGTCTGAACAAAACTAACACACTAAACAATGAATATTTTAAAAAAGGTTTTATTAGTTCTGGCCATTTTGGTTGGACTAATTCTTGTAATTGGATTGGTAATTCCGAGTAATGTAACTTTGGAAAGATCTACTGTTATCAATGCAGAACCTTCTTCCATCTACGAAGAAGTGGCTAATCTTAAAAAAACAAACAAATGGTCTCCTTGGGATCAAATCGACCCTGATGGCACCACTTACACTTTTTCTGGCCCTGATTCAGGCGTTGGATCTAAAAAAGAATGGGAAAGCACTCATGACGAAGTCGGAACTGGCTCGCAAGAAGTCGTAGAGGCCATTCCAAATCAGAAAGTTAGAACTGAACTCTATTTCGGTGGTTTTGACGAACCATCTTATGCAGATTTTACTTTAGAGGAATCTGATGGTGGCACGCAAGTTACCTGGACATTTGAAGGAGACATGGGCAGCAATCCACTTTACAAATTGATGGGATTGATGATGGAATCTATGTTGGGCCCTACGTATGAAGAAGGACTAGCTAATCTAAAAAGCAGAGTAGAGTCTAAACCAGTATTCACCATTGAAATCAGTGAAGTTGATGCAGAACCTATCAATTATCTCGCCATAAGAGAGGTTTTTGATGTAACCCAACCTGAGTCTATAGGCCCTAGAATGGGAGAAATCTATGGCCAGTTGTTAGGCTACATCAATGCCAACGGTGTTATGGGAGCTGGTCAGCCGATGTCTGTGTATGTGGACTATAGTGAAAGCGGATGGGAAGCTGATATCGCTATTCCTGTGGCTGAAACTGGAGAAGTCTCTGACGAAAGTATTGTAGCCGGACAAACTACTGGAGGAAAGGCAGTATTAGGTGTGCATATGGGAGATTACAATCTATTAGATGACACGCACAAGCAATTGCAAGCCTACATGGAATTCAACGAATTAGAACCAAGTGGTAATGGTTATGAAATCTACGTTACTGATCCAATGATGGAAACAGACACCGCTCAATGGAGAACAGAGGTTTATTACCCTATTCAATAAACTTCTGGAAGAAGAATTATAAAGTCATGTTCATTATGAGCATGACTTTTTTTTGTAGAAATGGTTAATAACTCATCTCATCTACTGACTGAAGGAGCATTTTGATATCATCAGCTTTTTTATACTCACCTAATTTTTCAAAAGAAGAAATCAAATTTCTCAATGCTCGCGCCACTATATCCACATGGCTACATGGCTGATAGTAGATTTCGTTTCTCTCCAACTTCAGCTGATTGATGTAGTTATTGATGTCATCTGTGGTAAAGATGATACCGTTGTTGAACACATTGATATAGAACTGTGTATCCTTTGTTTTATAGGTAACAATAAACAGATTGGGTAGATTCACGCCGTAAATTGGCATTTTCAATCGCTGGGCCAAAAGCAAATACACCACACACAAACTCAGTGGATTACCCCTTTTGGATTCCAAAACCACATTGATCATACCGTTAGCCGGTGAATGGAAATTCTTGGCGTTCGGTCTGAATTTCATTTTATTAAAAAACACATCATTGAGCACTTTGATTTGCTCCATTGGAGACAAGTCTTCAGAAAATTCTCTCCAGGCATTGTGATAATACTGCTCAAACTTTCTGGTCAGAAACTTCAGATTAAGATCAGGGTATTGGTAATTCGCCACGAGCATCATGCCTTCCAGCAGATCCTCTGCTCCTGACTCTTTCCAAGCGATCAGCTTTTCACTTAAAAGGTCATATTGAAGATCATGAATGATGTCTTCAATTTTTTCCCGCACCCGTGGGATCAAGCTATTATTCATCCATTCCTTTTCCAAAAATGGGATGACATCTGTCCCGAATGAAAGGAGCTTTTCTTCTACATGCACAAGAATTTCATGATCTTCATCTTCCAATAAGGAGATCAAAGCCTTAAGTTCTTTTTCGTTTATTTTTTCCAATGTTGTTGATTCAGAAACCGAAATACCAAAATAACAAGTTGTTAAATTAATATACGAAAAAAGGCGTTTAATTCATACCGACCTGAATAGATAATTTGTTTTAGGTCTGGATCACACCTACGTTAAACGGTTTTTCGATAGGCGCATGATTGGCTGCCTCTATACCGGAAGATATAATTCTTCGAGTCTCCAATGGATCGATTACGCCATCCACCCAAAGTCTGGATGCTGCATAATATGGGCTCAGCTCTTCATTATATTTATCTGTAATCTCTGCAAGGAATTTTTTCTGATCTTCTTCTGAGACCTCCTGGCCTTTGGCCTTCATAGCCGAAACCTTGATTTGCAACAAGGTCTTTGAGGCTGAAGCCCCACTCATTACAGCCAATTTCGAAGTTGGCCAAGCATAAATTAATCTTGGGTCGTAAGCTTTACCACACATGGCATAGTTGCCTGCACCGTAAGAGTTTCCAAGGATGAAGGTGAATTTTGGTACAACAGAATTAGCCATGGCATTCACCATTTTAGCACCGTCTTTGATGATACCACCATGCTCAGACTTGCTACCTACCATAAATCCACTCACATCATGTAAAAAAACCAATGGTATTTTTCGCTGGTTGCAATTCATGATGAAACGTGCTGACTTATCTGCTGAATCTGAATAGATCACTCCACCCATCTGCATTTCACCTTTTTTAGTTTTCACTACGGTTCTTTGATTGGCCACAATACCCACTGCCCAGCCATCAATTCTCCCATACCCACAAACAATAGATTGACCATAATCGGCCTTATATTCATCAAATCCGGAATCATCCGTCATGCGTTTGATGATCTCGCGCATTTCATAAGGCTTCACGCGATCTACTGGCAGCAAACCATAGATCTCTTTTTCATCCAGCTTAGGTTTTTTGGGCGCTTCACGGTTGAATCCTGCTTTATCGAAATCTCCAATTTTGTCAAATATTTTCTTAATGGCATCTAAGCACTCCTGGTCACTGTCGTATTTGTTATCTGTGACACCTGAAATTTCACAATGAGTAGTCGCCCCTCCTAACGTTTCATTATCAATGGTTTCACCAATAGCCGCCTTCACCAAATAACTTCCAGCCAAAAAGATCGAACCTGTTTTATCTACGATCATGGCTTCGTCTGACATGATGGGCAGATAAGCACCTCCAGCCACACAACTTCCCATGATGGCAGCTACTTGTACGATTCCCATAGAGGACATCTTGGCGTTGTTTCTAAACTGACGGCCAAAATGCTCTTTATCTGGGAAAATTTCGTTTTGCATCGGTAAATAAACCCCAGCACTATCCACCAAATAGATGATCGGCAATCGGTTTTCCATTGCAATTTCTTGTGCGCGTAGGTTTTTCTTAGCTGTGATTGGAAACCAAGCACCAGCTTTCACAGTGGCGTCGTTAGCTACGACTACACACTGCCTGCCTTGCACGTGACCGATGCCCATGACCACACCTCCCGAAGGACAGCCACCTTGTTCGGCATACATGCCTTCTCCTACAAAAGCTCCTACTTCAACAAAATCCTTTGGGTCATCGATCAAATAATCAATTCGCTCTCTAGCCGTCAGTTTTCCTTTAGCATGCTGTGCTTCTATTTTCTTTTCTCCTCCTCCAAGCTTTACTTTTTTAAGTTTATGCTTGAGTTCAGAGATTAACTGCTTGTATGCGTCTTCGTTTTTGTTGAATTCCAGGTTCATAGGGTATGTTGTTTCCAACAAAAATAGAAAAACAAAGGATTTAGGAGCAGGCTATCTATGTTTTTAAATAGCTGACAGTCAATAATTAAAAAAATCCGACCGCGTGTGATTCCGAAGATTTTCTTCCCAAAAGGCACTTCTTCCCAAATAATATTCGTGCGCTGACTGGTCTAACCACACCAATTGATCGACTTCAGTTTTTAACTTAGCATAAGATTTTTGGGCAAAACCATAAAGCAAAACAATCATTTTTTGATATCTCAATTCATCTGAAGGATGGGATTCATAATTTTTGCCCTGCATGCGCTCCGATTTACTCTTGTAATGCAAAGCACTAATCATGACAATGCCTTTCCAGTAATCCTCTTCTCTCCAAAGCATTGACAAAATCGCGAACTCATCAGCAAGCATCTCCAAGCTTTTGACATTTCTACCCTCACACATCCCATACTGATCCATGAGTGCATGCCCTATCTCATGCCAAAAGGTGAACATGACATTTTGAAATACACGACGTTCATAAGCTTCATCAGAGTTCGTGTTTTCTGGATAGTCATTTATTTTCTGATACAGAGATTCATAACAAATGACAATTTGCTTGGCGTCTGGAGTATAACTAGAGTTTAATGCATCACAAGTCGTCACCATGACCTCAATCTTGTCTGGCCAACGATATACACTTTTCAAATAGTCAGTAGATTCACCATAGATGGAGTTATGATTGGATTTTAAGGCACGAAAAATTTCAAGATACCGGTCTGAATTTGGTCGTTTATACTTTATAGATAATTTTGAAGCCTGAGTGGCACCATAAAGTCCAAAAAAGAATAGCGTGAAAAGCCAAGGTCTTATCAAAATATTTACTATCAAATTGTACATCTTTGTATAAGAAAAATACAATATATTTCAGAATCCATTGCATGTTAATTTCAAAAATCTAAATGTTTGAAGCCCAAACCAAAACCAGAGTTAGATACTCAGAGACTGATCAAATGAAATATGTGTACTATGGCAACTACGCCATGTATTACGAAATTGGCAGAGTAGAGACCCTTCGTCAACTTGGGTTTTCTTACAACGAAATGGAAAAAAGCGGCATCATGATGCCTGTCATCAACATGAACACCAACTACTTGCTTCCTGGTAAGTATGATGAATTGTTAACTATAAAAGTAAAAATTCCTACCTTCCCGAAGGCAAAGATCATTTTTGAATATGAAATATTTAATGAGCAAAATCAGCTCATTAATACTGGAGAGACTACATTAGTTTTTATTAATATGGCAAGTAACAGGCCTTGTAGAGTTCCAGAACAACTAGTTAAGTTTTTGAAGCCCTATTTCGCATGAAAAGAAAAAACCTTCATAAACATTTGTTGTATTACCAATGGTACCTTAATCTCATAAGGAGGCTTAAGTCAATCAAACTAAACAAAAGGCAAACCACACTTTACAATACGCTGGATTTGTTTTTTGAGAATACCAGCAAGCATGGTTTGATCAATAAGGCTAATGGTGTAGCTTTTAGTTTTACACTTGCTATTTTTCCTTCCATCATTTTCATTTTTACACTGATTCCATATATCCATTCTGTCATTCCCCATATTGATACAGAAAGTATCATGAATTTTTTGGGGACGGTGATGCCAGAAGCTATGTATGAAGCTGCCGATGGTACCATCCACGACATTATCAGCAACAAACGACAAGGATTGCTTTCTTTTGGTGCGCTTCTGGCGCTAATTCTAGCCACGAATGGCATGCATAGTCTCATGGCTACATTCAACAGCATTTACAAAACAAATGACAAGAGAGGATTTTTCAGAACCAGAATCATAGCCACAGGCCTGACGCTAGTCTTATCTTCTGTCCTCTTCTTTTCCATTATCCTAATGGTGATAGGAAAATTGGTATTGAATTACCTATCGGCTGAGGGTTTAATCACACAGGATTACATCATCTACCTACTTACGGCATTAAAATACTGCGTCATTATCATTGCCTTTTTCATTGCTATATCCATGATCTATTATTTTGCACCAGCGATACATGATCGATGGACTTTCTTTTCTACAGGTGCTGTATTCTCGGCAGTAGCTTGTGTCGCTACTTCGTATGCTTTTTCATTTTACATTAACAATTTTTCTAACTACAACAAGTTCTACGGCTCACTCGGAATGCTCATTGCTTTGATGGTATGGCTGTATCTGCTATCACTTATATTGCTCGTAGGATTTGAATACAATGCCAGTGTGGATCGTGCAGTAGTATCCGACAAAATCGAGACAACTACATCTATTTTTGACTGATTGAAAATATTTTTCAGTCCACCCTTGTCAAAAAAAATTATTATTCTACATTTGCACTCCCATTCAAAGGAATGGAAATAAAAACGACCTAGAGAAGTGGCAGAGTGGTCGAATGCACTGGTCTTGCCACGTAGTGATCCCTTCGGGAAAAACCAGCGTGCCGCCCCAAGGGGATTGCCATGCAACAAGATACTGGGGGTTCGAATAAAGGAAAGAAAAATGTTCTTTACCTATATATTGAAAAGTGAAATTGACGGTAGTTATTATTACGGTCATACCAAAAATATTGATTTGCGACTTAGAAGGCATAATGCTGGAAGGGTTAGATCAACAAAAGCAAAAAGGCCATGGGTTCTACACTATCAAGAGGTGTTTGAATCTAAGTCTGAAGCTTATCGTCGAGAGATATTTTTTAAATCAATCGATGGATACAATTTTCTCAAAAGTGAGAAAATCACATAACGACCTAGAGAAGTGGCAGAGTGGTCGAATGCACTGGTCTTGAAAACCAGCGTGCCGCAAGGTACCGGGGGTTCGAATCCCTCCTTCTCTGCAAAGGCCTTACACGAAAGTGTGAGGCTTTTTTTATGATCAAAATTTGGCACAATGTGCCGCAAGGCACTGGGGGCCGAGGGTCGGTCCCATCGATCCCTCCTTCTCTGCAAAGGCCTTACACGAAAGTGTGAGGCTTTTTTTATGATCAAAATTTGGCGCAATGTGCCACAAGGCACCGGGGGCCGAGGGTCGGTCCTATCGATCCCTCCTTCTCTGCAAGACTAAAGCCTCGTACGATGTACGGGACTTTTTGCATTTACAGCCCATTAAGATTAATTCCCAAGTCATTTATTAGTTGTATATTACAACTAATAAATCCTTAAACTATCAAACAAGAACAATACAATTCATCGTCTCGGTTGGTCAGTGTAACCTCGCGCCTTTTAGCCAGTCGATTAGAGACCGCGCTCACACGGCCAAGCCTAAACATTACCGTGGAGCAATGGCGCATATTATTCTACTTGTGGAATGAAGATGGCATCAACCAACAAGAGCTGGCCAAACGAGCGAGCAAAGAAAAGAGTACCATCACTCGGCAAATAGATGGGTTAATCAAAAAGGGGCTCGTCGTCAAGCAAAAACATGGCTCAGACAAAAGAGACAAACTCATCTTCCTTACGGAAAATGGGAAAAACATTGAAAACGAAGCACTAACCGCAGCATCGGACATCACCCACGATGCCGAAAAAGGGATTGAAAAAGACGAATTACTGATCTTTAAGAAAGTACTGAAGCAAATCATAGCCAACGTAAGACCCTAGTATGACTGATTTTTATTCATCGGAACAAATCGCTCAGCTGCTCTCCATGAACGGGTGCATAGCGGCTATGAAAGAATTGTTTGCTATGGACAAAGAAGGATTGATCAACCCCTTACGATCCAAAATGATATTACCAGAGCAGCCCGTAGGCATATTAGGCATGATGCCGGCCTACATCCGCACCTATCAAATCATGGGCATCAAAGTGTTGAGTGTGTTTCCAGAAAACTATAAGCAAGGTCTAAGCTCGCATCAAGGCATCTTGCATCTTTTTGAAACAAAAACTGGGAAGTTGCTGGCTAGCTTCGATGCGGATATGATCACGGCTATCAGAACAGCGGCCGTCAGTGCACTGATGACCGATTTATTAGCCACAGAAAATGCCACCAACTTATGCCTGCTAGGTAGCGGAAAGCAAGCGGAAATGCACCTGGAAGCTATCTGTGAAGTAAGAGCGATTCAAAACGTGACGATCTGGAGTCAAAACGAATCCCGCGCTGCGGCTTTCTGCGATAAAGTCAGCTCGAAATACAAGAACATTAAATTTACAGTTTATGAAAGCGTTGAAGACGCCACAGCAGCCGCAGATATTATCTGCACTGTCACTGCTGCCCGCCAGCCCATTTTGCAAGACCAATCCTTGAAAGAAAGGGTGCACATCAATGCCGTAGGTGCTTGTACACCGGATGCCAGAGAGCTTGCCTCAGAAGTCGTTTTGCAAGCGGATGTATTTGTAGATAATTATCTCGCCGCTACGCAAGAAGCGGGTGATTTGATCATTCCAGCCACAGAAGAAGATTTGGCGGTAGAGACACTGATCCAAGCAGACATTCATGAGTTATTGAAAGACAAGTCTTTAATAAAAGCATCGAAACGCACTGTTTTCAAATCAGTGGGCGTGGCCATCGAAGACTTAGCAGCAGCCCATTATTGTATGAATAAAACTTAACCAAGAGATTATTTTTTAAAACTACGGTTGCCATGTATCACCTAAAAAGACAATCATGATAGAAGCCTATTTAGATTTTGTGAAAAACTACCCCTTGCTGTCCAGTGCCGTACAGATCGGCATACTTGGCACATTGGGCGAACTCCTTGCTGTGCGTATTCGAATGAAAAAGTGGTATTTCTTCGGTCCTGGGCCATGGAAACTCATTTTGAAAGCGCTGATTTGGGCATTTCTTGGCATTACTTTCAAATATGCCTTCACAGGATTCTTCGCTTATATGGATGTCATAATCCTGAAAGGATGGTGGTTCAACTTGGCCAAAGGTTCTTTCCTCTACGCGCTTTCGGTCTCTTTTTTTGCCAATATCATCTACGGCCCTGTCTTCGTTACTTTTCACCGATTTACGGACAACAAGATAGAAGGCAAAGAGATGGACTGGGCGAGTCTTCAAAAAGCCTGGTGGTCGCTGGTCTGGTTTTGGATCCCTGCGATGACGACGGTATTCATACTTCCGCCGCACTTGCGCATCGGGCTTTTATCCCTCTGGAATATTGTACTAGGTGCCATGCTGGGCTACTTCGCAGTAAAATCTCAAAAAAACTAAATGCATTCCTCATGAAAACCTTTATTCTTCATTTACTTCTGATTTCCGTCCTTAGCTTTTCAGCTGTTGGTCAAACCGACTCTACGTCCAGTTATATTGTTTTAAAAAATGCAACCATCATTGATGCAATTTCTGATTTTGGAAAAAAGGGCACCCTCCTTATCCAGGAAGACAAAATAGCGGCTATCGACTACAGCCATTCACTAACCCTTCCCAAAGGAGCTATCACTTATGACCTTGAGGGAAAGTTTATCATTCCTGGTTTAATAGACGCTCACGTTCACATCACCCATGGCACATTAAAGGAAGCCCAAGCGCATTTGCAAACTGCGGTGCAGCAAGGGATTACCGGCGTAAGAGACATGGGAGGTGATGGCAGAATGCTCACTCTTTTGCAGAAAAACATGAAGATTGGAGAGGATGTGGGGCCAGACGTCTTCTTTTCTACTATCATCGCGGGGCCAGAGTTTTTTGAACAAGATCCAAGACCGCAAGAAGTGGCCAAAGGGGCCAAAGCAGGGGAAGTATCCTGGCTGCGGGCCATTACGTCTGAATCAGATTTGAGACAAGTAGTGGCTGAAGCCAAAGGAATGGGTGCAACGGCCATAAAAGTATATCTAAACGTAGACAAAGACTTGTTTAAACAGGTATCGGATGAAGCCAAAAGACAAGGCTTAAAAGTGTGGTCACATGGGGTCGTACCGCCTACGAAAGCCATGGACATTACCAACGGTGGGGCTGATGTGATGTCACATGCCGGACACCTCGTCCAATACGAATTTGTAAAAGGAGATATCAGAGGGAGGCATTCCTTCGAAAGCCAAGAAGAACTCCAAGCTTATCGGAAAAAACTAAATGATATTGCCTGGGATGAAAACACCAAAGAGGTGAAACAATTATTCACTGCGATGAATAAAAACAATAGCATTTTAGATGCTACTTTATTCATCTACACCTTTGGATTAGATGACGCCGGAGAGGGTGAGGAAATTGATTCGACAAAATACCTGGTTGGAATGAAAACGGTAAAAACCGCCTACCAATACAGTGTAAAAATTGGCGCTGGCTCGGACCACATGATCTCTGAAGATGGCACCATCAACCTTCACAAAGAACTGGAATTATTGACTACGGTTGGCCTAACAAACATTGACGCGTTGAGGGCCGCTACCATTGTGAATGCAGAAGGACTAGGAGAAGAAAAAAACATCGGCACCATAGAAAAAGGCAAACTAGCCAATCTGGTCGTTTTGAATAACAATCCTTTGGAAGACATCAGCCATACCAAAAACATTAAATATGTATTCAAAAGAGGTAAGCAGATAGAGTGACAGGGTAGGTCTGGACACACACTTCAAATGCTAAACCAAGTTCCAGTCGTAGTTGGATATGGGACCGAACTGGAGAGATCGATTTAAGGAAAAGCGGTTTGGAATCAATCCCAAACCGCTACTATTTATCTAGTATTCGGTAACGTTTTATTCTACCAAATTAGGCACTCCTTTTCCTGTTTCTAAAAACTGCTTTAGACTTGTAGCGATAAAATGAGTCCATCCTGCATCGCATATTTCGTAGCAGTTCAACTCTGGCGTAAGCCCTTGGTGCTCAAAATTCAATTCAATCTTATCCTCATTCAAATCTTTAAACTTGAACACTATTTCGCTATCCAACCATTCTTCTTCAATGTCTTTGAGATTAGAAAAATGGTGGTTGGCATAGATACATTTCCAATGCACTTCATTGAATGGATCTAAAACGGTCGCTTCAAAACGCCACTCCGTTTCTTCTTCAAAAAAGATAGAAAACTGGTCGCCTATTTTTGAGATGGTCGCATGGCTATTGCCCCACCAGTTTCTGATGCCACTAGTCACCGCTTCATACGCCTGCTCTTTAGTTGCTCGTACTATAATTGTCTTTTTAAAATTCATCTTATTTAATTCTTTGTGGGTGCTACATCATTTCCAATATCTCTCTGATCTCCAATTGCCAGCTGGCATCCTCGAAACGAGGATCATTTTTTAAAGTCGCAATCAGTGTCTCTAGATCATTTGCTTGAAGTGTATAAAACCCAGCAATGTTTGCTTGATCAATCGCCTCTACAGTTAGTGTGGCTTTGTTACCAGAAAGAATAGTCCCGAAGGGCTGTAAGGGTTGTGCATCCAGCAAAAGCCCATTTTCTTTTAACTCACCCAAATAAGCCCCTACTTTCTGCATGTGCTTTTGTTGTGATTCTTCTGGAAGGTTGAAAATTGATTCCCCTTGAGGGTAAATGAATACCATAAATTTTTTCATTTTTCACGTTTTTAAGTTTGTACTATTTATCCTTTAGACTTCAGTACAATCAAAAACGGTTGTGAAAAATGAAATTTTATAAATCTTTACACTCCTTCTCTACTTTCGGGTAGGTTTTTCCGTTGGCACGATCGGTTTGATTCAATAAGAAATCGTGGAGTTGAAAGTTGCTGCTTTGCAAAGGGTCAATGCCTTTGATCAAGGCAGTTCTCATCTGGTATAGCTTGGTGGCGTTGGCTTGTTCTTTTGCTTTTACCAATTCTAGTGCTGTGATTTTTCTTTGGGTTTCGGCTTTAGAATTTCCGGTATTGCTGAGTTCAGAACATTTCCAGCATGCGCCTGTTTTATGAATCAAGGTGCAATCTTCATCAAACACCTGTTTCATGGTTTTTCGTGAGGTGAAGAGCATATGTTTGACGCTGCCCATGGTTTTGTTTAATACCTCTGCAATTTCATTCACCTTAAAATCATAGATATCTGCCATCATGATGGCAATGTGCCGCTCCAGTGGTAGATATTTCATGACACAGGTAAAACAATAATCAATGTGATTCTTAATTTCAAAGTCATCCTTAAAATACACCTCCATGACTTCTTGCTGCAATTCTGGCTCATTTTTGATGGATTGACTACAGTTGTCTTGCGCATTTCTCGTCCATCTTTTTTGGGCTTTAAAATGGTCTTTGATCAGATTACTAGCGATGGCAAACAGCCAAGTTTTGAAGGAAGATTTTTCTTGAAAAGAATGAATGTTTTTATAGGCCCTGATAAAAATTTCCTGACTTAAATCCTCCACATCTTCTGTGTTAGTCACCAACCGATAGATGAATGATTTCAATTTAGGCTGGTGCTCTTTAAACAAATGTTCAAACTCAGCGTCGGTAATTTTCATTGATTCGTTTTAATTATGCCTTGCGCCGCTGCATTATTTGTGGCGCTTGATTGGGTTTAAGTTTCGGCTACAAGATAGCCAAATCTTTGATTTGAGTAGGAACGTAACTTCTACCCTTTTTGATCTTACAAAAGAGTTGAGTAAACGCCAAATGGGTGTCACGCGTTACACCGAAAATGGCTAAACGCGCCATTGGGAATGCATAAAGATCCAGCGAGTACAACGAGCTGTGGCTTTTGTTTTGGGTCTCCCACCTCACTGCATTGGCGAAGCCAATCAATAAAAGTTGAACAGTGCAGAGTCGTCGGGCATACGCTACAACCAGGCATTCTGCATGAAGTACTATATAATTGTGCTTATGATTGTAGTGAACATCGTAGGAGCCAGTGTGTTGTGCATTATGCTTTTGTTCGTAATTACGAAGAAAGGTAAAAATACCAACGACTATTGGCTGATTGCGGTGATTGGTTTGCTTGCCTCCTATTTTGTGATCGATCTTTGGATTCGGCAGGGCCTGACTCATACCAATCTGATTATTCGAAGCTTACTCACGCCTTACCTCTTTGCTTCCTTCCTGACTTATGCCGCTTTGTTATTAGATGAAGGCCATCAGCTGAGAAAAGAATGGTGGTGGTTTGGTCTGTATGCAGTCATTTGGAACATTTTCCTATTGACAGATTTCTGCCTATCGGATTATACGCTGGTCGACCTGAACGAGATCTATAACACGCCGCCTGTTCCCTATAAAATATTTTTACTCGCACATGACGTCTTCAATGTCGGTGCATTGTTTTGGCTTTTATCAAAAACCAAGGCCTATGATCATACCCTTAAAAACAACTACTCTGACATCGCACAAGTTAATCTCCTGTGGCTCAAAAACTTCATTTGGATTTATCTTATCCTTAAGTTCACAGCATTTATCGCCTGGGGTGCTTTGAGTCTGGAAATAGCCACAAGCATCGAAGATATCCGACCGATTTTTAATGTTTGGTTTGTGATCCTCATGGTCTACCTGAGCTATCACGGTATCCGGCAGTATGCCGTGGCTGAGTTTTTTGATTATGATCCGGTAAACAGGTCTGTGGTTCTGAAATCAGATAAACCAGGTCAAAAGTATCAATCCTCCACACTCAGCGATGAGGATCTGAACCAATTACAAACTCAAATCAATCGGTTGTTCGAAGATGAATCGCTCCATCTCAATGCTGAGTTGAAGGTGCACCATCTCGCCGAAAAGCTAGAAGTCACTACACACAAAATTTCTCAAACGCTGAATAGCAAAGCTGGAATCACCTTTTATGATTATGTGAATCAATACCGCGTGGAACATTTCAAAAAACTGCTGACTGACCCTAAAAAACAAAACTTCACCATTCTTGGATTAGGCTTTGATAGCGGTTTCAATTCAAAGGCCTCCATGAATAGGATATTCAAGCAACTCACTGGCCTCACGCCAAAAGAATACAAGTCTCAGTTCTCCGCTTCTAAAGAAAAAGCAACAAAGGGTTAATACACAATCTACGCTTTTACACTTCCAAACACCTTTTACAGGCATTAGAAAAATGATGTCTCATATCATCGCATGAGTCGATTGGGGCTCATAGGGTCTGCATTTTTGCTTTCGTAATCAATGAATGGATGCATCGAAAAGTCTATTCCATTCACAAAAACACAAAATATAAAGCAATGATTAGAGCATATAAAACAACAGATACTGATTCCATCGTCAACGTATGGTTTCAATCCTCCTCCCTTGCCCATCCCTTTTTGGAGTCGGACTTTATGGAGCATGAAAAAAAGAAAGTACGGGAAATCTATTTACCCAATACAGTGACTTGGGTAGTCTCTTCGGGTGATGAGCTGGAAGGCTTTATTAGCATGATTGGCAATGAGGTAGGCGCCATATTTGTCCATCCGGATAAACATGGACAAGGCCTCGGCAAACAACTGATGGATCATGTGAGCGAAAGCCATCCTGAACTCGAAGTAGAAGTGTTCAAAGAAAATAAAATTGGGCGAGCCTTTTACGACCGGTACGGATTTGAACCCATCGCTGAGTCGGTGCATGAACCCACCAATCAAAAACTCATTAGAATGAAATTCAAAAAACAACAAACATGAAAAAGGTGATCATATATATCATAGGCGTCGTAGCCGCCATCATCATATCCATAGGTATTTATGGTGGTTCGCAATCCAAACACGTGTCAGCACAGAGCTTCATCAACGTCCCTACCAATCAGGAATAGTAATTGTGGTCTAAGTTTAACAACGTGCGTGATTTGTACCTTTCGTGTACGAAGCGCATGCTGTAGGTGACATTACTGAGGGCCTGGAACAAACCCTACGACGAAATATCCAGCCGGATGTATATGTGGTGGAAAAATCTCGGTCTGAATACCCGATAAGGCCTTCGCTCTGAAGGTCAATCCTTCTTGAGGGACTGCTCCATACGCTCCATTCGATCGGAGAGTTCTTGCAGTTTGTTCAATATCAGGATGTGGGTCTTTTTGGCATCTATGCCTACAGGACTTTCACTGCTATGAATCACCTTGGCAATTTCTTCATAAGTCTCTGAATCAATATCAAATTTCATATTTTATGGATTTTGTGTTCTAGTGTATTTTTCAGTGCGTTGGCTAGACGTTTGGTTTAAGCCTTTACTATTTCAACCTTCGCCTCTTGTATGGCTGCTCCACGTCCCATATCGGTTAAGAGATCGTCTGTGAGCGCATTGGCCGAAGAGCCCCCTTTCAACAGAGAAGGCCAATATCCTTGAGGCATACATACCACGCCTTGTGTGACCTTTCTACTGATACGAGCCGTAATAAACACTCGACCTCGTTGATTATATACTTTCAATTCATCACCATCCACTATGTTTCTAAAGGATGCATCATCGGGGTGCACTTCCAAGAAGGGCTTCCCTTCTTTTTTAAGGATATGGGAAATATTTGAATGACTACTATTCAGCAGATATTTGGGTGTTTTAATCGTTAATAAGTGCAGCGGATATTGCTCTTGGTCTGTTCTATTATACTCCTTGGGAATATAAGTGGGCAGATTCGGCTCCATTTCCTCATCATAGAAATGGCACTTTCCTGTTTTGGTTTTAAAATTGCCTTCCGCATGTGGCATCCATGGTTCAGGCAGATTCAATCTTTGTCCGCCTGTTTTTCTCAGTGATTCAAAAGTGATCCCCTTGAGATATTCATGATCACTTTGTAGTGTTTTCTTTACTATTCCAATATCTGAATCATATAGGTACGAATCTTCGAATCCCATTTCCTGAGCCAATAATCTGAAAAGATCGGAGTTAGGTTTTGATTCACCCAAGGGCTCAATGGCTGGCTCGTTGATATTGATATAGGTCGATCCCCAAGAATCTAGAATATCCCAATTTTCAAGCACAGTGGTGGCTGGAAAAATATAGTCAGCGTATCGTGCGGTATCCGTCATGAAATGCTCTGATACTACAGTCAATAAGTCTTCCCTTTCCAATCCCTTAAGAATCAGGTTTTGGTTGGGCGTGGTCACTGCTGGATTCGAATTAAACACAAATAATGCATCTATGCTAGGATTTAGATCCTTGCTAGTCAATGCTTTTCCCAACTCTATCATATTGATTGATCGGGTTTGCTGATTGGCCAACTCTTGAGGTAAGTTGATGCTTTCCCAATTCAATGATTCGCCGAATAGCTCATAGGTCATGTGCATCAATCCACCACCCAATTGTCGCCAGGCACCTGTCAAAGCCGGCAACATGGCCACCGCTCTAAAGGCACTGGCTCCATTGACCTGATGCTCCATACCAATCAGCACCCGAATCAAAGAAGGTGAGCTTTGTGCATAGGCTTTAGCCAATGAAATAATGGTATCCTCTTCCAGACCAGTGATTTGCGATACAGATGCCGGATCATATTTTTGCACATGCGCTTTTAACTCTTCGATCCCCAACGTATATCGGTCAATATAATCCTGATCCTGCAGGTTTTCTTTGAGAATGACATACATGAGTCCCAACGCCAGCGCTGAATCGGTACCTGGAGTGGGTTGAATGTGCCAGTCGGCTTGCTCTGAAGTCTCGGAACGGAAGGGATCGACCGAAACAATAGTGGCCCCTTGCGCTTTAGCCTTTTGAATAAAAGGCCAGAGATGTTGGTTCGAACGCACAGGATTCGTACCCCAAAGGATAATGTATCGGCTATGAACAATGTCTTCAGGAAGTGCACCTGTCGTTTGGCCATTGGTGGCCAACACTCCGGCTACTGCTGTATCCCCACAAATGGTTCTTTCTAGCTGGCTGGCGCCAATATGAGCAAAAAATCGATTTGGAATGGCTTTTCCCTGGACTTTGCCCTGATTGCCACCAAAACTATAGGGGAGAATGGCTTCCCCGCCTTTTTCCTCTATGATAGACTGGAGTTTGGCAGCTACCTCGCTGATGGCTTGCTCCCAGCTGATCTTTTCAAATTCGCCTTTTCCTTTGAGACCTGTTCTTTTTAGAGGCGTTAAGATCCGATTCGGATGGTAGGTGACATCGTTAGGGAAATCTGCCATTTTGTTGCACAGTTTTCCAGCGGAGTACTGGTCTTGATTGGCTTCAAAACCAATGACCTTGTTGTCTACGGTTTTCACCTTCCAGCTGCACCGGTCCGGGCAATCGTGATAGCAGGCCCCTTGTGTGGTTTTGGAATTTACTATTTCGTTGCAGGAGGAAGACCAAAGTGGTAAAGTAGTCAGACTGATGCCTACTGCGGTCTTGCCTGAAATCTCCAAAAAATCTCTTCGATCAATTCCTTTTTTCTTTGATTCCATACCTTTTGTTTAATGATGGCTAACCGAATATAACCACAAGTGGTTTATATATCGATTCTATTTTTGATTAAAAGGTATATTCGGGAATTGTGTGGTGTATTGCTATCTGTACTAAAGTAAGATCAGGACGATATAGAAATAAAGATACACGCGCACTTCAAATGCTAAACCAAGTTCCAGTCGTATTTGAGAATGGGACGGAGTGGGAAACTCTGCTTTTCATTATTAGTCACAAGTTACGCTTCGCCTGCCTGCCGCAGGCAAGGCTCATCTTGCGCCAGCGGGGGGAGGCTTTTTTTTAATATATCCTACCATAGAAATTCTTACCATTCACCCGACCAAACCTGTTGTTTATTTGCCACAAATCACATTTGTCGATTGACCAGACGTAAACTAATTATCTTCGGATCACCGTTTAATTTAGAAGTGATTGGATGGCACCTACAATTCAAGTAAATTTAAATCTATGGCTCAATTCACTTTAAACATAAACAATAGTACCCATCAAATTGACGTGGCACCGGAGACGCCGCTGCTCTGGGTACTGAGGGATCATATGGATCTGGTCGGCACTAAATTCGGTTGTGGCATTGGACAATGTGGCGCCTGTACGGTTCATTTGAACGGGACAGCCATCAGATCCTGCTTATTACCTATCTCCAGTATTGGTGATAAATCCATCACAACCATAGAAGGGCTTTCTGAAAACGGAGATCACCCCGTACAAAAAGCATGGATCGAACACGATGTAGCCCAATGTGGCTACTGCCAGTCAGGACAAATCATGAATGCCGTATCCCTTTTGGAACGAAATGCTGATCCATCGGATGAAGATATAGCACAAGCCATGAACGGCAACATTTGCCGATGTGGCACCTACACTCGGATCAAAGCTGCGATTAAAACCGCCGCCAAAGAAGTTTAATCCCATTCCAAAATCAGCAGAACAATGACCCTGATCAAAACAAAATATAACAGACGATCTTTTCTAAAAGTATCCTCGACGGCAAGCGGCGGCTTGGTACTTGGCTTCAGTTGGTTGGCTTCGTGCACGCCTACTTCGAGCCAGCTCAAAGACATGCCAGAAGAATGGTTCGACATAAACGCCTTTCTGAAAATTGGTGACAATGGCATCGTGACTATCATGTCTCCCAATCCCGAGATTGGGCAAAATGTAAAAACTTCCATGCCTATGATTGTGGCTGAAGAACTGGATGTGGCCTGGAAAGACGTAGTGGTCGAACAAGCGGGATATGACAATCAAAAATACGTACGCCAATTGGCTGGCGGGAGTCAATCGATCCGAAAAGGGTGGCAAAGCCTCCGAATGGCTGGAGCCACTGCGAGACGTATGCTCCTGGAAGTGGCAAGTAAAAAATGGAACGTCCCTGTGGCGGACTTAAAAACTGAAAACGGGATCATAAGCGACGGTGCAGGAAAAACCATCAGCTATGGAGCAATTGCTTCTTCGGCAGCCAATATTGCCGTACCTGAGGAAGTAGCCCTCAAAGACCCTAAAGATTTCAAGATCATCGGTCAGCCAACCAAAAATGTAGATGGCCCTAAATTGATGAAAGGAGCACCTCTCTTTGGTTTGGACTACAAAAAAGAAGGCATGCTCATCGCCATGATGATCCATCCGCCTGCCTTTGGTATGAAACTAAAGTCGATCGATGATACTGAAGCCCGATCCATGCCGGGAATTCTCGACATCTTCGCAATTAATTCACTTCCTGAAGGCGTCGACAAACAATGGTCTGATGTGAATGCTTTTCCAGAGTTAGCCGTAGTAGTAGGCAACAGTACTTGGGAAGTCTTGGCTGCAAAAAAGGCCCTGAAAGTAACTTGGGAAAAAGTATCCGACGGGGAGCATTCCGCGGATCACATCCGACAACTCACCGACCTGGTGGATCAAGAAGAGCAAGAGGAAGATAAAAGAATTGATGGCAATCCCGATCAGGCATTTGAGCAGGCGAGCCAAGTGATCAGTCAAAAATACGGTGCGCCCTTTCTGGCGCACAATACCATGGAACCCATGAACTTCTTTGCCCATGTCACCAAAGACAAAGCTGAGCTGGTTGGTCCCATCCAAACACCAGAATACCTGCACAAAACCTTAGCCAGCGTTTTAGGTATGTCAGAAGATAAAATTTCTATCATGATGACTCGCATGGGCGGTGGATTTGGCAGGCGACTTTATGGAAACTTTGCGCTTGAAGCTGCTGTGATTTCACAAAAAATGAATGCGCCTGTCAAACTGATTTATACCAGAGAGGATGACATGACCCAAGGCACTTATCGTCCAGCTTATCAGATAAAATATGAAGCCGCATTAGATAGCGACAATAATCTTACTGGATTTAAAGTAAGAGGTGCGAGTACCGATAGACAAACCGTTTTTAACGATCGCTTTCCGGCAGGTGCGGTAGACCACTATCTGGCAGAGGATCAAGAATTAAAGACAAACATTTCAGTAGGTGCCTGGCGTGCACCACGATCCAATTTTATCGCTTTCGGAGAACAATCATTTTTAGATGAAGTGGCGGAAGCTGCGGGTAAAGATCCCATTGACTTTCGATTGGAACTATTGGACCGAGCGATAGCCAATCCCGTAGGAGAAAACAACGACTATGACCCAAAGCGCTATGCTGGCGTACTCAAACTGGTGAGAGAAAAATCAAACTGGGATTCCGCTATGCCGGGCATCTCGAGAGGCGTATCTGCCTACTATTGTCACAACTCGTACGTCGCTCAGGTAGTTGACATCAAAATGGAAAATGATCTCCCTAAAATACAAAAGGTATGGTGTGCTATCGACTGTGGAATAGTAGTAAATCCTGAAGGCGCTAAAAATCAGGTCGAAGGAGGCATCATAGACGGCATCGGTCATGCCATGTACAGCGCCATGACCTTTACTGACGGTCAACCCGATCAGAGCAACTTCAACAAGTACAGACTGATGCGTCACCAAGAAGCGCCTCAGGCCATCGAGATATTTTTCGTGCAAAACGGCATTGACCCTACGGGTCTGGGCGAACCATCGCTCCCGCCGATTGCTGCAGCATTAGCCAATGCGATCTATGCAGCCACGGGAAAGCGTGTCCGACAACAGCCTTTTGTTGAAAATATGGGTTAAAGGATTTTTAGCCTTTTAGCTGCACAATTTTTTATGTAGTCTTGTCAGCACTGGCTTGCCACGTGGGTTTGGTGTATTGTAGCAGGGCGCTGATGGGGTTTTGTTTTTTGGAGGGTATTAACGACCGGATAGACGGCGTGTCTAGCCGGAAAAGTTTGTAAAGCCTCTAAACTAGCTGATCCGATCAACAACAACAAAAGCTTTAATCTGGAATTCTGTTGGGTTAGCTGCGGTCACGGCACAGTCTAGGGATTGATCGGCCTTGTATTGTTTCCCGATCGGAACAGCGTTCCGATGGCAGTGAAGTCTCGGACTTCCACCGCTCACGTAAAGGCATGACGATCTATCCATTGTTAGCGCCATTTATTAATGACCGGCAAAGGTCAGAAGTTATTGCTGCTGTTCATCTTCTCGTTCTGCAGTCAACCGCCACAAGTCACATCAATTATGGTATAAAGGAATCCAAGAGTGTTCTTGGGTAGTTAAAGTATGCTCTTGGGAGATTAAAGTATGCTCTCGGCTGTTCAAAGTACGCTCTTGGGAGGTTAAAGTATGCACTCGGCTGTTCAAAGTATGTTCATGGGAGGTTGAAGTGTGCTTTCAGCTATTCAATGTATGCTTTTGGAAACTGAAGTGTACTCATAGGAAACGAAAGTGTGTTGTTAGGGATTATAAGTGAGTCGATTCATTTATAAACGAAAGAAAGGTGCAGAAAAGTGATCGAAACAGGAGCGGTGTCAGGTTGGGGTGCGGCGCACAGATCCGTCAACACAAATCAAAATCATACAGAAAGTTGGCGCTAACCTGTGTAGGACGATGTGCCCTCACAGTTTGATTAAGGCAGAAAGATAGCCGATCCGCGCACAACCACAAAAGTCTGTTTAGCCATTAGCTCAGATTTAGACCGCCAAGGAAACCTCGAATGCGTTATCGGTATTCTAGAGATTCCGCGAGGAGCGGCGGTGCTGATTCTGGCATTGATTCGGAAAGCTCGTAAGGGCATTCGTGACTACACCATGTTGTGTGTATTTTTTCGTTAAGCTAGTTTTTCGTGAGTTTCCCTCGGATTAAAGTTACCATCGAAAAAGTGATTAGATATACCAATGCAAATGTTAAGAGTTGACATGTTGCGATGTACAATATTGGTTCAGGTTCTACAAAAAGAATAAAAGCTGGTAAAACCGAAACAGGAAGTAGAATGTAATATTGAATCCCTCCGTTTATAGAATTAGATACTATTTCATAAGCGTAAAAAGTGCCTGTTAAAACATAGGTTAAGGCAATTAGTAGCGATATTATTCTGTTACTGAGTTTCATGCAATTACTTCATAAAGCCTTCTAAAATCATTACACACAACGTCGACTGTATCAAACGTAGCGTGTGATTTAGTTTAAGGTTCGGCTACAAGATAGCCAAATCTCTGATTTGAGTAGGAACGTAACTTCTACCCTTTTTGATCTTACAAAAGAGTTGAGTAAACGCCAAATGGGTGTCACGCGTTACACCGAAAATGGCTAAACGCGCCATTGGGGGGAGCTCTCCTTAACCACTAAACCCCACATTATCTATTGCCATTGTTAGCAAACGTTATTTATTTTCAATTGCAAATGACTCATTAAACCTATAAGCTGGTTCCTTTATTACTTCCTTTAAATACTGTCTTTTCTTTTTTAACTGAGAAACGATACGATCTTTTATATCAGGTTTAACATTCTTTTTATTTATTAAACCAAGTTCTATAACAAAATCAGCAACTAAAGGAAGTATTGGGTGATTTATGAATTCTTCTTTTTCAAGTAGCTTTTCAAATTTTTTATCTGAGTTAATATACGGAGTCATCAATGTACTAGATATCATTAAAAGCTTGAATGTTTCTTCAAAATCAAGATTGTCTGCATATAATTGGTCAAAACTCTGTTCTAGAGTTGCAGTCAAAGTTATTGATTTGAAATTCTCGTTATACCAATGATTTATTGTTCCTAATAGAAGAGGCATAGGCATTTCATAAAACATTGAATTTGAGTCTTGTGTTAATGGTTTAATTTCACGATAAGCTAAAATTAAATTATCTAAAGCCTTTAAAACCAATTTCCGTCGTTCAGATGGTTTGGTTTGATATAACGCCTGTGCCAAATAACCCATTCCGCTAGAGTTAATAAACCAATCTCTAAGATTATTATTTGGAGCATTATTAACTACATCATCTATCATATCATCAAGTTCCTTTGATTGACCAGCATAGAATATTGCTGTATTTTGCCAAGGAATATCATTGAAGTTTTCTATAAGCTTTGAATAATGACTACCCCTTTTATGGTGATAAACTTCAACCGCCGCTAAAAATTCTATAAATGCTTGTTTTTTGAACCCTATAACGTCTTCATCTGTTTTGTATAATAGGTGCGATTTTTCTATTATATCCAAAATTTCTTCATCAGATTGTTTTTGATAGCTTCTTTCAGACAGAAAAGAATTTACGAAAGATGTGAAATTTGCAAGTGAAATTTCATACATTCTCTCATCCATCATTTTTAGGGCCAAAGAAGTGAATATCCTCCGTTTTAAATTGAAAGTTAAAAGTTCCGTTTTATTATAAACCTCAACTTTCCCAAGTAAGACATTCGTAAAATCCGAATAAATATCGCTTAGTGTAGCAGGTATTTCAAAGTTATTTTGGTCATACAAAAGTGAAATAAGCGAAATTGTAAGAGGAGTAGTAGGGAGCTTTGATAAAATATTACTTTCCTTTAAAATCTGAATAAATTTTTCTGACCTACCAGTCGTTCCTTCAAAGAACTTATTGATAAAGCTTTCAATTTGCTTTGTATTGAAATTGTGGATTTTTACGGTTTTTACTGAATCATTGATACCAAGTTCATTTTTACTGTATGTAATTATGAAGTATGTCTGATTTTCAGCGCAATATTCCTCTAACTTTTGTTTTAAAATATCTCTTTCACTAGATTTTAATAAGTCAAAATCGTCAATAAGTAGTATTACTTGATAGTTATTGATTAATTCTTTTTCAAAGAAAATATCACCATACTTGTCAAGGTTGAAATCCACTCTAGTTTGAATGTTAAAATCTACACCTTTTAAATTTAACGCCTTAAGGCGTATTGGAATTTGATGGCTATTGGAAATATTTTCAGGTAAGGCAAGTTGACAAGCAATTTTGTTAAGAATTTTTGTTTTACCTGCACCTTGTTCTCCCGATAACAAGTAATTCTCTTCAATTTTGTTTAGGGTTTCTATTCGGAATTTTTTATTCTGAATTCTTTTCTCTTTCGTTTTTTTATCCTCTTCAACCTCTTCTATTGTAATCTTTGGTTCAACGAAAATATCGATTAATCTTTGAATTTTTTTGTCATCAACTTTTTGAAGGCTTAATTCCTTTACACTGATTTCTTGTTCAAGTTCTTTTATGAAATTTTTTGAGAACTCTTTGGCAAAAGAATCACCAGGCAACCAAAAATCATTGTAATTTTTATCGATTAATGGAATTAGATTTTCATTCCACCAAAATGAAAAGTTGTTGTAGGCTTTGAGTTTTGGACTTGTTGCAATTTGAGACTGAGCTCCTCCAGTAAAATTTTCATTCGTTACAACTATTACTTTATTAATTTTTATTTCTTCTCCTGTCAATCCTAGATAAGGGTATTCGAATGACTGTAAAATTTGATTCTTAATCGTTTCAATTTCATTAGTTCCACCTGAGATTCTCCCTTTCTTTACAACAAAAGCAAACCAATCATTACCTGTAATAGGGTGTTCAATTCTACCAATGATATCTTTACCTTGTTCGGGAGCACCGTACCTGTGCGTATGAAACACATCCTTAAAATTACTTTTAATTAAAAAGTCAATTAAGAATTTTCGAAAGGCATCTTCGTTCTTAAATTCTTTTAGCTTGTCAATTTTATCTTCTGTGTTCATTTTTTAATGTTTGCTAACAACCGGATATAGTTATTGTACAATATTTTCTCTCAGAAGTGCTGCGGTTAGGCCAGTGGATACAGCCTAAGGCGCATCAATTGGCGGGACCGTCTGGCTGCTGGACAGACGGTAAACAAGAATACCGAAAATAACAGCGAAAAGCAAGGGGTTTTATTTCCCCATTTCTCAAAAAGTCATTTGCCCATAGACTTATAAAAAAATCACTATCTTTTCCTTCAACAAACCAAACACTGAGTTACACCACTTTGCAAATCCCAGAATCGGAATTGGTTCGCCTACTCGTCAGTAAAGACGAAAAAGGATTTGAGAACTTGTACACCAACTACTCGGCGGCTTTGTATGGGGTAGTTTCCAGAGTCGTAGTAGATCAAGACATTGCGGACGAAGTACTGCAAGATGCTTTTCTCAAAATTTACGATAAGATCCATTCATACGATGTGGCTAAAGGGAAACTATTTACCTGGATGCTCAATTTGACTCGTAACTTGGCGATTGACAAACTGCGCTCGAAAGAAATGAGTCAGCGTCGCAAATCCGATCAGGTAGGAAATGCCGTATATAAACTGGATCGTGAAAGCACGCCTTCTACCGAAGACGGTATAGGGGTTCGCGAATTGCTAGATCAGCTAGATGAAAATCAGAAACAGGTGATGGACTTGGTGTATTTTGGTGGGTTTACTCAGGCAGAGGCAGCAGAAGAGCTAAACCTTCCGCTGGGCACGGTAAAGACAAGAGTGCGTTCGGCACTGATTTATTTTAGAAAAACGTTAGACGTCAGATGAATATCGAGGAATACATATCATCCGGTATTTTAGAGCTTTACGCTTTGGGCGAGCTCTCTGGGGCTGAAAAAGCCGAGGTTGAACGCCTATGCGAAACCCATAACGAAATCAAACAAGAGCTGGAATTGATCGAAAGCACCATGGGTGCGCTTGCCAATCACCTGGCCATCACTCCTCCTACTCACCTACAAGATAAAATCAAAGGTCAACTAGCGCTAAAGAACCACGAGACCAAAGTACTGAAGATGCCAGTGGAAAAGCAGTCCTTCAATTTTGCCATAGCCGCTTCGGTGTCGATAGCGGTATTGGCTTCTGTACTGGCGTTTTATTTCTATAGTCAATGGCAGTCGGCAGAGGATCAGTTGGCAGTGATGATCACACAAAACCAGGAAGTAGCGGACAACTATCAGTTTGTCAACCAAAGGCTCAGAAACCTAGAGACAGATGTAGAGATCTTAGGCAATCCCAATTTCGCACGAGTAGCGATGAATGGCACGGAAAATTCACCTGAATCGCTCGCTACGGTCTACTGGAATAGCAGTACGCGAGATGTTTATCTCAAAATTCAAAATCTGCAAGCGCTGAGCCAAGATCAGCAATATCAGCTCTGGGCCATTGTGGATGGTGTACCTGTAGACATGGGTGTGTTTGATTCTGGATCTGACTTACTTAAAATGAAATCTGTAGCCTCCGCAGCTGCTTTTGCGGTTACGATAGAACCGCTTGGTGGAAGTAAAGACCCAAGTCTTGAGACCATGCAGGTGGTGGGGACTACAGAAGTGTAATTGCTTCTTGCTCTTATGCTTATTCAGGTTTGAGCCTAATAATTGTGCAGTGTAGGTTTTTTACTATTCCTTTTTTATCAATAGATAAATAGTAAAAGATACTTCTGCAATTCCAGCCGTAAAGCCTACCACATTTGCCAGCAAGTATTCATTTCCTGGATAAAGAAAATCTCCAAATGACTCCAGCAAATAGCCCAAAGAAGCGACCATCATCAGAATCCCAAAAACAGAAGAAAACAGATGAGAACGATACAACAAAATACCAAGCAAGAAACAATGCACACCAAAAAAGGCGCCTGCCAATAGATATCCATAATTGTGTGCGTTGAGGAAAAGCATGGTCCAAATCTCCTGTTGGACAGGATCCATATTTCCGCCTAATACTTCCAATACCATGTAATGGTTGAGTAAGTTCAAACTGCCAATAGCGGGATGCGCAATCAGCCTAAAAGCGGATGAGACCATGGCCAAGGTTTGATTTACCGATTTGAGCAATTGATAAAGCAAAACAGAAATTGCCACATCCAATAGGAATGCAACAAGATCGGTGGCCAATCCTACTCTGAACAACCCCAAAGCAGAAGATATGTTTTCTATGGTTTCAGCTGCATCTCCAAAAACAACAAGAGATCCTCTCACATAACCTTGGCTAAAGCCAGCACATATAATCACTAACAGGTATAAAATACCTGTTAGTCTTGTTTTATTTCTTTGTATATCACTCATGATCAAGTTTGCTTTATGCCAATTTAAATAATTCTTCGGTGGATTTTCTCACCTTCTTTCTGGCTTGGGCTTCATCTTCTTCTGCTCTATAACCTACTGTTGCAATAACCGCAGCATTCATACCCATTTCGTCGAGACCAAGTATACGGTTGTAGCTACTATTTTCGAATCCTTCCATTGGACAAGCATCTATCTTCATCTCGGCGCAGGCAAGCAGCAAATTATTGAGCGCAAGGTAGGTTTGCTTTTCTGACCAACTTTTCCGTTCATCCGATGGCATGTTTTTGATACTATCTTTGATAAAACCTCCATATCTTTTGAGTGCCTCCTCATCCGATCCCTGCGCTTCAATGACCCGCTGAATATAGCTGTCGACATGCTCGTCATAATTCGTGGTATAATTACAGAATACAAATAGATGCGAGGCATCTGTGATCTGCTTTTGATCCCATGAAGCTGTTCTGAGTTCCGTTCTGATTTCATCATTTTCGATGATGAGCACTTTGTATAACTGCAGTCCATACGCAGATACAGAAAGCCTGATGGCTTCTTTGAGCATTTCTAATTCTTCTTTAGCCACTTTTTTGCTAGCGTCAAATATTTTTGTGGCGTAACGCCAATTTAGATTTTCTATTAATTTCATTTTATTAGTTTTTTAAAGTTTTTTAATTGGAAATCTTCACTAAATCCAGTCTTTAGATACAGTCCTTTTCCCATGGAGGAAGCTTGCAGTGTGGCGTACTTCGCTCCTTTTGCTTGAGCCAAGCTTAATACATTGATTAAAAGATTATTCGCATGTCCTTTTCTTCTATGTGCCGGCACTACGCCCATGGAGTGAATCCCAACCACCTGCTCGTCACGCTGAAAAAGCACTGCCGTTCCAATGTTTTCCCCTTCACTTTTTCCAATGAAGTAGTCGATTTTATCCATGGTAAGCGCTATTGTTTTGGGATGAATTAAGTAGCCAAATGCTTCTTGAAAAAGTTCAGACCAAACTACGGCGGTCTTACTGTCATTTACCTTGATCAAGCGCAAGTCATTATTCGCTTTTGCTATCCGATCAAGGCATATTGACATGCCCGTTAACTCATTTTTCAATTCAAAATCATATGATCTCAAAATCACTTCTTGCTCATGATCAATCGGCTCCCATATCGGTATGGTGATATCATTAGCCTTCCATTGATCTAGAACAGATTTAAGTTCATTCCGCTCTGGGTTTTTATGAAACCATAGTTTGTTTGGCCATTCCGAATCTGAAACTACGCTCACGGAATATTCTTCTGTTGCAATCAGGTTTCCGGAAGCGGCACCACCTACATTCCATAGGCTGGTGAGATTTTCGATATTTGCTTTTATTAAATCCATGTTCATTAAAATTTGATAAGTATCACTCCAAGAATCATCACCATTATTCCGATCGTTTTTTTAAGTGATATTGGCTCAATAGGCATGTCAAACCAACCAAAATGACCAGCTATAGCTGCAAAAAGAATCTGACCTGCTAATCCGAAAGTGACTGCGGTAGAAATACCAATGCGTGGAATGATGTAATAAAACAGTGTGACCGCTATGAAGCTTAGAATTCCACCGGTAAACCACATGTAGCTGGGAACGCCCTTTAACTGCTCCAGGCTCGGCAGCTGTCTGACTGTGACAAATACAGCTACGAGCGTGAAAGTGGCGCTCATCACCAAGGCGGTAGAAGTGGCTAGCAAAGAATTGTTTAGCAAGACACCTAGTCGTGCATTGATTCCTCCTTGGATCACCACCATGATTCCGACAGAAAACGAAAGAATGAACAATGATAAATGACTCATTGTCTTATCGTTTTGATATGGTAGGAATGGCTATCGGACGCATAGGCGAACCGCTAGCTCCTCTCAATTTTAAGGATGCGGCAATGAACGCAAATTCATAAACCTGATCCGAGGCAAGTTCCTCCAATTGCATCTGCTCGATAAACATGACTCCTTTCTCAGCCAATAAATAAGTATGCACCGGCACCCAATTGTCCTCACGCTCTGGCGGAAAGGCTTCAAAGCTTAAATTATCAGCGCCCAATAACATGATTCCTTGATCTTCCACGAGCCATTTTACCGCATCGAGGCTAATACCGGGATAGTTATCGAGATAGTGATTGGCATCTTCATAAAATTGGGCTTGACCTGTCCGAATCAATACGACATCACCTTTATTCAGCTTGATTTGCTGTTTTTCAAGTGTCAGTCGTAAATCTTTTTCAGTGATTCTATAGTTTTTTGGCAGTGTCCCTTTAGCAGAAGCCACATCAATCAGTACCCCTCTGGCGATAATTGGAGGAATACTTTCTGAGCCAGTCTTCTTCCATCCCTTGTCTCCTAAGTACTCTTCGGGAGTAAACCCATTCCAGATTTTTCCATCTAGGCCAAAATGATTTAGCGCGTCTATGTGAGTACCCATATGGGTGTACATAGAAATAGCATCTCCAGTATAGCTGACTTTTTTATTCATTGCTGCACCGAGACCGTTTGGATTGTCCACTACGGTACCATGCGGTGTATGCGTAAGCCAATATTGATACCCAGGATCTCCTAGTGAATGGAAACTGGGCATACCTACAAAATACTCTACACTGAGGTCATAGATTTTTCCGCTAGACACTTCGGATAGCACCTGAAGCTGAGATGCTTCGGTCATCATATTCAGGGTACCGATTTCATCATCAGATCCCCATGGGCTTTCCCCAACTGTTTCTTTAGACTGCGCATTTACCGTAATGGAAAAAAACAGCCCTACTAAAATGATTGTTGTTACTTTCATGATTTTAACTTTTTCTTACAAAGTTTGAAATCATGAAAATCAATTTCCTTAAGGTATCTTAAGATCGATCTTGCACACTCAATTTTTTGCGTATGGCACTGAGGTGCTCTGGTGTGACACCCAAGTAGGAAGCTATCATGTATTGAGGAATCTGCTGCTCCATACTTCTATACCGAGTGATGAATTCTAAGTAACGTTGCTCCACAGTTTGGCTCATATGATCTACTGTTCTTTCTTGAAGCGCCACATATCCGTTTTGGGTTTTAATTCTAAAAAAACGATCGATCATATGAATTTGATCAAAAAGTCTCTCCAGTGCATCTCTGTGTATCTGAAGAACCACACTGTCCGTGATCGCTTGGATATAATAAGTCGCTGGTTTCTCTGTCAGATAGGCAAAAAGGTCATTCATCCACCATCCTTCAATGCCAAATTGAAGGATATGCTCTGCCCCTACTTCATCAACCCGATAAAGTTTAAGACAGCCTTTGGCGATAAACCGCATATGATTGGAGTATTCTCCTTTTCTTAGCAAGAATTCCTTCTTTTTGAGAGGTACAATTTTAAAAGAGTCTTTAATCAGCTCCGATTCACTCTCATTCACTGAAACGAGTTGCCTTATATTTTGAAGGAGTATGTCATGCATGTCTAGCGTAAGTTTATCTATTTCAAAATAATTAATAAAGGTATAAGCTTAGATATTAATCTTAAACCGTGTGGTATCGATTATCAAAATACCCCTCCTTCAAAAAACTCAACAAAAATCAGTTCTAAGTTGATCAAAATCAATTTAAATATATTTGTGATTTAGGATTTGTTCTTTCATACTCATGCAAAAACTTGTTATCAACTTCATCCTTCTATGCTTGCCTTTTCTTTCGCTAGCTCAGCACGATTTTGACGAATTGTATCAATCAAATGCATCATTCAGAGATGGTGTGGATTCCAACATGAATACATACGATTTGTTTGGCAACGACTCCATTTTCGAAATTACGATCAAATCCAATTTCAAAATTTTAAATAGAAAAAAAGACACCTCAAAATATCAGAAAGCAGTGATAGAATTTGCTTTCAATGACAGCGTTGATGTGCAGAGAAAAATAGGCGTGAGAGCCAGAGGCAACTTTCGACGAGAAAACTGCTTCTACCCTCCACTGAAATTGGACTTTCCTAAAAAGAAGGTGAAACTCGAAATGCTCAAATCATTTGATAAAATGAAAATGGTAGGCAATTGCAAATCAGGATCTACTTACGATCAGTATTTGCTTGCTGAATATTATGTCTACAAAATGTTGAATATAATGACAGATTCAAGTTTCCGAGTTCGATTGCTAAAGGTGAAATACTATGATACCGGTAAGAAAAGAGGGAATGTGGAATTCGAGAGGTTTGCCTTTCTGATAGAACCTACTAAAGCCATGGCAGACAGATTGGCGAGCTATATTGACGGTGATTCTAAGTTTTATTATGGCCAATTTCCGCCATCAAACAGGCACATGGTTTCCATATTCAATTATTTAATTGGCAATACGGATTACTCTATCCTGGCTCGTCACAATATGAAAACCATGTTGCCCAACAATACTTCAAACTTTATTATTCCCCTTGCCATTCCGTATGACTTTGATTATTGTGGAATTGTAAATCCTCCTTACGCCATTCCTGCAGATGTTCTACCCATAGAAGATATCACTCAGCGTCTCTTTAGAGGGCCTTGTGAGGAATTTGAAGTATATCAGTCCACTTTACTGAAATTTCAGGCTAAAAAAGCCATGCTCTATGAACTCATTCAAAGTTCTTCGTTACTCAGTTCCAAATCCAAGAATCACATGATGGGTTATTTGGATTCATTTTATGAGATTCTAGATGATGAGAAAAAAGTGAAAGAAGAATTGACAATCAATTGCAATTAAATATCACCATACTAAAGTCATCTCAATCATTTAACATTTCCAAGCTTATTCCCTTCAAGTACCCATTTTTACTGATAGGTACCTACAAATTGGTAACTATAGATATACCCTTATAGCCTGATCTTTTCATTCATTGATCGACTCACCTTTACCAAGAAATCAAGACTAGATTAATTCTAACTAGTCTGATTTCAACTAACAATTTTTTATAACTTAAACACTATTATTATGGCAATGGGTGCATCATGTGAAATTGTAAATAACACAGGACATGTTATTGTTTTCACAACAATCTCTCAAGTAAATGATGATTCTACTTGGAACATTAAACCTCCAGTAGCAACAAAAATCGCGAATGGAGATAATTGTTTGATTTCAATGGGGAATAGTTCTTTCTTTCCCAGAGGCGTTGGTTTTGACGCACAATTCGTGGATTCAAATTTGAATCCAGGTAGGATCTATCTTGATGATCCAGCAGTGGGAAAGCATGAATTTACCTTCAACGGCAATTTCAAGTTTACTCAAACAAACCCCTCAGGAAATAGTTATGTAATAACTATAAACCCAGCTTAATTGAACTAACCAAAAATTTGCAATTAAGTATTAAAAAAGGATGGCCAATTGCATAGCCATCCTTTTTTCTTCATAATAAATAGCCCCATGTTACTACTTAATCTTTATACCTTCCATATCCTTTATTCTACCAGTGACCAACCAGCCACCAAAACTTTCGGACACAGCAAGGAGTAAGGTGTTTTTGCCTTTTTTCAGATCTAAATAAACCGCATCGAAGAGCCCGATAGTCCCCAAATATCTATAATCCCTAGAGCGCCAAAAATTTGTGCCCTTATAAATCGGCTTTCCATTGAGGATTGTAACCACTCGATCACTATAACCAAACTCAAATAATTTGAGCTGATCTCGATCCGATTGTATGGTGATTTTAGCAAAGACGGTTTCGCCTGGTTCTCCATTGTACAAATCTTGAACTTTTGAAATATTGGCTGCAGTGCCTTCCTCCACTAGTACAGACCTACCCCATTTCCTTTCATCTATTACAGTCTGCAGTTTTGAAGGGTCTTCCAGCTGCTTCTCTTCAAACATGTCGGAAATTTCCCATTCAGGAACCAGACCTTCAATTGGCTCCCTTTTTATGGGATTAAAGTTTTTGATTTCGGTGGCATTTGGATCTATTTTGATATCTGCAATATGCAATCCAGTGACTCTACCTCCTCGCAAGATGACATCACCAGCTTGCACTGGCATAGTAAGATCCCAAGACAAATGAGGCGTTGTCGCATAGTCCAAATAAACCTGCGCTTGCTTGCCATTCACCACTATTTTTACATGTGTCCACCCACTGTAGTTGAATGTATATGGAAAGGAATAACGCTCGCCAAACATCAACTGCCAAGGGGTAAGATTGTTGACTAACGGTGCGGCCTGAGTCGCATCCTCTAATCCTGATAAGTGCAATCGCATAAAAAATTGTTCGCCATTTTTTTCATCTGCCAATCTGAAGTATACGCCCGGATAACATCTTTCTTCTTTTAAAAAGATATCGTATTCAATCGTACCATTCAGAAATTTTATATCCTTCAGTGACATAGCACCGATTAGGTAAACGGCCTTTTTCCCTTTAAACTCTTCAATCACATAACCACGTCCTTGAAAATCCCAAGTACTGGTATCTATCGGGAGCACCTCCTGAGCGTTGGAATGAGTGAATAGAGAAATGATGATGAGTAGTAATAAGATCGACTTTTTCATTGCTTTTTATTTTGGTTATTACAAATTAGAACCATTGATAAAAAGCTGGCTAGTCAAGGCTGTTCAAGTTGATTCAATCCTGTTCAACTGCCGAAATGTGAAATGTTACTCCGCTGAATTTCCCTTGCGCAACTGGATGCCAAAAGCAGCCAGCGACATCAAGGCTGCTACTAGCCATGCATACTGAATGTATTGTTTTCCTGCTATGGTATAGTCCCAAGCTATGGATCCAGCTACTACCACATTCATCAATAAAATCAGGAGGTTGATGATATGACGTCTGTGACTTTTTCTTGTGCCCACCAATATAGCCATGTTACAGGCACCCGCCACTATCTGAATAGCTCCAAACAGCACCTTTCCATCTCCTAGCAATCCAGCTCCCCCAAGGAAAAACAAGATACCGTTGACAACAAATACGAAAGTAGAAAGCTTGTGCTTATTCATAGACCAGTTGATTTCAATAAAAAATGTAGCTCAATTCAAGTACTAGTAATTTAGTCAAAAAACAAATCTATTTGCTTTCTAACAAGCCTTGATAATGTGGCCAATTACGATAGGCTAAAAACAAATTAGACAGCAGGACAAATAGGGCTATGGGCAACCCTTCAGGTGCAAGAAAAGTGTGTACACCTAAAATGTTGATGGCAATCGGGAAAATGACCACTGTAGCCAGTGGTACAAAACGACCAGTCAGGAAAGCCAAACCACAAATCAATTCCAAAAATTTTACTGTTGGCATCAGATAACCTGCAGCATTCAGCCCATCATTAAAGGTTTTCATGTTACCAGCCAACTCTGGTTCTGGAACTAAATTCAGAAAATAAGAGCCTGAAGCAAAGACAAACAAAAGCCCCAGCAATACTCGAATGATAATAGTAGCAATTCTCATAATTTCATAAGCTAGTTTGTTACAAGATATCACATCTATAATGATTATGGAAACCAAATATTCCAAATTCAACCCGTTTTGTTCTCCTGCCTTAAGATAAAAGTTAATCATTTGATTAAATCAATTGATTTAATTAATTTTAATCAAGTTGATCTAACAACCGAACATGACCAAAACACTCAAAGCTGAAGATAAAATCAAAGAGGCTGCAAGGTCGTTATTTATTGAGAAGGGGTATGAAGCCACCAGAACTAGAGATATAGCTGAAAAATCAGGTATCAACTTGGCCCTTCTTAATTATTACTTCAAAAGTAAGTCCCAACTCTTCGAAATGATCATGCTGGAAACTTTTCAACATTTTATGAAAGGTGTACTTTCCACGCTAAACGATCCTAACACCTCCTTGACAGAGAAATTAGAGCAGTTTGTTGATTCCTATATAGACATGCTTATGAGTCAGCCCAACTTACCCTATTTCATCATTGGTGAGCTCAAAAACAAACCGGGACATTTGTTGGAAATAATCCAACAGAAAGAAACCATACTTCAATCGGTGTTCTTCCAACAACTACGTGCCAAAATGCCTGACACCAGTCCTCAAGCTTCCATGCAAATTCTAGTGAACCTTACCTCACTCACCATCTTTCCTTTTCTTGCAAAGCCCATGATCAAAGGCATCAGTCATATGTCCGACCCAGAATTCAAAAAAATGATGTTGGAGCGAAAGAAATTAATTCCAAAATGGATCAAAATGATTCTAGATAACTAAGCTATCCATGATACTACAACTCAAAAACTTTGCTGCGTGTGCCCTACTACTTGTGGTAACTAGTGCGTCATCCCGTAGTCAGCCTTCTACCTGGACCATAGATCAAGTGCAAGACTCAGCAGCCCAGAACTATCCACTGATCCAACAATTTGATTTGATAAATAAGGCTAGCGAATACACGATCTCCAATGCGAGTAAAGCCTATTTGCCTCAATTTGACGTCACGCTAATTGGTGGCGTGATCAGTGGGGCTCCATCAGCCAGTCAAGGCACCTCAACGGAGGCCAATTTCATCTCAGTGCTACAAGTCAATCAGCCCATTTGGGATGGCGGTATGACTAAAAATTACAAAGAAATCGCGAAAGCCAAGGCTGCTTTACAAAACATTGAATTGGAAGTTTCTATCTACGAAATCCGTGAGCGAGTAAACCATCTTTTCTTTGGCATCCTGCTCCTTGAGGAGCAACTCAAACAACTAGGTTTCCTCGAGAAAAACTTACAGACCAATTACAAATTGATCGAAACGCACGTTGCCAATGGCACCGCCTATCAATCAGATTTAGATGAAATAAAAGTGGAAATCATCAATGCAGCACAAAAAAGAACCGAATTGATTTATGCCAGCGAATCATACAAAAAAATGCTATCAGCCATGATAGGCACGGATTTGGGCGCAAATACCAAACTAATCAAGCCCGAAAAAGCGGTTGCATTTGACCATCAAATTAACCGACTTGAATTATCTGTATTTGACCATCAGCGAAAATTGATTGATTCTCAAGACGGACTCAATAAAGCACTACTCTACCCTAAAATTGGATTGCTAGGCTTTGGCACCTTCATCCAGCCCGGGATCAATTTTGGTCCCAGCAGTCTCAACAACATTTTAGTAGCTGGTCTGAGTGCATCTTGGAGTCTAAGCCCCTTGTACAAAAACAAGAACAATAATAATATCTCCGAAATCAATCGTCAGATGATTCAAGTGCAGGAAGAAACATTTTTGTATCATACCCAATTGCAAGTAAGTCAGACTCAACAAGAGATCAAAAAATATCAAGAATTGCTTGAACGGGATAAAGAAATCATCAATCTAAAAAAATCCATACGCGCCTCGTATGAAACAAAATACAAAAATGGTGTGGCTACCACCTCTCAATTATTGACTCGGATCAACGATGAGAATACAGCTAACCTTCAAATGATCATCCATGATATACAATATCTCATGGCGGTCTATCAACTCAAAACCGATACTGGAAACTAATCGATATGAAAAATACCATCCCCTATTTAATCGCGTGCCTGGTCATAAGTACAACAAGTTGCACTACATCAGAAAAAGACTTTGATGCTTCCGGGGCATTTGAAGCGGTCGAAACGATCTTATCGTCGGAAGCCTCAGGAGTTATCCAATCATTTGACATCCAAGAGGGACAGCAGCTCAGGGCTGGACAATGGATCGGCTATATAGACAGTACACAGACTTATCTAAAAAAGAAACAACTGGAAGCTCAAATACAAGCGATGCTGAGCAGAAAGCCCAACGTATCTGTACAACTCGCCACTTTGCAAACGCAACTTAAAACGGCACAAAATGAGCAAAAGCGAATCACAAATCTGGTAAAAGAAGATGCAGCCACTACCAAACAGCTTGATGATATCAACGCTCAGGTGGAGACCCTCAAAAAACAGATCGCCGCACAAAGATCTACACTCACTATCAATCTAAATGGTTTAGATCAAGATGCCAATTCATTGAACTATCAATTGGAACAGCTCGATGATATGCTTCAAAAGTATAAAATCATCAATCCGGTCGACGGAACAGTACTTGGCAAGTACGCCGAAGCCTATGAAATGACCCAGCCTGGAAAAGTACTCTATAAAATAGCAGATCTCTCCACGCTCATACTTCGGGTTTATATCACAGGCAATCAACTCGCAACCATCAAGCTAAACCAAGAAGTGACCGTAAAAACAGACGATGGAAACGGCGGAATGAAAACCACCCAAGGCCAGATCATTTGGATCAGCGAAAAAGCAGAATTCACACCAAAAACCATCCAAACCAAAGATGAAAGGGCCAATCTGGTCTATGCAGTCAAAGTTTCGGTGGTCAACGATGGCAGCTACAAAATAGGGATGTACGGCGAAATTCAATTCCTCTAAAGGTGAGCGATGTAATACTCAACCATATCACCAAAACCTATGACAATGGAGCGATTCAAGCAGTTGATGATGTTTCTTTTGAAGTAGAAAAAGGCGAATTATTCGGTCTGATAGGCCCAGACGGCGCAGGCAAAACCAGCATTTTCCGAATACTAACCACCTTATTGCTGGCGGATAGCGGTGAAGCTTCGGTCAATGGATTCGATGTAGCAAAAGATTACAGAGAAATCAGAAAGCGAATAGGCTATATGCCAGGCAAATTCTCCTTGTATCAAGATCTAACAGTAGAAGAAAATCTGGATTTTTTCGCTACACTTTTTGGCACCTCTATTCAGGAAAACTATGACCTCATCAAAGACATATATAGTCAGATCGAACCATTCAAAACACGAAGGGCTGGCAAACTCTCTGGTGGCATGAAGCAGAAACTGGCCTTATGCTGTGCGCTCATTCATCGCCCAACCGTACTTTTTCTGGATGAACCCACCACTGGAGTCGATACGGTGAGCAGAAAAGAATTTTGGGAAATGCTGAAACGTTTGAAAGCCGAAGGTATCACCATCTTAGTCTCTACTCCATATATGGATGAAGCTACCCTCTGCGAACGAATCGCCTTGATTCAGGATGGCAAAATCATGTCGATCGACCAACCCACACAAATCACGGCTCAATATCCTCAACAACTCTACGCGATCAAAGCAGCCAACATGAGTAAACTTCTGCATGATCTCAGGCAAGTGGATTTTGTAAGTGGAACTAATTCCTTTGGTGAATACCATCATTTTTCATTTACTGATGATGTCGATCGATCGGATGATTTACTCCATTTTCTTACTAATCAGTCGCATAAAAATCTGGATTGCCATCAGACTACACCGACCATTGAAGATTGTTTTATTCATTTGATGAACGCTTGACATGAAAGAGATCGTCATCAAAACTGATCGATTGACCAAACGCTTTGGGGACTTTATAGCCGCCAATGAAATCACCTTTGAAGTCTATAAAGGTGAAATATTTGGTTTTTTGGGAGCCAATGGCGCTGGCAAAACCACAGCGATTCGCATGCTCTGCGGTCTTTCAAAGCCTAGTTCAGGAAGCGCTACCATAGCCAATTGTGACATTTATAAAGAGACCGAACAGATCAAAAAAAGCATTGGCTATATGAGTCAAAAATTCAGCTTGTATGAAGACTTGACAGTCATGGAAAACATCAAATTTTTTGCGGGTATCTATGGTCTTTCCAATCAGGAAATAAAAAACAAAGGAGAAGCGCTGATCGACAAATTGGGCATGCAGGAAGCAGTGGACAAACTGGTCGGCTCGCTACCGCTAGGTTGGAAGCAAAAATTATCTTTCTCCGTGGCGATTTTGCACGAACCTAAAATCGTATTTCTGGATGAGCCCACTGGTGGTGTAGACCCCGTCACCCGCCGACAATTTTGGGATTTGATCTATGAAGCATCTGCCCGTGGCATCACTGTATTTGTAACCACGCACTACATGGATGAAGCAGAATATTGCAATCGTCTATCAATGATGGTAGATGGTGAGATTCGAGCTTTGGATACGCCAGCCAACTTAAAAAAGCAATTTAAAGCCGCGACCATGGATGATGTATTTTTTGAATTAGCCCGAGGAGCCAAACGAGGAGATTAAATCTATGAAACAGTTTTATTCATTCGTCAGGAAAGAATTTTATCACGTGTTCAGAGACTCGAAGACACTCCTGATGCTTTTTGGTTTGCCGATTGCTCAAATTCTTCTTTTTGGCTTCGCATTGACCAATGAAATAAAAGATTCCAGTATAGTGGTATGCGACTATGCCAAGGATGAAACGACGTTTGCTATCACTGAAAAACTAGCCGCAAGTAGCAACTTCAAATTAGAAAGAAGCATCCTAGGAGCCGAAGCCATTGCATCCGCTTTCAATACAGGCAGAGCCAAGGCAGTTGTAGTATTTCCACAAAATTTCGAACAAAGTCTCCTACACGAGTATCATGCGCAAGTACAGATTATTACAGATGCGTCTGATCCAAATACGGCTAATACCTTGACTAACTACATCTCTTCCATTATTATGGATTATCAAAGAAGTATTTCTCCTACGCAGAAACTTCCTTATCAGATCAGCACAGAAATCCGAATGATTTATAATCCCGAATTGAAAGGTGTGACCAACTATGTCCCTGGCGTCATGGCATTGGTCTTGTTGCTGGTATGTGTACTCATGACCTCAGTATCTATCGTGAAAGAGAAAGAAATGGGAACCATGGAAATCCTCTTGGTCTCCCCCATCAATCCCATTTGGGTGATTATTTCCAAAGCACTTCCTTATTTTGCTTTGTCCTTGCTCAACCTGACGATTATATTGCTATTAAGTGTTTTTATGCTGGACTTACCTATAGCCGGTAGCATCTTCTTGCTATTTGCAGAAAGCGCCTTACTGATACTCGCAGCACTTGCCTTGGGCTTGTTGATCTCCAATAGCACCAACTCACAGCAAGCCGCCATGTTGATTTCACTGATGGGTATGATGATCCCGACATTGCTATTTACCGGATTTATGTTTCCGATCGAAAATATGCCCTGGCCCTTGCAGATCATTTCAAATATTGTTCCGTCCAAATGGTATTATATCATTGTGAAATCGGTCATGATCAAAGGCCTAGGGTTTGAAGCCATTTGGAAGGAAACCCTTATCCTGTTGGGTATGACATTTTTTCTGTTGTTCATCAGTTTCAAAAAATTCAAAATCAGACTGGCATGAGAACACTGAGATTCCTTTTGCAGAAAGAGTTTAAACAGATCTTCCGAAACAAGGCCTTGTTGCCGATGATTTTCGTGATGCCGATCATTCAACTCCTCATCATGCCTTTGGCAGCAGATTATGAAGTGAAGAATATCAATATTTCTATTGTGGATCACGATCACTCCACCTATTCCCAGCAATTGGCTACAGACATCATTGCTTCTGGCTATTTCAAACTTGTTGCCTTTGAGCAATCTTATAACGAAGCTTTTCAAGGAATTGAAAACGATGCGACTGATTTGGTTTTAGAGATTCCGGCTCATTTTGAACGCAATCTTTTTAAGGAGCAAGCCAGTAATTTGTTTATCGCCGTCAATGCCATCAACGGAACCAAAGCGAACATTGGAGGGGCTTATCTATCCCAAATCATCCAGCGATTCAATCAAAACATTCGAATGGAATGGATGCCAACAACCAAAATCAACAAGCAGCCCAATATTGAGATTACCTCCACCCATTGGTTCAACACAGATCTGGATTATAGCTTTTTTATGGTGCCAGGCATCTTAGTGGTTTTGGTCACGATGGTGGGCGCTTATATGTGTGCTTTGAACATCGTGAAAGAAAAGGAAATCGGAACGATAGAGCAAATCAACGTGACGCCCATCAGAAAACATCATTTCATTTTGGGCAAACTGATTCCCTTTTGGGTGATTGGGATGGTTGTTTTTACCATAGGACTTTTTGTGGTAGGCCAATGGATTTACGGCATCGTGCCTATAGGTAGCTTGCTCTTGCTTTATGGATACTTATCGCTTTATCTGATTGCACTTCTCGGACTTGGTTTGTTAATTTCCACCTACGCGGAAACCCAGCAGCAAGCCATGTCGATTGCCTTTTTCTTCATGATGATTTTTATTCTCATGAGTGGCTTGTTCACGCCTATCGAAAGTATGCCTGGCTGGTCTCAGGCCATAGCCAAATCCAACCCAGTCACCTACTTTATTGAAGTGACCAGAATGATCGTACTCAAAGGCAGCGGACTAAGAGATGTGATGCCTCATTTTTTGGTTATGACTGGATTTGCAGCTTTTTTCAATACCTGGGCGATTTTGAATTATAGAAAGACCCGTTAATTGAATTTGGTTTTACACACTTAAACATTAGTGCATTTCCTTAACTCTTTTCTTCCGAAAAGGATCTTTTCCATTCAAACACTATCAGGGCCAACAGAACGATCAATTCAGCCATAAAATAGGTCATGCCTAAAAGAGTTATTTGGTCGTAGAGCTTTACAACCAAATAAATTGTCAACAGGCAATAAGATAAATTGGCCAAGGCAATAGCTCTTAAATAGAGTCGCCAGTTTGCTGGTGTCTGCCAGAAGAAAAAAAATGAATAAACGGCAAAAACACATGCTATACTGGCTAGAAACTGGAGTACGGAAGAAGGCATTCCTATCATAGGCTCTAATCTAGTCAGGACTAACCCGAGCATAACCGCTGACACTATCGCTCCACATGCGTCAATTAGAAATAGTTTTTTAGGACTTAGGTTAGGCATCATTTGATTTTAAAAGTGATATTTTCAAATATACATCACTTAAAAAAAACTATCGTCTTCGTCCGGAATAGGTCATCGCCTCACCCTTGCCAAATCCATAGCTGAAACCAACGGTGACGAATCGACCACGTAATGATCGATCGTAAAGATTATATTCTGGCTGGTTCACAAAGCTCTCTCTAATTCTAGAAGCAAACACATCTCTGACGCTCATATTGATCACCCCTTTACCCTTAAGTATCTTTTTTCTTGCTCCTAAATCCAGAAAAATCATATCTGACACTTCTCCTTGCACAGTTTGGTAAGGTCCACGGTAATTGCCTGTCATCTCAAAATCAAAATCATGAGGAAGCTTCATCTTCGTAGTCAATTTCGTAGTCAATTGATCTGCAGTAAAGTCGAAAATCTGCCCTTCTAATTCTCCATTTCTCACAAAATAGTTGTAATTAAAATCCGCGTTGACGGTCAACCATTTCAAAGGTTCATACTGGACATTTACCTCTAAACCTGTCGCATTATTGGTTCCAATATTTTCAGGTCGAGTAATGTTTACATTGTCTTCAAAATAGGATATGCGTTCTATCACCCCAGTGGTGTACCTGTGATATACGGAAGTGCTCAAAGACAACGCATCTTTATTATAAATACCACTCACCTCATACGAATCTGTATATTCTGGCAAAAGATCAGGATTCCCCTGACGAATATTGTAGTTATTCCGAATGTTGAAAAATGGGTTCAGATCCCATAGTCGAGGACGATAGATGCGTCGAGAATAGCCCGCTTGAACAGACATACTTTCCTTCAATTTATAAGAGGTGTGAATCGTAGGGAAGAAATTGGTGTAATTCTGATGATTGGTTTCTCCAGTATTGGCCAACAAAGTATTGAGCTCTGTATTTTCAATGCGCAACCCAAGTTTCAAACCCCAGCTATTCTTTTCGTATGCTACTGTACTATATACACCAAGCACATCCTGATTATACTCAAAGTCGTTCGTCTGTGTGGTGTCTATCACGTATTCCCCATCGACTAAATTCCGAACTGCATAATCATTGCCTACATCATTGAGTAAATACTGCCCCCCTGTTTCAAGCATGAACCCATCAGAAAATGGTTTGGTATAATCCAACTTAAAAGTGTATTTGCCTTCGTCGAAAGTAGTTTCTGTTTTTTGTTGGGCGTCTTGATTTTCATTTCCTCCTGTCGTTTCATCCAAAAAATCTGAGGACTGAGTTTTGCCAAAGAAGCTACCTGTGGCAGACACCAACAAATCGTGATCTTTATGATCTTCAAAATCTCTTTTGTATTGCAAATCAAATTGATACTTTGGGTTGGTGGCCTCCGTTTCTTCGGTTCTTTGCCATTGTGAAAGGACGTTACCAGAACCATCCACCATAGAAAAATCAGTTTCCGATGGCTGGTCTTCAAGCTCTAAGGCATAATTACCCGACAAAGTGATGACATTGCGATCGTTGATGTGATAGTCTGTCCCAAGGATTACATTATAGAATTTCTCATTTCTGAATTCCTCACCTTCAGAATAAATGGTCGTGTCAGTCACTAAATCTTGATTGTAGGCGGTTTTATCTCTCGGCAACTCTCTATAACCCACTCCGAATTGTGAAAACAGATTGAATTTCTCCGTTCTATGATTCAAACTAAAACCAATACTATGGTTATGGGGCACCCCGCCATTGATGGAAATAGAGCCGTTCGTTCCTTTTTTCTCTTCCTTTTTTAATACGATATTGATGATGCCTGATGTACCCTCCGCTTCGTATTTCGCAGATGGGTTGGTGATGACCTCTACACTTTCTATCATATCAGCGGTAATGGATCCAAGCGCATTACCATCGTTGCTTGCAGTGAGGATAGATGGCTTACCATCAATGAGAATTTGTACGCCCGTACTTCCCCTTAAACTTACTTGCCCTTCTATGTTCACATTTACGGAGGGGACATTGGTGAGTACATCTAAAGCGCTGGCACCTGCTGCACTGAGATCAGACCCCACATTAAATACTCTTTTATCAATTCTAAACTCAGTCTGAGATTTTTCACCCTGCACCACAATCTCATCTAGCTGTTTGCTATCACTTTTAATAACAACAGTTCCCAAATCCACACGGTTGTTTGTAATCTGAAAGTCACTAATCACTCGTTTTTCAAACCCAATAAAACTAATCTCAATTTCAAACTCCGTTACTGTAGTACTGAATGCAAAGGTACCTTCCAATGAAGTGGTGGCTCCAGTGATTGGTTTTTTTGTCTCAGGGTCTATTACAGCCACTGTAGCAAACTCTACTGGCATGTTGCTTTCGCTATCTACTACTTTGCCCATGATTTGTGTTCGGGTTTGTGCCTGAACTGCAAAAGACGTTAGAATAAGAATGGCTATAAGTATGGACCGAATCATAAAAACTTCTAGATATTAGATTACGATGCAAAACAGCAGTAAAATCAGTGAATTAGCTAATGAAATCTTTGAACGACACAACTTTTGGTATCAACGGCAAAACTTAGGAAGAATAATTGGCTTAGCTGTTTTTTATCTTTCATTCCATCCTTTTCCATCAAAAATAAGTGGCCTACACTTTTCTATTCTTGACACACGCGTTTTGGACTGTTTCGGTTGAGAAAAGTGTAGAAGGTATCCTCTTTGCCTCCCTGGCGTTAAGGACTCAAAAGCGGCTTTTAGTTCTGCGTCTGCCCCAAGCGCTTGTTCAAGTTCTTCTGGCCTATCAAATTCAGCAGTTTTCTTCATTTTGACTTCCAAACCTAACCGCTCTACCTCGATCGCTTCAAAGAGATAAGCTTTCAGGATTGCTTCATTTTTCACAATTTCGTCCAAGCTTGTGAAACGAATCTGACGTGCAGATTGCACGTTTGCGGTCTGCTGTATGAGCAAGTTTTCAGTGTCTTTGAGCAAAACGCCTTTATGAAAAAGTAGGGCACAGTATTCTTTGAAACCATGGATGAGCACTACATTGCTTTGCTGGAAGGTATAGCATGGGCACCCCCACTTTAACTCCTCTTTGAGCTGACAATCGAGCACAAGCTGTCTAAGCTTCGCATACTCAGCTTGCCATTTGGATGTCTTATCAAAAAAGAAGTCAACTTTAGAATTTTTCATAGCAATCATTAATGAGTGTTTATCTCCTTACTTTTCCAGAATTTCCAACTGCTGAATGATTTGATCTTCGGTAACAGGATAGGATTTACCTTCTCTTATCGCTTGATAAACATCCTCAAAAAGGTGCATATAAGAAGATGGCTCTGCTTGGATGCGTTTTTGAGTTTTTTCTCCATCACTAGATACAATCGTTAGCATGCCTTCGGCTTCATCAGATTCGATACCGTAACCTGTATCTCCCGGACGCATGCCTTCGGACAATTGCTTTTCTTGTACATCTGTTCTGTTTTTGATGTAGGAGCCTTGCGTCCCATGAACCACGAAAGAAGGCAAGGGAGCTGCGACCAGCAAGCTTCCTGTAAGGAAAACTTGTAATCCACTGGGGTAAGTCAGATGAATGTTTGCATAATCATCCACTTTAGTATTGGGACGAAAGTGACCCAGATTCTTCTCCCACTTTTCTGGTTTGCCAAAGAGTGAAAGCGACTGATCCAAAATATGCGGCCCCAAATCATACAACAAACCACCTCCAGGCACTGGAGTCTCTTTGGGTATCTTGGAACCAAGTTCAAGCTTGTATCTGTCAAATCGAAAATGAGCTTCTACCAAATCACCCAGCTGGCCTGATTCCAACACGCTTTTTACAGATAGAAAGTCACTGTCGTATCGCCTGTTGTGGTAGGGAAAAATCTGAACATTATTTTCCCTAGCGACCTGATAAAGATGTTTAGCCTCCTCAGAAGTTATAGCAAAAGGCTTTTCTACCAAAACATGCTTTTTGGCCTGCAGTGCCTTTAGTGCAAACTCGAAATGGGTAACATTCGGTGTGTTGACAACGACCAACTCGATACTATCATCAACTATCAAATCATCGACCGAATCATAACTTTTGATTTGTGGATAAATGGACTTGGCTTTCTTTTTTGATCGTTCTACCACCGCACAGAGCTCAAAACCTTGATGAGTATCCAAAAAAGGTGCATGAAAAATTTGGCCTGACATGCCAAAAGATAATATTCCAGATTTTATAGTATTCATATTCTTATGAAAGAAAGCGGTAATCCTTTGGTATCAAACTGATTGGTCATAGGCTTCCTGCATCCAAATCTTCAATTCATTGTCAACCTCGGATACTTCTTCAATCATCACTCGATGCGTGCACATGGTACCAAATGGGCCTGAGTCACCCAATCTATCTGTGGTGGGTTTGTCTTTAAGTTTGAACCCCAAATCTATTCGTGATTTGGTGGCAGGTTTGATCAATACAAACTGACGCTTCCTGATGATGCTGACGCTGCCCTTTTTGGGAGTAATCGTCACATCGCTACCCAAAGACTTTAGGTAACGAACCAACGCCTCATAGATAGGTAAAAGACTCTCTTTTCCTTTGTATTGCATTCCTACCAAATCTTCTGAAGATTGATTTTGCTCTTTTGATAGCAAGACTATGGTATTGGCAAAGCCGTGGGTGATTCCATGTTCAGTTTTCAAATACTTCACAGCCTCACCATGCTTTTCAAAGGCTTTTTCCTTCAGTATCTTTTTCCATTCGTCTAATGCCTTGCCTGTCTTTTCAGGCATATTGTCAATCATGGTTTTGAGTGCTTGGTCCATGGCGTATTTTTTTAGATGTACTTTAAATATAAATCAATCTGAGAAATGATGGGTAATTTGAAGGAGTTGAAAATGATGGGTAGAAACTCAGCTGCAAGTGAAGATCTATCAACTAGGACATAAGTGATATTTGCTTCGGTTGATTAAAAACCCCTCATTTGTTTAAAACATGAATTAATCCCTTTTAGTCTGAGTCATGTTATCATCCACCACAATGATATAGTCCGCTATCGTTTCTTTTTCTTCTTTATTCAATTCATCCCATTCTGACTGCATTACAGTTGTTATAGATTTGATTATCAAGCCAGGACGAATTTTGTTTATCCACCAAATAATACCTTGGTCATAATTAGAATGATAAGTACCCTGAAAGTGAAGCAGCAAATCACCTTCATTGAAGTTTTTGAGGGAAAAATAAGCCATAGTGGCATCTTTGGAAGCTTGAGCCATCTGAATATTCAGAATATTTGGAGGCACATGTTCACCCATGTACTGAGCTATTTCAGCATAAGCTTTTACCGAGGGATCAAAATATTTCTGTAAATCTGGACTAATCAAAGCACGTGCTTCAGGGCTCAATTTTTCAAGTGACTCAATACCATTTTTATTGATTATTGAAGCATACCTTCTTGGAATATTGGTTGCTATAAACCTCAATTGATTTTCCTTTGCGTATTCTAAAAGAGGTTTATAATCTGTCTGGAAATTGCCCCACAATTGTGTCATTTCTGGAAGCATTTTATCTTCAGGGTAAAACCCTTTCAAATATTCATCTAAAACCAATTGATTCCCACTTTCAAACATCTCTGCACCAAAGAACAAGTCTTTACCTCTGATTTCATATAAGCTTTTACTCACTTCTAATTGCAACCAATGTGAAATAGGGTTGGTGTGATATTCTCCAAAAAAGACCATGTCGCTGTTCGACAAGTCCTGAATCATCTTATTATACTTCGCTGCTTTTCCACTATTATTAAATAATCGATAAGCGGGTTTATCTTGTGTAAATCCAGAGATGGATAAGGTTAATGTTAGGAATAAAATGACAAATTTTATTTTTCGCATAGCTGAAATTAATCTTAATGTTTAAAAGGTGCAATTTAAACGGATTGCTCAAAAGCTTCCTGCATCCAACTCTTCAATTCATTGTCAACCTCGGAAACTTCAGCAATCATCACTCGATGCGTACACATGGTACCAAATCTATCTGTAATGGGTTTGTCTTTGAGTTTGAACCCCAAATCGATCCTTATTTTTGTGGCTGGTTTGATGAGCACAAACTGATGTTTCCTGACAAGGCTGATACTCCCTTTTTTTGGCGTGATCGTCACATCATTACCTAGTGTTTTTAAGTAAACTATCAATGCTTCTTAGATCGGCAGCAGACTCCCCTTTCCTTTGCATTGCATTTCTACCAAATCTTCTGAAGATTGATTTTCTTCTTTTGAGAGCGAGACAATGGTATCGGCAAAACCGTGGGTGACTCCATGTTTAGTTTTCAAATACTTCACGGACTCACCAGGCTTTTCACAGGCTTTTTCTTTCAGTATTTTTTTCCATTCCTCTAATGACTCGCCTTTCTTTTCAGCCATAATGTCAATCATGGTTTTGATTGCTTAATTCATTTGCATCGAAATCGATTACGTACTCTAATTAAAATTGAGAAATAGCTGATTTGCTGACTTATATGAGTATATCCTCTTAGTTTAATTTGTAAATCGTTTATTTTCCTTCCTATCAACTATGGTTAGGTTCTTACTAGGGAGTGAGAATATTTTGTTCAAATTCAAAAATCATCGTATCCATTTCTATTGGGATATACACCCGGTAAAACTTGGCCGTTTTACTCAAAATAAAATTTGATTTACCAAATATTTTGGTGTTTGGAGGTAAAGAAGTCTTTCGCAGCAAGGTCATATCATAATATTTTCTTTTTTGATTTAAAGACATTTGTTGAAGTTTCAATTGCTGATTTTCTGAATCTCTCCATTCACGATTCTGTTGCCTTTCTATATCCTTTTGAATCTTTTCTTCATCAGTTTTATTTTGGGTAGATTCAGATACGTCTGAGGCCACTTCAAGCACCACCTCAAAAAGTTGCCTTGTCGCTGTATTTATTTCATCAGCTTTATGTCGAGAAATTTGCTTCTCTAATTCAGTGATTTTTTTCTCAGGATCAATTGATTTTCTAATTGCACCGTGACTATTTTCACTTAGAACTTCTAAGTATTCGATGAAAAATATTTCAGGTTCAACGAGGACTGTATCTTCTCTCTTGTTAATTACCTCAATATTAAAACCTAGTTCGTCCCAAGTATTATTCTCATATGCGATTTTCAATTCTAGATTATTTACTTCTGAAATGGCATAATGCCGCCCCCAATCCCAATAAGATCGCTCTCCTATTGGTTTAAGTTTATGTATTTTATATGGACTTACACAAGATAATAATGTAGAGAGAAGAAATATGACGGTAAATTTCACGTAACTGATTTTTGGTTGAGATCCTGTATAGACATAAATCGTGCCGACTCATTTAAGCTACCATGTTATAAAACAATTATTAAAACTCCTTCATTAATGTGACTTCAACCCCACAGTTGATAGCATAAGACAAATACGGATCATATATATCTGGCTCTGTTTTAAAATACATTGAAATAGATACAACTTTTCCGTAGTCCTAGAAGTCTATAAAGGGAAACATAGCGTCAGATTACAAAAGAAATCTTCCTCCTATGTATTTATTATTCCTATTTTTCCAGTTAGTTTATAGATTAACCCTTTAATAAATTCAAAAACTCATGAAAACAATCAAAATCCTGACTTTGGGATTGCTTTTCGCTTCGGCACCTGCCTTTGCTCAGCAAAAACTCCCAGACAATTTCTTTTTAGAAACCCTAGACAATGGCTTGGAAGTCCTGACGATAGAGGACAACACCGTGCCACTAGCAACCATAGAAATCACCGTGCGTAATGGTGGATATACCGAATCGCCCGAATTCGATGGACTGTCTCACCTCTACGAGCACATGTTCTTCAAGGCCAACAAAGATTTGCCTTCACAAGAAGCCTTCCTAGAACGCACCAAAGAATTAGGCATCGTATTCAACGGTACTACCTCTGGCGAGCGTGTCAATTACTTCGTGACACTCAGCAATCTGAAAGTGCAAGAAGGTATGGAGTTTATGAACTCCGCCATTCGCTACCCATTATTCGATGAGCAAGAAATGAAAAATGAAAACCCTGTGGTAGATGGTGAATTTCAGCGTGCTGAGTCCAATCCTGTCTTCTTCCTTTTTCGAGACAGCGACCGCCAGATGTGGGGAGACTTGTACAGCAGAAAAAATGTCATAGGAGATCATGATGTGATTTTGACGGCAACTACAGAAAAAATGAAAATCGTTCAGGGGAAATACTATCACCCAAACAATTCCATTTTAGTAGTGGCTGGCGATGTAGATCACGAAGAAGTATTGGCTAAAGCCAAAAAGGTATTTGGTGATTGGAAGCCTTCCGATTTCGATCCATTCGAAAAATATCCTATTCCAGAATTTGAATCACTGAAGGAAGACACCTATTTCATTACAGAGAATGAAAATGCTCAGACGCCTATTGGATTGATACGATACCATGGGCCAGATACACGAAATGATATACCTGCGACTTATGCAGCAGACGTATTTAGCTTTATTTTATCACAACGGTCTTCAAAGCTTCAGCAAAACTTGGTCGAAAGTGGATTGGCCATGAATGTGAACGTGGGTTACTCCACCAATAAATACGTAGGGCCAGTTTATATTTTTATGGTACCCAATCCAGAAAAAGTCACAGAAGCTTTTGCTGCCTTAGATGCGGAGATCGCACAATGGGATTCGGATGATTACTTTACCGATGAGCAAATGGAAACGGCAAAAAATATGCTGGCTATTCAAGAAGCATATAGTAGAGAGAAAACTTCTCAATTCATTCATACGGTGACGTACTGGTGGTCTTCTGCTAGCATAGAATACTATACCAACTATGTAGAAAACCTGAACAAAGTGACCCGAGAAGATATCCAAGCTTTTGTCAGAAACTATGTAAAGAACAAGCCAAGTGTAACTGGTCTACTCGTGTCGCCAGAAATGAAAGAAAACATGGAACTCAATTCATTGCAAGCCTACCTAAAAAAATAAGATGATGAAGAATATTCTAAGAACAAACATAGCTCTGCTTGCCTGTCTGATTTGGGTGAGCCCAATTTTTGGTCAAACTCAAGAGTTTGAAGTAAAAGGCTTAAAAGTAATTTATAAATCTGTGCCAAAAGAAATAGTAAGTGCCAGATTATTTATAGGTGGAGGTACTGCCAACTACGATTTGGAGCAAAGCGGGATTGAGGATTTTGCACTTCAGCTGGCCGTAACTGGCGGCACTACCAATACGGATAAGTTGGCCTACAGCACTGCTCTGGAAAAAATGAGTACTACCGTAGCTGCAGGTACCAACTATGACTACGGTCAAATCAATATGCGTTGTGTAAAGCAAAACTGGGATGCGTCTTGGGAATTGTTCGTAGATGCGATCATGAATCCTGCTTTTGATGAACAGCAATATCAACTACTAAAAGACCAGCTGATTGCGGCAGCCAAACAAAACGACGCTGATCCTGATCAGAGTTTATCTCAAGCTGCAATGGCCAATGTATTCAAAGGCAAAAACTATGAAAAGAATCCAAATGGATCTGCCCAATCATTGGAAAATTTAAGCCTTGAAGATTTGAAATCTTACTACAACAAAATAATCGGGAAAGATCGAAGCTTTCTTGTAGTGGTGGGTGATTTGGATGTGGCAGATTTGAAGAAGAAAGTAGCAGCATCGCTCGCCAAACTCCCAAAGGGAACTCTTCCTCCAGTTGAGGAAAGAAACATGCTTGGAGATGTATCAAACAATATCAATGACAGAGACATTGCCACCAATTATATTGCTGGTATCATGAGTGCGCCGACATTGGCTTCTGAAGATGGAACAGCCATGATGATCGCCATGAGTATATTGAGTGAGCGATATTTTGTAGAGTTGAGAACGAAAAGAAGCTTGTCGTATGCTCCCTATTCCTACTATGACAATGGCAAAGTAACTAATCCATACAATCTCATTTATATCTCTACCACTGACCCCAAGCAATCTATTCAGGTGATGGTGGATGAAATAAGTAAATTAAAGAAAGTGGGATTTGACGAGAAGGAATTGATCAACAAGAAACAGAAATACCTGACCCAGTTCTACATGGGACAAGAAACACTTTCTTCTCAATCTCAAAGCTTAGGAAGCAATGAGCTCAAAGGCGGTTGGGAAATGGCTGAGAATTTCACCGAACGTGTAAACGCAGTGACTCTTGAAGATATCAATCGAGTGATTGACAAATATACGGATGTGATCAGCTGGACTTATCTTGGCAAAGCAGATATGGTCAACGAAGAAGATTTCCTACAACCTGGAAAAGTACCTGATCCAGTTAAGATGGATACTGAAGAGAATTAATATAAATAAAGCCGCTTTGATTATTAAAGCGGCTTTTTTGTTTCCTTCAGCTATTTAGATCCTCCACCGATTGACACCAAGCCGCTCACTCTTAAAAATAGTGCTAATACAGCACCTAAAGAACTTACTAAAGCATTCACATCATTTAGAGCACTTACTTTTCCGAAGGACACAAAGATGATTAAACTAATGATTACCAAAATAATGACAGCAGAGGCTGTACTCCACTTGCCTTTTTTTCTAGACTCCATTTCTCTTTCCAATGCCTCATTGCTATGTACCTCTGATAATATAAAATTGGTAAAACTTTCGTTCATTAGTCGAAGCGAATGATCAAATTTTAGGATGCCTTTGTGCAGCAAGTCTATAATTCCGTTTACATTGTTAGTATTTACAAACTTGTCCTTTGCTATATCATAAACAATAAGTCTTTCCTCTTTCGATAACGAACCCCATATTGAAAAATAATAGGAAGATGACAACTCTTGAATATTTAGCGTGTAATCTTCTTCAGAAATATCTGGATCATAATTTTTCTCATATCGATTGATGAGCTGATTGAGGTACACCCCATTTTTTAACTCTTCGCTGAGCACATCATCTTTCGAATTGACGTATTCCTTTGTTGTCATTTCGAGAGGAGCCGTAATTTTATAAAATCCCCCCATCAAATGCATCCATTTTTTATAGTCTACGCTAATTTCTCGTAGTAAACTCCTAGTTTGCATAAATTCATCATCATTATTTGCCAGTTTCTTTTTCAGCAATTCGATACTGGATTGATGAAAATTATAAATCTTTTTAGGATCTACTTCTGAAGATATTACTACCCTTATAGAGGGATTGTCTACTAATCTTTCTAAGATTAGCATTTTTCTTTTGTTGTAGGCTCTGTCATTGTATGCATACTCAAAATGCTCAATATATACCAATATCGGCTTCGATTGCTTTTTGACCTTCCCTTGTAAAGCATCCCTCATAAAACTATCTATACTTTTTCCTGAAAGATTTGCAATTTTCAGTATGATATTATTGAGTTTAGTCGCTTCAATATAGTTTTCGACTTTTTCTTCTTTTTCAAAATCGTCGATATCTCCGTGTTTAAGATCAAAAAAATCGATGGTTACAAAATGAAAATCGTCGTTCTTTCTAAGTCGCTCTCTTACTCGAAATAAGTGCGACGCATTAACACCAGTGATCAAACAATTATTGAATGAACTGGTCAGATTATAGCCTGAAATTTTAGTTTTGGATTCACCTGATTTACTTCCTTTAATAGCCCCTATACTATTGTTATTTTCACTGCTGAAGGAAAATTTTATCACCTGCTCTATTTCCTCTACCAAACCATCTAGGTCTTTAACGCCTACCATTTGATCCACATAGTCTTTGAAGTCTAAACCGAAAATTCGATGCAAAGCATATTCGCTCAATTTGTACACTAATACCAAAAGAGTAATTAATAATATGATATGTAATAATGGATATTTAGTGAAAATATCAGTCAAAGATTGCGAATTACCTTGTATAAGCATTTTTGTATCATTGAAATACATGCGGTCATTACTCAATACCCAGTCTTGTTCATGACTAAAATCCTTGATATATCCTTGACTTTGCTTTCCATAATTATCAAAATAAAATCTCACATATTGATAGTATTCATCAAATACGGAGCTTTTCGCTTCTTGAGTATCTGCAAAACACTTAAATTGGTAGAAACCAGCTGGAATGACATGTCTGGTAAATGGTGTTTTTTGAGTGATAGACAACCTCAACTTTGTAAGTTCATTCACAGAATCAACCTTGCCTTCTAGGTCAACTGTTTGCTTTTCCATCCCCTCAAGAAAGTAATTTAAATCCTTTACTTTCAGCTTCCCTTTTTCGTTCTTTTCGAAATAGGCTAGAGCCTTTTTCGATCTCCAATTTTTCTCCTGAGTATGCACAGCATGTAAGTTGCTCTTGTACATGATACTCTTTTCTTTTTTAAAAGTGATGGAAAAGAAAATTGACGTAGGAATAATAGCTAAAAGTATGATCCATGTGAAAATGTAAATTTTATATGCTAAGAATTTTCTATGTAAAAAATTGGTCTCATTTTCTGAATGCACGGATATTTCGTCCTTATCTGATGGGACTCCAGAATCATATATTAGTTCTTCCAAATCAAGATTTTCATTAGATTCTTCTTGATGTTCGAATACGTCAGAAATAGGCTGATGCCTTTTTGAAAGCACATTTTTGAATAAAGGATAAACCCAGATCGCAGAAATCAGATTGAACGATACAAACCAGATCGAATCTACAAATTGGCCTTGCAGAAAATAACGTGTGAAATACTCCCAAGAGCTCAAGGTTAGGAATATGAAACAAAAAAGTAAAAATATCTTAGGGTAATTTGTTTTTGAAAAGAGGGTATATATTTTCTTCTGAAAGGGTAAATTGAGTGACAAGATATAGAAATGGAGCATGATCAATGCTGTCAAAATAAATACTAATGCAAAGATTTTGCCTTCAGCACTTTCCATTTTTAATCCAATCCAAAACAGAAAAATAGCTGCGATAATATTAGATTCTAACAGTTTGGAATAAATCTTCTGATAACGAAGATCTGAAGTGATATAAGGACGAAGCCAATTGAATGGAAATACACGTTGTCTTAATTTGCTTCTTTTGAAAGTTGAAGAATATAAAATCACAAAAATCAAAGTCAGCAAGATCAAGAAAACAAACTGTGCCACAATAGTAGCATTCATCGCGATTACATTGGGCGATCTTACAAACTGCTTATTTACAAAGGTGGCAAGATAAAGTCCTTCCAATTCTTTCAATGGAGACATATAGGCAAAATGTCTTGAACCAGCATACACCACTGATCCAAAATGATCCATTCCACTATTAAGATAGGTGTTGAATTCCTGCTGCGTTTCATCTAAAAAATTTTCATTTAGATTTCTAGATTTGTCAGAATGGAATAATGTTTTTCCCTTCTTATCAAAAATGCAAAAGCCATAGCCTTGCTCCATTATAGGATCAAAAAGACTAACAAATGTACTGCTCTGCGCAAGAATTGGTAGATCCGGAACATCTGTTGCCATGCCCAACCCAACTTCATATACACCTTCATAAATTGATCGAACGGATTCGATGGCTATATTATCATCGCGATATTTTATGGTGGATCGATTGACCACATCCATCACATAAGATCGGTGATTCAAATTAGCTCCTTTCTGTGGTGGGTTGATCAGTTGAGATAGTGATAGATTAACCTTACCTGCTCTATCCGCCCAGAAATAACCATTTGGATACCCAAATTGATCAACATAATCATATGAATTTTTAAAGGACAATAGGCGATTGTTCTGATAGATATCCGGCTCTGGCAGATTCTTGAAGAACGAGCAATATTGTGTGGCATTTGCATTCCTACTCATTGCTGCACTGAAATATGCGCTCAAACCATGATGTGTCCGACTTTTAATCCTTTTCATATTGGCCAAAGCAGAATCCAATTCCTGATAGAACCCTTCCTTTACTCTCACTGACAACTGCTTTAGCTTTTCTTCTTGATTATTGCGCTCATACAAGATATTTGAACTAAAAAAAAGAAGTAAAATGAGTAGTACAGAAGCACCTATTACAGTAGCGCCAGCAGACAAAAAGACATCAGATATATGCAGTCTTTCTACATTACTCATTATTCTAAGTTTGAGTAATGGAAGACTCAACAGCATCAGAATTATGATGATTACAGTTAACGTAATAGTAAATACCGAGACCTCTCTTTTAAGATCATTAAATTTTGCTTTATTCACATAACCTGTGACATATACATCCTTATGATTGTGTAAAGAAGAATTGAAAACCACAAATTCTTGATACCCAAAAATCATTTCAAAAAAGCTCCTTGAACTAAAATTAGAATGAGTAGAATCACCGGGTAGATAACTTATTCCTGTAGTGCCATTAGTATATAGGATAGAAAGCTCCTTACCATCATCGCTGAGCTCACTAATAGTGATGAAGTCAAAAATATCTTTACGTTGAATAAGTGGGTAATCAAAAATTTCCTGTGGCTCCTGTGTATATTTATAATTACCAGCATCATAATAAAAAATTATACTATTGTTTTTTATTATGCTCTCAGTTGAATCGTTATTACTTGCAGAGAAGCCCTCATTTTTCAGTCTCTGTATAACGTCATCATTTGTCTCAGAGATCGCTTTACCCAATCTTTTAGTTGTTCCATCATGGATTTCTCTTTTGGTTTTAGCATCATTAAATTCAGATTCATGAATTTTATAAAAAGTATCAAGTCTAGATCCAATGTTTTTGTTGATCTGATTCAATACACGCATGTTATTGACAATTATTTCGTTTTCTTTATTCTTGACATAAACAAAGAAATAAAAGAGGAAAACAAGAGAAATGAGTAATAGCGTGGAGATAAGTACCCACCATTTTTTGTTAGAGGCCATTTTGGTTAATTGGTTAATGAGAAAAAATCATTATTCATAACTGCTACGTACTTACAATTGAAAATAATATTCCAATACGCTGGTTTTGAATCTAATAAGTGATTTTTCTCACATTAAGTATAGTCAATTTGAAGTCCATTTAAAAGTATTTTCCTTCCTGTTAATAGCATCAGCCACTCCTATGCCTATATTTACTCTATCAAACTAAAAAAACTTATTATGGCTTCTATCACACTAAAAGGCAACGAAATTCATACCATTGGAAACTTACCTGCTAATGGCACACAAGCACCAGATTTTGACTTGATCAAAAACGATCTATCTCATGTATCGCTTGCAGATTATAAGGGCTCACGTGTAATTCTGAATATATTCCCTAGTATCGATACTGGAATTTGCGCTGCATCTGTCCGAACTTTCAATGAAAAAGCCGCAGGACTGTCAAACACTAAAATACTTTGTATCTCCAGAGATTTACCTTTCGCACAAGCCCGATTCTGTGGAGCAGAAGGTATCGACAGTGTTGAAACTGTATCTGATTTTGCCACTGGCCAATTTGGAAAAGATTATGAAGTAACGATCACAGATGGCCCAATGGCGCACTTACATTCTCGTGCTATCGTGGTGCTCGATGAAAATCACAAAGTCATATATTCTGAACAAGTACCTGAAATCGTACAAGACCCCGATTTTGAAAAGGCGCTGGCTGCTTTGTCATAAACTATCCGTTAATACCTAATTAAATGCCATTGAGCTAATTTTTTGATTTTATTTAGATGTGAAGTGTATTTTACTTTGCATCTAATGAATCTAAAATGACAATCAAAGAAAATTTGTACAATGGGCGCATCGTCTCTATCGATGCCTTTAGGGGGATTACTATTTTGGTAATGATTTTTGTGAATGAGTTGGCAAGTGTGTCCGATGTACCTCAATGGATGAAGCACATGCCAGCTGATGCCGACGCCATGACATTTGTGGACCTGGTTTTCCCAGCCTTCCTCTTTATAGTAGGCATGTCAGTTCCATTTGCCTTCAATGCCAGACTAGTCAAAGGAGACCAACCAACCATCATTTGGAAACATACTCTCAAGCGCTCATTGGCCTTGATCGTTATGGGCTTATTCATGGTCAATGCTGAATATGGGTACAATGAAGCTAAAATGTACATCACCCCAGCGTTTTGGGCATTTTTAGCTTACCTACTCCCCATTCCTATTTGGAACAAATACACCACCGATTTCCCAACAATCTGGAAAAACGTCCTGCAATATGGCGGTATGCTCGGATTTGTGACATTGTATTTCTTATATGTTCAAGACAATGGATCCATCGGAATGACTCCAAAATGGTGGGGCATCTTAGGTCTGATCGGGTGGGCATACTTATTTACTGTGGTCTTCTATTGGTTTACCAATGGCAACCTAAAAGCGCTAATTGTATTTTTCTTCATTTGTGTGTTAGCCAATTGTCTCAATTTAACGGACGGATTGGCCGTTAGAGAATTCGGCTGGTTCAAGTTTCTTGCTGGACATCTAACTCATGTGACCTTAGTTTGTGCTGGGGTCATTATTTCACTCTTGTTTTTTGACGGCAAAAACTCACCTGAAATTCACTGGAAAGTCATCGGATTTGGACTTTTATTCTTTCTATTGGGCTATCTTTTAAGACCGTATTACGAAGTTTCAAAAATTCGTGGTACGCCATCCTGGACATTGTACTCCGCTGGCATATGTACCTTCATTTATTATGCGCTGTATGGGCTGATGGAAGTGAAAAAGAAAACCGCATGGAGCAATTTCTTTATGCCTGCTGCTGCCAATCCCCTATTGATTTATATTCTTCCAGGGATCATTATTTATTTCAATTTAGCCATAGGATTGCAAATCATTCCAGAATATTTCTCAAGTGGAATTCCTGGTATACTTTGGTGTATGATATTTTCATTTCTAATGCTTTATTTGATGAAGATTTTCAACCGATTCAATATCAGACTGCATTTATAATAGTCAGTTTAAGTCCAGTTTTTACTAGTATAGTATTATTAAAATAACAAAACAATAACAAGCTACTAATTATGAATTAGTAGCTTACTTAAGAAAAATGGGAGTCTAAGCCCATTTATCATGCCTTTTAATGCCGCAGCCCGCACGCTGCGGCATTTCTTTTTTAGCCGCTTTGGTTATTTGACAAAAATGGAATCTCGCTTCCCCCAATCTACCAAAGGTGAACGATAATATCCGATGTCATCAGCTTCAAATCGAGAACCATAAGTAGCCAGTCGTGTACGATAATCTCCCCACTTCCTGACTGACTGTGGCGACCAGCCTATTTCAGCGTAGCCCAGAAGTCGGGGAAATACCAAGTATTCAATATCCTTCATGTTTTCTACCGTCTCCGTCCAAAGAGGAGCTTCTATACCATAGATCAATTGTGGAGATACGGTCTCGTTGATCGTATCTGGATTCCAATTGTAAGCTTGATCCACTTCAATCAAAGCCGCCCAGTCATAACCAATACGGCTCGTACTGTCATATTTCATATCCATATAAGCCAGTTTCGCTGGTGACAGAATGATTTTATTGCCTTTTTCTGCAGCGAGGGTAGCATTACTAGCGCTATTCCATTGCTGCACCATGGATTCATTATCAATTTCGCCTTGAGCGACTTCATCCCACCCTATCAATATCTTATCATATTTACTTACAATTTTCTGCACCCGATTGATGAAGTAGATGTAGTCCTCTTTTTTAGTCGCATGCGACTCATCACCGCCAATGTGAATGTAAGGACCAGGAGTGATCGCTGCCAATTCCTGGATCACGACGTCTACAAATTGGTAAGTTGCTTCGCTATCTGTACAAAGTGTGCTAAAACCAACTTTAGTCCCCGTGTACAACTTTCCTGCCTTACCATCACAGTTGAGTTCTGGATACGAAGCCAAAGCCGCCTGTGTGTGCCCAGGGATATCAATTTCAGGAATAATGGTAATGAATCGATCCGCTGCATACTGTACCATCTCCAGATACTGCATTTGTGTATAAAAACCACCCGGCCCTCCTCCAACTTCTGTAGATGCACCCATAGCAGTCAAGTTGGGTTTAGATTTAATCTCAATTCGCCAACCCTGATCATCAGTGAGATGCAGGTGCAAAATATTCATCTTATAGGCAGCTATAAAATCGATATAGCGCTTCACATCATCGACTCCAAAGAAGTGCCTAGATACATCCAACATAGATCCTCGATAAGCATACCGCGGGTAGTCTCTGATTGTACCCGTTGGCAGTTCTACAGATTCATCCCCTGACAAAGGCATCAGCTGCATCAATGTCTGCAGTCCATAGAATATCCCTTGTGGCTGATTCGCCGAAATACTAATTTGACTTTTGGTAATTTCAAGCTCATAGCCTTCCTCACCTAATTTTTGGTCATTGGCATTCAAAGTCAGCAATAGATCAGCATCTTGAGAGTCTACCATTTTAAATAATGACTTTTCACCTATAAGGTAATCAGCCAGGTTTTGCAAAGACTCATCTGCTATTTGAACAGTAAAAGTTGAAGCTAACAGAAATCTTTCGCCCGTGGCCACGATTTCCGCTGGATGAGGAATAAGTGTATGAGCTGCGAGATTGGTGCTTTGCTTTGGTTCGCAACCCATCCCTATCAAAAAAGTAATTAACACTATAAGGACATAGGAATACTTCGATTCTAAATTCATAAATTCGATTCGTTTAATTAATAAGAAAATTAGAACTAGAAGTTTTGGAGTGGGGTAAGAAAAAGAAACACACTTTTTGAATTCCGTTTTCCAGCTTTAAATATCGAGGATTTTAAGGACAATAATGTGATATATCGGTGGAATCTACTGCCAACCTCAATGAATTTCTTATTATCTTTAAGATTCACTCTTCCAATCAATAATGACTGCTGGATACTCTTCCACACCACTGGCCAAGAAGCTTGGCATTAAATCCGCATTCAAGGTTTTACTCGTCAATGCACCCGATCACTACCATGGCTTATTTTCTGACTGGCCCGAACTAGTCGAACAAGTAAATCACCCAGAATCAGAATCTTTGGACTTCATCCATGTCTTTTGTCGGGAAGAAAATGATCTGAAAGTAGCTGCTAAACAAATCCACTTTCTCAAGAAAAATGGTTCGATATGGGTCAGTTGGGTCAAGCTGTCTTCCGAACTGCCCTCCCCGTTCAGAGAAAACCACATCCGTGACTATATGCTAGATGCCGGCTTAGTCGACGTGAAAGTTGCTGCCATAGACTCGGACTGGAGTGGTTTGAAGTTTATGTATCGGCTGAGGGATCGGTAATAATCATTTGGATTCAATCACAGAACTCGTTCCTATAAGTATCCCCTAGTTGTTTTTAAGATAAACCACATGAATAATTAATTCAGTCAAGTATCACTCTACCTCCCATAATTTCGCTGTACGATCACTAGACCCTGTCAGGATTTTTCGTCCATCTGGAGTAAAGGCAACATCGTTGATTTGACCTTTGTGTTTGGTGTAGCGACGAAGTTCTTTGCCGTTGAGTGTCCATAGGATAGCGGTGTGATCTGCTGATGCCGTGACCACTTTTTTGCCATCAGGAGAAAAAGCTACAGCATTGACTGGTTTGGTGTGTGCGATTAGTTTTTTGTTTTTACGGTCTTTCAGTCGCCAGATTCTGGCAGTCTTATCTTTCGATCCCGTGATGATGAACTTGCCATCTGGGGAGAAAGCGACAGAAGTCACCCAATGAATATGTCCTGAAAACTCCGCCACCATATTACCTTTCAAATCCCACATGCGGGCGGTATGGTCGTTGGATGCTGTGAGAATGTACTTGCCATCTGGAGAGAATGCCACTGCATTGATCCATTCCTTGTGTCCCTCAAAGGATTGCACGAAGGTTCCATCTAGCTTGTACAGCCGTGCTGTTTTGTCGAAAGAAGCCGTAGCCAGGTATTCTCCGTCAGGAGAAAAAGCGACATCACTCACATGAAAAGTGTGGCCATTAAACTCACCAATCATTCGTCCATTTACATCATAGAGTTTTGCTGTTTTATCCCATGAGCCAGTCGCCATTCGATTGCCGTTGGGTGAAAAAGCGACTGAAGTCAACCAATCGGTATGCCCTTTGAGTTCCTCGATCAAGTTGCCTTGCAGATCCCAGAGCCAGGCAGTATTGTCCCAGCCTTTGGTCAGAATTCTACGTCCATTAGGCGCTACTGCCACACTGAGCACTGGTTTGGGTGCAGAAAAGGTTTCAAGCAAATAAGTTTTTTCTACAGGTCTGGCTTTGGCTACTGCCTTGGGTTTTGTCCTTTCCGCAATGATTCGTTCGGCCTCGTTGGCAAACTTGCCATTGGGTGAAAGTCTGAGATAGACCTTGTAACTCACTACGGTATTTTCTTCTGTAGCCTCCTGCCAGGCAGACTCGTCTTTCAACTCTGCAATTCGAGCAAAGGCAGCATCTTTATAAGAACCTTTAGGGTTTTCTTGAATATAAGCTTCCAATACTTCCACAGAATTGGCAATCAGAGCTTTCTCCCAGCTTTCCGCTTCATGCAAACTGTCTATTTTGAATTTAGCCGTACGAATGAACTTGCCTTCTGGGTAAAGTTGAAGGTATTCTTGATAGCCCATACTTTCGTTTGCTGTCAAATATTCTCCCCAGTCCCGAGCTTCCTGCGTTTTATTTCTATGCTGAATAGACAGAATAAATGTAGTCCAAACCACGACCAGCATCAAAGACACAAAGGTCACCAAATTCCTAAATAAACGCTCAGTAGTCCGTTTGGGAGGGTGACCGATCAGATCATAAATATCGCCCAATAAAATACGAATGCCTTTGTCGGCTGCGTCTCCTTTCCAATGTGAAAGATTGGTATACTCTGATATAGGAAGCGTTTGATGATTGTGAACGTCATCGTAAACAAGAGACACCAGATTTTTTTTCTTGAGTCCAAGTTGAGATTGCTCCAAAATAGTAGCATTACCCACGGCGCCAGGTGACCAAAGTACAACGATACAATGGGCCTTTTTCAATGCGGATTGGATCTGAGCATCGAAATGCTCATCATCAGCAATTGCGGATTCCCACCAAACAGACCAGCCAAACTCATCGAGCACTTCAGCAAGTTGTCTGGCTCTGCGTTTGTCTTCCGGGATATAGCTAATGAATATTTCGCTCAAAGTTCAGAAGTTGGATTCTAGAATTGAATATAAAGATTAATTAGGATAATTACTGAGCAATTTAATCGCTGACGTTAAAACAAGTAAATTTTATACCTATCTTTTCAATAGATAAATTCAATCATTAATCTTTATTCTTATGCGCCATTCCATTCTCGCAGGTCTAATAACCCTCTTATTTTTTCAATGTTCGGAAAAGACCATTCATTGTAAAATAGAAACCTCTATGGGGGATATTGAAATTGAACTATATCCAGAAAAGGCACCAGTGACTGTTGCTAACTTTCTAAGTTATGTAGATGCTGGTTTATACACCAATTCTAGCTTTTTTAGAGCATGTACACCTGCCAACGAGGCAGAAAGAAAAATCCAAATAGAAGTGATCCAAGGTGGTGATATGCCGGAAGAAGAAGAAATGGCTCCGATTAAAATTGAAACCACTGAAAAAACAGGCCTCTCGCATCAAAATGGCACCTTATCCATGGCGCGAGACCAACCCAATTCTGCTACTTGTAGCTTTTTTATATGTATTGGCTCGCAGCCTTCGCTCGACTTCGGGGGTGCCAGAAATCCCGATGGATATGGTTTTGCCGCTTTTGGTCAGGTGACCCAAGGAATGGAAGTTGTCAAGGAAATTCAAAGGCAGGAAGAATTGGATCAGTACTTCGTTGAACCTGTTTCTATATTGAAAATCACCAGAATTAACTGATTCCTATTTGTTTAAATAGTGGATTTCAGACTGCTTGTTGATCTGGTTTGCCGCAAATTCTGGCGTGATATCTCTCTGCGGGTTGCCTAACATTTCGTATCCCACCATAAACTTTTTAACGGTGGCGGATCGCAACAATGGAGGATAAAACGTCATATGCCACTGCCACTCTTCATGCGAATCGCCGTCGTAGGGTGCTTGATGGATCCCTGCTGAATAAGGAAATGAAGTTTCGAACAAATTATCATACTTGATGGTCAGATAACGATAGGCTTCTGCAAGAGCGAATCTTTCTTCCTGATTCATTTCAGTAATGCGTGCCATTTTCTGTTTAGGAACGATCATAGCTTCGTAAGGCCACACCGCCCAAAATGGCACTAAAACTGCCATGTGATCATTTTCAAATATGATTCTATCTTGCTGTTTAAGCTCTTGTGATAAATAGTCCAATAAAAGGTTACTCCCTGTTTTTTCATAATGCGCCCATTGTCTCGATTGCTTTTTAGCAGGCTCCACAGGTACCGTCTCCTGCGCCCAGATTTGACCGTGAGGATGGGGATTAGAACAGCCCATCACAGCACCTTTATTTTCGAAAATTTGAATGTGGTTGATAAAATCTAAAGCACCAATCTCTTGGCACTGATCTACCCACAAATCCACGACCAGTTTGATTTGATCTGTATCCATTTCAGGAATGGTCAAATCATGGCGAGGTGAGAAACAAATGACTTTGCACAATCCTCGCTCGCTTTTGGATTGAAGCAATCCATTTTCTTCACCGCCCGATGGAATGTCTGATTGCAAAGCTGCAAAATCATTGGTGAAAGCATACACATCCTTATAATCTGGATTTTGTTCACCCCCGATTCTTTCGTTGGTCGGGCACAAATAACATTTGTCATCATACGCTGGTCGTCGATCCATGGACAATTTCTCTACTTGTCCCTGCCAGGGGCGTTTAGATCGATGAGGAGATACTTGTACCCATTCGCCAGTCAATATATTCAATCGTCTATGCGAATGATCATTTGCGTTAAATTCCATTTGGCTTTTTAATTATACCGTCCTACTCCATTTGCAATCGCTACACGATAAACTTTAGTTTCTATTCCCAATATTTCATGGTATCGTTTAGTGACTTCAGTGATTACATCATTTACTTTTCGTTTTTCTATTAAGTTGATCGTGCAACCACCAAAACCGCCGCCCATCATTCGGCCTCCGATGTGCCCATCACGTGCCGAAGCTATTTCTATAAGTGTATCCAATTCCTTGCAGCTCACTTCATAGTCGTCTCTCAATCCTTTATGTGTCTCCAGCAAGAGATTTCCTACTTCCTCAATATTACCACATTGAAGGGCTTTGCATACGGCCTGTACTCTTATATTTTCTTCTATTACATACTTGCACCTTCGATAAACTACTTCTTCCATTTCTGATTGGGCTCGAGCTAAATCATCCAGTGTAGCATCTCGAAGAGATGCTACACTGGAATTAATAAATTGAATGACCTTCACTCCTTCTTCACACTGTGATCTTCTGATGTTGTATTGAGAATCAGCCAGATTGTGTTTGACATTAGAATCAAACAAAACCAACTCATAATCCTTAAAATCTGCAGGATAGAATTCATATTCAAGGCTTCTACAATCCAATTTCACCACATGATCTTGTCTTCCCATGCAGCTAGCGAACTGATCCATGATTCCACATTTGACTCCAGCAAACTTATGTTCGGCTGCTTGTCCCATTTTTGCCAATTCCACTTTATCGACCTGAAGGTCAAACAACTCACTGAGTGCCTGACCAAAACCACATTCCAAAGCTGCAGAGGAAGACAAGCCAGAACCTATCGGGATGTCGCTGGTAAACATCAAATTAAACCCTTCTATATTATGTCCTGCGATTTGGAATTGATCAATAACACCTAAAAAAAAATTAACCCAGTCTTGTTTTACAGGAACAAGTGCATCCTGCGTGCAGAAAGAATAAGACTCATCCAAGTTCAAAGCCATGAGCTTTGAGCGATCAGTATCACTCTTTTGAATGAACAGATATACAGCAAGATCAATAGCCGCAGGCAAAACAAATCCGTCATTATAGTCGGTATGTTCTCCAATGATATTGATTCTACCTGGTGCCCGAATTACCAACGGCTCGCTACCAAAGCGCTCAATGAATATTCTTTTTACCTCCTCTATATCTTGAGACATTTGTATCAAATTTTATAAACGTAAATTTAACGTTTATAAATTAATTTACAACCGTATTATGTACAATTATGAATAATCCTGTTAATTTGGACTCAAACCAAAAACTAATGTCCGACCAAAGTTCCACTGCATATATAAAAGGCCAGCCCATACTGGTAGCTGTAGATAATGTAATTTTCGGATTTGATAGTGAAGAAGAGAAGCTTAAGGTCCTCTTATTCAAAAGGAAGGTAGAACCCTTTGCGGGACAATGGTCACTGGTAGGTAGTTTTGTTCAGCCCAATGAGTCTGCCGTAGTGGCTGCCTCTAGAATCCTCACTGAATTTACGGGATTAGAAAGTGTTTTTTTGGAGCAGTTGCACTGTTACAGCAGTGTGGACCGTGATCCGGGAGATCGCGTAATTTCCATTGCCTATTACAGTCTTATACAATTGCAGTCCTACAGAAAAGAGCTGGTAGAAAGGCATGAGGCGGCTTGGTTTGAGCTCCACGATATTCCTGATTTGGTCGTAGATCATGCACAAATGATAACGGACGCATTAGCTAAACTTCAGGACAATGCACGGAGAAGACCTGTGGGGTTCAATCTACTTCCACCAAAATTCACTTTGCCTCAGTTGTTCAAGCTATATCAGGAAATCTATCAGAAAGAGATAGATGACAGAAATTTCCGAAAGAAAATATTAGCAACTGGCCTACTTGAAAAATTGGACACAAAAGATAAGACTACCTCAAAAAAGGGAGCTTTTCATTATCAATTCAACAAATCGAAGTACCATCAGTTGGAAACTGACGGATACGATATTCTCTTTCACTAAAAGAGCCAGTAGCTACATGACTCGATTGACAACAGCCAACAAATCTTCTGAAGTGAATGGCTTGACAATGTATTCTGAAGCACCCAACTCAATACCTTCGTTGATCACTGATTGCTGACCGACAGCGCTCACCATGATGACTTTAGAAGCGATTCCCTGATCCTTAAACACTTTTAGAATATCCGTTCCGATCATATCCGGAAGGATGTTATCCAATGTGATCAAATCTGGAGACAATTCCATTGCCAAATCTATCGCGGCCTCACCATTTGGTGCTTCTCCTACGATTTCATATCCTTCAGATTTCAACGTATCCTTGATCAATGTACGCATGTACATGGAGTCGTCTACTATTAATACTTTCTTGCTCATCTGCGTGTTATTAAATTTTCTTCTTTTTATAAATTCTTGTTTTCACATCAAATACTTCGAACAATGCTTTACCAGAATCTGGCATGATATCATAATAGCCAATCACTAAAAAACCTTCGTCATTCAGGCTTTTGTGAAATAATTCGAGTACTTGAATTTTGAGTTTTTCATCGAAATAAATCATGACATTTCGACAAAAAATAATATCGTGTTTGGTGACCATGCCATCATGGACGAGGTTATGTCGTTCAAAGGTCACATGGCTTTTATAGGCTGGTTTTATGGTGGCATGAAACTCATTAAAATTGAAAAAGTCAGCCATCTTTTTATTCGGGTAAAAAGATAGGAACGGTTTCAGGTATTGCTCCAGAATGATTAGTGAATAATCACCGGCTTTTGCTTTTTTCAAGGCTCTATCACTAAGGTCTGTGGCCAGCGCTTTTGTCTTTTGCAACAGACCCTTTTCCTCTAATACAATGGCCATGGTATAAACTTCTTCACCCGTCGAACATCCCGCATGCCAGACATTAAGCCTTGGCTTAGCTTTATAATGATCTAGAATCTTTTCTTTGATCACTATCCAGGCATCTGGGTTTCTAAAAAGCTCCGTCAGGTTTACCAATAAGTCATCGATCCCACGTTCGAAAAATTCTTTGTCTTTGATGATTTTTGCCCACAATTCGAGCATTGAACCCATTTTGTGTTTCATCATGAGACGCACAATACTCCTCTTCAGAGACTTCTTTTCATAATTGGTGAAATCTAGCCCGTACCTATTTTTCAAGGCCTGCATCAACGCATCTAGTTCTTCATCTGATATACTATCTATCACGTTTGTTTTGGTTTACCTATCATTTACCCATTGATTAAGTTAATTCTTTGGCTAATACATTTTCTGCTTTTTCCTTAATCTTAGATAGGAAATTTTCTTGAAGCAACCAAACAAACTCTGGCTCAACACCCAATTCGGGTATGCTAAAATTTGCTCTGAATTCTACAGCAGAATCATAGACCGCAGACTCTGCTTTAATATACTTATTTACTTCCCCTGCTTGCATGACATGTAGTGAAGGTACATTACCATAAATTTCTAGATCAAGAAAGTTGGCTAATTGAGTGACAACAGAACCTGCTACCATGTTATCAATCTCCGTTAAAAACTCTAATTTCATCAACCTTGTTTCTGGATTGTTATTCATCAGCACTTCCTCTGGCAAACCAGCATTTTGAATTTTCTGAACTTCGTGTTCCGAAAAAATGAGATGACAGAAACCCTTGAGATCACCTACCAATTCCGTCTTCAACAGGTGCGTTTTACCATCAGATTTTGTACAATACTTTGGCACATCATCTATTCGATCCAAACTAGATGATATACCTACTAAGGTGGCTTCGGAGTTCAAAATACTTTTAAAAGCTTGTGCTGCTTTTGACAGTCCAAACTTGAGTATTTTCTCGGTAGCGCTGTTTTCCCTCTCTGTTAAATTATTAAACATGGTCAATGAGTTTATATCTGATTTTCAGTTTCTACTGTTTTTTGAGCTAATGTTTTGAACATCAAATCTGAGATGGTCGTCACATCAATTACTAAACATACCTTACCATTACCTAAGATGGTGGTACCACTCAATAATTTCGTTTTTTCCAATGGGCGAACCATTGATTTTTCTATAATTTCCTTTTGTTGGAGTAAACGATCTACAACTACTCCAAGTAATTTGCCTGCATAAGAAAGTACAATTACATCTAGTCTAGCATCTTCTTCCAATGCCTCAAAAGATTGATGAAGTACGCCCTCCTTCTGACAATCGGCCAGTTTCTCAAGCGAAACAATATCCTTCAAGAATATGATCGGAATGGTTTGATCCAAGTATTGAGCCATAAGCCCATCTGTAATTCTATGAATCTCACTTTTAGACAAGGAGATCACTGCCTCAGTATACGACAAGGCTACTGCATATTCTTGCTCTTCCAGCTCGAACAACAATGCTCCTTTTAGAGCCATGGAAGATGGGAGATTCAGTTTTATGGTGGAGCCCATACCAACCTCCGTTTCTACATTGATCTGACCTCCAATGGATTCAGCAGCTTTTTTCACCACATCCATACCTACGCCTCGACCTGATATTTCTGTGATTTTTTCGGCATTAGAAAAACCAGGTTCAAATATGTACATGATCACCTCTTGATCTGAAAGTTGCTGTGCAAGTTCTTTACTAGCCAAGCCTTTTTCAACAATCTTTCTACGGATGACACTGGCATCGATTCCATTTCCATCGTCTGCCACTTCGATCACTACATTATCCTTCTCATAATGTGCGCTAAGTATAATGGTTCCTTTATCCGGTTTACCCTTTGCTCTTCTGTCTTCGCTTTTTTCAATGCCATGGCTTACTGCATTCCTTACCAAGTGAATCATGGCGTCACTCATGATTTTAAGGATATTTCTGTCAATCTCACACTCTGTCCCCTGAAGAACTAAGCTCACATTTTTGTTTTCTATGGAGGCGACATCACGTACAATTCGATGAAACTTATTGAATAAAAAACCGACCGTTACCATTCGGGCATTCATCACACCATATTGTAGATCTGAAGTGATCCGCTGCAATCCTTCAAATTCTGATGTTCGTTTGCCATCCACGCTATTCAAAGTGATCAGCCTGTCCCTTTCGATAATCAATTGACCAACCATAGTCATCAGCTCATCCATCTTTTTGACAGGTATCTGAATGACATCTGTAAATGTAATTTCGGACTTCACAGCCTGAGTAGTATTACTCATGTCGCCAGTAGGTACCAAAACCTCATCTTGAACTTCCTCTTCTACATTGGATTGCTCCTTATCCTCCACTTGAGGCTTAGCATCAGTAATTGACTCACTAGACGGCTCATTGGGCTGTGTTTGCAACTTTAACTCTGTGGCCTTTGAGTGTTTCTCCAACAATACAAATAGCTTTGTTTTAATGCCTAGATAGGAAACTCTCTCTCCGCTTTTCAAAGCATCTATCAGCGCACCCAATTTATCATTGGCTTTAAATAAGCTGTCAAAAAGGTCTTTGTTGAGCGTCATGTTACCTTGCTGAACTGTGCCCATTACATCTTCCATCACGTGCGTTAGTGCAGCAATGTCATCAAATCCCATCCCCATGGCATTACCCTTGAGGGTATGCACAATTCGAAATATCGAATTGATTGCATTGAAATCTGTGTGATCATTTTCCAGATCAGTAAACAGACGGTTTAGTTCCTCGAAATTCTCAAGTGCTTCCGAATGAAAGAGCTCTTTATATTCTTCTTCTTTGGATTTCAACTTTTTCCTATTTTATAAACTATTGACTATAAAACTTCCTATTTCTTTAATATCAATTGACTTGTCAATTGCACCACATTGCACCGCAGCCTTTGGCATTCCATAAATAATGCTCGACCTTTCATTTTGCGCAATTGTGTAACCTCCTGCCTCTTTTATGGCCTTCATTCCTTCTACTCCATCTTTTCCCATTCCCGTCAATATCGCTCCTAAAGTTTTAGCGCCATACACTTTTGCCGCTGACAACATGATTGAGTTGATCGATGGATTGTTGTATTCTTTATATTGCTGATCGGTAAAATCTAGCTTCACCTTTTTTCCTTTTGTTACCAAAACCATATTGCCAGTACCTGGTGCTATGATTACTGTGCCTGCTGTTGGTTCCATCCCTTTGGTACCCACCACCACATTGAGCGGACTCAATTTGTTGAGTCTCTTTACGAATGGGGCTATAAAATTGGTAGGCATGTGCTGACCAATCACCACGGGTACGTTCAAATTGGAAGGCAATGAAACAATAACTTCTTCTAGGGCACTGGGTCCTCCTGTTGAAGCGCCAATGACTATTAAATCATATTTACTTTTTTCATCAAAAGTGTGCTGATTCGTGTTTTTACTATTAGGCTTCACGGCCATTGGTTTGGCCCGAGTTACACTCCTAATTTTCTGAATAAGTTCCGCCTCAATGAGACGCATTTTGGCATTGCCTCTGGAAGGTTTATTTAAGTAATCCACAGCACCTTCCTGGAGCGCATCAAAAATCGGTTGTAGATTGGTATTGCCCACTGCACTTAAAATTAAAATGGGCAACGGACACTCCTTCATAATGCGTTTGACAGCATAAATACCGTCGTATTCACCCATATTCATGTCCAAAAGAAGCACATCAGGTTTTAGCTCTTTCACTTTGGCTACCGCATCTTTTCCATCCACAGCAGCACCTACTACTTGCATACCTTCATTTTCAGATAAAATATCTGAAATCAAAAGGCGCATAAAGCCTGAATCGTCCGCTATGAGTACTCTCGTGTCTTTCATATTAATTGCCGTCTTCCACAGACTCGGCTATTACTCTTATTTCATCACTTTCTATCAACTCAATGATATCAAGCAAAATAATCATACCTTCTTCTTGCTTGATTAATCCCTTAATGAAGGTCTCATCTAAAACAGTATTACTCATGATTCCAGATGAGCTCTCTATGATATCGCCTTGTACCTTGAGGGTAGTTGGCACTTCACTCACTAAGATTCCAGCCTTGAAGCGATCGTTTTTAATAACTAATGCAAACGTTTTATCTGAAATTTCTTCAGATTTGAACAATTCGAATTTTTCTTCAAGATCCATGATGACCATAACCGTACCTCTTATATTCGCCACCCCTTTCATAAATTTGGGAGCGCGTGGTAATTTGGACACTTCTGGAGCTGGTACTATTTCCTTTACTTTATCAATTTCTAACGCATAACGCTCACCTCCGAGCTTGAAGACTATCAATTGTACATTTCGGCCTCTCAACTTCAGAATATCCTGATCGTATTTGGCTTTCAGTCTATTCCGTTCCTCCATTTCCTCCTTCGTCAGGAAATTCGCTGGAAGAACCCTTTTGGCTTTTGACTGCACAGACTTTTCCTCTACTTTTTCTATAGCTGTAGAGGAAATCACCTCTTCCTTCACTCTCTTTTCTAAAACTGGAGATTTTACCGTCTTACTCGTTGCTTTTTTTGGTTTTGGCTTCGTTTTTTTGACAGGTTTTGTTGCCGGTTTTTTCTTAGCCTTCACCGTTTTCTCCTCCTTCTTCGATTTAGAAGGGATCAATTTATCTTTCTTTATGTTCTTTCCTAAAGCCATCGACTCTGAAATTTTATCTTATTTAGCTTTTAATATTTCGTCTGCAAAAGCCATGTAGTCCTTTGCTCCATTAGAAGTCGGAGCATAACTAATTAAGCTTTCTCCAAAAGAAGGTGCTTCACTTGCCCTCACATTCGTTCTAATTCTAGAATTAAAAATTTTGAATTTATAGTTCTCCTCTATGTGCTCGTAGATTTCTCTACTCAATTTTCTTCTACTATCTACCATAACAGGAAGTAATCCCATGATCTGTAATTCTTCATTGAGCACCTCTTTGATCTGATTAATTGTAGTAATTATCTGATCCAATCCCTGAAGACTTAACACTTCCATTTGCAGGGGTACAATCACACGACTTGCTGCATTTAGCGCATTTATCGTAAGTAATGACAGTGAAGGTGGGCAGTCAATTAATACATAGTCATAGCCTTTAACCTGCTCCAAAACTTTTTTCAGAATTGATTCTCTTGCCAATTCACCAGCGATGTTGATTTCCACATCGGCCAGATCGATTTCGGCGGGTGCGATATCCAACCCTTCCGTAGATACCAAAATATCTTCAATATTCACCTCTCCTAAAATGACTTGTCCAATGGACTTTTCTATTTCTAATATACCCAGTGAATAGCTCAGATTGCCTTGTGCGTCCAAATCGACCAACAAAACTTTCTTGCCTTTTTTAGCTAAAGCACAGCCCAGATTCACAGTTGTAGTGGTCTTACCTGTTCCTCCTTTTTGGTTCACTATTGCAATTATTTTAGTCATCTAATCAGCTGATTTAGTATCACTTTCTTGGGTTAGTAAAAACTTGCTTATGCCACTTTTCAAATCTTCCGCTACCTTGGCCAACTGCTGTGATTTTTCTGTATAGCCCATCATGCCCGAGGACAACTCAGTAGCTGAACTAGCCACCTGCTCTGTACCTGCAGCTGTTTCTTCTGCTATCACTACTACATTTTCTGTAATAGCAACTACAGCATTAATATCCTTGACCTGCAATTTGGTCGCCTCCAATATTTCTTGTGAGTGTCGGAAAGTTCTGTCCGATGTGTCAGAAATTTCTTTGAATACCTCTGAAGCTTCTTTAGAAGCTTGCTCCCCATTCTTCACACTCTCACTCATAATACCAATCACCTTAGCCGCTTCTGTGGTATCTGCTTGCACATCATTAACTAGTTTTTCAATTTCTTTAGCCGAATTTCTTGAATCCTCAGCGAGCTTCCTGATTTCCTCCGCCACAACAGCAAATCCACGACCTGCATCTCCTGCTTGTGCTGCTTCGATGGCCGCATTCAATGCCAGTAAATTCGTTTGAGAGGCAATTTCCGTGATCACACTCAACACTCTTGTAATTTCTGCAGAACGCTCGGTGAGCACCTGAATGGAGTGGTGAGTCTTCGTAGAATACTCAGATATATCGACCATATTGAACACCACCTTATTCACCATGTCCATGCCTTTCTCACTACTCGCCACACCGAGTTTAGCCGCTTCGTTGATGGTTTCAGCTCGTTCACCCATTTCGTTTGACGATTTCAAAATACCTTCTACCAAATTAGATGATTCGTCAACTTTGCTCACTTGAGTTTGGGCACCATTGCTCATTTCCGAAATGGCTGATGCAATTTCTCTCGTATTGGTATTCATTTCTTCGCTGACCACACTCATTTCGGCAGACGACTCATCTACAAAATTGGCGTTTTTAGAGATGTTTAAAAGCAAATCTGTCAAACTGTCTAGTGCTTTGTTTAGGTTACCAGAAAGTCGCGCCATATCTCCATTTGCATGCGCTCTGAATCTTTCCGTCAAATCACCTTCGGCCATAGAATTTACGATGGAATTCACTGCCATGACCGGAGTTGAAACAGACTCTAGAAGGTTGTTTACAGATTCACTAACATCTTTCCATCCTCCTTGTTTTCCTTCTGTCTCAATTCGGGCACTGAGGTTACCTTCTGCCCCAGCCTGTTCGGCTACTTCTTTTACATCATCTAAAACATTCTTTAGATTGTCTCGCATCACTATCAATGAATGCCCTAATATATCTTGCTCACTGGCTACCTGAAAAATAGTATCCAAGTTGCCTTCACCTATGTGCTTTGAAAAAGCAGTTTTCTTGCTTAATTCATCCATCAAAACATTCACTGAATCCGCCATTTCGCCCAACTCATCACTAGATTTTACGATCAATTTTCTGCTGGAATTTATGTTTCCTTTTGCCAAATCCTTTAGTAAATCATTTGACATTTCTATCGATGAAGTAATGTGATTAGATATCCTTAGTATGATAACAAATAACACCGCCAAGCCTGCCAAACCTACAATTGTAGTGATGATCAAAGTACGATTAAATGAGGCTGTGATTTCCGAAACTGGAACCATAGTCGCTGCCCACCAAGTTTGATCTGTTTTTCCCAATCTAATTGGAGAAAATGACACATAAGCATCCTCTCCTATACCATCATCAAATACCGTAAATGAAAAGCTTTCACCTCTAGCAACAGAATCTTTCAAGTCGAATGTTAAATCCTTCACAAAACTTAAATCATATAATGAAGAGTTGAATAATGTCGTGTCCTGATGAGCTATAATGCTCCCTCCAGCCGATACTAAAAAAGCAAAACCATCATTATAGAATTCAATTTCTGACATTGATTGAAAATCGTTTAGGGACAGATCGGCACCAATACACCCCAAGAATACATCTCCTGCAAGCAGCGGAAGCACTGTGGAAGTACCCAAAATCGAATCTCTATTGACCTTACTGTAGTCATAGTCTGCATACATATAAGGCTCAGATAATTCCTCCTTTTTGTTCACTTTGAGCCCATGATATACACTGCCTATATCATCCCCTTGAGCATTGGCAATTTCAGATGATGATTGAATCTTCCCATCTCTTATGTAGAAATTTTGTCTCTCTCTGCCATAAGGTAAATTCCAGGTAGGATCTATCGCGCTAAGTTCCCAACTCATGAAGACTGCATCATACTTTGGATTGTCTAGTAGGACTCCTATCATTAGTTCCTTTCTGATACTATCCCGTTCTTCTCTCGGATAATCAACGAATCTTTCAAGTATGTGAGCCATTGATCGAGAAATAGCTAAATCTTCATTTAGACTAGCTTTTATTTCATTCGCTTTAGTTGAGGCGTAAGTATCCGCCAAAAGCTCAGCTTCATCAATAGCTTTTACCCTTAAACTAAATCCGATATATCCGAGCGTCATCAAATAGATTATTACAGTAATCCCCAAGATGAAAAACATCATCTTTTTCCTAACAGTGATATTATTGATCATAATTTTTCTTTAATCTTACTCAAAGTTTTTGTCTATCATATGTCTATGACAATCATCGGATACTTCTCCTTTAAACTTGTCAGGTAAGTATCATTAACTTTATCTTCTTCAATTTCATTTTGAATTACCAACAATCCCCAGTCCTCAAATTCAGGGATCAGAATTGGCTCTTTTCTTATTAACCAGTACTTGAAATTACTCTGAAATTTTACTTTTTCAAGACTTATAACTGGTTCTCTTGCAGCAACTAACTGCTCCTCTTTTTCCTTAATTTTTTCTGCAAATTCTCTGTCGTAAAAATCAAAATCACTTTTGCCGATTATTTCAGAAGGTGGACATCCAAAATCCTTAGCCACAGCATCATTTACTAGATAGATCACACCATTAGGGTCTTTTAGTGCAATCTTATAGTCAACTAAGTTTAATATATCACCGAAAAGTTCATTCTGCTTCTTGATCATGTTCAAATGACCTTGAATCTGCTGCTGACGAACCTCACTTTCTCGTTTTGAGGCCAATTTGATTTCTGTTATGTCTCTTGTGATCCCATAAGTACCTATGATTTTTCCGTCCAAATCCTTCAGCGGTAATTTAGTTGTGGATACATATATAGTAGTACCATCTTGCCGGTCTACTTTTTCTTCTATGTTGAGCAAAGGCTCTCCTGTACTTATTATGCGCATTTCATCATCATAAGCGCGTTGAGCATGTTCACCAAAGAAATCAAAATCACTTTTCCCTATTAAATCTTGATTGGAGTCCGCTCCTAATTGCTTGACATGGGATGTGCTATTTCTTAGAAATTTACTTTCCAGATCTTTGAAATATATAGTGTCTGGCATGTAGTCTAACAGAGCATCCAAGAGCATTTTCTCGCGTTCAAATGCTTCACGCATTCTGAATATCGCAGTATTATCATTTGCTGTTCCAGACAGTTTAACCATACTCACTCCATCTTTGAGGCTTTCAGCTACCATAGCCAAGCTTTGTGTTTTGTCATTAAACGATTCCATACCCGAAGAAAGCTCAGTTGCCGAACTGGCCACCTGCTCAGTTCCTGCTGCAGTTTCTTCGGCAATTACTACAATTGACTCGGTAAGTGAAACCACTTCATTGATATCTCCGATCTGCAATTTGGTGTCGTTTAGGATCTCTTCAGAATAATTCAAATTCTCTGATGCTGAATCAAGTATTTGTTTAAAAACATCTGAAGCTTCACTCGAAGCTTCACTTCCATTTTTCACACTCGCATTCATAATTTCAATTATGTCAGCTGCCCCTTTAGTGTCTTTTTGAACACCACTAACCAATAATTCAATTTCCTTAGCAGACGTTCTTGAGTCTTCTGCTAATTTTCTAATTTCTTCGGCTACTACTGCGAATCCACGGCCAGCATCTCCCGCTTGAGCGGCCTCAATGGCAGCATTCAATGCCAATAGGTTTGTTTGGGAAGCAATTTCCGTGATTACTCCGAGCACTCTGGTTATTTCCTTTGATCTTTCGGTGAGTACTTTTATGGAATCCTGAGTTTTGGTTGAATACTCAGAAATGTCATCCATATTGAACACTACTTTGTTCATCATTTCTAACCCTTTGTTACTTCGCTCTGCTACATTTTTCGCCGCAAGGTTAATGGTTTCTGCTTTCGAAGCCATTTCATTTGAGGAACTCAAAATTCCTTCAATTAACGTGGATGATTCATCTACTTTTGACACTTGATTTTGAGCACCGTTACTCATTTCTGCAATAGCAGATGCTATCTCAGAAGTGTTAGTCCTCATCTCTTCTGTAGTCACTTTCATCTCCGTAGATGCCTCATCTACAACTCCTGTGCTTTTAGAAATTTGATGCAAAAGCCCATCCACATTATCTAAAGCCAAATTAAAGTTGTCGGCCATTTCTTTAATTTCACCTTTTACATCATCCGTATATCGCTTAGTGAGGTCGCCATCAGCCATAGCCTTGATGATTCTGTTGAGGACAATCAATGGAGCTACAAACGAGCCCAACAAATTGTTTATAGAAGCACTAAGCTCATACCAAGCGCCTGTTTTTCCTTCTTCTTCAACTCTGGAGTTGAAATTTCCATCTTCAGCCGCATCTCTAATTACACCATTGGTTTCATTGATGACGGTTTGAAGATTATCTCTCATTTTCATCAAGGAAATTCCCAGAACATCTTGTTCACTAGATACCTCAAAAGATGCATTCAAATTACCTTCTCCAATTTCTCGAGAGAATTCAGCTTTATAACTTAATTGGGACACCAATTCATTGAGAGAACCTTGCATTTCTCCAATCTCATCTCCAGTTTCAATATTGAGCAATAGCGAACGATCTAGGTTGCCATGAGACAGTTCTTTCATTGCGTCATTGGTCGCTTTGATCCTATTGGTAAATCGCCCTGATATTTTCCAAATAATGAAACTCATGAGAAAGAAACCAACAATTCCGGCTGAAATCAAAAAACTAAATGCAATTGAAAAAGTATTGCTTATACCACTTAGCGGCAATACGGTTCCAACTGACCAAGGCAAGGAAGCTCTATTCAAGGCTATAGGAGCAAAAGACACATAGATGTCTTCTGTCATTTTCTCATCATAGGTGATGTAGGAAGTAAATTTTCCTTCGGCGATGTTTTTCAACACATTGAATTCTTCATTATAATAAGTCAGGTCTGAAACAGAACCCACTGCCATTTCTTTATTGTCATTAGTGGCTATCATGCCGCTGTTTGCTACCAAAAATGAAGAACCATGTTCGTACTTCGAATCATCAATTATTTCTGAATAATTCGAAATCGAATAATCCGTACCAATCAGCCCTATAAACTTATTCCCTTTCATAATAGGCACACATGGCGAGGTAATCAGGTATCCATTTGAGGATTCATCTTCATAATCTAGGCTCAAATATGGCTCTGCCATTTCTTCGTTGAGATTGGCTTTCATTCGATAATAGTCACCTGTCAAATCTTTTCCATCTGTATCAATTGTTTCAATGGTCTCGCCAATTTGATCTCCATTTCTGAAATACGTAATTCTCCGTCTACCATATGGCAATATCCAATCAGGATCAATGGCACTTAACTCCCAACTCATCCAAATCGCATCATACGATTTATATTTTTTTAGAATACTTGTCATTAATGACTTTTGCATTTCATATCTGGTATCAGCGGGTAAATCAGCATAGTCACTTAAAATGACAGCCATAGACCTTGTGATAGATAAATCTTCTTGCATTCGAGCGTTAATGTTGTTGGACTTTTGAATGGCATACGAGTCTGCCAATTTGATAGACTCCTTTAATGATTCGTCCTTTAACTTGAACCCGACATAACTAAAAATGACGATATATAAGAGTGCTGTAGCCCCCATAATATATAGCATCATTTTCTGCCTAATTTTTAGTTTTCTCAGTTTGCTCATGCGTTTTTGCTTCGTATCACTCTTGACTCTCTTTGACCATTTCTAAAATGTCAATGAGAATTATCATTCTATTATCCTTTTTTACTACTCCATTGATAAAACCCTGTTCACTATTGGTTTTTCTCATCACATCGGCTGTGCTGTCTATTTGACTTTCCCTGATCATAAGAGTCTCCGGTACCTGGCTAGAAGCCACAGCGACTTTTACATCCTCACTTTTGATCACAACCACATATTTGATATGGTCTTCATCCTGACCTTTTTTCAGACCAAATTTTCTTGCTAAGTCTACCACAGCCAACACATTTCCTCTTACATTGGCCACGCCTAAGATGTACGCTCCCGTCTGAGGAACTGGAGAAATCGGCGGTACAGGTACTACTTCTTTGATTTGGCTAATCTCAAATGCATATTCCTCTTTTCCGACTGGGAATACTACCAGCATTCTGCTATTCTCCTCTACTTGCTGAGATTTTTCCAATTCATGATTTAATTTATTCAATGATTGAGTTGTATCTTTTTTCACCTCTTTAGTACCCTGCGATACAGATTTAGAGGCCTCTTTGGTTACTTTTTTTTCTACTGATGGGCTTTCTACCTTTTTTTCAGCAATGACACCCTTCTTTTTTGAAGGTTCGCTTTTATTTCCCTTTTTTAAATTATTGCCTATCGCCATCTTATTTATTCATCAAATTATATTTCTGAAAGTAATTCCACCTAAAAGCGTACACCAACTAAACTTTTGTATTTGTACTCATGAAGCAATTTTGCCTGCATTATCATCGGAAACTTGTGTAATTCTTCAAGAAGCAGCTGAGTACTCAATAATGCTGAATTGCTTTCAGATTTCTTAGTGCTATCATCAATCACATTATTAGAAATAAAGTACAATTCAGAAACTTCAAAAGTATCAAACTGTAACACCTTCACTTCTGGTTCTACTCCTGGAATGAGAGGGGAAATATTTCCAGAAAGGGTTTTGAATTCTCCATTCTTACTGAAAGAATACAAATTATGATTCGCCCCTCCAAACAACAATGACTCATCCTGCTTGTCATAAACCAGCAGAGCAATATCTACTGAGCAGATATTCTCATCGTATTTTTTTCCAAAAAACCTGTTTTGAATTCTTGTAGAAAGAGAAGATAAAATTTCGCTCGGATCAAATATTCTATCTTTATACATCAACTCCATGAGTGTAGCACAAATGAATGTATTCAATGTCAGTGCATGAATGACTCCTGAGTTTGTATTGAAGGAAGTGATGAGCAATTTATCCGAAACTTCGCCGAACCAATAGCCATTGTGATTGACTCGGTTGTGCTCATATAGAACAAATGCATCATCGACATATAATCGAAGTTCCTCCTGTCTAGGTAATAGAGATTCTCTAAGTGAAACATTAAATTCGATGACCTGATCCATATTGACCGTGGACATCATGTTTTTTCTGGCCTCTACAGACTTAATTATTTCTTTTTTGAGTTCTTGTTTAGAAGGCGTAGCCGTCTTAGCAGGTACTGTAGCTTTTTTCTTTACCTCAGGTGCAGGTTTAGTTGCCACTTTTGGTTCTGGTTCTGGTTCAGCATCTTCTGTCGGATTTCGCAATTCTAAGGCTTTATCAAATTCCTCTTTGAGGTCTTCTTGATTCCAAGGCTTAACCAAAAATCGATCTAATCCAACCTCTTTATCCACCCTGATAATTTCATCTTCGTCACTAAACCCAGTCATGATCATACGGGCGATATTCGGGTATTGTGGCACTATTTTTATCAACAATTCAACACCAGTCATTCCTGGCATGCGCTGATCCGACATGATGAGGTCAATACGGTTACTTTCTAAGATTTTGATCGCGTCTGCTCCAGATTCTGCTGTAAAGACATTGTAATGCCGTTTGAAGGCTCGCTGAAATATTCGCAAATTAACCTCCTCGTCATCGACGTAGAGAATGTTGAATCTTTTTACTTCTTCGTCTTTATATGTTCTATTAAGTATTCCTTCCACAATAAAATTAAGCTATGGCTGAGTCCATTGATTTATTAACTTTTCTGAGCTTTTTAGGGATAGTGATTACAAACTCCGTCCCTTTACCCTCTTCACTCTCTACTGAAATTGAACCATTGTGCTTTTCAATTATACCATAGGTAATGGCTAAACCCAATCCAGTTCCTTTACCCACTTCCTTAGTTGTGAAAAACGGGTCGAATATTTTTTTGACCATTTCTTCGGACATGCCTTTACCATTGTCTCTAATGGAGATTTTAACGTTGTCATCGTCCAGTTCTTCGGTCTTCACATTGATTGTTCCTTTGAAATCAATGGCATCACAGGCATTAGCTATGAGGTTGACGAGTGCTTGGTTGAGCTGACCAGGCAAGCATTTGATGGGTTTAATATTCGCATCCAAATCCTTTAGCACTTTGGCTTTCTTCTTGTATTTAGGTTTTAGAATCACAATTGCATTTTCGACCACTTCGTTAAGATTTGCTTCTTTGATCTCCACTTCATCGTGACGGGCAAATACCCGAAGACCATTTACAATTTCTGTGATTCGAGTTGTTCCATATTCTACATCATCCAGTGATTCATCCGTTGATGTTTGCAAATCTGTAAAATGATGATCGTCTTCTCTCTGAATTTTATAATATTTCTTTATTTCTTCCAAACTCTCCAGCTCGCATATTCTTTTGTAATTTTCTATAAAAACATTAAGCTGTTTGAAATTGTCCTTCAAAGTATTCACACCGTTGGCCACAAAATTCACGGGATTGTTAATCTCATGAGCAATACCAGCAGTCAGCTGACCTAGTGATGACATTTTTTCGGATTGCAACAATAGCGCCTGTGTTTTTTCGAGTGTTTTACTTGTTTCTTCTAGTTCTTCTCTGGCCGCCTGTTGTTCTGAAAGTTTCTCTTTGATTTTCAAAAGCTCTTTGTATTTGCCTACTAGCTTATTGTATTCTTTAGCGAATACTTCTTTCATTTCTTTTTTCTGCCCAACTGTCTTTTGATAGGCCTGCTGAATTTTGGCTACATGGGCTTCTTTGGTCTTCAACTGACGATGAAAATCACTCAATTGCAAATCCTTAGAGAATACCTCCTTTTTCAAGGTAGATAAATAATAGTAGGCACCTGCAGATACTCCCAACAGTAAAACGATCAATAGGATAGTTAAGGTAGAAAATGAATTATCAGCATCAGAAGTACTTTCTTGAGTGATTGAAGAGTCAGTCTGAGATATATCAATAGTGGTTATCAATTTGTACGCTTCTGCCTCGAAGCTGGTCATATTGATGATTATTGCGATTATAGCTGCAAAAAAAATAATCTCTCTTTTCATACTCTGTTTCCGACCGATACACTCTGTTGGTCTTATTGAATTATGTTAAAAATTCAGGTCTAATTGGTTTTTTCTAATATACATGATTCTACAATTAAATGATAACTTTCAAATCATTTAGGATGCGAAACACCATTTAATATTCACACCCCATTTCCTTAATAGAAAATCATATTACAAACCAAAAAAAAAGAAAAGATTAAATAGAATACAGACCTATGATGCTTGTCGCAATTGATCCTTGATTTTGAATACTTCGACAAATCTAAATGGATGATTGTAGTGTTCGCTAATCTCACGCCCGATATCAAGAATATTGGTTCTGTTTTTCTCGTAATACCACGTGATGTTGAGTGGCCTTTTATCAGTAGCAAGTGAAATCAATTTCTTCACCAAAATATGGAGATAGGTGATGGAATCTTCTATGTTCTTGAGAGCGAAATTTACATTGATTGCCTGAAGTTCCTGATTGTTCAACTCTGGCAAATGACTGAATACATGTCCATAAAAGCTCAATGGATCATCAGGCATCGAATTGCCACGAAGCTCCAACTCCCCGTTTGCAGGTCGGAAATTTACCGATGGGGTTGTACCAGTAGGCCTTATGAAATATCCATCCATTGCGACAATCGAATTATTCTAAATTCTTTTTTATTAAAATGGTCTATAATTATTCTAAGATTCAATATTAGAGAATTTCAGACCACAATTCAATCCGTTTTTGTACCTATATTTTCTTTTAGGTAAAACCGCTTACCCTACTAATAGGTTGATTAATTGCTAATTCTAGCAATAATTATATTATTTAATATAGCGAATTTATTGTTGAAATGAAAGCATTGACTTTCCTGAACAATGAGGTAAAGTGAAGTACTGACTTATTGGACTAAAACTTTATACGTCCTCTTTTCTGATTCTAATAGTGAGAATAAAGAAGCAATGCTTTGCATCCAGAGGTTCAAAATAATACTCATACTCGGTACCTGTACGTTTTTTTATATCTATGAACCCTAATCCAGCGCCGCCCTTTTCAGAAATTGTGGTATTCTCCATGGTCGTTTTGTGTAGCGACCGCAGTTCTTCTTTGTCAAGTGAATTGACACGATCCAGAATATCTCGTAGTCTGACGGCATTGTCTAGTGAAATCTGATTCCCAGTGGTCACATAATATTCATAGTCATTATCACCGATCAAGAAAATACCATCTTTAGCTAATCCATCTTCTAAGCTATCAGAAGCATATTCTGCTGTACTATCCGCATGCTTACAAATATTCTGAAGGGCTTCGATCATAACATGATAAACACGACGAGACACTTTTTTGTCTTCTTTTTTATCGGTCATATCTTCCTCCGTCATCGCAGTAATACCATTGATAGTATTTTGCGTAATCTTACCGAGGTAGACAATATTCACATCTGACCCTTCCATCAGATCTCTGAAGGCGACTATATTTTTGAGATGGTTTAATTGGTTGGTCTGCTTTTTTCTAAGATTATTCATGCGCCATTTAATTCTTTAAGAAGGGTTGTCGGCCCAGTAAACTGCCTAACGATAAATATAGAAATAAATTACCTAGCAGAAATACTATTGATTCTGAAAATATGAATAAAATATGATACTATTCTTTCTTGGCCTTAATCTCCATCATCTTGTTGTATATGTCAAGACAAATCCAGGCATCTGTGGCTGCATAACTTATTTGCGACTCCGTAAGCACTTCATTTTCCCAATTGGATACCTGCTGACTTTTAGAAATTCTGTGATTCATAAACATACCCGCATAATTCCTTGCGCCAATGCTTTCAAATCCAAGTTTGGCTCCAAGCTCATTCAAATCGACAAATGCCAAAGGGTTGAAATTTCTAAGCTTTTGCAAATCTTTGATATCATCTCTGATGCCTATTCCTACAATTTTAATTTTAGGATCTTCAAACAAACTCACGATATCTTTCGATAGACTAATTTTATTTAATCTAAAAAGATATGCCATGTCAGGCAATGACAACTGCAATAAGGCTACTGGATAGGATTCACCTTTTCTAAAGGCAGGTTTTGTTTCGGTATCAAAGCCTAGAATTGAAGCTTTTTTGCAGGCTTCCACTGCTTCTTTCACTTGACTTTCGTCATCGATTATCTGATATTTCCCTTCGTATCTCATCAAAGGAAGTTCATTCACTTCCTGTTTCGTAATCTTTCTAATCTTCATTCAACTCTTATTTTACATCACTTAATCGGCGGATTTTGATTTTTAAATATCCGAATAATATAGTCATAAATGGGCTAATGATATTGAAAAAACAATATGGAGCAAACGCCAATACCCCCACACCCAGCACACTAGAGTGATAGGCCCCACAGGTATTCCAAGGTACCAGTACGGATGTAACGGTTCCAGAATCCTCTAGTGTACGGCTTAAATTTTCAGGTGCTAAATCCTTCTCTTTATAAAGATCAGCATACATTCTTCCAGGTACAACAATCGCTAAATATTGATCCGACGCAGTTGCATTGAAAAACATGCAAGTGCCGGCTGTAGAGGCTATCAATGCGCCACTTGACTCAATTTTATTCATGATGGCTCTAGCTATGACTCTCAGCATTCCTGCACCTTCCATTACTCCGCCAAACATCATAGCAGACATGATCAGCCAGATGGTATTAAGCATTTTGTACATACCTCCAGAGCTTAATAATTCATTCACCATTTCGTTGGAAGTGGTCACTCCCACATGTCCGTATAGTGCTTTCATCACACCAACAAACATGGTTTTCCAATAGACTCCAGTATATCCTGACACCTCCGAAATGACTTCTCTCTGGAAGATTAATGCAAAAAGAACACCTAATAGAGTCCCGATTAGCAAAGCTGGGAATGCGGGTAATTTCTTGACAATGAGGATGATAACGACAATTGGAACTATGAATAACCAACCAGAAATATGAAATTTTGATGTAATAGCCGATAGTACCTCACCAGTATTGACACTAGTTTCTGGTGCGGAATTGAAAAAACCCATGATTAAAAATATCACCAACGTAATCCCGATAGAAGGAAACGTGGTATAAGCCATGTACCGGATATGAGTAAACAAATCCGTACCTGCCATAGCGGGTGCCAAATTGGTAGTATCTGAAAGTGGAGACATTTTATCACCAAAATAGGCGCCTGACAATATCGCACCTGCAACAATTCCTTCGTGAATTCCCATAGCTTGGCCGATCCCAATTAAAGCTATCCCTACCGTGGCGGCTGTAGTCCATGAACTTCCTGTAGCCATTGAAACAATGGCGCAAACTGTACATGCAGCAAAGAGAAAAATAGTCGGATTCAATATTTGCAATCCATAATAAATCATAGCAGGCACCACTCCACTGATCAACCAACTCCCGGCCAATGAGCCAATCATCAATAAAATCAAAATAGAACCCATGGCCGACGTGATACTTTTGACCATTGATTTTTGAATGTCTTTCCATTTGAATCCCAACCTAACAGCCATAATGGCAGCTACCATCGCGGATAATATGAGCACGATCTGATTGGATCCAGAGAGTGCATCATCTCCGAAGATGGATACATTTATAGATAGAAAAATGATTAGAAAAATAATGGGTATGAATGCCTCTAAAAGCGAAGGCTCTCTCTTCTCACTGCTTGTACTCATTCGCTAGTGCATTTTTGGTATTAAAAACTCGGAAGTTAATCATTTTTGTTCAACCAAAAAGCCGTGACTAAAAATTACCAATCAAAAAATTGAAGGAAGGTAATGTTGTATCAGTCTTGTTCTATTTCAATGTTCCTAGAGTTAAGAACTTTGGGAATGCTTTTATACTTGTTTTCTTCTTGCAATTTCTTTTTTAACCAGCGTCAACTCCCGACTCGATTGCCCTGCAATCGAAGTATTCTCCTCGGCTCTTCTCATTAGATAAGGGAGTACCTTAGCGACTGGTCCATATGGCACATATTTAGCTATATTATAACCTTCGTTGGCCAAGGTATAGGACAAGTTTTCACTCATACCGAACAGCTGAGCAAAATAAACTTTAGGGTCTGCCTTTGCAATGCCATGGTGATCCATGAGCTCGACTGTCAACTTGCAGCTATTCTCGTTGTGAGTGCCTACGCATAGATAAACGTCATTGATATGCTCTAGGCAGTAGGCTACAGCTGCATCATAATCATCATCTGAAGCTTTTTTGTTTGGTTGGATCGGATCAGTATATCCTTTTTGTTCTGCTCGTTCACGCTCCTTCTCCATATAAGCACCTCTCACTAATTTGGCTCCCACTTTGAAGTGACGGTCCAAACCTTGTTGATGGGCATTCTTCAGATTTTGCAAAGATGCTGTTCTGTACATTTGGTAAGTATTGAAGATGTACACAGTCTCTTTATTGTATTTTTCCATCATAGTATAAACCACCTCATCTATGACGTCTTGAATCCAAGTTTCTTCCGCATCGATAAACAAATACTTTTTTACTTCTACAGCCTTGGCACAAATCTGATCCACTCTTTCAAGAAAAACTGAATATCTATTTTCTTCATCTGCTGAAAGTGCGGTATCACTTTGTTTTTTAGCTAGTAAGCTGAACTCTGTAAAACCGGTCAGTTTCATCACCCCAGTCGGGATATTCTCTGTCGTGGCAGCTAATTCTAGTGAACGAATGATTTCATCTCGATTGTCATCAAAAACTTGTTCGGAGTCTTCACCTTCTACTGAATAATCGAGAATAGTTCGGATGTGAGATTGACCCAATTTCTCAACTGTTCCTTTAGAATCCTCTAATGATTCTCCTCCACAAAATTGAGCGAAAATGGTTTTCTTGATCATCCATTTGATAGGCAAATGAATTTTAAGTGCGAAAACAGTCATCCAAATTCCAAATCGAGCAATCATAGGATTGTTCATAGAAAGAAAAAGGAAATACATTCTTTTCAAATCAAAATTCGACTTGTCTGCGAATGCCACTTGGGTATCATCGAAGTTTATCATCAGATATATAAATGTTGTTCTAATTTTTGGACAGCAAATATATGCACGGAATCCTTTTAAAAAGATACAAAAAAAGCGAGACCTTTTACAAAGTCTCGCTTCAATTACCTTAAATTCATAGGATTTTAGCTTATCCCCAATTTTCTATTCACTTTAGCAAAGAATAAGTACATCACTGGCACAATAAACAATGTCAAGAAAGTGGCGAATGTCAATCCGAAAATAATAGTCCAAGACATAGGCCCCCAGAATGCTACATTATCTCCTCCCAAATAAAAATCTGCATTTAAATTGGCGAAAAAGTTGATGAAATCGATATTAATTCCGACTGCCAATGGAATCAATCCCAATATCGTAGTAATAGCAGTCAAAAGTACCGGACGCAGACGAGTAGCTCCAGCTGTAGAAATTGCGTCAATAATATCACTCATCTCTAATTTATCAATGCCTTTATCCATTCTCATTTGATTTCGACTGAGTTCGATAAAGTCAATCAATACGATAGCATTGTTTACAACAATTCCTGCTAAAGAAATAATACCAATCATCGTCATGATCACCACAAAGTTCATTTGAAAAATGACCAAGCCTAGGAATACACCGATTGTACTTAATACAACCGACATCATGATAATGAAAGGAGTAGTGATTTTATTAAACTGAGACACGATGATCAAGAAAATCATAAATACTGCGATCAAAAGCGCTTTGCTCAAGAAAGCCATCTCTTTGGCTTGTTTCTCCTGCTCTCCACCAAATCTAAATTCATAGCCTATTGGCATTTTGAAATCGCTTAATAAAGCTTTGATTTGGTCGTTAATCAACGTAGCATTATGCCCACTTACCACGTTAGAAGTCAATGTGGCAACGCGATTCAAATCTTTTCTTCTAATAGACCCATAGGTAGAACTCAATTCAGCTTTGGCCACGGATGAAATTGGTACACTTACTATTTTACCATTAGATTGATTTCTATAGACAATACTTTTATTCATTAATGCATCAATATCATATCTATATTTTTCTGCCAATCTTACTTGAATTTCATAGTCGTCTTCACCCTTCTTGTATTTGGAAACTTCTTTCCCAAATAGTGCTGTTCTGATTTCCATCGCAATGGATTGTGTAGATAACCCAAACCTTCTTGCATTATCACGGTCAATGTCAACCACCAATTCGGGCTTCCCAGTCTCTAGATCAGATTTCAACTTTTCAATACCTTCAATACCTGATTTATTGATAAACTTTTTCATCTGCTCTGATAAATCAATTAAAGTGGCGAAATCATCCCCAATAATCTCAATACTAATTGGCTTACCAACAGGAGGGCCATCGTTGTTTTGATCCACGGTCACTGACACACCTGGGTGCCCTGCCATGGAAGACCTGATTTTGTCCAAAATATCATTGGTCGAAACGCCATTTCTATCTCTAAACTCAACAAAGTTTACTGTGATTCTGGCTTTGTTTGGGGTATCGCTTTGTCCGAAAGCAGATTGATCCATAGGATCAGCTGCACCGGCACCTACATTTACTGTAATAGATTCTACTACATCGCCATATGGCTTTACCAATTCTGCTACTTTCTTTTCCAGTTTAGAAGTAAATCTATTGGTTGTTTCTACGTCTGTTCCTATTGGATACTCCACAAATACATTCACATATTTTGGTGGCGTTTTAGGAAAAAATTCAACGTTAGGAGGAAATACTTGCATTAACATGATCGAGAAAAACAACATGCCTACAGTGCCCCAGAAAAACAAATAGGGCTTCCATCCTTCTAAGGCAAATTTCATTGACTTACTATAAATCCCCTCTAACCAAGGCAGAAATGAGCTCTGAAATTTTCTAGAAATGGGAATAAGAACAAATACATTGAGTAGGATAATTAGACCCAATGCTATTGATAATCGTCCGATCGCGGGAGCACTAATGAGTATTAGAATGATCCCCAATACCAGCGAAATTCCAAAATAAGTAAATATCTTTTTCTTATCAGCCGGTTTGCCATCATCCAGCTTCATGAATGCTGTAATCAAAACAGGATTGATCACGAGTGCAACGAAAAGTGAAGAACCTAAGGTCACCATCAAAGTAATAGGCAAGAATTTCATGAATTCACCCATTATTCCTGGCCAAAAAGCTAAAGGTAAAAATGCCGCTAAAGTAGTCGCAGTAGAGGCGATAATAGGCCATGCTACTTCACCAACTCCCCTTTTAGTAGCTTGGTATGGAGACAGCCCCTGTTCTCTCAAGCGATAGACATTTTCCACTACTACAATCCCATTGTCCACCAGCATACCTAAGGCCATAATCAATGAAAACAATACCATCATGTTGATCGTAATCCCAAACATGCCAAGTATCATGAAGGCCATGAACATGGAAAGTGGGATGGCTACTCCTACAAATAGGGCATTTCTTGTACCTAAAAAGAATAGCAGCACAAGTACTACCAGCAAAACTCCAGAGATGATATTGTTTTCCAAACTACTTACCATATCTCTAGTTTGCTGAGATTGGTCGTTCGTCTTGGTGACCTCCATGCCTTCAGGAAATCTATTGGCTTTAAAGTCGGCAATAATTTCATCTATTTTGTCTGTCGCAATCAGTAAGTTTTCACCACTTCTTTTAACAATATCAAGCATAACCACTGGCTTGCCATTCAGACGTGCATAATTTTGTTTTTCTTTATAATCAAACTCAATTTCAGCGATATCTCCTAGATAAACAATGTTGCCCTTTTCGTGTTTGACAACCACTTTGAGCAAATCCATTGGGTCATCGAACTCACCCACCACTCTTATAGATCTACGAATGTCGCCTTCTTTTAGATTACCTCCAGAAAGTGTGATATTTTCAGAACGAATGGCATTTTCGATATCTCCGAAATTTACCAATCGAGCTTCCATTTGATATGGATCAACATTTACTCTAACCTCCTTCTCATCTACTCCACGAATATCCACCTTGGAAATCTGACTGATTTTTTCAATTTCATCTTCCAAATCTTCGGCATAGTCATTCAATTCTTCTATACTAAAATTACCTGATAGGTTAATGTTCAGTACGGGAAACTCCGAAAGATTCATTTCAAAAATATTCGGATCCTTTTCCAAATCATTTGGCAATTCCGTTTTCGCTTTATCTACGGCATCTTTGACTTTAGTCAAAGCATCTTCTATCAAGGTTGTAGATGTAAACTCTACGATTATTGTGGAATAATCCTGAACTGATGTAGACCTGATTTCTTCCACAGAAGCAATAGTATTTAATTCCTTCTCTATTGGTCTGGTAATTAAATTTTCCATATCCACTGGTGAGTTTCCTGGATGTGGTGTACCTATATACACTTTGGGTTGTCTTACCTCTGGAAAACTTTCCTTCGGAAGATTTATATAAGTTGAGATCCCCATCAATACGATCAGGGCACTCAATACTAGCACCGTGGTTCTGTTGTTGATCGAGAGAGTGGTCAGCCCAAACTCCTTCTCTATTTGTTTATTTTTTACATTGCTATCAGCCATGTCAATTTCTTTTGAGTTTTAGATTAATTGGCAGAATTATCCTTAAGGATGCTTACCACTACTCCTTCAGAAAGGTCGCGGAAGCCTTTATTTGCCAGACGTTGGTTTGCTTTCAACCCTGCAATTATTTCTGTCTCATTGTTGAAGGTTATACCAGTTTTTACATACACCTTTTTCGAGATGAGGTTGTTTCCATCTTTTACGATTTCATATACAAATGACCCTGTATTATCCTTCTGAATGAGTTTTGTCGGCACTACCAATGCATTCGTATTCTCGTAGTCTTTTAAATTAAGTACGACTACTTGATTAGGCTTAACAATAAAATCCAACGTTGGTAGAAAAACCTCCATTTCAAATGTTCTATTCTGGCTGTTAATTACTTGACCAACAGAAGCTATTTGGCTAATCATTTCTCTATCCTGAGAAGGAAAATAAATATCCACTTTATCGGCTTTTTTGAACTTACCTATGAATCGCTCTGAAACATCTGAACTTATGTGTACATCATTGGGATTTACGATTCTAACTAGAGGGATACCAGGCTGAGCCATTTCTCCAATTTTGGCATCCATAGCGTCTACAGTTCCAGAAAACGGAGCCAAGACTCTAGTTTGATCCAATTGAGATTTAGCAGTAGCTAATTTTCTCTCCAAAGACTCCTTGTTGTTTTTGGCTTGTAAATATTGAACTTCAGTTCCAATATTTTTTTCCCAAAGATTCTCTTGTTTTGTGGCCATAATATTGGCCAATTCCAACGCCGTTTCAAGTTCGGCCACGTTGTTTTTGATGATCTCACTATCCAACGAAAATAAGACTTGTCCCTTTTTTACACTTTGGCCAGCAATAACATTTACTCTTACTATTTTCCCCGGCACCTGTGGGCTTACCGTTACATTGGTTCTAGATTCGATGGCGCCTCTAACTTCAATTTTATGCTCAAAGTATCTTGGTGCTACGTCTAAAACTGTAATGAGTGTTTTATTCGCTTTGATTTTCCCATAAGCTGGGTCTTCTTTTCTGATTTCTTCTTCGAGGCCAATCACTTGTCCTTTTAGATCTTGAATTTGATTCTTAAGCTCTTCAACTTCTTTTTTCTTTGTTTCCAAATCGCTAGAACAGCTGATAGCAAAAACAAGAATCAATGGAATGATGTATGTTAATTTTTTCATTTTTAAAGTGATTATTAGCTTAGAGCAAAATGCCGTAGGCTTTCTGCAGGTCAATTTTTGAGATGAGCGCGTCATAGAGCGCATTATAAAAGTTTATTTGTGCTTGTTTGTAAGTAGCATCGGCGTCGATAACTTCAATATTCGACCCAACGCCCTCATTGTATTTAATCTTGGCTACCTCGTAGACTTCCTGAGATAAATCCATATTTTCTCGTTGAGCCTGCATCATTTCAATTTGACGATTGTACGTAGTCAAGGCCTGCTCTATCTCGATATCAATATTATTTTCTAATAAATTCAAAGAGTAGTCAATTTGTTTTGCTTGAAGCTGTCGCTGCTGCACCTGACGACGTTTTCTCATACCATCGAAAATTGGCATAGAAGCCCGTAAGCCGATAGCTCCTGCACCGAACCATTCGTCAGTAAAAACACCGTCCAACGAGGTATTACCTGTATTTCTACCATAGTTGGCTATAAGGTCGATTTTGGGATAGTACTTAGCTCTTACATTTTTGATATCCAATTGCTTGAGCTCTTTTCGAATATTCATTTGCGAGTATTCTATACGCTGCTCATAGGTGAAATTATTGGCCAATTCAAAATCGAAATACCCAATAGATTGGATCTCATCAGTAAGTACAATAGATGCATTGGGTTTTAAACCCATTTGAAACTTGAGGAGCGATTCTGACAAATCAACAATCTGTTGGTAATTGTTCTTCTCGACTTTCACATTGTTGAATTGAACTTTTACTCTATTCACATCTATCTTCTCGGCAAAACCATTCTCATACATGATTTGTGTTTCTTGAAGTAAAGAATCCAGTCTCGAATAATTGCGCTCGACTAAAGCCAATCTCTCCACATTAACCAAAACACCAAAATATGCTTTGGATACTACCTCAGCTATATCAATTTTAGTTTTGATATGATCCTTTTTGGAAAGTTGGGTAAAAGTCTTTGCTGCTTCCAAGCCTATAAAAAACGATCCATCAAAAACCATTTGAGAAAATGACGCTCCCCATTGGCTGGTATAATCTGCACCAAAAGGAATGTACAATGTTTCTTCAAGTGGCTCTCCTGTAGCAAAATCACTGGTAACAGGAGTCTGAGGGATTTTATAATTATGTGTAAGATCAGCATTCAGGTTCACCTGAGGCAAGCCATCCGCTAGAATTTCTCCAACCTGACGGTCAGCAATTTCTTCTTCTAACCTGGCATTTATTACTTGCTGGTTGTTCTCTAATGCATAATTTATCGCCTCTTCTAAGGAGACGCTCATCGATTCGGAGTTTTGGCCATTGCTCACCTGGTGAACTGCCATCAAACTCATGGTAAGTAGTATTAAAAGTATTGGTTGTTTAATTACTCTCATAAGATTTAGCATCTATCAAGCTATTATATAATTCTTGACCTTTAACAGTCATTAGTCCATGTACGAAATGATCAAATAAGGCCATTTGCACGTCAGTAAATTCAAATTTGTCTCTTGGAAATATTTTATCATCAAAACTCAACTCAATGGATTCAACTCGGAAAGTAGAGATGATCTCAGCATCTAGTTTTTGTCTAAAATATCCTTCACTCTTCCCTTTGGCTATCACATCTAAAATGGTGTTTTTAATGAACACACTTTTGTATTCCAGCCAAAGTGCCCATGCATTAGGATGAAATTTTTGAATATCAAAAAGCATAGAAGGATTGATCTCCTTGATATGCTCCCTAATACAGTGTGAAAGGTTAAACAACTCTTCCACAGCATTCGAAGTTGTGTTTTTTATTTCAGCCATAGTCGCTCTTTCACGGTCTATGTGCCCTTTTGTGATAAGAGTTACTAGCTCGTCCTTATCCTTAAAAAACTGATAAATTGTTTTTTTTGAAATCGATAACTCTCTAGCAATGTCATCCATTGAAACACTTCGCACTCCATATTTATTGAAGAGTGCTTCGGCATTTTCCAGTATTTTCTCTTTTGTATTAATAATCATTGTAAGGCAAAGGAACTAAGGAAACTTTATTATTACCAAAAGTTTCCGAAGTTTCTACGAACGAAACGAATATTTGTTCGAATTTTTCTCGTATTTTTTTGTCCGCAATGAACAATTCACCCCAACTCTACATCTTTTCACCTAACATACAATTAGAATACATGATTTATGGTCATGGTAAAAAATCACTGATTTGTTTTCATGGTTTTGGTCAGGACTATCTAGTATTTGAAAACTTCTCGTTTGAAATTGAAAATTACCAAGTGATAAGTGTCAATTTATTCTTTCATGGTAGAAGCGACCGAGTCAAAGGTGCCAAATACATGACGCATAAAGAATGGAAGAAGATATTGAATGGATTTTTGAATGAATTGAATATCGACAGATTTTCTATACTAGGATATAGCATGGGAGGACGATATGTGACCAGTACAATTAATTCCTTTAGTGATCGTATTGATCACTGCATTTTCATGGCTCCAGATGGAATAGTAAAAAGAAGATCATTTGAGTTCGCAACTTTTCCCTTAGGCCCCCAGCAGATGTTTCGGTTTTTTATGAATAACCCACAGCCCTTTTTTATTTTTCTGAATATCATTGAAAAAACCAGATTGATGAACCCTTGGACCATTAAATTCTCAAAAAGTCAATTGAAGGATGAAGAACAAAGGCTTCGCGTGCTGAAATGTTGGATCACATTAAAACACTTAAGACTTAAACAAACTGACTTAGTACATTTGATCAATCAAGCCAAATTCAAAACACATCTCATTTTTGGCAAGTACGACAGAATCATCATACCTGAAAAACATCAATCTTTTTTTGATAGACTTAACTCAGCTTCAATTTCCATCATTGAAAGTCCGCATCATGAGTTAATTGATCTATCATTACCAACAATTAAAAAATTCCTTTTACAAGAATCAAAATGAAAAACATCCTTTTATTAGCTATTTATCTTGTAACTTATTTCACTGTCACCGCACAAGAAAATCAAAAATACTATTTCAATGAAAACGATGAGGAATGTCCCGTAGAAAATGCGTTTTACTATAAGATAATTGAATCCAATGATGCCCAAATCATTGAAAGGGAATATTATATCTCTAACAACCATTTAAAACTTACTAAGAATTCTGATAAACAAGGAAATAGCATTGGGTTGGTTTACGAATTTTATCCTGACAGCAGTCTAATGTCCATTTATAAAATATCAGAAGGCCGATTTGTATTGGACTTAAGTTCCTATTTCCCAAATGGACAGAAGCAGGAAGAAATTAGCTTTCGAATTATAAACCATACAAATACTTTGACGAAAGATACTATCAACATAAGAATAGAGAATAGTTGGGATTCTTTAGGGAATACAATGGTAAAAGACGGACAAGGTATTTTTAGATCTTATTATTCAAACCTAAAACTGAAAGACACTGGTCTTGTTGTCGATGGATTTAAAAATGGTAATTGGGAAGGTTTTTCCACAGAAGGACGAGTACTCTATCGTGAATCCTATGAAAATGGATATTTAATTGATGGAATGTCTTTTTTGGAGGATGGAACTCAAATCACATATAATCAACTCAGCATCCAACCTGAGCCAGCAAAAGGGCTAGCCGGATTTTATAAATACATTAGCAAAAACCTAAAATACCCTAAGTCTGCTAGAAAAAATGACACTCAAGGCATCGTATTTGTACAATTCGGAATCAATAAACAGGGTCAAGTCGTGAATACAAAAATATTGAAAGGTTTGTCCGCTGATTGTGATGCAGTAGCAATTGAAGTGATAAAAAATTCACCCAATTGGAAACCAGGAATGTTAAGAGGTCGACCTGTAAATGTTCGTATGATACTTCCCATTACATTCAAACTCTCCTAAACCAAATTATTCATTTACATTTTAAACTAAATATTGAGCAATAGGTTATAAGTACTTCCCAATTTCATCTTACTTTTGCGGCTGATAAACAGTCCTTCTTCGATGATCTTTATATTCAAGAAAAACACTACGACCTACTACCTTCTTCAATCAAAATCCGACCTCAACGCTACAGAAATAGAAAAGCTGCAATGGCTTTTTGGAAATGCGGAAGTCTTGTCCGAAAAATCTCTATCTGGCTCATTTATAGGGCCACGACAAGAAATGATTACTCCATGGAGTACGAATGCGGTTGAGATCACTCAAAACATGGGCATAGAAGGCATTGAGAGAATCGAAGAATTCTACACAGAAGGTGCTTTTGATGCAATGCTAAATCAAAAATATGATGTACTTGGTGAAGAGACATTTACAATAAACAACCAACCTGAACCCATTCAAGATATTAACGACATTAGAAGTTATAACCAGAGTGAAGGACTGGCTTTGAGTGAAGAAGAAGTCGTTTATTTAGAAGGTGTAGCTAAAAAACTAGGTCGTCCACTGACGGACAGCGAAGTATTTGGATTTTCCCAAGTGAATTCGGAGCACTGTCGCCACAAGATATTTAATGGTCAGTTTATCATCGATGGTGAAGAAAAGCCAGAATCACTTTTTAAACTCATAAAGAAGACCTCTCAAGAACATCCTGGACAAATCGAGTCAGCTTACAAAGACAATGTGGCATTCATTAAAGGTCCGAAAATAGAGCAGTTTGCACCAAAAACACAGAATCAAGCAGACTACTTCGAAACTAAAGACATTGATTCGGTGATTTCGCTCAAAGCAGAAACACACAACTTCCCAACCACCGTTGAACCTTTCAATGGTGCCGCCACTGGATCAGGAGGTGAAATCAGGGATCGTATGGCTGGTGGGCAAGGCAGTATTCCATTGGCTGGAACTGCTGTTTATATGACCTCTTATCCAAGGTTGGAAAAAGGGAAAAAGTGGGAAGAAAACATTAAAGCTAGAGATTGGCTCTACCAAACACCGTTAGACATCTTAATCAAGGCATCTAATGGTGCGAGTGATTTTGGAAACAAATTTGGAATGCCACTCATCTGTGGAAGTGTACTCACCTTCGAACATGAAGAGAATGGAGACACACAAGGTTTCGACAAAGTCATTATGATGGCAGGTGGTGTAGGATACGGGAAACTGGAACATGCTCAGAAAAAACCATTGACCAAAGGGGACAAAATCGTTGTAATGGGCGGCGACAACTACCGCATCGGTATGGGTGGTGGTGCTGTATCTTCAGTATCTACTGGAGAGCATTCAAACGCCATCGAACTGAACGCCATCCAACGATCCAATCCTGAAATGCAGAAGAGAGTGGCTAATGCACTCAGAGCATTGGCAGAAAGTGATAAAAATCCAATTGTTTCAGTGCATGATCATGGTGCAGGTGGCCACTTGAACTGTCTGTCTGAATTGATCGAAGATATTGGTGGGCAAATCGATATTGATCAATTGCCAGTGGGGGATCCTACCCTATCCAATAAAGAAATCATAGGTAACGAATCTCAAGAAAGAATGGGATTAGCCATCGCTGAAAAAGACATCGCTGGATTGAAAGAAATAGCAGACCGTGAACGTGCTCCATTATTTGTAGCAGGAGAAGCGACTGGCGATATGAAATTTACCATGAAGCACAAGGACAGTGACAAGGCTGCCATGGACTGGGGACTTTCAGACATGTTTGGCTCAGCACCAAAAACCATCCTGAAGGACAAAAAACTTAATAAACCCTATCAATCCACTTCTTCTAATGATGCGGATTTTACAGAAGACTTGAAGCAAGTGCTGCAGCTTGAAGCCGTAGCTTGTAAAGACTGGCTAACAAACAAAGTAGACCGGTCAGTAACTGGTCGGGTTGCCAAACAACAGACTTGTGGAGAAATTCAATTGCCGCTAAACAATGTGGCTGTGATGGCTTTAGACTTTGTAAACAACAAAGGGATCGCTACTTCTATTGGTCATGCACCAGTAGCTGCTATTGCTAATCCTGCCAAAGGTTCACAGCTAGCGATTACTAAGGCATTGACTAATCTCATATGGGCACCATTAACTCATGGATTGAATGGGGTTTCTTTAAGTGCCAATTGGATGTGGCCGACAAAAACCGATGGAGAAAGAGCCAGATTATATGAGGCTGTGGAAGCAGTGAGTAAATATGCGATCTCTTTGGGTATTAATATCCCTACTGGAAAGGATTCTTTGTCCATGACACAGAAATACAATGATGGCAAAACAGTTGACTCACCAGGCACTGTAATTATCTCCACTGTAGCTGAAGTTTCGGATATTCGTCAGACCGTAACGCCAGACGTCAAGCCGGTGTCTGACTCTACGCTTATTTATATACCACTTTCTGATGGATCATTTGCACTAGACGGCTCTAGTTTTGGTCAGATTAAAAATGCAGTAGGAACTAACCCTGCCTCTTCACCTGAAGCAGACTATTTCAAAAAGGCATTTGCAGCAGTACAACAGCTAATCAAAGAAGGAAATGTACTGGCGGGACACGATATTTCTGCCGGAGGCTTAATCACTACTCTGCTGGAGATGCATTTCCCCACTACTCAGAGTGGAGCAGGAATTGATTTAAGTATGTTAGACTCAAACCTTTCGCAAATTGCATTTAGCGAGAGCCCAGCACTTGTTATTCAAGTGAAGAATGATACTTCATTAAATGCACTAGAAGGAATAGATTTTAAATCGATAGGTCAAATCAACTTAGACAGAAAATTCAGTGTAAAAACTAAAGAACAAAGTATATCTCTTGATATTAATAGTTTAAGAGACACTTGGTTCAAAACTTCTTACTTGCTTGAGCAGCATCAAACAGAAGCTACTAATGCCAAGTCTAGATTTGAAAGCTATAAAAAGCAAGCTCTTCAGTACCAGTTTCCTAAAGAGTGGACTGGTCAGCTAAAAGACCTTGGTATCAACCAATCAAGAAAAGAAAAGTCTGGAACCAAAGCGGCAATTATTAGAGAGAAAGGAGTCAATGGCGATAGGGAAATGGCATACGCATTGCACCTAGCAGGTTTTGACGTGAAAGATGTGCACATGACAGATCTGATTTCTGGAAGAGAAGATTTGACAGACGTGAATATGATCGTATTTGTTGGCGGATTCTCCAACTCAGATGTTTTGGGTTCTGCCAAAGGCTGGGCAGGCGCCTTCTTATACAACGAGAAAGCCAATGCGACACTGAAGGATTTCTATGCCAGACCAGATACATTAAGTTTAGGCGTATGCAATGGCTGTCAATTGATGATGGAACTTGGTTTGGTATTCCCTGAAATCGAGAATCATCCTAAGATGGAACACAATGCTTCAGGGAAATTTGAATCGATATTCCTTGATGTTACCATTTCTCAAAATGATTCCATCATGCTCGGAAATCTATCTGACACACGACTAGGCGTTTGGGTAGCGCATGGAGAAGGTAAGTTTGTATTGCCACAAACTGAAAGTGACTATACCGTATGTATGAAATATGCTAACGAAGCTTATCCGGGCAATCCTAATGGTTCTGATTATAATGTAGCTGGAGTTTATTCCAAAGATGGTAGGCACTTAGCTATGATGCCACATTTGGAGCGTTCTTTATTTCCTTGGAATTGGGCACACTATACAGAATCATCAAACGAAATTACCCCTTGGATTCAGGCGTTTATCAACGCCAAAAAATGGGTTGAGGGGCATAACTAAAAAAAGAGTAAAAATATTCACCTTTTTTATTGCCAACCCTTGGCTTTATTCAAGCAAATTTCTACTTTTGTGTTCCCAAAATAAGAGGGGGTATAAGATTGGCCTATGGTGTAACTGGCAACACGTCTGGTTTTGGTCCAGAAGAGTCTAGGTTCGAGCCCTAGTAGGCCAACAAAAAAGAAGCTGTCTCACTTGAGATAGCTTCTTTTATTTCACTAACGCACGAGACATGTCTGCAGTTAAAATCTTCGCCGGAAACGGTTCCAAAGAATTAGCCACCAAAATCGCTAATAGTTACGGTAAACCACTTGGTAACTCTACTTCCAAAAAATTCAGCGATGGTGAACTTTCATTTAGTTATAACGAAACTGTTCGCGGATGTGATGTTTTCATCATTCAAACTACTGGACCTTCAGACAATTTTATAGAGCTTTTGCTCATGATCGATGCTGCCAAAAGAGCGAGTGCTAAGTCGGTGACTTGTGTGGTTCCTTATTATGGCTATGCTCGTCAGGACAGAAAGGACAAGCCTAGAGTTTCAATCGCAGCCAAACTCATGGCCAATGTATTGCAGGCAGCTGGCGCGGATCGTTTGATGACTTGTGACTTACACGCAGACCAAATTCAAGGATTTTTTGATATTCCAGTAGATCACTTAGTAAGTGCTTCGATATTTGTGCCTTATATCAAGGAATTGAAGCTTGACAATTTAATTTTTGCTGCTCCTGACGTAGGAAGCACAAAACGAGTAAGAGAATTTGCCAAGTTCTTCGAGGCAGACATGGTCGTTTGTGATAAACATAGAAAAAGAGCCAATGAAATTGCATCTATGCAGGTCATTGGTGATGTAGAAGGAAAAAATGTCATCCTTGTTGATGACATTATAGATACTGCTGGCACGTTAACCAAAGCGGCCAATTTATTGAAAGAAAAAGGCGCCATTTCTGTACGAGCATTTTGTACGCACCCGATTCTATCAGGCAAGGCTTATGAGAATGTAGACAGCTCTGAATTGGAAGAGTTGGTCGTAACTGACAGTATCAAAATCAACGAAGGTCAATCTTCGAAAATAAAAGTGGCTAGCATGGCAGAGCTTTTTGCAAAAGCAATCAGAAAAATCCATGACCACGAATCAATTAGTTCATTATTTATTCAATAACATATATATAATAGTATGAAAACTATAGAGATTGTAGGGTATAAAAGAGCGAATCTCGGCAAAACTGAAGCGAAAAATCTTCGTGCCGAGGGTCAAGTACCATGTGTAATTTACGGTGGCGAAGAGCAAATTCACTTTTCAGCACCAGCCATTCTTTTCAGAGAATTGGTTTATACTTCTGAAGCTCACTTTGTAAATGTGAATGTAGAAGGAACTGAGTATGGATGTATTATGCAAGACATTCAATTTCACCCAGTAAGTGAAATGATCTTACACGTAGACTTCTTACAGTGGTTTGCTGGAAAAACTATCAAAATGGATATTCCAGTTCACTTGACAGGTGTATCTAAAGGTGTATCTAACGGTGGTACATTGATTCACAAAAGAAGATTACTAACTATCAAAGCATTGCCTAAAAACATGCCAGAGCATATCGATCTAGATATCACTGCGCTTGATTTTGGTAAAGCAATCAAAGTAAGTGACGTTATCACAGATAACTTCGAAATTCTAGATACGCCACAAGCGTCAATCGCTGTTGTTGAAGTACCTAGAGCATTGAGAGGCAAATCTGCTGATGAGGAGGGCGAAGAAGAAGGCGTTGAAGGAGCTGAAGAAGGAGCTGAAGGAGAAGAAGCCCCTGCAGCTGAATAAGCATTCACAAAACGATTTTAAAAATCCTGCTCCTTGAGTGGGATTTTTTTTTGACTTTTAAGTATTAATTTTCTTTTAAAAAAAATCGAATGAAATATCTCATTGCAGGCCTAGGCAATATCGGCCCCGAGTATGAACTCACTCGTCACAATATTGGCTTTTTAGTTCTCGACCGATTGGCAGAAGCCCAGGGTGCCAAATTCGAGCACACCAAGCTCGCCAACAAATGTGAATTCAAATACAAAGGAAGAACCATTCACCTCATTAAGCCCACCACTTACATGAACTTGAGTGGTAAGGCAGTCAATTTCTGGATGCAAGACCTTAAAATAAGTAAAGAGAATTTGCTGGTCATCACAGATGACATAGCGCTGCCACAAGATCATTTGCGCATGCGAGCCAAAGGCAATAATGCTGGACATAATGGTTTGAAAAATATTGATGAACAAACTGGAGGAAACAACTATGCACGTCTCAAGTTTGGAATTGGAAATGATTTCCACAAAGGCCAGCAAGTGGACTACGTACTAAGCCAGTTCACAAAAGAACAATTAAAAAACCTGCCTTTTTCCATGGATAAAGCCTGCGAAATGATTCTTTCTTTTTGCACCATAGGTATTTCAAGAACTATGAGTCAATTCAATGATTAAACCGTAATTATTTGACTACCTGATAGTTAAGTAAAACCGTTAACAAACATTAACAATTTTTCTTGGTAAAGTGAAATTATCGTTCTAGCTTCAAGTTTCACTAAACCAATTCGTATTTATGAAGTTTTTAAGAAACCTTAGTTTGATTGCTGCGGCAATGAGTTTTTTATTTGTAGTAGGATGTGGCTCAAAAGGGTCATCTGAAAGCACTGAAGAAGCTCCAATGGAAGAAGCAACTGAAGCTGTTGAAGAAGTGGCTGAAGAAGCAACTGACATGGCTGAAGAAGCAATGGAGGCTGTTGACTCTCTAGCTACTGAAGCTGTAGATAGTGTAGCAGCAGAAAATTAAGAAAAACTTACGGGAAAAATTAATAATTTGAAATCAGCTATTTAAAACTAAAGATTTCATAAAATCCTGGAAAATTTTAAGGACTCAAAATGAGTCCTTTTTTTATGACCTTATGGCAACAACCGGATCCATTCGAGCGGCTAATCCTGCAGGCACCATTCCAGATATGATACCTATTATTACAGACACACAGAAACCAATTAGTACGTTATTCAAACTCATAACAAGCTCTAGCGAACCCAAGTCCATGAATGTAAGAAAGTAAACCAGTAAAATACCAAAACCACCTCCAATCGAGCTTAAAAAAACGGACTCGAACAGAAATTGAAACAAAATGAAATTGTTCTTTGCACCCAGAGATTTTTGAATCCCTATAATATTGGTTCGCTCACGAACAGACACAAACATGATATTGGCTATACCAAAGCCACCCACTAAAATCGAAAAGCTTCCAATAATCCATCCTGCCAAATTTAAAATGTCAAATACTTGACTGAGAAAGGTAGCAAAAGCCTCTGGTCGGTTTAAGGCAAAATTATTTTCTTCTTTGGGCCTTAGTCCACGTTTCTTTCTCATCAACCCAGTCAACTCGCCTTCTAATCGTTCTTGCCCAGGATCGTCATCCATGCCTTTGATGTTGATGGAAGAACCTATGCCCTTATACTTACTTACCAAATAAAACTTACTGAGCGTTTTATAAGGAATCAAAATATTGTCATCATTACTGGGAGTATTCAGCAAAGCCTCCCCTTCCTCCTCAATCACTCCAATTACCATGAATTTTGTGCCTTGCACTTTCAGTATTTGTCCAAGTGGAGATTGAAATGGGAACAATTCTGTTGCGGATCGTTGACCTATCAACGCTACGTTGCTTGCATTTTCGGTTTCCTGAATACTGAAATACCTTCCCGAAGCCAATTGCAAATCATTAATATCCTTATAACCGTAGGAAACCCCTATCATGTTCAGTCCAGCGCTACTATTACTTCCTTGCTTGGCCGTTATATTTGATTTATAAGCATAAATAGCAACACCATCATGGTTGACTAAATTGGCTTGCAAATATTTAAACTCCTCATAATCTGTATTTGGTCTTTGATAATACTTCCACCAAGGATAGAACTTACCTCCAAACTGATAAGGCCATTTTTCTAAAATCACATTATCTGCTCCCAAAAAGTTCAAACTGTTATTAATATTTCTCTGCAAAGAGTCCACTAAAGTGAAAACTGAAATAATGGCAAAAATCCCTATGGTAACGCCTAAAAAAGACAAAACAGTACGGATCATGTTCATCCTCAAAGCATTGAAGGCAAATCGAAAACTTTCCCAAATCAAACGAATGATGAGCATCGTATAATAAATTTATTTACAAGCAATATTTATCGGAACAATTTACTAATTTTGCCCTCTTATTTTGACGTATTGGTCGTACAATCGTTACTTTTATTACATGAATGCAATTGAATATTTTAAACTTCCTTTTTCAGCCACGTATTCAATTCAGAATCCATTCCAAAAAAACAGATTTATATGAAGCTTGCCACGAGAATAATTATTCGTATCGGCCTGTTTCGTGTACTGATTAAATAAAATACAAACAGATGAAATTATCAGAATTCAAATTTGACCTCCCACCAGGATTATTAGCGCTTTATCCTACTGAAAATAGAGATGAATCTCGTTTAATGGTCGTACACAAGGATACTGGAGAGATCGAGCATAAAGTATTCAAGGATTTAATCAGTTACTTAGACGAAGGTGATAGTGTCATTCTAAATGACACTAAAGTATTTCCAGCTAGATTATATGGAAACAAAGAAAAAACTGGAGCTAAGATCGAAGTTTTCTTACTTAGAGAACTCAACAAAGAACTTCATCTTTGGGATGTACTGGTAGATCCTGCGAGAAAAATTAGAGTTGGAAACAAGTTGTACTTCGGTGAAGGAGACTTAGTTGCTGAAGTGATTGACAACACGACTTCAAGAGGAAGAACTATCAGATTCCTTTTTGACGGTACGGATGAAGAATTCTACAAGTCAATTGACGAATTGGGTGAGACTCCTCTTCCAAAAGAAATAGCAAGAAAAACTGAACCTGAAGATAGAGAAAGATTTCAAACCATCTATGCCGAAAATGTGGGCGCTGTAGCTGCCCCAACTGCTGGTATTCACTTTACCAGACAAATGCTCAAAAGACTTGAGCTTAAAGGTGTAGATACTGAAGCAGTTACACTGCACTTAGGGTTGGGCACATTCAGACCAGTAGACGTAGAGGATTTGACCAAGCACAAAATGGATTCTGAAAACTATATAGTATCAGAAGAAACAGCCCAATTGGTCAATAAGGTGCTTGACGAAAAGAAAAAAGTATGTGCGATTGGTACAACAGTCCTTCGTGCATTAGAATCTTCGGTAAATGCCAATGACCGCCTGAAAGCTAACGAAGGCTGGACAGATAAATTTATTTTTCCTCCTTATGATTTTAAAATTGTAAAATCTTTGGTCACCAACTTCCACTTACCAGAATCAACGCTTCTGATGAATGCAGCAGCATTCGGTGGATTTGATTTGATCATGGAAGCTTATCAGGTAGCTATCAAAGAAAAATATAGGTTCTTCAGTTATGGCGATGCCATGTTGATCATCTAATAAGATTAAAAAAACAATATGAAAAACTCTGGAGACTACTTCAGAGTTTTTTTGTTTTATAGAATCACCTAATATTGTCACAATGAAAAACTATGTGGTGATAGTGGCTGGCGGATCTGGGAGCAGAATGCAGACCGCCCAACCAAAACAATTTATTGAATTAGAAGGCAGACCTATTCTGATGCACACTTTAGATGCCTTCTATAATTCTGGCTTAACCATGCACCTTATACTAGTCTTGCCAGAAGACCATCTAAAAACCTGGCAAGGTTTGGTAAAACAACACAATTATAAAACGACTCATCAAATCACTACAGGAGGATCCACAAGGTTTGATTCTGTGAAAAACGGGCTGAGTGTAATTAATGAAGATGGCATCGTGGCCATTCACGATGGGGCAAGGCCGCTCATCTCTAGCGAAGTAATCCAACGCACCGTGGTTCAAGCGCGAAAAACGGGCAATGGAATAGCGGCTGTTCAAATGAAAGACTCAATCAGACAAAAGGTAGGTGGACAAAATAAAGCTGTCGATCGAAACCAGTTTTATAGCATCCAAACCCCGCAGACATTTAAGGTTGATCTCATAAAAAATGCTTTCAAAAATAGCGAATCCAACGCTTTTACAGATGACGCTAGTGTGCTGGAGGCTCATGGCGAGCCAATACATTTGGTAGAAGGCAGCTATGACAATTTAAAAATTACGACACCAGAAGACCTGATGATTGCCACTTCGATACTGAAAAGGAGAAAATAAAATGCCTGACCTTTCATAGAAAGCCAGGCTCAATTTCTTATTAAAAGTTTGGCAGCAAGAGACTAATACTCGTCTTCATTAAAGAAGAAGTCTTCTTTGGTAGGATAATCCGGCCATATTTCTTCGATTGTTTCAAATGGATGCCCATCGTCCTCCAACTCCTGCAAGTTTTCAACCACTTCCAAAGGAGCGCCAGATCGAATAGAATAATCAATCAATTCATCTTTTGAAGCCGGCCAAGGGGCGTCCTCCAAATATGATGCTAATTCTAGTGTCCAATACATAATTTACTTGCTTTAATTCTGGTGTTTTATATAATCGTGCAAAAATAAATTTTTCAATCAATAATCAAACTATTGACCCATTTATCTCAGGATTTATTTTACTTAATATAATTGGTATCAAAAAAAAATACAACTGATATCAAAATGATTCAGATATTTTTTGATCTCCTAACGCATCTACCCTTAGAGTTGTTTTATTTTCTCTTGACATTCTTTCAAGAGATTCTTTTTGAGGGAGACTTTGTCTTGTTGGGTTTTGAGCTTGTCATTTAGCATATCTACAAAAGAACCTTTGTTGATGTGCATATTACCCATATTTTCATTGAAGGACTTTAGCTCTGTTTCATCTCGGTAAAGCAAATCACGGATGACTTTCAGTAAATCCTTGAATTGACTCTTTTCATCTTTTTTGGCAAATCCTTTGTTCTTTTTCTGTGCTAAGCTCCAAATAAACTGCCTTTCTTGCCACTCTCTAGAAAGTTGCATAAAAGATTCGTGCACTTCAGGATGAGACTTTTTAGAAACGTGCCCACTATTCTTCCATTTAGTTTTTAAAGTGTCAAATGCCTTAACATCACCTCCAAAAGCATTTTGAACTGCCGCTTTCAATTCCTCAAGAATCTCTTTTTTATTTTTCAGGCTTTCTTTTCCGTCTTTGGCTTTAAGCTTTCGATCTGATATTTTTCGCTTCTTTTGCTTATCAAAGTAGTCTTGGGTAACCTTCCAATAATTATCGTTAATGGCTTTGAAGTCCTTTTCAGGAATTCTTCCCACTTCCTTCCATTGTTTCTGAAGCTCTTTCACGCGATCAAGGCTTTTTTGAAAATCCTTATTTTCAATGAAAGACTTGATCTCAACTATGATGGATTGATACTCATCCAGCCGTGCTTTTACTAGCATCTTTTTGTCTTCGGTGAAAGCGTTTCTTTTTTCAAAGAAACCGTCGACACCAGATTTAAACTTTTCTTCCAACTCAGCTCTTACTGATTGATCAGCACTCCCCGTTTTCAACCACCTAGACTTCAAATCTTTGATTTGCTCAAAAGCCTCTTCCTGATCATTATTTGCTAATATGGCATCTAGCTCCAAAAGTAAAGCCTGCTTAATATCTGTGTTTTTAGCTCTATTTTTTTGTATATAATCCTCCAATAATGACTCCAAAGGAATAATCCGATCCAATAGAACCTGATAGTCACCCAATCCATCATGTGAAGGAATAGAATCTGCAATATTCTGTAGACTTGAAAGAAATGAGCCCTTGTTACTTTCAGTATTGATTTTCTTTTCAATATCGTCCAGCTTAGTTTTAAGCTTGTTGTATTTAGTAGTGAAATAAGCGACTGCTGCCGTTAGTTCATCCTCTTTGATTTCTTTTAACTCCAGTGCCTCCACTTGTCCAAAAGCTGACCGAAAGAGTTTATTATTTTCTACGTGACCGAATGGTATTTCCACAATATTTGGCGAATGCCTTTACTTTGATAAATCGGCTGCAAATTTACAAAATCAGGCTAAAGGCAGAATATTTTTTGCATATTTGTCAGAAAAAATACGATCCATGAGCGACGAAAAAATCATCTTTTCTATGGCTGGGGTAAGTAAGATTTACCCTCCACAGAAACAAGTTTTAAAAAATATTTACCTCTCCTTTTTTTATGGTGCTAAAATCGGTGTCTTAGGCCTTAATGGCTCTGGTAAATCGTCGCTTCTTAAAATCATTGCTGGCATAGATAAAGAATATCAAGGTGAAGTGGTTTCTTCTAGTGAATATAGCGTTGGTCTACTAGAGCAAGAGCCTCAGCTCGACGCATCTAAAACCGTTAAACAAGTGGTAGAGGAAGGGGTTCAGGAGATCGTTGATTTACTTCAACAATTTGAGGACATCAATGCCAAATTTACAGACCCAGAGGTATTGGACAATCCTGACGCTATGGATAAGTTGATACAGGATCAAGCGGTGGTACAAGAAAAACTTGACGCGGCCAATGCTTGGGAACTGGACAGCAGATTAGAAAGGGCGATGGATGCACTCCGAACGCCTCCTGGAGATGCCAAAATAGAGAACCTGTCAGGTGGCGAGAAAAGAAGAGTAGCACTTTGCCGCCTTTTGCTACAAGAACCAGATGTACTCTTATTAGATGAACCTACCAACCACTTAGATGCAGAATCTGTGCTTTGGCTGGAACAATATCTAAATCAATACAAAGGAACGGTAATAGCTGTAACTCACGATAGATATTTCTTAGACAATGTAGCTGGCTGGATCCTTGAATTGGATCGTGGCGAAGGCATTCCATGGAAAGGCAACTATTCCTCTTGGTTGGATCAGAAACAAAAAAGATTGGCTCAAGAAGAGAAAACTGAGTCAAAAAGACAAAAAACACTAGAGCGAGAATTAGAATGGGTTCGAATGACTCCCAAAGGTCGCCAAGCGAAAGGCAAAGCCAGACTCGCTGCATACGATAAACTCGCTGGACAAGATGCCAACGAGAGAGAAAGCAAATTAGAACTCTATATTCCGCCAGGGCCAAGATTGGGTGACAAAGTAATTGAAGTGGAAGGTGTATCGAAAGCATTTGGCGACAAGCTTTTATATGAAAATCTTTCATTTTCTCTTCCTCAAGCAGGCATCGTAGGAATCGTAGGGCCCAATGGCGCTGGTAAGACTACTCTTTTCAATATGATTACCGGCAAGGAAAAACCAGACAGTGGATCTTTTGACATTGGGTCAACAGTCCAGATCGCTTATGTAGATCAAGAGCATGATGATCTGGATCCTAATAAATCAGTTTGGGAAGTGATCTCTGATGGTAATGAACTGATTGAATTGGGAGGAAAACAAATGAATTCCAGAGCATATGTGAGTAAGTTCAATTTTGGTGGTTCAGATCAAGGTAAAAAAGTAGGTGCGCTATCAGGTGGAGAGCGAAACCGAGTACACTTAGCCATGACTTTGAAGCAAGGTGCAAATCTGCTGCTTCTTGATGAGCCTACCAATGATTTGGATGTCAACACGCTCAGGGCCTTAGAAGAAGCATTAGAAAATTTCGCTGGATGTGCAGTGATCATAAGTCACGACAGATGGTTTTTGGATAGAGTATGCACTCACACATTGGCATTCGAAGGAGATAGCCAGGTGTATTTCTTTGATGGGCCTTTCTCAGCTTATGAAGAGAATAGAATGAAGCGTCAAGGAAACGTAGAACCAAAGCGGATCAAATACAAAAAACTGCAGTAGATAACAAAAGGACATCATGCTTAGCATGATGTCCTTTTTATATTCAACCATTCTTAAATTGCGAAAACCAAGTTTATTCAGCATATTTAATGTATGCGCTTCTACTTGATTATTCTAGCCTTATTTGTTTGTGTTCCAAACTGCATCTTAGCCAGTTCTTGGAAACAAGCGCAAGAAGATAAAAAAGCTCAACTAGATTTACTCTGGTACACTTCAGTTCCTTTTGTTCATTACAATAACGAGCAGGAATTAACGGGCTTGGAATATGAAATCTTTGAGGCATTTGGTGAGTATATAAAACAAGAGCACGGAATTGATCTAAATCTTAATTGGGTACAAGCGGATAGTTTTGGAGGTATCCTTGACGAAGTAGCAGCATCAAATCATCAAAATCTCATTGGGGTTTCTGCCTTTTCAATTACAAAAGAACGTCAGCAAAGATTAAAATTTACAGATTCCTATTTGCCTGACATTACCGTTTTGGTCTCCAGTCAAGGCACACCAATCGTTCGCCAACTGCAAGATATTCATGACTTGATGAAAGATATGACTGCTGTCACGATCGCTGGTACTACCTACGAAAAATTTTTAAAACGTATGCGGGATGATCTAGGTATGGATTTCAAAATCAATTATATAGATAGTGATAAAAACGTACTTGATCATATTAGTCGCTCAGATAATATGTTCGGATTCATTGACTTACCTATTTATCTGATATGGATAAAGAATGGCCGTGATTTAATCCGCCAAAACTTCTTTACTGTAAGGGGAATAGGTTATGGATTCATCATGCCTCCATCCAGTGACTGGGATATTCCATTCAATGAATTTCTAAAAGATGAAAATTTTAAACCACAAATAGCAGATATCATAGCCAAGTATCTGGGGAGTGAATTGTATCAGTTTATTGATAACACTTATGATCGAGAACAATTGGGGACTTATATTCTAACTAAAGAAAAAGAAATCCAACTGGCACTAATAAAAAATGCAAACCTAAAATTAGAAGAAGAAAAAACGTACAAGCGAATATTGATTCTTGGGATTGGAACTGTGCTGCTTTTTTTGATCATTATCATGTACCTATTCTACAAAAATCAAAAAACCACAAATCTCATCATTGAGCAAAAGGATCAAATAGAATTACAACAAAAAGACATCCGTCAAAAAAACGAACAGCTGATGAACAGGAATGCTCAGCTCTTAGCTTTGAATGAAGACAAAAATAATTTGGTGAATATATTGGCTCACGACCTCAGATCTCCATTAAGTAACATTCTTGGGTTATTGGGAATTATGACCAATGACAACAAAAATTTGAATGACGAACAAAAAGACTACCTGGAAAAAATTGGTACGACTGCTAATCGAATGAGTCAGATGATTGCAAAAATTCTTAACCCAAGCACACTTGACAGCAGTAACAAAGCGGTTCTAAAAGAAGAAGTAGATATTGCTCAATTGGTAGATGATGTGTCTTCAAGGTATATGCCAGCAGCGACCAACAAAAGCATTGATTTGAAAGTGAAGGTTCCAAATAGTAAACTGACCATAGAAACAGACCACTTGCTATTATTTCTTGTCCTTGAAAATTTACTCTCTAATGCAGTCAAATTCTCTCCTCAAGACACAGAAATCAACTTAAAAGTCAACAAAAAGGAGGGGCAAATCATATTTAAAATAATTGATCAAGGACCTGGATTTACTGAAGAAGATAAAGGCTTGATATTCCAGCGTTTTCAAAAGCTGAGTGCCGAACCTACGGGCAATGAGTCATCCACGGGATTAGGCCTATCTATTGTTAAAAAATATGTGAAAGATCTTGGGGGCAAAGTCTGGCTTGAATCAAAAGTAGGCAAAGGCAGCACCTTTTTCGTCAGTCTAAAAGCCTAAGCCTCATCCAGCACGGTTTGCGTATCTACAATCCTTGCAAACTCACCATTTAACGTGGCCAAAGAAGTCAAGTGAATGACCTCCGCATTATAGATTTCTTTGTTTACTCCCACTTTGTTAAAAGCTGCCGTCGCATCTGAAACAACTGTGACTTGAAACCCCAAATTTGCAGCCATTCTTGCAGTCGTAGACACACAATGCTCCGTAGTAAGCCCTACAATCGTCAAATCGTCTATTTGCTGCTCATCCAATCGTTCTTTGAGGTCAGTTCCCACAAAAGCACTGTTTACATTTTTCTCAATTATAGACTCATTATTGATTGGAGCAACAATAGCTTTTATCAGATTGCCCTGTTTGGTTGGGTACAATGGTGACTCTGGATTCACAGAATTGTGTTTGACATGAAAAATTGGCCAATTCCTCTCCCTATATAGGTTTAAAACTCTTCTACAATTCGCTTCAGCATCTGGATTGTTGCGCTGGCCACCATAATATTCCACCTCATCAAGTCCATCTTGAATATCAATAAGGAGTAGTGCTTTATTAATCATCCTTCAAATTTCATTTAAATCTAAATCAAAGGTTCCTAATTCAACATTTGTATCAATCGTAAATAATTGATTTCTAGGGGAGTTCGAACTTAGCAAAGTTATTTCGCTAAATTGAAGTAAAACAAACTTAAAACTTACCAATGAATCTATTTAACTCAATGATTTGCATTTTGCTAGTGCTCAGTGCATGTCAGCCCCCTCAAGACAATGCCGCTAATGAAGCATTTGATACTAATTCGAAAGTCGTAATGGCTTACATTGAAGGCTATAAATCCGAAAATTTGGATTATGATGCTTGGTATGCTGATGATGTAATCATTCGAGGCACAAGTTTTGGAGATAAAGATTCTTTGAGTCTAGACGACATCAAAGCTATGGACAAGATGTTTTTGGGTGCTTTCGACCTTCAACTACTTACAGATCCAGTTTTATTGCCAGGTGTAAGTGTTGACACCAAAAAAGTAGATGGTTCAGTTCGTTATTACGGAGACTGGAAGATGATTAAGTCAGCGACAGATTCTACAGAGGAAAAGTCTGTAATTGTGAAAGTATATGAGTCTTTCGACTTTAATAATGAAGGTAAAATTATCTTTCAACAATCCTATGGCGACATGACTGCTGCATTTGATTATCTGACCGATAACGATGAAGATGAAGACGATGAAGATGAGAATGATCTGGAAGACGAGGATTAGTATCAGTTAGAGACATAAAACTACAAAGCCTTCGCATTCTGAAGGCTTTATTGTTTTATTGATAGAAGTCTAATATTTCTTTACCCAGCTCTGAATAGCTTTCATCATTTGAGTATTCACCTGATTCCTATATTCGCAAGGTCTTCCGAATAGATCATAGGTAGCTGAAATCTGGCATGCTCAAAACTTTTTTTATTACTCACTAATCCTCCATTTCATTAGGCACTTCCATCCATGCATCTATATTGATATAAAATGCCAGAATCTAATTCTGCTGGTCTCATTGTGCAAATTTATCAAACTCTTAACTGCCAGAAAAGCTAATTAGATTGTTGTGAATACGGAGTTGAAATAGTCATTTCGGAACATTTGATTTTTGTATTAGTTGTACAAACACACAACTAATTATTTTATTTCTTGTATAATTGTACAACAAACCTTTGAAATCATGAAAGGAGAACATTTAGGAGAATTGGAAGAATTGGTACTACTCACCATAGGCTCACTATATGAAGAAGCTTATGCGGTAGCCATTCTAGAAGAAATCAAAAAAAACACCAATCGAAAAATGGATGTCACTGCAGTGCATTCTGTGCTTCGTCGTCTAGAAAAAAAGGGGTTCACCCAATCCGAAATGGGCGGAGCTACGGCTGATCGTGGTGGTCGACGAAAACGCTTCTTTGTACTAACGCAAGTGGGAAGAAAAGTGCTTGATGACACGATGGAGCTTAGAGTCTCGCTATACAACAAAATGCCAAAACTAGCATTTGCTGGAATCTAATGAATAAACAACCACCCAAATGGGCCGATCGGTTTCTTGCTTGGTATTGTCACCCCGATTTACTCGAAGACTTGCAGGGGGACTTGTATGAAATTTTTGAGCAAAAGGTTCAACAGGGACAAACCAATCATGCCAAATATTTATATGTCTGGCTGGTACTCCGCTCCTTTAGATTATCAGCTCTAAAAGAAAATCAAAAACTCAATAACTCATTTTTTACCATGACTAAAAACAACTTAAAAATCGCCTTTCGTGTGCTGTGGAGAGATAAATTCAACAGCGCTATTAATTTACTCGGTCTGACTTTAGGTATTACTTGCTTCCTACTTTTAGGCCTCTACGTGAAGCAAGAAGTTACTTACGATCACTATCATAGCAAAAAGGATAGAATCTACCGAAGCTGGGTGAAAGAGAACTATGGAGATGGCCGCGAGTTTTTCAATTCACATACACCTCTCCTCTTCGAATCATTATTTGAGGAAAATTTCCCTGAAATAGAAAGAGCTGTCCAGTACATTGAAAATGACTTTTTGGTGGGAAGAAATGAAAAACGAATAGACGAAATCATCGCACTGATTAGTCCGGACTTTTTAGAAGTCTTCGATATTACTTTGATCTACGGAGATCGATCTACTTTCCTGCCTTCCAGAGAGCATATTGCCATTTCGAAGCGCTATGCCGAAAAATACTTTGGGCAGGAAAATCCAATGGGAAAAACAATCGCCGTGGAAATAGACACTTTGATTCATGACCTGACGGTCTCAGCAGTGTTTGAAGATTTTCCAGTAGAGTCTAGTATCCGCTTTGATATGGCCATTTCAGCAGAAAACGGTCGTCGAATTTATCCTGATCGGCTTTACACTGCATGGTTTAATATTATACCTGAAACCTATGTACTGCTAAAGGAAGGCACCAATATTTCATCTGTAGAAAGTAAAACACAAGATGTAGTCTTGAGTCAAGGGGTGACATATGGTGATCAGCCGCTTGAAAAGGATCAATACCAAATCGGATTTCAACCTTTGACAGACATTCATTTGAATCCTGACATTCCATTAGGCAATGCTCCAGTAGGCAATCCGCAATATGTGATGATACTCGGCGCCATTGGTTTACTGGTATTGATAATGGCATGTGTTAATTATACCACATTATCAGCCGGCCAATCTTTAAAAAGATCGAAAGAAGTAGGCATGCGCAAGGTTCTTGGTGCTTCCAAGCATACTTTGATCTACCAGTATTTAAGTGAAAGTCTAGTATTGGCCATAGTGGCTATGACTATCGGTACGGTCGTTACATTTTTCTTAATCCCTACATTCAATGCACTCACAGGCACAGAGATTTTTTTCCAATTTGAATGGTGGCATATAGGAGTTTATCTGGCCATCGGACTCACCATTGGGCTAATAGCTGGTACATACCCTGCGCTCATTGTTACAGCTTTTAAGACCATCAACATTATCAATGGCAGTAATCAGACCACTGGAAAACTTGCCGCTCGTAAGGGTTTAGTTGTTTTGCAGTTTTTGGTCACTGTTTTTCTGATCAGCACTGTTTTGATTATGCGCAAGCAAATTGACTACTTGATGGACAAAGACCTTGGCTATGACTATAAAGCTGTGATCTCGGCTCAGTTGCCCATAGACCCCAATGGCCGAGGAATTCGCGATGTGCTTATTTCAGGTATGGAGAATGGAGAGCTTTTAAAAACAAAACTCGAAAAGCATCCAAAAATATCAAAAATAGCTCTAGGCAATCATCTGTTTGGGTCCAATGGATGGACACATGTGGCATTTAATGATGATAACGATGATTTCAAATGGTTTCGCCTGCTCGTAGTCAATGCCGAATACCTGAATGCTTTCAATATTGAACCTATACAAGGTAGAAATTTTGAAGTGGACAACGGGTTGGACCAAAGACAGTCAGTCATAATCAACCAAAGTGCCGCCAAATATTTTGGCTTAGAAAACCCCGTTGGTGGAAAATTGCCAGGCCCAGAATTTGGTGAACATCAAATCATTGGTGTGGTGAAAGATTTTCATTATTCTTCTTTGCATACAGAGGTCGAACCTTTGGTGATCGTGCAAAACATCATGCCAATCTTCGCTGGCGTGACTGATGCGGATGTAAAAGATTCATACGTACCTAAAATTGTATTTACATACAATGGAAACAATCTACACGATGCGATCGAAATTTTGGAAAACGAATGGGAAGCAACTTTTCCATCCGAAGCTCCCAATTTCGAATTCATTGACGACCGTATCAGCAGGCAGTACGAAAGCGAAGCTCGTATGAATAAGTTAATTGTGATTGCAACGGTGCTCTCTATACTTATTGCTGGGCTCGGCTTGTTTGGTTTAATTATGTTGGTTGCCAATAGTAAAATCAAAGAAATTGGTATCCGCAAAGTCATGGGAGCATCTCCAGTTTCCATATTCAGATTGCTTATTAAAGGATTTGTATTTCAGCTTTTATTAGCGATTGTTCTTTCTATTCCAGTCACGATATATCTTACCAAACAATGGTTGGAGAATTTTGCTTACAGAATAGAAATTACAAGTCTGCCATTTGTAATGAGCGGAATGGCCACCTTGGCCATAGCCGTTATAGTGATTGGGTATCATGCCATCAAAGCATCCAGAGTTAACCCGATTGAATCATTAAGAGTAGAGTAACAAAGTGAGTCAGCCCTCAGCAGATGCTTCTCATAGCTTATCCTTCTGACGGGCTGACTTATCACATAACCTCAAATCAAAGCGCTATTGCACTACTATTTTGTGTTTCACTTCAGTATTGCCTTGTCGAAAAAATACCATGTATATACCCTTTTGCCAGTTCCCGACAAAAATAGAAAGTTGGGTAAATCTTTCTGTGACTTTATAAATGGTGTGACCTGAAAGGTCAACAATTTCCAATTGGGAAATACTGCCATCAAATTGTTGTTGTGAAATATTTAAATATTCTGAAGTTGGATTTGGATAAATTTCTAAAAGCTGCTTAGAATTCAACTCTTCATTAACTCCTTGCTCAGTCATAGATGTACTACCTTGGTCTTGAGCCACAGTCCATTCAGACCATGTCAGAACTCCGATAAGTGCAATAATTATAATCCTCTTCATTTTCTCTAATCAATTTCAACAATACAACGGAGTAACTCAGAAGTACCCTACTCTAGTATTTGTTGTTCTAATCCAAAATTGTTCCAAAAATTAAGAATAAGCCTTTTCATCTCTTATAAGGTGATTATATTTGAAAACCACCACCAAAAAAAATATGGATCAGCCCTCTGTTTGTGAAGAGCAGTCTTTTTCCCGATTACACAAAGCTCACGAAGTTCCTTTAAGGAATTTTTTATTCTATCGATTTGGAAGCTTGGAGAAAGCGAAAGATTGTGCTCAGGAAGCTTTTATCAGATTATGGAATAACTGCAGTAAGGTAGCTTTCGACAAGGCCAAAAGCTTCCTTTTTACAACCGCAAACAGGATATTTCTAGATGATACAGCTCATCAAAAAGTTGTTCTCAAGTTTGAAAAACGCAGTGACAGAAGTGAAGCTCAATTAGAATCCAATCCTGAATTTCTTTATCAAGTGGATGAATTTAAAGAACAATTGGAAGCAGTAGTTTCTGACTTACCTGAAAAACAACGTGTCGTTTTTTTGATGAGCCGAATAGACAAAATGAAAAATCAAGAAATTGCTGATGCATTAGAGGTTTCGGTAAAAACAGTTGAAAAACATATTACTTCTTCTCTGAAATCAATTCGTGCCAACTTGGACGAACTTAACCACTTTTCAATTTAGGTAGGGTTAATAGCACTTAAACCGTCTTAAGATTAGAAAAATAAAAAAGTCATGGAAAACAATCACACAGACAAGGATGCCATACTCGTTCAATGGTTGAACGGAGATATTTCTGCTGAAGAAGCAAAGAAGCACCTGTCTCATGATGAGTTCCTGAAATACCTGCAAATAACTGAAGAAATAGATCATTGGGTACCTAATAATGACACTTCTGTTTTTGACATGCAAGATGTGTTGAATGTTAAAAAAGAAACTAGGGTAATTGCTATGAATACTTGGAAATATTTCTCCATAGCAGCAGCCATTTTGTTGGCCATATTTGTAGGCCCTATGCTCTATCAGTCCATCACAACTACGACGTATGAAACCGCCTATGGGGAATCCCAAACGATTACACTACCTGACGGCACGTCCACGCTCTATTTAAGTGCCAATTCAAGCGTTCAATGGAAAAAGAAAGATTGGACAGGTGGTAAACGCAGACTAGAGTTGAAGGGAAAAGCATATATCGAAGTACCTCAAAAAGGTGGTTTTGAAGTAGTAACTTCTGAAGGTACAGTTTCTGTACTAGGCACTAGATTTACAGTGTATCAGATGGAGCAAGCACTGCATGCCGTTTGTTATGAAGGACGTGTGCGAGCTACAGCAACCAAAGGCGAGTCTATAGAACTTAGTAAAGGCGAGTCCAGTTTGTTTTTCGAAGGAATTTGGGGTGCAAAAAAACTATTTGATCTGGAATATCCGGATTGGATAAAGGATCATATCACTTTTGACAATGCTCCTCTAAAACAAGTACTCGATGAGCTCGAATCAAATTTTGGACTGAAAGTAGAATTTAAAAATGTAAATCTAGCACGGCGATTTACTGGCTCTATCCCCAAAAACAATCTCAATCAGTCTCTTCAAATAATTTTCCCGACATTGGAAATCACTTATCGTCTTGAAGACAAAACACTATATTTGTCCGAATAAGAGAAAAGTTGAACATGCGGCATTTATTATTCATCACATTTCTAATGTGCATTGGGATGGGTGTGTTAAAAGCACAGCCAATCCTCCCCTTCCTCCAGGCGATCAAACAATATGAAAAGAAGCTGGATGCTAGGTTCTCGTACGACCCAGCTGTAATTGCGTACATTCAAAAGGAATTTGATACAAACAGTAGTTTGTATGAGTTTATAGAAAAGGCTCAAGCTGAGTTGCCTGTGAAAATAACTTCTGTCGGAGAAGATTTTTATACCATCGTATTAACTGAGAGTGCTTATTCAATTAAACTCACCGATTCTCTTGCTTCTACTCAAATCTTACCACCATTTTTCGTTTTAATCAACTCGAACCCAACGGATATTAAACTTGATCAAGAAAAGGCTACTTTTCAATATAAGCCCTCGCTATCAGACACAATAATCGTTTATGCTCCTGGCTATGAAAAAAAGATCTTACCTTTTGAATATCTGCTCAATCAAAACTCACTGGACATTCAACTGATGACTCAAACCTATTTGTTGAATGATGTAATAATTGAGGACTATATCACCAAAGGGATTAATATGGATCCAAGTCAACAAAATATCACTATTGAAGTCAAAGATCTACCCCTTCTACCTGGTGAAACTGATGGAGATATTTTCGCCTCATTGGCTGCCCTACCGGGTATAACTACCCCTGACGGCAGACCTGGAAATTTATTCATTCGAGGCACAGCTCCTGATCAATCTCTCATCTTATTTGACAACATTCCAATGTATCATAGGGGTCATTATTTTGGCACCATTTCGCCATACAATCAAAAAGTAGTCAACGATGTAGAGGTTTATCGTAGCGGATACCACCCAAGAGATGGTGGCCGAGTAGGTGGAGCAGTTTATATCAATACAGAGGATGAAATTGATAATGAGTCTAGATATGGAATCGGTGCGAACACGCTGTACGCGATGGTTTATGCTAAAACCCCATTGAACAAAAAAATTGGATTAGTTGTAGGAGCCAGACACTCGTATCCACCCTCCGTCAGATCCCCTAAGCTCAATGCCATCACTGAATCCATATTTGCTGCTACTGGCATAGCTGATGACGAGGGTAATATTACTTCGGATGTAAATGCCACTTTTCAGGATTACCATGTCAAACTAATTGCTAAACCTAATAGTAAGAATGAAATTTCAATCTCCGGAATTTATAGTAATTCTGATTTGGATTACAATTTAGTCAAGGGTGTCGCAAGTAATAATATGGAAGGAATCAACTTTGAAAACTATGGCATCAATTCTAAATGGCAATATAAGATCAACAATAATTGGTCCGCTTCACTCATAAACACTTTGGGTAGCTACACCTATTCTAGCCATTCTCCTTCTCCAATGGGAGAAATAAAAGCAGATAATACAATTAAAGATTATAATGCCAGGATAGAGTTTTCAAGAATTAATCAACCATCGCATGACTTGCAAGTTGGAATTGATTACAAGAGACAAGTTACTCAATTGAATTACTTCAATACAACCGATAATATCACTAGTGGTGTGACCCAACTGGTCATCCGAGACGACAATTTTAAAGCACACACTTTATCACCTTTTGCCAATTTGCACTGGTATGGCGAAAAACTAAGTTTCCAATTGGGAATAAGAGGAAGTTATTTCAGCCCAAAACAAGCTTTCTACTTATCTCCAAGAGTACAAGCCAATTATTCCGTCAATCATTGGTTGAATATCAAAGCTTCGACTGGTCGCTATCATCAGTTTCTAAGTCAAGTACGAAATCTGCAAATTGGTGTAGGTGGTTTTGATAATGCCTTGTGGCAATTAGCCCAAGAGGATGATGGCCATGTCATAAATGGCATGCAATACATGACAGGCTTTACAATCAATCAAGATCAATGGTTGCTTGACGTAGAAGCCTTTTACAAAACTGCCAATAACATCACGTACTATGAAAGCCTCTTTCTAAATAATACCAGTGACTATTTTACTGCCAACAATGTGCTCTATGGTTTTGATACTTATTTAAAAAGAGCCTTAAACAAAGCCACTACAGCCTGGGTTGGTTATTCTTATGGTGGCTCGAAGATCACGTTAGATACTACAAACCAAACTACTTATAAGTCAAAATATGTTCAACCTCATGTCATTTATGTTGGATCCGCTTTTCAAAAAGACAGATGGAAGCTATCAGGAGTTTGGAAATACGGATCGGGGCTAAATGCACAATCTTTAGAAATTGCCTATGTAGAAGTCATTTATCAGCGAGCTCAAGACAACCTTCCTCCTGACGTCCCAAAACAACCGAATCCATTTGCTGACCAGCCAGAGCGCTACCCAAATGTACATTCTCTAGATTTTTCGGCCTCATACAAAATCCCTAGAACCGATAAAAGAAATTGGTCAGCCACCTTCGGGCTTTCTATTATCAATGTATTTGACACTGAGAATCTAATTGACCGTGCCTTTAGAGGCAACCCTCCTCCTCCCGTATGGATAGATAGAAATGCGCTCGGATTTGCACCTAATTTAATGGTCATGTTTGAGTGGTAACCTGTCATACCAGCTGCTGAATTTCACACTCTACTTACCAAAAGGTATCTAATCATAAATAGGCATCAAATTTGATTATCTTGTACCAACGCAATTATATGGTACATTAAAGCTATGAGGAAGACCCCATTTCTTAGTATTCAATCCATTTTCATTTTATTCATTTTCATTACTTTGGTTCCTAAACCTACAGTATGGGCTAGTAACCTTACTTGGGAGCAAGCACAAAAGCAAAAAGCAGGAATAATCGCCATTCAATACAAATTGAACGACCCTTTTTTAATGACTAATAATGGCGAACTGGAAGGACTTGAATATGAAATGATGGTCGGTTTTCAGCGCTATTTGGCTAACCAATACGGTGTGCACATTCAATACCATTGGATTGAATGGAATACCATGGCTGAGATTTTTGACCAAATTCAAACCAAAGAACATGCAGGGGATATTGGGTTAGATATCATTTCCTGGACTGCGGATCGAGAACGAAATGTTAAATTCTCAGTACCTTATTTCCCAGATTTTCAGGTGTTAGTCACGCACAGATCGAATCCTTCTATTTTTGATGAAAGTGAATTTGAGAATCCTTATAATGAATTTACTGCGATATCTGTACTAGGAACAACTTACGATCAAAACCTGAAATTAATTCGGGAAACCGGAGCACATTTTGATATTCGTTATATAGAACAGAGTACCCAAATAATTGAAGAATTGATCTCATCACCGAAAACATTCGGATATAGCGACCTCACGAGATATTTGCTAGCGCTCAACAAAGACCTGCCAATCAAACGTCTCAATGCTTACGCAAAAAAAGGACACGGACTTGGTGTAATTTTTAATAAAGATTCCGATTGGGACGAACCATTCAATGCGTATTTAAAAAGCGAAGAATTTGCCAAAACAAAAAAGGGAAGTGTTCAAAGGTATTTTGGATCTGAGTTCAATGACTTTATCAAGAACTTTTCTAATCATCAAAATGAAGAAATGGTACTTCTCATGCAGGAAAAGATGTTTATGGATGAGGAAATTGCAAAAAACAAACAAGAAGCCGAGCAACAGGAACTCATAAAAAATGTGTTGCTCATAGCAGTTGCTTTTGTCCTCCTCATTGCCTTTTTCCTTTTCAATAGAAGTAAAATAAAATCGAAAGCCAACAAAACTCTCATGGCTCATCAAAAAACCATCGAACAAAAAAACAGCTTGCTAAGCATTAGAAACGAGGAATTGACTAATCTAAATGATGAAAAGAACAGCTACATTCACATCTTGTCACATGACCTTCGAGCTCCAATAAACAACATCAATAGTATCTCTAAAATTCTTCACGAGGCAGAGCTAAAACCAGAAGAAGTAAAAATGCTGAATCATATTACAAATGAATCCAAAAGATTAAGCGACATGGTGACGAGAATTCTGGACGTCGAAAAAATAGAATCACAAAAAACGGATACTTATCAGGAAGTCAATCTTAGCAATAGTTTGAAAGAGATCACAAACAATTTTTCACAAGCAGCTACTGATAAGCAAATTACTATTCACACTAACTTAGAACCTGATCTCAAGATTACAGGACTAAAGGAGTATATCTTCCATATCTTCGATAATTTGCTGTCCAATGCCATCAAATTCACACCCCTCAATAAAAGCATCTATTTAACTGCTATACAAAAAGAAAATACCGTTCAGGTTCAGCTCCGAGATGAGGGACCTGGTATTTCAGAGGATGATCAACTAAGTATGTTTAAAAAGTTCCAGACTTTATCTGCCAAGCCTACAGCTGGCGAATCTTCTAGCGGAATTGGGTTGTCAATTGTGCTCAAATACGTTCAACTTTTGAATGCAACTTTGGCATGTGAGTCCGAACTAGGTAGCGGCACTACTTTCATTGTTACATTCGATTCTCCACAATCCTAAAGCAAAAAGGCCACTAATGTGGCCTTTCAATTTCATTATAAAAGCTATTTTCAATATGCTCTTACTGTCACCCCTTTCATGAAGTTAACGAATGATTTATTCACTACACGATTGCCCCCTACAGTTGGGAAGTTTCCAGTAAAATACCAATCTCCTTTATGATCTGGACAAGCCTTATGTAGATTGTCTACTGATTGGAAAATGACTTCCAAATCCGCTTTCATGTCTTTAGGCCGAACAATTTCCGTAATCTTCGCCGATACTTCATCTGCTGTGAATGGCTTATACAAATCCAAAACGTGATTCGGCGCATCAGTATTTCCTTCAGACTCCTCACATTTTGCTAAAACCTCTTCTAGCATATAAGTTTTGTCGTTTTCTTCTAGCAGCTCAAGCACTGCTCTGAAAGCAACGAAATCTTTCATTTTACTCATATCAATTCCGTAACAATCAGGAAATCTGATTTGAGGGGCAGAAGATACAATCACGATTTTCTTAGGTTCCAACTTGTCGAGCAAAGTCAAGATACTTTTCTCCAGCGTAGTACCTCTTACGATCGAATCATCTATAATCACCAGATTGTCAATTCCTTTATTCACTACCTCGTAGGTAGTATCATACACATTAGCAACTAATTCATTTCGAGAAGAATCATCCGCTATAAATGTTCGAAGTTTGGCGTCTTTGATTACCATTTTTTCTACTCGAGGCCGAAAAGACAAGATATCTTCAAGGTCACCAGTGTGTGGTTTGCCATCAATAATAATTTCTTTACGCTTGGCCACTAAGTATTCATCCAAACCACTCATAAGACCTAAAAAGGCGGTCTCTGCTGAATTCGGGATGAATGAAAATATGGTATTCTTAAGATCGAAATTGACTGACTGAAGGACTTTTGGCACTAAGAGTTCTCCTAGTTTTTTTCTTTCACGATAAATATCTGGATCAGAACTTCTCGAAAAATAAATTCGTTCAAAACTGCATGATTTCTTTGGCAGCATATCTATAAACTGCTCTTCAGAAAAACTACCGTCCTGATTGATGATCAATGCATGCCCTGGCGTAATTTCTTTAATATCTTCGTATGCACAATTGGTTGCCGTCTTTATGGCCGGTTTTTCCGAAGCCACAATCACCACTTCTTCATCCGCGTAATAGTAAGCGGGGCGGATACCTGCAGGATCACGAGCCACAAATGAAGCGCCGTGACCTACCATGCCAGCCATGGTATATCCCCCGTCAAAATCCTTACATGATTTTTTCAGGATATTGATCATCGAAAGCTCTTCTTCTATCTTTTTTGTGATGTCTTTATTAGATAGTTTGAATTTGTGCTTGTCGAAAATTTCTTGATTTTCTTCATCTAGAAAATGACCAATTTTCTCCATTACCGTTACGGTATCGGTCTTTTCTTTTGGATTCTGGCCCAATGATATCAGAATATCAAAAAGCTCATCCACATTGGTCATGTTGAAGTTTCCAGCTACAACTAGATTTCTAGATCGCCAATTGTTTTGTCTTAAGAATGGATGACAACTTTCAATACTGTTTTTACCGTGGGTTCCATAGCGTAAATGCCCTAACCATACTTCTCCAGTAAATCCGTAATTTTTTTTCAGCCACTGTTCATCCAGGAAATTCTCCTTTCCTCCTTCTTTAAGTGCCTTGTTGAATTTTTTAGCCACCTTATCAAAGATCTTTTGCAATGAATTTGCATCGATGGATCGGTATCGACTGATATATCGATAACCAGGCTCAAGTCCCAGTTTTATATTGGCAATTCCCGCCCCATCTTGTCCTCTATTCTGCATCTTCTTCATCAGAAGTAGCAGCTTATTGGCGCCATAGAGGGGTGTATTGTACTTGTCTATATAGTACTGTAGGGGTTTTCTCAAACGGAGGTGCGCTATCCCGCACTCATGTTTAATAGGGTCGCTCATATCACTTCTTAAAGTGCAAAGTTAAACTGATTTAATACGTTCAGCAATAGGTCGGCTTTAAAGAATAGTAATAAAACTAGGAACACGATGATAGACACTATAATGCCATCTTTTTTTGAGAAATTTATTTCTTTTTTTTCATCACTTGAGTGAATGAATAAATAATATGGGATTTTTAAATAATAAAAAAGGGAAATAGCTGTATTCAACAATCCCAATCCAAACAACCAAATCAAGTATTGGCTTCCATCAAATTGATAATAATCCCACAAAGAAGTAAACATCAAAAGCTTAGCAGTAAACCCGCCGGTAGGCGGAAGACCGGTTAATGAGATCATTAAGATTACTGCCAGAACTCCCATCAATGGAAAATTTCGACCCAATCCTGACAACGATTTGATTTCAGTAAATCCCTGCTGATGAAATATATCTATCAGATAAAAGACACCCAAATTCATAAATCCATACACAATCCCATAAAACAGCATGGACTGTATACCAAAAGCATTTCCCACGATTACTCCTATCACGAGCATCCCAGAGTGTGCTATAGACGAGTAAGCCATCATTCTTTTGGCATTGGTCTGATTGAGAGCAGTAAGATTTCCAACGAACATGCTAACAATTGCTAATCCAGCAAATATCATTTTCCAATCGAAAGACAAAGCATCCAATTGAGCAGAAATGGCAAACTGTGTGAAAAAGATCAAAACTGCTACTTTCGGCACAATAGATATGTATGCAACTATCGGAGTCGGACCTGCTTCGTAAACATCAGGAGACCAAATATGCATAGGAGCGAGAGAAAGTTTAAACCAAATACCCACGAAAAATAGCACCAAAGCCATCGGCAACCAAAGACCCAAATCAGGTTGTTGACCAATGAAAATGCCTATTTGATCAATTTGGAGTGTCCCAGTCAATCCATATATCAAAGACAATCCATACAACATCAATCCACTTGACATCGCTCCAAAAAGCAGGTATTTGATGCCAGCTTCAAAGCCTTTTCGATCAAAATTGAACGTAACGAGTATATAGGAAGTGATAGATATTAGCTCTAAGGATAGATAAACCAACAATAAATTATTGACTTGAATCAGAAGCATGGCGCCAAGCAATATCATCAATAACAAAAAGTGATACTCACCTCGTTTGAGCAACGCTTCCCCTCTAGGGTAAAGTAAAATCACACCAGTTACTAATATAAAAAATGGCGTGGCCAGACCGTTGACAGATGTTACTGATAACAACCCATTAAAATAATTTCCTGGAACCGAGGCGGATGATATGGACAATGAAATCAGTCCTAATAAAAAGAGATTAAAAATGGTCTTGATTTGGCTTCCTTTATCCTTCAGGATTAATTGCATAATGATGAGTACAAAACTGCCAATGACGAGTATCGCCTCTGGCAATAAAATACCAAAATCTCCGAGAATGGTTTGTAGTTGCTGATCTAATGTACTCAAATTCATCGCTCGACAGCATTTATAAGGTCAAGATTTTCTTGTCCTTGTGTATTCACATAATCGACGAAGCCTGTCACAGTTTCATTGGCTAAATCAAGCAGTAGGTTAGGGAATATTCCGAAAAGCAATACCAGAAGGACTAAAGGCACAATCATGATCCATTCCCGAGTATTAAGGTCAGGCAACAACCAACTCTCTTCTCGCACCCAGTATTTCCCAAAAAACATCCTTTGGATAGTCCAGAGGAAATAAGCCGCTCCTAAAACCAACCCGAGTAAACCAAGGATAGGCATAAAAATATCTACAATCGAACCATTGATAGCACCATCGAACGCACCTACAAGCACCAAAAACTCTGCAATAAATCCAGAGAAGCCTGGCAACCCAAGCGCCGCAAAGAAGGAAATCACTACCGCCACACTGAACCAAGGCATTTTGGATGCCAATCCACTGTAGTTGGCAATCATACGATCGCCCGTTCGGTCATACAGCACGCCTGCCATCAAAAAAAGTAGGCCGGAGATAATTCCATGGCTAAACATTTGAAAGAGCGCACCCGCACTGCCTTCCACAGTCAGCGCTGCCATACCCAACATCACAAATCCCATGTGGGAAACCGACGAATAAGCAATTAACCTTTTTAAATCAGCCTGAGCCATGGCTACTAAAGCGGCGTAGACGATAGCGATTACTCCAAAAAGTGCAATCCACCAGCCATAGGCTAGAGCACCATCAGGAAATATCGTATAGCCAATTCGGTAAAAACCGTACCCTCCTATTTTCAATAAAATTCCAGCTAGGACTACAGAAATTGGTGTTGGTGCCTCCACGTGTGCATCGGGTAACCAAGTATGTACAGGAACGGCAGGTAACTTAATAGCAAACCCTATGATCAACAGAATGAACGCCCATGCTCTATAAGTCATTCCAAATAGCAGTCCATCGAAATCCAAAGCCAACAATGAACCAGAGATGAAATTATCTGGATTCATCATTTTCATAATGTCAAAAGTATGAACCGTAGAATCTGGATTTTGAACTACCGACAGGTTGAGTCCAATCATCACCATTAAAATCAACAATGATCCGACTAGCGTATAAATAAAGAATTTGATAGATGCATAAGCTCTCCGTTTGCCCCCCCATATACCTATTAAAAAGTACATCGGCAAAAGCATGAACTCGAAGAAGAGATAAAACAGAAAGAAATCTAAGGCCACAAAACAGCCAATCACACTGGTACTGAGCACCATGTAAAGCAAAAAATAACCTTTAATATTTTGTTTGATATTCCATGAGGAGATCACTCCAATGAACAAAATGATTGCTGACAATAATACTAAAGCCAAACTCAATCCATCTACGCCTATGTAATATTGAACCAATAGACTTCCGAACGAACCTACATTCAATTGAATCCAGTCGATCTGCTGTGCAAATTGAATGCTCTCTGCTCCATAACCAATCACTTGCTGATCAAAAACACAAACCAATACAACGGAAAGAGCCGTTACCACACCCAACGCACCAAGCGATATCCACTTATAGAGATGTGCATGAGATTTAGGAATGACTAGCATGATCACCGCTGCGATCAACGGAATAAAGATCAACCAAGAAAGTAAATGATCCATTGCCATATTTATCCAATCAAAAGTTCAAAAAATAAAAAATTAGAAGCAATCCGAAAACTGCCCAGACCAAATAACCCTGCAAGTTTCCTCCTTGAATTTGGCGAGTTCTGTTGCCACTAAAATTTGCAGTCCATACCACCAGCTTCACACCGCCATCTACGACATTCCTATCGAACCAACCAGTCAAATAAGCAAGTACCACTTGAGTTTTTCCAATCACATTCACTATACGATCTACCACCTGCTGATCCCACCAATAGGTGGCTTTCGCCAAAAGTAAGGAACCTCGAACGATCGTGGTCTTGTAGATATCATCCAAAAAGAAGTTTTTATTGGACAACTGGTACGTCAATGATTTGATACTCAAAACCAAGCCAACAAACATTTTCTTTTCTACATAGAAAAAGGAAAACAACAAACCAGTCAATGAGAGGCCAATAGATAAAATAGGCACAATAGTGAAATGTCCTGCGATTGCTTTTCCACTAAATTGATCTAGTATTGGCAATAACCAGCTGTTATCAGGATTCAATGGATTTACAGAAAAAACAAAGCCAATGGAAAGCAGTGAAAGCACCAAAAGTGGCAGCTTCACAGTACTTGCTTCTTTATATTTTTTACCCTGAGCATCACCATTGAAAAATACTTTAAAATACAGGCGAGCCATATAAGCAGCCGTCATAAATACAGACGAAAATCCAAAAACCATAACAAACATTGGTAGATGATTGGCGGAAGCCAATCCATTCAAAATCATCTCTTTAGAAAGAAAACCTGAAAACAAAGGCAAGCCAGCCAGAGATAACATACAAAATGTGAATGCAATGAAAGTTACGGGTAGCACTTTTCGCATTCCACCCATATTTCGAATGTCTTGAGGGTCAAATTCAGGCTGATCGGCGGACAAACCTTCGTCATGTTGGGTCTCGTGGAAATAGTGGATAATGCTACCAGAACACAAAAACAGACCCGCTTTGAAAAAGGCGTGTGTTGTAAGATGCATGAATGCAGCAATTGGAAAACCAGCACCCACTGCCATAATCATATAGCCCAGCTGGGAAACTGTGGAATAGGCCAAAATCTTCTTGATGTCATTTTGCGCGAATGCTGCAAAGGCTCCCATAAAGGCAGTAATTCCTCCAATCACACCAATTATAGTTAGCACCTCAGGCGCTAACAAAGGAAAGACTCGAACCATCAAATACACGCCAGCCGCTACCATGGTCGCTGCGTGAATCAAGGCCGAAACTGGCGTAGGACCCGTCATGGCATCTGGCAACCAAGTTTGAAGCGGAAACTGAGCCGACTTACCCACTGCAGCAAGAAACAATCCAATGCCCATCAGCACAAGCATTGTTGTAGGCAAACCAGCATTCAATGGGTCGAGCCCAATGAGGGATTGAATGTTTAATGTTTTGAAATAGGCGAACAGGATGAAAATCCCAAGCAAGAAACCGATGTCTCCAATTTTATTCATCAAAAATGCCTTGAAGGACGAAATAGGCGGTGCTTCTTTTTCGAACCAAAAACCGATCAGCAGATAAGAGCTAAATCCGACCAACTCCCAGAACACAAACGTCAACAACAGATTGGAAGCCAACACAATACCATACATAGAAAAGGCAAACAAGCCAAGCAAGGCAAAATATCGAGGCTGCGCCTCATCGTGCTTCATGTACTCCAAGGAGAAGATAGCCACCAACAATGCCACAATAGCTACTACAATCGCCATGATACCGGCGAGTTGATCATAATACAAACCCACCTGAAAACGGTTTGCCCCCACAATCATCCAATCCATTTCGATGCCCGAATCAAAAGGGAAACTGAACCAGGCTAAAACTGAAGCAACCAAGGTCAAAGTTGAAAAGGACACTAGCACAAGGCCAGCCTGTTTTTTCAAAACAAAAAAGGATACTCCAGCACTTAAAAGTGGAGCAAATAAGATGATATATAACCACATATTATTCATCAGCCCTTGAGTTCGTTGAGTTGGTCTAGATCCGACACCCCTTGATGTCTGAATATCTGATAAACAATAGCTAATGCTACGGCCGATTCAGCCACAGCTACCACGATGACAAATAATGTCATCATCTGTCCAGATAGATTGGGGTCATTTTGAGAAAATGCGATCAGATTGATATTAGCTGCATTCAATATCAACTCTATCCCAGCTAGGATCATAATCACACTCCGCTTGATGAGAATGATGACTAGTCCAATGACTAGCAACAAGGAACTGAATATGATGTAATGCTCAATCGGTACCATGTTTCTTTTTTAAATTGTATCCTGCGATGTAGGCTGCTCCCACGAGCGCCATCAGTAATAATACTGCGGTGACTTCTAGTGCGATTAATTCAGTGGTCATCAGATGAACTCCGATTTGTTCGGTTACATTTAAACCACTTTCTACTCCTTTCTCAAAATCAAAAAGCGGAAAGCCTTCTTTCAATGGATATAGTAATACTCCTAAGAGACCTAATCCTAAAAGGCTGCCAATAACTACTCTCCTATTTTGCGTTTCGAGTCGATTGCCATCGATGCGATGTGTGAGCATGATACCAAACATCATCAGAATTAAAATACCACCTATGTAGATCATAATCTGTGTAACCCCCACAAACTCGGCATTGGAAATGATGAATACGCCTGCAATACCCATAAACACCAATACAAGCATAAAAACAGCATGTACTACATTTCGAGAAAAGAGTATCCCCAAGGCTGAGAACACGGAGAATCCGGCCAGAATATAAAACGCTATGCTATTCAATCCTTCCACTTAATCTTTCTTTTTGGGTTTACCAGCCGTAGGTTCATCAGAGGCAAGTTTATCTGCCGAACCTTTTGGGGAGGTAGGTTTGATTTTAGGTCTGAAAACCGGCTTCTTAGCTTTCGGTTTTTCACTTTTAACTTCCGATTGATCTTCAGTCAGATCCTCTTTCTTTTTTACTACAGGTTTTATTTTTGGCTTAAACACAGGCCTGCTCGCCGAAGAGGCAGGTTTAGCAGCCTTTGGTTTATCATCGCTAGCCTCTTCTGCCTTCTTAACTACTGGTTTCACTTTCGGTTTGAATACTGGTTTTGCAGCTTTTGGTTTGTCCTCGGCACCAGCCGTATCTGTAGGTTTTATAACAGGTTTCACCTTTGGCTTGAATGCTGGCCGTGCTGGCTTGGCTTCTCCAGTAGCAGCGCCTGCCTCCGATTTTTCTGTTGAAGGCTTAGGAACAGCCGATTTACCCATTTTCACCTTTGGTTTAAAACCACCCTTGCCAGCCGTAGCTTTAGCGGAAGCAGGCTTTTGTACCTCCTCAGAAGTTGCACTTTCAGCTTTGGCTGCAGCGGCTACCGCTTTGGCTTTTTCTTTCTCAGCTTGATGGGCTTCAAATTCTGCCTGCTTCTCAGCTACCAATTCAGGACTCATATCACCAAATTCGAAATTGTGCTCTTTCAAATCAAAGACACTGAAATCGTAGTCTTTGGTCATGGTGAGACACTCTGTAGGACAAACCACCGTACAGAGGCCACAAAAGCAACATTTCGACATGTCAATGTCAAACTTGGCTGCATAGATTCTTTTGGACGTCCCATCAGAGGTTTTTCCAATTTCTTCTACGGCTCGAACGGGCTCTATATCAATACAATTGACTGGACAAACTTTAGCACATTTATCGCAAACAATACAGTCGTCGATTTCATTGTGCAATTGGTAACGGCCCGTATCGGGCACAGGCAATTCCTCAAATGGATATTGCAAAGTCACAATTCCATCTTTTTGCTCAAAATAGGTTTTATCCTCCACACCTACTGGCTTACGAGAATTCCTTGCTTGCCAGAAGTGGCGCATGGTGATCTTCAACCCGTAGAGGAGCGAAGAAGAAGTTTGGATGATATTTTTAAAATATTGTTTCAAATCTTTCAGTCAGTTAGCCTATCCACAATTTCCAAATGCCACATATAAAAACCATTAACAGAGCTATCGGTGTCAAGTATTTCCAACTCAGAGCCATCATTTGATCCACTCTCACCCTTGGGAATGTCCAGCGAACCCACATCTGTATAAAAACTAGAACCATGGCTTTACCTATCAACCAAAAAATCCCAATCGCATCTGCCAATATGGTTCCGTGCGTTCCAGTTGTCCAATCCGCCAATTTCATTGGCCCCAAGTTTGGCAAAGCAGTATTCCAACTACCAAAAAAAAGGATCACGGCCACTAATGAGACCAAAAGCATCATGCCATATTCACCAAGCATAATGATCGCCCATCTAAACCCTGAGTATTCAGTATGGAATCCTCCGATGAGTTCAGACTCAGATTCTGGCAAATCAAAAGGGGTGCGATTGGATTCTGCCAAAGAAGCTATGAAATAAATGATGAATACCATCCAGAGCATCGGATACCGCATCACATTCCATGAGAGAAAACCACCATAAGCATTTTCAGTATTCAGAAGGCCCTGCTGAATCGACATCTCTTGTAGATTCAACGTTTGGGTGACCATGACTACACAAAGAATAGAAAGTCCAAGAGGAATTTCATAGGACACGATTTGTGCCACGGCACGCAAAGAACCAAAAAGTGAAAACTTACTATTGGATCCCCACCCTGCCATGAGAATCCCAATCACATCTAGAGAAATCACGGCCATCAAAAAGAAGACGCCTGTTTCTACTTGCGAACCGACAATGTCAGAAGTCAAAGGCAAGACCGCAAAACCAGCAAAAATCGAAGTGAAAATGACTACAGGCGCCATTATAAATAGCACCTTATCAGCAGATTTAGTAATGATGTCTTCCTTCTGAAGCATTTTCAGCGTATCAGCGAAAGTTTGAAGAATACCATACTTACCCACTACCATAGGCCCCAACCTGTCTTGCATAAAAGCAGATACTTTGCGCTCAGCATAGACAGCCAAAAGCACAAACACTAACATAAAAGGGAGATAGAATAAGAATGCTATCATCAGTAATTAAATAAAAAGTAAGTTAAGAATTCTCAGAGGAATTTCCAGACGATTAGCCAGTCTGATAGGCAGAAAAGAATGATCCGATTTTTAAGATCAAATTAGCAACAACAACAGCAACAATTACTCCCAGAGAGGGTACTTCTCAAGGTGAATTTCCTTGTTGAAGAAAAGGCGTGCTGCTTTTTCAAAAGCTGGGGTGTAGTCTGATACGAGAAATTGATCATTACCTTCTGTTTTGTCGCTTAGTAAATTCAGGGCCTTTAATTGCTGTTTTAAGCTTCGTGCTACAATATTAGCAGAATCAACCAACTCTACCTCGTTTTTATAAAATTCTTTTATGTCTTCTTTGATGATTGGATAATGTGTGCATCCTAAGATCAAAGCGTCTATTTCGGCCAACGAAGGGTCACTTAAATAAGTGGCGATAATCTCATGACTGATCGAATCATGGATAAAACCTTCTTCAATCATAGGTACCAACAAAGGTGTAGCCAAAGCGCTCAACTCAACATCTACCTTTTCGTTTTTGATTTTAGTTTCAAAGACTTTTGAATTAACCGTCTGAAGCGTCCCAATCAAACCCACCTTTTTTCTAGACGCACCTTCCTTCAGGTGCTCGATCACAGGATCGATCACATTGATTACGTGGGCTTTACTTCCTACGTAAGCTTTGATCAGATCGAAAGCTGCAGCTGAAGCCGAATTGCAAGCAATCAAAATTACTTTGCATCCGCGCTGGAGTAAAATGTCTGTGATTTTGATTGAATAGGCTTGAATAGTAGCAGCTGACTTATCCCCATACGGCAAATGTGCACTGTCGCCGAAGTAAATCATATCTTCTTCTGGCAACAGTTTTTTAACTGCTTGAGCTACCGTAAGTCCCCCGACTCCGCTATCAAAAATTCCGATGGGTGCGTTTTTATTCAATTTCTTCGATATTGAAGTGCAAATATGTATGATAAAATCATAGAAGCAAACAAGATTGAACGTAACCCTCTTCTAATAATTGATAGTGAAATATCAATATTCTAATCATATAGATAGGCGAATGTTAACGTATAATTCCGTAAAGAATAAGTTTATGTTAACTCACCAAAAACCACTCTGAATCCTAGTTTCTATCATCTACATTGCAATTGCGTATTACCAATCCAACCTAACCAAGTCACTTTTTATCATTTTTAGAATGAAATGGACCCGGGTATTCGAAACCTTCTACAATTTCTCTTTTCACAAGGAGTCTTATTTTGTACGGGAGGCCTATTTAAAATCACAAAGTGAGAAAAAACCTGTGGATGCAAATGGCAATCCTATTCCCTGGATGAATTACGCCATTCTTGATTTTTTCTCTGAAAGACTCAATGCCGACCTGTCTTTATTTGAGTATGGATCAGGATTTTCAACGCAATATTTTGCTAGCAAGCTCAAGACAGTCAAGTCAATTGAATATGACCAGATATGGTACCAAAAGGTAAGAAAAGAAATTGCTCATTTGGAAAATGCTGAGGTTAAATACTATGAGCTTGATCGAAATTATGCAAATGCCATTCTGACTGAAGGTGAAGAGATACTTTATCAATTGATTCTAATTGATGGTCGTCATAGGGTGGCTTGCGCGAAAAATGCTTGTGCTCAGCTTACATCCGACGGCGTTCTGATATTAGACGATAGTGATAGAAAGGGTTACAAAGAAGTGTTCGAATATTATAAAAAGCAGGATTTTAGACATCTCACTTTTTCTGGCATTAAGCCAACAAGCTTCAGAAAACACAGCACAACAATTTTTTATCGACCAAACAATTGTTTGGATATATAAAATGTAAATCTTTTGGGGTCTAATCAAAATAAAGCCAGCAAACAATGGATTCCATACATCTGGCCATGGACTAATCCGCAAGGCACTGGTTATCATTCCGTTCGACAATGGGTTCTTAGTAGAAAATTTAGTCTACTTTATCTTTTAATCGTTTGGTACATTCTAGCCACATTAGGATTTGCCCCTCGTAGAAATTGCGACGAAGGCACCTGGCAAATGATGTTGCAATGCGAGTGGATGATGTGGATGGGGCAGTTTAAAACCGATTTTTGGCACTTTATGGCCACTGGCTTGACTACTGCATGGTTTCATAATGATTTCGTCCACATTCTTTTTGTTACCCTATTTGGCTTCATGTTTCCAGTGCAATCCTTTGAATCCCAGCATGGAACCAAGGCTACGATGTTCATTTATTTTTTCACCTACCTTTTGATTGGACTGTTTTTCGGTGGACTGTTCAATATTTTGCAAATCTTCTGGCCAGATACTCATTTTGTTTCTTATGGATTTGCCAGAGCTTGGATGGGGGGATCAGTAGGAATTTTCGCTTTAATAGGAGGCCTCTCCTACTTTAGCCCTAAAAAATGGTTCTTGTTTAGTTTGGTTTTTGTATTTGAGGTATTCAACCACTTTGTCCTGGGTAACAACATCCACATTTCATTTATTCATGTCATGTCAACCGGATTTGGATGGTTACAATGCTGGATTTGGAATAGATTCATTCTTATGAATCAAGAGTCAATAGCGCCTATCAGTTCGAGTAACTGATCTCTACTTTCTTGTTGTTCTTCCTTGGATTGATTGGGTTGAGGGTCTTCGGCTTCTGAACAGCTCAGAACCGCAACCATCACAAAGCCTAACAATAGTACTAACCAACTAATTCTTTCCGTCTTTTTTAAGTGCTTGAAAAACATCTTGAATACATTTTAAAACTATTGTTAAAAGTACATTTTAGATATCTCCTGTTTTTTAAGCCATTATTAAGCCTTAGTTATAATTTTTACTGTAGATCAAGACTGTGTTATGTTTTAGTAAAGTCAAGCCATTCAGAGCTTATTCTAATCCCTCACTAAATATATTTGGCTATGAATAAAAAGACTCATGTTTAGAAAACAGGCAAGAAGAATTTTACTTCTCTTGTTTATAGTTAATGGTTTTCTGGTAGCCACCCATAAAGGTGAGTTTTGGCCATTTAGCATCTATCCTATGTTCTCCAAGGCTGGTCAGCCGTGGACACGTGCACTCATTCGAGATGTAAGCGATATGCCAGACTCTCTAATCTGGAAGATCACCAATTACCCTGACCTTCCTGGAAATCCTGCCACTACTACTTCTTTAGAAATAGACAATATTGACTATTCCAACTTCGTGTGTAAAACAAAAGACTGGAACAACGATCGGGTAGCTGCACTCAGATTTATGATAGGAGAAGAGCATCTTAAAAATCGAAGGTTACTGGCGGTCAAAGTCTCTGGTCGATTGACTGATGATTCCAATGTGGAGACATCAGCACTACCATTTATACTATTCGATCAAAAAGGCAATCATTTTAATCCATCTCTGGATACTTCCATTTACTTCCAAAATGAAAATCACTGATCAAGTAATTGTTAATTTGTTTGGATCCGGTACCCAACTAACTACTGGTCAAAAGATTTACTTCAAAATATTCGAAGCATATGTAATTTTCAATTCAATAGATCTCGCATGGTCGTGGGCATTTTATACCTTAAAAATCAAGGAAGTTGTTCTCCCATTAGGCATCGCCACGCATATTAATATTGGTTTTATGCATGGCAATGAGCTTCCTTTATGGTTCGCTGGAACTTTAACCTTGCTCAGCATTTTGGCCTTTGTTAGAATTGGCCCTAAGTGGCTATACTTGGCCTGCTTTGGACTGCTACATTTACTTTTTTGCGCTAGATATTGTCTGGGAGAAATCCCACATAGTGCAAATTTTATAGGATTGAGTCTATTGGCTTTGGGTCTGGGTGTTTATCTATATGATGAAAATAGATATCGCCAAGGTGTTACTATGGGTCTGGTCTATTTTTTCGTTGGGTTTGGATACACTACTGCTTCATTTTCAAAGCTTATTGCTACTGGAATTCAATGGACGGATGGTCGTCATTTGTGGCTTTGGATGAGTGAGAAAAGCGTAGACCACTTATCTAAATATGGTATGGCAGAATACAATTTTCTTCAAGAATTGGCCTTTTTAAGTGTACCCATTGCTACAATCATTTTGATTATTGGAATCACAACTGAATTTTTCGGATTTCTATTGTGGTTCAAACGTACCAGGCCGTTTATTACATTGGCTATTATTGGGATGCATATTGGAATTTTCCTAACTATGAATATTTGGTTTGGTAAATTTATGTCTGAGCTCATTCTAATCGGCTTCCCATGGGGAATTTGGATGGATAAGTTAAAAATTGGCCAACTAATCAAATGGCGATTTTTAGAAACCTAAACGTTTTGGTAGCTACTCAATTGACGATCAAAACAGTTTTTCCAACTTAAATTTTCGGCATACTTTCTGGCTTTTTCTTTCCATTCAGACTTATTCTTCAATTCTGAAAACGCCACTATTTTCTCACACAATTCTTCCGCCGTTAACTCATCAAGAACCAACCCCGCCTCGGATTTTTCTATGTGCTCTTTGGCAGCACCATCATTAGCGGCAATTAGCGGTAGACCAGCGCTCAAGGACTCTACTAAGGATAGCCCAAAAGTCTCCCAGCTACTCAAAGCAAAACCTAAATCTGCACTTGCATAATATGCGGCCATATCATTTATCTCTTTCACAAAGCCGAGATAATGAATATGAGTATGTGTATTTGCAGCAGATTTGACCAAACCAAGATCCGGACCCGTCCCTGCCAACAACAAGGTAGGCTCATGACTGAGTCGTTTGCAAAGCAGCGGATAAGCAACTAGCAATAGCCTCAAGCCCTTCTCGCGACAGAATCTATGAGGAAAAAACATAATTAGTCGGTCAGGTTCGCCAACTTTGAGTTTAGCAACCATTTTTTCGTCTCGCTTGGATAGATGAAAAGCATCCTTATCTACACCCAAAGGTACAAATTGGATGTTGGTCATCCCATTGTCTTTCATTCGGTCAATAATTATTTGACTTGAAGCAATTACTCCATCCATTGAATTGTAATGTTTTCTGGCAAATCTCCAAGCGATTGATTCTCCTTTTTGAGCCATATTGAATGGCATTTTATTCAAAAATCTCCTTACATAGGTGACAGGAAAATCAGCATGCCAAAACCCAAAAACCTTAGATTTTAGCTGATGTTTCTTCACAATTGAATTTACAATTCGAGGCATGAAGTAAGGCGAACCAACTTCAATCACATCGGGGTTTAGTTTGAGCAGCAGAGGCTCCAAGACTGATTGTCGAACGAGGTAGCGATATTCCCATTGCCCCAATACTTTAGGTACTTTCAGGTGTTCTATGAAAATATTATCGCCTATTTTTTCTGTGTATGTTTTTGCATCATGCATCACAAACACATACTTGATGTCATTCCTTTTTTTGTAGTAGTTTATTTTTTCCAAATGATAGCGACGAACCCCTCCACCACTTGGACTCCAAAAATTATTACAATCAACTAGACAAAACATCTTTAGGATAATTGATTTCAACAAGCTCACCTTCTTCCATTTTCACCACTCGGTCTGCGTATGAAAAGTATTTTTCATCGTGTGAAATAGCCACTATAGTTTTTCCGAGATCTTTAAGCTGTGGTAATAATTTCGCATAGAATATTTCCTTGAAATAGGGATCTTGATTGGCAGCCCACTCGTCGAAAATGTAAATCTCTTTATCTTCCAAAATAGAGACCATCATGGCTAATCTCTTTCGCTGACCGTACGACAATCTGGTCGTTGAAATTTTCTTGTCCCTAATTTGCACCTTGTGACCAATTTCTAATTGCTCAAGCAATGCCTCTGCATGAATGTCTATCATCCTATTTTCGATATGGTGCAGATCATCAAACAAATGATAGTCCGTGAAAACCCCTGCAAAATGTTTCCTATAATGATCGAGACTATGCTGATCAATTTTCTGATTTTTAAACCAAAGTTCTCCACTTGTTGCTTGATACAGTCCTGTCAGCGTTTTAATGAAGGTCGTTTTACCACTACCATTCCCGCCTACCACATAAATAATCTCTCCTTTCATTACTGCCATGTTGAGCGGGCCAATAGAAAAATTTTCATCCTGACCGTAATTGAAATGCACATTGGAAAGTGAAAAAATGGGATCTAGATCAGAACTCCAATTTGGCGCGACTTTATCAGCTTGTTGATCCTCTAGTTCGGATGCTAATGAAATTCCGATTTGTTCAATTTTGTTGAGGGAAACTTGAGTTCGCTTGAGATGCTTGAGGAAGCCACTCACTGTGGCAAGTGGAGCCACTGTAAAAAGTAGTACGAGTAAATAATTACCAAAAGACTCCTTAGTAATTAAATCATTCCCATCAATCAAAAATATGAGAATCCCAACTCCAAAAAATAACACTACCTCGATCACTCTTGCAGACACAGCATATAAGGTCTCTTCTTTTACACGGAATGCTCTTTCGTTAAGGCAGCTTGGTTCAATGTTTTTACGAATGAAATTTTCGCGATGGTCTTGATTCAGTTTCAATTCCTTCATTCCAAGAACCACTCCTTCAAAATTTTTGTGAATCTTATCCCATTCTTCTCTAGCCTGTTCGCTGTATTTTTTCAGATATGGTAGAGCCACATAATTGACAACAAAACCAAATGCAAAAATGACAGTACACCCTAAAGTCAAAACCCACGATAAATAGAATAGATAAATCAAACACCCAATGGCCGTCGCCAAACCAGTCACGACTGGGGGCAACCGATTCATACTTGCGGATACTAAGTTGATATCTGCTGTGAGAACAGGAAGAACAAGATCGAGTTTTCTTTCAATTTTTTGAAATGAGGCGTTTAAAATCTTTTTGGATAATTCTACTCTTAACTTGAATACCATAGACTGGGTAAGTACCGAAATAAAGTAAGAGGATAGCACGCCAAACACACCGAAACAAAAGACGGAAATCGCAAATTGTGTGAAAAAGTTTTGACCTTCTACCAATCCAAATTTGATATACTGATGGATGAGCTTGATGACATACGTAGAACAAACTCCAGAGAGCACGCTAACGAATATTGCCAAAATGAAAACTCTGGGAGAAGCCTTTTTAAGTAGGATTAAAAATTTCATATCAGTGATTCAATTTTTCATACCTGACCATCTTACCATCTACATCCAGCACATAGATCTCTTCCAAGCCAAACTGTCCTGAATTAGCCATGAGCCTACCTAGTCTGATGTTTTTTTTGGATTTAGCTTTATTTGTCATTTTCATTTGCTTGTAAGTCATTGTTGCTGGCTTGTATTTTTCATTGGGTATGGCTTGGTTGAATTCCGGATTCCTTCTGTGAACTAGAAGTGCTCCACTCGCTTTCGCTCTAGCCATAAGATCATCATCTTGATATCCCATGGGCAAAAAAGATTCGTTGTATCCACCCAAAAATTTGAATAAATCTCTGGTAATGGATATTCTACCAAATGAACCGTCTTCTTTAATTTTTGAAAATTGCCACAACACAATATTTTGCTCTGCTTGTCGAAACTGCTCCAAAACAAAAGCACCACCGCGGAGACCCGTGTAATTGTCACAATCAAGATTCACAAGAACTGCACCTGTAGCTACTTTGTGGCTTGTGTTTTTAGCTATGGAAGCATTCCATTCTTCCAAACCTGGACAATGAAAATATTTTAAGTATCCATCGCTTAGATATTCACCAAACTCTTTGATTATCCAGTTTTTGACCTGATTGCCTTCGTCAAAATCCATCAGAATAAACTCAATGGATTTTCGGTCTATTAAATTATCGTTAAGATTTTTCAAGAGTGTCATTTTCAAAGAATCCCACCTATTTTTATGTGTCAAACAGAACGACAACTTACAACTAAGTGAGGGGTCATGAATTAACTGAGATTTGGGCAAAACACTGCTCCTATTAAATGAAAACACGCTTTTTAAAAATGAATTTTAACTTTATTTCAATGATCATTAAGGCTAATAACACCCCTGATCCAACCGAATTTAGGAGATGCCTCTGAGAATCGCATATTACGTTCATGGACGAGGGCGGGGACATTCAACTAGAGCACACTATCTTCTCAAAAAGCTAATATTAAGGAAATATAAGCTTAAGGTTTATGTTGGGCGTGATGCACTTCCAGTACTTGAAGAAAATTATGAAGTAGAGCAAATCGATTCCATTTTTCCCGAGTCATCTGTGATTGATTTTATTAAAAGATTAATTGAAGATTACAGGCAGCTGCGAAAATTTCGACCCGATGTACTGATTTCAGATGGTGACGCTCCGAGCACATGGGTTGCGAAGTTGCTGGGCATTCCCATTCTGTCCATTGGTCACGGACTTGTATTTCCTTATTGTAAGCATCCGGTCCAATTACCTAAAAGTGAGCTATTAAGAGAAAATTTCAAAGTTCGTATAGCCAGTCAATGGGCCAGTCATAAGTTCATCATACATTTTTGCGAACTTCCAACCAAGGATAACAAATCCATATTGGTCAAGCCAGATTTGAGTTTTGATGAATTTGAAAACGATAGAGGCGACTATCTGATTTCTTACTTTAGAGATGGAAATGGTCATTCCGTATTAGAAGCCTTAACAGCCAATGGAATGAAAATAAAAAATTTCGGCCATCCAGTTAACATTAATGGAATCCAAAACTACCCTTCAGATAATATGAAGTTTAAGCAAATGTTATCAGGAGCCAATGGTGTAGTCAGCTCAGCTGGTTCCAATATCATCTTCGAATCTCTGGCACTTCAGAAACCTTTGTTGCTGTTGTACAAACCTGATGACTTTGAACAAAAGGCTAATGCGATGTATATGGAGCATTTAGGATATGGATTGAGTAGTTCTTTTGACACAGTTCAACCGGAGTTAATTCATGAATTTATTCTTAGTCTTGAAACTCAGACAGACAACCACCCCTCTTTCAATGTTATGCCATCGTTGTCTGATGCTGTGCTCGATTATTTGAAGTTAAATTTCCATTAAAAAAAGCTTGCCTTTTTAATAACCCTATTTTTTTAGAGTTGGCTTCTTGTTGGTCGATTTTTACGAAACAGCATGAATTTCGCCATGAGGAAAATAGCCATTTTTGCAGATATACTTGAGGAAAACTTTGATGGAGTGAGTGTGACCCTTCATAAAATCTTGCATGCTATTCCCAAGGATCAATTTGAAGTTCTAGTTATTACCTCCCATCCACCAAAGGACCTCCAGTCCATCCCTCATAAAATTCATTTGTGTCCCTACTTGAAGGTACCCGCACAAAAAGGGTATCGTTTAGGCTTGCCTTATAACAAAAAACTGAAAAATGTCTTAGATCAATTCTCCCCTGACCTTATTCATTTCACTTCTCCTTCCTTGTTCGGAAGATTCGCCATTAAATATGGGCAGAAAAACCACCTTCCAGTAGTCAATATTTATCACACGCACTATCCATTATATTTAAAATATTACGTTGGGCGAGCAGGCGATTTTCTAATAGGCAGAATAGCCAAGTATTTATTCATGTGGTACTATAGAAATTCAGACTTAACTCTAGTCCCAACCCGAACAGTCAAAAAAGACTTGCTAAAATTAGGCATATCAGCAAGTAAGCTTAAAGTTTGGGGTCGATCATTAAATGTCAAAAACTTCAATCCGACATTCCGCGACGAGACACTTTTTGATGTAGTCATTCCAGAAGGAAACAAAAAAGTGCTTTTTGTAAGTCGACTTATCAAAGAAAAGGAAATGAAGACAATCTTTAAAGTCTACAAAAAACTTCGAAAAGCTGACAAAACAATCACCATGATTATTACAGGTGATGGTCCCAAACGAGATTGGCTTGAAAACAAAATGCCTAAGGCCGTATTTACAGGCAAAAAGGTAGGTATAGATTTAGCAAAAATATATGCTTCTTGTGACCTCTTTTTCTTTCCTTCTGAATCCGAAACATTTGGCAACGTAGTCATCGAAGCCATGGCTTCTGGACTTCCCGTGGTGGCAGCAGATGCTGGTGGTCCTTCAGAAATTGTCAAAAACAATAAGACCGGTTTCTTAGTCAAGCCAAGGAAAGCCAAGAAATTTGCCAATAGAATAGTAGAGATTCTTTCTAACCATGAAATGCACAAGCAAATGAGTCAAGAAGCTCTAAATTTTGTGCAAACCAGAACAATAGAAAGTCTGCATGATCAGTTATGGGAAATTTATAACCAAACGATTAATAAACACCAGCTTCAGCAGGCCAACGCATCAACCAATGAGTTGGCCATAAACTTGAATTGTGCCTCAAACCACGCATCAGATATCTCATCATCAGCTGCTATTCTGGAGTAGAATTTAAATAAAGTATTTCCCGATTCAGGTATCAATACCTGGAAAGGTATCTTTTTTAGACCGATCAATTCAAAATAATACCAATAAAAAAAATGAGCATAGAGGTAAAGGATAATATTCTATTTTAGTATCTGATAAAACTCAATATTCTATGCAAAAATTGACATTAACCCTTTTGGCATGGGCAGTCGCATTTTCTAGCTTCGCCCAAATCTCTAATCCTTTAATCAACTTTCCTGTGCTGAGCCCCGATGGCAATCAAATGGCCTTCTCCTATCAAGGAGATATATGGACAGCGAATGCAGATGGAACTAGCCCACGAAGACTAACCATTCATGAAGGTTATGAAACGAAACCATTTTGGACACCTGACGGAGAAGGAATGGTTTTCAGAAGTGACCGGAATGGCAACAATGATGTTTATTACATCAGTCTAACTGGAGGATTACCTAAGCAATTGACTTTTCATTCATCAAGCGACACACCCAGTGATGTCACTCAGGATGGAAAAGTGCTTTTTCATGGAAACAGAAACTATCGCTTGATTGAATGGGATAATGAAGTACAAGTCGTCAACCTATCTGGAGGCACGCCTTATCGTTATATGAATGCCTTAGGATTCTATGCCACACAATCTCCAAATGGACGATTTGTAGCCTTTGTAAAAGGTTCTTGTCGAGATGAAAGAGAAGCCTACAATGGCCCTGCCAACACTGATATTTGGTTGTATGATTCGCAAAATAATTCCTATAGCCAGTTAACTACAGATACTCACAACGACATCTATCCGAAGTGGGGTAATGATCAGACATTATTCTTTCAATCAGCCCGAAGTGGAAAATATAATGTTCATCAATTAACGCTGGATACCAATGGCGCAATAAGTGGAGATGTACAGGCCGTCACATCATTTGCAGATATGGGCATTAGCTCATTTAGCGTTGGCAATAACGGACAAACCATTTTACTGGATAAAGGTGACCAACTGCTTTCAGTAAATGTTTCATCCAAGCAGACTACTCCAATTAATTTGGCCATAGGATCTGACTATAGATTTGACCCAATAGAGAGAAAAACATACCGTAATGATGTGGATCAAATTATCCCATCTCCAAGTGGAGATTATAGTGCTTTGGTTATAAGAGGTGAAATCTTTATTACTGAAAATGATAAGGAAAAAAGCAGAACTATCAACCTTTCTAATTCACCATATAGAGACCTAGAACCTCAATGGGTAAATGACTCAACACTCCTATTTGTATCTGATCGAGGAGGAAATTATGACATCTACGCCGTTCGGTCAGGCGACATAAGCGAAGGGAATTTGTTTAAAACTTTAAAATTGGATGTATCCAAAATAACAAATACTCCTGAAGAAGAATCAGACCTTGTGATCTCACCTGACCTCAAAACGCTTGTATTTAGACGAGGTGGTGGTCAGTTTTTATCGGCTTCCATCTCTAATAAGGGATTTATTTCTAATGAAAAAACTCTATTGTCTGGCTGGGCGCAACCATACGGTGTGTCTTGGTCACCTGACTCTAAATGGCTGGCTTACAGCATGGATGACTTGAATTTCAATGAAGAGATCTACATTCTAAAAGCAGACGGCAGTAAGAGCCCAGTCAACATCTCCATGCATCCAAAACTTGACAGCGATCCTGTATGGAGTCCTGATGGAAGTAAACTAGTATTTACATCAGCCCGTAGCAACGGCGATTATGACATCTGGTTTCTTTGGTTGAAAAAATCTGATTGGGAAAAAACTGCCGACGAGTGGAAATACGAAGACGATGAAGAAAAAAAGCCTAAGAGCGAACCTGATTCCTCAAAGAAAAAGAATAAAGGAAAGTCAGATGATAAAAAAGAAGAGAATAGCATCACTCCCATTCAAATCGACTTTGAAGACATTCATGAAAGGCTAGAACAAGTGACTGCCTTTTATGGCAATGAAATTAGCCCACTGGTTTCTAAAGATGGTAAAACGATTTATTACCGCACTAGTACTGATGGCTGGGGAAAACCTGCAAAAGTAGACGTCGATTTGTTCAAAATATCATGGGATAAAAAAGACCACACAGCGATAACTTCAGGCGGCGAAGAGCCTTCTAGTCTATACATGGGAGCTAAAAATGAATACATCTATGCAACCATGAAAGGAGGTAAACCGGCCAGATTCAAACTGTCTAACGATAAAAAAGAAGCACTCCCAATTTCAGCTAAGTTGAATATAGATTTCAAAGAAGAATTGAATCAAATATTCGAAGAAGCTTGGAAGGCACTGGATAAACGATTTTATGATCCTAATTTTCACGGGCAAGATTTCAATAATCTTAAATCCATTTATAAGCCATTGGCAATGAAAGCATCCACTCGAGAAGACTTCAACACGGTGTTCAATCAAATGCTTGGTCAGATAAATGCCAGTCATATGGGACTCTATCGAGGAGATCTGCGCAAAGAAGTCCAATCAACTAAGACTGGTCTCATTGGCGTAGAACTCAAACCTGTAGCGGATGGCGTGCAAGTCATTAGTAAACTACCCCAAATGCCAGCCGATAGAGAGATTAGTACTATTAAGATTGGCGAAACAATCACCGCAGTGAATGGAACTTCCATCACCTCGAATGTGAATTATTATGATTTGATGAATGAGACAGCTGATGAGCGAGTTTTACTTTCAGTAAAAAGTACCGATGGACAAAATAGAGAAGTTGAAATCAGACCAGTCTCCAGTAATAGCAACGCTCGATACAAAGCCTGGGTACAATCAAAAAAGAAACTAGTAGATGAATTTTCCAATGGGCAACTTGGCTATATCCATATTCAAGCTATGGGTTGGTCGAGCTTCGAACGATTCGAAAGAGAATTAGCTGCAGCTGGATATGGCAAGAAGGGCATTGTCATCGACGTAAGGTTCAATGGTGGAGGATGGACAACAGATCATCTAATGGCCATTTTGAATGTGAAGCAACATGCTTATACGATTCCGAGAGGAGCTACTGAAAGCTTGGACAACAACAAAGAATTTGCCGATTACTATCCTTATAGTGAAAGGTTGCCATTACCAGCTTGGACTAAGCCTTCCATTGCGCTATGCAATGAAAGTAGCTATTCCAATGCAGAAATATTTTCACATGCGTACAAGCATTTAGGTGTAGGTACTTTGGTTGGGAAACCTACTTTCGGAGCTGTAATATCCACTAGCGGAAGACGGTTGATAGATGGTAGCTTGATCAGGTTACCTTTTCGTGCCTGGTATGTAAAAGCAACTGGAGAAAATATGGAATTGGGACCTGCAGTTCCAGACATTATTTTAGATAATGCACCAGATGAACGAAGCAGAAATGAAGACAGTCAGCTGAAAAAAGCAACAGAGCAGCTACTCAAAGAAATAAACAATTAAGGACTGTCTTCCCAAACATTACCTAGCGAACACGATTAACATAAACATGAGGAACGCTAGAATTCTAAAACCTAAAATCCAGTATTTCATATTAATAACGGATGGTTAACAAAACATGAAATACAAAAAGTAGGCCATGTTTTTTATGACCATTTATAAATCAAAAAATCCCTTTCTGGAGCTCAGAAAGGGATTTTTTTTAGGATATGTCACCACTCGTTTGTGGCAACATATCCAAGTAAAAACCAGATGCGGCTCAATTTAGATTCATCGTTTTTCACAAACTAGAAAGCGCACATCTGATATTTATTGATTTCGTTAATCGCCGTATATGGTGAACAAAGTGAATTCTGCATCCGTAAGGGTTCCAGCGCTATTGTAGGTATTCACAGTGGCGATCATATCGTCCCCATTTGTGCTCCATGATCTAATGACGGCCTTGTTATTATTAGCTCCATAGCCGGTTACCAAGATGGTATTACCAGATCCAGCTTGTTGTTTGATGGTCACCTCATACATGCCTGTAGACACCTTTTGAGATGTAATGCCACCACCACTCGAATTACCTGTTCTTAGTGGCGTATATGCCGATCCGGCAGTTTCAAGGTCTGCCCAGCAGTATGCTCCAGTCATGTTAGTCAAACTCTTGGTGAAAAGCAGATTGAATTTTGCATCTTTTAGATCACCCGTTCCAGAATGGTAAGTCCTTACCTCCACTTTCAGATCACCGTTCGAAACGTACCAACTATTAATTTTGGCGATGGCGCTAACCGCATTAGAAGCTGTTACTTGTACATTCCCAAGGTTATCTCCCACATCTGGGATCGTGACCGTATAAGTTCCTACAGAAGGGCTACTGATTGTTGGTGATCCTCCGCTGCTATTGTAGGATTTAGAGGTATCTGGCGTATATCCTCCAGATGATTCCTGGTCGGCATACAAATATGCACCTTCAAAACCTTCTCCGGTCACAAAGATGGTAAATGATCGGTCAGCCAAATTCGCAGCATTATCGAATGTCCGAACATTAGCAACCAAATCCGCTCCTGAGTTGCCCCAAGACAATACTCTGACTGCCCCTTCACTGGTACCATAAAGTGATGCTTGCACGTGACTATTCGACATGGCCATACCTCCAAAAGTAACCGCATAAGAACCTGTAGTTGATCTACTAATGGTAATTGAACCCCCTTCGGAATTAAAGGAATAACCTGAATTGGCGGTATAACTACTAGTAGTAGGATTTCCACACCAGGCAAACCCGCGAATCACTTTGGGGCTTTCTACTGTGATGTGGTCATTCTTTACTTCAGTATCTGAACCTACGGCATTGGTCACCTTCAAAGTCACATCAAAAATACCGGGTGAATCGTACGTAACGACGGGGTTCTTCTCGGTAGATGAACTTGGAGTCCCTCCCTCGAATGTCCATTCATATGAACCCACAAACATGGATTCGTCTGTAAAAGTAATTTCTTGTCCCGGTTCTATAGACTGGCTGGATGCACTAAACTGTGCCACTGGCGTAGAAATTGCAGATATAGAATTCCAGTAATAGTTGAATCCTTCAGTATATGAAGTTGTTGAGATCTCCACTTGAGAACTACTACTCCCTGCACTAAAATAAAACTGCTTAACTGAACCGCCAGTACTCGTTCCTACTACTTCAGTAATTCCGCTTGCTGGCTCGGAGATATTCTCATCATCAAAATAGTAAACAATATTGTTGGTTTGAATATAGCGACTGATATCGTCCTCTACGGTAAAAATGTGAACCCCGCTGACGTTATACCAAGTTCCTAAGTACTCATCGGGAATTCTTTCTAGTGGCTCTTCTTCCTCTTCCTCCTCCTCTTCTTCTTCATCAGCAGCCCAACCCTCACTGACCTTGGTGTAGCCAGAACTGGCACTTACCTGAGAGATTTCTATTACTCCAGAAACAGAAGTAGTCCTTAAATAGAAATCTTTACTTGAACCAGAAGCAGACCTTCCTTCTACTTCATACACATCATCTAAGAACGTATACTCATCATAATAATATTCAGCATTACCTGTCATGATAAAGTAATCTGAATTTATGGAACCAATCTCATACAAATAAGTACCACTTTCTGAATACCAACTGCCAACAAATATGGAAGGGATACTTCCAGAAATACTTTCTGTCTGATCATCATCCTCCAGTAGATCTTCTAAATCACAAGATTGAAGGGAAATTAAAAAAAATAAAAGGGCCAGAAGGCGCATTCCAAGTATTAAAATTTTCATGGTTATCTAAAATAGTTTGTGAAAATTCAATACTAGGGCTTAATTAATAACCTAACTTGAAAGCTGGGATTAACTGCGAAATACTGTATTTAATCAGCAGAATTTTGGATTGAAATAAAACTGTAAAACTAAATTTTGTTGATCTGCTTCATCAACCAAGACTGTTGTTCTCGTCCAATAGGCAGCTCTTCATCACCTATGCAAAGGTATTCGGAATGTACTGCGGTTAGATTATTTAAATTGATTAGAAACGACTTATGTGATCTAAAAAACCTTCTGTCTGACAGTTTTTGCTCCAGCTCTTTTAGTGTAGATCTGAGGACATATTTTTTATCCGATAAGTACAAGGTACAGTAATTGGCATCTGCACTAGCATACATGATTTCATCGTATTTCACTTTGACTGACAGGTTTTTTTGACGAATGAAGAGACTGTCATTCATCACAAATCCAGCATGGTCTTCATCGAGCCCGGCATTCTGTTCTTTAGAAAAATTACTCAATGCTAGCTCAACAGCCACTCTTACATCATCATCTTCAAACGGCTTCACAAGAAACCCATTGGGTTGACAATCCTTGGCTCTTTCTAAGGTAGCCTTGTCCGTGTGAGAGGAAATAAATACGAATGGAATTTGAAACTTCTGTTTGATCAATTGTGCCAACTCTATGCCGTCTCTTGATCCTTCGATCTGGATGTCGAGCAAAACGATATCTGGAATTTCGCTTTCTAAAATTCGCTTGGCTACGTCATAACTTTTGGCTATACCAAGCACCTCATAGTCCATAGATTCCAATATATCTTTCAGATCATTGGCTATGATCAATTCATCTTCGACAATGAGTATCCGAATCATTTGGTGAAAATATATTATGCTGCTCGCTTATCATCAAAAAATATTGTAAATAATGTGCCTTTTGATTGATCAATCTGTAATTCGCCATTGAGTTGATCAACCAAAATATGAACGAGTCGCATGCCCATACTTTGTTTTTGATCGAATCCTTCGGGTAGACCATGGCCGGTATCTGCTACTTGCAATTGGCAGCCATTACCCAAATTTTTTAAGCTTATGCTAATTTGCCCTTCTTCGGCATGAAGAAAAGCATATTTAAGTGCATTAGAAATCAGTTCATTGATTATCAAGCCTATGGGTACGGCTGTGTCTACATCCAACAAAATATCTTCGGATTCTACGATTTGCTTGATTTTATCACCTGGTTTAAAACTATTAAATAAAAAACCACTCAATTCATCAATGTATTCCTTCATGTTGATTCTTGAAAGCTCATCTTGATTGTATAGTTTCTGATGAATCAGAGACATGGATTTGATTCTGCTTTGACCTTCTCGAACAGCGCTTTTTGCTTCTCCTTCTTCCATCTGACGAGACTGCATACTCAACAAGCTGGAAATGACTTGTAGATTATTTTTTACTCTGTGATGAATCTCCTTGAGCAAGGTTTCTCTTTCCTTACTTGTCTTTTCTATCACTTCCTTTTGTTCGTAGAGCTGTTTATTAATCTGGCGTTGCTTTTTAGCATTTCGCCAAATCAAAAACGCCATGCCTCCTACAAAAATTAGTACAATCAAGCTGAGTAGTTGAATGGTACGTTGCTGGCTGATCCGTTGATCCTGAGCCTCAAGTTTTTCTTGCTGTACTTTTATTTCTAGCTCCTTTTCTCTGGTTTCAAATTTGGTATTGAGTGCGGCTATATTTTTCTCCTTTTGTTTGCCCAACTGCTCATCTTTGATGTTTTCGTACAACAAACGCGTATGATAAGCGGGTTCAAATTGATTGGCTAGAGCCTCGACTTCAGATTGAATTTTGTATATATCCAATAAAGTGGAAGATAGGTTATTAGCCTGCGCCATTTCTAGCGCTATGTCACAATGTGCCAATCCTTTTTTCTCCTGATTAAGATTGCCATAGATCAAACACAGCAAAGTATGTGTTTGCACGATGGCTCCTTTGGACTCTAATGCTTCGAATCGCTCGAGTGCCTCCAGACAAAACACCAAAGCTTCGTCATACCTCTCAGAGTCATTATAGGTGTCTGCCAGATTGTGTAGTGAGGTGGGTATCTGATATACATCGTTGAGTGCCTTGGCTTCCTCTAGAATTTCGCTAAATCCTGCCTCTGCTTCTTCAAACCGACCCAGGTTGCTCAGCGCCAAACATAACCCTGTCCGGGCGTACCATTTGGCCCGGGTGTAGTCCGTATCCTTGATCAACTCATAGGCCTTCCCAGAATATTCACATGCCTTTTCATAATCTTCGGTTTCAAGATAGACTGCACCCACATTCGAAAGGTAGTTGGCCTGTTTATGATCATATCCTTGCTCAAGGTTCAATTCGGCTGCTTCCACATACTGAGCAATGGCTAAATCGTAAAGCCCTTGCTGTCGATATAGATTGCCCAAATTACCTATGGCAGCCGTTGTTTTTTGGATTTTATCGTGGGTTTTCCCTAATACAATCATTTGACGATAAGCCCAGGCTGCACTGTCCAATTTTTTTTTGTCATCAAACATGATCCCTAAGGCCAGATAGGCTTCCATTTCAGGGTCAATATATTTTTGTTGCTGCGCTGTGCCTATCAGTTTTTTGATAATTACTATGGCGGTATCTGTCTGTCCTTCGTCAAAATAAGCGTAACCTAAATTGAGCCATGAATCAAGGAGACCTTCCTCATAGTTCAAATGACCGGCCTCTTGCTGAGCAAGCACTGCGTACTTGCGTGCTGAGTCCACATTAGAATATCCAAAGGTAAAGGCGATCTTATTGAGAATATCAATTCTTGTTTCTCCAGCAGCTGTATTAAGTTCTTGCTTTAAACTATCTAGTTGAGCTCGAACGGTACTGATTTGGCAGATTACAAAAAAAAGAAACAGAGGTATTTTTAAAAAGCGCATAAGGCAAATTAACAAATTAAATCATCTGCTGACCATTAAAATGGCCGTTCTTAACCTTAGGGCATAAAAAAGCACTGTTATTATCTAACAGTGCTTTTCATTGTTGATATAAAAATTTACTTAGTCAAACTGACCAACAAATCAGTTTGTGTCAAAATATGTACTTTGTTCTTGTCGTCTCGTACGAGCAATGCTTTGGTGTCTTTGTCTAGAATTTTAGACATTACATCTACTGTATTGTCTAATGCGATGAACTTAAAGGAAGCATCCATGATTTCAGAAATTGGTTGGTCTTTTAGTTCAGGATTCGCAATCAATGCCTTTAAGATTTTGGCATCGGAGATACTACCCACAAACTGATCATCCTTCACTACAGGTGCCTGATCTATGCCATGTTCGTTCATCGTGGAAATCACTTCACCGATCTTAGCTGAGCTTTTTACAGTAAATAATTCTCCCTGGCCATTCTTACTAGCTACAATATCTCTAGCCGTAGCGAAAGTACCTGTTTCGGTGAAACCATGGTCTTGCATCCAGTTGTCATTGTAGATTTTGCCCAAGTATCGAGTTCCATGATCTGGCATAATAATTACCATGACATCGTCTTCTTTCAGGTTCTCCTTTGCATATTCGATAGCACCGTGCACTGCTGATCCGCATGACCACCCCACAAACATTCCTTCTTCCTTGGCCAGTCTTCTGGTCATTAATGCACCGTCCTTATCTGTCACTTTTACAAAATGATCGATCAAGCTGAAGTCGACGTTCTTAGGTAAAATATCCTCACCGATCCCCTCTGTCAGATATGGATATACTTCATTTTCATCAAATTGACCTGTTTCTTTATATTTCTTAAATACAGATCCGTAAGTATCAATTCCTACTGATACTACGTCTTTATTTTGTTCTTTCAGATATTTCGCTACTCCACACATAGAACCACCTGTACCAACTCCTGCGGCATAATGCGTGATTTTACCTTCAGTATCTCTCCAAATTTCTGGACCCGTACTTTCGTAGTGTGCCAGCGCATTTGAAATATTGTCGTACTGGTTGGGATAAAACGAATTCGGAATTTCTTCATTCAATTTTTTAGCTACAGAATAGTACGAGCGTGGATCTTCGGGCTCAACATTTGTTGGACAAACGTGCACTTCGGCGCCGACCGCTCTCAAAATGTCCATTTTCTCAGGGCTTTGTTTATCAGCCAAAGTAAAGATACATTTATAACCCTTTGAGATTGCAGCCAATGCCAATCCCATTCCTGTGTTTCCAGACGTACCTTCTATAATAGTACCTCCTGGTTTCAGAATACCCGCTTTTTCTGCATCCTCTATCATTTTCAAAGCCATACGATCCTTCATAGAATTACCTGGATTGAAATACTCAAGTTTAACAAGGATGGTACCTTTTACGCCGTGAGCTACACTGTTGAGTTTGACCAATGGAGTATCTCCAATTGTATCGATTATTGAGTTGTAAAATTTCATGTGCTAATATTTATTTAATGGTCACCGGTTCGCCGGGGCGATGTAACCAACAGCACCTATAAAATCGTCTAGCAAAGACCTGCTGACGTCTGTCGGTTTCATAATAGAGATTTTGTTCCTAGCGCAAAATTAGAAAGATAAATAGGCAATCCTAAGTGAAAATGAAAAATGAAGAAAATTAGTGAGCATACCGCTCTTCAATTGCCTTTCCGTCTACAGTATAACTGATCTTCAACAGCATGGATGTCAACTCCTCCACTTGGATTGATTCTATGGTTTCAAATGATTCGTCTGTCAGACTAATCAAATTTTGAAAGGTCTCATTAGCATCAGCATCCAGGGTATACTTTGCTTTATACAGTGTGTCGGTAGAAGAAGATGATCCACAGTTTACTTTTCGGCCCAGCATATATAATGAGTCCTCACTTGTTTCATTAATGAATGTCAGTGTGTTGCCTTCAAGACAATCATTGAACACATTGGTACCATCTTCTGTTCGTGCAAAAAGTGACCACGCTTTGGTATCATCAGCAGACAACAGCCTATTCGCTTGATCCGAACCAAACGATTTGCTGATATCATCAGTACCACACTGTGTTAATCCACAAAGCAGTACCCACCCAAGAAATAAAATTCGATTATCTAACGTTGCCACTTCTATCCACTACAAAATACCCAGGATCATTAGGGTCTCCCGCTCCATTCTCCAACTCTTTTTCTGTTTTAGTATAGAAGATGGTTTCTTTTACAATGTCATTAAATTTCACATCTACTGGCGCTCGACTTATTTTCAACTGATTGACCCAATTCATCTCTCCTTGAGGTGTAGTAGAAATTGCTATGATATTGTTTTTAGAATCAGGCACCATAGAGAAGATATATGACGCAATTGTGCCTTCCTGAGAAGGGATAAACGCTCCCGAAACCAAAAACTCACTATCACTGTATTTGAAACTAGTCAATGCAAAATTCTTTTTCCACTCAATCTTTCTCGCGTTATTGATTTTGGCAACAAACCCTTTGTCGGTAGCCCCTTTAAATTCTAAACCTACCACATAGGTATTGGATGAATCGTCTTTCATAGAAACGATAGAATAGAATTTAGAGAAATCATGCGGAACGTAAGTAGTGTCCATCCGAGGAATGAGATACAGCGAATCTAATCCGTCCTCACTTACACCCCAGCGTGCCCTAATTCGATATTGCTCATTATAATTCGACCATTTACTTTTTGCAGAGGTGAGTTTGGCTTCCATCTCTTTTCGATATTTGATCAAACCAATATCTCCACCGTAGGTCTCATTTACCAACTCGCCATATTTTTTTGTACCAATGGTAATCCCTGGCTCAACTAATGTAGCCACCGATTTTTCCATAATGCCAATAAGTTGAACCACACTATCAGAAACGGCCAATTGATAATCCACATCATCAATATTTGCTAATCGCTCATTTATGCTTTCATTGGTTAAGTAATCAAATTTGTTTTCACTTAACTGAATGATAAGTAAATCCTTAGACAAAGCTTGTTCGTCAAACTTGTCAATGTCGGCCAGTAAACTTGAATCTAATGCTGTAATGGGTTTCTCATTTAAGATTCCAGACCCACTATTTATTTGATTGGATTCTAGCTTTATATCTTTCATCGTTTGACTAATCTGGCTTTTAAGTCTGAAAACATCTCTTTTAATCACATCATGTGTATTCTCTGCCCAAAGCCCATAGTTCCAAGCCACTACATCGTTAGCGAAAAAATCTACAGTACTCAAACCATCTTCGCCATATACACTAATTTCTTTCCACTCGAGTTCTGGACTATATCCTTTTTTTCCTATCCGACTTACCGCATCCCTGACATTCTCGAATTTTTCCTTAATTTCTGTGTTTTTATCTATGACTGTCACTAAACTATCCTTCAATTCCTCACTTGCCATGAGATACAAGTCATTAATGTTAGGGTATTGGGAAGAAAGTGCTTTATAAGTGGCCATCGAAAGCTCATTCGCACTATTGATGCTATACAAATCAGCATAAATAGACTTGGCATATTTATTAACATTTCGAAGACTTTGGAGTTTCTTTTCAATATCTAATTGAACATCAGATATTTTAATTCCGAAATCACCAGTTCTTAAATCCCTTCTATGAAAAGCTTGGTAGAATTCATCATTTTTCTTCAATTCCTTTTCAGTAATCAAAGTTTTGGCCTTAGTCAGGTAAACAACTGCTGTATCAGAAGCTCCTAAAATAGCCGTCGAATCTGATACAATATGATATTGATCAACCAGCCCCTCATAATATAGTCCTACCTGAAGATTGGCATTAGGCTCCTCTGCATTTTTAGGATCAGACAGAAAACTCCACAACAGAGGCATCGCCTCATCATAGTTTTTCGCCTCGATGAGAGGAAATATATCCTTATCATATTTTATTTTTTTCTGAGCAAAAGAAGATTGGAACACGCAACAAGAAAGAATACTGAGCGCTAGTACGATTGATTTCTGCATTTCTATCTTTATTATGATTGATTTTTTGGTTTACTACAAAAGTAATAAAAGATTTTTCCTTGATTAAATTAGACTTTTTCTAGGTGAAATCCCCACTAATACCATAAAACGAAGATTTAGTTATTAAATTTTCCTTTGAGCATTGCTAATTTGGATTGCAGGTCTCCTTGTACTTCCTGTTTTGCTTCTTGTTTTCTCTCAAATTTCTTTTTTGGTTTCCCAAATGGGTCTGATTTCATAGATAAAGAAATCCGTTTTTGCGCTATATTGATCTCAGTAACCGTAACCTGAACTTGCTGCTGCAATTTGACTACAGCTGCGGGATCACTCACAAATGAATCCGAGAGTTGACTCACATGAACCAACCCATCTTGATGGACACCTACATCTACAAAGGCACCAAATTTCGTGATATTAGTCACAAGTCCTGGTAATTTCATACCTACTTTCAAATCATTCATTTCATTGACTCCTTCTTGAAAAGAAAAGACCTCGTATTGCTCGCGAGGATCGCGTCCAGGTTTAGCCAGTTCGTCCATGATGTCTTTCAAGGTTGGCAGTCCTACTTCGTCCGTTACATAATTTTTAGGGTCAATTTTTGCTCTTACCGAAGAGTCTTTAACCAAATTGGCAACCGTACTATTCAAGTCAGCAGCCATTTTTTGTACGGTAGCGTACCGCTCTGGATGCACAGCACTAGCGTCTAGCACATTATCACTTTCGCGAATCCGCAAAAAACCTGCTGCTTGCTCAAATGCCTTATCTCCCATTCTTGGCACTTTTTTCAAAGCTGCCCTATTTTTGAATGGGCCATTTTCATTTCTGAATTTGACAATGTTGTCTGCCAATTGCGGCCCCAATCCCGAAACATAAGTCAACAGTTGCTTGCTGGCTGTATTCAACTCTACGCCTACGCCATTTACACAGCTCTCTACTACATCATCGAGGGAATGTTTCAAGGAGTTTTGATCAACATCATGCTGATACTGACCAACACCAATAGACTTGGCATCAATTTTCACCAATTCCGCCAATGGATCCATCATCCTTCTCCCAATAGATACGGCACCTCTCACAGTCAAATCCTGATCAGGGAATTCTTCTCTTGCCACTTCAGAAGCTGAATAAATGGACGCACCACTTTCACTTACCATCGCGATAATGACATTGGATGGTAATCCAATCGACCGAATAAAACTTTCTGACTCCCTACTCGCAGTTCCGTTTCCAATCGCAATCGCTTCAATATCATGTTTTGCCACCATGTGCTTGATTGTTTCTGCAGCTTCGCGGGTTCTTCTTTGCGGCTCATGAGGAAAAATCGCTTCAAATTCCAACAACTTTCCCTGTTTATCCAAACACACAACTTTACAGCCAGTCCTAAAACCTGGATCAAGAGCCAAAACATTTTTTTGACCTAGTGCAGGAGATAACAACAATTGCCTCAAGTTTTCTGAAAATACTTGAATGGCTTCATCATCAGCAGTCTTCTTTGTGGATACTCTGGTTTCGGTTTCCATGGAAGGTTTTAGCAGTCGTTTGTAGGCGTCTTTCAATGCCAGTTTTACTTGCTTGACGTTGGCATTTTGACCAGTGATTACTTTTTTCTCTAATAAAAAATTAGCCTCATTTTCATCTGGAAATATGTCTAGGGACAAAATCATTTCTTTTTCGCCTCTTCTCATCGCCAACAATCTGTGCGAAGGACATTTTTTTAGCGGCTCTTCCCATTCGAAGTAATCTTTGTATTTCTGTCCCTCCTGCTCTTTGCCTTTCATCACGGTAGATTTGATCACTGCTTTATCTAAAAACAACTTTCTCAATCCTCCACGTATTTCGGCATTTTCACTCACCCATTCTGCCATAATATCTCTTGCGCCTTGCAAGGCTTCTTCTACATCTGCCACTCCTTTTTCCTCATTGACATATTGAAGAGCCATTTCGTCCGGATCACCAAGGCCTTGTTCGAATATGGCTTTTGCCAATGGCTCCAACCCTTTCTCTTTGGCCATAGAACCTTTTGTTTTTCTTTTTGGCTTATACGGCAAATAGATATCCTCTAACTCCGTCATGGTCAATGCACCATCAATTTTCTTTTTCAATTGATCGGTCAGCTTCCCCTGCTCTTCAATAGATTTCAGAATGGCCTCTCTTCTTTTATCCAAGTCACGTAACTTGCCAATACGATCTTTTACATAAGCCACTGCCACTTCATCCAAACTGCCTGTCTGTTCTTTTCTATATCGAGAGATAAATGGAACGGTAGCACCTTCGTCTAATAAGGCAACAATAGCGGCAACACCAGATACTGGAACATTATGCTCAGAGGCAATCAAAGAAATATGCTTTTGACTCATGTGATTCTGTTAATTTATGGTAATTGAAAAATTGAGTGCATCAAATTTAATCACCTCGAGGAATTATTATCACTCAACTTTTGTATAAGTTCAAAGAAGTTTTCCACATCCTTACCAAGGAGATTGAATTACAAATATTTATGAAAAAATTCTTATCCGATTGGTGGCTTATCATTGCGCTAGTCGTCATGTTCTACTTATTCGGTTACGCGGAAGTGGTTGGGTTTATGCAGCGCTTGGTTTTGTCAACAGGTATCATACAAACCGAAACCATTGATGCAAAAGATCAACAAATAGCAGATTACAATTTTCGGCTAATAGGTGAACAAGGAAATATAGTGGATTTCAATCGGTTCAAAGGCCAAACAGTCTTTCTCAACTTTTGGGCCACTTGGTGCCCACCTTGCGTAGCAGAGATGCCCGATATTCACGATTTGTACGAAAAAGTAAAGAATGAAAATGTAGCTTTTGTCTTGATCAGTCAAGACGAAAATTTTGATAAAGCCAAGAACTTCCTAGATAGGAAGTCTTATTCGTTTCCGGTTTATCAATTGGCCTCCTCACTTCCTAAAATCTTCAGCAGCCGATCTATACCCACCACTTTTGTGATTTCACCAGAAGGAAAAATCATCGCCAAACATACAGGTATGGCGAAATATGATACGGAGGCGTTTAGGCAGCTACTTGTTGCTGACTAAGGCTTGTTGTCATACCGAAGGCATTCATTTGAGGCAAGACCATCATGCTTCAGTCGCTGGATTATAACCCTAGGCTCTTCATGTAAGCCTCGTTGTTAGATGGTCGGCCTAGAAATTCCTCTACAGCCTCAACAACGTCTCGCTGCGAGCCATTAGCCAAAATCAGCTTTCTGTATTTCACACCAGTAGCCTGATCTTGCAAACCATTCTTCTCAAATACACTAAACATATCTTGCGCATATACATCTGACCACAAATAGCCATAATAATAAACCGGGTGCGTATTGATGTGAATCCAGCTGGCCTGATAATGTGTCCCTTCTACATGACCATTCATGACGCCCATTTCCTCATCTATTTTCTTCCATAGATCATCTGTAGAGATTTTGTTTTCAGGATCATACAAGTTGTACAAATTCAAGTCGTAGATACAGTTTCTTAGTGATCTAATTGAAGAATAACCAGAAGACACATTCTTTGCATTTAACATGTTATTGAAGGTTTCTTCCGGTAAAACCTCGCCAGTTTCATAATGTCTAGCAAATGAACTCAAGGTTTCATAATCCCATATCCAGTTTTCAAAAATCTGAGACATGGCTTCTGTAAAATCAGATTTCGAACCCGATTGTAATGAAAATTCTCCCTCATAAGCCATTTTATCCATGATGTGCCCAAACTCATGAAATAAAGTACTCAGTTCCCCATGACTCAGGAGCGATGGAAGTGTCTCGGTCGGTCGAGTGAAGTTGCCCAATAGCATGGCCTCTGGCACTTCATATCCTCCCTCTTTTGCCTTACCGCTTACCAATGGCACACAGTAAAACCAGGTTTCTTTATTTGGTCTTGGGAATAAATCCAGATAGAATCTACCTTTCAATCGTCCTTCTTCGTATACCTCATACATATCCACTTCTTCATGCCACACGCTGCCATTTTCTACCTTTTTGAACTCCAGATTCAATAGATTTTGATACACGGCAAACATGCCTTCCAAACAATCATCCATAGGCAGGTAGTTTCTGATTTCCTCTGGGTCCACGTTGTATTCAGTTTTCAATATTTCATTTTTATAATAAGAAATATCCCAAGGATCTAACAATGAATCTGTCCTACCTGTACTATTCATTCTGGCTTGATCCAATTCTTCCAGATCTTTAATAGCCTTGTCTGTACTTGCTTCCACTAAACCATTCACAAAGTCCCAGACATTGTCAGGATTTTTGGCCATTTTTGGCACCAGATTATAGTCGGCATAAGTATCATATCCCATCAACTGCGCCAGTTCATATCTCTTCTGCACCAGCGCATCCAAAATGGCTAAATTCTTATCCGAAGCGCGATTATAGAATTTCATATAATAGTTCTTTCTAGTCATCTCCCTTGACGAGTTCTTCATCACCGGTCCAGAAGTAGCATTGATTACGGGAACTTCATATCTGCCCTCACCAGAGGCATAGGTTTTCTTAAAATTTTCAGGCAAACCCTCTGCTCCAACTTCATTCAATATCAACAACTCATTGGCTGTATTCATATTCGTAGCATATTCGGCAGTTAAATCATTGATTTCTTTGTTTAGCTTTTTATAGGCTACTAAGTCTTCTTCACCTAAGCTTACACCCGACAGTTCGAATCCATCGATCAAATCATCCACCAACAGTTTCTTTTTTTCACTCAGGCTAGCATATTCTTCGGTTTCGGTATAACTCACCATTTTATCGTACAACGCCTTGTCGGAGTAGATTCCAGTAGATAATGAGTCTATTCTCTTGTATCCTGCCAAACCAGTAGCTCGAATCACAGAATCAGGAGAAGTCCAGTACATCAAGAAGCTCTTACTTGACGCTGTAGACATGTTGTTACTGATGTCATCAAACGTGCCGAATATATTTTCGAAAGTCGGCGTACTGACCGCTTTGATATCGGCTACAGCTTTAGCGGACTGATTGATGGTGTATTCACCGTACTCCTGCAGGTCATCCGCCGTAGCATTCGCAAAATCAACGGGTTCGTTGAGTGCGACTACATAAGGATTGTCAATCGTTTCGGATGCGTCTTTAGTCGGTTCGCAAGCAAAAGTGAGGGTCAGAATGGAAAGCGCGTATGAAAATCTCATTTTGGGATGGGTTTGAAATGCTAAAATATCGTTATTTAAATAGCCTGAGGATCAAGCGATTTACAATTTACAACCAAAATGAAAATTTACCTTTCTTCGGGAAGGATATTCTTATTTTTCTCCATGAGTGGTCGGAATGCGACTTGATCGACAGGCTTTAGCACTGGCTCTATACTTGATGGATGCTTTCGCAATTCACTTTTTGGGCGAATGGGTCTTTTCTCAAAACCACCTCCACAGTTAGGGCAGACATTGTGTAGTACTTCATTTACACATGCTGAGCAGAAGGTGCATTCATAGCTACAAATCATGGCCTCGGTGCTGTTAGGGGCCAGGGATTTGTTGCAGTTTTCGCAGTTGGGCCTAAGGGAGAGCATAGTTTTATTAATCGATAAAATTGTATTGAGGGTAATTTACCCTCAATACAATCAATGCTAGATCATTCTACTTCTAACAGAATTTTATGAATCTTACCAGTGAATTTTGTCTCCACAGGTCCATAGCCAATATTTTCGGTTACCGCTACTGGGGTTTGATTATCTAACCCTACATCTGCTGTTTCATCGGCCGAAAAGATGTTGGGTTGTGTTTTTTCTACACGACCTTTGGCCACTGATTTTCCATCTACCAGAACAGTAACTTCTCCACCTTTGCCATAACCTCCTCCATCATACGCAAATTCAATTTTCACTGAAGTTCGACCTTCGACCAACTCAGATTCACTTGAAACTACATAATTTTCCAATCCAAGGAAATTATAGATAAATGATGGTTTGCCATCTTTGACATACACAGACCATCCGCCAAATCTTCCACCTTGTGTCAGTATCACGCCCTTAGCACCGCCTTTGGGAATTTCAACGTCGGCCGTAATAGAAAATGATTTATTCTTGATGTTCATGAATGTATTTTCCATCATTCCTTCCATGCCTTCATAAAGCAATAGGCTTTTTCGGCCACCTAATAAATCAGGTCTTCCTGCCAATTCTGCGTTTGCCCGCTCAATGGTTCTGTCATCAATAGGAAGCACGTGATATTTTTCAGCCTCAGCCATAAAGAGGCCTTTCAAATACTCCAGTTTCTCCGGATACTTTGAAGCCAAATTTTTCGTCAGACTAAAATCTTCTTTTACGTTATAAAGATCCCAAACATCAGTATCTAATGGTGGTAGGTTGCTCACTTGCCACGGTGCTCTGTGAATCGTTCTTGCGAACCATCCATTGTTATAGATTGCTCTATTCCCAAACATTTCGAAATACTGAATATTGTGTCTTTCGGCGGCCTTCGCATCGTTAAAACTATAAACTAAACTTGCACCAGCCATTGGTATTTGTGGTACCCCATTCACGACTTTGGGCTCGGGCAAGCCTGCTGCTTCCAGGATGGTAGGTGCTACATCCGTGACATGCGAAAACTGGGTCCGTATCCCATTTTTCTCCTTCACACCCTGAGGGTAATGAACAATCATACCATTTCGTGTACCTCCAAAATCTGAGGCCACTTGCTTCGTCCAGGTAAATGGAGCATCAAAGGCTACTGCCCATCCAGCGGCCATATGTGGAAAAGTATTTTCCAATCCCCAATCGTCGATCAATGGAAGTAAGTCCTCTACTTTTTCTTCTACACCATTGAAGTAAGTCATTTCATTGTACATGCCTACCATGCCGCCTTCTGCACTGGTACCATTGTCGCCAGCTATGAACATCACCAGGGTATTGTCCAATTCTCCGATCTCTTCGATGGCCTCTACCAATCGACCCACTTCATAATCAGTCATTTCCATAAATCCTGCAAAAACTTCTGCCTGGCGGGCGAAAAGCTTTCTTTCATTATCAGTGAGTTTATTCCAATCTTTAATGTCTTTTGGTTTAGGCCCCAAATTGGTGTTTTCAGGAATGATTCCCATGGATTTCATCCTTTTCACAGTGGCTTTTCGCACCTCATCCCAACCTTGATCAAATTTCCCTTTGTACTTATCCGACCATTCTTTAGAAACATGGTGGGGTGCATGAACCGCCCCCGTAGAGAAATACACAAAGAACGGTTTGTCTGGCGTCATGGACTGTTGTGCTTTCACCCAATTGATGGCCTGATTGGTCATGTCTGTGGTGAAATGGTAATTCTCCATTTTTGGTGGGTTCACCTTTTTCAATCCGTCATAGATTAATGGTGCCCATTGATCCGTTTCTCCTCCAATGAATCCATAAAACTTATCGAACCCCTGGTGTGTTGGCCAACGATCAAATGGCCCAGAAACACTGGTCTCCCAAGCGGCTGTTTCATGCCATTTTCCGAAGGCGGCTGTGCTGTATCCATTCAATCTTAGCATTTCAGCCAATGGCGCTACGCTTTTTGGCAGTGAACCCGTGTTGCCTGGATAAGCAGTTGCCGTTTCCATAATAGATCCTGTATTACAGGTATGGTGATTTCTACCTGTTTTGATGGCCATCCGTGAAGGAGAGCAAAGCGCCGTGGTATGAAAATTATTGTAGCGCAGTCCATTCCCAGCCAATTGATCCATGGTAGGCGTGTTGATTGGGCCGCCAAATGTTTTCGTAGCCCCTATTCCCAAATCATCTATGAGCACGATGACAACGTTAGGAGCTCCCTCTGGTGCAGTCACCTGAAATCGCTTGGGCGGTTTGGTATTTCGTACATCCAACTCTGTATATGTAGCAGCCTCGGCTGATATAATTGGCAAAATTTCTCTGTTGATACTTTCTTGAGCACTCAAGCTTGAGAAGGCGGTAAGAATTACTCCAGTCAGGAGTGAACTAATTTTAGATTTCATTGAGCTTAGCTTTAGTTAATTTGATTTTGGAATAGGAAGATAATTATCATCTTATTCCTATGTAAGCTAATCCCCTTTTTTTAAAAGCTAATAATTGAAATTATTTTTAAAAATTGAAATGAGGCTCATTCGAAGTTACTCGTTGTTATCTCTGTGGTTTTAGGATCAAGTGATTTACGACCAAAAGAAAATTTAACTTTCGTTGGGTCGGATATTCTTATATTCTCCATGAATAGCCGGATTGCGACTTGATCGACGGGTTTGAGTACCAGATCTGCATTAGTTGGTGTTTTGAGGACGTTTTGTATAAGGTGTGCTTTCGTTATTCTTTAATTTCAGTATTTAAAACTTGAAGAATATATTTAATTCTCTTCATTAAAGTTTCAGCTTCTTCATTATTAAACATATTGTAAATAAGTGACTGCGCAATAAGACCTTCTAATCTCGGGTCAGCTAATAAATCTTCTTTTGTCTGGGCTTTAAGATTAGATTTTTGGGATATTAAATTAGTCACTTGGTTAGATTCTAGCATGCCAGGCTGAGCCTGATTCCAAAAATGGTATAGTATATCGCGTCGTATACCTATTTCAGTTGTATAGGAAAAAAGGTCTTGTTCTGCGTATCTCAGAAACATTTGTTCTACTTCTTGAAGTTGAATAACATCTGTACTCCAATTAACAAGTAATTGTTTTAGCTCTTCATTTTTTAAAATTTCAATAGTTCCAGAAAGTACAAAGTCATTTTGAATTGGATCAAAAGTAGTTGGAAGAATACTACTCAAAAAAAACATCATACTATCTCGCTTAGCTTTTTTGGGTTCACTATAAAAATACAATAGCCGCTTACAATTATTAATGATGTTATTTCTTTGGTTTATCTTGCTAATAAGCTGTTCCTTATTGGCTTTAAATTCCTTTTCTAGTCTTCTTAATATGATTTGTTCTTTTTGATTTTCTTTTCGTTGTTCATTCCAGTTATTAATTGAAAGGGCAATCAGTATTCCAATGACGACAAGGATTATTTCGCCAATCGCATATTTAAAATACTTTCCCGTTTTGTTTTCCATAAGTACGTTTTGGCGAATTTTTCTAAAGAATTTTAACATTGGTTAACCGTTTCTCATGATGAAGCACAGCGCCCAGCTATCCTCTGTGGTGCTTGGCGTGTATTTTTTTTCGGCTACAAGATAGCCAAATCTCTGATTTGGGCCGGAACGCGTATTCTATCCCTTTTCGATTCCATAGTGCTAATCTGAGATATGGCGGGGCTTCCAGAATGCAGAGGGTTTTCAACTACCTCTGAGCCGCCATGATTTGATCTCAGTATGTCAGCCTCATTTTTTCATTTTGAAAGCAATACCTAATTCTACTCCGTAATAGTAGCTAAATTGCTTTACTTCGAAATCTAGTAAGTCGGCATATTGTCTATCGTCATGTATGTATTCTATTGTTGAATTTGGCATAAAAGATTGATTGTATATTGATGCTAGTTGAATACACCATTTTTCCGACAACATATACTCAATTTGAATCTTTGCTGTTCCTGCGAGAACTAAATCCTTGTAGTTAACCATGTCATCTTCATATTGGCTGTTGAAACTTAATAGATAATCTAGGTCAACCCCAACAAAAGGTGTTATTGTTAGTTTGCTATTCAATTTGAAATTACGTCCAAAAGAGAGAGATAAGGATAAATAGTTGTATGATTCTTTTGCAACATCTTCAATTATATAGAAGTCATCAGGAGACGGAATCGTATATGGGTTTTCTAGGTCAGGTTCGTAAGTCCAATATTGCTTTGTTATAGTTTTACCGAGTCGCTTGTAACTAATCCCTCCACTAATACGATTGTGATTTTTAAATTGATGCGAAATATCGAACTTTATAATCCCTCCAAAAAATGGGCTATCAAGGCTGTCTAAGATATTAACTAACTCTGAAGATACTAATTCATTGTTATTGCTAATTCTTCGAAATGTTGAAACGGGAGAATAGGTTAACGACAAATGAGTAATACTTTGTCCAAATAAGTCAGTGGTGAGTAACCAAAATGAAAAGAGAAGAAAATAGACCTTCATAAATGGATTCTTAATTGCTTCCAACGCCCAACTAGCGGGCGTGGACATAAAAGTAATAAATAGCGGAGAAAGAGCTCACCTGAACGGTGCGATTAACTTCCAGAAAGCCACTGCGAAACACAAGAAATCAAACCTAGCAGAAGGGCAGGGTAGAAACCACTAAAATTAACCTGGTGGAATGGTGAGCGGTTTAGCCCGATGAGCACTAAAAATGGCTCATGTGGCCTTGCCCGTTAGTGTTTGTTAGCATCTGTGAGTTTTTCAAGCAGTTCGTCAGGATCAGATCGGTTGTCCCAAATCACCAGAATTTTGATGTATTCCAAGTCGTTCACATAGAACAGTGAAACTGTCTTATGAACTATAAGTTTTCTGAAGGGAGTGTGTTCTAATGAGGACCCTAATTCAGGATTTCGTTGAACTTGTTCAATTCGATATTCAAGTTGATCTAAGAATTCTTCTTTAATCCTTGAGTCCCAAAGTTCAAGAATAAAGTCTGACGTTTCCTGAAGAGTCTGCTTCGCAGTTTCAGTCCAGCGAACTTCTTTCATTTCAAAATGTCTCGAACTGAAGTATGAACTGTAAGACTTTCTTCAGGCTCTGAGTTAGCTATTTCTAGCAGTTTAACGATCGCATCAGGGAGTTCGTCCAGTGACGATTTTTGAATTCCTTCAATCTGCTCAAGCACATCTTCATCTTGAAGGTTCGTAATCCAGTTGATAAGCGATATTTTTCTCTGTTCGGCAGTCATACTATAAAGTTAACGAAATCTGCGCTTTTAAGATATAGATATCGTCTTGATAAAAAATGTAGGGATTTAATAGCACCTTGCTTTCCTGACCTACGAGCCAAGACCGATTTCTAAATTTATATTTTACTTGGCGAACTTACTAGAACCCCATGAACTTTCGGATTGCAGAAGAACCCTATGTTTTTTTATATATTGTTAGCCATCTGTTTTTCGTACTTATTCATTTCTGAATGCATTAATTGCCTTTATCACCTCTTTTCCAGCAATAATTTGTTCTTCATAAAACCCTGTTAAGTAGGCTGTGAATAAATATCCCCTATATAAAAGAGAAAGGACAATATCATGTCCTTCATGTTCACACAATTGATCTGTATAATTACCCAATACTTCCTGAATATTCTGATTTGGCCTGGCTTCAAGTTCAATCCATTGAGAGAAAAATCCGGATTTGTGCAATTGGAGATCCAAATCATTAGCCCATATTTGGAGACTGTTTTCTTCGAATATTACCTTATCAGAAGCATTGTAATATTCATAAATCAATTCCTCAACTTTAGGGTTGTCCAGATGCTGCAGGTATCCAGAACTCTTTAATGACTCAAATCCACTTCTATTGTAGTTGAGTGGTTGCTCAATTATCATTACGAAAACAGCATTGGTAATTGTCGATTGGGCTTCACTTGTAAAATCTCGATTCGCAATCATTTCAGTAGCATCAGCACAAAGGTCAGAATGGTCTTTTCTGGATTCCAACATGTTTTGAGCCACTATTATATCTTCTTTAATGTTCGTTGCGATCTTTTCCAGATAATTTTTTAGAGCTTGCTTTTCTTTTCTATTTTCATTCCAATTTTCAAGTTCTAATCCTCCGAAAATACTCAAAACAATTACTATTATTTCAAGGATATATTCTGACCATTTTCGTTTGAAAGTATCTGCGATTTTTCTCATAACTGCATGAAGGTTAACGTCCAGCTATCATCCGTAAGCTGGACTTTTCAAATTTCTATAAAAGTATCGGATAGCTCCAGCCTTTGCAAATAGCTCAGTTAGCTTATGGATGATAGTGCTTGTTGGGCACAGTTATTTAAGATTTTCAAGTCTCTCAAGCACAGATTTCTTTAGTTGTTCGTCAATTTCCAAAGGTTCAATCTTTGAAGTAATGCTGTCAATTGGTATTAAATCATGCAGGGGAGATTCTAGTTCCTCATAGATGCTTGTTGTATCGAGTTCGCTCAAACTTTTCGAGAATACTTTGAGTGCAAGTTCAGGATTCGTTGAAAGAATTTTGAACAATAGTTCGTTACTCCATTGTCCAAATTCCACATTCGCTTCACAGATCACGCTGAATGTACCTAAGAAATCTAATACCATCTCTTCAGTGAGGTTATCTATGTTTTGGTCAATTTGAAGTAGAGGAGCTTTCTGACATTTAGTCGGATCATAGTTGTCAATACCAGGGTGAAAATAATTCCGAGTTTTTTTATACGTTCTTGTTTCTCCAAACATTGAAATGTACAACTTAAGCCCATCAAGTTTTCCAGCATAATCTATTGTTTGGATCTCTCCGTAATCGTGCCACTTCTCGAATGACTTATCTAATTCTGTTTTATCTACTATCCCAATTGGTGGTCTCTTAGTATAGCATTGATTATTAGCCGTTAGTACTGAAAAAAATATGGAGTCACCCTTATTCGAAAGACTTTGGATTTTTGAAACAAAATAGCCTGGCAAATACCCTTCTCTTGCTTCATCAAATTCATCCGAAGTTCCAAAATACCATGCATCAACCGTATCACCATTTTTTCTAAATGCGACATATTGATTTTCGTTCATGTCTTTCGTATCGTTCGGGTAGTCATATTCGTAAATACCGTTCAAATAAAGAGTCAGCTGAGATTTTTCATGTTCCTCAACAACTTCTTCTTCCAGCTCTTGAATTGATTCCTCCGTTTGTGGTTGCACGTTTGCTTCATCCTTGGTTTCAGGATTTTCAGTTGAAGTTTCACTTTTATTAGTACAAGCTGCTGCAACAATTAAAAAAATTAGAAAGGTCTGCTTCATTTGGTTTGGAAGGTATTGTGCCCAACGTAGTGATATAGCGACAAAGGTGACTATATATCTATTATATAACTCCCGAAGATAGTAAAAACGGCTTTCGACTCAATAAAAAACCCTTCCAAAGTTTTGAACTTTGGAAGGGTTGGAATTTCGCTCGTCATTGTGTAGCGTAAGTCTGGGCAATCTGATTTGGATACAGCTGCTCTCCTTCTGGCGGATCACCCGGACTCTCGCCGTGTGATGACGTATTCAATTAGATGAGTGGACTTTCAGAAACCCACCTTGAGCGAAGCATAGAAGTTTCTTCCTGGTCGTAATACGCCACCCCAATCGAGATGCTCTCGATAGCTTTCGTCTAGCAAATTTTCTACACCTAAAGAAAATCCCAAATTCATTTTCTCCAAATCCCAATCCTTACTGGTGCGCAAGTGAATCAGCTGATAAGCTGGCGTAGCAATTTCTCCAGTATTTTCACTGATCTGATTTTGGGCGATGGACCACTCGCCTTCTGCTTGCAGTTTAAAACCTTTGACTTGCCCTACGAGCGTCAAGTTGTTTTTCAAAGGTGGAATCAACGGCAATGGAATGCCCTCTCCATCTGTGGCATAAGTGGCCTTCACGCCATACAGTATCTGAAAAAATTGAGAAGCACTGTACAAAACTTGCGCATCAAATCCAGTAAACGTCACGCCATCTACATTTTCATACACTTTTACTCCTTTGGCGCCGATCGTCATGGCATCTAAGCTTTCATCTATGTACCCTATGATATAATCATTGAACCAATAGTGGAATCCGCTGACGTTTAGTTCCAGCTTGTCCATGGGCTGATATTTCAGGGATGCGGTCAGCTGATACGAACCCTCTTTTTTGATCTCTGGATTGCCTAAATAGTCATATCCGTCGAAATTATTGTACAAGTAAAATCCATACAATTCAGAAACAGAAGGTAGTCGTTCGCCATAGCTCCCGCCTACTTTTGTAGAAAGTGCTGGAGACCATTGATATTCTGCAGATACACCCGTATTCAACACCAAATGATTGACCTGAAAGTCGTCTTCCTCATAACCAAAAACAGCAAACTGACCTTTGCCCATGTCGCTATTCATTTGCGTAAAAGCCTGCTCTGCTCGAATATTGATTTGAGTGGTCAATTGCTCCGTAGTTTGCCAACTATCCGAAACAAAAATGCCTATGTCCTGACGGTCTACATCTGGCCAAGTGAGCATAAACATATCGCGCTCATTGGGAATGAACATCGTCATTTCCGCATAGGCATTGGTGGCATATCCATCCAGTTTGGCCTTGATCGTGTGATCACCAGACATGCTACTGGCCTGTGCATAGCCTCCATACGTCTTAGTTTCTCCTGGCATGTCCATTCTGACTGGTACATCGGCCCTTTTCGAATCGTCCATTAAATGATCTACCGCATTAGCGTAAGCCTTAAATTCTACTTCCTTGATCCAATTCACTGGCTCAAATAGGGTATAGCTCACTGCTCCAATTTTTGCTTTCGCGAAAGCCACATCCATAGGCAATCCCGGATAACCAATGTCTCTGGCATCATCAATCAAAAAATCGAAATTGATCAAATTATTGCTCTTGACTCGATAAGCGCCACTGAGGGAGTAGTTTAGCTTTTTGTATCCAGAAGGATAAACTTCTTCGCCGTTACCATCTATATAATCCTGATAGCTACGATAGCTACCATTCATACGTATCGCCAACTTGTCCGTACCATAACTCAAACTAGCGGACTGACTAATGCCATTGGAAACGGTTTCATATCTGGAATTAAGACTTCCACTTATCGCACTATTGAACTTAGGGCGCTTGAGTTTGAAGTCCACAGCACCACCTACCGTGCTACCATGTGCACTTCCACTGCCTCCTTTTTCGATAATTATGCTTTCCAGATTATTGGGCTCCACATAGGATGAAACTGGATCCATCTTGTCGGTACAAGCACCAAACATTCGCATGCCATCGATCGCGACATTGATCTGTCCGCTGCTCAATCCGTTGATCGTAGGTTCCCAGGCGTAGTTACCTCTACGGATCATACTCATGCCTGGCAGTCTAGAAAGCACCTCTTCTGTGCTATTCAATGGGTTGTTTTTGTAGAAACCAAAAGTGGCATTCTCCTCAAGTTGACGGCTACTAGCCAGCTCCATTTCATCCAACCACACCTCCATACCGATGTAGGATTCGCTTTGAATAGAATCCAGCCACGCATCTTGCGAAATCTGAGCCTTGCCGACCATTGGCAAAAGGGCAATTATAAAAACGGTATAAAATATATGCTTTTGCATAATTCAGGAATCCTTCAAGACTCTGTCTTGAAGGATTCTTTAAGATTATAAAACTACCTCGAATTCGTCTTCTAAAATCACAGTATCACCGTCTTTCACAATGACATTGATCACCCAGTCACCCGTCATGGTAAAATTCACCGTGCCTTTGTAATGTCCGTTACCCTCATGTACTGGGTTTACGTTGTTTGGAGAACCATGGCCCATGGCTGGCATTTCTGGTTCGATTTCGATAGTGAAATCTTCCACTGCTGGCCAACTCATCATTGTCTCACGTTTGTGAATAGTAAACTCAATTTCATTGCTGTCAACCGCAAAATCTGGATTGTTTATCATGGTAATGAAATAACCCACTTCATTGCTGGTAACAGATTTAAGTCTGGTTAATTCAGGTTCAGTTACGGTAACAGGAAGAGATACTTCACCTTCAAATTCAGAATCCATTTCCATGATGCTAACATCCAAAGTCCAATCGCCCATCATAGAAGGCATAACAAATACAGTGGCAAATGTTTGTAACATCTCCATACTTGCGTCATGCTCGTCGGATTCAAAAGGCGCACTGTGCATCATATCCATTTCGGACATATCCATCATTGGTGTAATACTCAAATGTGAGTTGCTCAACCATTCCCCATCATTGGTGTAAAGGCCCAAGGAAAATTCATTGTAGCCCACTTCCAATGTTTCGTTTTCATCAACGAACATTACTACTTTGAAGTCTGAATCAGGGACAGCTACTGAAGCCACTTCTATCATGCCATCTGTTGGATTCATGTCATCCTTTTCATTGTCATCCGAACAAGCTTGAGCTATAGCTAAAACTGCAATTAATAATATTTTATGTAAATTTTTCATCGTTTGAAATATTGTGATTTGGACATCGAAGTCCATATTATTATATGTTTTAATAATTAAATGATGCACTCTCTAGTACAAAGAGTGAATACTATATTTCCCTCACTTGGGAATAAAAATTTTAATTATTTGGTCATCTAAAAAGACAACCTCAAACGATAGGTGGGTGAAAAATACCAGCCAAGTAGCCAGTACTAGTATTTGGATCATCTGGACTGATGAGAGAAATGAAACCTGAATTGCCAAAAGCAAATTTTGATGCCGCATGTAAACTCATCACTTCTATTTTACTAAGCTGTGTCAATTGCTTTGCCTTGTGTTCTTGACTGTCATTCATTTGATTTTTGAGCTTCGTCATCAAAAAACACTTGCCTTGACATTCTAATTCTGGTTGATCCTGATTTTCGCAGAGATAAGCTGCGATATAATCTCTATTCATTGCAAAATCTACGACCGTCCATGTGCACAAGATGGGCTTGTACATCATGACTGAAATGAGCAATATGGAGATGATCCGCAAAAGCATGAGGCAAATGTACTTAAGTATTTGAATCGAATGATGATCTATGTCATAGTTTTGAATGAAATTGGTCGTCATTGACTAAATGACTAGATTCACTTTTACATTAATAAGTATCAAATGACATTATCTCAATTGCAAGAGCGATATAGAAAACGCATGCTCAACGTCTGGTTATTCAGATCATTCCTATTTTTTAAAATCCCACTAGGGTGGGCTTCTGGTATGAAAGTGATAGCATTAGAATCTGATCATGCGACGACTACAGTGGCTCACAGGTGGCTCAACCAAAATCCTTTTCGCTCGATGTACTTTGCTGTTATGGCCATGGCTGCTGAACTTTCGACTGGGGCAATAGCACTTATGGCTATAGAAGGCATCAAACCAGGAATAGCTTCCATTATCGTAGGAATGGATGGTGAATTTGTGAAAAGAGCAACCACTCGCGTGAAATTCACGTGCGCTGAAGGAAACAAAGTATTTGAAGCTGTAGAAAAATGCATGGCCTCAGGAGAATCAGAAACTGTGAAACTCAGAACAGAGGGTATAACCGCAGATGGTACTGTAGTGGCAGTTTTTCACTTCACTTGGTCCTTCAAGCAACGTCAGAAAAAATATTAATGCGCTGTTAGTTAATTTTTAATTAAACAAATCTCCTAGATCACCAGTATAGTCTTCAATCAATCCTAATACGTCATTGAAGAAGTCTTCAAAGTAGTTGAACGCATCTTCCTTGCTGTTGTCTTTGAAGATTAAGTATAATATCTCTTCAGACTCATTATACTCAATGTCTGCTATTTTATATCCATTAATCAGCAGATCTAAGTCTACCAATTCATTGATTTGAGCTTCCGTAGGGTCTGTCAGAGCAAACAAAGGCGCCAAATCAGAAGCCGTCACTACTGAAAGAGAACCCAAATACACTTCTGCTGTAAGTGATTCAATATCTTTCTCTAATACTAAGTTTTCGAAATCATCGTGAGCTAACTCTACATCCAAAGCGACTCCATAACCGCATTCATCTTGATTAGAAATATCTAGGGCTAAGGAATATTGATTAGTTTCTGAGTTGTCGAAAACAATATGAAATGTAGTAGGATTAAGAAATATTTCAATATCTACTTTGGTAGGAATTGGCAGGCTTCCAGTGCCATAAACCAATTCATTTAACCTTAATGCCATCTGTTCCACCTCATCCACTTCTAAGCTCAAGCTCATAGAAGTAGGTAGATTGTAAGTCTCTTCTTCGATAACAACAGCCTGTTCATCATAGTCTTCAAGAATAATACTTGAGTTATTACCACTAACATCAGCTGTTGAAGGAAACTGCAACTCTAATCGCGTGGTAGATGTTGAGCTTTGTGTCCAAGTGCTGTCTGATTTAGAAAAAGCATATACACCTCCTATCTCTTCTAAAAATAGTCCGATGGATTCAGTCTCATCTAAATTTTCAAATAAATCAGTCATGAGGTTTTCCATCAGTGCATCTCCCCAAGGCTCGTCTCCAAATTCCCCTCCAGAGAACGCGAGCATATCTTCGAAAATAAAATCTAACCCATCCCCATTTTTCAAATTTCTAATGCAGTTGTACGACTCATCCAAGGCATTCTGAATATGCGTTTTATCTTCAGCAGTGGTAGTTTCATCACACACATCGCCAATGCCATCTCCATCGAAATCTGCTTGATCCTCGTTCGCCGTGTCCGGGCAATTGTCTAAATAATTTAAGACGCCGTCTTCATCATCGTCTCCTTCGCACACATCTCCAATACCATCTTCATTGGCATCAGCCTGATCTGGATTTGGAGTTTCTGGACAGTTGTCTTCATAATCAATGACACCATCTTCATCAATATCGCCCTCACAAGCATCACCTATACCATCTTCATTGCCATCTTCTTGATCTGGATTGGCAATAGTTGGACAATTATCTATATCATCAATTACACCATCTTTGTCAATATCTGTTTCGCATGCGTCACCTATTCCATCATCATCAGAATCTTCTTGCTTTGGATTGGCAATATTTGGACACAAGTCTACTGCATTTTCTATTCCATCACCATCATCATCGGGAGGATTATCTTCTTCGAGAATACAAGATTGTACGAGTAGCGATAGGCAAATGGTAAAAATGCCCCATCGCCAAGGGAGTTTAGTGGAGTGCTTCATTGTTCCTTTCTTTACTTATCCATATTTGGCTAAGTAAATATAACTATTTCAACAATGAATTATACTAAAAGAGTGTGACTAAATATTCTTCAGTAATTTATTTCCTTTGGACTTTTCAATATCAATATTCAATTGATTGATCGCTCGATCTAGCGAAGCAATTGATTTGATTTTTGAATGATGAAGCTTCCTATCTCCATCTTCCTCCAGTCTTTTTAACACTAGATCTATATCAATTTGATTGATATCCAATGCCGGTAAATAAATGTAATTGACGCCTTTATCGCTCAGGCTTCTCACTAATACACCAGCGGAAACCAGTCGATTTACTGCGTTACTAACAAATCTATGAGGGATCAGGAGCTTTATGGACAACTCTCTTTTTGTCCAAGGTTCGTCATCTTTTTCGAATGCCTTGACCACAGCGTGTACTATCAAAAGTGCAATTTTATTCTTCTCAACCATGCTAAACTTGATGTTGGTTTCATCAGGGATGTATTCATCTACTTTTTGAATTGCATAGGACAATTCACCTCCAATAAAAACAATGACCCAACTGAGCTGGCAAAAAATAAAGAATAAGGGAAGGACTGCCAGACCTCCATAGACGGCTCCATAGTTACCCATTAAAAATGAAAACGTAATGAACCCTTTTTGTACCAATTGAAAAATGGTACCAGCAATGACACCAGCAATTAACCCATTTACAAATTTAACTTTCGTATTGGGCATAATCACGTAGATCATGCTAAACAGAAGCCATATCAGCACATAAGGTGACAGCTGCACAAAAAAAGCTGCTACAGGCGTGATTAATGCCTCCATTTCACCATTTTGGCCAATCACCAGTAATTGGTTCTGAACAAAAATAGTAACCCCACTTGATAGTATGATTAATATTGGGGAGATGACAATCATCGCCAAATAATCAGTGAATTTCCTTATTAGAATTCGTCCTTTCTGTTTGCCCCAAATGCTATTGAACACCACTTCAATATTATTCAATAGCTTCATTACTGTAAAAAAGAGAACGACAATGGATACGCCGATAATTACTCCTCCCTTGGTATTGGCAAGTAGATTATGAGCGAAATCAAAAATGGTTTCTTTCACCACTTCCTGACCTATAAAAATCTTATCGAGCTCTTTTCTTATTAGGTTTTCTATTCCAAAACCTTTGGCAATTCCGAAAATCATAGCGACTACAGGAACGATGGATAGGATCGTCAAGTAGGTCAAAGCCGAAGCCTGAAGTACAATATTATCTTTTTTGAATTCTTTAGCCGTGATGACTAGAATTTTTAACACTCTGAGTCTAAAACCTTTCCAACCTTCCGCATCGGTGGTTTTCCAGATTTCGCTTTTTACAAACTCAGCAGCTACTTTGGTTTTTGATACTATCTTCTTCAAGACTTTAAGATACTTAAATCTGTTTGTTCAAGACATTCTTATCATAAAGATAACTGATAATACCATCCTTCAAGCCAACATCCGGAACCATGATCTTTCGTGCGCCAGCTTTTTTCATTATCGTGATGTATATTTCTGAGGCAGGAATAATTACATCAGCTCTATCCTCATTGAGCTGGAGATTAACCACTCGCTCCTCATAAGCCATATTCTTTAGAATCTCTAACTCCTCCTCTAGCTTCTTCAAACCGATATATTTCCCTTTTTCTTTATTCGTTAATTCATAGAGTTTACGAATGTTACCTCCAGTACCAATGGCTATCAGATGTCCTACTTTGCCCTTGTGATCCAATATCCATTGGAGCATTTCGCTCCAAGTTTCTGCCCTTTCTGAATGTTTCAGCATTCTTACAGTGCCTAGCGGGAAAGATTTAGACACCACCTTTTGATCACCATGATAAAGTGTCAATTCCGTGCTACCACCACCTACATCTATGTGTAAGTACTGCTCGTCTGGCTGAAGGTTAAAGGCAATCACTCTATTGATCAACTCAGCCTCCATATCACCGCTGATGATATTGATATCCAAATCACAAGCCGCATTCACGGCTTGTACCAATGCATTTCCATTTTCAGCTTCGCGCATAGCAGAAGTTGCACAGGCATAATACTCATCTACCTTGTACAAATCAATCATGTTCTTAAAAGCTTGCATGAGCTTGACAAACTCGCGAAACTTTTCATCTCCGATTTGACTATTTTCAAATACGTCAGAGCCCAAACGCAATGGGAAACGTATGTATTGAAGCTTTTTAAAAATAGTGACCCCATCATAGGTGATGGGGCGGTTGATTTGAAGCCTCACGGCGTTCGAACCTATGTCGATAGCTGCTAATATCATTTAGTCGGTTTCTAGGCCCTGCCCCATTAAAAAAGCTTTGATGTAATCCTCCAAATCACCATCCAATACATTCTGCACATCTGTTCGCTCCACTCCGGTTCGGGCGTCTTTTATCAATTTATAGGGATGTAATACGTAATTTCTTATTTGACTTCCAAAGTCGATTTTCATTTTGTTGCTTTCCACTTCGTCACGTTTCTCATTGCGTTTATCCACTTCAATTTGATAAAGTCGAGATTTAAGCATTTTCATGGCGTGCTCCTTGTTGGCTAATTGTGATCGTTCAATAGAACAAACTATAACTATCCCTGAAGGTTTGTGTGTTAACTGCACCTTAGTTTCTACCTTGTTTACGTTCTGGCCACCAGCTCCTCCTGATCGAGAAGTTTGCCATTCAATATCTCCCTGATTGATTTCAATCTCAATAGAATCATCTACGATAGGATAAACATAAACAGAAACAAATGAAGTGTGTCTCCTCCCTCCCGAATCAAATGGTGAAATTCTGACCAATCTATGCACTCCGATTTCGGACTTGAGATATCCGTAGCCAAATGGGCCATCGAACTCTAGAGTTGCCGACTTCACACCTGCGGTTTCACCTGCCTGATAGTTCAATTGTTTTACTGAGAAGCCATTCTTCTCACCCCACATGATATACATTCGCATCAATATGGAAGCCCAATCCATACTTTCAGTTCCGCCAGCACCTGGATTGATCTCCATCACTGCACCTAACTGATCCTCTTCGCCACTAAGCATTCGCTTGAATTCCAGTTCCTCCAGCACCACTATAAATTTCTTGTACTCCGCATCGATCTCAGTCATTTCGACTTCATCTACTTCGTAAAACTCATAAAGTGTCTCAAGGTCTTCGCACATGGAATTCACCTTTTCAAAGCCATCCGTCCAAATTTTCTTGGCTTTGATTTGCTTGAGCATGGCTTCAGCCTGTTTTGGGTCATTCCAAAAATCTGCTTGAGTAGTAATGGATTCTTCCTCTTCTACTTCTTTTACTTTAATATCGTAGTCAAAGATAGCCCCGGAGATCACTCACTCGGGCCTTTGCTTCTTTCAATTGATCTGATGTCATTGAATATGATTTGTTTAAATAGGTGGCAAATTTATCAAACCATTACATTTCCTTTCATGTATTAATGACTTTTTCATCGGAGTCTGACTAGTTTATCTTTTTGATTTGAACTAATTTTGCGCTCCGCCTTTCACAGATTTTACAACCAGAAATAAAAATTTCTTATGAAAACTCTTTTTGAAGCAGAAGACGCGATTTTTCAATTTGACGAAGACAACACGACTTTCCAGTTTGGGTGGAAAGGGACTGTCGGATTAGCATCCATGCAAAAAATCATGCGAATGGCTATAGCAATTGCTAAAGAACATGAAAATGTGCATTGGCTGGTGGATAGACGCTCGCTAGAAGGATATGATGGGGAATGCAGAATTTGGATCAAAAATGATTTTGTAAATAAAGAAGGGAAAGACATGATTTTGAAAATAGACAAAATTGCCGTTCTAGAATCGGAATCTCCTATGGCTACCATAGCCTCAAACGTATTGGCTGAAGCCATTAAAAAGGTAAATCCATCTATCGAGTCTCAGAAATTCGACTACACGCAACCCGCCTCTAACTGGCTCGCAGGAATTGTTGTAGAAGAGCCTGTAGTTGAGAAAAAATCAAAGTTGAGAAAACTATTTGGCAAAAAGTAAAACCCAACTCACAGAGCACAAAAAAAGCCATTTCGATATCGAAATGGCTTTTTTATTATCATTGGATTTTAAATTATCCGATTGTGATTCTTTTGAATTCAGCAACAGTCATTCCTTTGCTCACGCTGTCCAAGTACTGTGAAATATTCATTCCGCCGTCTTTTACAAAAGCCTGGCTCAACAAAGTATTCTCTTTATAGAACTTGTTCAATTTACCCATAGCAATTTTTTCCAACATAGCTTCTGGCTTGCCTTCTTGTCTTGCTTGATCTTTTCCAATTTCGATTTCCTTCTCTACCACTGTAGAATCTACACCATCCTTATCAACAGCGATTGGGTTCATTGCTGCAATTTGCATTCCTACATCTTTACCCGCAGCAAGTACATCAGCACCGTTGGTATTTTTCAACGAAACTAAAACTCCTAATTTGCTACCAGCATGGATATAAGGAACAACTGCTTCCCCTTCCATCACTTCATAAGCAACGATATCCAATTTCTCACCGATCTTACCTATCAATTCAGTGATTTTGTCATTGAATGTCAAGTCACCATCAGCTTTCAATGCTTTCAATGCTGCTGCATCAGCAGGCTTGTTAGTAAATGCCGCTGTAGCTAGTTTTTCACCCAAAGCAACAAATTCTTCGTTTTTAGCAACAAAGTCAGTTTCGCAAGAAAATGCGACCAATACACCAACCGTATGGTCTTCGTTTGTTTTTACGATTACAATACCTTCGTTAGTTTCTCTATCTGCTCTGGAAGCAGAAACTTTCTGACCTTTTTTTCTTAGAATTTCGATCGCTTTGTCGAAATCACCATCAGATTCAACCAAAGCTTTCTTACAATCCATCATACCAGCTCCAGTCATCTGACGTAGCTTGTTTACATCTTGTGCAGTAATTGCCATTATTAATGTATTTATGTCTTTTAAAATCGATTTAAACAAAAATTGAACACCGAGTAATCAATGTTCAATTTTCTTATATTGTAACGAATATTTACTTAGTAATTATTCTGCTGTCTCTGCTTTTTCATCAGCGGCTGCTTTTGCGGCTGCCTCTTCCTGATCCTTCTTCTCGTCTCTATCTTTCTTTCTTTCAGCAAGTGCTTCTTCCATTTCTTTACCGATGTGACCAATAATCAATTGAATTGATTTGAATGCATCATCATTTGCAGGAATTGGAAAGTCCACCTGATTTGGATCAGAGTTAGTATCTACCATTGCGAATACAGGAATGTTCAATTTCTGTGCTTCTTTAATAGCGATATGTTCTCTTTTGATATCTACTACGAAAAGTGCTGCAGGAAGTCTTGTCAAATCAGCGATTCCTCCAAGGACTCTTTCTAATTTGATTTTCTCTCTACTAATCATCAACTTTTCTCTTTTTGCAAGATTCTTGAAAGCATCATCTTTCAACATCTTGTCCATAGAAGACATCTTCTTAAGAGATTTTCTAATGGTCGCAAAGTTAGTCAGCATACCACCTAACCATCTGTCGGTTACGTAAGGCATTCTTAATCTCTTTGCTTCCTCAGTTACGATTTCACGTGCTTGCTTTTTGGTAGCAACGAACATTACTTTTCGTCCTGATTTCACGATCTGCTTGAGTGCATTTGATGCTTCTTCGAGGCATTCAAGCGATTTATGTAGATCGATAATATGGATACCGTTCTTCTCCATGAAGATATACGGCGCCATACGTGGATCCCACTTTCTCGTCAAGTGTCCGAAATGAACACCAGCATCAAGTAAGTCTTTATGCTCTATTTTAGCCATTAAGTTTACTTATATATAAAAATAAAATATGATTAACGTTTACTGAACTGGAACGCTCTTCTCGCCTTTCTTCTACCTGGCTTCTTACGTTCTACCATTCTAGGGTCTCTAGTCATGAAACCTTCTTTTTTCAACGCCGGTCTGTGCTCTGGATTTACTTCTACCAATGCTCTTGATATTGCTAATCTTATTGCTTCAGCCTGGCCTTTGTAGCCACCGCCACCAACATTCACTTTAAAATCAAAGTTTCCATCTTCTTCAACCAAAACTAATGGCTGCTTTACGATAGTTTGATAGATTTCAAATGGGAAATATTCTTTCAATTCCCTATTGTTGATTTTTACCTCACCTTTTCCAGGTGTCATAAACAATCTGGCTACAGATGTTTTTCTTCTTCCAATGGTGTTAGTTACTTCCATCTAGATTATAATTTTATCTCTTTAGGACTTTGAGCTTCGTGCTTGTGCTCAGTGCCTTCATATACAAACAAGTTTCCAAACAAAGCTCTTCCAAGTCTGTTCTTAGGAAGCATCCCTCTTACAGCTCTTTCAACAAGAATAGTGGATGACTTAGCCAATACTTCGTTAGGGGTTTGCTCTCTCTGTCCTCCTGGGTACCCAGTGTGTGAGATATATTTCTTATCTGTCCACTTTTTCCCAGTCATTTTCACCTTATCAGAGTTGATAACGATCACGTTATCACCGCAATCCACGTTAGGGGAATACCCAGGTTTGTGCTTGCCTCTTATCATCTTGGCCACTTCACTAGCCAATCTTCCCAATACTTTTCCATCAGCATCTACAACTATCCAGTTTTTACTGGCAGTTGCCTTGTTGGTCATCGCTGTTTTATAACTTATTGAATCCACTGTTTTATCGATTTTTTCTAGTCAAAATCCTACTCCCCTCAAAAAGGGACACAAAAATAGAAGTTTAATTTTTGAAATGCAATACATGTTATAAAATATGTAACTACTTTAAAGAAATAAACTCCAAATGTTTGATTTTGCAAAAAGCATCACCTGATTTTTGCTCTCACGCATGAATAAATCAGGATTATCTAGTTTTTCTCATCTATCAAACAAAGAACTCGCACATTTATATAGTTAGCCACTTTAGACCATATAGTTATAATTCGAACAAACCATATAAGTTCAATCGTAAAATTTAATACTAAGACAAGATTGAAAATCGAACCATGGATAAACTGGTTCTATCAATAATGAACTTCAAAGTTTAACTAAAGCTTTATCCCTGAAGATCTTAATAAAAACTCTCCTTTAATCAAAAATACAGTAAAGATGCGATCCAAGAAGAGTGCTTCTTTTCCAAACAATAAAACTGACATCCATCATCAGTATCTACCATTCATACAAATCGGACGATTCATTCATTATTATAACAAATTTGATACTATTTTCGCCATCTGCATTAAAATCAAACCCTTTCGTTTTCATTAACCTATTTCATGAAACAGTTACTAGTAGTCGTATTTTCCATTTGGGTTTTCGCATTGCATTCATGCATGTTCACGGAAGAGAACCTCCAAGATAATGTTGTTCAGTTAGAAGATCTCATCTATTTATCCAGTAATAAAGTACGATTATTGGCCCGAGTAGTTGAAAACAATGAATCTATCAATGACCATGGATTTTATCTAGCAAGTGACGAGGAATTTAATGACCCTATTATTAAATCCCTAGGGAGTAAAAACACAACTGGCTTATATTATTCAGAGATCGACTCCCTTTCACAAACGAGTGACTATTATTATAAAGCCTATTTTTCCACTTCTGATAATATCTACTTTAGCGAATCTAAAACCTTCAGCACATTTGAAGGTGTAATTAATAATGTATCAAGAACAATAGGTAAAGATGGGGAAATAACAAAAATCACTGGACGAAACCTAACAAACGATCTAAGTATAAAGTTTGGTACAACTCCTGCCGAAATTACCGATCGATTTGGAGACTATGAAGTATGGGTTAAGGTACCAAAAGTTCAGCAAGGTTATAAACAACCAATAATTGCTACTATGGAAGGAATATCTTACGCAGTGGACACCTTTTATTATGAAACTGGGAAATGGACTCAGTTATCAAACATAAACAATCCTCCTTTTTTTAATGGCATTACTTTTCTAAATACTCATACAGCCAATCTCAGCATGGGAATGTATAAAGACGGGACTCCCAATACACAAATGTACAGTCTAGATTTAACCACATTTCAATGGACACAAACCATAGTTCCTTCATCTATCATTCCTGTCGAAGGAGCTTTCAGCACCCCTAGTGGATACTTTGGTTCAGGGTCTTCAGAGCAAATTGCGATAGGACAAAGCCTTGTTTATCAACTAGAAAATGGATTTTACAAATATGAAAATGGAAGTTATACCACGCTTCCCTCCACTCCATTCGTATCTTACGCCTCCTTTGCCGCAGAACACAACGATATCGTATATGTATTGGGAGGACGAGATGCTCTATACCAACCATTAAAACTCTTCTATAAGTTTGAAAACGGCGTATGGACCAATATGGGTGAACTCCCCTTTGAGTACGACACGTCAACACCGTCATTTAATCTGGGTTCAGAAATACTATTGACCAATAATAATGAAGAGGTTTGGTCATTTGATTTTCAAACTGAATCCTTTATAAGGAAAAATGACTTCCCCACCAAAATATCTCAAGAAGGAATAGCCCAAGTAGTTGACAACCAACTTGTTTACGGGCTTTTCATTCTAAGTAATCTGGTAAATAGCACTGATATTCTAGGGGAACTTCAGCTTGAAAAAATAACATTCCCTGGAGATAGGAACTTTAAAAACATTTCGCATTTCAAAAAAAATAGCGCTATTTATATAATCCGGGGGTCTACCGAAGACAATGCTGACGAAATGGAATTCTGGAAATTCGAACCTTTTGAATTTAATAATTAATGAAAAAATATTTACTAACCTTTGCAGTCATCGCAGCATCCTGTATGACTTCATTTGGCCAAAAAGTTACAATTGTTGACGGAGAAAAATTCAATAACGTTGATAAAAAAGACGCAATTTTCGGAACATTAAAGGATCAGGAAACTGGCGAAGGTCTTATTGGGGCAATAGTGAGAATCGCGGATCAGAATATTGCAACGGTCACTGACATAAATGGTGATTTCAAAGCTCGAGTTCCATTAGGACAACATAAAATCAACGTGCAATCCATAGGCTACACAACGAGTACATTTGTTATTGATGTTAGAGGTAGTGGAAAATTCACATTGTATGTAAAACCAAACGTTAAGGAATTGGATGCTGTGGTGATCTCTGGCGAACGGCCGGATGCAAATGTCTCAAGCACCAATGTAGGGAAAAGTTCTTTGTCAATAGAATCTATCAAAGAATTACCAAAAGCTATGGGCGAGGTCGATATTATCAAATCTATCGCTATGCTACCAGGTGTAAACACTGGGTCAGAGTTATCAAGTGGTTTTAATGTGCGAGGGGGATCCGCCGATCAAAACCTGATTTTATTAGGCGGTGTCCCGATTTACAATCCATCACACTTGTTTGGTTTTTATACAGCTTTCAATGCTGATGTGGTTTCGAATGTATCACTATATAAAGGTGCTGTACCCGCGAGCTTTGGAGGAAGAGCTTCCTCAGTATTAGATATTGAGTATAGGTCTGGTGATTATAACAAATGGAAGGCAAAAGCAACTGTCGGAGTCAGTGCTTCCAGTATAATGGTAGAGGGGCCAGTCATTAAGGATAAGTTAGCCGTATTAGTTAGCGCAAGGAAGTCGTATTTAGATTATATCTTAAATGCGTTTAACAATCCTCAAATCAGCGAAAGTTCTGCCGATTTTTCTGATGTCAATGTGATTGCTGATTATCGACTAAACGACAAGAACAAGATTAAATATGCTCTATACAGAAGCACAGATAGCTTTAATTTCGTAGGAGACACCTCCTATCATTGGTCCAATTTTAATCAATCAATTAGTTGGAATCATAGCTTTTCGGATAAGCTTAGTAGTAAAATCAGTCTATCCCAAAGTCAGTATAAAAATCAAATCAAAAACAACAGTTCAATTAATGCCTTTGAGCTTAATGCAGAAATTGAAAACCTCATTGGAAAAGTAGATTTTGAGTACATGCAATCTGATAAATTATCAGTAAACGCTGGAGTTGATTTCTCAAGAACAAATCTCCAACCCGGTGAGCTCATTCCTCAACCATCAGAAGCCAATAGCCTTGTTACTCAAAAAGTTCAAGAAGAACATGCCAATGAATTTGCCGGCTATTTAGAATTAGATGTTTCCCCATCAAAAAAAATCTCCTTTTCTGCAGGTTTAAGATATAACATTTATCAGTATCTAGGCGAACATGCTATTTATGGCTATCGCCCACACGAACCATTGAGCGAAGAAAATCTTACTGATACCACCTATTATGCAAATGGAGATGTAATTACCACTTACACAGGCTGGGAACCTAGGCTATCTGCTAGATATAGTATTAACTCATCAACCTCCTTTAAAGTTGCTCTAAACAGGATGTATCAATATATACATTTGATTTCTAACACAAACGCTATTGCTCCAAGCGACACTTGGAAGCTTAGTGACAATGAATTGAAACCTCAAATTGCTGATCAAGCATCAGTAGGGCTCTATAAAAATTTCAGAGACAACAAAATTGAAACTTCGGTAGAAGTCTTTTATAAGACAGTAAACAATATTGTTGACTATAAAGATGGCGCCGAACTCTTCCTAAATGATCACATTGAAACTGAGCTACTCACTGGATTTGGAAAATCATATGGACTAGAACTTTACATAAAGAGCAATACCTCTGGTAGATTAAATGGCTGGATTAGTTATACCTACTCGCGAAGTGAACGTAGAATTAGAGGAGCTTTCAATGAAATAGAATCTATCAACGGAGGAGATTGGTATCCCGCCAACTATGACCGCCCACACAATTTCACCAATGTATTGGTCTATGAGCTTCCTAAAAAGTGGAAGCTATCAACCACACTTACTTTAAAAAGTGGGCAAGTCTTTACTAAACCGGTTGGAAAATTCAATTATGCAGGTCAAATCCTACCGCTTTACACTGAAAGAAATAATGCGAGAGGTCCATTTTATCACCGACTCGACCTATCTCTTACGAGAGACTTTACGTTCTTAAAAAAATATCAAGGAGAATTTAACTTCTCTGTATACAATGTCTATGGAAGGAGCAACCCTTTCTCTATCTACTATCAAGATACCGAAGGTGCCCCACCACAACCTTATCAATTGATATTATTAACTACTCCATTTCCTTCTGTATCAGTCACTTTTAATTTCGAATAATGAGACTTCGTCCAATATTATTAATAGCCCTAGCAAGTATTTTTAACTTTTGTAGTCAACCGCTCGATGTGGATAATAGTGAGTTTGAAACTGTTTTGGTGGTTGAGGCACATATTACCACTGAAGACATTGAACAATCCATTAGAGTAACAGAAACAGCCAGATACGGTGATATTTTCGAGGGTACTATAAAAGGTGTAATTGGTGCGAAAGTAGCTTTGAGAGACGATCTTGGAAACAATATCAGGTTCATTCATACCGAAAACGGATTCTATTTTGGGCCAGACAACTTTAAAGCAGAGATTGGCAGAAAATATATACTCACCATAGAAGTTGACGATAAGTCGTACAATTCACTTCCTGAAGCAGCCATAGAAGCCGTAGACCTCGACTCGCTGTACACTACATTTAACAAATATCCCGTTGTAACATCTACAGGTAACGTAGATTATCAAGGTGGTACTGATGTATATGCCAGGTTTCGAAAAACATCCAGCACAGCCAGTCACTATATGTGGAAGTATTCAGGTACCTATCTAATCAAAACCTACCCAGAACTATACGTCGGCGGAATGCCTCCCACACCAATGCCTAAATCCTGTTGTGCAGACTGCTGGCAAACTGAAAGCGGCTCGCAACTCATTCTCAGTTCGTTTCCAAGAGGCAGTGATCTTACAGATGCGGAATTGTTTTTTCTTCCAGACGATGGTTACAGATTTTATAACAAATACGTTTTGGCAGCTAAGCGATATAGCCTCAGTCAAGAAGCCTATAATTTTTATCAGTTACTTGAATCTCAAATATCTATAAGCGGTGACATATTTGATGCTCCACCTGCAATTATCAGGGGTAACATCTTAAACATTGACAACATTGATGAACCCGTAGTTGGATACTTTACCGTTTCAGATGTCAAGGCGGACACGATTGAGATTTTAGGGGTATCACTACCTGAGAGAAGTGGGTTACCAGTATTTCCAGACGATTGTTTGGTGCTTCCTCGTACTACGACTACTCAACCTGTTTATTGGTAATCCATAAGGAGTTGGTTCCTTACAAAAGAGCAAACTGTAACAATTCTCTATTTATATACTAACGGCTGGCAGTCAATTCATTTACACTGTCTTGCCGTTTATACTCTTATAGGTATTGCTAATTCTTTTACTTAATAACTACATACAGATTTATACATAGATTCTTCACCATTATTACAGCACGATTCTTTGCCCGATTCCTTTATGCTAGTGTGTAACAGCCTGTAATTATCTTCACCAATTTTTATAAGACTATCCTACTTTTCATTTTTAAGCAAGAACAAAACAGTACACTTTCGCTAAATCCCATAAGCTACTTGGATCAGATAACATTTTAACATCATTTCCAGAGCTGATTTAAAGCCTATAGTACAATCCTTCTACGTCTGTTTTATTTGATTGAACATTTAACTCGACAACTTCATAATAAGTCAATTTCTTACCAAGTTATTTCAGGACGGGACACATGGGCAAAAAAAAGAGGTTGCCTAAACAAGCAACCTCTTTTAGTATATTAATTAATAATCTAATCGACTATTCGACATGATAATTAACAGAATTATCAATTTTCACCTCACCTGTAGTATCACCTGCAGGAGATTCAAATGAATAGTTTCCATCAGATACAATTAAGTTACCTACACCGAAAAACAAGTTATGATTCGCAGCTGCTGTAGTAATTGTTTCATCAGCTCCTTCAGTCCATGACGTTTGTCCGTCAATCGTACCGTCATTATTATATCGAGTAATTGTAACAGTAATTGGAACATCAAAACTTAACTCACCCCAATCTACAGTACCTGCTGTAGAAGTAGTACTCTTCCACAAAGACTTATAGATGTTATAAGTTCCATCGGCAAGATCCAAATCAGAACTTTCAGGACAAGAACCTGTAGCCATTCCTCCTGTCACATCATCAGCAGTACTGCCAGAACCGTCAGGTAAAATGTAAATATCGAAATCTACAACATCACAGTACGAAGAAGAACCATCTGGAGCCAATTCACCATTATCCCAAGAAAGTGAGATCTCTACGTAGTCGTTCACTGCAAAATCCAAAGCATTGTTTAGTGTAAAACTAAATTCAGTAGTAGTAATCCGTGCATTTGCATTAGTATCATCTCCAATACTAACGATAAGCGTTTCATCCTCTTCTGCCGTTACTTCATCTGCATGAATGATCACCTCCATAGAAGTAGTAAGGCTACCTCGTGGTATAATCATTTGATGCGCACTTAATTCATAATCCTCATCTTCAGTTGCTGTACCACTGGTATTTACATCTAAGCTAATATCAACGATAGCAGCTTCACTCAATGTTGCAGTAATTACAAACGTAGTATCCTGCTCATCGATAGTAAACGAATTACTCAATGCGGTAATATCTACAGAAGGATTATTTGGAGTCAATCCAGAATCTCCCGTATTGTCACTCTCATCGCAGCTCCAAAGCACAAAGCCTAACAGAGCCACTGGAATGATGTATTTTAATTTATTCAATTTCATATTGATATGATTAAAAGTCAAAAATTATTGTCTAACGTAGGTAGATGTGTACGATGCACCTGCCCATGAGAAAAATGACTGCGTATGCTCCATCGTAAGTGTACCAGAAGCGGCATCCCATGTTCCTCCTGCAATATCACCAATGTCATAACTTCCACCAGCAGAACCAAAATCAAGATCGATACTAGGAAGTATTTCTCCACATTGCTCAATGATGTTACCTGCATTCAATAACGTTGTATTCGTAGAGCAAGTACTTAATAATCCACCATCTGCACGAGTTAAATGCCAACTACCATCTGCATTTTTGGTAATTGTAACCTCTCTTGGCAAACTTGGAGAAGTAGGACATACTGTGTTAGTCATCATGTACGTTCCAGACAAGTCTGCAAGACAAGAGATACCAATACTCAAGTTACCACTTGGGTAATCAAGTTCTCTACCGTCATTCATTACGATAACGGTTTTGAAAGCTATCACATCACCAATTCTTAGATCTGATTCAGAAACACCATCAAACCCTTCTAAATAATCAGACAATGAGGAATACTCAACGCTCAAAGAGCCATTCTTTCCACCATTAGCCTCAGCCACTTCGACAGTTTGACCATCGTAAGTTTTTGTGACAATTAATTTATCAACATTTAATCCTGAATTACCTTCAAAGCCAATGTTGTAATTCAATTCAGCTAATTGGAATTCAATCTCAGCATCTGCCAAATCCATACCAGCTGCAGGAGCACCTGCCAATGAACCACTTGATCCTGAAATATTCAAAATAGCACCTTCCATAGCTCCATCTGTCATCAAATCCTCGCTATCATTACAAGACGAGAATAGAACAGCAGAAGCCAGAATATATATATATAATATGTTTTTCATCTTTCTTACTAATTTAAAATTAAGATTAGTTCATAAACCAAAGCGGTGAATCTAATTCATCCCCACCATCAAGCATCTTTGAGGCTGCGTTATAATTAGCTGCATTCAAAGTCTGCTCATCAGTAGGATATGTATACCTTGTAGGAATACCATCTCCAGCTAAATCAGCCAATGGATCTGCAATTGAAGGTAGAACAGGAATTTTAGTTCGTCTCCATTCTGTATAAGCTTCTTGGCCTTGTCCGAATAAAGCAATATAATTCTGAGTTGCAATTTGAGTCAACGCAGTTGCAGAACTGTATGCAACCGCAGAACTACTCATATAGGAAGTAGCATCAATTGCGATTGTAGAACCATCAGCATTCTTGAACCCGTTATACGTATCAAAAGAAGCAGCAATACCCGCTTCGTATGACGCTTGAGCTGTAGCATCACCTCCTGAAATGTATCCTCTTTTGGCAGCTTCAGCTACTAAAAACATCAATTCAGAATAAGACATAAAAACACCTGGTGCGTCTGGAGCTAAAATATATTCCCCAAGTGCCGAAGTATTCACATAATCAAATCCATTAATTGTAGGATTAATAATACCTGGAGCAACACCTCTGATAATTCCAGCGTCATTAGGTTGTGCATAAACATTTAGCCTAGGATCAGCCAAACCTTCCATCAACTGGACAATCGTTTGGTTAATCTTCCACTCACTTCTCGTACCAAAAATAACGTCATTCCATAATGGATTGGCGTTAGGATTAGTAGACAAATAATTCAATTGAGCATTGTCATCATTTGAAGTGAAATGTACACCACTGTTTACAACTGCTTGAAGATCGCTACTTACGTTCTCTCCTGCACTTGCCATTCTCATCAACAATCTGAATTTCAAAGAATTTGCAAACTTCATCCATTTGCCAGCATCTCCTTCGTACATAATGTCCTGAGCTGCACTAATGGTTCCTTCACCCTGAAGTTTAGTTACTGCACTATCTAGTAATGCAATACAACCTTCATAGACAGTTTGTTCATCATCATAAGCAGGAGTAGTATTACCTTCTGAAGCTAAAATTGATTCAGTGAAAGGAATTGGTCCGTACATTTCAACCAGTAAAGAATACAAGTAGGCTTGAAGAGCATAAGCAACTCCAATATTAGCCTCATTTCCTTCTGCTCTAGCTAAAACTGCCATTTCCTTTGCATCAGTTAAGCCTACAGAGAAAAATCCATTCCATGTATTGTTCAATACTGTAGCTCTCGGGCTATAACGCTCTTCATCGTTATACTGTACTTTACCAAACTGTTGAGACCATGTTGCCATATCTCCACCATGAAAAGTATCAAAAAGTCGATCAGCAGTTGTTTCAATAATACCTGCTAAAACAAGATCCGAAGGAATGACTACAGGCCCATTAGGGTTTGTGTTCATTTCCTCAAAGTCATCTGTACATGCCGAAACCGCAAATATGGTTAATAGGCACAAAGACAATATTTTATAATTTATTTTAAATTTCATATCTAAAATCGTTTAAAGCTTAAAACTTAAGATTCACATTGAACCCAATGCTTCTAGCAGAAGGAATTTGCGCATGCTCAATACCCTGGCCATTACCATTACTAAATCCAGTCTCTGGATCAATATGTGGTGCCTTAGAGTATAATATTGCCAAATTTCTACCAACTGCAGAAACACTTACTGATGTAAATGGTGTGTTTTCTAACCATGCGCTTGGTAATTTGTAACCAAGGATGATTTGACGAAGTTTAACATAGCTCGCATCAAACACAGATCCGTAAGCAACATTATTGCCAAATGATGCGTGATTGTAAGACTGAGCGTCTGCAACTACATTGTTTGGAACATAAATAGGATCTCCATCACCATCTACACCTTGTTGCATCACACCAACACCAACAATACCGTCTTCACGTCCGATTAGTGTTTCTTCCAAGATACCAGCATAACGTCCCCATGCGTTGGTCATACTGTATATTTCACCACCAATCTTAGCATCTACTAATACGCCAAGGCTAATCCCTTTAAAGCTGAAAGTATTGCTAATTCCACCAGTCCAATCAGGGAAAGCAGAACCTAATACTTTACTTGTAGGATCCTTTTGAGGTAGTCCGTTTGAATGAATTACATTCCCATCACTATCTCTTTGGAAATCAGGTCCATATAGTGCAGGGTAAGATTCTCCTGGTCTTGCAACTACGTCCACATTCCATTGGCCATCTAATCTTAGGTTATCAACACCTCCTAGAGTAACAACTTCATTTCTAATTCTGGCATAGTTTGCTACAATATCCCATGTGAAATCTCCAATTTTAAGTGGAGTTGCATTCAACTGTAGTTCAATACCTTTATTATTCATTTCTCCAACATTCGAAACTTTTGAAGTATATCCAGAAGCACCAGAAACATCAACTTCTACAATTAGATCTGTACTTGTTGCGTCAAAATATGTTGCTTGAACTCCGAATCTATCATTCAAGAATCTTAAATCAACTCCAAATTCAATAGACGTTGTAATTTCAGGCTTCAAATCTGGGTTCAATAATTTTTGAGCTCTTGTCGCTTGAGTAACAGATCCATTCCATTTATCATCTCTCAAAGTAAATACATCCTGCACTTGAAATGCATCCGTATCAGATCCTACTTGTGCCCAACTCGCTCTAATTTTTGCAAATGACAATACGTTTGACTGAATATCTAAAATATCAGACACAATCGCACTTACAGAAGCAGAAGGATAGAAGAATGAATTATTTGCTTCTGGCAATGTACTTGACCAGTCATTTCTTGCTGTTACATCCAAAAACACATAATTTCTGAATCTAAACTGCGCTGTTCCATACAAACTTTGCATAGCTCTTTCCGAATCAAAGCTACTAGCTACGATAGGCAAAGCTGAGTTTGCTATAGTATATGTACCTGGAATCTCTAATTCATCAGCAGTCATTATATTTCTAGAGTATGTCTCCTTTCTTAAATTTCCTCCACCCATTACAGTGACACCAAAATCTTCATTGAAATCTTTGTTGAAAGTCAATGCAAAATCAGAATTCGTCTCCTGCCAAGTTCTAGCATACTCCTCATAAAATCCATTAGGAAAATCATTTGAGTTATGCGCTCTTTGATATTCTTGTAAATCAGTGAAGAAATCAGTACCAGACCTAACCATTACGCTTAACCAGTCGGTAATAGCATAATTGATTTTTACATTACCAAAAACTCTAGTCTTAGAGAATGAGTTGGTATTGTTGTCCAACACCCAATATGGGTTGTTATTAAAGTTTGTATTCCAGTTCAATGGCGTACCATCAGCTGAAGTTCCACCTGAATTAAGAGGAAGATTTTTGTAATCTTTCAAAGCTGCAATATCAACTTGTCTTTGAAACCAAGTAAACTGCTGCATTGAGTTGTTATTATCATATCCACCTCCTGCAATATTATCAGAACCAGATTTCACATAGTTAATAGATGCTTCTGTTGATAATTTTTCAGTAAGTTGAGCTCCACCACTTACAGCGACTGTGTTTCTCTTCATATCGGTATTATAAAGCATACCGCTCTGATCTAAATTAGTATAAGAAAGTCTAAAATGAGCTTTGTCATTCCCACCTGTAAGCGCAATGTTATTAGTTAGAGTTACTCCTGTTTCGAAGAAATCCTTCACATTATCAGGTCTAGAAACCCAAGGACTGGCTGATCCATCTTGATCTGTGAATTGTCTAAATTCTAATCCTTGATCCAATGCTGGTCCCCAACTTTCATCTGCTCCACCACTTCCGTGTGTTCCATCTACCCACTCATAATAATTAGGATCATATCCTCCACCATAAGAATTCTGATAGCTAGGTAATTTCAAAGGATTTTGGAAAGTAACGTTTGAGTTAATTGAAACTCCAATTCCTTTAGTTCCTTTACCTTTTTTAGTTGTGATAAGAATCACACCATTTGCTGCTCTAGAGCCATATAAAGCTGCTGCATTTGCACCTTTCAATACTGAAATTGTTTCAATATCATCAGGGTTAATATCAGAAGCTCCATTTGGCATATCTGCACCACCAAATGCTGCAGTAGTTGCATCTGTTCTATAGTTTGTGTTGTTGATCGGAATTCCATCCACAACAAAAAGTGGCTGATTTTCTCCAGTCAAAGAAGAAGGGCCTCTTAATACAATTCTACTTGAAGATCCAACGTTTCCAGAGCCGTTTGTTACTTGTACACCAGCAATTTGACCTGAAAGAGCGTTAACAATATTGTTTTCTCTTGCTTCAGTAAGATTATCACCATCCAATTCTTGAACAGAATAACCAAGCGATTTTTCTTCTCGCTCAACACCAAACGCAGTTACAACAACCTCTGAAAGTTGCTGAGCATCAGGTTGCATCACAAGATCGATCACACTTCTTGCTCCAATCTCAATTTCTTGAGTAGCAAGACCCACAAAAGAATAAACAAGAATTCCGCCATCTCCTGGAACGGACAATTTGTAATTACCATCTAAATCTGTGGTAGTACCTGTAGTCGTGCCTTTCAACACAACTGTCACTCCCGGAAGTGTTGAATCATCCTCAGCGGATGTCACTTTACCAGAAACCGTCCTGTCCTGTGCGGAGGCTTGTGCTATCAAGCCTGACACGAACAAGAAAATCAGTAATAGTTTTCTCATAATAAAATATGGTTTAGTTAAAAATAAAATAAAAAATCTTTCAGCAAATACTGCCAAAAATTGGTTTAATTCTTTATTTCAATATAATTCAATCACCAGCATTAGAATTGCTACTATTCTAATATCGACAATTATAGTACTCGCAATATTATCATTTTGACAACATTTATGAAACATTATTAAAATTATTTGAAGGCTCTCATCAATTGGCGACATTTCATTTCTTCAAGATATGAGTATAATATTCTATTTTTTGTAAAATACTAATTGAACTTACTAAGCTTTTCCAAAATAATGTCCATATCCTTTGGATAATCGCAATTACACGAAATAATATTTTTATTAACGTTTGTTAGTTTTATACTGCGCGAATGAAGCCCGACGCGATTAAATAACGGTCTCTCCTCTTGGTTTGGCTTAGATTTAAACCCTTTTTTAATTGATGAAAGAAATATAGGTTCACCTCCATACAATTCATCACCGCAAATAGGAAAATTAAGATAAGCAAGATGCACTCTGATTTGGTGTGTCCTTCCTGTTATTGGCTTGGCTTCAACTAAGGTATAATCTTTAAAAAAGTGCTTTGGCCTTAATAAAGTCACGGCCTCTTTGCCCGATCTTTTATCACACAGAACACGTCCTGACCCTGATGTCCTCAATGGTACATCAACTTGAATAACTTCATTCATAAATCTGCCCTTGACTAATGCGTGATAAACTTTCTCAACCTTTCGTTCTTGAAACTGCAATGCGGCTACTTTGAAGGCCTCTTCGTTTTTAGCCAAAAGTAAAGCTCCACTAGTTTCCTTATCCAATCTATGGCAGACTTGATAATTATCATCTATAGCTCTAAACAACTTTAATACATTGGCACTATCGTTTCTATCTTCAAGTGTAGATAAATGAGCGGGCTTATTAATAATGGTATAGTTGTCATCATCATAGACAACCAGATCTTCCGCATTCCAAACATTTTTCTTCATGAGGCAAAGTACAGATGAATTTAATTAATAAAGAAAGGAAGCTTTGAATTCTACTCTGATTTATAGAGGTCTAATTCAAAACTAAATGAGGAGCCTTCTCCTACATTACTCACCACTTTGATTTCGCTAGAATGGGCTTCAACGATATGCTTCACGATGGAAAGTCCTAATCCAGTACCTCCTTGCGCCTTTGATCTGCTTTTGTCCACTCTATAAAATCTCTCAAAGACGCGATTCAAATGCTCTGATGGGATACCAATCCCATTGTCTTTGACTATAATGTCCAATTTGTCAATATTCGGTTTCAAGGTGACGCTAACATCCCCATTCTCATCCGAATATTTTATAGCATTCGATACCAAATTGACAAACACTTGATGAATTCTTTGATTATCTGCTAAAACCAAAATTTTGTCCTGATCACTTTTCAGCTCTAATTCGATTCCTTTTTTTGCTGCACGCTCTTCAAGTTGATCAAAAATCTCCTCTACTACTGTGCAAATATTAGTTGGTTCAAATTGCATGGTAATATCTCCTGCTTCCATATGTGATACAGTTAACAGGTCCTGAACAAGTGCATCTAAGCCATCTAGGTTTTTTGCTGCCTTTTTGAGGAATTTCATTCTAATAGACTTGTCGTCTATGGCACCATCTAAGAGTGTGTGAACAAATCCCTGCGCCGCAAAAATTGGCGTTTTGAGTTCATGAGAGACATCTGCCAGAAATTGACGCCTGAACTTCGCCATTTGCTTTAACTCTTCAATTTCGGACTGTTTTACATGGGCGTAAGAGTAAATTTCTTGTTGAATTTGATTCAAAGAACTGTGCCCGTATGTTCTCTTAGGTTCTAATGTGGCTAAATTATTATTTCTGATTTTCTCGAACATGTCATAGATGTTTCTCAATTCCTTGAAAAACAAAAACTCAAGAACTACATTAATAAGGATGTAGCTTGTTCCAAAACAAATAATAGGAATGAGCCAAAAAACGTATGCAGGAAGGTCTGGCACAAGTATTAAACTTGCTCCTATGATGACTGCAATGCTTGCAGCCAATACCAGAGCCAGTCCCCTAGAATTCAATAACATTCAATTGTGATTAGTCAAGCTCAAATTTATACCCTACGCCCTTAATTGTAGTAATATAGCCATCTCCAATTTTTTCTCGCACTTTTCTAATATGAACATCCACTGTTCTAGCTAACACAAATACGTCCGTTCCCCAAATGTTAACCAACAAATCATCTCGGCTAAAAACTTTGCCTGGGTGTTGAGCTAAAAAGAACAACAACTCAAATTCCTTTTTAGGTAGCGTAAACTCTTTATCGTTTTGTGAGACTAAATAACTTTGTCTATCAATAACCAAATCGCCTGCTGTAATTTTCTCTTCGACATCTATATCCTTGCTAGAACGTCTGAAAATGGCATTGATTCGACTCATCAATGCACGCGGTTTTATGGGTTTTGTCAAATAGTCATCTGCTCCGCTATCGAATGCTGCAATTTCAGAGTACTCCTCTACTCGAGCAGTCAAAAAGAGCACAAAAGTGTTTGAAAGAGATTTGATCTCACGGACTTGTCGGCAAGTTTCTACACCATCTTGTCCTGGCATCATGATATCCAAAAGAATTAAATCGGGAATAAATTTCTGAGCAATCTCCACTCCTTTAATTCCATTATCCGCCACCTCTACTTGATACCCTTCCTTCTCTAGATTGTATTTCAATAGATCTAGAATATCAACTTCGTCATCTACTACTAGGATTTTTTTATTCCCTGACATATTAGAATGTAATTATCTTATAACTGTGAAATTTGAATTAATAATTTCTTCACGCAAATTCTCAAATATTAATTACTAATACTTGAGTTACAGAAAGACATAACAATTATTTAATACAAAGGAAATATAATTAATTCAAAGACTATTGTTCCTTATAAAACCGAATAAAAGCCTTTAAATCATCGTTAAACTCAAATTTTAGCTGCTGAGCAAATGCTTCCTTTTTTGAGTCATAGCGATCAAATGCCATGAAAAATGCATTATTCGGTAGTTTTTTATCAAATCGACCATGATAAGCTGTTTTATCAAAAAAAGAAATCGAGTCTAATCTGGCTGCCCAATGGGTCATGTATAACTTTTTAATCTCATCTTTTTTGGCAGTCTCCATATCTTCAGGAAATGATTGATACAAGGAATCCAGTTCCAATACGCCTTTCAAACAATGATTAATAAAGCGTTGAGCATCTCTTTCTGATTGATAGTACTCTTTTAATTCTGCACTCTCAGGGCCAAATTTTTTCTTCAAAAACAACATAGCACCTTGCTCACCAATAAAAGATGCCAAATTTTCATTAAAGGTTATTGAATCTTTAAGGAAGATATTGCCATGTGTTATTTCATGAATAAATAACTCTGCAATGCCTCCATTGCTTCTGTCCAAATTATTAGAAAGGATTGGGTCTGAAAACCATCCCAAAGTTGACCAAGCATTCACTGGTCTAATACGCGTATCAAATCCTTTTCCTATTAATTCTTGTTCTTCTCTTTTTGCTATATCCAAGTCGAAAAATCCTTTGTATGAAACACAACCAACTATTGGGAAAGTCCACTCCACAGATTTTAATGCGTAGGGTTCGCATGCAGTAAGATTCCATAAAATATCTTTCCCTTGCTGGCCATAAAGAGTAGTGTATAAACCATCAGAATCTAGGCTTAATTCAACCTTAGCAAAAGATTTTATTTCCTCAATTAATAAAATCTTGATTTTAAGTTCTTCACTTACAGAATCATCATTCAATAAATCTTCTATTGGTTTGGCTTTCCAAAGCACTTCAAACTGCCCTTTACCTTGCATGTACAAATAGCTGATCATTTCATGTTTTAAAATAGCACCTATTATTAAAAAGGAGATTAAAAGGAATTTTAAGTTTTTATTCATTCAAGTGTCTTTTGTCAAAACTAAACACCATAAACCCATATACTCAATAGCAAAGCATAAAAATTCAATATGCTTATTGCTAATTTTTTTAGTATTTACTTCCAATTGTAATTTTAATAACTATATATTTGCTAATATTTTTATTATTAATGAAATGTGTGAAATCATGAATAATTACAAAATTCAAATAAATTGCACATGATTTATAGAACTAGAAAAACACCTCATAATGAGTGAAAATACTGAGAAACTGAAAGCACTTCAACTAACCATAGATAAACTTGAAAAATCTTATGGTAAGGGAGCTGTAATGAAATTATCTGATAATGTAGTGGTTGACATCCCTTCTATTCCGACTGGCTCAATTAGTCTAGATATTGCTTTGGGAGTAGGAGGTGTACCGAGAGGTAGAATCGTAGAAATCTACGGCCCTGAATCTTCAGGTAAAACGACACTTACCCTACACTGCATTGCAGAAGCACAAAAACAAGGTGGCATGGCAGCTTTTATAGATGCCGAGCACGCATTCGATAAAGTATATGCCGAAAAACTAGGGATTGACACAGAAAACCTCCTCATTTCTCAACCAGATAATGGTGAGCAAGCGCTTGAAATCGCCGAACATTTGATTCGTTCTGGTGCCATTGACATTATTGTCATTGATTCGGTTGCAGCACTTGTACCTAAGGCAGAACTCGAAGGAGAAATGGGCGAAAGTAAAATGGGGCTTCAGGCTCGATTAATGAGCCAGGCTTTAAGAAAACTAACTGGAGCCATCAACAAAACAGGTTGTACATGTATTTTCATCAATCAGCTTCGAGAAAAGATAGGTGTGATGTTCGGGAATCCTGAGACTACCACTGGTGGTAATGCACTTAAGTTTTATTCTTCTGTTCGTCTAGACATACGGAGAATTGGGCAGATTAAAGAAAGTGCTGATAACGTTCTTGGTAATAGAACCAGAGTGAAAGTGGTGAAAAACAAAGTTGCCCCTCCGTTTAAAGTGGTTGAGTTTGATATTATGTATGGGGAAGGCATTTCGAAAGTAGGAGAAATTATCGATTTGGGAGTAGAGCTTAGCATTATCAACAAAGCAGGTTCTTGGTTCTCATACAAAGGAAACAAATTAGGTCAAGGTCGTGATTCAGTAAAGAATTTATTACTTGATAATCCTGAACTCATGGAAGAAATGGAATTAGGTATTCGTAATAAAATAAACGGCGTAGAAGAAGAAACTCCTGTGGCCGAAGAGTCCTAATTTTAACGGATAACAAATATTCAAAAAGGAATACTGAAAAGTATTCTTTTTTTATTTTCATTTGATTCGAGTTCACAGCCACATTACCGACTAAAAAAAGTGGCTATGCGCTTAATTTTTATAATTTTGCCGTTCAATTTTTTTAATGACGAGCAATGTCCATTTCTACAAAATACAATCCAGCAGAAGTTGAAGGAAAAATCTACCAAGAATGGCTAGATAAAGGTTTTTTTCATTCAGAACCCAACCCTGATAAAGAACCTTATACTATTCTTATTCCTCCTCCAAATGTGACAGGACTTCTTCACATGGGTCACATGCTCAACAATACCATTCAAGATGTACTGATTAGAAAAGCCAGAATGGAAGGCAAAGAGGCTTGTTGGATCCCTGGCACAGATCACGCATCAATTGCCACTGAAGCGAAAGTAGTCGGTATGCTTCGAGAACAAGGGATAAAAAAATCTGACCTTAGCCGCGAAGAGTTCTTATCTCATGCCTGGGAATGGAAAGAGAAATATGGTGGAATTATCTTGAATCAATTGCAAAGACTCGGTGCTTCATGCGATTGGGATAGAACATTCTTTACAATGGACGAGAAAAATTCTGAAGCCGTAGAGGAAGTGTTTATTAGCTATTTCAAAAAAGGACTTGTATATAGAGATTATAAAATGGTGAACTGGGATCCAACTGCCCAAACAACCATTTCTAATGAAGAAGTGATTTTTAAAGAGGTTGATGCAGCACTTTATCATGTTCAGTACGCCATTGAGGGGTCTGATGAGTTTGTAACTATCGCAACCACACGTCCTGAAACTATTTTAGGCGACACAGCCATTTGTATCAATCCTAGTGATGAAAGGTACACCCATCTAAAAGGCAAAAAGGCAATTGTACCTTTGGTAAACCGAGTAATTCCAATTATTGAAGATGACTATGTTGATATTGAATTTGGAACAGGCTGTCTGAAAGTAACGCCAGCTCATGATACCAATGATTATGATTTGGGTCAAAAGCATAATCTTGAAACTATTGACATTCTAAATGACGACGGCACGCTCAATGAAAAAGCGCAATTCTATATTGGTGAATCTCGAGAAAGTGCTAGAAAACTCATTTCAAAAGAATTAAAAAATCTTGGAAGCTTAGTTAAAACTGAGAATTTGAGACATAAAGTTGGTTTCTCTGAAAGAAACCCTGATACTGCCATTGAACCAAAACTCTCTTTGCAATGGTTTGTAGACATGCAAAAACTAGTGACTCCAGCACTAGAAAATGTCATGAACGACAACATTGAATTCTTCCCAGAAAAATTCAAAAACACCTACAAACACTGGTTAGAGAATATCAAAGACTGGCCCATTTCAAGACAACTTTGGTGGGGACAACAAATCCCTGCTTATTACTATGGCCAAGATGGAGTGGCAGTAGGAAAAACGCCAGAAGAAGCACTGGCAATGGCCAAAAAAGATTCAGGAGATCAGTCACTCACCATGAATGACTTAAAGCGCGATGAAGACGTTGTTGACACTTGGTTTAGCAGCGCTTTGCTTCCTATCTCTGTTTTTGATGGGTTCAGAAATCCAGAAAATGAAGAATACAAGTATTACTACCCTACACAAGTACTCGTAACCGGGTGGGATATTATCTTCTTCTGGGTGGCAAGAATGATCATATCTGGCTATGAATTTGGTAAAGACAAGCCATTCGAAAAAGTATATTTCACAGGAATGGTACGTGACCTTCAGCGTCGAAAAATGTCCAAATCTTTAGGGAATTCCCCAGATGCACTTGGACTTTTGGACAAATACGGAGCCGATGGAGTTAGAGTAGGCATGCTTTTGAGTTCTGCTGCAGGAAATGACTTGCTTTTTGATGAGAAACTTTGCGAACAAGGTCGAAATTTTTCAAACAAAATTTGGAATGCCTTTAGATTGATTAAATCATGGGAAGTAAAAGATATTCCTCAAGATCCAGCCGCTGCTGTAGCCGCTACATGGTTTGAAAACCGATTCAATGAAGCTCTAGAGGAAATCAATGATTTATTCTCCAAATTTAGATTGTCAGAAGCCTTAATGGCAACATACAAGCTGGTTTGGGATGATTTCTGCTCTTGGTATTTAGAGATGATTAAGCCCGCTTATCGGCAACCTACAGATCAAAAAACAATAAATCAAGCCATCGGATTCATTGAGCAATTGATGCGCATGATACATCCTTTCATGCCTTTTATTTCAGAAGAAATATGGAAAAACATCAAAGACAGAAGTGAGAATGATTACTTGATCATAGCAAAGTGGCCAGCTGTTGCCTCAATCAAAAAGGAAGAGTTGGAACTAACCGCAGAGGTATTTGAAATCATTTCACAATCTAGAAATATCAGAAATAACTTTGGAATATCTCCTAAAACAGAATTACAACTGATCATTAATTCAGAAGATTCCAGTAGATTCAATCGACATGAAGTAGTCATTCAGAAACTGGCAAACATCAGTTCTATTGCATATTCTAACGAAAAAGTAGAGAACGCCTCGAGTTTTATTGTCAATAGAAATGAATTTTTCATTCCGCTTGGTGAACATGCCAACGCGGAAGATCAAAAAGAAGATGCCAAGAAAGAAATAGGAAGGCTCAAAGGGTTTATAGTTGGTATTGACAAGAAATTAAACAACGACAGATTTGTAAATAACGCGCCTGAGCAAGTCATTGCTATGGAGCGCAAGAAAAAAGCAGATGCCGAAGCCAAAATAGCAATATTAGAAGCTCAACTATAATTTAAACTCAAAAACAAAAACTTTCATTGGAAGTATTCTATTTTATAACTACTTTAAAGAAATATACAAATCAATCCTTTTTAGAATGAATTTTAAACTCACCATCCTGGCAAGTACTTTAGTCGTTGCCTTTGCCGCATCATCTTGCTCTGGCGAGTTAGAAGCGGAAAATGAACAACTCAAAAAAGAGCTTATGGAATCTAAAGCTCAGCTAACAGAACAAATCAAACTTGCAGATTTTTCTAAAGAACAAGCTACTACTGCAAGACGTAGGGCAGATGAAGCTGAAAAAGCTTTGGCTGAATGTAACGAAGGAAAATAAATTCTAAAATCTTGCTGCCATTAGCAGATTAAGATCCTTGAATCTTAACTTGAATTTTTCCGACAAATGATAATTGGTCATGTATCCTTTGTAGGTATACACACCTTTCATAAACCATTTATTCTCAAAAATCATTTGATCCACACCTCCACTATTCGCAATATTATTGAGGATTGGAGTAAAGATGTTGCTTAAAACTTTAGTAGAAGTCCTTGGTACTTTAGAAGCTATATTGGGTACACAATAGTGCTTAACTCCAAACTTTTCAAATACAGGATTTTTCAAATTAGTGGGTTTAGAAGTTTCAAAACAGCCACCTTCATCAATACTCACATCAACAACTACGGCACTGCTTTTCATGGCTTTGACCATATCTTCACTCACTATTTTCTTAAGTGTGCCTTTATCAGCCCGAACGGCACCTATCACTACATCAGCTTCCATCAATGCTTTTTTTAAGGCCACTTGATCAATGGTAGAAGTAAAGACAGGAGAAGACAAAATGTGCTTCAGTCTATGCAATTTGTACAAATGTCTGTCGAACACTTTCACCGATGCCCCTAAACCTAAGGCCGTTCTGGCAGCATATTCAGCAACCGTACCAGCTCCCAATATCACTACGTTTGTTGGTGGAACTCCCGTGATTCCACCCAATATAATTCCTATTCCGCCTTGGTTGGTCGTGAGATATTCTGCAGCTGTAGGTATCACCACTGCTCCCACTATTTCGCTCATAGCTCTTACTATGGGCAATCCCCCAATCTGATCTTCTATGAATTCATAACCTATGGCTGTTGCTTTCTTTTCATTCAACAAAGAAAGCCTTTGACCCAAATCTTTGTCAGCATGAATCGTAGAAATGATGGTTTTGCCCATACTCATCATTTCAATTTCCTTTTTTGTCGGAAACTCTACTTTGATAATAATGTCAGATTTAAATACCTCACTTGCACTTTTGGTAATATTAGCCCCAGCTTCTGTATATTCTTTATCAAAAAAATTAGCTGCATTGCCTGTACCTGTCTCTATAAGGACTTTATGACCATGATTGGTCAATGCCGCCACAGCTTTAGGCGTTAGCGGCACTCTATTTTCATAAGTAGAATTCTCTTTTGGAATACCAATATTCAAGGATTGGTTGGAGGTACGTATAGCCGCCAATTTCTCTTGAGGATACAGTTTTGATTCTTCCACCAGTGCGGATACGCTTCCCATCAATTGCTTATTCATGCTTACTTAGGCTGATAATTCTATTCCTTTCAGCATCTAAGTTAATACTAATTTTTAGGTTTTTAGATGGGATTAGGGAGGGTATCTTGTCAGACCATTCTATAAAGCAAGGTCGGCCAGAGTAGAAATATTCATCGGCTCCTATATCTATGGCTTCCACCTCTTCTTCTAACCTATAAAAATCAAAATGATAAAATTCTTGCTCCTTTTTATTTTCATACACATTTACCAAAGCAAAAGTGGGTGAACTGGTGTCATCTACAATCCCTAACTGCTTGCAAATGGCTTTGATCAATGTCGTTTTGCCTGCACCCATTTCGCCTTCAAATAGCCAAATTTTTTCATTTCCAGCATATTTGATGATTTCCTGTGCGACCTTATCAATTTTCTCTAGATCGGATAATATTAACTGCACTGCTTTTAACTCTTGGGGGTTAAGTGAATCAAAGGAACAATCATTTCTTCCATAGATATACCTCCATGCTGAAAAGTATCCTTGTAGTAATTTACAAAGTGATTAAAATTATTGGGGTAAACGAAAAAATCATCCTTCATCCCGAAAATATATGAACTTGAAACATTTTCTTTTGGAAGATGAATTTCCTCTGGATTTCTACAGATAAAAACACCATTTGTATTATCTACATTAAGGTTTTTCCCCACTTTGTACCGAAGGTTAGTGTTTGTTTTCTTGTCTCCTACGATTTTAAAAGGCTTTTTCACTCGGATCGTTCCATGATCCGTAGTAATAATTACTTTAACATCTTTCTGAGCTAAAATTTGAAGCAATTCTAATAGCGTAGAATGCTTAAACCAAGACAAGGTCAATGATCTATAGGCTGGCTCATCTGGCGCCAATTCACGTATCATTTTCATATCCGTTCTGGCGTGCGAAAGGACATCAATAAAATTATAAACAATGGCATTCAGGTCATTATTTAGCAAGTTATTGATGTTCGTAACCAACTGACGTCCTTGCTGCTTTTGCAGAATTTTATGATAAGAAAAACTGATGTCATGGTTATTTCTCTTCAAGTTTCTTCTTAGGAATTCTTCTTCCTGCATATTTTTTCCCTCTTCACCATCCTCAGATATCCAAATATCACTATGCTTTTTGGCCATTTCATCAGGAAGCATACCGCTGAATATTGAATTTCTTGAGTAGGCTGTAGTTGTAGGCAATGTGGCGTAAAAAGGCACCTCTTTTTCTACGTTGTAGTATTCAGAAATAATGGGTTCTAATATTTCCCATTGATCATATCTCAAATTGTCAATCAAAAAGAAAAACACGGGTTTCTTATCCTCAAGCAAAGGAAATACTTGCTCTCGCATAATTCGATGTGACAAAAGAGGTTTCTCAGCGTTAGGATCATTTAGCCAAGTCGCATAATTAGAGGTAATGAAATCACAAAACTCAGAATTAGCTTCGTCTTTTTGCATATTGAGCACTTCTGCCATTGCTCGCTCTTCTGTTTCATCAATTTCCAATTCCCAATAAACCATCTTTTTATAAACATCTATCCACTCCTGAAAATCCAAGTTTTCATTCACAGCAGAGCTAATGTTTCTAAAATCTTGCTGATAACTCATGTTGGTTTTTTCCGTCACCAGACGTTTATTATCTAGTATTTTCTTTACAGAAAGCAAGATTTGATTGGGATTCAATGGTTTTATCAAATAGTCGGCAATCTTTGCACCTATCGCCTCCTCCATGATATGCTCCTCTTCACTTTTGGTAATCATAACCACAGGTACATTGGGATGATGAGTTTTAATTTCCGCCAAAGTTTCCAATCCCGTCAGCCCAGGCATATTTTCGTCCAAAAAGACAACGTCGAAAACATTTTTATTCATTTCATCCAATGCATCCGAGCCACTATTCACTCCAGTGACATTGTATCCTTTATTATTCAAAAAAAGTATATGGGGCTTTAAAAGATCAATCTCATCATCAGCCCATAATATTTCATAATTTCGCATATTGTATATTTCTTTGAATAATTCGAACAATTAATTTGCACGATGGTTCAAAATAAGGGAAACCGCACACAACTACCTACTAATCGTATCTCAATTTGACGACTAACAAAAACAAAATCATCAATGATCCGGTCTATGGCTTTATCACCATTCCGAATGATCTGATTTTTGAAATCATTGAACACCCCTTCTTTCAGCGTCTGCGACAGATCAAACAGCTTGGGCTTACCAGTCTTATTTACCCTGGCGCTTTGCATACCCGATTCCATCATGCTATTGGTTCAATGTATTTGATGCAACAAGCGTTGTATAGCCTACGCTCAAAAAGAGTAGATATTTCCGATGATGAATTTGAAGCTTGTCTGATTGCTATTTTACTACATGATATCGGACATGGCCCATTCTCACATACGCTAGAGTTTAATCTGCTCAACAACGTTACGCATGAGAAAATATCAGTCCTTTTCTTTGAAAGACTTAATCAGGAATTCAATGGTGCCCTAACCACTGCGTTGCAAATTTTCACCAACCAATACCCAAGAAAATTTTTCTACCAATTGGTTTCTAGCCAGCTTGATATTGATAGGCTCGATTACCTCAAACGTGACAGCTATTTCACTGGAGTCTCAGAAGGCCATATAGGTTCTGAACGGATCATCAATATGCTGAATGTGAAAGACGACGAAATTGTAGTCGAAGAAAAAGGCATCTATAGCATAGAGAATTTCTTGAGTGCACGACGACTCATGTACTGGCAGGTTTATCTACATAAAACTGCCGTGAGTGGAGAAGAAATGTTGATCAAATTGATCAAAAGAGCCAAGCACCTCACGCAGCACGGAGTAAAAGTAGAAGCCACTCCTGCATTAAAAATGCTATTGGAACGCAACATTGAATTGAAGCATTTCAATGAAGACCCTGAAATCTTAGATCTATTTGCCTTGTTAGACGACAGTGATATCTGGGGTTCTATGAAATTTTGGCGAGAGCATGAAGACACGGTTTTATCGGGCTTAAGCACCAAACTGTTGGAACGGAAAATTTTTAAAATCATACTGGCCAGTGAAAGACCACTTGATGAGTGGGTGGAAAGATTGAAAAACAAAGTTCAAAACCAATATAAGCTTAATGCTGAAGAGCTGGAATATTATACTGGATCAGGTCAAATCAGCAACTCCGCTTACATTTCTAGTGGGCAAAAAATAAAAATCCTGACCAAAAAAGGACTCACACTAGACATCGTCAAAGCCACGGATTTGCCAAACATAAAAGCGATGAGTAAGATCGTAACCAAACACTTTTTCTGTTGGCCAGAGGTGGATTGATCCGAAAGTCAATTATTAACGGGTAGGGCTTGTGAAATTCCAGACCCAAAATGATCATTCTAATTTTGATTGCTTCAATCTCATCTTCTAGAATTTTCACTAAATTGCCAGCAAATCAAATCAAACAATTGTTAATAATATTAGTATGGAAAAAACCGAATCCGTAGTTCCGGCATATGATCCAACGATGCCAGCGGCTTTTGACATCAATCAAATCACGAAAATTTTACCTCACCGCTATCCATTTCTTTTGATAGACAAAATTTATTATAAAGATGATACGACAGTAGCAGGAATAAAAAATGTGACTTTTAATGAGCCTTTCTTTCAAGGGCACTTTCCTGATAATCCTGTCATGCCAGGGGTTTTGCAAATTGAAGCTATGGCACAAATCGGTGGTATTTTGGTACTCACCTCAGTGCCTGATCCAGAAAATTATTGGGCCTACTTCTTAGGAGTGGAAAAGTTCAAATTCAGGAAAATGGTTTTACCAGGTGATACCCTCGAAATCCAATGTGAATTACTAGCCCCCATCCGAAGAGGAATTGCCAAAATGAAAGGCACAGCAAAAGTAGGAGGCAAATTGGTCTGTGAAGGCGAAATGACGGCTACTATTGTGAAAAAAGATGCCTAAACAAAATTACTCTACGAAGTTTTCCCAGTTAGCGATTCATTCTCATTATTTTTTGATCGAAATGTAATCGGGTTATTAGGTATAATATCCAAAAAAGTATATTTTTGATGGATTAGGATTTTATAAATTTTAAAACACACAACAACAATGAAACATTTTGTAAACATTTTTAAGTACTCCTTGTTCCTATCACTCGTAGTAGCAATGGCGAGCTGTGGAGGAGATGATGATGGAGGAGAAGAAGAAGATACTACTCTTTCAGATCAGGCAGAATTACTTGTTCAAGGTACAGCAACAGTATCTAGTGCCAAATTAGATGGAAATAATGGTGACATCGACTGGGATGGGTTTACTGTGACATTTTCTGGAAATCAGGATGGTGGTTCATATACAACTACCGCTACAGGAGACCAACTTTTAGTTTGGCCTGCTTCTGGCAATTGGGAATTCGGTAATGATACAGGTACAATTGTATCTAGAAGCGATGGGACTGATATGTCCATGAGTGTAGGTAAGAATGCTTTAGAATTGACTTTTGATGTTAGTACTAGTGGCTCTGGTAGAGTTCTTGTAGTTGACGGAGAATGGATATTTAAGTTCAATTTCTAAAAAGTAATATTAGAATATAATAAAAACCTCTTGAGCTTACTCAAGAGGTTTTTTTGTGTCATTACATTTTTACTCTGTTAAGAAAACTTGTACTTTTAGATAAAATCTGTTTTATGAAAACATATCCATTGAGTAACGGTGATCAAATGCCCGCCTTAGGGCTTGGCACTTGGAAGTCTGAACCCGGAGAAGTTTACAAAGCGATTCGTACGGCGATCTCAGTAGGCTATAGGCATTTTGATTGTGCATATATCTATCAAAACGAAGTGGAAATCGGCGCTGCTCTGAATGACGCTATCATGACTGGAGAAGTCAACAGAGAAGAGCTGTGGATCACATCCAAACTATGGAATACCCATCATCATGAAGCTGAAGTAAAAGAGTGTTTAAATATCACACTTAAGTCCTTGCAATTGGACTATCTAGACCTTTATCTTATACATTGGCCGGTGGCGCATCGCAAAGATGTCATCTTTCCACAAGATGCAAGTGGATTGATTAGCCTTTCAGATATTCCGCTAGAAGATACCTGGAGAGGCATGGAAAGTGTTCAATCAGCTGGTTTGACGAAACATATTGGTGTTTCTAATTTTAGTGTCAAGAAAATTAAACAAGTCAACTTATCGGCGACACAAAAAATAGAGGTTAATCAAGTAGAGTTGCATCCTCTCCTCCAGCAAAAAGAATTGCTCCAATTCTGCAAAGAAGAAAACATTGTAGTCACCGCTTACTCTCCTCTTGGATCACGTGATCGTGCTGCTCAAATGAAAGCAGACAACGAACCTGATTTATTTGAGATCCCCATTATTAAAAAAATAGCTGAAAAACACGGATATTCGCCTGCTCAAATTCTTGTTGCCTGGGCCGTCAATCGAGATACCGTAGTGATCCCAAAATCAACCAACGAAGGCAGACTCAAGCAAAACCAAGAAGCAGCCAATATTAAACTTTCCTCGGATGAGATGGATTCAATCAATTCGTTAGACAAGCACTTCAGGTATGTGACAGGAGAATTTTTCGCCTTGCCCGGATCTGATTACACGGTTTCTAATCTTTGGGATGAGTAGCTTATAAGTCCCATTCAGATATACAAATCTTCTGTTCAGCGAATACCTTTCTTCAAGTTATTCTTATGATTTACCTTCATCAAGAAGGCATGATGAATTCATTTTTCATTTTTAAAAATCATATATGAATATTAAGAAGCATTTTTTAATTCTTGTTGGCATGGTACTTTTAGGGTCTGCGTGTAGCACTAAAGACGCACCACAAGAAGCAATTGAAGAAGTTGATGAGTCATCTTTTGATATTATTGCCTACTACAGTGGCAGTGGCTCAGATATATCAGACTACCCTATTGATAAATTGGATCAAATTATTTTCAGTTTTATGCACCTCAAAGGCAATCAGCTGACCATAGATAATGCTGAAGACAGTCTATCTCTGCTACAGATCACTGCGCTAAAAAAACAATTCCCAGACTTAAAAGTATTGGTTTCGCTTGGAGGTTGGGGAGGCTGTGAAACTTGCTCGTCCGTATTCTCTAGCGATGAAAATAGAAAAGTATTTGCGGCTTCAGTAAAAGATATGCTCCAAGTTTATAACGCAGATGGAATTGACTTGGACTGGGAATATCCTGCCATCGAAGGTTTCCCCGGCCATACATTCAAACCTGAAGACAAACAAAATTTTACTGCCTTAGTGGTAGAACTGCGAGCGGTTTTAGGTGATCAGTATGAACTCAGCTTTGCCGCTGGTGGCTTCGATCAATTTCTTATTGAATCTGTAGAATGGGATAAGGTAATGCCCCTTTTTAATCGTGTCAACTTGATGTCTTACGACTTGATCAATGGATATAGTACAGAAACTGGCCATCACACTGCTCTTTTCTCCAATCCATCACAAGAAGTATCTACGGATTATGCGGTTCAATTTCTTGATTCAATAGGCGTACCCAGTGAGAAAATTGTAATTGGCGCTGCTTTTTATGCTCGAGTTTGGGAAAATGTTGCAAAAGAGAACAGCGGCCTATACCAATCAGGAAAATTCCTAAAAGGAATCGGTTACCCCAATCTGGACAGCACATTGTCCGCTGATAACGGATTTCAAATCTTTTGGGACAGTACTTCCATGGCACCTTACGCTTACAGCGAAAGCCTTGGCCAGTTCGCGACCTATGATGACCCTAAGTCATTAGTTGCAAAAGTTCAGTATGCGAAAGAAAAAAGACTGGGTGGTATTATGTTTTGGGAGCTTCGGAATGATAAAAAACAAAACGGTCTATTGGATGCCATATATAGTGCCGCGAATGAATAAATAGCGCTGTAAAAAAAATATAAACTTATCACACTTGACGAAGCCAGATCAAATTTTTGATTTGGCTTTACTTTTCTATTCCAATCTTTTAAATTGCCTCAATTGTTAAGAGATGACCTTTAAATCAATACCATGAAAAATATTCTAAATATCCTATGTATCGCCATGCTTGCGACTACAATTGTTGCTTGCAGTTCAGGTAAAAAATCTGATGAAGCTGAAAAAGCGACTTTAGAAAATGTAAAAGAAAAAGTAAAGAAAGAATTTGAATACCCGATTCCGACCTCATTCGAAGTAACAGAATTACTACAAGATGCAGGGGCAGCATTCGTATGGAATATTACCAATCCAATCGATAATGTAGATAAATACGAAACCCAAAGAGACAAGGCACTGAATTTGGGTATTTATGGAGCTGACTTAAGTTATGCTTGTACTTACAATAGCCAAGAAGAAACCATGCAAATGCTGAAGGCTTCTAAAGTACTCATCGATGGTTTGTCAATCCCAGGTGTATTTGATGATGATATGGTGGCACGAGTTGAGAAAAATCTTGACAATAAAGATTCTTTGATTCTTATCGTTACAAAATCATTTTACAACACATACACTGAACTTAACAAGGCTGGACAAGACAAAATGTCTTTCTTAGTAGTCGCTGGTAGCTGGATCGAAGGCATATACATTACTTGCCAATTGGCTATTTCTAGTGATTACGACCCTAGAATGCTCAACATTGTGGCAGAGCAAAAGAAATCAGCCATCAAATTGGCTGAGTTTGCTTCAAAATATGCTGAAGACCCTGACATTGAATCAGTAAGACCTTTGTTAGAGTTTATGAAAATCATATACGAAGGCGTAGATCCGGCTATAGGAATTACAAAAGGTCAACTAGATGACATTTCAAGCAATGTCGAAAGCACAAGAAATGAAATCATAGGCTAAGCTTAATAAGAAAATCGAATTAATTAAAAGGCATCCAGCCCCGATAGCCATCGGATTGGATGCCTTTTTTTCTATCTTTAATTTCTAAACCTAAAACAATTAACTTAACTCCATGAGTGAATCGATTATCAACGCCTTGATGCGCTTGTTTGCCATTATTGAAAGTGTAAAAGACGAAGTCGTTGATTCGGGTCATATCATCGTAGAGCCCTATCTACAAGCACAACTTAATCACGAGCTCGCTGTACAGTACTTGAATCTGTATCAAGATTATGTAGAGTTTTATCGACGGGAGGCTTCTTCCTCTGAAGAGGAACTCGAAAATGAGACTAAAAACATCATTCAGGTTACTAAAATTTGCCAACAACTCAACAAAGAACTTCTTCAGCATGAGCGTGTTATTGTTTTTATTCAGCTAGTAGAGCTGATCAACACAGACGATAAGGTTTCTGAAAAGGAGAATGACTTTATGCAGTTGGTTGCTTTAAACTTCAACCTTCCAAAGCAGGAGATTAGTGACATTACTTCTTTCATCCTTGATCCAGAAATAAAAGAATTGTCCAAGCCCAATGGAATGATCATCGACAACAAGGTGACTGAATGGCCTGAGGAGATCGCCTGGATGATGAAAAAAAAGAAAGAACCTGGGATTACTGAATTCAGGCATATTCATGTTGAAAATTTATTTGGGCAAATCAAAGTACTATTCATTCAGAGCATAGGCACATTTGTAATACAGTATGATGGGCCACTTAATTTGTATTTGGAGGGAAATAAGATATCCAAGAATAAAACCTATATACTCAAGTCTGGCTCCATCATTAAAGGAAGTACCATTGAGCCTATATATGAATCAGAGATCAGTAAAAAATTCTTACTTGATCTTAAAAAAGTCAATCTGGTGCTTCATGGGGACGAAATGCAGTTCCGTTTCAAAAACAGTACGAATGGCATTCAACCTTTCAGTTTCTACGAAGAATCCGGTCAGCTCATAGGTATTATGGGAGGAAGTGGCACAGGAAAGTCCACACTCATTAACCTGTTGAATGGAAAACTGAATCCATCGGATGGAAAAATAAAAATCAATGGACACAGCATTCCTAGATGTGTTCAATCTGGGGTAATTGGCTATGTTCCACAGGATGATTTATTATTTGAAGAGCTCACTGTTTACCAAAATTTGTTTTTCAATGCGAGGTTGTCTTTCAGCGACTTTTCTAAGAAACGATTGGATCAAGCAATCAACAAAGTGCTTGAAGATCTGGACATTGATGAAATTCGAGATTTAGAAGTAGGCAGCCCGCTTAATAAGTTTATAAGTGGCGGTCAACGTAAACGACTCAATATCGCCTTGGAGTTGCTCAGAGAGCCTTCTGTGCTTTTTGTGGATGAACCTACCTCAGGGCTATCTTCAATGGACTCTGAAGTAGTCATGAACTTATTGAAAGAGCAAAGTAGAAAAGGTAAATTGGTGATTGCCATCATTCACCAGCCCTCTTCTGATATCTACAAATTATTTGACAAACTATGGCTTTTGGATAAGGGTGGGTATCCCATTTATAATGGCAATCCTGTAGATGCAGTCGTGTATTTCAAAACAATGAATACACAGGTAAACGCAGCAGAAAGTGAATGTCGGGTATGTGGAAATGTAATCCCAGAGCAGATTCTACATATCATCGAGTCTAAAGTGATAAACGACAACGGTGAAGCCACCAAAAGACGAAAAATAACACCAGCAGAGTGGTACGACAAATACAAGGAGAATATTGCTCCTAAAATAAAGAAGATCAAGTTTCAAACTGCTCTGCCTCCTTCCAACTTCTTGATCCCTAATCTGGCCCAGCAATCAAACATTTTCCTTCAAAGGATATTGCTTTCCAAAAAAACGAACCTTCAATACATATTGCTCAATCTATTTGAGCCGCCACTTTTGGCATTGATTCTGGGTATTCTCTCAAAATACTCTGAAGGCAGTCAATACATCTTTAGCGAAAACAAAAACATTCCAGTTTATCTATTTATGACTGTAGTGGTTGCGCTTTTTCTGGGGCTCTCAGTCAGTGCAGAGGAAATTTTCAAAGACAAAAAAGTACTGGAGCGGGAATCGTTTCTGAACCTCAGTCGATTCAGCTACATCAATTCAAAAATCATCTACCTATTTGGCCTTTCTGCGCTTCAGATGTTCATTTTTGTTTGGTTTGGTAATTACCTTTTAGAAATCAATAATCTGAGTTTTAGCTTTTGGTTGGTGCTATTCTCGACGGCTTGTTTTGCCAATATGATCGGTCTAAACATTTCTTCTGGTTTAAATTCTATTGTCACTATTTACATTTTGATTCCATTGATATTGGTACCCCAGCTCCTGTTAGGAGGTGCTATGATCAAATTTGATGAATTACATCACAAAATAGGAGACAAAAAACATGTGCCAGTCATCGGTGATACCATGGTTTCAAGATGGGCATATGAAGCCCTAGCAGTTGAGCTTTTTAGAAACAACGACTACGAAAGAAATTTTTTCGATTATGACAAAAGGATGAGTGATGCTAGTTTCAATTTTGCCTACTTAATACCTAAAATTCAAGCTAAACTGAGATTAGTTTACACCAATGTAGAAGCAGGAAATCAATCCGAAGCTTTACAACATGAAATAGATATATGTAGAAAGGAACTAGAAAAAATTCAGAGCAAAGACGGCAATACACAATTCTATCGATTGCGCTTCCTTACCATGGATAAGTATGATTCTACTTCTCACCATCAGATTTTAGCGCAATTGAATTTGTTGAAAAAGAAATATAAAAACCTAAAAGACGAAGCAGTCAAAGAAAGGGAGTCTCATTATTATGAACTAGTAGAGACCATAGGGAAGGATGGACTGCTGGATCTCAAAAACAAAAACCATAATAAGACGCTGGAAAACCTGGTCACCAATCGAGATGAAATAGAAAAAATATACGAAGCCGAAGATGAATTGATTCAGAAAAAAGACCCAATTTTCAAAACGCCTGATTCAAATTTTGGAAATGCACATTTTTATGCGCCTGTCAAGGTCTTTGGCAATATTCAAATCAGTACATTCTACTTCAATATTATTGTCATTTGGCTCATGACGGCCTTTTTCTATATGACATTATACTATGACACACTTAGAAAGTGTCTAGCATTTATTGCAAATAAATTCACGAAATACTGATCGACTCAAAAACTCAACTCTAAAATGAAGCCACTTTATATTTTAACTCTATTGGCACTGATGTGTTCAGAAGTTTGCGCTCAAAAAAGAACTAAAAATAAATCGCCCAAAGAAATAAATGAAACTACTGAGAGTTTATTTCGAGGGTTTATAGACTATTCTTTAGATGAAAATACGGGTCGAATTTATTTACATATCTCACGTTTGGAGGAAGAATTTCTCTACCTACCTTCTTTATCTTCAGGCGTAGGATCTAATGATATTGGACTGGACAGAGGTCAGTTAAGCGGTGAAAAAATCGTGAAATTTTCTAAAGCCGGAACTAAGCTTCTTTTAATTCAACCCAATTATAACTTTCGTGCCATTAGCAATAATATTGACGAAACTCGTGCCGTCGAGGAGGCATTTGCACAGTCGGTTATATGGGGCTTTGAAATCCTTGAAAACAACAACAGCACTTTCAAAATTGATATTACAGATTTTATTATTAGAGATGCTGTAGGGATCATACAAACCTTGGCACAAACAAATCAAGGCAACTATCAGCTTGATTTAAGTCGATCTGCATTGAATGAAGAAAGGATCAAAAATTTTCCAAAAAACACAGAATTTGATGCCATTCTTACTTTTACAGGCCAACCACAAGGCAATTGGATAAACACAGTTACTCCTTCGGCGGAAGCAGTTACAGTGACGGTTCACCATTCATTTGTTCAATTACCTGACAGTGACTATCAAAAAAGAAAATTTGACCCAAGAGCTGGATACTACGGAATCGAATATTATGACTACGCCACACCTATTGATGAGCCCTTATTGAAAAAGTTTACTTGTCGTCATCGGTTGATCAAGAAAGACCCAAATGCTAAAATTTCTGAAGCAGTGGAACCGATAGTCTATTATCTCGACCGAGGAGCACCAGAGCCGATCAGAAGTGCTTTATTAGAAGGTGCATCTTGGTGGAATCAGGCTTTTGAAGCCGCAGGATTCAAAGACGCATTCCAAGTCAAGCTTTTACCTGAAGGCGTCGATCCGATGGATGCCCGATACAATATCATTCAATGGGTGCATCGCTCGACCAGGGGTTGGTCCTATGGAGCCAGTGTGGTTGACCCAAGGACGGGCGAAATTATTAAAGGTCATGTTTCTTTGGGCTCGTTACGAGTGAGACAAGATTATCTTATTGCTGAAGGCTTACTTTCTCCTTATGAAAACGACTCAGCAACTAATCCAGCCATGAAAGAAATGGCACTAGCACGACTAAGACAATTATCCGCTCATGAAGTGGGACATACATTAGGCCTAGCTCATAGCTATACTTCCAGTGCCGAAGATCGTGCCTCAGTGATGGATTATCCTCATCCTAAAATTGAATTGATTGATGGCCAAATATCTTTAGATAATGCCTATGAAGACAAAATAGGGGCTTGGGACAAGGTGGCTATTGCCTATGGATACACTCAGTTTTCAGATCAAATGAATGAAGAAGAGGCACTACAGGCAATCATAACTAAATCTTTAGCCAATGGTTTGACTTTCCTCTCCGATCAGGATGCTCGACCAGCTGGAGGTTCTCATCCTTATGCCCACTTATGGGATAACGGGAAAAGTCCAGTTGCCGAACTCAACCACATCATGAATGTGCGTGCCCTCGCACTCGATAATTTAGGACGAAATTCAATTAAAAATGACGTGGCCTACGCTCATTTAGAAGAAGTACTAGTTCCTATATATTTTTTACATCGATATCAGGTTGAAGCTGCAGTCAAACTAATAGGAGGCCGAAATTATAGATATGCCCTCAAAGGAGATGGTCAGTTGATTACCCAGGCTGTCCCAGGCGATTCTCAAATTCAAGCTATAGATGCTTTGTTAAAAACGGTAACTCCTTCTGCTTTAACATTGTCAGAAGATCTTCTAATGCTTCTACCTCCTAGACCTTTGCATGAAACCCGTACCAATGAATTAGTCAAATTACGAACGAGTCCGAATTTCGATGCATTAGGAGCGGCAGAAACAGCTGCTGATTTTACATTCTCTTTAATGCTCAATCCGCAACGAGCTTCTAGAATGATCGAATACAATAGTCGTGATGCTAGCCAGCCTGAATTTGAACTTCTACTGGACAAAATGTTAGCTGCTACCTGGTATCAAAAACCGAAATCAGGATATTTAGGAGAGATTCAAAATGTCATTAACTTAAACTTGCTAAATCAATTGATGCAACTAGCAACTAGCTCTGACACAAACCCTCAGGTAAATGCGATAGTCTATCAAACTCTTATCAAGCTAAAAAACAAACTGGCAACCAAAAGTCAAACCTATGACAAGGGAGCAACAGCCAATCGTCAATATGCTTTGCAACTCATTCAACAATTTCAAGAAGATCCGTCCGATTTTAAAAGCAAAACAGCTGAAGTTATTCCTGCTGGATCTCCAATAGGAATGGATTTTGGATGCGGATATTAAATACTATTTTGATTTTTTCAACGCTTTAATACTGGCGTTTAGTTGATAATTGTTGCAAGGCCCATAACAGTCGGTAGCTAATTCGTAATAGGGAACGGTCTCACTTTCGATCACCATAAAATTCAGGAAATCCATTTCTTTCGCTATATCAGCAGGAATCTTCCCACTCAAAACTATGGGCTCGGCAAACCCAGGTTCGGAATAATATTCTATCAAGTCCGTTTGGGTTGTGAAAATGATTTCGTCGCTCGAATTAAATAGCTCTATTTCAAATTTGAGCCTTGCTCCCATTTCTTCGCCTTTCACGTACATATCACCAGTCAACAAGTAAAATCCAGTGTTCTTAACAGCAATTTCAGAATTGGCCATTTCCCAATCTGTTCCTTCTCCTTGAGGAAAACTCACATTATTCGTGAATTTGAAATATTTACAATTGGAAGGATCGCAATGCTCTTTGAGATTATATCCATTGTTGATTTTTTCGACCTGACAAATACCGATTCTGCACAGGCATAGGCCTATGCAGAATATAAATAGCTTTTTCATTTCAATCTTTCTTTGGTTGAAATTGAAAATTACATTTTACTACTGTAAATAAATATGGGTTTCAGCAGGCTAGATGATGTTTTTTAAATAGAAGTTAATTTTTGAATGAAGGCCCATAATTAAAAATGGCACCAATTTAAGTTAGTGCCATTTTTAATTATGTCAGTCGGTATTCAACTATCATTGGTCGATGGCTACCCAAGAGTAGTTCCCAATCCTAGCCTTATCAGTAATCCTTCCACTGATCACACTTATCAATGACTTGGTCATGACTTCTTTGTTTTCTTGATACACTCGACCTGTTGTTTTATAGGCTACATAGAAAAAATCTTCCTTGATCTCAGAAGATAAAATTTCTACTTTCCCGAAGTTGATTGAAATACCTTGCCTTTCAATCAATTCATCTAAATGAGCTTCAAAGGTTTTGTAATTACTCTGTTTTGCGTTAGGATTATTATTCAAATCAAACCTTACTGCGTTGACTGAGTATTTTTCTAAAAAATTCGCCATCAGTAATTCTTTAGATTTACTCTTGCCTAAATCTTCCCAGCCTAAATGCACATCTTTAATTAACTGTCGTATTGCAGAAGTCACAACAGGTTCTGATTTTTCATCACCACGCAGTTTGGCCAAATCTTCATTCAGATTTTGTATCACAGTAAAATGATCATCATTTTCAAGTGTAAGCTTCATATTCGATTGATTCAGATCTGAAAGCTCCATCTTCAATGAGTCTATCTGTGCATTTAACCGGTTTACTGTTTCTTCTTGTGATCCACATTGCATCAGTAAAACACTAAGAATCATGAATGTTCCAATTTTAAAAATTTTCATAGTACTTATTACAGTTTGTATATAGAAAAGTTAAATGAATTATCCCTCCAAACAAAATCCAACTTTAGAAGCATCCTAGCTATTTATGGTCTTCTGAAATGTTTAACACCCAAAATACCCAAACAAGGATATTTCTTTTTCAATGACTATATTAGACCAAATTTTTAAAGACGCATCATGAAAAATCTCACTTTCTTATTCCTCCTAATCTGGTGTTTTACAAGTTGTGAACCGGTGCAAACCAAAGATATGATCAGTGGCCAGTTTGCTCACTCGGTATTGATTTGGCTCAATAATCCCGATAGCGAGGCAGACAAAAATAAAATTGAAACTGGGCTGAACGAATTGATAGAAAATTCGGAATACATCCGATCGGCTCATTTAGGCGTGCCAGCGCTCACGGCTAGAGATGTAGTTGACAATTCTTACAGCTATCATTTGATGGTCACTTTCGGCTCCAAAGAAGAACAAGACAAATATCAGGTAGAACCTGCACACAAGAAATTTTTATCGGATTGCGGTAGCCTTTGGTCTAAAATTTTAATCTACGATTCTATGAATGTGCTACAAGAAGGTGAGAACTTGAAGTAGGATTTTATTTTTTCTTTGGCAATAAGAATTTGGGTGGGTTAAATCGTTTACCAATGAAAATTTTGAGGTGACTCACACCTCTTTCCAGATAATCTTCCTCTTCTCTTTCTCCAGAATAAACTCCTACTGAAGATAGACCAGCATAAAATTTTTCAGAATTGTATCCCATAGCAGCACGAATCACAGCCTGCCCTACAAATTTACTTTTGTTCGATGCTTCCCTTCCATCAAGAGCTGGTGTCTTTTTGATCTCAGGACCTAGCCCCAAGGCCATAGTTATTGAAAAAAACACTCGTTTGCCAATAACAAAATTGTGTGCATAACCACCAGCAAGACCGAAATTTATATACTCACTTCCCCTAAAATCATATTCAGAATCAAAATCACTTTGGGCTTCTAGTGGAATCAGGGTCGAGTCAGCATCCATCCTATAATAGTTGAAAAATGGACCAGCAAGAAAAGATCCTGTTCCTTTAATCTGTCTTTCATTATATGTAAATGCACTTCGATAAGAAAATTTGTCATGTTTAAAAATGTACAATGCACTCAATCGATAATTGACTGTTCGTATGTCTGGTCGTATTGGGTAAGGGTTGTCTGGGTCAAAACTCGTTCGATAGTCTTCTGGGTTAGAACCATAATAACCTCGATATTTCTGCCAGTGAATGTCTATTGCAAATTGTCTGGTATAAATATTAGACTGAATATCGAACCTCTTGGTATGACCATAGATATCATCGTCATTATTGACACCTGAAAGATTGAATGCTAGATCAAGACCAAACCATTTGTAACCTAATCCAAATCCTATATTGAAATTTTCGTTGGGCTTGTACTCAATCTTTTGTTCTGTTTCATAATTGACATGCGCAATTTTATTGGATTTTAGAATGCCGTAGATTTTGATAGAAAGTTGATCTGAGTAATCTATGATATAGTTTTCATGGATAGGCCTAGTCTCAAAGCGTTTGTATTCCTTTTTCTGAGCACATAATAGGTTAGGAATGACAGTCAATATGATAATTATCAAATTTCTCAAAAGGAAAATCTAATGGTACAAAGTTGAGTTAAAAATACAATTGACCGTAGAACTTTCCTAACTGACTAGTATTGTCCAGTCCCTAACATGACCAATGTGCATCCAAAAACAGTCTCTATACCTTTTGCTTCGGCCGCTTTTGCCAGTTCCATATTTTCTGTTCCTGGATTGAATATGATACGCTCAGGATTCAGGCTGAGCATATAATCTTGCCATTGACTCAAATGAATAGCACCAATATAGAGCGTAATGGTATGCACATTTTCGATGAAAGGTTTGGATTTCAAATCCAGAAATTGCTGACCAAAAACCTCACCTTTTTTGATACTTACTAGTTTGAAGTCTTCTTTATGATTCTTTAATCTTTCTGCCGCCAGATAAGCGTATCTCGATGGATCAGTTGTTGCTCCCAGTACAACAGTTAATTTTTTATTTTCAGACATTAATGTATTTCTCTACTAGTTTTTCGGCACATTTTTCTCCGTCTATCGCGGCTGACATGATTCCTCCAGCATAGCCAGCCCCTTCTCCACAAGGAAACAATCTTTTCAGTTGAATATGTTCCCAAGTATCTGATTTTCTTGGAATATGCACTGGTGATGAGGTTCTGCTCTCTACTCCGACTACCACGGCTTCGGTAGTCACATAGCCTTTGGATTTCTTTCCAAAGTCTTTAAATCCTAGTTGCAAACGTTTGAAAATATGTGTTGGTAAAACATCTGAAAGCTTAGTCGACTCTAGTCCAGGCTGATAAGAACAATCTGGTAAATTCTGCGACAATTGATCCCCAATAAAATCACTCAATCTCTGCGCCGGCGCTTTCTGCTGTCCACCTGTCATCTCACAAGCTTTTTTCTCTATCTCAGATTGAAAAGCCAATGCAGCAAAATCTCCATGTTTGTGATAATCTTTTAAATCATCATTTTCGATGGCTACCACAATTCCAGAATTGGCAAATTTAGAATCACGTCGGGAAGGACTCATTCCATTTACTACCACTTCACCAGGCGCTGTAGCTGAAGGCACAATAAACCCCCCAGGACACATACAAAATGAAAAAACTCCTCTTTGAATATCATTCAGTCTTGTTTGGGTTGTTAAGGCATAGGGAGCTGCGGGTAGGTATTTCCCTTTATGATCACAGTGGTATTGTATGCTGTCGATCAATGTTTGAGGGTGCTCCACTCTTACGCCTAAAGCAAATGGTTTTGATTCGATGGTGATATTTTTATTTTTCAGTAGCTCAAATATATCTCTGGCAGAATGCCCTGTAGCTAATATAACTCCCTCACCTTCATGCCTCTCTCCATTGGCCAAAATCACACCTTTTAACTCTCCTTTGTTGACAATAAAGTCAACTACCCTACTATTGAAATGAATTTCTCCTCCACAAGTAATAATCGTTTCTCGAATATCTGCAATCACCTTCGGGAGCTTGTTGGTCCCAATATGTGGATGTGTGTCTTTGAGAATATCCTCACTCGCACCATGCACCACGAGCATCTCTAAAATTCGCCGTACATCACCTCGCTTCTTTGATCGGGTATATAATTTACCATCCGAATAGGTTCCTGCTCCTCCCTCACCAAAACAATAATTAGAATCAGGATTAACGATGTGCTCTTTATTAATTTTTGCCAAATCCCTACGACGATCCTGAACATCTTTGCCTCTTTCAAAAAGTATGGGTTTTGCTCCCAACTCTAAACAACGAAGCGCCGCAAAAAGCCCCGCTGGGCCTGTACCAATGATCAAAACTATGGGTCTTGAAGATACATTGAGCTCTGGCTTATGATAAGTGATAGACCAAGGATCAACTTTATCATCGTAAAGACCAATCTCCACATCTACCGAAACTTTCCTTCCACGAGCATCAATGGATCGTTTTAGTAGCTTCCAATTGGCACCTCCTTTGATTTTTGGAGAAATAAAAGCATCCAAATTGGCTTCATCCAGTGCTACTTCAGGCTTAAGCCTGTACTTCAATATTTTGTTCATGAGTGGTATTTATCTGGGCGAAGGTATCGGATTCTTAGTCTTTTTGAATCCGAGATAGCCAATATTTATCCCAAAGAAAACTGGTATGTAAGTCCCTGATTTATTTAAAGAATAGAAATAAGAATCATAGGTATTTCCATCGTATTGCGGAGAATATAAACGTTGGCCGATACCGACCCCAATATAAACGTCTATGGTAAGTCCCGCATTTGCCGGATCTTTCAGCCATCGATCACCAATAAATACCCCGTAATAGTATCTGTTCTCCTTAGCATGAACTTCACTGGTATTCAAGGTTCCTCCTTCACTCACATGAGTGGAATGATTGATGAAATCTGCTCCAATCAAATGTCCAAAATAAAACATACCAAATGTCTCATCTTTACTGTAAAATTTCTGCCGTGCTACGACGCTTGATCCTGTAGAAAACAAATCTCCCGTTTCCAGTTTATTATGGTTTTCATAAAATGGATTCCTATGATAAGTGTAAATGAGTTCGTAGCCCTGTCTTTCTTGCAAATAATATTCCACCGCCAGTGGCATATAACCCAGCAGAGAGTACAGCGGGTTCGACCCAAAAATCACCCCTTTGTATTCATTGACACGGGCGGTGAAATATCTTGATTTTTTATTTTTGAATTTATATTCTGGCTTTTCATAATCTTCGTCATTAACCTGCTGGGCGAAAGCTTCGCTTTTAAGAAAAACTGGATTATTATCTCCATAAACAGGTAAATAAGTTCCAGCTACTTCTCCATTTCTCTTGAATAGTGTCCATTCACCTTCTCTTCTTCCTTGCGACAATTGACCTTTCATCTTCAAATTTCCATTCAAGTAGTACCCTTCGTATTCGCCCTTCCCATTTTCATCAAACAAGGCCGACCCTTCTATATTACCTTCTTCATCATAGTAAGTCCATTTCCCAAAGTTGTAATCCCCCTTGAATTGACCTGTCACTTTGAGGTTTCCACTGATATAATACTCTTTATATGCCCCAGTTCCTTCATCGAATTCACCTACTCCTTTGGTTTCACCCGATTCATAAAACATCTTCCAATAACCGTCCTTGGTTCCATTTTTTTGCAATCCTTCAGCACTTTTAGCTCCATCCGGATAATAATAAATCCAATTGCCCAAAGTTTGGCCTTTTTCATAACCACCTTCAGCCGAAACCTTTCCGTTTTTATAAAAATATTTCCAAGGCCCTGTTTTGAGCCCATTTTTAAAATAGCCTTCTGCCATTTTTTCGCCAGTTTCAAAATAATATACCCAAAGACTATCGCTCTTTCCCGATTTGTTGAGCCCTTGCATTTTCAGTTTTCCAGAAACATAAAACTCTTTGTAAATTCCACTTCCATTCTTAAAAAGTGTCTGAGCCTTAAGTCCACCTTCTTCGTAATAGTAACTCCAAGTACCCGTTCTTATCTCATCGTCGTATTGACCTCTGCTTTTGAGACTGCCTGCTTCATAATAATAAGACCATTCACCACCTTTTTTTCCATTCGACAAGATTCCCTCAGAACGTAATTTGCCATTCTCAAAATAATCCGACCAAATACCCACCGTTCGACCAAGAAGAAACGAACCAGTTTGTCTCACTTTACCATTTTCGAAATAATAAACCCAATCACCCGAAGCTTTGTTGTTGGTATAAAAGCCTTCAGATTTTTTTATACCAGATAGGTAATACGAAGTATAAGGCCCGTTGAGTCGGTTAGAAATTGTATCATCTACTACAAACGTTTCTTTGACCACAGTCTTCTCCTGATCAAAATAAGTGTTCATTTTCACACCTTGACCAAAAGTGAATGTGCTTGTTAGCAAAAACGATATGTAAAGAATTATTCTCAATTCAATTATTTCTTAAAGACAGTCTCATCTACCCAACTTTTACCCCAATTGTCTTTTTCTTCTTGACTCCATAACGCTGGGAAGAATATTACTCTTTGAAATCTTGGAGGTAGATACTTTTGCCAGTTGGTTCCACCAGTAGCTGCAATTACTTCAGGATCTCTCTGCAAATATCGCACAGCCGATTTGTAATGAGCCAGGCGCCATTGCACATTAGACAATTGATCCAACTTTTTGAGTGTTTCTACTATTTCTGGAGCTTGATCCGCGGATTTATAGTGTGACTCATACTTTTTCCAGATATTCTCACTTTTATATTTATTAGCCAGCTGTAAAAATTCTCCAGAGTATTTATTTTCAAATTGTTTGAGCGTTAGTGTCTTTTTACCTGTCGCCAACTCTGTTGCACCCCGTTTCCAATACAGGTAATTATACATTTCGTCCAGACTTTCTTTTTCCATCTCAGGTCTTTTGGATTCTTCTACCAAATTCAGCAAATCTGTACATGAAATCTCAAACATTCTGATCTGAGCAGATTGAAAGCCACTCGCTGGCAATAATGACATTCGAAAATTCAGAAACTGCTTTTGATCCATTCCATCAATCATCACATCAAATGAATCAACTAAATGCAATAAATACCTATTGATTCTGTTGAGTCGGATCAAAAATCGATCGGCGTCTATTTCATCATCAAAAGCCAATTGCTCAATTTCATTTAGAATCAATTTGAAATACAATTCTGTGATTTGATGATAGATAATGAATATTTTTTCATCGGGAAATTGAGTCTTGGGATTTTGTAAACTCAGCAGTGTGTCGAGATGGATATAATCCCAATACGTCAGATAATCGGCGTGTAGCAACCCATCCAAATAGGAAGACAAATCCTGTCCCATGGCCTCATATTTATCTTCTAGCTGATGGAGTTGATCCAATATTTTCTTATCAAAATTCGATTTCGTCATGTGGGTATTGTTGTCGTTTAATATTGTAAATTTGGGTCTATTTTTGAACAACCTACAAAGATCAAAAGTAATTATTGGACTTAATTCATGGATTCCGTAGATAATTACTCAATAAATTGCTTCAATCTGACAAATATCATTTTTTGACTTAATAAAAATACAATTGATACAATTTTAACTTGTTCAAAGGATAATGACAGATTGCGAGCTGCAAATTTCATTATTACCCAAATCGGTAATATTTTGAGCCCCGAATGATTTAATAACAATTATAAACAACAGCCCTTCTCATGAAATCAAATTTCACAGACGAATTCGAATCTCCAGATTTTTATCAAATCGATGATTTATTGACCGAAGAACACAAAATGATCCGAGGATCTATTCGGGATTTTGTAAAAAAAGAAATCACTCCAAACATTGAAGAATGGGCTGAAAAGAACCATTTTGAATATCCGATGGTGAAAAAGTTTGGTGACATCGGAGCTTTCGGCCCAACTATACCTACCCAATATGGCGGAGGTGGTATGGATTACATTTCTTATGGCTTAATCATGCAGGAAATAGAAAGAGGAGATTCCGGCATGCGTTCCACAGCTTCCGTTCAAGGCTCTTTGGTCATGTACCCGATTTACAAATTTGGCAATGAAGAACAAAGAAATAAATACCTACCAAAGCTCGCGTCTGGTGAATGGTTAGGATGTTTTGGACTTACAGAACCGGATCATGGATCTAATCCAAGTGGCATGGTAACTAACTTCAAAGATATGGGAGATCACTATTTGTTGAATGGCGCAAAAATGTGGATCTCCAATGCACCTAAAGCGGATGTTGCCGTAGTTTGGGCAAAGAATGAAGAAGGAAGAATTCATGGTCTAGTAGTAGAACGAGGGATGGAAGGCTTTTCTACGCCAGAAACTCATGGCAAATGGTCTTTAAGAGCTAGTTGCACAGGCGAACTCGTTTTTGACAACGTGAAGGTACCAAAAGAGAATTTGTTGCCTAATAAAAGTGGATTGGGAGCACCCATGATGTGCTTAGATTCTGCTCGATTTGGAATCGCTTGGGGTGCTATTGGTGCAGCTATGGACTGTTACGATTCTGCCCGAAGATATTCGCTCGAAAGAGTTCAATTCGATAAACCCATCGGGTCATTTCAGTTGATTCAGAAGAAATTGTCAGAAATGTTGACAGAAATCACCAAGGCTCAGCTGCTCAACTGGAAATTGGGTAAAATGTTCGAAGAAGGCAAAGCCACCACACCAATGATATCAATGGCTAAAAGAAATGCGGTAGCTACTGCACTCGATATTGCAAGAGAAGCTAGGCAGATTCATGGTGGTATGGGCATTACTGGAGAGTATCCAATGATGCGTCACATGATGAATTTGGAATCAGTTGTGACTTACGAAGGTACGCATGATATTCATTTGCTGATCTTGGGGCAGGAGATTACTGGGATTCCTGCATTTAAATAAAATCTGGCAGGCTAGTTCCTTCAGATAAAAACCTTCTTATGTCTTGAACATAAGAAGGTTTTTTTTGACTCTGTCTGTTATCAAGCTTTAAATCAAAAACCATAATCCTTATTTTCAGATGAAAAGTCCTGTTCGTCTAGTTCAGGATTAATTACGACCTGAGAGTATTCGTACATTTCATATAATCCCTTATCATCTATCACTTCCATTTTCAATGGAACAAAATCAGCTGTATCAATAGCCAAATGCAGCTTAGGAGAATAATCGTTGGGAATCATGATCTCCTGCCCCTCTTCCACGTCATCGTATTCTTTAATCGAAGGGTTATGCTCTAGAATCATATATGCACTCAACTTATACTTATCCGCAATATCTTCTATCGATTCATCTTTAAGTACTGTATATGTCTTAATTGCAAAATATGGGTTGCTGAAAGTGATGGAATAACTTGGTCGTCCTTGTTGCTCAACGATCCCATTATAAACGACCATATCATCAATTTCGCTCTGATATTTATCACAGAGAAATTCCAAAATAGAAACAACATGATCGAAGCCTGACTGAAAAATGGTATGATGTTGGTCATTACGCATGATACCGTCCATCGGATTTAGTTTCAAATTCAACCAAGGAAATCCATTTGGGTTGATAAGTGCTTTGTTATTGTTTTCATTCTTAACGTAAAGCACCTCCATACCATCGTTAGGAAAGGATTGTCGAAGATATACCTTATAAGGGCTTTTCTGCATTTTGGTGAATGAAATCTGCCGAGTCATTTCACCATCTATTCGTTCCTGTTTTGTTATAGTATAGGTCAGCGCCTGAATCTTGCTCGAAGCTTCAAACATTCGTTTGGCAATGTCATATCCCGTAAGAGCATCTGATGATTGGCCTGAAGTAATGAAACAAATGAAAAGTAAAAGAAGTGTGCAAAAGCCAGTCCTTGTCATAAATAGAATGGAGTAAGAAATCTGGCCTGTCCAAATTTTTATTAGGCAGCAAGCTAAACAAATGAAATGGCTTCACATAAAAAAACAGGCACCATATAACTGGCACCTGTTTTTCATTTTTAACTGTTTTTGACCATTGGGGTGCAGAAGCGTCTCTTCTGACCTCATTGTATTATGAGTACATGTATAAGATGTAGGCAAGGGTCAAAAAGTTGCACCTCGATCAAATATTTTTAAATTTTTATAGGAACCACTACTTTGGTAAAGTCCCAAATCATGGCAATCTCTGCTCCATTTCCATTTTCGACGATTTGAATTAAAAACTGCTCTGCGCAGGAATCCGACTGCATGACAGGTACAGTAATATTGGCTATATCCAGCGCAAAATCTGGTTCCCACAATCCCCATTTTTCCGTCTCTGAATTGAGGACCACTTGCCATTGCTTTTCGCCCGGGATCGTGTATAACCTATAGCTTCCCGCCTCAACTGTTTGGTTTCCAAATGTAAATTCATCAGAAAACGTAATGATCGTAGGCTCATTAGCACCAGTTCGCCAGTAGGTATCATAAGGAAGTAGTTCTCCAAATATTTCCCTCCCTTTTTTGTACGGTCTGCAGTACTTGACTTTGATCTGATAGTCTGATGTAATTAGTTCTGTAGTAGCAGCTGGGCTATGATTTCTTGTGGTAGCAATTTGAAAGATTACGATTGTTGCAAAAAGAATTACAGCTCCCCCAACAACCCAGAGTATATTTTTAATCATTTAAGTTTTTGCGATATAGATAGGGTTAGAACTCAAAAACATTTCTTTGAGTTACAGCATCCGCTATTTATTTCTCTCATTTGCTGATATCGGCCACTAAATCAGTTAAAATTATATTCTGTGCTATATTATATTAATTAATGGGTTAATTTTGAACCTTGCACAAAGAGCAAATCACATCTCATGATAAAATACAATACAGTTAGAGAGGACGTTACTTTAAAAGAATACGGTAGAAACGTACAAGACTTAGTCGCTCATCTAAATACAATCGAAGACAAAGAGGAAAGATCAAAAAAAGCAGCAACAATGGTGGAGTTGATGAAACAAATCAACCCAGCCATGCAAAATACTCCTGAAGTTGAGCAAAAGCTGTGGGATGATCTTCACATCATATCAAATTTCACCATAGATATTGATGGACCATTTCCGACTCCTAGTAAGGAAATCTTAGAGAAAAAACCTGAAAAATTAGGCTACTCTAATAATGAAATTACTTTCAGACATTTCGGTAAAAACATTGAACTCTTAGTCGATAAAGCCATTACGTTGGAAGATGCGGAAGAACAGGAAGCTGCTATCATCCACATTGGGAAATTGATGAAGACTTTCATTTATTCTTACAATAGAGACAGTATTGAAGATGACGTGGTGTATAAAAATATCCGTAAGCTGTCCAAAAATCAGTTGGATATCGACATGGAAAAAGTAAAAGCTGGAAATCTATTTGAGCCGATACGAAAAGAAAGACGTAACGATCGAGACAACAATGATCGAAACGATCGAAATAGAAACAACAGAAACAAAAGAAATTCCAATCACAAAAGAAGAAGATAAATGGCTTCATTCCGGGTCGTTGGAGGTCAATCTCTAAATGGCGAAATCATTCCTCAGGGCGCCAAAAACGAATCGCTTCAAATTTTATCCGCGGTATTACTAACTAAAGAGCTAGTAACCATACATAAGGTTCCTAATATTAGGGATGTCAACAAGCTGATAGAATTGCTTCAGGAAATGGGCGTAAAGGTCCAAAAACTGGGAGAAGAATCATATTCATTTCAAGCTGACGATGTCGATATTCATTTTCTGGAAACAGAACAATATCGTAAAATGGCCAGTTCCTTAAGAGGGTCGATTATGATTCTGGGACCAATGCTTGCCCGATTCAAAAAAGGTAAAATTCCTCAGCCTGGAGGTGATAAAATTGGGAGAAGAAGACTTGACACCCATTTTGACGGATTCCAAAAGCTCGGAGCCAAATTTAAATACGAAAAGAAAACCGGTTATTACAATATTGATGCCTCACACCTTGAAGGCACATACATGCTACTTGACGAAGCATCTGTAACGGGTACAGCCAACATTGTGATGGCAGCTTCATTAGCAAAAGGTAAAACCACCATTTACAATGCAGCCTGCGAGCCTTATCTTCAGCAGCTGTGTAAGATGATCAATCGAATGGGTGGAAATATCAGTGGTGTAGGATCCAACCTATTGACCATTGAAGGTGTTGAGGAATTGGGAGGAACTGAGCACACCATGCTTCCAGATATGATTGAAATTGGGAGTTTTATCGGTCTTGCAGCAATGACTCAATCTGATCTGACTATCAAAAATGCAGGAATAGAGCATTTGGGAATTATTCCAGACATATTCAAAAGGCTTGGGATAAAGATGGATTTCAAAGGAGATGATATTCATATTCCTGCTCAAGAACATTATGAGATTGAAACATTTATAGATGGTTCGATCATGACGATTGCTGATGCAATTTGGCCTGGATTTACTCCTGATTTGTTGAGCATTGCATTAGTCACAGCCACACAAGCCAAGGGCACAGTCCTCATTCATCAAAAAATGTTTGAAAGTAGACTGTTTTTTGTAGATAAACTGATTGATATGGGGGCACAAATCATACTATGTGATCCACATAGGGCGACCGTGATCGGACTAAACAAATCTGCGCCATTACGAGGAATTCAGATGACTTCTCCCGATATTAGAGCTGGTGTTTCTTTGCTCATTGCTGCAATGTCGGCGGAAGGCGAAAGTTTGATCCACAATGTAGAACAAATAGACAGAGGCTACCAAAATATTGATCAGAGACTCAATGCTATTGGAGCTATGATAGAAAGGGTTTAATAAAATTAAATCTTCAGTAGCAAAAAAATGAAAACATTAACCTTAGGCCTAGTTCTTCTACTAAGCTATCGATGGGCATTTAATCCGAAAGAGGAAAACTCCTATTCTGAGCTCAAATTGATTTCTGTCCATCAAATGATAAAGTCAGATACGCTCAATTTTGACTTTAGTGGAATCACCAAAAAAAATGACACCATTTTTATAGTGGCTGATAAGCCATGGAACACCTATTTGTATGTCCCCATCTTTAGTGACAATAGCTGGACCGCCAATGAAGTTAGATCCATTACCACTCCAGAAAGATTAGACTTGGAAGCCATAGATCATTGCGATGGCTCTATGTACTTAGCTAATGAATACACAGGCACAATTAATGTTTTGAAACCCAATTCTAATACGCTTGAAATAATACCTATAAATTTTGAAGATTTTAAGCTATATCCTGAAACATGGAAAAATGCTGGTTGGGAAGGATTAGCTATTGATTGTGATCAACAGATTATGTATCTGGTCAAAGAACGTCAACCTAGGAATATCATTGCAGTTGATATGAACAATTGGAAAATTGTTGATCAATTTGATATTCCACAAACCGAAAGCAATGATTTTTCTGACGCAAAGTTTGAAAATGGGCATCTATATATGCTAGAACGGAATGGGAATTATGTAACAAAGGTAAACACCACTACAAAACAGGTGGTTCAGAAATTCCATTACAAACATGTAGCCAGCCATGCCAATGGCAAGCTATACGAACCAGAAAAGTATGGAATGGCAGAAGCCTTACTCCTCCACGAAAATGAAATTTGGATTGGGCTTGACAATAATGGACTTGATGCAAGTGATCACGCCAAGAGCACGTATCAAATGAAAGGAAACGCACCAGTGATATTGAAATTTTCGCGACCTAAAGACTTTTGAAATAGAATCGAACATGTTTAATCAAGAGGTTTGGTCTCGTCAATGACTTAATAAACCACTTGATGACTGACCACCTTCTTTGCGAAAAGCTCAAATAAGACAATTTTATATATACCAAGTTTTTTGTCTGGTTACTTAGTTTAAGGTTTCTCAACAAATAATTATAGAACCTTATTTTAGATTCAACTGGTTCTTTAGAAGAAGCACTTGATGGATTTAAGTTATAAACTACTCCTACAAAATCTAGCTTCTTGAAGATCAAACCTTTCTCCGCCAATTTCATCCAAAATACCATGTCCTCCCCATAGTTGAGTTGCTCGACAAACTTGACGTCGATTATAGATTTTTTTCTAAACAAGAATGTGTGAATTTGAGGAGCATATAAAAAAATATGTTCGGCAGGAGAATTTTCCATATCATACAAATCAAGCTCATCCTGCTGCTGTGCATTATATCTTTTTAATTTGTTTTTTGTTATCTGCGAACCTTTTACAGCTGATCGGCAACTAACAATATCTGCATTTGCTCTTTCTATAGCAGCTATTGATCGTTCTAACATGCCAGCTAACAAAACATCATCATCGTCGAGAAACACAACAAACTCACCCTTTGCTTCCTTCAGTCCTAAATTTCTGCATGAAGAAACACCATGGTTTTCTTGCCTACTAAAAAGCGTTATTTCCTTAGACAAGAGCGCTACTTCTTCTATGGCTGGAATATGACTTTCGTTACTGGCGTCATCTATGATAATAACCTCCACATCAACAACACCTTGATCCAACACAGATTGAACAGCAACTTGTAGAGATTCTGGGCGATTGTATGTTGGAATAATGACGGATACTTTTATCATATCATGCGATTGTACGCCCAAAAAAAGTCAAAAAATAGAGAACCTGTTACTTTTGCCAAATGAAAAGCATTGAGGAGTTTGTCGAAAAAGTAAGTGAGGTCATTAAAGCAAGCGAATTTAGTAAGCTAACGCTAAGCAAACCCAGATATAAATCAAATGGTCTTCAAAATATTTTCATCAGGCTGGTTGAAATGAAGGAAAATGAAAAACTCTCATTTAACTTCCGACACAAGACCAAAGACCTCACAAAAAATTTTGACCTAAATGATGGTCTGGCCGAATTAGAATCACAGCTTTCTGACAAATTCAAACATGCAACATTGCTCACGACAGAAGCAACCTATCAACTGATGCTGAATAAAAAGGGTAAAGCTACAATCACGGAATCCAAGACTTCCCAAGCCAGCGTATCAAATTCACATGATAAGAAAAAAATCAAGCGCGCCCCTCTAGATGCACCTTATTTATCCGAGTTGGGCATTACTACCCATTCGGGTGAACTTATTCCTAAGATGGCCGACAAATACCGCCAGATCAACAAATATCTGGAAATCATGGATCATCAGATTGAAACAAATGTCAAAAAAAAGGTACTCAGTTTAGTAGACATGGGGTCGGGCAAGGGATATCTCACTTTTGCGCTTTATGACTTTCTTCAACGTGAAAAAGGACTTGACGTAACAATCACTGGTATTGAACTGCGTCAGGAACTGGTTGATTTTTGTAATGATAAAGCAAAAAAATGCGGTTTTGAGCAACTGCAGTTCATCAATCAGAGAATTGAAGACTACAACAACGAAAGCATAGATGTATTAATCGCATTACATGCTTGTGATACTGCTACTGATGATGCTCTTGCCAAGGCAATTGCCGCTAACTCCGATTTGATCGTATGTGCACCATGCTGTCACAAACAAGTCCGCCAGCAGGTCAAAGGCAAAACTCAAGAAAGTCCATTGCTGCAATATGGTATTTTTCAGGAACGGCATTTTGAAATGGTGACAGATACTATAAGAGCCCTCATTCTAGAGCAACATGGCTACCAGTCCAAAGTGTTTGAATTTGTCTCCAATGAACATACTCGAAAAAACATCATGCTCATAGGGGCAAAATCTAAGCATGCGGATGCCCAGCAGGCAAAAGAAAAGATAGATGCGCTGAAAAAAGTAAATCACATTGACTTCCAATACTTAGAGCGATTGGTTTAAGGTTGATCCAACCATTTTTAGAAAAAATTTGCATTCTAATTTTTAGAATGCAGTTTCTGTATTAAATTTCATATCTACTTAAACTTAAGAAAATGAAAAAAATTCTCAGCTCGCTTTTATTTGTATCCTTATTTAGTTCTTGCACTGATACTTTGGATGAAATTGAATTAAAACAAACAGAAGAAATACAGACTGAAAAATCCTCTCCAGACAGTTCTACGAATACAATAGTTGATGACCTCAATGGTTTGATTAGATAAGCTGAGTAAGCTTGAAATTCAATTTTCCTATTTCAAAACTTATTTTCTGAATATGATTAGCTAATTTTTACAAAAAGCTAATCACCATGCCTTATTTAAATATCAAAACTGTTTTGAGTTTAATAATTACCTCAACAGTAGTCACATCTTATGCTCAACAAACAAATATTGATCACAAAATTGATAGTCTGAATCAAGTGCTCAAGACTGCACAAGGTCATGATCAAATTGATCCTCTCATTGAACTAGGAACTGAACTGACTCAAATCAATCTGGATTCAGCTCATAATACGTTTAAGCTTGCCATCCGTTTATCTAAGCAGTTTGATGACAAGAAGAAAGAAGCGCTGTCCAAAATCAAACTTGCCTCCACATTTAACTACAAAAGCCAGTATGACTCTGCTCATTTCTATTTTACAGAAGCAGAAATTGATGGGGGTGAATTTCAAGATTATGAAATTCTAAGTTCGATTTTTATGAATCGTGGAATTACTTATTTCTATCAAAGTGAGTATAGTAAAGCCCGTGAACAATTTACTAAAAGCCTCGATATGGCGCTTTCTGAGAAGAATGCAAAAGACATGGCAAGGTGCTACAACAACATCGGGTTAACATTCCAGTATCAGGGCAATTTTCAAAATGCATTTGAGTATCTGCTTAAATCAACTGTAATAGAAGATAGTTTGGGCAATGAACTTGCAGTGGCTAAATCTTATAATAATATGGCGATGCTATTATCAGATTTGAATAATTATGATGAGGCTAATGATTATTATCAAAAATCACTTCGAATCAAACTCAAACATGGAGATCAGCGTGGTGCTGTTGGCACCTATATCAATTTGGCCGTGTTGTATAAAAACCTCAACCAATATGACAAAGCCATGGAAGCATACATGGAAGCATTACAGCTGGCAGAAGCCACCAATTACACCAACGGAATGATAGATATTTTATCAAACCTTGCGGTACTTCACAATCACCTTCTACAACATGATAAAGCCATTCAGTATTTAGAACAAGCACTAGTTTTGATCAAGAATAATGGCAAAAACAATAGAAGTATAATGATTAAAGTGAATCTATGTGATTCGTATAGATTAGCAGGTCGTTTGATGGAAGCAAAAAAAATGGCGCCGGGACTGATCAATGAAATTGAGGTTTTAGGGAATACTCGCCAAATGCATCAAGCATATCTGGTATTCAGTCAACTATACGAAAATCTCAACTTACATAGCAAATCCCTTACTTATTATAAAATTCACAAATCGTTAGGAGATTCTATTTTTAATCAAGAGAAAAATAAGTCAATTCTAGAATTAAAAACACAATATGAAACAGAGAAAAAAGAGCAAGAAATAGAGCTCTTATCAATAGAAAATCAGCTCCAAGTATCAGAAATTCAAATAGCGAATAATCGATTAATGGCCGCAATAGGTACAACAGGGTTATTATTACTGACCATTTTTCTTCTATTCAATCGATATAAGCACAAGCAACGGGCTCTACTAGCAGAAGAAAAAGCTATCAACCAAAAACTAGGATTTAAATCCCTGATTGAAGGCGAAGAAAAAGAACGAAAAAGAATTGCCCAAGAGCTACACGATGGCTTGGGCCAATTGCTGTCGACCGCTCGACTAAATATCTCTGCTTTGGAAGATATGGTAAAGTCTGAAGTAGACAAACAATGGCAAAACTCTTTAAAATTAATTGACGATGCTGTAACTGAAGTCAGACACATTTCGCACAATATGATGCCCAATGCACTCATTTCTATAGGTTTTGAAGCTGCATTGAAAGAGCAAATCCACATTATTAATGATGCGGGTCAGGTGAAAATCCATAGTGAATTGCCTAGTGAAAAAATCAACTTAGAAGAAAATGAAGCCATCGCGCTATACCGAGTCATCCAGGAAGTGTTGAACAACGCATTGAAATATGCCAAGGCACAGCATATTTGGTTGACTATTACTGATCACAATGGTATTCAAGTGTTAATAAAAGACGATGGGCAAGGGTTTGATATCAACCAAATAAAATCGTCTAGTGGCATTGGGTGGAGAAATATAGCATCAAGAATTGAGCTGCTTAACGGAGAATTTAAAATTCAAAGTGACATTGGAGAAGGCTGCGAAGTCAATATTAAATTAGCTGTATAAAAAAGAAAATCCTATCGACTTTCAATACTTGGAACGATTGGTTTAATTTAGTATGCATCTATTCGACCAGCGAATTCCAGCTTTTATCAACTTGAAAAGGAAATAAAGTTATGTTCGCCGTATTCCTATCAAAGGTTTTTGGATCTGATTCATCCAAAGCCTTTATCGTATCCATTTTACTAACATTTGGAGCAATCGAAGCTTTTTGTGAATCTAAGGATTCTTTATTCCAACATGCAAGAAGTCTAAATGATGAGGCATTTGTAGGCTACGTGATCGACAACTATTACGAGATTTACAGTCTAAATTTCGATAGTGCCATCTTGATGACGAAAGAAGCAAAAAATATCGCCGAGTCGAATGGATGGACAAAAAAAGCTGCGTATGCAAGCCTTTATCATGGAGTGGCGACATACCTACGAGGGGATTTCGAGCAATCTCTACCCAGCTATTTATATGCGCTTTCTATTTTTGACTCACTCCAAGATCACCGTGGCATTGGGCGAACCAGCATCGAGTTGGCAGGTTTTTATCATAGACATGGTCAGTACGAAATAGCAAATGAAACCGCAGATAAGGCCTATCAAGCAGCTCAAATTGCCAATGACACTAAAACGCAAGGAACTTACTATGGCTTCAAAATGACTTTTTTAATGAAACAGGACAAATACGACGAAGCTCACCCCTACATGCTCAAGGCTTTTGAAATTCGAAAACAAGATCAAGACAGTATAGGATTAGGTTATGCATATTTGGATTTTGCAGAATATGAGTTGAGAAAAGGCAATTTAGTCGGTGCTAAAAAATTTGTTGATCAATCCACAGAGATTCGAAAACTCATTGGTGATGACCAAGGTGTAGCAATCAACACGGTGATTACAGGAGAAAATTATTTCCATGTAGGTCAGTACAAAAAAGCCATACCATATTTTGAAGAATCCATAGCACTTGCTACGCCTATAGGATACACAGATTTGATACGTTTTGGATACGATATGTTGCAACAGTCCTATGTAAAGCTGGGAGACTATAAAAATGCCTATAAACATCTCCAGCAAGCACAAATGTTTAATGACAGTATTTTTAATTTAGAAAAAAGCAAGGCAATTCTTACTCTTCAAACGCAATACGAAACAGAAAAAAAAGAAAAGGAAATTGAATTATTATCTATAGAGAATGAACTCAGTGCATCTGAAATAAAGAATGCCAACAACAGATTTTATGCCTCAATCGGCGGAATTGGTCTATTTATTTTGATTGGTTTTTTATCCTTCAATCGATATAAACAAAAACAACGTACTCTGCTAGCAGAAGAAAAAGCAATCAATCAAAAACTTGGGTTTAAGTCTCTAATCGAAGGAGAGGAAAAAGAACGAAAACGGATTGCCCAAGAACTGCACGACGGCTTGGGCCAATTGCTGTCGACTGCTCGACTAAATATCTCTGCTTTGGAAGATATGGTGAAATCTGAGGTGGACAAACAATGGCAAAACTCTTTAAAGCTAATAGATGATGCTGTCACTGAGGTCAGGCACATTTCGCACAATATGATGCCCAATGCACTCATCTCTATCGGCTTCGAAGCAGCCATTAAGGAACAGGTTCACATCATCAATGATGCGGGAGATGTAAAAGTACATATTGACCTTCCTTCCGATCGAATTGACCTACCAGAAAGTGAGGCCATTGCTTTGTATCGTGTTATTCAAGAAGTCTTAAACAATGCACTGAAGTATGCAGAAGCTAAAAATATCTGGTTGAAAGTAGTCAAGCAAGAACCGCTGAGTATAATCATAAAAGACGATGGGAAAGGATTTGATCCTCATATGATTACCACATCTAGCGGGATTGGGTGGCTAAACATCCAATCTAGGATGGAAATCCTCAATGGCGAAGTACACATAGATTCTAGCCCAGGAAATGGTTCCGAAATTTCACTAAAACTAGCCGTCTGATGGATAAAGAATCTTATAACATGCTAATCGTAGATGACCATCAAATGTTCATAGATGGCATTCAATCTTTATTGATCGGTCAAAATAAATATCAAATTAAGCATCAAGCCAACGATGGACAAACAGCATTAGACCTTTTGGCCAATCATGAAGTGGACATACTTATTTCAGACTTGAGTATGCCTGGAATGTCAGGCACTGAATTGGTAAAAACGGTAAAGGAAAAATATCACGATATAAAAGTGATAGTGCTATCCATGCACAACAATAGAGAAACAGTAGGTGAAATATTAATGTCCGAAGCAGAAGGATATATCCTAAAAAACACCGGAAAAAAAGAACTGCTTAATGCATTAGACCGCATCACTGATGGCAGTACTTTCTACAGCAAAGAGGTCATGTCTCTCATGCTCGAAAAAATAGAAAAACAAAAACAAATTACTGACGAAACCGAATGCCTAACCGAAAGAGAACTAGAAATCTTACAATTGATCGTACAAGAATTTTCGAGTGAAGAAATAGCTGATCAGTTGTTTATAAGTAAGCGCACCGTGGACACACATCGCAAGCACATTCTGAAAAAAACCAAATCAAAAACGATCGTTGGTCTAATCAAATTTGCCTTTAGAAATGAATTAGTTCAATCCGTTTAGGAGGTCAATTCCAATTTTTTAAGCACACGCTGAGCCTGAATAATATGTCGTTGATTGTGTCCAATCAAAAACCTAAAAGCATCTCCAAGCTTAAAAGTTACAATAGGCCCAATCGCAGATGTGATTTTAAGTTTATTCAAATCCAACGACTTACTCTTCTCTAGCGCACCTATCAAGTGATCCTGATCTTCCAAAAATTTTGAAAGGGTATCATATTGCACGTTCACCTCAGGGCGGAATTTTTTCAACGTTTTCATAGGAGACGGAATCGTACCGTCTTCTTTAGGTTTGATACTCATTACAAAATAATTTCCCATCCAGCCTGGCTTGAAGTCCTGATTATTCGATACTGGAGCAGTATTCAGTTTTTTGTCGAATTGGGCAATGTAGTGTGCATCTGCAATGTTGAGATGTTCTATGCATTCCAACACACTCCACTGCTCAGGACTAGGTTTGAAATTCAATTCCTCCTGATCCAAAGAAGCAAATCGTGTGGCCTCCTCTTTTACCTCTTGGGTATCTTCAATAAGTGAATCAATTAATTCTATTTTGTCCATTTTGAGTTTTTTTTGTAAAGGTAATCGGTGGATTTGGATCAAAAATTGATCTAGATCAAGAAAAATTTCAGCACTTATTCTTTTTCTAAACGTTGTTTCCTCATCCGACTAAAAGTCTCAGGCGTCATTCCAACATAAGATGCCAGATGTTTTTGTGATACCAATTGGAAGATGTGCGGGCTTTGTTCGAATAGACGATCAAATCGCTCTTCGGCTGAAAAACTACGCACCTCCACTTGTCGTCTGGCCATTCCAATCAGCGCCCGAGCGTTAAACAACCTTCCCCAGCGTTCTACAGATTTGTAACGATCAAACATCGCCATAAGATCCGTATATCCTATTCTTAGTAATGCGGCAGGAGTAGTGGCTTGAATACTCCAATCGGCTGCTTGTTGCTCAAGAAACGAGTCATAAGCTCCAGTAAAATCACCCTTGTATGTAAATCCAACACTTATATCTGCTCCATTATTTAACAAAAATGCTCTGAGCACCCCATCATGAACAAAGTAAAAATATTTTTCTACTTGGCCTGTCTGAATGATATAATTCCCCCTGCTCACGTTCCAAGGTTTCCATCTAGAAGAAAAATCCAACCATTCCTCGCCTGTCATCTCTGACAGTTCATTTACTTTTTGTTTTAAATGAAGTAGTGCTTCCATAAGATTATCGTAAAACTAAAACGATTTCAAAATATGACAGTTGGAAATTCAAATTTCATCCAAATATCCCTACCAATACGGATTGTATGGAGATTAATAACAAGCAATATTTGATTGTCAGTCACAACAATGCCCAATGAAATTATCTGAAAGAGAAAAAGAAGTTTTAGCATTGATAGTCAATGAATGTTCTTCGCAGGAAATTGCTGAAAAATTGGAAATCAGTGTTCGAACCGTTGATACACATCGAAAGCACATTGGGAAGAAATTAAAAACCAAATCATTAATTGGTCTTACCAAATATGCCATACAAGAAGGCATGATTGATGGTTTTCGCTATTCTAAGTAGAAATGGCCTCAATATACCTACTATTAGGTATTACATTAATCTTAGTAAATGGCTAATCTTACTTAAGTATAAATTAATGAAGCATGAAAATCTTAAAGCTAGTATTTTCAATACTTATGTATTTGCTCACCATTACTTTATTTGTTTGATTGAAATGAACCCTTGGTGAGCGTTAAGTGATTTTATAGCTCTTAAGTTACAGGTGGAGCTAGTGAGAACCTCCCGACCAAACGGTCTGGAGGTATTTTTTTGCCAGTCATATAATATAGTCCCTTCCAGTTTTATTCCTTGTCAGTTTTTATATTTTTGTCGGTCACAACTAACTAAAAATTAATTAACCCCGGCTTATGCAGCAACTCAACGAATTTTTACTCCTCATTGACAGTTTTATTGGAAGTGCCATTTGGTTTCCATATGCGCTGCTCGGAACCGGGCTGTTTTTTACCATCTACCTCAAATTTCCTCAGATTAGGTATTTCGGCTTTGCTATTAAGGTAGTCAAAGGCAAATTCGATAAATCAGATGATGAAGGCGATACCTCCCACTTTCAAGCACTAGCAACAGCGCTATCTGGTACAGTAGGTACTGGAAACATTGCTGGAGTAGCGCTGGCCATACATATTGGAGGGCCAGCCGCTCTGTTTTGGATGCTTGTTACTGCGGCATTGGGTATGTGTACCAAATTCGTTGAAGTTACACTTTCGCATAAATACAGAGAGAAAACTGCTGATGGAACGATGGCAGGAGGCCCTATGTATTTCATGAAAAATAAGATGAATATGAAATGGTTGGCCGCGGCATTCGCTATTGCCACTGTTTTATCTTCATTTGGCACAGGGAGTTTACCACAGGTTAATAGTATTGCTAATTCGCTAAATGCCACATTCGACATTGACCATATTGTTACAGGTGGAGTATTAGCGTTTTTATTAGCCATTGTTATCATTGGAGGAATTAAAAGAATTGCCGCAGTTACTGAAAAACTTGTCCCTGGCATGGCTCTTATCTACTTTATTGGAGCATTTGCAGTTATCCTCTTTAATATTGAAAATATCGGATCTTCGTTCGTTTCAATTTTTGCCGATTTGTTTTCAGGCTCAGCTGCATCAGGTGGTTTTATTGGCGCATCCATAGCCTTCGCATTCAATCGAGGTGTAAATAGAGGGTTATTCTCTAACGAGGCTGGTCAAGGTAGCGCTCCTATCGCCCATGCATCTGCAAAAGGTCACGAACCTGTTTCAGAAGGCATGGTTGCCATTTTAGAACCTTTCATTGATACCATTATCATTTGTTCCATTACAGGCCTTGTATTGCTCTCTTCCGGAGTTTGGAATGAAAAACACGTCAATGATTTTCAGGTTTCCGATATGAGTATTCTAGTCGGTTCAGAATTTACTGATCAAACAGATGAAGGGGTAGAAAGCTTATATGGCCATATCTCAGGTGAGACTTTGCTTCCTGAATTTTCAGGAAACCTGGAAGTTAACAATGGAATCATAGAAAATGATATCACTATCATTCATGCAAGGTCTTTGGCTGAAGAAGTTAAAATCTTTAAAGATGGCCAACTTTTTACGGGTAAGGTCAATATTCTGAATGGAAAGCCAAGTGACCTCAATGTAACCTTTACTGGAAAGTCGTTAGTTCATAGCGCCCCGCTTACAACAATTGCATTTACTAGAGGTTTCTTTGGGGATTGGGGACAATATATTGTATCCATAGGACTCTTACTATTTGCTTTTAGCACAGCGATCTCATGGTCCTATTACGGAGATCGAGCGATGACCTTTTTATGGGGAAGTGGTTCTGTAAAGTACTATAGAATAGTATATGTAGTCGCCTTTTTCTTTGCGGCATTCACAGATACTACGATCATTTGGACGCTTTCAGCTATTACGATAGCTGTAATGACACTCCCCAATTTATTTGGGCTGATATACTTAAGAAAAGATATGAAGTCTACTCTCGAGGAATTCTGGGTCAATTTCAAAGAAGAATTTCCAGACGAAAAAACACCCGAATAAAATATCACTACAAGCCCTATAATTTCATAGGGCTTTTTTTAGGGCTAGACAATTCAAATCAATGGCTAAAATACATTCCTATCAAAGTTCACTGATCTGGACAGGAAACCGTGGAGAAGGAACTAAAAATTATAAATCTTATGATCGATCCTACAACATTCGGGTAGAAGGCAAACCAGTGATAGCAGGTTCTTCTGACCCAGCATTCATGGGAAATCCGAGCAGATACAATCCAGAAGAATTGTTTTTATTCTCTTTAAGTAGCTGTCACATGCTTTGGTATTTACATCTATGTTCAGAGGAAGGAATTATTGTCATAGACTATCGAGATGAGGCCATTGGAGAAATGGAAGAATACAAAGATGGTAGTGGAGCTTTTATCGAAGTAATTTTAAAGCCAGAAGTTACTATCTCAGACCCTCAAAAAAAAGAATTGGCCTTGCAGTTACACCACAAGGCCAATCAAATGTGCTTCATTGCAAATTCTTGCAAGTGTGCCGTCAAACACGAAGCATTAATCCACTAAATTCCAAAATCAGCTATCTCTTTGCAGTGCTTCTGTCCCAATGGAAAGTATGTACTTCCACTGGCTCACTGTCATATATATCGTCAAATATTTCTTCTACGACCACAAAACTGGCCTTCTTGTATTCATTCTCATATCCCAACATGAAAAACTCCCATACCTCACCGTCTAATTCAATATCTAGTTCATAGACAGACAAAATATCAAGTCCCTGTCCAAATTTTTCAATAAACACTTTTGCTGTTTCCTCATCAACTGGCTCTGCGGTACTATGCCACAATTCTCCTGATTTTACAAAAGCCTTTACATCAAGGGTTCCTCCATATTTATGATGATGAGGATGCTGATGTACAACAAAATGATCAAAATCCTCAAGCACAGGTACACTTTCGAATTTGCCAGAATAAAATTGACCCTTGGTATTCAAAACAAGCACTAAGCTTAATATCAAAAAGGTGATTAAGGTTTTCATATACTGAAATTCAAAAGTGTCCTAAAGCATTTCTCATAATACCAATCTGGCTACCTATACAAATCAGTAAATTTTTTCTTACTTCAGGTGAATGGAATCGATGAATGAGGATTTATATTCGATAGATTTTAGATACGCATTAGAATAATCCAATTACATATATCCCTATGTCCTAAATTTGATTTTCGATCAAAAAATAATACCGCAAGTTTTAAATTAGTTGAACGGGGAGATTTCCCCAGTATAAGAAATCTGATTTCTCTGAGAGCTTCTAATAGAAAGTGAAGCACTCTTATTAAAATGAATAGTGAAGATGCAACTTAGTATTTCTCCTCCCCGAGAAGACTTGACATTAAATTTATAGATAATCCTAAATTTCTTGTCGTTGTACTTTACGTCCTCTTCATGAGGCGATTCATTCTCAATACTTATTCCTGCATCTCCGTCCATTGTAGCCACTTGCACAACTCCGAAATAGGGTAAATTTGCATTGATTTTATTTTCCTTTTTTGAAAATGAATTAGGGTTTGAAATTAAATTCACTCTACGGCCTTTTTGAGTATCTGCCCATTCTGCCACAAACTGGAATTCTCCATTCTCAAAAAACTCTTTCACCTCTGCAAAAGATTTTGCCTTTTGTTCCTTTTTTGACTTCTTTTTTTCAGCTCGAGATTGTCCGACCGCACTCCCGAAGAAAACCAGAGTAATAAAAAAAAGTAAGATATACTTCATTAGAAAATCACTTTATAATAAAAAACTGTTCTAATATTTAAAATCATTATCAAGTTTCCAACCATTAGATCAACAAATGTGTCTTAGTAAAAATAAGATACAAATCATGAAATCCTTAGCTGCATTTTTTTTAATCGTAATCTTTATAACATCTTGTAATGATCAGTCTGCTATTCCAATTGAAGATGCATTAACCAAAGCAGATGCCGAATATATTATTTTCGGACATTTCTATGGTTTTTGTTTAGGTGAAGAATGTATTGAAATATTCAAACTCACTCCAAATGCTATATTTGAAGACGCAAATGACTTATACCCTAGCAGTCAAAGCGTTTATGAAAGTGAATTCATCAAACTTGATCAATCCATATTTGAGCGATTGAAAGAATCGAAAATTGAAATTCCTTCCGAATTACTCAATGAAAAAGCAACTATAATAGGAGCTCCAGATGCTGCAGATGGAGGCGGAATCTATTTGGAGCTTCCGAATGGAGATTTTTGGTTGCTTGATATGAATCAAGAATATCTACCAGAGTACCTTCATTCGCTTCGAGATGAAATTAGATCTGCCATCTCTTTGATCAATGAATGATTATTTATTCAAATTGGTTTGATAGGTCAACTTGGTTTCATCAGCACCTTCGTTGATGGCATCGGAAATACAGTCATGAACAAAAGCTAACCCAATCTTTTCAATCAATCTGGAATTAAACAATTTATCACGCACTGGGCCAATAATATTTACCATATGAAACTCTATGTTTTTCTGGTTCAAATAATCTATGATATCTTCCAAACCATCCATTCCACTAGAGTCCATATCGATCATGCTTTGTGCATCTAAAACAAATTTCCTCATAGCTGGTTTTTTCTTTACCAGATCTTCTACCTTGGATTTTAACGATCTAACATTCGCAAAAAATAATCGAGCATCAAATCGTAAAATACTTACGAATTCATCATCAACTGCAGAATCGAAGCGCTCCAGATTTCTAAAATAGGATGTGCCTACCACTCTACCTAAAACTGCCATGTGTGGCGTAGAGGTTTTGTAAATAAGAACTAATAATGACAATACAATACCTAAACCAATACCATATTCAATTCCAAAAACCAATGTGCCCAATATGGATGAAACAAACATGAAGAAATCATGTCTATCATTTCTCCATAATTTATATGCAAGCTTTGTATCAATCAATCCTAATATGGCAACGAAAATAATTGCACCCAATATCGCATTTGGTAAGTATTGAAAAACAGGCATTAAAAAAAACAAAGTAAGTATCACAACTAAAATAGAAATCAATGCTGCAACTCCAGTTTGAGCACCTGAAGACTCATTTACTGCGGATCGGCTGAATCCAGCAGTCGCTGGAAATGATTTGAAAAAAGAGCCAACCATATTGCCCAATCCAATACTAACTAACTCCCTATTGGGATCTATTTCATATTCTGATTTGTGTTTGTCTTGAAGCCGTTGACCTATAGAATAAATTTCTACAAAACCCATAAGTGCCAGTGTAAATGCAATCGATGCAGCCGGTTTCCAAGGCAAACCCTCCCATGCAGGCAATGAAAAAGCTGGAAATCCTGTAGGCATTATTCCGACAACTTCAATTCCTAGTTGACTAAAATCTAAGAAGTAAGAAGACAAAATGCCCAGGACAACAACCAATAAACTAGTAGGAAATTTTGGGCGAATTTTTTTACCAACAACTAACAATATCACTGCACTAACCGAAAGTGAAAACGTTGCCATATGTACTTCGCCAATATGAGAGATATAGAATAGCAATTCGGTAAAAATATTAGTGTATTGATCAGGGTTGATTTGCAATAAGTATTTCAATTGCTTGATTGAAATCAAAACTGCCGCTGCAAAAGTAAATCCTAGTATAACTGGCTTTGATAAAAAATTGGCCAAAAAGCCTAGCCGCAACACGCCAAAGGAAAACTGTAAGAGTCCGACCATGAAACTAATTGCAATTACCCACCCTATATATTGATCGGTCCCAACGACAGCTATAGTACTCACTCCTGCAAACAAGATCAGGGAGTCCATGGCTACTGGGCCAACAGACACGTGCCGAGAGGTTCCAAAAAAAGTATATAAAAGCGAAGGAAAAATAGCGGTATACAATCCATACACAGGCGGTAACCCAGCGATCATGGCATAGGCCATTCCCTGCGGAATCAACATGACGCCTACTACTAAACCAGCTGATATGTCAAGCCTAAATTTTGCCTTGTTATAATTATTGAGTGATTTAAGAAATGGAAATATGTTACTCATCTATGCGTTCTAATACTATCTGCAAATGTAATGGATTCGTTTAGCGTAATTTGTAACTATTGTTACGCTTATAAAATCTCGATTTTATTCCGATGCAACTCGATTTTATCTTCCAATTCAAGTTTTTTGAGTAAGCGTGATATAACCACTCTAGAAGTATTTAAATCCTTTGCTATTTGCTGATGGGTTTTATTAATAGCAAAATCCCCAGCACTTTGTTTACAATCCAACAAATAATTCATCAACCGTTCATCCAACTTCATAAATGCAAGTGAATCCACAGCTTGAAGCATTTCTTCGAATCGTTCATTGTAAGAACCAAACACAAACTGCCTCCATGTAGCATATTTCATCCATCCATCCATATATTCAAGTGGAACCATAATCACCTCCGTATCCTCCTCTGCAATGGCCTTAATTTCACTCTTTTTATGACTCATGCAACAGGTCAGACTCATCGCGCAGGTATCACCTCCTCCAAGAAAGTATAAAAAAAGTTCATTTCCATTTGGATCTTCCCTTATGATCTTTATTGATCCAGATAATAATAATGGAATACTTTTCACATTGGATCCAAAATCAATCAACACTTTACCTGCCTTAAATTTTTTTATTTGTCCTAATGAATTGATTTCAGCTAGGAGATCTGGTTCAAACCGTTGTGTAAATTGATTAAGATCCTTATGCATAGTCTCTGGCATTTCTCAGTACTTATTATTTCCTTTCAAATTTCTAGATAAGATTTTAATTATTAACAATATATATCTAAATTTGCGCACTCATTTCCTATATAAGGAAAAATGAAAGGAAACAGACTATATAAAATTGATATCTATGGGCTCAAATTAGGGGTTCATGAATTTGATTTTGAGTTTGACAAGAAGCTCTTTGAAAATATTGAAGAAAGTGTAATTGAGTCCGGTCATGGAAAGTGTACCGTGATTTTAGAAAAAAAAGAAACACTAATTTCAATAGATTTTAAAATTGAAGGAGTGATTGAATTGATTTGCGACAGAAGTCTCAAGTCATTTGATTATCCCCTCAATATTGAAGAAAACTTGATCGTCAAGTACGGTGAGGAATTCGACGACAGCAGAGATGATCTTTTGATCATACCAAGCACACAAGAGAGTATCAACGTAGAATCAAATATTTACGAATACTTGACAGTAGCTGTTCCGATGAAAAAGATCCACCCCGACTTTCAAGATGAAGAGGAGGACGAAGAGGAAGAAGTAACGTTGGTCTACACATCTGAAGATGAAAACACCGACGAAAAAGATGATACGGACGCGATAGACCCAAGATGGGCTGCGCTGAAAAATATTAAGGATTTAAAGAATTAAAATAAAAGAAAGATGGCACATCCAAAGCGTAAAACCTCGAAGCAGAGAAGAGACAAGAGAAGAACGCACTACAAAGCAGAAGCTAAAAACTATGTAGTTTGCGCTACAACTGGTGAAGCACATTTACCACACAGAGCTTACTGGCACGAAGGCAAATTGTACTACAAAGGCAAGGTAGTGATAGAAAAAGAAGTATTAGCTTAATATTTCTTTTGAACTTTTATAAAAAATATGAAGTCTGCTTTTCAAGCAGACTTTCTGTGTTTTATATCAGTTATGCACGCATACTATTTTGATAGTCGATTCTGGCTACCAAAAGTCAATTAATTCATTAAATTGCCAACGTTTTTGGCTATTTGCCAAATAGACTGACCAGTTCAAAAGAATAAACATTTCAAATGACTAAAATAAGAGCAGCAATTACAGGTGTTCATGGTTACGTTCCTGATTACGTACTTACGAATAAGGAATTGGAAACCATCGTTGATACAAACGACGAATGGATAACCACTCGAACAGGCATCAAGGAGAGACGCATATTGAAAGGAGAAGGACAAGGAACTTCTGTAATGGGTGTCAAAGCATCTAAAGCTCTTCTGGAAAAGACCAACACGAAGCCTGAAGATATTGATCTTATCATTTGTGCTACTGTAACACCTGATATGCCCTTTCCAGCTACGGCAAACATCATAGCTGATGAACTTGGCGCCATCAATTCATTCAGTTACGACATCTCAGCGGCTTGCTCTGGTTTTCTTTACGCTCTTACAACAGGGTCGCAATTCATTGAAACAGGCAAGTACAAGAAAGTATTAATCATAGGAGCGGACAAAATGTCCTCCATAGTAAATTATAAAGATCGAGCTACTTGTATAATTTTTGGTGACGGTGGTGGAGCAGTTTTACTAGAGCCCACTACTGAGGATGTAGGTTTAATGGATTCTATCCTAAGATCCGACGGTTCAGGCGCTCAGTACCTACAAATGCCAGGAGGTGGTAGCCGTATGCCTGCTACTGTGGAAAGCGTTCAAGCAGATAAGCATTTCGCTGTACAAGAAGGTTCTGCCGTTTTTAAATTTGCCGTTACAAACATGGCGGATATTGCAGCTGAAATCATGGAAAAAAATAATTTAACAGGCGATGACATTGCCTGGTTGGTTCCGCATCAAGCGAACAAAAGAATTATTGATGCCACTGCCCGTCGAATGGAGGTAAATGAAGACAAGGTGATGCTCAATATTGAAAAATACGGCAACACGACCAGTGGAACACTTCCACTTTGTCTCTGGGACTACGAAAAACAATTAAAAAAAGGTGATAATGTAATCCTTGCTGCATTCGGTGGCGGATTCACCTGGGGATCCATTTATTTAAAGTGGGCATACGATTCTAAATAAGACAACATTTAAAAAGTAAGAAAATGGCTTCAACCGCTGACTTTAAAAATGGGATGTGCATTGAATACAACCACGGTTTGTATTTCATCATCGAATTTCAGCATGTAAAACCAGGCAAAGGCCCTGCCTTTGTCCGTACAAAATTAAAAAACGTCAAAACTGGTAAAGTTATTGACAATACATTCACCTCCGGGCACAAAGTGAATACTGCTCGAATCGAAAGAAGAAATTATCAATTTCTTTATAAAGACGATTTGGGATACAACTTCATGGATAATGACACCTACGAGCAAGTCAATATTGAGGAAGCTCTTATAGATGCCCCTCAATTCTTGAAAGATGGCGAACAGGTAGAAATCATCTTTCATGCTGAAGAAGAGCAAATCCTTGGTTGTGAATTACCAAATCATGTGATCATGGAAATCACATACACAGAACCAGGCTTGAAAGGAGACACTGCTACCAATGCCTCTAAACCGGCAACTACTGAAACGGGGGCCTCTATTCAGGTTCCTCTTTTTGTAAACCAGGGAGACATCATAAAAGTAGAAAGTAAAACAGGAAATTATGTAGAAAGAGTAAAGAAGTAATTCTTACTCTTTTTTTATGAGCGTCACCCAATTTTTAAATCAAGTGATTCTCTTTAATTTTAACTATAGAAATAATTTGGAACAAGTAAGTTCCATAAACATCACTAACTAATTGATAGAGTTTGAACTTTGTTTGAACTGACATAAACGAATAAACACTTAGCAGATGAAGGTAAAAGAAATCAAAGAATTGATAGACTTCTTGTCAAGTTCAGGGCTGGAAGAAGTAAAGATAGAAACGGAAGAATTCAAAGTTAATATCAAGAGAAGCAATGATACTCAGATAGTAGAAAGAGCTGCTGCTCCTGCACCAGTTGCCGCTCCGGTAGCTGCCGCACCAGCACCAGCCGCTGCTGCTCCTACCGCTCCTGCTGCAGACAGTGCTCCTGCAGGCAATCATGTTGAAATCAAATCACCTATGATTGGTACTTTCTACAGATCTGCAAATCCTGAATCTCCAGCATTTGTAAACGTAGGTGACAAAGTATCTGCTGGCTCTACGGTATGTATCGTTGAGGCAATGAAGCTTTTTAATGAGATCGAATCTGAAGTATCAGGAACAATTGTAAAAGTTCTAGTAGACGATTCTCAACCAGTAGAATACGATCAGCCATTATTTTTGGTTGACCCGTCATAATTGATTTGTAGAAATTAAAGACTGACACGTGTTTAAAAAAATATTAATAGCCAATAGAGGCGAAATTGCATTAAGAATCATTCGAACTTGTCGTGAAATGGGTATTAGCACTGTAGCTATCTACTCTACAGCCGACAAAGAAAGTTTGCACGTCAAATTTGCCGACGAAGCCGTATGTATCGGTCCTCCACCAAGTAAGGACTCTTACTTGAATATGAAAACCATCATTTCGGCTGCGGAAATTACCAATGCTGATGCGATTCATCCTGGATTTGGTTTCCTCTCAGAAAATGCCGAATTCTCACAACTTTGTGAAGAGTACAACATCAAGTTTATTGGTGCAAGTGCAGATATGATCAACAACATGGGTGACAAGGCTACTGCCAAGGACACCATGAAAAAAGCTGGCGTTCCAACCATTCCTGGTTCGGAAGGACTGTTAAGTTCTGTAGAAGAAGGAAAGAAAATCGCTAAGAAGATCAAATATCCTGTGATCCTAAAAGCTACGGCCGGAGGTGGTGGACGAGGTATGAGAATAGTGAAGGAAGAAAGTGGATTTCAAAAAGCTTGGGATGATGCTCGACAAGAGTCCAAAGCGGCCTTCGGGAACGATGGCATGTACCTTGAGAAATTCGTTGAGGAACCGCGCCATGTAGAAATTCAGATCATTGGCGATAGCAATGGACGTGCTTGTCACTTGTCAGAGCGTGACTGTTCGATTCAGAGAAGACATCAGAAGCTGACTGAAGAAACACCTTCCCCGGCTAAAAAAATGACTCAAAAGCTGCGTGAAGAGATGGGTAAAGCTGCCATCTTAGGAGCAGAAGCCATTAAATACGAAGGAGCAGGAACTGTAGAATTTCTTCTGGACAAGCATGGAGACTTCTTTTTCATGGAAATGAATACTCGTATCCAGGTAGAGCATCCAATTACTGAAGAAGTAACTGATTTTGACTTGATCAAAGAGCAAATCAAAGTAGCTGCAGGAATCAAAATTTCTGGAAAAAATTATTTTCCACAGCTTCACGCGATCGAATGCAGAATCAATGCAGAGGATCCTGCGAAAGATTTCCGTCCTTCACCAGGAAAAATCACTCACCTCCACATGCCTGGAGGACATGGTGTACGGGTAGATAGTCATGTATATGCTGGATACACCATTCCGCCAAACTATGACTCTATGATTGCCAAGCTGATTGTTTCTGCTCAAACAAGAGAAGAAGCCATAGTAAGGATGAAAAGAGCATTGAGTGAATTTGTAATTGAGGGAATAAAAACTACAATCCCTTTTCATATCAAATTAATGGATGATGAGGTTTACAAATCTGGACAGTTTACCACTGCCTTTATGGAATCATTCGACTTGACTGATTTGTAAAATTATTTAATTCGAAATACAATATTTATTTTAGTAACCACGCTGTTCATATGGCGTGGTTATTTTTTTACTATGAAAAATAGATTTTTTCTCTTCTTACTCATTGGCTGTCTCTTAGCCAGCTATGAAAGTCAATCTCAGGACTCACTTCAGCGAAAAAGAAAAGAAATTCATGTGGGTATAGGACCGGCTTTCTACAGTGGTGACCTTGGAAGTGCTTACTCTAGCGGATCATTGCTATTCAACTTTGGCCTCAAGTTGAACAAAGACAAAAAACTAAATGGCAATATCAAGGTTGCGATTGGTTCTATTTCAGGACAGGAGCTAGATTACACCACGACAGACAATACTGGAATTACTGCCACTCCAAACACCTATTTTAAAACCAGTTTCTTTGGGCTGAACTATGAAGCTCAGTACAACTTTGTGCATAGAGAACAACTAAAGGTATATATTTCACAAGGCATAGGATTATTTCGATTTAATCCTAAAGATCAATATGACAACGATCTGATAGACCAACCTGATACCAGACCCATAGGCGAGAGTTATCGTAACATGATCATCCAACTACCCACTCAACTTGGAGCTAAGTACTATCTGCCTAACGATTTTGCTTTTGGAATCCAATTTGGGTTTATCAATCCAATTACGGACTACTTAGATAACTTGGGAATCTGGGGGAATAAAAATGGAAATGATAATATTCTTTCTATTCAATTTGAAATTCATGCTCCTATCTCATTCTGATCTTTATATTTGAATTGATGAAAGATCGAATGGTTTATCTGGCTTCATTAATTTCCATATTATTCATGGCAAATTCAGCTTATAGCCAAAAAGCAATTGGTCTTTATGTTGGTTCAGTAACCAATCAATTTGAAGGGGATCGAGTAAAAAAGCTGTTCGATGTGGGGTTTCGAATGCATAGTTCTATGTCTGTAGGCCTAGTTCTTGATATCCCAATAAAAGAAGATGTCTACCTCACAGCTATTCCTGGTTATAAAAATATAGCTGGAACAGTGTATGAAGAAAATGAAGAGTATTACGATCAAATAGATCAGGGGATAGAAGAGCCTTCGGTTCCTAGATTAGTAGATATTTCCGTATTAGAGTTTGATTACTTTGCTCTTCCAATTCTTCTCAAACTGATTTCTGATAACAAACGCTGGCAATTTATGGCTGGAATAGAGTCTGCTTTCAATTTAAAATCCAATTTAAACGAATTAAAGACAGGAGAAGACATTGACATTGGCTCATACATTACTAATATTAATTACTCGGCGATATTTGGATTGGGTTATATATTCAAAATAAAAAAATCTCGATTCTCCATCGATCTGATGTATACGCAGGGCTTGGTCAATATGTCAAGCGGATTAGAATTACCCTTTGGGAATGTCCCAAGAGTAAAATCAACTACAGGAGAAACAAAGCTTACGTGGTTTTTTCTAAGTAAAACAGAAAACACCAAATGAAAAAGACGATTTGGATACTTTTCTTTTATCTAGGACTAGTTCTTCATTCCTTTTCGCAGATTGAGCAAAAACAAGGGAAGATTCCCATGCTCAACAACAACATATATGCCAATTTCGAAGGGATGAAGTCCCCTTTTACAAATACTTCATTTTTTTTAGAATTAGGCCTTGGAGAATCCGGAGTATTTACTACAGATGGTGTTCCCGCAGGAGATTCTACTATTTTCAACCTATCCGGAGAATTACTTTTTGTAAATCTAAAATTTGGATACACTCAAAAAGTTAAAGATTGGATTTGCTTTTTTGTCAATGCCAATTATTCGGCTCGCATTGGAAATAACGCCCAAAGCATTTTCATTAGTGGGGTAAATACTATCATCACGGTTGAACCCGGGGTTCTTTTCAAAATCAAGCACACCAAAAAATTTGCGCTTTCAGGTTATTTTAAATTGACCAATACTGAATCTAGTATTGTTGATGTCAATCAGTATTTCGCAGATCTCATAGCAAGTAAACCTTATGCTGATTTGACTAGAGATGTTCCTGCATTGAATGGCGGTGGCGGCCTTACTGCATCCTATGCCATCGGTCCCAGTATAGCTTTTCATGCAGATGCTCAATTGGCTTATGGCGAAACGCTTGAAAGATCTGATCCATCGTGGCAATATTATACAGCTGCCAATATTTCTTTAAATTTTAAAAAGTGGATTAATTTACCCGTTTCCGTTGTTTTAGGAGGATATGCCAATACACTCACCAATGTATTTTCAACTCAAGGAAAACTCACTTCTTCATTTAATGCCAGAATAGCTTATACTGGTTCAGATAGTTTTGTACTTGCAATCGAAAGCCAATCTGGAAGAACGCCCATAGAAGAGACCAATACCAGAGTCCAGCTGAAAGCTCTAAGCTTCGCCGCCAAATTTTACTTTTAGAAACAAAAAAGACAGCCATTAGACTGTCTTTAATTTCATTTGAGGATGGATAATGCTTATCTACCCATGCTCTGCATATTGATTTGCTGTTGCTTGTAGCCTGCAGGTACCTTGAATTGGTCAGACGATATTGATTTCTTCGCTAACGTTTCCACAGTATTTTCGTTGACGGCTTCGCCCTCTTTATAAGCAATTGTTTTTACAGGAATACCGTCTTTTAATATTGGACTCTTCTCGTCAAAATTGAGCTGAGAAAACGATCCGCCTGTTGGCAACAAAGCCACAACTTCTTGAAGGTTTTCTTTGAAATAATTCATCATTTGCTTCATTACTCCAAATTCACTCTCACTTACGCCTAGTGTACCATATGATGCAATATTCATCTGAAGCACTTTGCTCCCATCGTTCAATCCGTCATATCCTACTGTATTCCAAGAGCCAATTTTTACATTTTTACCATTGGCATTGTAAGTCATTAAATCGCCATTGGATGGGTTCAATATTTGGTCGAATTTAGCTTTTTGTTCTTCTGGCATGTTAGCAGCAAATTGTTTCATCATTTTGGCCATCATTTTGATTTGTTCCTTTAACTGAAGTAAAGTCGCCTTGTCAAATTGATAATATTCCTTTTTCTTATTGTCTATAAAAGTAAAGACCTCTGAGCTACCGTCGAAAATGATCGTACTATTGTCCGACCCAGAATTTTTCACTAACATTTTATCGGCAGTCAGGTAAATTTCGGATGTAGCTACACTTCCACTCTTCAACGTTTTAGTTTTAGATAAAATAAAAATTCCGTCTTCCGCCCATACAGTCAGGCTCAAGCAAATCAGTAATCCAAATAAAGAAAGTTTTTTTAATACAATCATTTTTATAAATTTTTAGTCGTTATAGTCACTTTTCCGAACGAAGTAAAAGCGTTTTCTGGTACTTCGTTTAATACTTTTATTTCTGTAAGCTGGCCCTTGCCTCTACCCCCAGACAACATGATATTACCATATTTTTTATAATCATCCCAAGGAGTAATAAAACTTGGATTCGGCTGCTCCGAGTTTTCAAAAAATGCCCACTGAGTCACTAAATTACTTTCAGCATCAACCCAAACATTATAAATGTTGTTGGGAGTATCGCCTACATTTTCGAAAGCCAGTTGAAGCACGAAGGACTCCATGCCCAATGCTGTGGTGTCATTTCCTAAATAATATAAGGACACTCCCGCGTCTTTCAACTTGAATGGCATCACTAACCAATAGGAGTCATTGATCCATATACTCTTAGCTTTCTTCAAATAGCCTGCCAAAGAATCTGCATCTGTTATTTCCTCCCCGTCTACAGATGCCTTTCCATTCAAACTATTGATATTAACCAATAGCTTTTCCTTTCTATCTAAATAATCGATCCTAACATCCCCTGTGTGTTTATCCCACAACAGTTTTCTTTTGCCAAAGAAAGTCCAAGTGATATATCGGGTCTCATCCCAAGCCTTTCGACCCCCCATGGCTGTCATTACTTTATCGGCAATAATTACTGCTTCCGGATCAGAGGCCTCGTAATTGAAGCCCTCCGCAGGCAGATTTACATCTTTGTCTTGTTCAAACACAACTTCCGGCTCATTTTTTTTTGCTCCACAGGAAGCTATGAGGACCATAAGGAATAAAACAATCAGGTTTTTCATATGCTTAAAAATTATACATTTCTGTTTTTTTGAATACCATCCAAAGACTCATTTTCACAATTTCACCCATATTTCGGCATTTCATAAATTTAGGTTCGTGATAAAATTCTGCAAGGTCTTTTTTTAGTGATAATACATTTTTAGGAAAGGAAATCGTATCATCGATCATAGCTCGCATCAAATCAACCACTCTATACCTGGCTACGCGCAGGCGATTAGCTATCAACGACCGCTCCTCTTTTTGATATTGACGTACAGTCTCGGGAGTCATGTGTTTAAGCCCCATATTGATTAGCGCATTATTTTGTTTGAAATATTGAGGCAGATATATATTCTTTCTCCCTTCATACGATTGCTGATCAAAATCTATCGCCTTGAGTCGATAAGATATTTGTTCGAAATCTGGAATAATATTGACTACAAAATTACTTGAATGCATGTCTCCAAGAAGCCTCACAAAACACCTTTCATTGAACTTTACAAACTCCTTAGCTAAACGAATTTCATTCAAATTCTTGTCTTTCAGGTATTCTTTGATAAACTGATCTCCAGGAATACCCGCTATATGCTCTTCAATCAATGTGTTTTTATGTACCACATAATTGATCCTGTTAGGAGACAACAAATGCTCTAATTCTAATCCATAGATTCTGGATGCATCCGCATTTTTGATGTAGAAATAATCAAAATTGTCATTGATTCTATTGACTATCCGGACTCGAAAAGGCTTTGTATTTCCATATTGGCAAATGTCGACACGCTCCACCATGAGGTGATCCATGACGCTCACATCTCCATCCGCTTTGATTTCTGAATATATCTGCTTCAAATCATGATGAATCATAGCCATGTCCGATTGCGGATAAAAAACGGTTTCCCAAAGTGTATCTACACCTTGAGAATCATATAATGGAATTGAGTTATCGTAACGAAGCAAACTCTCATATTCGATGGGCACAGCGATAGTCCGCTTGTACTTATGCAAGTAGGTCCTTAGCTTTTGGCTAATGGTAAATGGTATCTTTTTTTTGCTAATGATCGCCATGAAAACGTATTCTAACCACTAATATAATTAGGGTACATACTTCCATGACTGATAAGTTTGAAAATAATTCTATCTAGGGAAAGTAAGTGTAAACTCTGTCCCTTCATTAACTACAGATTGAACGGAGATGTTTCCGTTATGCTTTCGCATAATTTGTTTGGATAAACTGAGGCCAATTCCTGAGCCAGACTTTTTAGTGGTAAAGAATGGAATAAAAACCTTTTTCAATGCCTCCTCATCTATACCTGTTCCGTTATCTTTTATTTTGACTGTTATACGTTCATCATTTTCTACAACGGCACTTATTGAAATTTCTTTAGCCTTTTTAAGTTCTTCATTTTCGCCCATGGCCTGAATGGCATTTTTCAACAGATTAATCAGTACTTGTTCTACTTGCTCCTTGTCCACTCTGATCATCAATTGTTCAGGAACTATATCCAGATTTACCTTGATATCATTTTGTTCTAAATCAAATCTGAGCAGATTCAACATGGGTCTAATCAAATCACAGATCAGAATATCTTCTAACTGAGGAATAGGAATCCTTGTTAAGTTTCTGAAGTCACTCACAAATTTGATCAATCCATCACTTCGCTTATGAATGGTATGAAGAGCCATATGGAAGTCAGATAAATCCTCTTTAGAAATATTTTCAATTTTAAAATCTTCAGCATTGATCTGAGATTCTAATTCTGTTTCGATCGTAGCTGCCAATGAAGAAATGGGCGTAACCGAATTCATGATTTCGTGTGTTAATACACGGATCAAATTCTGCCATGCATCCATCTCCTTTTCTTCCAATTCACTCTTAATGTTTTGGATAGAAATCAATTTGAATTCTTCATCCCTTCGCATCAATTCAATAGCATAGATGGCCAATTGAACTTCTTCTCCCTTCTTCTCGATTTTCATCAGGTCGCGACCACCCGTTTTCAATTCCATCAAACTATTTACTAGCTCTTCACTCACACTACTCAGTTGTTTCACATTTTTGATGAGGTCTACTCCTAATAGTGATTTTGCTGTTGAATTGATAATTTGAATTTCTCCGCTTTTATCGAATGTGATAATCCCAATACCTACGTGTTGAACAATGGTTCGTAAATAGTTGTGTTGCGCTTCTTTCTCGGCTCTGATCTCACGAAACTTTTTAATTACATTATTGAACTGCTCATACAGTCCATCCATGGAGGTACCTGACTTTTTGGTGGTATAAGTATGAGTGAAATCGTCATATTTAATGGAATTCAGAAATCCCGCCAATTCTCGATTGGTTTTGTCCAAATACTTAATCAACACATAGACTTCATACGCCAAAAGGCAAGAAACAAGCACTTTTGTAAGCGTATAAGACTCGGTATAAAAGAGGTTGACCAAGAAAATGCACGTGCAAAAAATCAAAAGCACACGTACGATAAGATTAAGCTTGAAATTATTACTATAGGCCATGCTTTTCCAATCGGCGATAAAGTGATGCTCTTGTCAATCCTAGTTCCTTGGCTGCTTTCGATATGTTGCCATCATGTCTATCAATGGCTTTTTTGATTACATTTCTTTCTACTTCATCTAGATTAAAAGTATTTTCTTCGTTATCTGTCTGACCTTCTGGTTTATGATTCAAGAAAAAGAAATCATCCGGTGACAATGAAGATTCGTCACTCATAATTACCGCACGCTCGATGGCATGTTGCAATTCTCTTATATTTCCTGGCCAATGATATTTTTGTAATTTTTTAAGTGCTGCTGCACCTATCTTTTTTCCACTTTTTCTGTACTTTGAACTATAAGTTTTTACAAAATGCTCCGCCAATAAAGGAATATCATCCAATCGTTCTCTTAATGCAGGCAAGTGAATTTCAACCGTATTGATACGATACAATAAATCCTGCCTAAAAGTGCTCTCCTCCACCATATCATAAATAGGCATGTTCGTAGCACATATAAGACGTATATCAATATTAGAAGCCTTATTGGCACCAATTTTTGTCACCTGCCTATTTTGAATAACGGTAAGTAACTTAGACTGAAGTGGCAAACTCAGGTTACCTATTTCATCAAGAAATAACGAACCCTTATTTGCCACTTCGAATCGGCCCGTTCTGTCTTCTTTCGCATCGGTAAACGATCCCTTTTTGTGACCGAACAGCTCACTTTCAAAAAGTGTCTCTGTGATCGCTCCCATATCCACTCCTACAAAAACATTGTCTTTTCGAAGTGATTGCGTATGAATGGCTCTTGAAATCAACTCCTTGCCAGTTCCATTTTCACCCAAGATCAAGACATTGGCATCCGTTTGCGCCACCTTTTCTATGATCTTAAATACGTCTTTGATCGCTTGACTTTCACCTATTATTTCTTTGAAGGGTTGGTTTAATTCTTCTTCGAGTTGCTTTTTAGCCGATTTGAGTTGATCTACTTCTTTGTAAGATTTTTTTAACTTGACAGCTGTATTCAAAGTGGCCAACAATTTTTCATTTTGCCACGGCTTTAACACGAAGTCTGTTGCTCCCTCTTTCAAGGCACGAACAGCCATTTCTACATCTCCAAATGCGGTTATCAAAATCACCACGGCTTTAGGATCACGTTCTAATATCTGTTCCAACCAATAGAACCCTTCCTTACCACTGGTGATGTCTTTACTGAAATTCATATCCAGCAAAATCACATCGTAAGTATCATTGTTCATCAAAAAAGGAATCTTCTTTGGGTTTTTTTCAATGATGACATTCTTGGCATGTTTCTTTAGCAGCATTTTAGCTGCAAATAGCACATCTTCATCATCGTCAATTATTAGTATGTTTCCTAGTTCTTTTTCCACGGTCTTTTTCTTTTATGTAATCTTGTTATTCAGAATATGTGCCAATTATTAAAATACATGCCTATAACACACAAAGCATGTTTTAGCCATACGCTTAATATAAAAGCGCTCCATATTGAACAAAAAACTGTATCAATATCGGACACAATATAAGCAAAAAAAAGCCGTAAAATGAATGTGAAGTTCAGTACTGATGGCACGAACCAGGAAATAAATTAGAGGTTTATCTTTTTTGTAAGATTCTCCTTGCCAGATTTGACTTTGATGACAAAAATCTTCGATTTGATCTCATCAAATTGATATTCCAATTCTGAGTCTTTAGCTTGTTTTACGCTTTCCTTGAGGATCAAATTACCAATTACATCATAGATTTTAATATCTAAGTAATCAGAAGGTTGGTTGATGAATTTCACTTTGAAGGAATGATCCCCCACAGCGGACAATTCATAATCCAAGGGTTTGGCAACTAACTTACTATTATAATTGAGTGTGCTTTCTTCTGGACGAGCAAAATTCAACGCAGTCTTCTCTTCATTAGAATTCACCGCTCCTTGCCCAATAAGCAAAGAACAACTGACTATAACGAATATAAAAAGGAGAAGTAAAGGTTTTTTCATTGATTGAATTTAAGTAAAATTCAAGCCAAAACCTTGCCAAGCTAGGCTTTGACTTGAACTTATAATGGCAATTGTCAAAAGACGGTTGCCCGAGTTTCTAAGCCTCTATAGCTTCTTCTTCAAATTCCTCAACAGGAATACAGCTACAGAACAAATGTCTATCTCCATATGCATTATCTACTCTACCCACAGAAGGCCAAAATTTATTCGTTCTTAGATAATCCAGTGGATAAGCTGCTTCAGATCTCGAATAGCTATGATTCCAATCATCAGACAATACTGAATCTGCAGTATGTGGTGCATTTTTCAATACATTGTCATTGGCATCCATCGTTCCATTTTCAACGGCTTCAACCTCTTCTCTGATTTGCAATAAAGCATCACAGAACCTATCTAATTCCTCTTTAGTTTCACTCTCAGTTGGCTCGATCATAAGTGTACCAGCTACAGGAAAAGAAACAGTAGGAGCATGAAATCCATAATCCATCAATCGTTTGGCAATATCTTCTACTTCTATCCCGAATGATTTGAATGCTCTACAATCCACGATCATTTCATGTGCGCACCTACCATTTATTCCAGTATAGAGAATAGGGAACTTTGTTTCCAATCTAGACTTGATGTAATTGGCATTTAGAATGGCCATTTTTGTGGCATTCAATAAGCCATCAGGCCCCATCATAGCTACGTAACCATAAGAAATAGGCAATACACCAGCACTACCAAATGGTGCCGCAGAAATTGAACTTATTGCTTTTCCATTATCAATGTCTACCAATGGACTTCCTGGCAAGTAAGGTGCTAAATGCTTGGCTACACCAATTGGCCCTATACCAGGACCACCACCACCATGAGGGATAGCAAAAGTCTTATGCAAATTCAAGTGACAAACATCAGCGCCTATATGACCAGGACTCGTGAGTCCAACCTGAGCATTCATATTTGCACCATCCATATATACTTGGCCACCATTTTGATGAATGATTTCGCAGATTTCAATCACACTTTCTTCAAATACGCCGTGAGTAGATGGATAGGTGATCATTAAAGATGAAAGTGTATCCTTGTATTGTTCGGCTTTAGCTTTTAGGTCGGCTACGTCTATATTGCCTTTCTCGTCGCACTGAACCAGCACCACCTTGTTTCCTGCCATAACCGCACTGGCAGGATTGGTGCCGTGCGCAGATGTTGGGATAATCGTAATATCTCTATGGCTTTCTCCTTTATCTGCTTGAAAAGCCTTAATAACTAACAGTCCAGCATACTCTCCTTGCGCTCCTGAATTCGGTTGTAAGGAGGTAGTATAAAATCCAGTAATCTCAGACAGCCATTCCGTTAAATTAGAGATCAATTCTCTATAGCCATCGGTTTGACTGACAGGTGCAAAAGGATGCATTTGTGCAAACTCTGGCCATGTGATTGGAACCATTTCAGAAGTAGCATTTAATTTCATGGTACAAGACCCCAGTGAAATCATAGAGTGAGCCAAGGACAAATCCTTGTTTTCTAGTCTTTTTAAATATCTAAGCATTTCGTGCTCAGATTGATGTTTTTGATACACTGGATGCTCCATAAAAGAAGATGTCCTGTCAAAATCTCCGTTGAAATTGATTTCTACCTGATTAGCAGCTTCAATAACAGATGAAGAATCAATTACTGTAGATCCTATTTTTCCAAAAATAGCAACCACCTCTACCAACTCATCTACGGTGTGCGTCTCATCAAATGCAACACCTATTGATCCGTCGCCATAATAATTGAAATTGATGCCTCTAGATTCTGCTTCAGTCCTAACTTTTTCTTTCAGCACATCATCGGCTTTGATTTTCAAAGTGTCAAAAAATACTTTGTTTTCTTGCTCAAAGCCCATTTCACCCAGATACTTACAGGCCAACAATGCCAAACCATGGATTCTGGAAGCAATTCTTTTTAATCCATTTGGTCCATGATACACTGCATAAGCGCCGGCAATCACACCCAATAATACTTGAGCAGTACAGATATTGGAAGTAGCTTTTTCTCTTCTGATGTGCTGCTCTCTTGTTTGCAGCGCCATTCGATAGGCCTTGTTGCCATGACTATCTTGCGAAACACCAATAATTCTACCTGGTATTTGTCTCTTATATTCTTCTCTTGTTGCGAAAAAGCCAGCATGTGGGCCTCCAAATCCCATAGGAACACCAAATCTCTGCGTCGTTCCTACTACTACATCCGCGCCCATTTCACCTGGAGGAGTTAGTAATACTAAACTCATTAGGTCTGTTGCCGCGGTAATAAACACTTGGTTTTCTTGAGCAAGACTAAAGAGCTCTTTGTAATTTTCTACACTTCCTTCTGCGTTTGGATACTGTACAATCAATCCAAAATAATCTGGCTCAGAAATATCAATATTTTCATATTTATCGATAACCAATTCAATGCCTATTGGCAAAGCTCTGGTTTTGAGTACGTCTAATGTCTGAGGAAAAATTCTTTCGTCAACAAAATATTTATTGGCAGCTTTTTTATCCTTTTTTCTCAATGAAAACTGCATGGACATGGCTTCAGCAGCTGCGGTAGCTTCATCCAAAAGTGATGCATTGGCAATCTCCATTCCTGTGAGGTCTGAAACCATGGTTTGAAAATTCACCAAAGCCTCTAACCTACCCTGAGCAATTTCTGCCTGATAAGGAGTATAAGCAGTATACCACCCTGGATTTTCCAGAATATTTCTTTGAATGACTGCTGGCGTCACACAGTTGTAATAACCTAAACCAATAAAAGACTTGAAAACTTTATTTTTACTAGCTATTTCCTTGACCGATCTAACATAGCTAAACTCATCTAATGCTTCCGGAATATTCAGTTTTGTTCTTTTTCTGATGTTTTCTGGTACAGTCTGATCAATTAAATCATCTACAGAATTGACTCCAATTGCGTCCAACATCTGCGAAATATCATCATTAGATGGCCCATTATGTCTATGCTGAAAATGGGTACGCTCGTTAAGATTTGCTATCATTTTAATTCGGGATTTATAGCTATTCAAACAAATACATTTTCCTTCGAAAATTTTGCGCAAATCTAATCTGAATAAGTCAAAAAAAGACGAACTAATTCTCTTAAAATGATACTTTGTTACCTGGAATTATTGTGATGATTTGGAGCTGAAGTTGATAAGGATGAGGATCGATACTTGTGGGATTAGGTACCGATGTACCTATTCCCCACAAGATCTTTTCAACCAGCTATGGAAAGAAAGACTTTTTAATCCATCTTTCTGTAGCAATTATAACCTCTTTCTTTATCCTGTTGAATTAAATTCTATGAATCAAAATATTTTTTCGACGAATCAGCCAATTCCTTAGACGAATGGAATGTGTTCTAGCGCTTCTTTTTTGAACCTTTTGACTTTTTAATTTTTTTATCATGGAATGCCCCCTGATAAGTAGGGTCCAATTTCTTCTTTCGGTAGTCAATTTCTCTTAATTGTTCTTGTTGCTCAACAAAAGGCGTCTTTTCAATATTTACTTCAGCTGGTATTGATTCTATCTCAATTTTCTTTTCTATTAGTTTTTCTATTTGTTCGATATGGAATTCCTCCGCCCGATTGGCAAACGTAATAGCGATACCAGTATTTTCTGCCCTCCCAGTACGACCAATTCGATGCACATAATCTTCATAAATTAATGGCACGTCAAAATTAATCACATGAGAAACCATGCTCACATCAAGGCCTCTAGCCGCTACATCAGTAGCTACCAAAATTTTAATGTCACCATTTTTAAAGGCATCAATAGAGTTTAATCTTGTATTTTGAGCTTTGTTGCCGTGAATCACTTTTACAGATTTAGTGACCTTACGATCTATAAACTTAAAAATGTTATCTGCATTTGCCTTCGTCTTCACAAAAATGATCACTCTTTTCAGTTCTTCATTCTCTAATAAATGGCCTAGTAGATTGATTTTTGATTTGAAATTTGGAATCAAAAACAAAGACTGAGTAATCGTATCAACTGTGGAAGATTGCGGAGTCACTTCAACTTTTTCCGGAAATTCTAAAAACTCAGCAGATAGATTTTCAACAATGGCCGACATGGTAGCCGAAAAAAGCAGATTTTGCCTTTTCACAGGGATAATTTCTAAAATCTTTCGAATCTGAGGCATAAATCCCATATCCATCATTTTATCAGCTTCGTCGATGACCAATGTTTTCAATTGTTTGGTGCCAAATGCTCTTTTGCGGTATAAATCCATAAATCGCCCAGGCGTAGCCACCAGTATATCTATTCCTTCCGACAATTTTTCTTCTTGAACCTTCATACCAGTACCTCCATAAACTGCTGTGAATCTCAAGTCAACATAGGTAGCATACTTTTTAATGTTTTCATTGATCTGAATGGCCAGCTCTCGAGTGGGTGCTAATATCAAAGCCCTTGGGTCTTGTCCTTGAGCATATTTCAATTTCATGAGTAGTGGCAATACGAACGCAGCTGTCTTTCCGGTACCCGTTTGTGCGATGCCCATTACATCGTGACCAGATAAAATCAGTGGAATTGCTTTCTTTTGGATAGGTGTTGGCGAAGCATATCCTGCATCTTCAATAGCGTTTAGCACTTGCTTGTTGAACTTAAAATCTGAGAAATTTTCGATGTTATTCGCCATGGATAGCAATTAGTAGCAGGAGCCAATTAATTTTGTGATGCAATTTATTAAGTTTCACTCGATTCTTGATGTCAATTGTACAAATCAGACTTTCATTGAATAAAATCAGAAGAATGGCCAAATATACACTTATCAAAAACGCTAAAATCGTAAATGAAGGTAGCATTCTAGCTCACGACGTGTTGATAAAGGACCAGCGAATAGAAAAAATTGGATTTGGGCTTTCGCATGATACAGCTGAGACTATTGATGCTGACGGCAAATTCTTACTGCCCGGACTCATAGATGATCAGGTCCATTTCAGAGAGCCTGGACTAACGCATAAAGCTGATATTTATACTGAAAGTAGAGCTGCAGTTGCTGGTGGCATTACTTCTTTCATGGAAATGCCCAATACGGTTCCGAATGCACTCACTCAGAAATTGCTTCAAGACAAGTATGACATTGCTGCTCAATCGTCGTTAGCCAATTACTCCTTTTTCATGGGAGCTTCTAACGACAACATTGAAGAAGTGATGAAAACCAATAGGCAGAAGGTCTGTGGGATCAAAGTTTTCATGGGATCTTCTACTGGCAACATGCTCGTAGATAATGAAAAGACTTTGACCGAACTATTTTCAAGAGCGGAACTGATTGTAGCGGCGCATTGCGAAGATGAATCTACCGTTCGTAGAAATACGGAACTTTTCAAAGAGAAGTATAACGGTAAAATCCCATTCTCCGCTCACCCTTTAATTAGAAGTGAAGAGGCTTGCTACCTATCATCTTCTAAAGCAGTGGCATTGGCCAAAGCCAACAACACCAAGTTTCATGTTTTGCATATCTCTACAGGAAAAGAAACAGAGCTGTTCGACAATTCTATTCCACTAAAAGATAAGCTTATTACTTCTGAAGCTTGTATTCATCACATGTGGTTTTCTGATGAGGACTATCACACCAAAGGAGGATTGATCAAATGGAATCCTGCGGTAAAAACTGCCTTTGATCGAGATACCATTTTTCAGGCGATGCTGGATGACAAAATTGACGTGATTGCCACGGACCATGCACCACATACCATTGAAGAGAAAGATAACGACTATCTCAACTGTCCATCAGGTGGCCCTCTCGTTCAACATGCCTTACCTGCCATGCTCGAACATCATCTAAATGGAAAAATATCTATTGAACGAGTGGTGGAAAAGATGTGTCACAATCCTGCAATTCTATTCGAAGTTAAAGATAGAGGCTATATTAGAGAAGGGTACTATGCTGATTTAGTGTTGGTAGATACAGCAGATAAATGGCTAGTAAAAAAAGAAAATGTACTTTCGAAATGCGGCTGGAGCCCATTTGAAGGTCAGTCATTTAGAAGCAAAATCACTCATACTTTTGTGTCTGGACATCTGGCTTATGCCAATGGACAAATGAACGAAGGCATGAATGGCGAACGATTAATGTTCGACAGAAAATAAATGCTGAATTAATTTTGGATTTTAAGAACACAAATTTCTAAATTTGCACTCCTTTTTAAGGGGTCAACCAACCAATAGGGTTGATGAAATATGGTGATTGTAGTTCAGTTGGTTAGAACGCCTGGTTGTGGTCCAGGAGGTCGCCGGTTCGAGTCCGGTCTTTCACCCAGAAAGCTTCGTAGAGATACGGAGCTTTTTTGTTTCACCCCCTCAAACTCTTCGAATCAAATCCAAAAGGCAATAAGTCTCCCACCGTCGTTTTCATAATCTCATTGTTAGGACGCACAAAAAGCAGCTGGATAGGCTCTTCTTGCTTGCTGTCATATTCCATCATGGCTTGTCTACAGTTGCCACAAGAAGAAGCCATTACGAAATCATGCGCTTCATTAGGCTTGGCAGCTATGGCTATCATCTTCACTTGTTCGTTGGGATAATTGGCGCCTGCACTAAAGATAGCCACTCGTTCTGCACAGAGGCCAGAGGGATACGCTGCATTTTCCTGATTGCTACCTTTCACCACGATGCCACTGGCTAATAAAACTGCTGCACCTACATGAAAATTGGAATAAGGTGCATACGCATTTGCCACTGCCTCTTTGGCATCGTCTACCAGCGTTTTTTCTCTGGCGTTCAACTCCGAATAATCGAATATTTCTGCTTCTACTTGCTGGGTTACTTTTTTGGCCATGGCTAGAAATCTAGGTTTAAATGCACTAAAGTGCGATGGACAATTTAATACTTATTTTTTTAACTAAATGTTTTGTTAGTCGCCTCGAAAATGGAATAATTTGCTTCTTTTTTGGGTCTAGTAAGGCTCATAAAAACAGCATGAATACCCAAAACATAATACACTTATAATGAAAAAAGTACTTGTACTTGGTGCAGGAAGATCTTCCTCCACATTGATTGAATTTTTACTAGATCACGCAGATGCGAACGACTGGCAAGTGGTGGTAGGAGATTTGGATGAGGCGCTTGCCAAAGATAAAATCAATGGCAGCACAAGAGGTGAAGCCATGGCTTTCGATATTTTCAATGAAGCACATCAGCAAAAATTGACAGAAGGGTTTGACCTGGTCATCTCTATGATGCCAGCTTCATTTCATATCCATGTAGCCAAAATCTGCGCAGCTCATGGCATTAATATGCTCACTGCCTCCTACGTGACGGACGAGATCAAGTCGCTCCACGAAGAATTTGAGAAAAATAATGCTGGATTAATCATGGAAATGGGACTTGATCCAGGTATAGACCACATGTCTGCCATGAAAGTTCTGGATAGAATCAGAGAAGCTGGTCATGAACTGAGAGCATTTGAAACTTTTACCGGAGGATTATTAGCTCCAAGCAATGATGACAATCCTTGGAAGTATAAGTTCACATGGAATCCTAGAAACGTAGTATTAGCTGGACAAGGCTATACTAAATTCATCCAAGAAGGCCGATATAAATATATTCCTTATCAAAAGTTATTCAGAAGAACTGAAGTGATTCACATCCCTGAGTATGGCTATTTTGAAGGATATGCAAACAGAGATTCTTTAAAATATCTGGATGCTTATAAGCTGCAAGATATTAAGACTCTCTACAGAGGAACCTTAAGACAAGTGGGCTACTGTAAAGCTTGGGATGTATTTGTTCAACTAGGAGCCACTGACGATACTTATGAATTGCACGAAGTAGATAAAATGACTCACAGACAGTTTATCAATTCTTTTTTATCATTTAATCCAGATGATTCTATAGAATTGAAATTGGCTCATTATCTAAATCTAGATTTGGAATCTGATGAAATGTACAAACTGAAGTGGCTCGGTCTATTTGAGGATGAATTGGTTGGTTTGAAAAAAGGTACGCCAGCACAAATTCTAGAACATATCTTAAAGAAGAAATGGACTATCACAGCAGATGAAAAAGACATGATTGTGATGTGGCACAAGTTTGAGTATTATGAAGGAAAAGAATTGAAACAAATTCAATCCTACATGGCTATAGAAGGCGAAGATGCCGTTCGTACTGCCATGTCGAAGACTGTGGGCTTGCCACTGGCAGTTTCAGCACAATTGATTTTGCAGGGAAAAATGAGTCCAAAAGGTGTTCACATTCCTACGGAAAAGGAGATTTACGAACCAGTCTTGAGTGAGTTAGCATCTCATGGGATCACGTTCAAGGAATGTGAAATTGACAATTGATTAGATCAAGATTTAAGGTTCAAAATTCAATAGCTATAAGATAAAAGAGCATTGAATCTTAAATCCTGATTCCTATATTTGTAACCTTAAAATATCTTTAGAAATGGGAAGAGCATTTGAATTTAGAAAAGCACGTAAATTGAAGAGATGGGGTGCCATGTCAAGGACATTCACCCGAATTGGTAAGGACATCGTAATTGCTGTAAAAGCTGGCGGACCTGACCCAAATACCAACTCACGCCTGCGTGCTGTGATGCAAAATGCTAAGGCAGCCAACATGCCTAAAGACAATATAGAGCGAGCCATAAAACGTGCTTCAGATAAGGCTCAAGGCGACTTTAAGGAAACACTTTTCGAAGGCTATGCGCCACACGGTATTGCGGTACTTGTAGAAACAGCTACAGACAATAACAACAGAACTGTGGCCAATGTAAGAAGCTATTTCACGAAGTGCGATGGTAATCTGGGTACCTCTGGCTCTGTAGAATTCATGTTCGAACACCAATGCAACTTCCGACTCAACAAAGAAACATTTGATCTAGATGCGGAAGAACTTGAGTTGGAGTTAATCGACTTTGGAGCAGAAGAAGTTTTTGATGATGAAGACGGCATGATGGTCTATGGTGGATTTGCTGATTTCGGTTCGCTTCAGAAGTATTTTGAAGAAAACAACATCGAAATTTTATCCTCTGGATTTGAAAGAATTCCTACCACTACAAAGGAGCTGTCTGAAGCAGAGCAAGAGGATGTAAATAAACTGCTAGAAAAATTAGAAGAGGACGACGATGTACAGAACGTCTTCCATACCATGGCCTAAATCATGATGCTGTGGGGACAGTAAATTCAAAGATGGATCCTTTACCTACCTCACTTTTTATATTCAATTGACCTTTATTCAGCTTTACAAACTCCTTGGTGAGCACCAGCCCTAAACCTGTGCCTTTTTCGTGCTTAGTTCCCAAAGTAGATTTTATTAAGTTCTTTTTGAGTAATGATTCGATTTGCTCCTTTGACATCCCAATACCAGTATCTTTAATCTGAACAGTCACTAATTCGTCATTAGGAATTGCATCAAAACAAATTGTACCCCCTTTGCTGGTGTATTTAATGGCATTATTAAAAAGATTAGCAATCACGCTGCTAAAAGTGGATTTATCAGCAACCACAAATAGATCTTCCTTGATGTCAACTTTTACATTCAACCTTTTCAAATTTGCATTGATCAGATAGGCTTCCATGGCGGAATGAACCAAACCCTTAAGCTGATGTTTCTCAGGTTTAAGCTCTATAATTCCTTGCTGCGACAGCGCCCAATTGAGCAGATTGTCTAATAGACGATACACGCTGGCAGAAGAATTGGCGAGCAAATTCAAGGCACTTTGGTGCACTTCAATATCACCTTTTTGTTTTTTCAGCAATTTGGTCAGTTGAAGGATGTTAGCAATCGGTCCTCGCAAATCGTGAGCGATCACAGAAAAAAGTTTGTCTCTGGAAGCTAGAGCCCCTTTCAAATCCACTTCAGAAGTCTTTAATGCGGTGATATCTCTAGTAAAACAAGCAACTCCTACAATTTTGTTTTCTACACTTACCGGGTTATAAGAAATTGAAATATGAACTGGTGGTTTTTCGAATTCGTGCGTTTCCACTAATTCAAATTTCTCTCCTGCCAAAGAACGATCGTATCTATCTTTCCAAATCGTGCGGTGAGGTTCAGGTAAGTAATCAATAATAACATCTCCCAAATGAAGGTCACTGCGAAACACCCGATCAAATTCACGTTTAAAAACCGAATTCATAGTCACCAAAGCGTACTTGTCATTGACTGACCATATACTGTCCGTGGTATTTTCTATCTGTGCATGTAGATTGGCTTCACTCTGCTCGAGTCTGAGTTCGGTTCTCTTACCAACAGAAATATCCCTAGATGAGCAAGCCACGCTAACGATTTTTCCATTCTCACGGATGGGATTAAAACTTACCTCGACATACTCAGGGACACCTTCTATTTCAAAATGATCTACAATAGTAAACCGTTCCCCAGCAAGTGCCCGCTGATATCTTTCTTTCCAAATCGAAAAAATCGGTTCTGGTACATTATCGAGAACATACAACCCTATGGTCAATCTCCGACCAAAGGCCCTGAGATAATCCTCACTCATGTTCGAATTCACATAAGTGCAAATCAGTTCGGTATCGTAAGACCACAGCCGATCATTGGTGTGCTCTAGCTGGGCGATTAAGTCTTTTTGCTTCATTGACTTTCTATTCTTGATAGAATATAGTCATTTTTACAAATAATACACTGTCACGCACCACAAGAGCCAAAAATAGGTCGACCAACCACCCAATTAGTCGACCAATTCGTCATGCAAACTGCCCGACTTTGTATTCACCTGCCTTTGTTTTAAAAGCCTTCATCAATCGATTCCAACAATTGATTCGAACAATGGCTAATGTCCAAGCCGCTATTTCATTGTCATCGAAATGCTTTTTCATAGGTCCATATATATCCTCATCAATATTGTTGTTCGGAAGAGAGGTCAATGCTTCGGCATATCTAAGAATGACTGCTTCTTTTTCACTGAATCTATCTGAATCTCTCCAAGCAGAAAGCATGCTCAGACGTACAGTAGATTCTCCGGCTGCAATTGCTTCTTTGAAATGCATATCCAAACAAAAAGCGCATTCATTAATCTGAGAAACACGATAATCCACTAAGTATTGCAACTGCTTATCTAGACCAATCTTATCCAGGTAATTCCCCATAGCATAGAGTCCATTATACAATCCATCTGGGGTATTTTGAAAACTTATTCGTTCCATTTTTAAAATGATTTTAGAGTAAAATATTTATTACTCAAATCTCTGGAAGTAAATGGATGTATTTCTTAATGTAGTTTAAGAACCGGTCTCAGCTTTTTTCTTTCTTATTTTACTTAGAAATTCCGGAGTAAATCCAAGATAGGAAGCCAGCATGTATTGTGGGATACGTTGTACAAAATCAGGGTTGCTGTTGTTGAAATGATCAAATATTTCCTCCCCGGACATATTGAACATGTATTGAATTCGTCTTTGATCTGCAATATGCCTCTTCTCTAAAATCACACGAAAGTAATTATTGAGTGCCGGTGAAATTGAGACGATATCATCAAAATCCGATTTACTCAACCGTAACACTTCACAATTTTCTAATGCCTGAATATTGATATGAGAAATGCTCTCGTTGACGAAACTATCATAGTCCGTCATCCACCAATTCTCTATCCCAAAATTGACGATTTGTTCTGCACCTTTTTTGTTTACAAAATAGGATCGCATACATCCAGAAAGAATAAAATATTTGTGGTGGCACTTATGACCAGTAGTTAAAAGGTGATCCTTTTTCTGAATCACTTTTTTCGAAACCACACTTTCAATCAATTTCAAATCTTCTTCTGAAACCTCGCTGAATTTGTTGATGTGCTCAAAAAGTCTCTCCACTAAGAATCAATTATTTTTGACATCTCCTTGCATGTAGAACAATTACCGCAAGGTTTAGCTACCTTATTCTCATAAACGGGTCGCCTACACCACCAAGTTGATTGCCTTACCTCGTCTGGTAGAAAATTCCAAATTTCTTGTTTGGTGTAATCAACGACGGGAAAAATGTATTCCGCTGTTTTATGTTTTTCGAGGCTTAACGAAGATTTAAAAATGGCCTGGGCTCTCTGCATTCTTAGTTCAAAACCATCTCCCCCACCTTCTACATCAGTTTTGGTTCTCCCCATAGCGACATGCACCACATCAGGTCGAGCTGCACATATTTGAGAAGCTGTAAATGCGCACACATCCATATCCATTGGAAATCTATTGGATTTCAAAGGAGCAAAACCTCTGGTGTCAAAAGTGCTTTGTGTAAAAAGGAATTGAGGTTCCCCTTGTTGCATATAACAATTAAGAATTTTTTTAACTGCTTCCACTTCTGCAAGTGCTCGATTTTCTCTATTCCAAATATGAATATGGTGGACAATGAGAGCGTATGACTTGTATTTTTCGTTAGACAATAACTCATGCAATACGCCAGCAGAGTCAACTCCGCCAGAAAACATGATTAGAATAGTAGGCTTAGCCACGAGGATTAGATTTCAATTTTATTAAAACCAATTTAGGCATTTTAGATTTGATTATACAAACAACACATCTCTCACTACTGGTTTACCAAACTCCTTTTCTAAGAGTTCAAGTACTTTGTGACGGGATTGATTGAGTTCGTGTTTCAGAGGTGCAGAATTGAGCGTTACTATGAGCACATTGTTTCGTACTTCCAACTTGGATGTACGGTTGGCTATGGCCTGTCCCATTATTTTGTTCCATGTAGATAGAAGAGTGGTCTGGTCAAACTTCTTATTGAGATTATAAGATTTGAGCATAGCATCAATCACATCCTTGACAGTGGCTGTGTCTTGATTTCTAATACTTGCAGCATGTGGCTTTCTTTTGGCCATTCTCAAATCGGATTTAAAGGATCTTGCTTCAAAAGTAGCACTAAGATCGCATAGAGATTGGGCATCAGGCTTTTAAATTTTTCGGGGCGTTCGAAAAAGTTTTCTATGGCTACCGAAAAAAACTCATCTGGATCAGTTCCTGCATATTCTCTAAACATTCGGCTATTTCCCTCTTTAATGCTTGCCATTTCCTGATCAGCCAAATATTGCCAATGCTGAAGTACTTCTTCATCCAAAAAATTGAACTCTGCATTGGTAATTAGATTTTCTAATCTAAGTGCATGAGCCATCTCATGTAAGCCTAAATTCCTCCCGTCTATTGGATTGAAATACCCTTCTACGAACGCCTTCCATGAGAGTACGATTGTCCTAAATCTAGGATTGACTTCGCCTTTGTGATAGGTTTTATTAATGGTTGAATAATAATTGTCAGGATAGACCAAAATACGTTTGAAATGACTTAAAAACACCTTTGGGTAACCGAAGGTCAATTGAACTGCACAGGCCGAAATCAGCACTTTCATCTCCTCAGTTACTATAGGAATTTGTCTTGGAATGAATTCTTTGACATGGATGAAATATTGCACTTTTTGCTCGAATCTTTTTCGTCTATCAGGAGTAAGTTGCTTGTAAAAAGGGAAATGTTTATTTAGGATTTGTTTCCTTTTTGCGGATAGAGGCCGAGGAAACCCTGGCACTTGAAATCCCATATTCACTCTCCCGGTCATTCCTGCCAAAATAATCACGGCAACACTTAAAAAAGCTAATATCACCACATCAAAAGAGTCATTAGAAGGAGGCTCAGTCTGTAGTAAGATTAGCAAGATGAAATTAGTCATTCGGTAAATATATCAATTCAAATCAGACAAAATCTCATCCACAAGTACGGATATTTCTTTGACGTTTTCTATAATAGCAAAATGCCCAGCGTTTTCTATAAACCTGCCATCTATCCCCTTCGGGGGGATAAGCAACTTATCCTGATTGGCATATATTCTTTCTACATTTTCAGGAAGCCATTCATTGTTCCAAGTCAGTACTTGGTCGACAAAGAGTTTAGTTAGTTTCCGATCCGAATTATTGACGATTTTAGTCACTAGTTTTTTACCCCTTTCAGATTTAACTCCCGAAAAAAAGATCAGCCATCTGGGATTAGACCCAAAAAAGAAAGAAGGAATTATCCGATTCAATTTGATCTTAGAAACCAGCTGAATCCAAAGCGGCATTTCGCTTTTTCGAGCTGATGATGTAATAAGAATAGTTTTCCTTGGTTGGATGAATTTATTCATTTCTACTGCCAGCATGCCTCCGAAAGAAACGCCGAGTAACACAAAAGGCTCTGAATGATCAATCTGATCACATAACCTTTTGGCATAGGCATTCATAGTCTCCCATGGGTGTGTGGGTATCCACTCGATATATACTTTAGTATGATTGATTTTGAGTAAATCAAAAACCGATGTATCTGCACCCAGACCCGTTAAACAATAGACTTTCATCCTTTAGTTATACGAATTTGTTGATCAATGATCTGTCCATGACAAAGTGAATTCCAGAATTTTTCATTGAGGTATTCTTCTTTGATAAAATTCGCCAAAGCCTCAAAATTCGAAAGGTCTCCTGACAATAAGGCCAGATTAATTTTCTCTTCAATTGTTTTCTTGAATTCATTCAAATCAGGTATAATCCATCCAGAGCTGTCACCGGAAATTTTAAATTTACAATAGTAGTAAACATCCAATCCATGCTCTTCAATGTCTGATATGATGAGCTCGTATTCTCTATTGAGGTTCTCAATCAGCTGATCCATATCCTTGCCTGCTAAATCATAGAGAATTAAAGACTTGAATGTGATTGGAGCCTGCTCTGCTTGCAACTGTTTCCAATGCGACAGCAGCGCCTGCGTATCTCCGTCAGCCATGTGATGTCTTACCACATCTCTAATTGATATTTTCGGGTCTATGGCCTTCAGTTTTACGCAAGCATCAAGGAACTCATTTTTTAATTCGAAGAACTTGGTAAGTGATTGAGCTTCTACAAATGTAACAGATAACCCACAGCTCTTTGCTTTGCGCCAAGCCACCCCTATCGACCACAAATTGGCTAGCACAAGTGCCAATCCAAACAAGCCAGCCGCCGCTAATACCAAGTACAGAATATCCATGAAGAAAAGATAAGGAAGATTGGTTGGGTGGCAAAGTTTGTTCTGATATATCAACGTCACTTCTAACGCGAAAGCAGAGCAGTCCACTGTAGACTGTTCTGCCGTGGGTGACATCTCTCTCCCGGTCAATATGAAGACACAAAAAAGGCCCGCAATGCGAGCCTTACTTGTCCTAATCTGTAATGATTATAATGTTTTCAATAATTGCTTCAAGTCTACTGCTTTTTCTATTTCGGCTACGACTTCATCTACGGACACTCTACGTTGCTCCATAGAATCTCTCTCACGGATGGTCACCATACCATCTTCCAAAGTCTGATGATCTACCGTAATACAATAAGGAGTTCCAATAGCGTCTTGTCGTCTGTATCGTCTACCAATAGCATCTTTCACATCCATTTGGACATTGACCGAATACTTCAGTTCTTCCATGATCTCACGAGCTTTTTCTGGTAAACCGTCTTTATTCACCAAAGGTAAAACGGCTGCTTTCACAGGTGCTAATACAGGAGGGATACGAAGCACTATTCTGCTACTTCCATCTTCCAATGTCTCTTCCGTATACGCACTAGACAGTACCGCCAAAAACATACGATCTAACCCAATCGATGTCTCCACCACATATGGCACATAAGATCGCTCTTCTTCTGAATCGAAAAACTGCAATTTCTTGCCACTAAACTCTTCGTGCGCTTTTAAATCGAAATCTGTACGAGAATGAATCCCTTCTAGCTCCTTGAAGCCCATCGGAAAATTGAATTCAATGTCACAGGCTGCATTGGCATAATGTGCCAAATTTAAGTGATCGTGAAAACGGTAGTTTTCCTCGCCTAACCCTAAGGACTTATGCCAGTTGATTCTTTTTTCTTTCCAGTTTTCGTACCATTCCATTTCCGTTCCTGGCTTGATGAAAAACTGCATTTCCATCTGCTCAAATTCACGCATACGGAAGATGAACTGACGTGCTATAATTTCATTTCTAAATGCCTTTCCGGTCTGAGCAATTCCAAATGGCAATTTCAATCGTCCAGTTTTCTGCACATTGAGATAATTCACAAAAATGCCTTGTGCTGTTTCTGGTCTTAGGTATATTTTGCTCGCTCCCTCGGTTACCGCTCCAAGCTCGGTAGAGAACATCAAATTGAATTGTTTGACTTCCGTCCAATTTTTAGATCCACTAACTGGACACGCGATCCCTAATTCTTCTATCAATAATTTCAGATCATCAAAGTTTTCTTCTTCTATATCTTTTTTGAATCGGGCATTGATGGTATCAATTTTCTTTTGATTGTCTAAGACTCTGCCGTTGGTAGACAAAAATTCTTCTTTATTGAAGGCATCACCAAATCGCTTTTCTGCCTTTGTTACTTCTTTGTCAATTTTAGCCTCAATCTTAGCCACAAAGTCTTCAATCAGCACATCAGCCCTATATCGCTTTTTAGAATCCTTATTATCAATCATCGGATCGTTGAAAGCATCCACATGACCGGAAGCCTTCCACGTGGTCGGGTGCATGAATATAGAGGCATCGATTCCTACAATGTTTTCATTCATTTGCACCATGGCTTTCCACCAATAGTCCCGAATGTTTTTCTTCAATTCTGCACCATATTGACCGTAGTCGTAAGTAGCACTGAGGCCATCGTATATTTCGCTAGAAGGGAATACGTAACCATACTCTTTGGAGTGAGCTATGATCTTTTTTAATAGATTCTGATCGTCATTTTTTGCCATAGCCGCAAAGATATACGAATCAGCGATTTGGGGAAGTTATGAGGGGTGCAAAGTTTTGTGACTCACTCAACATTCAGAACATCCATTCGACAATTCAATCAAACAAATTGCCTTGAGTCCCTCTTTCGAACCGTTTCTTGTCTTTTGACTCTCCCATACCTTCAACTTCCAAGACGTTATAAATTTCGTAGTCATATTCTTTTGAGAGTCTTTGCCCCACAGGCCTTAGTAGATCCATTCCATTGGCCGTTGGACTTTTGATGGCCGCTGAAATAGGATAAGCATTTAGCTCATCCCCAGGGTAAGGTTTAAGTAAGGTGGTAATTTCATTAAGGTCTGAGTCATTAGACAGCCAGATGGACTCTTCCTCTCGGCTAAGCATCACAGGGGAACGTGGATGGCCAATAGCTTGGGTCACCGTATTGCTCATGGTCGTGATAATAGCAAAAGTTTTAAAAACTTCTCCAGTGGATTTATCTACCCACTCATCCCAAATGCCAGCAAATGAAAATGGTCTATCACCATTTTGCTTGTAAATGGCGTACGGCTTTGACAATCCATAGTGATGCGACCCTTCGATAAAACAATCCGCTGGGATCAAACATCGAGTAGACCGTATCGCTTGTCTGAACATGGGTTTTCGTATGATTCCAAATCCTCCACTGTACTTCGGGTCGTTCTCTTTGTTTTGATCACCTTCAGCCCGAGCATTAACTATATAAGTGAGCTTGGATGCCCATGAAGGGCTAAATCCAAACATAAAAAACTGAAGTTCATTGGGCTTATCATTTGTAATCACTGGTGCCATATTCCCATGAGAAACATTTACATTCGGCTGGTAGCCGCTTGAATCTGAAGCCTCCACATTAAAGCGCTTCTCAATTTTATTAATTTTAGTTACGATGACGTATCTGCCACACATTTAAGAATTTTTCGAACGTTTTTAATAACCTTTACCAGTCCTGTAAAGATAGAAGAATCGCTGATTTGGGGAATTTTTAAGGGATGCAAAGTTTCTCACAGGCTTTTAACACTTAAGTCATCCCGTAGCTTGCGAAGGGATCTTCTGAGTTTCAAGTAGCCAGCTTCTCAATAAGAAGATTTCTCCAATCTTCCGACTTACGTCGAAATCATTGCGAAATGACAATAAAAAGAAGTTAGCTTAAAACCCAGCCAGCTCTTGTTTACGCTTGGCATCTCTACGTCGGAGCTCATCTACTGAGAAACGACCTCCTCCGAATAGGAAGTAAACAATCAACCCTAATAATACCAAAGCAGACATTTCTAATTCCATTAAACTATCAATGGTCAAGAAATGGGTAGCATTAAATATGACTGCACCAGTAAGAATGGGTATATTCAGCGCACACATCACTCGAGTATAAGCTCCGAGCGCGATCATCAATCCGCCTGCAGCATGCACTAAATAAATGTAATGCGCAGCTATCACGGCCATATATACCATGCCCATCGATTGGACATTGTCTGCGAGCACTTGAAAATTGGCTGTAAAAATGAGGCCTTTGATAAATAAAAATAATCCGAGAATGACTCTAAGTAAGTCTAACCAGGCTGGAGCGAATCGTGCATCCATCCATTGGTCAATTTTTGTGATGAGATTCATAATAAAATAATTTTTGGGAGTAGATAAGTTACTCAAAATCAAGGAGAAAGGCAAGTATGTGTCGTCATTGCACAGTTAGACGGCGGAGTATTCAGGCCATCTGCAATCTGAGAGGGATTACCCGAATAAATCGGGTAATGACGATTAGGTATAAAAAAAGTCAGCCCTCGCCGAAGCGCCTGAGCTGACTTATCATTTTGGGTTAAATGTTAATTTAGGAGTCTTGTCTTATGAAGCCGCATTCGTGCTTTCAAATATTTTGTCGGCAGACTTTGCGATAAATCCATTGAAAAGTTGACCGCTTGCATCTTTGTATCTTCTAGCAAACTCATAGTAACATGAAGGCACTTCAAATGATCCCTCGGCAAATTCAATAGCTTTTTTGTCAGCTAATATGCTCGCCTGCTCAAGTAATGCCTCGGGTGAGCCTTTGATTTCACCACCTGATACATTCATCGGAAAACCATTTTCTTTCAAGAAATTGTTCATTTCTTCTAAAGATTCGATGGCCGTCAGTTGATTTACGTTGATAGTAAAATGATTGGCACAGAAACCATAAACATACATCCAAGCCGCGTATTCTGATTCCTCTCTCAATTTCAAATAAGTTTCATGAGATATGGTTCCCCAAGGTCTGCCTGCAAAAATGGTTGAATTGGTCTCGATCAGACCCATTGGAATCTGGTTGATTTTATTCAACACAATGTATTGAAGTTCTTGAGAAAATTCTTCTAAGAGTAATTCACTGATAAATATTTTAGGAGCTCTTGCATCAGGATGCTCGTAATGTTTAGCTCTTAATTTTTTTGCTTCAAAAACATAATCGTCTTTTTCCACATACCCACAAGCCAAAAATGGTTTAGCCAATTGCTCCACATTGATGCTTGGGTGATTGAACGTACGGAAAGCGATGTGATCATTACTGATTTTCTCCCCTTTTGCTTCTAATAGCTCATGGATTTTGCCCGCAGAAGGTGTAGTTTTTACGTATTCCTTCCAAAAAATATCGATGATTTCTTCGTGTTGCATAGCTTAAATATTTGAATGCAAAATGAAGTCATATTTTTCTTTATTAATTATATATCAACCCATTTAATTCATTATTTATACTTTTTAGATCATTTTAACTTTTACAAGGACATATTAGTTATTTTTGACGTTATTCAATCTCCATACGAAACATGATCAGTCAATTTGACGATACAGATAAAAAAATTCTCCGTCGACTGGGTGAAAATGCCCGTGTTCCTTATTCAACTTTAGCAAGTGAACTAGGGATTTCTAATACGATGGTTCACCAGCGGGTAAATAAACTCAAGCAATCTGGAGTGATCAAAAATGCCACCTATGTCTTCGATCCAAAAGTACTTGGGTACACGACGGAGGCCATGACGAGAATTCAGGTAACCAACGCGAAATATGTGAATAGTTTGATCGCTGCACTCAAGGAAATCCCTGAAATAGTGGAATGCTCAAACATCACTGGCAAGTATGCTCTGATTATTAAAATATTTGCGAAAGACAACAGCCACCTTCGCGATGTGCTTTATGGTCGGATTCATCCGCTGGCTGGTGTAGAAGGAACCGATACGACTATTTCATTTGAGACAGCGTTTCAGAAGAATATTGCAATTGATTAGGCGTTAAGAGCTTCAATCTGACGATTCTATCACTCAAAAATTAAACATCTCATCCAAGAAAGCAGCAACACCAAACCGAATACCCCAATCCACATACTCGCCATCCTGAAAGGCTGCTACACCTTCCAGTCTGAATAGCCTAAATATATTATCGATGCTGTAACCAACTTCAGTATAGTTCTGAGCTGAATCTGTACCCAAATAATTAACGAAGACGCTCTCTTTGACGCCTCTTTTTCTGGCAAACTTGAAGCGGGACCAGAAAAGCTTTCTAAACTGATAATGGGTGAGCAAATTGAAGTAGGCACCATCCGTACTGAAGTTGTAGTAGGGTAGCAAACGATAACTCTTCACTACATCTACATCCTGAATGGGTGTTCTGTTACCCATGAAATGGTTGTAGTCCAGGAAAGTAAGGCTGTCCTTCGCTAGGAAACCACCTCCCCCAACTCTAAAACTCAGACGACCTCTGATACCAATATCCAGCGCATGTGTAACGTCCGCAGACACTTTGTGATAAGAAATCTCAGCATCTCCGATTGGAATGGCATTATCATACGCCAGCGTTATCTCTGGCGACGAGCGGTTGATAGATTCTCTTTCCTTGTTTTTAATGTAGTACTTCTGCCATGGTTTCATCGTGAGACTCAATCCAGTCAAAAAAGCCTGATGCTCAAGAAAGGTGGTGTTTCCCAACTCAGCGTTTATGGGTGCATTGGGTGTATATTCTTTGTCTTCTTGATTGAACCAGGTATGGCTGGTCTGGTTTTCCATCGGCAATCTATTAGTATATTCTGCTGATAATCCTATTCTATATTTGTCTGATATTTTGTGTGCATATTTCAGTGAAACAAATTCCTTTTGATAGATTTTCATGTAGTTACTTTCCAGCATCAAAGTAGTCAGTGAGTTCAGAATCGGATAAATTGGTTCATCAGGATTGATTTGATAGACATACCTTCCGCCTTCTAAGATTAGATTCTCATTGCCAAATTTATAGTTAGTCTTCAGCTTACTCTGCAGCTGATTGATAGAAAAGCCATAACGTACGAGAGGAGCGATTTCCAACCATGATTTATTCTCGAAAGTCTTTGTGTAGGCCAACTCATAATACAAATTATAGCCTTCCACCGTGTTGAAATTAAGGCTTGCTAGAAGTGGTTTCAATTCAAGATGTGTTTTGTCACCTATTTTGTAAGTGTTGCCTAATAGCAAATCATAAATTTTAAAATTTTCTTTTCCTGCTTTGGTTTTAATCGTATCTCCTTCAGATTCTTTTTTGTTTACCACAGCCATGCTGTCCATCTTGTGATAGCCTTTGATTTCGTATTCAGATAATGGAATGGGTCGAACAGACTGCCAAAAGCTTGAATCTTTCTTAAAAGCAAGAGAGTCTACGGTGATATTAGATACAAATTCTACGTTTTGAACGGTATCTTTTTCTAATTCTAACTTCTCATATTCCCGCATCAGTTTCCGAAGTTCCTTGCGTGTCATTTCTTTGCCTGATTGCACTTTTTCTATCACTTCACTATCCACATTTTTGTTTTGTGCTTCGAGTTTTGCGGCCAACTCTTTGTCCACTTTTTCATCGATCACCACTAGCTCTACGTCCAGGTCTTTGTTCAGTTCGATCTTGTAATTTTTGGCTGTAGCCAAATAATTGTACTCAAATTCAAAACCAAAAAATGTACCCTCTACATCGAACTGATGACTGATAGGCAACCAAACTTTGTTTTCAATGGGGTTGTAAATCTGGTTGATTAAAAATTCTATACCCAGATAACTCGTTTTCAAATTGAGACTATGAATGCTCCAATATTCCTCCACTATGTCAATCTCGCCTTCGAACACATCATCACCTTTAGACCGAGGGATCACTCGAATTTTACTATAGTCATAGCCTTGATCGGTATACGTTCCTAAATACTCAAACTTATAATAGCCAAATGCTTTTGGCGAGAGTGGTGAAATTGCACTAGCTACTTGAGACTCATAGAAACTGCCTTTGAGATATTCCATCGGACTGGTATTGTTGTCGTCTCCATTACTTCTTATAGACAGTACTTCTTCCTCATACTTATTTGGACGTGTAAATTTCACCTGTGAAATAGACTCAGTTACAAAAGCTGTGGTGGAATCCATGCCTTCCTTAGCCATTTGCTTACGCAAAAAGAAAGGAGAGTCAATCAACCGCCCAGAACCTTTGATATACACTTCTGCCTCATAGCTATCCAATTGGTTTTGATGAAATTTGGCTTTTGCAATGGCCTTCCGCATGATGGTGTAGGCAGGGTCTTCTTTACCAGCGCGGATTTCTACATCACGAAGCACAATGGTCTGAGGGTCTAGTTTCACATTTACTTCAGAAAATCCGTTGGTGACTTCTACAAATTTGACCACGGATTTGTAGCCCATGTATTGAAAAACCAAATCGTACTTGCCTGCTGGCAAAGGATATTCGAAGTAGCCTTCTTCGTTTGAAGTGGACCCAGTTTCAATATTTCGGACATATATGGTAGCAAATGGAAGCGGCTCACCATTAGTCGATTTGATCGTGCCTTTGATGCCTTGAGAAAAAGAATTGAATGTAATTAGGAGAATTAAAACACAGAAAATTGAGGATTTTCTGTGAGCAGTAAATGCGAGCATGTTTGGTTTTTTATTTTGAGTTTAAGTATTAGTCTCCATTAGGATGCAAAAATTACACATGGGGTTGCTTTGCTATGAAATTTATCCAAAAGCACTAGAATATTTTCTTAATGTTCGCAAGGCAAAACCAATACTCATAAAGGTAAAAATGGCACCCATCAAATAAGGTGCGCCAGGAAAATACAAACCCAAAGATTCATTGGTGAAACGAGCAAACAAATCTGTCATCAAAGGTGGTCCAATGATCGCAGTCAGGCTGATCATACTGGTAATCGCACCCTGCAATTCTCCTTGCTGATCTTCAGGAATCTGACCAGTCATGATACTCTGGAGCGAAGGCCCTGCAAATCCACTCAGAGCATAAGGAACCATAAATACAAACATCATCCAGCCTTCAGATGCAAAGGCGAACAAGACAAATCCGATAAAATACAGTGTGAGTCCTAAGTACACCCCATTTCTATCTCCGATTTTGGGTATGACTATTCGCACGAGCCCACCTTGAACGATGGCCACCATGAGCCCGACAAACCCAAGAGAATACCCTACCATCTTGACATCCCATCCAAATTTTTCCATGGTATAATAGGCCCAAGTACTTTGCGTAGCATGCGAAGCCAGATACACAAAAAACATAGCCACCATCAGACTAACTGTAACTGGAAATTTTTTGAGCTGAATGAGCGACCCTACCGGATTGGCACGTTTCCAGTTAAATTTTCTTCGTTTGTCCTTCGCAAGTGATTCTGGCAAGATAAAATAACCGTAAAGCCAATTGAGTAAGGTCAATACCGCTGCAGCTACAAACGGCACTCTAGAACCATACACACCAAGTAGTCCTCCGATCACTGGCCCAATTATGAATCCGAGTCCAAAAGCGGCTCCAATCATTCCGAAATTTTTAGCACGGTCTTCTGGCTTGCTAATATCTGCTATATAGGCGGAAGCCGTAGTCATACTTGCTCCTGTGATACCAGCCAATATTCGTCCCACGAATAACCAGCCAATAGTAGGTGCCCAAGCCAAGAGTAAATAATCAAGTCCAAAACCAAATAAAGAAATTAATAATACAGGTCTACGACCATATTGATCACCCAATCCACCCATGATTGGTGAAAATACAAATTGCATACTAGCATAAGAAAACATAAGCCATCCGCCATACAATGCCGCTTCTGCCAATGAGCCATTGATCAGCTCTTTGATAAGATCTGGAATCACTGGAATGATTATTCCTAATCCAATGACATCGACTAAAAGTGTTATAAAAATAAAGGTTAACGAAGCTTTGGATCGGTTCATTGTGGTTTGTTTAGATCGAAGATACGATATTCAAACAGTTTAGTTAGCATCAGAAAAAGATCACAGCCAAAATTGGAATCAAGCGCAAGTTCTGATTATCTTCATAATGAAAACTTAGATTTTTTTTCTAATCGAATTAAACCAAGCGTCCTCATTCTAAACAAGTCAATACATCATGAAAAACTTTAAAACCTTAATGCTTATACAAGCTTTGCTTCTTCTTGGCTTGAATACCTACGCTCAACAGAAACTTACTAAAGAAGAAAAATCCACTGCAATTAATTATTTGAAACAATCTCAGAGTGAATTGTTAATTGCAGTAAAAGACCTATCGGAGGATCAGCTGAACTATAAGCCAGGTGAGGATGCGTGGTCAATTGCAGAAACCATGGAACATATTGCAATTTCTGAAAAGAACATTTTTGGTATCGTAGAGATGGCTCTAAAAACCGATCCAGATCCCTCTAAAAGAAGTGAAGTTAAAATGGCTGATGATCAGCTTTTGGCTATCATCACTAGTCGAGATCAGAAAGTAAAAACCCGTCCAGAATTTGAACCGACCAATAGTTTTGGTTCTTTTCAAGGATCTCTCGATGCCTTCAATTTGCAAAGAAAATCCAATATTATTTTTGTAAAAAAAACAAAAGAGGATCTGAGAAATCGATACTACGATTTTCCTTTCGGAACAGTAGATACGTATCAGGTCATACTGTTCATGAGCGGGCATACCCAGCGTCATATGAAACAAATCGTGGAAACCATTACAAGTGAGGGTTTTCCTGGATCTTAAATTATATAAAAGTCAAAATTTCATCCAGCTTTTCTTTATTTAAGGGCTTGGATAAAAAGCCTTTGACCAAATGGTGAGCTTTCGCCTTTTCGATATCGTTTGGGTTGATGGATGACGTCAACATCACAACTGGAATTTCTTTGCTCGAGTCCATGGCTGAAAAATGCTCTAAAAAGTCCCAACCATCCATTACAGGCATGTTAATGTCCAGCAAAATGAGTTCTGGCAAATCTCCATTGCTGGTGTTTTCATTAAGATAATCTACTGCCACCTGACCATTTTTAAATTCGAGCGCCTCATCAAATGCGGGGTGTTGTTGTAAGGCAAGCTTAATTACGTAAGATGAAATGGGGTCATCTTCAACCACAAAAATTGAATTAATGGATTTCATGGAAATAAATTATAAATGTAGTGCCCTTGTTTACTTCACTTTCAACTTCAATTCTTCCCTTCATAGCTTCAATTTGATTTTTGGTAATATATAATCCAAACCCTCTTGCATCTTCATTGTGATGAAATGTCTTGTACATACCAAATATTTTATCGCCATGTGTGCTCATATCAATTCCTAATCCGTTGTCGGAAATTTGAATCTCAACTGCTCCATCTGTCTTTTTAGCCCTTATATTTATTTCACTCTTTGCTTCTTCTCTTCGATATTTCAATGCATTACTTATCAGATTCAATAATATACTATCTAAATAAGCAGGTATGATTTGAAGCTCGAGCTGCTCTGGGACTTTCACCTTAATTTCCACCCCACTTTCTAACACTTCGCCATTGAGTACTTGTAGTGTTTTTTCAACTTCTTCTAAAAGATTCCTTTTTTCAATTGGCTTGTTCAAGTTTTGGTTGACCGTAATAATCTCATTGAGATTCATGATTGTTTCTTCCAACTGACCGGTACTACTCTTCAACATTTGAAACATTTTCTCCTTCTCCTTTTTATCTTGAGTCATTTCCATGAAGGAAACTAAAGAAGTGAGATTGGCGCTGTGAGAACGAATGTTGTGAGAAACAATATGGGCAAAATTTTGTAGCCTTTTATTTTGATCGCTAGTCATATTTAAAAGGTTTTCCATCTCCTTTTGCTTTTGATTCTTAGCGGTCACGTCTCTTAAAATACCTTGGTGGAACATCACTTTTCCCATATCATCATAATGGTAGAAACCATGATCTTCCACCCAAATTTCTTCACCATTTTTCTTCTTTAATCTGTATTGATTGGAATGTTTGAAACGATCTTTTTCTTTGAAATATAGATCCTTTTTTATGTCAATTGCGAGAAGTTCCTCCTCAGAGCCATACCCCAGCATAGCTACTAATGCCGGACTAACTTCGACAAATTTACCTTCTGGGGTACTTTTATATATTCCATCCAAGGAGTTTTCAAAAATCGTTCGATATCTTTTTTCACTCGCACGTAATATTTCTTCAGCTTCAATTCTTTCGGACACATCTCGAATGATGGCTTGGGTGTATTCCTCATTTTTAAAAATGAATCTGGACAAAGTGACATCTGCTGTAAAGGGAGTCCCGTCTTTTTTATTGTGAACCCATTGGAAGTTTCCCATATCCATACGCCGATTTGAAGCACCTCCATCCGGCTGAAATTCGGGTGACAGCTCATACGGGCTATGGCCTATCAACTCCTCTCGTTCTCTGCCAAATATTTCTAAAGTCCGTTCATTACATTCAATGATTATATCTTCTTTTGAAATGAATATGGCATCGTTGGCCTTTGAAAAAAGTGTTTGATATTTTTCCCTCTCATATTTAAGCTCATTTTTGGCCACTTGAGCAGCTGTTATGTCTCTGGAGATACCAGATAGATTGGTGCATTTTCCACGATAATCAAAGACAGGAGTGACTTTTGTCTCTATTATTCTTTGGCCTTCTTCACTATCAAACTGGATTTGGTAAGTAACTGGTTTTTTTGTGGCTATAGCTTGCTGATAATAGGTTATTATGACTTGTGCATGATTAGTATCCCAAATTTCATCTATGGTCTTTCCGATCACCTCTTTTTTATCTTTACCTGACAATTCTAAATATGCGCGATTCACCGAAACGCATCTAAAAACTTCATTCGGTTCAACCTCCATCAAAAACATGAGATCATTCGTGCTACTATAGATCAAGTCAAAGCTCTTTTCTCTTTCTTCTAAGTTTTCTAAATGGCGGGCTTGAACAATTTTAATTGCCACCATAGAAGCAATGGTGGTTAGAATATTTAAGTGAATGGGTTGGAAAAAATTCTTTTCAGGATGTTCCGAATCAATGACTCCAATCAGTTCATTTTCATGTATAATGGGAACCGTGATCTCTGAAAAACGCCACTGATCGTCTGTGATATAATCATCACTTAAGCTCGTGTCTTTGGTAATTGTAGCTTTTTGATCGAGCGCAGCTTTGCCCACGATTCCTGTGCCCACTCTTATTAAAGTGGCATCTGTATTTCTGGGTTCTTTATCTTTATAAGCTTGTGAAGCTACTTGAATTAAATGCTCTTTTTTCTCATCTAGCAAATAAATGGCACAATCGTAAAAGTCCAATTTGGAGACCACATTGTCTATTACACTCCACAGCGTTTCCTTGATCGTGCTCTGATTGAGCAGACCTAGGGCAAATTGATTAATGATATCCAGATACTTTTCTTCCTGAATCTGTGTACTAGACATGCTGGTGGATTTAGCTTATTTTTCATCAAAGGAAGCGCAGTTTACCCATTATATGAATAAATAAGACAACCCTTTTCTCTTTACTAAATTTAATAAAAATATTGGAGGAATTGCTAGGAGCGTTGATGTAAGACGTCAATACGTCGCTGAGGCGAATTTTTGAGGGCATTTTTAGTCAGCAAAACAAAAAAAAGGTCACGCTTTCGCGCAACCTTAACCACCTTAATAAATTACTTTAGAGTCTTCGTCAAATACCTTTAATTCCCATAGCTGGCAAAAACGAACCCTATCTTTCAACCGTGATACTTGCAGGTAATTGCTTACGGTCGAACTACTAATCTCTCTGCTGCTGACTCCTTTGTAATTATATCATAACACTCAACATCGTGCAGGCCAGCACGAACCCGAAGGTCAATAATGTACCTACAACTACCTGTCTTACTGCTCTTTCTGCTGATTTGAATTTCGGTTTCATAACTTTATTGTTTTCTGTCCCAATTAATATTTTATGCCGCGTTTAATTGCGGTTCTTTTTCTGTTTCTTCTCCTAGTGAATTAATTACTGGCACTGACACAAAATTGAATTTGTATCCAAAGAATGAGCTAAAATCTTCTCCTGCCTCCAGCATATCCTCATCGTCATTCTCATAATACCAGTTTACAATTACTCTTTTTCCTAACTGATTGATATTATCTAATTTTCTTAGCAAGTTGAATATGCACTTTGATGAGCTGGTATTAAAATATTCAAACGCAAGATTCACAGTTATATTACCTGCGCTACTTTCCACATATTTATCCATATTCAAAAGTAGTGAACCATAAAAGTTCAAAGGATTTTCAGGGCTCGACTTCCCACGTAGATCCAAAAGCTCCTTTTTAGGATTGAAGTAAACTGATGGTGTAACTCTCGACGATCTGATGAAATATCCTTGCATAATTTTAAATTTTTAATCCAATTCAACTAATCCGTTGTGAATAATAAAATTCTATAGTTCAAAGATGAGCACCAATTAGCTATAAAAAAATACAGGATATCCGTAAATAATTTTTTACGCAAAGAGGAAATAAAAATGAGGTCAAAAATCCGCTAAAAAGTAAAAGTGGGTATTCTAGCTCCAATCGCAGATTAATGGAATATTCGAGGCCAAAAATCATAGGCGAATTACCTACCTTATAAGCATTTCCTTCAAAATTGGCATTTTCTGAATGATTTTATCATGCTCTCGTTTGATCCTCAGACCACAACATTGGGTAGCAAGTCAGCTCATTCGAGACTATTTTCGACCCGTTAGAAACAAATCCTAACTTTTCATATAACACGACTGCATAACTTGATGAATAGACAGTCACGGTTTTAGGGTGGAGTTGCGACAATACATGTTTCCATAATTGCATTGCAACACCTTTGCGTTGATGATCCATATGGACAAATAAATTAAAAAGGTGGCTGGGCGGTTTAACGGAGATTATTCCTATCAGTGCTTCGCTTTCAAAAGCAGCCCAATACATAAAGCCTTCTTCCATGTTTCCCCGCATCCCGTCATCCAAAACCTTTTGTTTATAATTTTGATAACCTAGTTTAGAAAAATCATCACGTATATATCTATCACTCACAGATTCAATCAACCTGCTGGCTACCTCAATATCACCTGATTCTAGTTTTCTAATAGTCATTCTTCAAGATACGAAAAAAGCTCCGATAGAAATCAGAGCTTTTTCTTTACTATGATTTATTGTTTAGATCAATCCCAATCTCCCTCACCTTTGGATATGCTGTATTTCCCAGATCCCAGAAATGCGATGGCTATTCCTCCAACTAAATAAATAGCCAATAGTTCTATAGCCCAAACACCACGGTCACTCACACTAAAAATATCTCCAGTATGCACTAATAATAAGGCTACCAGCATAGTAAAGGACATTATAAGTCCGGCTAATCGGGATTTGAATCCCACTATGATCAATAGAAGTGCAACGAATTCCCCAACAACAACTCCATATCCAATAAAACTCGGAATACTCATACCTTCCAACATTCCTGCAATTTTATTGGCTCCTCCTGTGAGTTTGCCCCAGCCATGAAAGAGCATCCCGAAAGCTAAAATGAACCTGATTAGAAATTTGCCCAAATCTTCAGCATTGGGATTGTTTAATAAATGTGCTATTCTTTTCATTCGATATTTAATTGCTATTGATCCTTATAATGCCTTCTCAAACTGAACAATTGCTTCAGCGATGATTTGTTTTTCCTCCTCATTAGTGATTACTCCTTTCTCTTTATCAAATGTATCATAGAATGATCCAAGACTGAATGTAGCTGCTACTTCGCCTGCAAAATATTTCATTTTATTATTAAGGTCTTCCAAACTGCTGGCAGCCCCACGTTTTCCTCCAGAAGTGCTCAATAGTAAAACAGGCTTACCACCCAAAAATTTAGCCTCCACTCTTGATGCCCAATCAATTGTGTTTTTCATGAATGCCGTTAGGCTTCCGTTGTGCTCTGGTGATCCTATAATATAGGCATCACCTTCAGCAAGTTTGGATACAAGATTCTTGATGGGTTGAGGTATGCCCACTTTTTCGATATCTGCACTATATATAGGTGCATCATAGTCTCTAAGATCTAGAAACTCCACCTCAGCCTGCTCAATCAAGGAAGAGGCGTACTTTACTAATTGAACATTTATAGATGTAGAGCTATTACTCCCTGCAAAAGCTATTATCTTTTTCATTTTATACTTGTTTTTACGTTTATTGTAATTACGAATTTTAAGGCAAAAAATTTACCCTCTCATTTTATCTAATAAATCACTCAGCTGCTCAGATTCTTCTTTGGTCAGTGCATTATTCTTTTGATTCAGCTCCTCAAACTTCGGATCCAAATCTGATAGCAATTCCATACCTGAATTAGAAATTTTCAAATTGATCATTCGCCGATTTTCTGGATTAATATCCCTATTTACCAATTCCATGGCAACCAACTTGTCCAAAAGCCTTGTCAAGTCTCCTCTCTTATTGATTAAAACTTCCTTAATTTCTCCTGGACAGATCGTATGAGGATGCCTACCTCTCAAAATTCGAAGGATATTAAAATGCTGTTCATTTATGCCTTTAGGCTTCAAAACACTTTCCGATCTATCCCTCAGCCAATTGCTTGTATACAAGACATTGATGATGGCTTTCTCCTTTGAATTTTTAAACGATGCCTGCTTTATTACTTCTTCTAATTTCATACTTGTGAGATTAACGGAATTACGTTATTCGTAGTTACAAATATTAAATAAGTTTTTATTAATAAAAAAATTAGCTACTGATATTAGTAATACAACTCAGATTATTAATATTGGAATCTATTCAACTGATACAACTATGGAAGCCTTACTTACACCAGAATCCCTCATTGCCTTATTGACACTTACCTTTTTGGAAATAGTCCTAGGTGTAGACAATATTATTTTTATTTCAATTGTCTCAAATAAGCTACCAAAAGAGCAGCAAGCCAAGGCTCGAAATATTGGATTGATGTGTGCATTGGTCTTTAGAATTGGGCTACTTTTTGGAATTACCTGGATTATTAGTTTTTCTGAACCGCTTTTCTCTTTGTTCGGTCATGCATTCAGTGGTAGAGATTTAATCTTAGCTGGTGGTGGGTTGTTCTTAATAGCCAAAAGCACCGTTGAAATTGGTCATAAAATGGAAGTTATGGAATCTCACGAAACAGTATCCAAAACTACCGCCACACTGGCTAGCACTATTGCTCAAATTATCATGCTAGATATTATTTTCTCTTTTGATTCTATCTTAACGGCTGTTGGACTGACCAGCCAACTGACAATCATGATCATAGCTGTAATCATTGCCATGTTCATTATGATGGCTTTTGCAGGAAAAATCAGTGCGTTTATTTCTAAGCACCCGTCTCTAGAAGTACTGGCACTTTCTTTTCTGATTCTGATCGGGTTTATGTTGACTGTAGAAGCCATGGGTCATCACGTTCCTAAAGGTTATATCTATTTTGCTGTATTCTTTTCACTTATTGTGGAAGTATTGAATATCAGAATCAGAAAAGGAAAACAGAAAATCAAACTAAATAAACGAGTTACAGAAGCGAGTAACTAGACTACATTCAGACGACATTGAGTGCAGAAATTTAAATTTCGTCCGATTATGTACAATTACTCAGTCCTTAATAATCCATAACCCATTGACATATTGCGCATTACAGTTGTGGCATAAAATTAGTTTCTTTCTTTTCGACTTATACTTGAAATTATGCTAAAACATTACTTTGCTCAATTTTTCAGAAACTTGAAGCGTAACAAACTCTTCTCATTGATCAATATTCTTGGCTTGTCTACCGGAATATGCACCTCTTTGCTGATCTATTTATATGTCGATTATCAAACGAGTTTTGATAATTACCATGAAAATGGTGATCATCTATTTAGGGTCAATCAAACTTTCATTTGGAGTGATCAGGTCGATGAGCAATTTGGTTCTACAGGTCCGGGGGTTGTTTTTGCTATAACCGAAGATATACCAGAAGTAAAAAGAGGCACAAGATTATTCCCTCAGCAAGAATATTTAGTCACATACAAAAATGGAAGCGGCCAAAAAGTCTCTTTTAAAGAGCCAAATATAATTGCAGCCGACTCGAATTTTCTAGAAATGTTTTCATTTCCATTGCTTAGTGGAAATGAAAATGGAAGTCTATTATCGGATCCGAAAAATATTCTAATTACAAAATCTACAAGCAAGAAATACTTCGGAGACAAAAATCCAATAAATGAGACACTAGAACTTGAGTATGCCGGTAATACTTATATACATAAGGTGGCAGGCGTACTGGCTGATGTTCCAGCCAATTCACATATCACCTTTGATATGCTAATGCCAATGAATAGTATTCGCAGGGTGAAACAACAGAACTGGTCGTGGGTATGGACGGGTTTTGTCACTTTCGTTGAATTAGACTCCAAGGCTGATCTCTCTGTAGTAAGAGAAAAAATAAAAGATATTCCGCGAATTCATGCAGAGCAGACTTTGCAACGTGTAATGAATATGTCCTATGACGATTATCTGAAAGAAGGTAAACAATGGGATATTTTCTTACAACCATTGTCCGATATCCACCTTAATACTCACGTCCTAAACCGCATCAATCAACCCGTAAATGTCCAAATTGTTTATGCCTATGGTATGGCTGCTACATTTATCATATTACTGTCTTGCATCAATTTTACTAACCTCACCACGACTCAACATCTAAAACGAGCAAAATATTCAGGAATCAAAAAATTATTAGGCTCTTCTAGATGGCAATTGAGTTTGGGCTATATGACTGAATCCCTAATTTATTGTGTGCTTTCCGCTGTTCTTGGAATTGTCGTCCTATGGTATGTTTTGCCATTTTTTAGTGATTTAACTCAAGTACGTTTATCATTTACTGACATCTTCGAACTAAAAGTATTGGGCCTACTATTGGCTCTTGTTTTAGGCATGAGTCTTGTCGCCGGCGGATATCCTGCACTGTTTCTAAGTGCTTTCAAACCGATAGATGCCATGAAGGGTAAAATCAAAAGTGGCAAAGAGAGCGCACCACTCAGAAACGGGCTAGTGATTGTCCAATTCACTATTTCTGTAATATTGATTTCTTGTACCCTCATTGCTTTTAATCAACTCAAGTTTACCAATGAAAAAGATGTGGGGTTTGAGAAAAGTAACTTGGTAACGATTCAAAATATGGAATGGATGGAACCGTCCGAGAGAGAAACATTCTATAACGAGCTGAGCAAAATCTCTGGGATCAAACATGGAACTATATGCACTGACGTACCTCCTTATCACTGGTCAGGCGATCAATTTGAGCCTGTCAATGCGCCTGTCAAAACAACTCCAATTGACTATACGCTTGTAGATGATCAATATCTATCTACGCTGCAAGTGCCACTTTTGTACGGAAGAAATTTTTCTAAAGCATTCCCAGATGATGTCAATTCAGTCATTGTTAGTGAAACAACCATCCGGACAATAGGCTGGAACCTTGATGAATCTGTACTAGACAGAAAAATAGTCTATGACTATGGCAATAATGACAAGGAATTCCAGATAATAGGAGTAATTAAAGATTTCAACTATCGCGGACTGAGAGGAACGGTGGACTCATTTGCCTTATTTCACTTAGAATCTGGCCTATATGCTAGCGGTCATCATTATCTAGTCCTTTCCATGAAGACTGCATCCGTTGGTCAGGTCACCGATTTACTTACTAAAATGGAATCAAAGTGGCAGGAGTTCATCATAGATCGCCCATTTGAATACCAATTTGTAGATGAGGTTTTTGCAGCTGACTTTGAAGAAGAACAGAACTTCCTGAAAGTCCTTTCTTTGTTCTCTAGTTTAGCCATTCTAATCGCGAGTCTTGGTCTATTGGGAATAATTATCTATGCCATAGAACAACGCACTAAAGAAATTGGGATTCGAAAAATAGTAGGCGCCACTGTTTGGCAATTAGCCGTGCTCCTATCTAAACAGCACGCTAAACTCATATTTATATCCATAGTACTGAGCATACCTGCAACAATCTATTTGATGCAACAATGGCTGCAGGATTTTGAATACAGAGTTGAAATTTCTTATTGGGTATTTGTAGTATCTGGATTGTCTATTCTTGGGCTCACATTAGCCATTTCTGGTTTCCATTCTGTGAAAGCTGCTTTGGCCAATCCGGTAGATGTGATCAAAGACGAGTAGAAAATCAGTCCAAATGATGCCCTTTGGCAGCCCAACTCCTTACTTTCCTTCTAAATAGCTCGTCAGCCTCGGGGGTCCAATTGTAATTCTCTCGGATGTAATGCATCGTGTCCTTTTCTACTTGGGTATAAGAATGTCCATCTGAAATAAGTGCAAATATTTTTTCAGCATCAGCTTTTGAAATTCGTCCATCACCAGCACCAGCTACCGCCTCATCTGCTTCTGCTAAAGTTGCCGCTTTGTATCGCTTGCCATCAATCTGCTTGTAGTAAGAAATATTATGTGTCTGAAAATGACCCGATACCTCTTCTAATTCCCTTTCTTTCTCTCCGAGTTGTTCGTCTTTGATTTCGAGGTCGTGCTTCAATTCTTTTACAGAAGCTCTCAATTCTTTGGCCTTTTTCTTTTGCGCTCTTACCTCTTTTTCCAAATTTTTCAATTCAGCTTCCAACGCATCAGACTTTCCATTGTCTTGTGGGGATTCTGCAGGTTTAATTGTTTTCGGTGCTGCTGCTGGTTTTTCGACTGTTGTTTGATTGGCTAGTTTTAATTCCAGCTCTTTTTCTTTTGATTTTAAACTATCGATTTCACGATTCAAAGAATCATTACTTTGAGCAATTTTATTGGACTTAGATTTCCAATATTGATACGTGAAAAATATTCCTATTGCCAGTGCGCCAAGTAGCATACCTACTATTTCTAAAATTGCCTGAGTCATTAGTCCGTTGATTTTATGGTGATGGATACTTTTCTATCTTTTTGGCGTTGTTCTTCTGTTCCGGGCGATGCTTCGCTTTCTCCTTTCGAACTTGTTTTGAAATTTGAATTTTCTATGTTTCTATTTTCTAAGAAATTTTGAATTGCTTCTGCCCGATCTAATCCAAGTTGATAATTATAGGCTTCTCTTCCCAAATCACAGGTATATCCCACGATAGAAATATCTACCGTTCTTCCTTCAATTTCAGATTTTAAGTTGGTCGCCACACTTTCAACATAAGTCGGATCCAAAAATTGAGTTGAGTTTTTAGCAAAATAGATTTGATCTTCTGTAATGAGAATAGGCTGTAAAACAGGTTCTTCTTTGACTTCAACTGCTGGCTCAGCTGGTGGCTGTGTAGGTGCCACATTCGCCATAGGGGTTTCTACATCTGTTGTTGATTCTAGGCATAGTCCTTTGATTTGACAGACATAATACCAGGTACTGAATGTTGACCACAATAAGAAAACAACAGCTCCTAGGGTTAGATTGATATTCATAGTGATCTAAAGATACAAAATTTTCTTTTTTGAAAATTGATCCAAGTATTTCCAATTGTCCAAAATTGGAAATTATTATTTTTCTACCGTGTTTATTGAAAATAAATTAAACCATGGGACTGTAATAAATCAATAAGAAAAGGAAACTAATGAGCAAAAGAATTTAATGATTAAGGTTTTTCTAGAGCTGCGATTCAAACAGCTAAGATATATTTTCAAAGAAGTCAATTGGCTTTACCAATCTGTATTGGCTGTAATACTAGCCATGACGATATGTGGTATTACGGTTCTCGCCAGTCAAAGGCAAAGCAGTTTGATCTCACTAGTTGCTCACATATTTCTATTCGCATCTTTCCATTGGTTTCGTCCCGATCTTAATTTTTTGAAGGCTTACATAGAAAAACACAAACTTGTTTGTTTCATCGAATATCTTGTGACATCAATTCCCATATTGATTGGACTTATCATATCATACCAATTTGATTATATTATTATTCATTTATTGTCACTATTTGCTCTAGTGAATACCACTTCACCTCTCGGTTCAGGTGCAAAGGCCGCACATAGCTTAAAATTCATCTCAGATCAATACTTTGAGTGGAAAAGCTGGTTTAGAAGATATTTATATCTGATTATAATATTATGGGTAGTAGGAATGTTTTTTTCCTTTCAAATGGGATTTGGTATACTTACAATATTACTGATCGGCTTACTCATGATAGGTTGCTACGATCAGAATGAATCTCTTAGTATACTAACTGCCTCGCAGCAAAACGCTAAAGGCTATTTCTCAACTAGGATTAGTGGCATGATACTTTTCTCAGTTATGTTATATGCACCCCTCTTTCTTCTATTCTGCATTTTTCATTTGAAGAGTTGGTACCTTCCTTTGATTCTCATTATGGTCTTACTCTCCTATCAATATTATGCACTAACTATTAAATATGCCTTCTATGAACCGCAAAACAATACGAGTAGAAATAAAGTACTATTATCTCTTGGAGCACTTGTGTTTGCACTTCCATTTATTCTACCCGCGATATGGGCGCTTAGTATCAAATTACATTTTAAAGCCATTAAAACACTAAACACTTACCTCCATGATTTCAATTAATAAACTCACTATTTCATACGGTTCAGATGCCAATGTTCTAAATCAACTTCAACTCAATCTTGAAACAAACAAAATTCATGGTCTCGTAGGACTTAACGGTGCAGGTAAAACTTCCCTACTGAATGCACTTCATGGACTTATCAAACCAAAATCTGGTTCTTTTAAGTTTCAAACTGAAGCACTTACTAAGAAGCAAATCGCATATTTACCGACTGAAAATTATTTCTATCCAAATATCACTGGTCGAGAATACTTAGAACTTTTTCCCAATAAAATTTTTAACATTTCAGATTGGAATGAAATCTTCCAGCTTCCTCTAGATCAAGTCATAGATGATTATTCAACGGGCATGAAAAAGAAGTTAGCAATATTTGGGGTCTTAAAATTAGATAAACCTTTTTTGATTCTAGATGAGCCATTCAATGGACTGGATCTGGAATCAGGCCGAGTGCTTCATTCTATTCTATTAACACTCAGGAAAAAAAATAAAACAATACTAATTACATCTCATATATTGAATTCCCTATTCGATTTATGCGATTACATTCATTATCTTGAAGCTGGTGTTATTAAGGAAAGTACTTCAAAAGAGCATTTTCATTCCTTTCAGAATAATCTGTATGACAAAATCAGAAACAAGACTGAGGATAAAATAAATGACCTACTGGCGAACTAATGAATCAAAAATCTTCATATAAACTAATAGACTTCCTTCGGTTTTTGATGGTCAAGTATCATGAATTCACATGGTACGCCCTGTTGATGGTAATAATTCTAATTATTTTCGAATCCTTTCAGCAGTATTATTACATTTTGCAGTTTGATCTCGTGCCTTCTGACCAGTTTTCTATTATAGAGCTCGCCATTGGTCATGCCTATCGCTGGATAGTGTGGCTGCTCACCTCTTTAATTTATTTTGGAATTGTAATTTATACGGGTCAGTCTGACCGAATCTTCCATTTGACCAAAGTTTGGTCCATTGTTCAACATCTTATTATCCTCATTGCTATCAATGTATTACTCATTTCATTGCTGCATATTGGTATTTCAGATCAAATATTAAAATTTGAAAGTCTTTGGGATAATTGCGTGTTTTTCTTTTTCCAGAAGGCACCGATCTATACGCTTTCATATGGCGCAATGATTGGTCTATTCCGTATGGTCAACACCAATCAAAATTTGGCTATAGAAATTCTGAATTTACAAAATCAAGTGCGAACAGAAAGTCCTCAGGCTTTATCTATCAAAATTGGAAACAAAAATAAAATCATTCCCCTTTCAGATATTGTATGGATTGAAGCTTATGATTATTGCGTAAAAATCCATACCACTAGTCAACACTCCTATGCCATGAGAAACTCACTCAAAGCACTCGAGAAAAAGCTACAAGACCTTCAGTTCTTACGCGTACATCGCAAGGCGATAGTCAACATGAAAAAAGTGTCCGAAGTCAGTTACAATTCCAACTCCTATCTTACCCTAGATGATCAAACCAAAGTTGACATTGCTCAAAGCAGAGTTGCTCACATCAAATCCTATTTGCAAGCAACGAACTAGTTTACTGCAAATCTGCCTACGCTTACTGCATCAACCTAGGGGAATCCCATTAGAAGGCGGATATTAGTTAAAAAAATAAATACTATGAAAACTCAAATAATTGGCGTGCTTTTCGCACTTATCAGCTTCTCATGTTTCGGACAATATGATTATGCGCCCAGTAAAAAGAACCCTTATGGCAAACCAAATCCAGAGGCTCCAGAACAAATCAAAGATTACGAACCCATGATCGGAACTTGCAACTGCAAGTCTTATAGAAAAGGATCAGATGGCGAATGGGGAGAACCCGTGGATATGACTTGGACTTTTCAATATATTTTGAATGGCATGGGCGTACAAGACTTTACTCTCAAACAAGATGGGGCTCATTCAGGAAGTATTCGTCAGTATGATGTAGATAGTGCTCGATGGAATGTTCACTATTACAGTTCTTCCTCAACTGGAGCGCCTTTGTCGCACTGGATAGGCAATCTGGAAAAAGACAAAATCATACTCTACAGAACACAGCAATCACCACAAGGTTATGATGGATATTCAAGACTCACTTTTCACAATTTCAGCGATAAAGGCTATAGCTGGATTGGAGAATGGATAGACGTTGGTAATACTGTGGCTTTTCCTTTTTGGAAAATAGAATGTAAAAGAGAATAAAAAATAAGCTGAAAGAGTGATTGATTTTCTCTAATCAATTACTCCTCAGCCCATCTAAATACAGGTGATATTAAGCAGGTTGAACCAAGATCCTGTGCTCTTTCAGATGGGCCGCACATTTTGGTTCGCTTCATTATAATTAATTTTCCCAATCTGAATTCCTACCAAATTAGCTAATTGCCTGATTGATTGCAAATAACGCTTTGGTAAACAAAATCCAAATAGCCTGTTTAGGCCATAAACATTGTTTTTTAGTATATTGGGTGGGGCCAAATATTATCATTCAATATGGCAGCATTCAAGTGGGGTTTTGAGAATAAGTATACTTCACAAATAGGCTATGCAACGCTTTTTGGGATCATCTCATATTTGTTAGGTTTTGTGCAATTCAAAGTTCCTGGTCTATCAGGTGTGGCTACAGACTTCAGAGAAATCCCTCTATTAATTAGCCTATTTTACCTCAACAACCCACTTTATTTAATCATTGAATGCTTGCTTACTACGATGAACACGGCACCAAATGGCTCCTATTTGGCCAATTTTTCCATGCATTTCATATCCCTATTTTTTGGTTTCTATTATTATAGGGTCATTTACAAAAACGAGTACAACTATTATATTCAGGGACTCTTATGGGTACTACTGACACTAATCTATTACGGCGTCTTTCTGGCTCCCGCAATTATTGTTGTAAATATCATTAGTGGAATCAGTCAAGAACCTTCCTTTTGGGTTAATTATCAAGAAGTAATGTTTACTGCAAGATTCGAAATAGTAAGTTCATCTTTTGTAACTAGCATTTTCTTAATTCAATTGCAAATCAGAAGATCACTGGAAAAACATAAAAAAACTTTAGTATCAGATGTAAAAACAAGAACTGCCGAATTGGCGAATGCCAACGCTGAATTAAAAGAAATAAATGAAAATCTAGATCGCATGGTCAAAGATCGAACTCAAAAAGTACAAGAGCAATACAAACAACTGCTCAAGTATGCTCATCTCAATTCGCATGAGGTAAGAGCTCCGTTGAGTAGAATGCAAGGGTTAATGTCCATCATTGTTCAGGAAAAAGATATGAAAAGCAAAATGGATCTGATAGACAAACTCAAAATATCATCTGAAGAATTAGATACTATTATTATAGAAATGAATCGAATTCTTGAATCTGAAGGTCTCAATGATAAAATTTGATAATTATATTAGCTCCATTAATACCAATCTCATTTAACCATGTTTAAGCAAAAAATCTGGGAGTATTTCACTCAAATCATCATTGTCATTTTTGGAGTATTTCTTGGCCTCTTACTCAATGAGTGGAATTCTGGCCGAAAAGATAGAAACCGCCAAAAAGTGATTCTTTCTCATATCATAAAAGAATTAAAGAGCCACAAAAACCAACTTAATCGAGTCATTCCTTATCATGGGTCCATGACGCAAACGGCTGATAGTATCTTATCCAAGAGCACCGAAGAAGAATTGACTAAACCCTTTATATGGAATGGTGCTTGGAGCAAAATCCCAAAATGGCAAGGACTTCAATTGTTTCCGTTGCGTACGCCGACCTACGAATCAGCAAAATTCAGCGAGGTGCTTTCTGGTATGGATAGTGAATTATTAGAATCCATCACGGGGTACTACGAATCGGTACACACTTACAACTCTTTCTGTAATGGACTTACGCAACAAGTATTCCAAATAAACTCCAAGACGGAATATGTAGATGCACTATTATTAATCATGATCATAAAAGGCGATATACTAGGAACTGAAAAAGGTATTAACGCCGCTTCAGACTCACTCATTCAAATTATCGAACGTAAACTTTAAATACCCTCAATTTCTAAAACTAATTGATCATACCACTTCTCTCCATATTTTCGGATGAGAGGCTCTTTCAAAAATTTGTAAATAGGCACTTTCAACTCATCACCAAGTTTACAAGCCGGATCACAAATATCCCACTGATCATAATTCAATGCATCATAGTGATCATACTTGGTGATTCTAATCGGATATAGATGGCATGAAATGGGTTTCTTCCATTTAGTTTTTCCATCTAAATAAGCTTGCTCTATGGCACATTTCAGGATATTCTTATCATCATAGATGGCAAAAGCGCATTCTCGTCCTTCTATGGTTGTTGTAGAATAATCTCCTTCCTCATCTAGGATATAACTACCCTCTGTTTCCAAAACCATCAGTCCTTTTTCCGACATATACGGCTTTACCGCCTCCAGCACTTCTTCTAATTTGGGCAGTTCATCAGTTTCCAACGGCGCTCCCAAGTCTCCTTCCACACAGCACGCCCCATGACACTTGTTGAGATCACACACAAAGTGTCTTTCTTTGATATCGTCTGAGAGTACGGCGTTGTCTAAAATGATCATAGTCTTTATTTATTGCACAAAGTTATAAGATCAAAAAGTATTAAGCGATAAGTAAAGTCGAATTGAGAGGTCATATATACGATTCAAAAAAATTAAATTCGCATATGTCATTTGAAATTATTGAACCCAAAGCCATCCAAGTACCCATCCTAGTCAGTGTTCCTCACTGTGGAACTGATATACCGGATGGTATTCGTGACCAATACGACCCAGAAATGATTAAAGCCATTGACGACACGGATTGGTTTGTCGATCAATTGTATGATTTCGTAGGAGATTTGGGAATCAAAATGGTGAAAGCAAAATACAGTCGATGGGTAATTGACTTGAATAGAAACGCTGAGAGCAAACCACTGTACAACGATGGCCGCGTAATTACGGCCTTATGCCCCACCACTGATTTTAACGATAAGAACATTTATTTAAATGAGGGACCTTCTCAAGAAGAAATCAATCGAAGGATCAGTAGTTATTACTACCCTTATTATGATCAAATCCGTCTAGAACTTACCAAACTCCAAAAGCAATTCAAACATGTACTGTTTTTCGATGCACACTCGATCCGGCAATATGTTCCAGGTATCAGAGCAGAAAAATTCCCTGATCTGATCCTTGGTGATGCAGATGAAAAAGCAGCAGCTCTTCAAATAATAGAAGCAGCGACAAAGGTTTTATCCAACACCTCTTATTCATTCAACCACAACCACCCTTTCAAAGGAGGCAATCTCACAAGGACGTTTGGCCAGCCTCAAAAAAACATACATGCCTTACAATTAGAAATGGCAAAGACGGTTTACATGGATGATGGTGAAACAAAATATGATGAAAATCGAGCAAACTTGGTGCGTCAAAATCTTGGTCAGCTATTCGAAACACTTATTGGCACACTAAACGAGATGAATCGATGAACAAAATATTCAAATTTGAGGGTTTACTGACCAATGAGGGTTGGATGTGTCCAGCATTTGTGGAAGTTGACAATAAAGGAATCATTTCCAATATCTCTACTGAAAAATTGGAAGGAGATATCGAAACTGTAAGTGGATTTGCCATTCCGGGATTCCAGAATGCGCACTCGCACTCCTTTCAGTATGCCATGTCTGGTTTGGCGGAGATTCACCCCGACCCTACCTCTCAGGATGACTTTTGGAGCTGGCGCGAGACCATGTACAATATTGCGCTGTCCATGAATCCAGATCAGTTCGAGCATATTGCCGCGATGCTTTATGCCGAAATGCTGTCTCACGGCTATACCCATGTAGCAGAGTTTCACTACGTACATCACGACCCAAACGGCAAGCCTTACACCAACCTGGCTGAAATGGGCCAACGATTAGTCAGCGCAGCCAAAACAGCTGGCATTGGCATTACGCTGGTTCCTATTTTTTATCAAAAAGGTGGATTTGGTCAAAATCCTGTAGAAAAACAAAGGAGGTTTATTTCTGCCACTGCAATGGACTACCTAGAACTTTTAGACTCATCTGAGAAAGCTACTCAATCTTACGCTAAAGCTAATATAGGATTGGGCATTCATTCTTTGCGGGCGGTAGATGAATCGTCGATGCGGGCGGCTTTTGCTGAAGCGAAAGACTTACCCATTCACATGCACATCGCCGAACAGCTCAAAGAAGTATCAGATTGTTTAGACTTTTATAAACAAAGACCTGTTGAGTGGTTGTTGGACAACTATGATGTAAATGGGAACTTTCACTTGGTACATGCTACACATTTAGTTGACTCTGAAGTGATGGGTATAGCCCAATCAGGCGCCCACGTCGTGCTTTGCCCATCCACGGAAGGCAATTTGGGCGATGGGATTTTCCCACTCCAATCTTTCCAACAAAAAGGAGGGAAATGGTCCATTGGCACAGATAGTCATATTGGATTGAATCCATTGGAAGAATTACGAATCCTTGATTATGGACAGCGTTTGACAACGCACAGAAGAAATCAGTTCATTTCGGACACCAACGGAGATACTGGTGCTTTTGGAATAGACATGGTAATAAAAAGTGGCAGAAAGGCCATGGGAAACAAGTCTGAAAATTACTTTACTATTGGTCAACCCTTTGATGCGGTTATACTTGATGCTAGTTCGCCATTGATTGGTACTAGCAGACCTGAGCATATTTTATCGACACTTGTATATAGTGGAGATCGGACAAATTTCAATGGAACGGTAGTGGATGGAGACTGGAAAGTAAAAGATGGCCAACACCATCTCAAAGATGAGATCGTATCAAATTTCAAAAAATCGCTTGGCGAACTAAAGATTCGTTAATTCAGATAAGTATCAATTTCTTTAAGAATATCAGAGGTCAAAGGTTTGGTAAAGAGCTTCTGCACTTCTCTATACTGATCGGCTAATTCTGCATCCTGATAATACTGAGAAGAGGTAAGCACAAAAAGTTTTATTTTTTCACTTTCCACTGCAGTCATCATTTTTCGATACTCACGGATAAAATCCCATCCGCTAATCGTCGGCATATTGATATCCAATAAAATCACGTCGGGCAATTCCTCTGGTTTGTTCTTAACCAAATCTTCTAAATGTGTGAGACCTTTAGTAGAACTTGTTAATGATTCTACCAGCATCTCAGGGTTATAATCTTTGATCACTTTAGTACAAATCAGATTGTTTATTTCGTCATCATCAATTATTAAAACCTTAATTTGTCTCTTCATTATGCTTATTAGAGGTGGTGGATAATCAGATCGTCAAGTTAATTTAAAATTCTGAGAATTTGGAAAAATATGAATATGAGCCTTCCATCCTTTTAAAAAATAATACGAACTTAAGTCAACATTAATCCGTTGTCAAACCAAACTAATAATTTCACCTTATGAAAAAGAATATAACAATTACTGCCTACAGTTTTTTGATTGCTTGCCTAATGGCCGGAACGAGCTTGCATGCTCAGCAAAAAGCCAGCCCTCCCAAAGTATCAAAAGCGACTGTAAATGGTACCGACATTACCATCAACTATAGCAGCCCGTCAAAAAAGGGGAGAGATATTTATGGAGGATTGGTTCCATTCGATAAAGTTTGGAGAACAGGAGCCAATGAAGCCACAACATTGGAATTATCCAAGGACGCAAAAGTTGGAGAACTAGATGTAAAAGCGGGAAAATATGCGCTTTTTACGATTCCTGGCAAATCTGAGTGGACTATTATCATCAATTCAAACGCTAAACAATGGGGCGCTTACGATTATGATAAATCAAAAGATATTGGTCGATTCAAAGTTTCTACCACTAGCCTAGACGATGTAATTGAAAGCTTTGCCATCAATATATCTGATGCAGGTGTAGTATCTATCGTATGGGATCAGACAAAAGTGGAGTTCACCATCAAGTAGAAAATATTTTATTTCTACAAAAGGGCTCTGAAATTAATTTCAGAGCCCTTTTTTTATTTATTTCTATAACGACGTAACTTTCATCGTATTTTTACGATAATAGGATTAATCAATTATTAATCGTAATTTTACAATCAATATGAAAACATCAGAATTTTTAAACATCCTTAGAGAAAATCCAGAGTTGGGGTTAGAGTTTGAAATCGAAAGCGGCAAATTTATCAAGCCTACATTTCACATTACTGAAGTCAAAAATGCTACCATTGAGTCAGTGGACTGCGGCGGCAATCCTGACAGCTACAAACAAACCATTATCCAGCTCATGGTCAACCCACTCGAACAAATGAGAAAACCTTGGACTTCTAAAAAAGCTCTAGACATATTTGACAAAGTCGAGCAATTGAAACCCATGGATGAAGAAGCAGAAGTATTTTTTGAATATGGCGATCTCGAAATCAGAACTTCGAACTTCAGCGTAGAAGATGTATTGTTTGCTGATGGCAACATTCGATTAGAGTTATTCGCTAAACCAACGGTATGTAAACCAAGCTTGAACCCGAACGCTCGACAATGTTGTTGAAAAAATAAATGTGGCTCGGAGTATCGAGCCACCTCTTCATTTGCAACAACCCACATATTACTTAAAACAATCAAATGAAAAATCTTATCATCTTATGTACTGGCAATAGTTGTAGAAGTCAAATTGCCGAAGGCTATTTCAATCACTTCGCCAGCGATCAACTCAACGTTTACAGTGCCGGAATAGAAACTCATGGGGTGAACCCCAGAGCCATCAAAGTGATGGCAGAAGATGGAATAGACCTCTCCTCCAATACCTCCAACAACATTACGGAATATCTAGACATCAAATTCGATTACATCATCACAGTTTGTGATCATGCACAAGAGAATTGTCCATATATCCCAGGAACCGGAGAGCGTGTTCATCACAACTTCCCTGACCCAGCCAAAGCGACTGGTTCCGAAGAAGAGATTTTGGACAGCTTCCGATCCACACAAAAAATGATCAAAGACTTTGCACAAAAATTTGTAGCAGATAGAGGACTATGACCATCGGCCGCATGCTACCAGAGCATTGGCCAGCCGTCGAACGCATCTATCAGGATGGAATAGATACCAATCAGGCCACATTCGAAACCCAAACACCCAACTGGGATGTTTGGGATGAGAGTCATCTGCCTGAGCCGAGACTGGTGGCGAAGGGAACAGACGGCTCAGTGATCGGTTGGGCTGCGCTTTCCCCTGTTTCAAAAAGGCATGCTTACCGCGGAGTAGCTGAAGTCAGTATTTATATCGATGTTAATCACTTAGGCAAGGGCATCGGCAAAAAACTACTCAAAGAACTCATCAGTCAATCAGAAGCCAAGGGAATCTGGACGTTACAAGCAGTTACTTTTCCCGAAAATGAAGCCAGTGTTCGCTTGCACGAAAGCTTAGGGTTCAGACTCGTAGGCCAACGAGAAAAAATCGCTCAACAGCATGGAGTTTGGAGGGATACGGTGATGCTAGAAAGAAGGTGTTCCATTAGTCTATAAAAATTGCATACAGTCCTAATCGATTTTTTTATAAATTAAAAGCTAATAACGATCAATGTGATCGCTGGTTCCTAATTGGTAACAAGCTAAAAAAATCAGAACTGAATTTAATGTTTGCCTAAATGACAAAAATCATTTCAAGTCCAAATTGTGGGAACTCACCGAAAATGGAATTCCTAAAAAACTTCAATATTGCTTTTGCTAAAGGTGATATAGCGTTTATTGTCGACAGCATCACGGATGAAATTATTTGGAAAATCATTGGAGATAGAAATATCGAGGGAAAAGAAAAATTCATCCAAGAAATGGAAAAAATGCAATCTGAAAAGTCGACAGAGTTGAAAATCGACCAAATATTATCGCACGGAAAAGAAGGAGCAGCTAACGGAATTATAAAAATGGAAAGTGGGAAAAAATATGCATTTTCGGACTTTTATGTATTTCAAGCAGCAAAAGGGACGAAAATAAAGTCAATCACATCATACGTTATTGAAATTCAATAACAATTAAAGACCGATAAGATACCCATGCATTGTGGAAGGCCTTATTAGCTTAAGTAGCTCCGCTTTCTGCAAACTTTGGATACACCTCTTTGCCGGACACGGCAGATTTCACTAGTTTAGTGTTATTCATTTGCGATTGGTATACTACCGATAACTGGTCGATGTAACTAATAAATGAAATTCCTAAAAATTACAATAGACTTAATCAATCAAATAGGCTTGAAAAAAACATCTTTTTCAAGCTCTAAGAAGTCATCGATCAATAATAATTTACTTCCTGTAGCAATAATCCTAACGCTACTTTTTTCGTCTTGCGATACCTCCAATACGGAAGTGCCTCCAACGGAATATCAGGACACTCCTCTGCAACCTACTTTGACTATAGATTCTACTGACCTGCAAGATTTACCTGAGGATGTAGGAGGTATTCATGTGGCATATCCATTGGGCTCAACTGATGCTGTGTATGGTCATTTTGTGTATACACCCAGTGGATATACAGAAAATGGAGCAGAGTTTCCCTTGTTAGTATTTTTGCATGGATGGGATCCTACTGAATACACAGGCACTGATGAAGAAGAATTGAATGAACTTCTCATAGGCACAACTCCTCCAGGTCTCATCCAGAACGGGAAATGGAAGCCTTCATTTCCTTATATAGTAGCTTCTCCAAGACTCAAGACTCCCTGGTATTGGAATCATCAAGACATTCACGATTTTATTAAATATATGATAGATGAATATCAAATCAACACAAAGAGAATCTACCTCACTGGCCTAAGTTTGGGAGGCGGAGGTACATGGTATTATATAGGAGAAAGAGGAGACGACAATTATGTCGCGGCCATTGTACCTATCAGTGCAAGAGGAGAAGCACATATAGTCACCAACCTCACTAAAATACCGATCTGGGCATTTCACGGAGACTCTGACACTACGGTACCCCCTTTTGAAAATTTCGGGTCAGTTCCATTGGTGGAGGCCATAAATGCTGACAATCCAGAGATTAAAGCAAGAATTACTGTTTTTAATGACACAGGACATGATGCCTGGAGCAGAGTCTATTCAGATCAGTTTACAACAATGACTGAGAAGACTTCATTTACTGTATCCATTTACGATTGGTTTTTACAATACAAGAAAGAAGAATAACAAAAGCAGCAATACAACACTCTAACTTATAATCACATCTAACTATAGATAGCATGGTAGAATTACCTTTTGAATATTGGAACAAACTTGCCAGTCAATTCATACTCACGTCAGTATTCTTAGGCGGCTTTTCTATAGCCTTAACAGCTAACTTACTGATAAGTGAATCGAAAACCCGGCTGAGCAATATCATTTTAAAACTGGCTACAACTTCTTCTGGCGGATTTCTTACTGCTGTATTTGCCATGACAAATATATTACTGGCTACCACAGAAGGTTATCCTACAGAAGTCAACCAAAGCGATTTAAACACCCCAAGAATAATTGGTTTTTTTGGATATATGGTGGGACTTTTATCACTATTAGCGATCATAGGACTGTCTGGATGGACCAAGTCTAAAGGCACAGGAATTTTCACAACCGTGGTAAGCATCATTACTTTGATTCTCTTTTTAATATCGGCCATTTCATAAAAATACGGAGTACAACAATGTATGGTCGAATAGAGAATAATTGTACAAAGGTTAAAGCACTTGTAAAAAAAGGCTGGACATTAACCTTGGTCAAAACAACCTCACCAATTTCGTACAGGTATTACTAGCTGGGCATCCAAAAAAGCTAGCATAACTTAACGAAGTTAAGGTTTGTAATTAACCTCATCTAGCTTCACTGCAATGCTTGAACATTGCTCGTCTAAAATTCGTACGCTCAGATCAAAAAACCTTTGGCCAAAGAGCCAAAGGAATTCCGAAAGTCCAAAGAATCGTTTTTACTCTTTTTTGACTATCTGGCGAAGTAGCAAGGCGCCACTCTTGTCACTAATGATAAGCAAGAAGACTCCACTTGGTTGCAGTTGTAGATTGAGTAAGTGTTTTGATCCATTGAATGCTTCTTCTTTTTTAAGGTGGCCGCTGAGGTCATATACGCGAATCATATTAGCCTCAGATCCATTATCTGTTTCTATTGTGACAAACGATCGAACCGGATTAGGATACACATTAAAAGAACCCGTAGATCGTCTATTATTGATTCCCGAAACCACAGGATCGGTCAGTTGTAACGTTTCCTTGGCAGAACCATTATAGTTTACATCGTCAATGATGGCTTCCACCTCGTAGCTACCGGCTGCCGAGGGAGCCGTTGGTTCTCCATCGTACGTCACGAAAACCGAAAGCCCTTCAGGAGAGGTGGCAACTGTCACTTCTTTTGTGAGTCCATCGGTTGTCTGGTTAAGTTCGGTTATGGTCACAATCGCTTCCGCCTTTTCAACAGTCAAATCTTGCATCTCATCAGATGCCGAATTGTAATCGGAGTTTCCTCCCTGAGAAGCGGTAATAGTGGTAGTACCTACGCCTACAATGGTCACAATATTTTCAGAGACAGCGGCTACAGTTTCATCAGAGCTGGTGTAGGTGATAGACAATCCTGAACTGGCCGTGGCACTTAAGTCAAAATCACCATCTCCATACTGAACTTCCCCGAGTATATCAAAGGCAAAGTTGCCGTCTTTTAGGGTAATTCCATGGTAGATATGATGTGCTTTGAAAAGTTCGTCGGCCTCGGAAATAAATGGTCGGACGCGATCCCCATCGAATAAAAAAAGTCCATCATACCTCGAAGCGATGAGTATGCCTTCTGGGTGAGGCAAGTAGGCATTTGTTTTTAGATCGAACCCAAGACCATCAAGCAGCTCCAATCGACTACCTACAATTTTGGCAAGTCCAATCCCTCTAATGTGGGTAAAAATCTCTCCATCCACCATAGCAATCAAATCAAAAGGGCGTTCCGAATCACCCACACCGCTGATTACTTCAAGTTGTTCTTCGTGAAAACGAAAGATGTACTTAGTAGCCCTGAAGTAAACTCCATCGGGGCTCACTACTATATTCCAGATGGTTCCAAAATCTGCAACTGAATCAGGGAGTTGCTCACTAAGCGGGTGGTATGTGAGGGCTTCATCAAAATAACCGAACCTGCCTCCCGCACCTATAAACACGTGCTGATCACCTTCAGAAACTCCAATAGTATAAATCGTATTGTCCCCTGGAATGGCTGTGTGCTCCCATCGCTCGCCATCAAACCTGGCCAGTGTAGAGGAAGTACCGAAGTACAACCGACCGTCATTTGCCTGCTGTATGCTCCAAACATCTCGCCCTGATCCATACTCCCTTGCACCAAAAAATTTGTGCGGGTAAATCATCTGTGCACTGACCTCTTGAGCGAATGTCAGCAATAGCATAAAAACAAGAAGGATATAGTTAATATAAGTCCGCATTGATTGTCATATCATTCCGCCCTTGAGCAGGGCAATTCTAAGTTATGACATTCTTCCCAAACCACAGGCTATACCGAATGGTTTTACAATTTGCAGGGGGGTTCAGTGCTGGTTTCTGGAAAAAGCTGGATTTCTTACTAGATTGTTTATGGTCAGTTTTTAAAAATACAACCTCTCGGTTAGCAGTTCTCCTCCCTCCTTTCTAAATTGAATGCTAAATACCGATCATAGTTGAAAGCTCATTCAAAATTTAAATACCTTGAAAGTACAATCTTAATTGAATAAAGGTAACTACTGTGTACATTTGTGCGATTCGCTAATTTAGAGCACATTTTATTTAGTGGAATACAGCAAAATTGAAAGACATTCCGCTACATAAAAATCAATCGTTATTTAGCCAATTAAGATGAAACATTTTTATCTCTTTACTTTTATACTCATTTGTTGTAGCCCAAAGTCTAACTCAGAAGAAAAAGAAAAACTGGCATCACGGTTAACGTTCATAGCAGAGGACATAGATGTAGTTCTTTATCAGAATGACACGATTGAAATAGATGACTTCACCTTTGCGCCATTTGGCTCAGCGCTCATCTGGACGTTTAGTACTAATAGCGATTCATATGAACTCAACTTAAAGGACAGCACTTGGTCCAATTTAAACAGAAGGTTTGGTAAATATTCTTATGGTCTAAAGCGGAATTCCATTTTCGTAGACCCTTTTACTCAATTCATTTGGATCTGCAATTTTCGTAAAGGAATTTATGTCTATGACCCTCAAAGCGATTTAAACTATGAATACAGCAGTATTCGTCCGGTTTCTACTGTCAAATTCTCAAAAACACACATATTCATTGGTACATGGGATGGTCTATTTACCATCAATAGAAAAACGATGAATACCGCCAGAGGATTATCTGAAGTGCATATCAGAAATATTCAAATACTCTCAAAGAACATACTATCAATAAATGAGAAGTATGAATACAACTTTGAAGATGATAAAATTTTATCAACGAATTTTGAAAAAGAAATACTACAATCAAGGTCAATCAATGGTATAGAAATTACTCAGTATAAAACTACTGATTATCAATCTCCAAATATCTACATTCAGAAAGATGACAAAGTAAAGCCAATTTTCATTTACCCTTTTGACATCAATAATGTGATTGCTGAAAATGATATGATTTGGATATTAAATGGAAGTCTAAGCAAAGGATTAATTCAATATGATATCAAAAATGACTCATTAAATACAATAAAGAAGAAAGGTCAAAGACAACGCTTTCAAATGGAAAATGGGAATGAACACATTTGGTTTTGGAGGGGTCTAAACATTTTCATACTTAACAAAAAAACATTTGAACTAAAAATCTTATCACCTCCTGTGGTCGATAATATTAGACAAATATGCATTTTGGATGATAAGGTTTTTTTAAACACTAGGCATATTATTCAAGTATTCAGAAAAGATTATTTAATTCAGTTAAGTGAAGACACCAAAGACAGGATCAATTCTGAAAATGCATTCATTGCATATGCAGATTCTCTTGGTTTCTATAGAAAGAATAATTCTTTCAAAAAAGCCTATGAAATATATGAACTAGCTAAAAATGAGTTTGAAACAAGTGCCAATAACGATATAATCGATCGAATAAAGGGTATGAAATCTCAATTAACTACCACGAGATATAATATGCAAGAGATTTTGAATCTGATGGACTATATGAGAGACTCTGTTGATGACGACGAAATTTTGTCGAGCTTTTACCTTAATTCAATTACGCAATTAAACTATCAAGGCAATGTGGAAGTCGCTCTTAGATTAGACACAATACTCCAGTCAAAATTTCCTGAAACACGAATTATTTATCATGAGACAAAAATGAAAAAAACGAAGGAAGCTTATGATCGACTACAAAATATAAAAACTGAAGAGGTAAGTGAAGATGAGCGTTTATGGAAAGTTGGAAATATATATTTCCAACTATTTCGATTTGTAGGACGCGATACTGAAGCTAGCTCTACGGATATGACTTACCCATTTTCATATTACGATTCTCTGTTGAACATATATCCAAACAGCTTGTTTGCAGATGATGCAGAATTCACAATGCTCCAGTATACAGAAAATGGCTCTCATGAAGGAGGTGATAATTCTTACAATCCTATTGCAATTAAATTATATGAAGATTTTTTAATAAAATATCCATCAACAAATCTCTACCCAAATATTCTCTTTGAGCAGGTCAAACTCCGAAGAGATAATTATTCTGACAATTTTATTGTACAAATACAGGAGGCATTGAATTACCTTGATACTCTTCAACAGAAATATCCAGAATTCTATTCTGAAAAAAATGCAGAAAATGAAAGGAAGGATTTTAGTGACCTCTTACGAAAAAATTTGTGGGACATTTCAATCACTTCAAATAAGAAAAGATACCAATTAGGAGAAGACATTAAGATATTTTTTAATTTAATAAACACAGGTACAAGTGATAAGACATTCTCAATTTCAAAGAACGCTAATATTCCATCCTTTGGTTTGAGAGTCGAATGGTATCCTTTGAACCCATACGATCCTAGTCATAAATATATCGAAACTGAAAAGCATCCTAATGGTGTGAGAATACAATATCAGGATACAGTAATTAATCAGAATTCATCATATACTGAAGAATGGGTCATTACAAAATCAGCGAGAGAGGCATTTAGAGGTTCTCCTGGATATTTCAGATTTACTGAAGAAGGGAAATATAAATTGCGCGCTTATCCAAATAACGGTAAGGATATAGCATACATCTCTTCTCCAGAAATATGGATAGAGATTAAAAATTGAAAGATAACCATCTTACCTAATACCCATACTTACTTTTCCACTGCGCCTTGAGCTTTTTTCTCATTTCTTCTTCACGAGGATTTTTTCCAGGATTAAATAATGTCTTTCCTTTCACTTCCTCTGGCATAAACTCGAAGTCCACGAAATTGCCCGCATGATCATGGGCATATTTGTAGCCCTCTCCATAACCAATTTCTTTCATGAGCTTGGTTGGCGCATTACGAATGCCTAAAGGAATAGACAAATCACCTGTCTCACGTACTAACTGTTGTGCTTTGTTGATGGCCATATAAGAAGCATTGCTTTTGGCAGAGCAAGCCAGATACGTCACGCACTGACTGAGAATGATTCTAGACTCTGGATAGCCAATCACATTCACTGCCTGAAAAGCATTGTTGGCGATCACCAGCGCCGTAGGATTGGCATTGCCAATGTCTTCTGAGGCCAATATCAATAATCGTCTAGCGATAAACTTTACATCCTCTCCCCCTTCGATCATTCTTGCCAAATAATAAACCGCTGCATTCGGGTCACTCCCTCGAATGGATTTGATAAAAGCAGAAATGATATCGTAATGCATTTCGCCGCTCTTGTCATAGATGGCGGCTTTCTTTTGTGCAATCTCTGTCACCACTTCATTGGTAACTACTGCCTTCTTGTCTAGGGAATCGACCACCAGTTCCAGCAGATTGAGCAGCTTACGACCATCTCCGCCAGACAATCGCATTAGAGCCTGATCTTCTTTGATGGTTACTTTCTTGTCTTTGAAAATATCAGGATGATTGAGGGCTTTGTCTATCAGTTCGGTCAAATTTTCTTTTGCTAAAGCATTGAGCGTATACACCTGACATCTCGAGAGCAATGCAGCATTAACTTCAAAACTTGGATTCTCCGTAGTAGCACCAATCAGTGAAACCTGACCTTTTTCAACCGCACCCAAGAGTGCATCTTGTTGCCCTTTATTGAATCTATGAATCTCATCAATGAACAGAATTGCTTTTGACCCTAATCTAGATTTTTGAATGACTTCACGAATGTCTTTCACTCCTGCACTGATGGCACTTAAAGTGAAAAATGGCATTTTAGCTGAATTGGCAATGATATTAGCAATGGTAGTTTTACCCACACCAGGAGGTCCCCACAAGATCATGGAAGGTACAGCTCCAGAATTAATGGCTCGATTCAGAATATTCTTCAAATGATCCTGACCCACCAGCTCATCCAGGGTCTGGGGTCTCAATTTTTCCGCTAAGGGTATGGAATTATCTAGCATAAAATACGCTACGAAAATAATTAATAAACGAATGGAAAATTAATGAAAATCAGATGGGTTATTGTCCATCTTCTTCAGGCTCTTCTGGTATGTCTTCTTGAACTTCTTGCGTTTCTTCAAGTGCTCCTTCTTCCTCTACAACGGTTTCTTCGGTTGCACTTTCGGGTTCGGCTTGTTTTTCATCTTTGTTCTTTTTGAACAAACCTCCTAGGCCTTTCTTTTTCACTTGGGTCGTATCCGACTCTTGAGCTAGCTCTTCTTCCAACTTCTCAGGAGAAGGAGGCGGACGGTTATCAATAAATAACTCACCAAAATATTTGTTGTAATATACCTGCTCTTGATTGTGCGCAGCAGTTTCCTCATATCGATATTTATATCGAGGCCCTTTTGGTACAGTGTCCTCCTCTACCTGCGCCAACAAAGGAGCAGTAGACAAGGAATCTACGCCTAAGGTATCCGTGTCCACGAAATCTTCTGCCAAGAATTCGCCCTGATCAATGATTAACTCTGTGGTATCCTCAGGAATTGGTGACAGCACATTTTTCTTTGGGGCAGTCATCAGCTCATAATTTTTTCGAAACAGGCTGGTTTTCTTATTTACGCCATACTTAGTTCGTCGAGAAGCCAAAGCTAATTTCGGTGTGCTATCATTGGCAAAATAGGAGTATTTAGCAAAGCGCAAGGAATCGTCCAGAATATAGGTACTCTGAAAGGCAGGGCATACCACGTTGTCTTTACAAGCGTAAAAAACAAGGCATAACACAAACAATATAGGAAAACTAGTTCTCCTCACAAATTTTATTCAATTAGGGATTAGGTGGATACAATCACTAACCCTCAAAAATGGATAATATTTCCTGATATATATAATTAATCTCTTGTATTCTTGAAAGACTATTACGCCTTCAAATCTAATATCAACATATTATCTCCAAATAGTACAATTTTACTCAGAAAGCATGGATTTCACCACAGGATAGGCAACATCCACCCATTCTTTATACATTTTGCCTGAGGGATGCAGACCATCTTCTGCGACCAATGATGGTTCGCTTGCTGCTCGCCTGCTACCAGGTGTGATGTCTACAAAAGCCACCTGATATTTTTCACAAATAGCCTTGGCTATGGCATTATATTGATCTAGTTCTTTCGCGATTTTGGCTGGGTCTTTAGATGCTGCGAATGGTGTTACGCCGTAGTCAGGAATCGACAAGACAAAAGTTCGTTCGGATTTGCCTTTAGCAAAGGCTATGGCTTGCTGAAGCAAGGATTCAAATTCCTTTTTGTATTGGTCGATGGGATAGCCGCGATATTGGTTGTTCACTCCTATCAAGAGCGAGACCAAATCGTAGTTTTTAGCTGGGTTTTCTTTGTCAATAGCCGCTTGGAGTTCATCCGTGGTCCAACCAGTGGTAGCTATAATCTTGGGTAATTCTACTTTGATTCCATCACCAACTAATCGACCTTGTAGGATATGCGGCCATCGCTCGTCTGCCGCTACGGCTTCTCCAATGGTATAAGAGTCACCAAGCGCTAAGTATTTGTATGTCATTTTTTGGGTTTTGTCTAAAATTAAAGAGGTTACTCGAAGTAATGGCTTTAATATGGGCTAAATTTAAATAAACTACTGGTTTTTAAAGATGAAGATTGAAACGCAAATAGTCATAGACAAACCACTGGATATGGTAGTTAAATATTTTGCAGATTCTGCTTGCCTCAAAGAATATCAAGAGGGCTTTGTAAGCAAAGAACTAATAAGTGGTGTAGCTGGAGAAAATGGAGCAGTTTCTAAAATGCTTTATGAGCATGGAAATCAAAAAATGGAATTGACTGAGACAATCACAGCCAACAATCTTCCTGGATCTTTTGAAGCTCACTATCACCATACGCATATGGACAATACCATGAAGTGCACGTTTACCTCGATTTCCGAAAATCAAACACAGTACACCAGTTTCATCGAGTACACTCGCATCAATTGGGTGATGCCGCGACTCATGGCCATATTGGTTCCGAGTATTTACAAAAAACCAATTAAGCGCTGGTTAATGAATTTCAAGAAATTTGTGGAGAGTCGGTAGCGAAAACCTGTCAAGCCACCCGACTCACGGCCTCTTCGATAGCTGCTTCTACTTCTGATGCATTCAAAGGTTTGTGAAAGACTTTACTGATCAAACTGTCTTCAATAGCCTGCTTGATCTTTGGTTCGTCATCCATAGAAGTCAGGATAAAACATTCGATGTTACTGTATTTCGCCCTAGCTTCTTGGATAAAATCCACACCATCCATACCAGGCATTCGCATGTCGCTAATGATTACAATAAAATCATCTTTGATTTGCGTTAACTTTTTCAGCCCTTCTTGACCTGAATCGGCCATCATGATGGAATACTTAGGATCAAATATTTTCTCGAATATGATGCGAGGTATAGACTCGTCATCCACGTATAATACTGTCATGGTCTTTTCTCTAACTGGTTGAACACTAATTTAATCAATATTTTTTTTTGATATGAAGTTTTGTACCAGTCGATTGTAGAAATCATTAAAGAGTCGTATCAATTATTCTTTTAGTCCAACCCATCAAATAATCATTGCTCATTTTCAACCAACTAACTATATTTTTAGATAAAAAAAGGTCTTGGCAATTTTCACCAAGACCTTTACACTATAGTTCTAATTAGAAATTATCTTTTGTAGAGTCTTAGTATTTTTTCTACTCGACCGGTGGCTTGATTCGTAATAATCAACACATAAAAACCACAACGCTCGTCACTTAGATCAATATTAAACTCATTGTCTCCTGACATCACCACCTCATCACCTTGATAAACAGTCCGTCCAGTCCAAAGTGATTTTATTATCACACCAACTGAAGCATCTTTATTGCTCTTTAGACTCAAATTCACCTGATCACGAAATGGATTAGGAGACACTTCAAAATGAGACAGACGAATAGATTCTTCTTCGTTGCAATCGCCTAAAACGGCTCCTCTACTGATCAACTTAGTCGCTACGAGTTCAGGCACACACAAACTATTTCCTCGAAAGCATAGCTGCACTTTGCGATGACCTCTCCAAGAACCACAGGACACATCAACAACATTCACCAAGGATGAAGCTTCTACAGATTCGCCATTGGCATCAGTTATTATCACTGAATAGGTAGTAGATTCTTCTGGAGCAATAGTAATGGTAGCTGTGCTTTCTCCATTACTCCAAGCAAAAGTATAGGGTGCTGCACCTCCAATTGGGGTCGCTGTAAGCAGAGTAGACTCCATGGGTCCGTAGCCTAAGAAAACCGTTTGCTCTTCAGTAATTTCAGCTTCAACTGGAGGCACAATGTCGAACCGTGCCACTACTGGCAAGTGATCAGAAGTGGTTCCTTCGTAGTTTTCAATACTATTGAAAGGGAAATAAATGGCTTCAGATCCTTCTATCACATCTTCAAACAACTCATTGCTGATCGTGATATGGTCAATCGTGCTACCAGACCCACCGATATAGGTCGGCGTGAAGCTTTCACTTAAAGACCTTGTAATAGCGTCAAAATTATCTGTATCATTCAAAATGACTTCATAGGTAGAGGGGCCACCACCGATAGATGTGGTTACATTATCGTTGTAATCACCCAATATAACAACAGCATCAGATGAGTAATCAGCATCCAGAGAATCCTTTAATACGGCAAGGTCATATGCTCTACGAGTTAAATCGCTTGAAGAAGAACCTGATTTGGCGTGAAGGTTGATCAGATTGATTCTTTTAGTCGTACCCATGACGGTCACATCAGCGATCAATTGATAAGGCAATCTTCCACTCGACCAAAAAGAACTCGCCCCACTTGATGTGGGATAATCATCCAGATCAGTAATCTCTCCTTGTCTGGCTTGTGTATAAAACTCATCAAACACTGCTCGTTCCGAAACTAGGTTTGCTACTGAAGTATCATAGATGTAACAAAGCTTTTGAGCAGGAAAAGGGTTGTTTGGATCTGGCTCCTCAAAAGAATAAGAATAAACATCCGAACAAACCAATTGATAATTGGTCATTCCATCCACGATAGACTGAAGAAGTTCATCGTTTGATACCTCTTGTACTGCGATAATATCGGCATTCAATGCTGAAAGCACTGTTGCAGCATTGCTGGCCTGCAAAGTCACATCTGAAGGTCCATATCCACTGATCGTAGTTCCAAAAAATTCCATATTCCATGTGGCGATATCCAGCGTTTGATTATAAGGTATATCTGATCCACCTGATTCGTAAGGTGTGTTTCCAGGAAGATCAGCTATAAATCTAGGAAGTAGCTGCAAAAAGGTTTGGTACCTACCTACTACTCCTGTAATGGTAGTTGGTATTTCTGGTCGGTTTCGGCCTACCAAATCGGTATTTCCGTCAATTCTAACTTCTGCTGTAGCAGTAAGATCCGTAATATTATAGTTGGTATTCGGAAATAATACCCCTTCAGAAACATCGAAAGTATAATCACTGATAGTCACCAATTGACCTTCATAATCACCGAGTTGGTCTAACGTAACGACTGGAGGAATGATCTCAACACCCGAATTCACCAATTCAACACTCTCCACATTCACGAGTTGGATTTGGCCACTATATTCACCCACAACGGCAGAAACCCAAACTTGGTCTCCGATGTCAAATAATCCTTCTCCTTGAACTATTGGGTCAAATAACGCAATACCAGCTGTTTCGTCTTGTAAATAAGATGGCCCACCAAAATGATCAGTGGCTGTCAAAACGGCAAGAAGCACGACTTCACTATTCAGTGGCAGCTGTCTGGCTTGGGCTACCGTAACTGTATCAGAAACTGGAGGTTCCACCACAATTGGTCCTCCAAAGCTTTGTAAAGTATTGACTAGACCAAAAGTATTGTTTTGAGGGGCAGCCCATTCAAAATCACTATAAGCCTGTCCAGTTCCTACCAATTGTAGCGACTGTCCTTCTGGTGTACTACTTGTTTCACTTTGTGAAATTTCTTCACTTTGTAGACCATCCGCAGGACCACCTACAGCTAACATTGTTCCTTCGTAGCTAAGAAATTGCACCACACTATCTGGTGATACCAAAGCAACACCATCTGGGCTTCCATTTTGAATTCCAGATATACTATAAGAAACCGTGCCATATCCATTGTCTTGATCGGGGATAAGTCCGCTCAAAGCGACTGTGTTATAAGGAGCTCCTCCGCTACCATTGTATAGAACCAATGACCAACCCGCTAAGTCTATGCCCGCATTTCCAGCAACTTCAACACCTTCTCCTAAATCCGTACTGGCATTGTCATAGTGAATTTCATTAATAAAAACGTGCTGCACAGGTGATTCGAAAGTTTGATTGACATTCACTAGATCGTATGTAGATGTTGTCACCTCAGCCCAGCTAAAGTCCTCGTAAGAAGAACCTGCTCCTTCTAACTGCAATGACAACCCAATCGCTGTGGAACTTGTTTCTTCTACACCAATATCTTCGCTTTGGATGCCATCTGCTGCACCGCCTATGGCTGTAAATGAACCTTCATAACTTAAAAATTGAATTAAATTATTGTCAGGGTCAGCCAATGCAACACCATCAGGTGAGCCATTTTGGAGACCGCTTATAGCAAAAAAAGCTGTTCCAAATCCAGCTTGCTGTTCTGGAAGAGTACCAGACAAGTTTACTGTATTGTATGCTGTACCGCCGTTTCCGTTGTAAAGTATTAGTGTCCAACCCGAAAGATCAAGACCAGCGGTTCCCGCCACTTCAATACCTTCATTGCTATCAGTACTTGCATTATCATAATGAATTTCATTGATAAAGAGTAATCCTGACACTGGCTCAGGGTCTGGATCTGGATCTGGATTTCCTTCACCAAAAGATTGGCTAGTATTGATGGCTCCAAAAGTGCTCGCCTCAGCAATCCATGTAAATGACTCATACGATTGACCTTCGCCAGTAAGTTGTAATGAAAAATCTGCTGACGTGCTACCAGTTTCGCTTATACCAATATCTACGCTTTCCAATCCATCTGCCAGACCACCGACGGCCACAAAATTTCCTTCATAACTCAGAAATTGAATAATTTCATCTTCTGCATTGACCAAAGCCACCCCATCAGGTGCCCCATTTTGGATGCCCGAAATAGAAAAAGACAATGTGCCATATCCTGAATCCTGATCAGGAACAACTCCAGACAAATTAACCGTGTTGTAAAGAGTGCCGTTGCTACCATTATACATTAGCAAAGCCCATCCAGCTAAATCAGTACCAGCGGTTCCTGCTACTTCAATGCCTTCATTTACGTCTCCACTTTCATTATCATAATGAATTTCATTAATGAAAATGGTTGGCTCGCTCATTCCAAAGGTCTGACCCAGATTGATGGCATCATATGAACTTGAAGCTTCAGTTGCCCATGTGAAATCCGAGTAAGTAGTGCCCTCACCTACCAATTGAAGAGAAAGACCTTCAGGTGTAGTGCTGGATTCAGCTACTCCTAAATCTTGGCTCAAAAGGCCATCAGCAGCCCCTCCTACCCCTGTTATTGTTCCTTCGTAACTCAGGAACTGTATGACTTGATTTGAACCATCGACGAATGCAACACCATCTGGTGATCCATTTTGTAATCCCAAGATTGAAAAGAATACGGTTCCAAATCCGTTTTGTAAATCAGGAATCACTCCTGATAGTGCCTCAGTATTATAAACTGCGCCTCCATTTCCGTTGTACAAGATCAAAGAAAAGGAACTTAAATCAGTGCCAGCTGGCCCTGCTATTTCAATACCTTCATTCACATCACCACCGTCATTATCGTAGTGTATTTCATTGATGAAAATAGTCTGTGAATAAGAAAATAAAGGGATTAAAATGAGTAATAGTAAGGTGAATTTTTTCATGCTATGTAGTTTAAGTTAGGGTACGAAATTATTTTCCATTACTACATTAAATTGAATGGAATGGGTTAATCTTTTTTTAATTCTTCAAAGAAAAGATAGCACTGAAATAATATTAATCCTTACATAAACGGTAATTCTTTGCTTAAATGGTATAGGAGTTAGAAGTAATAACCTTTTTGTAAACAATAGGGTAAAGTAGAATTAAAGGGAAATTTCTACATCGACTATCTCTTCAGGTCTTTCCATTCCTCTTTCAGTTTTTTTGGCAAGCTATCTACAATCAATTCGTAAGAATGGTCAATCAACTCGTAAATCAACTGATCAGGTAAGGTGCCATCCATATAGACAGAATTCCAATGCTGCTTATTCATGTGATAACCGGGACGAATGGCTTCGTGCTGATCACGGAGTTCCTGTGCTCGTTCGGGCTCACATTTGAGATTAATAAATTCGAAGGAAGCGAGGTTAGTTAGGGCAAACATTTTGTTCATGACTTTGAAAACTAGCGTATCAGGTCCAAAAGGACAGCTCTCTGTTACGCCCGGTTTAGACAGGCAGTATTCTCGGTAGGTTTCTACATCGATCATTATTGCAAAAGTGTTTTCTTTATGATGAAATAAATCATACCCAAGAGAAACGCAATAATGGCAAATTTGTTGATGCCGTGCATCATACGGAGATTGAGGTCCTTTTTCTGATTGGGGTCATTTTTTCTAAAAAAATATCCAAATACTTCTCCTAAAGAGAAGAACTCCTTCCACCCACTTTTTTCTTTCTTTTCTTCCATTAGTTTAAGATTGCGTCTATGGCTTCTGGTTCCACCCAGCTACCGTCGTCTTTTATGATTTGAATCAATTCATCTACTGCGTAATCCGAATGCACGGCACGCTTCACCACTTCTTGTCCACGGTATAAAGTAATCTTGTCTTTACCTGAACCAACATATCCGTAATCCGCATCTGCCATCTCGCCAGGTCCATTGACGATACAACCCATGATGCCAATCTTCACTCCTTTGAGGTGATCAGTTCTTTTTCTAATCATGGCCGTAGTTTCTTGCAGATCGAACAAAGTTCTTCCGCATGACGGACACGAGATATATTCCGTCTTAGTCATACGAGTTCTAGCAGCCTGAAGGATGCCAAAAGCCGTCTCATTTTCTACCTTTTTATTGCCATTGCCCGCTAGCATCACACCATCACCCAAACCATCGATCAAAAGGCCACCAATATCAGTAGCCGAAGCCAATTGAAAGTCTTCCTTGTCGGAAATCTCCTGATGCCAATTGATCACTATGGGCAGGGTTAATTCTTTAATAATCAATTCAAAAACGAATCTGCGAAGTGAGGCCATGGCATGTTTATTGGCCGTATGCAGCAGAATGATAGCCTGAGTATGACCTTGTAATTGGTCTATTTTATTTAACTCATTGGCCTCCATAGATACAAATGTGACCTGTTCTTTATCCACAGTGCTCAATTCATCTATAGTGACCAGTGGATATTTGTTGTTTTGATCGGACAAATCTTTCCAAACCGAATAGTCTATAATCTCCTGCAATCCATTGGGTAGCATGAATTCAATAGGATTAATACCAGAATAGATATAATCCGCACCAGTGTCATTCATGCGCCACTTGTCTGGCTCTGGCAAGTAGAAATGTCCAATTTCTTTCAGGTCTTTGATCTCAATTTTTCCCTTTTTGCTGAAATCAGCAATGACTCTGGGTACATTATGATCACCAAGATTCAAAACTTCCTGAGTAACTCTCCTTTCATACACGAAGGGATTTACAGGGCTTTCCGCCAATGGAGCAATTGCCCCATGACCTGCTCTATCTGAATATCGATCTACCAATGCTTGAGCAACTGGAGCTTCAAATTCTGGTTCTTCGGTAAGCGAAACTCGAACTGTATCACCCAAGCCGTCTTCTAATAATGCGCCAATACCAACAGCAGATTTGATTCTTCCATCTTCACCATCTCCTGCTTCAGTCACTCCCAAGTGCAAGGGATAAGGCCTCAAACCCTCTTCTTCCAATTTATGCACCAAAAGCCGATAGGCTTGTACCATCACTCGGGTATTGCTGGCCTTCATAGAAATGACGATGTCATAGAATTCTAAATCTTCACAGATGCGAAGGAATTCCAAAGCTGACTCCACCATACCCAGCGGGGTATCGCCAAAGCGACCCATGATCCGATCTGACAATGAGCCGTGATTCGTGCCTATTCGCATGGCCGTACCATGTTCCTTGCAAAGCTTGACCAATGGCTCAAATTTTTGTCTGATTCTTTTAAGTTCTAACTCATAGGTCTCATCTGTATAAGCCAGCTCCTCAAATTTCTTTTTGTCGGCATAGTTGCCAGGGTTCACACGAACTTTTTCTACGATTTTAGCCGCCAGTTCTGCTGCATTAGGTGTAAAGTGAATATCTGCCACTAAAGGCACCTGATATCCTTTGGCTCTAAGTCCTCTTTTGATTTCTTCAAGGTTTTGTGCTTCCTTGATACTAGGTGCGGTGATTCTTACATATTCACATCCTGATTCCACCATGCGGATAGACTGCTCTATAGAGCCTTCTGTATCCATGGTGTCTACTGTGGTCATGGATTGAACACGGATAGGATTATTTGCACCCATGGGTACGCCTCCTATGTTTACTTCGATTGTCTCCCTTCTTTTGTAATCGATTAATGAAGGGCAATATTTATGTGAATCAGACATAATGCAAAAATAGTGAGGACAGGCTTTTCCAAAGTTCTAAACGCTGGAAAAGATTAGATATCCCCTAACTGCGGACGGATAACTAATTCTTCAATGACAGAATTTTTGGATAGTTGGTACACCGACCAAATAGCATCAGCTACATCCGATGATTTAATAAATCGCTCTTCAGGTAAATCCACTCCCTCCCAACTAGCAGTGAGCGTGGCACCAGGATGTACAGATGTAACACGAATACCGTGGGGTTTCAACTCTTCTCGTAACCCTAAAGACATACCATGCATCGCAAATTTGGATATACTATAAGAACCGCCATTGGGATACGCTTTTAATCCAGCAACAGAACAAATGTTAAATATGTCTCCACTTTTATTCTCAAGCATTTTAGGGATAAGTCCCCTTGATAAATGGTACGCACTGTATAAGTTGGTATTGATCATTAGCTCCAGAGCTCCTTCATCTTCCGTATGAATTTCACCCGGGATGAATGTGCCCGTATTGTTCACTAATACGTCTACTCTCTCGACAGAAGCGTTCACAAATTCAACGAATTTTTTTACGTCTGCTATTTTGGACAAATCCGCTCGAAATGTATGGATTTGCGACTGGCTAATTGAATGAGCCAATTCATCCAAATCCTTCTGATTTCTTGCGCATGTCACTACATCAAATCCTTCAGAGACAAATTTTTCAATAATGGCTCTACCGATTCCTTTCGTTCCACCAGATACCACAATCGTCTTATTCATAGTTATTCTTTTATTGTTGGTAGCAAATTAAAGGTTTACAAAAATAATTGTCGGTAAAGTGATTTTAAATTCTGAGAGGTAGTCTAAAATTGTTATTTTGGTGGCGAAATTGAAAAACTAAATGGCTAGCCTAGGACGCTTTATACTATTTATCGGATCTATGTTTGTGAGGAGAGAAAGTTTTCTCACTTATGTACGATTAACTATAGATGAATGCATGAAGATTGGAGTCAACTCAATCTTCATCGTTTCGATAGTTTCTATCTTTATTGGCGCAGTGACCACCTTGCAAACGGCCTACAATCTGGTCAGTCCATTTATTCCGAATTATGTCATATCACTTGTGGTACGAGATATGACCATTTTAGAATTAGCCCCTACGGTAATGGCCATCGTCTATGCTGGTAAGGTAGGGTCCAATATTGCCGGCGAATTAGGCACCATGCGTATATCAGAGCAAATAGATGCCTTGGAGGTCATGGGGATCAATTCTGCTTCGTATCTGGTGCTACCTAAAATCATTGCCTCTTTCTTTACCTATCCTATGTTAGTGGTACTGTCTGCTTTCCTTTGCATTTTGGGTGGCTATCTCGCTGGAACATTGACAGGTACTTTGACGGGCTATGAATACATCTATGGGATTCGATATGAATTTGTGGAGTACAATGTATTCTTTGCGTTAACCAAGTCATTTACTTTCGCCTTGGTCGTAGCTGCTATTTCTGCATATAAAGGCTATTTCACTAGTGGCGGTGCTTTAGAGGTTGGTCAAGCAAGTACAGCCGCCGTTACAAACAGCTGTATTGGGATTCTCACAGCTGACTTTTTGCTCACTAAACTCTTACTCTAAGGATGATAGAAGCACAAAATATCAGTAAGTCATTTAATGGCAAAGAGGTCATCAAAGATATCAGTATATCCTTTGATCAAGGAAAAACAAATCTAATCATTGGTGCCAGTGGAACTGGCAAAAGTGTGCTGCTCAAAAATATCGTAGGCTTGATAAAGCCAGACGAAGGACAGGTTCTTTTTGATGGAAGAGATTTTACGAATGCAGGTAAAAATCTAAAAACAGAAATCAGAAGAGAAATCGGCATGCTTTTTCAAGGGGGAGCACTTTTTGATTCTATGACTGTTGAAGAAAACGTAATGTTCCCACTCAATGTATTGACTTCAATGAGTAAGGAAGAAAAATTAGATCGTGTCAATCACTGTTTGGAAAGAGTAGAATTGACGAACGTCAATGAAAAAATGCCGTCTGAAATCAGCGGTGGCATGAAGAAGCGTGTGGGTATTGCCCGAGCTATTGTGAACAACTCTAAGTATTTGTTTTGTGATGAGCCCAATTCAGGTCTCGATCCTCAAACATCCATTACCATTGATAACCTAATCAAAGAAATTACAGAAGAATTAAATATCACTACCGTAGTAGTAACTCACGACATGAATTCCGTTATGGAAATTGGCGATAAGGTAAGCTTCATATTCCAAGGCCAAAAACTATGGGAAGGTAATAACGAATCCATTTTCGACTGTGAAGTCAAAGAACTTCAAGACTTCATTTTTGCCAATAACTTAATGCGAAATGTGAAACGTCAGAGGGGTTGATCAGGTATTGACCCAGAGTAATATTAGAAATGCAGAATAGCTTATTACGGCGGCTACGAGCTTAAACATCTTCCAGTAAAATTCGTCCCCTTTTTTAACGAGATAACTAAGTAACATCATAACAGGATGGATTTGTTTTCTATTCGAAGTACTATAATTAACTCACCAGAAAAAAATTAATTATACCAAGTGCTGGGAAAATTCGACAGACATAGGAGTTTCAACGTTCAACGGAAAATGAATTATACACTAAAACAGGGCGGTTACCTGCATTCGGCCCATGTGAATCACTGGTCGATCCAGAGACTTTCGACCCTCATATCCCAGATTCATTTGCAGTCCTGAAAGGAGCTTTTGACTGTAATTAAATTGCCATGAATAATTAGTCCCTGGCTGGAGTGCTTCTAATAATTCATAGGATGCTGCATTGGTCAAGTCGCCTTCGAAAGCGATATCTACTATTCGGAAATTTGCATTCAGCGCATTTTTCACACCATTGGACCAGCGAGATTCGAAAACCATCTCGTGAATTTTAGAATTTTCATTTCCATCGAGTACCAATACATTATTCTTGACAGCCAATCTGTAGGTACTACTAAATCTAAGGTTATTGGCAGGCTGCCATATAAGGCCAGGTATGAGTTCCTTCGCTTTGATCAAATAATTGCGATTCTCTTGAAACTGTGAAGCATTTTCCTTTTCTGACTGTTTGAAACCACCGGTAAGAGAAAGCTCCTGACTCAAATGAAAACGTAAATTGAAACTGTATTCCCGAGTAGCTCTGGATTCTATACCTCTAGAAATTAATTGCTTAGAATGATTAACCAAATAACCTACATCACCACCAAACCCTCGACCCGAACGGTTGTAAAAAAAAACGGTTCTCAATGCCTCACGAACAAATATTAAATCCGCATTGGCAATATCTAATTCAAATGGATTGAACCTTGAATTGAAATCCGAATTCGTATTCTTCTTGTTGATGTTCACACTAGAGCGGTTAGAAATTTTGCTCAATACTTCTACTATTCCACCATTGTTGTTCCAGCTTTTAGGCATTTGAGAATTCACAGAAAATATGAAAACCGTATTGAAAGCATTTACGAATTCTGTAGTTGGTACAAATACTCGTATGTAAGTTCGCTCATCAAAATTGATCGCCTCAAAAAATTCTGTCAAATCCTGTACTCCATCGCCATTTAAATCCCGCCAAGTATGGGTTCCCTCTCCAGCGGCCACTTCGACATAAATGTACTCCCGCAAAATTTCTCTACTACTAGAAGTAGCATAGGAGAGGTCGGTACGTACATGACCATCCCAAAGTCCTCCCTGCCAATTGAGCCGTCCAAGTATAGAATTCTCATCTTCGAGATAGCTGAATGCTTCTTGATAAGCAACTTGGCGATAGGTAAATGTCAAGTCCAATCGATTAGCTTGATTCACATTTGCAGAAGTATTGGCAGAAAGTGTTTTGGACTTCGAGAAAGGCAACAGAAAACCTTCTTGCACATTTCTATCTTCTCTAAGCGTATAGTCCAACCTGTATTTGACTTTCAGAGAATCATTGTTTCTTAAATAGAATTGGTGTGCTGTAAAATTCATGGCTGTACGGTACAACGAATCATTTTCAGTAAGTCTGACTTCATTCTCGTCTTGTTGTATTTTGTAGCCAGGCACTATAAAAAATCGATCCATAAAAACTTCACCAAACCATCTCCGCCATGCTGATTTTTCAATCAAATTTTCATTTTTTAAATAAAAGTGACCAGCAGAAAGTTTAACAGGCCCCACACTTTTTTTCATTTCCACTTCGTGTTGAAAACCATCTATGGCATTCTCCTTTTTACGCAATGAAAACCGTCCGGTTAGTAAATTTTGGTAGTCTCGGTGAATTGAAACAGAACTGTTTAAAATGTTATCAGCTGTTCTAAAAGTGTCTAATTGAGGGCTATAGCTCCAATCACGATCATATTCTATAGAACGGTATCGGTCAATGGGTTTAAAATCTGCGCCATCATGTTCAAAATCCAGACTAGCAGAGAGGTGAGATTTAGGCATATTTTCTAATGGCATATCCTCCACCAATAAACCCACTTTATAAGCCAAATCTTTATTGTCGCTATTTCCTAAAGAAGAATACAAATTCAAATCTTGATTTGAGAACGCGACCTCGCCGTAAGTTTTAATAAAAGGTGCCAATTTGGTTTCTGCACCTAATACAAGGAGTTGTCTGGCATTTGGAGCTGGTACAAATCGCACCGCTGAATAAGAACCTTGGTTAACCCCTCCAGTGGGGGACACCCATTCGTAAACACGACCGTTCACGTCATTAATTAATAGCTGATAGCTGCCATTGCCAGTACCGACATTAGAAAAAGATACTTTATATAACTGCATGGTGGAATCTCTGGAATACACATAGATTTCGGTTGGATTCCCATCTAGATCTAGGGTATCCATTTTTTCATACAAGACGGCGTTAGAATTATAGTCAGATTCATTGCCTCCTTCCAAGGGTATTGGCAATTGATCGTCGCCAGCTTGACTCATGAGTAATTTGTCGCTATCTGATAGCAAAAATGCCAATGGTTTGTTCTCATTGTCTTTTTCACGATAATATTCGAAGTGAAAATTACTTTTAGGAGTAATGATTTCTTGTCTGGCATTGATCACAGATCGGCTATAATTCTGATCCGAATATTCGTAAGTTACTCTTATCCGGGAAAATTGAGTAATCTGAATAGTTGGGTTAAATGTTATTTCTCCTAAGTTGTAGTCTATGATATAATCATGATTATACCCTCTTGTCATTAATTTTCCATCTAAAAACACCTGCTCCGAATTAGCCAAAACCACCACAAATTTTTGTCCATCTGGCCCTGGCAATTGATATGGCCCTTGAAGTCCCTCGATAGCAGTCACAGTAACGTCAGCAAATTGACCTTTGGCAGCGGCAACTGCAATGCTCGATCTCGCAGCTACCTTTTCATTGATGCTATAAGTGATGTCAAATTGGCCTCCTTGTACATTTTTATAATGCCTCAAGAAATTTGATCGACCATTAGTCAAAACCACATCTCCAGCCTTCAGCGAAAGATTGTCATTGTATATTTCGAAAGTGATATTATCAAATTCACGAAGCTGTTGTGTATTACCTTCTGGCTGAAACGGCACATTTTGATCTGTGATATCCGCACGAATGTTCAAATTATCAGATAGCTTCCCATCCATCTGAAAATTAAAAACCGAATTCACATTCAAACTTTGTGAATTTCCGAAGGTAACTCCACGGGTCAAACTACCAGTTTTGTAAATCTCAGGAGTAGAAAACAACTCCTCTTTTTGATATACATAGTTGTTGATAATGGGTCGTTCGGTAAATGAAGCCGTTGAGTCATAGAGGCTTTTTGACTTATGGACGTATACTTTATTCCATTGTAAAGGAATCACTCGATAGCAAATTTCAATTTCTTGCGCTGCTGGAGTAAGCGTAGTTATTCGATTATTTCCCGAATCAAACTCGAATGCTAAGTTTGGTTCTAATACAATTGATTCAGGGTCAATGATTAAGCTATCCGTCAGGGCGATTGCAGTTTCGCTGCTTTTGAAAGTTTGACATCTTAGCGATGATTGAGCCCATACGGACTGATTATGAAGTAATACAAACAAGTATAAGAAGAAGGAGCTACCAATTTTGGCATGAGTAAAATATGCCTTGATTCTCATTACACTTCTTTATAAAGTGGAAGTTCGATGTGAAAAGTGGTGCCCAAACCTAATTCGGTTTCAAACCAGATGTTTCCTCCTGCATGCTCTATTCCTCTTTTGGCTACTGCTAAGCCAATCCCTGATCCGGTTTCTTTAGTGCTAAAGTTTGGTGTAAATACTTTATCCTGGATGTCTTTAGCCATTCCTTCGCCCTTATCCTTAAATCTAATATGAACACTATCATTTTGTTTTAGCAAAGACACAAAAAGGCTGGCATCTTTCGTTGACTTCATCGCTTGAAATGCATTCAATATTAGATTGTTGAAAATTCTTCCAAATAGTTTTTTGTCCCCCATCACTTTGAATACGCCAGATTCCAATTCTTTCTCGATTTTCTTATCCACATGCAAATCAATTGATTTTTCGAGTGTTTGACGGATGTCAAAAGGCTCTCTTTCTGGAGTTGGCATCTTAGCAAAATGACTAAACGAAGTAACGATTTCGTCTAAAGTATCAATTTGGCTTAGCAGGATTTCGAGGGATTTTTTATCTCCCTCCTTGTCCTTTAGGATTCTATGTAGGTGTTGAATGGTAAGCTTCATGGGTGTCAAAGGATTTTTGATCTCATGAGCTACCTGCTTAGCCATTTCGCGCCATGCTGCTTCTTTTTCATTTCTGGCTAATTCAATTTTTGTACTCTCCAATTTCCCAAGCATGTTATTGTACTCATTGACCAACGTTCCAATTTCATCATCCGTATTCCATTCGATGGGTTCATTGACTTGCACAAAACCTGTTTGATGCAGGCGATCCGCAATGGCTACAATTGGCTTAGTCAATTTAGAAATAATGAAATAGGCGATAAGGATTGATAAAATAAAAACAAACGTGAAAATGTTAATAATATTTCCAAATAGTTGAACCTGCTGCCTAGTCAGGTGATTTTTAGATGCAAAATAGGGAGCTGCCAATACACCTAACAATTCACCAGATTCAGGCGATAACACAGCGGCATAAGAAGTTTTATATAAGAAGTTTCCAATGGTCTCTTCCAAAATTAAACTCTCTTTACGCTTACGAATAAGTTGATTCATAGCCTCAGGCACCAAATACTCCGATATTATATTCGATTCAAAAATCATGGGCGTACTCGACGCCAATAATCGACCATCAGTATTGTACAAATTCAAATCCATACCCGAGTGTTGTGCTAGTTCCGACACACTATTCTCCAACAGTTCTTTGTTAATTTCCTTGGTATAAAATGAACTTAAGTTATCATTGATATCCTCTGTCAATACCAATGCTTTTTTAAGGTTTGATTTATCAATTTCCCGTCTATTAGAAGCGTCAGTACTTGTCATCACAGCTACACCAACTAATACAAGCGGAATAACAAAGGAAGCTCCTGAATAAAGTAAAATCTTTGTGGAGAAATTAAGTTGAATGGTATCATTTGGAAGTAGTGTATAATTGAGAAGAAAAATTAAGCTAGCTACACCCAAAAAGAGTGCGAATAAAAATGAAAAGTTAGAAACTATATTGGCATTTGGATACACTGGGCTAGCGATCAATATTGATTTAGCACCAGATCTCGAACCTAAATAAAAGTAGCCATCTTCTTCGATTCCAGAAAGGTATAATTCAGAATTATCCAACAAATCACTATTCACAAGCGATTCAAAATCAAATTCTCCTGATTTATAAATCAGTTCACCAGATTGATAAATCGCATAATCGTAATCAGTAGTTGAGCGCTGAGATCTATCCACTAATAGCTGAGGAAGTACTCGTTTACCAGAGAATTTTTTCAATCGCAGTTCTATTTCGAGATATCCCGTTACATTTCGATAGCGTTCTAATTCAACAAAGCAGACAAACTTTTTGCGTTTTTGCAGATCCATCTGACCATCATAATATATACCCTCAAAGCTTGTGTAAAACTCAGGAAACTGATATTTCTGTCTCAATTCTTCAACAGTTTTCCCTTTATGTTTTTTGGATATTGATTTTCCTTTTTCGTCAAACAGCGCAATTTCAATTTCATAATTATTGAAATAGGTATTAAAATAAGTTCTTTTTATGCGCTGAATAATGCTTTCCCTCTGACTCTGAGGGTTGATCATTTTACTATTGATGACTAAATCATTCTTGATTTGTCGCATAAGATTAGAAAGCAAATACTCTCCATCAATATCGCGATCCAACTGAAGATAGGTGGCAAATTTTTTAATCTTATCCGTCTCCTTTATTTCGAATGATTTGTAGATTAAAATTGACCCCGTCATAGCAAGGAGAATAGCAGAAAGCATTAAATAGTTCAAACTATCGAACCTCAGTTTCTTCAGATTGTCTGGTAGTTTATATTGGAATACGAGAACTTGATAGACCAAATTGCCCATAAGCACTAGCCAAATATTATTGTAACTAAACATTAATAGCCACGAAATAGCGAGACAAATGACATGAACAGTAAGAAAATGACGCCGATTTCCATCGATATATCGAAAAGAATCGAACCCGAAGTAAGTAATTAGAAAGTATAATATCGCCACTAAAGAGACCAGCAGGTATCCGAAAATACGCTCTAGTGGAAATTGCAAGGACTGAGTAATGTCCAATGATATCTGCGAATGTGCTAGTATGATCTGTACAGTGTCCGCAAATAAGTAGAAGGCAAAATATCCAAGCACGATTGATACATAGCAAATTAGTTTTGCCCATTTTTTATCTATCCATGCTGCAAAATTTCCCTTCTGAGCCAAAAGATAAACCAGAAATATATTCAATGCACAGACATTCAATAAGGCATCACCCAAGCTAGAATAAAACCATTCAAATTTGAATGTAGATCCCGCAAATACGCCGAGTCTAAAATAAGCACTAGGAAATTCCAAAAGGATCATTCCGCCTCTCGTCAAAATGAAAATGCCTATTAAAAAAGCAGCACCATAACTGAATCCTTTTTTATTCTTTATCCATAGCGCAGAATAGTAAAAGGCTAAAAAGAGGCCAGCAAAAAATAAAAATATAGTAGTTAAAATAAGGTAATTCGCTTCAGGTGCATAATTTGATTCACTTGTCCATTGCACACTAAACAATGCCTTTCCTAGATGGGTAATTGGAATCGACTGAACGCCATATCCAATTTCAATATTATTAGGTATAATAGATCGATTATATTGATCTGGAAAGGATCGAAGTACAGAGTCAAAAACTCTCCTTACTGGAACGAACGCTATAATTTTATATGCTCCGTCCTCAGAAATTCGGTCATATGTTTTGAACAAATACTCTCCTTGATAAGTGGAAAGTATGGGCTCGGATGGTGCTAGAATAAATGCTTCTAAAGGAGGAATGAGCAAATTATCTGTCCAACTAATCAGCTTTCCCTTTTGATTGTATACTAAAAAATCAATCCCTAAAATGGGTTGAAAAAAAGGAATCCGATCCTCAACCAGTTCATAGGCCATATCGAATCGCTGATAATGATCTGCAATAGTAGATTCAATTTGCTCCGCCTCACTCGCCACATCTATTTTAGAAAATGCCACGAGATAAGCTAAAACTGCAAATGAGATAGCAGAAAGGCCTAAACCTGAGAATATGTATTTTTTAATATTGATAATTTTGGTATTTGAATCTGTTGATCAAAATACACAAAAATATGCTAACTGGAGTATTTAGAATTGAATCTGATGCCACCAAAAAGGTGTAAAAATATAGCTCTTGAGTACTTGAACATAGCAGGCCAGAGTAAAGCCACCGCAGTCATCACAACAGCCATGTACACCCAAGTGTCTGGATTGTTGAAGAAATTATAAAGTACAAAACCTGTTACTAAAGTAATTGCCGCTGAAAAAGCGTAGCTCACAAACATAGCTCCGAAATAGAATCCAGGCTCTGGTTCATAGGTCTGTTCACATTTTGGGCACTTTTCGTGCATTTCCATACTGAACCACTTTTCCTTCAAAGAATACTTAAACATATTTCCCTCCCGGCAACGTGGACATTTACAGGTGAGCAGTGCTTCGCTTGAGCTTTTCTTTTGCATTTTTTTTGCTTGTTAAATACCAAAGTAATCCGACAATAGGAATGACTAAATAGGGCGTAAAGAACAAATACATGATTCCGAAATTCAAACCCTCTGCCAAACTCAACTCACCGTGACTTACATTATTCACAATGGTCGTTTTACACATGGCACATTGTGCTAATAACTCCACACTTTGCAGTGTGATAAAACAAATGGTAAAAAATATCTTTTTCATTTGAATCCAGTAATCTCTTAGATGTATTTACGAGAATTATTGAGGATAGTATGGACTTGCCAGAAAATAAACCAATACACCAGTCACCGACACATACATCCATATGGGCCATGTGTATTTTACAGTCTTTTTGTGTTTCTCAATTTCACCAGCTATGGCAAAATAAAAGGCAAACAAGACGAAAGGAACTACTACGATTGACATTCCAATGTGGGATAGTAATACCGTCAGATAAAAATATCTAAGATTTCCAATTCGCACTTCTTCGCCATGCTCAAGAATACCATTCAAGTTGGTATCACCAAAAATAGCCGAAGGGCTGGTAGAGTGATAAACAGAATAGGATAAAACGAATATAATTCCCAATGTAAGAGCAAATGACATGAAAAATTTATGCCATAAGATTTCGCCCTGCCGAGCATATCTTTTTCCCATCAAGAGGAAAATCGCCGTCATAGAATTGATCAAAGCATTAAATGCAGGTATGTCTTTGAGCCAAACATAGTCAGCTGAAATTTTGTAGGGTGAAAATAGAAATACTCCAATCAATCCTGGTACTGCCACAGACAATAGGATGATTACAATCAATGCAACTTTACTATCTTTCATTTTTGTAGTTTTTCTAGTTTTGATCACTCAGCAGAATATATAATTCTGTATTCAAACGATCAATTTCTTTGAGTATCATGGGATCATAATACCCTCTTATTTGCTGTTTTTTATCGACTAATACCAAGCCGCTATCAGTTTTCATTTGAGGGTTCAAATCCAATTGCAATATACATCTTCCCAATCGCATCAAATTGCTATCTGCAAGATTAAATCTTTGCCAGGCTCCATAACGTGAGGGTGCAAAAACGGTATCCTTCAGCTCTTTTATTGAAACGAGTTTGACATCATCCTCATCTTTGTATTTCTCCAGAAATGTGTACAGATTGTTTCTAAAATGATCTGAGGTGGAATTTCCCAACTCGTAAACCGTAATATCTTCGAGAGGTGCACCTTCTCCCATCAACTCTACAAGAGTTTCTTGATCTAACTGATAAGGTTGTTTTGAAACTGAAGGCGGACAACCATCTAAAGGTGCTACTATTCCCGATTCAAAATAGATAGGAATGGCAAATTGATTCTTGCCAAAGCCTTGTAAAAAAAGGTAAAAGGCAACTGGAAGAATCAGTGTCAAAAATAAAATTATTGACTTGGTCTTTTTCATTTCAGCAAAAAAAAAATGCCGTCTCTCAACGGCATTTCAAATTCGTTCTATATTTCTTATCCTCCGTAAATGGCAGTGAAAATCGCATCACCTTGGATCAATAAGGCACCGATAAGCCATACTACAAATGCCAAAGGCCCTACAATACTCCACTTCAAACCTTTAGTTTCGTGTCCTAAGTGCATAAACTCTGACATGATGAAGTAAGCTTTCACAATTGTCATCACAATAAATATAATTGTCTTGATTGGACTTGCATCCAAAGTGAAAGCAATTGCAAATTCTCCTGCTGTGATCAAAAACAGATATAGAGTTACCATCCATATATGCTTGATTTTTGCTTTATCTGCAGGTATAACCACCTGCTCTTTATTTTCTATTTCCATTTTATGAAATGTTTTTTAAACTTAAATGAGGTAGAAGAAGGTAAATACGAATACCCAAACTAGATCTACAAAGTGCCAATACAAGCCTACTTTTTCCACCATTTCGTAATGTCCTCTTTTCTCAAGCTTACCTACTACAGTTTGGTAGAAGATGATGAAGTTGATCACTACTCCACTAAATACGTGGAATCCGTGAAATCCTGTAATGAAGAAAAACAACGCAGCAAAATTTGGTGGTCCATATTGATTCATAGACAAATTAGCACCATAAAAAATAGAACCATCTAAAAGACTACCTCCATTGTCTGTGCCGACGATAAAGTGGGTCCATTCCCAAGCTTGACATCCCAAGAAAGTTAAACCTCCTACGATTGTCCAAAGCATCCATTTTTCTACTGCTTTTCTGTCATTTCTTTGACCAGCTTCTACAGCCAATACCATAGTAACTGAACTCATGATGAGAATGAATGTCATCAATCCAACAAACACTAAAGGCCAGTGAACACCATGCATCAATGGAAAACCATTAAACACCATGTCTGGCACAGGCCAATATTCTTGGGAGAAAGCGAAGTTAGCCAAGTCTCCTTCGAATGCTGGGTGACTATATCTAATCAATCCATACGCCACCAACAAAGAGGAGAACGTAAATGCATCTGAAAGCAGGAAAAACCACATCATCAGTTTTCCATAACTGGCCTTCATGGGCTCTGTTCCACCCTGCCACAATTTTTCGTTATTTTCTTCTACTACAACTGCTGAACCAGCCATGATCTGAAATTTAAATTTTAATGATTAAGTGTCAAAAATAAGTATAAATACAACCAAAGTCCACCCAAAAAATGCCAATATGTAGCACACATTTCGAGCTGGTCTAAACTTTTAGAATGAACCTTATACTTAAAAGCGGCAACAGCCACTACTGCAATAAATATTAATGCACTGATCAGGTGAAATCCATGAACTCCCGTGAGTACATACAAGAAAGATCCTGCAGGATTACCTACAAAATATACCCCTTGTTCCACCAAGGCTTGCCAGCCCATATATTGTCCAACTAAGAAGCCAATACCAGTTGCTGCTGTCAGCAACAACATCACTCTCATCTTAGCGATTTCATCCTTTTTAGCAAAATAATAGGCCAATTGCATAACCACACTACTTGCAATAATGATAATACTGGTCATGTCGAATACAAATGGCAATTCAAAATCCAACCAAACTCCATCCGACTGCTTCACTACATACGCACTGGTCAGTGCTGCAAAAAGCATGACTATAGATACCATAAATAGCCAAAGTGCAAATTTCTTCGGATGCATTTTAAACTGAGTACCTTTATCTTTTTTTAGTGCCATTGCTGCGTTCATATCAAATTTTATCTAACATATAGGCGATCTGCACGATGGGCAGATACAAAAAAGAACCAAACATAATCTTCAAAGCTGCTTTGTCTGAATTGTCTCTCATCAAACTAAATGTCTGAGCCAAAAATCCACAGCCACAGATCGTAACTATTACCGCTGAATTCAATCCAGTCACTCCAAAATAAGTAGGCAGTAGACCTAGCGGCAACAAGAACAAAGTGTAGATCATAATATTTATCGCTGTATTCAAATCTTTGCGCCCATTATTTGGTAAGAGCTTAAAACCTGCTTTTTTATAATCTTCGTCTCCCACCCAAGCAATCGCCCAGAAATGGGGGAATTGCCAGATGAACTGGATTCCAAAAATGATCAGTGCTTCAAATGAAATTACCCCAGTAGCCGCTACCCATCCCAATAATGGTGGCAATGCTCCAGGAATGGCGCCGATGAAGACGGCTATTGGCCCTACTCTTTTCATAGGGGTATATACAAAACTGTATAGGATCAGTGAGACGAATGACAATAGTACCGTCAGGGGATTGGTGGATAAATACAGAATATATAATCCAACGATAGCTACCAGCACACTGAAAATACTAGCTTCTTGCTTTGAAATCTTACCTGTGGGAAGTGGTCGATTCTTTGTACGCTTCATGAGCGCATCGTATTCTATTTCGATAATTTGATTAATGGTGACTGAAGCTCCAGATACCAACATTCCACCAAAAGAAAGCAACAAGAGATTCGCCCAATTCAACTGACCATTGGATGCCAAAATGTATCCAAATCCGGAAGAAAAAGCCACTAGGAATGACAACCTCGGCTTCAATAATTCCACATAAGCACCAATTTTAGCACCTGTAGTTAATGTTCCTGCAATATGATTTTCTACCTTACCCATTTGCCAACTTATTAGTTGAGTCTTCCTTTTCCTTTATGATCAAATACAAGAAATATTGTATTCCAAATATCATTAATGCCAACAATAAATGAATTGGCTGTAATACATATGGCAATGCAAAATTAGCCAATACTGCTCCTGTTAATATTTCGGCTATTACCAAAATCAATAGACCCCAAACCAAGTATTTTGAAGTGCTAAAATTTTCTATGCTTTTCGTCAAACGATAGATCAAATACGCATGAAGCACCAATAACAGTAATGAGTAAGATCTATGCATGTAAAAAATAATTCCCAAATTCTCAATCCAACTGAACCGCTGCTCTTCACCAAGCGATAATGCCAAACTATCGATGGCCTCACGGACTTGAGTACCCATGAGTATCTGTGCAAAGAACAACACCATACAAATCACCAATAATCTTCTGACCTTATAGGGTTTGTAGGACATTAATCCTTCAATACTTTCTTTGGTCGTGATCACTCTTACTTTTAGTAATAAAGCGATCAAACCAATTGCTAAAATCATATGAAACGTAATCATACCTGGCAATAGATTGGTAGATACAACCAATGACCCAATCCAACCCTGAAAAATCACTAACAGCAATGCCGCTACCGAAAGGAAGAAAATTCTTTTTTTCGTATGTATATAGCTATATGACAACACTGTACAAATAATTATTAAAATACCTACTACTACACCCACCAGGCGATTCACATATTCCGTCCAGGTTCTTGCGAAATTGAATCCATGAGTTTCCTCCACATTTTTGCCTTTCTGAATATCTCTGGCTAATCCTGAAAAACCTAAACTTCTAACCAATCCAGCCAGCCTTTCATTCTTTTGCATCCGCTTCTCAGCATAACGCTCTTTGTAATTATCTGGCAACTCACTTTCCGAAGTTGGAGGGATGTAAGAACCGAAGCACTTGGGCCAATCAGGACATCCCATGCCAGACCCTGTACTACGAACAATGCCGCCTACTAAGATTAAAAAGTAAACGGCAATGATCGTTAGGGTATTAAATTTTATAAATAAACCTTTTTTAGGTTCTTTAGTCATTTCTTAGTCCTCAATCTACTTTCTCCTCTTTGGCTTCTTCAGCTTCATGAGGCAGGTTAGATTCAGGTGTTTGAGATAACGGAATAGTCTGAGGAATGAAGTCTCCTTCTGCACCTGGCTTACTGTAATCGTAAGGCCATCTGTATACTTTAGGAATATCTCCAGGCCAGTTACCATGTCCAGGCTCTCTTGGAGTCGTCCATTCCAAAGTATTTGATTCCCATGGATTCAAAGGTGCCTTCTTACCTCTCCACATAGAGTAGAAGAAGTTGAAAACAAACAAGAACTGCGCTCCAAAAGTAATAATTGCAGCTATCGTTACAAACATGTTCAAATCACCAAATGAGCTGAATGCATCGAAGTTAGTGAATGAATAATATCTCCTTGGGAAACCAGCAATACCGATGTAATGCATTGGGAAGAATACCATGTATACCCCAACAAACGTCAACCAAAAGTGAACATATCCCAATTTCTCATCCAGCATTCGACCAAACATCTTAGGATACCAGTGATAAATACCTGCTACCATTCCGAAGAAAGCTGAGCTACCCATTACCAAATGGAAGTGAGCTACTACGAAGTATGTATCATGTAAGAATATATCCAGCGCAGAGTTACCAAGGAAAATTCCAGTTACTCCACCAGAAATAAACAACGATACCAAACCGATAGAGAACATCATCGCAGTTGTGAATCGGATGTTTCCTTTCCACAAAGTAGTTATGTAGTTAAATGCTTTAATCGCAGATGGAACCGCAATCACCAAAGTCAATACCATAAAGATAGATCCCAAGAACGGGCTCATCCCAGTAACGAACATGTGGTGTGCCCAAACCACGAAGGACAATACACCAATTCCCATCATTGAACCAATCATCGCTTTGTAACCAAAGATAGGCTTACGCGAGTTGGTTGAAATAATCTCAGAAGTGATCCCCAAGGCTGGTAAAATAATAATATATACCTCTGGGTGACCTAGGAACCAGAACAAATGCTGGAACAATATTGGGCTCCCCCCTGAATTTGGCAAAGCCTCTCCTCCTATATAAATATCAGACAAGTAGAAACTTGTACCAAATGATCTATCGAATACTAATAATAATGCTGCTGCTACCAAAACAGGGAATGACAACAGACCTAAAATGGCAGTTAAAAAGAATGCCCAAATCGTCAATGGCATTCTAGTGAATGACATGCCTTCTGTTCTCAAGTTGATAATCGTTGTGATATAGTTAATTCCTCCTAAAAGCGTAGAAGCAATAAAGAAAATCATAGAAACCAACCAAAGCGTCATTCCTAATCCAGATCCACCAATAGCCTGAGGCAATGCACTCAATGGAGGGTAAATCGTCCATCCACCTGCTGCAGGTCCTGTAGATATGAATAATGAAATAAACATGATGGTACTTGAAAGAAAAAAGAACCAATAAGACAGCATGTTCATAAATCCTGAAGCCATATCGCGTGCTCCAATCTGAAGCGGAATCAAGAAATTACTGAACGTTCCACTCAATCCTGCCGTCAATACAAAGAATACCATTATGGTACCATGCATCGTAACCAATGCGAGATAAAATTCGGTGTCTAGCTGACCTGTTTCAGTAATCCAGTTGCCTAACAATGGTCTCAACCATTCCAATTCAATCCCTGGGAAACCTAATTGCAATCTGAAGATGATAGAAAGTCCACCTCCAATAATTGCCCATAAGATACCGGTGATTAGAAATTGCTTTCCTATCACTTTGTGGTCTTGTGAGAAAATATAATTTGTTACAAAATTGCCATGATGCTCGTGATCGTGATCATCGTGACCTGCATGTTGTTCGTCTAATTGTACTTCAGTAACTGCCATGATTTCTTTTATTATAATGAAGTATTCACTTCCTCACCACTTACATTTTCTTCTACAGCCACTTGAACTGGGCTGGTTGCTTCTATATTCGCTAGATAATCAGGGTTTTTAGATAACCACGATTTTTGCTCTGCTTTCCACTTTTCGTAATCTTCTTTTTCGTCTACGATTACAATTGCTCTCATAGAGAAATGAGCTTTTCCACAAATTTTATTACATACCAATTCGTATTGAAAGTCTGGATTTCCAGTTTCCTCCGCCATATCAGCAGTAGATTTAGTAGGTACAAACCAAAATTGTGTTGGCATACCTGGTACTGCATTCATTTGTAATCTAAAATGAGGCATATACACCGAGTGAATCACATCTCTTGCTCTGATTTTCAACAATACAGGCTCTCCTTTTGGGATATGAATTTCTCTTGGCAAGAAATCATCCTTCGAATTAGAGTTAGAAAAATCAACTCCTAATCTATTGTCAGAATCGATTAGCTTGTAATCGAATGGTCCCAATTTACCATCAGGTCCAGGATATCTAGAAGCCCACGCGTATTGATATCCGAAAATTTCAATTTGCTCTGCATTTGCAGGCGCAGTGTCGGTAATCTTTACCCAAGCTTTCCATCCAGAAAATACCAACAATGCCAAGACAACCGCTGGAATAAAAGTCCAAATCATCTCTAGTGTATTGTTGTGAGGATAGAAATGCGCTTTTTGATCTGGCTTATGTCTATATCTCCAAGCGAAATAGAACAAGGCTGCATTCGTCAATATGAATACCGCTGTAGTGATCGCTGTAGTAATCCAAAATAAGTTAAATGTGATCTTGCCATGCTCAGAAGCTACTGGCACAGTATATCTATCAAATTCGGTATAAGAATATACGAAGAACAACACAGTACCCAAGATCAGAAATACCATGAATAAAGCACCATTTACTTTATTGCTGGTACCCATTGGATCACCTTCTTTTCCTCTTACGACTTGTACCAAGGTATGTGCTCTGAAGATAGTGACCAAGATGGCTACTATCAATACCACGGCTAACAAGATTACAATATTCATCATGTCTTTAAATGTCTATTTTGTAATTAATTTCTTAAATATGATGATGCAATGTTTCTTCCATCATTGGGTGATTCTTAGCTACTAGCGGATGCTTAGCTAAAGAATGTAATACCGTGTAAATGAAAGCCGATGCATATACCATGATCAATCCTATCTCCAAAAGTCCAAATCCACCGTTTTCTTTCAACGTGCCTGGAGTTACCATCAAGTAGAAATCGATCCAATGTCCAAATAAAATGATTGGAGGAACTACTTTCAAGAATCTTGTATGTCTCTTTGCCTCTCTTGGTAATAACAACAAGAATGGTAAGAAGAAGTTCAATATTAAGTTTAAGAAGAAGTAAACCGAATATTGATCACTTTTCCATCTCTCTACAAAGTAGATCGTTTCTTCAGGAATATTCGCATAATAGATCAATAGGAACTGAGAGAACCAGATGTAGGTCCAGAAAATACTAAATCCCCAAATGAACTTACCTATATCGTGTAGGTGATTAGCATTTACGATCTTCAAATAGCCTTTGTCTTTCAATAAAACTGCTATGAAAGCAATCAAAGCCAAACCAGATACCCACCAGCTAGCAAATACATACCATCCAAACATGGTACTAAACCAGTGTGGGTCGATTGACATCACCCAATCCCAAGCAGCGACACTTGAAGAATATCCGAAGAACACCAAAAAGATAGCTGAAAGGGTTACATTCTTTTTCCAGTGATCTACACCACCATCAATATCTTCAGCCAACATTTGCTTTCTGATCAATCTGAATAAGATGTACCAAACAGCGAAAAATCCAACCATTCTAGCCATATAGAACCCAAAGTTCAAATAACCTTTCTTGTTGTAGAGAATTTCATCAAATCTCTCGTCAGCTTTATCGTATAAGTATTCGTGTGTCCAGTGAAATAAATCATGGTTGGCAATCAAGAAAACGATGATCATCAATCCTGCTCCAATCGGCAACCAACTCGCCATGGCCATTGGGATTCTTTTCAAACCTACTGACCAGCCTGCCTGCGCTACGTACTGAATCGCAATAAAGAAGATGCCTATGGCAGCAAGTCCTGTAAAGAACAAATTGTTGATCCAAAGGTTGGCATATAGACGCTGTGTCCAATTAAAACCGTGATGTCCTGCATCTGCAGCAGCTCCATGTGCGTCATGTCCGCCCATATTCATCATCACTACGCCGAGAGCAGCTAATACCAATCCAACCACGAAAGTGATTAGAATGTTCTTTTTGGCTCCTGCTGAGAATATATATTTTTCGTCGCTCATAATAAGATCTCCTTAAGATTTATTGGTTTTGAAGGGTTTGAACAAATCGAACTATTTTCCAACGATCATTCACGCTTACTTGTGAAGCATGAGATCCCATTCTTCCTTTACCCGCAGTAATTACGTGGAAGATGTGGCCTTCTGGCTTGTCTTTTACTGCTCTTGAATTGTAAGGAGTAACTCCTTTAAATACTTGACCTACGAGACCATCACCTAATCCTGTCTCTCCATGACAATGCAAACAGTATCTTCCGAAAAGTACTTTTCCTTCTGCAACTACTGCAGCTGAAGAATCCAAAGGATTTTTCAACGTTCTTGCCGCTAGATCCAAAGAATCTTTAGGAATTCTATAAGGTAAAGCTTCCCCTCTTCTCACTGTGTTTGGCACAGCTTCCCTCATGTTCATTTCATTTGGGTTGTTAGGATTCGAAGTGTAGAATTCAGCTTCGCCGCCTTCCTGAGAAGTCAACCAGCGTCCTGCTTCTTTATCTGTGATTTGAGAAAGTCCTTCGTAAGGTACTGAGTGATACATTTGTGGAGCGTATTCCACTCCGGTATCATTGCCTCTGGAAGCGCAAGATGCCACAACAAATCCTGTTGCAACTATGACGATCCTGTTGATGTATTTATTAAAATTCATTTTAATATTTTTTCCTAATTAGAATCCTAAGATTTTAGTCGAACTGCTTGTTATTCACTTCCTGAGCACCTGCATCTGCCAAAGCCTTTTTGATGTCTGCTTCACTCATTTTATTCTTATCTAAATCTACAGCCACAATGTGCTTGTCATCAGTAATTCTTAAATCGAATATTCTTGGCTTCGCCCATGGTTTCAAGTCACTCACTACGAAGAAAGTACCTACCATACCGAAAGCACCAAGTAATACAGTCAATTCAAAAGTTACTGGAATGAAAGTTGGGAAAGGCAAGAAATCCTTACCACCTACAATCATTGGCCAATCCACCGTCATCATTCCAATTTGCATGGTCAATGCCAATGTAGTTCCTAACAATCCAAAGATAAAAGCAGCGATAGACAATCGTGATCCCTTATACCCTAGTACATCGTCGATACCATGCACAGGAAATGGAGAGAACACTTCGTGAATCTTTACACCACCCTGACGAACCTGAGCGATTGCTTTGAGCAATACATCCTCATCGTCGAATACGCCTAAAACAAAGTTTTTATTACCGTCGCTCATTTTATTTCTTTTTTTCTCCGGTTGCTTTAATAATACTTTTCACCTCGGCCATGTTGATCACTGGAAAGAATTTCGCGAAAGCGAAGAAACAAGTGAAGAACAATCCGAAGGTAAAGATGTACACCCCTATATCCACCCAAGTCGGATAGAACATCGCCCAACTTGAAGGCAAGAAGTCTCTATGTAGGGAAGTTACAATAATTACAAATCGCTCGAACCACATTCCGATGTTCACGATAATCGAGATCACGAATGTAGCAGCGATACTTGTTCTAATTTTCTTGAACCAGAATAACTGGGGAGAGATCACATTACAAGTCATCATGGAAGCATACGCCCACCAATAAGGCCCCAATGCTCTGTTGAAGAAAGCATATTGCTCACCTTCTACACCTGAATACCAAGCGATGAAAAGCTCTGTGATATAAGCCACACCTACGATAGAACCAGTCACCATGATAATAATGTTCATCAATGAGATGTGCTCGATCGTGATATAGTCTTGAAGTTTGTAAACGTGTCTGGTAACGATCATTAAGGTCAATACCATCGCGAATCCTGAGAAAATCGCTCCTGCCACAAAGTAAGGAGGGAAAATCGTGGTATGCCATCCTGGGATTACCGAGGTAGCAAAATCAAAGGATACAATGGTGTGTACGGATAGTACCAGTGGTGTAGCCAATCCGGCCAATACCAAGGCTACTGTTTCATAACGAGACCAGGTTTTGGCTGCGCCGTCCCATCCAAGAGAAAGTGCGCCGTATATTTTTTTGCTGATGCCAGTTGCTCTATCTCTAATGGTAGCGAAGTCAGGAACTAATCCGATATACCAGAAAACAAGAGAAACTGAGAAGTAAGTCGAAATTGCAAATACATCCCAAAGCAGCGGTGAGTTAAAGTTTACCCAAAGTGAACCGTAAGTATTCGGTAGTGGCAAGGCCCAGATCGCTCCGATCCATGGACGCCCCATGTGAAGGAGTGGAAACTGCAGCGCACAGATTACGGCAAAAATAGTCATCGCCTCTGCCGCACGGTTGATCGACATTCTCCATCGCTGCCTAAACAGCAACAAGATAGCGGAAATCAATGTACCCGCATGACCGATACCTACCCACCATACGAAGTTGGTGATATCCCAAGCCCAACCTACGGTTTTGTTTAGACCCCAGCTACCGATGCCTTCCCAAACTAGAGTGAAGACACAAAAGGTACCATAGCCCAAGAGTGCCAAGGATACGGCCATAGCGGCGTACCAAGACTTGGCAGGTGCCTGCTCTACTCTTATACAAATGTCCTCAGTGACGTCGTGTACCGTTTTGCCCCCTGTGACGAGAGGTTTACGAACTACTGCTTCTGCGTGCATATTGATTTAAATTTATAAATTAAGCGTTAGCTTCTTTTTCTTCCTTATTTCTAATCTTAGTGAAGTACCATACATTAGGCTTCACTGCAAGCTCTTCCAACACGTGGTAAGCTCTTTCTTCTTTCACTTCTGGTCCGTTTTCTCCGTTTTCCAATTTCAACATTTGTGAAATTCTTGATTTAGGATCTTTCAAGTCACCGAATACGATGGCTTCTGATGGACAAGCCGAAGCACAAGCCGAAGTAATTTCACCATCTACCGGTCTTCTTCCTTCTTTCTTCGCTTCTAATTTGCCATACTGGATTCTCTGAACACAGAATGAACATTTTTCCATTACTCCTCTTGATCGAACAGTGACGTCTGGGTTCAATACCATTTTACCCAAATCATTGTTCATAGAAGTGTTTTCAGGGAACTGATCGTTGTCGTGATACTTGAACCAGTTGAATCTTCTTACTTTATATGGACAGTTGTTCGCACAATATCTTGTACCGATACATCTGTTGTAAGCCATTTGGTTCAACCCTTCCGTAGAGTGGTTGGTAGCAGCTACAGGACAAACTGTCTCACAAGGAGCGTTGTTACACTGCTGACACATCATTGGCTGGAAAGTAACTTCTGGGTTTTCCGCTGAAGGAATCTCCATGTCTTTCAAATCACCTTCTTCCGCGTCACTGCTATAATATCTATCAATTCTCAACCAAGTCATTTCTCTTCGGTTGAGTACTTCTTCTTTACCTACTACAGGTACGTTGTTTTCTGCCTGGCAAGAAACGGTACATGCTCCACATCCAGTACAAGAGTTCAAGTCGATTGTCATACCCCAGTGGTGGTTTGGATACTCATGTCCAGACCAAAGTGATACGTTACCTGGTTTAGTTTTCCCGCTGTACGTAGTGATCATTGGAAAATCTCTACCTGCGCTTGGGTCTTTTTGATATTTTGAAAGTATAGACTCTTGAATCACATTCTCTCTGCCCATGTAAGTATGGTGCGTTTGTGTCTGAGCCACTCTGTATTCTTCTCCGCTTAGTGAAACAGAAACGCCTGTGGTTACCGCTTTGCTCTGTGCGCCAGTTTTGTAGTCCATCAATGGGTAAGCATTTACTCCCACACCGTTAGCTACTTTACCGCCGCTAGTTCTACCGTATCCTACTGCTAACCCAACCGTTCCGTTGGCCTGACCTGGCTGAACCATGGCAGGAACTTTAATAGGCTCATTATTTCCAACTTTTAGTGAAACTAGCTGAGTAGTCATGTCTCCCAATTTCAACCCTAGCTCTTCAGCCATTTTAGGTGAAATCGTCAAGTAGTTGTCCCAAACTGCTTTGGTGATCGGATCTGGCATTTCTTGCAACCATGGATTGTTGGCCTGAGATCCGTTTCCGATGGCCGATTTTTCATACATCACTAGCTCAACACCAGAGGCTGTCGACTTGATGCCCGAACCAGCTGCTGCTACATCTGCTGAGAAAGTAACTTCCTCAGCTTCTACAGTATTTTCTACAATACCAGCTTGTACTGTTTTGTCCCAATACGTTTGCTTGTCGCCGTCCGCTTTTGCTGTCCATCTTGCTTTTACAAAATCAAAGTAAGACTCACTGCTACCAGACCATACTAGGAAAGATTGTCCCGCTTGACGCGTGTTGAACAAATTAGAAATAGTAGGCTGTGATAAACTGAATTTGCCAGTTACTGGCTCAAAATCATTCCAAGACTCCAAAAAGTGATTGTCTGGAGCGATGGCGCTAGTCAAACTAGCGGTCTCATCTTTTCTATCTGAAGTAGAAAGAGAGAATTTAGCTTTTTTCAAACCTGTAGCGATCTGAGCACCTAGCGCGTGATCATAAACAGGATTGCTATTAAAAAACAAAACTCCATCAATGTTACCTGCATTCAGGTCTTTGATGAAGTTTACCATTGCTTTGTCGTCTCCTTTTCTAGTGTTGACTGCAGAAGCTAGATCAATCGTAGTGCCATAGCAACCTAATAAGTTGTTGATCGCATTGACAAGCACTTGAACGTTCTCATCATTTGATCCTGAAACTACTAATGACTTCGCCTTGCTTGACCAAAGGTCGTTTGCTGCTTTTGTCAATACAGCTGTATCACCCACTTTAGGAGCAGATACTGCAGGAGCGCCAACTTTAGCGGCTAGCATATTATATAAGTTAGCAATGTAAGCCCCTTGCTCAGATGGCTTGATTGCATTTCTGTAATCTGCATTAGAACCAGTCAATGAAAGATTAGACTCGAAAGAGTACAATCTCGACATGGTTTTCTTTTTGTCATTCAATCTTCTGGTTTGTGCGAACTGCTTGCTGTGCAGCGCACCGTTCAACCAGTTGCCTAAGAAGTCAGCGTCGAAAGAAACTATGGTATCTGCTTTACTGAAGTCGTAAGAAGGAATAGCTCTCTTTCCGAAAGATTTTTCATTCGCTGCCAATGCACCACTAAAAGACACTTGATCATATTCGATCAATTCAAGACCTGCATACTTCGCTTTCAGCGCCTCGATAGTAGCCAAAGTAGAAGGACTAAAAACTGATGCGCTAACTAGAGCAATTCTATTCGCTCCCGCCAATTGCTTAGCTACTTCAGCATCTAGTTCATCCCATGAAACAGATTTACCACCCAATTCTGGTCCTTGCAATCTTTCTTTGTCGTAAAGGGAAAGCACAGAAGCCTGTGCTTGAGAAGAAGTACCTCCACCACTAACGGTAGAGAGTTTATTGCCATCGATTTTGATCGGACGACCTTCTCTAGTCTTTACTACTACAGAACAGTATTCGTTACCATTCACATAAGACGAAGCATAATAATTTGGAACACCTGGATCTACATCCACTGGTTTGTTCAAATAAGGAATAGCTTTTCTGACAGGGGTTTCACAAGCGGCCAATGAGGCTGCTGCTACACCAAATCCCATCAATTTCAAGAAGTCCCTTCTGCTGGCTCCAGTTCCTTCACTCTCACCGCTAATCGGCAAGTACTCTGGAAACTCTTTGTCAGCATGCTTTTCGAATTCAGGGTTTTTGGTCAATTCCTCTAACCCTTTCCAATATTGCTTTTTGGTCTCTTTCATGTGTTAATTGACTTTCTTAGTCGTTTGAAGTGTTTTCCACTTCAATAAAAGTGTCTTAATATTCTTTATATAATTAATAGTGACATTTAGAACATTCAAGTCCTCCAATGTCTTCTACTTTCATTGGCTCTTTGCTATGCGCATTGTGCATCTCCACCAACTTATTATAATAATCGTTTCCTTTCGTATTCACATCAGTCTCTCTGTGACAGTTGATACACCAGCCCATGGTCAATGGTGCATACTGTGATACTTTGTCCATTTCTTCGATCGGGCCGTGACAAGTCTGACATTCAACACCACCCACTTGCACGTGCTGAGAGTGATTGAAGTAAGCCAAATCTGGCAAGTTGTGAATTCTCACCCACTCGATCGGCTCATTGTTTTCGATCGCCGCGTAGATCTTCTGAATCTCAGGAGATTCTGTCTTGATCGATGAGTGACAGTTCATACAGATGTTTGGAGAAGGAATGTTAGCATTCTTACTCTTTCTAACACCTGTGTGGCAGTAGTTACAGTCGATCTTATAGTCTCCTGCGTGAATTTTGTGTGAGAATGCGATTGGTTGATCTGGCTGATAGCCTTGCTGCACACCTATAGTGAATATACCGTCAAGGGCAGCTTTCATAATCAATGCAGTAAATACAAATGCAGCTAATCCTAAGAATGCGTTGCTTTTCACTAACGCACCAACATCGAAAGTTTGCTCAGCGATTTCTCTATCTTCTTCAGTCAAATCATCTTTCTGAGACAAATACTTTTTCAACATGGTAATGATCATGCCTAATACGCCTAGTATCAGAACTAGAACAACTAATAGAACGATCATGACAACATTCACGAATTGTGAAGGCTCCTGAGCAGCAACTTCACCACCACCTGTAGCAGCAGTTTCTTCTGCAGCAACGACAATTTCTTTTGCTGACTCGACTTTAAGATATCCTACTATAGAAGCGATTTCCGCATCTTCGAAATCGAAGGCGGTCATCTCCGTTTTATTATATTCGTTGTAAAGGTTTACCGCGTATTCGTCGCCACTCTGAATAACTTTCTGAGAGTTCTTAACAAATGCTTTAATCCAATCAAGGTTTCTTCTTTTATGTATGTCTCTCAACGCAGGTCCAATCACCTTATCATTCACTGCATGACAAACCGTACAATTGGCCTTAAATAATTTTTCTCCAGCTGAAATGCTTGCCTCGTCTGTAGGGATGCCGTCATCCTGCGCTACAGCGGTATTTTGCGTGAACAAAACTGAAAAAATCAAGGAGAGGAATAGAACGGTTTTAGTGCTTAAAAATCCCGCTCTGGAGTGTAAACTATATTTTTTTGACATCAGTTTTAGCTTTCCTTTTTTAAAGTGGTGCAAATGTAACATCGGGCTCTTGTATTTCAAAAACATAATAATGCCTTCTACGTAGCTATATCCTCACCCCCCTGTTAAGGGTATGTTATGTCGCTGTTTATCAGTAGTTTACAATTAATATTTTAGCTAAAAAACATGCTATTTAGAATTGATATAAATAAATCGACATGTTCGAATCTACTAAATCATATCAACAGTATAAATAGGTATAAGTACTGATTCCTTGATTGCCACTTATATTTTATTAACAAATAATTATATACATAATATTCTTATGTATATTTGCCTTATGTATTCAAAAGAATTGCTTAAAGGAACACTTAAAACCATTATTCTGAAATTGCTTTCAGCTAATGGTCAAATGTACGGGTATGAAATCACTCAAAAAGTAAAGATTTTGACCAATGAAAAAATCCAATTAACGGAAGGAGCATTATATCCGACCTTACATAGGTTAGAAGCTGATGGACTAGTAACTACTCATGTAGAAAACATCAATGGCAGAAAAAGAAAGTACTATCAAGTGACAGAATCTGGAGGACAAGAAGCAACCATTCGGTCTAATGAATTTACAGAATTTGTACAAACGATGCTACATCTACTGAATCCACAATTAAGTAAGTAAAATGAAATCACTCTCTAAAACACAATACTTATACATTTCGAACGATTTGAAGTCCAGAGGACTTTCTAAAGGATTCCGAACTGAATTACTAGATCATATTTGCTGTATGGTGGAAAATCAACTCACAGATGGCAAGCCATTTTCGATTGCTTACAAAGAAGTGCTTTCCGACTTCGGCAATGAAGGGTTCGAAGAATTGAAGCAAACATCCCCAGTAATAAAAAAACAAAGACGTAAAACCATCAGTCAGATATTGGCGTCAGGAATTGCTGCTTCCCTATTCATGATTGTCTTTGGTGGTGTGGACGCACAGGAACCTCCTACTATTTCGCCATTGGATCATTATAAGCGCATCACTTCTAATTTCGGAAAACGCTATAATCCACTAAAGAAGGAACATGACTTTCATAAGGGTATTGATTTTTCTGCAAAAACTGGAACACCTGTCCAATCTACAGCTTCAGGAACTGTAATTTCTGTGCAAGAGAAATTAACTGGCTATGGTTATAAAGTTGAAATAGAACATACAGAAGGATATATCACAAGATATGCCCATCTGTCAAAAATTATAGTGAAAGAAGGAGAATTGGTAACACTTGGGCAAACAATTGGCCTATCTGGTAATACAGGTGCATCGACAGCACCTCATCTGCATTATGAGGTAATTAAAGAAGGAGAACATGTAGATCCTCTAGGTTATCTCACTGCTCAAGAAGATTACATGGAGGATAAGGTCTTGGATAATCAATTTGACTGATATACCAATTATCTCGACAAAAACAGACTAAATCCCTCCTTCATCCATTTTAATTTTCATTAAAACCGAAAAGGCATCATTGATATTTTTCTGTTCTACTACAATTGAAAATTCGTTGGAAGTGGAGACGACCTCTATCACTGTAATGCCGTACCAGGCGATCATTTTGAAAATATAATAATAGAGCCCATAAGCTCTCACATTTGAAGCTTTCAGCATGACAGTAGCCGAACTCAACTGACTATTGCCTGTCACATAAGTCTCCTTTTCAAATATTCTTTTTACACGATCCACAATATTTTCACTCACAATCAGTGTGCGCTCATACATCCCTTGGGTAAAAGAGCAATAAGTATCTGGTAAGCTCTGCACCTCAAGCAACAAGCGAGTCTGATTCTCTGTTAAAGTAGGAGAATTGGCATAGGTGAAGGTAGACAAGCCTGAGCGAACAAAGATATCGCCAATGTGCTCTCTGAAATTTTTTGGATTGAGATTGAGCGCATTAGCGCCCATTGTAGAACGCCGCTTGAGTGCCATCAGAATAGATGCCTCCGTAGCATCCTTCATCAAAACCTTAGAAACGTATGGTTGAAGTAATCGCGCCAGCGAAGAATAATTGATCAAATTGGCTGTCATCGCCTCCTCGATAAATGGCATTTTTCTAATTCCTTCTTCTACAATATCCGATATTTTCTTCATCACGTTAAATATTTAACAAAGCGCAAATATTATGAATAATTATAACATTTATTTCACACAGGCTCGTATTAAAAATACTTTTGAACTCATAATTTAAAATTGAAACCAAAAATGTCGGTTAGAACACCTTTTTATTACTACGATTTGACGCTGTTGGAAAACACACTGGTTAACATGCAGTCTGCAATCAACAATCCCAATTTTAAAGTACACTATGCGATCAAGGCTAATGCTGAAGATCGAATCCTAAAAACCATAAAGAAACATGGCTTGGGAGCTGATTGTGTAAGTGGTAATGAAATCAAAAAAGCCCTTGAAATTGGTTTCGAACCAAATGATATTGTTTTAGCTGGAATTGGAAAATCTGATGAAGAGTTAGAATTGGCTATTTCTCAAGGAATTCATAGTATCAATTGTGAGTCCATCGAAGAACTCGAAGTGATCAATGAAATAGCTGAAAGATATGGAGCAGTTGCAAGCATAGCATTTAGAATAAACCCTAATGTAGACGCTCAGACACATCATAAAATTACAACGGGATTAAACGAAAATAAATTCGGAATTCCCATTACAGAGTTGGACGCGGCGGTAGATGAAATATTGAAACACAAAAACCTCGCGTTGAAGGGAATACATTTTCATATTGGCTCTCAGATTTTGAATCTAAACCCCTTTGCCAACCTATGTCAACAGGCCAATCATGTGACTGCAAGCCTGAAGGCGCGAGGTATAATTTTAGAACACATCAATGTAGGCGGAGGACTCGGTATCAACTATTCCAATCCAGCATCTCAAATGATTCCAAATTTCATCGAGTACTTTAAGGTTTTTGAGAAATTCTTGAATTTGGAAGATGGACAAACCGTTCATTTCGAACTAGGAAGATCTATTGTCGGTCAATGTGGTTCTTTGATTTCAAAAGTATTATATGTTAAAAAAGGTGTGAATTCGAATTTTGCCATCATAGATGCTGGCATGACAGATCTACTCCGACCTGCACTATACAACGCTTTCCATAAAGTTGAAAATTTATCTAAAACAGGTGAACCCGAGCCTTATCATGTAGTGGGTCCGATTTGTGAAAGTTCAGATACATTCGGAAAAACAGAATTGCCTAAAACTTATAGAGGAGATTATTTGATCATCAAATCAGCTGGTGCGTATGGACAGGTTTTAAGCTCAAATTATAACTTGAGAGAACGTGCAGCAGCTATTTACTCAGATGAAATTTCCTTAGAAAACCATATAGCTAGTAGCAAAAAAGCTCCAGAACTTCTGACCATATAGCTGCATCATTTAAAATAATAATTAGTTAATAATAGAGATTAAGGCAAGTATTTACTTGTCTTTTTCTTGTTAAGTGCCTCCACAAATTGCTCATTTCAACTTATAGTGTCATTAAAATAATGTACATTTAAAATCCACGCCTTTTACCCAGATATGGTCCGACTTGATCGGTCATAGATATTTTTAGGATTTATTAATGAAAAGTTGATTGGCAAGTGAAAAAAAACCTCTCAAAGCATATATCGGGAGCTAGTTTGTTTCTTATTGTTTTATTAATTGCGATTGGCATTTTTAGCACTTTACGCATTTACAATAGCCATAATTCCATAGATGAAGTGGCTCGTATAGATGTTCCGCTTATTGAAGCCATGACTAATTTGGAAACCCACCAGCTCGAGCAGTCCATTAATTTCGAAAGAGCAGTACGTTTTGCAGAAGAAATAGGCAAGTATGATGGGGCAAGCGAAAATTTTGCGCTGGCAGATAGTGTTTTTAAATCTTTAGCCAAGCTGGTCGATGAAGAACTAATAGAGGCAGAGGAACAGGTAAAAGTTGGCATATCTGAGGCTACTTCTGACAATCAACGAATTATTATGAAAGATCTCCTCAATTCTCTTAAAAGAATGGAAAAGGAGCATCTCAGCTATGAACGAGACGCCATAGCAGTCATTGATTTATTAAAAGCTGGACAATTGGCTGAAGCCATAGACAGAGTCGAAGACGTAGAAGCAGAAGAGGAAAAATTCAACAAGCAAGTAGAAGCTATGTTGCTTCAAATAGAAAAATATACGGAGACAGTTGTAAACAGTATAGAAATAGATGAAAGAACCACACTCAGGCTTGTCGTTTTATTTACTTGCTTTTTTGTAATGATTGCCATCATTATTTCTTTTATCTCCAGTAATAAAAGTACCATTCCTATTCATCAATTGACCGAAGGAGTCAAAAGAGTAAGCAAGGGTGAAACTTCAGTTCAAGTAAACACGCCTCCTTCTGGGCTCACTGCCGAACTTACCACTACTTTCAATGAAATGGTTGTGAAACTACATGATGCGCAAGAAGAAATAGAACGTCACATACATTTTTCTTATAGCACCGCCCATGATCTTAAGGCCTCCATCACCAACCTTCTCGGTTTGCTAGATCAGCTAGATAAAAAAAGCGACGACTACGACCAACTCCTGGATCATGCCAAATCATCAGCAAAACAAATTCAAACGGTAGTGAACGCACTAAATGAAGTTCATCAACTGAGAGAAACATTAGATACCAAAGCAGAACTTGTTTATTTCGATCAACTGTTAACTGAAATAGAGAAAAGCATCTCTGTACAGATGAAAACTTCTAAAATCATTATTACTAAATGGTTTGCTAAATGTCCAACAGTAAAATACCCTGAAGCCCAATTAAGGAGTATCTTTTTGAACCTTATTACCAATGCCATCAAATATAGTAGTCCAAATCGCTTGCTTGAAATAGAAATTGAATCCTATAGAGAAAATGATCACACCATTTTAGAAGTAAGAGACAATGGTATTGGGTTTAATTCTAGTGTGAGTGGCACAGAAATTCTCGAGCCATTTAAACAATTAGACCCCACTAAAGAAGGAAGTGGGCTCGGACTCTATTTGATCAAAACCATTATTGATCATCACCATGGGCACATTGAGGTGAAAAGTAAACCTGAAAAAGGAACCATTTTTACCATTTATCTTAATTAAGGAGTTATATGTTGTCTAATTCAGAAAATGGCAATCAATTTTAATGATTCCGTTGGTAAAACGTCTTCTTTACATTCTTTTTGCTACTTATCATCTAATTCACTTCTTTGATCAAACTCTCCAAAATTTCTAAAACCTACGATAATGGAGTCGAAGCTTTGTCCAACATTTCATTTGAAATAAAATCTGGACGAGTAGCCTACATTCTTGGTGAAAGTGGCTCTGGCAAGAGTACCTTATTGAAAATAATCGCTGGATTAGAAGATGCCAATGGTGGACATATAAAAGTAGATGGAGAAGAAATCACAGGGCCTTCTCATCATTTAGTTCCAGGATACGACCACCTAGCGTATGTCCCTCAGGATTTCAAACTTCAGCAATTTTGGACAGTGGGTGATAATATTGGTAAGAAAATATCTCATTATTCATTCGAAGAGAAAAATGCTCGAATCGAAGAGTTGCTTGAATTGTGTAAGCTTGAAGACTACAAAGATCGCTATCCTCGAGAGCTTTCTGGAGGACAACAACAACGCATTGCCATGGCTGCTGCGGTAGCAGACGAACCCAACGTTGTGCTACTGGACGAGCCATTTAGCAACCTTGATTTACCAATGAAAGCTGAGGTAAGAAAAGAGATTATTGGCATGCTGCGTACCCTAGGAATTACTGTACTATTGGTAAGCCATGATCCAGCTGAAGCTCTAGCTGTTGCCGATCAGATTCTAATTTTGAATCAGGGGAAAATCGAACAGCAAGGACAACCCATTACTGTATATCAAAACCCCAAATCTCTATATGCGGCCAAATTTTTAGGGCCAATTAATGAATTGAAAATCGGTAAGAAAAAACTACTCATTCGGCCAGAAAAGATAACCATCAGCACAATAGGTAAATATGAGGCCAAGGTAGAAGATTGTATTTTTATGGGCATGCACTTTCATACCTTGCTAAATATTTCTGACCAATCTGAACTAGCCTTATGCTATTCAATTAACCCTCATAAAAAGGGAGATACAGTCTGTTTTGATGTAGATCTTAAATAATTTGCTTTTCCATGGCCAGCCTAATCAGCTCAGCTGAAGTTTTTACTTTGAGCTTGTGCATGATATTTCTTCTGTGAGTCTTCACTGTATGTTCACTGATGAATAATTGATTCGCAATAGCTTTACTATTAGATCCATCTGCCAGACATTTTATGATTTCTTTTTCCCTTTCAGATAATTCATCAATACTTGATTTGGAACTGCTTTTTCCACGGAAATAATCAAATACTTGCTCATTAATTTTTGGGTGAAAATAATTCTTCCGCTGGCTGGTGGTTCGAATGGCTTCTATCAATTCATCTTTTCCAGCATCCTTGAGTATATAACCCTGAGCACCTTTTTCTAGCGCACCTTTGATCTGCTTCATGGATTGATGCATGGTAAGCATGAGTGTAGGAACATCAAAGCCTTTGCCTTTCAACAATTCCATGGTTGCGATCCCATCTATGATGGGCATGTCAATATCCATTAATATGACATCAACTTCAGTGGTGTCAAGAATACCAGCCACTTGGTGTCCATTCTTGGAATGACTGACCACTTCTATCCCGTCTTCAGGTTTGAACATGGACTTTACCCCTTCAGCAAAAAGGTCATGGTCTTCAACTATCAGTACTTTTATCATAATTCAGTTAGGTCAGGTTGTGTGGCAAAGGGTAAATCGATATTTACCGTAGTGCCACTTTGTCGATTTGTATCAAATGTAATATCTCCCTCAAAGCGCTCCACCATTTCTCTCAAGCTGCCCAATCCCATGCCGTCCGATTCTTTTTCTACCAGATTCTCATCAAAGCCTTTGCCATTGTCCTGCACTATAATGTTCACCAAGCTTTCTTCCTCAAAGTAGGTCAGTGACACAGACAGTTTGGTTGCTTCTGCATGTTTGAGCACATTACTCACAAGCTCCTGGACTATTCGGTAGATGATAATTTCATTTTCAGAATTCAATTGATGATCCCCCATAGCTGCAGCGAACTCTACCTTCAATCCACCAGACTGCTGCAAGTGACCAGTCAGTTCTTTCAGCGCTGGAACCAATCCAAAATTTTCAGAAATACCCATATTGAGTGAATGCGACATATCTCGAATATCCGTGCAGGCTTGGTCCACCAGCGTGGTCATGGTTTTGTGTCTCTCGGATTTCACATCATCCATTCCGTTCAGATTCACTTTCAAAGTAGCCAATAGGCTACCGAAGTGATTATGTAAATCCTGAGCTAGTTTTCGTCTTTCTTTGTCCTGACCCTTTACCATAGCTTGAAGCGCTTTAGTTTCTTGTGAACCAAGTAGATCCTTTATGCGATCATTTTGCTGTTTTCTATCTGCGCTAGCTTTCAGCTGAGTAGTCAAAAATCTTTGTCGGAAATAAAGTAATAACACAATAGCCAAGATTAATAGCGCCACTGCTATCGCGATATAAGTCCACTGCAAGGCTTCACGCTCCTCCAGCAGGTCAATTTCTTTCTCTCTTAGGTTGACTTCAAACTCTGTACGCATATCAGCCATTTTTTTGGTTTGCTCAGTATTTTCAATGCTGTCTTTGTAGGCCAGATATTGCGTTTGATAACTCAATGCCTTTTGGTATTCATTTTGTCTTTTATATAAATCAGACAGAAGAAGTGACGCATCTCTGATTTGCTCCTTCAGGCCCAAAGCCTCCCCCATCTGGATAGCTTTTTCGGTATGCCAGATGGTCTCTTTTATTTTGTCTTGCTCGAGATAGATGCTGCCGAGCTGATTGTGATAATCAGACATACCATACTGATCACCAAGGGGCTTAAGCAATTCTATAGCCTCTAATAGGTCCTTTTCTGCCGTTTCATAATCCCCTTGTTTCCAAAAGACCAAGGCTCGATTGCCAATGGTGTAAGCCTTTCCTATAGCAAGTCCTATTTCTTCAAAAATGGGTTCAGCTTCGTTGTATAATAACAAAGCTGAGTCCAAATAATTTAATGTATAATAGCTATAGCCTGTGTTAAGCAAGTTTATAGCAAGTGGTTGTTTTCCTCCATGTAATCTTCCAGCTTTAATCGCTTTCTTCTCATAGACTAATGCATTTCTAATATCATCATTTGATGTATATGTATTTGCAATCTCTAAAAATACCTTTTCCTTATAAGCATGATTTTGTATATCAATCGCCAATTGAGCTCCAGCAAAAAGGCTCTCAAATGATTCTTTTAATTTACCTTTCAACCTATAAGCCACTCCTTTGGACAGATACGCAGTTATTATATAATCTCGTTCATTAGTTTTTCCAGCTAATTCTAACAACATATCAGCATATAAGAGTTTGTCTTCCGGTGCTGAAGAAGCTCTAACCAATTCACTGAGGGTTAATAATCTAATAGAATCATTAATTACTTTATCTTCAGAAAGTAGTAGCTTCAAACTGTCAGCCCTAGACTGATCCTGCCCATAACTCCTAAAAGCAAAAAGCATCAAAAAAATTAATAAAATTTTCTTCACTCTATTATTTCTGTTTTTTTAGTAATCAACTTCAACCGCCGCCTCCTGGTTGATCTGCTTGAAGTTTTGGATCAGTCATACAGTGATAAACCAAATTATCTCCTGTAGCTTCATTGAAGTATATAAAATAACAGTGTAGCTTAAAATCTTCGGTTTCTCCAACCTGAAGGTTTGGATTTACATCTACCGTCAAAATATTTGCTGGCACTAATTCTCCTCCTTTGTTAGCTGTACTTCCTGCAATTGCCCCTTGATCTTCGTTTATAAATCGAGTCAACCAAAACCTGCCATCACAATGCCCTTCAGAATCACTTAGCGTGAAAGTAATTTGTTTCTTGTCTGTAGATACTTCTATATATCCTTGGCTATTGGTTGGTAAAAATTGAAAAAATGTTTCTGATCCATTGACTAAATCAATAATAGACCCATCTGGATTGGGGTACTTTTTTACAATGTTTTCGACGTTTAAATACACTGCGACGTGCAATGTGGTTTCAGTTTGGCTCATGATTATTTAATTTATCTCTAAAAGTTACATAATAATTATATCTCAAAAGTAGCTAGTACTTTTACTCCTTGGATACTCCAAAAGAGGTATTGTAAAAAATACCACTTGAGAGACCATGAAAATTAGGTGTGAACTTCGAATTGTGCAAATACTTTCTTTCCAACTTACCCATTATCACACATCCTATCATTTGAATCCAATTCAATCCGCTTAATGTGATAGTCGATTTCGCTTCAAAAAGATGTTATCACTTAACACTAGCTTTTGCAAAACTCTTTTTGCTTGAGCTTATACCTTTAAAGAAGTATGCTTTTATTTCATACTTCTGCATGATAGATTCAAATTTTACAACAATCATATTTGACTTTTCCTAACATAAAGGGATCTGGCGGATTCTGAAAAGCCTAAATAGAGTAAGAATACAGTAAATTAGATAACCATGTCAAATGATCTAACCACACCTTCTGGTGCTATCTCAACCTATGGAAAAGCATTCGTTGATGCTTCAGGAACTCGCTTTATGGTAAGGGGTATTGCCCTTTCTTCATTCATGCCAATAAATAAAACCGACGACTTACTAGCTGATGTCAATTATGATTATATCAAAAATATTGTCTTGCCTCATCTTACTTTTTTGGGCGTAAACACAGTTCGTGTATATCAGGTAAACACTGAACTCAGTCATAAAAAAGTGATGAATTTGCTTGAGGCAAACAATATCTATGTAATGATTGGAACAGTTACACCAAGTATTTCAGTAGATCGAATAGACCCCAAATACACAATAGATATATATAATAGAATTACTGCTGTAGCTCAAGAATTTTGTTCGTATCCAAATACGCTTGCCTTTTCTGTTGGAAACGAAGTGGTTTTTCCTGGTGAGATTTACACTGCTAAAAAAAATAATGCTAACGCCGCTAACGATACTATTAAGCAAGACGCAGCAGTCATAAAATCAATGATCAGAGACTTGAAAAAATACATGAACACTCAAAGTCTCAGAGCAGTACCAGTAGGCGTAGCCATGCAGGATGGACCAACTTCTACACTCAAAGCCTGGGGTGGTATTGGTACTGATGTAGTAGCTCAATATTATGCTGCAGGAAGCCCTGCTGAGCGTGCTGATTATATTGGAATAAACACTTATAGATATGTCAACCCTTCTACTGGTCATGGTCCACTCAATGCTTATGATGGTCTAGCAGCGGAAGTCACTACTTTACCTGTACCTGTATTTCTCACTGAGTCTGGTGGGCTCAATATACAATCTGGGAGTGCACCTGATTCTACAAGAGACTGGGCTATTGTAACTCAAGTATTCAACAATCCCACACTATATGAGCAACTTTCGGGACAAATTGCCTTTGAGTTCTTTGAAAAGGAAGGCTATCATGGTTTATTCACCCAAGAATCTGACCCTACAAAACCTATTGTTGAATTTACCTATGGGCAATTTAATGGCGGTTATAAAGAACTGGCAGCTCAATTTCAAACAGCTAGTCGAATCAGCGTGCCTGCTGCCGGCACAACCACCAGTCCTTCTACTGCTCCAGCGAACTGTAATCCAGCGCTCTTACCCTGTCCGGTTCCCAATATTGCATTGAAAATCGAGAATTATGCCAATACAAAACTAAAGGTGGTTCAAAACGGAACGGTGATAGGTACACTACCAGCAGGGACTAATTCATCTCCATCAAGCACGCCAATATTAGTCTCTGACCAGTGGCAATTATTGATTCAAGACGAGGTAAGCTCTTCGAATTGGGAGCCTGTCTGTCAGGTACCAGCCGACAAATTGAAAGAAGGGAAGGTTATAAAAAACAATGTAGCCTGGGGCAGCGGTGTAGCTTGTCCTATCAACTAATTCTCCTAGCATTCATAATAATTTGCTCTAAGCAAAATTATCCAAATCGAATATCTAAATGTCTTTTTGAGTCAAGCTCAAAGAGACATTTTTTTATTCCTAGCAATAAAAAATAACAGTTCTCCTTATTTCTAATCACTTTTTTGAGATTACTACCCCAAAAGAGGTATGCCACATTATACCCTTCCTGCCTGATTGACCCTTTCGATCCAATCCCGAAGTTTGTCTGGAGTTCAATACTGAGGGATTTAACCCATAACAACATGCAGGTGGATCAAAGTAAGGGCCCAATGGGCTCTTGCTGCACCACCACTAAAAAAGTCAGTTTTAATTGAATAAATCAAAAATTACAATGAGAAAAATAAACCTACTTTCAATCGCATTGGTCATGATGTTTCTTGGCTCCCATTTGGTTTCTGGACAGCAAGCATTCTTGTCCGCAAGTGGAGAAGCAAGTACCTCGTCTGGCTCTGTGAGCTATGGTATTGGGCAATTAATTACTACTTCAAGCAATGGACCTGGAGGCTCTGCAGGTGCAGGTGTTCTACAGTCATATGACGTTGAAGTTATTTTGGGGGCAGCTCAGGAAAATATTCAATTGGATATTCAGCTATCTACTTTCCCCAATCCCGTGATTGATTTTTTAACTGTTCAGATGCAGGGAAAAGAAGAACGACTAGATGTCAATCTATTTGATATGAATGGTACTCTTCTAAAAAGTACTAGCCTAGAAAATAATCAAGCAACTATCCCCATGCGAGATCTGGCTGAAGCCATTTACATTTTGGAAGTTTCCAGAAGAATGAAACGACTTAAAAGTTTCCGGATTATCAAAAGATAAACTAAAACCTTAAGCACTTTTTGAATTCAAATCAATTAGAGAAATCAATAGATCGCCATCACCATTAAAATTAATACTATGAAAAAGATATTTATAATCGTATTAGCAACGCTATTTGTTTTTTGCCTTTTGATAGTGCAACAATTGCAAGCACAATCACCTGCTAAAATGAGTTATCAAGCAGTAGTTCGAGATGCATCGAGTGCATTAATTTCAGAACAGACTATTGGCATGCAAATAAGCATCTTAGAAGGCAGCGCGGACGGCACAGCTGTTTATATAGAAACGCAAAACCCTTCCACCAATGCCAATGGTTTAGTCAGCATTGCCATAGGCGAAGGCACTGTAGTTAGTGGCTCCTTTCTCGAAATATTATGGCCATCTGGTGTATTTTTTATTAAAACAGAAATTGATATTGAAGGGGGTACAAACTATACCATATCTGGTACCAGTCAGTTGATGAGCGTCCCATATGCGCTACATTCTGACTATGCGGATCTTGCTACCAGCGCACTTTTTGCTGACGAAGCCGCCAATGTATTTAGTGGCGACTACAACGATTTGACGAATGTACCTGCAGGATCCGATTTCGATGGAGACTTTTCAAACCTATCCAATATCCCAACTGGAATAAGTGACGGTGATGATGATACACAATTGACAGAATCAGAAGTAGACGACTATGTAGCCAACAATGGCTACCTCACAGCAGAAGTAGATGGATCTACCTCAAATGAAATTCAAGACTTGGATCTAACAGATCATATTTTAACAATTACGAACAATTCTTCTGCAACAGCAATTGATTTGAGTGTATATGAAGATGCAGGAAGTCAACTTACAGAAGCGGAAGTAGACACCTACGTAGCTAATAATGGATATTTAACATCATTTACAGAAGTAGATGGATCTACAACCAATGAGATTCAGGATTTACAATTGTCTGGTGATAATCTAAGCATTACCAATAATGGATCTGCTACTACGATTGACCTTAGCGGATATATGGATAACACTGACACGCAACTCAACGAAACACAAGTAGATGCCTATGTGGCCAACAATGGATACCTCACAGCTGAAGTAGATGGAGACCCAACTAATGAAATAGAGCTGCCCTCTCAAACTGGACAATCTGGAAAAATACTCAGTACTAATGGTACATCTCCAGAATGGATCACTACTAGTGCAGGTTTTGATGGCGCATTCTCTAGTTTGACTGGTGTACCTACAGGCTTGAGTGACGGAGATGATAATACACAACTCAACGAATCACAAGTAGATGCTTACGTCGCCAACAATGGATATCTCACAGCTGAAGCAGATGGAGATCCAAACAATGAAATCGAATTGCCTTCACAGTCAGGGCATTCTGGAAAATACTTAACCACTAATGGATCTGCTGTGTCTTGGGAAGCTCCTGCAGCTGGCGGCACTACAGTAACCAACATAAGTTCAAACACTACTTTGTCAACTGGTGACCAAATTGTATTCATCAATGGAGCATTTACTGCTACTTTTCCAGCATCACCTACCGATGGTATGAAAGTCGTGGTTTGTTCTACAACCTCATCCGCAGGTATTAACGGCAATGGAAAATCACTGCACCTGGCTTTAACATCACTTTCGAGTCTAACCTTTTCAGATGGAGGCACCAATATGTACGTCTTTTACTACAGCAGTACACTTGGGGTTTGGATTGGAAATTTATAAAACAACTAAATAAAGAATTATGCCAACGTTTATAGGAGAAATCAAATTATTCGCAGGAAATTTCATCCCAAGGGGATGGTTAGCTTGTGAAGGTCAAACTTTAGCCATATCAGACTACTCAGGTTTAGCTGCCCTCATCGGAACATATTATGGCGGGAATGGTACTTCCACTTTTCAACTGCCAGATTTTAGAGGTAAAACCCCAATCGGCGCAGGAGACGGTAAAGACCTGACTCCCAGAGTACTGGGTCAATCAGGTGGACTTGAGATTGTAACCTTGCAACAGACTCAGATTCCAGCACATAATCATATGATAACCAGTACACCCAAAGTTGTTAATAATCTTTCTGCAGATTCTACAGGTGAAATAAAGTGTGTGGCAACTGCCGGAGGTACGCAATCTCCCGCCAAAGCATTTCCAGCACAAACAAAAAAACTCACTGGCGATGATATTTATTCTACCGACTTAACTGCGGCTACATCGGCCATGAATAGTGCGGCTCTAGAAATAGAAACGAGTTTGCAAGGAAATATCGAAGTTGCAGTAGAAAGTGTTTGTGGAATGACGGGTGGAAATCTTGCTCATGAAAACATGCAGCCCTGGCTTTGCATGAACTACATTATCAACTGGGATGGTATTTTCCCAAGTAGAGATTAAGCTTGAAAAAGGTGAGTTAAGTCAGCAGTTGTTTCTTTTTTGAAACGACTGTTGATTGTTTAAGGAGAATATGTACTAAACAGAGAAAGAGCTGACCAAAAGGCCAACTCTTTCGTACTACAAAACCTTTTTTTAAGGCTTGTAAAACCACACCTATTTCTCAAAATACTACTATTCATCTAGTAAATCCTCCAGGACAGTCACCCATCCCTTAACTGGATCAAACAATAATTTTTTAGTTCCATTGTCCTCTTTGGTATATTCCAATTGAATAGTACTGCTGGCTACTGGATCTATGTTTGCACCATCTTTATATGCCCAAACCGTAACTTTCAAATCGTACACCTGGCCGGCCGAAAGATCATCTTGTGTTTTTCTAAGCAATTCCAAAAAGGCATAATCAGCTACATTGTTGGAAGTATTTACAGTCACTTTTGGATACCAGAAGTAGAACTTTTCCTGATCCTTATCTATTTGCGGAATGTTTTCAGCGAAGATCGTACTTGACTTTCTGAGCTTTTCTCTATCAGTCGTTTGTCCAGCCATCTCATAAGTAATATTGAACCAAGCACCAGGGTGAGATTGCTCTAGTGGCATCTCAAAGTATGGCTTGAAAGCTACAGTAGCACCAAGCTCTGCTTTCGTAATAAAGTTAGCAGGCTTTTCTGTCGGCTCATTGCTCTTTTGATTTCTGAGATAGTTGGTTCCTTTAGCGAAAGCGATCTTTCCTTTATACTTGCTATACACTTCAAACCTTTCCAGCTTCTTTTTGATTTTCACTACTTCGTCCGCTTTTAGCGATCCTATCAGCATATCTACTTTGGCCTGAGCCGTTTCTACATCCCAAGTATCAAAATTAGATTTGTCTTTTGCATATACATCAACGACTGTTCTAGTAGCATCAAGTGCAACAGGGCCATCATTATAGCTTCGATCAGATTTAATCTGAGCCAATACCCCTGGATCTACTTCGATCAACTCGATATAGCCAGAGGCGCTAGCAGACAACCAGTGATAAAAAAGCTTCACTTCTGCCTTTCTATAGTAGCTCTCTTTCATATCCATTTTTACCTGAGGGTCAGCACCGGCTTTTTCGAAATAATATAGCTGATTGACCAATTTGCCTTCATTCTCTTTTATGAATTTAAATCCATAGGCTTTGCTATCACTCAAGCCATAATAGGCTCCTGTAATTCCCATTTCGTCTGTTTCAGAGTTAAAGCTTTCAAAGGCATTTCCACCTTTGCTACCTGAGCCTGATTTTGATTTACTCATTGCACTTTTCAGCTTTCCGAATTGCGCGTCTGATTGGTGTGGGTAGATGATCAACGCGATCACTGCCACTGTCAAGATTTTTGCTAACTTTTTCATTTGTATTGGTTTTATAGTTTTGGTTAAAAATTAAGTTTAACAGGCGCAACATTTGTCGTGAGTACGCCATCATTTCCGCTGTTTCCAGCATTTCCGATTCGGCCGGTAGAGTAATATGGAGGGCCTCCCTTTCCTCCTCTACCACCTTGATTATTGATAATAATATTCAGTTGAGAAACCGATGGATCCTTGATCAAAGTGACGTTACCTCCTCTGGCTCCATTGCCACCATTGCCGCCTACTGTTTCACCTTTTCTTCCTTTCCACCCATCCATGCCTTGTCCTCCTTTGGCGTTGATGGTGAGCTGAGTATTGGTTGTCAGTTTATAGCGGGCAACTGTTTTGTTTTTGGTTTGATTAAACACTTCAATTTTATTGAGGCTAGCTCCGGTCTTTGCATGTTTTACAGTTTTCACTTTTATGATTAGGTTATCGCCAGGGCCAGCATGCTGTCCATCAACTCCTTGAAAAATCGTCATGTACTTATGTCTCTCACTTCCCCAAAATCCATTTTGATTTACATTGATGCTGACATCATTAGTAGTCGGAATTGCTTTTTTAGCTTTTAGGTTTGTATGGTATATCGAGCTCACCTGTAGGACTATTTCATCTTTTGGTAGCTTACTAGCATCTTCATCTACTCTGGCTTGTTCAATTGTATTGCTACAACCTGTATTAGATAGTTTGAAGTCGCTCCAAGGAATCTTACCACCTAGATTAGGCGTACTCAATTTCGCTCCATTAGACAAAGTGGCTACAACTCCATACCGTATGGCTTCGCTGAAATGCGCTACTTTTTCTGGCTGAGAAACCAGTTTGATTTCAATTTTAGAGACTTGTTTGTCTTCCAACGAATTGGCTTTGCGCTCAGCTTCCGCCAATTCGGCCTTTTCTTCTTTTACATCTGCCCGCGCATTGGTTTGGTTTTTGAAGGTTGCTATGGCATAGGTTTCAACGCTTCTATTTACATCTTCCAACTTGCCATCTAGCTTTCCACCAGGCTTGACGAGCACATACTTAGTAGTGGCCTGCTGCTTTCCATTCCACTCATAGTACACGGCATAGTCATTGATAAAAGACAGTCTGAATACTTTATAAGCGAAATAGGCAGGATAACCCGGTACATCAGGCTTGAATACCTCGTCTATGATACCTGCACGCTTTATGGTCACTTGACTGGCATCGTCTGTGATTTGAACAGGCCAAGGTTTACTTACTGATTGCAGCTTTTTGTTTGCCACTTTATATACAGAATAGCTTCCAGACTCGAAATTCTTCAAAATCTGTGATTGACTTTCCTGCCCGATAACAGAGCCATAGGAAAGTAATAACAACACCAATATTTCAATTAGTATCCTAGACCACACATGGGTCTCACGGTGCGCCAAGTAAGCACAATGGTTTGTAGAGTATTCTAGTAGAGGTTTCATAGTTTTAGTTATGATTGTTTTAAAATCGGTAACTAAACTAGATGACTACCACATGGTATTCTGATCAAATGATTATACGGTAGGAACTATTGAATATCCGTTTAAATGAAATGAATATTCGATTCAGAGCACAAAAAGAAAAAGCAACACTTGGAGTGTTGCTTTTTAGCTATTTGATATTTTATTGCTAATTAAATTTATAGCGTCTCCAAAACAGTCATTAGGGCATCTTTTTTACGCACGGCTACAGGAAGAATACTTCCATCTTTCATGAAAACGACTCCTCCTTCTTTCTTTTCGTACCTATCGAAATGATTCAAATTGATCAAATGAGACTGGTGGGCTCGAAAAAATGATTGACATGCAAAAATCTGATCAAATTCCTTAAGAGTTCGGGACACCATGATGTGTCGACCATCTGCTAGATAAAAATGCGTGTAGTTGGCTTCTGACTCACAGCGTACAATGTCTTTAATCGCCACTAAGTATACCGTCTCTGCATCTTTCAAAATGATCTTTTGATCCAAACATGGTGTTTGTTTGTTTTGAACCAAGTTTGCCACTCTCAAGTTTTGATCTTGACTATCGAAGAACTGCCTTGCTTTGTCCAGTGCTTTACTAAGCTCTTCCGGATCTACCGGCTTAAGCAAATAATCAATCGCGCTGTATTTAAATGCTTTTATCGCATATGCATTATGTCCAGTAACAAAGATGAGTTTAAAATCAAGTTCGCCATACATGGCCAATAGATCGAATCCTGTCCCATCTTTCATTTCTACATCCAGCAACACCAAATCAGGCTCATGCTTTCGGATGCAATCTAGTCCCTCTTGGACTCCTCCAGCTTCTCCTACTACCTCCATATCGGAAGCATAAATGTTCAGTAAAATTTTTAAATTTTCTCGAACGGTTGACTCGTCGTCTATTAGTACAACTCGCATAGTTTTAGGTTTTGTTATGTTACCAAAGGTAGATAGACTCAATTTACGAAACAGGTCATTTATTTTTCAAATCGTTCATTTTTATAGGTACTTGCTTATCAATTAGAATATTTTTGCTTGCATGACCCTACTGCAAAAGGTATTTCAATTTGGAATTGGTGATGACCTTCCAGCCAATGAAAAGAAACGAGTGCAACTTCTGAATATCATTTGTGCCAATTGGTGTCTTATTATCATTCTATTCATTACACTAGATTTTTTCATTCATTCAAAAGAAGAATTGATCAAAGTAGTTGCCAGCCACTTGATGCAGTTTTCGGTACTCTCTTTTATTCTTTTTTTACAATCCAAAAAGAAGTACAAAAAAGCTAGAGGTTTATTCATTCTTACATTCTTCATGCAGTGCCTATTGCTCTGTATCTATCTGGCTCCAGGCAAGTACATGGAGTTTTGGTACTTGGTGCTCCCCTTGTTTGCACTTCTGTTTTTGCAGCAACCCAAATATCATTATTTGGCACTATCCATAGCTTTGGTCGGTTTCAACTCTCCCCTGTTTCTTCCAGACCTATATACCACTAGCAATTATCCGAATACAGCCATCATCTCAGTCCTATTCATCGTAGTATTTCTGATTGTCAATTATTTCAAAAGATCCAACGTCGCCCATGAGACTTTGCTAGAGCAGCAAAAGGATCTCGCGCTAGCTGATAAAGTGTTGATTGAAAATCAGAAAACAGAATTAGAAGCACTACACGATTTTCAAAATCAATTTTTCATCAATGTCGCTCATGAGATCCGTACACCACTCACCATCTTGAACGGACATGTATCTAAATTGGGAAAAGAATCAACGGATAAAAAGATTAAAAACTCGGTTAAACAAATTAAGCCTCAAGTTTATAAAATAAAGCGAATCGTAGATGATGTTTTAGATCTAACTAAAATGGAATCACAATCATTTGAAATGAAAAAGGAGTCCATTTTAATCTCCAATTTCATCAATAAAGTTTTCCTTTCATTCACCTCAAACTTTGAAAATAAAAATATAAACTATCAGTTTCATGCACCTTCATCCCATGAAGAATTAATAGTAAGATGTGATCCTGTTTATCTAGAGCGAGCCATTGGAAATGTCTTGACGAATGCGCTGAAATATACTCCTGAAGGTGGGAATGTAGCTGTTGGAATTGTATCCGAATCCAAAGGAAAAATTCAAATACAAATTCAGGACTCGGGCATTGGCATTAAAAACGAAGACCTTCCAAAGGTTTTTAACAGATTCTATCAAATAGATAACAGCATCAATCGCGCAGGAGGTAGTGGTATAGGACTTGCATTTAGTAGAGAAATTTTGATCAATCATGATGGAAGTTTGGAAGTAGAAAGTCAGGAAGGAAAAGGAAGCACGTTTTTTATCACATTACCTGTCCATCAAAAAACATCCGAACTTTCGAAAACAATCGATTTGGCTGATGAGGTTGAGGCAAACTCCGAAATCACTCCAATCTTACAGTCTGACGTCAAAGTTTTGTTGGTGGAAGATCAGACGGATATGAGGGCATATGTGAAAAATGTGCTTCAAGAATACAAAGTCCTCGAAGCTGAAAATGGTCTAAAAGCCCTAGAAATATTAGAGAAGGAAGGCATTCATTATATAGTGACTGATTATATGATGCCTCAAATGGATGGATATGAATTGGTGAAAGAAATCAAAAGTAGAAATATTGATATTCCAATTCTCATGCTGACCGCTCGTGCGGATAGTGAAGCTAAAATGCGAATGTTACGTCTTGGTATAGACGATTATCTCACCAAACCATTTGAAGAAGAAGAGTTGTTAGTGAGAATTAGCAATGGACTGAATAATTTCAATAGTCGCAAGCTCTTTGTTACTGAAAATAACATCGAAGAAACAGCCCTTCCATTGACACCTTTTATTGAAGAGCTAGAGCAATACATAGCTGACAATTGTACCCATCACTATTTTGGAATGACAGAAATTAGTCACCACTTTTCTATGTCCGTGAGTTCGCTATACAGAAAAGTAAAATCCCAAACAGGGCTAAGTCCAAAAGCGCTCATCACTGAAGTGCGATTGCAGAAAGCACGACGTTTATTAGATCAGTCACCACGTACGAATTTAAAAGAACTCGCGCTTGAAGTGGGTTTTAAGAATTACACCCACTTTAACGACTTGTATACCAATCGATTTGGTACCAAATTAAGCCTGGAATTAGAAAGGAATTAAATATATCTGAAGGGCACTTTTAGCTCTACCTGAGCACCAAGAGTCTTGCCGTCTTCATTCTTTATATCTGCCAATACCAATTGGATTTTTCTTTTCAACGTTTTATTAAAAATTTCCATTCGTTCTCTGATGATGGTCGTGGAGAGTGAAACATGGTCTTTAGCTTGAGTATTAGATTGTACATAGCCACCACCATTGTCTTTGATGACAATTGAAATATAGTCTTGCTCCTTTTCGAAAAACAAATCAATTTTCCCAAGACCTTCCGCTTGAGAAATGCCATGTTCGATCGCATTCTCAACAAAAGGCTGAACAAACATGGGAGGGATAGTATCCACTTCAGGGTCGATCTCATCTGAGACATGTACTTCATATTCGAAAGTATCATTCAATCTCATTTTATGTACATCCATAAAATTGGTCAACATCGCCAATTCGTCTTCTAGAGGAATAAACTCCTTCCTGGAATTTTCTAAGGTTTCGCGCATCAATTTTGAGAACTTAGACAAATAAGTCACAGCCATCTCCGACTGATTTTTGAGCATGAAATTTTGTACCGCCAGTAAAGCATTAGAAATAAAATGTGGATTGAGTTGAGATCGAAGAAAACGCTGTTCCAATTCCATTTGGCTTTGTGAGCTTTTAAGCGACTTCTGACGCGTCACAAAAAACACGAGACCACCAATCAATAACACAAGAACACCTCCAACTGTGATGGCCAAATTCTTTTGTTCCAACTCCAGAGATTGGATGGTAGACTGCTGAGAAAGTGAAGCTATTTCTGCTTCCTTTTTTTCGGTCTCGTATTTGGTTTCGAGCAGAGAAATGGTAGCCTGCTTATCTCTTCCTAGGTTCAGGCTGTCCATGGTATAGAACCTTTTGTGAGCATCAAAAGCCAATTTATAATCTCCCTTTTGTTCGTAAGCTTTACTCAATAAAAAATAAGAGTCCGCCAATTTATCCTGATCTCCAATCTCTTTGGTAAGTTCAACGGCCTGCTTAGCACTTTCAATCGCTTCCTCCACTTTCCCAATTTCGAGATAGCATTTTGAAATGTTACCGAGGACGCCAGATTTGCTTCTTCTTTCATTCAGCTCGTTACTCATCTCCAGTGCGAGTAAGTTGTACTTAATGGAATTTTCGCAATCTCCAGAAGCTGAATAGTTCTCAGCCAACGACTGATAGTTATAGGCCAAAAACAGCTTTACTCCATTCTTTTTGTTTATTTCAATCGTATGATTCAAATAATAAAAAGAGGAGTCATAAGCTTTTAATCTTGTGAATACACTACCCAAATTATGTTCAATTCTACGCATATTTAGGTCATCTTCATCAATGTACTGTCTGGCTTGTGTATAGTATTTGACGGCTAAGTCGTAATCTTCGTTTTGATAGTAGGCATTACCCAAACCTATATTTAATCTCCCTCTCAAATTATCATTTTCAATGTCACCTAAAGTTTTCAACCCTGCCAAAGCATAGTAAACAATCGAATCATTCTGTGCTATGATCGTATGAATGGAACTCATAGTGAGATACGCTGTGGCAATCAAAACTGAATCTTCCAGCGCTTCAGCTGTTGCTAGTTGGCTTTTTGAAAAATGGAATGCCGAATCGGGCATGCTCTTGCGCAGATAGACCGAAGCATACAATTCGTACGCTTCAAACTCTCCTTTTTGATCATTTATACTATTAAATGCATTTAAGGCAATTTTAAAATAGCTTATACCTTCGTCCATTTTTCCTCCGCATACTGCACTTGCCCCTTTATTTAGATATGCAGTACCCAGTGCAGATGGAAGTTCCATTTCTGTTGCCTTTTGAATCACAAGATCAGAAATTGAATCCGCTTTGAGAATTTCAGTGCACCGAATGGATTTGGCTAAATCATTGAGTTCATTCAGGGTCTTCTCTTGACCAAATAGAGGGGAAATGATAACAAGTAAACAAATGGCAAGCACATATTTGGGCATCGTAAATATAGGTTTCAAGTAGTACTTCATTAATATACTTTGTTTGTGACTTCGGAAACAATTGACCACAAATAAAGTCATCATCAGTAAGTTCCTCAAAATAATGTTTTGATTTCATGAAATTTCGTCAATGAATCCATTTGTTCATGGTAATAATCATGAATTATCTTTTTTTATGTCTTTCAAACATATCCAAAAGGCACCTTCAGCTCCACCTGAGCGCCGAGCGTCTTGCCGTCATCGCTTTTTACATCTGCCAAGATGAGCTGTATTTTTCTTTTCAAAGTTTTATTGAATATCTCCATGCGCTCTCTGATGATGATTGTAGAGAGTGAAATATGGTCTTTGCCTTGAGTGTTAGACTGAGCATAGCCACCACCATTGTCTTTGATGACAATTGAAATATACTCTTCCTCCTTTTCGAAATACAAATCTATTTTTCCCTTGCCCTCGGCTTGTGAAATGCCATGTTCGATCGCGTTCTCTACAAAAGGCTGAACAAACATAGGAGGAATGGTATCCACTTCAGGGTCAATATCACCAGATACGTGCAACTCATATTCGAAAGTATCATTCAATCTCATTTTATGTACATCCATAAAATTGGTCAGCATGGCCAATTCGTCTTCTAGTGGTATAAATTCTTTCCTGGAATTCTCTAATGTTTCACGCATCAATTTTGAGAATTTAGACAAATATGTCACAGCCATCTCCGACTGATTTTTGATCATGAAGTTTTGTACCGCCAGTAAAGCATTAGAAATAAAATGTGGATTGAGTTGAGATCTTAAAAAACGCTGCTCCAATTCCATTTGGCTTTGAGAGCTTTTAAGTGACTTCTGACGAGTCACAAAAAACACCAAACCACCAATCAATAGTACCAATACCCCTGCTATGCTAATGGCTAGATTTTTTTGTTCCAATTTCAAATTTTGAATAATGGCCGTTTGCGATAGTGCGGCAATCTCTGCTTCCTTTTTTTCTGTTTCGTATTTGGCATGAAGCTCCTCAATTAATTTGACTTTGTCCGTAGAAAAAAGCGAATCTTGCGCCGCTCTATACTTCTTCAAATAAAAATTAGCCTCTTTATATCTATCTAGGTTTTCTAAGTATTGGGATTGAAGTTCGAAAGCCAGCCTAAGTGTTTTGAGATTTTTTTGACTTTCATAAATTGTAATCGCCTTGGTATTCTTTACTATGGCTTGTTCATATTTTTCTAACCCCGCATAACACTTGGCTAACGACATATAAGAAGCCGCTACATTCACGCTTTGCCCCTGCGACTCGTAATAAGCCAGAGATTTATTGAGCATTTGAATCGCCTCCTGATATTCTTCGAGCTGCTCATACAGGGTCGCTAAGCTACTCTCAGCTATTGCTACTCCTGTATCGAAATCACAGGATTTGGCTATACCCAAAGCTATTTCAAAATAAGTTTTAGTCTCTTCTATTTTCCCTAGTGCTTGGCAGAATTTACCCGCATAAAAATAGAAACTCGCTTTTTTTGAACTGGGAGGGTTATCCTTAATTAAATCAATATTTTTTAGCTGTATCGCCAGTGCTTTGTCATGATCTCCTTTGATCGAGTAGATTCTAGCCATATTTCCATAGGTGACAGTCAAATTTTGCCTGTCGGATATAGCAAGCAAAACTTTCTCCGCTTTAGAAGAAGCATTGAGTGCAGAATCCAATTTACCTTTCAGGAGGTATGAAGTACATAGCGCATTCAGAGCCTGACCTTTCCCCCTTTCAAAACTAATAGCTCTTGAAAGCTCCAAGGCTTCTTGAATCAAGGGTAATCCAGCGTTGATGTCTGTAGTGATTGATGCGTCTGCTGCATCTATTAGCAACTTGACACGCGCAGTATCTTGTTGCTGATGACTTTGTAGCAAAGCTTTGATACTATCTAGCTCGTTGCTCTGAGCTTGCACCTTGGATATGAAAAATAGAAAGGACACCAAGGCGATTGCAGCAAGATTTTTAGGCATTATTATTCAGGTTTCAAGTAGTAATTGTCAATGATAAATCTACTTGGAAGACTTTGAAAGTAATTTTAAAGAAATTGAGAAGTCATACACAAATGAATTTCTAGCTGATTGATTTGAAGTAAGTACTTAATTATTTAAATTATATACTTATATCAGCTATGAGACGAGTGGATTACTAGTTTAATTGATGAATAAGTCTGTCCTCAACAGGTTTATTATCCAAGACCACCATACTCATGAAGCAAAAATACCTAGCCATGATTCTATTGTGCTATAGCACAATAGCCATGGCCAACACCTACACGGTCACCAATAATCTTGATGATACCAATGCCGGCTCACTGAGATGGGCCATAGCCCAAGCCAATGCAAATTTTGGTGCGGATGAAATCACTTTTTCAGCGGATTTCATCATCACAATCGATGCCTCTTTGACTCTAACAGATGATGAGACCACTATTAATGCAGGGAGTAATGATATCACTATTCAGCCTGGAAGCACAATAAGTGGTATTATTATTAATGGAGCTAGTTGTGTAATTCAAGGGCTGCACATGCGAGGATTTGCAAACGCTCCGAATGCGGCCATATTGGTTGATGGCTCAGTAGCAACAGCTAATGAAATTTACGCATGTAAATTAGGTGTTACTTTGGGTGGAAATACTACTGATGCAGCTAATTATTCTGGTATTTATATCAATAATGGTGCTACTGGTACAGTTATCGGAGATGGCACACTTGCAGGAGCAAATGTGATTGGAGGCAACTCTTTCGGAATACGTATAGCTGGTGCTTCGAACAGCACTGTTATTTCTGGCAATAGAATTGGAATTGGCTTGGATGGAGATTCAAATGTTGGAAATACTAGAGGTATTGATATCTCTGGTTCAACTGGGACATTAATTGGTGTAGCTGGGGAACTTGTAAATATCATCTCACATAATGGAAGTGAAGGCATTCGAATAAATGGATCCACAAATACCAATGTTATTAACAGTTACATTGGTGTAGATGCCACAGGAGTCCTAGATAGAGGGAATGGTGCGCAAGGAGTTTATCTACTCAATGGAAGTGACGGAAGTCAAATCGGAGCAATCACTTTATCAGCCCGAAACATTATTTCAGGCAACACCAATCATGGAATTGAAATTTCTGATACCTATAACGTCACTGTCTACAACAATTACATTGGATTAGGAGCAGACGGAACTACTGCACTTCCTAATAATTATGGCATACGAGTCGATGGCACTTCTTCAACCATTCAAATCGGCAATGGTGCCAGTACTGGGCGGAATTTGATTTCTGCAAATAGCATTGGTATTAGCATCGGAGGGGGTTCAGTGGCCATTCACGGCAACTTGATTGGATTAGACGAAACTGGCACTATAGACCGTGGGAATTCTGGAGCAGGAATTTCCCTGGCAGGCGGATCTGGTGAGGTTGGTGGAGATGTAGCAGGAGAAGGAAATATCATTTCGGGAAACAACTATGGTATTGGAATCAGCATCGGAGGGTTTGATATTCTGGCTAATTTTATCGGAACGAGCTTGGATGGTTCTGCAGCTATCCCCAACGACAACGAAGGCATCCGGCTTGGTGTAGGCTCTGGTACTAATATTGGAAATGGAACCGAAGCAGGAGCTAACGTGATTTCTGGCAATACGTTGGAAGGTATTTTAGTATTTAATGCTTCAGCCACTAGCAACACCATCCATATGAATTATATAGGGCTACAAGCAGATGGAGAAAGTCCTTTAGGCAATGGATCTGATGGAATTCTTATCGAAAGTCAAGCTACATCAAATACTTTTCAGGAGAATATTATCGCCTACAATGGTGGTGATGGTATTGAAGTTACAGACTGTGGAACGGATCAAAACTGGATTACTCAAAATTCGATCTACAGCAATACTGGAGAAGCCATTTTAGTTTCCAATAGCGCTCAAAGCAGTATTTCCTTACCTGTGATAAATTCTACTTATAACGGCCTGATTTCGGGCACTTCAGCTAACGATGCTACCATAGAATTGTTCGCGGACACTGAAGACGAATCTCAACAATATTTGGGAGCCACAACAGCCGATGGTAGTGGAAATTGGAATCATCAGATAGATGTTGCATTAATTAATGATGGATTCATTAATATATCCGCCACACAAACTGCTAGTAGTAATACTTCTGAATTAATCAGTGCGTCTCTAGAATTACCCTTCATAACCACATGGACAGCCCCTGCCAATGGAGAGCTCACTATATACAAATCAACAGGGATGTACAACTACGACTTGGTTTGGACTAATTTGACCAGTATGGGAGTCGGAGACGGATCAATCAATGCACAAACTGGAAATTACACGATCACTGGCCTCACAGCGGGTCACATTTATCAAATCGAAATTTCAGGTCTATTCCCATGGTTCATAGCTGATCTCACTGGAGCTGAAAATATGCTAACCGTAGAACAATGGGGAAACATAGCCTGGGCTGATATGACCAATATGTTTGCTCAAGCTACATATTTAGATGTCAATGCGATAGATGCACCAGACCTATCCAATGTTATCAGCATGGATCATATGTTTTGGAATTGCACCAATCTGAGTGGTAATTTCAATCATTGGAATGTGAGTAGCATTACCAATATGCAAGGATTGTTTCGACAAGCCACCAACTTCGATGAAAATTTGAGCAACTGGGAAGTAGACAATGTCCAAAATATGGGTAATATGTTTAGCCAAACCAAGTTTGATCAAGATATCTCAAGTTGGGAAGTCGGGGAAGTTGCCTCAATGAGTACTATGTTTAATGGCACTTCTTTCAATCAAGATATTAGTGGTTGGGACGTAAGCAAAGTCACTGACATGAGTTCTATGTTTAGCAACAACGCTGTGTTCAATCAGAATCTCAGCGCTTGGGGTGATAAACTTGGCATGGTTGATAATATGGGTACCATGTTCATAAATGCTACGGCTTTTGATCAGAGCCTAGCTGCTTGGGACATTAGCAATGTGACTTACATGGTTGATATGCTCGATTATTCTGCAATTTCTGAGGCAAACTACGATGCCACATTAATCGCATGGGCGGCTTTACCTTCAGTTCAGTCTGGCGTAGAGCTTGGGGCATCAGGCCTTACCTATTGTGCTGGTTCTAGTGCACGAGATGATTTGATTGGGGATGGGTGGACGTTCTCCGAAGACATAAATAATTGCCCCTTTCTCTCCTATTCTTCTGGCATAGACTTAACCAACTATGTCAGTTTTGACGGTACACCTTTCGGGATCAGTACATATGAAACTACCCCAAGAGGAATCACATTCAGTAATGACGGCACCAAAATGTATGTTGTGGGGACTTCAGGAGATGAAGTCAATCAGTTTGCCTTGACTACTCCTTTTGAGACCACGTCTGGTATAACTGCAGATGGGATTTTTGGTGGCCTCTCCAACCCAAATAGTATTGTTTTTAACAATGATGGCACCAAGATGTACACCATCAACAATGTAGGCTTTATTTATCAATATAGCCTGAGCGTCCCTTTTGACATCAATACTGCGCCTACTTCTGATGGAAATATAGATATTTCCTTAGATGGAGCAGCTACCCGAGGTCTTTGCTTTAATCACGATGGATCTTTGCTGTATGTTGTGAATGAGACGGATGACCAGGTCAATCAATACACAGTCACGACTCCATTTGACCTTACGGCAGGCATTTCGTCAGCCACTCCATTTGATATATCGGGTGAAACAACTCAACCTCAAGACATTGCATTCAATCAAGACGGAAGCAAAATGTTTATCATTGGCACAGAAAATGACGCTATCAATCAATATTCACTTAGCGTTCCATTCGACCTCACCACTACACCTACACATGATGGAAGTCTTGACGTGGGTCCACAGCAGGGTAATCCAACTGGACTCGAATTCAATCCACAAGGAACCAAATTGTTCATTATTGGGAGTTCTTTAGATCGAGTGAGTCAATTCACTTTAGGAGATGCCATTCGCGAAGTGGATGCTAACGACGGTTCGGTAGCTGGCTCCATTATCTTTACAATCGAGGGAGACACTTTCACTCCTACTGGGGGTACATTGACTTACAATACTGACTATACCATTAGTAATGCTTTGCTTGGCCTTACGCCCAATATGACTATATCAGATGATGGTACATTTGCCTCATTTACCCTTTCGGGAAATGCTTCTAGTCATGACAACATCGATGTTATCACTGATTTGGAATTCACATTTAATAATTCTGCGTTTACAGGAAATGATGCCTCAAATATCGGAGGCGCCACTGCTGCCAATAGTGGCTTCGGAGTTACCCTTTATCAAAATGAATATGTGGTAACGAATACAGACAACGATGGTTCTGGGTCATTAAGGCAAGCCATTTTGGATGCAAGAGATACTTGGCATCCAACAACCATTTCATTCAATCTTTCAGGTGATGGTTCGGGTTCGAGCTGGACGATCACTCCTACCACTGAACTAGATGATATCGGGAATTATAATGGTTTTCCAGTAACAATTGACGGAACCACGCAAACTGGTTGGGATCGAGTGACAGATCGGATGATCGTCATTCAGGATGCGGGAGATTTGTATTCTGGACTTTACATAGATGGTGATGAAGGGCATGAAATATATGGACTTAAAATACAAGGGTTTGACATTGGCATAACTTCCTCTCACTTAGAGAATGTGACCATTGGAGCCTCTGGCAAGTCTAACGTGCTAAGTGGGAACGAAACTGGCATTTACTCAGAATACCCCAATAACAATAACATTTCTTACAACTATATCGGCACGGATGTGACAGGGTCGTCTGCCGATCCTAACAACATTGGATTAGATTTTGGATATAACTACTCCGAGTCGTACGACAATTATTTTACAAATAATGTAATTTCAGGAAACACTCAAATTGGCCTTGCTATATCCTACTCGGATAATTTCGTCCAAAACAACAAAATAGGAATAAGTGATGACGAAAGCACAGCAATCCCTAACGGCATTGGTGTTTGGGTTCAGGCCAGTGGATTTATTGAGGACAACATCATCTCTGGGAATACCGAAACTGGAATATGGATGCAAACACCACGCAATGGCAACGAAATACACATCAGAAGAAATTACATCGGTAGAAATACAGCTGGAACAGCACTTCCTAATGGTACTGGTATAACTAGTGAGTTGGATGAAGGCGACCCGCCGACTTATAGTGACTCGCCTATTATCGGTGGAGCTGCGGGCGAGGGCAACTTCATTGCCTACAACCTAGGCGTAGCTATTCAATTGAATGGAAATGCTTATATGGAAACCATTATTACAGATAACAGTATTTATGAAAATGGAGCTAGTCTTGAATTGCTCCATGGTGCAGATGGTGGTATAGATCCTCCTATGATTACATCCGTGACGGCATCAACTATATCTGGCACGGTGGGCGACAATACGACTGGAACCATTCATATCTATGAAGTAGACCCAGTCTCAGGCAATCAAGGTAAAACTTTTGTAGATAGTGAAGCAGTCAACGATTTCACCTGGTCGGTGACAAGCCCGCCTACTTTTGATCCAGGAAAAATTTATACTGCCACTGTAACAACCGATACCTATGGCACCTCGGAATTTTGGAAAGGCACCTCCTTGCTTAATGCTACGGACATTACCACTGCTGGATTTACGGCCAATTGGATTCCTATATCTGGCGCCACAGAACTTTTAATAGATGTGGACGATGACGAAGACTTCTCAAGTCCGCTCATCACAGGCCAAAGCTTGGCTGCAGGTGGCACCGCTTCTGTCTCTGTAGGCCTGAGTGCAGGCATCAACTACTATTACCGATTGCAAGCAGACTTGGGCACTTTTGTGACACCGATATCCGATGCCTCTGTCTTCATGGTGGCTCCCGGCCATGCCTTGGATTTTGATGGAGACAACGACTACGTGCGAGTCTCAGACCCGTCAGCGTTGGATTTCGGGTCGGGCGATTTCACCTTCGAACTTTGGTTTAAACCGAACGACCTCACCCCGTCAAGCAGATACTTTCTTTCAAAGGACCAGGCTGGTCAACGACAATTTGGATTTCAATATGATAGAGATTTCACTGGCAACAACAAGAACATCACGCTCTTATTTTACCGTTCAGACGATTCCTTTTCGGGATTAGACTCAGATGCCAATGCGATTACAGACACCGACTGGCATCATGTAGCAGGCGTAAGACGAGGTGACGATTTAGAGCTCTATGTGGATGGACAATTGATCAAATCTGGTGTCAATTTAGGTACATCTGGAGGAAGTATGGCCTCTTCAACTTCAGACTTCCTCATCGGAGCCAATTCAGGCTTAACTGCCTTCGCCGACGCACAAATTGATGAAGTGAGAATATGGGGAGTAGCAAGAACTCAATCTGAAATTAATGATCATATGTTTGAGTCATTAACAGGCAATGAGAGCAATTTGATTGCTTATTACCGCTTCGATCAAGGTATTGCATTTGGAGACAACACCAGTCCAGCGATTGATGTGTTGCCCGACAGAAGTCAAAATCAGAACGATGGCACATTATTCGGATTTTCCCTAGATGGATCTAGCTCCAACTGGGTGGATGCCGATAACAGATTTACGCCCATTGCACCTACAAACTTGAGAGTGGTAGAGGTTTCCCCTACCCAAATAGACCTCATTTGGGATGATAATTCTTCTAATGAAACGGAGTTTCGAATTGAAGTGGCAGAAGGAAGGGATTATGATTTTGTAGGTGATAATTTAATTGTTACCACTGGTTCGAATGGTACTGCTACCGCTACTCATTCAATTACTAGTGTATCTGCTGAAAACACTTACCGTTTCAGAGTTCGAGCAAGAAATACTTTTGGCTATTCTGACTATTCGAACGCTAAAGCTGGCAATACGATCACTCATCCAGGTCATGCGTTAAGTTTTGATGGAGTTGATGATTTTGTTGATTTAGGAGATGTTCTAGACGAATTGTTTATAGGAGCAGACAAATCCTTTAGTATAGAATCATGGATTTATTTGACAGATATAGGGTCCTCTGGCGAAATCATCTTCTCAAAACAAGGAAATTCGAATTGTGCAGTTGACGAGAGACAAATGACTTTTGGAGTACGAGAAGACGGCATAATCAGATTTGGGTACTTTGGAGATCTTGCGCTCACTCAGCACCGTACAATTGGCGGAAATACCGTTTTAAATCTGAATGAATGGTATCATGTGGCAGTTACTTATGACGGCGCAGCAGATACAAATGATGGATTAGATAGGGTGAAACTATATGTAAATGGTGTTGAAGAAACTACTAGTATGCTTACTTCTACTGGAGTCTTGCCTTCAGAAATTCCTGATGGTCCAGCTCATTTAGCTATTGGTTCGAATATCAGTTCGGGCGGTACTATTTGTGGTGGAACCGATCAAATTTTCAGTGGAGCCATTGATGAGATTCGATTGTGGGACGATATACGGTCTCAACCAGAAATAGAATCAAATATGTTCAATACTTTGCTCGGCAATGAATCCGAATTAGCAGTTTACTTCAAATTCGATCAAGGAGAGCATGAAGGCAACAACACTTTTGATTCTTTTTACGGACATTCAATAAATCAACTTCCGGATAGAAGTTCAAACCAAAACGATGGCACGCTCAACAATTTTACGCTTAATGGAGACAACTCCAACTGGGTAACATCAGATGTTGGCCCTAATTCATTTACTGTAACCAATACGAATGACGCTGGAATAGGATCATTACGCTGGGCAATAGACAATGCCAATGCAGATTCAGATCTCAATACCATCACCTTCAACATTCCTACCTCCGATCCAAACTACGAAATAGACGATGTCGTATTTGAGGAAATATGGACCATTTCTCCTGCCACTGATTTACCACCAATTACAGAAGCGGCCTTCTTGAATGCAGAATCCCAACCAGGCGATGGTGATTATCGCATCAAAATAGATGGACAGGGAACGTTAGATTTTGGCTTACAAGCAGCGGCTTTGGGTGTAGAAATCGCAGGTTTTAATGTAACTAATTTTAATCTATCCAATGACAGTTATGGCATCGGTGTAGATATGACCTTGGCTGCAGGGCCTAATATCCATGGCAATTTGGTAGGCAACTCACGTCATGGTATTTTCATCGGCAGAGCAGATGGTTCTATCATAAAAAATAATATCGTTGGGTTTGGTGAGCAGGGTTCTGCCGCAGGCAACACCTCGGGCATCAAGGTAGAATCAAACGCTCAAGCTACAATAATCGGTGGACTAGGAGCCAATGAAGGAAATATTGTAGCTTGGAGCACACAATCTGGTATCGATATAGCCGATTCCGACAATTCATTAGTCTTGGGCAACTATATCGGCACAAACGCCTCAGGCACCTCGGCTCAACCGAATGACTATGGGTTAGATATTTATGAATCTCACAATGTCAACATCCAAGGCAATGTAATATCCGGTAATAACATCTATGGCATAGCACTTTATAATTCGGATGGAATTACAATTTTTGCCAATATCATTGGTATGGATGCATCAGGAACCAATGCGCTACCTAACGGTGACGATGGCATCAGTTCCTCTGGGAATACCACTAACTTGACTGTTGGTGGAACAGGAGTAGAAAACACAATCGCGCATAATTCCGGCTCTGGAATTAACCTTGACAAGAGCACCGATCTCGGCAATGATATTCTGGCTAATGCCATCTTTTGCAACGGAAGTGGTATCTATCTGAACGGCCAAGGCAATAACGACAAGCAACCGCCGGTGATAGAATCAGTTACCTCCACGTCGGTATCTGGGACGGCCGGATTTTTCGAATCTATACACGTCTATCGCGATAATGATTGTACACCATCACAAGGTAAAGAATACTTAGGCATGGCTAATACTGCTGATGCGACGTCATGGAATCTTTCAGGTCTCACCATTGATATTGACAACGACATCATTACTGCGACCGCTACCAGCGGTACTGATGGCACTTCTGAGTTTGCGATGTATGAACCCATTGTAAGCGATCTCACCCATGGTGTATCCGAACAAGACTATGATGCCTTGATTGCGCTATACAATGACACGGAAGGAGACAACTGGACAGTCAACAGTAATTGGCTATCCAGCAATGATGTAGATACTTGGTATGGCATAGAGGTGGCTGATGAAAGAGTAGAAAATATATACTTATCAGAAAACAATCTAGTAGGTACGATTCCAACCGAAATTGGTGATCTCACTGATCTAGTTGAACTACGTTTAAACAAAAACCAAATATCAGGAGCAATTCCAACAGAAATAGGTGAACTATTAAATCTGACGGACTTGGAAATATATGACAATCAGCTCACAGGCGAAATTCCAGATGAAATTTGGAATCTAACGAATCTAAATTACCTCTATCTAGGTGAGAATCAGTTGAGTGGCTCAATCTCAAGTGATATCGGTAACCTTACTGAACTTATGGATCTTTATTTGGATACAAATGAATTGACTGGATCAATACCAACAGAATTAGGAGATTTAGTTAATCTGGTGGATTTAGATCTAGACAATAATCAGTTGAATGGATCTATACCAACTGAGCTAGAAAATCTCATCAACTTAGAAGAATTAGAATTAACAGAAAATCAGTTCACAGGAAGCATTCCTACAGAGTTGGGTAGTCTGACGAATCTTATCAAATTGGAACTTAGTGATAACCAATTGACTGGAACTATTCCAACAGAAATCAGAAATCTAACTCAGCTCACTAGTTTGTTACTTGACTACAATGAACTCACTGGAAGTATTCCATCATGGATTGATGAATTGTCACTATTAGAAGAAATTGAATTAGACAACAATCAACTCTCTGGGAACATTCCTACTGAGATCGGCAGTCTAATCAATCTGGTAGAACTAGATCTAAACGATAACCAACTCACTGGTAGTATTCCTTCAGAGTTAGGTGCATTAACACTACTGATAGAATTAGAATTGGATGATAATCAGTTGTCTGGAGACTTTCCAACGACCCTGGAAAACTTAACTCTCTTAGAAGAATTTAGTATTGATCATAACGAAATTACAGGAGCTATTCCGGCTGGCTTTGTTAATATGACTAACCTGATTTATTTCGAGGTGGATGACAATCAGTTGGATGATTTTCCAGATCTATCAAGTCTTACTCAACTAATGACACTAGAAATGGAAGAGAATAATTTTCATTTTGATGACATTGAACCCAATATTGGAATTACTGGTATTACTTACTCTCCTCAAAGTATAATCGCCGGGCCAGAAGATCAGACAGTTGATCAATGTGGTAGTTTGGATGTGACTATAGCCGTCGGCGGCAACAACAATTTGTATCAATGGTACAAAGACGAAACGGCTATGAGCAACCAGACTTCAAATCAGTTGTCAATTGCTGAAATAGAAACTACAGACGCTGGCGTATACTATTTAGAAATTACCAACTCAGTAGTGACTGGCCTTGTACTAACGTCTGAAGAATTTGAAGTTACCGTCAATGAAATACAACCTACTATTACCGAAGTCGGAGTAGTTTTCGGTACAGTTGAGCTTATGTCTAGCGAAGGTGATAGCTATCAATGGTATGAAAATGACAATCCAATGTCAGGAGAAACAAACCAAAACGTGTTCGTAAAACGAAGTGTATTTGAAACGGCCTCCCATACGGTAGAAGTATTTCATGGAGATTGTTCCACTATATCTGATCCTTATATAAGGTCTGTATTGAGTGTAGAACCTAATGCCTCTGAAGAATTGAAAATATGGCCTAATCCAACTTCATCGATGATCAACATCTCTAAAAATGAAATGATCATTCGTCCTTTAGTCATTCGATTATATAATATAACTGGAGTAGTTTTAGCTGAAATAGATCAGGTACAAATCAACCAAAGAGATTTTGTTTTTGATCTATCTACCTATTCCAATGGTGTGTATTTTATTGGAACCAATCATACTAGCGAGCTGACACGAGTAATCAAAAAATAGTCTATTCCAGCACCACAGGAAAGTCTTGCCCGCGCGAATAGGTAACGGGGTATTGTGGTCTGCCTTTATACTGAGTTGAGTATTCTGGTACCTGTGAATCAATGTATGCTTTCAGTTCGTAAATGGTAACTTTTCCGTCCTTAGGTGCTCCATCGGCCTTCCCACTCAGAGCCTCCAGCAATACATAGGTAAAGAGCCCATGACCTAATTCTGCAAACTCAGTTGCAAATTGCTCACTCCCAGAGGCCGCCAGCACATGTACACCCGAACTCCGTGACAATTGCGCCATCGCCTTTTCTTCGCTTGCTCCTCTCACGGCCAATAATTCTGTAGATCCACCTGACTGACAGGCATCCAATACCACGAGTTGTTTGAGTGCGCTGATATTCGCAAATTTTTGCTGAAGAGTAGAGGCGTTTACCGCCTCATTAGTCAATAAATCAAAATCATACAATCTGATATTTTCTGTAGGTATGAAATAGAAATTGCCCTCTACCATACTGCCATGTCCAGCATAATAAAAGAAAAACACATCCTGAGGTCTGGCTTTTGCGGCTATTTCATCCAACATAGACAGCATATTTTCCTTAGTGGCTTCTTCATTAAAAAGAGAATAAACCTCCGTTTTATTGAACAGTTTTTTTCCCTTAGTTTTCACCAATTTCAAAAAAGCTTCCGCATCTTCAAGTGCATAATTCAAATCAAGGCTCGGATTTTTGTATTTGTTAATTCCAATGGCCATCACATGACATGTAATATCTTCATGGATGCCATCTGCAAATATTTCCCGTTGGGTGAGTTCAGACTCAATGCGCTCCTCACTAAAAGCCGAAATGGCAATTATATTTTTACCTGGCACTAATTGAACCGGATAATGATGGAATACAGACTTACCTGGCTTGGGTTTTACTCTGGCCATTCGATCGTGTCCGGGTAGCCGTTTGCCATTATGCAAAAGTTTCACCTCATCCATTCCACCCCCTTCGTCAGTGATTTTCACCATTACATCTATTTCGTTTTTAGTCAAATGTTCTCCTGAGCTAGGTGATATAATTTCAACCGTAGGAGGTGGCGAGTCTTTCAGTTTGGACTTGATGTTAATATTTTCATTGAGTAAACCATCTGCTTTTAAAGATTGCCCCAAAATTCCTGGTTGATAAAAGTCTTCAAAGAATTGATCCAAGGAATAGCTCTTAAGTCCCCGAACAAAGAAAATATTTTGTTTGGCTTTTTCTGTAGCGTCAAAATAACCATTCTGATTAGTCACCAACCAATCCCCATCATTTAATAGGATATGTGAAATAATCTCTTTCCCAGAATCGACGTCCCAAATTCGTGTGGTGCCATCCAGACTATGTGTAATCAAGTGCGTGTCCTTATGGATAAACTGGGCTGAAGTGATTATATCCGTATGTCCTTTGAATGATTTAATCATTTCTCCAGATTCAATATCCCAAAGTCGAGCCACTCGATCAGACCCAGCAGTCACAACCCATTGGCCACCTTTATCAAAGGATGAAGCGTAGATATGACCTTCATGTCCAACAAATTTTTGTACACTCAATCCTGAAGCCAAATCCCAAAGCTTGGCCTTCCCGTCCCAGCTACTACTGAGTACTTGTCCATTTCGCACTTGAATGTCTGATACAATTTCAGTATGCCCGACTAAAGTACGTGCAGGCTCCCCAGAGTCAATTTCTAATAGCTTAAACTCTTTTCCCAAAGTACCTACGACTAGATAGAGATCATTCTGAGCAAAGGCTAACGTGTATGGCGAATTTTGATCCATTCTATAGACTTTGATTTCTTCTCCAGTCTCTATATCCCACAGCCTAGCAGTAGCATCCCAGCTGCCTGAAACCAAATATTTTCCATTTTGGCTTAAAGCCAATTCAAAAATGAGTTCGCGATGACCTTTAAAGGTTTTTAATAATTCACCATTCGAAACTTCCCACATTTTGATGGTTTTGTCTGCACTAGCCGTAAAAAGATGTTCTCCATTGTTGGAAAACTCGAAACTGATCACACCACTTTCATGACCATCGAATGATCGCACCACACGTCCTTTCGTCAAATCCCAAAGTTGAACAGAAGAACCTCGTGCTTTTGCTACCCATCGCTCATTAGGAGACACACGTATGACTTCTCGATAACCAACATATCTGCTGATATTAAACTGCCAGTAAGATTCTGGATCAAGCCCCAATCCGTTATCTACCACATGATTCAAAAAGCCTTGTAAGTTTTTTTCTAATTTCCCTCCTTGAACATTCCAAATTCTTGTCACTCTATCGTTGGTAGCTGTGGCTATGTACTGTCCATTAGGGCTCAAGGTGGCTGAGTTGATCTCTGTATCAGCAATCAATATTTTCTTCAAAAGTTTGCCAGATGTATTCCAAACCTTGACGGTATCTTCGTCTGAAACGAACACTGAATTTCCTCTGATTCCAGTGGCCGTATAATCTTCTCCCTCACCACTATATTCCTTTATAATTTTACCAGCCTTCCAATCCCAGAGCGTTACAGGCCCCCTTCGACTGGCCGATAATAGTTTTGTCCCCTTTTCGTCTAGCTGGATAAAACTTGCACACCCCCCACAGGAGCTCGGGCTAATGTTACGCAGAGTATCTTCAGCTACTTTTGATTCCACATCATAAATAATGATTTTCCCATCATCATTACCTGTAATCAATTTCTTGCTGTCTTTAGAAAACAAAACCTGTACACCCACTCCCACTCCACGGGCTGCATTTCCTCGATATTCCCCTAATTTATCCCCACTTTCTGGATCCCACACATAGACCAAACGATCCCACCCGCCAGAAGCTAGCATGGTGCCTTCCTCATTGAAGTCAAGTGATGACACTCTGTTGTCATGTCCTTCTATTTTCGTTCGGATTTTTCCTGTAGCCACTTCCCAGATGAGTACGGAATTGTCGGATGAGCCGCTGGCCAACCATTGACCAGTAGGGTCAAAAGCCAACGTATTGACTGAACTAAGATGTCCTAAAAAAGTACGAATTTCTCTGCCTGTAGAAAGTTGCCATAGTTTAATACTGTTGTCACGACTCCCTGTGGCTAAAAATTTACCGTCTGGTGAGTAAGCCACAGCTCTTACAGCCGCACGATGTCCCCTTTGAATTACAGTTTCCAAGGGATATTCCTGCGCCAAAAGCTGGTGAATGGCTAATGATAAAATGAAAAAGGTCAATAATCTTTTCAAAGGTGTGGGATTTTGAATTTGGGATAAAGATAAAACAGTCAAATACAGTAAAGGATATTTCAAGGAAATACTTGGACTATATCAACGGATATTTGCTGTATTTTGCTTGCCAAAGCCCCATCAATTATATTAGATACCCATGGTCATCGTCCGATAGACCTATTGCAGCAGATTCGAGAAAATTTTATTGGTATAAAATAAGCCCCGAAGGTAGTCGAGGCACTAAATGTTTTCACAACGGAATAATCCTTATTGTGATTAGCTAACATATTGGTAAGACGAATATAGATAAAACTAACTGACAATGAAAAAAATATTAGGACTTGATTTAGGCACCACCAGTATCGGTTGGGCATTTATCCATGAAGCTGAAAATCAAAATGAAACGTCTTCTATTATCAAACTTGGCGTAAGAGTAAATCCATTGAGCACAGAAGAGCAACAGGATTTCGAAAAAGGAAAATCTATTTCGGTCAATGCAGACAGAACACTCAAAAGAGGCGCACGTCGCAATCTCCAGCGTTACAAACAAAGACGAGATAATCTCATAGCACTACTCAAAAAAGAAGGTTTCATCACTGACAAAACCATTCTAAGTGAAGCAGTCAATAACGCTACACACAGTACATACGCTCTCAGATCAAGAGCTGCCACTGATAAAATAGAAAAAGAAGAATTGGCTAGAGTTCTTCTTAGCATCAACAAAAAACGGGGTTATAAAAGCAGTAGAAAAACCAACGACGAAGACGAAGGACAAGCAATAGACGGCATGTCAATTGCCAAAAAAATCTACAATGAAAAGCTCACCCCTGGACAATACAGTTACCAAAGACTTAAAAAAAAGCACAAAAGTCTACCTGAATATTACCCCTCCGATCTACAAACTGAATTTGACTTGATATGGAATCATCAAAAAAAGTACTACCCTATTCAGTTGTCAGACAACCTGAAGCAAAACCTGCTCAATAAGAATAAGACACAATCATGGGCTATTTGTAAAGAGCCTTTTGATTTGGTCGGTATAAAACAAACTGGAAAACCCGCAGAAAAGAAATTAGAAAAGTACCTGTGGAGAACACAAGGCCTATCACAACAACTAGAACTGGAAGCATTAGCCATAGTCCTCCAAGAAATCAACAATGATATCAACTCCTCTAGTGGCTATCTGGGTGCAATCAGTGATCGCAGCAAGGAACTCTACTTCAATGAAGAGACCGTAGGACAATATCTCTATCGACAACTAAAAGCCAACCCACACTTTAAAACCAAAAACCAAGTATTCTACAGACAAGACTATCTCGGCGAATTCAACCAAATCTGGGAGACACAAAGATCATTTCATCCCGAAATGACTGACACACTACGAAAGGAAATCCGTGACATCATCATCTTCTATCAGCGTAGACTCAAATCGCAAAAGGGACTCATTAGCTTCTGTGAATTCGAATGTCAAGTCAAAGAAGTAAACCATGGTGGACAAACAAAATCGAAAACTATTGGGTCTAGAGTCATTCCCAAGTCCTCGCCACTCTTTCAGGAGTTCAAAATATGGCAGGATCTATCCAATGTCAGAATCATCAGTAAAGAGACAAAAGAGGAGTTTGTGTTTGATCAAGAAACCAAACAAATGCTCTTTGATCATCTAAACATCAAAGGCAACCTAAAGAAAACAGAAATACTCAAACTGCTAAACATCAAACCTACCCAATGGGAGATCAACTATACCGAACTACAAGGCAATCGCACCAATCAAGTACTCTTTGCTGCGTATCAAAAAATCATGGAACTCGAAGGACATGAAGTAGATTTCAAAAAACTCAGTCCAACAGAAATAATTGATGCACTAGGTTCTTTATTCGAGTCTTGGGGTATCTCCAAAGAGATTCTAGTCTTTGATGCGGAGTTGGATCACTCAGACTTTGAACAACAAGCGTCTTATCAGCTATGGCACCTACTCTACTCCTATGAGGGAGATGATTCTAACTCTGGCAATGAGCGCTTATATAGACTACTTCAAGACAAGTTTGGGTTCAAACTTGAATATGCACGTATCATCGCCAACGTGTTATTTCAAGACGACTATGGCAGTTTAAGCCAAAAGGCCATTCGAAAAATATATCCTTTCATCAAAGAGCAGCAATACAGCGACGCATGCAAGGCTGCAGGCTACAACCACTCCTCATCACTAACCAAAGAAGAAAATGAAAAAAGGGTACTCAAAGACAAACTAGGAATATTGGCTAAAAACAGCCTAAGAAACCCCATAGTAGAAAAGATCCTTAATCAACTGGTGAATGTCATCAATCAAATTCTCGATGATCCCAAACTGGGCAAACCCGATGAAATCAGAATAGAACTCGCACGCGAACTAAAAAAGAATGCCAAGCAAAGAGCCGAGATGACCCTCAACATCAACCGATCCAAAGGTCTTCATGATGAATATAGAGCCGTTTTGAATAAGGAATTTGGGATCAAGAATCCCACACGAAACGATATCATCCGCTACAAACTCTACCTAGAGCTAGGCAAAAATGGTTACAAAACACTATATACCGATACCTATATTCAAAAGGAAAAACTCTTTTCGAAGGAGTTTGATATTGAACATATCATTCCTAAATCCAGACTGTTTGACGATAGCTTTTCTAACAAAACACTAGCTGTTCGTCAGGTCAATTTGGAAAAAGGTAGTGAAACAGCAATTGACTTTATGACAAGTCACTACGATGAGGCGACCGTAGAGCAATACACTAAACGTATAGAATTTCTTTACAAAGAAGACATCATCAACAAAGCCAAATACAAAAAGCTTCTCATGACAAGTAAAGACATAGGGGAAGGCTTCATCGAAAGAGATCTCCGAGACAGTCAATACATTGCCAAAAAAGCCCGTACAATGCTCATGGATATATGCAAATCTGTAGTACCCACAACTGGCACAGTCACCGATCGTCTGCGTGAAGATTGGGATCTGATCAACGTGATGAAAGAGCTAAATCTAGAAAAATACCGAACACTAGGCATGACCGAGACCATCACCAATCGACACAATGAGTCCAAAGAACAAATCATTGACTGGACCAAACGAAACGACCATCGCCATCATGCCATGGACGCCCTTACAGTCGCATTTACCACACACAATCATATCCAGTATCTCAACAACCTCAATGCGGCACGGGACAACAAAAACTCAAAGCTGTTTGCCATCAGGAACAAAATCACACATCTAGTAGATCAAAAAAATGGGCGAAAGAAAAGAAGGTTTGTCAAACCTATGCAACACTTCCGTACCGAAGCGAAGACGCACCTAGAGTCTATACTCATCTCGTTTAAAAACAAAAACAAAGTCGTCACCAGAAACAAAAACAAGATAGCTGGCAAAACCAAAGCACAACTCACCCTGACACCTAGAGGACAAATGCACAAAGAGACCGTGTATGGTCGCATCCAAGTACCCGTCACCAAATCACTCAAAATCGGAACTAAATGCACCAAAGAAGCAATCGAGCAAGTCACACACCCCAGCTACAAAGCCGCCCTCCTCCTGCGACTCGCCGAGAATAGCAATGATCCCAAAAAAGCCTTTGCAGGAAAAAATGCTCCTGCTAAAAACCCAGTATTATGTAGTGATGGCACTGAAGTGCCAGAGATGGTCAAAACCCTCATCTGGGAACAGCAATACACCATTCGAAAAGAGGTAGACCCCACGCTCAAACTCGACAAAGTCATCGACCAAGGCGTCAAACAAATCTTACAAGCCAGACTCGATGAATATGGCGGCAAAGCACAAGATGCTTTTTCTAATCTAGACAAAAATCCCATCTGGCAAGACCAGCAAAATGGTGCTTGTATCAAAAGAGTAACCATCCGTGGAGTCAACAATGCAGAGGCGCTACATTCCAAAAAAGATCATAATGGTCAAGATATAATCGATGAGGAGGGAAACCGAATCCCTGTAGACTTTGTCAGTACGGGCAACAACCATCATGTCGCGATCTACGAAGACCAAAAAGGAAACTTGCAGGAAGAGGTAGTCTCCTTCTATGAGGCAGTAGCCCGTGTCAACAGTGGCATACCCATCATCAATAGGGAGCACCTGGAAGGTTGGAAGTTCCTTTTCACCATGAAACAAAATGAGATGTTCATCTTTCCTAATAGCGATTTTAACCCAGCAGACATAGACCTATTAGACCCTCAGAACAACACACTGATTAGTCCTCACTTGTTTAGGGTGCAGAAATTCACCAACAAAGATTACTTCTTTCGACACCATTTGGAAACCAATGTTGAAATGACCAAAAGCCTAAATGGAACCACATGGATCAGAAGTGGATTATCTGGAGTAATTGGAATCATAAAAGTCAGAATTAACCACCTAGGCCAAATCGTCAAAATCGGAGAATAACCATAAACAAGCCAGACCTGACAGGTTTTCAAAACCTGTCAGGTCTGAAAAAAAATAAATCAGTAACAAAAAAAAACAGTTTCAAGCAAAACAACCCCTAAAGTCAAAAAAACAAGTACTGGCAATAGAAAAACAACTATCTACAGACAAAAAACAAGTACTGACGAGCAACAAACGACCATGTACAATCGACAAACAACCTCTTACATCCGAAAAATGAACGCTTTCGATCAAAAAACAACCCTTTACAAGAGAAAAAGGCCTCCTGACTTCTAAAAAACGACTAATTACACCTGAAAAATGATAAGACCATACAGCAGCAAAATGAGGAAAATTTGTTTTCATTTTTTCAACTAAAACAAAAGTTATGAATCAAAGACAAATTAATCATCTTGAAATGTTCCAAACTACCAACGACTACCTAGAAAAACAGGCAGCGGTGTGGAATGCCATCCCCATCATTGGCAATTACAAAAACCAACTCAACACCACGCAGTTGGCAATCAAACAGATAGCTGCCGACCAGGCAGATGCCCAAGTGCACATTGGAAAATCAGTTATGGGGTTCAAAAAAACCATCGCAGAGAAGATGGACTATCTAGACGACCTACTGGAGGCCTATGGAGAGGATGTCGGCAATGCCGAGCTGGTCTCACAGGCTCACAACTCCAAAACCGACTATGTCGCACTCCCCTACGAAAACTTCGAAACCAAGGTAAAACAGGTCATTGGCTTGCTCGAAGCGAACCTAAACGACATGACTGACTATGGGCTCACAGCCGAGCAAATAGAAGATGTCAAACTCGATTTAGATCAATTTCTGGCCTCACGAGGCAAACCGCGTTCCTATCAAGTAGCCAGTCGACAAGCCACCCAAAGCCTAGAGTCACTCTTTGAGCAAGGCAAGGAGTGTATAGTAAAACTCGACCGAGTACTCAAGCGGTACAAACGTGCCAACGCCAGTTTTTACAACGGGTATCTCTCTGCGAGCAAAGTGGTGAATGATTGATACACTAAATCTTAAACATTAACTTTTCCAAAGTTGCAACTTTGGAAAAGTTAAAAATACCAAGACACCAACACCATGCAACCCGAAACTTACTACCACATTTACAATCATGCCAACGGTAACGAAAACCTATTTCGCTCAAACGAAAACTACCATTTTTTTCTACGCCAGTGGGCCAAATACATCGAACCTATGGCAGAAACTTATGCCTATTGTTTGATGCCTAACCATATCCATTTTCTGATCCGGACACAAACCTCCAAGGTTTTCGAAAACCTTGGAGGTTTAAATTCAAAACCAGCGAACAAAACCATTTCACAGGCATTTTCCAATTTATTCAATAGTTACACCAAGGCCTTCAATAAAATGCATTCCCGAAAAGGCAGCTTATTTATTCCCAATTTCAAGCGAAAAGCCATCACCAACGATGCCTACCTGACTACAGTGGTGGCATACATACACAGAAACCCTATCCACCATGGTTTTTGTATTCATCTGGAGGATTGGCAGCACTCCTCCTATCCCACCTATCTAACTGATCGAAAAACCAAAGTCAAACGTGAATTTATGTTAGACTGGTTTTGTGGCAAAGAAAAGTTTATCCAATATCACCGAGAGCAAAGTTTCTTGCCAGACCAATCCCTTTTCATTGATTTTTAAACAAAAAAACCATGATCAAGCGCACCTTATACTTTGGCAATCCTGCCTACCTCAGTACAAAAGACCAACAAATGGTCATTGATTTTCCAGAAAAGGAAAAAGAAAAAGTGACCATACCCATTGAAGACGTTGGTGTTACGATTTTGGATCATTACGGAGTCACCATCACACAAGGTCTTATACATCGCCTGATGGAAAATAACGTAGCGCTTATCAGCTGCGATGAACGCCATTTGCCGACAGGCCTTCATCTCAATCTCTCTGGTCACACTCTGCAGCAAGAGCGGTATTCAGCCCAAATACAAGCCAATGAACCGCTAAAAAAAAGACTATGGCAGCAAGTGATCAAAAGCAAAATCACCAATCAAGCCTCGTTGCTTGCAGCCATTTGTATCGACCATGACAACATGATTCGCTGGGCAGGCAAGGTAAAATCTGGTGATCCAGACAATTTTGAAGCTAGGGCAGCTGCCTACTATTGGAAACACCTCTTTGCTGCACACACCGATTCGTTCAGACGAGGTAGGTACGAGGACGAGCCCAACAATATGCTCAATTATGGTTATGCCATACTTAGGGCCATCACCGCTCGATCGCTTGTCGGGTCGGGTCTATTGCCTACCTTCGGCATCCATCATCACAATCGCTACAATGCCTATTGCCTGGCCGACGATATCATGGAACCCTATCGACCGATTGTCGACGAGTTGGTATTATCCATCATGGATATGGAGGATATCGATATTTATGACTTATCGCCTACCTTAAAACAGCACCTCCTTCAGCTCCCAGTAGTAGACGTGATGCTAGGCAAGGAGCGTCGCCCATTGATGATTGCCTTGCAACAAACCACGGCCAGTTTGGCCGAATGCCTACTAGGTCAACGCGATACGCTCAAACTTCCACAGCGATGCAAACCAGTCGCTTAAATCAATATCGAGTCATGTGGGTGTTAGTATTTTTTGATTTGCCTACCGAAACTAAAATAGACCGCAAACGTGCCGCAGGTTTCAGGAAAAAGTTACTCAAAGATGGATTCAGTATGTTTCAATTTTCAATCTATCTACGACATTGTCCCAGCCGGGAAAATGCCAACGTGCATATCAAAAGAGTGAAGCTCAATCTACCACCTGATGGACATGTAGGCATCATGATCGTAACCGACAAACAATTCGGTATGATGGAGTTGTACTTCGGAAAAAAAGCCAAAGAACTTCCAGAAGTCCCACAACAATTGTCCCTTTTTTGACAATAATCTGTAGCTTAAAACACAACAGCACAGGCAGTTACCACTACCTGTGCTATTTAAGATACCAATTTGTTAGCCAATCACAACACTACTCCATTCACCGGCACCGCATACCTAGCTATTTAAGATACCAATTTGTTAGCCAATCACAACTACAGCATACTGAGCTATTCTAGATCTATTGCTATTTAAGATACCAATTTGTTAGCCAATCACAACTACCGCAATCGGCTTTGGCTCGTTTGAAAAGCTATTTAAGATACCAATTTGTTAGCCAATCACAACTAGGATTCGCCTGGGGTGGAGACTGGAGCAGCTATTTAAGATACCAATTTGTTAGCCAATCACAACTAGATGATTTTTTTAATACTGAGTTTAAGGGCTATTTAAGATACCAATTTGTTAGCCAATCACAACTCTAATCAAGCAAAATTATTAAGTAGTGCTGCTATTTAAGATACCAATTTGTTAGCCAATCACAACTAGATGTTGCACCACCAGATACATCTCCAGGCTATTTAAGATACCAATTTGTTAGCCAATCACAACTTACTCTGACTACCGATGCAGCCAGACTCGGCTATTTAAGATACCAATTTGTTAGCCAATCACAACTTGTTGACGTGGGCCGTAGGGAAGTTCGGCGCTATTTAAGATACCAATTTGTTAGCCAATCACAACTTAGGTCGTCAAATTCTTTACCAACTGCTCGCTATTTAAGATACCAATTTGTTAGCCAATCACAACTAGTATTGGAATATTCCTTTGTTATTGAGTGCTATTTAAGATACCAATTTGTTAGCCAATCACAACTCTCCCTTGCTTATCCAGTCCTCGGCTTTTGCTATTTAAGATACCAATTTGTTAGCCAATCACAACCGAATGCCTATACGCTACAATAAACCCCGCGCTATTTAAGATACCAATTTGTTAGCCAATCACAACCGTCATAATTGAAAGCTTTGAATAGTTCTACTTAATTATACACCAAAACATATTTCTCAAACGATATAAAAAATCCAAACGATTATAAAATCACTCATCGAAAAATTTACTTAAAAGAAATAGGAATTTGTATTTTGCGGCAAAATGGAAGAGGTGAAGAAGAAATATACAGCCGTCTATATCGACGATGACAAGATTTTATTGACAGTCATGGCTGCATACGCGCAACATACTAAGTACGTTGACTTGTTGGAATGTTACCTGAATCCAATCGAAGGAATCATGGCTATAGATGATATAAAGCCAGACATACTTTTCTTGGATGTTCAGATGAAAGAAGCGGATGCATTTGCCACTATTGATGCATTAGAACATGATCCTATCATAATCATAGTTTCCTCTCATTGGGAAACGGAGGATGACTTGATTGCCGCAGGTGCTTCGTGTTTTTTATCAAAACCACTCAAGGGGCCTGATCAGATTGATGAAGCAGTCGAAAAAGCAATCGCATATAATGCCAATAAAAGAACAATAGTTAAAAAACCTGGAATTAAACTCAACTCCAATCAGGAGATCCTTCCAGAGCTTTATAGAGAAAAACCTAAAGAGCAACAATTTGCAGAAAGTGAGTCTTGGGCAAGTTTCATTGTGAAGTTCGACCAGATGCACCCTAGTTTTTTCGAAAATCTAAAAGGAGATTTTAAAAATTTAACTCCCACTCAACTTCGTATCTGTGCTTATGCAAAAATTGGGATTACGCTCATTAATATTTCCAATAACATGGATCAGAAGTTAGAATCTATCGAGTCCAACATTTCAGATATTAAAGAAAAACTCCACATAGAGCCAGAAGATGATCTCAGAGACTTTCTAAGTATTTATAATTAAAAAAGACCCCGCGTCTCGGGGTCTTTTTATCTACTTGAAAAGGTGTGTGGAAGGACGTGCACCTTCCGGGTATTAATTATTTATCATTCATATTTTTCAGGGACAGCATGGACCATAGAGATGCTGGCAACCAGCCCAAAAGAGAGAGCTGCATGACTAGACATATAATGCTGAGTCTGTACTTTCCTCTATCTAAGAAAATATTCCATGGACAAATCAGTGCATCTAAATATTTCATAACTTTTCCTTAGTCTTTTTTTAGAAATGGAGCACAATTCTATTGTGCCCCATACTTACTCGCTGCTTTTGTCTTCTTATTTGACTAGATAGTTTCATAAAAAGACGCCCTTTTCTCAACTTAGCCAACGGCTTTTCCTTTCGTATTTCGTTAGTCAGGTTGGTCATAAAACAGGATCGGTATTCCACCGATACCCAGATTGTAACAATTATGTGCTGGCTATTAAAAGATCAATGAAGTTTAAAAATTCTTCTTTTAAGAACACCTCAAAGAAAGATAGTACAGACCCATGCTCAAAGAGTTTATGGGTAACAAAAGGGTATCAATAGCATAAATATTTGTATAAAAGGCACAAATAAGTACACCAGTGCTATCACAACAATTATTTCAGGTGACCAAAAATGAGATTCAACAAAATGACTTTCTTTGCACACCAGATTTTTAGAATCTATAGCCATGAGAACTTTAATTATCATTTTAGTAGTTAGCCTTTTTTGCAATCATTTTACCTATTCGAATGAGAGCGATTCTCTTCGTTCATTTGATTCCAAAATACAACTCTTACATTGGCTTGATTCATCTAGCCAATCACTAAATTCTACCAACCTATCTAGTTATGTGGATGTAATTGAATATTCACTAGACAGCCTAACGAATGATCAGACCATACATTTTTTATCCCGAGCGCTGAATTATTCAGAAGAAGAAGAGCTTTCAACCCCTAAAATTTATTATCGGCTGGCCGAAGAATACTATAGTAAGATGGCATATGATTCGACCATTTTTTATGCGGACAAATTGTTAGCATTATCTAAAAAAGCTGAACCCCGACATTTGGCACTCGCTCTGGAAGTGAAGGCTAGCAGTCTTTTAAGAACCCAGAATTACGCTGCTGTAAGTGACCTTCTCGCGCAAAACAAAGAATTCTTAATCAATCAGTTCCCAAATAACTATCTGTACATATTCAACCTTCTTTTATATAGTTATATGGTTACTTCCAGATATGATGATGTGATTCGTGAAAGTCAAGAAGCCATTGAGTTGGCACAAAAAATTGGAGATTATACTAGTATCATTTTGCTAAGGAATAAAATAGCGGCTGCTCACAAAAACAACAAAAACTATGAAACAGCACGTCGCTACTTGTTGCAAAGTCTAAAAATAGTGGAAGAGCATCCAGATCAATCCTCAGAAGTGTATGTCAATTTTGATTTGGGGTTGTTGTATCGTGATTTAGGCAATCTAGATTCGGCCATTATTTATACTAAAAAGGCCATTTCATTAATGACTCCTTTGAATAAGAACAATTATTTAGTGCAACTAGCCACTTTTTATGCAGACAACGGCCAATACAATGAAACCAAACATCTTTTAGATTCCATTGACGTATCTAAACTTTTTGATCATACTGCACAAGGAGAATTTCTTTATGCAAAAGGAATCATGCTCGAAGGTTTTGGATCTAACAATTTAGCAATAGCGGCTTTGGACAGTGCTCTAGTGCTGAGGTCAGGAGCGCCTAGAGAAATAGTGAGACTGAAGCAAGCCTTGTCTAGGCTGAAACAAAAAACTGGCGGATATAATGAAGCTCTTGAATTATACAAACAAGCGGATATCATTGAAGACAGTTTGTTCAGTTTAGAAAAACAAAAAGTAATAGCAAAACTAGAAGCTCAACACCAACTTTCTGAGAAAGAAAAAGAAATTTACGAGCTTGAGACCACTGCAACGCGAAATCAAATTTTATTAATAAGTGCCATTGGTCTTGTGGTTTTACTTGCACTTATAGCATTTCTCTCCATCCGCTCGTACAAACTAAAACGAAAAGCTAATGAAATATTATCCATTAAAAATAAGAGCCTAAAAACGCTTCGAGAAAGAGAAAATCAATTGGCTGAAGCCACCATTCACGCTAAAGAACGACAATTAGCAACCATGGCTATGGCGGCACACGAAAAAAATTCATTACTACAGGATCTGGAACAAAAGGTTAGTTTATTGGAAAAAAAGTTAAATAACGAATTAACTCCTGACTTTAAAGATCTAAAAAAGACCATTTCAAATAGTTTTTCAATTGATGATAGTTGGGAAAATTTTCATCATCACTTTCAGGATGTTCATCCCTTATTCTTTGAAAATCTCAAGCAAATAAATGCCAGTCTGTCCAATGACGATTTAAAACTAAGTGCCTACCTCAAAATAGGTATGTCGAATAAGGAAATTGCCAGTGTCATTCATCTGACTGTCGGTTCCGTAAAAACAAAAGTAAATAGACTCAAGAAAAAGCTGGAAATGGGACCTGATGACAATCTTCGAAACTTCATGTTCAATAATAATTAGCGGAGTATTCAACTTTACTTAGTTTCATATACGATCCACTCCGCGACCATCAAATTAGGCACCCAACTCAACCAGGAAACCAATAAATAGGCTGAAATAAAATCCATACCAATACCACCTTGCAGAATGGGTAACCAAAGACGAAGAGTTACCGCTGCCCAGCAAACTGCATAACTCCTTATCATCCAGTTCTGATGAGCTTCAATTTGCCCTTTTTTTACAGTAATAAATGCCATAACCGTTGTACCTAACCAGGCTAGAGCCATAGCTCCAAAACCAAAAGCGGCAATAACTCCTCCCGTAGCAAAAAATGACAAATACAAACCAGCCATTCCGCTAAGTATCACAGACCCAACATAAATTTTTCCAAGTGTACGATGAATATTAATGTTTTTGGCTCTGATTCTCTTGCTGAATTGTGTCCATCCTGACAACATACTTATGGCACCAAAACCAATGTGTTGATAAAAGAACCAATTCCAGGCAGAACTATTTAATACCTCTTCGGTCTTTCCTCCTAAAAATCCCTGACTCATATCAACCAATCCATACAGTATAGGATAGATACCTATTGAGAAAAAACCAAATACTACCCACCCTATTTTTTTCATCATTCAATATTTGAGGTTAACGAAAGTCTAATATATTACACAATAAGTGCCTTTAAACAGAATGATATTACAAAAACGAAAAAAAATTAAATTTTAATTGGGTGATATCTATTAAAGGATTGTCGTACTATAAATGTAGGTGACGGTTTTCCATGCCATTCTCTGAATCATGCAATTAATCATTCGGAGAATCCAAAAAAATACCGTAAACTACAATTTCATAGGCTACTAAATTGGCATTAATTTTAAATTAATATTGACTCTATGTAGAGCTACAAAATTTAAAATTTAAATATGAATACATAACCAATAGATATATCTTTGCGCTTCATTTTCTAATGGTGCGCAACAACCTTATTAAGTTGAATGATTGAAGTAAAGAAGGTTCAGGACAAAAAAGATTTAAAGGACTTTATAGATTTTCCGCATGAGCTCTATGCTGATGATGAAAACTATGTACCTGAATTATTTCTGGCTCAAAAAGATTTATTGGATAAAAAAAATCATCCGTTCTTTCAACATTCTGAAGCAGATTTCTTCCTTGCATACGACAATGACAAAATAGTAGGGAGGATTGCTGCAGTCAAAAACAACAATTACCTTGAATACACAGGTGATTCATCTGGGAAGTTTGGATTTTTTGATGTCATTGAAAATTATGACGTCGCAAAAACCCTTTTGGATACTGTCTCTGATTGGCAAAAAGAACGAGGTCTAACTAAACTATCTGGACCAGAGAATTACTCTACGAATGAAACCTGTGGGACATTGATCGAAGGGTTTGATTCATCTCCTACGATCATGATGCCCTACAACAAGGCATATTACAAGGAATTTCTTGAAAAGTATGGCTTCGAAAAGGACATGGATCTATTGTCCTATAAAATCTTGACTAAAGATGTGCCTGACAAACTCATACGTATGTCTGACAAGATACTCGAAAGATTGAATGGAAGAGGAATCACCATAAGAAAAATCAACCTGAAGAAATTTTCGGAGGAAATTGATAAAATCATTCAGATATACAATTCCGCCTGGGAAAAGAACTGGGGATTTGTCCCAATGACTGATGCTGAATTTAAACATGCAGCTAAGGACATGAAACAAATCGTTGACCCAGATTTTGTATTGATAGCGGAGCACAATGGAGAACCTATTGGCTTTACGTTGAGTATACCTGACATGAATGTACCTCTGAAGAAGCTAAAAAGAGGAAGATTGCTTCCTTTTGGCATTTTCAAGTTACTTTATCACAAAAAAAATATCGATAGCGTACGTATTGTGACGCTAGGAATCGTCGAAGGATATAGAAAGCTGGGAATAGATGCTTATTTCTATATGAAAGCGTTCGAAGAAGCAAAGAGAAAAGGAATGTCATTTGGCGAAGCTTCTTGGATTTTAGAAAACAATGAATTGATGAACAAAGCCATTGAAAATATTAATGGTAAAGTTTACAAGAAACATAGATTGTTTAAAAAAGCAATCTAACGAAACATAAAAGGGACTAATTGAATTTTAAAGAATATAAATTGGTAATTTGCGAGTTTTAGAGATTTTATTCTAAAACATCAGCTTGAGGGACGACATAAAGCACCAATTTATTCTTTACAAAACCGATAATTGATGAGTATTTTACGACAACGATTGGCGAAGTACACTGTAGCTAAAGAAGCTAGAGCTTCAGGACTGTATCCTTATTTCAGAGAAATTGGATCAAATCAAGACACTGAAGTCATAATCAATGACAAAAGAGTTTTAATGTTTGGCTCAAATAGCTATTTGGGATTAACGAATCACCCGAAGGTGAAGGAAGCCGCCAAACAAGCCGTAGACAAATATGGAACTGGATGTGCAGGCTCAAGATTCCTCAATGGAACTTTGGATCTACATGTACAATTGGAAAACAAATTAGCAGAATACTTCAAAAAAGACGCTGCCTTAGTATTCAGTACTGGATTTCAATCCAACCTGGGAACTATTTCTTGTCTTACGGGTCGAAATGACTACATCCTCATCGACGAACTTGATCATGCTTCAATTATTGACGGTACCCGTTTGTCATTTTCAAAAGTGCTTAAATTCAAGCACAACGATATGGAGTCTCTCGAAAAACAATTGTGCAGACTACCAGATGACGCAGTAAAAATGATTGTAGTTGATGGCATCTTCAGTATGGAAGGTGACATTGTAAAACTTCCACAAATAGTGAGCCTCTCTAAAAAATATGGTGCAACCATTATTGTAGACGACGCTCACTCTGTAGGTGTAATAGGTAAGCAAGGATCTGGAACTGCTTCACATTTTGGTCTGGAAGATGATGTGGATTTTATCGTAGGTACTTTTAGTAAATCTTTAGCTTCACTCGGAGGTTTTGTTGCAGCGGATCATGATGCTGTAGAATATATGAAACATAATGCACGAGCACTTATGTTCAGCGCCAGTATCCCACCTGCGTCTGCAGCTAGTGCTTTGGCTGCTCTGGAGATCATAAAAAATGAGCCTGAAAGAATTGAAAAACTTTGGGACAATACCAATTATACGATCAAGTGTTTAAAAGAAAATGAGTTTGATATTGGCGATGCTGAATCCCCAATTGTCCCGATCTACGTAAGAGATAACACCAAAACTTTTCAGGTCACTCAAATGCTATTCAATGAAGGTGTTTTTGTAAATCCCGTGATTTCACCTGCTGTTCCTAGCAATGCATCTTTATTGAGGTTTTCATTAATGGCCACTCATTCTCATGAGCAAATTGATGTGGCTATTGACAAGTTTATCAAAGCAAGGAAAATGATCGGATTTGGTGAACCTGAAGAGGTCATCACTGAGCCCGCATTGATCTCAAAAGAAGCCTAAATCAAAAAGCCTGAATTTCAGGCTTTATTTTTACCCTCACTGCTAACATTATTCCACATAAAACATTCCAATGAACATAATAATCACAGGTGCGACTGGATTTATTGGTAAGTTTTTGGTGGACTATGCTTTAGAACAGGATCTAAATGTTTTTGCCGCAGTTAGAAAAACAAGCGATCGATCTAGCCTTTCAAATAAAAAGGTTGACTTTTTAGAATTAGATTTAACTTCAATAGATAATCTAAAGACCACATTTGATAATTTCATAGATAAGCATGGTTCGATTGACTATGTGATTCACAATGCTGGAATCACCAAAACTACTCATACACCAGATTATGATTTGGTCAATTGCACCTATACAATCAATCTAATAAAGGCACTTGAAAGTTCTCAGCAACCCATCAAAAAGTTTTCACTTGTAAGCAGTCTAGCTGCTTCTTCACCTGGTATAGGTGATCAAATGATTCAAATCGATCAAAAAGGAGATCCGGTATCAGCCTATGGATGGAGCAAGAAAAAAGCAGAGGAGTATATAGAGCAAAAATGTTCTTTACCTTATGTAATTTTGCGCCCACCTCCGGTTTTCGGGCCAGGAGATAAAGACATGTTTCCAGTTTTTGATTTGATGAACAAAAACCTCGAATTATATGTGGGGGGGAAGCTGCAATTGTTGTCCTTTATATATGTGAAAGACTTGGCTAGAGGTATAGTTACTGCAACTACCTCAAGTATTGAAAATAAGAAATATTTCTTATCAGATAATGGGCAGTATGATAACGAAAAGTTTAATGCGCTTATAAAAGAATGCTTAAACAAAAAAACATTGAAAATTAAACTACCGCTCTTTGTGGTATACGTGGTGGCCTTTTTCTCTGAAATATATACCAGAATTTCGGGAAATTTGTCCCAATTAAATATTGAAAAAATAAAGGAACTCAAGTGTTCGAACTGGATGTGCGATTCCCGAGATTTCTATAAAGACATGGCTATAGAGCCAAAATACAAGCTTTATGAAGGAATTCAGGAGACTATCGACTGGTACAGAAACGAACATTGGTTAAAATAGCGTTAAAATAGAATATAGATGTCAGACAAAATTACAATTCAGGAGCCTAAAGGAAAGCTAGGCATTCTAACCCCAGGGATGGGTGCGGTATCTACTACCTTCATGGCAGGAGTACTCAGTATCAGAAATGGTTTATCCGACCCAATCGGATCTTTGACTCAAATGGGAACCATAAGGTTGGGCAAAAGAACAGAGAATAGAAATCCATTGATTAAAGATTTTATTCCATTAGCTCCACTCGAAAATGTAGTTTTAGGTGGATGGGATGTATTTGCAGATAATGCCTACGAAGCGGCCATGCATGCTAAGGTGCTCGACAAAGATTTACTTAATGAGTTGAAAGACGAATTAGAGCAAATCAAACCTATGAAGGCCGTCTTTGATAAAAACTATGTAAAGAGATTAGAGGGTACCCATATCAAAACTGGATATGCCAATAAAATGGAGCTAGCCGAAGCACTCATGGACGACATGAAGAAGTTCAAAGAAGAGAACGGTTGTGACAGATTGGTCATGGTTTGGTGTGGATCTACTGAAATTTACATAAAAGAAGGAGAGGTTCACTCAACCATTGAAAAGCTTGAGGAAGGCATGAGAAACAATCATCCAGACATTGCTCCAAGTATGATTTATGCCTACGCAGCTGTGAAAATGGGAATTCCTTATGTCAATGGTGCTCCTAATTTATCGTGTGATGTAGATGCGATGGTAGAACTCGCAAAACAAACTGGTGCACCTATTGCTGGTAAGGACTTTAAAACTGGTCAAACTTTGATGAAGACTATTCTTGCACCAGGTTTGAAAGCAAGATCACTAGGTATTGATGGTTGGTTCTCTACTAACATCTTAGGCAACAGAGATGGGGAAGTACTTGACGACCCAGATAACTTCAAAACAAAAGAGGTTTCAAAATTGGGCGTACTGGAGGATATTCTTGAGCCAGCTTTGCACCCAAAGCTATACGGTGATCTTTACCACAAAGTTAGAATCAACTACTACCCTCCAAGAGGCGATGACAAAGAAGGTTGGGATAACATCGATATCAAAGGATGGCTAGGCTACAAAATGCAGATTAAAGTGGATTTCCTATGTAAGGATTCAATCTTGGCAGCACCATTGGTGCTAGACTTGGCTTTGTTCTTGGATTTAGCTTCTAGAGCCGGTATGAAAGGTGGTATTCAAGAATGGTTGTCATTCTATCTAAAGTCTCCACAGGCTAAGAAAGGATTGAAACCACAGCATGACATCTTCGTTCAGTTGATGAAGTTGAAAAACACATTGAGATACATGGCTGGTGAAGATTTGATCACCAATCTTGGACTAGATTATTACGATTGATAATTCGTCAATCCTAAGAATAGATACGATCCCTACTATTGTAAAATGGTAGGGATTTTTTATTTCAAATACTCAGATTTGAAATCCTGAACTTTCGGATAGGTACCTACGATCACCATAACCACACCAGGTTCCATCAGTACTTTTGACGAAGGATTAAATACGAACTTCCCGAATTTGTCATTCAAACCAACCACCGTCACATCCGTGCGGTTTCTGATATCCATAGATTCGATGGATTGCCCTTGGAAATCAGATTTTAAATCTTCGTATCGTACTTCTTCAAGTGTCAGTCCATCCTCCTGATGCCCAGATAATTGATCCAAATATTCAATCACAAATGGTTTTGTAATGTGTTGAGCCATGTGCAAACCACCTATGGCATCTGGCATAATTACGTGCTGTGCCCCGGCCTGTTTTAGCTTTTTGATTGTATTTTCTTCAGAAGCTCTTGATATTATTTGAACATCTGGATTCAAATCCTTTGCTGTGAGGGTTAGAAAGACATTTTCCGCATCACTAGGTAATGTGGTTATAAGTGCCTTAGCTTTTCTAATGCCAGCTTCTTCCAAAATTTCTTCTTGCGTAGGGTCTCCCAGAATGAACTTGTATTTTTTTACATTCTGAATCAGATCAATCAATTGCTCATCCCTATCCACAACCACAAAATTCACCTTCTGACTCCTTAATTCTTCACAAGCCTTGTTGCCATTACGGCCAAATCCACAAACAATGATATGATCCTTCATTTTTTTGACTTCTTTACCAAATATATATTTTCGGTATAGTCTATTAAATTCTCCTTCAAAAAGATAAGTAGAAAAAACAGACACTACATAAGCAAATATCATTAAGTTGAAAATGATATAGATACTCGTAAACAATCTTCCGTTTTCTGACAATGGATAGACTTCGTTGAAGCCCACTGTAGAGAAGGTGATGACAGCCATATAGAAAGACTCGATCCAACTAAACCCTTCGATCATCACGAAACCAATCATACCTGTACATAGGGAAGCAATCAACAGAAACGCACTGATGAAAAGTTTTTTAAAATCTCTGTATCGCTCAAAAAATAACATAGTTACCGGCCAGTCGGTTCTTGTTTATCCCTATCCTCTCTTGGCGACACCTTAATTGGTCTCTTTGGGACAGGCTTATCTCTAAATCTTAACTTGTATATCACATAATAATTAAAACCAAATTGGCTGCCTTTAGCTGCCTGACCAAACCCTGGGATTTCGAAAGGCAGAAGCTCACCAGTATCAGAAAGTGATTTTGAAAATTTAAATCGAATGGTATATCCCAAGTATAGCGGCCCAACTACTTTGACATTAATCCCCATATTAGCTTCAAACCAGCGAGCCTTTAAATTGTCGTTGGTATAACTAATCTGACCCCCGCCCCATCCTGAGTCTGATTGGGAATAATCCATTCTGTCATTGAAACTACTTCGTGCATACATCAAACCAAAGAAAATACTACTTCTGTGCTTGTTGTAAGGCATCATATTGATATGAGGACCTATGCGGAAAAAAGTGCCCTCTGAGTGATAATCAAACCCTTCGCCTGATAGATTAATTTTATCTACTCCAAAATCTCCCGCCAAAAAATAATGGTGAAAATCAATTTTGGAATGGAATTCGAGTTTGGTCTCATCCGAAAACAAAGTTTTTCCCAGACCTATAACGTCAGAAGCAAAAATGATTTCGGAAGGCACAAAGTCTTTCTTAGCTTCTTGAGCGGAAGCTGCAAAGCACACCACCAAAATCGATAGACTAATTGTATATTTTAATGTTCTCATCAATAGCAACATCTATAAAAGTAGAAACCAAATCAAAAGTATATGAAGAACTCACTACATCCAGTTCATCATAAAAATAGGAAGGGCCACATTCTTCTGACAGCCATTCTAATTGTGTGGTGTAGCTGAGCGTGAGCGTATCTACTGAAGTACTTGACACAAATACATAAGTCAATTGATCAACATTCGGGTTTAGATTTAACTCAAAACTTTGCAAAGAATCCGAAGAGTTATAAAATATGGTGTTGGAACTTCTCTCTGTTACTCTAATAAATTTCTTGTAAAGTGCAGTAGAATCTTCACTATCATAGAATTTTACAGTTATGCTATTTTTTGGCACCCCTGTATCACAATCTGGCTCTTCTCCACATGCCCAGAGTATCAAAATTCCGAGGCAAATAATAACAACTTCACGCATATCTAGAATTGTGCAATTACTTTGATTATTGCTGGCTAAGATACTGATATATATTGAATCCCTGAGGGGTAATTGCGATCAGTCGACTATTGGAATAAACCATTTTGGTAAATTGAATATTGTCTATTGACCGTGTTAGATTTTCTCCATCGTACAAGTGCACAAGCATTAAGCTTCCCTCTTTTTCATAATACATATAGTCTTTATCAAACCCTACATCATCGGGTGCCTCAGACGTTAATTTGAATAGGTAATTACCAATATTATCAAAGACCAAAACTCCTAACGACTTTTCTACGATATACATCCTATTCTGATGGGCGTGAAACGACTGAATCTCTGCTTGATTTTGATCCAATACCTGTGCCAGAGACTTCTGCTCGAGAAGTTGATTTCGGCTAGGGTCTAGCAACTTGATCGAAAAATCAGAGATATCAAGCACCCATAGCGTTTGCTGAAAATTAGGCGCAACCTCCTCTATATAGCCAAGATTAAAATCTGACAAGCGATAGGTAATTGGCGATGATAAATATCTATTCAGCAACACGAATTCTTGCAGATCCTTATAAAACAAAGTAACCTTGAGCTGTGAGTTGGCTGTAATTTCATGAATATTAGCTACTTGTATAGGGGCATACTCAAGCATCAATTTTCCATCTGCTGTATATTTAGAAACTGTACCTTGTTGGTTAACCATATATACGTTCCCCATCTGGTCTATCGAGCATTTATCTATTCCTGCATGTGAAACATTTTTTACTAATTCCCAGGATTGGGCGAAGAGTACCACCGGCAAATTCAACAAAACACAAGTGATGAATACCTTCATTTTGAAAAAGTCTTTAGCTCCAATTTCACTCCGTCATATACGGCATATGGGCTATCGAATACCCATTCTCCAAGATTCACATAGGATGAATCATTCGATAACTCATGAATCCCCGGAATATGTCTATGACCATACACGTAGTAATCATGATGCTTTTGCTTTTCAATTTGCTTACTATGAATAATCAGCCATTCTTTCTCTCCATGAAATTTTAAAGGTTCATTGGCTTGTGCTATTCGACTTCCACTAGACCACCACTTGGCCAGCGCCACACCTATATCTGGATGGAGCCATCTAAATAACCACTGACAAAACGAATTTTTGAAAATGCTTTTGTAAAACCTGAATTTTTTATCACCCGGCCCCAGCCCATCACCATGCGCCAAATAAAACGTATGTGGGCCCATTTGATAAGATTGCGGCTCATGGTATATTTTGATTCCAATTTCCTTTGAAAGGTAATTTTTCAACCAAAGATCGTGGTTGCCTGAAAAGAGTATGATTGTTATTCCTTGGTCTGCAAGCTCAGCCAATTTGCCTAATAGTCGTACATAACCTTTAGGAACTACTTCCTTATACTCAAACCAAAAATCGAAAACATCGCCAAGTAGAAAGATCGTTTGAGCATCTTTAGAAATTGTATCCAGCCATTGAACAATGCGTTTTTCTCTCAGCTTGGATTGCTGATCATTCGGCACTCCCAAATGAAAGTCACTAGCAAAATAGACTTTCTTATTTTTTTCCAATTCAGATAGGAAATTATTCATCTGAAAATAAATTGGGGCTATAATTCATAGCCCCAATTTATTGTATTATTTAGAATCTTCAGTGGTTTCTTCCAGATTCTCAGGAGTAGAAGATTTGCTTTCCTCTTCATTCTCTACTTCAGATTTAATCTCTGACTTCAGCTCCTCTATTGCCTTTTCGTTTTTCTCTTCTGCTTCTCCTTTAGGTCCCAAGGTACCATTAGTAAAAGCGGCATAATTCGTGTCTTTTTCGAACGGACGCTTGCCAATCAATTCTTCCAAATCAGCCTGAAAGATGATTTCTTTCTCAAGAAGCTCAACAGCAATTTTCTCCAATTGTTCTCTTTTATCACTGAGGAGATTTTTGGTTCGCTTGTAAGCCTCGTCTACAATCTTTTTAACTTCTTTGTCAATCAATTCAGCTGTGGCATCAGAATATGGCTTGTTAAAATTGTATTCAGATTGTTTACTATCGTAGAAGGAAATATTTCCGATGGCTTCATTCATACCATAAACGGTCACAATACTATAGGCCATTTTAGTAATTCTTTCCAAATCACTCAAAGCACCAGTTGAAATCTTTCCAAACACAATTTCTTCTGCCGCTCGGCCACCTAGTGCCATACACATCTCGTCCATCAATTGTTCAGTTTGATGTAAGTGCTGCTCTCTTGGTAGGTATTGCGCATAACCTAATGCTGCGTATCCACGAGGCACAATACTTACTTTCACCAAAGGATCCGCATGTTCCAAATACCATCCAGCGACAGCGTGTCCTGCTTCGTGATAGGCCACAATTTTCTTTTCTTCTGGAGAAATAATTTTACTCTTCTTCTCTAATCCACCAATCACTCTATCGATAGCGTCTTGGAAATCTTTAAGATCAACAGCTTTTTTATCTTTTCTGGCAGCAATTAAAGCTGCTTCATTACATACGTTGGCGATTTCAGCTCCTGCAAAGCCAGGTGTCTGAGCTGCCAATTTTCTAGAATCAACATCTTTATCACTTTTAATTGGCCCCAAATGAACTTTGAAAATAGCATCTCTCCCAACAATATCTGGTTTGTCAATGCTAATTTGTCTATCAAATCTTCCTGGTCTTAATAAAGCTGAATCTAATACGTCAGGCCGGTTAGTAGCTGCCAATATGATTACTCCAGAATCTGTCGAGAATCCATCCATCTCAACAAGTAATGAATTCAACGTATTTTCACGTTCATCATTTGAGCCTGGCATTTGACCTTTGCCTCTCGACCTTCCTATGGCGTCAATCTCATCAATAAATACAATACAAGGCGCTTTTTCCTTGGCTTGCTTGAAAAGGTCTCTCACTCTTGCAGCGCCAACTCCAACAAACATTTCTACAAAATCAGACCCTGAAAGCGTAAAGAAAGGAACAGCAGCTTCGCCTGCTACAGCTTTTGCTAATAAAGTTTTTCCTGTACCAGGAGGGCCTACGAGAAGTGCACCCTTTGGTATTTTACCACCTAGTTTAGTGAATTTAGAAGGGTTCTTTAAAAAGTCAACAATCTCTTTTACTTCTTCCTTTGCTTCATCAAGTCCAGCCACATTGTCAAAAGTAATTTTGACTTTGTTTTCTGCATCAAAGAGTGCAGCTTTTGATTTTCCAATATTGAAAATTTGTCCACCAGGACCCCCGCCTCCAGTCATTCGTCTCATCAATAGCCAAAAGCCTAAAATGATGATAATGAAGAAACCAGAATTCAAAAATATGTGGGTATAATCAGATCGATCATCGACTAAATACTCATAGTCGTTGCCTGATTTTAATTGAGCATCCAGGTCCTTCTTCTTATTGGCAAAAATATCTATGCTCTCAATTTTGAAAAAATACTGGGGGCCGGTATTTTGAACACCAAATCTATTCTGCTGCTCCAACTGAATTTTGTACTTACTATTTTGTAATGCTTCTTCTTTGAGCGTTACTTCTACAATTTTCTGATTGCCTATAAGAACAACCTGCTTCACATCGTTGCTGAGCACCATCTGCTCAAATCTTTTGAATGAAATTTCTACTGCAGAATTATTGTTAGAAAAATACGAGATGCCAAAAATGAAGGCCATTAATCCCAATATTACCCAAATCTGATAATTTGGTTTATTGGGTTGATTCGTACTGCTCTTTCTCGGTTTATCCGCCATTATGTGTTATTTATAAAATTGTGTTAAACGCCTTACTGCTGATTAAGTTTTAATCTTCGATAGAAGTGATGATAGCATCTCCCCAAAGCTTTTCAAGGGAGTAAAATTCTCTGCGATCTTTTCTAAAGATGTGCACCACTACATTAGCATAATCCATCAATATCCATTCTCGATTTTCTTTTCCTTCCTTTCTCCAAGGACTATCCGAAGTGGATTTGTAGACTACTTCTTCTACAGAGTCAGAAATGGCATCAATTTGTGTATCTGAATTTCCAGAGCAAATTACAAAAAAATCGGCAACAGCATTGCCTATATTTCTCAAATCAATCAGTACAATATCAGAAGCCTTTAATTCTTTCATTCCCTCTATCACCGCATCGCTCAATATTTGAGATTTTTGAGCTTCCTTTATTACTGTCATGCTTTGTCTCTAAATTTACTACAAAATTAACTAATATAAGTTGCATAAATTCTTTGCCAAAACTCAATTCCTTGGAAAAAACGTTCTTTTTCTGTCACAATGTCATTCGACCAATGACATGGCTGCTGATTTACTCAAAGACAAACCTCAGGTAGAAGGCACCACCATTATCACACATGATCAACAAAATGGCCGAGGCCAAAGAGGAAATAGCTGGGAAAGCGAACCTGGAAAAAATGCGACATTTTCTGTGATTCTAAGACCTACGCTTGTATCTGCACAGAATCAATTCCAGTTACATTTAATATCTACATTGGCTATCCACAATACCTTGTTTCCAATTTTAGGAAAAGATTTAAAAATCAAATGGCCCAATGACATCTATTATCGAAATAGAAAAATAGGCGGTATTCTTATTGAGAATATACTTAAAGGTCCACACATAGAATTTTCGATCATTGGAATCGGTCTGAACCTTAATCAAACTCAATTTTCTAACCTTCACGCTACTTCCATATTAGATATAACAGGAGAAGAACTGGAAATAAATGACCTCATAGAACAAGTTCTCATACAACTGGAAAAGAAATATTTAGAGCTAAAAAATGGCCAACTGAAAATGTTAGAAGCACAGTATATGAGGCGCTTATATCTGTTTGATCAAGAGAGTACTTATGAAACCGCCGGCCGAGCATTTAGTGGCAAAATCATTGGTGTCAACTCAAACGGTTTGTTACAAATTCAGGAAGATGAAATCGTTCATCAATTTGCTTTTAAGGAAGTCGCTTATAAATGAACCAATACTTGCGTTTTTTCGTCATGAATTAATCACTTAACTTTGCAGTCGCAAATTGAAAAATATAAAGAAATGATAGATACAGCATCAAAATTTAAGGTAAAGGACATTAGTCTGGCTGACTTTGGCCGAAAAGAAATTAAGTTAGCTGAGGCGGAAATGCCTGGTCTCATGTCACTGAGAGAAGAGTACGGCGCAAGTAAGCCTTTGGCTGGAGCTAGAATCGCTGGATGCCTTCACATGACCATTCAAACTGCAGTTCTAATAGAAACACTAGTTGAACTTGGTGCAGAAGTTACCTGGTCATCGTGTAACATTTTTTCAACGCAAGATCATGCTGCTGCTGCCATAGCCGCTGCAGGAATTCCTGTTTTTGCATGGAAAGGTCTATCGGACGAAGAATTTGATTGGTGTATCGAACAGACATTGACAGCATTCGAAGGAGACAAACCATTGAATATGATTCTTGATGATGGTGGTGACTTAACTAATATGGTACTTGACAGATTTCCTGAGTTAGTAAAAGACATCAAGGGACTTTCGGAAGAAACCACCACTGGAGTACACAGACTTCAAGAAAGAGAAGAAAAAGGCACGTTACCAATGCCTGCCATTAACGTAAACGACTCGGTCACCAAGTCTAAATTTGACAACAAATATGGATGTAAAGAGTCATTAGTAGATGCGATCAGAAGAGCTACTGACGTGATGATGGCTGGAAAAGTAGCCGTAGTCGCTGGATATGGAGATGTAGGAAAAGGGTCTGCCGCTTCCTTGAGAGGTGCGGGTGCAAGAGTGATCGTAACCGAAATCGATCCAATATGTGCATTGCAAGCGGCCATGGATGGTTTTGCTGTAAAGAAAATGGATGATGCAGTAGCTGAAGGCGATATCATTGTTACCACTACTGGAAATAAGGACATCATCGTAGGTCGTCATTTCGAGAAAATGAAAGACAAAGCTATTGTGTGTAACATTGGCCACTTCGACAATGAAATCGACGTCGCTTGGTTGAACAGTAATGCACAGAAAGATGAGATCAAACCTCAGGTAGATCTTTATAACTTGAATGGCAAAGAAATCATTCTATTAGCAGAAGGTCGTTTGGTAAACTTAGGCTGTGCTACTGGTCACCCATCTTTTGTGATGTCCAATTCATTCACCAATCAAACTTTGGCTCAGCTGGAACTTTGGAACAATACGGATGCTTATGAAAATAAAGTATACATGTTGCCGAAGCACTTGGATGAAAAAGTAGCAAGATTGCACTTATCTAAAATTGGCGTAGAGTTAGATGTATTGAGCAAAGATCAAGCAGATTACATTGGTGTGACTCCCGAAGGTCCATACAAGCCAGAATACTACAGATACTAAGAAAGTCTGAATTACGAAAAGTTAAAGGTCATGATACAATGTATCTTGACCTTTTTTTATACCTGAATTCCAAGAACAGGTTTTGCTTATTGAATACCAAACGACAAAGCAATAGCACCACATAAAGTCGCACTATTTGCTTTGCCTATTTAGCACAAGGCCACCCCCCAGTGGCCCTTTCGCGTGTTTATTACTGCACTTTGAATTTTATTCTACCTTTGGCACTTCCATTTTGAGATAATACAGCAAAGTACAAGCCTGGGCTAAAGGCCGAAACATCTATAGTAGTTTCTGAAAGGCCCTTCACTTGAATGGAGCCCTTCATTTCGCCCATCAGCCCATAAATCATTAGCTGGTCGAATTGACTCCCTAAGCCTGTAAGTTTAACCTCTGTGATCGCGGGATTTGGGAACAAACTGAGTTTCACTTTATCAAGGTCTTGCTGGGTCGTTCGAATTCTCGCGCCAGAAGTGTTGCTGATTTCAATCCAGTTGAGATTCAATCCGCCAGATGGGAAGGCAAGTGCTAAATCTTGCACACCAGCTTGCAAATTCACAGTATGCGAAATCGTAGTCCAATTCTGCCAACCACCAGTGGAAGAGACATTTACTGAGCCGAAAACCGTTCCTCCACCAAATTGCTCCAGCTGTATCTGACCACCGCCATTTTGACTGGCCACACGATAACTAACTGTATAGGCACCTGTAGTAGGAATGTCTACTTCATAGCCAGCCCAGTCGCCACCGTCGATCCAGCCGACGTTTTGACCACCGCCAGTATCTGAGGTGTTCTCCGTTTGCAATCCATACATTTCGAAATAGTCTTCTGCTTCAATTCTAAGTGCGGTACCAGACGAACCATTATTCACAGAAATGGTCACTGTCGAAGCACTACTATCATCTTCGCCATCATTCACAATCAACTGGAAAATATAAGAATTGCCGTCCGACAATCCACTAACCGTTGGTGAAACATCGGATGGATTAGAGATCGAAGCATTGGATCCAGACAGTTGCGTCCAGCTATAGGTCAGCGATGAAGGACCAGCGTCCGGGTCACTACTTCCACTTCCGTCTAAACTTGTAGAAGTCGTTCCGCTAGCTAACGTTTGGTTACTACCTGCATCAGCTACAGGGGCTTGGTTTGGTATGACCACTCCTCCTGAAGCTATCTCAAACCAGTTGATATTGAACCCTCCGCCTGTGATCGAAATTCGATAGTCATTGCTACCAGCAGGCAAAGTGACGGTCTGAGTGATGGATTTCCAATCCTGCCAACCATTGGAACCTGACTCGCTCACATCTACACTACCATGATTCGTGCTGCCATTATTGGTGGTGAGGTCGAATGTTCCTTGATTGTTTTGGCTAGCCACACGATAGGTGATCGTGTAGGTGCCTGACACAGGAATATGGATATTATCAAACTGAATCCAATCTCCCCCATCGATCCAACCTACATTTTGTCCGCCTTCTTGGCAGTCTTCGGTTTGGATGCCATTTTGCGAAGAATAATTCTCCGCCTCCAATCTCAACGGGAATGAAACAGGTGCCTGATCTACTGATACCGTCAGAGAAGATGGCGCACTGCTTTTGGAGCCATCATTCACGACCAACTGAAATTCATAAGAATTGCCAGCACTTAGGCCAGATACGATAGGCGACTCAACCGTAGCGTCAGAAAGGCTCACCGTATTACCTGAAGTCTGTGTCCATACATAAGTCAAAGCTGAAGGCCCATTGTCCGAGTCGTAGCTGCCGCTTCCATCGAGCGTGGTCGATGTAGCACTGCTAGACAATGACTGATCAGCACCTGCATCAGCTACTGGAGCGGCATTAGGTGCACCAGAAGTCAAGGTGAACGAATTTAAATTGACACTACCTCCACTAAAGTAAATCTGGATGACCTGCTCACCTGCACTTAAATCTACTGCTTGAGCCTCCACGGTTTCCCACGCATTCCAATCGCCTGTAGCAGGAATATCGGTAGTCACCAAAGTGGTACCATCTACCTTGAGTTGGATTTGACCTGTACTTTCTGGGGTAGCCACTCTATAGGACAGATAGTAAGTTCCTGAACTGGACACATCCACGGTGTATTCCAGCCACTCTCCTGCTTCAACCCAGCCTACATTGTAATCCGAATCTCCATCTACGGTAGCAGAAATATCTACATTCCCATCTCGGTAATCACCGCCATTGTTGCCATCTCCAGTATCAAAATAGGCTTGACCTGAACATCCTGTGTCAAAGCTTTCGGCTTCGATCGTACCAGGCAAATTGGCTGCCGTACCCAAATAAGGACTTTGTGTGCCGCCACAGGGTGTACATACTTGAAGGTTGACCCCACGAGGGCAAGAACCTACAGCTGTAACCGTGTAAGAATAGCACGTTTCGTCAGAGAGTCCGCTGTCAACATAGGACGTGCTATTAGCCGGTAAGGTGGCGATAGTGGCGCCGTTTCTTGATACGGAATAGTGATCTTCACCATTCGCCGTATCTCCCCACGTTAGCGTGATTTGGCTTGGAGTCGGTGTGCCTCCATCCAAATTAGCTGGTGCTCCAAGATCACATGGGGGCTTAGTCGCTTCATACCAACCTTGATCAAAGGTCAAGCCTGGGCTGCCATTAGATATATTGTTTTGCGCAAAAGCGATCATATCATCGTATAGACTCGCTGATGGCGGTATACCATTATTGATAAAGGCTTTGAGTTCTTCATATGGCTGATTGGGATGAATAGTCCAAAGACACTTATCATGCGACATCTTTTTAAATGACCATGGGAAATAATCCACATTGTTATTGATGCACCAGTCGGTCATGTTTCGCAAATTGTTGTTGTCACTCTCACCATATTCTCCTAAAATCATAGGCATGTTGAGCTTATTACAAATGGCCAATCGACCATCCAGCGCAGATACGTCATTAGAGTAATGATGCGTTTGATATACCATATTATTGTCCCACCGATAATCGATTCCGCTTTGATTTTGTGTTTCAGGATCCATCCAGTCAAGCTTCTGCATGTCAGACCCCCACCAGCTCCCTTCCGCGATGATGATGTGATTGCTGTCCACTTCACGAATGGCATTTCTCATTGCAATCATAGAGGCCATTAGTTCAAACTCACGACCTGGCTGTGGCACTGGTTCGTTAATCAGATCGTATCCCCATACTACAGGCTCGTTCTTGTAATAGTTGGCAATATGTCTCCATACCGTACTGGCTATTTCCACATTATTTCCATCCCAAAAGGTGACGGTTTCGCGCGGTTGGCTTGCATTGGAATTGACGTTATCCGAATGGTCACCTGGGTTTTGATAGCCTGGTGCTGCATGCATATCAAGCATTACATACATGCCTTCGTTTCGACAAAACTCGATGACCCGATCAAAGTATTGGAATCCATGATTGGTAACCGCGCTACCATCCCAAAACATATTGTAATTGAAAGGCACCCTCACCGAATTATATCCCAGGGCCTTCAAATCCGAAATCCCTTGTTGAGTCAGGTAATTCATCCGCCACTGGTGTTCAAATTCTTTGGCCTTGGTCATGTCATTGCCGAAGGCTTCACTCACACTTTGTAGAAACTGCGAATGCGTTCTGTAGTTGAAGTCACCCATCATCAGGTAGCCTTCCCATAGCAACCAATTCCCCAGATTCATCCCACTGAAGTAAATGTCGTTGCCATTTTCGTCTAAAATTTGCGTTCCGTCCGTGTGCACGAATTGGGCAGACACAGGTCTCCGCATACAGAGAAAAGATAGGAGCAGCAGTAGCATCACTCCCCCTTTTCGCGATAATAAATGATACATGTTCGTCATATAATAGTAGTTTAGTTACAATTTGTATCGCCCCCAATGGAGCATTTGACTTTTAAAGTCAAAAAATTAAAAGGGGGGAGTATCGAACTTTGTGCTGCCTTATATAACTACCGCGAAGGCTAACTTTCTAATAGAGAACCGTCTGAATCGCCCTGGCCGGTATCTTCAGATTGGTCACTTGGTCGCCTACATAAAGTTTATATGTAATCTCTTCATCACTTTCATTCATCACGATGGTCGCCATAGACTGGTCCACATTGCACCAGGTAGTTGCCATCAAAGCACTTCTACTAGCGACAGTACTTATACGTCGTGCTCCTGGTCTGATAAACTTTGAAAAATGTCCTATATAGTAGTAGGACGGTGTGTATATCAACTCCCCTGTAAGAGTATCTCCGTGTATAGGTGCAAAACAGAAGTTCTCGACATGATTAGGTCCACCGGTCTGATCCAATAGAATATTCCAATCGGTCCAGCCTGCTGTACCATTGTTGAAATCATTGATCATGGACTTGCCGTATCTCTCTGCATTCGGCCAATATTGGTATTTGGCAGGATCAAAGTTTTCATTACATCCTTCTGTAAACATCAACTGCTTATCAGGAAATGATTCTTTCACTTTACCCACATTCTCAAACTTCGGATCTGATCCGGTCCAGGTTTCATACCAATGAAAGCCGGTACCCCAGACATATTTGGCTGCCTCAGGGTCTTCCAATATCGTATTGGCTCTATTGGTAATCAGGTCGCGATTGTGATCCCATACGATGATGTTTTTATCTCCTAAACCCTCTTTTTGAAGGGTTGGTCCCAAATGATTTTTTACAAAATCTCGTTCCTGACTGGCTGTATAAATACAAGACTCCCATCTCTGCGTAGCCATCGGTTCATTCTGTATCGTCAGTCCCCAGATTGGTATACCCAAAGCTTCGTATTCTTTAATGAACTTCGCATAATACAGTGCCCAAGAATCATAATAGTCAGGCATTAAACTACCCCCTTTGAGCATGTCTCCATTGGACTTCATAAAGGCTGGTGGCGACCATGGTGAAACGTATGTCATAAGTTCACCTCCTGCTTCTGCTATGGCACGCTTCATCATCGGAATTCGATATTCCAAATCATGGGAAATGTTGAAAGTCTTCAACTCCTTGTCTCCGTCTGCTACATAGGTATAAGAACCCGGACTAAAATCGCAGCTGTGAATATGCGTTCTCAATAATGAATAATTAATGCCATCTACGGAGTAATAGGCTTTGATCAGCTCATCTTGTTTGTCCTTTGGCAGTTTGGCAAAGGTTTCTGCGGAAGCATCTGTGATTGCTCCGCCAATGCCAACAAATTTCTGAAAGCGTTTGTTGGGGTTGATGAAAATGGACAGCTCGGTTTCGAGCGGTTGATTTCCTGGCTCAAACGTTTGATTTCCCATGTCAGCCAATCGTAAATCTGTATCCTTAGCGGTGAGAAAAACCTTAGCTTCTTTTAAAGCTATTGGCGGATATTGATTTTCTTTTCTGGAATCTACGGACTTGGATGCGCAAGCATTCAAGAAAATAAAGGCAAGCAGAAAGTAAATTGTATTTTTCATGTTTTTATTATTCATTCCATAAATAAGTAGCAACAGATCCGGCATCCAAGACTGTTGAGAATTGGACTTCATTTTGTTCTACATTGATTGCTTTAGTGGCCTCACTATTGTTTAGCACGATCAGCACCACTTGATTATTTTCGGTTTTGAATGCGACATTAGATATATCTCCGCCACTATTGGTCATGATTCGGAGGCTACCCGGGCGTACGAATCGAGAGGCATGAGCAACCACATAATAGCCCGCATTGTAGGTGACATTATCTCCATCTATGGATATACCACCGAGACATTGATCACACCCACCGTCTGTATGAGGTCCCAGGTCAGGCGCAGAGGAGAGGTTCCATTCTATAACATTCTTGCTCCAATTTCTCGTCGCACCGATGATTAGTTCACGAATGTGCCATTTCAGGTCTCCTGAAAAGTTACCTGGTGCACCGTACCACTGCTCAGTGAAATAAATGTTTTTTTCTGGGTAGGCGTTTCTCACTTGAGATAGCGCACTGATATCGCCACCATATAAGTGAAATCCAGATCCATCCACGTATTGATAGGCCTCCTCATCGGCCAATATCGTCATTGGGTAATCCGGTCTATCTGCATTGTGATCATACAGGATGATTTTGGTGTCGATATTTCTTTCTTCAAAAGTGGGCCCCAAGGCTGTTTTGATAAAAGCCAACTGCTCTTCGGCTGACATGCTCATGCTAGGGTTGTTGCCAGGATGCAACGGCTCATTTTGCACAGACATACTTTCAATAGTGATGTTTTCAGCTGCCATTGCTTCTATGTACTTGGCCAGATAGAGCCCGTAAGAATCGTAATATTTCTCCAGCAATTGGCCACCCTTGCTAGATCCATTGGTCTTCATCCAAGTGGGTGGTGACCAAGGCGTCGCCATGATTTTGAGGTCAGGATTGATCGCTAAAATTTCTTTCAATATGGGTATCAGGTGGGTTCGATCTGGTTCGATGGAAAATTGTTCTTGCATTTCGTCCGTCTCGCCATCAGGTAAATCATTGTATGAAAATACTGATTCGTCCAGGTCAGAAGCTCCGATGCTGATTCGGATATATGAAATACCAATAGATTCGCCTGTAGTGTCAAAGAGCCTGTTGAGTAGCTGCGCCCGAGCGGCAACTGACATACTGTTGAGATGCATGGCACTTCCTCCTGTAAGGGCAAATCCAAATCCGTCAATTTCTTGATACACTTCAGAATGATCAATGGTGATTGTATAATTGGGAGTCTCTAATGGAAAATCTATGCCCACTTCCTGCAGTGCAATTTTTTGTGTCGCGTTGGACGTGGTGAGATACATCTGCACTTCAGGGATTTCACCCACAGGTGGCTCTACCACTGGCGGCTCAAACTCCTCTTCCACTTTGTCCTTACATTTTTGATTGGAGAATCCAATAAGTAACAGAATTACCAGAAATTTTAATTTCATATTGAGTATTTAAAACTGGCGAGCAGATCAGCCCGCCAGTATGCAATCCTTTTTTGTTTCTACTAAAATTATCTCTATCAGATAGCTTCTTTGATTACTACATTATCTAGGATTAGTCCATCACCAAATCCAGCAATTTCACCTTCAGGTGCCCATCCAGAGCCTACTTTGAACACTAGGAATATGGTTCCATCTTCAGACAAATCTTCAGCAGATGGAGTAAATACACCTTCCGCACTTAACAGTTGATCGAATGCGTTGACAGATGTACAAGCGGCAGCTATAGTCATGATATCTCCACTGAACTCATCTTTGGTGCAATCTTCGCCTTCGCCATATGCCTTTATTCCAACTTGCATATCTACAATTACATCTTCTGTGTCTGGTGCTACTTTAAGAAAATAGACTTCGAACCAAGTAGCATTTGTACCTGTCGCACTACTCACATCTGCACTAAAATGATAAGTACCACCCGCCTCAAGTGCTATTTCCTGAGAAAATGAGTAGTTAGAATATTGATATGGGTCACCAGTTTCTGCATCGGCGCCACTCAAGAAAACAAATGTATCATCGGAGAAGCCATGATTCATCACGTTATCATCACCACCCCACAGCGTAGACAATGTCCAAGCCTCTTCATCTGTCATATCACCACCATTCACCAAGTTGGGACCAAATCCAGACACTGTGATATCCTGAGATTGTTCATCAGTTCCTCCTTCGTTGGTCACAGTCAAAGTCACGGTATAAGTACCGCTAGCAGTAAAAGTATATGTAGCATCTTTCGTAGTAACTAAGTCAGAATCATCACCAAAATCCCAACTATAAGTTTCACCACCTATGGAGGTATTTGTGAATGTCACAATCAGATTGTTTTCCTCATTTTTTTCCAAGGTAAAACCAGCAATTGGTGGATCGACAGGAGGTGTAGTATCTTCCTCATCATCACCACAAGAAACCAATAATGCTCCCATCAAGAAGACCATTAAATACAAGCTGTTTTTTAGTAAATTTTTCATAATCATAAGTTTTAATATTTAGTTTTCGTTTTGCTAAGCGTCACTTTTAAAGGTGGTTTTTTTCTACTTTAGGTTGGGATTTCTATCCAGTTCCTCTTGTGGGATAGGTACGAAGATTTTACTCTCGTCCATCACATAGTCGAAAGGCTGGCCAGTTCTCAGGTCAGTTTCTACCAATGACGACATCACACTGACTACCTTATCAAACCGGACGAGATCGTCCCATCTTTGTCCTTCTTGCGCCAATTCCAACCTTCTTTCTTTTAATATGACATCCATCATGGCGCTTTGACTTGCTTGTGCTGCTGCAGGCAAATCCGCCAAATCTGCTCGGTTTCTAATTCTGTTTACTTCTTGTGCAGCTTCACCAAGCCTATTCAATCCTGCAAGGGCTTCCGCTTTGAGTAAAATGATATCACCCAATCTGAATAAGTAGAATCTATCTGCACTGGCCCAGCCGTCCGCATTTTTCCATTTGTAGGCGAATGGAATAGAGCTTCCAGTAGCATTTCCCCAGAATTCATCCACCCATGATACCGCTTCAAAAATGACAGCTGCATTGAGTCTGGTGGCGTCTCCTTCTGCATTGTATGCGTCGATCAAGTTGTGCGATGGGGTAGTAAATTTTCTCCAAGTATCTCCTGAAATAGAGGGTGGCAAATGCATCTGCGGTCCCCAGGTGCCTTCTGCTCCTCCGAGAAATTGTACTTCCATAATTGACTCATCATTGTTGTAGTGATTACCATCAAACAAGTGATTGTAGTCAATCAATCGATAGTTCGCAGCACTGGCCTCTACCGCTTCCGCATGATGCAAAGCGCTAGAGTAGTCTTTCGACGGACGTTGCAAATACGCTTTGGCTGCCAACGCATGAGCTGCACCTGTGGTAGCTCTTGCTTTATTTATATCTGCATTGCTACCATATGCATCTGGCAATAATGAAATGGCTAGATCTAGGTCATCAATAATTTGATCATACACTTCCTCTTGTGTGTTTTTCTTGGGACGTATCTCACTTGGGTCAGTTGAGGAAGTGAATTTGTCCATAATCGGCACATCACCCCAGGTAGTCACCAACGTGTAGTGATGGTAAGCACGCAGGAAATAAGCCTCTCCCATGATTTGATCTCTACGAGTCTCGCTCAAAACAGGGTCTGATACCAATGGCGCCCGCTCTAAAACCATATTGGCTTTGGCAATAGCGTTGTAGATATTGGACCAATCTTCAAACAACCGAGAATTCGTAGGAGTAACAGTCAACCAATCAAATTGAAAAATCTCCGGATTGTCTCCACCTGCATAGTGATTGTCAGATCTGATATCTTGAAACATTACCTTGTCCCATGCATAATACTGAGAGGATTGAAACGATTCATAAGCTCCAGTCAGTGCTGCTTCTATTTGTCCTGCATTGTCATAACCGACTTCAGTGGTCTCTTCCGAAATAGGTTCAAGATCCAGGAAATCATTACAACTTGTCATTGTTATTAGTCCAAAGACTATGATTGTATTTATATATGTTTTCATCACTTTTTTGCTTTGTATGATTAAAAAGTAAGACTTAGACCTGCGATTACATTTCTGGTCTGAGGATAGGTGCCAAAGTCAATTCCCTGAGCCGTATTGCTGTACCCAAAAGCGTTCACTTCAGGGTCGAATCCACTGTATTTGGTGAAAGTGAATAGGTTTTCTCCAGTCAGATAGACCTTGAGTCCGGTGAGATTAATTTTGGATAATAAGGTGTGTGGTAAGTCATAACCTATAGTCACCGTCTTGATCCGCAAGTAGGACGCATCTTCGATAAATCGTGTGGATATTCTTGAGTTGTCGGTATTACCCCAGCTCGAACTTGGAATGTTAGTAATATCGCCAGGCTGCTTCCATCTATCTAACACTGCGGCCGATTGATTTTTAGGATCGGTCATGCCCTCAATATCCATTCTGGAAGCATTCAATATGTCATTACCATAGGACCCTTGCAAGAATACCAAAAATGAAATACCCTTGTAAGAAAAGGTATTGGTCATACCATAAATAAAGTCAGGGTTGGCATTACCAATGATTCGTCTGTCATCAGCGGATGGAGCGAAAGTACTGCCTTCGTCTTGCCCGATGTAATAAGCATCACCTGTGGCTGGATCTACGCCACCAAAAACATAGCCATAAAGCGTTCCAAGCGATTCTCCTTCTCGAACCAAACTTGCTTCACCTCTTCCGGCTACATTGCCGTCGAAAATTTCTTGTCCTACGATATCCAGCACTTCATTTCTATTGAGAGACAAGTTGATATCAGTATCCCAGCGAAATTCTCCGTCGTAATTCACTGAACTCAAAACAAATTCAACGCCTTTGTTTTCTAATGACCCAATATTTTGAATGGCATTGTCGAATCCTGAAGTACGGGGCAGCGGCGCGTTGAGTAGCAAATCTGTAGTTGTTTTGCGATAGGCATCTATGGTCAAGCCAATTCGATTGTTCCAAACTGCCAGATCTACTCCGATGTTTATTTGATTTGACTCTTCCCATTTCAAGGTCGAATTGCTAATGGATGCAGGATACGTACCAGGCTGTGGACTTCCCCCTATCGGGTAATTGGCTCCACTGCCTACCAAACCTAAATATGAATATCTGTTAGCGTCATCAAGTTGGTCGTTACCCACAATTCCCCAACCGGCTCTTAATTTCAGGTCACTGATCAAACTGGAAGTATTTAAAAACGCTTCCTCCGATAGTCTCCAACCTGCCGATACTGATGGAAAAAATCCCCAACGACTTTTTGGTCCAAAAACACTAGACCCATCGGCTCTGAAATTGGCCGTTAAAAGATATTTATCATCGTAATCATAAGTCAGCCTACTGATATAAGACTGATTTGCTTTTTCTGATTTACTAGCCGTGGCTTCAATTAATTCAGAACCAGCGTTTGGTGTCTGTATACCATTACTCGAGAAGTTTTGCGTAACTACTCCATTATCTTCCCAAAGAAATTTTTGCTGAACAGCTCCAACTAAGACTTCTAGTTGGCTCTTTCCTAAGGATTTCTTATAGCTCAGTGTATTATCGACAATATAGTATCGAGACTTATTGGTAGTATTTTCAGCACGCCCGTTAAGTGCTTTACCGTAACTGGTCAGATAGGGATCCAAGAAGTAATCGTAAATCCCATCGCCATGATCAATTCCAATATTTGATTTGAAGGTGAAATTCTCTAAAAATGAAATTTCGGCGTAGACATTGGCTAATAGCCTATCGTTCTTATACTGCCGGTCAGATCCGTCTGTACTTGCTATTGGATTCTCCCAGTTTTGAAATGGATTGCTTGTGAAAGATCCATCAGGGTTGTAAATTTCAATTATAGAGGGAGTAGACAATGCCCCGAGCAATACACCTCCTTGATTAACACTTTGATTGTCGGTTACATCTACATCAGAATAGCTAGTATATGCGGTTCTAGTCCCTACTTTTAGCCAATCATTCACTTCATGATCAAGGTTTACTTTGAAATTGGCTCTATTCATTTCAGAAGTTCTTACCGCTCCTTTTTGATCTGTCCATCCACCTGATATGTAATAGTTGGTCTTATCATCCTTGCCGGAAATGGCAAGCTGGTAGTTCTGTGAAATTCCGCGTTGGAATATTTCGTCCTGCCAATCGGTATTGGCTGTGTAAAGCGTCCAATCTGTATTTTGACCCATCTCCTGCATCAGCTCGATATAATCTCTACTTTGAAGTACATCCTGTTTTTTCCATACTTCAGAAAAACCACCATAGGCATTGAATGAAATTTGTGTTTGCTCCGAATCACCACTTTTGGTTGTAATCAGCACCACGCCATTGGCTCCTTGCGCACCGTAAATGGCCGCCGAAGAAGCATCTTTTAAAATAGAGATGGATGCCACATCTGCTGGATTAAGTGATCGTGTATCTGTAGTAGGCACTCCATCCACCACATAGAGTGGCTCACTCCCTGCATTGATGGAGTTAGTACCTCTGATTCTCAAATTCAACCCTTGTGACGGTTTTCCACTACTAGACATGACCTGTACACCAGCTGCCTTTCCTTGTATGAGCGATCCTATTTGAGTATTGGGCCTGAGCGTCATATCCTCATCATCTACTACCGCGATTGATCCTGTCACATCTTTTTGTTCCTGAGAGCCATAACCCACCACTATGATCTCATCTAATGCGATCACGTCTTCCTCCAAGCTAACTTTGAAATAGCTCTGCGTTCCAACTGTCAGTGTTTGACTCACATAACCAATCGCGCTGATGGCTAGTTGATCCGTTTCATTGAAATCGTAATTGATCTCAAAACTCCCGTCAAATTGGGTAATTGTACCTGATGTGCCCCCTACGATTTGAATGGTAACACCTGGTATGGCATCTCCATTTGGATCAAGGATTTCTCCTTTTATTGTGGTCTGTGCCCAGGATGCAGTTGCCTGCAACAGCACGATCATCATAGCCCCTAAAATCTTCTTAAGTAATCGTCTCTTATCCATGCTTTTTGTTTTGTTTATCAATTCTGGCCAATCGAGTCAAGGGTGATCCATTGACCTTCACAAATAAGGCTGAGTGACAAGCTGATTCCCAGATCAAGTGGTGAGAAAGTGGATAAAAGTGGAAAGTGAAAATTCGTTACTATCTGATTATCTGATACATAACTGAAAAGTGATTTTCAAAAAAAGTGGACAGAATAATTGAGCGTATTAAGGTTTTTTGTCAAAACAGAATAGAATCTGCCCTCATTCAAGTAAAAAGACGATATATTTTTTAGCTTGTGAAAGCATCTATTTGCATTACTCTTTTTTCGAATTTGTCCCTAGGACTGACGGCTTTGTTTTTGACTTTTGCTCTATAATTATAGATGGTGTTTACAGAGTAGCGTAGCAGTTTTGATATTTGAGAACTATCTTCAATACCCAGTCGGATTAAAGCGAATATTCTAAGTTCAGTATTAAGCACTTCACCTTTTTTCAATTCAATTTTTTGATCCTCTTCGAGTAAATCATTTACACGATCTACAAAATCTGGGTATATATTAAGAAACGTAGTGTCGAACGTTTGATAAAACGCTTCCACTTCGGCATCTATGAATTCTTGAGAACTTGCCCGAGTCATCAGTTTGTCAAACTTTCTGGTAGATACCAATCGTTTGACCATGCGCTGATAGTTTTCCAACTTATCTATGAATTCTGAGCAAATGTTCAAGAAGTTGGCAATGTATTGCTCTTTCACCTTGTCCGAAACTACCAGCTTTGCATTGAGGTTTTTCAGGTTTTGATTGGATTCGCTCAACTCCTCATTCAATTCCTTCAAAGTGTCATTGGCCAGTCGCAATGCATTACGTGTAGTTCGAACCTTTTTTACTTGCCTAAATGTACTGTAGAGTAAAAAAGTCAATACGACTGACAAAACACTTGTAATAACAGAATATCTTTTGAGGTCACTATTTTGTTCGTTGATGATGTTTTGATAGGCATTGGTAATGAGTGGTAGAATATTTGAAATTTCGACGAAACGCAGTCTGGAATTGAAATACTCTGCATCTTGGGATGAAAATTGAATGTATTGATAAGCCCTTTCAATTTGCCCATTTTCATAAAGCAACAATGAAAGTTTTGTTAATGAAGCATGGTCTTTAATTGATGCCCGAATATCCGAAATAGCAGACAAAATCAAATATTTTATTTCGTTTTCCAGATCCCCTTTCAATTCGTAAAGCAAAGACCTCTCGAATGTGACCATCGAATACTGCGAGGTACCTAATTCCAAATCTTGTATTCGCTTATCATTGATATTTTTACATAGCTCTAGCTGTCTAGAATCACGAAACTGCTTTTCTTGAATAGCCAGACGAACTGGTGAGTCCGAATTCAAGATATTCAGCACCGAATCTGTATAAGCTTGATACAATGCTTCATATCTAACCCTATTCTTCGCCAGAGAAGTATAAAACGATAAATCCTCATATATTTTTCGATATACGTTGTAATATCTCACTTTCCCTGTTTTGTCGAGTGCTCGACGTTTTACCTGACTTACAATATCCAAACTCTCCTTGTATGCACCAGACTTCACAAAAAGTATAGCTTGGGTTAAAATAGTCTCATTATAAGCTACAGGGTTGTCCAAAATACTTTGATCACTCAAATTGTAATTAATATAATAGAGCGTAGAATCGAAGCTTAGAGTAGTGTATTCTGTTATAAGCCGATTGACCACATGATGACTCTCTGTAATACTTATTTCCTCAGAACCAAGAATAATTTTGAGATTATTGATTCTGGCCAACTTTTCAGATTCGTAGTCGATGCGTTTGGACATGTGGAACTCCAGCATCGTATACATGGAGTCTATTTCTTCAGACCCATGAACCTGCGTGGTACTCATAATACAAACAATAATTAACAAAAACTTTCTCAATGTATGCCAGTTTCGAAATAGTGACGAGATACAAATGTGTCATATTAAAGTGAAAAATCTAAATTCAAATAATTTTTACGTTGTCAGCAAATCCAAAAGGCCGCTTGTCTTCGTACTTACTGAGACAATGCGGCCTTTTTTATAGGCAAAATGAGTTAAACCATTGATATAATTTATTAACTCAGCAAAACCGTATAAATTTAAGTACGTAGGATTGTGTGTTCATACATGTAAATTGAACGTCAATCGAAACTAATGGAAGAGTCACCGACCAAAAACAACTATTCCACGCAAGCAAAGGATAAAATCTTCAATGAAGAGTTTATGCCTCACATCCGTGCCATGTACAATTTTGCGCATCGCCTCACATATGATGAAGATGATGCAAAAGATCTAGTGCAGGATACCTTTATGAAATCCTACCGATTTATAAATTCATTTCATCAGGGAACTAATGCAAAAGCATGGCTGTTCAGGATCATGAAAAACAGTTTTATCAACGACTTTCGTAAAAAAAGCAAACAACCTACGAAGGTGGATTATCAGGAAGTCGAAGGCTATTATAATTCTGAAGGCACTCAAAAATCAGTGACTACAGATTTGAGAATAGATACAGTAAAAAATCTTATAGGAGATGAAATTACGATAGCCCTGGCTTCCTTAGACGTTGATTTTCGAACTGTAATAATACTATGTGACCTTGAAGGATTCACGTATGAGGAAATGGCTAAAATATTGGATATTCCAATCGGGACAGTTAGATCAAGATTGCATAGAGCCAGAAACTTGTTGAAAGAAAAATTACAATCCTATGCGCACAGCATGGGATATTAATAATTAGATTTGCGCGATTGTGAGTTTAAAAAAAATGGTACGTGAAATTAAATTCCGAACTGGAATGGCCAGGTGCACTGAGTATCTAGACTTGGTTCAAATAGTGCTAGATGGACAAGCCACTCGGTCTCAGGAGGTGTATTTAAAAAGACATCTAAAAATGTGTTTGAAATGTCTCGAACACTACAATTTAGATCAGGAAATAAAAAAGCTCATGCAATTAAAACTGGCAAGCAAGGAAGTACCTGAAGGTCTAGCTGATGCCATTAAAACCAAAATCGCTAAATCTGCTTAATTCATGCAAAAAGGCAAAGCAATTATCTTTTCTGCTCCTTCCGGATCTGGAAAAACAACCATAGTCAAACATATCCTATCGGAATTCCCAAACATTGAATTTTCCATTTCGGCATCAACAAGAGATCGACGGGGTCGTTCAGAAACCAATGGAAAAGATTATCATTTCTTAACTCCTGAAGAATTCAAATCAAAAATTGACAATAGCGAGTTTATCGAATGGGAAGAAGTATATGAAGGAAATTTCTATGGTACGCTAAAGTCCGAGATAGACAGGATTTGGAAAAAAGGTCATCACGTTATTTTCGATGTAGATGTAAAAGGTGGTATTAGTTTGAAAGAATATTTTGGAGACGATGCCCTTTCTATATTTGTAAAAGTCTTGGACGAAAATGTGTTAGCCGAGCGCCTCAAAGACCGAGGCACAGAAGATGAAGCCAGTCTATCCAGAAGACTCTACAAGGCGAAATTTGAAATGTCCTTTGAGAACAAATTTGATGTCACGCTTGTGAATGACAAACTTGAAGAGTCGTATGAAAATGCTAAAAAGTTGATTAGCGACTTTTTAGCATAACTTTAGGTTTATGAAAGTCGGCCTATTTTTTGGTTCATTCAATCCTATTCACATTGGGCATATGATCGTTGCCCAAACCATGCTGGACAGTACCTTTATTGATGAACTTTGGTTTGTCGTTAGCCCGCAAAACCCATTCAAAAGAAACAACAATCTCCTACATGAGTTTGATCGATTGGATATGGTTGAGGCGGCCATTGCAAGCAATGCTAAGTTTAGGACTTCGGACATCGAATTCAATCTACCCAAACCAAATTATACTGCTCATACCTTGGCCATACTTTCTGAGAAACATCCAGACAAAGAGTTTTCACTCATTATAGGAGGAGACAACCTGGCCTCTTTTCATAAGTGGAAAAACTATAAAACAATTCTCGAACACCATGATTTGCTCGTCTATCCCAGACCTAATAGTAAAAAATCTGAAATTGAAATATCAGATAAAGTTCATTTTATAGAAGCCCCATTATTAGACATATCTGCTACCTTCATACGGTCTAATATAAAAAATGGGCACTCGATCAAATATCTAGTGCCCACTGAAGTCGAAGACTTTATTGCCAGAAAAAAATTCTACCAATAATTAAATCGTCATAATATCTTTTTCTTTGGCTACTACCAAGTCATCAATTTGAGAAACATGCTGATCCGTTAATTTCTGAACATCTCCCTCCGCTCCTTTGACCGCATCTTCGGAAGCTCCTTCTTTGACAAGCGCCTTTAATGAATCATTGGTGTCTTTTCTCACATTTCTGATACTGATTTTTCCATTTTCTGCTTCAGATTTTACTTGCTTCATCAAGTTCAATCTTCGCTCCTCAGTCAATGGAGGAATGTTTATGCGAATTTGTTCGCCATCATTTTGAGGGTTTAGGCCTAAATCACTATTAATAATGGCTTTTTCAATATCCGCGATAATACTCTTTTCAAATGGTTTTACAGACAAGGTACGAGCATCTGGAGTGCTTACTACCGCCACCTGATTGATTGGTGTCATGGCACCATAATACTCAACCATTAATCCATCAAGCATGTTGGGCATCGCTTTGCCAGCTCGAATTTTTGTAAGCTCCTGAAGGCAATGTTTAACAGACTTGTCCATTAATTCCTTGGCTTCTTCCAAATACATTTCAATTTCTTCCATGACTATATTATAATTTCAGTGATTCTTTCAAAGATAATAATTTCAAAAAATACCAATTAGGAGATAAGGGTTCCCACATCTTCACCAGCCACAATTGCTTTTAGGTTTCCCTTTTTGTTCATATCAAATACGATAATTGGCAGGTTGTTTTCTTGACAAAGAGTAAACGCTGTCATATCCATCACATTCAAGCCTTTTTCATATACATCTTGAAAACTGATACTTTGAAATTTGGTTGCGGTAGGGTCTTTTTCGGGGTCTGCGGTATATACGCCATCTACTCTTGTGCCTTTCAAGACCACATCAGCTTCCATTTCGATGGCTCTCAAACTAGCTGTAGAGTCTGTAGTAAAGTAAGGATTACCAATTCCTGCACCGAAAATCACGATTCTCCCCTTTTCTAAATGACGGACTGCTCTTCGCTTAATAAATGGTTCACAAACTTCTTCTATTTTGATACCAGACATGAGTCGAGTATAAAGTCCTGTTTTTTCAAGTGCCGACTGCAAAGCCATGGCGTTGATCACAGTGGCCAGCATGCCCATATAATCACCTTGGACCCTGTCAATTCCCGAGTCCTCCGCTTGCACTCCTCTGAAAATATTGCCTCCACCGATGACAATGGCTATTTCTACACCTAAATCTTTGACTTCTTTGATATCATTTACATATTGTTCAAGTCTTGAAGCATCTATGCCATATTGATTATCTCCCATTAGGGCCTCTCCACTTAACTTCAACAATATTCTCTTATACTTCATCGGTGATTTGTGATTATGATGTTAAACAAAAATTTCACAAAGATAGGAGGGAAATTGACACTTGGTATTTATAATGAAAGTAAAATTTTCCCTTTTTCTACGCTTTCTCCTTTTGTTGCATGAAGACCGTTTATCACACCATCCGCAGGGCTTTTTATCACATTTTCCATTTTCATTGCCTCCAAGATGAGTAGGTGGTCTCCTTTTTTTACTTCTTGCCCTTCACTAACTAACACTTCTAGTATAAGTCCTGGCATTGGAGCTTTTACATCACTTGCTCCAACCTGACCAACAGATTCCATGCCTAGCTTGGCTAATAGCAAGTCCAAATTATCCTTAATACTGACCGTATAAGGTGTGTTATTGACTTTTACATCAACTGTTTTCTCTTCCTTGTTTATGGAAATGACTTTGGTCTGATAGGACTTGTTGTTTACTAAGAAATGTAAGTCTCCATTTCCAGATTTTGCAAAATCAAACTTGAAGGGCTGACCATTGAATTTGTATTCGTCCTGCTCTTGGTCAATCTCGAATGTTTTTTCTCCTATTTGGGCTTTTATCATTATTATGCTGTTTGAGCCAAAAATAACTGCCTTGACTCAAACCACAATAACTATAGAGAAAATTATCCCAATTGAATGGGGCGACTCATACTTTCATCAAGCGATATAAAAGTCTCCGTACGGTCAATACCTTCAACCTTTTGAATCTTGTCATGCAAAACTTCTCTTAAGTGATTGGTATCTCTACAATGAATTTTGATAAAAATGTTATAGTTACCTGTAGTATAATGGATTTTAACAATTTCAGGAATTGCTCTTAGGTTATCAACTACAGTGTCGTATAAAGAACTTTTTTGAAGATAAATCCCTAAAAAGCAAGTCACGTCAAATCCTAGTTTTGAATAATCCAACTGAAGCGTAGTGCCTTTTACTACACCCAGCTCTTCCATTTTTTTCATTCTCACATGAACTGTACCTCCAGACACATAAACTTTTTTGGCTATTTCAGTATAAGGTGTTTTTGCATCCAGCATGAGATGGGAAAGGATCTTCAAATCCACATCATCAATTTCATAATTTTTTGGCATGTTTCAATACTGATTTTAGTAATTATTCAACAATATTAATAAAATATTAAATGATATGTAAATAATTAAGCTAATTAATGTGATATTTTTAATATATCAGCTGTTTTCTTAATTTTACATTATCAATAACAAACGAAAAGACGTTCTTTTGTTTAATACTGTAGGGTGATGAAACAGGCAGCCATGCCCTCCTATCTCGGGGGTGGAGATTTTGGATAAATCGCTCCTTGCGACTAACTACTCCGTGGAGGTTCGAATCCTTCTCCTACAGCTATCATTTTTGGGTTAATGTTGTTTAATGAAAGAGTCTGGTTTTCCAGACTTTTTTCATTTTTAGCAAATCATGCAAAATTGACTCATTAAACCAACCTTTATCGTTAACGATGTATAATTCGCAATTTCAGCACCCTAATCCAGTACGTAATTATGATATTATCAATAATTACACTAATAAAGTAAAAATAATCTATTTATTCACTCTTTTTAATGTAATATTTTCAATATAGAGCACCTTTTACTACCTTTGAATTATCAAAACAAACGAAAAGACGTTCTTTTGTTTAATACTGTAGGGTGATGAAACAGGCAGCCATGCCCTCCTCTCTCGGGGGTGGGGAACTGGGACAAATCTCAACTTGAGACTAACCTCTCCGTGAAGGTTCGAATCCTTCTCCTACAGCTATCATTTTTGGGTTAATGTTGTTTAATGAAAGAGTCTGGTTTTCCAGACTTTTTTCATTTTTAGCTTTTAGTATTCTAAAAGTACCTTTCACTTTTTGATAATTCCACTCTCATTCACCATCTTTAGAGGATTTTTAAATTTCTTCAGATATATGAAGAAAAGAATCTTCAAGCAATAACAAAACAAAATGGCTACGCATACTTGGTTTCAACACTACCCGAAAGGAGTTCCTCAAACGATCAATCCAGATGAATACACTTCACTTCCACATCTTTTTGAAGTAGGGTTTGATAAATATGGAGATAGACCCGCCATGGAAAATATGGGCAAATGCTTTTCGTATAGTGAATTTGAAGAAAAAGTAGATCAGTTTGCTTCATTCTTACAAAACCACACCAATCTCAAAAAAGGAGATCGATTGGCCATCCAGATGCCTAACCTTTTGCAATACCCGATTGCCATGTTTGCGGCATTGAAGTGCGGTTTCGTAGTAGTCAATACTAATCCGCTATACACTCCAGCCGAAATGAAACACCAATTCAATGACTCTGGAGCTAAGGCCATTGTGATTCTGGAAAATTTTGCGTGCAATCTTGAAGAAATCTTATCTGAAACTTCGATTGAGACTATCGTCACTACCGAAATAGGTGATTTATTGGGAGGACTAAAAAGACCTATTACCAATTTTGTTGTGAAAAGAATTAAGAAAATGGTGCCTTCATTTTCATTGCCTAATACAATCTCATTTAATGATGCATTGAAAACCGGTCAGTCTAGCCAATTCCAAAAAGTGGAGTTGACCGGTAATGACATTGCCTTTTTGCAATATACTGGAGGAACAACAGGTGTATCTAAAGGAGCCATGCTTACCCATAGAAACTTAGTATCCAACTTGGAACAGGTATGTGCATGGATGAGCATTATGCTCCAAGAAGGCAAAGAAACTGTCATTACTGCTTTGCCTTTGTACCATGTATTTGCACTGACTTGCAACTGCTTGGTTATGTTTAAAATGGGAGCAAAAAATGTGTTAATTACTAACCCCAGAGATATGCCAGGTTTTGTCAAAGAATTGAACAAACACCAATTCTCAGTCATCACAGGTGTTAATACCTTGTTTAATGGACTACTCAACCAACCAAAATTTGCTGAATTAGATTTTTCTAAACTCAAAGTAGCTTTTGGTGGTGGGATGGCTGTTCAAAAAGTAGTTGCAGAAAAATGGCTCAAGACAACTGGTGCCTCATTAGCCGAAGGATATGGCTTGACAGAAACTTCACCAGTTCTAACAATTAACCCACTGGATGGGTCAGACCGAGTTGGCACCATAGGGCTGCCGATATCGAGTACAGATATCAAAATGCTTGATGATGATGGAAATGAAGTTGCGCTAGGGGAGCCTGGTGAACTTTGTGCTAAAGGTCCTCAAGTCATGAAAGGTTATTGGGAACGTCCAGAAGATACTACTCAAGTAATGAATGGCGAATGGTTCAAGACCGGAGATATCGCTGTAATAGACAAAGACGGTTTTATCAAAATTGTAGATAGAAAAAAAGAAATGATTCTAGTCTCTGGTTTTAATGTATATCCTAACGAAATAGAGGATGCTATTGCGAGACATGAAAAAGTACTTGAAGTAGGTGCCATTGGAGTACCTGACAATAAATCTACTGAAGCAGTAAAAGTTTTTATCGTTAAAAAAGACCCGTCTTTAACAGTTGAGGAAATCAAATCTCATGCACATGAGATTTTGACGGGATACAAATGTCCGAAGCATATAGAATTTACTTCCGAGTTACCTAAATCCAATGTAGGCAAAATTTTAAGGAGAGTGCTAAAAGAGGAAGATGCCAAAGTAAATTCTTACGAATAATACTAGTTTGATATTAGATTCCTTCATTTGTTCTACTTTTGCCCGTATTGAATTAATCAATCAAAATTTAAACCAATGAAGCAATTTATTCTTTCAATTTTTCTTTTGTCCCCAGCTATATTATTCGCGCAATCTGATACTACCTATTGGAATAAAGGTGGCAGTTTTGGAATCAATTTTAACCAAGCCACACTCACAAATTGGGCTGCTGGTGGATCTAGTTCAATTGCCGGAGGTACATATTTCAAATACTTTTTTGATTATAAAAAAGGAAATAATCGTTGGAAAAACACAATTGATATGGGCATCGGCTTAATTAAAGAAGCTGAGTCGAAAGAAAGAAAATCTGATGACCGATTAGTGTTCACTTCAAGTTATGGTAAAAAAATTGATGCTAAGGAGGTTTGGTTCTATAACGCAACTGTTGATTTCAGAACCCAGTTTGCAAAAGGTTATGGAGAAACTGATGTCAATCAAGAAAATTACATATCGAAATTCATGGCACCTGGGTACTTGATGGTTTCACTTGGTATTGACTGGAAACCTAAAGAATATTTTAGTATTACGATAAGTCCACTTACTAGCAAGATAACTTTTGTAAATGACGATCAACTTGCTGCGATTGGTGCATTTGGCGTAGATCCAGGAGATAAATATAGAGCTGAATTAGGGGGTAAATTTTTGGCTACTTTTGATAAGGAAATTTTTACTAATGGCACTCTAACCTCAACGCTTATATTGTTTAGCAACTACACAGAAAATCCTGAAAAAATTGATGTGAACTGGGAAAACACATTGACAATGAAAATTAATAACGTCCTGTCAGCCAATATTTATAATCAAATTATTTATGACTATGATATAAAATTTGAAGAAGTCGATGGGTCGGGAGATGTGATAGGTTTTACAGACAAATGGCAATTCAAAAATATTATCGGACTTGGTCTAGCACTTCAATTCGGTGGTAAAAGAGGATAAATTGCAAATAGCATAAAACAAGAAGAGACGAAAGGAATTTATTTCGCCTCTTCTTGTTTTAAATCAGCTGTCCTTCAGCATAAGTTTTATAGGATACTTTTGATGGCGATTGGATGATGAACAATCTGGCCTTTCCAGTGAAATCTATAGCAATTTGATCTTCACTTTTGACTACCAAAAAATCATTGGGAGCCACCGAACTTCTTGCCACTTTTCCCTCCCCTTCTACTACATAAATGCTGTACACTTTTTCCTTGTCAAGTGTCATATCCCATCTTTTTGAAATTTCGCTAATATCCGTGACTTCGATTCCTTCCGCATCAATCTCAAATGGTGACCCCTGACCTATGATAGTTTTAGCTTGGCCATTGGCTAATGTTTTCGTCGGAAAATCCGAAGACTTGATATCCGAATAGGAGGCCTCCTTTTTCATGGTCTTAGTCAAATCAGGGTCAAACCAAATTTGAAAAAATTCTCCACCAGGCAATACCTTTTCAGCATGTGAAATTCCATTTCCAGCTCTAATGACTTGCGCATCACCAGTATCCAAATCTAACCATCGATCATATTTTGTATCATAATGGGAAATCTTTCCACCCAATACATAAGACATGATTTCAAATCCTTGGTGTGGATGAGTATCTATCAATCCGCCAGTATCCGACCAAGCATGCGCCCAATAAAACAAATTAGACATAGAACTGATACCGCCTCTCTCATGAGGAAAACCAATGGGTTTGTTTTCTCTTATTCTACCAAAATCAAATGCTCCTTGAGCTTGATGATGTTTACTTACTATCTCTACACTCATGATCTACTAAACGCAATATATTATATGTTGTTACATATATTGTAATTACAAATTAATTATGCACAAAAAATGATCATTTTGATACCCTCTTCCTATTATTGCATCACAATTTTGGTTCAATTAATTCTACGCCAATCTCAAGTATGCCCAAACAGCAAATTCTTTTTGTAATAAACCCCATTTCTGGTATTGGTAAACCACTGGATTGGGAATCCTTAATTTCCAGTAATCTCGATGCTAACCGATTCAATTCGAGTATTAAATATACCCAAGCCAAAGGGGATGCCACTCGATTTGCACAAGAGGCGGTTAGAAATAACACTGATATAGTTTGTGCAGTTGGCGGTGATGGCACCATCAATGAAGTGGCTCAAGGTCTCAATAAATCCGACACAGCACTCGCTATTATACCCAGAGGATCTGGAAATGGGCTAGCCAGACACTTTTCCATTCCTATGCATCCAATCAAAGCAATTAAAAGATTGAACACCAGCAAAATACAGCTCATGGACACAGGTCTATTGAATAGTAAACTTTTTTTATGCGTAGCTGGAATGGGTTTTGATGCGACGATTGCCAAAGCATTTGATCAATTTGGAAAAAGAGGCCTCCTATCTTACGCCTGGTTATCGGTCTATAATTTTTTTACCTTTCAACCTGCTACTTATAATATTGTGATGGATGAAGTAAAAGTTAATACTAAAGCATTCTTAGTAACATTTGCTAACGCTTCTCAATTTGGAAATAACGCTTTCATCTCTCCTACCGCACAAACTAATGATGGCTGGCTCAACCTAGTCATCATTAAACCATTTCCAATCTGGTCCATGCTTGGTATTATACTCAAAGTTTTCAACAAGAAATTACCTCAATCAAAATATTGTGAATCCTACAAATTCAAGTCATTAAAACTTGAATCATCTGATTCAATTGCTCACATTGATGGTGAGCCTTTCGATTCTGGCCAACCAATAACAGTGAAAATCGAGTCCAACTCCCTTAAAATCTTATATTAGGTAATTTAATTTCCTTTAAGATATATTTGTTTAAGAGGCTTTAAGCTGAAAATTAGTTATGAAAATTGATCTAAACGAGATTTGGGAATTTATGGAATTGGCACCAAAGCCAAAAACTGCCAATGAGGGAGATCAATGGATTTATGAATTAGTGACCGGAGACATTACCATATCACGGCTCAAATCTGACGATATCCTAAAATTGAAAAAAGAAGAGAATTACGATACAGAACTTCTTCCCTCAATTTTTACTTTTCGTGAAATTCTATGGCAACCCAACGTATATACCCAACCAGCCCTCTGCATTCCTCAATTAAACATCCTCAAAGTTTTTTGTGAAGATTATGTCGAAGATATGAAAAAGGAGCAAAATGGGGACATTTGGCCCTATTTTGAATTATTAAATGGTCTCGCCCTTTTTTGTAAAGATGCTCTTGACCGAATGCAAGCTGAAAATGACGCCGGCGAAATTCGTATTACTTCTATTCTTGGAGATCTGCGCAAAAAAGCTTTTCCAGTCATCAAGTTCTTTATTTTTCACCCGATGAATCGAAAAGACTATCAAATTGACGCATTGAATAGGCTAAACTATGCAGTAAAAATTATGCTGACGCAGTATAATAATAAGTATTATGACCTTAGGGATCCATTCTGGAATGTGACTGTCGGAAACCCTGATGATTTATTAAAAGCCGCACAAAACACCAAAACTGAACCTGAGGCAACTGATACTATAGAACAATCCCAAACAGAAGAAAGCAAACAAAATATTAGCCTCCCCAAAAATAAAATCACGGTGCCTATCACGGCAGATTCGGTGGATAGCGAGCTGGAAGAGCTCTAGCGTCTGATTTATTAATGAATTAATCTCTTAAGCTCTGTTCTTCTCATTAAATAGACGTAATTTTGCGCTTTAATTTTTAGAAGGATGACAGAAATCAGAAACGTTGCTATCATAGCACACGTTGACCACGGTAAAACTACCTTGGTCGACAAGATCATTTATGCTGCTCAGGCAAATGACGCAAAAAGAGCTCAGGACAATAATGAATTGATCCTCGATTCAAATGATCTTGAAAGGGAGCGTGGCATCACGATTCTTTCAAAAAATGTGTCTGTAAACTACAAAGGCACAAAAATCAATATTATCGATACTCCAGGTCACGCCGATTTTGGCGGTGAAGTTGAACGTGTATTAAGCATGGCCGATGGCGTTATCCTTTTGGTAGATGCATTTGAAGGCGCTATGCCTCAAACCAGATTTGTACTAGGAAAAGCATTGTCGCTTGGACTTACTCCTATCGTAGTTGTAAATAAGGTAGACAAGGAAAATTGTCGTCCTGATGAAGTGCATGAAGAAGTTTTCGACTTGATGTTCAACCTTGAGGCTACAGAAGAGCAATTGGACTTCCAAACGCTCTATGGTTCTTCTAAACATGGCTGGATGAGCCATGATTGGAAAAATGAAACTGGGTCACTTGAACCCTTATTAGATACTATTTTGGAGGCCATTCCAGCTCCAGAGAAAAAAGAAGGTGTTCTAAGAATGAAAATTACTTCTTTGGACTTTTCTTCTTTTACAGGACGAATAGCTATTGGCAGACTTCATCAAGGTTCCATTTCTGTTGGAGAAAGCCTTGGATTGACTAAAAAAGATGGCACCGTTAAACGTGTTAGAATAAAAGAACTTCACGTTTTTGAAGGGCTTGGTAAAAGAAGCGTAGAAAAAGTAGAGTGCGGAGACATTTGTGCGGTAACAGGAATTGATGATTTTGAAATTGGCGATACTATCACTGACTTTGAAAATCCAGAGCCACTAGAGAGAGTAGGTGTAGATGAGCCTACCATGAACATGCTATTCACAATCAACAATTCTCCTTTCTTCGGAAAAGAAGGAAAATTCGTAACCTCAAGACACTTGAGAGATCGTTTGATGAAAGAAACAGAAAAGAATCTGGCTCTTCGAGTTGAAGAAACTGACACTGAAGATAAATTTTTGGTATACGGTCGTGGTGTCCTTCACTTGTCCGTTTTGATAGAAACGATGAGAAGAGAAGGCTACGAATTACAAGTAGGCCAGCCTCAGGTAATTTTTAAAGAAATTGATGGTGTGCGATGCGAGCCAGTAGAGCACTTAGTGATCGACGTACCAGAAGAAACTTCAGGTAAAGCCATCGAGTTAGTTACCAAACGAAAAGGTGAATTAACCATCATGGAACCTAAAGGTGATGTACAGCATTTGGAATTCAACATCCCTGCCAGAGGCTTGATTGGATTGAGAAACCAAGTATTGACTGCTACGGCAGGTGAAGCAGTGATGACTCACAGGTTTAACGGATATGAACCATACAAAGGAGATATCCCTGGCCGACTCAATGGTTCATTGGTATCTATGGAAACAGGGCCTGGTACGGCCTATTCGATAGACAAACTTCAGGACAGAGGTATTTTCTTCGTGGATCCAGGAGAAGACTTGTATATTGGTCAAGTCATTGGAGAGCACTCTAGAGCCAATGATTTAGCGATCAATATCCAGAAGGGTAAAAAGCTGACTAACATGAGAACGTCAGGTACTGATAACAACGCAAAGATTATTCCAGCCAAAAAATTCTCATTAGAAGAAGCTTTGGAATATATTGGAAAAGATGAATATGCTGAAATTACTCCAGTTTCATTAAGGATGAGAAAAATTGATTTCAAACCTTAATCCTCTGACACAGATAAAATTATTGAAAGGCAACTCACACGAGTTGCCTTTTTTATATCTATTTGAGCACGTGCATTCTCAAATCAAATGCATCTAATGACTCCAGTATCTCTTTGACGAAATTGGGATCGTTCAAATAGAAGTTCAAGAAATTGTCGTGGCGTTCTTGTAAGCCGCCTCCAGGAAAGAGTTTTTCCTTCAATGCACCAATTTGGTTCAACGCAATTTCGTGCTTTTGTTCTTCAGACTTTTTGAGTCTTTTAGCAATATTATCCAGCCCTTTTGCTGCTTTGGCATGTTCTGCAGCAATAAAGCCCTTGAGAGAAGCATCAATGGTTTCGGCTTTTTCAATGAGCATATCGTACACTTCTTTCAAATCATCTACCTCACCATTCAGATTCATTTCATTTTCACCGTGCTTAGCCAAGTAATCTGCTTTCAGGTCTTCTACATCTCTAAAAATATCAGTAGATGATAATTCAAATTTTTCCATCTTTTTCTGAAAGCCTTTATTGATATAAAGTGCAAAATTTCTTGGCAGAAGGATAGGAAAAGCTGTTTCGTACTGTTCAAAAACTTTAGGTAGTTGAAGCCAGTAGATCATCTCTGCCGGTCCTCCCACATAGGCGAGGTTTGGCAAAATCACCTCTTGATACAATGGCCTCATCACCACATTGGGGCTAAATCGCTCCGGATGATTTTCCAACTCAGCAAGTATTTCAGCTTCTGAAAATTTCAAGGAAGTGTTATTTACTTGGTAACTCTCTTCTTCTCTTAGGATACGTTCACGACTACTTTCCTGTAAGTAGAAAAAGTTGATTTCACGAGAATAAACCTGAGGTGTGTAACCAGCGGCCTCTAGTTCAGTATTAGTTGCTTCCACCAAATCATTGGACTGGCTGTTTAACAATTCATCCTTTATGATTGGCGCAAATAGACCTTTGAGCTTTGAATGATCCGCATCAATGACCACTACTCCTTCATCTGCGAATAGTTCATTAACGTAGTATCTAACAGCGTCTGCGAGGTTTTCATTTTCCAAATAGGCTTGTTCAAACAAAGGCGTTTTTTCTGGCAATGATTCCAGTACATCTTTTAATCCGTCATTCTTGAACCTGCCCACTGCTCCAGTCTGATCGGTTTTCCATTCATACTTTTTTCCAAACAGATTGAAATAGGAGATTTCGTCAAAATCGTGATCTTCTGAAGCCATCCAATAGACTGGCACAAAATTGCAAGTCGGATATTTTTCCTTTAGCGCCTTACAGGCATTTACCACAGTGGCAATTTTGTAGATGAAATAAAGCGGGCCTGTGAAGATGTTGAGTTGGTGGCCAGTCGTTATGGTGTAGGTATTGGACTCTTTTAGATTGGTAAGATTTGTTTCGACAGCGGAGGACTTATTTACTTTTCCGTATTGCTCCTCCAACACCTGACAAAGTACTTGTCTGTTTTCATCAGCAAACTGCTTTTTACTGATTTGCTCCTCAAAACATTCAATTTTGGGCCGAAGGCTGTGAAATTTTCTTAAGGCCTCTTTGTCATCCAAATAGTCTAAAAAGAAGTTTGAAAAGGAATTAGTATCGCGTAGATCAATTTTTTCTACCTGCATGCTTTGTCAAGATTTTTCTAAATATAAAAAAGATGCATGGGTTTACGCACAGTCTGAAAATAAGATGCTGAATTGGTTTAAAACCATTCAATTATTCAATAACTGGTTCGCCATACAGGTCGAACGGTTCGGCAGCTGTAATTTTAATATTAGCAAAATCACCCACGCGTAAGTAGTGATCTTTGGCACTGATCAACACTTCATTGTCTACTTCTGGTGAATCAAACTCGGTGCGCCCTACGAAATATTCTCCATCTTTTCGATCTATGAGAGTTTTGTAAGTATTCCCGATTTTGCCTTCATTTATTTCTAAGGAAATACCCTCTTGCAACTCCATGAGAGCATCTACTCTTTCATTCTTAACCTCCTCGGGCACATCATCATTCATAGTACCAGCATGCGTGTCTTCCTCATGAGAATAAGCGAATACGCCCAAGCGGTCAAATTTGCTCTCCTCCACAAAATCCATCAACTCCTGAAAATCTTCTTCCGTCTCTCCTGGGTGACCTACAATCATAGTCGTACGAATGGCAATGCCAGGCACTTGTTCTCTGATCTTATGAAGCAACTTTGTAGTCTTTTGACGATCGGTTCCTCTTCGCATCAATTTGAGCACCTTGGACGAACCATGCTGTAGAGGAATATCCAAATAGCTACAGATATTTTTCTTTTCTGCCATCACCTTCAGAATGTCTTCTGGAAATCCAGTAGGAAAGGCGTAATGCAAACGGATCCAATCCAAGCCTTCTACTTCAGAAAGTTTTTCGAGCAACTCAGCTAGGTTTCTTTTCTTGTATAAATCAAGTCCGTAATAAGTCGAATCCTGTGCGATCAATAAAATTTCTTTAACACCGTTCTTGACAAGGTTCTTAGCCTCAGTAACCAACTCTTCAATTGGTCGAGATACATGCTTGCCACGCATCAAGGGAATGGCACAAAACGAGCACGGTCGATCACAGCCTTCAGCTATTTTCAAATATGCGTAGTGAGAATCAGTGGCAATTTCTCTCTCTCCGATCAGCTCATGCTTGTAATCGGCATTGAATTTGGCTAGGATAGACTTGAGGTCTGTTGTGCCAAAGTACTCATCTACATCTGTGATCTCTTTGGCTAAGTCATCTTTGTAGCGGTGCGACAAACAACCGGTCACATACAATTTTTCGATATGGCCTTCTTGCTTGGCATCAACAAATTTCAGAATAGTGTCGATGGACTCTTGCTTGGCGTTTTCTATAAATCCGCAAGTATTGACAATGACTGTGGTAGCATCATTTTTCTTAGACTCATGTACCGCATCGATATCATTCCCCTTCAGTTGAGTGAGTATCACTTCTGAATCCACTAGATTTTTAGCGCAACCCAATGTCACGATATTCACCTTCTCCTTTTTTCTGCCTTTAGTCTTCAATGCCTTTGGATTTTATTGAGCCCTGCCAGCCGGCAGGCGGGTGCAAAATTACGGGAAGTGAATTGAAAGTTGGTGTTTTATTCAATGAAACCTTGCAGGTTTGATTTTAGAGCCATTGCAGATTAATCATGCACTGTTGGTTCTAGAAACAACAGACTAAAATGCAGCAAAACCTGTAAGGTTTAAATCACCGACACAAAAAAACCGCCTCGATGCAATCGGGACGGTTCTGAATTAGAGTTTTGAGTTTTGACCTTATAATAAGCCTCTATAAACATCGAGGATTTTCTTTCTGAATACAATTTGGTACTTAGCATTGACCAGCTCTATCTCTGCTCGATTCTTGTTGTTCAAGCTCTCCAAATAGGTAAAAAAATCAGTATTACCATTCTCATATCTGGTTTCCGCAAATTCAAACGACTGGTTCAAAGCAATTAAATTCTCTTCCGCCGCCTTATGAGTAGCCTGAGCTGAGATGAGGTCTACATAGACCTGTTGGATAGTATTTGTTACATTTAATTCGGTTTGTTCCAAGTCTAATGCAGCATTTTCCATATTCAGTTTGGCAACTTGCGAGCTATTTTTTGTTCTCCAATTATTGAAAATGGGGATATTCATGGAGAGGTTCAAGTAATCAAATTTGTTCCAATTCATCTGATCATCAAAGGAGGCACCGGCGTCATAATTACCAGTCTCCGGATTCCTTGCACCATTGGATGAAAAACTAGAACCAATTCGCCCAAAGGCAGTAATGGTTGGCATATATCCAGCTTGAGCACTTTTATAATCATAACGCGAGGCCTCTGATGCTGCCACAGCTCTTTTGATTCCAGGTGAGTAGCTCAACGAAGATTCTAAAACTTCTGCAAATTGTTCTTTGTCAGCTAAATGCTCTCCAGGAGCTAGCTCATAAGGAGCTACATCATAGTTCGCTGACACTTCTAGTTGTAGCACCTGTAGCAAGGTTAGCATATCAGTCATCAACCTATTTTTGGCGGTAACCAAGTTTAAATTTTCATTCGCTAGCTGCGACTGAAAGTTGTAAACCAACTCAAGATTTCCGACACCTACTTCATGTCTCTTTTTTTCGCGTTCCAATTGTGCTTCCAGCAGGGCTATCAAGTTTTCTGAAATTTTGATATTTTCTTTATCCAGTACCACCTGTAGATAAGAAGCCAACACATTTGATTCAACACCTATCTTTTGCTCATTAATTGCATTAATAGCTGCCTCACGTCGATTTTCCGTTGATTTTCTGTAAAAATGATTGTTAAAGCCATTAAACAGCACCATGTTGGCACTCAAATTTGGATTGGAAGAATTGGTAACTTCCGTCACCTGTCTGGCTGCTGTATTATCAAAGAAAGTTCCATTGTACCAGTCATAGTTTATGTTTCCGCTAACATTCGGAAGGTACTCCATCATGCTCTGAAAATAATTCGCACTAGCAATTTGAGCATTGTTTTTCGATCTTTTTAGCTCGATATTGTTTTGCATGGCAATTCTCATACATTCATCCAATGTAAGTATTTTCTTTTCCTGTTTTTGTTGAGGTGCCGCTGTAGAATCCTGATTCTGAGCAGTTACCTGCACACCAAGTGCTACGAGCACCAATAAAAAAACCATCCTTTTCACTATTCCTATCTTCATTTCTTCAAGTTTTCAAGTCTTTGAGTATGCCCTTGGGGTAGTTGAGTTTGAGTTTTGTCCCTGAGGTTCGGCCGTAGTAAGCCAGCCGGTGTTCTTTTTAGGAGAACACCAACTAACTTATAGAGCAGTTGTAATTGGTAATTATTTTAAACTAATGCTTTGTCCTTAGCATTTACATTTTCAGATACGATCTGACCATCGAAAAGGTGGATCACTCGGTCTGCATACTCTGCATCTACTGGTGAGTGAGTCACCATGACAACTGTAGTTCCTTGCTCATTCAAATCGCTCAACAGTGTCATTACTTCCTGACCGTTTGCTGAATCCAAGTTACCTGTAGGCTCATCGGCAAGGATCAACTTCGGTTTTGCTACTACAGCTCTTGAAATTGCAACTCTTTGCTGCTGACCACCTGAAAGCTGCTGAGGGAAGTGATTTCTTCTGTGCATGATTTTCATGTGCTCCATTACTTCTTCTACTCTTTTCTTACGCTCAGAAGCTGAGTACTTCAAGTAGATCAATGGCAATTCTATGTTTTCGAATACGGTTAACTCGTCGATCAAGTTGAAGCTCTGGAATACAAATCCAATGTTAGCTTTTCTCAGATCGGCTCTTTGTCTTTCACTGTATTCTGAGATCTCTTCATCTCTGAAATAAAACTCTCCTTCAGAAGGGTTGTCGAGTAGGCCTACGATGTTGAGCAAGGTAGATTTACCGCAACCTGATGGTCCCATGATAGCGACGAATTCTCCTTCATTCACGTTGAGGTTCACTCCTGCCAATGCAGTGGTTTCAATCTCATCTGTATAGTAGAATTTCTTTAATCCGTCGGTTTTGAGTAGCGTATTCGCGTTTTCCATTTGAATATTGTTTAGTATGTTTTAGTTCTTTATTTTTTATTTAAATACAAGTCTGTCTTTGTCTTCATAACCATCGTATGAAGAGACAACAACTTTCTCGCCTGGTTGCAAGCCTTCGATTACTTCGTAGAATCTAGGGTTTTGACGTCCCAATCTGATGTTTCTTCTGGTAGCAAAGTCACCTGACTCATCCACTACAAAAATCCAGTTGCCTCCAGTGGTTTGATAGAAGCTTCCTCTTGGAATTTGAATGGCTTCAATGTTTTCACTCAACTGCAATTTGATTTGTAGGGTTTGACCTCTTCTGATATCTTCTGGTAATTCGTTTTCAAATTTTAAATCCACAGAAAACAAACCGTTGATGACCTCGGGGTATATTTTATAAATTTTGAGTTGATGTGTTTCTCCTGCGAAATCAAAAGTACCTTCCAGTCCTTCATAAATTCGAGCAATATAATGCTCATCAATAGTTGCTCTTACTTTGAAAGCATCCAAGTCATCAATCTGGCCTATGTTTTGTCCAGGCATAATAGACTCGCCAATTTCTACATTTACAGAGGACAAGCTTCCAGAGATGGGCGCTTTGATGTACAAGTTGTCCAAGTTGCCCTTGATCATTTCAAGGTTTCTACGTGTTCGTTCAAGCGTTTGAGTCGTTTGTCTGATTTGCTCTTCTGTAGATCTGGTGTCAAATTTTTGAGACTCTATTTCAATTTCTCTGTTCGTCACTAATCGGTCGTAAGCACGTTTCAAATTCAAGAACTCCTGCTCTGAAATCACTTTTTCATCTCGCAGTTTTGCTCCTCTTTCATATGCATCTTTTGCCGCATCGATGTCATAATCAAGTGCAGTCAATCGCCTTTTGAGTTCAAATTTATTTCTTTGCAAAGACAATTTGGTATTGGCTAGCTCATTGACTAATCTAAAGGTCTGCGTTTCTTCTCTCACAAAGTTTTGAACCAAATTGTTGTTCGCTAGTTTCAAAATAGTATCTCCTTTAGTGACCATTTCACCGCCTTCCAGATATTTTTTTTCAACGTTCCCACCTTCAATGGCATCCAACCTGATGGTTTTGATAGGCATCACATTTCCATCTACAGGGATAAATTCTCTAAACTGCCCCTTCATCACATCAGAAACATTGATTTTTTCTGCGGACACATTGAGTTTTGAGCCCTTATCTGCAAAGATGAAGTTGTATAGTATAAAAGAGACAAACAGCGCACCGAATGAAATGGATGAAATCTTCCCTACTGTCCATTTTTTCTTTTTAATCTTTTTATCCATTAGTTCATTATAATTTCAAGTTCGGCAGGAGTATGCCAAGAAGAGTGCCATAATATTAGATAGCTGAATATCAATAACTTACAAAAAATCACCTGTCCGCCACCTGACCAAATTTGTTCAGGTATGAAACAATAGGTGTTCGATTATGATCACTTTGTGTGTTTGAGACTAAAAATAAAAGATTCTAAAAAATCATTCCTAAAGAAAAGTCTAGACCTTTAATAGACAAATTACTTGCATACATCCCTTCACCATTTTTTATGGTTTTGTAGTTATACTTTAAGTCAAAAGTTAAAAAAGTAGCATGTGCCAATTTGACTTTATAACCCAGTCCAAATCCTCTTTCTCTTCCTCCGTAGAAATCCTCACCTATCTTCACTAAACTCCTCATTTGACAAAACAAATAAGGTGTGCTTGGTTGATTGAATACCAAATATCTCAATTCAAATCCCAACGGGAACAAGTTAAAATTTGGATTGAAGTTAGTGTTAATTCCCAGAGACACCCCAATTCCGATATGATGAGGTAAAACAAAATATCCGAAATTCATATTGATACCAAGCGATTTAGGATCATCATATGTATAGGCCATGGAATATCTTGATGACGCTAATGTTGCATCTGATATTTTTGAAACTGTGAATTGAGTTACATTATATACCCTCAAATTGTTATTAACATCTTGACTTAGACTGTTATAATTTGAGAGTAGAAAAAGAACCAGAACAATTGCCTTTCTCACCGATGATGCCAGATTTGTAAATCTTATCCGCAACTGAAACAAATTGAGTATTGTTTAATATAGGCACAAAAAAAGGGTTCAAGACTCCTCCTGAACCCCAAGGTCAAAAACTCAAAATAAAAAGGACTAATCAAATCTTAATCCACAACAACAACACGAATATAAATACTCTATGCTGGAAATAAAAGAACTGAGTTAAGTAATTCAATTATTTACCGTTATACACGAATAATTAGTCTCCGGCCTTCAAAAGGCATGCTTTCCAATAAAGCAAAATCTCACATGGCTAACTTTATTGAGTTAAAATCGTGTACCCGACAGGATTGATATTTGTAAAAAATATTTTCCGACAGCCAACAAATTTTAATATAGATTTGTCCCTAATGAGCTTTACTTATCCGTTTTTCTTGTGGGGACTCTCCGCACTCGCTATTCCGATCATCATTCACCTATTCAATTTCAGAAAGGCCAAAAGGGTTAGTTTCTCGAATGTTCGATTCTTGGAAAGCATCAAAAAGAAAAGCTCGTCCAATCTACGATTGCGACATTTATTGATTCTGCTGTGCCGATTGCTTTTCATCTTTTTTCTAGTGCTCACGTTTGCCCAACCATTTATTCCAGGTCAAGAAGATGGACTTAAGAATCGATCTGTCATGCTATACCTAGACAATTCAAATAGTTTGTCCAATCTGACCGAAAATGACCTAACCGGCTTTAATGAATTGCTAGAAGTGGCTTACAAAATCATCAACTTATATTCGCAAGACACTAAATTCAGTCTCATTACCAATGATTTTCTTCCTGGTAGTAGCATCAGTCGCTCGAAAACAAAGACCTTAGAGCAGTTGACGGAAATTGAGTATTCTAACTTGGCGAGAACCGGACAAGAAGTGTTCAACAAACTATTGTTGGACCAAATTGAAGGTTCAAGAGATGTATTTTTATTAACAGATTTTCAGCAATCAACTTTCGGTGCATTTGAGACCATCGTGGACTCCACAAATCAATACCATTTGGTCACCATCGCCACACCTGAACAACGAAACCTATCTATCGACACACTTTATCTTACCAACCCATTTTTGGTGCCAGATCAGAAAAACAGCATTAAAGTGCGAGTAAAAAATCAGGGGCCTTTGGTGAATGATTTGCAAGTCAAATTGCACATCAACGATAAACAAAGCGGAACAACAAGCCTAGACATAGAACCCAATGCTAGCCAAACCGTGACTTTTGAGCTAACGGGTAGTTTGAAAAAATCTAACCGCTGTGTGATCAGCTTTGAAGATTTTCCGGTCACCTTCGACAACGATTATTATTTTACGCTGAACCAAGCTTCTAAAATCAAAATTGTAGAAGTCACGGATCAAGCCAATAGCCCAGTCAGCAAAGTTTATCAAAACAATGATTTGTTCAGTTTTACGGCATATCCTTCTGAAAACATCTCCTACCCGACGCTAGAGCAAGCTGATTTATTAATCATCAATGGAGTAAAAACCGTTGAAAATGGTCTGAAGGCGCAAATAGAAAAACAATTGAAGGAGGGGAAATCTGTGATATTCTTACCAGATGGACAAGCAAATCAATACCAGTTCGCAGGAATTTCAATCATTAAAGACTCTTCGGTCATTAAAACTCCATTGTTAATTCCAGATTTAAAAAATCCTTTCTTCGAAAATATTTTTGAATCCATCAGCAGCGACACACAAATGCCAGAAGTGTCAACTCTTTACAAATGGAGCAGTAACGATATCCCTCTGCTAAAAACTAAAACCAATCAGCCTCTTTTGAGTCATTTGTTCCAGAAAGGCAACTTATTCGTGTTTTCAAGTCCACTTACCAGAGATTACACCAATCTACATCAGCATGCCTTATTTGTTCCGGTAATGCATAGAGTTGCTGAACTTAGTAGTACCAACACGCAGGCACTGGCATTTAATGTGGATAAAACCAATCTAGTATTAAGTGTAGACAGCATACCAAATGGTCAGTTGTACAAGCTACAAAAAGAAGGGGCTGAGTTGATTCCATCCCAGCGGGTTTCTGCCAATGAATTGGCACTAGACATGCCAAAATACTTACTGACACCTGGCTACTATGATGTCATGCTTGGAGATCAATTAGTGACAACTATTGCTTTCAATCATTCTAAAAAAGAATCGAATTTGGCTACGCTGCCTTTAGAAGAGATTAGAGCCAGACTATCTGGAATCCAGCATTTGAATATCTATCAACCGCAAGATGCAGCTTCATTTTCTGAAATCATGAAAGAAAAATATCACCAGCGAGATTTATGGAAATATACCTTAATTTTGTCCCTGATATTTCTTTTTGCTGAAAGTGTGCTACTAAGATTTTTATAATGAATATACTCCTCAGAGAAGCTAAAATCCTCGACCCTCAATCTCCACATCACAACAAAGTAGTCAATATTCATATCAAGGATGGGCAAATTGTTTCCATCGACAAAAAAGAACATCGAGCAGACACCATTATAGAGGCCAAAGGTCAATTCCTTACTCCTGGATGGTTCGATATGAAATCCCACTTCAATGACCCAGGCAATGAGCACAAAGAAGATCTGGCAAGTGGAGCAGCAACGGCAGCAAAAGGAGGATTCACAGGTGTAGCTATACTACCCAACACCACACCAGTAGTCCAGACCAAAGGAAACGTGGAATACGTATTGTCCAAATCAAAATCGTATTTGACAGACATCTACCCGATGGCTGCAGTCACGTTAGACACGAAAGGCGAAGATTTAACAGAAATGTTGGACCTGCATACCGCTGGGGCTGTTGCTTTTACTGATGGAGAAAAACCCATCTGGCACACGGATATGATGCTGAAGTCATTGATCTATCTGCAAAAAATTGATGGCCTACTCATCAATCAGCCAGAAGATCAACTGCTTACTCGATTTGGGTCTATGAATGAAGGCACCGTCAGTACCATACTTGGTCTGAAAGGCATGCCTACCCTGGCTGAACACCTGATGATTAAAAGAGATTTGGATCTCTTAAAATATGCGGGAGGAAAAATCCATTTCTCCAATATCTCTTCAAAAGAAAGTGTCAATCTGATAAAAAAAGCCAAGAAGAAGGGCCTACATGTGACCTGTGATGTGAGCATTCACCACCTCATTCATACAGACGACAACTTGATAGGATATGACTCGAATTACAAAATAAACCCACCGCTTAGAACCGAGAAAGATAGAAAAGCACTAATCAAAGGATTGCAAGAGGATGTAATCGACGTCATTGTTACTTCTCATACACCTCAAGATGAAGAAAACAAAAAATTAGAATTTGACCTGGCTGGGTTTGGCATATCAGGCTTGCAATCCATGCTTCCTTCCCTACTCAAACTTGAAAAAGAGTTAGAACCCACGGTTTGGATAGAAAAAGTAACCACTAACCCAAGAAGAATTCTAAAACTTGATTTTCATTCAATAGAAGAGAAACAAGTCGCTAATCTGACGCTATTCGACCCTAAAGCGAAATGGACACTCAATGATCAAACCAATAAGTCCAAGTCGAGGAATTCTCCTTTCTTCCATCAAGAATTGACTGGGAAGGTCACAGCAGTTTTCAACGGTAATCAATTTCAAACATTCGATTAATCTAAATGAAACCATTATTCAAAGTCCCGCTTAAATTCGGACTGATCGGTGCGGCCATCAATATCGCCATGTTCTTTGTCTTGTATGGGACAGGTTCTAATCCACTGATGGAAATGCGCGTATTTGACTTTTTTATTATTCCTGTTTTCATCTTTTTTGGTATTAAAGAGTTTAGAGACACCTTCAATCAGGGGATGATGGAGTTTTGGCAAGGAATGACAGTTGGTTTCTTTATTTATGGGAGTATTGCTATTTTGTATGCCGCTTTTTTGTGGATGGCTTTGCAATTTGTTGATCCCGAAATGCTACAATCTTATATTATTGAAAGTTTGAATGTAATAAAAGAAAACAAAGACATACTAACGGAAGAAATGGGCGCTGAAAGCTATCAATCCTCCTATGACGAAGTAAGTAAAACGACTTCATTAGATTTGGCAATGGATAGCTTAGTCAAAAAAGCTGGCATCGGTTTTTTACTCACCAGCTTACTTTCGACAGTTTTAAAAAAGCAACCAAAAAAATAATTGAACCAGGTCGATATGATTGATTCGACACTAATTTTAACAAACCTTAAACTATTACCAAATGGAATCTAACGCTAGTACTGAATCTATCAAAGGCGGACTCATCGTAGGATTAATCAGCATTATCCTCACCATGATCGTATATGCTATCGACGTCAGTCTCATGGTCGATTGGAAGTTTTCACTCATCTCATTTGCGCTATCTATCTTTCTATATTCCTACATAGGGAAAAAATACAGGGACGATCATTTAGAAGGATTCATCTCATTTGGAGATGCTTTCAAGTTTATTTTTATCGCAGGAATTATTGGTGCCATTCTTAATGGAGTTTTCTCAATTCTGCTTTTCAATATTATCGATCCAGAATTACCAGAAATATTAACTGACCAGGTATTGAAAAATACGGAATCTATGATGGAAACTTTTGGTGCTCCAGCAGAAGAAATGGATGAGGCCTTAGAGCAAATTGAAAAAGATATGGCTGGTAAATTTTCTGTAGGTGGTATATTGCAAGGCAGTTGGGCTTGGCTATTAGGAGCAGGTCTGATTGGATTAATTTGCGGTGCGATCATCAAAAAGAAAAGACCTGAATTCGAATAATGGCAGAATCTCTTGATATATCTGTAGTCATACCCCTTCTCAATGAAGAAGAATCATTGCCAGAACTCCATGCCTGGATAGGCCGAGTGATGGACGAAAAAGGATTTCAATATGAAATCCTTTTTGTGGATGATGGCAGCACAGACCAATCTTGGGACATTATCAGCGAATTGGCTGATAAAGACAGCCACGTAAAAGGCATCAAATTCAATCGCAACTATGGCAAATCAGCTGCACTAAATACAGGATTTAAAAATGTCCGTGGCAACGTGGTGATTACCATGGATGCGGACCTACAAGACAGCCCTGATGAAATTCCTGGTTTATATGAGCAGATTACTCAAGAAAGCTTTGATTTAGTTTCTGGTTGGAAAAAGAAGCGCTATGATCCCATCATGAAAACCATTCCTTCGAAGTTCTTCAACTTCGTAGCAAGAAAATTTTCAGGCATCAAACTACACGATTTCAATTGTGGGCTCAAAGCTTATAAAAAAGAGGTTGTCAAATCCATAGACGTCTATGGCGAAATGCACCGTTATATCCCCTTCCTAGCCAAAGGGCAAGGATTTGCCAAAATCGGCGAGCGAGTGGTACAACATCAAGCCCGTAAGTATGGCGAAACCAAATTTGGGCTCGAGCGATTCATTTTCGGATTTTTGGACCTACTTTCTATCTCTTTTGTTTCCAAGTTCAAGAAGCGACCCATGCATTTCTTCGGTTCCTTTGGTACGCTTTCCTTCTTTTTTGGAACGATTATTACTTTTTGGGTGATTGGAAGAAAAATCTATGAAGTACAAATGGGACTGCCCGCCAGAGATGTGGTGGATCAGCCGCTGTTCTTCTTAGCGCTTGTGGCTGTGATTATTGGCGTGCAGCTTTTCCTAGCCGGTTTCATTGGCGAAATGATGACCCAGTCTTCTACTCGAAAGAATGATTATTTAGTGAGTCAGAAAATTGGGTTGAAGGATTAACCCTTCCTACACAAATGAATAATTTCATCTTTTGGTAAAGCGAAACGTGCCTGCTCTTCCGTAGATAGTGTATTCACAAAATCATCCTCCACGACTGTAAACCCAGCTTGGCGCAAACGATCTGGATAATCTTTTCCATACAATCTCACATGGTCATCTTGACCAAATAGCTTTTCACGCTCCTTTGGATCGGTTACAGAGTCGTCTTCGAAAGTCACTTCTGGCACTGGATGAAAAATAGGAATTTGAATAATGGCCCAGCCACCAGGCTTGAGCACTCTGTGGATTTCTTTCATTGATTGGATGTCATCCGCCACATGTTCCATCACATGATTACAAAAAGCGACATCGAATCTATTGTCGTCAAATGGCATTTCATGAATGTCCATTTTGACTTTGGCCAATGGCGATTCCAAATCAGCTGTGATGTACTGATCTCCATGAATTTTTTCAAATCGTTTGATAAAACAGATTTCAGGAGCGATGTGTAGGACTTCCTGATCTGGCTGAAAGAAGTTTGTTTTCTGTTTGAGATACAACCACATCAATCTATGACGCTCCAAAGCCAGACAATTGGGACATAGGGCATTGGCTCTAGCTACTCTACCATAAGGCACGAATTTGGAAAAATGACTCTCACATACCGGGCATTCCACTTTGTTGCCTCGGTAAAACAAAGCCACCATTTTAAGCGCGACATGACTGAAAAGCTGTAGGTATTTTCGCGGAATATGGCGAACAACAAAACTGATGATTTTCTTCAAAGCATTAGAAATTAAGGCGCAAAGATAACGCTAGGCTTGAAGATGAGAAATGATTCTTTATTTATCTATTAACTCCTCCAATTCGTGATTGACCATATCGTAGTCAAATCGAAAAGTATATTTTGAAGCCTCCATTTTATCAAGGATTTCCCTAACATGGGCAATGACCTTTTCCTCTTTATTCTTTAAATGCTGATCTTCAACAAATTTTAAAGAAGCGATCATTTCTGCAAAGGTTGCATTCATGAACTGCATGGCTTTATATTTTTCCCCTTTATCCAGATTGTTTTCTGAAATTGTCATACATGCGTAAGCGATTGAATTCAGCGCATTGAAGAAAGCTCTATTGAGATCATCCTCTTCCAGATTATCCATACGCATCTCATTTTCTACCAATTCCAAATCTTCAACTGCTTGCTCCAAAAATGCAATTGAAGAACTATCAGTGTATTGCTCGATCACTCGCATTTTCATCATGGCATCATCCAACTCTTCAATTGCACGATTGTAATTTCCATTGACTATTAAGTGACGCGCATCCGAAAGGTTCTTGACCGGTTCCATAGCCAAATCAATAGTTAGTTCATTGTGTGCCAAATTCACCAAATGCAAAGTGACAATTGAAAATACAATGAGAAGTATGCTGGATACGGCTGTAGTTTTCTTTTCCGCGGACATCGTTTGATAGGGTCTTAATAAATAATTTTCGGTCAGTAAAGTACGAAATAATCCTGAAACAGCTTTCTATTCAAACTGATTTCCATACGATTCCTCTCTGTCTATTAAAATAGTCCATTAAAATGTAAAATAGAGCCAACCACCGTTGCTAAATATTCCCTGAGCGACAATATTTTTTATTCTTAACTGATCTCTTATCTTTGCGCTGGTTTAAAAAAAGAGGGCTTTTCGCCCTCTTTTGATTTTTAAATTTGAGTTTAAAATATTCTAGGAAAAGATATGAGTAATTTGATTTACGTGCCAATCGTATTGGCCTGTCTGGGACTTGTTTTCATGCTTATAAAAATGGCATGGGTAAAAAAGCAAAGTCCTGGAAATGAGAAGATGCAAGAAATCTCAAAAAACATTAAAGAAGGCGCTTTAGCTTTCTTGAGTGCTGAGTACAGACTGTTAGCCATCTTTGTAGTAGCGGCTTCTGCTGCACTATTCGGGATTTCAACTATGGTTGAAACTACCAGTTGGATGATCGTACCTGCCTTTGTGGTTGGTGCTATATTTTCAGCGGCTGCTGGAAATATCGGTATGCGAATCGCTACTGAAGCTAACGCAAGAACAACTGAAGCTGCCAGAACAAGTTTACCAAACGCCTTGAAAGTTTCTTTCGGCGGTGGTACCGTGATGGGATTGGGAGTTGCAGGTTTAGCTGTATTAGGGCTTAGCTTGTTTTTCTTGGTTTTTACCAACCTATTTATGGGCAATGGCTCTTTTTACAACGACATGACCATGGTATTGGAAGCCTTAGCTGGTTTCTCTTTAGGTGCTGAATCGATTGCTCTTTTCGCAAGAGTAGGAGGTGGTATTTACACCAAAGCTGCTGATGTAGGTGCTGATTTGGTAGGTAAAGTGGAAGCTGGTATTCCGGAAGATGATCCAAGAAACCCAGCCACTATCGCAGATAACGTAGGTGATAATGTAGGAGATGTAGCTGGTATGGGTGCTGACCTTTTCGGTTCTTATGTAGCTACTGTGCTAGCCTCAATGGTTCTTGGTAACTACATCATCAAAGACATGGCAGATGCCGGTGTGGTATTAGACACATTCGGTGGTATGGGCCCAATCTTATTACCTATCATGATAGCTGGTGTTGGAATAGTTGCCTCTATCATTGGTACTTTCTTGATCAGCATCAAAGACAACAGTGCTAAAGAAGACCAAGTACAAAAAGCATTAAACACTGGAAACATTGTATCTATTTTATTGACTGCAGTAGCAGGGTGGTTCTTGATTGATTACATGCTTCCTGAAACTATTGTAGGCATGAAGTTCTTCGGTGAAGGCACTATGGATATCCCAAGTCGTCACGTATTCTACGCTACATTGGTAGGATTAGGTGTTGGATATTTAATATCCATGTTCACTGAGTACTACACTGCATTAGGTAAAAAGCCAGTAATGGACATTGTTACTAATTCATCTACCGGAGCTGCCACCAACATAATTGCTGGTTTGGCAACAGGTATGATTTCTACTTTCTCCTCTGTGATCCTTTTCGCTATCGCGATTTGGGGATCTTACGAATTGGCTGGATTCTACGGAGTGGCAATCGCTGCTTCTGCTATGATGGCAACTACTGCTATGCAGTTGGCTATCGATGCTTTTGGTCCTATCGCGGATAACGCAGGTGGTGTGGCCGAAATGAGTGAATTACCTGAAGAGGTAAGAGAAAGAACTGATATTTTAGACTCGGTAGGTAACACGACTGCTGCCGTAGGTAAAGGTTTCGCGATTGCTTCTGCAGCCTTGACTGCACTGGCACTATTCGCTGCTTACGTGACTTTTACTGGTATCAACGGTATCAATATTTTCAAAGCGGATGTTTTAGCTGCCTTGTTTATTGGGGGTATGATTCCAGTTGTATTCTCTGCTTTGGCTATGAAGTCGGTAGGAAAAGCTGCCATGGAAATGGTCATGGAAGTGAGACGTCAGTTCAAAGAAATTCCAGGCATCCTAGAAGGTACAGGGAAACCTGACTATGCGAGATGTGTAGAAATCTCTACGCAAGCGGCATTGAAAGAAATGATGTTGCCTGGCGCCCTAACTATTATTACTCCAATCATCATTGGATTCGCTATGGGACCTGAGGCATTGGGTGCTTACATGGCTGGTGTTGCGGTATCTGGTGTAATGTGGGCGATCTTCCAAAACAATGCTGGTGGTGCATGGGACAACGCTAAGAAATCTTTCGAAGCTGGTGTAATGATCAATGGAGAAATGACTTACAAAGGATCTGAAGCGCATAAAGCTGCTGTAACAGGCGACACTGTAGGTGATCCATTCAAAGACACTTCTGGACCATCTATGAACATCTTGATCAAATTGACTTGTTTGGTTGGTTTGGTTATCGCTCCAATCTTGGGTGAAGTATACGGCACAGGTGGTCATGGATCTGAAGTCAAAATGGAAATCATGGGATGCAAGCACGAAGGTGCATGCACTGCTGCTTGTCATGCCAAAATGGATAAAAAAGCTTGTAAGCCTGGATGTACTAAAGCATGTTGTACTGCTAAAGGTGAAGTGAAAGCTTGCAAACCTGGTTGTACAAAGGCTTGTTGTGCAGCAAAAGAAGCTAGGAAAGAAGTGAAGGTGATGATGTCCGGAGAAGAAGCTAGCACTACCGCTATCGTTGAAATGAAGTCAATGCTGGATGGCAAAGAAGTAGTGAAAGTCGACACACTGACTGGTACCAAAGCTGAAGTAGAAGCTCAACTGGAAGAGCTGAAATAAGAGCTAACTTCTTAAAAGTTACAAAAGCGAGGGGTGTGAATCTCTCGCTTTTTTTGTGTCTAAATTGTATTGATTATACTTGAATAACCATCTAGACTTAAATCCATGAAAACATGTATCCAATGCGACACATCAGTTGAAGGAAACTTTTGTTCAAACTGTGGACAGAAACAAGACATCGCCAGACTAACACTCAAATCATTTTTAGTGACTTTTTTAGTCGCATCTATGGGCTTGATGGCGCTTTTTCACGAACAGTTATTGGTTTGTTCAAAAACCCCGGAACCGTAACGTTAGAATATATCAAAGGCATCCGAGAAATGTATGTAGGGCCGGTGGGTTATTATTTTTTGATGTTTGCCATTCTATTGCTCCTAATCAAAATATTAGGGTTCTCTGTTTCCAATTACTTCCCAAAAACAGACAACCTTTCAGACTCCATTATTGATGAGACTGGCTCTACTCGATCGCAGGAAGCCAAAGTTTTGGCCAAAATGGTTCAAGGTAAAATTCATAACAACATGCAATACATTGCTGTGTTGATGGTTCCATTTGCAGGCTTTTGGACCAGATTATGGTTCAAAAATTCAGAATTCAATATTCTTGAAAGTACAGTGCTAGCCTTTTTTACACATGGGCAGACCATTATATTTAATATTGTCGGTTTTCTTGTTTTTGCGATTAGTGGCTACAAAAACAACGCAGTTATTGTCTTATTAGCCACTACTTATCAATTAATTGGCGTCAGCTTATTTTTTACTCAAAAAGTGAATTTCAAATCCTTAGTCAAAGGTTTTTGTGCTTACGTGCTAGTTTAGATTTCATTCATTCTCTTTACCACGGTATCCATTTCGGTGTTTTTGATGGTGAAAAGATCGATGAGTTAATACTTTAAATAATACGCAGACAAAAGTTTTTCAAAAGCGGCCGAATGCACATGACCTTCCCTTATGTTTAAAGAATCTGGTTCGCACGCCTGAATCCTTTTAGTAATTTTGGAAATTACTCGAAAAACAGGTCCTTTTGGCTGATTTCTAATGACCAATGCTTGTTGATAAAACAAACCGAATTTCTCTACTTCAACTTTAAATTGTTCTGATTCCATTTCAGGATAAAGCACATAGGCACTACCATTTTCAGAAAGTAGGCTTTTCAAAACTGTCGCTAAATTTTCCTTACTGAAATCGGAAGAATCATGTTTGGCCAGATTTCTCGTACTAATATTTGACTTCAGACTATTCGTAAAAAAAGGCGGATTGGACACAATCAGATCATAGGTCAAATCAGATGATTTTGACCATTTAAAAATATTTTCGTTGATGACCTTAATCCTCTTACTCCATTTGGATTCAAGCACATTCTGGCTTGCTTGCTCGGCAGCTTTGGTGTCTAATTCCACCGCATCAATTCGCCCATCCATTCTTTGAGCCAGCATCAAAGCCAATAACCCAGTTCCTGTGCCAATATCCAAAATGCGCTTTGGTTTTATATCAGGTACCCAAGCCCCTAAAATACAAGCCTCGGTACTCACCTTCATGGCGCATTGATCCTGATGAATGGTGAATAGTTTGAATTGGAAATAAGTGTTGGGCATAATCAAAAGGCTGATCGAGAGACTGCGAAATTAAACATTTTCGATATGGCTTAGGGGGTAAATAGACTTACAGGTGTCCTTATTAAAACAATCTAAATATTATGCTCAAATCAATCCTATCTGCTCTAGTTTTTATAACGACTGCTACCACTCTGGCTTACAGCCAAAACTCGATCGCACCTGAACTAAAGTCCACTCAGGTTCGGGTAACCATTTTAGCTCTTGGAATCTCAGTGGAACAAAAACTAGCGGATAAACACTCCATCAATTTGATTGCTGGACTACAGCCTGGAGTGGCTACTTATACGCTTGTTCCAGATGGCACGCAGTACGAATTTTATATAGCCCCTTTTGTGACTGGTGAAATCAGGAGTTATTACAACAGAAAGTCCGTAAAAAAAGAGCTAGGGCCTAATTCAGGGAATTATTTTGCCTTAGCGGCGGGTTACTATATGGATCGGATTATCAACGATACAGGCAGAGATTATTATGATGAAAGTTATGAAAATTCCTTCTTTGTCGGGCCAGTATGGGGTATTCAAAGAAATTATAAAACTGGATTTCATTTGAACTTGAGTATTGGATTAGGATATCAGCAAGGAGACTATTTGGAAGGAGCTGTTCGTATCATCAGCAATGGCGGTATTGGGCTCTATTTTTAGGTCTCTTTTATGGTAACCGAAGTCTGGACGAATTCACAATCCTTCACGCAAGCAATCTTTAATTGTTCGCGTGATCTATTTTCTATGACTAAACAATCACCCGGCATAAATTCCTCTCCATTATAGTCCGCACTACCAACATAGAGGTAAATCAATTCAACATCCGCTTTCAGTTCAAAAGTTGTCTCTGAATTTTCTATTCCTTTGACATGCTTCAAAATGCCAGAAGTGCCTGCTCTACACATCAAATTAAAATTGGTGGATTTCCCCTGACTTGAGGTCTGCCAGTCTCCCATGAAATTGTCCTGATCAAATGGCATCAATGTTTTTGTATGGTGGCCTTGATGGGTCAGCTTGTGTTTGCCCTTCAGTAGCATCAAAGTTCTTTGAATGCCTGGTAAGGGTGTAAAATCACTTTCTTCCGCTTCAACAGTAGCCAGACTGATTCGGAATAAGAGATCTCGTTTCTGAAAGTCAGCTGTCCGAGGGTAAATGAATAATTCTTGACTCATGCCTTTTGCCCAAGTGATGGTTTTTGATGGGTCGGGTTTTAGGTGTTTTACCTTCATACTACGAAAATAGCTGATCGTTATCACATGATGTGACAGCTAAGAAAGTGAAATCAATCTCCCCCAACTCTCTTTTCAAAGAGGGAATTTTATTCCCCCTTAGTAAAGGGGTTTTTTGTTGCATCTAAGTGGAGTGGAGCTTGTTGGTCACAAGACCAACAAAGGCAAGAGAAAATTTATTCACAACCAACCTGATTATTTAAATCACTCTTTAATCTAGAGGCATTTAATTCTTCGACCTCTTGAGTAACTACAGCACCGAATCCATCGGCAAACATGGATTCCAAATAGCTTATTTCATTTTGTATTACGTCTACTCTTATTGATTTTGTTCCTGCCTTAACTTTCTTACCTCCCAATTGAACAGTTAAAAAATAGACACCCTCATTTAAAGGAAGATACACGTAACTTTTATTAGTTAGGCTACATTTCAATTGACCATCAATGAATATTTTAAAATCTCTCGCAGAAAAACTATATCCAGTACTGCGGAAAAGTATAATTCCAGTACTTGATCTATTAGCTTCAACACTCGAATCAGTAACCAAGATTGGATGATCAATTTTTTTGCTGAAATAGTTTTGAAACTGCTTAGGTAATTCCTTCAATTTTTTTGACTCTTCGTTTCCTTTGACCCCAATCACAATACCCATGGTCTGCTTACCAACATGGTCATAAACAGCTAAACCTGATCCCGTCTGATAATGGTAATTTGAATTTTCAAAATAAAAATTATAACTAGAAAGCAAAAAATCAGATATTCTAAAAAAATCTTCTTCAACTGAATTTATTGAACTAGCCGCCGCTCCTTGACTAGTAATTAAATATGTTGCCGAGTCAATTTTCGAAACTTTCACCGAAGCATTAAAATCAGGAGGTGACTTTTGTTTGCCTTCAGAAATATCTATTTCTTGATTAAAAAACTCTGAAACTGCAGCTTCAACAGACTTCCAGCTTTTTAAGCGAGCGACTTGCTGTTTTGATTGTTTAATCAACTCATTTTCCCGATTGAATAGTAAAACCTTGATACTTTTTTTTTCTTTGGAATAAGTAACTCTAAAATCATAGTCCCTAGTTTCCTTTTCATTTGAATAGCTTACAAATGCATTATATGATGCTTTCTCAAATGCTTCTTTCAAGAATAAATCATAATCTCCGTCAACACCTGGAGAAAATTCTATTTTCACAGATCCATTTCCAAAGCACAACAATAGTTGCAGAGATAAAATCAGTGTTAAAGAAAAATGTTTCATAATTAAGCTTTCTGAATTTTTACTAAAAATCATTAATCCCATTCTCGAAAGCCAGATCGGCTGGGAGGTCAGAGCCAGAGGCGGCTTCTACGGCCAGTTCGTCGCAGCGCTCGTTTTCGGGGATGCCAGCGTGGCCTTTCACCCATTTGAAAGTGACTTTATTGCGCTTATAGGCTGGAATAAATCGCTCCCACAAGTCTTTGTTTTTCTTGGCTTTAAATCCCTTTTTCACCCAGCCCCAGAGCCACCCTTTTTCTACCGCATCTACCACGTACTTAGAATCTGAATAGATCAGTACCTCAGCATTGATCACTTTGAGAGATTCTAGTCCTTTGATGACAGCCAACAACTCCATTCGATTGTTCGTGGTTTTGCGGAAACCTTCTGATAGCTCCTTTCTATGACCTTTGGCTAAGAGTACCGTGCCGTAGCCGCCTGGACCTGGGTTGCCTCGTGATGAACCGTCGGTGTATATGATGATGCTTGGTTGGACCATGGTTTTTAGTTGAAAGTTTTAAAGTAGAAAGTTAAAAAATTTAATCCTGCTCAAAGCTGATGGAATAAACCAAATTCTTGAACCTTGAATTCAGAACGTTGAATCTAAAAGGCAATTCCATTTTTAAATAATTTGATAGAAATCGCCAAAAGGATGATCCCGAATACCTTACGAATTACATTAAAACCTGCGTGTCCTATTTTCTTCTCTAGCCAACTTGAAGACTTCAACACCACATAAATAAGTATCAGGTTAACCACAATACCTACCAAAATATTGCTCAACTCATATTCTGCCCTAAGTGAGATTAATGTTGTCATAGTACCAGGTCCGGCTATCAACGGAAAAGCAATGGGTACAATAGATGAAGATTTTGCTTCTTCCTCGTCTGCCTTGAACAGCTCGATACCCAAAACCATTTCCATTCCAATCAAAAACATGATCAGCGCCCCAGCGATGGCAAACGACCCAATATCTATCCCAAAAAGGCCGAGAATTTTATCTCCCAAAAACAGAAAAACAACCATGATCAAACCAGCCACAATAGTAGCCCTAGCACTATGAATGGTGCCGACTTTCTTCCTGAGATTGATCACGATCGGAATATTGCCGAGTATATCAATGATAGAAAACAAGATTAATGAAACGGACAAAATTTGGGTGAAATTGAGTTGCATGAGTTATTTGTTTAAAATGTATTGGATGCCTTCTTTATAACCATCGAGCCCTAGCCCTATAAAATGAGCCACACACACGGGAGTTAGATAACTATGATGTCTGAATTTCTCCCTTTCCATCACGTTTGAAATGTGCACTTCAACCACCGGCGTGGTCACACCTTTAACGGCATCAGCTAAGGCTACAGAAGTATGGGTGTATCCTCCGGCATTTAGTATAATACCATCGTAGTCAAAACCCACTTCATGGATTTTGTCTATCATGACACCCTCGTGGTTCGACTGCAGGTAATCCAGGTGCACATCAGGAAATTTCACTTTCAAATGCTTGAAATAATCTTCGAAAGTCTCGCTTCCGTAAATTTCGGGTTCTCGTCTGCCTAGCAGGTTGAGATTGGGACCGTTGAGAATGAGTATTTTCATTAATCTAAGAATCAAGATGGCTAGAATTTAGAGCCAAGACTTTTGAACCATACGTCTTGGCTCTTGTTCTTGTCTCTTTTATCCGTGTTCAAAATTAGTCCACTCCTTTCGATAGTCCACCAACCCGTTGCACAGTTTTCTAAAATAGTTCATTTTTACTAGACCTTAATTAATTCCCCTAATGTCCTGGAAATTTCACATCAGTCAATTCAAATCTTACCTACAATTGGAACGCTCTCTTGCGCCCAATTCGGTAGAGGCTTATGTTCAGGATATTGTTAAGTTGGAACAATTTCTGACATTGAATGGCAAGGATAACGGGCCTTTGAAAGTTACAGATACGGATATCAGGGACTTGCTAGAATACATTCATGAATTAGGTATGTCTGCTTATTCGCAAGCTCGAATTGTTTCTGGTATCAAATCTTTTTTTAAATATCTGGTTTTTGAAGGCGATTTGGACAAAGATCCCTCCGAACTCATAGAAGCTCCTAAATTGGGTCGAAAACTACCAGATACACTCAATGTACAGGAAATAGATTCTCTTTTCGAAGCCATAGATCACAGCACACCAGAAGGGCCAAGAAATAGAGCCATGCTCGAAACGCTTTATAGTTCAGGGCTCCGAGTTTCAGAGTTGGTGGGGCTGCAACTGAATTGTGTATTAGAAGATATTGGTTTCTTGCGTGTGATTGGCAAAGGCAACAAAGAACGCCTGGTTCCAATAGGACGCGAAGCGCTCAAACACATCAACCTCTATATTGAACACGTACGCTGCCATTTAGACATTAAAAAAGGTCATGAACATTTTGTATTCCTCAATAGAAGGGGGGCACAATTGACACGCGTGATGATTTTCACGATCATCAAAAACCTAGCAATCAAGGTTGGGTTGAACAAAAAAATTAGTCCGCATACCTTTCGTCATTCCTTTGCCACACATTTGATCGAAGGAGGGGCGGACTTACGTGCCGTGCAGGAAATGCTTGGTCATGAGTCAATTACTACCACAGAAATCTACACGCATTTGGATCGTGATTATCTAAAACAAATCATCAAGGATTTTCATCCGAGGAGTTGACCTCGACTTGTTCAAATGATTCCTTTATTGTAAGCAATGAGTGGGATAGCCGAAAATGAAAAAGGTTTAGTATTTATAAATTCAATTGAAGAAAAAGTATTCGGCAAAATTTCAATGCCTCATTCACTTACAATTACTATAGGGGTTCACTCCAATATTTTGTGATTTTTTGATTATTTTAGTTACCTAATACCTTGACTGAGCCATACCTCAGCTAAAGACCACCTAAATAATCCGCCATGACCGCTTTACTAAGAAAAGCTGCTCTTCTGTTTCTTATATTATCCTCTTTTTATTCTCAGGCACAAACCAACCGCTATGTGAATCCTACAGGTAGTGATGCCTCGGACTGCGCCAACCCTCACACGCCTTGTGCCACAATTGATTATGCCATGACTCAAATAGTTACTGGTGATATCATCAACCTCCGCGCTGGACTACATGCATCTACGACTCTTAATGATGGCATATACTTAATCGGTGAAGGAGATATATCTATCGTACAAGGCATAACGGTCTCTGGTGACGATATCACGATAGAAAATATTAAAATTGAAGGAGGCACTACCGGTATCACAGCTAATGGCTCCAACTTGACCATAAAAAATGTGAACTGCTCAGGCCACTCAAGTAGAGGCATCAGAGTTACCAGTAGTGCTGCACTGACGAACCTTACCATATCCAATTGCAACCTAAATGACAATAACTATGGTCTTTGGCTGGATGATGACACAGACCTGGATGGCCTTTCTGTCACCAATTCCTCCATGGATAACGGTCGAATTGGTTTTTATTCAGCGTATGCTGCCTCTACCAATACTGGCGATGTCACCAACGTCACTTTTAGAAACTGTACATTCAATAACAATACTGATAAAGGCATCTATGTAGAAAAATTAGACAACGCCCTATTCGAAAACATCACAGTGATAGGCAGTGGCGTTCGATCAGATTATGTCTGGAATGCAGGAATTGACATCAACCTAAAATGGAAAGCCTATAGCAATATCACCATTCGTAATGCTAGAATACTTGACTGCGGAGCCATTGGATCCAACAACATCGGCAGTAGCCCAGAGAATCGCCGCGCTGCTGCTATCACCATCAAAGCCAGAACGGATGCATCCTCTTACAACTCACCAGCTGCTTCACTTGATAATGTCACTCTAGAAGGTGTGATCATCAATGGGCTGGTCAACGACATACGATTTGGTGAAGTAGATAAGGTTGACAATGACGGAATCGACATGAGTACTGTTTCGATTAGTCACTGTTCGTTTGGGAATGATGACGTTTACAGCTTTGTGAATGAAGAAAACAATGGAACACTAGATCTTCAGTACAACTATTGGGGCGGCGCTACAGTATCAACTGCCGATTTCAGTGGCGCCAACACTACCCAATCCAATGATCTGGCCAATGAAATCGTAGACAATGCCAACAATAGTTATGCAACTTTATCGGCAGCACTAGCTGGGGGAAATCCAACCATCCGAAATCTGCCTTCAGGTACCATTTCGGGCACCACCACTATTTCAAGTGCAGTAACCCTCATTTCACCAGGTGCTGGTTATTTGAACGATGAATCGAGGACTACGTTTGAAAATCTCACAGTAAATGGAGGAGATCTATTGATGTCTAGTGATATTGCGATTTCTGGAGATTTGGCATTGACTAACGACCTAGATATTGGAAATAATTTCAATATTATTCTTGATGGCACAACTTCCGGAAGCGGGGCAATAACCGCCGATGGAACTACAGGGTTAATTATAGAAGGCAATGGAGATATCGCATCCTTGATCACAAGTGCTGATTTTGAACGAGTGTCCATAGACCGTCCAAACGGAACGGTTACCCTAGGTGCGGATTTATCAACCGAACATCTTCTTTTAACCAATGGCCTCTTTAACACTAGCAGTACTCATGAAATTATTTTTACGGGATTAACAGCCTTACCGGGCAATGATGATAGCTACGTGCAAGGACCCATGAGTGCTTCTGTCACCACCACCGTGATAGGTAATAAAGTTGTATTTCCCGTAGGAAAAAGTGAGTACCATCCTATAATATTTGAGGGTATGGATCATACAGGCGCTGCCTCTCTTCAAGCTGAGTTTATTGAAGCTGACCCCAGTGGAGATGGCCTTCTCATTGGAGGAGGGATACTCAATGCGCTGGACATGGTGTCAAGTCAATTTTACTGGTCTGTCGACCCTACCTTAGGGGTGATAATTGACTTAGATAAGGTAACTGTGGGCTATCAAGAAGCTGACCAAATTTCTGAACCCGATAAAGTTCGAATAGCACAATTGCAAAACATCAGTATTGTGGACTATTGGGTGAATATAGGGGGAAGTGGTAGTTCACCGCTAAGTTCTGGCAACCCTCCACCCAATGTGATCAATCCGTTACCCAATCGTTTTACTCTAGCCAGTGAAGGAACAAGCTCCAACTTCACGAGTGCTGCTACGGTATATGTCGATGGTGCTGGCGATGATACTGCAGATGGGCTTTCCTTAGTCACACCCAAGGCTACTTTATCCTCTGGATATGCCTTGGTCAGTGATGGCGGAACTATTCACCTTGCTGCAGGCACTTACAATGAAGCCATTACCATCAACAAATCCATTACCATCACAGGAACCAGTAGCCCAGTAATTGGCGAAGTGACCATCAATACCTTACCTACTTTCACTGATGTCACTGCTGATATAGTGAATGTAAATAGCGGCGTTTCTATAGGAAGTTGTATTACACTGGCTTCTACTGGAGGAACTGTTAATGTAGCCAGTGGTACATTCAATGAATCAATCTCTATCAGCAAGGCGCTGACCTTAAATGGTGCCAATGCAGCTGTTTCAGGTAATGATAGTCGAGGAGCAGAAACCATTATTACTAAAAATGGATTATCCTACAACGTTCAAATTGCCTCAGACAATGTTACGATCGACGGTTTTCAGCTAGGACTTTCAGATTTTTCAGATAATACAGAAACTGCCATCTCCAGTTCTGGTTACAACAACTTCACCATTCAAAATAGTGTGATCAATGCATATTCTAATGGTATATTCATATACAATGCAAGCACCGGTGGTGTAGATATCAATCACAATCAAATCAACATGGCCAATTTAATTGACCCATTTGATTTTTACGCGACACCAAGCTCAAGTATTGGTGTGTTACTAGACGACCTCAATGGCTCATTAGCAGATGTAGTGAGCAACTTAGTAATCAATGGCGCGTCATATGGAATCATGGTACATGGTGCCGATAATTCAGCTGGAAATCTTTCTATTTCAGATATTGCCATTACAAACTGTACCAAAGGCATCGAAATAAGTAATGTAAGTGCTTTTGTGGGTGACTATGCGCCAAGTCATGTGAGCCTTTCAGGTGTAGCCGTTAGTGATTTTAATGGTCCCGGTGCTGGTCTGGCCCAACCTGACACCCAAGCAGGCATATACGCTTTTGTCACCGGAAATGCCACCACAGCAGATGATATCGAACTTGCTATGGATGATATAGAGGTGTCTGGTACCGGAAATAGCCAAAGCGACTATTCAGGCATTTACATAGCAGATTTTCAAAGTAGTGGTCCCTACGATGGCACAGATGAAGATGGTATCAGCGTATCAGCTACGTTAACAAATAGCTATATCCATCACAATGAAAATAGAGGGGTATATGTTCGTGGACGAAATGCTACGCTGGATATCAGCCAATCGACCATTGCCCATAATGGGTTTGACCCCAATGGCAATGGATACCACATGTATGCACATGCTTATGGCACAGCCACAGCTACCAATTGTTTCTTCACCAGTCCTACGACCTCAGCACAACTGTCTTCACAGTTTGATGGTTTCAATATATTGGACAACAACTGTTCCCTTACCATTTCAGCCTCCGATATCAACCAGAATAATAATGGAAATATAGCAGTAGGATCAGGAATTGACCTCTCAGGCAATTACTTCAACTCATTAGATGAAAGCACTATAGCAGGTTGGGTAAACAATCAAGACTTTACGCCTTATTTGGCTTCTGGTACAGACACAGATGCAGGTACTAGTGGCTTTCAACCAGATGCAAGTCAATATTATGTGACTAGTCTAGGCGCTCAGACTTTAGCTGTCAACAGAAATCAAGAGGGTCATAACACGATCACCGAAGGAGGCACCATATATATTAATGATGGTGACTACACTGGTGACGCCATTAGTTTGACCAAGGACTTAAATGCCGTACTTACAGGTACTCCAGAAATCACAGATCTGTCCATAAGTGGCAATAAAACTTTGAATATAGCTGGCAACTTGTTGGTGCATGGAGACCTATCGCTTACCAATTCTATTATTAATATTTCATCTGGTTCAATCACGCTAAGTACGTCGGCCTCAGACATTGTAGAATCAAGCACTGCGTACGTAACCGGAATCGTCACAATGGAACCTCGATCACCAGGAGCCGGTTCTTCTGCACTAGATTTATTGGGAGCCAATTTTGACATAGGCACTGATGTAGGCGAAGTGACCATCAGCCGCACCACTGGCTCTAGCGCTATCGTTAATGGTACACCTGCAGAATCGATTGCTGCAGTTTGGGAGATTTCTTCTACGATAGCTCCTTCTGGAGATACTGATATTGATTTTATTTGGGTATCTCCATTTGACAATAGCCTTACCCTTAACCCCATGGACGTTTACCAAAATACGGGGTCAAGCTGGACGGCTATCAACGACCCCCAAGATGCTAGTGGTAGATCCATCAGCATTGTTGATTTGAACAATTTTGGCTCATTTACTGTTTCTGCAGATGGATCGGCTTTACCAGTAGAGCTCATCTCTATTTCAGCTACCAACCAGTTAGATTATAATCTACTTCAATGGGAAACTGCCTCAGAAATCAACCATGACTACTTTGAAATTCAAAGAAGTGCGGATGGTAATCATTTTGCTGCCTTGGACAGAATAAGTTCACAGCACAATTCTACGACCATCAACAACTATGAATGGAAGGATTTTAGTCCTTTGGCAGGCAAATCCTACTATAGATTAAAAATGGTCGATTTTGATGGGTACACTGAGTATTCGCCTGTGGCTTCAGTAAATTTGGATTACGAATCCGTCGTTTTACATCCCAACCCTGCCACAGAAGTATTGAATATCCAATCGTCCACGCCATTTGGCAACGTAGAAGTAATCAGCACTTCAGGGAAACGAATGGCACTAAATGTCAGTCATAGTCAGATCGATATTTCTTCCCTTCAGCCAGGTATATACATGCTGAAAATGGTTTCAAATGCTGAAGTCATTCAATCAAGGTTTATCAAAGAGTAGAATTCCATCATTTTTTGGTGTGAGCAGTTGTCAGCCAAGTAGCATTCATAGTACATTTGCGGCTGACAATTCTATACCATGTACAAAGCTCTCATCCGCCCCTTTTTATTCCTATTTCAACCAGAAAACGCACATCATTTAACTTTTTTCATGATGGAAGTGATCAATGCCATTCCGCTTGGGCGAACACTTTTTTCATTGGCTCATGGCCAAAAAAATAATGGACAAGAAACTGAGCTTTTTGGTTTGACATTTCCAAACAAAGTAGGACTAGCAGCAGGATTGGATAAAAATGCAGAGGCCATTGATATGTTTGCTGCTATGGGATTTGGTTTTGTAGAAATCGGCACGGTCACCCCAAAACCACAGCCTGGTAACCCCAAACCAAGACTCTTCAGACTGAGAAAAGATGAAGCTCTCATTAATCGCATGGGCTTTAACAATGATGGCGTGGCTGTAGTCAAAGAAAGATTAAAGAAAAGAAAATCGAACATTCTGGTTGGTGGCAACATTGGCAAAAACAAAGTCACTCCAAATGAAGAAGCAGTCAACGATTATATCATTTGCTTTAAAGAATTGTTTGATGTGGTGGATTATTTCGTAGTAAATGTAAGTTCTCCTAATACACCAGGGTTGAGAGAACTACAAGAGAAAAAACCGCTCTCCAACATTCTAAATACCCTGATGGAAGAAAACAAAAAGAGACCCACCTCTAAACCCATTTTATTAAAAATAGCTCCAGATTTAACCGAAGATCAATTAGTCGACATTATTGAAATTGTGAATGAAACAAAAATAGATGGGGTGATCGCCACCAATACCACCATAGATCGGTCGGGACTACAAACAGAAACCTCAAAAGTGGAGGACATAGGAGCTGGTGGTTTGAGTGGAAGACCCGTTCAGACCAAATCCACAGAAGTAATTCGCTTCTTGCATGAAAAATCAAATGGCTCCTTCCCAATCATAGGCGTCGGTGGAATAAACTCGGGTGAATCAGCGTTGGAAAAGATAAATGCGGGTGCTAGTCTGGTCCAAGTATATAGTGGCTTCATCTATGAAGGTCCAAAACTGATTTCAAAAATCAATAAAGCACTTGCCTAACTATGTACTAAATGATCGAATCATGGGTTAACATTTGTGCCCATTTTGATTAATTTACATTCCAAATACTCATCAATGGCCAAGAATACTTTTAAGAGCAAAACCAAGGAAAAAAGACAGTTTAAAATACCCTCCTTTTCTATTGGAATTCTAAACGACCGACGTTTTCATTTGTCTCTGGGGTTTTTAACTCTTATTTCTAGCTTATTTCTACTCACTGCTTTTATCTCCTATTTATTCACAGGTAAGGCTGACCAAAGTATCATGGGTAATATTGCAGAAACTGGTATGAAAGCTTCAGGATTAGAAGCGGAAAACTGGTTGGGTCTGTTTGGAGCGTTTACCGCTCATTATTTCATCTATCAATTTTTTGGAATAGCCTCCTTTTTTATTCCGCCATTTCTATTTTTAGTTGGTTACAAAATAGTATTCAATAGAGAAATTCTACCCATTTCAAAATCATTCTGGTTTACCATTTTTTTCCTGCTTTGGGTAAGCATATTTATTGGTTACTTCATGATCAATTCCGAGCAGATCAATATCTGGGGTTTTCTTGGGGGAGGAACCGGATTTGAATTGGCCATATTATTAGATAGCCTAATGGGCTGGGGTACCTTACTCTTTTTACTATTTGCCTTAGCTGTATTTACCATCTACTTTTTTAACATCACGAAACTAGTGGGTCTGAGCAGTATGCCATCTTTAGAAAGCAGATTCGATAACGAAACTGAAGTAGATGGTATTGAAAAAGAAGAAAAAGATGATGACTCAGAAACTATTGCAGCGGTCGTATCAGCCATCAAAGAAGAAGTAGAAAAAGAAGAGGCTGAAGCTGAATCTCAGCAAGTAGACGAAAAAGAGGAATGGAATGTTGAGATAAAAAAGACAGCTCCAAAAAAAGCTGAAAAACCAGAACTGGTATTAGATGTAGACGAACCAAAAGCTGAAAAGGAGCCTATTCCTGAAAGGAAACCTGTTAATCCAGTCGTAGAAAAGGAAGATCATCTGGCGTTGGAAGTTGAAAAACCACAAGCCAAAGAAAAAACAACTGACAAACTCGAAAATTACGACCCTACATTAGATCTAGCAAAATACATCTACCCCACACCAGAACTTCTGATTGACTACCCAGAGAAAAATGTACAAGTCACCAAAGAGGAATTAGAACAAAACAAAGATAATATCGTCGAAACGCTGATCAATTTCAAGATAGGCATTTCAAGCATTAAGGCTACTATTGGGCCAACAGTCACGCTATATGAAATAGTACCAGAGGCTGGAGTGAAAATTTCGAAGATCAAAAACCTGGAAGACGACATCGCTTTGAGCTTGGCCGCTTTAGGCATAAGAATCATCGCCCCTATCCCAGGCAAAGGCACTATCGGTATCGAAGTTCCTAACAAAAATCGTGAAATGGTAGATGTAAAGTCTATCTTGACTACAGATAAGTTCATGAAAAGTAATGCTGAACTTCCTGTCGTTTTAGGCAAAACCATTTCAAACGAAGTATATGTGACAGATTTGGCTAAAATGCCACACCTATTAATGGCTGGTGCTACTGGGCAAGGAAAATCTGTAGGTCTGAATATTCTGCTGACCTCGCTCATTTATAAAAAGCACCCTTCCCAACTAAAATTTGTGCTCGTAGACCCTAAAAAAGTGGAGCTTACCCTTTTCAATAAAATTGAAAAGCATTTTTTAGCCATGCTGCCAGGCACCGAAGAAGCAATTATTACGGATACCAAAAAAGTGATTCACACGCTGAATTCGCTTTGTATCGAAATGGACAATCGATACGATTTACTCAAAAATGCGGCTTGTAGAAACTTAAAAGAATACAACAAGAAATTCGTTGAGCGAAAGCTAAACCCAAACAAAGGGCACAAATTCCTACCTTACATCGTCCTTGTGATTGATGAGTTAGCTGATTTGATGATGACGGCAGGTAAGGAAGTAGAAACCCCAATTGCTCGTTTGGCACAACTTGCTCGTGCGATTGGTATTCACCTCGTAGTCGCTACACAGCGACCGTCAGTTAATGTGATCACAGGGGTTATCAAAGCCAACTTCCCCGCACGATTGTCATTTAGAGTAACTTCTAAGATTGATTCTCGGACCATTTTGGATGCTGGAGGAGCAGAGCAGCTGGTAGGTATGGGAGATATGCTGCTTTCTCTAGGATCAGAAATTATTCGTTTGCAGTGTGGATTTGTAGACACACCGGAAGTAGATCGAATTTGTGAATTTGTAGGTGATCAACAGGGATATGATTCGGCCTACCTTCTTCCAGAATATGTAGGAGAAGAATCTGATAGTGCAATAGGTGAAGTTGACCTTAAAGACCGAGATGTGCTCTTTGAAGATGCGGCTAGACTTATTGTAATGCATCAACAAGGCAGTACTTCATTGGTACAGCGAAAACTTAAATTAGGATACAATCGAGCGGGAAGGCTTATTGATCAGCTCGAAGCAGCAGGCATCGTAGGGCCATTTGAAGGGAGTAAAGCTCGTGAAGTTTTAGTGTCAGATGAACACTCGCTCGAACAAATGCTCAACGAACTCAATGGTCTTTAAGAAACTTTATTAACTTTTATATTTGGCACGGAATGTGCAATTTGTCCATCGTTATCAACAATTTTTAAAATTACACGCATTATGAAGTCGATTCAAATTCTATTTATGCTAACCATAGTAGCTCTCACTCATGCCATTGCCCAAAAAGATCCGGCAGCCAAAGAAGTGTTAGATGCTATGAGTGAAAAGTATCAAAAAATCCCTGCATTCAGAGCTCAATTCTCTTATACCATGGAAGATGATAGCGACGAAATAGACGAAGGGTTTAAAGGCACAATCTTAGTTAAGGGTGACAAATACAAGTTAATCATGGACGAACAGGAGGTTACATTTGATGGCTCTGATATTTATACTTACCTAAAAGAAGAAAACGAAATTACCATCTCTAGCTTTGACCCTGAAGAAGAAGAAATATCTCTTTCAAATATCTTCAATATCTATAAAGAAGGTTACAAGTACGTATATACAGAATCTAAAAACAATGGAACAACAGACGTTGTAGATTTGGTGCCAGAAGATCGTGACAAAGAATATTTCAAAATAAGAATGGAAATTGCTGCTAGTGATAAGTCATTGAAAAGCTTTAAAGTATTCGACAAATCTGGAAGTAGATATCTTTACAAAGTATTGAGCTTTAAAGAAGATGCAACTATCACCGACAAAACATTTGCATACGACAAGGCTAAATTTCAAGGTGCAGAAGTAATCGACTTTAGATAGAATGAAAAAATAGAAATTAAAAGGCTCTGACTTGTGTTTTGATCACAGTCAGAGCCTTTTTTATGTTCAGTTAAATTCAAAAAATATGTGTCTCCTATTATTTGCATGGAAAAAGCACTTGAGTTACGACTTAGTCCTAGCTGCCAATAGAGATGAGTTTTATAAGAGACCCACTCAACAAGCACATATTTGGTCTGATTCCTTGGATTTGATCGCTGGTAAAGATCTCACCGCTGGAGGTACGTGGATGGGAGTCACAAAAACTGGAAAGTTCGCTGCATTAACTAACTATAGAGACCCAAGCCAGATTAATGACCAAGCACCTTCCCGTGGGGATTTAACCAAAGATTTTCTCACTCAGAGCTATTCACCTAAAGACTATCTTGAAAAAATTAAAGCTGCCAAAATTCCATTCAATGGATTCAACCTGCTAGTAGGAGATCATGAGTCACTGTGGTACTATAATAATCTGAATTGTAATATCACCGAACTATCTCCTGGAATTTATGGACTAAGCAATGCTCTACTCAATGACTCATGGCCAAAAGTAGAAAATGGCAAGAAAAAAATAAGCCAGCTCATTCATCAAGATCTGTTAAAAACTGATGACCTATTAGAGATAGTCCAAGATCGGTCAATTGCTCAAAACGATCAGTTGCCAAGTACGGGCATTCCCCTCGACTGGGAGCGTGCACTTTCAGCTATGTTTATAAGTACTGAAAACTATGGCACACGGTGCTCTTCAGCACTTCTCAAAAAAGGCAATCAATTTGATTTCAAGGAAAAAACTCATCCGCATCTTGGACAAAAAGAAGATCAGGTAGAATTTATCTTCTAAAACTACTCTAATCGTCGATCAATATACCTAGCAATACGGATTGAACTCAGCTTCATATCGCTCTAATTTTATTGTATAACAATCTAAAAATTGGAACTATTATGAAAACTTACAGTCTAAAATATGGAATTTTAGTTGTCTGCCTCCTCACTTTCATGGGGAGTTTAAGAGCGCAAGATGCGCTTTGGCAACTTGACTTTGAAAAAGAAATCGCGTGGAATAAAATCACGGATTCAGGCATCTTGTTAGTTGGGACCAGTGACATGGGACTTCACGGTATCGACTCTCGAGATGGCAACAAACTATGGAGTAACGACATTATGAAAGGCGCTAAGGGGGTCAGAGGCGCTGACGGTAAAAAACAAGACCCTTCTGCTCTTTTCGAACAATTTATTTATGTAATTGAAGATGAGGAATATCCTGAAATGGGAGATTTCATTGAAATCAAATACACTGACAATGGTGCTTATAAGAATTACGCCATTGTTAATATTCAGAATGGCGAAGAAGTAATCAGCCCAAGAAAGGCTGAAATGCCAATTACTAAGTTTTTCGGAAAAGAAATGCCCACCTTCAACTACTATGGAACAGGTTACATTCCTGAATTGAGAATGGTCATTATTTCTGCCTCTTGGATTGATGTGATGCAAAAAGGAGCCCCTATGTATCAAATGACCAAAATGGTAGAACTACCAAGCGCCAAAGTGATTTGGGAAAGCGATCAAGTATCTAGTGAAAACTTTCCATTCGTAGTGGGTACAGATATCATTATGCCCGGAAAGACGAAAATCGCACGAATGGATGCCAAAAGCGGAAAAATTAAATGGGACTACAACACTTCTCTTAAAAATCAGACTTTTGAAAAATTTGACTTAAGTCTCGACCTTTCCACCGGATACTTCTTTGAGAAAAAGAAAAACAGTGGAACACTGTCAGCGGTTGATATGGAATCTGGAAGAAAATTCTGGGAACAAGAATTGAAGCTCAAAGATGTTCCATCGCTGACAGCCATGAGCTATGGTGTAGTAACAAAGGATGATAGCAATCTCCGCTTGTATGATTTGAAATCTGGCACTGAGAAATGGAAAGTCAAAAAAGTGGATGGAACGGTCATCGATTTGGGTGATCATGGTATAGCCATCACACAAAAGGAAAAGAGATTGGTTTTACTTGATCCAGCTACTGGAGACGCCAAATGGGATGAAAAAATATCAGGAATTAATATTGACCGTATCGTAGGTAACGGAATTATGTATTCCGATGCCAAAGGAAGATTAGGTGTCATTCAGTATGACGGCGAGAAAATTTGGAACAAAAAAGGAATGCTGGATGTACCAAGCATCAGATATCAAGTAGAACTTGGACGAGAGTTGATGTACATAGATGGCGACTTGTATGATGTGGATCTTTTTTCTGGGGATTACAGTGTGCTTATTGGAAAGCTTGACAAACAATTCGAAGGAGATGAAGAACCTGCAAGCATAGAACTAGTCGACGGTGGCTATTTGATAAGCTCCAGTCAAAATCTCTTCATGTTCGAAACTGATGGATCATTACGCTGGAAAAAATACTGGGAAGCACCTGGTATGAGTATGGCGGCTAAAATTGCCCTCAGAGTAGGTCAAGCGGCTATGATAGCCATGGCTGCCAGTTCGGCTGCAGCTTCTTCACAGCACAAAACTGCTTATGGAGGAGATACTTATTATTCAAAGATGTATGCGCAACAGGCTGAAGATCTCTCCAAAGGAGCCAGTATGCTTGGGGATGAAGCAAAAAAGTTATTCACCGCATCCAAATCCAAAGGCAATATAAAAATGATTCTTTCGAGAGTAGGTGCAGGTGGACAGGCGAAAAGTTCTGGACTTGTGAAAGTAGACAAAGCAACCGGAGAAGAACTTGGAACTCTCCTATTAGGTGACAAAGAACCCACTTATGACTTCGACCCTATATCAGGTCAGGTGTTCTTCAAGGCTGACAAAAAACAAATCATCAGCTACGCATTATAATATCAATCCATAGTTAAGACTGTTCCGAAATGTTCGGAGCAGTCATTTTTTATTCAAAAACTACTCACTATGCTACGCTCCTATTTCCTTTTGATTTCATTGATGATTTCTCTTGCTGCACATGGCCAAGAAAACCAATTGATCGTCAGACAAGGGCATACCGCAGCCATCAATAGCGTAAAATATGCGCCTGATGGAAGTGCTGTCTACTCTGCCAGCGATGACAAATCCATAAAAATGTGGGATGTTAAAACTGGCGTCGATATAAATACCTTCAATGCTCATACTGCACCAGTCAGATGTATGGAACTTTCCAATGATGGCCAATTACTTGTCTCAGGAGATCTAGAGGGAAATTTATTATTGTGGGATGCCAAATCTGGACAGGTGAAAACAACCATCTCGGCACATGACGGAAGTGTAAACACAGTTAAATTCACTAAAGACCAACAATATATGGTCTCAGGTGGAGATGACAAAATGCTAAAGGTTTGGAATTTGCAGGGTGACACCTTGAAAACCATTAAAGGGTTCAATGCAAGCATCCAAGCAATAGGGATCTCACCAGATGGAACAAGAATCATATCTGGAGGCTACAAAAACAATGGGGTAGAATTACTACTTGTTGATCTGGATAAAGGTAAGATCATTGACGATGTGCTCAATCATATCGCAGGATCAGGGGCAGCTCAGGCCTACGCAAAAACAATCATGACACCAGTAGCACTGGCTATGAATCTAGCCAAAGGCAATGTGGGCAAAGGCATGACCACATTCTACATTATGAATTATAGCAACATCGAATTCACCAATGATGGAAGCAAAGTATTAATCTCTCAAAACACTTTTTTACCCTTGACTGCGGCAAAAGGAGAAGAGACGAGCGAAGGCACTTCAAGCATTTCAATTATTGAACTCTCTGAAGATCAAAATCAGTTTACAGAAGTAAAAAGACCCATTCGTTGGCAATCCAGTCATCCTCGCGCGGTAGCCGTTTTCAATCAGGATCAGACCAAAGTCATTGTGAATGAAAAGTACAGCATGAAGGTATATGACATTGAAAATGCTGACTTTCCAGAGCCAGGAAAAAAAGAAGCCACTCAATATATTCCACCAATAGTAAAAGAAATTAAAGGAACCGGACTGGGTCTAAATGCATTGGCTCTTTCTCCTGATTACCGCACCATTGTGTCGGCCGATGATGACAGAAAAATCAAATTATGGGACTACCATTCTGGTCGTAAAATCAGAGATCTTGAAGGATTTGTTCAACCCGCTTTGGCAGTAGATGTTTTACCTGATGGCAAACATATTATGGTAGGTTCTCTGGATCGCAATCTCACTGTTTGGGATATCAGTACTGGTCAATTGGTACGTACTTTCGACAGGTCATCTGATGTCTGCAGTATTGATATTTCTGAAGATGGTAAGACGTTCGTTACGGCTGCAGTCAATACCGAATTTTTCAAAATGTGGAATTATAATACAGGAAGGCAACTGAGGTCATTTTTGGAAACTAAGAAGCAAACCGTCTGGGTAAAATACAATCCAGATGATGATGATCAAATCTATGCAGCCACTGAAGATGGAACAGCTAAAATTTGGTCTATCCGAGAGCTAAAAGCTAAAAAGAAAATAAAAGGCGACTATCGACTTTTCGAAGACAAATACAAATCCGGTGATTATAAAGTAAGCTGGGAGAACTATAACTTAATTGTCAAAAAATCGAATGCCAATTACTTCACAGATACTCAAAATGGAAGATTGACAGATGCTGTTTTCAGTAAAGACAATAAATATTTGATTACAACAAATGAGAACGGCGAAATTGCGCTCTATGATTTGGCATCAAAAAAGAGAACCATTAGCATGGCTCTAATTGGTAACAATGATTTTATTTCCTATACGCCCGACTTGTATTACAGTTCATCCAAAGGAGCAGCTAAAGCCATTGCCTTCAAAGACAACAATAAAGTCCTTCCATTCGAACAGTTAGAGCTAAAATATAATCGCCCTGACATCATAGCTAAAAGAATTGGATATGCTCCACAAAAGTTGATCGCATCCTACAAAGCAGCCTACGATCGGCGTTTAAAAAGGCTTGGATACTCAGAAGATGGCCTAGCAAACACCTTCGATTTGCCAGAAGTGAAGCTGGATTATACAGCCATTCCGCTCGAAACGGATCAAAAAACACTTACTCTAAAAGTTTCTGCTTCGGATAAAAATTACCCAATCAAACAGCTCCAGGTGTATGCTAATGATGTCCCTGTTTTTGGATCGAAAGGAATCACTGTTTCACCCGATAGAAACATCAGTAAAGAACTGTCATTTGCACTAAGCAATAGCATCAATGAAATTAAAGTGACAGCAACTAATTCAAAGGGACAAGAGTCCATTCCAGAGAAATTTGAAATTCAATACACAGCCGAGTGGGACAAACCCGACCTCTTTATTGTTGGCATAGGGGTGTCCAACTACCAGCAATCTGATTATAATTTAGCCTTTGCTGCTAAAGATGCTCAAGACATGATTGAAACTTTATCTGGCTCAAGTGCTTATGAAAAAGTAAATTCCAAATTGCTCATTAATGCGGAGGCAACTGATGCCAATATATTGGCCATTCGATCATTCATTGCGCAAGCCAAGGTGGATGATGTGGTTGCCATCTTCATAGCTGGACATGGCGTATTAGACAAGGATTACAATTATTTCTTTGCGACTAATAATATGGACTTCAATAATCCATCTAACGGAGGGTTGTCTTATGCGCAAATTGAATCACTCATTGATGGAATAGATTGTAGAAATAAAATCCTACTCATGGATACTTGTCATTCTGGAGAACTGGACGACGAAGATGTTCAGACCGTCACCGCATCTTCGAAAAAAAGCGGATCAGTATCCTTTAGATCGACTGGTAACATAGTGAAATTGAAAGAAAACAGTTTTGGCTTGCAAAACACGTTAGAGCTTTCTAAATCCTTATTTAGTGACATGAGAAAAGGTACAGGTGCGACAGTAATATCCGCGGCGGGCGGTACCGAATTCGCTGCGGAAGGCATGAATTCAGAAAATGGATTGTTTACTGCCAGCTTCATAGAAGGAATCACCACCAGACGTGCAGATCGTGATCGGGATAGAAGCTATTCTATATCTGAAATGAGAGAGTGGGTCGGCGAACAAGTAACCAAAAAAAGCAAGGGTAATCAAGTACCTACTTCTCGAGAAGAAAATGTAAAAAATGATTTTAGAATTTATTAAAAACTGTATCATGAGAATTGTCATTTTATTTTTAGTCCTAGCATTTCAATCCGCACAAGCACAAAATTATACGGTCATTCATGTCATTGGAAAAATCTATGATAGCAAAAGCGGTAGCTATCTGAAATCAGGTTACAAATTGAATGAAGACGCCAAACTTAAGTTTGAAACTCCAAATGCAAGAGCAGCCGCACTGAGTTCTTCAAGGGGCAGATATGTTATCCAGCAACAAAGTGGACAGAAAAGTGGAAGTGATTTGGCCTATACCTTATCGGCTGTACTGGCACCTGCTCGTGGCAAAATGAGTACTCGTGCTGGCGGCATCAACAATCAAATGGATTTTGTGAAGAAATTTGGAGAAGGTCCGATTGCAATTGTTGGAGGTAAATATATGACTGCGGTTTCCTCTACCTCCTACCCTTCCGACGATACCAGATTCTTTTATGCGAGTTATATTTTCAATGGAGAAAGTATCAATAAAAAATTGAATGTTGAAAACGGCGAATTAGTATTTGATACAGAAACTTTCTATGCTGTAGACGGCATCCCAATCGAACCAAAACAAGCTTCAGCTTCAAAACTTTTTTACTATGACAGTCAGAAAGAGGAATCCACTGAGATCACCTCTCTTGATTTTGAGATAGTTGGCGATAAAGAATTCAATACAATAAAAAATTCATTTTCACCATTAAGCACGAATGAACTAGCTCAAAGTATTCAGGAGGTCATTAGTTCACTCTATGGTACTTGTGAACTTGAGCACATTCAAGCTGCCATCCAAGCTTCAAATTAATGACCAAAAAACGATTTTTTCTGTGGTTGGGGATCATGGCCAATACTTTGGTCATGATCTTTTTGACTTTCTATTTCATGAGCCTGCCTTGGCTGGCTGGTGATGAAAAACTCCTTATTTGGAGTACCTCGGCCATTAAATTTTCTAACCGAGAATTGCCTTCTTCTGAAGATTTTGCCTTAATCAATACTTCTTATGATTTACAGCTCATTGATCGATTGGATGAATTTGGATTTCCCGTAGGTCAACGAGCGATTACTGATCGTGAGAAATTAACCGTTATCCTAGAAGCCATCAGCAAAGGAGATAAACCTCCCAAATACATCATTTGCGATATTCATTTTTTGGACTCTACTGCCTTTGATGCCAGTTTAGATACGGTATTGCAAAAATTTGACAACCTTATCGTCTCCTATCATTTGAATGATTTTGGTGAAATTGAATATCCCATTTTTCGGAATATAAATAGAGGCTTATCTGATTATGTGATTGGTAGTGTCTTCGATGGCGTATATAAATATCAGCTCATGCACCATGATTCGCTCAAACTTACCCCTCTGAAGGTATATGAGAGTCTGGCCAACGTAACATCAGAATCAAAAGGAGCACTTGTTAAAATTGATGATCATTGGACGCCAAACAATTTCATCATGAACTATCGATTGCTGCAAAAAGACATTGAAAATTTAGAGGCTGGTTTTAATCCGGTAAACATGGGCGAACTGCTTTATTTGGAAGATCAGGACATTCAAGATTTCGTTGAAGGGAAAATTGTAGTCATTGGGGATTTTTTCGAAAATGACATGCATGAAACTCTATTCGAAATCACTTCTGGCCCACTCATTTTACTCAATGCATTCCTGACCATTCAATACCAAGACACTTTTGTGAATTTTTGGTTTTTCCTCCTCCTTTTCGTCAGCTACGCATATTTGAGCTACATGGTATTTGTAGAAGGGGATTACATGGAAAGCCGAATTACCAAATACTTCGGAGCCGTAAAAATGGCCAATTACTTAGCTGGATTTATGAGTTATTTGATTCTACTCATACTCCTATCGTGCCTCACTTTTTTTGTTTTCAACATTCATTTGAATGTGTTTTTCCTAGCAGTTACTTTTTATCTGATGGATAAAATAGTGGGTCTTATTTACTCGAAAGCAAAGGCTTAATTACTTCGAACCATGATGGCCTCAGCTTGACCAAAAAGCTGAATGGCCTGCGTATAAATCTCATTGGACTGATTATAAATCGGATAGAAACCATCATTATTCCAAATCCCACGAGCTATCTGAGCTTTCAAATATAGTTTGATCAGATCCTTCGAATGCTTAAACTGAGCCTCATTGTATGGCAACCCACTTTCTGTGGCCACTGCTACTAATTCCTTCAACATATTTTCACTCACCTCAAAACCAGAAAAGTATTTGTCAAATCCGCCCGCCTCGAGTTTTGCCCGATTGGAATCAGAATAGGTCAAAGAGTACTCTCTAATGGCATTCGTGGTAAATAACCTGTTGAGATAAGAAGAATTTCCAGCAGTATCCATAGGAATGAAATAGTCAGGCATGATGCCACCACCACCATACACTGTACGGCCTTTTACAGTCATGTATTTTAACGAATCATTCTGGTGAATGCTGTCCGCATTATATAATTCCCCACTGGTATATCTATTGTAGATATCACTGTAGTAGTCGTCTTTCCCACCTTCATAAGAGCGCTGGATCGATCTTCCGCTTGGGGTATAATATCTTGAAATAGTGAGGCGTAATTCTGACCCATCTGACAAGTCGATTGGCATTTGTACCAACCCTTTACCAAAAGATCTTCTGCCTACTACTAATCCTCTATCATTATCCTGAATCGCTCCCGAAACGATTTCTGAGGCCGATGCACTTCCCTCATCGATCAAAACAATCAATGGTCGGTCTTCGAAGAGCCCATCATTTCCTGCTCTATGTTCTTGGTTATATCTAAATTCTTTACCCTTTGTAAACACAATCATCGGGTCATCTGGCAAAAACTCATCTGCCATTTGAATCGCCATACTCATATATCCTCCCGGATTTCCAGTGAGATCCAGAATCAACTTTTGAAGGCCTTCTTCATCTAATTTATCTAGAGCAGATTTAAATTCATCATAGGTAGTTGCTGTAAATCGGTTGACTTTGATGTATCCAATTTCGTCATCGATCATATAAGAGGCATCAACAGAAAATTGAGGAATTTTATCTCTTACTATGTCAAAGTCCAACAAATCCTTATTATTCTTTCTAAGAATAGAAACTGTCACCTGAGTCCCTTTCGGGCCTCTCAACCTGTCCAATACACCGCGGGTTTTTATCCCAATCCCCGCCACGTTTTCATCATCTACTTTTATAATTTTATCTCCAGTCAAAAGACCCACTTGCTCAGAAGGCCCACCACTAAGAGGAGCTACTACATAAATGGTATCTCTGAAAATATTGTATTCTATACCAATTCCGTCAAAGTTTCCTTCAAGCTGCGAACGACTGTATTCTTGTTCCTCCTTAGGAATGTAGGCTGTGTGTGGATCTAATTCTTCCAGCATATCAGTAATGGCCTTCTCAACTAAATCTTCCGTCTTGACTTCATCGACATAATTACGATCCACGTAATTCAAAATTTCACGAAATTTCAGAAGAGATTGTGCCAAGTCAGACCCTCCTTTATTGGAGCTAGTCATATTTGCACCAATAAAAATACCAGCAGCAATAGCTATAGATAGAAATAGGGGAAGCCTGATTTGGGCTTTTGTATTTTGAATTTTCATAGACCTAGAAATAAAGTAGTATTCCTTTTACGGTGAAAGTATCTTTAAGATACCCAAAAAGGGGTCTTAATTCAATAGACAGAGAGGATAGAAAATAAAAAAGACTGGCCTACCAGGTATCCCAGTCTTTTTCATGATTACTTACTTTTTCATTTGGTAGTACAAAAGGGCAAATAGCCGCACCCACAAACAAAACAGCAATTAAAATTATCATTGTCATATCGAACTAGATTTTAATTTGAAAGCCAAAGATAATCCGTTCTTTTCATACCACAAATCAGATCAATGTTATTGTCAAAAATTATACGTGACCTTGTGCCAACATGGCATCAGCTACTTTTACATATCCTGCGATGTTCGCTCCTTTCACGTAGTCAACATAATCGTCATCTATTCGACCGTATTTCTCACAGTTTTCGTGAATTGAAATCATAATTTCTTTGAGTTTTTTATCCACTTCTTCACTTGTCCAACTCAATCGCATGCTGTTTTGGGACATTTCCAGGCCAGAAGTGGCTACACCACCTGCATTGGATGCTTTCCCGGGGCTAAACAGGATCCTATTCTTTCTTATCAAGTCTAAGGCACCTTCCGTAGTTGGCATATTCGCACCTTCAAATACACCAATACAACCATTGTCAATCAATGTTTGCATGTCTTGTTCAGGCAATTCATTTTGAGTGGCACATGGAAAAGCTAAATCCACCTTGGCATTCCAAGGGGTTAAATCTTTGTGGAAGGTTGCATTTTTATATTTATCTACATACTCACTGATGCGGCCTCTTTTTTCATTTTTCAACTCCTTAATAAAGGCTAGTTTCTCCTCATCAATACCTTCTGAGTCATATACATAACCTTGTGAATCAGAGACGGTAACGGGCCTTGCACCCAAATGTAATAACTTCTCAATCGTATATTGCGCCACATTTCCACTTCCCGAAACCGCACAAACCTTTCCATGCATCGAATGTCCGTGGGCCTTCAAAACTTCATCCGCGAAATAAACTGTGCCGTATCCAGTCGCTTCCGTTCGGATCAAACTACCTCCAAATTGCAATCCTTTGCCCGTCAATACGCCTGCAAACTCATTTCTCAGTCTTTTGTATTGGCCAAACATATAACCAACTTCTCTTCCTCCTACACCAATATCACCTGCTGGCACATCTGTAAAACCTCCTATGTGCTTGGATAGCTCAGTCATAAAACTTTGGCAAAAACGCATGACTTCCCCGTCCGACTTCCCTTTTGGGTCAAAGTCACTTCCACCCTTTCCTCCACCGAGAGGCAGTGTGGTTAGACTATTTTTAAAAACCTGTTCAAATGCTAAAAATTTAAGAATACTTAAATTAACTGTTGGGTGAAATCGCAAACCTCCTTTGTAGGGGCCTATTGCTGAGTTCATTTGCACTCGGAATCCGCGATTGATTTGATTATTTCCTTGATCATCTACCCAGGGTACACGAAAAATGACAGCTCGCTCTGGCTCGCACATTCTTTCCAATATATTGGCTGCTTTATACTTTGGATGTTCTTCATTAAATGGAATAATCACTTCTGCTACTTCGCGAACTGCTTGAATAAATTCAGTTTCGCCGGGATTTCTTTGGGAAATGCTTTGAATAAAAGCATCAATGGTTTGAGTCATGTTCTTCGACATGGGATTACATTTTGGGTTTTAAATATGAGTCAATATTAGCTAATTCCAGCGCATATTCGCGTCTTCAACTTTGATATTTTATCTCAGTATTAAATTATCGCATTTGCCAAATAGAAAAAGCCTTTGAAATTAATCATAAATTAAAATAATGATAATTGAGACCATTGGCTGTTGGTTCTAAGAATTCGTTCTTTTGATTAAGCACCAAAACATAGAAAAATATGAACACGTATTCAACGACACCAGACCTGCTAGATACTTTGCGGACACTGAAAAAGGAAGACCAGATGGATTTGCTCGATTACATCAAAAACAAGTACTCCTATTCATCGAAGGTCACTGAGCGATACCGAAAAAACGCTTTGACTCAGATCAAAAAAGCATTAAAGTATTAAGTGATTTGCGATAGAATTCAATAATCATTTAATAAGAAGAATGCGTATCCCACCTAATTTTCATTTTAGGTAAAAGGCGTATTTACTTCATTGATTTTTGGCTCTAATTTTGAAGTAGCTATAATAAGTATTCAATCAGTTCACTAAATACAACAGAAAATGGATCAACTAGCAACAGTCTTAGAAATCATGCAGAATGTGAAAACTCTGGACACAAATCAAAAAGACAGTGTGATGCAGTATGTAAAACATATGACATCCATCAATAGCCAAAATGAAGATAATTATAGAAAAAAAGCTATAAGCGAAATTCGCTCTGCACTCAAGCAGCAAGCTTCTTTTTAATCTTCTGAAAGTACGATTATTTCATCCTGCTCAGTCAAGTGGATCATATCCGACTTCTTAGGATTGACTACTACGCCGTAGGCAGCGTTGGGATCTTTGCTCTTTGCAAGTACTCTATACCCTAAAGCAACTTCATTCTTTCTGGCAGCTGATTCGAGGATGGTATAGAAATTAACTGGCTCACCAATAGCGACATACTCGGTGGCAGGTTTGATATAGATCTCTGATCCATCTGCATCAAACAAATCTTCAAATACTCGCATCAAGAACTTATTTTCTGACACCTGAGTCATCAATAAACTGAGGAGCTTATCACTAACTATAAAGTCATCAGCACTTGTAATATCCGCTAACAAGCGATTCTTCATATCTATCATTTCACTTACGAGGTTCAGATGCTTCTCCGTACGCTCTGCGATACTTCTGATATGAAGTAATGTAATAAGCGTTTGTGCATCTGCTTCTTGAACAGGAAAATGCTGTTCGTAACATAGTAAAATGATATAGTCGTAATTAGGAATTTCTAATTTCTCTAAAGTCTCTCTATCCGTAGTTTCAGCTCGCTTGAATTCTACAGTTAGATTTTTCAAGGAAGGCTTAATGCGTTGAATGACTGTCACAGGATCTTCGAATTTAGACACTACTTTCACTGTAGATCCAAATGGCGCATAATGATCTAATTCTCGAATAATATTTTTCGCGCGATCATTCCAGCCAATAATAAGGATTTGCTCCTCATTGGTCTCCTCTTCTGGTCGCTCTAACAATCTTTCAGTCTCAACATGATAATCCACTATTCCAGAAGGCACTAGAGTATCATCATCTTCTGTGATCCCGATGACTTGGTCTCCTTCGTTGAAGACCGTATCCATTGGAGGGTTGATGGCTACCGTACCGTCTGCAAATTGGAGTCCCATAATGGCAGAGTCCTCATAAGCAAAGATGATTTCTCGGAACGTTCGTCCTACCAAAGTAGGTTCTTCCAAGAAATATATTTCATCTCCATCGTAGTCCATCAATTCAATATAAACTACACTCAAACCAGACTGTCTACTAGTTTGAACCATGATTCTAGAGATAAAATCATCCGATAGGATCAGCTCAACTTCATCCTGACCCACCATTTTAGCCACTTCATAATTTTTGCTGTCCTGAATCTCAGCTGTAATATGGTAAGGTTCTTTTCTTCTGTTTGGATTGGTTACAATCGCTACTATTGTTTTGATAATCTGAGAATCCGAATTCTCATTATCTTTATCCAAGACGATAATAGATTTGGAATTGAATGGGTTGGCGATATATATGTCGTCAATATCGATAGGGCTACCTGTACGACAAATCACTCTAGTATTGGCAGTGTTACCAACCTTCAGACGAATTTCGTCTTCCATTTCGACTTTATCCTTTTCTGCAAGGATTACAATTACTCCTTCCTTAAGGTTTTCATTAGCTTCTACTAATTCCGAAATAATGGTGAAAATTTTAGAAGACCATCCTAAGATCAGTGTATGATCTTTTTCTATCACGAATGAACGACCCTTTCTCAAATCCTCTAGCTTGGTCAAGATACCATTGGATACCAAACCAATCAATGTAGAGAGAACCACTACACCAACCAAAGTAACAGCCAATAGATATACTCTAAGTGACCAACCCCCAGTCGTATTTCCAAGGGTACCAGGGTCAAGCATGTGAATCATGTTTTGCCACAAAGATTCTGGATACCCTATACTTGTGCCTGTTTCCACTTCGAATCCAGTAAGAACTAATATGACGGCAAGGATGACCACGAGAATAAGTGTCAAAATTCCCAGTCCTCCGATAAGAGTCATGGTACCCTTTGATACATAATTATCAAATTGATATTTGGCCTTAGCAATTAGAGAAGAGCTATTATTCATTGATTCAGGTCGTAGCTAAATTAATTCTTGTTCATTTGGAATAGCGGCCGAAAAAGATTGAATCTGTAAGATAAAATTTTTCAGCTTATTTGGGCAAAAATAATCCAATAATGGAAAAACAACCGTTTTATAGTGATTATATCTCTTTCGATTGTAGCTAAAATCTTCGGTATCTCCGAATTGGCGGAATTATTGATTGGTTGAAATGTTTTTATCTTCGTATCTGAATATTCAAAATGACAAAAATCCATTTCATTTTCTCATTGAAGAACCGATTGCTAAACTGCTGTATTAGCATAATGATATTTTGTGCGATTTGCGGATCTTCTTTTGCGCAGACCTATTCTTTACAAATAGTATCTTCCAATTTCACTCTTGATGGTCAGAAATTTGAAGGATATGCCACCGATTTCGTTCAGCCTTATAAGGAAGTAAAAAAAGAATGGTGGAGATATGTAAATGCAAGGACTATCATTTTTAACAAAAAAACGCATCTTGTACTAACCGTTCCGGCAAAAGGCAAAGAAGTTAATGAACCACTCAAGTTTGTATCTCAGCTCAAAGAACCAAGCAATCTAAAACAGTCCACTTTGAAAGTAGCTCTTGTAAAAGAAGGAGTGCCTGAAGATCAATTGAATGAATTGAGTAATCAAGTGAAGCATGTATTAAAAGATTTTAAAGTGACCTATTTCACTGCATTAGTACAAGAAAAGATCAATGAACATGAATTGGTTTCCAAAAAAATCAGTCAGGAAATGGACAAATTCTTGTTAGATAATAGCAAGCTTCAACTGAGAATTGAGAAGAAACCAGAAAAGAAAAATGAGCTAGCTCAAGAACTCCAAGCCAATACAGCTGAGGTAGAAAAATTACAGATTAAACTCAAAGCCAATCAAAAAAAGCTTAGCCAATACAAAAAAGAACTCACTCTTATAAAATGAAAAAGGCAGCCGTCTGGCTGCCTTTATGCTCTTGATTAATCTTACTTCCTTAAAAAGTGTAAGTGTATTTTAGTTGGAAAAGTCTACCTGGCTCATAAAGAGAAAATAGCTCCTCTTCGTTACCCAATTTATAAACTTGTCGTTGCTTATCATTCAATAGATTTTTGGCACTAAAGCTAAGCTGTGAATTTGCAGCCTCTCCAAAAGTCTTAGATACTTTAAAGTTCAAACTATTAAAAGACTTGGTGTACACGTCAGCCACGTTTGAAGTACCTATAAAAGTAATGGTCTCGCCTTGTACGTTATAAGAAAGATTTCCAGTAATGCCTAAGAAATTGTTTTCATAGTTCAAGTATCCGTTCACTACATAAGGAGACTGACCAGTCATATCTCTATATTGCTCCACACCTTCGCTTGAGCCTTCGTAAGCTACCTCACTATCATATTCTGATTGACCTTCCTCGTTCACAGCTACAGTTTTTCTATTAACCTTAGAGATTACATAGGAAAAATTACCACCCACTGAAAAGTTTTCCAATACAGGGCTTAGTCCTCCTAAGTTCTTTCTCACTTCAACTTCTGAACCGTAAACTGACGCCTCACCAACATTCCTTGGTTTCAACTGACCCGGGCTATTAGGAAAGAACACTAGAGCTATGTGGTTGGTGAAATCCTTGTAAAAGAATGATACAGAAAACATTTCGCTTGCAGTAAAGAAATATTCCCATCTCAAATCGTAGTTCAAGATTTCAGCTTGTTTGATATCCAAATTTCCAGAAAATCTAATTCTTGTAATTGGATCTTCAATAAATGCTGAAGATTTTTCTTTAAATGAAGGTCTCGCCACTGTCTTATTGAATGATCCTCTCAAATTCATGTCATCCCTTAATGCATAAACTAAACTTACAGATGGCAAAATATTGGTTTTATCCATCGTATTTTCATCATCTAAGACAGATTGAGTATTATCTTCATTCAAACGAACACCACTATAATACATTTGCACGTTTTCTACGCGCACTCCATAGATTGATTTCAGCTTAGGTGTTACTTGCATTTCATTCATCAAGTACCCTGCAAAAATTGATTGCCTCCCCTCATAGTTGTTGTAAGCATTACTATTGTCCTGAATGTAAAGGCCATCAGTATTAGTAGAAGAATACAAATTTTCTTCTTGAAGCAACCAGTTCGCATCGTTATATTCTACTGTAAAAACTTCTATAGGCTCATAAGCGTATTGATAAACATTGAATTCTCTATTTCTAAAAGACATCAAACCACCAGCTTTCAGCTTATTTTTATCATTTAGATTGTATGTGAAATCAGCTTTAAAACTTTCATTGATTTCGTCGAGCTCTCTCCAAAATCTATTAATATCGCCTCCATTCTTAAATCCAAATTCTCCATCATCTTCATTGATTCTGGTATCTCTATAATCAGGGTCGCTAATTTTAGAAAACAAAAGTGAGTTAGTCCATTCGATACGAAGCTTATCAAAATTATGCTTACCATAAATAATGTTGTTGGTCATCGAACGCTGGGTATAAGCCAAAATATCATTATTGATATTGGTTGGGTTATTTAGAGTGGAGAAATTCAATTCTCTTTTCAACGCAGTTGAAACTCCATTTTGCGAATGCAACAAAGTTGTACCAATAGTATGATTATCAGTCTTTGCAGCCAAAGTAGCCAATCCACTCCATAGGACATTATTTGAACTCAAATCACCAACACCTGAAAAATCTCTTAGCAATGAAACTTCACTTGAAGTTCTATCTTTTTCATATCTCTTTCTGATAAAACCTTCGTAGAAGGTATTTGTGTTTTTGTAATTCAATATGGCATTGTATCCCCAAGTCACTTTGTTTCCTTGTATTTGATTTCTATGCAAGACGGAGATTCCCGTATTCATGAAATTAGTCGAACGATCTACACCCATGGTTGGGTCGAACTTTCTTGTAGTCTCTGCCACAAAATCATTTGGTAGTGTAGGAATGTTAGTTCCGGCGGCTATCGGCAAATCTCTTTGTCCATTGTCCCATCCTAGTACATCTGTACCTGACCCATCATAAGACACATTATTTGATTTAAAATGCATGTCTGGATTGTACCCTATACTCAAAGAAATGGAAGTAGATTTTTCCTCTGGGAATGCCTTGGTTTGGATGTCTACCAATCCGCCAGCAAAGTCTCCGCTAAGATTTGGGCTAAACGTTTTATAGACCATCACATTTTCTAGAATTGCTGTTGGGAAAATGTCGATCTGTACGTCATTTCTATCTGGATCTAAACCAGGTACAATCATACCGTTCATTGAGGTCTTGGTGTATCTATCACCCAACCCTCTAACATATACATATTTACCACCCTGAACTGTAACACCTGTTACTCTCTTCATGGCAGATGATAGATTGCTATCTCCAACTTTCTTAAATGCCGCTGAAGAAATACCGTCAATGGTATTTGCAGATTTCCTTTGAACTGCCATCAATGCCACTTCATTGTCTCTGATTTGTTCTGCAGTCACTACCACAGCTTCGAGTTGTTGTACATCTTCTGAAAGCGTAACATTGATGTTAGTTACTTCGCCTTCGGCAATTACCACACCTTCTATGGTTTGTGGCTGATAAGAAACAAATTGAATCACAATATTGTGTGTACCAGCAGCTAGCTCCAATGAAAAGTTGCCATCAAAATCAGCAACTGAACCCTGAGTAGTTCCTTGCTTAGTAATCGTAGCCCCAAACAATCCTTCTCCGTTTGACCCATCAATTACTTTACCTCTTAAAAATCCTTGTTGCGCCATAGAAGTGCTAATGGCTGCTACGAATAATACTAATGTAAATAATACCTTGTTCATTTTCTGATATTCTAATTATGACGCAAAACTAGACCGTCCACATTCCTTGTGCATGTTCAGAATTTTATGAAATGTTTAAAAAAACCATGACGAAGTATTCCTTATATTAACATTTAGATAACATGAAAATCGCCTTGTACGGGCATTAGAGCAAAAACCGTTACTAATAGCCTTTAAAGCATCTTAATCGTTTTTTAACGATCATAACATTCTATTAATTTTTATACTGCAGAAATTAGGTTCCGTGAATCACCAAAAAAGGCCCTGACATTACTGCCAGAGCCTCTATATTCAGAAAATGAATTTTTAATTTCTTTTCTTATTACTCATCATCAAAGCTAGTAGTATATACTTCGAAAGAAGAAGCACTCACTTTAGTGAATTTCAAAGAACCATCAACCACGTTAGATGCCGCATCTTCAGACTCTTCATAAGTTTCTGTATCAAAAGAAGCAGAAAGCTTAACTTTTCCATCTTCAAATGTAACATTCGTTACTGTTCCTTTCGCTTTAGATTTGAAATCAGCATTTGTGTTAGTGCCATCGATAGATTTGATAGATCCATTAGTTAATTCAAAAGAATCATCCATAGAACCTTCTCTTCCATCTATTTCAAGACCTTCATCAGAGTTTTCATCCACATACACAACAAAGTTTTTTACTGTTCCGGCGTAAGACTGATCTACATCAATTCCATCATCACCCACAGCATAAACTACAAGGTTGGTCAAGTTTACAGTTCCACCAAAGAATTCAACACCATCATCAGAGTTTCCGTAGATTTCGATGTTTTCAATTGTAGTTCCTGTACCTACACCACCAAGAGTCAATCCATTGATTTCACTCCCTTCAGCGATTTGTGCTCCACCATGTCTGATAGATACATATTTGATTGAACCAGAGTTGTCAGCAGCATCGCTACCTCCATATTGGCCATTGCTATCTTCAGCATCTACTCCTTCGATTTGAGGCTCTTCAGTTTTAGCACTTACAGGTGCTTTACCTAAGACTACTAGTCCACCCCATTTTCCTTTGTCATCTTGATCTAATGTTGACCCTGCCAATTCTCCTGGCTGAATGTCGTCGTCAGTAGATGTCATGATAATAGGAGCGTCAGCCGTACCTTCTGCCATCAACTTACCACCTCTAGCGATCATCAATACGGCAGCGTTAGCTCCTGATAGAGAAGCATCACCTTTCACGATTGTTCCGGCTTCAATAGTCAATGTAAAACCGTCCAATACTGTTACTCTTGTCTTCAACACATATACATTGTCGCTAGTCCAAGTTGTATTTTCTTCAATGTTTGCAGTTACTTCGATTTCTTCTGCGATAGTTCCTACTCTTCCACCAGTTTGTCCAGCGTTGTCAATCAATGTCCAATCTTCAAATACAGACTCGTCTGATGCTCCAGTTGCTGAATCATCTGATGACGCAACGCCATCTACTGCTGCTTGCGCTGCTTCAATTGCTTCATCTTGTAATTCCGTAGCCGTTTTTTCAATTGGATCCTCGTCGTCATCGTCATCACATGAAACCAATAATCCCATTGTTGTAAAAGCGAATAATAGTGCTAATAACTTTTTCATTTTTCTTGTTTTAAATATTCTGATATTAAGTTTTTCAAAATTTTGTACTGCAAATCTGTACAAGTGATATTATCAGGTGTAGAAGTAGCAATTACCTTTCTGTTAAAAGAAGATGGAAATGTGTTATTACTGTTTTATCAATGTTAAGATAATGTGAAGTGCATAAAACAAAAAGAGCAGCTCCATAGCTGGAGCTGCTCTTTAAAGTGTTTTCTGTGCTTCTTTTACTTTACCATACTGATATTGACCTTATTCAATATAGTATTGATGATGTCATGTGTAGTAATGCCATCTGCTTCTGCTTCATAGTTGAGTATAATTCTATGATTGAGTACATCAGGTGCTACTTCTTTAATATCCTCTGGTAGCACAAAGTCACGACCTTCTAAAAAAGCAATTGCTTTAGCTGCCAAATTCAGGTTTATTGAAGCTCTAGGTGAAGCACCAAATTGTATGTAGTGGGCTTCTTCTTTCATACCGAATGCCTCGGGATCTCTTGTAGCAAATACCAGTTCTATAATGTACTTTTCTAGAGACTCTGAAAGGTTCACACTATTGATTTCATTGCGAATAGCGAAAATATCTTCTTTGGTAAGAATCGTATCCACTTTGTTGTCAAATGTCATATTGGACATTCTTCTCATAATTTCCAGTTCTTCATCTTTAGATGGATAGCCTACATGCACTTTCATCATGAATCTATCCACTTGCGCTTCTGGAAGAGGATAGGTACCTTCTTGATCTACTGGGTTTTGAGTCGCTAACACCAAGAATGGTCGATCTAATTGAAAGGTCGTTTCACCGATTGTGACCTGCTTTTCCTGCATAGACTCTAGCAAGGCTGACTGTACTTTGGCTGGTGATCTGTTTACCTCATCTGCCAAAATAAGATTGGCGAAGATTGGTCCTTTCTTTACTTCAAAGTTGGAGGCTTTCTGATTGTAAATCATAGTACCCAACAAATCTGCAGGTAGTAAATCCGGCGTAAACTGTATCCTTTTAAAATCAAGGTGCAATACATTGGCCAGAGTATTGACCGTCAATGTTTTTGCCAAACCGGGCACACCTTCTAATAAGATATGTCCTTGTGTAAATAAACCAACCATTAACCGATTGATCATGTACTTCTGTCCGACTACTACTTTATTTACTTCAGTATAAATCTGATTGATTTTCTCCTGATGCTCTTTTTTGCTATCTACACTTGCAGTTGCTTCCATTTTTGAAGTTTATTCTTTACTAACCAAACAAAACTAATCCAACTTAGGTAAGTTTTAAAACCCAAAACGCATATCCCACAGATGTTGCTGTTAAAAATTGTTAAGTCCTACTGATGTGTTGGCTTTAATAAGTCATTCACGGTTTTTACAGGGTTAAAAGTAGAGATAGGCACCTCCACAAAGAGCGTAATCCAGTTGGCCATTGCTCCATTCCATAGACCAGGAAGCTCCATGGCTTTAAGCTCCTGACCGTTTTTAGATTTCTGAGTGATGAATCCCGTTTTATCATCTCTGAATTTGAGCAAGTCAAATTTCTCGCCTTTATAGTTTTTGACTCCGCAAACCAAATCCACTGGATTAAAGTGTGAGGATTTTTTTAGGATTTCTGCTTGTGCCAAGTTGTCCAAATCGATTTGCGCAGTTTCCGCAATTTGCAGCGATACCCCATTGGCTCCTTGCACCCAAAATGGCCCTCCACCTGGTTCGCCAGTATTTTCTACCATTCCACAAACTCGAACGGGTCTATTCAAGTAATCTTCTAGTTCACTTGAATCTGAGAATTTCAGATCAATTCCATACTTTGACTTGAGTGTGTCCAGCGCATCAGTAAGACAATCCTCACCATTCGCCATCCGCGTTTGCCAATCAAATGAGTCCTTCTGAAATGATAACAACATACCCGCGAGTGCCTTTTTATATGTAATGGTATCTGCCTTCAAATGGTCTGGCACTACATTATCAATATTCTTTACAAAAATGATATCCGCATCCAAGTCATTTAAATTTTCTAATAAAGCACCATGTCCAGCTGGTCTAAACAGCAATTCGTCATTGACAAGAATAGGTTCATTAGATAAGTCCACAGCTATTGTATCAGTAGACTTTTTTTGCTGCGAAAATGACACCTCATATTTTACTCCTAGTTCACTTTCGTAATTAGAAAGGACACTTTTAAGCTTAGTTTCAAATTTTTGTTGATGTTCTGGTGAAACTGTAAAATGCAATCTTGCCAAACCGTCTTGTGATGCATATCTGGCACCTTCTACCAAATGCTCTTCAATGGGTGTCTTTGTAGCTCCACTTTCCTGATGAAAAGTCAGCAGTCCTTTAGGTAAGCTGCCATACCCCAAACCTTTTTCATCCAACAAAGTACTGACAATAGTTTTGTAATCTTTAGATTCAATCAAACGGTCCATTTCATACCCTTGACTTTTCAGGATTTCAGACAATTCACTGTAGAAAGCAAAATTTTTAAGTCCGGCTATGAATTTTTCTGTACCAGCATTTAGTTCCCCATCAGATAGGAATTCGAATAACTCTTTGAACATTCGAGTAGCTGCACCAGAAGCTGGAACAAACTTCAAAAGCTTTTTCCCAGCCGTCATGGATTTATAATTAGTCACATAATCATCAATCTGATTTGCGCTTAATTTTGTAATTCCATCACCAATACTCGCAGGTCGATCAAGATTCAAAAAAGGGAAACCTGATTTGAAATCGCTAATTTGTTTTTTAATAGTAGCTACATCACTTCCTCGTGATTCAATGTATTTTTCTTGGTCTGTTGAAAACATATTCAATTTTTTGAATTATTCGATTTTATTTGGCTGGGTAATTATTCAAGGCCTTATCGTATGCACGATCGTAGTGCTTGATCAGATTTTTCCAATCAAATTCTTCTGACAAGTCTTCGGCTTTATTTCTATTTTGAATTCTGAATTTCCTGTTTGTATTCACGAATTGCAACATTTTGTTCGCCAATTGATCTGCCGCTGAATGAAAATCCTGATCTTCTCTTTCGATCAGATACATGCCATGTGCTTCGTTTCCTTTTTTGATATTCTTTACATAATTGCCGAACCCAGATAAATCAGACGTAACAGCCGAAACTCCACGAGCCAGACATTCCACAGGTGTATAACCCCATGGTTCATAATAACTAGGAAATATCCCCATGTGACAGCCTCTTACAAATTGGCCATACTCCATTCCGAAAAGTGGGTTGGTTGAAGTAATAAAATCTGGATGATAAACCACCTTTACTTTGTCCTCTTTATGGTTGAGCAAATTAGCACCACGTAAAAAATTTAATACTGGATCTTCTGAATCATTCGCCAAATTGTGCGTGACCACACTGGGTAATCGATCAGACTTCCAAGACTGTATGGTTCGTCGATATCTCAGTTTCCAATAATCATCCACCAAATCATTTAGCACTGGTAAGCGATGATCCGTATTGGTGGCAGCTGCTTCAAACAAACGTTCTTTGAGCTGTTCCATGATCGCATCACAGTTATGATCAATCTCTTCCATGATAGCTCGAGAGGTGAGAACATCCTGATTGATGCTGGAATACGGTTGTTTAGTTACAAAGAACATCACCACCGTTTTGTTGATGTTCTTCTCTTTCATGTAATGATTCAATCTTGCTAAAGCCTCTAGCGTCAAATCATAGCCTTTATTCTTGTACTCGAATCTACCCGAGGTAAAAAAGTAAAGCGTATTATTGAGATCAAAAGTATAGGACTGAAAAAAGTGCCCCATAATGAAATGTTCAATCTGCTTTTTGTAAGTGTGATGTAAATTTTGCACTTCATGCAATACTGAGAAACGTTCAATATTTAGACCGTTTGGCAAGATACAATCAGGATTTCTCCCAAGTAGGTGCACACATTCTTTGGCCGTTACTTCACTGACCGTACTGAATACATTGGCTCCATGAGCACATGCTCGTTCCAGCTGAACAGTAGGCTCCACATTAAATTTCTTTGCTTCAGCAGCCCAATCCAAAAAGGGCAAATGATCATAGAAAAACGGGTCATTCATGGCTAGATAACGACCGAGTAAAGTAGCATGTGTAGTAAATACAGTTTGAATAGGAATTTGCTCTTTCCGCAAATCAGGAATAGCGGTACCGGCCATCCATTCATGAAAATGAGCCAATAGATCTTGATCCCCATCTAAACAAACACGAGCATATCTGGACAAAAATTCTTTAACCATATAGCCAAATGCCAACACTTCATCCATCAATGGATCATGTTGCTTGAATGAGATATGATGATTTTGCCAATAGAAATATTTGATATCGCCCAACTTATCCATCACACTTCTGGGATTGAATAGCACAGTAGTCGGTCTACCCGAAACTAGCCACGAACCAATCTGCACATCCCAACCCATCTCACGTAACTCTCGAACAATATCAGCGGCGGGTGTGTCCAAAGAATCATTAGGTTCAAAATCAGCATTCACATTGGCATGCACATTAGGACCAAGGAGCAAGTAATTGTCTCCCCAAGTATTGACCATGGTAGGAACTTTTGAACGAATCACCGTATAGATACCTCCCACTTGATTGCAAACTTCCCACGCCACTTCTACTAGCGTTGTATTTTTTTGTACCGCTTTTTTTGCTTTTGATGCCATGCTTAGGGAAAATCTAAGTAATTGCGCTAGCCCAACGCTAAGTTTTTATGATAATTTTAATGAATCAAGCATTTTATTGAAGCAAATATAGTTAAAACTATAATCTGTTAAAAAACAGATAGGTATTTCCATATTTTTTTGCAAATCATGGCTATTTTTGCATTCAATTATTTTGATGCACAATTCCACAATACTTAATTAAAATTAAGTTACTACATAGAATTGCACTATCAATTTCAAAATAGTCTAAATTTCTCCATGATTAAATAAGAAATGGAAAATATTATAGAAGAAAACAAAAATGAAGAGGTCGGTGACTTCTCTGGTAACTATATAGAAAAATTTCAGGATAAAAACGCTGAAGAGTTTTTTTCCGGGCCACTCGTGTCTTGGGAAAAACAGGGAGATGCATTTTTGTTTCATGGACAATTGGCCTCACTCGAAATAAGAGTCATTGCTGCAGATATTCTAAAATTCAGACACGGAATAGATGGCTATTTTGAGGATGACTTTTCATATGCCATTGATCCCACGTTCAAATCAGAACAGACCAATTACAAACTTGAAGACCAGAAGACTGCCTTTGTAATCAAAACCGATATATTGAAATGCTATATCAACAAGTCCTCACTTCAGACGAAAATCTTGAACCTGGAAGGTACAGTAGTTTTGGAGGATGAAAAAGGATTCCATTGGCAGGATCATAAACATTACGGAGGTAACATCAGCATCTGTACCCGCGTGCTACATCAGGATGAAAAGTTCTATGGCTTAGGTGATAAAACAGGCAAACTTAATTTAATAGGCACCAAACGTGAACTATGGGGAACCGACTGTTATGGTTATGGAAATGATAAAGACCCTGTTTATAAGAACATACCATTTTATATGGGGCAGCATAGCCAAATTGGATATGGCATTTTCATGGATAATACTTTCAGAAGCTTTTTCGACTTTGGTAAAGAAAGAAAAACGGTTTGCAGCTATTGGGCCCAAGGTGGTGAAATGCGCTATTACTATATCCATGGCCCTAAGCTGATTGATGTAGTCAGGAAATATGCAGAACTGACTGGCAAGCCGCAGCTCCCTCCTAAATGGGCTTTGGGCTATCACCAAAGCAAATGGAGCTACTACCCTGAATCGGTAGTTAGAAAGTTGGGAGATGAATTTCGAAGTCGCCAGATTCCTTGTGATGTGATTCATTTGGATATCGATTATATGGATGAATTTCGATGCTTTACCTGGGACGATAAAAAATTTCCTAATCCAAAACAGATGATCAGTGACTTGAAAGATCAAGGTTTCAAAACTGTGGTGATTATAGATCCGGGAATTAAGGTGGATAAGAATTACTCTGTCTACCAAGAAGGTATGGCAGGTGATCATTTCTGCAAAAGAATGGATGGTGACTTGCTGAAAGCCAGTGTATGGCCGGGGCTATGCCATTTCCCCGATTTTACCCAGAAAAAAACTCGTGAATGGTGGGCTACTTTATTTGATGGTTTAGTCGAAGATGGTGTAGATGGTGTATGGAATGACATGAATGAACCAGCCACTTTCGAAGATGGTACTTTCCCAAATGATGTACGACATGATTTTGACGGGCATCCAGGCAGCCATAGAAAAGGACATAATGTCTATGGTTCGCTCATGGCTCAATCTACATGGGCAGGTCAGAAGCAATTCATGAAAAACAAGCGGCCATTTACCATCTCAAGATCCGCATACGCTGGGATTCAAAAGCATGCTTCCGTTTGGACGGGAGACAATATAGCCTCTTGGGAACACCTAAAAATCGCCAACATTCAATGCCAAAGATTGGCGGCCTCAGGCATTTCTTTTGCTGGTTCGGATGTAGGTGGATTCATCGGTTCACCTGATGGAGAGTTGTACACCCGATGGATTCAGATGGCTGTGTTTCACCCGTTCTTCAGGACCCATTCGTCTGGAGATCACGGTGACAAAGAACCATGGAAATTTGATCAAAAATACGTGGACATCGTTCGTCGCTTCATAGAAATGCGCTATGAATTGATGCCGTATGTCTACTCTGTATTTCAGCATCACAGCGAAACGGGCATACCGATGATTAGGTCCTTGCATTTGGAAGGTCATATCGATCCAGAAACCTTTTACAGAGAAGAAGAATTTTTCTTGGGAGATCATATCATGATTTGCCCGGTTTCAGAACCCGGAAAATCCAGCCGAAAAATGTACCTCACTTCCGGTCAGTGGTACAATTACTGGACAGATCAGTTGATTGATGGTGGACTAGAAATAAAGGTGGAAACACCTCTTGATCAGATTCCTATTTTCATCAGACAAGGCGCTATCATTCCAAGACAACCCAAAATGCAATATGTTGATGAATTTGTATTCGAAACATTGACGTTGGAATGCTACAAACCAGCTACAAGTACCTCATCTTCCGTCTATGAAGACGGTGGCGATGGCTATGATTATTTAGCATCCACTGGGTATGTTAAAAAGCTTTTAAACTCAAGTATAGAAGACACAAATTGGATAATTTCTCAGGAAATAGAAGGTGAGTTTGAATCTACCTATCAGTCCTATGAAATTAAGTTGCATGGATTGCAACAATTGCCGACACAAATAGTAGTAGACAATGAAGACCTTACATCGAATACAAATTTCGATGCTGGCGTGGCGAGTATTATCATAAATAAAAATTTCAAACAATTGATCATTAAAACCTAGACAACTGCCCAATAAGTAACTAAAATCAAACACCTGAACTATGAGCGTAAAAATTTTAATGCTTGGACCTGGGGCACCCGGTCGTCAGACTAGCGGATTAGGAGTGGCTACAGCTAATATTGCAAAGGAACTGTCGAAAAAGACAAGTTTGAAAATTATTGAGCCAAAGCAATTTGATCACTTGGGGCAACCTAAAACTAAGAACGAGACAGCCTCCTTTTCCGACTTGAGCGTGTTGAAGGAATTGGCTACTGTAAGTATCGAGGCGCAACTTTCTGCGTATGATTATCATGAAGTGACTGAGTCTCATACCATGAAAAAAGTAGAAAGTCATCAACTCCATGAGCAGCTCACTACTTTCTCTGATGAGTTGGTGCTAGAAGGCGAGAAAATAGAATATGACTTACTCTATGCTCATGACTGGATTACCTTTAAAGCCGCTTTGGAGCTGAAAGAAAGATTTGGCAAGCCGCTTCTAGTTCATGTGCATTCACTGGATTTTGATCGGAATTTTGGTCAAGCCAAATCATGGATATTCGATCTGGAGCAACAAGCGATGCAAGCTGCTGAAGCAGTCATCGCGGTAAGTGAATATTCTAAGCAAGTAATGATCGAAGCGTATGGCATTGCTTCAGACAAAATTCAAGTCATTTATCATGGGCATACTCCTATGATTCCTGTTAAGGCCAAGAGTCCTTTTAGTGAGAAAATAGTCCTGTTTGTAGGTCGACTTTCTGGACAAAAAGGCCCAATGCAGTTTCTGGAAATTGCGGAGAAAATTTATGAACAAAATCAAAATACCAGATTTGTAATATCAGGTGAGGGTGAACTATACAAAAAACTAATCGAAGCAGGTGCTGGGAGTGACATAGCTGATAGGTTTCATATCACGGGCTATCTGGAATCACAAGAACTGCAGAAGCTGTATGCCATAGCAGATGTGTACTGCATGCCGTCATTTTCTGAGCCTTTTGGACTTACTGCTCTGGAAGCTGCTGATGCGGGAGTTCCAGTGGTACTTTCAGATAGATGTGGAGCTGCGGAATTACTACCAGAAGCCAATCAAGCAAACCCTGCATCTACTAATGACTTCGCCGATCAAATCATCGCTTTATTAGAAGATGATAAAAAAGGCAAGCAACAAGTAAAGAGTAATAAGAAAGCAATAAAAAATTTGAGTTGGGAAAAATCTGCAGCTGAAGTGCTTTCAGTTGTAGATTCGTTGCTATGAACAAATCATTATCACTTACTATAGTTTATGATTGGGAATGCCCCTTATCAGAATTTTCATTCTTTGATGTCAACTCTGGTAATCCCTATTTTTCTGCTGACGAAGCGGACTTGTTTTTGTCTAAATACAGGTCTGGTATTGACAAACAACTAAAAGAAATAATAGACGCCAATCTACCTTTGTCCATTTATTTTTCCGGCTCCTTTCTAGAGCAACTAGCCAATTGCGATGCTGATATAATTAAATCACTAAAAACAGCCAAACACATAGAATTACTTGGAGGCACTTATCATCACTCTTTAGTAAGCTTGTTTTCTAAATCTCATTTTCAAAGAGAGATCAACTGGCATCAGTCATTAATCAAAAAACTGTTTGGCCAAAAGCCTAGTGCTTTTTTAAATACGACCAACATTTATTTCAATGATCTGACAGAGCAATTGACAAAAGAAGGCTATCAATCCACTTTTGCTGGGGCAATCGATTGGTATTTGGGTGATAATAAAAATCAAAGAATATTTTCATCAAGAACCAACGAAGATTTCAAATTGATGCTGACTAATCAGGACAGAGGGCATACACTCTTTCATGACCATGAAGTTGTCAATCACTTCATGCAACTCAGCAGCCAACAATTAGACGAATTCGGCGGTTGGAAAGCACTGACCCAAAAGGTCAAAAACAAGGCTGATTTGGTATCCTTGAGTGAGCAATTAAGAGGAACCTCCTTGGAAACTTATAATGTCCGCCAACCTATCAGCTGCTCTTATGAGCTAATAGAATTAGACGGCCTGAAAAATTATCCTTTACAGGAAAGTTGGCTCAAGCAGCTCTATGGATTAGAAACTTCAATAGCTAAAAAACCTGAACCCTTACAAAAAAAATGGTCTAGGCTCGGCTCAATCGGGGTACTCAAAAAACTCAACTCAGATATTGACCATAGCGATTCAAACAACAGCTACGACACCTACCAATCACTGATCAATATATTAAGTGATTTACATCTAAGACTCTAAACTCTCTTCAATACCATGGCCGTTCGGCTCGGTGTATAAACTGCCAACTGATGCCCATGCTCATAAGTAGAAGCCTGATAAGTAATGGAGGTATCTATTCGATCATGCCCGCCAAACACAGGATCATCACTGCTCAAGATCACCTGATAATTTCCATTTTTGGGTATATGGAATTTATAGTCTGGCACTGAATTTTCTGGATGAAAATTGAACACAAAAATCAGATGGTTGCGTTCGAAGATAATCACCTTATTCGATTCATCCATATTGAGTTGATTAGCTGTTAATGCAGATAGAATATCGTTCTCAGCCAAAATCGACAGCATCGCACGATCAAAATCATTGAGCCACTGATATTTCAAATCTTCATTGTCTACTAACGACCATTGTCTACGCGCATATTTATAACTCCAGTCATTCCCTTCTCTTGGAAAATCCACCCACTCTGGATGGCCAAACTCATTTCCTATAAAATTAAGGTATCCCTCTCCTCCTAGACTGGCAGTAATGAGTCGTATCATTTTGTGTAAAGCAATGCCACGCTCTACCACCAAATCCTTGTCATCTTTTGACATATGCCAGTACATCTCCTTATCCATAAGCCAAAAGGCCAAAGACTTATCACCAACTAAGGCTTGGTCATGAGATTCAGCATAGGCGATTGTTTTTTCTTTATATCTCCTGTTTGCCATCACATCCCAGAGTTCGTTCATGCTCCAATTCTCGTCAGAAGAATGTTTCAACAGCTTAATCCAATAATCCGGCAATCCCATGCCCAATCGATAATCGAACCCAATTCCACCTTCTGAAATGGGTCTGCACATGCCGGGCATACCACTCATATCCTCTGCAATCGAAATCCCATTAGGTTTAATTTTATGAATCAATTCATTGGCTAGCTGCAAGAAACAGATCGCATCCCAATCGACCCCTTCTTTGAAATACTTGTCGTAATGGTCAAATCCAACGCCCTCTCCATGGTGGTGATAAAGCATCGACGTCACTCCATCGAAGCGAAATCCATCAAAATGAAACTCCTCCAACCAGTAACGAATATTGGACAATAAAAATTGAAGCACCTCTGTTCTACTGTAATCAAATAATTTAGAATCCCATCCTGTATGATAGCCTCGACCTCCTTTATGAAAGTATTGATTATCTGATCCGTCAAAGTCATTTAAACCTTCAGCAATATTTTTGACTGCATGAGAATAAACAGCATCCATAATAACTGCGATGCCCTTTTGATGTGCCTGATCTACTAAATACCTCAAATCATCTGGTGTTCCAAATCTAGAGGAAGGTGCAAAAAAATTGGACACATGATACCCAAACGATCCGTAATAAGGATGCTCTTGAATAGCCATGACTTGAATACAATTGTAGCCTTGTTTGGCTATTCTCGGCAAAATCAAATCAGCGAACTCTCTGAATGTACCCACTCCCTCCTTTTCCTGAGCCATGCCTACATGGCATTCGTAGATCATCGGGTTTTTAACATCAAGCTTGAATTTTGCATCTTTCCACTTGTACTTAGATACTGGACTCACTTCACCACTGAAATCGTAGGATTTTGGATCTTGAATAGCAGATTGAATATAAGCAGGTAAACGATCTCGATCAGCGAGTCCATTCTGTACTTTGACTTTTACCAAACTTGGTGTAGTCATTGGGTACTCGCTGTCGTCAGCAATAAAAATTCCCCAAACACCATTTTCATCTTGAGTCAATGGGTGCCTCTCTGCATTCCAGCCATTAAAATCACCTATCAAGGATAACCCATCTGCCGCTGGCGCCCATTCACGATACCACCAGCCCTTCTCCTTTTTATCATAGTTCAAGCCGAAATAATGATGCCCATCAGCAAACTCAATCAAGGATCCAGAAAGGTTCCCAATTTCTTCCAAACGCTCTCGGAAAAATTTCATACGCTGTGAAATATCCTCTTGGTAAGGAGACAACCAAGGATCATCTTTTATGAGTTGAATTTCTTTTTTCTGAGCCATATTCTATCGAGCTTAACTTACGCTCAATATAATCAGCCCAAGTCAGATAAAACAAAAAGAACCTTTATTCCAATCAATAATTGGAATGAACTCAAAAATAAGTTGAAATGATTTTACTTATTGAAAAAAGAATCAACAAACTCATGCTTGTTGAATACCTGAAGGTCGTCGATACCTTCCCCCACGCCAATGTATTTGACTGGGATTTTGAATTGATCCGAAATACCTATAACTACTCCTCCCTTGGCTGTACCATCCAATTTAGTGATCGCTAATGAGGATACATCTGTGGCCTTCGTAAATTCTTGCGCTTGAATAAATGCATTCTGTCCGGTACTACCGTCCAGTACTAGCATGATCTCATGTGGCGCATCGGCAACAAATTTTTGAATGACTCTTTTGATTTTTGTCAACTCGTTCATCAAATTGACTTTGGTGTGTAAACGACCAGCTGTGTCAATAATAACAATGTCAGCTTTTTGCTCCACTGCATGTTTCACCGCATCATAGGCCACTGCCGAAGGATCCGTATTCATACCATGTGCGATCACAGGCACGTTTACACGCTCACCCCAAAGTTTGAGTTGGTCAACGGCTGCTGCTCTAAATGTGTCTGCCGCACCCAATACCACTGATTTTCCTCTTCTTTGGAATTGAGAGGCCAGCTTGCCGATAGTGGTAGTTTTACCCACGCCATTCACACCCACAACCATCAAAACGTATGGTTGCTTATCAGCTGGTAATTCGAATTCTAAAGCATTTCCAGAATTATTCTCTTCCAATAACCCTGCAATTTCTTCGCGCAAGATTACATTGAGCTCAGCCGCATTTAGGTATTTATCCTTGGCTACTCGCTCTTCTATCCGCTCAATGATTCTGACCGTAGTATCTACGCCTACATCAGATGTGATTAACACCTCTTCTAATTCATCGAGCAATTCATCGTCAACTGTAGATTTTCCAGCAACAGCTTTACCCAATTTCGAAAAGAAATTTTCTTTCGATTTTTCTAGACCTTTATCTAGAGTCTCTTTCTTTTCTTTAGAAAAAATATTGAACAATCCCATAATCAGTTCGGTGGATAGGTAAAAAACAGAAAAAGTCTCCTGACACAATCAGGAGACTTTCAAAGATATCTTAAAGGGCTGAATTATTTCGCAGCCAATACTTCTTTCACTTTGTCTTCAGTGACAATTTCTTCTCTGAATGAATATGCTCCTGATTTGGTTTTCACCGCTTTAATCACCTTAGCATATTTTACACCATCCTTATTCTTCAGGGTTGCAACTACCTTCTTAGCCATGGTTATTTAATTTCTTTGTGAACAGTATATTTCTTAAGAACTGGATTGAATTTTTTCAATTCCATTCTATCAGGAGTATTTTTCCTGTTTTTAGTCGTAATGTATCTAGAAGTACCTGGCTGACCTGTAGTCTTATGCTCGGTGCACTCTAATATTACCTGAACTCTATTACCTTTCTTAGCCATCGTTCTAAATTATTATAATGAAAGGGTTCCTTTTTCTTTAGCCTTTTTCAACGTTGCAGCCAAACCATTCTTATTGATGGTTTTTAATGCAGTTGAAGATACTTTCAAAGTTATCCATCTATCTTCTTCAGGAAGATAAAATCTCTTCTTGAATAGATTCGGATAGAACCTTCTCTTTGTTTTGTTATTAGCATGAGAAACGTTGTTTCCTGCTTGTGGTCTCTTACCAGTTATTTGACAAACTTTCGACATTTTTCTAGTCTTTTAGCGATCCTTAAAAAATCGGAGTGCAAATATAGAGAAAACTTTAGCATTTGTAAAAGCTCTCTATAAAATTAATAGTATTTATTTCAAAATTTGAGCGAAATCAGATCTTCCTCGCTTGATATCCCTCTTTAAGCAGAATTTCAACCACTTTATCTCGCATATCACCTTGTATGATAATCTCACGATCCTTTACATTACCACCCACACCACACTTGGTTTTGAGCATTTTGCCCAATTCTTTCAAATCTCCAGTCATACCAGTAAAGCCAGTGACCAAAGTCACCTGTTTTCCTTTCCGGTTTTTCTTGTCCAGCTCTACGCGTAATTTTTGGTCTTTTGGTGCCAATGTTTCTTCTTCTAATTCAGACTCCTCTGTATAATCAAAACTATCGTCTGTGGAATACACCACACCGATCCTGTTTTTAAAATTTCCTTTCTTCGACATGACGATAAATTTTAGCAAAGAAAACAATACTTAACTTCCTATCAAAAAAAGAGGCCGTCTCCTTCTAAGACGGCCTCGCGATATAAACGTAATTTTTGATTGTTTTTTAATACTTCAGTTGCCAGATCTTATTCTGATAGTAGGATATATCCGCACTTTGATCATTTTGTCTCATCAATTCGGAACACTGTGAGTAGTAGTCTAGTGCTTGATTAGGTAGATTGTTTAAAACATAGTAATCACCCATCAATTCAAGATTACTCACATCTTTATTAATAGCAATTGATTTTTGTATCCAGTCTTTGGCAGTTCCCAAGTCTTTCTTTTTTCTCAGTAATACTTTAGCTTGTTTGGCCAGCAACTGCCAGTCGTCGGGTGATCCGTTTTCCACAGCTTCTTTTGCTTTCTCTACGGATTTATTTTCTGGTGCTATAGCAAACACAGTAGTTTGAAGCACAAGTAACAAAGCCAATCCTATGGCCGAGATTTTTTTAATCATTTTCATAACAGTAAATTTTAAGTTTTTGACATCAGGCTAGAGGCTAACGGCATGCCAAGAATTTAACTCATTGATTATTAAGCATATAACTTTATTGCCAAATAATATTTGTCAAATAACCGAACAGTAATTGTACAGTAGTGAACTAAGTAACGATTATGGGCAAAATACGTCGGGTCACCAAACCAAGCCAACACCTAATAAAAGAACAAACAAAAGTGTGGTCAAAGCGAGTTGTTTGAGATAAGGATCAAGAGCCGAAGCGGTAGTTTTTGTTTTTACTGCCCACCCATTTTTTATAAAAAATGGAAACGCTAACAAGAAAAGAAAGGAAGTCCAACTGGTAAAGTTGAGCAAGGTAAAAACAAGACTCGCGATCATCGCTAATCCCAATAGGCAAAAGTGATAGATTACCGCCTTGTCTCGTCCAATTCTAACAGGTATAGATATTTTACCTGCATTTTCATCAGATTCAATGTCTCGAATGTTGTTGACATTGAGCACACCAGTCGCTAAAAGACCACAACTCAAAGCCGGAAGCAATACGATCCAGTCTAAAGATTTCGTTTGCAGGTAATAGGAACCAAATACACCCACTAGTCCAAAAAAGATCAAAACTGAAATATCACCTAAGCCACGATAGCCGTAGGGATTTTTTCCAGCCGTGTAGGTGATAGCTGCATAAATAGCCAACAAGCCAAGCACCAAAAAAGTGAATATCATTAGCCATTGATCCGCAAATGCAGTAGCCAAAAGAAGTAAGCCAGATATTAGTGAAAGGACTGCAAATACAATCATCGCCGTTTTCATCTGCCTTTTTGAGATGGCGCCGGTTTGTACCGCCCTAGAGGGTCCTTCTCTATCTTCGCTATCGGCTCCATGAATAGAATCACCATAATCATTGGCCAAGTTGGATAGTATTTGAAGAAATATAGTCGTAGAAACAGCGAGTCCCAGAATACTCCACTCAAATGAACCTTGCCACTTAGCCAGAAAGTTACCCATAAGAATACTGGACAGTGCCAAAGGTAGTGTTCGAAATCTGAAAGCTTGGAGCCAGTGTTTGATTTTGGAGTTGGTCATCTAAAATTTTTTAATTCATCATCTACTTCAGTCATTTCGTAGCTTTAGCGTAAAACAGACAGTCATTTCGTAGCCGAAGCGGAGAAATCTCCTTATGATTCCCTAGGAATTTACCAATTGGACATATGTTAGCTAACAAGATGTCTCCGTAAGCTACGACATGACAAAACACTTACATTCTATCTGGCACATGGATTCCCAGCAAGGACATCCCAAACTTAATATTCTTAGCCACTTGTGCCGATAATGCCACTCGAGAGGCAGTCACTGATGGTTCTTGCTCTCCGAATATAGCTAACTCAGCATAGAACTTGTTGTACTCTTTCGCCAGATCATACACATACTGTGCAATGACAGACGGCAAGTAATCTTCTGCCGCCAATTTGATTTTGTTTGGCAATTCAGAGATCAAATAGATCAAATCACATTCTGTCTGACTCAACGCTACATCAGCTGATATTTTTAAATCCTTTGTCTCAAGGTCTAATTCTTCTGCTCTTCTAACTATCGCTGAGATTCTTGCATGTGTATATTGAATGAAAGGCCCAGTATTTCCGTGAAACTCGATAGACTCCTGAGGATCGAAAAGCATACGTTTCTTGGGATCTACTTTGAGCAAGAAATACTTTAAAGCGCCCAATCCAATGGTATCATAAAGCTCAGTTGCTTGCTCATCGGTAAAACCATCAATCTTACCTAACTCTTTGGTGTGGTGCTCGGCGGTGCTGATCATTTCATTCATCAGGTCATCAGCGTCAACTACTGTTCCTTCTCGAGATTTCATTTTGCCTGAAGGCAAATCCACCATGCCATAAGATAAGTGATAGCACTCCTCGGCCCATTTGTACCCTAGTTTCTTTAGGATCAAGAAAAGTACTTTGAAGTGGTAGTCTTGCTCGTTACCTACCGTATACACTTGTTTGATCAATCCTGGATATTCTTTGAATCGCTGAATGGCTGTTCCGATATCTTGAGTCATATAGACAGCTGTTCCATCCGATCGCTGAACGATTTTTTGATCCAAGCCTTCATCAGTCAGATCGACCCATACAGACCCATCGTCTTTGGCAAAGAAATGACCTGCCTCTAGTCCTTCTGCTACTTGCTCTTTCCCAAGCAAATAAGTATTCGATTCGTAATAAAGTTTATCAAAATCAACACCCATCTGCTTGTATGTAGCATCAAATCCTTCGTACACCCAGCCATTCATCTTTTCCCAAAGCGCGTACGTCTCTGGCTCTTTCGCCTCCCATTTTCGAAGTAAGTCTTGAGCTTCTAATAATAACGGAGCTTCTTTTTCAGCCTCTTCTTTGGACTTGCCTGATTCAACCAATTGAGTGATTTCAGCTTTATAGGCTTTGTCAAACTCCACATAGTACTTGCCAACCAGCTTATCGCCTTTCAAGCCAGAACTCTGGGGCGTTTCACCGTTTCCAAACTTCTGCCAAGCCACCATAGATTTGCAAATGTGAATTCCTCGATCATTAATTATCTGAACCTTCACCACGTCGTATCCATAAGCATCATAAATCTGAGAAACCGAATAGCCCAAGAAAATATTTCTGAGGTGGCCTAAATGCAGTGGTTTATTGGTATTTGGAGAAGAATACTCTACCATCACGGTTTCCCCTTTTCGTTCGTGTGCCCCAAAATTAGATTTGGAAGCAATTTCATTGAATAGATTGCTCCAGATAGCTTTTGACAGCTCAATGTTCAAAAAGCCTTTGACCACATTGTATCCATCAACTACTTCACAATTTTCTTTTAAATAAGCACCCAAATCCTCTCCCGTTTCCATTGGATTTTTCTTTGAGATTTTTCCATAAGGAAAAGTCACGAAAGTATAGGTCCCTTCAAATTCCTTTCGAGTAGGCTGCAACCCCAGGCCTGAAACGGCTACTTCATGATTATAAAGCGACTTGAGCCCCTCTGCTATACCTTGCTGTAATTGTGATACAATATCCATTCTTTATTATTTCTTGGGCAGAAAAACTTCTGCCATCATACATCGTGCGCTTCCGCCCCCCAGTGCTTCGATAGTATCGAGCGAACTGGAAATGATATCTTTATTATACTCTAAAATCTTAGTTTTTTGGTCTTCGTTCAATGAATCGTATGCTGCTGCAGACATGACCATAAACCTATCGCCTGATTTATTTTCTACCTGAAGCATATTTCCGGCAAAGTGTGCTTTCTGATTTTCAGAAATTTCAATGACTTCTTTACCAGATTGTTCCAGCGAATCTACTACCATTTTTTGTTCTATAGGATTATCTATGGTATCCAAACAAATCACCGCAAAATCATGACCCAAAGCCATCATCACATTCGTGTGATAAATAGGTAGTCTATTCCCTTCTACAGTTTGGTTGGCTACAAATGACACTACATGATAGCCAAAAGCACTTTCAAAGTCTTTAATGACATCTGGATGAGTTCTTTCCGAGATAGCCGCATAAGCGATTCTATTTCCTCTATCTAAAATCAAACTTCCTGTACCTTCCAAAAATTTATTCGCTTCTTCTGCACCTGAGAGATCGATGATGTTTGTAATTTGATAACTGAAAGCCCCTAAATCATCAATGATGTCTTGTCTGCGTTCTAGTCTTCTATTCTCAGCATACATAGGATACAACCCAATGACTCCATCATCATGAAACGAGATCCAATTGTTTGGAAAAATGGAATCTGGTGTACTTGGTTCTAGAGTATCCTTGACTACTAACACTTCAATATCATACTCGCGAAGTTTCTCGACGAAACCATCGAATTCTGCCAGTGCTTTTTCCTGAACATTCTCTGGTGTAATGCCTTCGAGAGCCTTTTGATAATAATTATTGACCGCAGTCTGTTCGTTGAGTCTGAACTGAACCGGACGGATCATCATTATGGTAGATGTAGTATTCACTCCCATATCAGTAAGTTCTTTCGATAGGCAAGGTGGAACATCTTAATAATCCTTCCATTTTAGCTGTTTCGCTATAGGGTACTCTTTCAACAGTAAATCCTCGTCTCTCTAATTCCTCATTCAACCGAGTAAAACCCTGCTCACTGATGATCACTTTTGGTGAAATAGAGAAAACATTTGAATTCATATGATACATTTCTTCTTTAGAAATCTCAATACAGTTTTCAATACCAAAATGACTCACAAGCAAGTCATAATCTTTTTCATTTTTAAACCCGCCTTTGTAAATGATGCATTGGTCATCTCCAATCGGTTGAAAACAGCAATCCAAATGCAAAGCATTTTCCTTTGGATCGGTATCGGATTTATTTAACTCAAAGGCATAAAATTCACAATTGGGAAACTGATCTCTCAAAAACTCTACACCTGCTCGATTGGTTCTGCTTACCTGATACTTGTTGTAATCTTCATCTTCAGAATAGCCAATATAGAGTTTTTCTTTCCAGGGCATCACATCGCCTCCCTCCGCATAAGCGCCTGTAGGCATACGCAAAATTTGCTCTGGATTGATTTGACCTAATAAATAATTAATACCGTCTCGTTCACTTGCTCTATCATCGATAATATTAGGCACAATGAATTTGTCGCCTATCACGAAGCCAATATCACGTGCAAATACCTGATTGGTATCAGGTAGAACATTTGGCCTGTAGACCTTTACACCGTGTTTATGCAAAACGCTTGCGACAGCTTCCATTTCTTTTTTTATATCTTCTTCCCTAGGGAATGTCCCATCCAGAATATGTTCCTTTGATTTAGGGTCGTATGCTTCCTCGATGGCTGGTACTCCTCCAAAACTCTCTCCTGTACCAAGTACAACTGACTTAAGTGGAGCAGTTTCGTCTTTAATTAAAATATTAATCATCAAATTTGGGTTTTTGGGAGGGCAAATTTAACAGTAATTTTAGCAAATACGATGGTGCGTATTAAACATAAATTTGCAGATATTTGCCCGTTTATATAAGCTCTAATTTGACCATGCCCTTTAGATGAAAAAGTATCGTGACTTAATCGACCAAACCTTTTACTTTCCAAATGAAGAATTTGATGTAAAGAACAATCAATTATCATTTAATGGCGTGGATCTCATGGAGATTATAAAGGAGCATGGCACACCGCTAAAACTCACTTACCTCCCAAAGATTACACAGAATATCCAAAATGCTAAAAAGATATTTGCGGAAGCCATTCAAAAAAAGAAATATAATGGCAGCTATACTTACTGCTATTGTACCAAGTCCAATCATTTTTCTTTTGTGATGGAGGAAGCTCTGAAAAATGATATTCATATTGAAACCTCCTCTGCCTACGATATTTCTATTGTTGAGACTTTGTTTGAACGAGGGCTGATTACTAAAGACACCTATATCATTTGTAATGGGTACAAACGTCCACTTTATTTGCAGAAGATTGCCGAGCTGCTCAATGCAGGGTTCAAAAACTGTCTGCCTATTTTGGATAATTTGATGGAACTGGACTATTACGATGAGCATGTAGAAAATCCTTTCAAGATGGGTATGAGGTTGGCAGCAGATGAAGAGCCTAACTTCGAGTTCTACACTTCACGTTTAGGCATCAGATATGGCGATGTTATTGATTACTATCAAAACAGAATCAAGGATAAGTCGAAAGGGCAATTAAAAATGCTCCATTACTTTATCAATACTGGCATAAAGGATACTGCGTACTATTGGAGTGAATTGAGCCGTTTTGTCTATAAATATGCCGAACTAAAAAAGGTTTGCCCCGAACTTGAGGCAGTAGATATTGGTGGAGGCTTCCCAGTGAAAAATTCACTACACTTTGAATATGATTACAAGTACATGGCAGAGCAAATCATTGAAAATATTCAATGGATCTGCAAGAAAAACCATGTGGATGAACCCAATATATTTACTGAATTTGGAAGCTATACTGTCGCGGAAAGTGGGGCTACTATCTATTCTGTATTGGATCAAAAGCTACAAAACGATAAAGAACTATGGTATATGATGGATGGTTCGTTTATCACACATATTCCTGATGTATGGGGACTCAATGCAAAGTTTATCATGCTACCTATTAATCTTTGGGACAACCAATTTCATAGAGTTAACATTGGAGGGTTAACGTGCGATAGTATGGACTACTATGACTCCGAAGCTCACATTGGCGAGCTCTTTTTACCTGTTATTGACAAGGAACAAACGATGTACTTCGGTTTTTTTCATACCGGTGCATATCAGGAGTCCTTGGGAGGCTATGGTGGAATCCAACATTGTTTGATTCCTGCACCCAAACATTTATTAGTAGAGAAAGATGGCCATGGAAAAATAAAAACTCGTGTTTTTGCAGAAGAGCAATCGAGTGAACAAATGATGAAGATATTGGGTTATAAGTAAGTTATCATTTTCTACTTTTATTTCAATTTTGCTCAGAAGACTGTTCGATTTTTTCTCTTTTTCTCATAGTTTCGTAAAAAATAAACTTTAGCGCTTGAATAATAGTCTTGTTATCATTCCTACTTTCAATGAAAAAGAAAACATTGAAGACATCATAAGAGCCGTTTTCAATTTGAAAGCCGGCTTCGATATTTTGGTGGTAGATGATAACTCTCCAGATGGCACTGCGGCTATTGTGAAAAAAATTCAACCTGAATTTGAAACTTTACATCTTCTAGAAAGAGAAGGGAAGTCAGGGTTGGGTACTGCATATATCGCCGGATTTCATTATGCATTAGACAAGGGATATGATTACATCTTTGAAATGGATGCCGATTTTTCACATAACCCTAAAGACTTACTCCAATTACGAAAGACTTGCGAAAATGGCGAAGATTTAGCGATTGGTTCTAGATACATTTCGGGTGTCAATGTAGTCAACTGGCCCATGGATAGGGTGCTGATGTCTTACTGTGCCAGCTTATATGTTCAATTCATTACGGGTATTCCTATCAAAGACACTACGGCGGGTTTCAAATGCTATACTCGTAATGTATTAGAAACTATTGGGCCAGACAATGTACACTTTGTAGGTTACGCTTTTCAGATTGAAATGAAATTTTTGGCTTGGAAATATGGCTTCAAAATCAAAGAAGTACCCATCGTATTTACTGATCGAACAAAAGGGCAGTCAAAGATGTCTCGAGGAATCTTTAAAGAGGCCGTCATTGGAGTCATTCAAATGAAAATTAAAAGTCTGTTCAAGAGTTACATTCCCTCTTAATCCAGATCAATTTTTTTTATTTACTCATTGCCATAAATGATTCTTAATGCTGCACCCCAGTGCATAATTTTACGTTCTTAGTACTATAGAATAACCATAATTACCATAGATATGAAAGAGAATAAAGAAATAATTGAAAAATTGAATAACCTGCTAGCAGACTTTCAAATTTATTACCAAAATCTAAGAGGCTTCCACTGGAATATTCAAGGAAAAGAGTTTTTCGAATTACATGTAAAATTTGAAGAACTCTATACAGATGCCGCTATGAAAGTAGATGAAATTGCCGAACGTATATTGACAGTGGGAGGAACTCCTCTTCACAGCTTTGAAGATTATTTAGCAACGGCGCAGATTAAGCCAGTAAAAAATATTCATAATGGCGAAACATCAGTGAAAACCGTTGTAGCCAATCTTGAACAAATTGTGAAACAAGAGAAAGAATTGAAAGAAATAGCTGGAGAGGCTAGTGATAGTGGTACTGAAGATCAGATGTCTGCCTTGATTGAAGAGCAAGAGAAAACGCTTTGGATGTACAAAGCTTGGTTGAAGTAAATAGTTAAAAAGGGATCAACGAGTATTGATCCCTTTTTTGCTTGTCATTCATCCCTTAACACTTTCGAAGGATTGGTATTTGCAGCTTGCCAAGTCTGAGATCCAACAACTATTAAACCTAGCACCGCTACGATCACCACTCCAAATAAGATCACTCCTGCTCCAATTTCCACTCTGAAAGCAATAAAATTCATCCAAGAGTTATTAACAAACCAAGTCAAAGGCACACTAATCAGTATAGCCAACAATAGCAATTTGACAAACCCTTTTGAAAGGATGAAGATCAGGGCTTGATTGCTGGCTCCTAGCACTTTGCGTATAGAAACCTCTTTGAGCCTACTTTGTGTACTAAACACAACCATGCCCATTAGCCCTAAACACGCTATTATGATGGCAAGTAATGAAATGAATGATACGATCTTAGTTACATCTCCAAACATAATGTTGGCAAAAAAAGCAATCTCATCACTCATGAGTTTATACTCAATTTTATGATTTGGATTCACTTTTGTCCAGGCTTTCTCAATAGTTCCAAGAGCTTGCTCATAGTTGGAAGAATTAACCCTCACCTGTACAATTCCAAAGTCATCCGGTTGATAAATTAATGCCATAGGCTTGATAGAAGATAGAAAAGTCTCGTGATTATAATTTTTGATCACACCTATCACCTCATAATTCACAGAATCTTCTAGCACCACTAGCTGTCCAATAGCATCCAATGGATGAGCATATCCAAAACTATTGGATGCCTCTTCATTGATGACCAGTTTTTTTTCATTAATATCTTTGGTGAAACTAGAGCCAGCAATCAAAGTGAGCCCCATATTTTCTACATAATCCTCATCTACTTGAAAATATTGTAATTCTTTTTCGACTTGGTCGATAAGTACATCGATAGATGAACTTGTACCAGAAGCTGGCACAAATCCTGCTGCTGACACACTTTGTATTTCTGGATAAGTCAACAATTCATTCTTCAACTGAACCGCGTCGGTATTGTTCAATCGGACGACTACAATATTCTCTGCTTCAAAACCATAGTCGGAATCGACCATGAAATTCATCTGATCATATATTAGTTTAACGGTAATCACCAAAAAGAGAGATAAGCCAAACTGCGCTACAATCAACGCATTTCTTAAACCAAGCTTAGAAAACACTTTGACACCAGAGAGGTTCTTTAGGGCTTGCAAGGCCTTCACAGACGAGTGAAAAGAAGCAGGAATAATTCCAGCCAAGAAGCCAACGGCTATTGAAAACATTAGGCAGATCAAATAAACTTCAAGCGATTGACTCAAATTCCAGTCCAGTAATTGACTAAAATTCAATTCCAAAAATATAGGTTCCATGATCTCAACAATACCGATTGAAAAGGCAAATGCCAGTAAAGAGATAATCACAGATTCAGTCAAAAATTGCATTAAAATTTGAAATCTAACCGCTCCAAATACTTTTCTTATACCTACTTCTTTGGCTCGATTTAAAGAACGAGCTATGGACAGGTTAGTGTAATTGAAACACGCTGAAATAATTATAACTATGGCCATTCCAGCCAAGAAATAGACAAATATCATAGGTATTCCAGGCCCAATTTGGTTACCCACCAATGGGCCTGGACTAATTGATCTGATGTTCTGCAAATAGAACTCTGCATCCATGTCCTCCATGTCACCATATTGTTCTTCACTGATTTTGGCCAGATTTTTTTCAACTGATTCAGGCAAAGTGTTTTCTTCTAATTTGACGTAAGTCCAAGTCCACGATCTATTTCTCCAAGAAGTCAAACTTTCAGACAGTATTTCTTTCTTGATCAATGACTCGAGCGTAGACATAGAGGCCAATCCGTCAAATTTGATATGTGATTTACCCTCGCTCCTTTGAAGCACGCCAGTTACTTTATAGCTGCCCAATTCGCCTACAACTATAGTTTCGCCTATGGGGTTTTCTTTATTAAACAGTTTCTCTGCCGTTTCTTTAGAAAGAACCACAGAATAAGGATCCAAAAGAGCTGTCTCTGGATTGCCATACAAAAACTCATATTGGAACATATTAAAAAAGGAAGGATCGGCGAAGAAACCAGATATAGGGATATTGACATCTTGCATCAGCTTCACCCATCCATTTCCAAATCCACGAGTTAATCTGGTATAGTCTGAAACCCCAGTATATTTTGTAGTCAACTCTTCGGCTATGTCAAAAGGACCTGTGGCCATTCCCTCTATAATAGCATCCATATCACTTCGGGTGTGATTGACTCTATAAATTTGGTCGGCGTCAGTATTGAATCGATCATAACTAAACTGATCAGCCAAAAGCATGATGATGATTAAACAAATAGACAGACTGAATGAAAGTCCAAAAACGTTGATGAACGAAAATAATTTATGCTTTCGAATGTTTCTGATTGAGATTTTGAAGTAGTTGTAGAACATAATGATCTTTTTGAGTTTGACCATTGGACTACATCAATTGAGAAATGGTTACAACTATTACCTGTTTAACTTGCTAAGTTCTTTGATGAGCTGTTTAGCCGTTTTATATCCAACAATAGTTTCACTGCTTTTTTGGTTTGCTGGTATGTATATCATGGTTGGGAGCCCATCTATACCAAAATGCTTAGCCAATTGCTTGCCGGTGTATTGCTCCCCTTGAAATTCTATAAGAGCTGGACTATCAAAATCAATTTTGACAGCGTAATATTCGTCATTCAACAAATCAATAACTGCCTCATCCGAAAAGGTGGTTTTGTCCATTTTTTTACACCACCCGCACCACTTGGCAGTAAACTCGATGAAAATGGGTCTTGGGTTGTTTTTAGAAAAAGATTGAGCAGTCTCCAAATTATTCCATTTAATAGAATCAAAATCATTGACACTCGAGTGAGTAAAAAATGGTATAAAAATTAGTAGAAAAAGCAGTAATTTTCTCAATTCCATGACGCAATTGGGTGTTTATGTATAGTGAAACTCCAATTACCAAAAATAGGTTCATTACATGTATTAGTACAAATAATTGTGATTTGGAATTTTTATTTACTTCTATGCGTATTAATTTAACCTTCCAATAAGAGAAAAAGATGTACATCAACCTATCAGGATTAAACATTTTAGTAACAGGTGCCAGCAAAGGGATTGGAAAATCCATTGCATCCAAATTGGCTGAGGCAGGGGCTACTGTGGCTGTTCATTACAACAAAAACATGAGAGAAGCTGAAAACTTAGCACATGTGTTGGGCAATGAATCACGAGCATTTCAAGCTGACCTTTCTAAAAAAGACGAAGCCGCCAATTTATTTGACCGAGTCGTACTTGAAATGGGCAGTATCGAAATATTAGTCAACAATGCAGGCGTGGCCAAAGCAGCAGATATTGATGGAAAAGAGAGTGATTGGATGAAATCATGGAATGAAACCATTCAAGTCAACCTTACATCTGCCGGCATTTTATGTAAGAAGACTATAGAACATTTTCTCAAAAGAAATAGTGCCGGAAGAATTATCAATATTACTTCGAGAGCAGCCTATAGAGGCGATACCGCAGAATACATGGCCTATGCTGCTTCAAAAGCAGGACTAGTGTCTTTGACTCAAACAATTGCCAGAGCCTATGGCAAAGATGGAATCAAAGCATTTAACATAGCACCTGGATTTGTCAGAACAGACATGGCTAAAGAAGCAATGGAAAAATATGGGACAGAACATGCTACCGGAGACATTTCGCTCGAACGATTGACGGAACCCAAAGACATCGCTCCAATGGTCACTTTTCTAGCCAGTGGAATGGCAGATCATGCAACGGGAAGCACCATAGACATGAATGCCGCCAGCTATGTACATTAATCTGGACCAATAACTACAAAAAGAAATAGAATAAACAGGAACATAAATACATAAAAAAGTAAATCTGTTCTAAAATAATTCTTGTATTTCGAATAAAATTCTTTCAGCTTTTTCATTGCATACAATTTCGGCTAGTCAAGTCAAATAACTCAATTTTCTGCAAAAATAATATGTATTTATCCAATACCCATTATATGGGTCTTTCTTACCTTTGTACAAATTCATTGAATACTAAAGATTAAACAATATGCCCAAAGGAATATACGCAGTACCGGTTCCTGAAAACGAACCAGTACAATCATACGCCCCAGGAAGTCCAGAAAAAGCTGCGCTCAAAGCTGAATTGAAAGCAATGAAGAGCAAAGAAATAGATGTACCTATGTACATCGGAAGTGAGTTGGTCACTACTGACAAGAAAATGAGGATGGCTCCTCCTCACGATCATAAGCATACGTTAGGCCATTTCAACTATGGAGATGCTTCGCATGTAGAACAAGCTATTAATGCAGCTTTAGGTGCAAAAAAAGCATGGGCAGAAATGTCTTGGGAACATAGAGCAAGTATCTTCTTAAAAGCAGCGGAACTAGTAGCAGGCCCATACCGAGCAAAAATTAATGCTTCGACTATGCTGGCACAATCTAAAAGTTGCTTCCAAGCGGAAATCGATGCCGCATGTGAGTACATAGACTTTTTGAAATTCAATGTAGATTTTATGACTCAGATTTATACTGAGCAACCAGAATCTGCTCCAGGTATGTGGAATCGTTTGGAACATCGTCCTTTAGAAGGCTTCATTTTTGCTTTGACGCCATTCAACTTCACATCAATAGCCGGTAATCTTTGTGCTGCCCCAGCCATGATGGGAAACACAGTAGTATGGAAGCCTGCCGAAAGTCAGGTCTATTCAGCTCAAATCCTAATGGAAGTATTTAGGGAAGCTGGAGTTCCTGATGGCGTTATTAACTTAATATACGTGGATGGTCCTACAGCTGGAGAAGTTATCTTCAAACACAAAGATTTTGGTGGCTTACACTTTACAGGTAGTACAGGCGTTTTCCAGCACCTTTGGAAAACAATTGGTGAAAACATAAGTACCTACAAATCTTACCCAAGAATTGTAGGAGAAACTGGTGGTAAAGATTTCATTATTGCACATAAATCAGCTGATGCCAAGGCCTTGTCTACAGGAATAATCAGAGGTGCTTTTGAATTTCAAGGACAAAAATGTAGTGCTGCATCAAGAGCCTACATTCCAGACAATCTATGGGAAGAAGTGAAAGGCTACCTTATTGAAGATCAAAAATCAATCAAAATGGGTACTCCTGAAGATTTCACTAATTTCTTCAACGCAGTTATTGATGAGAAATCTTTTGATAAAATTTCTAAATACATCGATGCAGCAAAAGAGAGTAACATGGCGGAAGTTATTGCTGGAGGTAGTTACGATAAATCAGAGGGGTATTTCATCCAACCGACTATTATTGTAACTAAAGATCCAATGTTCACTACGATGTGCGAAGAGATTTTTGGGCCTGTTATCACAATTTATGTTTATCAGTCAGAAAGATTCGAAGAAGCTCTAGAACTAGTTGATAGTACTTCACCATATGCTCTTACTGGAGCTGTGTTCTCACAAGATAGATACGCAATAGAATTAGCTACTAAAAAGTTAGTGAATGCAGCAGGTAACTTCTATATCAATGACAAACCTACTGGAGCCGTAGTTGGTCAGCAACCTTTTGGTGGGGCTAGAGCCTCTGGAACTAATGACAAGGCAGGTTCTATGATTAATCTATTGAGATGGGTGTCGCCTAGAACAATCAAGGAGACTTTCAATCCTCCAAAAGATTACAGATATCCTTTTATGGAAGAGAAATAAAATCAGTTGATATAACATCAAGACCGTGCATGATGTACGGTCTTTTTTTATGCCTTATTTTCTAAATATTTTACAAGTTTAGCTACCGCTCGGCCTCGATGTGAAATGGAATTTTTTACTTCTGCAGACATTTCAGCAAATGTTTGCTCATGCCCATCGGGTATAAAAATTGGATCGTATCCAAACCCACCTTCTCCTCTAAATTCTTCTATTATTCTTCCATTGATGATTCCTTCAAACTGGTGAGAGTCACCATTCAGAATTAAGGTAATCACAGTTCTGAATCTGGCAGACCTATTAGAATGAGTTTCGAGATTTTTTAAAAGTAAATTGATATTGGCCTGATTATCTCTTTCACCACCAGCATATCTGGCAGAATACACTCCAGGTTCCCCATTGAGTACTTCAACTTCGAGACCCGTATCATCAGCAAAACAAGGTATATTGTACTTTTCGGCAACAAAATCTGCTTTTATCTTAGAGTTTTCATCTAGTGTAGATCCTGTTTCTGGAATTTCTTCTGTGCATCCAATATCATTAAGCCCAACAATTTCGAAATCCCTAAGAATTTGATTTATCTCTTTGAGCTTGTTTTCATTGTGCGTGGCAAAACAAATTTTCAAAACGAATTAGGGATGAATGTTGACCAAATCAAACTCAAAAAGAATTGGTGTGTTGGCAGGAATCCCACTATCTGTGCCAGGGTTAGAACCTACCGTGCCATATGCAACGGCAGATGGGATCATTATCAGCGCCTTAGAATTCAATTCCATTTCTAACATGGCTTCCTTCAATCCGGTTCTAAATCCAGAAATGTAGTTGAAACTAATTCCACCCCCATTTTCAAGATGGTTGAATGCAATAGGAATATAAAGTCTACTAGTTGTAAACAATGGATTGTCTATGGATCCATCCGAATCATTGAGCGAGTCAAGCAATGACTCATATGATTTGCTGGATTCAGCTAATAAATCATCAAATACAATACCGATAGCCACATAATTGAGGCTGTCAGATTCTTTCGCATTAGCCGAGCTTGAAGTGTCAAAAATAGAATTATCTAAATACTTCCCAGTATAGTTCACTGAAACAATCTCGTTGAACTCTGGTGTACGAATACTCACAGTTGGAGCCCAGACAATACGTCGAACACCATTTTCACCTATCTCAACTTGGCCTGCATCTATTCCATTGCTGGAATCTTCAATGTAGGCATCTATCAATGCATTATCTATATCAGCCTGAGCTATAGAATCAAGCCTAATTTGCTCTTGTTCTGCTTCACTATCTCCAGCAGGATCCACACAACTCGCAAAAACTACAACTCCTATTAAGAATACTCCTAAAACTACACTTCTCTTCATTACTTCTAGTCTATAGCGATTATATTAATGTCAAATTTTAAATCTTCCTTAGGTGAAATGCTCCCAGCACCACTCTCTCCATAACCCAATTCCCAAGGAATGTATAGAGTGCCAGAGCCTCCTTTTTTAAATAACGCGATTCCTTCTTCCCAACCTGCTATCACCTCACCTCGGCCTAGTTCAAATGAAAATGCAGCTCCTCCAAAAGAAGTATCAAACTTAGTATCATTCAAATGATAGCCCGTATAATGTACGGTAACAGTATTTCCAGGTATGGGAAAATCCCCTTCACCAATTGTATTTACTGTATATATAAGACCAGAATCGGTTTGTTCAAATTCTGTGATTTCATTTCTCTCTAGGTATTGTTCGATTGTCAAACCAGAATCATCTAGATCGTTTTCACCACAATTAATTAATATAGAGCAAACCAAAAGGATAAATATATGTCTCAAAATACCCATTATTTATTGAAATGAAATTAGCGTAATATTGAACATAATAATTTGATTGGGTGCAAATACACCAGCAATTCCAGTTTCTCCATATGCCAATTCACTCGGTATTAAAAAATCACCCGTCTCTCCTTCTCTTAGTAAATAGACACTTTCGCTAAATCCTTTAATAATACTTGAAGAACCCAATTCAAATGTTAAACTGGTCTTATTTATTGAAGTATCAAATACTTCATTATTCAAATAATATCCTGTGTAATCCACGGTTACAGTATTTCCATCAACTGGCTTATCTGAGTCTGAAACAACATCTGTTATTCTATAGTGTATACCACTTTCGGTGGTTGAATAGTTCTCCCAATCATTAGAATTGATATAATCTTCAATAGTATAGCCAACAATTCCCCGAACTACACTCTTTACTGAAATTTCGAAAATCATATCATCTGTACCATAGGCTAACTTCGCAGGTATGAAAAGCATACCACTGCCCCCATCATTAAAAAGAGCAATACCTTCATCCCAGCCTGGTATCACTTGGCCAATACCTAGGACAAATTCAAATGGATCACTTCCTACAGAAGTATCAAAAACTTCATCATTTGTAAAATAGCCCGTGTATTCTACCTGAAGAGTATCACCAATTTCTGGCGACAAACCGTCACCAGATTCATCTATTGTATAGATCAGTCCAGAATCAGTGGTTTTATAACTAGTTATATTGTTCTCTTTGAGATAGGATGATATTGTAGAAGTTTCATTTTCGTCATCCTTACAGGACACCAAAAACATAAACATAACTAATAAAAATAAAATTCCTTTCTTCATCTTTCCCTCTTTAATGCACCAGTTAGTTGGAATACCAGTTTGATATTCAAAAAAATTTAGCATACAATAGGTAAATAAATTCATCTATTGCATACTAAAACAATATTTACATTTTATTGAAAGTCAACCAATTCTACATCAAACTTTAGAATTGAGTTTGCTGGAATTTTACCAGTTGCTCTTTCCCCATAAGCTAATGTACTTGGAATATAAAGCGTTGCCTTGGCTCCTTTGTTTAGTAACGCAATGCCTTCGTCCCATCCCATGATCACTCTTCCTTGTCCTAAAACAAAACCAAATGGCTGACCCCTATCATATGAAGAATCAAATTTCGTTCCATCTAATAATGTTCCATTGTAGTGTACGGAAACTTGGTTGCCTGAAGTTGCATTCTCGCCTTCTCCTTCTTGAGTGATCACATATCTAATCCCAGATTCTGTAGTCTGAGCTGTGATATTATTCTCAGCTAAATAAGCGTCGATAACTTCGCCGTCCTTTTTGATTACTTCAGCGGCATCAGCAAGCATTTTTTCTTGAGCGGCCGCTCTTTCTTTTATTGCTTCTTGTTGAGCTTTCTCATACTCTTCTTTTTGAAAGGCCTGAAATTCATCAAGAGTCATCATAGATACTATTTTGGCATAGAATGTCACATTGCTAGAAGAATCTAAACTATCTGGAATTCCAGTTTTGAATGTTGTTTCATACAAGTCTTTAGTAGATACTTCAAAAATCGCACTGTCTCCCACATTCATTATTTCTAATGCTTCGTACATAGTCCCGCTAGACGACCATACTTCTTTATTGTATTGTATTGGAACAGGAGATCCGGCTTTAGCTGAACTCCACTGCTCATTACCATTACTGTTTAGGTATTTCATGTTAAGTCTTAGGATTGTACTATCCTTAAGTACTGTTCCATCGCCTTTTTCAACGATTTTTACTTTAATACCTGATTCAGTTACTCTTTCATCGCTACAAGCGATAGATAAGATCGAAATAGCCAAAATGGCTAAAAGTGCATTATACTTCATAATTTAATTCCTTCGTCTGTTTTAATACTAGTTCTCTAAATAGTTTGATGGTGTCTTCCAAACTATCGTCAGTAGCACCACCGGCAGCATTTTTATGTCCTCCACCATTGAAATATTTTCTGGACAATTCATTCACTGGTATATCGCCAAATGATCTGAATGAAATTTTTACTTTATCAGGATCTTCAATGAAAATCGCTGAAACATTTATTCCTTCTATACCAAGGCCATAATTCACTAATCCTTCAGTATCTCCAGTTTGGTATTTGAATCTCTTTTTGTCTTCTAAAGTCAAATAGAAGTAAGCTACATTGGTGCCTTCTATGATTTCTAACCTTTCGTTGAGCGCAAAACCTAACAGCCTCATTCTATCAAGAGAATTGCTGTCATATATTTTATGACTCACTTTGGATACATCCGCTCCTAGCTCCATGAGATTTGCCACTATGTTGTGCACGTGTGGTGTAGTAGAAGGATGTTTGAAATTACCCGTATCTGTCAACAATCCAGCATACAATGCTTCCGCCATCCCTTTAGTTAACTTTTCTGAATCCCCTAGCATTTCTATAAGATCATACACAAGCTCAGCTGTAGCAGCTGCCTCTGTACTCCACAATACATATTTAGCAAAAGTCTCAGGGTTTAAATGATGATCAATCAACACTTTTTCAGCATCGGATTCGGCCACCATTTTGCCTAACTCTCCTATTCTGTTCAAACTTGAAAAATCTAAACAAAATATAAGGTCAGCATTCTCCACCAAGTACTTCGACTTTTCTTCGTTCCCTTCAAAAATCAAGACATCATCGTTTCCTTCCATCCAATTGAGAAACTTAGGATAATCAGTAGGAGTGATCACACAAACCTGATGGCCCTGTTTCAATAAATATCCGGCAAGTCCCAAAGAAGAACCCAATGCATCAGCATCCGGCTTGATATGGGTGGTAATTACTATCCGCTTAGGAAGCTCCAGTAACTCTTTAAATGCTGCTAAGTTTTGCATCGATGATGTAAAAAGAAGATGCAAAAGTGGTGAAATTTATTCGAAATGCAAAAGCGATGGAAAACTACAGATTAGTATAAGTTCGGAATTCTTTTGATCGTCAGAAATTAGCCCTAATTTTGCGGGATTTTTAGAACAAATAAGACTTAAAATTTAATGGCTACTAACAAAACATTCACCATGATCAAGCCAGACGCGTTCAGCGCTGGCAATGCAGGAGCGATCACCAAAATGATAGAAGAAGCAGGATTCTCAATCAAAGCAATGAAGTTGACTAAGTTAACTGCTGAGACTGCTGGAAAATTTTATGCTGTACACAGCGAAAGACCATTCTACAATGATCTTTGTGCTTACATGTCCTCTGGAGCAATCATCGCCATGGTTTTAGAGAAAGACAATGCGGTAGAAGATTTCAGAAAATTGATTGGTGCTACCAACCCAGCTGAGGCGGCAGAAGGTACTATCCGAAAAATATTCGCAAAATCAATCGAAGCAAACGCTGTTCATGGATCTGATTCAGATGAAAATGCAGCAATTGAAGGTGCTTTCTTCTTCTCTGAGTTGGAGAAAATATAATTGAACTTCTCCATATATAAGAATACTAAATCCTGCTTTTGGCAGGATTTTTTTATTTCTTGAAAAACTTACTGCGAATCCACCGAGGAAGGAATATTGCTCCAAGCAACAAATAAGGATAATAAGACATCAATCGCCAAAATATACTTGACACGAAAGTGTAACTTCCTAAATATTCGTTGAAGAATTGATTAAAGAAAAACTCTGCGGTGCCCGAACTACCAGGAGTTGGAGAGATCAGCATCACAATCCACATGATAATTTGGCGACTAAAAATAACCATATGCTCTGATATTGTAATTTCTGTATAGGCTGACACCAAACTGTTCAGCATGAGATATCGTGCACACCAAATAAATACTGTAGCCAAGGTAATTTTGACCCAATACCGAGCCATTTTACCTTTGATTTCGCTAGACGCTATGATAATTTCATCTCCATATTGATTGGCCTTTACTTTCCATCTCAACAACCATTTCATGGAAGTCATCTTTAGCAAAAACCATTTAAACGCTCGTGGCTTAACGAACAACCCATAAGACATGACCAATGTATATATAGCGATTAGGCCATAGCTCAGAAAGAAAAAGAATTGCAAGCTCCCCCCAATTTGTAAATCAAAAGTTTCTACAGACGGAAAAATAATGCCGTTGGTGAGTAGCATCACGATCGGAGCAGCAACTACAAAAAATAAATTATCCAAAATGGCTGTGAGCATGACATAAGCCAATGATTTTCCGAAATTAATCCCTTCATAAGTCAGGATAAACACAGCTACTGCCGTACCACCAACAACCGACGGAGTGACCGCTGAAGCAAATTCCCACAGAATAATGACTACGATACTTCTCTTCCAACTCAATTCTTGATTAGTCAGTGTGCGGATACGATAAGCATATCCGGCATCGCGAGCTAACAGAACCAAAAAGGCTACAAAGACAGAGGACCACTTAGCATCAAAAATCAATTTGAGGTTGTCAGACGTGATATTATCATCAAAATAAAATAGTAGAAATACGATTCCCAGACCGAATAGAATCGGCACCCAAACATTGTTAGGATTTAAAACTTTGAAGGCACTCTTCTTACTAATCTCCATCAATCGGCCGTTACGGTCTCCGTTTTTTCAATCCAAAAATTATTAAAACCTTCGCCAATCGTAATTTGAATTTGTTGCATCTGAAGCAATTCCAAAATGGCTAGAAAATTGAAAATAACAGCTATTTTCTCTGGCCTTTCAGCCATTACTTCGGTGAAAGCTAAACGAGGAACCTTGTTCAAAGAAACTAGAATATGATCCTTTTGACCAGAAATGGTGTATGGATACTGAACAACTTTATGCTCTACTTTGTTTTGTTCGCTTTCATAACGCTGAAGTACCTTTTTATAGACTTTGAGGATTTTAAACAAATCCAAATTTTGTAACTCTGCCTCAACATTACTGACTTCTGAAAGCGCTCGAATTTCTTTAGCCAGATTGCCTCTTTTCTCTCTATCCAGTCGATCAGACTCCAATTGAACAAGCTCTGCAATCACTGACTTGTATCGCTTGTATTCTAATAAATGTCGAACCAACTCCTCCCTTGGATCTATTTCGTTTCCTTCTTCGTCTAAAACTGGTCTTGGCAAAAGCATTTTAGACTTGATTCTCATAAGGGTGGAAGCCACCAATATAAACTCACTGGCTACTTCAACATTCATCTTTTCGAGATGCTTGATGTAATCTAGAAAATCATTAGTGATTTGGGATATTGGAATATCATAGATATCAAGCTCATCCCTTTGAATGAAAAAGAGTAACAGGTCGAATGGACCTTCGAATAGCGGTAGCTTGACTTCAAATTTCAATAGCAATACATTTAGTCAGTTTCAAAGGTATCACGATTACTTGATTTGAAAAAGTAAGTGCTTATTTTGATTTTGGCTTTTTGTAAATTGGTACCGCACTACATGCCTCCCCATACATCAAACTGGATACTAAAGGCCTAAGTAACCGTGTAATTTCTACATATGCATATTCAGGCACTGGGAATTTCCCGCAACCTTTAATAATCACCTTTTGATCTTTATAATCCTCTAGTTTTATTTTTGTCAATGCTTGTTGGAAAAGATGGTTCTCTAAATGAGATAAATCGCCAAAGACCAAATTTTTTGCAAATGGTTCTAATGCTGATGATAAAAGCATAAATGCCCAAGTAGGCACTATAGCATCCACACTGCAATAAACAGCAACATTTTTGTTATTATAGCTCGACCAATCGTGTGCTTTAACAAAGGCTCTAAAATCCTTTTCTCTAAGCACTAATTCATTGTACAATTGATCCTTGATGTCTATTTGCACCCTAGGAGACTGGTCATAATATTGCTCCAGATCAAAATTGACCAATGCACTCTGCGCTACCTTATTTACGATTTCTCCTTCCATTACTTGAACGATGATGCGGTTCTAAATTCTTTTAGATAAAACGGCTCGAAACTTATTACGTTTTCAAATGCCTCGTTTTTAAATTTATCGTATGCCAAAAGTGCTACTTCTTCGGCTGAAGGAACGATGTCGTCAACAAAAAATGCATTTTCATGCTTGATTACTTCTTTGGATTTATTCGAGCCATCCCCAAAAAATAGCACTTTCTGATTCTCTAGGATATCCTCATAAGCATACTCTTCAAGAATTACTGGAGCAGTTTTTTTAATATTCGTGAAATTTGAATCATAAAGAGCCGAGTAAACTTCCATGCGACGAGCATCCAGCATAGGACAATAAACCACTTGATCAGATGATCTGCGATACAATTGAAAAGCCAGTGCCTCTAATGTATTGACTGCTATTAGTGGTATGTCCAGCGCCAAGCACAACCCTTTGGCCGCAGAAACCCCAATACGCAACCCTGTATAAGACCCTGGGCCTTCAGCCACAGCTACCGCAGACAATTCATTCATTTCAAATCCAGCATTTTTCATCATTTGCTCAATCATTACATGCAACAAGGATGAATGAGACTTTTCGATTGAGTAAAGCTGAGACCCTATGAGTTTCCCATCTTTGAGAAGCGCAACAGATCCGCTACTGGTAGAAGTATCTATGCCAAGGATTAAAGACACTGATTAATATTTATTGATTTAAAATTTCTGAATAGGCTTGGGAGTCAGACAATATTCTAGCTGCCTCTGCAACAGTGGGATCATGATCCAAACTTGCTTCCATTATTCCAGAATGGAAATAATATCGACTTACTATTTCTTCTTCAAGCATGTAAGTAATATCATCTTTGAAGGTCTCCAGATAGTTTTCTTTCAAAGTGCTCACTTTGGCTCGAAGCTTATCAATGGCTGATTCCATGCCTTCATAATATTTCTCCTTTTTGGCCATTTCGACTAGTATTTTAATCGCATCATCCATTTGTGAAGACAAATTAAACTCCTTGCCATCCACCCACTTCACAAATTCAGCATACTCTGCATCAGTCAATTCAAATTGACGTGGAGAAGAAATACTCTTGTGCTTAAATGCATACGCTGTGGCATAATCGAATATCAAATTTTGACTCACCATATTGTACAATAAATTGGAGAATTTCTGAGAAGCAACCGCGATATCAGGCTCTATTCCACCACCATCATATACCGTTCTTCCCTTGCTGGTTTTAAATGCTACTTTCAATGAATCAGGAATTTTACCGACACTTCCATCTTCATTTTTGTGTGAGTAATCAATGGCCTGAATACATCTGCCACTAGGGATGTAGTATTTAGCTGTTGTTATTTTTAATTGTGAATTGTAAGGCAGTGGACGAGTTGCCTGTACTAAGCCTTTTCCGAAAGTACGCGTGCCTACCAACACACCTCGATCATAGTCCTGTACGACACCTGAAACTATTTCAGCAGCTGAAGCAGTGGCTCTGCTTGTTAGTACAACTAACGGAATTTCACTATCAGAAGTAGCATAAGGCGTCGTGTATGTTTTATTCGATGAGGCCATTTTACCTTTGGTGCTCACCACTTCTTTGCCCTGCTCTACAAATACATTGGCCACTTTGACCGCTTCATCCAAGAGCCCTCCAGGATTGTCTCGGAGGTCAAGAATAATTTTAGTGGCACCTACACTTTTCAGACTATCCAAGGCATTTTTGACTTCACTTCCAGCATTAGTGGTGAAGTCCGTCAATTTGATAAAACCAATCGACTCGTTATACATGCCATAATACATCACATTGTCAATAGTGATTTTAGAACGAGTCAGAGTCACATCAAATGGCTTTTCTTTTCCAAATCGCTTCACTGTTAGCACAATTTCTGAACCTGGCTGTCCTTTGAGCAATTCGCTTATTTCACTTGATGATTTTTCTTTCAGGTTTTGATGATCAATCTCTAATATTTCGTCACCTATTTTCAAACCAGCAGTATGCGCTGGATAACCAATGTAAGGCATGATGACTGTATTGGCCTTGTTGCGTTGTCCTACAATAGCTCCAATGCCTCCATATTCTCCTGTAGTGGCAGTTCGATAATCTTCAATATCATCTTCTGATATATAAGCAGCATAAGGATCCAATGACTTTAACATGGCGTTTATACCATCACCAATTATTTCTTCACTAGAGATCTCATCCACATAGTGCGTATTCAATTCTCTATAAAGTGTAGTGAATATGTCCAGATTCCGAGATATTTCGAAACTATGATCGCCACCAAGCCAGGTAAAAGAAAAAAGCCCTGCCAACAATGCCACACCAACTACGCCAATTACTGTTCTCTTCATATCAAATGAATCTTTTGATTAAGTTCCTACTTATCGATTTTGGACTTTAAACGCTTAAAAGAATCTACAAGTTTAGATTCCACAAAATCAAAGGGATGAATTTCTTTACCAGTGTAAATATAGGCAATCAGCAAAAATTTACCTTCGGGTAAAAGCGCATTGAGTAGGTGCTTATGTAAACGATAAGACTCTCGTATCAATCTTTTGATTCGATTGCGATCAACAGCTCGTTTGAAATTTCTCTTCGATACACTTACCATGAATTGATGACAAGTGGCATTCTCTTCAGCCAGAAGAAATCTCACGGAAAAGGGATAAAAATAAAAAGATGCTCCTTTGGTAAAAAGAGCATCAATTGATTTTTTACTACTCAATCTTTCCTGCTTCGGAAAGGAGTATTTTCTATATGTGTGATTTGTTCCTTCCATTAAGAAGGAATAAAGCTAACCAAGATTCTTATTTCTTGTGCTTTCTTTCATCAGATACGGTAAGTTTTTTTCTGCCTTTAGCTCTTCTTCTTTTCAAAACAGCTCTACCGGCTACATCTTCCATTCTGGCTTTAAAACCGTGCTTATTTCTTCTTTTTCGCTGAGAAGGTTGAAATGTTCTTTTCATCTTATATCGTATTTTTTATCTCTAAATTTCCAAATGCCCCTAACTACTCTTCTGACGCAGCTTGAAAAAATGGAGTGCAAAAATAGAGAGCTTTTTGACAATAACAAAGTCTGAATCAGATAGTTTGGGTAATAATTCATAATAAAAGGATGCGCTCTTGATTTATCCAATCCAAATCTTGAATATTTGTGCAAACAAAGACATAAAACATGATTGATTGCCATATTTCATTTCCTAATCCTTTAACACATCTATTACAAATAGAACTCAAATTTGATGTAGGCAACCAATCTACATTTGATCTAATACTACCAGCGTGGCGCCCCGGAAGATATGAGTTGGCAACTTTTGTTGAAAATATTCAAAGGTTTTCAGCCAATGACAACGATGGGAAAAAATTGAAGTGGGAAAAGACCAGACCCAATATTTGGACCATTCAAACCAATCAAGTAAATGAAATTACTGTCAGTTACCAGTATTACGCCAATAAAATGGATGCAGGAAATTCAGTTTTAGACGATCGGCAGATTTACATCAATTTCATCAACTGCATTTTTTACTCTAAAGAGCATACAAATATCCCCGTAAATCTTACTATTGATATTCCTCAAGAATATGTAGTGAGCTGTAGTCTCAGTCAAACCGCTTTTGATCAATTCAAAGCTAAAGACTACTTGCAATTAGTTGACTCTCCACTATTGGCCAGCCCAGATCTGAAAATATTAAATTATGCAGTTGAAGATTATAAATTTTCGATTGCAATTCTTGGAGACTACCCATTTTCGGATGAAAAAATTATTAGTGACTTCAAAAAATTTAGTGAATGCCAGGTGGCTACCATGGACGGATTCCCAACCAAACAATACGATTTTATCATTCATTCACTTGATTACACGCATTATCATGGCGTAGAGCATCAAAACTCTACGGTTTTAGTTCTCGGCCCTAATGATCATACTAATAAATCTGCTTACTACGAGAAACTGATGGGTGTGGCTTCTCATGAGTTATTTCATACTTGGAATGTCACGCGCATTCGACCTAAAGAAATGTCTCCTTATCAATTCGAAAAGGAAACCATGACAAAAACTGGATTTGTGACGGAAGGATTCACAACCTATTATGGAGACTTATTTCTGAAGCAGTCAGGAGTGTTTAATCAAGAAGAATATTTCAAAGAACTGAACACTCTTTTTAATAGACATTTCGAGAATTATGGACGACACGAGAGTTCTTTGATTCAATCCAGTCAGAATTTGTGGGTGGATGGGTACAAAAACTTATTCCCATCCAAAAAAGTCTCTATATATGTAAAAGGAGCACTCTGTTCATTGATCTTGGATTTGACCATAAGAAAGAATTCTAATCAAAAATTAAGTCTAATAGATGTCGTGAAAACTCTGTATCAAAAATATACCTATAGCCAGGGAGGTTATACGCAAGAGCAGGTGTATGAGGAGTTGATTCAGATTGGAGGAGATTCTTTAAAATCACTAATACAGAAGCTATATGAAACCACGGAACGTCTAGATTCACCTATTCAGGAAGCGCTATCGAACGTAGGATGTGAGCTCATACCAAAGACTCATTCCAATGAATTGACGAGCAAACTTGGCATCAAATGGCAAGGGTCAAAGATTGTTGAAATTGCCCCAGGCAGTCATACAGAAAACTACTTTTCTGTTGGAGATGAAATATTGGAATTAAACGAGAATAGCTTTTCAGACGAGAATATTTCACTTTCTAATCAGGCAATCTTTAAAATCAAAAGAGGACCAAGAAAAATGGTCATTGAGGTGCCTGTTGAGGCAAATACTTATTTTGATTCCTATGAAATTGCCATTCAAAAAGAAGCGAGTCAGGAGCAATTAGAAAATTTATTGCACTGGTTAGGAAATAATCAAAAATAAATTTTGGCTCAGTGCCTAAAAACGTACATTTGCCCATGCATTTCCTCGTAGTAAACAATAGCTCTTTTTGAAATGAAATTAAACGTGTTGCTGGTGAAATTTCTGGTATGGCGGATGAAACATATCAGCAACAACAACTTCGCTTTGATCCTTAGCGGAATTGTGGGTCTGGTCTCAGGACTAGCCGCTGTAACCCTAAAAGAATCAGTGCATTTCATTCAGGCCATTCTCAAGCAATACATTTATACCTCTGGATTTGATTTTCTATACCTTTTTTATCCATTGGCGGGTATTATTCTTACTCTAATAGTGGCCAAATATGTCCTCAAGGAAAAATTAGGCCATGGTATTACCCAAATACTTTTCGTCATTTCAAAACGATCAAGTATTGTCAAAAGGTCTATGATGTACTCCAGGATGTTCACCAGTGCCATCACCGTAGGTTTTGGTGGGTCTGTAGGACTAGAGGCACCAATCGTTGTCACGGGTTCGGCCATTGGTTCAAACTTGGCACAGCTCACACACTTGAACTACAAAAAAAGAACCCTTCTGATAGCCTGCGGGGCGTCTGGCGCTATTTCTGCTATCTTTAATTCGCCTATAGCAGGTGTCATTTTTGCTATCGAAGTTATTCTTACCGATGTCACAATCAACAAATTTATCCCCATACTCTTGTCCTCCGTAACAGGGTCTTTGGTATCTCTTTCCTTGTTAGGTGATGATTTATTGTTCTCCTTTAAGCTCAAAGATCCATTTTTAGCTGAGCATGTTCACTATTTTATATTTCTAGGAATTGCCTGCGGAATTGTTTCAGTACACTTTACTCGACTAACCTATTTGATCGAAAGGATGATTAAAAAAGTGACTAACGATTGGAGTCGGGCACTGGTCGGAGGGATAGGTGTGGCCTTGATCGTCTTAACCTTCCCCCCCATATATGGTGAAGGCTATGACACGATCAAACAATTGCTCAATGGCAATGATGATATCATCTTTAATAATAGCTTGATATATGGAGGCACGGACAAGACCTTAATTATTATTTTTCTGCTTTTTGCTATTCTAGTAGTTAAACCTGTAGCCTCTGCATTAACCATAGGATCCGGAGGAAGTGGCGGAATTTTTGCCCCTTCGTTATTTATGGGAGGAATAGCAGGCTACCTTTTTGCCAAGACAGTCAACTTTATTCTTCCAGTCACCATAAGTACCAGTAATTTTACTTTGGTAGCTATGTGTGGAGTGATGAGTGGGGTACTTCATGCGCCCCTAACTGCTATATTTTTGATTGCAGAAATAACAGGAGGTTACGAGTTATTTGTGCCACTGATGCTGGTCAGTGCCATATCATTCATCACGATCAATTATTTCGAAAAGCATTCCTTGTACACCAAAAGTTTGATTGAGAAAGGTGACTTGATTCAAGGAGATAAGGACAGGCAGGTTCTAAGCTTGATGAAGGTGGATAAAATTATTGAATCAGATCTACTCACCATCATGTATGATGCTAAGTTGGAAGACATGATCCAGCTGATTAAAAAATCTAAAAGAAACATATTTCCTGTTCTTAATTATGTAGGAGGGCTTGAAGGCATTATTACTCTGGATGATATTCGAGAAAAAATGTTTGACGAAGTAGCTCGAAAAAATATTGTAGTTAAAGAAATCATGCAGCTTCCTCCAGCTGAAGTACACCCGGATGATTCCATGCAAACTGTCATGAATAAATTTGAAGTTACACAAGCATGGAACCTTCCTGTAATAGATGAGGGACAATATATTGGCTTTTTGTCCAAATCAAGGATTTTTAGTGCTTACCGAAATAAACTGATAAATCAAGACAAAGAATAAAAGAAGCATATTTCTTTCTTTGCACTATTCTCTGAATGCTATTCAATCGAATTTCAATTCGAAAGCCCTTTTCCACAATTTCAACCATCTTAAAAAAACATAAGTACCTAACATTGTGGAAGTTAAATGCTACTATTTAAACAATGTGGATAACTTTCTAATTTGTGGATAAGTCTAGCTTATTCTTGAAATAGCACTATTGCTGGAATTTTTCAATGTGGCAACATATAAATTGCAACTATCTATTTATGAGTACGTTAGCATAAATTCAAAGAATATCTATATTTGTTAATGTTCATGAATAGATCAATAAAACCTCTTGTAATCCTATTGTTTTTAGTTTGCTTTTCAGCAAGCAAATCACACGCTCAAGACATTGAAGTAATTAAATATCCAGACCTAGCCAAGCTTATATCCTCTCAATCTGACAAAAATAAAGTCATTAACTTCTGGGCAACGTGGTGCAGGCCATGTATAAAGGAATTACCTCAATTTTTGGAATTATACAACAAATACAATGATGAGAATTTAGAATTGAGCTTAATAAGCTTTGATTTCGTTGAGGACTTAGAAAACAAACTAAAACCATTTGTTGCCAAAAAGAACATTGAGGCTAAAGTCTATCTACTAGACGAGACTGATTATAACGCATTCATAGATAAAGTGGATCCCTCATGGAGCGGAGCGATCCCAGCCACATTGATGGTGGCAAAAGGAAATTCAAAAAGAAAATTTATTGAAAAAGAATTCGCTGAGGACGAATTGGAAAAAGTCTATCTTAATTTTATTAAATAACACAATATGATGAAGAAAAATATATTTTTAGTTTTCGGCCTAATTACTATGGCAGCGGTGCTTTTCGCTAGTGGCAATAAAGAAAAAATTGCAAATACAAAGGTCGGTTTTAATGTAGGCGATATGGCTTCTGACTTCAAATTGAAAAATGTGGATGGAAGGACTATCTCAATGGCAGACTACAAAGACGCCAAGGGCTTTATTGTCATATTTACTTGCAACACTTGCCCATTCTCTAAAATGTACGAAGAGAGAATTGACCTATTGAATCAAAAATATGAATCAAAAGGATTTCCAGTTTTAGCCATCAATCCTAATGACGCGACCAAACAGCCAGACGATTCATTCGAAGAAATGGCTAAAAGGTCAAAAAACAAAGGGTATTCGTTTCCATATTTATATGACGAAAGCCAAGCAGTTGCTACTGCCTATGGCGCTACACGCACTCCACATGTTTACGTCTTGAATAAAAAACCGAAAGGGCTTGCTGTTTCATACATCGGAGCTATAGACAACAATCATAAAGATGCGGATGCTGTTACTCAAAAATATGTCGAGGATGCAGTAGATAGTTTACTTGACGGCAAAGCACCAAAAGTAACTTCTACTAAGGCTGTTGGCTGTACAATAAAATGGAAGGATGCTTAAGCGTCCTTTTTCTGATAATACAATGTTGAGCAATTTGTTTTGTTCAACATTTTTTTTGCCTCCACAAGCAAGGCCTCTTCCGAAACTTCATTAATGAGTTGTGTTTCCTTATTGACCAACTCAGTATTTCCTAGTAAGGTATAGTAGGCTAAACTCATGGCCCGATTGAGGAGTTCTACTTCAGAAAAAACATGAGAAGACTCCGCTTGCATTTTCACTTTATCCAGTTCCTCCGGATATAAACCGTCTATTAAAAAGGTTTCAATTTCCTCATCCACAATTTTATCAACTTGATCAAAAGTAACTCCATCTTTAAGTTTGCCAGAAATAACTAACAAACCTGCTTCAATCGAACCTGTGATACTCGCACTAATAGAATTCAAAAGCTTCTTTTCCTTGACCAATTTAGTATAAAGCCGAGAAGATTTACCTCTTCCTAATACATCACTCAACAGATCAATGGTATGATATTTTTCATGCAAACGGTCTGGCATGTGATAAGCTCTATAAAACGCATTCATTGGCACCTTGCCATCAATAGTTTTAGATCTATGCTCAATCTGCAATGATTCTTGAGGCAAATCCCTGACATATGGTTCGCCAGCAGGTATAGATCCGAACCATTTTTCTGACATGGATTTAACCTGATCTAAAGTAACGTCCCCAGCTACTACTAGAATCGCATTATTAGGAATATAGAACTTCTTAAAAAACGCCTTTACATCTTCCATAGTGGCTTCTTCGATATGCGAAATCTCTTTTCCGATGGTATTCCATCTATACGGATGGGTTTTATAAGCCATAGGCTTCAAATTGAGCCAGGCATCGCCGTAAGGCTGATCCAAATATCGCTGTTTAAACTCTTCAATCACCACTTTTCGCTGCACTTCGAGTGACTGAGGATCAAATGCCAAACTAAGCATCCGATCAGATTCCAGCCAAAAAGCGGTTTCCAAATTGTTAGAAGGAATGGAAATATAATAATTCGTATAATCAGGTGTAGTGAAGGCATTGTTCTCACCACCCACTTTTTGCAAGGGCTCATCGTAAGAGGGAATATTGACAGACCCTCCAAACATCAAATGTTCAAACAAATGAGCAAAACCTGTTTTGTTTTCATCCTCATCTCTAGAGCCCACATTATACAAGACATTCAGCACTGCTACTTTTGTAGAATGATCTTCATGTACCACTACTTGGAGCCCGTTGTCCAATGTAAATTTTTCGTATTTCATAGTTTTCCTTCTGGGCGTAAAAATAGGTCGCAATCGGATGAATCTATACTATATTGATACATTCAATAAAATTTCATTGTGAACCATTAACCAACTCGATCAAAAGGTTAGATTTGTGATTGGCTCGTCCAGAAACAATTGTTAAGCAACCCAATGCATGCCCAATGAAATTTGACCGGAAGAAACTCACCAACCAGCAACTTCTTTCTTTTTACAAAAACTTACTTCTCCCCAGACTCATAGAAGAAAAAATGTTGATTTTACTCCGTCAGGGAAAGATCAGCAAATGGTTTTCTGGCATGGGCCAAGAAGCCATTTCTGTAGGATCTGCACTGGCCATGGATAAAGACGAATACATTTTACCCATGCACCGAAATCTCGGCATTTTCACTACTCGTGAAATCCCACTACATCGGCTGTTTGCTCAATTTCAGGGGAAAGCCAGTGGTTTTACACAAGGCAGAGACCGATCCTTTCATTTTGGATCTAAGGAACATCATCTAGTCGGAATGATTTCTCATTTAGGACCGCAGTTAGGGATTGCAGACGGGATCGCTTTGGCTCACAAATTGAGAAAAAATAAAAAATCCACACTCGTTTTTAGTGGTGATGGAGGTGCTAGTGAAGGTGATTTTCACGAAGCACTCAATGTGGCTTCTGTTTGGCAATTGCCGGTCATTTTCGTAGTAGAAAACAATTGTTGGGGGCTGAGCACACCTAGTAATCAACAATTCAATTTTGACTCTTTTACCCAAAAAGGACCAGGATACGGCATCAAAACCAAACAAGTAGATGGTAATAATTTGTTGGAAGTTTATCATGCTATTTCAGAGGCTTCCAAGTCAATGAAGAAAAAAAATGAACCCATCCTGATTGAATGTATGACTTTCAGAATGAGGGGACATGAAGAAGCTAGCGGAACCAAGTATTACCCTAAAGGGCTTCAAGACGAGTGGTCGAAAAAAGATCCTGTGGACAACTTTGAAAGGTATTTGATTGATGAAAAAATACTAGATAAAAAAACTCAGGAAGACCTTGTGGTCAGTATCAAAGCATCGATTGAAGAAGGGCTGAAATTGGCTAATGAAGAAGGGCTTATAGAAGTTTCGACCGATAAAGAAGTAAGCGATTTATTCTCCCCCTTTGATCAAAAATCAATTGCTCCTAAATCAGACAAAAAATCCGACAAACGATTTATAGATGCCATATCAGATGGTTTGCGACAAAGCATGGAAAAGTATCCTGAAATGGTGCTCATGGGGCAAGACATTGGCAAATACGGAGGTGTGTTCAAAATCACAGAAGGGTTTGTCGATCAATTTGGTGAAGAAAGGGTTCGAAATACACCATTGTGTGAATCGGCAATTGTAGGGAGTGCATTAGGTCTTTCCATTCAAGGCATTAAGTCTATGGTGGAAATGCAGTTTGCAGATTTCGTAACCTGCGGCTTTAACCAGATTATCAATAATTTGGCTAAAATTCATTGGCGATGGGGACAAAATGCCGACGTTGTAGTTCGAATGCCAACGGGTGCAGGGGTTGCTGCTGGCCCTTTTCATTCTCAATCCAACGAAGCCTGGTTTTTTCATACACCCGGCCTAAAAATAGTCTACCCATCTAATCCTTATGATGCCAAAGGCTTATTGAATGCGGCTATCGAAGACCCTAATCCTTATTTGTTTTTTGAACACAAAGCTTTGTACCGAGCCATTTCCGAAGAAATTCCAGAGGACTACTACACGATAGAAGTAGGAAAAGCCAAATTAGTCAAAGAAGGCTCAAATCTATCGGTCATAACCTATGGCATGGGAGTACATTGGGCAAAGGATATAGTATCAGAATTGGGCATTGAGGCTGACATTCTGGACTTGCGCACATTACTTCCCTGGGATAAGGATGCCGTGGCAAAAACGGTCAAGAAAACTAACAAAGTTATTGTTTTGCACGAAGATTGCCTGACAGGTGGAATAGGGGCTGAATTGGCAGCCTGGATTAGCGAACATCATTTCCAGGACCTTGATGCGCCTGTAATGCGAGAAGCTAGTTTGGATACTCCGATACCATTTGCTCCACATCTCGAACAAAATTTCCTACCCAAGGAGCGTTTTAAAACTAAAATAAAAGCCCTTTTGGAATACTAACCGTCTAACTTTGTAAACTCTAATATTGAGTTCGACCCGCTCTAAGCATCGTGACTCCAACTTGAACAGCTAAGGTGTAGGAAATTAGAATTCTTTACCAAGGATGCTTTGAGAAAGAAGCACGGTTCAGAAGCTTCAGTGGGTTCAATATATTTGTTAACTTCCCGTTTATATTGCGTAGAGAGGATATATGTTAAACAAGCGACTGTATGTTTTTTTGTTATTCGCAGGCATTTTAATGGCCTCGGGACACATCTCGTACGCGCAACTTTTGACAGATCGCAATAAGCTCAAAACGGCAAGAAGGGAGTCTGGATTCCTTCAATTCAAAAAGAAGGCCAAGATCAAAGGCCCAAGTGGTAAACACAAAACCGTTGCAGCTGGAAAGACGAAATACTCCAAAACCTCTTCAAATGAAGGGTCTAATCGGAATATAAATCCTAAATACTCCGTTTTTACTGCTGGTCAATCGAGAGGCAAAAAGCTAAATATTAGATATACACAAAGTCGGGCTGGAAAAGGGATGGACAGAAAAGTGGCACCAAGATATTCGGTGGCAAATGCTGGCCAATTTAAAGGCAAGAAGATTAATGTAAGGTACACACAAAGCCATGCAGGTGCTGGCATGGATCGGAAAGTAAATCCCAGGTATTCTGTTCTTAACGCGGGACAGGTGAAAGGTAAAAAGATTAGCCCTAGGTTTAGCGTAGCTAATGCGGGTAATGTGAAATCCAAAAAAATAAGCCCTAGGTTCACTCAAACCAATGCTGGTGAAGTAAAAGGCAGGAATGTCAACCCGCGTTATTCACAATGGAAACAAGCTGGTAAAGTGGTGGTGGTAAAACCAAGATTTACCGTACCTCCTACTTATAGTAGAACCAAACCAGCGGGCAATCGGAAAAAAGGATTCTTGCCGAGCATAAATCTATATCGAAAACCACCAAAACATAAGCCAGGTCCAAATTCTCAATATGCCGGCGTGATGAAGAATAAATATCAAAAGCCTTTTCATGTAGGCGATCACAATCAAAACATCAAGAGTTATAAAAAATTTACCAACAGAAATTTAAGGTTTTCTCCAAATGCGCAGATGGCTAATTATGAACTGAAAACAAAAAAAATGCGTAAAAAGAGCCAGATGCACCCTAGCGCCAATTATCTATCTGCGAAGTATTACAAAAGTCGAACAGTCAGAAATACCAAAAGAAAATTTAATGTAGTTTGGGTTCGTACGTTTGGGAACAAAATTCAACCAGACGCTGTTAAGAAAAAAACTAAAAAAGCTAAGTTCGATAAGGACGAAATAGAAATTTGGAATAATTAAAAAATGAACTGGAATCAATTAACAGCCAAAGAGCAAATAGATGAGATTAAGGCCTCATCTTCTGACCAACCGTCATTAATATTCAAGCATAGTACGCGATGCAGCGTAAGTGCCATGGCAGAAAATAGATTGGAGCGATCATGGAATGCAGATGAGATACCTACATTGGATATCTATCATTTAGATTTGATTCAACACAGAGACGTTTCGGATTACATTGCCCATACCTTCGATGTACCACACGAATCTCCACAAGTATTGATTATTTCGGATGGTAAGTGCATTTATCACAATTCTCACATGGGAATCGCTTATCACGAAATAAAAAGAGTATTCGACAGCTTAGTTACTGCCTAGATCAATCTTCTTTTTGTTCTAAAGATTCAATCATATAGGCCAGTTTTCTGGCCTTTTTGCCATACAATAGATGAATCACATAAAATGTAAATGGAATAGCCACCAATACGCCACTGGCTAAGCCAATGATGAACGATTTTGGGTCATTCGTGAATTTAATATAAAACTCATTTCCATCTAGATAAAAAACAGCTGCTACCACCAAAATAGCCAATACAAAACTGGCAATTTTATAGTGGAGAATAAATCGTTTTACAATTCTCTGAATGGTATATAGATGTTCTAATACCGAACTATCAATTTCTTCCTTCTTTAAAATATTAATCAAATTACGGTAATAGACAAAAAAGAGTGCATTCAAAACCATCATTCCTCCGCCTATAACCCACTGTTTAGTATACAATAACCCAAGGCTGAAAAAAGTTAATACAACAAGATTCAACCATAATTCTACTGACAAAGTTTTTATAAAACGATGCACCAAACTACTTGACCCTTTACGAATCATTCTATCAATTTCTGGCTTCGCATAGACTTTTTCGTCTGCAGCATTCCCATCTTTCCAAATGTCCTTAATGTCCAAATCTTTCATCGATGATTTTTTTTAGCTGTGCCTTTACTCTATTCACTTTGGCGCCCACATTGGTTACCGTAATACCCAAGATTTCTGCCATTTCCTTATAGCTTTTTTCCTCCAAGTACAGAAGGATAATTGCTCGATCCGATTCTCTCAGCAACTTGATGGCCTTATAAAGTTCCTGCACCCTCTCCTCTTGAAGTGCACTATCCTCATCCACTACATCAGGGATTTCTCTATTCTCAGTTGGTATGGTTCGTTTCTTACTTCTGAGTTGGGACAGACAAACATTCAAACACACCCGATAAGTCCAGGTGCTCAATTTTGATGCACCACGAAAGGAATCGAAGGAGCGCCAGAGCTGTACAATACATTCCTGATAATAGTCATTAAAATCATCGGTGCTATCCGTATAAATCCGACAGACCTTCGCGATGATGCGATGATTATTATCCAAAAATCCCTGAAAATCAGATTTCATATATGATTGATTGCTAGCCGGTAGGTTGGCCAAAATGGATTTTTATTACAGATTGTTTATTTATTTTATTGGCATTCGCTCAAACGGCTTATTTCTATCAAATAGGTATCGATAGGTATGATGAGTTTTACCAATTTCACCTCCCACTTGCTTCACCACTAATATCATTTTTCGATTAAAATCCCCGATCCAATTCATTTCTAAAATAGGGTACCTCTTGTAGTCTTTCTGAACCATTTGTGCAGTAGCCATGACCAATGCGCCATCGAGTCCTTTGCCCTGATGTGCTGGCGCGACACCAAATACCAAACCAAGCATTTTTTTGTTCGTCTTTCTCCACTTATGCCAGACAAATTTCAATTTGCCAATCAGATCTAGTTTTCCATTGACATGCTTAAATACTTGATTGACCTCGGGTAGGTTGAGGTAAAAAGCTACAGGGTCACCTTTGTAGTAAGCAAACCAAATGATTTTCTCATCTATGATTGGTTTCATCTGTTTCATGATTGCCTGAGATTGTTCCTTCGACATTTCAGCGACACCATCATGATTAGCCCAGGCCACATTATACACTTGCCTAAAATCTTCTGTGTATTTCTCTAGATTATTCAATTTCATGTGCTCAAAAGAATAATCTGGGTCTTTATTCAGCACATCGGCTTTTTGCATGATCCGAGGGTGAAACGGATCAAATGTATTTCTGATAAAGGTAAATTGCTTGAAATAAACTTGAAAACCGTAATTCTCGAATAACGCTTGATAATATGGAAATTGATAATTGCATTGATAGTTTGGCTCAATATCAAACCCATCAACCAGCAATCCCCACCACTTGTCACGATCTCCAAAATTGATCGGACCATCCATAGCTTCCATCCCTTGCTCCTTCAGCCAATCTCTGGCCGTATCAAAAAGTAAATTGGCTGCTTCTTGATCATTGATACATTCGAAAAAACCACAACCACCAGTAGGCTGATCGTTATCCTTATCTTTTGTTTTGTCATTCACAAAGGCAGCAATCCGTCCGATGGTTTGCCCATCTTTCTTCAACAACCAGCGAACGCACTTCCCAAACTTGAAAGTTTTATTTTTTTGCTTATCAAAAACCGCATGTACATCCTTATCTAAAGGGCGAATCCAATATTTCTCATTTTTGTATAAGCCCACAGCCATCTCCACAAATTCTTGCTGCTCCTGCTTGCTTTTTACCTCGATCAATTCCATGCCCTAAACTTAATCACACCATTTGCTATTGGCAATATTTGATATATGAAGAAATAAATTATTAACTCTTTTGAAAATAATTTCACCTTTTTATACCAAGCCTTTGGAAAAGATAAAAAGCAGTTTACTTTTGCAGACCATTACAAAATGGTCCGTTCGTCTAGGGGTTAGGACGCCAGGTTTTCATCCTGGTAACAGGGGTTCGATTCCCCTACGGACTACAGTGACAAAGGATGAATCGTCATCCTTTTATTTTGACATCATTTAATGTCTGTTCGTCTAGGACTTAGGATCCTAGCCGGCCGCACCAGGTTTTCATGATGGCAACAGGGGCGGTTGGCCGATGCCATCGATTCCCCTACGAACTACAGTAAAATAGGACGATTTGTCGTCCTTTTATTTTGATACAGTAATGGTCCGTTCGTCTAGGGGTTAGGACGCCAGGTTTTCATCCTGGTAACAGGGGTTCGATTCCCCTACGGACTACAAAAAGCCACTCAATGGAGTGGCTTTTTTATTTCCATGTGTCTCCCATGGCGAGCCAGTGGGGATTTCTGTTCCTCTTAGGGCATTACAAATGCCCTTTAAGCTTACAGTCGCATAGCATATGCGACCGAGCGGGATTTTTCAAACGCCCTCAGTAGCCACTCTTTTCTGCTTTCATGATTCTATCGAGCGCTTTGATGATGGCTCTAGCGGTATGTTTCTTGAAGTCTCGCATAATCGATTCCAAAGACTTACCCTTTGTGCTAATAACCATATGCAAATGACTCGGCATCAATACCCAAGCATGAATGAGCAACCCTTTCTCCTTTTGACAATATTTCAACGAATCAACAATGATATGCTTGAATTCATTTCTTGTAAACAGGTCAATCCAATGCACAACCGTGCTTGTCACAAAATAGATACCCGTTGGATCATGGAATTTGTATTTCTCA
>NZ_JBDVOL010000014.1:0-3066 GCF_039969095.1 Reichenbachiella sp.
TCACAAAATAGATACCCGTTGGATCATGGAATTTGTATTTCTCAGACATCCTGTAAAATATAAAATTCTTCAAGTTTAGGCCTTTGCTCTCAGCCATACTTTGCACGCGTTACGCTGAAAAAGCTAAACGCGCGCTATTGGGTTCCTAATTCTCTCTTCGAGTGGGCAGTATTCCATACCTCTCTCGATCCTGAAAAGTGGACGGAGAGATAATAAAAAAAGCCCCAATCAAGGGGCTTTAAATATTCTGCCTACTCAGATCTGATTTTAAGGCTTACCATCAAATAACGACATTAGGTAATTAACCAAGGTCGTAATCAATAACCCACTAATCAAAATCCAAATAATATTCTTTAATGTTAGTTCTTGTTCGATTGAAGGCGGGTATACATGACTCCCTCCACTATAGTCTATGGCACTTGAATACCTTTAATACTCTGGTTCATTCACAAGACCTGCTGATACTGGATTCATGTGAATATAATCCAATTTCTCATCTTTAAATTTATTAGTCTCCAACTCTTTAGGCTGATTGTTTTGCCGAATCGTCGTACCGCACCAAAACTGGTAGATTTTATTATTGGAGTTTTTCTTTCCTGCTGATTTAAAAATCCAGAGCACCCAAGCTTTTCTACTCCCATGGCGCGCGTTTAGCTTTTTCAGCGTAACGCGTGACTACTCCACTAGCATAATTTCCAACAACTCCCATGGCGCGCCAGTGGGGATTTCTGTTCCTCTTAGGGCATTACAAATGCCCTTTAAGCTTACAGTCGCATAGCATATGCGACCGAGCGGGAAGTATGGTTGAGGAGGTGTATTTCTTAAAATCTCGAAGTGTATCAGACAATCTGCCTTCGGCAGATGAAATGATCAGGTGTAGATGATTCGACATCAGACACCAGGCATATATTTCTAAGCCCTTTCCCTTTTGGCAATGATTGAGACTGTCTATCACAATTTCCGCATACTGCCTTCTGGTAAACACATCGATCCATTCGACTACTGCAAATGTGATGAAATGAATTCCTGTCTGATTTCTGATTTTATATCCTGATGAACTCATTGGGTCGGTTGGTGTTTGAGTTCATGAAATTAAAAAAATTATTAGTTCATAACAAGTCTAAAGACTTGCAAGGATCTGACCTTTCAAGTCTCGCTACGCTAAGACTTAAAAGAGCGGGTATACATGACTCTGACTGTTAATATCTAGCTATAGTGTCAATTGGTACAAAATTCTTGTATCGAACTTCGTAAGTTGGATTGCCAGTGGAATCGTAGACGTAGTGTATATCTTCACCTACATTTTCGGACATAAATTGAGTTTTACCATTCGGGTAGAATTGCTCATACTTGCCTACTAATTTACCATTCAGATAGTTCCCTTTAACTTGGATATTCCCATTTTCATGATACGCTATATATTCCCCAACAGGTAATTCATTTTCATACCTTCTTTCAGTCTCTAATCTTCCATTTTTATAGTACGTCCAACTATCATAACCAACTACATCAAATGAATCTAATACCACAATTTTTTCCTCATTAAAACGCTCTCTCATAATGAGGTCACCCAATTGATAATAGTTTTTTTCCAATGTATCTCCATTCGAGCTATACAAAGTCCATACACCATCTTTTGAACCATTATTCAATATTCCAGTTTCTTTTAATTGACCATTTTCATAAAAAGTTTCTGTTTTATTGCTTTTACCACATGAAAAGAGAATTAAAAAGAATCCTAAAAAAAATAACTTATTAATGTTGTCCATGAAATATATCTTTTCCATTTATTGTTATGTAATGACCATCTACTAACGTAGAAGAATCATTTGGGTAATTCACTTTTATTGTTACATCAGAAAACGGAACTCCGTGTTCATTAAAATATCACTTACCATTCTTGAACACGCTCGTATCAGTTGGAAACGGAGTTGGGCTCAAATCAGGTACACTCATCATATCACTATTATCAGGAAATGCCGCTGCTTCATCAAATAGATCAAAAGAAATACTAATAGTTTCAAAAATAGCTTGAGGTGATTTAAACATCAGAAAATGCAAAAAGAAATGCCCCAGCTGCGTTTATAATTCCCGCACTAACGATTATAATAAAAAATAGAGATAATCTTTTTCGTTTGCTCTTCTGAGATAAAAATTCATACTCCCTAAATTTATCATCAAATATGGCTTTTGATAACACCAAGTAATTCAGTAATAATATAATAGCAACGCCCGGTAAAATTGTGGTATTCAAATTAGTTATTATCCCGATGCCACCAAGAACAGATGAAAGTCCTGTTACCAAAAATATTTCCCATAAGAACATATAGAGGATAGCATTTTGTCGTGGAATTGTACTTTCACCAATATCAAAACTTGACCAATAAGCATTAAAAAAAATATAGTAGTAATAATATTTAATCTTCTTCAACATAACAACTCTAATTTCCATCTGGATTTGTCATTTCATACACGCCATAAGCGAATCCCATGGCGCGCGTTTAGCTTTTTCAGCGTAACGCGTGACTATTCCACCAGCACAATTTCCAACAACCCGCTTTGACCTGAATAATCTCTTGCTGAACTATACCAATAATATACCGATTCATCTACTATTTCTTCTTCTACAGGATTGTTATGGATATAATCTACTTTTTGTTCTTGCAGTTCATTGGTATCCAAATGGATCGGATGATTACCATCTTGCCAGACCTTGTAGGAACTAACCCTCTGTACTTTTTCTGCTGCTTTTTCAAATGCCCTCAGTAGCCACTCTTTTCTGCTTTCATGATTCTATCGAGCGCTTTGATGATGGCTCTAGCGGTATGTTTCTTGAAGTCTCGCATAATCGATTCCAAAGACTTACCCTTTGTGCTAATCACCATATGCAAATGACTCGGCATCAATACCTAGGCATGAATGAGTAACCCTTTCTCCTTTTGACAATATTTCAACGAATCAACAATGATATGCTTGAATTCATTTCTTGTAAACAGGTCAATCCAATGCACAACCGTGCTTGTCACAAAATAGATACCCGTTGGATCATGGAATTTGTATTTCTCA
>NZ_JBDVOL010000015.1:0-558311 GCF_039969095.1 Reichenbachiella sp.
ACGAAGCTGATAAGGTTAATTCATCCCCATCGACATCCTCAAAAACATTTTCAGCCAATTCGAAAGTAAAAGGATCATCAACAGTACCTGTTTGATCATCGATGGCGTTGGCCAATGTCGGAGCGTCGTTTACAGGGTTGACTTCGATATCATATTGATGAGTTTCAGAGGTAGATTCCAGATCTGACAATGTAAATTCAAAACCATCGGTTGCACTTTCACTTCCGTCGTTTTGATAGGATATGGTACCAGACCCAACTTCTGATTGGGTAAAGGTATCACCAACGCCAAGTGCATTGGTTTGTTCGTCTCTGTACAGATCGCCAAATTCAGGCACACTAATGAGTGTATAGCTTATTTCACTACTGCTGTTGTCAGGATCAGTTACAGAGAGCGATTCATAAAGACTTTGTGAATCGCCTTCGTCTAACTCCATCCCGTGATTGGCAGTCAGGTCTGGAATGTCGTTTATTGGAGTCACACTGATGTAAAAGGTATTCTCGCTCGTTTCAAAATCTTCGTTAGCTACAGTGAAAGTAAACAAGTCATACGTACCTTCATCTCCGCTATGTTCATAGCTGAGGAAGAACATGTCATCTTCATTGAGCTCTTGATTCAATGTAACCGCATTGCCGTCTAGCTTCAGCGTTCCCTCTGACGGTAACAACGTCACCGTGAGCAGAGGAGATTCATCTCCTCCAGATGGATTATTGATCAGTAGTTCATCAGCCGTAATATCAGCTTCCGCTCCTTCATCTATTGTCAAACCTTCGTTTTCAATAGTAGGCTTGTGCGAGACGAATTGTTTGGCCATCACAGCATAATCGCTACCATCAGTGTACTCAGCTTCCCAGACCACCGTGTAACTACCGTCTGGACTGGAGGCCATTGCACTATTTGAATGATCATTTTGGGTGGTGTCATTCACTAAAAACTCAGGTCCAATTTTCTCCATTTCATCAGACAGCCGCTGCGCCCAGATGCCATCATAATCCCCGCTATCATCTATTTCATCCCTAAAAGTTAGAATAAAATCCCCGTCGTCTACTGCTTCAATATTCACCTCGTTAGGTCTATCTCCAACCTCTATTTTTTTGGCGGTATCATCAAAGGCCGCTCCAGAGGAATATTTTCTTACATAGGAATAAACATAATCACTGCCTTCTGCCCAGGCTACCACAAATTCCCCATCGTCTGTCGAGGTTATGGCCGGTTTGTTCCATTTGATATCACTGCCATTGCTAATCTGCAATTCCTCCACCTGTGATTCAAGAGATTTATTAAATACATTCAAATACAGTTCATATCCATCATAACCGTAAGTATAAGAAACTGCAATATCTCCATCGGAGTTGATGGCAATAGATCCTCTATAATCAGTAACATTGGTCACGTCATCTGTCAAGAAGGTAGTTTCAGCTGATTCAGCGACACCAGTTGGACTGAATTTTTTGGTGGCAATGGCTGAATAATCGTAATCAGAAGAGATGGTGCTGGACCATATCACACGAAAATCTCCGTTTTCGTCGAGTGTTATATCTGGATAGGCTTGTTTTCCATCCGTATCATCTGAATTAATAATAAAATCATCCTCTACTACCTCTCCATCCCATTTGATCACACTGCCCATCACATCTTCGCCTCCAGTTGCTCCATTATAAAACTGCCAAGCCACCATAAAATTACCTTCATCATTCAAAGCCACAGAAGGGTATCTCGAACTTGTGGAATTATCATTATTTACTATTATTTCAACTCCTTGGCGTACGCCTTGATTATTGTATCGCTGCGCTTTTATTTCATTACCTGAATAACCATCTTTCCACACCACCACAAAATCACCACCAGCATTTTGTGCTACATCTGGACTAACTTGATTGTCTGAAGTAATGCTATTAACGATAAATTCATTACCATCACCCACATTTCCAGCCAATGGAGGAGCGATGGTTTTTGTGTATACATTGTAGCCTCCACCATAGTAGGCGCCAATTACACCAATGGCATCACCATCAAGATCTAATGCCACAGCCACGCCGCCTTGACTAGAATAATTCTCTGGGTTTATAGCTTCAAAACCTTCATAGACTAACTCATCATCTTCATTGAACAAGGACATTGCCAGGTAAGGATCTCCGCCTTCAATCTGTCTCCACACTACTGCAAACTCGCCTTGAAGGTTGGCTGATACATCAGGTGCATCACTTGTACTGGCATAGTTGGTCAATTCTTCTTCTTCAAAAACGGCTGTTCCGTCGCTTTTGTATTTGCTGGCCAAAATACTCGAATAGGAAACGGCATATTCGGTAAATGCCACCATAAAGTCTCCAGACGCTTTGTCCATAGCAATGGATTGGCGACGGGTTTGCGTATTATAATTTGAGGAGATTCTTACGTCATCGGCATCTAAGGCTGACGCATTACTGTCAAAGCGTCGAATAAAGGTCTGGTCTTCTCCACCTGAGACCCATGAGCCCCAGGTCACTACAAAACTATCATCATCTTGAATAGCCACATCGGGATAGTTTCTAGCTCCAGAAAATGTGCTGGCGTTTACCATAAACTCATTTCCATCAAATTCATTGGCGCCAGTTACCACTCTGGCATTTATCTCACTTCCACCATCACCTTCCCAGACAATTACTGCATCTCCATCGTGATTAATATCCACTGATGGTTCACTCAAGGAATAGTAGGAGCTAGTTTCTTGATCTACTTGAAACTCTGAACCATCAGGCGAACCATCAGAATTATACATTTGAGCAAAAATGCCTTGTTTGGATGTGCCCGCATATCCACTCCAAGTCACTATAAAATGCCCAGAACCATCTATCGCCACATCTGGAGATGATTGGGTGTTATCTGTGGTTGTATTGATTTGAAATTCAGATCCATTCTTTGTGCCGTCTGCATGGTATTGTTGTCCAATAATACCCGACCCGTCTGTTGCCGATTCTCCTTGCCAAACTACGACAAAGTTGCCATTGATATCAACATCAACGGCAGGTTGATGCTGATAGCCCGTGCTGTAGTCGTTGACTTGACTTTCGTCAACTATACCATAAGGTTCGTTTTCTGGATTACTATATTTTTTAAAATACACACCCATATCATCACAGTCATCACCTTCGTAGCACATGCCACTACTAGCAGCGTACTCATCGTTCCATGCAACGACAAAGTCACCGTTGTCATTCATGCCAACTGCCGGATTTCCTCCTTCGTAACCAGCACTATAAAAAGTAAAATCAGACTCTTGTATGGCATCACCAAAACGGTTGAATCGCTTACCAAGAACATTGTAATCACCTTCTGTAGAGTCTTCATAGACCACGATAAATCCACCGTCCTTGTCTGCAGCAATGTGAAGGTCATTGGCATAAGACAAAGTAGTCACGTCAACCACACCACTTGAGGCTATCCCATCTGTATCAAATATCCGAGCTCTGATATATTCAAAGGATCCTACGAGATCTTCGTATTCCCAAGCCAATACAAAACTGCCATCACCATTGAGGTCTACATCTGGTGATTGTATTTTTTCTTGATCATAATCTGTCCCTTGTATCAAGGAAAATTCATTATCATCGGGTGTATTTTCATAATATTTTCTACCAGAAATGACGCTGTAAGTAGTTTCAGACCCACCTCTATCCAGCCAAGTGACCACGAAATTACCATTTCCATCCATATCAATGGACGGTTGGGTCTGATCATAGTTGTCATTTTGACTTACATCTAATACTCCGTCAGAGACATTTTCACTGGTATAATATCTTGCTTTGATGTCATAGTCGGTACCGTTATACTCTTCCCAAGTGATAACGAAGTTGCCATCGTTATTCATGGCTACCTCTGGATTGTCTATCCACTCTCCACTGACATAGTCCTTGGCGATGTAAGGTCCATCTGAAGTGATATCACCATCTTCGACCTCATACCTCATATATTTGATAGCGAAGTTGCTGTCTGCCCAAGCTACTACAAATTGATCATCGTCATTTATGGCGATGGACGGATTGGCGTTGAAGGTAGATGTACCTCCAGGAATTGAAAAATCTACGCTTTGATCTACGTCACCGCCATAACCTTTGCCTTTGAGTGAGCCATCTTGTTCTTCCCACACGATGGCAAAATTCCCTTCATTGTTGAGCGCAACATCGGGATTTTGCTGAGCATCAGTTTCATCATCATTGGCCAGCGTTTTGTCAATAGTGAGCACTTTTGGTACTCCTAGAACTTGCGCTTCTGCTTCATGACCACTCAGTGCTAAGCCCATAGTAAAAGCCAATGAACCACCAGCAGCAGCCAACTTCAATCGGTTGGTGAGTTGTTCTATTTTTTGCTTGAGTTTCCTAAGCTGCGTAAGGAGTAGGTACCTTTTACGAGCAGTGAGATCTTGAAAAGTGTCTTTGGCGACTCTTTTTTCAAATCTTGTTTGTAATTTTCTGAATTTTCGGATGGCTCTCCGATATTCCAGGTAGAGGTAATTTTGATGGTTCATAGCAATTCTCATCTGAGGTGAAAACCTTAAATATTACGCGCAGTAAAACCTTTCTCTCTAGCAATGTCGGTAAAAACCGAGCATAAATATAAGAAATATCGTTCTCTTTATTGTTAAAACAAATCTGATTTAAATCCAAATGTCAAATGGCGGAGAACTTGGATGTCAAAAAACCTTCTATTTCGTCTATAATGCCTTGTTGTTCAAACAATAAGGAGCATTTCTTTTCATAAGATTGAAAGAAAACAGCTTTGGCTTCCTCGTCGTTTGCCCATTTAACGGCCAACTCTACATATTCTTTTTTGGTCTGTGGAATGAATTGCTCTAGCTCTAAGATTCGATAAATGGCTTCGGTATATTTTCCTCTTTGAAATTCACCAGGAAGGGAAACTACTGGAGTACCCATTTGCAAAGTTTCGTACGTGGTGTTGGCCCCGCTGTAGTGGGGAGGGTCTAGGCAGACGTCTGCAAGTTTGATGAGCTGAAGATATTGTTGATGAGGTATTTTTTTGATTACCCGAATTCGATCCAAATGAGCGCCTAAGGATAAGCGTAGTCTATTCATGAGTTGTTCGACTAGAGCATCTTGTTTGGGAGTGGTCAAACAGATCAAGGCCATTTCATCAGCCTCCAATATACCCAACAGTATTTCATCAAAATCGGGATGAATTTTACTCATACTTTGAACACAAAGATAAATGCGAGAATTCTCCGGTAAATCAAAATCTTTTCTGGTATGAGGAGGAGCAGATTCTCCCGAACGATAATAGTAGGTGGGGAGATTTTCGAAAAGAACTACTTGTTCAGAATAATGATCGGGATAATCATCATTTTCTAACCACTTACTGGACCAGTAATATTGCACCCTGGGGTTGCCAGAGGTAAAGGCACTGCCCCAGCTTGATATTTGAATTCTGGCCAATTGAAAGTAAGGAAGAAAATAGTTGAGCGCATCTGAACCTATTTCCCAGTAATAAAGAAAATCCAGATTAAGCGAAGCTATTTCCTGTACGGCTCGTCCCAGTTGCTTAGAAAAAGATACATAGGTCAAGTCATTGCGATTTACAAAAGATTTGAGACCCTTCAACGCTTCATGTCCGTTGGCTAAAACGACAAGATCAAATTTATCACTGGACAGGTTTTTCAAGATTCCCCCTACATCTTTCATAAAAACACCTTCATGAGATTGTGTTACTAAAAATCCTACTTTTGGTTTTTCATTTTTCGGTCCTAAAGTGACAGGTTGGATTCGTTTCGAATAAAAATTTCCCCAAAGGGACTTAATCTCTTTAACATTCCTTCCCTGATAGGTAAAACTGAAAGGCGGAAAGGCGTAGCATGAATCAATTTTATCTGCTGTCAGAATCGATTGAACCAGTTTGTCAAAATGCTGTATAGTTTTTAGTGTTTTACTTCTATACTCATTTATTTCCTTATTGCTTTGAGCAATATTAGGGCAAAGTGTCTCAATGTGCATTTTGAAAAGGTCATCATCAGCCAAGCGCGAATTGATTTTTGAGTAGACGTCTTTGGCTTTTTCGATTTCACCATTATTCTCATAAGCCAATCCTAGATTGACGAAGGCTGATTGCTGATTAGGGTTAATTTGAGCAGATTTTTTGAGTAATGGAATGGCTTCGTCGAACTGCTGATTTTCTAGTAGTAAGCCTCCTAGATTATTGAGAATCTCTGGGTCTTCTGGAGAAAGGGCCAACGCTTTTTGATATGCGATTTGTGCGTCTTTATTGTTGCCAATATCAGAAAGTAGTTCGGCGAACTGCTTGAGAATTTTTGGGTTTGAAGGGTCTAACTGACGAGCATTATTAAGCGCATCAAAAGCAGGTTTGATTTGATTGTGTTCCTTATGCAGGTTCCCTTTTTCTAACCATTCCAAAGCAGATGCCTGATTTTGACTTAGGAGGGGGTCAATCTTTTCAAATTCATCTAAAAGAAACTTTTCAACAAGACTTACAATTTCTTGCTGCTCGAATAGTCGATGTGAATTCTTTTTGAAAGTGTCTATAAGTTCCTTTTTGAGTTGAGGTTCATTGGCCAATCGCACAGCCAAATCGACATACTCAGTATTATTCTTAGGGATGAATTCGTCTAGACCAACTGTGCGATACACTGCTTCCGTATATTTTCCTCTTTGAAATTCCCCAGGAAGGGAAACCACTGGAGTACCCATTTGCAAAGTTTCATAAGTAGTATTTACTCCAGCGTAATGTGGGGTATCGATACAAACATCCGCGAGAGCAATGCGTTGAGGGTAATCTTCGATGGGTACTTTTTCAACGAACAGAATACGCAGAGACAATGGGCCAATAGTTTGCTCAAACCTTTGCTTCAATCGATTGATTACGGTTTGGTGCTTCGGCATGGTCAGAGCGATCAGTGCCTTGGGGTCTTTCTCTAAAATTCCTTTAAGCAGTATATCAAAGTCAGGGTGAAATTTGTTGAAGGTTTGAATGCAGAGGTACACCTTACGATCTTTAGGAAACCCGAAATCCTCACGAACTTTTATTATTTCAGGAACCTGAATAGGGTAGTAGTAAAATACCATGGGTTCAAAAAGCGTCACTTTTTCAGAATAATGATCAGCGTAATTTTCATTTTCAACCCACTTTGACGACCAATAATGTTGTATTCTGGGATTGCCCGAGGTATAGGGACTACCCCAACTAGAAATTTGAACACGAGCCAATTGAAAAAAAGGCAAAAAGTAATTGAGCGGATCAGAGCCAACCTCCCAGTAGTACAGAAAGTCAAGGTTTAAAGCAGAGATTTCTTGTACTGCTATACTAAGGTCTCTATTAAAATTCTCATAGTGAATATCTTCTCGTGAAATGAAATTTCTAATTTTATTAAGCGCAGCTTCTCCATTCACTAAGACTGTGATTTCAAATTTTTCTACGGATAAATTTTTGATCAAGCCACAGCCACCTTTTATAAATACCTCTTCATGCCCGTGCGTCACCAAAAAGCCTAGTTTTGGCTTAGAATTTTTCGGGCCAAGAGTAACTGGTTTTATTCGTTTGGCATAAAACTCTCCCCAAAGTGAATTGATCTCCTTTGCATTGTACCCGTGGTATGAATGATTGAAAGAGGGGAATGCATAGCCTCTAATAAGAGCGGAAGCGGTCAACTCCTTGGGCATCATTTGATCATAATTAATTAACGCATTCCTCACAGTCTTGCGAAAATTATCGATCTCTTCTTGGTTCATCACCATATTTGGACAAAGCGTCTCAATATGAAGTCTGAACAAATCGTGTTTGGCTAGTTTGTCTTTGATGTGACTATAGGTTGTTTTTGCTGAAGAAATGTCGCTGATTTGCTCGTAGGCCATACCCAGATTTATGAACGAAGAATTCTGGCTGGCGTCAATTTCAATTGATTTCTTTAGGAGTAGAATGGCTTCTTCGAACTGGCGATTTTCCAATAGCAAACCACCTAGATTATTGAGAACCTCTGGATCATTTGGCGCCAATTCTAGTGCCTTCTGATAGATTATAAATGCATCCTGCCTTTTCTCCGTATTAGAAAGAAGTTCTGCGAATCGTTTTAATATTTCAAGGTTAGTAGGATCTAATTGCTGGGCTTTGTAGAGCGCATCACAGGCTTGTTTCAGCTCCTTTTTCTCTTTGTAAATGAGACCTTGTTTTAACCAGTCTTGGGCTGTGTGATTTGGCTCAGTAGATTTTTTTTTTTGGCTTTTTGGAGGCTTAGCCTGAGTTACTTCTTCTATAAAATTTTCTAGCTCTAGAACCGCTTCTTTGTCCTCAAAAAACAAGTGTTTACCATCTGCTATTTTTTGGGACACCAACTTTTTAAAAACGCCATCCGTTGCCACACGAACGGATAACGCTGCAAACTCTTCAATGCTACCAGTTATTAAGTCTTCAAATCCCATTTGCTTGTAAGCGGTGGCAGTATATCGGCCACGATGGAAGTCAGTTGGCATGGTGACCACTGGCTTGTTGAGTGCAAATGCATCTCCGTTGGTATTGGCTCCACCGTTGTAATAGAGCGTATCCAGTACGACATCGGCAAGATTCAAGATATTAAAATAGCCCGGCTTTTCTTGGCGAGGCAATACGACTACTCGATTTAAGTGACTTCCACAATGTGCTTTGATTCTCTGCTCCAAGGCTTCAGTTATTTTAGCGTGTTTGTCTCCCAAAATCGCAACTATTCCTTTTGGATCCTTTTCCAATATGCTACTAACTACTTGATCAAAATCGGGATGAATCTTCTTTACATTCTGAACACACAGATATAGGTGACCATCTTCCTCAATACCAAAATCATTTTTGGTTTTGTCGAGTGTTGGAATTTTTGGCGAATGGTAGTAGGTCGGTAGCCGCTCAAAAAGCACTAGTTTTTCACTATAATATTTTTGATCGATGTCATCATCCAAGCCTTTGCAGGAAATGAAATAATCCATGGTAGGAATGCCTGATGTAGTTGGCCAGCCCCAGGAGGTGGCCTGAACTTTGGCGGGTTTAAAATACGGGATGAAATAGTTGTATGCATCCGTCCCCACCTCCCAATAATGAAGAAAGTCAAAATTTAAGGAAGAGAGTAAATGTACACTTTGCCCTAATGATTTGGGTAGACTGACAAAATTGATGTCAGGGTTTTCTATGGCAGGCTTGACAATTTTTTCACCATTCGGGAAACTACAGACGATCGTGATATTCATTTTATCAGTAGATAACCGATTGATTAGTCCACGCATGCATTTCACAAAAACACCCTCGTGTCCACCAGTCACCACAAACCCCACGTGTGGTTTTAAGTTTTTCTGTGTTGGCAGCTGTGCTTTTGGAATGCTTTTGAAAAGCTCGCCATACGCTTTTTTGATTTCGAGATCATCTAAACCATGATAGATCAATCCTGACGGAGGGTAAATATCCAGTTTAGTCAGTTGGTCCGCGTCTAGGTTTATTTTTTTTGTTTTGATGTCATAGATCTGATCTATCACATGTGTCCTGTATTGATTTATTTGCTTAGTGGACGAAAATACGACTGGTTCTATGAGTTCTGCTTTCCATGAAACTAGAGGGTCATTATTTTTCAAATTGGATAATCGCAACCAATAGGCTTTGGCTTTTTCTGGGTCACCTGTTTTTTCATGAATGAGAGCAAGGTTTCTGATACTGTCTATGTAGTTGGGATCCGTTTCCAAGGCTCTTTCATAGCAATCTATTGCCTCTTCAAATTCTTCCCATTCTTGATAAGCGACAGCTAAATTATTCAGTGCTTTGATGGAATTTGGATTGAGCTTAACGGCTGTATTCAGATATTCTTTGGCGGATTTAAAATTACCAGTTTCTAACATCAAAGTCCCCAATTGAAAGAATGCCGGATAGAATTTGGGTTCCTTTTCAATAATTTGCTTGAACAAATCTGTAGCTTCTTGAAAAGCTCCAGTTTTCTTTAAAACAGTTCCCAGCTTTTGCTGCGCCTCAACAAAACCAGGCTCAATATCCAATGCCTTCCTAAGTAAATGAATAGCGTCCTCATTTTGTTCCACACGCTGCAGAGTCTCTGCAAAATTGACAAGATAAGCTGGATGTTTGGGATGTATGCTCACCGCTTTTTCAAACCAAGGAATCGCTTCCGTATATTGACCTTTTTGAGCATATATGAGCGCCAATCTATGATAGGGTTCTGGCTGCTTACCCATGTCAAAAGTCAGTTGCTTATACAAAGTGACTGCCTTATTCAAATCACCAGACTGATGAGCTGCAGTGGCTTCTTGAAACAACTGGTCATAATAAGCTTTTGCGGAAATCATTCAGCTGTAGGGTTTTCTCCTTCTTCTTGTGGAATAGCCCAAAACCCTTGGTTGGGTAGTGAAAGGCCATTGCGATGATCGTCTGTATTCACTCCTAATATACCTGGTCGTGCCATATTGCTGATGACTTTGATGTCGTAGATTTCCTCCAAGCTATTTTCATATTTGATATGGCCTACGATTTTTCCTGTATTAGCATCTACTACTACTACGCCGGGGAAAACAGATTCTTGGGCGATTGGTAAGTCTTTGAAGGTAGCGCTGGTTTTTCTCATTTTAGAAAGACCAATGAAAAGTAAATTGCCATAGCGGGCCATCCCTCTTACGAACCCTGGAATTTTTGTCACCACATCATATTTTCCGGTTTGTTGATCTACAGAGATCAATTCTCCTGTAGCCGATAGCAAAACAAATAATTTAGTTCCTTCTATTCTAGGAGAGTGAGGCATAGCCAAACCAGATGTAATAATTTCTCCACTGGGCACATGAATAAGCACTCCGCCAGTCGTTTTGTTTGGCCTCCACCCCAAAGCGGAGTCCGAAGAGCCCAAGGCGGTAACATATTCTGGAGACCCATTTTTCATAGCCATGCCATTGAGGTGGCATCGGTCTTCTGGCACTAAATCAGAAATAAATTTTGGCTGCCACTTAGGCTCAAAGCTATACTCATCGTTGATTAGTGATAAGCACGAAAACCGAGTGTTTACACCCCAAAGCCCATCTTGCCCCCAAGCCATATCATGAATATCTACTTCACCAGTAAAATAGAGTGCCCGTGGCATGAAAAGCCCGCTGTAAGTGTTTGGCATTTTAGGATAACCTTTAGCGAGTGAAGGTGTGTTTTTAAGGACCACTACCTCTTCTCTTGTTGCAATAGCCATTTTACCGTTATGGTAGGCCATGCCCATTGCCTTTTTAAAATCACGAGGTAATTGGATTAACCCATTTTCACTATTTGCGCTTATGAAGATGACTTTGCCAGCTTGATAAGTCGTGATGGCAATCGTGAGTTTGTTTTTCCAGAGAATCTCTGGAATATTAGGACTATAGGTACTATAAAATGGAGGCTTCTCTGCAGTGGACATTTTGAAAGGCTTAATATGCTAAATGACTAAAGATAGCAGTTTACCTCGATTTGTCTATGGGGTGAGAAAAAAAAACCTTATTTCAGAAATGCACTGATCTTTTTCTTTAGTTGAAGCTTTTCTTTCCGGATCACAACATTCTTATGTACATGAGGATACATTTCCATAACGGCGCCGAGACCATAGCCTAACTTCATAGCTATTTGTTGACAAAAGAGTACTTCTTCATTATAAATCTCATCGTCGATTTTCATCAATTGGATGATACTATATAAAAACTCAAACTTGTCGTCTTCATCTAGTGTTTTCAAATCCCCCAGATTTCCAGGATCGTCTATGATATTTTGAATCTCAGATTGATCCATTCCATGTGCTTCGCCTATTCGTAGGATCAGTTTGAGCTCTCGCTCATCTATGTCTCCATCACTATTTGCTAGTTGAGCGAGTGCTTTGAGTTGTTCTCTTACCATTGTATGAACATGATGATCTTAAAGTAAGATACGGAATTTTAAATATTGGAGACCCAAATTAATTCATTGTATGATTGAATTGACCAGTTGCTTACTTCGTCAAAAACAAATATACGTCCTCTACCAACTGTAACTTCACTTTGTTTTCTGATAGGTCTAAGATAGAATATGGGATACCATACTTGTCCCCATCATTTGTAAGGTTCAATACGGAATCTGAAGGTAAATCCCAATTGAGTGTATGGATCAAAGTGTCTGTTCCAAAAATGCAGTTTTGATAACCATAGGCATTGATGGTGATTTTGCCATCACCTTTGATGTTCATTTCGCCATTCATGGTGTAGTTGATGGAGTCATTAGCTGGTGCATTTTTGTCTGGGTATGTGATCCATTGTACTTTCCAATCTCCAACTAAAGTTTTCGATACTTCTGATGCATTTTCCTTTGATGAACTGCAGGCATAAATGGCCAAGCCTGTAATCAGTATCAATGCCACTAGTTTTAATTTTTTCATAGCTATTTTTCAATTCAGGGTCAAAATTAACACCATAATAATGGAATCAGCAAATCAAGAATCAAACAGGCATAATAATTTTGCGAGACAATGCCTTCAAACCTTTTTATTACGCCGAATAGCTTCTAGATTTGCGCAATTTTAGAGTATCCATACTATCAAATAAAAAACATCCGCAATGCCAAAGGACAATAGCATCAAATCAATACTCATCATTGGAAGCGGCCCTATCGTAATTGGACAGGCCTGTGAATTCGACTATGCCGGATCACAAGCAGCAAGGTCACTTAGGGAGGAAGGAATCGAAGTGACTTTGATCAATTCGAATCCTGCGACGATCATGACTGATGAAGTGACAGCGGACAACATTTACCTCAAACCCCTTACAAAAAAATCAATTAGAGAAATTCTCGAAAAGCACGACATTGATGCAGTACTTCCTACTATGGGAGGGCAGACAGCATTGAATCTGGCTATGGACTGCGACAAAGCAGGCATCTGGGAAAAACACAATGTGCGTGTGATCGGATCTAATTTCGATGCCATCGAGACCACAGAAGATCGGGAGAAATTCAGATTATTGATGGAAAAGTTAAACGTAGGCACTTGTAAAGGGCGTACGGCGACATCTTTTCTAGAAGGAAAAGAAATTGCACAAGAAATTGGATTTCCTTTAATCATCCGGTCCTCTTATACCCTTGGTGGTGCTGGTGGTGGATTCGTAGAAACGCCTGAAGCTTTCGATAAAGCTTTGAATGACGGCTTACATGCCTCACCTATCCATGAAGTGCTCATCGAGCAAAGTATCATGGGCTGGAAAGAATATGAGTTGGAGATCATGCGCGACGGCATCGGCAACTTCATCGTGATTTGTTCTATCGAGAATTTTGACCCCATGGGCGTTCATACCGGTGATTCTATTACCGTAGCACCAGCCATGACGCTTCCAGATACGGTTTATCAAAACTTGAGAAATCTCGCCATTAAAATGATTTCAGGCATCGGTGAATTCGCTGGTGGATGTAATGTGCAGTTTGCCGTACATCCAGAAACCGATGAGGTCATTGGGATAGAAATCAACCCAAGGGTTTCCCGATCATCGGCTCTTGCTTCCAAAGCGACAGGTTATCCGATTGCAAAAATTGCTGCTAAGCTAGCCATAGGTTACAACCTGGATGAGCTGAATAATCAGATTACAAAAACGACTTCAGCGTTCTTCGAACCTTCGATCGACTATGTGATTGTAAAAGTGCCAAGATGGAATTTTGATAAGTTCAAAGGATCAGATAGGCATCTAGGTTTACAGATGAAATCCGTTGGTGAGGCCATGGGGATTGGCAGAAACTTCCAGGAGGCTTTGCAAAAGGCTTGTCAGTCTTTAGAAATTAAAAGAAATGGATTAGGTGCAGACGGAAGAGAGTTGAAAAGCCATGATGAGTTGCTTTATAGTTTGAAGCATCCAAGCTGGAACAGATTGTTTCATGTGTATGACTCATTCAAATTGGGTATTCCTTTCAAAACTATCTACAACCTCACGAAGATTGACCCTTGGTTCTTAAACCAGATTGAAGAGCTGATTGCACTGGAAAAAGAAATAGAAAAGTATGATTTGGACACTCTTCCTAAGGCTTTATTGCTAACCGCCAAAAAGAAGGGCTATGCGGACAGGCAAATTGGACACCTGATCGATTGTTTAGAAAGTGAAGTTTTTGCCAAAAGGCAAGAAATGGGGATCAAGCGAACCTATAAGCTTGTGGATACCTGTGCTGCTGAGTTTGATGCAAAGACTCCATATTATTATTCTACATTCGAAGAGGAAAACGAATCTATTCCTACAGATAAGAAGAAAATAATAGTGTTGGGCTCAGGCCCGAACCGAATCGGACAAGGGATTGAATTCGATTACTCATGCGTGCACGGCATATTAGCTGCCAAAGAATGTGGTTATGAAACGATCATGATCAATTGTAATCCTGAGACAGTTTCGACTGACTTTGACATTGCGGACAAGCTATATTTTGAACCAGTTTTCTGGGAGCACATTTATGAAATTATCCTTTTGGAAAAACCAGAGGGGGTGATTGTTCAGCTGGGAGGACAAACCGCCTTGAAATTGGCAGAAAAGCTGGAGCGATACGGGATTAAAATTATTGGAACCAGCTTCAAAGCGCTAGATTTAGCAGAAGATAGAGGGTCGTTCTCATCGTTATTGAAAGAGCAAAATATTCCTTATCCTAAGTTTGGGATTATCGAAACGGCAGACGAGGCCTTATCGCTTTCACAAGAATTAGGTTTTCCACTGTTGGTGAGACCATCTTATGTACTTGGTGGACAGGGCATGAAAATCGTGATCAACGAAGAGGAGTTGGAGTCACATGTAGTGGAGCTGTTTAGACAAATCCCAGGCAATAGAGTGATGCTGGATCATTATCTAGATGGTGCCTTGGAAGCAGAAGCAGATGCGATTTGCGACGGGGAGAATGTTTATATTATCGGTATCATGCAACATATAGAGCCAGCGGGGATTCACTCTGGCGATTCGTTTGCTGTATTGCCTCCATTCAACCTTGGAGATTTGGTGATTAGAAAAATCGAAGATTACACCAAAAGAATCGCCACGGCATTGGATACTGTTGGTCTGATCAATATTCAGTTTGCTATTAAAGACGATGAGGTCTATATCATCGAAGCCAACCCAAGGGCTTCGCGCACGGTTCCATTTATTTGTAAAGCTTATCAAGAACCTTATGTGAACTATGCAGTGAAGGTAATGCTGGGGGACAAGAAAGTGACGGATTTTAAATTCAACCCGAAGAAAAATGGGTATGCGATCAAAGAACCAGTGTTTTCATTCCATAAATTTCCGAATGTCAACAAAGAACTCGGCCCTGAGATGAAATCTACTGGAGAGTCGATCTACTTTATCGATGATTTAATGGACGATTATTTTATGGAATTGTATGCTGAACGAAACCTATATCTCAGTCGATAAGTAAAAGAAACTATGTTTAAGTTTTTACTCCTTTTATTTGTATTTATTTGGGTCATTGCCAAAGTGGGTGGTTTCATCCTCCGCACTTTGTTCTCTGGCTTCTCTTCACAGGCACGTCAACAGACCTACCAATCTCAAGGGCAGCGAGCTCAGCAGCGTCAGCCAAGGGATGGCAACGTGAGTATTGATTTTAACCCCAGAGACAGACAACAGTCTAAAGATGGCGGCAACTTCAAGGGTGGTGATTATGTGAATTATGAGGAGGTAGACTGACTTCAAGAGCATAAAAAAAGAGGCAATCATTTGATTGCCTCTTTTTTTATCTACCTAACAACCAATTGACTCTTAAACAATTGATCTTGGGTTTTAATCAGTAAAACATACAGTCCTGATTTTATTCCGTCCAAACTCACTTCCGAAAGATTGGTGTATAGCTCCTCTCTCATCAATACCTGACCAGAAGTTGTTATCAATTCTAACTTTCCAGACTTTATCTCATCTCCAAACTGCACCTTAATTGTTCCAAAGCTTGGATTGGGGTAAACAGAGAATGGTTTCACTAGAAGAGTTTCCTTATCCATTGATTGAGCTATTCTAGCAGAACCAGATGTAGTACTTACAGAAATAGTAAATGCAGCGTCAAACACACCATATGAAATAGTATTGTACCAAAAATTTCCTCCACTATAAGTATTTGAATATGCATATCTAATAGATGAATTTGTGATCACAAAAGTGTAAACCTGTCCATTGTCTATATTGAATGGCGTACTAAGGGATATGGTTTGCCATCCACTTCCTACACTAATACCTGTCTGCTCATAGGCAGCAGTTCCTGATACAGTATTTCCTTCAAATATTTTTAATGAAGATCCAGAAATGCTGTAAACAAGTTTTACATCAATTTCAATTACTTGTCCATCAGCAGTCGCGGTAAAAGATTGACCCATGGTGTTGCTATTTGAATAACTCAAAATGCCGTTTCCTGATGTGCTGCCCAGGGTCACGATGGTCGCTTCCCCGTCAGTTGTTGCGCTGCCCGAATTGCTATAATTAGAGTCTCCTACACTGTTAGAGGCTTTTACTCGATAATAGTAGGTCGAAGAAGTATTCAATCCTGTATCGGCATAACTTTCTGTGTTTGAAGAAAGCGTAGCGATAAGGGAATAGTTATTTTCATTTCCAGCGGATCGTTCTAAAATGAAAGCATTTTCATTGTTGGAATTGTCCTGCCAACTGACTTGAATCGAAGTAGAGCCTGTAGTACTTGCGCTTAAAGCTGAAGGAGCTGATGGTGGAGTGGATGTGCCTCCTTGTTGCGTGGTCGCACTTGCTACTGTACTAGTTGCGCTGGTGCTTGCATCTGAGACAGTGATTTTATAATAATAAGTTGTCGCAGGTGACAAAGAACCATCGTTATAGCTCGTGGCATTGGCAGATAGGTTGGCGATCGTGCTAAAACTACCTCCACTGGACAAAGATCGTTCTACGTGATAGGCAGTTTCGGACGCTTCATTGTCTGTCCAGGTCAAGTTTATGTTTGTAGACGAACTTGCCGTTGCGCTTACATTCGTAGGGGGATTCAAACTCGGCGTTGTGGTTTCGAGTAGCCCAAAAAATTCTGCAGCCCAATAGGAAGAGAAAAAATCAACATCATTCGTATACGAACCCGTATTTCCTCCTTGCGTTTCACCGCTTCCTGGATCGATGGCAATGGTGTGACCCATACCGTTGACCGAATAGGTGACTACTTGAACATTTCCATTGGCATCTTCATATTGACTCTTTGTAATAGATGAATTGCCCATAAAGGAATTCTCAACAAGGTCGGCATTTTGATCTGTGCCATGCACATTCGTCCACTGCTCCATGATTTCATTTTGATTCATGTAGTAAACCGTATAATCGGATGTGCCATGAAATGAAACAACTCTTGGCCAGGGGCCATTGTGACTAGAAGCTCCACGAACACTATTGCCCAGTTGGGCAGGGGTTTGATTCACATTGCCAAACATGGCCATAAATGCGGCATTGGTTGTGGTTGCCACTTTGTAGGGAAGGCCAGACATTACTGCTCCTCCACTGAATATATCAGGATAGGTGGCAAGCATCACTGTGGTCATTGCACCTCCTCCAGAAAATCCTGTCACGAACACTTTGCCATCATCAAAGGAGTAGTTGTTTTTCATGTAGTCAGTCATATTTTTGAGGGAAGCAGCTTCACCATATCCTCGATTAATATCTCCTGTTTCGAACCAATTGAAACATTCAGAAGAATTGTTGGCGCTTTTTTGTTGAGCATGAATCACATAAAATTTATAAGTGTCTGCTAGTGAATTCCAATCACTTTCATTCGAGTATGAACTCGCACTTTGAGTACAACCGTGCATCACCAAAACTAATGGTGCATCACTAGGCATATTGCCTGGAGTATGGATGTACATCGACAAATTCCCAGGGTTAGAACCGAAATTGGGAATGCTCGTTAGCTGACCATGAGTGAAGCTCGTGATCAGGCAAAAAATGAATAAGTTTAGTAGTTTTTTCATAGGGGCCTTTTTTTGTATCATACCTATGAATTTCATTGATTATAGATGTGTTTAGTATTTTTTAATAAAAAAATCAGGGTGGACTTAATAGTCAATATTTTAAAAAAATTGCGATTATCACCATTTTAACGTCTATTTTGTCTCAAAATCAAAATGCTGACTATTTTTGTATTTTGTTATTTTATTTATTGTATGGCACTTATAAATCTCTTATGAAGACTAAAGTATTAATGATATTCAGCGTAGTATATCTTGTGGTACAAGGCTTGATACTTACCTTTTTGCCACAAGAGGTTCATGCTTATTTCAATATTAGTGTCAACGGGATTGGTATTTTGATTTCACAAACGCTTGGCGCAGCGCTTTTAGCATTTGCCTTGCTCAATTGGATGACTCGGAGTAATATTCTTGGAGGTATTTACGGCAAGCCACTGATGATGGCGAACTTCCTCTTTTTCTTTGCTTCCGGCATGAGTTATTTGAAAGCGGCTGATGGCTACTTCATTTGGGTTATGGCTGGCCTATCCATGGCTTTTGGTTTCTCTTTTGGCTATGTGGCTTTTACTCATCCTTTTAAAAATTCTTAATACTTATAGGAAAGACCATGCAGATTGTCCTTCGTTCTTCCAGAATTGATTAATTTCAATTCGAAATAAAACCTCTTGTTTATGACACCTGAAGATTTAATGCCTAAAATTCTTGATTTAATTTTTGCTTATGGGCCAAAACTGGTCGGAGCGATACTGGTTCTTATTGTTGGGTTCTGGGTGGTGAAGGCACTTTCTAGAGGGTTCAAAAAGTTGCTCAATGCTCGAGACATAGATGCATCACTTAAGCCGTTTTTAGTGAGCTTGGTATCCATGCTACTCAAGGTAGTGTTGGTGATATCGGTGTTAACGACACTAGGTATTGAGATGACCTCGTTGGTGGCTATTTTAGGGGCAGCTGGGTTGGCCATAGGCATGGCTTTGTCTGGGACCTTGCAGAATTTTGCTGGAGGCGTAATGATCTTATTGTTTAAACCATTCAAAGTGGGTGATGTGCTGGAAGCACAAGGATATTTAGGGTCTGTACATGCCATCCATATCTTTAATACCATTATTAAAACAGGAGATAACAAAACCATTATTATTCCTAATGGAAACCTATCAAATAGTAGTATGACCAATTATACTACTGAATCAAAACGAAGGGTGGATTGGACTTTTGGCATCGGATATGGTGACGATGTGGACAAGGCCAGAAGTGTAATCAAACGATTGGCTGATGAAGATGATCGCATTCATAAAGAGCCTGAAATATTTATTGCAGTCTCAGCACTAGCAGATAGCTCAGTAAACTTTGCCGTTCGGGCTTGGGTAGACACAGCTAATTACTGGCCCGTACATTTCGATATGAATGAGAAAATTTATAAGACTTTCGCCAAAGAAGGCCTCAACATTCCTTTCCCACAAATGGATGTACATGTGCATAAGGATTGAATAGAGAAATGATGATAAATCCATTTCATTGTGCTTTTAAAGTGAAAGACATTGCTTCTACCCGTGAGTTTTATGTTGATATCTTGGGATGTGAAGAAGGGCGTTCTACAGAAACATGGATTGATTTCAATTTTTTTGGGCATCAGTTGTCAGCACACATCAGTGATGATATTCCTCCTCTCGATTATTGTGGCAAGGTAGATGGAATCAATGTTCCTATTCCCCATTTTGGCTGCCTGATTGACCAGTCGGACTTTCAAGTCGTTCAAAATAAACTAGAAGAGCGAAACATAGAGTTTCTAGTAAAACCTCAGAGGCGATACGAAGGACAAACTGGAGAGCAGCTCACTATGTTTGTGTTTGACTTTAGCGGAAATCCTTTAGAGTTCAAATCATTTACAGATAACCAAGCTGTTTTTCTGAAATAGCACACCATATTCCAACGCCTAATAATTGACTAGTCATGCTAAAATATGTTATTATCTTCCTTTTGATTGGCGGATGTACGACAAAAGAAATTTCGAAAATCTATCATTCCGAATCGCTAATCATCAAACAACTGTCAGATCACTCTTACCAGCATATTAGTTATTTACAGACTGACGACTATGGCAAAGTAGCCTGCAATGGCATGATAGTGGTTGATAATCACGAAGCCATCATTTTTGATACGCCTGCTGAAAACGAAGTTTCAGAAGAGTTGATCACTTGGGTAGAGTATGAATTAACAAGTAAGGTTGTGGCAATTGTACCCACTCATTTCCACAGTGATTGCTTGGGTGGATTGGCTACTTTTCACGAACGACAAATCCAATCAATAGCTCATAACAAAACAATCCAATTACTAGATTCAACAGCTGTGATTCCATGGCAGGGTTTCGATGATTTTATAAATCTTACTGTTGGTCAACAAGAGGTTATTGTTGACTTCGTCGGAAAAGGCCACACAACTGACAATGTCATAGCTTATTTTCCATCAGAACAAATCTTGTTTGGAGGCTGTCTGATCAAATCACTGAAGGCAGGAAAAGGCTATTTGGGAGATGCCAATTTAGAAGAATGGTCCGATACAGTAGAAAAAATAAAATCGAAATACCTTGAAATCAAAACAGTTATCCCAGGTCATGGAGAAGCTGGTGGAACCGAATTGCTCAACAAGACCATTGAAATGTTCCAGTCTGAGAACCAATAAGTCAGGTAGCTTTCCTAAATTGTAGATGAAACAGATACCTATGCGTTTACTTCTTAGAATTACTTCGATTTTCTCCATTTTTGCATTGATTTTGCTTTGCTCTTGTAGAGAACTTGAACCTGAAAATGGCCCTGGAAGTGTGAAATGGGGAGATCGAACGGTGAAATCAGCAACGTTAGATTCTCTGATGTCAGGTGAAACCTATTTGTCTGTTTATTCACAAATCTACAGTTCGAAAGAAAAAAGGACACATAATTTGACTGCCACTGTAAGTGTCAGGAATACGAACAATTTGGATTCAGTATACATCGAAAAAGTAGAATATTATAATACAGCAGGAAAGTTGATTAAATCATTTATCAACCAGCCTGTATTTATTTCTCCTATGGAAACGATAGAAATTGTGTTGAGTGAAGATGTCTTAAAGGGAGGAACAGGAGCTAATTTTCTGTTTTATTGGAAGAAAAAAGATCGAACACCAGAGCCTTTTTTCGAGGCGTTGATGATTTCCACTTCAGGTCAACAAGGCATTTCGTTTACTACACAGGGTAGGCAAATTAAGTAGAGTAAGGATTGACCAAGTTAGGTTATACTCTATCCACTTCAGTATTTAGCAGTTTCAAGCGTTTACGATAATCAGTTGGTGTCTCGCCTGTTCTTTTTTTAAATGCTGAGTTGAAAACAGATTTAGAACTATAGCCTATTTTGAAGTATACTTCTTTTATGGTCTGATCGCTAGAGTGGAGTAAATCCTGAGCTAGATTTATTCTGAGGTCGTTGATCCAGTCATTGAATTTCATTTTAAAATGAGAATTAACAACCTCTGAAATACGCTGTGGAGACAATCCAATTTGCTTAGTCAGCTTAGCTCTGGTAAGATCTGATTCAAGGAACATTTTTCGACGGACAACATATTCTGTCAACAGTTCAATTTCAGAATCGAGTGGTTCGGCCGCTGTACCAGTATTGCATTCTGCTTTTGTAAATAGCTTCGGGTGATGTATGGTTTGATACAAAAAGGCAATACACAGTACAATAACAAGAATAAAATTAATGAGCACAATGTAGCTTCCGAAATACTGTAATACCCAAATCAAATTTATTGCTAGAGCTACCCCTTCTACGACTAGCATCACCACTTTGGAGCCCACACCTAATAGAAAAATAATTACCCAAGCCTTGTTGTATTGATCTGATGATGTATTTAGAAATGCATGAATGGACAAAGCAAAATACCCAATTGTTGGAGTCAAATAGAGTAAAATAAAAGCCAGTTGAGGGACACGGTATACTTCAAAATACAGTAATGTTAAGAGTAAACCATACACCACCTGCCAAGTGAAATAATGAAGAAGTGGAGAGTCTGTTGAGTTTCCAAAATACTTGTTTAGATAAAGGTAATGAGTGGGCGGATATAGCAGAATCAATGAAATAGTAACTCTACCAAATTGTTGGAGATTCAATACTTCAAACAATTGCAACTGGATGAAGAGCTGGTGAAGAAGGCAAATCGTGAAATAAATAACCAAATACAGATTATTCTCCTTTCCTCGTCGGAATAGTAAGACAAGAACATAAATAATCAAGACGTTCGAAAAGATCGCCAAATAACCTAAAGGGTCAAGTAAATACTGCATCAATGGATAACATATGAAAGTGAAATTACCCTAGCAGTTTGGTGCGAATAGATCATTTCGCACCTTTTGGTGTCTTTCAACCTATTTATTTGGGCATCAATTAAAAAAACATCTAATGTACAAATATTTACTAATCGGCATCTGCTTGATATTGGCATGCAATGATGAAACCGAAACGCCTATTTTACCTATTGAAAATTTTAAAATTATTGACCATGGAAATACGGGAACTACAAAAGATTTAATGCTCAAGTTTAGTCAGGTTGATCAAGAAATTCAACCTACTGAATATCAGCTTATTTATTCCAAAAAGTCGTTGACAGAAAATGAAGAAATGGTCAAAAACTTAGAGGAAGGCCAAAAATTTGTGATTAAATCTGGAGATATTAATTATCAGAAAGCTGTAACCAAAGAATTTCTTGATGTCGAAGGTCATTCGATTGAAGAAGGTGTTGCCTACAATTTTTACATCGTTTCTTATAATCAAAATACTGGACAAGTCAAGCTTTCGGAAAGCACAGTTATAGCCATCCAAGACACACCTTATTATGAGGTGCAAACTTTGGGCAATATCAGTGGTACAGAAGCCTTGTCTCTTAGCAATGATGCTAAGTATGTTTACTCTCCAAACAACAACGGTGTCTCTCGAATGTCCATAGCTGATGGATCTGTGGAACGGGTGGCGGATGATATTATTTTTCCACTGGGAGGAACTTTTGACAAATCTGGCAATTTCTATATCTCGAGCTATTCGACAGGAGATATATATAAAATTGATCCATCTGGTAATAAAGAGGTTTATTCTAGTGGACATGTCGGACCCGCAGGTTTGGTTTTTGATTCTGAAGGAAACCTTTTTGTGGCGAACTATGATGGAAGTTCGATAGATAAGGTCGACACAGATGGAAACCGCACATTGTTTTGTAGTAGCTCTCTACTGAACGGCCCTGATGGAGTGATTTTCGCTGATGGTGAAATGGTAGTGATTAATTTCAATGATAGTAGAATTATGAAAATTAACGACCAAGGAAAGGCAACCTTTTTTGCCAGTCTTCCGGGTCAGATTACAGGTTATATCACTTATACACATGGCTCGTTTTATGCGGCTTCTATATCACTTTCTAAAGTGTTTCGAATCGATCAATCCAGAAAAGTTAGTGAAATAGTAGGGAGCGGTGCTGTTGTCACTTTAGATGGGCCTGGGTCTTGGGCGAGTCTGGAGAAACCTAACGGAATAGTAGCGTCAGTTACAGGAGATACCCTCTATGTTGGGAATTCTTCGAGTATTCGAATGATAATAATCCACGATTGACGAATTTCTAAATGGAACTTAAAAACAGAAGCAGGTGACCAATTTCTTGATTACCTGCTTTTATTACTAATCCATATTATTCTAGCGTCTTGTGTCGTTCGGCAATAGATATTGCTCTTGGGATGCCTTTTCTAATGGCATTATATTGGGCCAGTTCCGTTTCGTTTTTCTTATCTAATTCTAAGAAATCAACACCAAACATTTCCTGCGCACGTTCTTGATAGATTTGATTGAAACCTTCCATGATGTAGATTAGATTTCTTAAATACATGTCATAGGTGTCGTACTCCTCGAATTTGGCACTTACGACATAATTGGAAGAGCCTATTTCAATATGCTTTCTGACCAGTGCACCTACCAATTTTTGATTTTCTATACCAGCGTCATCACCAAGGTTGATTTTAAGTACATCAATGCCAGTCCTTGCAATGTATTCGTCATCGATTTTTGGCATTTGTGGAACTCCAGGCCTGTTATCACCAGGAAGTGGTGGCAACAAAATGGTCGTTTCTATGAGCTTACCAGATTCGCCTTCGCTGACGTATAGAATCTTTCGTCTATCTAATCTTCTCAACTCATCCTGGACTTTTCTTACGAAGCCCATCGTTTGGGTATTTTCAATTCCTAACAGTATAATATCATCAGAGGTGATATTAGCTTTTTCTAAAGCCGCTTCAATCTCGCTGATAGGCGTAAGTGTACCCTTTTGATAAACTTTACTATTAGTAATGTTGAACGGAATGATGTTATAGCCCTTACCCAAATATTTGGTGTACGCTACATCTTGAACTTTTGGTAGCTTAAAGCTACTGGCCAATCCTGTATTGTCAGCTTCGGCTTCATCAGCTGCCGAGTTGCACTGAATCATTACCGTACTGAAGATTAATGTGACTACTAAGGCGAGGGCTACTTTTACTTTGCCCAATGCGCCCGATTTTTTATTTTTCATCATGGTTATTCGCTTTTTTATAAATGATAAATTGAAATTGTGTACCAACCCGTAGGAGTTGTTGCTGATCAATTGTCTCAAAAGCAAGGTCTGATACTCAACTAAGGAATAACCCTCGTTTAAAATATGGTTGTCTGCTATATATTCATGTGTTGTTTTTAGGGATTTAATCAGCCGCCAGATCACCGGATTGAACCAGAAAAAAGCAGCCAAAAGTTGAACAAAAATTAAGTCTAAAGAGTGTCGCTGTCGCACATGGGTACGCTCGTGAGCCAAAATGTGATCAAACTCAGCAGAACCTATCATTTGAACATGTATAAAGACATAATTCAAAAATGAAAAGGGTGCGAGCTGGTTTTTCACCTTCACCACCGTCACGCCGTTATGCTTTTCCAGCGGGTGTCTGCGGATCAAACTAAAGATCCACTGCATGGTCCACGCCGTGCGCGACAAACAAACCACCACGCCAATTGAATAAACACCAGCCAATGCCCACAGCAAAATTTGAGTCCAATTCAAGTCACTAAACCAATGGGATGTATCCTGAGTGGGCGTGGTAAATGCTTGGGTGTGGACATACGTCCAATCAGCAAATGCGTCGTAATAATTCATTCGTGCTTTGCTGAATTCCTGTATGGGCAGCTGGGCCACAGGTGCCGGATTAAAATCAAAACTCAAAAGTGGAAACACCAGACTAAAAAGCACAATGCCGATCAAATAGAATCTATTGAGCGAAAAGAAAGTCTCCTTACGCAAAATCAACACATAGAGTGCATAGAGGCAGGCCAGCATCACGCTGGACTCCATCAAATACCAAATGAGCTTATCCATTTTTCTGGTTTTTAAGTGCTTCGAGCATTTTCATGGCTTCATCCAATTCCTTTTCCGAAAGCTCTTTACTTTCAGAAAAGAAGTTGACCACTTTGGAGAGTGAATTGCTGTAATAGTCCTTCACCAACCGTGACATTTGTCCTTCACTGTATTCGTCCTTGCTGATGAGCGGGTGATACTGGTGCGATTTGCCGTAGGCCGTGTAGCCCACGATTTCCTTCTGCACCAATACCCGCACAATTGTAGAGACCGAATTGTAGGGAGGTTTTGGGTCGGGGTACTGATCGATGATATCCTTGATAAAACCTTTTTCGATACCCCAGAGAATCTTCATTATCTTCTCCTCTGCCTTAGTTAAAGTGACCATACGATTGAGTTTAATTTTAATCAGCTAGACAATAGTACAACTTAATTATAAGTTTACAAACTTATTGATAAGTTATTTAACTTAAAGTTAAGTTCATTATCCTTGTCGGCCCCGTGCCGACATCTCTTTCGGATACTTATAAAGCACATCAGAGCAAGCGGTTTATGATTTGAAAAAGGCGTGGATTAACCCAGCTTTTGATTAATTTGTCAAAAGAAATAGTTAGCACTTTAGTGTTTGATATTTCTGATATTAGCAGATATCAAACACTGAAGTGTTGATATAACTATGTTAGTAGCAATGGAAGAATTGTGAATTATTAAAAATGAACATCGAAGAAAATCACATTTTCAAATTTGCGCCCATAACTGCATTTACTTTTAAAAACTTATTAATTAGTCAACTTTGGTTCGGCCCTCCTGAATCTATGAATGACCTGTTGGAAGGTCTTATAAAAATTAAGAACACAGATTTCAAACCAAGTAAATTGGCTTTGAGTCATTTTATTAAATCGAATGAACTTGATCAATATTACTGGAATCCCGAACATGAAATTAAGGAACATGGATTTATAAAATTCTTCATAGATAACTGGTATCATATACAGCGCAATCAATACGGTATCTCTTGCTTCTCACGCACACCAAATGAGCCACTTATGTGGTCACATTATGCAGATAAACATAAGGGCATATGCCTAATTTACGATAAGGAGGAACTTTTGAATAGTTTGAATGATTCTTCATTCAACTTTGAATACTCTCCTGTTAACTATAAAAAGAGGCCTCTGCTAGAAATTTTTGAAGACGAAGGAAAGGTCACATTCAAATCTAGCGAGCCAGTTTTGATTTCGAAAGATTCCAAATGGCAATACGAAAAAGAGATTCGATTCATGGCCAAATTCGAAAACAAAAAGAATTTCACAGGCCGTTCATTCACAACTTATCATTCTGCTTTGAAAGGAGTTATTTATGGGGCTAACATAGATCCTGATGATCTCGATTCGATTTCATTTATACTACGAAATGACCCATTGTACATCAATGTAAAAGAATACATGTCAGAAATTGATTTCGAAAAAGGTACAATTAACTTTTATGAAGACTAAAAAAAGCTACTAACATTCTGTGATCAAATCATGGCGGTTCAGAGGTGAAAGAAAGTTCTCTGCATTCTGGAAGCTCCGCCATATCTCAGATTAACACTATGGAATTAAAAAGGGATAGCGCAAATCAGAGATTTGGCTATCTTGTAAACGAAACTTAAACTAAACCATACGCCACGATTGATACAGTGGCGTTACCATCAATTAAAGCTATCAAGAACCCTATCTATTTTCCCAGCTGGCGTGCATCTAAGATGTGTGACCAACCAGATAAATTTTTTATATATTGACCTCAACAAATTCATAGGGCTTCATTGAAAGGAAAATTAAAAACGAATACGGTAGATAAATACCTCCGACCCATACGAGAGCAAATATGTAATTTGGTGTCTCTGGATGCTGAGGTGCTTGAAGTAGGCTGCGGCAATGGAGACTTGCTTTTCAAATTGTCTTCCAAAATAAAAAATGGCTTGGGTACTGACATTGATAAAGTGCTAATCAGTTATGCCAATGAGCGAAAAGAAAAAGAAGGTGCTCAAAATCTGAATTTTAAGGTCGCCGATGCTGTTAATGAAGACATGTCTGCAAAAACCTATGATTATGCTATTGTCAGTTTGGTGTTTCATGTGCTAAAGCCTGAAGAGGCACATGTGCTGCTTCATCGATTAATGAGCTGTGCAGATCAAATCATCATCTGTGCATTTTGTGAACCCACCAGCCGATGGCAACGGTTGCTGCTTTGGTTGGATCAGCGGTTTTCAGGGCACTTCGTCAATTTCAAAAGCTATGCTGAAAATGGATATATGCAAGGTATGTTGATAGATCAAAAGCACAGAGCGATTGAAGTGTACGATACATTCGATCCAGTGATCAAAGTGTATAGCATGAAAAAGTCGATTGAGTAATTTGTTTAAATTGATTTCCTCTTGTACACCTATATAAGTTGTGCCTCATCATATGACCAAATCCATAATCACACTTTCCATCATTGTCATTTCTCAGTTTTGTTGCACCTCGCTATGGTTTGCTGGCAATGGCGTGATGAGCGACTTGATGGTCAGTTTTCAATTGGGCGACAAGGCGCTAGGCCACCTGACTTCTTCAGTACAATTTGGTTTTATATTGGGTACACTTTCGTTTGCTATATTGATGATAGCGGATCGTTTTTCTCCTTCGAAGGTGTTTCTGATCTGTGCTTTGCTTGGAGCTCTTGTTAATGCTGGCATCATTTGGGAAGGCAATAGCTTGGAAAGTATTCTTGCCTTTCGGTTGCTAACTGGATTCTTTCTAGCTGGCATCTACCCCGTAGGGATGAAAATAGCCGCAGATCATTTTGAAAAGGGATTGGGCCAATCGCTCAGCTTTCTGGTTGGCGCTTTGGTCATAGGCACAGCCTTTCCTCATTTGCTGAAAGACATGACGGATACCTTTCCATGGCAATTCGTATTGCTCACAACTTCTTTGCTGGCACTGATAGGCGGGGGCCTGATGTTAACTTTTGTTCCAGATGGCCCCTATCGGAAACCCATTCAACAACTTGACTTATCAGTCTTTTTTAGTGTTTTCAAAAACCGCAATTTTCGGTCTGCTGCCTTTGGCTACTTTGGTCACATGTGGGAGCTGTATGCCTTTTGGGCATTTGTGCCTGTCATGCTTATGAGCTTCGATACAACGCATCCAGGCGCAACAACTAATATTTCGTTATGGTCATTTTTGATTATTGGTTTAGGAGGGTTGGCATGTGTCATAGGTGGTTACCTGGCACGCTCATTTGGTACAGGCAAAATAGCTTTTCTGGCACTTTTACTTTCGTGCAGTTGTTGCTTACTCTATCCGTGGCTTTTTATGATTGATTCCCAATATCTATTCATAGGTTTTTTGCTTTTTTGGGGTATGGTAGTGATCGCCGACTCGCCGTTGTTTTCCACCCTGATAGCACAAAATGCTCCCGCTGAGCAGAAGGGTACGGCACTGACTATCGTGAATTGTATCGGGTTTGCCATTACCATTGTCAGCATTCAGTTGGTCAATTGGCTGCAAGTGAATTATGATCCTAGATCTGCTTACGCCTGGTTGGCAATTGGCCCGATACTCGGGCTCATTGCGCTATACAAAAAACCAAGCTGAATCCTTAAAATTTCTTTGATCTGCCTACTGGTAGGGTATCAACTGCTCTTCTCGTTTTTATATTGAATTTGAATTCAACCTCATTTTATTTCGAATGTTGAATTAGAAAGAAATACAGAATCGCATGATAGTCTGTATTCGATGTTAGGTACCGTGAGTATCTGTATATACAGACGTAAACCGAAATATTTTTATCAATAAAGAGTTTGAAGGCATAGCTTTTTATAAAAATACCTTTTCAAGTAGACCCCGCAGGAAATTGGCAGAAGGCCATACCTGCGGGTTTTTTTGTTTTACCTTTTTAGATCTATTTTGAATTCAAATCAATAAACTTGTGATCAAAACTGAACCTTGGTTTACATGAAAAACAACACTTTTCTATTCTTAATTAATCTCATATTTCCTTTTATTCTTAATGCTCAACCCAAGCAAGTTTGCCTTTCTGTAGATGACCTCACGGTGGTGAATTATGGAATTACAGACACCGCGTTTACCTATAGTATTACTAGGAGCCTGATTGAAACCTTTGATAAATATCAGATTCCTGCCATTGGGTTTGTCAATGAAAGCAAGGTGTATACAAACGACACCGTGGATGTTGCTAAAATGAAACATCTCGAAATATGGGCTAGCAATGGCTATGATCTCGGCAATCATACTTTTGCCCATTTGAGTTACCACAAAACGCCTTTTGCCGAGTATACGGCAGGGATTCTAAAAGGAGAGTTGGTCACTAGGCCGCTTCTAAAAAAGTATGGAAAGGAGCTCAAATATTTTAGACATCCCTACTTACAAGTGGGATTGACGCAGTCCGCCTATGATTCATTGAACCAGTTTTTATTTGATCAAAATTATATAGTAGCGCCAATCAGTATTGACAATTCTGACTGGAGATTTGCTCACGCTTATAGCAATGCCTATAAGAAAGGCGACACCCTCTTGATGAAAAAAATTGGAAATGCTTATGTGGATTATATGGAAGAAGTCTTGCTGTACTATGAGAAGCAATCTGTGGATCTATTCGGTCGTGTCATATCTCAGACACTGCTTACTCATGCCAGCTATCTCAATGCACAGTATCTGGGTGATGTCATGCAAAAATATGTGGAGCATGGCTATACTTTTATTTCTCAAGAGGAGGCTTTGAAAGATCCTGCTTACCAAACCAAAGTCACTTATTTTGATAACTGGGGTATATCATGGATTGACCGTTGGAATCTGAGTCAGGGAAAATCAAGAGACATTTTCAAAGCTGAACCAAAGGTGCCTGACTTTATTAAATAGCATATCTTCTGGATTCAACATTCTAAGACCAAATAAAATTTACCGTTCATAACATCATATTTGGAGATCGTTTGGGAAAGAGGCATTTTTATAGGAACCAAAATTCTCAACAATGTTTCTAAAAATTACTTCTCTTGGCTCATTCATTTTGTGTCTCACACTAAACTTGCATGCTTATAACTTCCAATCGGATACGATAAAATCTGACACAGTAAAAAAAGCTACCAAGCAACTACCGCTGGAGCCCACTCGACAAATAGAGTTTACTACAGATCAAGGCACATGGATCTCACTTGATGTAAGTCCAGATGGTAAAACCATAGTATTTGATATGCTAGGCGATTTGTATCTGTTGCCAATAGCCGGAGGAAAAGCGGACACATTGACTTCTGGCATGCCGTACGATACGCACCCAAGATTCAGTCCTGATGGAAAGTCCGTCGCATTTATATCAGACAAAAGTGGAGCAGAGAATCTTTGGCGAATCAATCTAGAATCTAGAGAACAGAAACAAATAACTAAAGGCAATAGCAGCAGTATGCAATCTGCAGACTGGACGCCTGATGGCAATTACTTAGTGGTTTCGAAGGGAGGAGCCTTAGCCTTGCGACAAACCAAATTGTGGCTGTACCATAAAGATGGAGGTGGCGGAGCTCAGATTTTAGATGAGCCCAAGGAAATGAAAACAGTTGAGCCAGCTATAACACCGGATGGAAGATACATTTGGTACTCACAAAGGCACAGAGGATGGCATTACAATGCTCAGTTGCCACAGTATCAGCTGGTTGTTTATGATCGTGAGACGGGTGAATCGGAGACGATTACAGACAGATATGGTTCAGCTTTTACTCCTACTATTTCTCCTAATGGAAAATGGTTAGTCTATGGTACTCGTTTTGAAACAAAAACAGGCCTTATTCTTAGGGACTTGAAAAGCGGAGAAGAACGATGGTTAGCATATCCAGTACAAAGAGATGAACAGGAGTCCATTGCCACCATGGATGTTTTACCGGGTATGTCGTTTACACCAGACAATCAATATCTGGTAACTTCCTATGGAGGGAAAATATATAAAGTGCCAATATCTGGCGGAGACGCTATTGAAATCCCTTTTTCAGTGGATGTCCAATTAGATTTAGGTCCTGAGTTGGATTTTGATTATCCAGTTTCTGATGATCCGCAATTTGTAGCCAGACAAATAAGAGATGCCAAACTATCTCCCGATGCATCAAAATTGGCATTTACTGTTTTGGACAAGTTGTATGTCATGGATTACCCGTCGGGGACGCCGAAAAGACTAACAACTTCAACAGATTCGGAAGGTTATCCTGCTTGGTCCCCAGATAGCAAATGGGTGGCTTATACCGTCTGGAAAAAAGGGGGTGGAAGCGTGAACAAGGTAAACGTACAGGGCAAACCCAAACCAGTAAAACTGACTACAACTCCTGGCGTATATATGGAGCCAGCTTGGTCTAAATCCAATCGAATAGTTTTCATTCAAGGGCCAGCTCAGAAGTTTGACGATGCCTATAGTCCTTTCCATAGAGGGATAGATGCTGAGATTGCCTGGGTGCCTGCCGACGGTGGGAAAACTACTGTTATTGATCGGACTAAAGATCGATTCACTCCGCATTTTACTACTGTCAATGACCGGATTTATTTCACTAATTATGAAAAAGGTTTGGTTTCCATCCGTTGGGATGGCACCGATGCCAAAGAGCATCTGATGGTAAAAGGAATTACCACTTTTGGAGCCAAGGATCCATCTAAGGCAGAAATGATTCGATTGTCACCAAATGGAGAAGAAGCTTTAGTACAAATCAACAATGATATTTATGTAGTGACGGTTCCCTTCAAAGGAGGAAAGACGATAGAAATATCTGTGGCAAAACCATCTGATGCCGAATTTCCTGCACGACAAGTCACCAGTATGGGTGGTCATTTTGCGACTTGGAATGCGAATGGGAAGAATGTCCATTTCACCTTAGGTAATGCTTTTTTCAACTATGATATTCCACAAGCAATCATATTTTCAGATAGTTTGAAAGCAGCAAAAAAAGCTGAAGCGGAAGAAAAGAAAAAGAAGAAAGAAGAAGGAGACGAAGAAGAGAAGGATAAAGAAGAAAAGAAAGAAGATGAAGACAAAGAGGAACCTATGTATGAAGCTTCAGAAATTCGAGTAGAGGTTCTGATCGATAGGGATATACCTAAAGGATCCGTATTGTTACAAAATGCAAGAATCATTACTATGAAAGGGGATGAGATCATCGAAAAAGGAGATATTTTAATAACCAATAATCGCATTAAATCAATCGGAGTCTCTGGTTCTCTTTCTGTTCCGTCAGGTACGAAAACTATGGATCTCTCCGGGAAAACGATTGCACCTGGATTTGTAGATACGCATGCTCATATGTGGCCTGAGTGGGGCATTCATAAAGCGCAAGTTTGGATGTATGCCGCAAATTTGGCCTATGGTGTCACTACTACTAGAGACCCTCAAACGGGTTCGGATGATGTACTTACCTATGCCGATCACGTAAGAGCCAACAATATGGTAGGCCCGCGAATTTATTCTACTGGACCTGGAGTTGGCTTTTGGGCTAATAATATTCAAAGCCTGGCGCATGCTAGGAAAGTATTAAAACAATACAGCGAATATTACGATACCAAAACGATTAAAATGTATATCACAGGTAATCGTCAACAAAGACAGTGGATCATACAGGCTGCCAAAGAGCAAAAACTGATGCCAACCACCGAAGGTGCTTTAGATATGAAACTCGACTTGACACAAATAACGGATGGGTTTCCTGGGCATGAGCATAGCTTTCCTATCTATCCTTTGTACAATGATGTGATCCAATTTGTGGCTAAAGCTGGTACAACTTATACGCCAACCTTGTTGGTTGCTTATGGTGGACCCTGGGGAGAGGAATATTTCTATGCCACAGAAGACGTATATAATGATGAGAAGCTGCTAAGATTTAGCGCGCGTGAAGAGATAGATCAAAAAACAAGAAGAAGGGGCGCATGGTTTATCAAGGAAGAACACATATTCGAACGTCATGCGGAATTTGTAAAAGACCTGGATGCCGCAGGCGGACATCCAGCTGTTGGTAGCCATGGGCAACTACAGGGACTAGGCTATCACTGGGAATTGTGGGCCATGCAGAGCGGAGGAATATCCATACATGATGCACTAAAAGCTGCTACTATTCAGGGAGCCAGAGGGATCGGACTTGATAATGATCTTGGATCTTTGGAACCAGGTAAATTGGCAGATTTGGTGATTTTCGATAAGAACCCACTGGATAATATTAGAAATACCAATACGATTTATCAAGTCATGAAAAATGGAAGGCTGTATACTGGAGATGAACTCAATGAAGTTTATCCTGATACTAAAAAGCTTGATAGATCCATTTGGGAAATAGAAAAGCCTACCAACGTACCGGGAATGAAATAGAAGTTTGACTTTGCGTAAGAGGTTAGAACTATTTCTTACGCAATGTCAAATGAAGTTTTTCGTAACTCGTCAATGTTCTCCATTCTGGTACTTTGTTGGAAGTTCCAAACGAATTAGAGAGTTTCAAATTTTGATTGGTATTTAGCGCATTCATCTCATTTTCTTTTAAGGTAATAAAAAGAGTATGAAGCTATCTCAACGTGATTAGTGACGAAACGGTTTCATTGCTTATATCCGAGTTGAAGATTTTGGGGCGTAGGCCAATTGTTAAAACTATATTAATGCAACATTGTTGCGTTTGTATCGTATCATTGTGAAAGTCAAAATCAACGCAATGGACAAATCTTTTGAAGTCATCATTATTGGAGGAAGCTATGCAGGTCTATCGGCTGCATTGGCATTGGGACGGTCTTTACGAAAAGTGCTCGTGATAGATGCTGGAAAACCATGTAATACGCCGACCCCTCACTCTCACAATTTTCTTACACAGGACGGAGTGGTTCCTAGCGAAATAGCCAAAATAGGGAGGAATCAAGTAGAAAAGTATGATACCGTACAGTTTCATGACGGTTTGGCCATTGAAGGAACTAAAACATTTGAGGGTTTTACCATTACTACAGAGGAAGGAATCCTTTTCTCATCAAAAAAATTAATTTTCGCTACAGGATTAAAGGATCTGATGCCAGGCGTAGATGGCTTTGCCGAATGCTGGGGCAAATCGGTCATACACTGTCCATACTGCCATGGTTATGAAGTGAAGCACCAGAAAACAGGCATTATTGCCAATGGAGAGAAAGCCAATCATTATGCTTCACTCATCTCCAATTGGACCAAAGAACTTACTTTATTCACCAACGGGCCATCCGAATTGTCGAAAGACCAAACAACAAAAATTTTACAAAATGGTATTTCTATAGTTGAGACTCCAATTGAAAAATTGTTACATCAAAATGGTAAAGTCCAAGAAGTTGTATTGACTGATGGTAAAGCTTTACCCATCCAGGCTATTTATTCTTCACCTGATTTTGTGCAGCATAGTAGCATTCCAGAGGAACTGGGTTGCCAGTTGAACGAACAAGGATTGATTAATGTAGATGGTTTTCAGATGACAGATGTGTCTGGGGTATATGCTTGTGGGGATAATTCAACGATGAGATCCGTGGCAATGGCAGTCTCATCCGGACATATAGCTGGTGTCGTAGTAAACAAAGATCTAATTGCTGAAGTATTTTAGTAATTACCTATTCCTTTTCCAGCATTCATATCATTTGATTTCCAATTCCTAATTCAAATCGTATCTGTCATTGCTCGGATTTTCCCTTCAATAGACTGCGAATAATTAGGTAGGCAGTAAAAAGTAGAGCTGTTTTATCATTTTGAAAAAATAAAAGAAGAAAACGGGTGTTTCCAATTTATGACGAAGATCATTTCTTGTCAGGAAGCTCGTCTGTTTTCTCCTATGAGATCTTCTTTAAATTGAAATATTGAGCAAGTTCCCTACTGGGTATACTTGAGACTCTTCATTTAACTCAATATTATGATTGATCAGAAGAAACGAACAAGCTTCATTAGGCATTTGTTGTCAGATATCAATGCCCTAGAGTGGATGATTGCTAATAACAAGATTGAAAATGATGTTGTGCGTATTGGTGCAGAGCAAGAATTTTGTTTGGTAACAGATAGTTGGCGACCTTCTAAGTCTTCTCAAGAAATACTCAAGGTCATAGATGATAATCACTTCACAACAGAACTTGCTAAGTATAATTTGGAGATTAATCTCGATCCAGAGGAGCTCAAAGGAAACTGCTTTACTACCGTACAAAATCAATTGACGGAATTATTGACCAAAGCCGAGCATGCAGCCAAAAAATACAACAATAATGTAATACTGACTGGAATATTACCAACCATAGGCAAGAATGAATTAGGAATGGATTATTTAACGCCTAGATCCAGATATCAGAATATTAATTCAATTACTAAAGAATTAAGGGGAGGTGATTTTGAGTTGCACTTGAGCGGTGTAGATGAACTATCCATACAACATGACTCGGTACTATTCGAAGCTTGTAATACTAGTTTTCAGATGCACTTGCAGATACCGTCCACTGACTTTATATCTAGCTACAATTGGGCACAGGCTATTTCTGGCCCCGTTCTAAGTGTTTGTACCAATTCACCCTTGCTACTGGGTCGAGAGCTTTGGAGTGAAACCAGAATTGCTTTGTTTCAGCAAAGCCTTGATACCAGAGGATCATCCAGAGCACTCAAAGAAAGACAACCCAGGGTAACGATTGGAAACCATTGGTCTTCGGGTACTGCAGCGGATATTTTTAAAAATGATGTAGCGCTATATGAAGTATTGCTGACTAAAGAGATTACAAATAACGCTATGGAAGAGTTGGCTGCTGGTCGTATCCCGAAACTGCAGGCACTAAGCTTGCATAACGGAACCATATATAGATGGAACAGAGCCTGCTATGGTGTGGGCAATGGAAAACCCCACTTGAGAATTGAAAATCGCTATATACCAGCAGGCCCGTCAGTCATTGATCAAATGGCCAATTTTGCTTTTTGGGTTGGTTTGATGAAAGGCAGGCCAAAAGCATTTGATGATATGTCCAGTCAAATGGATTTTCGTGATGCGCGAGCCAATTTTATCAATGCTGCAAGGACTGGTAAGGATTCTGCGTTGCATTGGAATGGAAGGCAAGTGCCAGTTCCTGAGCTGATTACGAACGAGCTGCTTCCAATGGCTTATTCAGGATTAGAAAAATCTGGTGTAGATAAACAGGACATTGAAAAACTTTTAGGAATTGTAGAGCGAAGAACAAATGGTCAAACAGGCACCAAATGGATTATAAAGAATTATAGAAACTTACGAAAATCATTAAAAACTGATGACGCCTTAATAACAATAGCTGGAAACATAAATGCCAATCAGGAAAACAAAAACTTTCCAGTGCATCAATGGCCAATGATAGATCATGGGGATGAAAAAAAAGAAACAGCTCATCTGGTCAGTCATATCATGTCTACGCGTTTGTATATCATCAATGAAAACGATCTGGCCGAACTAGCGACCAACGTGATGGAATGGAAAGACATACATCATATGCCAGTCGAAAATAGTAGTGGCGAACTGCGTGGGTTGCTCACTTGGACACATATGGAGAGATACAAAAATTTGGAGGCCCAAGACGAAAGCCTCTTGGTCTCTCAGATTATGACTAAAAATGTAATCACAGTTCAGCATGACACAGAAATTAAACAAGCCATCCAGTTGATGAAAAAATTGGAATATGGTTGTTTGCCAGTCATGCAGGATGGTCATTTGATTGGTATTATAACTATCAAGGATGTAATTCCTTTTGATCATGACTAAAGTTTATCACACCAGCATGGATCGGACTATTGAAGTAGGTCGGATAATAGATTCAATAATAGGAGACCCCGACGGCCCTACGGTTATATTCATAGGTGGGATTCATGGAAACGAAAGTTCAGGTGTTTTTGCTTTGTTCGATGTGTTCAAACAATTAAGAGAAAAACCAATTCCATTTGGAGGGAATATATATGGTATAGCAGGAAACTTACCTGCTTTAGAAGCAGGGAAAAGATACTTTACCGAAGATTTGAATAGGCTTTGGACAAGTGAATACATGAATGTCTTGGATGAGCGTACTTTTCCTAAAACACATATCGAGAAAAGGGAACAGGTATACATTTTCAGAACCCTGCAAGAAATAATGAAATCGCACCAAGGCCCATTTTATTTCATGGATATGCATTCTACTTCCAGTGAGTCAATTCCTTTTTTGGTGGTCAATGATAGTCTGTTGAATCGAAAGTTTACCGAGCAGTTTCCGTTGCCGATGATCTTAGGTATTGAGGAGTATTTAGAAGGGCCGATTTTGAGTTATATCAATGAACTGGGCTATGTATCCTTCGGGTTTGAAGCGGGCCAACATGATGACTTGGCCTCTTATCAAAATCAAATCGCTTTTATCTATTTATGCTTGGTTTACACCAATTGTGTTGACCGTGAAGACGTTGAATATTATCATTATTATGAACAATTGGCAAAAAATTCTATAAGAGCCAAAGACATCTATGAAATCAGGCATCGTCTCCAATTAAATGATAAGGATGCGTTTGAGATGAAACCCGGCTTTGTCAATTTTCAGCGAGTGACTAAAGGGCAATTATTGGCAAAGAAAAATGGAGAGAAAATAAAAGCCTCTTCTACAGGACGAATTTTTATGCCACTGTATCAAAACCAAGGAGGAGAGGGTTTTTTTGAGATTAGCGGTGTTCATCCTTTTTTTCTAAAACTGTCTGCTATACTTCGCAAGACTAATTTTGCTCACATTCTACCTTTCTTGCCTGGTATTCGGTGGAGATCCGCTAAGCACGATGCATTAGTTCTAAACCTTAAAATAGCCAGATTTTTCACTAAGCCGTTTTTGCACCTCTTGGGATATAGAAGTAGACAAATGGACCAAACACACTTGGTTGTGAAAAATAGAGAAGCAGCCTCTAAAAAGGAAGATTATTCAGCCAGCTGGAATCGCAACACATGATTGATCATAGCACCTAAGGAATGAATTTAGAGTTAGCCGTTGGCTTGATTACTTATATAAAGTTTAGAGTGGAATGATATATCTTTTCATAATGGAATAAACTAAAAACTTCTATTATGAACCTTCCATCCATTAATTATCTGCTCAGTTCTGCCAAAGAATCTCTGCTGAGATTTCCTCTCACCCTATTAAGTGCTTTTTGTGGGGTCTGTCTCGCCATCTACATGGTTGAGTTTGAAGACGATATTACCAATTATTTTCCTTACATCAACAGCATGATCACCTTGGCTTTGGGTATCCCGTTGTTTTTCTGTGTGACCATTATCAGCTCAAAAAAGGGCATTGGCAGTTCGGCAAGTATTGGCTCTCATGTGATTGCGGTTCTGGTGTTGTTGGCCATATTTATGTCGTTGCCAGACTCCGAACACACTCACAACACTTCCATTCCTTACATCAGATATGGGATTTTCAATATCATCGTTCACTTGCTGGTTTCATTTAGTCCCTATTTCTGGGGTCAACAACTGAATGGGTTTTGGAATTTTAACAAAACACTTTTCATTCGAATATTGACGTCCATTTTATATTCTGGCTTTTTGTATGTTGGTTTAGTCTTAGCATTGACTGCGCTAAAGCTGCTCTTCGATATGGAGATTCAGGATAAATTGTATTTTGAATTATTCATTGTCATTGTGGGGATTTTCAACACTTGGTTCTTTTTAGCTGGTATTCCGGATGACTTGGAAGAACTGGACGATCAAAGGGATTATCCCAAAGGGCTCAAAGTGTTTGCGCAGTATGTGCTACTTCCTTTGCTCGTTCTCTATCTGCTGATCCTATACGCTTATGGGACAAAAATCATCCTCTTTTGGGATTGGCCGAAAGGCATCGTATCGTATTTGATTTCGTGTGTTTCAGTCTTGGGCATTCTGACTGTTCTTTTGTTTTACCCTTACGGGGAACTGAAGGAGAATGCCTGGATCAAGAAATCCTCGAAAGTGTTTTATTCGCTATTATATCCATTAATCATTTTGCTCTTTTTCGCTATTGCTATGCGCATAGCAGATTATGGACTGACCATCAATCGATATGTGATTGTATTGCTGGGCATTTGGCTGACACTTGTAGCCACTTATTTTACCATAGGACGAACCAATATCAAATTTATTCCCATGTCTCTGGCTATCACTTTAGGCTTGATGTCTTTTGGTCCTTGGGGTATGTTCACCATGAGCGAAAAAAGCCAGGTCAACCGACTGAATACTATTTTGAAGGATCATGATTTAATCAAAAACGGAAAAATAGAAAATGAAGTGATTTGGGAGACAGACAGTTTGCCAGATTGGTTCTATGCCCAACAAGAGGATACCAACGAAGGCGTATTGTCAGACTCTTTGCACAACGAGGTGTACTCCATTGTAAACTACTTAGACGACTACCATGGCTTAGCGAGTATTCGCCCCATTTTCCAACAGCAGTTGGATTCTCTTATTGTGCTCTCGCTCGATTCCAACAAATACCGCAACGAAGCGGAAATTTATATGAGGTCCATGGGGTTTACTTATACTTATAAGTACATCAATAGTTCGGATGCTTACTTTGGCTTTTCAACTGAGCCCAACAGAGTGATTCCATTGGATCAGTTTGATTACCTGACAAGAATTTATCTATACGACTATCAAGGAGAGTCTGCAAAACACATTTTTGAAATTGAAGGGAGTTCTTATCAGCTACTCTTCAATAAGGGAGATACTTTGGGTCTTTCGTTTGTCGGTAAAGGGGATACAACTGACCTATTCTTAGGCAAGAAGATAAATGAGTTGATCGCATCAAATGGAAAAGAATACGCATCAAACCTTGACCCATCTGACATGATATTAGAAGGCGTTTCGAATGACTTTGAACTCAGGTTTATTATCACAGATCTACAACTTCAAGAAGTCAACGATACGCTGAAAGCGACTTCTTTAAATGGCGATCTACTGTTGAAATTAAGGAGTGTGCAGCACTAAACATTAAAGAGGTTACTTGAATTAACCTCTTTAATCAAAAACCCAATTGTCCTTGTTCTTTAGATTTTCTATCTTACTCTCTAAGGTTTTTCAGCAGAGCCTTCCCGCCGCAGTTTGAGAGAAATTCGTAAACTTAAAAAAACACACTTATAGTTAATTCTATAATAGAAGTAACTAGTTACAGTTACATAAATGTTAGCGAAAACGGCTTTTATTTACTTTTTTATATCTTTGAGTATGGATATTCAAACGTCTAAAATAGAACTTGCGAAGTTGATTCTGAATCTTGACAACCCAACAATTCTTGGAAAGATTAAAGCATTGATTGTTGGTCAACAAGACGATTTTGGTAGTTCTCTAACGGTAGCTGAAAAAGAAGAGATTGAAATTGCTTTAACCCAACTAAGCGAGGGTAAAAGAACTTCATTTGATTCTTTTCTAGCCAAGATTTCATGAACAAACATAAAGTCTACCTCTCTCCCGTAGCTGAATTTAAACTTGAATCTCTAGTAAAATATTTAAATTCCGAGTGGGGAGAGAAATCAAAGCGTAAATTTCTAAAAGAACTGAAACAATCAATTTCTAAAATTGAGAGTTTTCCTGAATCTTGTCCGAAATCCGAATCCTTTTCTGGCATTTATAAGTGCGTAGTTTCAAAACTAACATCCTTCTACTATCGAATCCATGCCAACGAGATAGAAATACTGACCATAACGGACAACAGACAAAATCCAAATGACCTGCTAGAAGAAATTAGAAAGTTTCACTAATATTAGGTGTTCATGGTTTTTCGCAGCGAAATCCATCTCACGAGCTTGAATTTAGGAAAGGCTTTTTGGAGTCGATTCGCTATTTCTTTAACCAATCCTTAGTAATGCTATTGAGTGTGCGCACTTTGAAGTCGAAGTTGCCATGCAGCTTTTCACGGATTTTGCTCATGTTTTGTAGTACTTCGTCGATTGATTCCGGGATGGATTCGTTTAAATATTCTTTGATGCGCTTGGCTACGGTAGGAGACTTTCCGTTGGTAGAAATGGCGATTTTGAGGTCGCCTTTTTTCACCACAGAACCCAGATAGAAGTCACACAGCTCTGGTTTGTCAGCCACGTTGACCAAGAGGCCTCTGACTTTAGCCATATCTCTGATGAGCTCACTAGTTCGCGTATCGTCGATGCCTACGATCACTAGTTCGATATCTTCCAGATCATAAGGCCTGAATTCTCTTTCGATCAGTTTTACATTTGGGTGATCTTTTACAAAGTCACGTACTTCGTCACTGATTTCTTTAGCGACCAATCGAATGCTGGTGGATGGACTGTTTGTCAATACAGCCGTGAGTTTTTCTAACCCCACATGACCGCCACCTACTATAAGCAATTGCAATTGCTCCAGTTTGAAAAATACTGGAAATAGATTGTTACCGTTTTTGAGCGATTTCATGGTTTTGGGGAGTTTATTTGGATAAAACGATTTTATCCAAAGCGATGTTTAGTTTTTCTTTACCTAAAGCTACAGTTTCTCCAATGACTATTATAGCAGGAGAGCCAATATTATTTTTTAATGCCAGTTCCTGTAGGTTGCTGACATTTCCAATCACAATTTTTTCGTCTGGCCTAGAGCCATTCTGGATGATTGCGGCTGGAGTTTCTGCCTTACCACTAGCGGAATAAATCGCTAGAATTTCTGGCAATTTTTTCACACCCATCAGGATCACACTGGTAGCACTTGACTTTGCCGCATGCTCGATGTCGGAAGACAACTGACCACTTCTAGTGGTACCTGTCATCACCCAAAAACTTTCATTGATTCCCCTTCGGGTCAGCGGAATTTGGTTGAGTGCGGGAACAGAGATAGCACTAGTTACACCCGGTACTAAGTCCACGATCAGGCCATGCTTCTCTGCATATTCCAGCTCTTCATGCCCTCTGCCAAACACATAAGGATCACCACCTTTTAGTCTTACCACATGTCCAGATTGGATCGCATGATCAACAATCATCTGATTGATCACATGTTGCTGGTAGTGGTGCAGACCAGCACGCTTGCCCACGAATACCTTTTTGGTATCTGGAGAACAAAAATCCAAAAGCTCTTCATTAGCCAAAGCGTCGTATAAGACAACGTCAGCAGCTTTCAAAGCTTTGATTCCTTTGAGGGTGATCAAATCCGGATCACCCGGACCTGCACCCACCAAGGTTAATTTAGGAGCTTTTAGATTTTTCATTCGTTTTTTTCTACTTACGCTGGCTCTTCCACCAACAGATCTTTTTGTACTTCTTTTACTCTTTCTAAGAATCTGGCTGCATCCTCTCTGTAGGCATTAGCAAATGCTTCTGATGGTTCATTTTGATTGATTTTCAAAACAAAGTCTTTGAATGACCCGCCTGTAAGGCTATCAAAACTCTCACCAAATTCGTCCTGAAACGATTTCATCACCGTCACTTGATTGTTTACCGTGATGCCTTTGTCAATCAATAGCGCTTTAGCCGCATTGATAAACACATTGTAGGTATGGTAGATAGAATCAGCGATGCTGCCACCGTCAAACGCTTCCTGCGCCCACACGAATTTTTCTTCTGCATCGTGCATCAAAGTTGAAAATAAGTCGATAATTACGCCGGCACATTCTCCAACTTCTGTTTCTACTTCAAACTGTGCTTCTTTACCCCAGTCGATATAATCGGTTGGTTTGAGTGTTTCTAAGTCAGCCAAAAACTTCAACAACTGGTAGAAATAATCTTTGCCTTGTCTTCGGAAGTAGTCGTAATAGTACTCACCTTCGTTTGAATTTTCTTCGTAGTCGTTGAACAAAACACGAAGTACATCTGGCGTACGCTTACTTGGTACTTTAATCACTTTCTCCGCGATGAATCCATCTCCATTTTTGCCCAATCCACCACCAAGCAACACTTGCACAGCAGGGACCGTTTTCTTATTCACTTTGTTTCTCAAAGACGAACCGTGAAACCCGATTGATGCAATGGCATGCTGACCACAAGAGTTAGGACATCCACTGATTTTGATGTGGAGGGCATTGTTTTTGATCAACTCAGGATACTCCTGTTCTATTACGTTTTCCAGCTCCAGAGCCACTCTTGTACTGTTTGAAATACCTAAGTTACAAGTATCTGTACCTGCACAAGCAATGATGTCTGCTGTACTGTTGAATCCAGGATCTGCGAGGTTCAAAGCTTCCAATTCTGCATATAGCGACTTCAAGCTTTCTTCTTTTACAAATCTTAAGATATAACCTTGATTCACGGTCACGCGAATATCATCAGCCGCATATTTTAATACTACATCACCAAAGGCATGTGCTTTTTCCCAGTTCATATCGCCGTTTGGCAATTTGATGGATACCGCATAAAAACCTTCTTGTTTTTGTTCCCACACGTTGGTACTTCTCCACGCTTCGTATTTTTCCAGGTCTTTGATAGACTTATCTGAAAAAACTAATTTCTCAGGTAATCTGGGTTGTCCCAAAAGATTTTTCACTACGTATGATTGCGTACTCAAGGCTTTTCTTTCTTCCTCTACCAATCGCATCACTTCGTCAATTCCGATTTCTGTTATCAAGAATTTGAAACGAGCTTTCATTCTTCTTTTTCTTTCGCCATAGCGATCGAAAACTCGAAGCAAAGCTTCAGCGAAAGGAATGATTTGATCTTCTGGCAAGAAATCAAATGCCTTTTGAGCAGGTACTGGCTGAGCTCCTAGCCCGCCACCAATCATGACTTTAAATCCTCGGATTTCTTTACCTCCTTCTTTTTTCACCTTTGGGATAAAACCAATGTCGTGAATGAAAGAGATACCCGTATCTTTTTCACTGGATGAAAAGGAGATTTTGAACTTACGTCCCATTTCCTGACATACAGGGTTTCTCAAAAAGTACTTAAAGAGTGAATGTGCATAAGGAGAAACATCAAAAGGTTCGTCCTTATCAATGCCGGCCACTGGCGAAGCCGTAACATTTCTAAGTGTGTTTCCACAAGCTTCGCGAACGGTAATATCGTCTTGCTCCAGCTTGGCCCAAAGTTCTGGTGTGCGATCTAAGCTCACATAGTGAATCTGAATGTCCTGACGAGTGGTAGCATGTAGATTGCCTCCTCCAAATTCATTGGAGATGTCCGCAATTCTTCTCAACTGCTTCACGGTCATTTTACCGAATGGTATCTTGATACGAACCATCTGGTTGCCAGGCTGGCGTTGACCGTAAACCCCACGAGCGAGTCTGAGACTTCTGAATTTGTCTGGATCAATTTTACCTTCACGGAAAATTTGAATTTTGTCTGCCAGGGCAATGATGTCTTTTTGGACAACTGGATTTTCTAGATTTTCAAGTTCTGATCTAAAACTTTGCATGGTATATTCTGATTTTAGTCCAATAAAAAAGCCTCTCCTGATTTCTCGGGAGAGGCTTTTTAATGTCTTATTGTTATGTTGATTAACTAGTCTTCTTCAATAATTCATTAAATGTATATCTCCCGCTATATGAAAGCATACAGCAACAACACATCCAACAGATGTTCATTATTGAGATATTATTTAATGTTGTTTTGTTCATTTCGTTCTGTCCGGAAGTGATTCCTTCAACGAGGATTAATTATTCAGGGTTCAAAGATAATTGGGAAAATTGGTTTGATGTCTTTTTTTGTCAAAAAGAAAAAGAAGTAGTTAATAAATTAACAAAATGGCAACAGAACGTGAGAATTATTACGGATTGAATAAAAAAGGTTTCTCCATTAGTGACAGGGTAAGTAGGGTTGTATCGTTTTGTCTCGTTGTATCTATGTAAGTTTATTTATTTTGCCAGTCAGCCATGAGGAGAAAAGTTTGTATTACCATTCTAATTTTGAATGTCTTAGTAGGTGTTGATTCAGTCAAAGCACATGAGTTGAATTTTGGTTTGTTTGAATTGTTTGAGCAAGACCAGGCCTATTTTATGGAAATTCGATTAGACAAGGCCAATCTGGTAGAGGCAGTCGGCAATAACGCAGGAAAATCCAAAGAAGACTGGAATTGTGCACTGTCTCAATATCTAAATGCTCACATGAGTCTATCGATTAACGAAGCTATTGCTTCGTTCGACTACCAAGCGTTTACTTTTCTAGATGATATCATAGTAGTGACGGCAAAACTAGATGTGCCCCTTCAGGAAATCTCTACTATTAAAGTTGACAATACGGTATTATTAGAAACTATAGAGAATCAAACGAATATTATTAAAGCTGCTTTTCACAGTAAAAAGAGATCTTTTCGACTAGATAAGGATCGGGTCTCAACCATCATAAAATACTAGTTATGAGAAAAATCACGAATCAAATTAAATCAATTATAGTAGCGATGCTGCTGCTGAATTTTATTTGGGCTTGTACAGAAGATGAGCCCGAACAAGACGAAAACAATGCACCTACTATCGAAGATGATATTCCAGATTTGGCGCTGACATCCGGTTTTGGCACGCAGACAGTGGCTCTTGCAGATGTTTTTACGGATGCCGATGGGGATGATTTGACTTTAACTGCCACATCGAGTGATGAGGATGTGGCCACTGTTGGCATATCTGGAACTACCCTTACATTGACTGAAGTAGGCAACGGCTCAACAAATGTCACGGTAAAAGCTGTGGACGAAGAAGGAGAGAGCGTATCGGACTCCTTTACCTTAAAAATTTCTGAAGAGGGAGATACGAATAATGCACCGACTGTTAAGAATCAAATTTCTGACCAAACTTTTACTGAAGGATTTAGCGCAGCAACAGTCGAACTAGCCAATGTTTTTGAGGATGCGGATGTAGACGAATTGACATTAACAGCCACCAGTGAGGATGAGACAGTGGTCACAGTTAGCATTTCTGGAACTACCCTGACCATCACAGAAGTAGGAATTGGAACTGCTGATGTGACAGTAACTGCGGAAGATCCGAGCGACGCTTCCGTTTCTGATACTTTTAGCGTGACAATAAATGAAAGTTCAGAGACCACCATAGCCGACTTTACTTTTAGTAATCAGGATGGCAATGGGTTGACCATTGACTCTTGGACGGAGATAAATGGTGTAGACGGGTATGCGATTTTAATCAATACCGAAGACAGTTTTACCGAATTGACTGATGGTGATGATGATGACGGAAGTACGTCTTATCAGGGAGTAGGGCAGCAGTTGATCTATAATGGAACTTCTGTAAGTTCATTAGATATTTCTATTTTGGAATCGGATATGTCTTATTATTTTAAACTGATTCCCTATACTGGAAATCACGTGTATGACCATCAGTATGATGCTGAAGATGGTTCTACGACTTCCTGTGAAACAACAAGTACGACAGTTAGTCAAGTGTGTTTTTCTATCGATGGAGATGTCAGAACGATTTCTTCTAACCAATATCCAAGTCATGATGTAGAGAATTTTCCAAATGCTGAGCCGACAGCTATTGAAGATTCTCACGATTTTGATTTGACACCGGAAGATGCGGGAAGTATCACGTATGTGTATGATGAGACTGGTGGCCCAACTCCTTCAAATCAAAATTTCTGGCAATTCGGGACAGCAGTAAATGGCGTAGAATTTCACCCGATGGGATTGAAACCATGGGAGAACCCAGATACTGGAGAGGAAAATTGGGAGTGGCAAGCAAAAGTGACAGAGGAAGACGAAACAGGCCTTGATAAATATGGCGCACATGTTACCAGTGCTGGCAACTATCACTATCATGGAGACATTGTAGCCTTGGCAGATGAGGAGGATGGAAGCCGTCATTCTTTGATTTATGGTTTTGCTGCAGATGGATTCCCTATTTATTATAAGTATGGATATATCGATGCCGATGATCCAGAGAGCGGTATTAAGGAGCTAAAATCTAGCTATAAGATCAAGGATGGAGACAGACCAGGCGATGGAACCACAGCTCCTGATGGTGCATATGACGGTTATTATATTCAAGATTATGAGTATGATTCAAGCATAGGTGATCTTGATGAATGCAATGGTCGAAATGGTGTTACTCCAGAATATCCAGATGGGACGTATTATTATGTAATTACTGCAGAATTTCCTGTGACGCCTAATTGCTTCGTCGGTACACCTGACGAATCATTCTTAATAGGTCAATAATATTAGACTTTAAAAGAGAAATTAGCCGAGCCACTGTTTAAAAGCAGTGGCTTTTTCGCTACTTACAATAATTTGCTCTTCGTGCACAAAGGTTGTTTCCACTAATAGTTTGCTCTTTCCAAACTTATGAACCGCATCAATGGCCGCGTAATTCAATATGTACTGTCTATTGGCTCTGTAGTACTTTTCAGGGTCAAGTTCTTTACAAATGTCATCCAAAGTTTGATCCATCAGGTATTTTTTCCCGCCTTTTGTGAGCAGATAGACCAGACCAGAGTTGGCGTAAAAACACAAAATATCTTCTGTTTCAACCGACATCATTTTCTCACCCATTTTTACTAAAAACCTTGACTTGAACTTTCGGTCGTCTAATCGGATGTTTTTTATGAGCTCCTGAATCGACGGCGGTTGAACGTTAGCAAATTGAGATTTCAGCATTCGATACTTATCTAAACTTCGCTGTAATTCATCCTTGTTGATTGGTTTGAGTAGGTAGTCGATGCTATTTACTTTAAAAGCCTTCAGCATATATTCATCAAACGCGGTTGTGAAAATGACTGGCTTTTTGATTTCGGCCTGTTCGAAAATTTCAAAGCTGAGCCCATCGCTCAGCTGAATGTCCATAAAAATAAGATCTGGACACTGATGATGATTGAGCCATTTCACAGTTTCTTTTACACCGTCAAAAACCTCAACAATCTCGATCGTTGTATCTATCTCCTCTAGCAATTTTTGTAGTCTGCGAAAAGCGGGCGCCTCGTCTTCAATGATCAAAACCTTCATAGGCTGTTTTCTTTAGCAAATTCTAATTCGGTTAACATTTCAATCAAAGGTACAGCTACCATATAATTTTTCTGAGAGGTGATCACATCTATATTGCGTTGACCAAGATACTCATATCGTTTTCTGATATTAGCCAATCCAGTCTTGGTTGACTTTTCTAAAGTATTCTTTGGTTTAAGGTTATTCTTCACCACCAGTACTTCTCCTTTTTCAACATAGATATCAATTTGCAAGGGGTCTAATTTTGAAATCACATTGTGCTTGATGGCATTTTCGATAAGCATTTGTAGTGTGAGCGGAGCGATATATCGATCCTCATATTTGATGTCTATCGAAAAGTTGACCTTCAAATTTTCTGGATAGCGCATTTGTAATAGATAAACATATGATTTTGAAAAGGCCAGTTCTTCCTTTAGCTCCACTAGCTCCCTCTCTTTATTTTGAAGTATGTATCTATAAACTTCCGACAAGGTCTGAGTAAAGTCAATGGCAGTTTTTTGGTTTTCTGCGATGAGTGTGGTCAGGGTATTCAGGCTGTTGAACAAAAAATGGGGGCTCATCTGATTTTGTAACACCTCAAATTGAGTTCTGATTTGTTGATTTTTTAATTTCTCGGCTAGGGCAAAGGACTCTTTCCATTTGCCAAAGAAGTAAGCTCCTTCATATATCGAGGAGACCATGAATGCCGCCACCATATTAATTTCGGAATTCATAAAGATGTTTCTAAGATCATTCAATTCTTCCAGTTCAACAATGCCCAGAGCAAGACGAATCACATTTGGACAGATCACCAAGAACAGACCAACTGATAAAATGGTTAGCAACAGCCTTTTTGCTGTCAAATCGATTTGAGGATACTTTATTCTGAACCCAAAAATAATCAGCACGGCTCCATTCCAAAGCGTAACAGTAAAAAGGAGGGAGATCAAAAAATTTTCAAGGAAACTGTTCTTCTCATGTTCATGATCTTTGATAATGAAGGACATTAAGAGCGCCACGACAGGAATTCCAATCCATCTAATCACTTTTTCATTCGGCCATTTCATACTACAATATTATTAGGTTTTTAGTCATATCAGATCATGTAATCCAGTGAAGCGGGAATTTCCAAAGCCGAAACCGTACAAATAGTATTTGAGATCATTGGCTCAGATCGAAAATTTCATCCATTGATTTCCCCGCTTCATCCAGAAATTTTCCCAACTCAGTCATTTAAAGTACTTCGGATGTAAACCTCGGCTCTAATTTCGGGTCTGTAATAAAAACTCAATACCAGAAACCATGAACAAAAAATTGATAATTGCAATTGGCTTGTTGGTCGCTTTGATTAGCCTCAAGGCCAAAGCTCAGACCCAGACGGTGAAAGGGCAAATACTCGATGCTCAAGCAGAATACCCCCTCTTTGGTGCTACAGTGGGTTTGATAGGGTCAGATCCCTATCTAGGAACGGTAGCAGATATGGATGGCTATTTCAAATTAGAGAATGTGCCCATTGGCAGACAAACACTGATGGTACAATACTTAGGCTATAAAAATCAGACAATTCCCAACGTACTCGTAACAACAGGTAAGGAAGTAGTGCTACAGATTAAATTAGAGGAATCTGTAGAGAAAATGGAAGAAATCGTGATTACCGCAAATTCAAATAAAGATTTACCTATCAATGAATTGGCCAAAGTCAGCGCTAGAACATTTAGTTTAGAAGAAGTCACTCGTTTTTCTGGTGGTCGAAATGATGTCGCAAGAATGGCGGCTTCATTTGCTGGAGTAAGTGCTCCAGACGATTCCAGAAATGATATTGTGGTGAGAGGGAATTCACCAAGCGGTTTACTTTGGCGTATAGAAGGATTGCCTGTTTCTACAGTGAATCATTACAATACATTGGGGTCTACTGGCGGACCAGTGAGTGCCTTGAATACCAATTTGTTGAGAAATTCAGATTTTATGACTGGCGCATTTCCCGCAGAATACGGTAATGCCAATGCAGCAGTTTTTGATGTGAATTTCAGAAATGGAAATACAGATAAGTATGAGTTTACAGGACAGTTAGCTGCTTTTTCAGGATTGGAATTTATGGCCGAAGGCCCAATAAACCGTGAGAATAATTCATCTTTTGTAGCCTCTTATCGCTACGGTATTGCGCGTTTTGCAGCACCAGGAACGAGCGCCATTCCTATTTATCATGATTTTTCATTCAAAGCCAATCTAGGTGATACCAAGATTGGTCGGTTTGAAATTTTTGGATTGGGAGGGTTGAGTAGTATTGATTTCTTTGGAGACGAGATTGATGAAACTGATCTTTTTGCTAACCCAAATGAAGATGCGTATATAGACAATTCTTTGGGGATAATTGGATTGTCACATTTATTGAGATTGAATAAAACTACATATTTGAAAACCATTCTTGGTGTTTCGTCTACTTATGGTACTTATGAGCAAGACAACCTAATCAAAGATGGTGAAGGTTCTACCATTCAAAAATACCGTGCAACAAATGTGAAAAATACGGAGAATAGATATACCCTCAGTTCTACTTTTAACAAGAAATTCAATGCCAGCTGGTCGTTAAGGGCTGGAATCGTAGCTGAGTTGTACGATGCTAATTTCTTTGCTGAAGATCGCGACAACCAGGCGGGAATTCCTGATAATAATGGAGATGGTATCCCAGATGATTTTGTACTCATACGAGATTTTAAAGATCAATACACTGTCACTCAGGGATTTGCTCAGGCCGAATATAATATTACAGATGAAGTGAGTGTAACGGCAGGCTTACATACTCAATATCATGGCTATAATGGAGCTTTTGCATTAGAGCCACGTGCGGCTGTAAGCTGGCAATTTGACCCGATACAGCGACTAAGCCTTGCTTATGGACTGCATGCTCAAGCCGTACCAAGCCCAATTCTTTTTTATGAAGAGGCTGTTAGCCCAGGCATTTATGAAATGACCAACGACCATTTAGGTTTTACTAAAAGTCATCATGTAGTACTGGGCTATGATCGCAATCTGGGCCCCAGCTGGAGACTTAAGGCAGAGACTTATTTTCAATACCTCTTTGACGTTCCAGTGGAACAAACACCAAGTAGTTATTCAATCATAAATGAAGGAGCAGATTTTGTGTATGAGGAAAAAGGGTCGTTGGTTAATGAAGGAACAGGCACAAATTATGGAGCTGAAATTACACTCGAAAAATTCTTCAGCAATAGTTATTACTTGCTTATGACTACTTCAGTATTCGACTCAAAATACAAAGGAAGTGATGGAATTGAACGAAATACTGCATTCAACAATCATTTCGTGTACAATGTACTATTTGGCAAGGAATGGAAATTTGGCAAAGGCAACAAAAATGCTTGGACTTTTGACACCAAGCTGACGACTTCAGGAGGCAAACCATACACGCCCATAGACTTAGATGGCACACGTGATAATGCAGGAGAAGAAGTAAGATTTGAAGACGAGGCCTATACGATGAGGTATGGAAATTATTTCAGATGGGATGTGAAGTTTGGCGTAAGAATCAACAGTGCTAAAAAGAACGTCTCACATCAGTTTTTCGTGGATCTTCAGAACGTAACCAACAGAAAAAATGAGTTTGTGAAGAGATACAATGAAGTAACCGATGAGATCAATATCGTAGAGCAAATCGGATTCTTCCCAGATATTTTATACAGAATACAGTTTTGATACATTAGGTTTATGGATTGGAGTCCCGAGGAAATCGGGACTTTTTTTATACTTTCTGATCAGTAGGGATATTGGACTCTTGTCCTTTTATATATTTGAAGAAGAATAGGTAACAAACCCTGGGTTCATGAAAGCATTAGTGCTTTTCCTTTTATTGACTTTTATCCAAAATTTTGGAATCGCCCAAGATAGCTTGGTGCTAAAAACTGGTGAGCGCATACCATTTACCCGTATGAGTATGCTGTTAGATCACGTAGAGATCAAGCATGAGAATACCAAAGAATTCCATACTTATTCTTTTGATGAAGTCTATGGATACAGCGAAGGGATGAAAGAAAGAACCTATTTCTTTAAACAAAATCCTGAGGCAGAAAACGAGAATGATTATTTGGTGCTTAAACGACTAACTGTTGGAAATCTGTCCTTATTTGAAGGAACAGGTAATAATCAAAGCCTTTATATTGAAAAAGAAGATCGCTTTGAAAAAGTCTTTCAGGTGACAGACTCCAAAGCGAAAAAGTATGAGCGAGTAGAAGTTTTAAAATCCTTTGTTGATGATGATGAGGAGTCCACGGCTTACATTTCTGCTCCTAGTTTTAAGTTGAAATGGAAGGAAATTGAAACGGTTGTAGCCTATTACAATAAGCGGAATTTTGATGAGGTAGAGCCTGAAGAGGATGATATTTTTGGGTTGGTCTTTTTATACAGAACGCAATTTCAAAAGACAAAAGATCGTATTGTAATCGAGATGTATGATCATGATCACGACCTGTACCTAGAAGATTACATCATATTAGAAATGCCTATTGATTATGCTAGTAAACTTAGCTTGAGAGACTCTGAAATCAAGAGTTCTCATATCATGTCTGGTGAACTACGGGAGCAATATTATGAAGTCTTATACGACTCAAAATCCAATACCTTTAGATTCGATGAAAAATCTGGTACGGAGCTTCAGTTCGAATTTTATAAAATCAGAGACTTAGTACAGAAGAAGATCACGCACTAATAATTGTCATTTAATAATTGTAAAATGATCCAATCAGAGAAAATCACTTATCAAGATTCAAAATCAAATCAAATTTTTGAAGGCGTGATTTGTTGGGATGATGCCATGGCTGAAAAAAAACCTGGGGTTTTAGTAGCACACACATTCAAAGGCCAATCTGATTTTGAAGTTGACAAAGCTCAAGAATTGGCCAAGTTGGGATATGTAGGATTTGCGCTGGACATGTATGGTCAGGGCAATCGAGCTACTACTCCAGAGGAAGCAGATGCTTTGATGCAACCATTTTTGGATGATCGTGCACTCCTTCTCAACAATATTCTTTTGGCATTTGATACTTTAAAGAAACACGCCGAGGTAGACGAGACCAGATGTGGAGGTATTGGCTTTTGTTTTGGAGGCAAGTGCATGTTAGATCTAGCCAGATCTAGTGCAGATATTAATGGTGTAGTTAGTTTTCATGGTATTTATGATCAGCCAGGATTGAACCATGAAGGGGATATCAAAGCATCAGTTCTGGTATTACATGGCTGGGAAGATCCATTGGCTAAGCCAGACAGCACAGTTGCTTTGGGTCATGAACTCACAGAAAGAAATGCGGATTGGCAGATATTGGCTTTTGGTCATACAGGCCATTCATTCACTAACCCAAAGGCCAATTTTCACGATCGTGGCATGTTTTACCAAGAGGCTTCTAACCGTAGAGCCTGGCAGGCCATGACCAATTTTTTTGAAGAGATTTTTGAATAGTGTAAGAACACCTTTTCCAAAGTTTTGAACTTTGGAAAAGGTTGAGTGATTTTAGGCAAGAAGAATTAATCCTCTACCTTCTCAGTTACAATCTCTTTGATATCCATTATCAATTTCTTAGCCATGGCATCAGCTGTATTTCTGGAATCGGACTCAGCATAGATTCTGATAATCGGTTCTGTATTTGATTTTCTCAAATGCACCCATTCCTTATCAAATTCTATTTTTACACCATCTTCCGTGTTGATAGGCTGCTTTGCGTATTTATTTTTCACTTCTTCCAGCACTAAGTCCACATCAATTTCAGGAGTCAAATCAATCTTGTTTTTAGAGATGTGATAATTAGGATACATGGCTCTTAACAAAGAAGCAGATTTCCCAAATTTGGCTAAATGAGTCAAGAAAAGAGCAATCCCGACCAAAGCATCACGACCGTAGTGTAATTCTGGCAATATGATTCCTCCATTACCTTCTCCTCCAATAATAGCGTTGGTTGCTTTCATTTTGTTGACCACATTCACTTCTCCTACAGCAGATGCTTCATAGGAACCACCCGCTTTTTCTGTAACATCTCTTAAAGCACGGGTCGAAGACATATTAGAAACAGTATTGCCCGGCTTGTTTTTTACCACATAGTCAGCAATGGTCACCAATGTATATTCTTCACCATAAGGCTCTCCGTTGTCACCGACAAAAGCCAATCGGTCCACATCAGGATCAACTACGATTCCTAAATCTAAGTGACCGCTTTCTACTTCATTACAGATATGTGTAATGTTTTCTGGAAGAGGTTCTGGATTGTGAGGAAACAAACCATTGGGCTCACCAAAAAAGATTTTATAATCAGTTACTCCTAGTTTATCTAATAACTTCGGAATAGCAATACCGCCGGTAGAGTTGACTGCATCCACCCCGATTTTAAATTTCCTTTTTTTGATCGCCTCTACATCTACCAAATCCAATTCAAGAATTTTGTCGATGTGATAATCTATGTAAGAATCATTTTGCTCATAAGAGCCAAGGTCCTTGGACAATGCAAATTCGATTTCACCAGAATCCGCTAACTCCAAAATCTTTTCGCCTTCTGCAGCAGAAATAAATTCCCCTTTGGAGTTGAGGAGCTTTAAAGCATTCCACCCATTGGGATTGTGACTGGCTGTGATGATAATACCACCACCTGCATTTTCTGCAGGCACTGCCATTTCTACAGTAGGAGTTGTGGATAGACCGAGGTCTACCACATCTATGCCTAACCCTTGCAAAGTGCCAGAGGCTATTTTTGTAATCAGCTCACCAGAAGGTCGAGCATCTCTTCCAATTACTACTTTATTGATTCCGGAATTTTCCTTGACCCAGTGTCCGAATGCTGCAGCATATTTTACTACGTCATTGGGTGTAAGGGATTCTCCTTCTTTGCCACCAATGGTGCCTCTAATCCCGGATATTGATTTAATAAGTGTCATCTAGTTGATGTATAAGATTTTTTGGGTGCGCAAAAGTAGACAAACCATTGATAATCGGAAAAGTCTCCTGATTAATTGCCTAGGCTCCCTGTAATACGTTTTTAAATACTTTTTTTAGAAATGCTGGTTGTCGTTATTATCGACAGTTGTTAAAATTTACTCATGACTTTATCTACTTCGTTATCTGGATTGCCACAGGCATCCCCTGCTGCCACTGTTTTACCACAATAGCCACATGCCTCCCCTTCTTTATTCAGATATGGGTTTTGTGAGGCACAAGTGCCTTTAAATTCCCCATTTTTCAAAAAAATGAGCCTTACGCTCATGAAAATGAAGAATATTGCCACAAATCCAATGCCTAATAATATCGTAGTCATATTTTCAAAAGTTGAATGCAAATTTATACATTAAAGCCAATAGCTTTACCAAAAGTTCCACATTAATGACAAAGATCATTTTTCATGTCCACCCCAAAAAGTAAGCCAGATCATAACCGTCCCGCCAAATTGGCCGCATTTGACAGACTCCTGACTGTCATGGATGAGCTCAGAGAAAATTGTCCATGGGACAAGAAGCAAACACTGGAATCCATAAGGCATCTGACCATTGAAGAAACTTATGAGCTTTCTGATGCCATTTTAGAGAATGATCTTCAAGAAGTAAAAAAGGAAATCGGTGATATCATGCTGCACATGGTATTCTACTCGAGAATTGCTTCTGAGACCAACGAATTTGATGTCTCTGATGTACTCAATAGTATTTGCGATAAGTTAGTCCATCGTCATCCACATATTTATGGTGATGTAGAAGTGAAGGATGAAAAACAGGTGAAAGAAAATTGGGAAAAGCTCAAGCTAAAAGAAAAGGGGAATGTGTCTGTATTAGGTGGAGTGCCTAAGTCCTTGCCAGCTATGGTAAAGGCGATGCGCATTCAAGAAAAAGCCCGTGGTGTAGGTTTTGATTGGGACAACCAAAACCAAGTTTGGGACAAGGTGCATGAAGAGTTAGAGGAATTCAAAGCTGAAGTAGAAAAGAAAGATCAGGAAAAAGCCAGAGATGAGTTTGGCGATTTGTTGTTCTCTTTAGTGAACTATTCCAGATTTGTAAACATAGATCCCGAAGAAGCTTTAGAACGCACCAACAAAAAATTTATTAAGAGATTTCAATTCCTTGAATCAGAGAGCAAGAAGGATGGGAAGAAAATGGGTGAAATGACACTTTCGGAAATGGATGAATACTGGGAAAAAGCAAAGACTATAAAATCATGAAACCAAACATAAGAGTAGGCTACGGATATGATGTACACCAACTGGCAGAGGGAAAACCTTTCTGGCTGGGGGGAATAGAAGTCCCACATACTCATGGAGCTGTAGGGCATTCTGATGCGGATGTATTGATCCATGTGATTTGTGATGCGCTTCTGGGCGCTGCCAATATGCGTGATATTGGTTTTCATTTTGCTGATACAGATCCTAAGTACAAAGGCATTGATAGTAAAATATTGTTAGCGGATGTCATGAAATTAATTCGAGTCGCTAACTATGAAATAGGGAATATAGATTGTACAATCTGTCTTCAAAGGCCTAAAATTAACCCTCATATTCCTGAGATGAAGAAGGTCTTGGCTAGCGTGATGAACATTGAAGAAAACGATGTTTCTATCAAAGCGACAACCACTGAGAAATTGGGCTTTGTAGGTAAAGAAGAAGGAGTTGCTGCACATGCGGTGGTATTAATTTACAATAATGTCTGACATCAAAATCATCGAAACAAGAGATGGTTCGTCTTCTTTGCTCATTCCTGAAATGAATGAGACTTACCATTCTACACATGGAGCAATTACCGAATCTGAATATGTTTTTTTGAAAATGGGCTTAGATCACTTTCGTGAAAAATTCCCAGAGCAAAAGGAGATCAGTATTTTAGAAATTGGGTTTGGCACTGGATTGAATGTCTGGCTGACAGCTTTAGCGGTAGAGAATAAGGATCTAGGAATCAATTTTTCTACTATTGAAAAATTTCCATTGAAGGCTGAATTGGTCGAACAACTCAATTATAAAAACAAAAAAGAATCTGAGGGTTCCAAAAAACTGTTTGCAAAAATCCACGAAGTGGAGTGGGAAGAACAGCAGGAAATTTCGCAAACTTTTAGTTTAACTAAATTCCAGACTGATATCGTAGAGTTCAACCCTCAACCTGAAAGCTATAATCTCATTTATTTTGATGCTTTTGCACCTTCCAAACAGCCTGAAATGTGGTCTCAGGACGTATTGAGAAAAATGCATGAACTATTAAAACCAAATGGTATTTTCGTAACTTATTGTGCCCAAGGACAATTTAAAAGGGACTTGAAAGCAGTAGGTTTTGCGACAGAAGAACTGGATGGACCTCCAGGTAAAAAGGAAATGACACGAGGCACAAAATTAACAGCGAGTTAAATACTCGTCGAAATTCTATCAACTAAATGCTGGATTCGTTTCACAACATGAGGGTTTTTTTATATTTGCTAACACCAACCGGTAAAGGGATAAGCCAGATATGAGGATTATAATAGCAGGTGCAGGGGATGTTGGGTTTCATTTGGCCAAATTATTGGCATTCGAATCACACGACATCAACATTATCGACACTGATGATGACAAACTGCAATACATTGCCAATCACCTCGATGTGCATACCACAAAGGGTAACTCCACCTCATTTAGAACACTAGAAGATGCACAGGTAACGAAGGCTGATTTGCTCATAGCAGTCACAGAATCCGAAGCTACTAATATTTCTACTTGCATAATTGGAAAAAATCTAGGTGCCCATAAAACCATCGCTAGGATTACGAACACAGAATATCTTCATAAAAAAGAAACGCTTGACTTGAAAGATATTGGGATTGATGAAATTATCTCGCCCGAATCTTTAGCTGCAAAAGAAATCAAACGTCTCCTCAAACAAACGGCTTTGACTGATCTGTTTGATTTTGAAAAAGGAACTTTGTCATTGGTGGGAATTACCATAGACGAGCAATCTGAGCTTTGTGAAAAAACGCTTGTGGAGGCGGCTTATCTCAATCCTGATCATAGTTTCACAACTGTGGCTATTTTAAGGAATGGAGAAACCATCATTCCTCATGGGGATAATAAGTTCAAGAACAACGACCATGCCTATTTTATCTGTCAACCCGACGGAGTGGAACGAGTGTTGGACCTGGCCAAAAAACAAAGTGAGGATATAAGAAATATCATGATACTTGGTGGGAGTAAGATTGGTATTCAAGCCGCTTTGCAGTTGAGTAAAAAATATAACATCAAGTTGATCGAAGAAGATAGAGATAAGTGCTTCGAATTAGCTGACACACTACAAAACACCATGATTATCAATGGTGATGGGAGAGATGTGGAACTTCTTAAAGAGGAGGGCATAGACGAAATGGATGCCTTTATTGCCGTTACCGGCAACTCAGAAACCAATATTATTTCTTCACTTGTGGCTAAAAACCATGGTGTAGGGAAGACGATTTCATTGGTGGAAAACATGGATTATATCCACCTGTCACAAAACATTGGTGTGGATACCATGATCAATAAAAAATTGATCGCTGCGAGTTTTATCTTCAGATATATCCGGAAAGGTCAAGTCGTAAATATGACCACCATACATGGTGTAGATGCAGAGATATTAGAATTTGAAGTGACAGAAGGCTCTAAAATTCTTGAGCATGAGTTGAGAAATTTAGAGTTTCCTAAGTCAGCTATTATTGGTGGTGTGATACGGAATGGTAGTGGCATCATCGCTCGCGGCAATTTTCATTTCGAAGTGAAAGATCGGGTGGTTGTATTGTCAAGATCTGAGTGTATTAGAAAAGTAGAAGGATACTTCAAATGAGATTCAACTACAAAGTAATCTTTAATGTATTGGGCTTACTGGTTTTGCTCAATGGTGCTTTTATGATGCTTTGTATTCCATTCAGTTTACATTTTGGAGATGGAGATTTAATTCCATTACTAAAATCAGGTGGAATAACCATGCTGATCGGATATATCACATTTGCATTTACTCGAAAAAATAGAAGTAAGGATCTTAAGAAAAAAGATGGCTATCTAATCGTAACTCTCGGTTGGCTCACCATGTCAGCTTTTGGGACTTTACCGTACATTTTAAGTGGTTCTATTCCAGATTTTACTGATGCATTTTTCGAAACCATATCAGGTTTTACTACTACAGGAGCTACTATCCTTACAGATATAGAATCTATCGACAAAGGTGTACTTTTTTGGCGTAGTTTGACACAATGGATAGGCGGCATGGGAATCATTGTATTAGCCGTAGCCATTTTACCCATATTAGGAATTGGCGGAATGCAATTATTTGTAGCTGAGGCACCTGGTATTACACCTGATAAACTGAAGCCGAGAATTACCGAAACAGCCAAAAGACTTTGGTTGATATATGTCGGCCTCACCTTGACTGAAATGATTTTGTTGTGGATTGGCGGGATGACCTTTTATGATGCGCTCAATCATGCACTTACCACGATGGCAACTGGCGGATTCTCTACAAAAAATGCGAGCGTTGCTTACTACCAGACTCCTTTTATTCAGTACACTATTACTTTGTTCATGTTCCTTGCTGGAACAAATTTTACATTGACATATTTCGGATTGCATGGAAAGCTGTTGACAGTTTACCGAAATGAAGAGTTTAGATTTTATGCTACATTTTGTATACTCCTTACTGTTATTTGCTCAGTGAGTGTATTTACTCATTCGAATCAGGGACTTGAAAAATCTTTTCGAGATGGCTTGTTTCAAGTAATTTCTATCATCACGACTACGGGGTATGTAACTGCAGATTACAGCCAATGGACCTCATCTATTGTCGTGTTGATGTTCGTTATGATGTTTTTGGGGGCGTCTGCCGGTAGCACAGCAGGAGGCGTAAAAATAGTTAGGCATATTGTATTGATCAAAAATAGTATCCTTGAACTCAAAAGGCAGCTTCACCCTTCGGCTATTATTCCAGTTCGGCTCAATAAAAAGGCCGTACATCGAGACATTACCTTCAATATTTTGGCCTTTATCATGATATACATTTCCATATTTGCTATTGGATCAGTAATCATGGCATGGATTGGGACTGATTTTCTCACAGCAGTGGGATCTGTGGCGACATGCTTAGGAAATATTGGACCAGGGTTGGGGCAGGTAGGCCCAGTGGATAACTTTGCTGGGATTCCTGAAATTGGTAAGTGGTTTTTATCTTTTTTAATGTTGCTAGGTAGACTAGAACTTTTCACCGTATTGATTTTACTGACGCCTTATTTCTGGCGCAAAATATAACTAAGCATGACATTTATTCTTGATTTTATTATTTGGAGCCCAAATCCAGAAATGTTCACTATCCCTGGTATTGGTCGCGAAGTCCGATGGTATGGTCTACTATTCGCCATGGGATTCATTGTGGCACAGCAAGTCATGTATTGGATATTCAAAAAGGAAAATAAGAATCCTAAGGATGTTGATCAACTAACTATGTATCTAGTTATTGCTGTAGTGGTAGGCGCACGATTGGGACATTGTTTGTTTTACAATCCTACCTACTATTTGAGCAATCCGCTAGAAATCATCAAAATTTGGGAGGGTGGATTGGCCAGTCATGGTGGAGCGATTGGTATGTTCATAGCCCTATATCTTTTTGCTAAGAAGTACGGGTTTACCTATTTGTGGATATTGGATCGTGTGGCGATTGTGACAGTACTTGTAGGGGCATTTATCCGATTCGGAAACTTCATGAATTCTGAAATAATAGGGTTGCCTACTGGTACGGATAATGGAATTGTCTTCTCCAGAAGTGTCGAAGATATGTTCTTGAATGGTGATGAACGTATTGAAGAAGTCTCTTTTGAAAAAGGAGGAAGTGCAGTGAGCGATAGTGCAGGATTGGTGCCGATGACTGTTGTGTTGGAGTATAAGAGAAGTATTGATTTAGATCCTGCGACCTCCAAAAACTTCTTTGAACGAAGTGTGCCCAATGCATTTGCTCGATCAAGTAGTGTGAGTAAGCATGTATACTATCAATCTGGCATGGAAATGCCTTATAAGTTGTACAAAGATGGTGGGGTGCAATATGCAAAAATTCATACTTTAGGAATCCCCAGGCATCCGGGCCAGTTATACGAATCTATCGCTTGTGTATTAATGTTCTTAATTTTAGCGCATGTCTGGTATCACCATAGAGACCAACTGAAAGAAGGATTTCTTTTTGGCTTTTTTATGACCATGCTTTGGTCTGAAAGGTTTTTTGTTGAGTTTTTTAAAGAAAATCAAGAGGCTTGGGAAGCAGACATTCCGCTCAATATGGGTCAATGGCTCAGTATTCCGCTGTTCCTTTGGGGAGTTACTTTTATGATCAAGTATTGGGGCTTCGGAGAAAAGAAATAAACTTATCCAAAGTTCGAAACTTTGGATAAGTTGGCAAGTGCTATCTGAAATAGTATTCAAAGAACCCTGAACATATTTCTGAAGCACCAATATAAATACCTACTCCATAAGTGATGTGTTTTACTGAAAGCTGATTAATGGCAAACGGTAAACCACTAATGTTTAATGTACTAAATCCAATAGCTGTTATAATACCGCCTGCAATCGAAACCGATAGGCTTGAAGAAAGCAGCAACACCAAGACTCCAACTCCCATAATAATCAAACTGGCAGAAAGAACTTTTTGTGTATTCCATATAGCCACCTTTTTACTGATAGCAAAAGCTAGAATTGCTGAGAAACCGAGTAATCCAAAAGAAATATAACTTCCAGCATTTCCTATATCAGGAAATGTAGTTTCAAAACTGGCGGGAATGTATTCTACCAAAAAAGCTTTTCCAATCCCGAGAGCTAAACCGACAACCAGAATGGCTACATAACTAATGAAACTCTGAGGTTTTGTTTTAGCCTCCAGCAATTCTTTTTTTCTTGAAATGACTTCGTCTGAAGAAATTTTGTGAAAGAAGTAGCCACTGGCAGAAATTAAAATGCCACCAACAATGAATGTCAATGTGTCTCCGAAGAATTGCACTAAGCCAACTACCAACGGCTCTAAAGCATACACAAGCTCAGTGACTAAAAACAAGAACCCCATGACAATCGGCAGTTTTTGAGCCGGCGCGAAGGCTTCAATCATAGAATAGGCAGGGCTGATGAATAAATTCATAGAGATCAACCATAGGATAATCATATAAGGAAGAAAGGGCTTCAGCGCTCCTACTGGCCCTGCGCCAATGACAGAGGCCACAATCATAAATATCATGGCTGTGGCTCCAATTCCTACGGTAAAAAGGGTAAAGAATTTACCGTTTTTACCTAATAAGTAATCGGCAAGTAACCCGGCCAATGCTGGAATCATTACTAGGATGATTGCTTTCGATACGATAAGAAAATCTGAAAGATGATCGAAACTAAAATTCTCTAATAGGATGGGTTGATATTCGTGATAGGCAATCCAACTAATCACTACAGAAACATTTAAAGCCCCAAGGCTAAAAATTTCTGGCCATTTAATGTCATTTGCCTTTGCTGTCATAGTACTCATTCTGCTTATTGTTTGGTTAATAACGATAGAGATACGAAGTGTACCTTACTTTTGGATTTATTTAATTAAAAGTATTTGATAAGAAAGCTGGCTGTAATCATACGCTTCCTTCAAGATACACTGTTATAGGAGACCTGCCATCTTAGTTTACTGAATTCCAATTGTTATTATATTTGTTCAAACAAAAAATTACATGGGCTACAAACTCACTTCACGAACTTTTTCATTAATTTTAATAGGGTTGCTACTCAATTTTGGCTCATGCAAATCGTCAAATTATCCGAAGGAGAGAAAACCAAGGAAAATCAAAAAGGGTAAACCAATACCTTGCCCAATAAAAGATTGCTAAAGTCAATGGCATCCAGATATTTATCGACTCATTAACCCACTTGAGCAAAAATCTCATGAGAAAAATTATCATCGCTATTGACGGTTATTCCGCTTGTGGCAAAAGTTCGACAGCAAAACGAGTGGCAGCAGCCCTCAATTACGGATATGTGGATACAGGAGCGATGTATCGCTCGGTTACGCTGTACTTTTTAGAGCATTACATTGACCTTACCAATCCAAAATCTGTTGGTAAAGCACTGGATGATATTAGTATCACTTTTCATCACAATGAATCCAAGGAGCAAAACGAGACCTATCTTAATGGCTTGAATGTAGAAGATAAAATCAGGGAAATGGAAATTTCTCAAAAAGTGAGCGAGGTGGCTGCCATCAAATTAGTGAGGGAAGCTATGGTCAAACAGCAGCAGAAGATGGGTAAGTCGAAAGGCATTGTCATGGATGGCCGAGACATTGGTTCAGTTGTATTCCCGGATGCTGAGTTGAAAATATTCATGAATGCTGATTTTGATGTTCGCGCTGAAAGAAGACAAAAAGAACTGTTTGATAAAGACAACTTAGTCGACTTGGACGAGGTAAAAGAAAACCTTCGAAAGAGAGACAAAATAGATACGAGTCGGGAAGAAAGCCCATTGATCAAACCTAAAGACAGTGTGGAGGTAGACACTACTCATATGTTTTTAGAAGAGCAAGTGGATCACATCGTTCAATTAGCGACTGGAAAAATGGCCAATGGTTAGGATTGCTTTTATACTGTTGGTTTTAGGATTGGGTTGTGGTGAACGTTACAATTCAGATAGCTCCTCAAATGTAGAAAGCAACAACTTACAGACATTAAAAACTGCTGATGTCTGGAACAAAGTTGAAATCAATTCAGAAAAAGCTGATATCACTCCAACCGATGAAAATCTTTTTGGGAAGTTTTATGATGATAGAATTGAGTTTCATATCATCGAAAAGCCTGATATTCAAATTTACAATGCTGGAGTAAACAAGGTGACGCTCTATTATATAGACAGTGTGCTTTGCAAGAAAAAGTACGAACTGGACCGTCCAATCCCAGATGAACTAGCAAAAACTTATGGCAAACTGAGTTATAAGTCACTCAATCAGGCGACAGATTCACTAGCTCGCAACATGGGAATTGTGCTCAGGTCAGAAAGTGGCAATAGACTGAATCCATATTTGAAGAAATATCAATTGAAGTGGAAGGTGGATGAAAAGGTCATTTATTTCAGACACCTGGAAGATTCTTTGAGCACAACTAACTTATACATTGAGGAACTGAAAGAATACCGTCGGTTGTTTAATTCAGTTCAAAAGGAAATCATTTAATTTTGCAGAAAGGATGCAAGTGCTACCATGCAAATAGAAATAGATAAAAATTCTGGGTATTGTTTTGGTGTAGAGTATGCCATAGAGATGGCAGAGGACGAGCTCAATGAGAGTGGGCAGCTCTATTGTCTGGGTGACATTGTACACAATCACATGGAAGTTGAGCGCTTGGCGGCAAAGGGTCTGGTGATTATAAGCAATGAAGAGCTAAAAGACCTGAAAGATTGCAAAGTACTGATTCGCGCACACGGTGAACCGCCTGAGACTTATAAGATTGCGATAGAAAACAACATCGAACTGATCGACGCTTCATGTCCAGTAGTACTCAAATTGCAAAATCGAGTGAAAGGTTCTTTCGATCAAATGGAAGAGCAGAATGGTCAGATCGTGATCTACGGTAAGCCAGGTCATGCGGAAGTCATCGGCCTTACAGGTCAAACAAAAGAAAAGGCGATCATTGTCATGGAAGATGAAGATTTGGAGCAAATTGATTTCTCCAAGCCGGTTACTTTGTATAGCCAAACGACCAAAAGCACCAAAGGCTTCTATCGTTTGAAAGCTATGATCGAAGATCGTATAACCGAAGCTAAAGGGCACGAACTAGAAGTCACGGACTTCAAAGCCAATGATAGTATTTGCAGGCAGGTGTCCAATAGAGAACCTAGCATGGAAAAATTTTCGCAGAAGCATGATGTGATCATCTTCGTAAGTGGCAAGAAAAGCTCCAACGGTCGTGCGTTGTACGGCGTTTGCAAAAACTTCAACGAACGCAGCTACTTCGTAGGCAGTGAAGAAGAAATTGATCTGGACTGGATCAATCCATCTGATTCCATCGGCATCTGCGGTGCTACTTCTACACCCATGTGGCTCATGGAGCAGGTGAGGGACTTTATCCAAAAACATTTTGACTCGGTGCCGATTTAAGGCCTTCACGGATTTACTCATTGACCATTGTTATTTTGGAAAACCAACTCTACAAGGATTTAGGCTTGACTCTGAACCTACCTATTCATTTTCACCCCAAGAGAAATCTCTACACCCTCCAATGCGGTAACCGCATCAGGATAAGCTACGGTTCGGGTTTCAATATCGCCGCCGATTGAACCACCAGAATATGCTCCCGTGATGGCTGCACCAGAATCTCCTTTCAGATATTGCACTTCAGTGGTGATAGAAAATTTGTCATTTACATGAAAGGCGAGCTCTACTCCAGCCATCCATCCAAAGCCAATTTTATTTTCGACATCAAGATTAGCATTGGCTACATCCCAACCTTCATAATCTCTGATAGCTCTATCCATATTGCCATAGTTGATTTGAGGAGCGAGGTGACCCATTCCAAATCCACCTCCAAGGAATTTGACAGACATGGCGTTAGCATCCAAAGTTAAGGAAAGTTGTAAGGGTACTAGTATGGACCAATGAGGCCCTGTCAAAGGTTCGTTCGCTTCAAAGGGCAAGCCATTCATAGGTAGACCCGGCATGTTATATAACGAGATACCAGTTTCAATTCCAATCAAGCCAAAATCCAAACCAAGTCCTCGAATGGACAAGGGACTAACAGGCGCAGAAAAATAGCCATCTTTTGGAATGATAAATGAGGCGGATACACCTTGGCCTTTAGCCGAAAGGCTGAGTAAAGAAAGTGCAAAAATGGAAAGTAGAGTTTTCTTTTTCATACTTAAAAGTAAAACATGTCTACGTCATTACCCTAGACGACGAAGGAGGATTCGGGTAATCCGTCTTTGGTGAGGGCTGTACTGTTCGATCATTCTGTTAATCGTAGGGCAATGACGTCGTAAGTTTGATGTAGCAATGCTTTCGCCCATTCATTACACGACCTTCCCGAGATAGCTGCAGCTGTCTAAATGTGAGGTGCCGCAATTAAATGCGGCAGGGTGGTATCCATTACTCCTCAGAGTCACTCGAAGAGGACTCTGAAAGAGGCGATAAAATAAGTACGCCCCTCAATTTTTTTCTATCCGCTTTCCTTCCTCAAATACTTTTACGATAATTGCGCTCCTAGCCCATTATCATCAATTTTTTATTATTTTTGCCTCGTTTTATAAAACAGGACTTTTGCATTAAAATATGTCTCAGAATATAAAGCTTAAGAAGGGATTCGATATTAATCTCGCAGGAAAAGCTGAAAAAAAAATCGGAGAGCTCCCATCAGCGGAGACTTACGCCATCAAACCCACTGATTTTGTTGGGATGAGTCGTCCAAAACTTCTAGTGAAGGAAGGCGACAACGTGAAGGCTGGTACGCCAATCATGATCGACAAATTAGTAGAGAACGTGATGTACTCAGCACCCGTAAGTGGAGAAATCGCTGAAGTGGTGAGAGGCGCCAAAAGAAAAATTTTAGAAATCAGAATCTTGGCTGACAAAGAGGTGTCTTTTGAGTCGTTCGACAAGCACGACGATGTAAAAGGGGTCTCCAAAGAATCAGCGATTGAGCAGATGACTAAAGGTGGTGTTTGGCCTAATATCATTCAGCGCCCATTCGGCGTGGTGGCTGATCCAAACGACACACCAAAAAATATTTTTGTATCAGCATTCGATACTCACCCTCTAGCTCCAGATATGAACTATATCTTGGAAGGGCAGAAAAAGTATTTTGAGGCTGGTATTAGCATATTAGCAAAACTGACAGAAGGCAAAGTTCACGTAAATGTGAATGCTAATGATTCTTCAGATTTCTTTAAGGGGTCAGAAGCTCAGGTCAATGCCGTATCTGGATCACACCCTGCAGGAAATGTGGGTGTTCAGATTCACCACTTGTCACCTATCAACAAAGGAGAAGTTTCGTGGACAGTACATCCTTATGGTGTTGCTCAAATAGGAAAACTTTTCTTAGAAGGAAAATACGACGCTTCAAAAGTGATTGCTTTAGCAGGGTCTGAAGTAAAGGCTCCTCAATACTACAAAACGTACTCTGGTGCGGCGATCAACAAACTAATTGACGGCACGATCAAAGATGGATATGTAAGATACATTTCCGGAAACGTTTTGACTGGCAATCAAGTGAATTCAACAGGTTATTTAGGGTTTTATCATAATCAATTGACTGTAATTCCAGAAGGTGATTACTATGAGTTGTTTGGTTGGATATTGCCTACGACTAATCGTTTGAGTTTCCACAAAGCTTTTGGCTTGCTTTCTTTCCTTGGCGGAAAGAAAAAAGAATTTGTGCTTGACACAAATAATAGAGGTCAACATAGAGCATTCGTTCAGACGGGTGCCTTTGAGAAAGTGACTCCGATGGACATACTTCCTACTTATTTGTTGAAGGCCATCCTTGCTGAGGATTTTGATGATATGGAAGGACTTGGTATTTACGAAGTAATCGAAGAAGATTTGGCACTTTGTGAATTTATCGACGTGTCTAAGAATGATGTTCAAGCCATTTTAAGAGAAGGACTAGATCTAGTAAAAAATAGTTAAGAATCGATGAAATTTATAGAAGACATATTTGCGAAGGTTCGCCCCAACTTTGAAAAAGGTGGTAAGTGGGAGAAGTTTTTCTATATATACGAAGCGCATGAGACGCTCTTTCTAGCACCGAATAGCACGACAGGTGCAAAAGGCGCTCAGATTAAAGATGCGATTGACATGAAACGTATGATGATGACAGTGATCATCGCTATGCTACCATGTTTGTTGTTTGGTATATGGAATGCAGGACATCAACACTATCTAGCTATCGGTCAGGTGGCTGATTTGGCAAGTGAAATTTTATTAGGTGCTACTTTGGTAGTTCCGATCCTGATTGTTTCTTACTCTGTAGGTCTAGGTATCGAGTTTACGTTCGCTACCATTAGAAAACATGAAGTAAACGAAGGATTCTTAGTAACAGGGATGTTGATTCCTTTGGTGATGCCTCCTACTATTCCATTGTGGCAAGTAGGTTTGGCTACCGCTTTTGCCGTCATTATTGGCAAAGAAGCCTTTGGAGGTACTGGCATGAATATCTTGAACGTGGCATTGACTGCCAGAGCGTTCTTGTATTTCGCATATCCTTCTCAAATCTCAGGCGATGTTTGGTCTTACTTAGGTAACGATCAGGCAGTAGCGGGCTTCTCTGGAGCAACTCCTTTAGCCATTGGCGCTGTCGCAGTAGAGGCTGATCAGTCGATGCTCAGCATGATGGGTGAGATGTGGTCCGAAGGACTCTATAGTTTCAACAACTTATTTATGGGTATCATCCCCGGTAGTATAGGAGAGACTTCTACTTTGATGTGTTTGATTGGAGCTGCGATTTTGATCCTGACTGGTGTAGGAAGCTGGAAAATTATTACCAGCGTATTTGCTGGAGCATTTGTGATGGCTACCATTTGTAATCTGCTTGGTGCTAACGAATACATGTTGCTACCGGCACACTATCACTTGGTGATTGGTGGTTTGGCTTTTGGTGCCGTTTTTATGGCCTCTGATCCAGTGACCGCTACACAGACAGAAACTGGAAAATGGATTTACGGATTCTTAATTGGAATGCTAACCATTATCATAAGAGTATTTAACCCGGCGTATCCTGAAGGGATCATGCTGGCCATTTTATTAATGAACGTATTTGCTCCACTGATCGATTATTATGTGGTAGCTGCTAACAAGAAAAGGAGGTTGAAACGTGCAACGGTCTAATTTATATATTATCGTATTTTCCGCCGTACTAACAATAGTATTGGGCGGGTTGTTGTCAGGGACTTCAGTTGTACTGAAGCCATTGCAAAACAAGCAAGTAGAACTGGACACCAAAAAGAAAATTTTGGGTGCTGTGATGGATATTTCCAATATTGAAGAGGCTAACGAAATTTTGGCTCTTTATGAAAAGCGAGTAACCTCTACTGTAGTAGATATCAATGGTGAACTAATGGCGAAAGATGCTAAAGGTAACCCTTTGGTAGCTGAAAAAATTGACTTCCAGAAAAACCACAACAAATTTAAGAAGGATGTGGAAGCTAGACCTTACCCGGTTTTTATGTATATGAAAGAAGATGGGTCTGGCGTAGATGCTTATATCTTCCCAATGTTTGGAGCGGGTCTTTGGGATTGGATTTCAGGATTTGTAGCTGTGGATTCTGATTTGAATACAGTTCGTGGTGTCGCATTTGACCACAAATCTGAAACACCTGGTTTGGGAGCTAGAATTACTGACGAGGCTGTAAAGTCAAGATATGAAGGTAAGAAGCTCTATGGTGAAGATGGTAAACTGCAATCTGTAAGCATGGTGAAAGGTGAAAAGGGAGAGCCTTTAGACCCCCATCATATCGACGGAATGTCTGGTGCTACTTTGACTGGAAAAGGAGTAAACGCCATGTTGAAAGATTATTTTGGTTACTACGGTTCTTTCATAGAAAAGACTAAAAATTCAAATCAGCCGGTGGCTGAAGTTGTTGAACCAGTCATGACAGAAGAGGCAGAAGAAACTGCAGAATAAATAAAGAATTGATTGGGTTAGCCCCATTTAAAAATAGAATACAATGAGTACAGAAACTTTGGAACAAGCGATAGTAAAAGAGCCAGCAGAGCCTTTATTGTCGAAGAGAAGGAAGAAGTTCATCACGGATCCACTAAACGATGACAATCCGATTACCATTCAGGTATTAGGGATTTGCTCTGCTTTAGCGGTAACTGTAAAAATGGAGCCTACATTGGTCATGTCTATTGCAGTTTTATTTGTGATTGTGTTTTCAAATTTGATTATCTCTTTGATGAGAGATATCATCCCAGGTCGTGTAAGAATTATAGTTCAATTGGCGATTGTGGCTACTTTGGTAACACTAGTTAGTGAAGTGCTTAAGGCCTATTTATTCGATATGTACAAAGTGCTTGGGGCATTTGTAGGATTGATCATTACGAACTGTATTGTTATGGGCCGATTGGAAGCCTTCGCAATGGCAAACAAAGCTTATGACTCTGTATTGGATGGATTGGGTAGCGGATTTGGATATGCTTGGATCATTTTGACGGTCGCGTTCTTCAGAGAATTGTTTGGGTCAGGAACTGTGTTTGACGTTCCAGTTTATGCCACTATTTCTGAATGGACTGGTGGATTTGTAAATATCCAAACCAATGGGCTAATGGTAGATTCAATTGGTGCCTTTATGGTATTAGGCATCTTGATTTGGATTCAAAGAACTCAAAACGGATACGTAGAACACTAAGCCAACGAGCTAAAAGAGATTTAAAATGGAAGCATTTAATATATTTATCAAAAGCGCATTTATCGACAATATGGTGTTCGCATACTTCTTGGGTATGTGTTCGTTCTTGGCGGTATCAAAGAAAGTATCAACTGGACTTGGTCTAGGTGCGGCAGTAATTTTCGTATTGACTATCACAGTGCCTATCAACTGGCTACTTCAAGAGTACGTGCTGAAAGAAGGTGCCCTGGTTTGGCTTAACAGTAGTTTTGAAACCATCGACTTGAGTTTCTTACAGTTCATCATGTTTATAGCCATTATTGCGGCGATGGTGCAACTAGTAGAAATGATCATTGAAAAAGTATCTCCAGCACTTTACGGATCATTGGGTATCTTCTTGCCATTGATTGCAGTAAACTGTGCGATTCTGGGAGCATCACTATTCATGGTACAAAGAGATTATAGTATCGTAGAAGCTACAGCTTATGGAGCTGGTTCTGGTTTTGGCTGGTTCTTGGCTATCATAGCCTTGGCAGCCATTAGAGAGAAATTGAAATATTCAAACGTGCCAAACGGATTGAAAGGATTGGGTATCACCATGATTCTTACTGGATTGATGGGAATCGCCTTTAAGTCCTTTATTGGAATTGTACTCTAAGAATTAAAAGAAATTAATTTGAAACATAAGATCCAGTCTTCGCGAGAAGGCTGGATTTTTTTGTGCCAATTTTAGAATGGAATGATCTGAGGAGCCCTAAAATCAAAATCCCTAATGTTAAGTTGGATGGAGTTGGAGAACTGAATATTACTTTCAGACGAATTGATAGGAGTGCTTGGATAATAGGCCAGACGCAATTGGAAGGTGGAGATAGCTAAGTTGTCATTTCTCAATCTTATACCTCCGCCAAACCCCATAAAGTGATCCGCATCAAAAAAATCATTTCTTATATTTTGAGTCGCCGTATAGTCGAAGAATGCAAAAGTCGCCATACGGAACTCAATAAAATTAATAGGAGTAAAAACGACTGTTTCAAATCGTATATTGAGCTTAGTAGTAGCCCTAAGGTAATATCCACGAAGCCCTCGGATGCCTATATCAGATTCTGAATTTAGAATGTATTCTTCATCAGGATTTAGCGCTTGACTGAAGGTGACATCCACAAACTGTCTAAGCTTTACTTGATTGATATTATACAATGGAGTAAAATAATCTACTCCAACATTGAAAATACCGTTTTCATACCCTTCGTTACCTATAAAACTCCCCCAAGAGGCTATGCCATTGAAATACCCGAACTTTTTGATATAACCACCGCGGGCATAATTAAAACCAACATACATTCTGTTGTTAAATTCTGCAGTTTGATACCCTGCGACGACACCAACAGCACTACCTGTTGGAATATCTTCTATTCGTCCATATTCAATAATAAATCTGTCCTTATAATAGTTTCGGGCACTCAATCCCAGACTGACCAAATAAGTTGTTTTGTCATGATATCTGTAATTGGTATCTGCAGTTACTTCTGGTCTGTCAAAGTAGTTGGCGTATTCCACACCTGCTGAGGCTACAGCATTTGTTTCTGCATTGATACCGAGCAATTGTGTTTTAATAGTGGTTTTGAATGCTCTTGCAAGCCAGAGATTGGCATATTGCTCGTCATAAGTATAAGTGGAAGTAATATCAGTTGTAGGCTCATAGTTATACTCCCCATAATTATATTGAGTCAATGAACCACCTCCGGCATACTTCATTTGTTGGGTCAGGAAGTCTCGTTCTAGAAAGACTCCATAACCTGTTCGTCTGAAATGGTGGGCATAGTTAAGCTCAGCATCAATGAATGATCCACCCACATTAGCGACTTTGTAAAAGAAATCAGAGCCACCATCTCTGATATAATCATATTCAAACTCATGCCCAAACCCAGCAATGTTGATAGACGTAACACCAAATAATGCATCATTATCACGGTTGGGGCTAAATAGAACACTATAGGGTAATACATCTTGAGTGACTACTACTACATCAGCATCTGTCTGATTTGGATTTTCATCAATCATAATCCTAGCATCTTTCACATATCGCAACCGACGTATAAGACGCTCACTATCGACAAAATCAATTGGATTGATATGATCCCCTTGTGTAAAAGTTAAATTTCTTTTTATAATCCAGTCCTGTGTGTGTACGTGGACTTTGTTCCATGGTGCTGTCCATTTTGATGGGTTATAGACTGTGGTATCCTTTACAGTCGATCCAAATATGGGCAAGGCTTTAAAATCAATTGAAGCTACAGTTTCCCTTTCATATGGTATAAATCGCTGTTCATGAAATTCCTCTGTTCTTGGTTTTGAGCTGTTTTGAACAAACATGTAATCGTACATCAAATTAGCAATTTTAGACTTTGTCATTTTTTTTTCTACCTGACGATAAAACTCCTGTGTTCGCTCCATGTTGTTTTTTCGGATATAGAAGTCTGTGGTATCAGGAAGAATAAAAACAGTGTCTTTTTTAGCATAATACACCTGGTCACTGATGAAAATAAATCTATCTGCTTTTACTTTCACAGAGTCCATTTTGGCAGTAGGCTGAGTACCAAAAGTGCGTGTTTGGCCAAATACTGCAACTGCAGGAATGTAAATGAATAGAACGAAGGTTAGAACAGTTGACTTCACTCAATGCTTAGTTTACTAATGACAGAAAGAGTCACAGATTGCAAATAAAGAAAAAGATAAAAAAAGAAGACCCCTAATGCTAGAGGTCTTTCCTTAAATATAATATTATTTTCAACGATTATTCGTATCGCAAATTGTCAACGGGATTTAATTTGGCTGATTTGATTGTTTGCGAAAATACAGTGATGGAACCAAGTAGGGAAAGAATCAAAATACTAGAGAGTATTTCGAATAGACCAATGGTTTTATTATAGAAAATGATTCGCTGCAACATAAACTCATAAAAGGCATAGGCCAGAGGTATGGTAATAACTAAAGCAAGCAGCATCAATTTCAAAAAACCCTGAGATAAATGGCGTGTAAGTTGAGGAACCGAGGCACCCATTACTTTTCGGATACCAATCTCTTTCACTTTGTTTTCCATTGTGAATACCACCATACCCAGTAAGCCGAGGCATGCGATACTTACCGCTAAGAAACTCAGAAAACCGAACATCTTGATTGGATTTTTGAGCTGATCATACATGGCGTTGAGTTTATCTTCAAGGAACGTAAATTCATAGGGGATCAGATCATTCAGTGCTTCCCATTTTTGTTCAAATTTGGTTGCCGTCTCAAAAACATTCTGAGTATCTACCTTTAATGTGGCATACGTGAATTGGCCAGGATCATACCGAAAAAAGAAAGGCTGAATTTCTTTCATCACTGGCAAATGATTGAAATTACCTACCACTCCTATGACTCTTGCTTTTTGATTGTTCGGCAAGTCGAATGACTTTTTTAATATTTCATTTTCAGACAAAGCCATGGATTGGACAAAGGTTTGGTTGACAATAATTTGTACTTCGCTCTCCTGATTGAGGTTCTCAACAAACGAATGACCTTGTATTAACTTAAACCCCATCAAATCAAGAAACGAATTATCTACAAACATTTGATGTACGGCAATAGAGTCTTCCACCTGATAAGTTTGAACCCAAACTTCATTATTGGATCCCGTGCCCGGTATTCCTGAAGAAAATGCGATTTCAGAAACTTCGGGAAAATTGGAATATTCGTGAGCAATGATTTCGGGTTCGATATTATGTAAGGGCAGAATTACTTTTCCCTTTTCATCAAATCCTTTGTCGTAATTCATCGAATGATAATATTGCGAAATCATAGCAATCGCACCAAAGATGAAAAATGTTGACAAACAAAATTGAAATACTGTAAGACCGTTTCTGAGTTTTGATTTGAATAATACGCCAGCTTTTCCACCTCCTCTCAAAGACGATATCGCTCTCATTTTGGAGAAATAGGTGGCAGGTATGATACCGGCCATTAGACTAGTGAATACTGCGAAGCCAACGAAAGCAATCATGACTTGAAGGTTTATGCTTAAGTCAAGCATTTCTGCACCAATGATCATAGCCAGATATTCCTCACGAATGACAGTGAATATGTAAATAGCCCCAAGCAGAGCAACAGATGTAATAATAAAGGTTTCAAAAATGAATTGAATAAATATGTCTCTTCGTCCTCCACCAACAACTTTTCGCATCCCTATTTCTTTAGACCGTTTTAGCGCACGGGCCATGGATAGATTTGCATAATTGAAGCAGGCAGGTGCCAGAATGATAAGTGTCAGCAAAATAAAAAAGGCCATGGTCAAGCGGTCGAATGATGGCCCGATGGAGTAATTGATGTTTTCACCTGCGGCAATGTTAGTGACTGGCTGTAAATTCAACTCAATGGTTTCATCTTGGTTGGACAATTCTTTAGCAATTTGAGCCAATGGAGATTGTAGCTGATCTGGGTTTATACCTTCATTGAGAAGAAGGTAGGTATAACTGTTAGTGTAAAAACGGTAATCTTCAAATCGTTTATTTAGCCCGGGCTCGATAGCGTCCAATGTACTAGAGGATACCAAGGATTCAAACTGCATATGAGAAGCACCGGGATAGTCTTTCATTATACCCGTCACTTGAAAGATTCCTTTATTTTCTAGTTCTATTGCGTTGCCAATGACGTTGGTGTGACCAAAGAGGCGTAAGGCAGTTTTTTCAGTGAGGATAAGACTGAATGGTTCTTGAAGCGCTGTGGATTCATTGCCAGCTACCAGAGGAAAAGTAAAAATTTTCAGAAATGTAGGAGGTACATACATGCCTGATAGAGACAATGTGTTTTGATTGATTATTACTTCGCCAGAAAACCCGTCATTAATTCCTACAACTTCCTCTATTTGGTTCGTGTAGGATTTCAAATGATCATGCACATAAGGTGCAGTAGTTGCAAATTTGTCATTAACCTGATTATTGATCACCTGTGTGTTGACTGTATAGATCCGATCCTTTTTGATATGAAACAAATCGAATTGTTGTAAACTATAGAACATAGTGATACTCAGCAAGCAGATAGACATACCCAATGACAGACCCAGAATATTGATAATAGAAAATGAGCGATGCCTGATCAAAGTTCGCATGGATACTTTAAAAAAATTGTAGAGTAATGCTGGAGATATACTACTAGATCTATAAGAATGTGCTGCATTAGTCTTTCTCGATTTTAGCGCATAAGAAAAAACAAGCGAAAGCACTTGTTTCCAAAAGGCTCTGTTGGCTTTTGCTTTGCCATAGGTGGCTACATTGGAGAGATAGATTTCCTCCATGTCTCCATATAAATCTTCGACTGCCGCAGATCCAGCAAACCAAAAGAATAATCGAGTCGCAAGTTTGGGTGGCTGTTGAGTTTTTTGACCTTGATTTTTCATTGCGCGGAGAGTTTGAGATTAGATAATTGCCACAATTCATCTCGTAGTGATTTCATCTCACCCAATGCCTGTGTGGCTGATGCGGTGAGTTGAAAAAATCGTTTGCGACGACCTCCTCTTTCATTGGTAGGTTCCCCTAAGTAGGAAGTAATAAATCCTTTTTCGCCTAGTCGGGTGATGGTAGAGTGCAAGGCACCAATACTAATTTTCCGTTTGGCTCTTTGTTGGATGTCTTCTAAGACGGCTACACCGTAGGCCTGATCCCCGAGAGTTGCGATCGTGAGAAGAACTAATTCTTCGAGTTCTCCGATATGTCCCTTCATAATGTATGAGTTTTGAGTTTTCGATTACATCATACGAAGGTAGCACTTATTAGTTTCACTTTTTAAGAAGATATAGTAGAACTAGCTGGAAAAGCCTAAATTAAGTATTCTTATTTGTCTATTCTGAAGACAACACCACCAGAAAACTCTCCATGAACAATCGGCACATAAAAAGAGGTTCCACCGCCACAACCCCCTGTTCCGCAGAAAACGCCAACCCCACTAAACATCAAAGGCATGAACATTTTGGCTTGTAACTTGATGCCAATTTTTTCTGTGGGAAAGATTTTGACCCCAAGTCCCGCACCCATTGAAAACCGAGTAACTGCGTCCAACTCGTGACCGGAAGGTTCGATATTTTTAGGTGTATAGGCGCCAACTCCCAAACTAAGAGCTCCATAGGGTATTAACATTTCATTTCCTCCTAAAACTTTTTCTGCACCTAGGTGAAATTGTTCGATGACTACATCTACATTATAAACTTCAGGATTCAATGTTCTGTAATAGACGACTCTCCCGTCTGTTGAATTTCTGTTGTATAAAAATTGAACCTGAATACCGTTGCCCAGATCGTAGCCAAGCGTACCCCCGAATACCGGCCCATCGTAGATGTCTATTTCACCATCGTAATAGTTGGACTCTCCACTCAGCATATATCCGCCATAGCCCGAAAGTTCTATAGCCTGACCGTGGAGGTTAAATATGCCAAGAGTAGCTAAGAAAAATATTAAAATGTACTGTTTCATGTTAGAAGTATGAAGGGGTTATTATTCTATTTAAAGAGAAGTTAGTCACAAAATATGAACCAGCACACGCTTCATATAAAAAATTAAAGCTAACTTATTTCGTTGTCCAACTTATGGTATTAAATTCATATTCAATATGAGATTAAAATATTATTTCACACTATTCATTTACTTAAATGTTTCTATTGTCATTGCGCAAGATCGGTTGCAAGGCGGCAAACCGTATACAGCAGGAGAATCTTTTTTAGCGCCAATGGTAGGGATGAAAGTGACCTTGCCAGAAAATTGGAAAGGCTATTACCCACATAATAGCGAAATATTTGCCATGGCGAATGACACATCTGTGGATGTAAGGTGTATGTATTTTGCCAATCAAACCAACCTTAAAAAATTAGCCTCCAATTGGAAAAAAGGTTTCCCCTTGGCGGAAGGGCTTTCTATAAAGCTAGGTAGCCGTATTAATAACGACGGTGATATCATGTCTGCTAAAGTATTAATTGAAAGTAATACAAACATCGAAGGGCAGTTATTAGCAAGGTGTGGAGCCTTTGGATATTGCATCACTGCAATGGTTTATGGTCAGGTTTCCGAAATGAAAAATTACCAAGACAAATTGAACCCGATTGTTTCCCAAATCGAATTTGTAAAACCTATTCCTAGAAGTGAACTAGAGGTTTTTGATTGGCAAAAGGAATTAACAGGCAAATATTTGTTTGCCTACGATAGAGCTCAATCTTCAAAAAAGGAAAGTCAAGTTTGGCTAAATTTAGATGGAACGTTTAAGAGTAAAATGAAAGGGACAGGAATATTCAAAAATGAGGCAGGAAAATATAAAGGAACAAAAAAAGGATCGTATCTGATCTATAATGAGAAAAATGGAGAACCTGCAAAGCTGGTGTTGCTTTTTACTAAGCTACCAGAAGTCACCTTACAATTAGAAAAAAAAGAAGATCAATTTTATATCAATAACCAAGTATTTTATTTCAGTAACCACTAAAGTTTAACCAAGAGATTATCTCATAACATTATTACTATGAAAAATTCAGTTCTATTATTATTTGCCCTGTTGTTTAGTTTATCCGCAAAGGCACAAAGCGACGATGATTATTTTGAAATCTTTCGATCAACTTTTGGGAATGATAAAAAAACGATAGTCAATCAATTGATTCCGCTTGAAGATATAAAGAATGCAGCATTCAATGAAGTGTACGACGCCTATGAAGCCGAACAACAAACTCTGGCCAAGAGCAGGTACAAATTATTAGAGGACTACATCGCAAATTATTATGAGATCGATGATGAAAAGGCGGACGAATTGATGAAAGAGGCCATGTCAATTAGAAAGAAAGAGACCAAAATTATGTCAAAATATCACAAACAAATGAGTAAAAAATGTGGTGGCAAGGTTGCTGCTCAATTCTATCAGATAGAAAATTACTTTAGCAACACCATCACGTTGGCCATCACGGAAAGTCTTCCTTTTGTTGGAGAAATAGAATAAACTATTTTTCTATAGGCCTATAGATCATCACCTTTCCTTTTGTCACGTGATTTAAATTGAAATTGCTCACCCCTACTTTTTTGCCCCAGTCACTCGTGTTCTGGTGGGCAATTTCATAATCTTTTTCCGCATTTACTTGATATACAATGGCGGTATGCTGGCCCATAGAAGAGCTGTACGAAGTATTCCCAACAGTCCATTTCATTTGAACATTTTCAAATTGGATTAAATCACCAGGTAGAACTTCCTCTTTGTTTGGGTTTAACTTTCTGCCATATATCGTAACGGTCTTTTTAGAACTCCTGTCGAAATAAGCACCAGAAGAAGCTAATGCCCCTGCGGCAAGATCCCAGCATTCCCCTCTATCCACTTTAGTGCCCATTACAGATTCTACATAAGTAATGATTTTAGCATTTAACGCTGGCAATTCAGGTTTAAAACAAAAAGAAGAAAGTACAATTAGTAGTATGATAGGTTTCCACATGGCAATATTTTTTGATTGATAAAATTGTACGAAATACTGAGACGAAAGATGTATAAAAAAATCAAACATGAAATAAAATTGGTAGACACCATTAAGTTCCAAATGAGTAGAAAGGAAGAGAAAAGCCTATCAAAATTTTCCATCTTTCCCACACCATATCTGTGGTAGCATTTTTATCAATCCCAGAATCAGGATTATTTTCGCCCGGTATTCTAGCTATTCTTCCCACGGTTTGTATGCCTCTAGAGTAGACGGTGCCGATCGTCAGGTCTATTTTGTTCAAATCAAGGGAAATGCCGCCTCCATAATTGTTGATATTCGCGGCAAATAAATTATTATCAAATCCATCAGTTTCTTCAAAGGAATCTCCTTGGAATGTACGAACTAGTGCAGAATAATCTGTAGAAAAACTTGTGTATGCATTGACACGACTACTCAAATACCACTCTACCCCAACGCCAAAGTTGGTTACAGATTTTCTTTTGTCTTTGTATCGATTTAGAATCACAGTACCGTCGTCCGGTGCCTGACGCTGAAATGAAGTAGGAACGAGCGCATAGTGTTCATCCACTTTGTCAAACCACTCCGCACTGAGACTAATCACATTCTTGCCAATATTTATCCCAACTCCAAATGCAACTGACATTGGAGACTTGTGTGTGGCACTTTGTGCACTGCCCCAACCAATTTCAGCCAGATTTGTGTATTCTGAAGCTTCATTATGAAAATTAGCAAGCACTTGGCGATAATAGGTATTTCCAGATCCTTTGAGGTTGGCTTTTGGTGTCGTATACGTAATGCCAAATTCAACCAATTTAGTACTATAATTTAATCCAAGTTTAGCTACATACCCATAACTTTTAATACTTCTATTTCTATTCATTTCATAAGTGGCTACTTCACAATTTGTGCAGTCACTGCCATCTTCTTTAGCCACAATACTTTGTGAGTATTTTGCACTCATGTCATGTACAGCTAGAAACTGTGATAATCCAACACTCCATTTTTTATTGTCATCCAATGGAATAGCCCAGGTCAAGCCCATCCATTCTTCTTTAACTTTTTTATTCCAATCAACATCAGACAGATAGCGTTCTTCACCTTCCCAAGCATCATTAAACTCTGCAGTTTCTACTTGAGATAGTTTGAGAGTATAATCCATATTTGTTCTGGAAAGGAAGCCGTAGGCAAACTTATGTCCATGAAAAAATTTAAGGAATTTGACTGAATCAAGATTGAATGAACCAGCCGCTAAAGTAGGTGCAGAGCCGAATACTGAGGAACCTAAATCCGCTTCACCAATTCCGTCTTTCACTTTTAATGAAACATTTTGATAAGCTTTTGCACTGATCAAAAAAGTGGGATCATCCTGCAATGCGAGCCTTGCAGGATTGTAGTACATCGCTCCCAAATCATCCACACTTCCGACTACTGATCCAGACATCAAAGTGGATTTATTTCCATATTGTTCAGTCCAGTAGTGCGCATCTTGAGCCATACAAATTGTATTAATGATAAATGTCAAAATGAGGGTGAGTGCCCAGCTATTGAATTTGATAAATCGCATGTTCAGAAAATTTGTTCACTAAAATTAGCAAAATAAAATGTAGAATGAATTGGACTTTAGCTAAAAGAAAAAACCAAAATCAAAGGAGATCAAGTTTTCTTCTGAGGAGAATGCATAAGATAATGAGGCAGCTGCTTTGCTGAGAGGCGCCACCCATAAGCCAAGTCCTGCTGATCGGTGCCATAGATCGGATGGACTAGAAGTCCAGACTCTGCCCACATCATAAAATCCATGTATACCAAATTTGCCAGGAAAGAGGATGGAAGAAAAGTCTAACAATTTGATACGCAAATCAACATTTTGGTAAAAGGTAGTTCGTCCATAAAATCGAGTTTTTCTATAGCCTCGCAAGTTACTTCGACCTCCCAAGGTGTTGGCGTTGTAAAATTCATCTTGTACAAACTTCCCGAAATTGTGAGCGTACCCAGTTCGTGAGGCTAGTGTAACAATCGCTGGATATTGAAAACTATAATATAGTGCCAGATTGGAATGCAGATGGGTAAAGTCAGTAGCGTTTTTATTTAGTCCTTGATAACTTGAGACTTCTGATTCCCAAAAGAGTCCTCTAGTAGGAAAAAGCTTTTCATCTCTTGTGTCGAATTCTAGTGTAGAAAATGCTCCTCCATATCGTCTTGGATCATCAAAAAGTTCATCTGTATTGAATTCGTTGAACCCTGAAGAAGTAATATATGTCCCTTCATTCTCTTCTATTTCAACGGACTTTTGATGAACGCCAAAAGCAAATTTTCCGGTGTTACCTATTTCATGATTGATGGACAGGTAAATCGAATAGTCTTCAATTCGTAAACGGTAATAGTCAATTCCTCTGTCTACCTCGTATATGGATTCATTTCCGATTCCGAAAAAGTTGTTCACCTCAGGTTTTTTAATATCGATCAGCGCTTCAAGGTTCCATTGACCCAGCACATTATTAAAATCGCCTTTGTATTCAATATTGAAGGCACCAGTCGCGACTGCAACATCTGCAAGTAAGCGATGCCTGGATGCAAAAGGGTCTTTTCGCCAGCCATGCTGCGTATACATAAATCCACCACCCAAAAACACACCGTCGTCTCGATTATACGAACCGTAGACCAAGGGCATCAATACATCGTATTTGAATTCATACTTGTTGTAGTCGTTGATTTGAGCATTATTACTAAGGCGGGATTTAAAACTTGCCTGATCAGAAACGATTAGTGTAGTGTTTTTACGATCATATAGCTTAACATTTTGAGCAGAATTATCCGTCGAATCCAAAACTTCATCATCTCCTTCTCCACCAATGATTCTTACTTTTACCTTGCTCTTCGTATTTCCAATAATTCTAAATTCATCGTCATCATTCAATCCATAAACCCTTACTTCTTTCGTATCGTTGGAATTAAAAATTCGATTGTAAATGATCTGTTCTGTCTGACCACGTTTTGAGATTTTATGTACAGTGACTTGTAGTTCTTCGGAGCTAATATTTTTGATCAGGAATAATTCTTTTTTATCCGTGCCTACCACATTCACATTTTTGGCCAAACTTTCATAAAACTCTAAAGCATAATCCTGTAAATGATCTCTTCTTGCTTTGAGCGTATTAATCGTTTTTTCTCCTGTCAATGCATAGATATTTTCTGGCCACAAATTGATAGCACTTTCTATGGACTCATCGGTCAAACTATCTTGAACCAATTGGATCATAGCTTGCCAAGCTTCGCGATCTGGTTCATTCATAAAAATCCTATCGAAGAAACGAGCATTAAAATTGAATCCTGGCGCCCATCTGACTTCATCGTTGAAACCTTCTATTTTGGCCATGGCCCATCTTCTACTGGCTATTTTAGGAAGTATGCCCTCGTTCATAAAAAAAGTTTGATCCCGGTCTCTTGGGATCGGTCGGTATCGCTTGCCTTTTCCATCTTCGAAAGATGCCCAGCGCCATTGATCTTCGTGTCTGTCCCAGTCGCCAATCACCATATCAAATAGCCTATTGCGTAAAACAAATTCCTGATCTACGCTATTGTCGTTGTCGTCAAGTAACTCCTCCTGTACGTCCGGAGAACTAATCACATCTTTTGAATAGCCGAAGAACTTAGCATCAGACCAGTCTCCACTTGGCCGTTCTTCAAAAAGCGCTAATTCATCACCCAATACTTCTCGGTATTCACCAAATGCACCATCGTCTGGGACATAAACCAAACGAGGGTTGGTGTGATAGATGCCAACCGCATCAGCCATAGGTGCAATTACATATGCTGCATATGGATGACTGGAACTGATTTGATCCTGCACCACGCCAACTGCGAAAGTTTCTTTTAGTACATGGGGGAGTGCTTTTGATGCATATTTTTCTACTGAGCGAAGTACATATTGCTTGCCATCTTTGGCTTCAAGTCGAAGTGAGTTGGTTTGCATTCCACCACCTCGCTTGATCACTTCCAACCCTCCTTTTTCTTCTGTTATATTAAATACTTGTGCCTCTACAGGTATGCTCCAGACCGCTCTATAATTAGAGCCCATCCATTTCTCTTTGCTTTTTGATGCTTGATATTGCATGGATGCAGAGGTAGTTTTTTTATCTTCTTTGAAATTTGGTCTAGGGTAATTGGCATGTGGGTCTGGCGTATACTTGAAACTATATAACTCTTTGACGTAAATCTGTTTTCCATTTGGAGAGCCTCTTTCAGGAGTCCAAAATTCAAGAGAGACATCGGCCTCTTGGTAGTTTACTTTTCCAAAACCCACAGAAGATGTACCGAAAGTCAAATACGCGCCATTTTCTTTCAGGTAAGTAGTTTTTGATCCCGATCCACTAACTATATAATTCACGCCATCTTTCTGAATATGCTGAAGTGAGTGTTCATGACCAGCCGTATAAATGACATTCGGATATTTTTTAAGAAAACCCTCAATTGTATTTCTAATGGTCTTGTACTCGGGGTGAGGGATGTCCTGGATAGAGCCAGCAGTAGCTCTGTATCCCGGATAAATGGATCCAATAACTGGGAGTGGGACGTAGAGGTTTTCGTTAAGTTCTGTTAGAGGAAAGATGTGAGACTTCAAAGGGAATTTTCCGCCATGAGCTCCATAGCTGTAAAGTGGGTGGTGTGACGCTAAAATCACATGATCATTTTTGTGCTTTTCAAGCAAAGAAGAAATATCAACTAGTACATCTATTGGTTCTGTCCGGTTCAGTGGGTCATCCTCCAGTGGTTTTTCCCAAGCATGGAGCATCCATTGCATATCAAAGACAATGAGATATAATCCGTCTGCCAATTTTATTTCTTCAGGGCCTGGTTCCGCATGTTTTGGATAAAACACTTTTTTGCTGTCGAAATAATCTTTAACAAATTTTTCTTGTTCAAGAATATGATTCCATCCTTCCTTTGAGCCTTTGGCCCAATCATGATTGCCTGGAATCACGATCGTTTTTCCTTTGAAGTCTTTTGTAATTTCAAATTGAATTTTTAGCTTTTCTTCGGCCTCTTTTCTGTTAGGATGCTCTATAGGTGGCAGTCCTTTTGGGTATATGTTGTCCCCTAGAAAGATAAGAGTGGCATTTTTCCCAGCCGATTGGAGTTGACTTGATAATGCCGAAAGATTGTCTTTGGCTAAAGAAGGTTCTCCAGCATCACCTATCAAAAATACCTGATGTTTTGCAGCAGGAGACTGAGCGTGTGAGAAACTAGCCAATCCTATTAAAAGAAAAAATAACAAAGGTCTAATCATTACTTCATGTTAAACTTTAGAATATAGCCTTTGTCACCTTGTCCTTCACTAGAAATAAAAAGGTCTCCGTTCGGAGCAAAACAAATACCTTCTGGTTGGCCAAGTAGTCTAGGGTCTATTGGAATACTTCCTTTAATCTCTCCATTTCGATCAGTTATCAACAGCAATTTACCAACTGAGGCAATAATATAGAAATGACCATTTATGGGGTGGAGGGCAATTCCAGAAGGTTTGAAATTGATTCGATTTTCCTCATACTTAAAGTCTTTGTATTGCTCCAGAAAGTTTTTGATATCATTTTTTGTGATATTGAAAGCCGCTTTATGCTCAATTTCTTTTTTGTCTATGTCAAAGTAGAAAACGGACTTACCTTTTTTCTCTTTTCCCTTTATTTCCCCATCTCCTTTGCATGCCACAAGCAATTTATTTAGAGCTGGGTCGTAGACCAATCCTTCGACGTCGTTGTGTTTTTTTAGGTCTGTGTTATACTTTTTAACCTTTTTTATTTCACCAGTTGCATTCAGCTCAAATTTGTAAATGTGCCCATTACTCTCTGCCACATAGAATTTTTCACCATTGGTAGCAATACCTTCATAATCTCCTGAGTCAGCAAACCTTACGGAATTATCTATTTTACGAGAGTGATGATTGTAAAAAAACACTTTGCCTTCTTCGTCTTGAACACAGGCAATGACACCTGATTTATGGTAGGTTAATCCAGAGATTTCTTCTAAGACATAAGGAAGAAAATATTTGGCATCAGGCTTTCTGAGGTTATAATTGTCCAAAGCTTTCGGGACATGATGAAACAAGGCTTCTGCCGTTGGGCGAGAATTGTATTGGCAGCCGAAGGAAAATGTCCAAAGGACTATCAAGTAAAATTTTGCTTTTGGCATAAGTTCTCGATTATATTGAGTGGGTTTTTACCCTAAAACTAAAATTATGAAATGCGTTTGGTATGTTACACCTTCTGCAAGGAATTTGTTTCAACTCATTTTTGTTTATTTGTAGTTTAACTAAAAAATAAATGGCAATTAAGTCCTCGGTTCTATCAAAAGTGGAAGATTATGTTAGTTCATCTCTAAAAAAGGAGTTGCCAGAGCATTTTTTATATCACAACTTGATACACACCCAAGAAGTAGTAAATGCAGCCATACTCATTGCTAAGGGGGAAAGGCTCAATAATGAAGATCTTGAGACTGTAACTCTTGCCGCTTGGTTCCACGATTTAGGGCACATCACAGATTGTGAAAGCCATGAAAGAAAAAGCGCGGAGATTTGTAGAAACTTTTTAGAGCAGCAGAATTTTCCAAGCCAGAGAATTGCCCAAGTTGAAGGCTGTATCATGGCAACTATGATGCCGCAGCGGCCACTCAATCATATGGAATCTGTTCTTTGTGATGCAGACCTTTACCATTTATCTACCGATCAGTTTGAGGCCCGATCCAACTTACTCAGAAAAGAATGGGAAGAGATTAAAGAAGAAAAATTCAAAGATTCTTCTTGGCGAAAAATAAATGCAGATTTTCTAAGTGGCCACACTTACTTTACTGATTATGCAAGAAAACATTTTGAAGAAGGCAAACAAAAGAATTTGAATGAGCTAAAGGAGCAAATTTCTAAGGATAAGAAAATCAGAAATTCCGATTTAAAAAAAAAGATAGCTAGTCTGGAAAAGAAACTGGAAAAAGCTACTAATAAGGAGAATAAACCTACTCGAGGAATTGAAACCATGTTTCGAACCACCTCAAAAAATCACCTTGATCTTAGTGCCATGGCTGATAACAAAGCCAACATAATGATCTCCATCAACTCAATTATTTTATCAATTATCGTTTCGGTTTTAATAAGAAAACTGGAGGAATATCCTCATTTTATTATTCCTACTTTGATTATGACAGTTGTATGTTTGGTGACGATAGTATTGAGCATTTTGGCTACTCGACCTAATATTTCAAAAGGCAAATTCACGCAAAGTGATATTACTAACAAACGAACGAACCTTCTCTTTTTTGGTAATTTTCATAAGATGAGTTTAAGTGAATATGAGTGGGGGATGAATGAACTCATGAATGACAGTAGTTATCTCTATGGAAGTTTAATTAAGGACATCTACTATCTAGGTGCTGTGTTGGGGAAAAAATATAAAAGATTGAGGGTGGCCTATACCGTTTTTATGTTTGGTTTTGTAGTTGCTGTGCTTTCTTTTATAGTGGCAGAAGTGTTTTTTAAGAATCAATATATGTATTAATAAATGCGTACTTATTACCCATTTTCTTCCCACTTTTTTACCATTTGGTAAGTATCTACTTGCGCATGATAGAGCTTTTCTCCTTTTTTTCGTTCTACTCTAATATTGTTTTGCTTTTGATCTAGCATTACCGCTTTGGTGTTGTCTTGAAGCTGAAGGTTCAAAATTTCCTTGACTTCTTGCTTTAGTTCTACGTTGTAGATTGGAAAGGTAACTTCTACACGGCTTTTTAGATTTCGTTTCATCCAATCCGCCGAGCCCATAAACAGTTCGTCTTTTCCGTTGTTGTTGAACCAAAAAACGCGCGCGTGCTCTAAATAACGGCCAACTATTCTTCTTACTGTAATATTTTCGCTCATCTCTGGCACACCAGGAATTAGACAGCAGATACTTCGTACAATCATTTCGATCTTCACGCCCGCACGACTTGCTTCATAGAGTTTGTCAATCATGCCCCGTTCTTCGATGTTGTTGAGTTTAATGATAATCCTACCTTCCTTGCCATTTTTCACATGATTGATTTCACGTTGAATCAGCTGGTTGAACGCTTCAACAATATTGAATTGTGAAACTAAAAGATGCTTGAAGGGTTTGGGCTGTTTTCTTTTATACAGGTATTTGAATAATTCATCCAATTCTTCACCCATTTTATCATGGCCAGTCAACAAGCCGTGGTCACAATAAATACTTGCTGTTTTTTCATTCAGATTGCCGGTTCCGAAAAAGCAATAGATTTTATTAGTACCCTCGTCGGTTTTTTTCTTTACCAAGGCCACTTTTGCATGCACTTTGAGTCCAGGAATACTATAAATAATCCGTATTCCCTCTTTCTGCATTTTTTCCGCCCAGAGCAAATTGTTCTCCTCATCGAATCTCGCTTTGAGTTCAATAAACACCGTTACTTTTTTGCCGTTTTTGGCTGCAGATATCAAGGCATTTCCAATCAAAGAATCAGATGCCATACGGTAAAAAGCTACTTTGATTTCGGCCACATGCGGATCTATAGCTGCTTGATTGAAAAATTGTAGGATATAGTTGTAGCTATGATATGGAAAGTGCAACATCTGATCCGACTCATCAATAGCAGTGAAAATAGATCGATAACGATCTATTTTATGGTTCCTTAATGGCTCTTGTGATTCGAATTCGAGAGCGCTCCCGACTGGATTAGGGAAATCCATAAAATCAAACAAACTGTGATATTGCCCGCCTGAAACTAAATCATCTTCTGAAAGATGAAATACATCTTGAAAATTTTCAAGCAATTCAGCAGAGATAGTTCGATCAAATAAGAAACGAGAAGGTGTGCCCAAATTTCGTTTTTGAATTTGTTTTTGAATCTTCTCAACCAAATCTCCACTAAACTCATCTTCAATATTGAGATCAGCATCTTTGTTCATTTTAATGCTCTTACACTCCAGTATTTCGTAATCTGGGAATACAAAATCCAAGTGCATGGCAACAATATCATCCAGAAATATGTAATGAAATTGAAAGCTCGGAGATGGAATCTTGAAGAATCGAGGCAGTCTATTCGACGGGATATTTAAGAATGCAAATTTGATGCCCTGAGAATATTTACTTCTCAACTTTAATGCAAAATATAATTCTCGATTATTGAGAAATGGTTCTCTTCTAGCCAAATCAAAATGATACGGCTGTAAAAAAGATAGTACTTTGGTTTTGAAGTAATAGAGACAAGCGGCTCGTTGATCCTCATTGAGTTGTTCTGGTGACAAGATAAAAACGCCATTTTTTTCCAATTCTTTCAATACACTATTGCGAAGTGTATTACCGTACTGGTCTAACTGGATTTGAATGCGGTCATGAATTTTATCAAGCAATACATCAGGGTCAATGTCTAACGCTTTGTTAATTTTTTTCTTTCCGATCTCTACCAAACGACGAATGTTAGCGACCCGAACTCGAAAAAACTCATCTTGATTAGATGAATAGATAGCCAAAAACTTGAGCCTTTCAAATAAAGGGACTTCACTGCTTTCTGCTTCTTGCAACACCCTGTAATTGAAAGTAAGCCAGCTTAGATCCCTGTTGAAATAAGTGTTGACTACGTCTTGCTTCTCCTGTTCGGTATTCTTATTTGCCTCCAATGCCTTTTTCAATTAAAAAAAGAAATATAAACGAAACAGAAACCAATCTTAAGTGATAAGTATGATATCTGTGTTAAATCTTTTTTAGTGGTTATATTAAGTAATTGAAACTAAAGAATGAGGCCTTTCGTTCGCAGATAGAGGCTTTTAATAATAATTATGGACGAAGAACTTGACCAATGCAATATGGGATTAGAATTCCCATTTGAAAGTAAATTAAGTCTTGCCAATTTGATCGGATATTGGGGGATGCGTATCAATGACCCGAATGCTCACTTGGCGTCAACTGCCAAGTTAATAATGGACCGAGTGAGTCAAGCACCAGAATTGCTTGCTCCTATAGAAGATTTGGGAATACTTGATAAGCATAGAGAAACTGTCAATCTTCTGATGACGGCCATATTTTCTCCTTTTACTGAAGAGGAGGAAATGGTATCGGCAATGGCTCCATTCAAAAAACAAGATGTTCATTCAACCAAAGGGTATAAGGATTTGATGATTCAGGCAGGATCGTATGAGGCCTTGCTTGATCCTGAGGAAATGGCTCAAATCATGCTTCATAAGACCATGGCTGCTTACTTCGCTATTATGCAGACGTACTATGGCCTCACTATCGAACTGAATAAGGATATTATATATACACTCTCTGATCATCGTACCGGACTGAAACGATATTTTAAAATTGAGATCAATCCAAAATTCTGTGAAATTGTATTGAATGGAACCCTGCCCGAGCTAACAGAGGAAGATTTGAAACACCTAACTGACCACATCGAAGATATTGATATATGGATGGAAAAACTGCCCACTGAGCTTTTTGAATTTCAGGGTTTGATTATATTCAAATTAACCGAAGTGACAAAGGATCAGGTGCTTTCTCGAATGAAAGAAACCTTGTTGGAAAAGGACAGCATTACTGAGGGGAGCAGGTTTGAAGACCTGGAACAGAAATTCAGATCTTTATTACAATTATCAGATTTACGATTGGGTATTTCTGCCTATCAGAAAAGCAAGAATAAGTTTTTCAACTTTGGTGGAAATGCTAGACGGAGTATTCTTATGGGTGATCAAGATCGAATAGAATGTCCTCTTGCCACGGCTGACTTATTTGAGCGTTTTGCTAATCAGGCAGATCCTATGATCGTTGAAGATATGGCAGAATGCCGTAATGCACTTCAACCTCAATCGGAAATTCTTCAGGAATGTGGCGTCCAAAACCTTATACTCAACCCCTTATTTTATAATGATGAATTCGTAGGATTGCTTGAATTGGCGTCTCCAAATAAAGGAGATTTGAATACACTCACACTCACAAGAATACGAGAGGTGCTACCACTTTTTGCCATTGCAGTGAAGAGAAGTTCGGAAGAATTAGAAAACAGTATTCAAAACTTGATCAAAGAGAAATATACTTCTATCCACCCAACGGTGGAATGGAAATTTAACGATGCAGCGCATGAGATGCTTGATCAAATTGCTAAGCATAAAAGCCCAGTTGCACCTCAGATCGTATTCAATGATGTCTATCCCTTATACGCTGCTTCAGATATTCGAAATTCCTCAGTTGAAAGGCATGAATGCATTTATAAAGATTTGAATCGCCAGTTACAACTGGCTAAGAAAGTTCTGAACATGGCTATGGAGCTCTCTAATCTGCCGATATTAGATGAAACTATATTCCGTCTGGATAATTTCAGAAAAAAAATCAAAAACAAATTAGTGACTGGCGATGAATCCTTGATTCTGGAATTTCTTCAAAATGAAGTTGAGCCGATTATTAGAAATATTGAAACCAATCACACGGGCGACAAAGATTTTTCGAAGGTTTACTGGAATGCTTTGGATGCCAATCTAGGAGTGGTTTATGAGCATCGTAAGAATTTTGAGGATAGTCTCACGGCGATCAATGATATTATAGGAGGAATTTTAGACCAAGAGGAAAAAAGTGCTCAGAAAATGTTTCCCCACTACTTCGAAAAGTATAAAACTGATGGTGTAGAGCATAATATTTATATTGGTGCATCCATGGTAGAGCACCTCAAATTTGATGAAGTGTATTTGAGAAATTTAAGATTATGGCAATTGGTTGTGACGGCAGAAATTGCAAATCGTACTGCAGCTGTGGTATCTGAATTGCCAATGCCGCTAGAAACCACTCATTTGATTTTAGTACACTCCAACCCGCTTTCTATCCGCTTTAGACAAGAAGAGAAAAAATTTGATGTTGACGGTGCTTATAATATTCGCTATGAGATTACAAAAAAACGAATAGATAAAGCATTGGTGAAGGATACTCAGGAAAGGATCACTCAACCTGGCAAAATTGCCATCATATATTCTCAGGAAAAGGATGCTGAGGAATATTTAAAATACATCGATTATTTAAAAAACAAGGATCTTTTGAAGGGCAAGGTGGAGCAATTAGAACTAGAAGAATTGCAAGGAGTAAGTGGACTGAAAGCGCTAAGGGTTGCCGTTAATACGGGCTCAGCGTCAATCATGGATGAGGTCAAGAAATTGCTCGAAGTAGCGTAATAAAAAATCCCACCGCGACAGCTATCGGGTGGGATAAATTTCTTTAAGAAAGGGATTAACCTTCTTTCTCTTCTTTTTTGTTAGTATTTCTAATGTCAATAAATGAAACCGCTGCAGCGAAACTGGCTAGTACGATCACAATATTTACAAACAAATCAACTCCTGAAGTTACTGCTGGATTAAACATAATCTTAGTTCTTTTTAAATAACAAGGCGAAGATAAATAAGAATACAATCAACTCAAAAGTTCCTTGTATCTATAGCAGTCTGTGGTGTGATCATTGACCAGTCCGGTGGCCTGCATATGAGCGTACATAATGGTACTACCTACGAATTTGAACCCTCTTTTTTTCAACTCTTTGCTAAGGTGATCAGATTCTGAGGTCGTGGCTGGTACTTCATCTTTAGTTTTCCAGTGGCCTACAATCGTTTTGTCATTTACAAATGACCAAATGTACTTTGAGAAAGTGCCGAATTCTTTTTGTATTTCAATAAAGCACTTTGCGTTGTTGACTGCAGCTCGGATTTTTTGCTGATTTCGAATGATTGCCGAATTGGAGATAAGAGAATCAATTTTGGGCTCATCAAACTTGGCTACCTCTTCCACCTTGAAATCAGCAAAAGCTTTTTTATACCCTTCCCTTTTTTTTAATACAGTACTCCAGCTTAAGCCAGCTTGAGCACTTTCAAGGATCATAAATTCAAAATGGACTTGGTCGTCAAAACAAGGAACACCCCATTCTGTATCATGATACTTTTCATACGCTTCAAAATGACCCATGGCCCATTCGCATTTACACATATCGTTTAGATTAATTCAAATAATCATACGAGGTTGTGCACCAATTTGGCTAATTTTCTGCGTTGATTTTTCAAAAGAAGAATAAATATTACCCATTGCAGAAGTTTGTCAAACCCATTGTAGTATCCATCCTTTTAGTTATTAGTCTAGCTAAGCTTGATTCTTCAGCTATAGCTCAGCCTAAAGGGGAACAATGGCTAGATTTGAAAAACCTGGATATTCAACCCCATTTGCCGAAATATTTGCTGTCAAGGAAAACGGTAGTGCTGGTTTCAGTGCCTTGGTCTGACAAAAACCCAAATGTTAGAGCCGACTGGAAGGCCTTATCTGCTAAAGCACATGCAGCTTTCAAACGCATGAAGATAGATCCTGTCGCCTATTATTATATGGATGATGTATTTGCCAGCCCTGATGCGAATGCGTCCATTGCTAAGGAAATGGAGAAAAGGGAAATTAAATATATTCTTGCTTTAGAACAGTTTCCAACGAGTAGTGCAGGAGTGGAGTCTTATCGAATAACTATTAGTGGATTTAATGATGAGCCAAGTTTCATTTCTGAAAGGCAAAAGGCCTGGCAGACTACTGGACCAGATTTGGATGTGTTGCTGACAGACATGAGAAAAGATGTGATTCGTGCTGAGATGGAAAGAGAAAATTACCTTGTACCGGATATCCCAGAGTTCTTCACAGATGCAAATATCCTGAAGGGCAAAAGGATTCCCACTTACGCTATGGATCTCAAGGTGGATAAATTGGTCATTCCGAAATTCAAAAAATATGAAATGGAAGATAGTGCGGCCTTGGATGCAATTACCTTAGCAAAGATTGCTGCATACAACAATGAAGTTGAGCAAAAGAATCGAAGACTCGAAGAAATAATGATCGACTATCCATTGGAATATGAATTGTCAGAGAGTTCTGATGACCGAGATATATATAATCAAGGCCATCAATTTGTATTGCTTTCTATCCATGGCACAGGTAGAACTGTTCGTGAAATGTTAGATTATGAAATAGATCCTTACGAAACCGACTATGTAAGTATCCGCTCTGGCAGCTCGCTTCATACCTTGCCAGTTGAAGCTGTCGTATATAAATACTATGTCAAACATGTGTACACTCAAGATGTCTACTTGGGTTCGCGATGGGATGCTGATTTGACATGGGAGCAAGCACTTCAAAACTTCATTTTTCACATGAAGGATATTCTGAAAGTTCAATAGAGAACGGCACTTGTTATCAATTGTCCTCTATTGGTAATAAAATTTGTGAATGAAACGCATTAACCCCTATATTAGCCTAAATTAATAAACTATGTCTTTGGTTAAAATGAAGATTGGGAATGCATTACTCATATTTGTGCTTTTGCTTGCGCAAAATTTGATGGCGCAAGAGGCTCCATTCCAATTGAATGAAGGAGATGAAGCACTCAATTTTCAAGGAGTTGATCAAAACGGACAGCCATTTGAATTATACAAAGCCCTAGAAAAGGGGCCTGTGGTTCTTATGTTTTACAGAGGTTTCTGGTGCCCTCACTGCAACAAACAATTGTCGCAATTAGAAGACTCCCTCAATTTTATTACGGAAAAAGGAGGCATAGTAGTAGCAGTAACTCCAGAAAAACCTGAAAGTATTGCCAAAACAATAGATAAAACGAGTGCGTCATTCAAAATAATTCATGACAAGGATTTATCAATTATGAATACCTATCATGTGGCGTTCAAAATGGAAGAAGCACTACTAAAAAAGTATAAAACTTGGGGCATAGACCTCGACGAAGCCAATGGAGATAATGGGCCAAACTTACCGGTGCCAGCTACTTATATCATTGGGCAAGACAAAAAAATATTATATGCTTTCTTTGATCCTGATTACAAGAAGAGAGCAACCGTAGGTAAAATCTTACAGAATTTATAAGTTTGAGATATTATGTTAACACCACTACAAATAAAGAAGTTATCTCATTTTTTCAATATCCTTGATTTTGATAAAAATGGTTCCATTGAAGCTGATGATTTTGAAGCAATTGGCGAAAATCTTGCCATCATCAGAGATATAGATTTGGACACGCCCGAATATGAGATAGTCATGGGAATGACTCAGGGAATTTGGGATAAGCTGGTTCCATTTGTTGAGAATGAGCAGGGTACTAAAGAGCAATGGTTACAGTTTATGACTGTTCTTCTTGACCCAAAAAATATTGAAACCTACAAAAAGTACTTGAACAATTTTGTTTCCACACTGTTCAAATTATTTGACATCAATGATGATGGTTATATTTCTCAAACTGAATACATTGATTTATTCATCGGAATGCGTATTGAAGTACGTTTTGCACCGAAAGCATTCCGAAACTTGGATATTAATCAAGATGGTCGCCTCTCTAAAGAAGAGATGATTCGTTCTGTAGATCAGTTTATGAGAAGTGACAATCCAAATGCAGCCGGCAACTGGCTGTTTGGAGGTTGGGAAGAAAGCAAAGTCTAGTTAGAACCCGTCGTCTTCGTCTTCATCTAATTCTTCGAAAGTATTGTAATCCTCTTCCACAGGTTGTTGTTCTTGAGGAGTATCTGCGCCTTCTTCTATCGTTTGATAGATGTCTTCTTCAAGGTGTGTTTCCTCAGGATATTCTAAACTATAGGCTTCATTGATGCCATAGTATCTATTTCTAAAATCATTGACAAACTTTAGAACTTCAAATTCGTCTCCTAATACTGTCGTATACTCACCGAGTCCCGTACTAGCAATTTTAGAATTTTCAGTTACGAAGTTGTTGAAATCATTGTTAGATGAGAACATCATCAGTCTGCTATGCTCATAGCTGAAGAAATACCAGGTAGAAGGTGCTATTTGTAAAAACAAATGAACGATGTCATCACCATCATCCGATTTTGTAATTTCTAAGAACCCATCCGACAGTGCATTGATATCAGTCTGTAGAATGTGCGAAAGGCCAAGCTTAGAAGTATTGTAGAATGCTCTATGTCTATGAGACCAGGCAAGGTTCACATTAGAGATAAATAGTGTTTTTGTGACTTTTGGTGAACTTTCTGCCAGAGCCATATATTCATTCATTGAATTATTTTCATAATTCTTGGTAGCTGCATCACCAATCATATCAGCTAATTTGTACATGACCTCAATGCTGTTGGAGTGTGCAACATCAGGACCAATTTGGGCAACTACATCGGTTACGTTTGTGGTCATTGATGTAATGACCGTAGGGTGAAGTTTCATATCCAATGCCAACATAGCGTCCATAAAATAGGTGTTGGAATCGGGTTTGGCATAACCTAGAACTGTCGCTTCCATTGAAAATTCAGGCTTGTTTTTAATGAAATTGACGGGGCCTTCAAATAAGAGTTGCTCTGTACTGTCGTTATAAATAAAACTCCTGCCGGCGTAAGTATCGTTGGTTGTTTTTGTTGGGTCTTCTATTCTAAATTCTTTCAGTGAATCCACATAAGAAAGCAATCCACCAGCTTTGAATACGTATTCGTCTGCTGGCCTAATTTTGTCATGCACATAAGACATGTATAGGTCATAAGTCACACTATTATACAGTAAGCCAGCTACAATGGGTTGTCCAGTGGTGGTGGTGGCTGTATCTACATCGATTATTACTTGATCCTGCCCCTCAGGCACTAGATAATTGATCCAGTAATCGTATTCTCCTAGACTTTTAATATTGGGTTTGACTTGACCTTCCATTTCAAGGTTTTTTCGGTCAGCATACATGGTAACATCTCCAGCAAAAAAGAACCCAGGAGATGGTTGTAGTTTTTGTGACTCTAACACTGTGCCGCCAGAGACTGTCATACTATCATATTCATTTTTACCTACTTGAAACCCTTTGAGTTCGAAGCTATCAAACTTAATGGCAAAAGTATCTTGAGCAGCATTGACCAATTCGTAAGTAGCATAACCCTCAAATTTCTTACTAGAAATGACAGTAATGTTGCCATCAAACAGGTTGTGATAGCCATTTAATGTGTCGATTTTCAGTTTTGCATTTTCGAAAGGTCTCAATACTGCATTTTCATAAATCGTAGTTTCATTATTGTCAGGGATGATTTCCGCATCCGCTACTTTGATGTATGGGATTCCCTGAATGTTAAGTTCAAAAGATTTGATGTCATAGAATGCATTGGTAGCGTTAAATGCCAACGAGTCCAATTCTTCACGTGTCGTGTAGAAATATGAAGATGCAATGTCCACTTCTTCTGGTTTGACCATTGCGATTCGATCCGAATCCAGATACCAAGTAGCTTCAGTAATTGAAGTTTTCATCTGTGCATAAGGGTAGCTGATTGCAGCTACTCCTTCTTGTTCAGGCCTTACTGTAGCAATGTTGTCTAGTAGATTGAAATTTAGTGCAATATCATCGCCTTTCATTGCCGGCTTATCGGGGTTATCAGTCAATATTTCGAATTCAGCATGTCGGCTTGAGTATTCATATTGGCTAAAATGGAATTCTTTCGAAATAGACTTAGAACCCCTAGAAAGCATTTCACCAGACCCATATACACCACCAGCTGTAATGTTTGCTTTACCATCGAGTGATGCTGTGGCATTGTAAAATTGGAATGGCTCATTTCTATTGGCAATATACATACTGTCTTTGAGTGGTTTCCAAAGCATCTTATAATCGGCCAACACTGCTTCAGGGTAAGACGCTTCATCCATTTTACCTTCACGAATTACTCCCTCCTGACCTACTGCAGAAACGGAGTCCATATAGAAAATAAAGTCATCAGAATTCACTGTGGTAGTACGATAATCGATACGCCCGTCGGCTCTCAAACCATCGGCAGTCAAAGTCAAACTATCGTAAAGCACACCTTCTCCTTTGTATAAAGGATAGCCTTCTGCTGGAATGATATGCTCAAAACCTAAAGATCGATCTGGCATGATGACCAAGTTTTCTGCTATCGGTGGCACAATTCCTCCAGAGAAGAAGGTTCCTTTGAAAGCTATTCCAGCAGGGTCGTCTCTATTGATACTGTCCATTTCAAATGGAGGCACTACAAAATAAATGGACTTATCATAGGCCCCATCCAAAATGTCCGGCCCATCGAAATACACAATAGCCTCAGAATCTGAAACAAAGAAAGGGTACTGAGCAAAATTTCGTACACCCGCCTTATTCTTAGGGTGATTGATGTAGAGTGTTCCCGACGTTTGAGTCAGATGGTTGCTGAGGGCTGTTTTGTGCTCCTCGCCACCTTCCTGAAAGTCTACCTGAATTCTCATAGAATCTATGACCGGCATTTGAATCAAATATTCATCGTAATTAAAGAAAAAATCTTTTCCCTGATAGCTGAAATCGCCAGCATTTACTCCACCACTGAATTTGATGTCTTTATCCTTGAGTAGGGTAATTCTACTAGAATCTGGAGTAATACGAACATCTTCATCAGGAGTCACCACAATTCGACTAACCCCTTTGACTACCATTTCACCTGTTTCAAAGTTGAGCGAGGCATTCGATCCTTTTGGATTGAGAGAAGAAATGAGAATATTGTCAAAATCTTTCTGTTTGGTATAAGCCATTACATAATGAAAGGCTTTTCGTAAGACTTTGATTTGAAGGTTTTCTTCATCAAAAAGAATGTAGTTGTTTTGTTTTAGAAAGAGCATGGCTGATCGTGCAAGCTCTGGCTTGATGTTGAAATGCTCCTGCATTTCAAGCAAATTATATTCAGAACTTTGTACAAGTCTTGCGAATTCAACTGCTGTCCGTACGGGATGAAACTCATACAAACCAGTCATTTTTTTATACCTCAAGGGATTAAAATACTCCTCAGATTCGAACAATGCAGGCACTATGTTCTTGGCATTTAGAATCGAAATATCCAAACTATCTGATTCAAGTTCCCATTCGATCATATCAGCTTTGAATTCAAGTTTGAAGAAAGAAGAAAAGAAATAGGTGTTTTTGTATTCCCCTTTGTCTTTGAGAAGTGTAAGCTTTGATATGGCTTGGTCATAATCTAAACGAACCACATGATGGTAAATGGAATCTGAACCATGATACAAAACAAAAGATGCTTTGTCAGATAGTATCAAAGAATCCTCAAAAACATATTCTTCCGCTTTTGCCGTAAATGATCGTCCTTTTGCAATTCCTTCTATGGTGGATGGGTTTTTGGAAACAGAGGTTCCAAATTTCTTAGCACCTTTCATAGCAAATCCGCCATTGTACTTCAGGTGATCATCCGAAAGGCTTAATTCCAAATCTGAATAATGAGAAATAAACTGCGGGTAGAACTTTTCTTCATGAGCTAATCTTTTGCCACTTTTAAAATAAAAAGCACCAGGAGCTTCTCCATTGAAAAGGTCTGGATATTTCAGTTTTGCTCGAGAAGTTTTGAGACGTGGAAATTTCACATTGAAGGAATAGCCTTCCAGTACAACTACAGCTCCATCCGTTCCTCGGAGATCATCTGGCCAGTCTACTTCTCCTGACTTACCTATAAACATTTGGTCTTTAATAAGAAAAGTTCCGGAGGCATTGTTAATAGTTAAAGTGTCGTACGGAGTCGCAATCTTAAAATCTATACCTGTCAATTCAAGTGCAGGTCCGGCCAAAATGGGGTCTTTATCATTGGCTTGCATCTCAGCGACATGATCTATTTTTTCGAGTGAATAGACTTGTCGTTCGAGTACAAGTGGTTTTTTCTCTTCTTCATAGGTTTCTTCTACAACCTCTTCACTCCCAAAACTGTCGCTACCCCAGCCATCACTTCCTGAACCAGAATCGTTACCCCATCCATCGTCGCTGCCCCATCCATCATCAGAACCCCATCCATCATCGCTTCCCCAGCCGTCGTCTGAACCCGTGTCTTCTTCAACATACTCTTCTTCGATTTCGTCTTCTGTGATGAATTCCTCTTCTTCTATCACTTCTGCTTCAGCCGGCTCGGGTTCGGGTAAACTTTCTTCCAGTAAAACCACTTTGTATGAACCTCCAGATGTGGATAGTTTGTTGTAATGTGAATGGTAGAGCGCACCTCGTGCAAAAAAGAAGGTAAGTGATTTATAAAACTCTGCAACTTCTTTTCTTTCATAATGATCTACAGCGTAGTGGCAAACATCCAAAATATTGGATAAATCTGCAGGATTCGCATTTTCTTGTGTGAGCGCATAGGTGATCAGGCTAAAAAAGTATTCGTGATAAGGTCTGGTAGCGAATCGACGATCTTCCATTTTGCCACAGAGCGTAATAATGGAAGCTTTTTGATCTTCATTTATTTGAGACGTCCAGGCATTTCTAAAATCATAGGCGACTTTTTTAGCTGGTTCAGTATCAATGGCATTGATATTATTTACAACATCCTCTACAAACTGATCAGGTTCTGTAGAAAACCTAAAGTATTGCGCTTGCGCTAAACCTGTGGAAAGGGTAAATAAAAGAAGAAAATATATATGTCTATGCCAGACCATTCAATGCTATTCTGAATCAACGACTAAAGATAGTAAACCGATTGCGATATGCTATGCGCTTTATCAGTATTTAGAGAACATCAATGCCGTCCAGTTGTCTTTGATAACTGATTTTTCAAGCAAAAGATTATATGAATCAGTGCTATTTTTTATATCTGGAATATCTTCTTCATAAAAACCGCTGAGAAATAGCTGGCCACCTTTTTCTAAAAGATTGGCGTAATATGACATTTCTTCCAGTAATACATTTTTGTTGATGTTGGCAATGACTACATCATAAGTAGGCTTATTGAGCTCAAGCGTGCTTATTGCCCCCTTATGATAATCGATTCCTTGGAGACCATTGAGTTGGAAATTTTCTAGTCCGTTTTCAACACACCATTGGTCTATATCTGTAGCTTCTATATAGCCTGCGCCTAGTTTAAAAGCCATGATTGCTAAAATGCCAGTGCCTGAACCGACATCTAAAACAGACTTCCCTTCGAAATTTCCGTCCAATTGAAGTTCCAACATGCCCTGTGTAGTCGCATGGTGGCCAGTGCCAAATGACATTTTGGGAGTGATTACGATCTCATGGTCATAGGAGTCGTCTGGCTCATGAAAAGTCGCTCGAACTCTGCATCTGCTATCTACAGCAATGGGGTCATAATTTTTCTCCCATTCTTCATTCCAGTTTTCCTTCTCGATGGTTTCAACCTTGTAAGCTATCGTGGCTAGTTGTTGATACCGCTCTACCATTTCTTTGATATGGCTAGCAGAATATCTTTCGGTTAGGATATATGCATCTAATCCTTGGTCGGTTTCTTCGAAAGTGTCGAAGCCCATCTCAGCTAATTCGGCCGTGAGGATATCAGCAAATTCTCGGTTAGTTTGGAAAATTATCTTTGTAAACGTCATTTATCTGTTGCAGCCGGCAAAGGAAGCGTACTCTGTGTAGTAGACAGAGAAGTCAGCCATATTTCGGTCTTGTTCAAAGTATATGTAAACATCAGCAAAATCTCGGTCATCCACAAAAGACCAGTGACCTACCTCATCTGCAAACAAAGAATTTTCTTCTTCAAAAATGATGATATCTGCAAAGGCTTCTGAATCGTCTTCGTATACTCGAAAGTGTGCAAACCTTGGGTTAGGCTCTATATAAACCTTACCGTAAATTTCACATGGATCAATTTGAGATGAGACGATGTCTGAATCGGCCCAGCTACCAATCAAAAATGCAATTATGAATGAGATCATATCAGGAAAATGTTGCTTAATTCACTTTTAGAATGAGTTGACAATCGCTAGGAAGTCATCGGCATTCAAAGATGCTCCTCCTATCAATCCGCCATCTACATCCGCTCCTTCGAAAATCTCCTTGGCATTAGAAGGTTTGCAACTTCCACCATAAAGGATAGGACATGCGTCGGCGGCATCCTGACCAAATTTGCTAGCCAAGTGACTTCTTAATTCAGCATGCATTTCTTGTGCTTGTGCAGATGTTGCCGTTTTACCCGTACCAATGGCCCAAATTGGTTCATAGGCGATAACGATTTTAGCAAATTCTTCTGCTGAAAGGTGAAATAAACTTTCAGTCAATTGTTGCTTTACATAATCATACTGTGTGTTGGCTTCTCTGATTTCCAATGGTTCTCCACAACAGAAAATTGGTGTTAAACCATTGACCAGAGCCAAATCCAATTTAGCCGCAAGTTCTGCATTAGTTTCATTGAAGTATTCTCTTCTTTCGCTGTGTCCGAGGATTACATAGTTGACACCAGTGGATTTGATCATTTCGGCAGAAGTTTCTCCTGTGTAAGCCCCAGAAGCTTTGTCACTGCAGTTTTGTGCGGCTACTTCGATTCCTTTTTTACCGACTACTGATTCTGCTAAAGCAGTCAAATGGATAAACGGTGTACCCAAAACAATCTGAGCCTCTTCATTTCCTGTCGCTTTGTCTAGCACTTCTTGCGCTAATTTTTTACCTGCCGACAGGTCATTATTCATCTTCCAGTTTCCCGCTACTATTTTCTTTCTCATTGTGTGTTTATTAATAAATGTGAATTTTCGCTGAACAAAGTTGCAATAATTATGGCATTAATTGATAATATTTCATCATTTTAGCGTATTGATTGAATTGGCCAGATTATGATTCGATCTCTACAGCGCACGATCCAAAAACTAATTTTCTGAAATTCTAATCCCAGATACATGGATAATAGACATACCTATGATTTTGGTGTAATAGGCAACTGTGCATATACCGCTCATATCAAAAAAGATACAAACGTAGCCTGGATGTGCTGGCCTCGTTTCGATAGCAGTTTCATTTTCGGAAACCTGCTGGATGATGAAAAGGGCGGTGAGTTTTCGGCATTACCTGTCGAAGGCTCATATGACTCAAAACAATACTACCTCGAAAATACAAACGTGCTGGTTACAGAAATCGCTTGTGCTACGGGAAAGTACAAAGTCACTGATTTTGCGCCGCGATATTTACAACATGGGAGGAGCTATAAGCCACTGATGCTCATCAGAAAAATAGAACCGATTTCAGATCATCCAAATATTAGAGTGGTTTGCGATCCTGTAGGAGATTATGGAAATACGAGACCAGAAAGAAGTTTTGGTAGTAACCATATTAGATTTTCAGGGTTGGACTCTCAGGTGAGGTTAACGACCAATATATCTTTGAGTTATCTGATGAAGGATCAGGATTTCGTGCTCAACGAAACAAAGTATTTGGTTCTCACTTTTGGACCTCCAATGGAATCAGATTTAAAGGAAACGGCGGAACTATTCTTAAATCGTACGGTGAATTATTGGCACAAATGGGTGAAGACAGCTAGCATAGCCAACTTCTATCAAAAGGCAGCTATTAGATCGGCGTTGGTTCTAAAGATTCATCAATTTGAAGATACAGGTGCTATAGTAGCCGCGACAACCACGAGTTTGCCAGAGTCACCTGGATCTACAAGGAATTGGGATTATCGATTCTGCTGGATGCGGGATACATTCTATACGCTAAATGCATTCAATAATATTGGTCACTTTGAAGAGCTGGAAAAATATTTTCATTACATCATGAATATCACCAGCGCAGAGAATGACAGGTATCAACCGCTATTTGGGATTGGAGGTGAAAAGGATTTGGTGGAAATTGAAACTAAGCTGAAAGGCTATCAAGGCAACCAACCTGTACGTGTTGGTAATCAGGCGTACGAGCATATTCAGAATGATGTCTATGGTCAGGTGCTGCTTTCACTTTTGCCTTTGTATTATGATCAGCGAATCATTTTTACCGACAGGTACGATTCAGGCGATTTGATCTTTAAAACGCTGGGTCTCATCGATAAAACCATGGAGCAGACAGATGCGGGACTTTGGGAATTCAGGAACCTGAGCCAACATCACTGCTATACTTATCTTTTTCACTGGGCAGGAAGCTTGGCGGCTGAAAAAATAGCGAAAGTACTCAAAGACGAAAAAATGGGCAAGCTCGCACAAAAGCTCGGAAAAATTGCCAAGAATAAAATTGAGCAATGTTATAGTGCAAGCAAAAAAGGATACAGCCAGGCGATAGGTACCGATCGTATGGATGCCAGCTGTCTGCAGCTCATCAATATGAATTACCTTGACAATAATTCTGATCGGGCGAAAGCGCATCTTAAAGCCATGGAGAAAGAATTGAAGGCTTCGAATGGGCTGTTTTATAGATACAAACATCAAGATGATTTTGGTGAACCTGAGACCACTTTCTTGATTTGTGCGTTCTGGTACGTGGAGGCACTGGCTTGTGTAGGCCGTTTGGATGAGGCTATAGAATACTTCGATAACATCGTAGGATATTCAAATCATGTGGGACTACTCAGTGAAGATGTAAATGAAAAGGATGGTAGCATGTGGGGTAACTTCCCGCAGGCGTATAGTCATGTTGGCTTGCTGAATGCTGCTCATAGAATTGCGAAAAAATTGGACATGCCTGATTTTAGGTGATAATTCTATTAACAGGTGTCATCACCTGGTCTATCTAGGTGATCCTTTTCGGACTATTGGATTCTTAGAGAAAAGCAGCGCCCTAGAGAACAGACTCCTCGAATGCCCATTGGGTCATCGGGGAATGACGAAACCATCTTATTCAGTAATCAAAGGCAAATAAACTCTGAAAGTAGTGCCTTTACCTTCTTCACTTTCTACTTCGATTTTTCCTTTATTTAGCTCAGTGAATTCGTGCACTAGCGTAAGTCCCAGACCCACTCCTTTTTCACCGTCAGTACCCCAGCGGCTGCGTTCGCCTTTGAAATCGAAGAGGTGCTCCATTTTTTCTTTAGGAATGCCGATACCAGAATCTTTTACAATCAGTACGGCCATATTCAGGTCATAAGTCAACTGCAAATCGACACTACCTCCTTCTGGAGTAAATTTGATGGCGTTGCTTACTAAGTTTCTGATGATGGTAGACACACTGTTTTTATCAGCCGTGATGCTCACTTTCTCCTTAATTTTTTCAGTCAATGTGATTTGTTTGGCAGTCGCTAAATTCTCCATGATGCTTAGATTGGAGTTGCACAACTCATGTAGTTTGATGGTCTCTGGTTTATAGGGCATCCTTCCTTGCTGGCTCATCGCCCATTCGAGTAAATTGTCAAGTAGAGACGAGACTTCTTTTGTAGAGGTGTCCAGCATCGTGCCGAGCTTAAGCAGTCCATCGTAGTCCTTACTCTCGACCAGTAAATGGATCAACTGAGATACACCCTGAAAATTGCTGATAGGACCACGAATGTCATGTGAGATGATAGAGAAGAATTTGTCTTTCGTGCGATTGACTTCTTCCAATTGATTCCTTTGAGCAGCTATAATTCTTCTTCTCTGTCTTACGATACGAATGGCTCGTACCTTCACTCGATAGACCTTCATCAAAGTAAAAACAAGGAATAGGACGAGTACCAAAATCACAATGACACTCCACAATACAATCTGATTGTTGCGAGCTTGTTCATTGAGCAGATCTACCTCAGTTTGTTTGAGGTCGACTTCTGCTTGCTTTTGAGAGACTTCGTACTCAGTACGAAGATCAGCCATCTTACGAATCGTCTCTTCATTATTGATACTATCGCGGTAGGCGATGTATTGACTTTGGTAGTCGTAGGCTTTTCTATAGTCGCCTTGCGTCTGGTAGAGTTCAGAGAGTTTGAGGCTAGCGTCTCGGATTTGTTCTTTAAGGCCTTCTTCTTGGCCAATGTCTAGTGCACTGTGAGCGTAATTTAAGGCTCTTTTTAAATCTCTACGTTTGGCATAAATATCGGCAAGAGAAACCTGGTAAACTGCTACAGGATACATATTTCCAGTTTTGGTTAACATTTTCACTGCTTCATTCATTTTGATTTCTGCAAGGTCATTTTTGCCAAGTTTAGCATAGACCAATCCAAGATTACCCAAATTATATGCTATTCCCACGGGGTAATTTTTTTTTCTAAAAATATTTTTTGATTCTTGAAAAAGGAGAATAGCCGAGTCGTAAGATGCTGAGTTATAGTACTCATCACCGGCATTTAAGAGCACAGATGCTAAAGAGATAGAATCTTTAGAAAGACGCAATAATTTAATTGCCTTGTTATAATAAAGAATGGCATTTTTGTGATTATAGTTGTTTGAATAGACATCAGCAATTGCAGTTAAGGATTCTCCTAAACCAACATTGTCTTTTAGGTTCTGAGCAATTTTAGCACTTTCAATATATAAGTCTAATGCGAGCTGTGGGGTTCCACTCAATCTTTGCGCTGACCCTTCTAAGAAAAGAGCTTTATATTTCTCAGAGTCAGTTTGAGCAATTTCGAATAATTGTTTAGAGTACTTTAATTTTCTCGATGGGTTAGTTTCATTAAATGCAATGTCAAGCAATACTTCAAATCTGTTGTCAACAATTGAATTATTGTATAAAAAAATTAAGCTATCGGCGATTTTTTGATCTTGAGAAAAAACCAAGTAAGGAATAAAAAAGCCTATTATCCAAATAGGCTTTTTTATAAGGTCTTGTATTTTGTTTAAAATAATCAACCTCCTGGTTTTATTTCAATTTTAGGATCAAGGCTGTAATCAGTTCCATTCGCCTTAAAATTCACATAAAAAAGTTCATCCTGCCCTGTATTTCCTGTTGCAGTTCCTACAAATCCATTAGAAGTTGCTGGAAGCGGATTGAGAATACCATCGGTATCGCCCTCATAGGTAAAGTCATTAAGTGATACTGGATCAGTTCCATTTTTTGCCGCAATAGTGAAACCTACTGTCTGACCAGCATTTGCTTCAATGTCGAAAGTTTCGCTATCTCCAGGAGTAGTATCATGATCTCCATTGTTGTCAGTGAGAACAACAGTCGTCTTTAGATTGTCGGGTGTGATATTTTCGGTATCTACCGTCACCAATACATTAATATCTGCCATAAGTAATATGGTTAAGTGTTAAAGTTAAAAAAATGATTAAGAACAGATGGGGTCATAATATTAATCAAACCCAATGAAATATCCAGCTGATTTTTGGTTTGAAATTATCAAAGCACAGAAGTATTTATAAAGTGCAACCTGAGCATGTGATTGTTATGTGGTTTTCGTCAATAAAAGATTGAAAATGATATTAATAATATTTGAGTTTAGTACTGACGATAGATTGCTATAAACAAATATCTTTGCGAAAATTTAAGCGAGCCATTACGACTTGAGCTGAATGAAGAAGTTTCTCCTCCTCTGGTTATTGATTTTACCGATGACCAGTTTTTCACAGAATTTTAAATCGGCGCTGTTTGCTGATCATCCAGGTGTATATGCCGTAGGAAACATGCCTTCTTTGTTGGTGGATAGAGATTCAAAATGGGACATTCAGGTAGTTGGTACTCAGTTCAATCTTTTCAACAGTGATAATGAAGGGCGATCATTTTATGAAAAAATGAAATCTGCCATGCTCACATCTAATCCTAGAAACCTTCTTTCATTAAAAGCCAGCTTTGCATTTGCTGAAGCCAGGGTAGTTCTGCCAGCTATTTCTTACGCTATCAACAAAAACAATGCAATTGCCTTCTCTGCAGGGATTAGAAGCATCTCTTATGAAAGCACATCAGGGTTAAATTTTTCTGAGTTTTTCCAATCTATAAGGGACGGCGAAAATTTCAACGGGAGATTCTTCGATGACTTTATGACCATGTATTCAAACACCTGGCTGCAGTTTGGTCTGAGTTATGCCAGAAATTGGGAGGTGTCCAGTGATTGGTCTGTTCAAACAGGGTTGACCATGCGTTATTTGTCAGGAGTGGCCTCAGGTAAATTTGAAATAGACGGATTGAATAGTGATTTTCGGAATTCTGAAACTGATAACATTTCGGCTAACGTTTCTTTTGTTTACAATGACGAGCTAAACCAGATGATGGAATCTGAGACCATCGAAGCAGATTTGTTTTCAAAAAATGGCTACTCTTTTGATTTTGGCTTTTCTGCTCAGTGGAAAGATCGATTGACTATTGGTTTATCATTTCTTGATATTGGGAAAATCAATTACAAAAGCGCAAAAAACAGTACAGATTATGCATTGAGCGGAGAAATGCTGGATGCTAAAAGTCTGCAACAAGTCCAAAGTGTAGATCAATTAACGGACTCGTTGAGCTCGCAGTTTTCAGTAGATGATTTTCCAATAGATAACTTTAGTACACGCACACCTTTTCGCGCGATCCTATTTGCCAAGTACAAACTATCTAAACATTTTAGTCTCAGTGTTTCTAATGTGCTCCTTAAACCTCGGGAATCGAACAGATCAACCGGAGATACGATTTGGAGTATCAATGTGGCTCCTACCTATGAAATTCGAAAAGTAGCTGTGACCATTCCTATGGGATATAATAAGAATTCCGATTTCCATACGGGGTTCGGGTTACAATGGAGATTCCTCAATTTGGGCTCTGATAATATATTGTCCTATTACTTCTCAGATGACCCTTCTCGGGCGATGAGTATTTACTTGTCCTTCAGACTCAAAGTAGGTCAATACGAAAAGAAAAAATAAATTCCTATTTCAAATACTCAAACGTGCCGTTTTCTGTAGTAATAGTGGCTTTGGTAGTTTCCGATGACTCTACTTTACCTATGATTTGAGCCGACACACCAAAGGACTCCGAGATTTGAATCAAGTCTTGGGCAATGCTTTCTGGTACGTATAGTTCCATACGATGTCCCATGTTAAAGACTTTGTACATTTCTTTCCAATCTGTACCACTTTCCTGATGGATGAGTTTGAATAATGGAGGAATCTCAAAAAGATTGTCTTTGATCACATGAACATCGTTAACAAAATGTAAAACTTTCGTTTGAGCTCCACCACTACAGTGAATCATGCCATGAATCTGGTCGCGATAATTTTCGAGCATTTGCTTGATGATCGGCGCATAAGTACGAGTTGGAGAAAGCACCAACTTACCCGCGTCCAATGGACAATCTTCCACCTTATCTAACAAATCTTTTGATCCAGAATAGATTAAGTCTTCTGGCACCGAAGGGTCAAAACATTCTGGATATTTTTCCATGTATTTTTTAGCGAATACATCATGGCGTGCTGAGGTTAATCCATTGCTTCCCATACCACCGTTGTATTCGGTTTCGTAGTTGGATTGTCCATAAGAGGCTAGCCCTACGATCACGTCTCCTCCCTTTATGTTTTCATTGGTAATCACATCGGCTCTTTTCATTCGGCCGATCACCGTACTGTCAACCACTACAGTTCTTACCAAATCACCCAAATCTGCAGTTTCACCACCAGTCGATCGAATGTCCACGCCATTGTCACGAAGCATCTGCAATACTTCTTCCGTACCTTCGATCAAAGCAGTCAATACTTCACCTGGGATCAGGTTTTTGTTTCTACCAATCGTGGATGAAAGTAATATGTTGTCAACCGCACCTACGCATAGTAAATCGTCGGTGTTCATGATGACGGCATCCTGGGCTATCCCTCTCCAAACAGACAAATCACCAGTCTCCTTCCAATACATATAAGCTAAGGAAGATTTGGTACCGGCACCGTCTGCATGCATGATATTGCAATAGGCTTCATCACCCGCTAGCATGTCTGGCACGATCTTACAAAAGGCATTTGGAAATACGCCTTTGTCGATGTTTTTGATAGCATTATGTACGTCTTCTTTGGAGGCTGATACGCCGCGTTGCATGTATCTTTCGTTCATCACGAATGGTATTTAAGATTCGAGCGCAAAGCTAATAAACTCTGCAGTGCAAAGAGGTATTTTCTCAATCAGAGTCACTTGAAAAGGACTCTGATAAATCTTAACCTTCGATCAGAGTTCTCCAATGAGTAACTCTGATTGAAATGCATGGATGTAAACCTTAAAGATTTTCAAACGCAGTCAGGTTAGAACAGGTTAGAACGAGTCGGTTATTTTCAGAGATTTGAACATTAAGCAATGAAATGTGACTTTTCAGCTAAAAATTGAAGAGCAAATCACAAAAGAAATTAAATTTAAGATGCATAAATTGAATAGATACAAAAGCAAACAAGCATGCTAGCGAAAATAGAAAACCTCAGTGAATATTTTTTGGCCTACGAAAAAAGTGTTGCCAACCCTGAGACCTTTTGGGAAAGAGTCGCCAACCAGTTTTTTTGGAGAAAGAAATGGGACAAAGTAGTTGATTATAATTTTGAGAAGGCTGATGTAAAATGGTTTGAGAATGCCAAACTCAACATCACAGAAAATATACTAGAACGTCACCTGTATACTTTAGGCGACAAACCAGCTATCATTTGGGAACCCAACGACCCAAAAGAGCAAGGCATTACATTGACTTACCAACAGCTATTTGAGAAGGTTTGTGAGTTCTCTAATGTCTTGAAAAATAATGGTGTTGAAAAAGGGGATCGGGTGATTATCTATATGCCGATGATTCCTGAAGCGGCTGTAGCCATGTTGGCTTGTGCGAGAGTAGGAGCCGTGCATTCAGTGGTATTTGCTGGATTTTCTTCTTCTGCTCTAGCAGATCGAATCAATGATTGTGAAGCCAAATTGGTGTTGACTTCTGATGGAAATTTTCGCGGAGCGAAGACTATCCCGGTGAAAGCAGTGGTCGATGAAGCTTTAGAAAAATGTACGACCATCGAAAAAGTAATCGTAGCTCAAAGAACCAAGACGGAAGTGACCATGGTCAATGACCGAGATCTTTGGTGGCATGAAGAAACAGCTAAGGCAAGCAAAGAACATAAAGCGGAAGAAATGGACAGCGAAGACATGCTGTTTATCTTGTATACTTCGGGTTCAACTGGTCAGCCCAAGGGTGTAGTGCATACAACTGGAGGCTATATGGTTTACACCCAATTCTCTTTCCAAAATGTATTTCAATACAACAGTGATGACATCTATTGGTGTACGGCGGATGTGGGTTGGATTACTGGCCATTCTTATATTGTATATGGGCCATTGTTGTCAGGGGCGACTACAGTGATGTTCGAAGGCGTGCCCACTTATCCAGACGCTGGACGCTTCTGGGAAATTTGCGACAAGTATCAAGTTAATCAATTCTATACAGCGCCAACCGCGATTAGAGCTTTACAAGCTTTTGGTCTCGATCCGGTGACTCCATACAAATTGGATTCATTGAAAGTATTGGGTACGGTTGGAGAACCCATCAACGAGGAGGCTTGGCATTGGTATCACGACCATATCGGAAAAGGTAAGTGCCCGATTGTTGATACCTGGTGGCAAACTGAGACTGGTGGAATAATGATTTCTCCGCTAGCAGGATTGACCCCTACCAAACCAGCTTTTGCCACTTTGCCCTTACCTGGAATTCGACCGATTATCGTGGACGCAGAAGGAAAAGAATTGAAAGGGAATGGAGTGGAAGGCAACTTGTGTATCAACTTTCCTTGGCCTTCTATGATCAGAACCACCTATGGTGATCATCAGCGATGTATTGACACTTACTTCTCTACTTACAAAGGTATGTATTTCACTGGTGATGGCGTAAGAAGAGATGAAGACGGCTACTATCGAATTATGGGCCGAGTAGATGATGTAATCAATGTGTCTGGTCATAGAATGGGTACTGCCGAAGTAGAAAACGCGATCAACGAACATCCACTAGTGGTAGAGTCTGCGGTGGTTGGTTATCCGCATGACATCAAGGGTCAGGGTATTTATGCTTACGTCATTTGTGATGCCGAAGGCAGAACCGAGACCAGTCTAAAAGACGAGATCAAAGCTACGGTCAACAAGATCATTGGGCCAATTGCTAAGCCAGACAAAATTCAAATCGTGCCTGGTTTGCCTAAAACCCGCTCTGGTAAAATCATGAGAAGAATCTTGAGAAAAGTTGCAGAGAACGATACTTCCAGTTTAGGAGATACTTCTACATTGTTGAATCCAGAGGTGGTCGATGAGATAATTAAAGGTGCACAGTAATTTTTCAACTTTGAATGGATACATTTGATATTTAACTAAAACCAAATAACATGAAAAGATTTGAAGAATTGAAGAACACTATCATAGAAGCTGGAGACTCAATTGGCAATTTTTTTGTTGAATCGTATGATTCCCTGGCAATCATGATCAGTTCTTTATAAAATCAAAAAGCGACCCTAGATTAATTCTAGGGTCGCTTTCTTTTACACCTTCACCAATTTCCACTTGCCCAATCTAAACCAATAGATACAAGCGGCAGCATGTAGCGCAAAGGCAACAGCTACTGAAATCATAGCACCAAAGAATCCATAGTCCAAATGAATCGCCAATGTATAGGCCAATGGAATCTGAATAAACCAGAAGAATATGATATTCATTACTACTGGTGTTTTTGTATCTCCCGCACCATTGAATCCTTGACTGATCACCATACCATAAGCGAAGGTAATATAGCCGACACAAATGACTCTTAAGGCCATCGATCCATGCTCTTGTACAACAGCTTCGTTAGAAAATATCGATACAAATTCGGGTGCAAACCAGAAAAAGATAATGGACACAAAAAACAAAAAGCCAGTATTCAGATGAGCCGTTTTCCAAACTGAGCTTTCTGCTCGATCTGGTTTTTCAGCACCGAGATTCTGCCCCACCAAAGTAGCGGCCGCATTGGCCATTCCCCAAGAGGGTAAAATGGTAAATACAATAATTCTAAATGCGATGGTATAACCTGCCAAAGCAGCACTTCCAAATTCAGAAATGATCCTGACTAGGAATATCCAACTGGCAGATTCTATCAAGAACTGACCCATGCCTCCTAATGCGATATCAAATATTCTTCGGATAGTTTCCAAACGCACCTTTACATTATCGATAGTCAATTTGATGATTCGCTGACCACCAAATAACCCAATTAATTGATAAAACACACCAACTGATCGACCGATTGTAGTAGCTATGGCGGCTCCTTCAACTCCAAATGCTGGAATAGGACCTAAACCAAAAATAAAAATTGGATCAAGAACAATATTCAAACCATTGGCAATCCAAAGTGATCGCATGGCCATGGAAGCATCTCCTGCTCCACGGTAGATACCGTTGATCAAAAACAGCAACATGATACTGGCGTTTCCACCAAGCATCACTCGTGTATAACCCGAGCCAGCAGCAATCAATTCTTCCGTGCCACCCATGATCCGAAGGATATCTTCGGCATAGATGATACCGAATACGCTTACCACAATAGACATGAATACGGCAATCAAGATAGATTGAAAGGCAGCATCTCCGGCTCGCTTGGGATCTTTTTCGCCTATTCGTCGAGCGACTACAGCCGTGGCTGCCATACTCAAACCAATGGCTATGGAGTAAACGATCATCACCACTGACTCTGTAAGCCCTACTGTGGCTACTGCGTCTACACTCACCTTGCCAACAAAAAATACATCAACTACGGCAAACAAAGATTCCATGATCATTTCCAATACCATAGGTACTGAAAGAAGAAATATGGCTTTGTTTATACTACCAGTAGTGAATTCTGTTTCTTCGCCTTTTAAGGCGATTAGAAAATATTTATAACCTTTCCTAAGGTTGTTAATCAAACTTGTCATTATTAAAGAAGTAAATGTTGTAAAAAAAGAAAAATAGCTGGGGTCTAAAAGGCTTTAGACAGTGGTGGCCGGTGAGGCCTTAAACGCTATGGTTTTCTTTGAGAACTTCATGATGGCCGCTAAGGTAGGTCTATTTTTGTTTATTCCCACTATTTGGATTTATTTTTGTACTACTTCAACCTTTTGAAGACCAAATGGGTCATAAGAATATGATTAGAACGTTGAATATAATTTTAATATTAGGGATCACAATAAGTTGTGGTGATCCAAATGAGGACTGTTGCAACGGGTCGAAAGAAGTGACACTTGGCGAATCGTTTTCCATTAAACAAGGAGAAACGATAGATGTTGAAAACTCCATTGTTGACATCACTTTTGTTGAATTGGTTGAAGACTCCCTTTGTCCTGAAGATGTAGACTGTGTGACTCAAGGAACATTGACAATTCAAATTGATATCAATGGATCGGAGAAAACCTTGTCAATAGGCGATGAACAAAACCCACAAGTGGCCTATAAGAATTATATCATTGAACTTGAGCAACTGGTATTTCCTACCAAACAATCCCAAAAGGACAACGGAAACTCAACGTATGCAGTGCAAATGATGGTTACTAAATCTTGACAGATTTGCTCTTAGGCATTGAATTATTTCACTTTTTATAGCATCGTTTTTATTCAAGTCAAATATTGCTTATCATAGTAGGCCTAATCGTTGTAAGCATTCATTCAATCATAAATCATCAATCCGCTACCATTCAAATCTATGAGTGATATTCAAATTGCGTTCAACATCAACAAGGCCATCGTTTCACACAGTACCTGGAAGGTTAGATTAAAAAAGTCAATTCAAACTCAAACCAGTGAGTTTGACATTGCTTATATAAAATCTACACAAAGTTGTGAATTTGGGCAATGGCTTTCCTCCGCTAAAGCAAGTTTAGAAAGTGACGAAGCGTATGACCTCGTTTTGGAATTACACCAATCCTTGCACGAAGAAACGGCTAGAATCACCGCTTTGGCACTAGCTGGAAATTCTACCGAAGCACAAGCGGCAATAGAGCCTGGAAGTGCCTATGCTAAAATTTCTTCCAAATTGACTATCACCTTGATGGCTTGGAAAAAACGAGCGCAGCTATTGGAAGAGCCGCTACAATAAGTGTCTTAAAGAGCAGATTTTAATCCGCTACGTTCAAGTAAGGCTTCCACGGAAGGTTCTTGCCCTCTAAAGCGCTTATACAATTCCATGGGGTGCTCACTTCCTCCCTTGGATAGAATATTGTCTCTAAAGGATTTGGCTGTTTCGGTATCAAAAATGCCTTTCTCTTTAAATACAGAGAAAGCATCCGCATCCAAAACTTCTGCCCATTTATAGCTGTAATAACCTGCAGCATAGCCTCCTTGAAAAATATGACTAAACTGTGTACTCATACAGATCCCTGGAATGGGTTTGAATAACTCGGTTAGTTTCATAGCTTCTTGTTCGAAAGCTGCCACATCTGCCACATCAATATTATCAGCCGTTAGAGAGTGCCAAGCCATATCCATTAAGCCAAAACTAATCTGGCGAAGTGTCTGATAGGCCTCATGGTAATTCGACGAAGCTTTTATTTTTTCTATCAAATCTTTAGGAATGGACTCTCCGGTTTGATAATGTATCGCAAACAGATCCAAACATTCTTTCTCCATCAGCCAGTTTTCTAATATCTGGGAAGGCAATTCTACAAAATCCCAATAGACACTCGTGCCGCTCAATGAATTGTACTTGCCATCAGCAAGCATGCCGTGCAAAGCATGTCCAAATTCATGAAATAAGGTTTCGACTTCGTTGTAAGTGAGTAAAGATGGTTTTGATTCTGTGGGAGGAGTGAAGTTGCAAACAATAGAAACGACTGGTCTGTGATCCTGGTCTGTTTTCCATTGGCCTCTGTAGGAGGTCATCCAAGCGCCACCTCTTTTGCCGGGTCTTGGGAAAAAATCTGCATAAAACACAGAGATGTGTTTACCAGATTCGTCTAGCACCTCATAGGCTTGCACATCTTTATGATATACTGGAATGTCTTTATTTTTTTTGAATGTTAATCCGTATAATTTGTTAGCGACCTGAAAAATACCATCGACGGCTTTCTCCATTTGGAAATATGGGCGGAGCATTTCGTCATCCAATTGGTATTTCTCATTCTTTAGTTTTTGAGAATAGAAGGCCCAATCCCATCGCTCCAATTCAATATCGTCTCCTAATTTTTTGATGTACGCCTTGAGTTCTTCTACTTCTTCTTTGGCTTTAGGCAATGCTTTTTCAAGTAGGTCGTTGAGGAAGAGCTTTACTTTTTCAGGCTTCTCCGCCATGCGTTCTTCTAAGATATAGTCAGCATAAGTCTCGTATCCAAGTAGCTGTGCCATCTCGTAGCGCAATTTCACAATTGCTTTAACTTTTTCTTGATTATCCTGATCATCACCTTTAAATGCTTTTGACATATAAGCCTTATACATTTTTTCCCTTAGCTCACGGTTTTCTGCGTATTCCATGAATGGCAAAAAACTTGGAGCCTGAAGTGTAAATAACCACATGCCTTTATGGCCTTTTTCTTCAGCGGACAGAGCAGCAGCATCTATGGCACCTTCTGGCAAGCCTTTTAAGTCAGCTTCATTTTCTAAGATCAACTCATAGCTATTAGTTTCTGCCAGTACATTTTCACCAAATTTGAGCGAAGCCATGGCCAGTTCGTTCGATAATGCGCTATATTTTTTCTTGTCGTCTTCATTGAGGTTAGCACCACTTCTTACAAACCCTAAATAGGTTTTTCTTAGCAGCATTTTATCTTCCTTGTCGAGATTCAAGGTGGATTGGTTGTCATAAACGGCTTTGACTCTGGCAAATAGCTCCGTATTTTGCATGATTTCATTGCCAAAATCGGTGAGCATCGGAGACAGCTCATTGGCTAGAGCTTGCATTTCATCAGAGGTTTCTGCAGAATTTAGATTAAAAAATATCTCAGCCGCTTGATCTAAATCTCGTCCTCCTCTTTCTAGTGCGACTACTGTATTTTCAAAGCTTGGAGTTGCTTCTAGATTTGAAATGGTATCGATCTCATTTCGTGATTTTTCTATTAGCTTTTCAATGCCTGTCTTGTAATGCTCCAGTTTGATTTCAGCAAAAGGAGGCACACCAAAAGGGGTGTTGAAAGGTTCTAAAAGAGGATTGTTGCTAGCCATAAGAGTTCAATTAATAGGTCGGCAAAAATAGATGAATAGAGCTAAAAAGATAGTGATTTTGCTACTCCCTTTTGAGGAATTTCAAATTTCTCTTTAGCCCAGTATACTTTGCTCGCTTCACGGCTGAACCCTTGAAAATTTCTCGGAAAAGCTCTTCTGTCAATTCCTCCCAGTCCGTGGAATTCATTTCTCCTAGCCTTTCATGAGGAACAAAATCAGGTTCTTGATGCGGTTGTGAAAAACGATTCCAAGGGCAAACATCCTGACAAATATCACAACCAAAAGCCCAACTTTCCATTTGTCCGGCAAATGAAGATGGAATTTCATTCTTGAGTTCTATGGTCAAATAAGAAATACACTTACTTCCGTCTACTACATATGGGTCTGGGATGGCATCGGTAGGACAGGCATCCATACAAGCGGTACAGGTTCCACAGTAGTCTTTCATTGGGCCGTCGTAATCCAACTCTATATCGACTATTATTTCCGCTAAGAAGAAAAAAGAACCCATGGATTTGTTGAGCAACAGAGAATTTTTTCCTACCCATCCTAGCCCAGCTTTAGCAGCCCAAGCCCGCTCATGCACAGGTGCCGAGTCCACAAATACGCGAGCACTCACGTCGCCCACTTGATCGGTTATAGATTGAAGAACGGTCTTAAGCTTGGGTTTGATAATGTAGTGATAGTCCTTGCCAAAAGCGTACTTGGCAATTTTTACGTTTTTGTCTTCATTCAAATCCTTTTCAGGATAGTAGTTATAAAGCAGGGAGATAACGGACTTGGCTCCATCGACCAATAGGGTAGGATCAAGTCTTTTGTCAAAATGATTGGCCATGTATGCCATTTCACCATGCATACCTTGATTGAGCCATTTTTCAAGTCGAGGTGCTTCTTCTTCCAGGAATTCTGCCTTGGCTATACCACAAAATTGAAATCCCTCTTCTGCAGATTTTTGTTTGATGAGTTGGGTGAGTTTGGAGCGATCCATTAATTGCACTTACATTCCCCAACGAAGTCCTTTTCAATATAGAAATTGTCATTAGACTCAATCCTAATCACGCCGGACTTTCTCAGCACTTCGCCGATATTCTCCTCTTTATACGGAATTTCAGTAACTCGAAAACCTTGAAATTTCTTGGAAAAATCAATACTTTTTTGTTCTCCATTGATTGACAAGTATTCGATAGTACCATAGTCATTCGCATAGAAAAATTCTTGATTCTTGAATTTTTCCCAACTTTCAGCATACAAGCAGCCACATTCCTTTATTTTGTTACTTGGCTTTATATGACCTAAACTAAATTTTATGTCATTGGATTTTTTGAAGCTCTTCAGTACACTTGAAGTAAGTAAGTTATTAATTTTTGCCTTTGAATCTTGAACAGTTTCTTGAGCATAAGAAGTATTTTTTCCTTCTTGTTGAACTAGAAGACCTTTTTGTTGACAGCTATCTATTCTAAACATAATTTCATAAGGCTCGTCAAAGGTAGATTCAGTTAAAAACTTGGGTAAAGTTGAATCAATATCGTACATGTGATTGAAAGACTCATCGACTATAATCCCATTTGAGAATAGGGTAATTTGTTCCGTATCATATTCGATTTTTCCTCCAGTTAATCTAACGTCACCCACGCAATAATTAAATAAATAGAAAAGTGAACCTTGTAGAATAAGATCTCCTGAACAACAATCACATTCAAAGAAAAACTTACAATCTGAAAAATCTTGATATGACCCAATTGTAAAAAGACCACTAATTTCTTTTTTTTCATTTTTCGGCACTGCTTTATCAATGCTGATAGTTAAAGAATCATTCGGTCGAATACTATAGGATGTTTCAATATTTGTTCGTTCTTCTTTTGAGCCATTTTGACAACTTAGAAGTATTAAAAAGAAAAAGGAACAAATAAAATATTTCATACTAGTCAAACAAAGTGCCCATCCTTGAAGGAGGCACAATTTTTAGATGTTTGTAGGCGAGTTCGGTAGCCTCACGACCTCTACTCGTTCTTTTTAGAAATCCTTCCTGAATTAAAAAGGGTTCATAAACTTCTTCGATCGTATCCGCTTCTTCTCCGCAGGCTGTAGCAATGGTTGAAAGGCCGACTGGGCCACCTTTAAATTTTTCAATGATGGTGGTCAGAATACGATTATCCATTTCGTCCAATCCATGGGCATCTACATCCAAGGCATCCAGTGCAAACTGGGTAATTTCTTTGGTGATCGTTCCATTGCCTTTGATCTGGGCAAAATCACGCGTTCTGCGTAGGAGATTGTTGGCGATTCTTGGTGTACCTCGACTTCTGCGTGCTAGTTCTACAGCAGCATTTTCTTCGATTGGTGTTTCTAAAATGCCCGATGATCTTTTCACTATGCTCGACAACAATTGTGAATCATAATATTCTAAACGAGCATTGATGCCAAATCGAGCGCGCAATGGTGAAGTCAAAAGGCCTGATCGGGTAGTAGCTCCGATTAATGTGAATGGATTCAGGCCGATTTGTACCGATCGGGCATTTGGACCGGAGTCCAGCATGATGTCGATTTTATAATCTTCCATGGCTGAATAGAGATACTCTTCCACTACTGCATTCAAGCGATGAATTTCATCAATGAATAATACATCATTGGGTTCCAAATTGGTCAACAGACCAGCTAAATCACCAGGTTTGTCTAAGACTGGCCCTGAAGTTACTTTGATGCTGGAATCCAATTCGTTAGAAATGATATGGGAAAGCGTGGTCTTTCCTAAACCAGGAGGCCCATGCAATAGGACATGATCCAAAGGTTCAGATCTTTGTTTGGCAGCTTGTACAAAGACCTTGATATTTTCTACCACCTTGGCCTGACCGGTAAAATCATCGAAAGACAGGGGGCGCAATGCCTTTTCAAACTCAACTTCTTCTGAGTTTAGCTCTTCACCATCTGCATTCAAATAATCTTCCCTCATGGTTCTTGAATAATTTCATCAAAAATAGGATATTAAAAGCAGTCTGAAGGAATGAGAAATCCTAAAGTTTACAAGATAGCAGCAGCTTTGATGGATTTATTCTTTCTTTGCACCCGCAAAAAAGAGAAAAGATGCAAAAGCGAAGAATATTGATCATTGTCCTGGCCGTAGGAATATTGATCTTATACAGACAACTCAACCCAGTTGAAACCCAGGTGTTGCAGCATGTCACGGGTACTACGATGGGTACTATTCCTTATTCGATTAAATATTTAGCAACGGAAGAAAACTTCTTCAAAACAGAAGTAGATTCTATTTTGGTGGCTTTCAACCAGTCGCTTTCCACCTATATTCCAGATTCAGAAATTTCTCGGTTCAATAGATACGATACAATTAGTTATGAATCCACTTTCCTCTATCCTGTTTTAAAGATTAGTCAGGAAATGTTTATCAAAAGTAAAGGAGCCTATGACCCTACCATCGGGCCGCTTGTAAATGCCTGGGGGTTTGGCCCAAAAAAGAAAACTATACTTGATAGTGCGACCGTTGATTCATTGCTTCAGATTGTTGGATTCGATCAAGTGATTTTTGATGAAAAGAGAGCACAAAAACCTACAAACACCTATTTGGACTTCAGTGCATCTGCTAAAGGATATGCCTTGGATGTAATTGCACATTATTTAAATGAAAAAGGAGTGGATAATTATATGATCGAAATTGGTGGAGAGGTACGTTGCCAAGGTCAGAATCAGAACCAAACCATTTGGAGAATTGGGATTGAAAAACCTGAAATGAATCAAAGCGTGGGCAATGTTTTTGCTACTGTTTTTGTGAATAACCGGTCGCTTGCTACTTCTGGCAATTATCGAAACTACTATGAAGAAAATGGTAGAATTATCTCACATACTATTAGTCCTTTTACAGGCTATAATGTTTCTCATCATTTGCTTAGCGCTTCCATTTTTGCGCCCAATTGTACATTGGCTGATGGTTATGCTACAGCTTGTATGGTTATGGGGTTAGAAGAATCTATAGAAATGATAAAAAAGCTAAATGGCGTTGACGCTTTCTTCATTTATTCAGATGAAAATGGAGAACTCCAGTCCTATGCAACCTCTGGGATAGAATCTCAAATAGAAGTGCTTTAATCCTTATCAACTAGAATCAGTTATTTTAGCAATCCAGTTCAAAATCATCTAAGAATGTCAAAGAAGGAATGGTTTGACGAATGGTTCAATACCATTTACTATCATATTTTGTATAAACACAGAGATTACGAAGAAGCGGCTTCTTTTCTGGATCATCTCATTGACTATTTTGGGATGAAACCCGGATCAAAAATTTTAGACTTGGCATGTGGCAAAGGCAGGCATTCTATTTATCTAAATGAAAAAGGGTTCGATGTAACTGGTGTGGACCTATCGGAAGAAAATATCAAATATGCCAATACGAAACAAAACGATTCGTTGCACTTTGCCGTTCATGACATGCGTGATGTTTTGGACAGAGAAAAGTTTGATTATGTTTTCAACCTTTTTACCAGCTTCGGCTATTTCGATTCGAAGGAAGAAAACCTGAATGTAATTGATGCAACCATCCAATCTTTAAAACCTAAAGGGAAATTTTTACTGGACTTTTTAAATCCGTATGTGGTGGTGAATAACTTGGTGCACGAAGAGGATAAAACCATTGAAAACATCCATTTCCGGATTCAAAGAGAATTTACCAAGGATGAATTTATTGTCAAGAACATCCTGGTGGACGACCATGGTCAGCATTATGAATATCAGGAAAAAGTAAAAGCAATCAGGCGAACCGATTTTTTAGCACATTTTGATAAAATCAATTTGAAAGTAATAGATATATTTGGTGATTATGAGCTCTCTAAATATCATGCTGAAGAATCTGAAAGGCTCATTTTTGTTTTAGAAAAGTAATATGATTTTCAACTCCATTGTTTTGTTTTTGTCCGCTGTATTTGGTGGGCTTTATGCTCTCAGAGTGACTAAAACTAAAGAGTCTCAAGTCAAATCAGTGCTCGTTTTTGCAGGATCATTTCTGTTCTCTATTACAGTAGTACATATTCTCCCAGAACTTTTTGAAACGCATAAAAATCAGTTTCATATAGGCATGTTCATTTTGGCAGGCTTCTTTTTTCAGCAAATTTTAGAATACTTTACTAGTGGTGTGGAGCACGGTCACATGCATGTTCATCATCATAGCAACAAACACTCTGCCTGGTCAGGCATTTCATTAATGACAGCGTTGTGTGTCCATGCTTTTTTGGAAGGCACTATTTTGGCTCATCCAGAAGTCATTCATGACAGCCATAGTCAAGGTAGTTTACTTACAGGCGTGGTATTGCACAAAATCCCAGCTGCTTTAGCATTGATGACGGTCTTAGCTTGTCATTACGATAAGAAGCAAACACAATTGATTTTACTTTTGACATTTGCATTGGCTTCTCCATTAGGAGTTGTGGCAGGTCATTGGTTGACCCCTATGGGATTATTTAGTGAAGATGGAATGGTTATGTTGTTTGCATTTGTAGCAGGTAATTTTCTCCATATATCTACTACAATTTTTATTGAGTCTAGTCCAGAGCACCATTGGAATTCTAAAAAACTAATAATTAGTTTGCTTGGAGCCGGGCTAGCCGTAGTTTCTGAAATGTTCTATTAGAAGAGATAGACTGTTTTGATAGTTTCTTCGGATTACCTGGTCTGACTTTCAGGAGCATCTTTAATGCTTTTCAGGCATCAAAGTAAAATTTTCAGGCATTATACTTTTTATATCAATTGATCATTCAGTATGTTTGCATCTCAATACAAAAATCATGAATATCAGGACACAACATCATCACCATCATATGATCGCACAGGCGAGGTGATATTGTTGTAGTCAATAAAAATATCAAATCCCGTCTGAGTAATTGGACGGGATTTTTTTATGCCCATCTTTGGTTTACTCAGGCACTAACAAAACAAAACATGAGTAAACTTAAAATTGCAGTTCAGAAATCAGGAAGGTTAAACGAAGACTCTATAGGTCTACTCAAAAACTGCGGAATTCACATTGATAATGGCAAAGATCAACTCAAAGCCAGTGCCTCAAATTATCCGTTGGAGGTTTTATATCTTAGAAATGGCGATATTCCTCAATATGTGGAAGATGGCGTGGCAGATCTTGCCATTGTAGGCGAAAACCTATTGGTGGAAAGCCAAAACGACATTGATATCGTCCGAAAATTGGGCTTTTCTAAATGCAAACTTTCATTGGCCGTACCCAAAGAGGTAGATTACCAAGGGGTGCAATTTTTCGAAGGCAAAAAAATAGCAACTTCCTACCCCAATACTTTGAAACAATATCTCAAAGAAAATAATGTGAATGCTGAAATTCACCTGATTAAAGGTTCGGTAGAAATCGCACCAAACATTGGATTGGCAGAAGGGATATGTGATTTGGTAAGCTCTGGTAGTACACTATTCAAAAATGGTTTGAAGGAGACAGACACTATTCTGACTTCTGAGGCCTGTTTGGTAAAAAGCAAAAAGCTGAATGCTGAACAAAATGCATTGTTGGATACGCTGTTGTTCAGATTAGATGCCGTGCAAAAAGGCAAAAAATCCAAATATGTATTGATGAACGTGCCAAATGCGAAACTTGATGAGGTGGTGAATATCCTGCCTGGTATGAGAAGTCCAACGGTGTTACCCTTGGCAGAAGAAGGATGGAGTTCTGTGCACTCGGTAATAGAAGAAGGTGAATTTTGGGAGGTGATAGACCAGCTGAAATTGGCTGGTGCTGAAGGCCTTCTGATTGTTCCAATAGAAAAAATGGTATTATGATTTTAGCCAAAAATCCAGATCGGAAGAACTGGGACAAATTGACAAAAAGACCTACTTTGAAGCAACAAAACCTTCAACAGCTGGTTAATGAAGTATTTCAGGCCATTCGTGAAGAAGGTGATCGAGCAGTACTTTCATACACCAAAATTTTCGATAGAGCTGAAGTAGAATCGTTGAAAGCCACTCCGGAGGAATTGGCTGGTGCTGCTAACAAAATTTCAGACGACCTGAAGGCTGCTATCCGTTTGGCTGGAGCCAATATTGAAAAATTTCACAGGGCACAAACTCCACAGCTGGTCGAGGTCGAAACTGTACCTGGAGTGAAATGTTGGCAGGAGACTCGTCCGATTGAAAGAGTAGGAATCTATATTCCTGGAGGCACGGCACCTTTGTTTTCTACCGTATTGATGTTGGCTATTCCGGCACAAATTGCCGGATGCAAAGACATCGTACTTTGCACGCCACCTGATAAAAATGGTCAAATCAATCCTGCTATATTATTCGCTGCTCACTTTGCTGGGGTTACGCAAGTATTCAAAGTAGGAGGAATCCAAGCCATTGGGTCAATGACATTCGGGACAGAAAGCATTCCTAAAGTGAATAAAATTTTTGGTCCAGGAAACCAGTATGTCACAGCAGCTAAACAAAGAGCAACTCAATTGGGAGTTGCCATAGATATGCCGGCTGGTCCATCAGAACTTTTAGTTTTGGCTGATGAAACTGCCAATCCAGAATTTGTCGTCTCTGATTTGCTGTCGCAGGCTGAGCACGGTGCAGATAGCCAGGTCATTTGTGTAGTAAAATCTGCTAGTTTGATTCCTAAGGTTCAAGAGCAATTATTAAATCAATTGCCTTCTTTACCTAGAAAGGACATCGCTCGTAAAGCAATAGAAAACTCTAAATTGGTCTTGATCGAAGACGATCAGGAGTGTTTGGATTTTATCAATGAGTACGCCCCAGAGCATTTCATTTTATGTGTTCAGAATGAGGAATTTTATTTGAACGGATTGATGAACGCCGGTTCTGTTTTTATTGGAAATTATACTCCAGAAAGTGCTGGAGACTATGCATCGGGTACGAATCATACGTTGCCAACTAATGGTTATGCAAAATCATTTAGTGGGGTGAATATTGACTCATTTTGTAAGAAAATTACTTTTCAAAAAATTACAGAAGATGGCATTCGTCGCATTGGTCCGGCCATAGAGTTCATGGCCGAAGCTGAGCAATTGAAAGCGCACAAACTAGCGGTCACTAAAAGATTACTGTCTTTGTAAGTCATGGATATTTCAAAACTCATACGAAAAAACATTCTGAGCTTGACACCATACAGTTCGGCCAGAGACGAGTTTAATCATGTGGCCGAAGTATATCTCGATGCCAACGAAAATCCATTTGAAAATGGCTACAATCGTTATCCAGATCCTTATCAAAAGGCAGTCAAAGAAAGGTTAAGTGAAATCAAAAGTGTGTCAACTGAAAACATCTTGTTAGGCAATGGCAGCGATGAAGTATTAGACTTAATCTATCGCGCATTTTGCGAACCAGCGTTGGACAATGTGATTTCTCACAATCCAAGCTACGGGATGTATCCCGTGCTCTCTGAGATCAACAATGTGTCCTTGAGAAAAGTAAACCTGGAGGGAGGATTTCAATTGAATGGGCAGGCGATGATCGACGTTTCAGATGCACATACCAAGTTGTTTTTCATCTGTTCTCCCAATAACCCTTCGGGCAATCTTCTGGCCAAAGAAGAGATAAAAAAACTATTGGATTTGCAAAAGGGATTAGTAGTCATAGACGAAGCTTATATCGATTTTGCAGATTCTGATTCTTGGCTTTCAGAGTTAAAAAATTATCCGAATCTGATCGTGTGCCAGACTTTGTCTAAGGCATGGGGATTGGCAGGGCTCAGAGTAGGCATGTGCTTCGCTTCTGAAGAAATAATTAAGGTATTGGAGGCCATCAAACCGCCTTACAATGTGAATGAATTGTCACAGCAAGCGGCATTGAAAGCGTTGAACGAAGAAGAGAATTTTAAAGCCAAATTGAAGATTATTTTAGGAGAGAAGGCGAAAATGGAACAAGCACTGGATCAGTTGTCTTGTATTTTGGAGCGTTTCTCTTCCGATGCAAATTTCATTTTGGTGAGAGTGGCAGATGCCAAGGGTCTGTATGATTATTTAATGGAGCAGCAGATCATCGTAAGAAATAGGTCGAAGGAGTATCTGTGTGATAATTGTCTGAGGTTGACCATTGGAACTCCTGAGGAGAATGAGAGGCTGTTGAGTGCACTTCAAGTTTATAGTAGAATTTAACTCAAATTGTCATTTCGAACGGAGAGAGAAATCTTATTGTGATTGATTGGATTTCTTCTATCGTCGAAATGACAAAAAAATATTGAAATGAAAAAAGTATTATTTATAGATCGAGACGGGACATTAGTGCTGGAGCCTCCAGTGGACTACCAGCTGGACTCTTTGGAGAAATTAGAGTTCTATCCGGGCGTGTTTCAGTGGATGTCAAAGATTGCCAAACTTGGATATGAGTTGGTGATGGTGACCAATCAAGATGGTTTGGGAACAGATTCGTTTCCAGAAGAAGCTTTCTGGCCAGCGCATGATAAGTGTATGAAAGCATTTGAAAATGAAGGGGTCGTATTCGATGCGGTAAAAATAGACAAAAGCTTTCCAGCCGATAACGCACCAACCAGAAAACCAAGAACAGGTTTGCTCACTGAGTATATGAATGGCGAGTACGATCTGGCTAATTCTTTTGTGATTGGAGATCGAATTACTGATGTAGAGCTAGCCAAAAACTTAGGAGCACAAGCTATTTTCATAGCCAACGCCCACCTGTCGGACGGACAAGAAGAAGGACAGGGTGCCGAGGAAATTTCCTCGAAAGTTGAAGAATTGAATTCTAATATTGTGCTAACCACAACAGATTGGCAGGACATATATGAGTTGGTGGCTCGAGGTTCAAGAAAAGCGGGTGTTAAGCGAACAACCAAAGAAACAGACATTGACATCGAAGTAGAATTGGACGGCACAGGGCAGTCTCAAATAGATACCGGCATCAAATTTTTTGATCACATGCTGGACCAGATCGCCAAGCATGGCTTGCTTAACTTGAAAGTGATAGTGAAAGGTGATTTGGAAGTAGACGAACACCATACGATAGAAGATACGGGTATCGCCCTAGGAGAAGCTATTGCAGAAGCATTGGGCAATAAAAAGGGAATTGAAAGATACGGATTCTGCTTGCCGATGGACGATTGTTTGTGTCAGGTAGCTTTGGATTTTGGTGGACGTAATTGGATGGTGTGGGAAGCTGAATTCAAGAGAGAAATGGTGGGTAAAATGCCAACGGAAATGTTCTTTCACTTTTTCAAATCCTTCTCTGACGCAGCCAAATGCAACCTGAACATTAAAGCAGAGGGTGGCAATGAGCACCACAAGATAGAAGGCATATTCAAGGCGTTTGCGAAAGCGATCAAAATGGCAGTAAAGCAAGACAAAGACAAAATGATTTTACCATCAACTAAAGGCATGCTATGAGCAAAATAATCATCATAGACTATGGTGCCGGTAATGTGAAGTCAGTCAAATTCGCCTGTGAGCGTCTGGGTCTTGACACGGTTTTGAGCAATGATGCCGAGGAAATAGCATCGGCAGACAAACTCATATTTCCGGGTCAGGGAGAGGCGAGCAGTTCGATGCGTTCACTTGAGAAATATGGTTTGGTAGAAGTCATCAAAAATGCCAAGCAGCCTTTTCTTGGGATTTGTCTGGGTATGCAGATGATGTGTGATTACTCGGAAGAAAATGACACCAAGGGACTTGGATTATTTCCGTTGCCCGTGCAACTGTTTCCTGACCAAGGACTCAAAGTACCACACATGGGATGGAATGAGATCGAAGGATTGAAGACGCCACTGATGGCTGGATTGAAAGAAAACGAGTACATGTATTTTGTGCATTCGTATTATGTGCCGGATTCGGAGTGGACGATCGCACGAGCGAATTATCCAGAACCATTTAGTGCGGCCTTGCACAAGGACAATTTTTATGGTTGTCAATTTCACCCAGAAAAGAGTGGTGAGTTTGGTCAACAGATTTTGAAGAATTTTATAGAACTATGACGACTAAAAAAGATAAATGAGAATAATACCAGCAATAGATATCATAGACGGCAAGTGTGTCAGACTGACCAAGGGAGATTACGATCAGAAAAAGATCTACAACGAAAACCCCTTGGAAGTGGCCAAAATGTTTGAAGGGGCAGGGATAAGGCATCTGCACTTGGTCGATTTGGATGGTTCAAAGGCCAAAGAAATTCGCAACGCCAAAGTACTTGATCAAATTGCCTCTAAGACTAGTCTGAAAATTGATTTTGGTGGGGGTATTAGAACGGATGAAGACATCAATATCGCTTTCAATGCTGGTGCTAAACAAGTGAACTTGGGTAGCGTAGCTTTGGAAAACAAAAAAATATATGGCGAGTGGCTCAAAAAATTTGGGGCTGATAAGATCATTTTGAGTGCAGACTCGACCAATCGAAAAATTGCTATCAATGGTTGGCAGGAAGAGTCGGAAGTGGAGCTGTTTGATTTGATTATGGAATATCAGGATTTAGGCAACAAGTACATTGTCTGTACGGATATAGCAAAGGATGGCATGCTGCAAGGCATTGCAGTGGATTTGTACAAAGACCTGATGAATGACTTTCCAGATCAAAAAATTATTGCCAGTGGTGGAGTAAAAGACATCAAGGATGTGGAAGCTGCAGCAGCTCTGAAAATGGATGGTATCATCATCGGAAAGGCCATCTACGAAAACAAAATCTCACTAGAGCAACTGATGAAATATGTTGACTAAAAGAATAGTTCCTTGTTTGGACATCAAAAATGGACGTACCGTGAAAGGGGTCAATTTTGTTAACCTGAGGGATGCAGGTGACCCTGTAGAACTGGCTGCAGCTTATTCAGAACAAGGAGCAGATGAGTTGGTATTTCTGGATATCACAGCGACTGGAGATGGACGAAAGACGACGGCTGAATTGGTAGAAAAAGTGGCGGAGAAAGTAAATATTCCATTTACTGTGGGCGGAGGCATCAAGTCGGTGGACGACGTCTATACTTTGTTACATCGAGGAGCGGACAAAATTTCTATCAACTCCTGGGCGGTAAAGGAGCCAAAGGTGTTAAATGAATTGGCAGCACAATTTGGCAGTCAGTGTGTGGTGCTGGCGGTAGATGCCAAAAAAATAAATGGTCAATGGAAAGTCCATTTGGTAGGAGGAAAAGTACCGACAGAAATCGATTTATTTGATTGGGTACAAGAAGCTGAATCAAGAGGAGCAGGGGAAATCCTCTTTACTTCCATGGATCATGATGGGTCTAAAAATGGTTTTGCCAATGAGGCTTTGTCCAAAATATCTGAATTGGTCAATATACCAGTGATCGCTTCTGGTGGAGCGGGTAACATTCAGCATTTTGCTGATACTTTTATACATGGGAAGGCTGATGCGGCATTGGCGGCTAGTGTTTTCCATTTTAAAGAAATTGAAATCCCTGTATTGAAACAAGAATTGAAAAATAAGGGAATAGCAATAAGAATATAAAAATGAATATAGACTTCGAAAAAACAAACGGCCTGGTACCAGCCATTATTCAAGATACCAAAACAAAAAATGTTTTGATGTTGGGCTACATGAATGAAGAAGCACTGACCAAAACCCAGGAGACGGGCAAGGTCACTTTCTTCAGCCGTACCAAAGAAAGGCTCTGGACGAAAGGAGAAGAAAGTGGAAACTTTCTAGAGCTAAAAGATATTAAGCTGGATTGCGATAACGATACTTTACTCATTCAGGTAAACCCAATAGGACCAACTTGTCATAAAGGCACCGACACTTGCTGGGCAGAAGAAAACAAGCCCAATTTCAGTTTTCTATCCACACTAGAGACGGTCATCAAGGATCGATACGACAACCCCGATGAAAAGTCATATACATCTTCTCTATTTAAAAAAGGGATCAACAAAGTCGCACAAAAGGTTGGAGAGGAAGCCGTAGAGGTGGTGATTGAAGCGAAGGACGACAACGAAGAATTATTTCTTAATGAATCTGCTGATCTGCTCTATCATTATATGATTTTATTAAGAGCTAAAGGCTATGACCTCAAGGACGTCGTAAAGGTACTTGAAGAGCGCCATTAAATTGAAATATACCTATTTCTAGGTATTGCGCTAATCACAATTATATCAGAATTTTAAAGTGAATTTCATAAGTACCTTTAGCTACTACTCAAATGTGTGCTGGTTAAAAGCATTTGAGGCCAAAGGATAATGGAAGACAAACTTTTCTCTAATGCGTTGCGGCATCTTCTAACGTGAGGATGCCGCAATTTTTTTATCCATTTGTCAATTTTAAAAGGAGACAAGTAAAAGACTTGATTTGAATTTAATTATTGAAAATGAGTATTTTTATAATATTGAATTGATTTAAACCATCCTGAGAAAACAAATATTTCATATTCTTGAGCCGTCTAATAAAAAGGACTTGAGTCACTATTTTGATCTTTTTATTATGGTCATGATCTGTCTCAGTGTAATAGACATAATTCTTGAATCAGAAGAATCTCTAAAAGTAGAGTATAGTTCCTGGTTTCAATTCTTTGAATTTTTTTCAGTGCTAGTATTCAGTATAGAATACGCTTTACGTGTTTGGACTTGTGTTGAACATAGAAAGTACAATTCTTCTCTTTTCGGTAGGATTAAATACATGTCAAACCCAATGGCTCTTGTTGACTTAATTGCCATTCTACCTTTTTATTTACCATTTGTTGGAATTGATTTGAGGTTTATAAGAATTTTAAGACTTTTTAGAATTTTCAGGGTACTTAAAATGGCTAGATATTCTAGCGCTTTCAACTTAATCAAAAATGTATTTAAAGAGAAAAAAGAGGAGTTACTTGTAACATCTGTTTTTATAGTAATTATTCTTATAATTATATCAACGCTCATGTATTATTTAGAGCGAGAAGCTCAACCAGATCATTTTTCAAGCATTTCTAAATCCTTGTGGTGGGGAATAGTAACATTAACAACTGTTGGCTATGGAGATGTATATCCTGTAACAGCTTTAGGGAAAGCATTAGGTGGAATCATTACATTACTAAGTATTGGTCTCATTGCTTTACCTTCAGGGATATTAGCATCAGGGTATACAGAACAAATCATAATGCGAAAGGAAAAAAAGAAAAAGAACTAGGCTATAGATAATATTCTATTCTCCTTTTTCATCCACTCAAAAGTATCCTCCACTTTTTTGCCCAACATGGCTTGCGCAATGGGAGAGATGGCTGAGATGGCCATGATTTGCTGATTTTCGACTTGGATCACACCTAGACTAGCAGAAATGTAATAGGATGAAGTGCTTGTCTCTACCAAAGCACCTAACTCAACTGTTTTTAGAGATTTTTCTGGGTCTACAGCAGTCAATGCTTTTTTCATGTTTATCAATTCTGCGAGTTGACGGGCATGCAAATCTCGCTCGCGCTGACTCATGGCTCGGCCAGTTTCATACTTGTCTCCAGCAGATGATTTGGTTTCATTATTGGCACTGGCTTGAGCTTCCTCCATGCCTTTTTTCGAAATTTCAATTTTAGAATCGAGCAATTCGAGGCATGAAGAATGAATTTTTTTCTTATCTATCATTTTAAGATAAGTTGGGCAATTCTGCCTTCTTTGCCTGCCGCCCAAATCGTGCCATCTTCAGCTACATCCAAGGTATTAAATCCAGAATCACCAAATGCATTCCAAGTGAGTCCGCCATCGCTAGACTGATAGCAGCCTGCTGGTCCTACAGATATTAATTCATTTTCTGAGAGGTATCTAACCGAAGATTGAAAGACAGGGAAGTTTTGACTTAACGACCAAGTTTGACTGGCATCAGCAGTTCTAATCACATTCTTCCCACTTTCTCCTTCTTTTTTGTAATCGCCACCCACAGCTACTCCAGTATTTTCATCGTAAAAATCGATGGAGAATATGCCTTGTGAGCTGTCTCCCTGAATGATTGGAGTATAAACAACCTCCCAATGGTCTCCTTTGTCTTTGGAATAAAATACTCGGGAAGTTGCCGCTCCAGACCCAACCCAAATTGAGTTGCTTTTTACAGTCAAGTGACTTCCGCTTGCCGCAAATCCACCGAACTCACCATCATTCATTTCAGGTAATTTGTCAGGGTGAATTCTTTGCCAACTGTCTCCACCATCAGTGGTTTTCATTAAAAAAAGTTTTCCGTCAATAGGGTCTCCGCCCAATACCCCTTCTGTTTCGTTCCAAAAGGCCATACCATCAAAAAAACCAAGGCTATCTTCATTGGCTAATGTTTTCTCCCAATGATGTCCGCCATCTTTAGATTTAAAAATATTGGATAAAGAATCTGGGCCAGCACTCATCAATACTATTTCATTTTTGGACAAGACTTCTACATCTCTAAAGTCTAAGGAGTCAGCATCGGGAATGTAAACTTCTTCCCAGTCCAATCCTCCATTTTCGGTCTTGAGTACCAATCCGTTGGTACCCGACACCCAGATGATTTTTTCATTTAGAACAGAAATCCCACGAAAGGACGCATCGTCATGCACTGCAAATTCATCCCAGGTGTAAACCTTGCTTGATGGTTGACAAGCAGCTAATAGTATTAGGGCAAATAGGATCAGATTTTTCATGATTGTAAAGCTTCTTTTCTAATTTCTTCTACATCTTTCACTGTTTTGGCGACTGGTTTTCCTAGTAGGTCTGCGCCCTTTTCAGTGATTACAAAATCTTCTTCGATACGAATACCTCCAAAGGTTTTGTAAGACTCTAATTTATCATAATTCAGGAATTCTGCATACTTATTTTCAGCTTTCCATCGATCTATCAATTCTGGAATGATATAAATACCAGGTTCGACCGTAATGACGAATCCAGCTTCCAACTCCTTTCCGAGACGCAAAGATTTTAACCCGAATTCAGTACTTTTCTTTAAAGTATCAGAGTAACCCACATACGGTTCGCCGAGATTTTCCATGTCGTGTACATCCATGCCCATCATATGACCAAGACCACATTGGAAAAACATAGTGTGAGCACCTGCAGCCACTGCTTCTTCAGGATTTCCTTTCATCAAGCCGACCTCAGTCAGTCCTTTGACTAATTCAGTACAAGCCAAGAGATGCACGTCTTTGTATTTGATGCCTGGTTTTAATGCTGATATGGCTGCTTCATGCGCATTCAATACCGTTTGATACAAATCACGTTGTGTATCTGTGAATTGAGCGGAAACAGGAAACGTACGAGTCATGTCTCCGGCATAGCCAGAGGCGATTTCTGCTCCAGTGTCGCAAAGAATCATATCTCCGTCCTGAATCGTATTTCCATGATAATGATTGTGTAGCACTTGACCGTTTTTGGTCATGATGACAGGAAAGGATAACTGTCCTTCACCAGCCAAAGCCACTTGATTGACTCTAGCTGCTATCTCAGCTTCTTTCATGCCAGGCTTTGCATATTGCATCGCTGCCAAATGCATATCAGAAGTCAAATCCACCGCTTTGTGCAATTCTACAATTTCTTCTGGGGTCTTAATGTTTCTTTGCGCAATGATCGCTTTGATCAATGCTACAGATTCACCCGATCTAATTTCAATGATTGCTTTACCTGTCCAAGCAGACAACTTAGTCACGTGTTCTTCTCTGTAAGGAGGGATGAAGTGAATCTTTCGCCCAGAAGCTATGGCATTTTTTAATATTTTTTCAATCTGGCTTGCTGGAGCAGTTTGGATGATTCCACTTTTTTCGGCTAAAGAAGCAATGCTTGGTTGTGGGCCTGTCCAGACGATATCATCGATGGTCAGTTCGTCACCTAGTATCATGTCTTCCCCACTATCACAATCAAAAATGGCGGTAAGGCTCGGAAGAGCTACAGCACAGAAATAAAGAAAGGAACTGTCTTGACGAAAATGATACCAATTGTCTTTGAAATTGATACTACTTTCTTCGTTGCCAAGTAAGACAATGAGGCCATTTCCGACGTCTTTTTTAAGTCTATTTCTTCTCTGTATGTAGGTGTCTTTGCTGAACATGGATACTTGTTGTTTTGAATTTCAAATATAATATAAAAGGTTATGCTTAGGTTAAACCGTTAGCATTGAAAAAGGGCTGCCGAGTTTTCGGCAGCCCTATAGCAACACAATAGTTATTATGAGAAAACTAATTGATTAATTTACATCCCACCAGACTTTGGCTGTTAGTGAATTTTCTCCACCTAGATCATTGATTGCACTAGCTGTATTGGAAGAATTGAGCAAAACTTCATCCTGAGGATATCTCATTCTACTAGCTACTGCAGGTAGCTCGACAGCACTTTTGACTGGAAGTGTGAGCGCTGGAAAATCTAGTCTTCGCAACTCAGAAAAAGCTTCTGAAGAATAAGGAAAGAACGCAATATATTTTTGAGTTCCAATTTTCTCCTGCCAAGTAGCACCTGCTGTAGCGTATGCTACATTTGGCTGAGCCAAATAAGCCGAAATTGCTGTGGGATCAATCCCCCAATACTCCATAGAAGCCGTGATAGCTTGATTATAGAAAGCCTCGCTAGATCCAGCAATGATGCCTCTTTCAACGGCTTCAGCCTGAAGGAATAAGACCTCTGCATAGTCCATGATAAGATAATCCCAGTTTTCATCGGCGAATTCATCTGCATATCTGAAATTCCATCCTAGAAAAGCCCAGTCATAACTTCCAGGATTCCATCCTAACCCTAGACCCTCATTGATCTTAGCACCATGAGTTACATAACTCTCGTCTGTCAATGGATATCCATCAAACCCACCAGATGAGAATGTATCGCCATAATAGGCAGAATAATCATAGCCCCAGGCATACATTTGATATCCTCTTCGGGGATCTAATCTTTCATTGACGACGTCAGTGAAAGACTTGCAAATGACAATATCAAACCAAGCCGCTTCTCCATTGTTTCTTCTCAATGGGCTTCTGAAGGTTTCATCAGCAAATTGAAATGAAATATTCTCCGCATTGGAGCTGATTACACCGTCTGCTATAGCTTCTGCTACTGCTGCTTCTCCTTTTGAGGTGTTGGCATCTATGATTCTCATGCCCATTCTCAACTTCAGAGAATTGGCAAATAGAACCCATCGACTCATATCTCCATTCAGAATAACATCAGCACTGCCAAAAGACGATGCTCCTAAATCAATGCTAGCTATGGCGGCATCAATTCTGTCAACGAGGTCTGGGTAGATTTCTGACTGCTGATCATAGGCAGGTTGTAAATTGTCCAAAGTATTTAGTGCATCTGAATAAGGAATATCTCCAAATTGGTCTGTCAATTGCGTCCATGTCCAAATCTCAAGGATTTCAAAAATGGCTTTTTGGTTTGCTTTTATTTCATTGGATTGAAGATTATAGGGAGGCGTGTCAATCATTTTAAGTGCCTCTCTCATCCTGTACATGTTGTGATAGCGTCTGTTCCAGTAAGTATTGAACATCCCACCTCTGAAGTCATAAACATTCTCATCAGTGTACAAGTGTTTGGCAAAATATTGTGCCATTGTACCAGTCTCATTTTCATTGAGACTACTGGTATAAACATAATTGTTCATAAGGTCTCCCTCGACTCCAGTCAGAATAAAAGCTGGATCTACTTCAGTGGGTTTTTTTGCATCTGTATTGATCTCTTCGAAATCGCTTGTGCATGATGCTAATGCTACCACTAGAGACATTAGCCATATATTTATTTTTTTCATTTTAAATTCTTTTAGTCAATAAATTAAAATTGAGCAGTGATCTTGAAACCATAAGATCTTTCTCTTGGTAGCATTCCCCAGTCTATGCCTTGAGAATTACCAACACCATAAGAGACTTCTGGATCAATAGGAGCATTCTTTTGTAGAATGGCTAGGTTTCTTCCAGTCAGTGAAAGAGACACCATGGTAAATGGAGTATTACCAATCACAGATTTTGGCAAGGAATAGTTTAGGGACATCTCTCTAAGCTTGATGTAGCTTGCATCAAAGATTGAAGCCGACTCAGGATTGTTAGAATCATGGTGAGCATCAGAAGCTGAAATTCTCGTTGTGTTTTCAGAACCATCCGCTACGACTCCATCCAATATAACCCCGCCTTGTGCAGGATTAGCAATTTGATTGCCATTGCCATCATCTATAGTTTCGCTATAGTCATTTCGAATTGGGAATCCTAAATCATTTGTGCCGACAGTTTCGGCAGCATTCCCAGTTTCTCTTAACCATCTGTGCGACTGAGAGTAAATCTCTCCACCTTTTTTGATGTCAATTAATACATTCAAACTAAGGTTTCCATTAGAGAAAGTATTTGTAATTCCCATTTCATAATCTGGAACTATACTGCCCAATACTTTAGGGTCGGATAATTCATAAGTACCGAAACTATTGATTACTTTTCTCCCTTCGTCGTCATATACATAATCTCTTCCGTAAAAACTTCCGTAATCTTCACCTTGGATATGCAATTGTTTAAGTTCATAAACAGATGCGATCTCGATGCTCTCAAGCGATTCTGGTAATGCAGTCACCTTATTGTTGTTCTTAGAAAAGTTGATGTTAACATTCCAATTGAATTTGCCTAATTGTAATGGAGTGGCATTTAATGCTAATTCAATACCATCGTTTTCAATTTCGCCAGTATTAGCATAAGAATAATAAACACCACTAGATCCAGATACAGGAACGTTAAGCAGTTGGTTATAACTTCTTCTCTTGTACCAGGCAAAATCAAGCTTTAATCTGTTGCTGAAAAATGCCAGCTCTGCACCCAATTCAACATCTTTAGTGATTTCAGGCTCTAAGTCGCCATTTACTACAGACTGCACATAATAGGCAGGATTGCCATTAAACTTGTCTCCAGCAGTATAATTTGGAACTTCGTTGGTACGATATCGAACCGGAGCATTACCAGTTTTTGCAAAACTTGCTCGTAGCTTTCCGAATGATAACGCAGAGAATGATTTGATTACATCAAGTTCAGAAAACACAAATGAAAGTGAACCAGCATAATACCCAAAATCAAATGGTGATTTCATAGTAGAAGACCATTCATGACGATACGATCCTTCTGCATAAATTAAATCAGCATAACTCAAATTTAAAGTACCATACACCGCATGATCTTTTCGCTCTTGGTTCCATTCACTAAAGTTAACGTTGTCACTTGCAGAGTTGCTAATGGCATACACGTCGGGTAAAACCAACCCATCTCTTGTTCCTAATGTGGTGCCTTCCCAGTTTTGTTGTCTGAAGTTAGCTCCAATAATCGCACTCATAGAAATTTGATTGTTAAAATGCTTTTCGATATTGGCAAACAAATCATAGTTCTGCTGCTTTTCAATATTCTCATTCACAGCATAAAGTGGATAGGCTCCACGTCCAACGTATTCTACTACACCACCTTTGGCAATTCTATAGTCTCTAAAGAATTTTGAAAAGTCTAAACCCGCTCTTCCTGTTACACTTATCCAATCCAATACATCATAAGTCAATTCATATTTTCCGTAAAAACGGTCTCTATTATCACTTTGAACGTTTTCATTTCTGGTCCAATATGGGTTGTCCCAATAGGCTGGATTAGGATTGTCGTATGAGCTTCTGTTCCATGATCTTTGGATTCCATCTACAGTTTTCCATTGAGTCATTCGACTGATGTCTAATTGGCGCTGGTGCCAGTTGCCAAATGCAGCCATAATACTAATACCATCATCATCTGAATAGCCTGTACCCGCTCTTCCTTCCGCCTCAGATCGAACTACATTGGCGCTGAAAGTAGACCTTAGTTTTTCGGATAATTCATTGGTCATTGAAGCGTTGAATGTCCTTCTATCGATTGTACTATTAGGCATAGTGCCATCTATTCTGTAATCTGTGTACCCAACTCTGAAAGAGTTCTTTGCATTTCCTCCTTCAAGAGAAATATTGGTACTGATTGCAACTCCAGTTTCGAAAAATGATTCAATTCCATTTGGTGTCGCTACCCATGGTCTCACTTGTCCAAAATTTTCTGGATCAGACTCATCCCAACTGTCCCAGTGTCTTACATTTCTATTGGGGTCGAACTTAGGCCCCCAACTAGCATCGGCATCGTATTCGACCATTTCTTGTCCATCAAAAGATGCCCAAGAACTTGGATGTATGGCTGGGTCATATGAGAAAATCGGCATGTTTTCTCCTCCATAACCTCCACCATACTCATTTTGATATTCAGGTAAAGTAGATTCATCTATTTTGGAAAACGTAACTCCAGAACTGACTGTAATTTTTGTTTTTCCCGTTGTTCCTTTTTTGGTCGTAATCAAGATGACACCATTTGCCGCTCTTGAACCATATAGTACTGAAGCACTACCGCCTTTTAATACGGAGACAGATTCAATATCGTCAGGGTTGATATCCGAAGCAGAGTTACCGAAATCATAACCGCCTCCGCCAGATAGTTGAGAGGAACTATTGTAAGAAGAGTTATTTACCGGCACCCCATCTACTACAAACAATGGCTGATTATTTCCAGAAAGAGAAGAATTTCCTCTAATAAGAATGTTGGTACCACCACCCATTGTAGAGGCAGCTCTTACATTTACTCCTGCAATTTTTCCAGATAATGATCGAATGAAATTCTCTTCTTTAGCTGTATTGATAGCATCACCATCCACTTGTTGAACTGCATAACCAAGCGAGGCTTTATCTCGCTCTAATCCAAGTGCCGTAACAACCACTTCTGATAATTCAGTAGCATCTGCAGTCATGGAAACATCTATTTGAGAACGACTCGCAATTTCTACTCTTTCAGTAGCCATACCAATAAAAGTGAAGATAAGTGTTTTGCCACCATCTGGTACTTCTACAGAATAATTTCCGTCAATGTCCGTGACGGTTCCGGCGGCAGATCCCTCTACCAATACTGATACCCCGGGGAGATTTTCTCCTTCCGATGATACCGTTCCTTTAATCGTGCTTTGTGCCCACACGTTTGACATGACCGCACTTACGACGGATGTCAATAGTAAAAACTTTTTCATACATAATGGTTTAGAAATAATACATAGCAATCCCAACCAATCGTCATCGGTATGGGTTAAGCTGTTTAATGGTAGGGCTGAAGAATATCAGCTAATTTGATGCGCAATAATTATTACCTACAAGGTGCGAACGACTTCATTTAAGTCTTTCGCAACGTAAAGGAGAATAATTATTTCTGGACAAATACGTACTATTTTAACTTATGGGAGTACAAATTTGGTGAATCATTTCAATCAAAGTAAAGAGTATTGTGTAGATGTTAAATAAACAAATAATATATTGACATGGACATGCAAATCAATATAAAAGATTGTATGAAGTTGTTGTCAAATGATACGATATTATCTTAAAATGAAACCGTTCTTAAAGGGGTCTTCGGGGTCAATTAAAAATTCGTTTTGAGCCACCACATGTGCTGTGCCCTCTACGCTAGGAATCACAGCATCGTATCTGCCATATTTTTCTTCTTTGTGGATAGACCCAGTGAATACAGAGCCAATAATGCTTTCGATAGACATGGTCTCACCATGCTTAAGTTCTTCTTTTTTAGATTGAATTGCTATTCGGCCAGAGACTCCCGAGCCTGTAGGAGAACGGTCGACTTCACCAGTGGCGAAGATGCATACGTTGCGGGAATCTATTCCAAGGGTATGTGATCGTCCAGTAAATATGGTACCATATAATTCGCTCATTTGCGGTTCAAACGGGTGAATGATTTGATCATTGGTTTGGATGACTGCTTGTTTGATAGCCATTCCTTTCTCAATTAATTGGCGGTAATTGTCCGAGGTCATTTTAATACCATATTTGTCGGCATCCACATAGGCATAGAAAGCACCTCCATAAGCCAAATCATATTGGATAAGACCAAGTCCTTCTACTTCTACCTTGTAATTGAGCCCTACAACAAATGAAGGAACACAGTGAAAATAAACGGATTCTACTTGTCCATTTTTGATACGGGCAAAGCTTTCCAGTCGTCCACAAGGAGCGTCGATGACTACTTTGGTAAGTGGTTCAATTTTTTCAACCCAACCTAAGTCTACAGCGAGTTTGGTGATGGCAATGGTGGCATGGCCGCACATGGTGCTGTAACCTTCGTTGTGTGTAAACAAAATACCAAAGTCCGCGCTTGCGTCGTTGGGTGGTACCAAAATACAACCATACATATCGGCATGGCCGCGTGGTTCGAACATCAGGGCTGTGCGGATGTCATCATGGTTTTCTTTCATGTATTGTCTGTATTCCAACACATTATTTCCCTTCAATTCTGGTAGACCACTTAGAATCACGCGGAGTGGTTCACCTCCCGTGTGCATGTCGATGGTTTTGATTTTTAGCCAATCAGAAGGAGGGGTAAAGGTTTGGGAGGATTGGATGCGTTCGAATGTATTCATGATGTATTTTCTTAAATAAAGAGGTTGGACCTGACAGATTTTCAAAACCTTTCTGGTTTATCTATATCGTTCAACTGCAAGTAATTTGTCATCCAAATGTGGCGTGTTTTCTTGTGCGATTTCACAGACCAGCTGACCTGTAATTGGGCCTAACGAAATACCTAGCATAGCGTGGCCTGTGGCTACAATAAGGTTGTCAAAAATTTTGGTTTTACCAATGTATGGCATGCCGTCTGGAGAACATGGTCTTAGTCCAGCCCAAGGTTTTACATCCTGAAAAGACTCTTGATTGAATTGAGGAAAATAGTCTGGAATGGATTTCTGAATGCCCAATACTCTACGGGGATTGATGGAAAGGTCTAAGCCATTGACCTCCATAGTTCCAGCAAAACGTAGGCCGTGTTGCATGGGTGTGACGGCCACGCGGGCCTCTGTGAGGATGGAAGCGGTCTTGGGCATGACCGGCGGATTTTTTACTTCAAAACTGTAGCCTTTGCCACCTTGCAATAATATTTTTATTCCTAGCTGCTTTAGGAATTTCGCGGTCCAGGAGCCAGTGGCAACCACAAATTGGTCAGCTTCTATTTTACCTTTATCTGTAATCAATGCCTTGAGGTGACCCTGATTCTTTTCCGCGTCGGTCACTTTGGTTTTGTAATAGAATTTGACCCCTTGTTTTTTGAGGTAATCTTGAAATCCATTCATAAAGGAATTAGGAGTAAACCAGGCATCGTTTTTAAAATGTACGGCGCCCACGGTATCAATCTCAAATCCCGGATTGATTTTTTCCGCTTGAGCTGATGATAGCACATCTACATTTTGCCCACATTTTCTTCCTAATTCTGCCATCTCTGCCTCTTCATCCAAGACATGCTGAGACTTGCAATACATGAGTAAACCTTTGTTGTCGAAGCCAGCGTCAATTTTGGTATCAGCTAATATTTCTTCAATCAAAGTTCGGCTTTCCATCAACATTTGGTTCAAAATAGGCACTGCACTTTCGACTCTTTTCTTCGTGGATGCACGAAAAAATTGCCAGCTCCATTTCGCTAAATTCACATTCAGACTTGGCTTGATGTAGAAAGGACTTTCAGGATTGGTCATCCATTTCAGTCCCTGAGCAATAATGCCAGGAGAGGCCAAGGGTACCATATGGCTCGGGCTAAAAAATCCAGCATTTCCATATGAACAATTGTTTGAACCATCTCCTTCATCTATCACAGTGACTTCATATCCTTGCTTGTTCAAATAATACGCCGAGCAAAGCCCGATCATACCGCTACCTACTACTGCTATTTTCATTATTCAATGATTTATTGACTGAATGAAACATTGAATAAAGATTTCATTCACTTATTTTTTCCAGCATTCTTTCTGGCCTTAGAGACCACTTTTACAATTTCCTCACACTCCTTCATCAGTGTTGGTAATTTGGTGTCTTTTGACATTCCAGATTCATCAATTACTTCGAGCCAAAATAATGATTCATCCGCTTCTTCAACCACAATAGACATTTTTGAGAAAAATTCTGCTTGAGATCGAGCGATGCATGCTGCTCTATAATTTGCTGCAACAGAAGTGATTGACCTTATGAGTTGTCTCCCTGCTACTATACTGCTATCTGTTTTTTTTATGCGGTCGTAAAGCCAAATAATCTCAATCGCTAATTTTTTTGTTCTCGCTTTAAATTTTTGAACGAACTCTGATTTTACCATGATTTGTTAGATTAGGTAAAACCTTAATTTAATTCATGATTTCAAAAAAGTCATTAGTTCATTGTTACATTAAATCATTTATTCCCTAATCATATAACCTGAAACCCATGCGCGTACGGATCATCATCATCAATAATAATATTATTATACCCAGTCACCTGCGCCCAGCCTTGAATACTCGGAATTATCGCAGGTTTATCGCCAAGCATAGTTTCTTCCACCACTCTTCCAATAAATTTAGAGCCTATATAACTCTCATGTACAAATTCTTCACCCATTTTTAATTTTCCTTTGGCATGCCATTGTGCCAAACGTGCGGAGGTGCCTGTGCCGCAGGGTGAGCGATCTATGGCTTTGTCTCCATAAAAAACAGCATTTCGTGCTGTGGAGGTGGAATCCAAAGGGTCTCCAGTCCATAGCATGTGAGACAGTCCTCGGATGGTGTCATTTTCAGGATGTACAAACTCGTATTTCTCATTGATTTTGTTGCGGAGTTCTTGGCTCCAGCGGATCAAATCTCCGGCGGTATTCTTGTGAACGCCCGCGAAATTTTTTTGAGGATCGACAATAGCGTAGAAATTCCCACCATAAGCCACATCAAATGTGAGTTCGCCCAAATCCTTGCTTTCAATGGTTAACTTTTCAGCAGCTAGATAAGATTTGACATTAGTCAATTTGACCCATTTCACTTTTTTCCCTTCTTGTAAATATTCAACCAAAACCAACCCAGCTGGAGTTTCTAGTCTCAATTTTCCGGGTACTTTGGGCGTAATTAGCCCTTCTTCAATAGCAATGGTTACGGTACCAATCGTACCATGACCGCACATGGGTAAGCAGCCGCTCGTTTCAATAAAAAGAACCCCAACATCATTTTGAGGATCAGAAGGAGGGAAGAGCATGCTGCCCGACATCATGTCGTGGCCTCGAGGTTCAAACATCAATCCAGTTCTGATCCAATCGTATTCCTTGAGGAAATGCTGGCGCTTCTCACTCATGTTAGCGCCTATCAAGTTAGGGCCTCCGCCGGCTACTACGCGAACGGGATTGCCACAGGTATGAGCGTCTACACAAAAAAATGTTTTTCTAGCCATGGTTTCTTTTAGTTACGTTTTTCAATCCCCATTTTCAAAGGGGGACGGAGGGGGATTTCTGCGTTCTGAAAGTTCTCTTTTCATCTGCTTTCACTTTTCTCGTAGGCCAAAGTGGCTGCTGCCAGATCCTCTAAGGCATGTCCCACGGACTTGAAGCAAGTAATCGCTTCAGGGCTTCTACTGAGTTCTTTTTTGCCTTGAGCTAATTCAAATAAATCAGCTTTGATGTCTTCAACCTTAAATGTGCCATTAGTAATTGGGATGGCCAAATCACCTGTTTCTTTGGTAGCACCTTCTATGTTATCCACGTAGATCTCGGCTTTGGCCAAAACTTCGTCATCCATCTCTCGCATGTCGGGTTTGTAGGCGCCGATCATATCCAAGTGCTGCCCTGGCTTCAAATCTTTGCCAAATACTAATGCAGTCGGGCTGAGCGTGGCGCAGCTGATAATGTCTGCTCGTTTCAGACCTTCTTCAATTGTTGAAATGGTGTTAATAGTGACTCCTTCAAGCTTGACAGAATCAACAACCGATTGTGCTTTTTCTATTGATCTGCCCCAAACCAAAACTTTTGATATGGGTCGGACTGAACAATGCGCCTGAATCAATTCGGCAGATAATGCCCCTGTCCCAATCACTAAAAGTGTTGTGCTTTCCTTTAGCGACAAATACTTTGAAGCCAGGGCAGAAGCTGCAGCGGTTCTTTTTACGGTTAGTTTTTTAGCATCCATCAAAGCTTTTGGTGTACCCGTTTGTAAATCAAAATAGATATATAGTCCTTGGATGGATGGAAGATTGTGCTGAGCATTATTGGGCGAGACATTCACGATTTTGACGCCGAGGTTTTCGCCATTGTCCCAAGCTGGCATCAGAAGCAATGTGGACTCTATGCCTTCCTTTGGGTTAGGGTACTGGTGATGGTGGCGCATGGGGATGTTATAATCCTGAGCAAATGCCTCATTGATTTTTGGAATCAATTCATCATAAGTCAATAATTGCTCGAGCTCTTCTGCTTCTATGTATTTCATAATTAAAGTTTGAATGAATTAAGGAGGGAATGATTCATCAAATCACTTTTTCATTTCCTCATTAATATATTGTTCAACCATCTCTTCCATAATCTCCAAAGTGACTGTGCCTTGCGACAAAATCAGATCATGAAATCCACGAATGTCAAATTGATCACCCAACTGTTCTTCTGCCCTTTTTCGTAAGGATTTTATTTTCAATTCTCCAATTTTGTAAGACAAAGCCTGAGCAGGCCAGGAAATGTATCTATCCGTTTCAGTTTTGATTTCATGCAAGGACAGGGCGGTGTTGGCGGCCATATATTCCATCACTTGGTCTCTCGTCCAACCTTTGGCATGAATGCCGGTGTCTACCACCAATCTACAGGCGCGCCACATTTCATAAGTGAGCCTTCCAAAGTTGCTGTAAGGATCTTTGTAGAAACCTGCTTCAAGTCCTAGAAACTCTGAGTATAAACCCCATCCCTCTCCAAATACGGAGAGGTAAAGTGACTGTCGGAAGTCTGGCAAATGCGTTAATTCTCTAGATAAAGCTTCCTGCAAATGATGTCCCGGTACGGCTTCATGAAAGGACAAGGCTTCTAGCACATACAATGGTCTGCTTTCTAGCGCATAGGTATTTACCCAATATTCGCCTGGTTGATTAGCGTCGAGCGAACCCGGAGAATATCGACCGCCCGTATATTTAGGTGCTAGATGATCAGGTACTGGTTTGACGGTGTAAGGCTGTCTGGGCAACTTTCCAAATAGTTTAGGCAACTTGCCGTCCATGGATTTCGAAATCCAGGTTGCTTCTTTGAGCAATTGGTCTGGTGTATCGGCATAGAATTGCGGGTCGGTTCTTAGAAATGTAAGAAATTCAGTAAAGCTCCCATCGAATTCCACGTCATCAATAATGGTTTGCATTTCCTCTTTGATTCGTGCAACTTCCTGAAGTCCTAATTGATGGATCGAGTCTGGGCTCAATTCCAACGTGGTGAAGTATTTAATTCGCTGTCGATAAAATGCATCTCCCTTTGGCAGTTCGCTGGCTCCAATGGTTGTTCTTGTTTTTAGAATAAATTCATTGGTCATGAATTCAGAAAATAGCTGATAGCCAGCAACTGCCCCGTTGCTTACAGCCTGCGCCCCTTTTTCTTGTAGCTCTTTTTTCTCTTGCTCAGATAATTGATCGGGTAGGTTTAAAAATGGTTGGTAAAAAAGGCTCTCCTCTGCGTTGTCAACGATGTGGTTATTGTAAGTGACTTCGTAACCATCCAAAATGATTTTGGGCTGCACCATTCCAATTTTCAAACCTTTTCGCATCAGTGCAATATGCTGCTTTACATACTGTGGAAATGATTCCAACACACCGATATAATTCAGGTAGTCTTGTTTGCTTGTAAATGAAAAATATTCGGGCGTGAATGCAAATGAGATATGAAAACCATCATCGGCCAGAATAGGGTTGAGATGCCCTTTTAGGTCATATTGAGTAACCTTATCCTCTTGTACAAACTGAAAAAGTGCCAGTGTAATCTGATCTTCAAAGCTCAATTGGTTTTTGTCAATAGTTTCCAATTGAGAAATAATATCCCGAGTGAAATCAGCTCTCTTTTTGATGGCCGCTTCACTCATATTGGGCAAGTGATTGTAATTGTCTGATAGGCTTGAAAATTCTTGCCTTTCAAAGGCTTCATTGGCAGCAATAATTTCAAAAAGTCTGTCCTTTTCAGAAACAGAAGGGCCTGTGCAACTAACTACAAGCAACACAAGCCCTATCCAACAACCATTCACTAAATTTTTCATATTCTTTCGTCAGTCCATTGTCCATTCACACTGCGCCAAATCTGATTTGAATTTTCATCCTTCAACTCAACAGGAAGAAGAAACTGTGGAGCATTTTGAAAAGCTACCGGTCGTGCAAACCTTTTGATGGCATCAGAACCTACAGAAGTAAATCGACTATCCGTGGCTGCCGGAAATGGCCCGCCATGCTGCATCGAAGCACAAACTTCTACGCCGGTTGGTACACCATTATAGATCAAACGTCCTGTCTTTTTCTCCGCAGATTGAATCTGTTGTTCGAATGACTTGAAATCATTTTCACTACCCATGAACGTTATGGTCAATTGTCCATTGAGCTGCTTGATGACTTCATCCAACTGAGCCTGGTCTTGGCAAGTCACTACCAGGGAATAAGGGCCAAATACTTCGTGTTGCAAACTTGAATTGATCAGAAAGTCGGTAGCAGATACCCTCGCGACGGCAGCGTTAGCACCGTTGCGAGGGGTTTCCACATTATTCGAACTAATTAACTTTACGCCGTTTTGAGTTAACGAAGTTTCTTTGTTTTCGGAATAGCTTTTCGCAATTCCTTCATTGAGCATAGTAGCCGCTGCACTGACGGATATTTCACTGGCCAAAGTTTCACAAAACTGATCCAATTCAGGACTTTCAAGGCCAATCAACAATCCCGGATTAGTACAGAACTGTCCTACCCCAAGGGTGATAGAACCAGCATAAGTTTTGGCTAGTTGCTCAGTTTCAGTTTTTAATTTTTCTGGCAGGAAGATCACTGGATTGATGCTTCCCATTTCGGCGAAGACCGGGATTGGTTCGTCTCGCTCTATAGCCATTTTGTATAGCGCCATGCCACCTCCCAGAGAACCTGTAAAGGCAACTGCTTTTGTTTTTGGGTGTTTGACTAGAGTAGTACCTAATTCAATCCCCTCTCCTGCCAATGAAGAATAAACGCCATCTGGCATGCCTGTTTTCTCGGCTGCTTTTGCGATAGCGTCAGATACCAATTCGTTGGTTTGTAAGTGTGAATTGTGAGCTTTCACTATCACTGGGCAACCTGAAGCCAATGCTGAAGCGGTGTCTCCTCCTGCAGTAGAAAATGCCAAAGGAAAATTACTTGCCGTAAATACTACCACTGGACCAATAGGCCTGAGCATTTTTCTGATGTCAGGTTTTGGTAGCGGCTCTCGATCAGGTTGCGCCGTATCGATGGTGGCTTCTACCCATGCTCCATCTCGTAGTAGTGAAGCGAATAATTTCAACTGCCCCATGGTACGACCACGTTCACCAACGATTCGTCCTTCTGGCAAAGCAGATTCTTCCATCGCTGCTTGCACCAACTCATCGCCAAGACTTAGAATTTCATCTGCAATGGCTTCTAAGAATTGAGCCCTTTGTTCAGGTGAGGTTTGACTATACCTGCCGAAAGCCGTTTCGGCTTTTGCCATAGCTGCCTCGATATCTTCTCCAGTTGCTCCTTTGAATTGACCTGCTCTAGTCTCTGCCGTGGCCGGGTTAAAAGATTGCAGTGTAGCTGTTCCTTTGTCTGATAATTCGAATCCTATCCTGTTGTTTCCGTGCATGGGGTAATTTTGAATGAATGAATAATTTTAACGTCATTGCGAACATAGTGAAGCAATCTTATCACTTTTAATAGAACGAGATTGCTTCGTTGCACTCGCAATGACGGCTTTTAATCCTATTTATTTATACAGCCAAAGCCTTATAATCAGGAAGTATTGGTCTTGACTTTATGCCTGCATCAATGATCTCCAATACTTCTTTTCTTTCCTTACCGATGATTGGCAATCGTGGTGCTCTTACATGTTCGGTTCCGATGCCTTCTGCCACTTCTGCTAATTTGATGTATTGAACCAATTTTGGATGTAAATCCAATTCGCAAAGTGGAATGAACCAGCGATTGATAGCAGCAGCTTCTAAAATTCTGCCTGCCTTGAATAGCTCATAAATAGCTACTGTTTCTGCTGGAAAAGCACAAACCAATCCACCAACCCAACCGTCGGCACCATTGATTAAAGTTTCCATGGCCAGCGTGTCTACACCACAAAGTACTGCGTATCTATCTCCGAACTTAGATTTTAAGCGAGTCACATTAGTTACGTCTCTGGTTGATTCTTTGATTGCTTGGATGTTAGTACAAGGCAGAAGCTCTTCGAACATGTCGATCGTTACCTCAATCTTATAATCTACAGGGTTGTTGTAAATCATGATCGGTAAAGAAGTTGAATTCGCCACTGCTTTGAAATATTCTACGGTTTCTCTATCGTCCGCTTTGTATCTCATCGGAGGCAAGAGCATCAATCCATTGGCTCCATTGCTTTCTGCTCTTTTGGCTGCAGCTATGGCTCCTCTTGTGCTTTGCTCCGCAATGTTGATCACCACCGGAATATCTCCTTTAGTCACTTCGATAGTGCTTTTGATCAACACATCTTTTTCTTCCTCTGTGAGGGTACTGGCTTCGCCCAATGTACCGCCTAAGATGACACCGTGTATGCCTGATTCAAGCTGCACTTCAAGATTTTTTTTGAAGGCATCCAAATCAAGATTGTCATTTGCATCAAACTTGGTGGTAATTGCGGGGTATACGCCTTGCCAATTAATTTTCATGTCTTTACTGTTTAAATATCCTTAGGTGAATCAGAGTCAATCATTGGGAACAAGGCTGGCTCCTTCTGTTTATATGACTTTCTCAACCAATTTAAAATTTTTGTAAAAGTAGAGCAAGGGAAAATGCGTGGCTTATCAATATTTGATTGATACTAATACTATATTAACATCATATAAGGGTTTGTTTTGATATTAATGTATAAATAATATCTTTTGTAGTGAATAGTGGTACTATTCAGCGCATTTGATCGATGAAGCAGCAATTAGAAAATGATAATTTGATGAGTTATGAAGGTTTTACCATTTAAAATTCCGAAGACAGACGATTCCTCATTTAGGGTACAGATCGATATCATGCCCCAGTTCTATGATATTCTTCACCAGCATCCTGAATCGCAAATTACACTGATTGTTAAAGGCCATGGTACGGTGATCCAAGGGGACTATATCGGCAATTTCTCAGAAGGCGATGTATTTATTTTTGGAGCTAATGTCCCGCATGTTTTAAAGAGTGATCCTTCTTATTATGAGGAGGATAGTACAGAAATGTGTCATGCAATTTGTGTGTTTTTTGATTCAGAAAGTTTTGGCAAGGACTTTTTTGAGTTGCCTGAGATGCGCAGTGTCAACGATTTTATGCGAAAAAGTGTGAGAGGCCTCAAACTGAATGGCGATGCCAAACGACGGGTATCCAAAATCATAACTGAGATCGAAGAGCATGATGGGATAACCAAAATCATTTCCCTACTCAACATTTTTAACTTACTAAGCCAAACCGACGAACACCAATGGCTGTCCAATGAGCCTCACAACTTGAATGTGGATGAATCTGAAGGCAAGCGCTTGAATGACATTTTCCAGTTTACCATGAAAGAATACCATCGTCCGATCACGTTGGATGAAGTGGCGGAGGTGGCGAATATGACGCCGTCTGCTTTTTGCCGTTACTTCAAACAAAGAACCAGAAAGACGTATGTGAGTTTCTTGAATGAACTACGCGTGGCACATGCGTGCAAACTGTTGCTCAATAAGGAGATAAACGTAACAGAAGTCTGCTATCGCTCCGGCTTTGTGAACCTTTCCAACTTCAACCGAAAGTTTAAGTCCCTAACCAATCACACGCCTTCGCAATACCAGAAGGTGCATTTTCAGGAGCAGTTGCTTTGATACCTTAAACTGTGTCTATAGTTTTTTGTCATTTCGACGAAGGAGAAATCTCATCAAAATTTAATTGCACTTATAAGGTCAAGAAGATTTCTCTCTGTCGTTCGAAATGACAACTAATCACGTGATTGAGTGCATCCCTGTCCGTCGACAGGCAGTGTGATGTGTTCTTCTCTGATTTGGGAATTTCAAATGCCTAGAAAGCTTTAGTAGCAATTCAACTACGACCAACCGGGATTAGCCAGTGCTTAAAAATGTTCTTCTTCTGATGATAGGAAATGTTCTTTGAACTAATCCTCTTTTGACATTGTCGTTTTTGAATTTATCAAGGATGAATAACTGATCAACTAGTAAATTAGTTAAATTAATAATTTCACCTGATTCAAATTCAATTTCGGTATATCCATAAAACAGCCATGGGACTCGACCTCCAACAACAACGTTTAATGATTCTTTTTCAATTGTTGTTTTTAGAACAGTTTTAATATCATTTTTCAGAAATCGCTTTTTGATATCACCATATTCAACGAGAATTTCGGGATTACCTTTTGTGACTATAATTCTGAGATTGGCGTTGTCTTTATAGTATTGCCAATGTATTAGTAGTCCAGGAAGCCAAAGAAAAAGCCCAAGAGCAAAAATTATAAGTGACATTATTATACTGAATTCATTCTGGTTCTTTTGATTAAGAATTGAGAATTCGAAAAATGTAAACATTAAGATGTACGGAATACCTAAAGTAAAAAACCATTTTAATTCCTTCCAATTTCTCTTCGGAGTAAGAGTGTAATTATGATTTTTGAGAAGCTCTTCTCTTAAATATTTTCTATCTTTTGTTGTCTTGTTTAGACTAACTTTTAGTTTGGAAAAATCAGAAACAAAAAAGTAACGCATCGATTCTAAAATCAATTCAATTCTACTTTTTTTATGATAATGATATTTGTTATTTCCAGAATCTAGATAATAAACCTCATACACACCTCTTCTACAATTGTGAAGAAGAATTTGGTTATTTTGATTATCTGAAATATTAATAATCTTTAGATCTTCCAGATATCCTTCACTTGGCCATTTATTTTCAATGATTCTTTCTATTTCAGAGATACTTGCACTAACTGGTTTAGTATATTCTCCGTCCTCATCTTTGTAAAAATGCAGTTTATAAAAAATTGACATAGTTCTGCGCGTAACAATTCAGTCGAAATTAAAAATAATACCAAAACAAAAGGTGACACCGTTGCGACAGCACTTTTTGTTGATTTGATCAGAATTTAAAACATCCATAGCTCAGGGTTTAAATCCTGAGCTATGGATGAAAATCACTAATCCAAATACCTCAAATTCCTTGGCGTATATGGCGCGCCAGCGGCTTTCAATTCTTTCTTGAAAGCTGCCATTTTCACTTCTAGCAGTTCTTTGGTGGCAGCGTATATTGGCTCTAGTTCTTCTACCGTGATTTTATATACATCTCGGTGTGTCTGTGTAGGTGCAGAAGTTGAAGTGGCTTGTTCCCATCCGAGTGACCCGACGCGGCTGCTCAAGGAAGGTACTTGTCCCATATCGAGTTTGGCTTTGTATGGATCGCCATTCACTTTGATGCTCAAGGCATTCAGCTCTTCTTCGATGGCATTGTAAGACGCCAACAATTCGCTTTGTGATTTTGGAGTCGCGAGAATGGCTGCATTCATGTATTTCATCTCGCCTTTCATTTCGCTCAGAGCTTGTGACACACTAGATACTCTGCCTTCGAGTTTCCCTACTTTGGTCATAAACTCCGCCAAAGCTGCTCTATCAGATGCAGGAAGCGTCGTATTATTGATCGGAATCAAATTGAATGATTGCTTGCCGAGCACAGATTCTTGGCCAGCTACGATAGAAGACATCACAACTGAATAATTGCCTGGAGCGACCATCGTGCCTTCATTGGTACCTGCCCATGGATTGTAGAAAGCCGGTGTGCTTAAGTCAATCGGACCCTTAGCTGTATTGCGCAAGTCCCAGTTGAGCCGGTTGATACCTTTTGCCGGGGTAGTGCTGAGTTTTCTTACTATGTTACCCTTAGCATCTTGAATGGTGAAGAGAAGTACTGGTTTTTCTTCTTCTTTTTCCGCTTTTAGAGCCTCATAGGAAGGGAAGTAGTTGTTAGCTTTTTTCTTCACGTTTTCAGCTTCCTGTTCTTTCCTTTGATCAGCTTTCGATTTGATATCGTCTTTAATGAAATAAGTAAATATTACTTCAGAGCCTAAGTTTTCAGCCGTATAGAAGTTGTCTCCTTGCATGGATTTTCCTTTCAGCCCGTACGGGTAAGAATATTCGAAAAGTAGACCTTCTCTCACAGGGAACAGCTCAGCGTTTTTGCTCAACGTGCTACTCACATTTCTCAATGCAGAGTAATCATCGAGCACATAGAAACCACGTCCGAAAGTACCCAGTACCAAATCATTTTCATCTTTTTGTATGGCTATGTCGCGCACCGCGATAGTTGGTAATCCAGCTTTGAGCTGCTTCCATTCTTGTCCGCCATTGTCGGAGAAGAAAGCACCGAATTCTGTACCTGCAAAAAGCAAATTGGCATCTTTGTGGTCTTCTTCTATGCAATAGGCCGAACCTCTTTCTGGAAGGTTTGCGCTGATGCTCTTCCAGCTGGTTCCCTGATCCGAAGATTTCAAAACGTAAGGTTTGAAATTGCCTCTTTTATGGTCGTTAAATACCGCATAAATTACATTCTTATCATGCTTAGAAGTGAATACCATATTCACATAAGTATTGGCAGGAATGCCTGGAAAACTTGATGATTTTCTCCAGGATTGTCCCCCATCTTTTGAGATTTGAATCAATCCGTCATCGGTTCCTACCACCAATAGATTTTCATCTAATGGTGATTCAGAGAATGCGACAATTGTTCCATAAGGAGAAGTAGAGCGGTTTTTGGCGACAGCATCTACACTCCAGATTCTGTCCATGACTTCCAATTTGTTTCTATCGATTTGAGCAGTCAGATCATCTCCTAACACTTCCCAACTATCTCCTCGGTCGTCACTCCGGAAAAGCTTATTGGCGGCGAAGTAGAGTCGCTGCGGCTGATGAGCACTTACTTGAAGTGGTGCATCCCAATTCCAACGGTATTCGTTTTCTCCTTTTCTTTCCTTGGGCTGAATGCCTTTTTGCTCTCCACTTTTCTTGTCGTATCGAGTCAGTCCTCCATACTGATATTGCGCATATACGATGTCTGTGTTTTCAGGGTCAATTTGCGTTTCAAATCCGTCGCCACCCTGAGTGATGTACCAGTCCGAATTGACAATGCTGCTGGCGCTCACTGTTCTGGACGGTCCACCGAGACTATTGTTGTCCTGAGTACCTCCATAGATATTATAGAAAGGTTTGGCATTATCCACAGAGACTTTGTAGAATTGAGTGATGGAAAGGTTGGCCTTGTAGGACCAGTGTTTTCCACTATTCCAAGTTTCATAAATGCCGCCGTCACATCCAGCAAGCAGATGATTAGTGTTAGCAGGGTTGATCCATAAACAATGGTTGTCCACATGTTTGGCGTCTTCACCTACATTTTTGAAGGTACGGCCACCATCCACAGACACTTGCATCCAGGTGTTCATACTGTAGATTTTATCTGGGTTTACAGGATCTGCTATGATTTCCTGGTAGTAATTTCCACTAGAAGAATAGCTACTTCTTTTTTCCCAAGACTCGCCTCTGGTAGTAGAAATATAAAACCCTCCTTCTCCTCTGGCGGCTTCTACAATCGCATAAATGTATTCAGGGTTAGCTGGTGAAATCGCCAAACCGATTCTGCCTAAATCTACTTTAGGTAAGCCGCTGTTGATTTCCTTCCAGTTTTTTCCTCCATCTGTTGACTTATGAATACCAGAACCTGGCCCTCCGCCTATATAAGTAAATACATGCCGTCTTCTTTGGTGAGAAGTAGCATAAAGTACATCCGAATTTCTAGGATCCATGTGTACTTCGTTTATTCCTGTGTGTTTGTCAATATGTAATATGAGTTCCCAGTTTTTACCCCCATCTGTGGTTTTATAAAGCCCTCTATCACCACCATCGTTCCATAATGGTCCAATGGCTGCCACATACACCACATCTGAATTGTTGGGATCGACTACGATTGAGCCGATATGCTCAGAATTTTTCAGACCCATTTGTTGCCATGTTTTTCCACCATCCAAGGATTTATAAATTCCATCGCCATAAGCCACACTTCTTTGATTGTTGTTTTCACCAGTGCCCACCCAGATCACATTGGAGTTGTTTGGATCCATGGTGACTACACCAATAGAATAACTTCCCTGACCATCGAAAATGGGCTCATAGGTATTTCCGTTATTGGTTGTTTTCCAAACGCCACCTGAGGCCACGGCCACATAGTATTCTGTTGGGTTTGCTGGATTGACGGCAAAATCAGCAATACGTCCAGACATGAGTGCTGGGCCCACATGACGAAACTTCATTCCATCAACTGAAGTTTCGCTGAGCACTGACTGAGGTGTAGAACTTGATGATTTTCTTTTTTGGGCACTAACCGTAAGCGTTCCGAAAATAAGAAGGAGGGTTAAAAGCTGTTTCATTTTTCAGGTATTTGATTTAATAGAAAAAGAAAGGTACATCAATCCCATGCAATATGGCAAATCAAAAAATTGAGGGTGGTTAATAATTGGTGTGAGTGGAGGTATAAAATTAAAGAGGTTACTTGAAGTAACCTCTTTAATAAAATGTGGGTCGTACTGGATTCGAACCAGCGACCTCCGCCCTGTCAAGGCGGCGCTCTAAACCAGCTGAGCTAACGACCCGTTGTACTGTTTGGCAAAGCTATATAAAATGTGATTTTGTACAACTACTATTTGGTGACTACACAAAAAAGATCCAGATTCTCTTCGTGCTCTTCTCTTAAGAAATAATCTGTCCGTTCTATCTCGGTGACAAGCCCTTCATCTTGTTTTTGCAGATTGTTTCTATTGAGCCTATTGAGTAAATCATATGGAATTCTCAATAGCGCATTCGGCAATCTGTATTGCAAATTGAAAACATCGAATCTGGTAATTCGAGCTACTGAAGTCCTGTTTTGTTCATGGTATTCCATCACCTTTTCGTTGCCCGCAATACCTTTCATGTCTACTTGCGAAAAAATGCTACCCGCTAAGTCTTTTAGTTCCTGATTGGTGTACTCCCTTTCGTGCCATGGATTTCTCGAGAGTGACATTTTAATATTAGGTGTCGTAATGACCGCTTGTCCGCCTGGTTTTAGCACTCGGTGAATTTCTTCTAGAAACAGTTTGTCATTTTTAATATGCTCGATCACCTGAAAGGTAATGACTGTATCAAATGAATTGTCTTCGATCTGATCAAAAGGAGGAAAGACCGCAGCTCTAAATTCAACTTCAGGAAATTTGGGTTTTAGATTCTCCACCACTTCTTCGATTTTGTCCAGAGCCAAATAGCTATCAGCCAATGGTGAAAGAACGGAAATACCACGACCTTCACCACATCCAGGTTCGAGGACTTTACCTTTCACAAATGGCATAGCCTCATAGTAGGCCTGAAGCAATCTTTGATGAATGGGGTTGTCGGATACTATTTTGTCCGAGGCTATTTCTGTAGTGTATGTTGCCATAGGGCGCAAAAATAAGTCAATTTTATAGGTTAGTGTCCAATTTGATTTATATTAGTTTCATGTGCATTTTCAAATACTTCTATACTGCTTTAGTTCTAATTATCTTGATGGTTTCAGGGCCAAATATGAATGCTCACGACCTAACGAAAGAAAACTTTAGTTACCTCTACAATCATGACCCAGTCAAAATTGATTATCAAATTGCACAACAAGACTCCCTTTATAAACTGATTTTAACTTTTCATTTGGTGAAGGTGCTTCCTTCAGATAAGCTTGAAGAGTTTGAATTGTATGAGCAGAAAAAAATTAATTCAGGGCAAGAAAGTTTAATAGAGCCAATCTTAGTAAAAGTTGATTCTGGGTTTATTAAGAATGTAATTGAATTGGATTTTTATGCTCAAGAGGAGAGTAATTATTTGGTAGTACAATTTTCCTTTTTAGGGAAACCTTACTTGTATGGAATTCCAATCAATGCTTCTTTGGCATTTCCATTAGCCAACATTATTTATGGTGGGGATAATGAAGCCATGTTTTACGAGGGGTATAAAAAATCGGATTCAGTTTGGTTTGAAGATATTGATGATGCTAGTCAAAAAGATCAATTCCATGCCTACCTGTATGAAGAAAATTTTCCCGCTGCCATCCCACCCATGGTAGTGGATGGAGTAGCTTCTGGCGAAATGCTACAGATAAAAAAGCGATTGGCTTTTAGGCGGGGTATGATGCTCAATGAAGCTGATTACTTATATTTTATTCAGAATGATACAGCTTCGGACAAAGGGGTGTCTATTTTAAGTCACAAGGAATATTACCCTCGAAATAAAAAAGTTGGGGAGCTGATCGAAGCGCTGAAATATATCTGTACTGGCGATGAGTTTGAAGAACTGAACAGCGCAGAAGATAAGAAATTGGCTTTTAATAATTTTTGGCTCAGCCATATTGATGATAAGAAACTGGCCTCTGAAACGATTAAAAAATATTTTCGATCAGTGAAGTTTGCTAACGCGCTATTTACGGATTATAAAAATGGATGGAAGACAGATCGAGGCATGATTTATATCGCATTTGGTCCGCCAGAAGTAGTTACAAAAAAAGAGGAGTTAGAAATATGGGAGTATAAGACATTCGATGGTGATTTAAAGTTTATTTTTGCCAAAACACGCAACTTATTTGTTCAATACCACTATTCCCTCATTCGCGAGAAGTCGCTCAATAAGGCGTGGTTTACGGCAGTACAAAAATGGAGAACCGGAGATTTGTAAAACGACCCCCAAGAAAAGAAGAACCTGATAATATGATATTTGGCACCCGTGCCGTAATCGAAACGATCAAATCAGGAAAAACCATAGAGCGGATATTTCTTCAAAAGGACTTAAAGAATGATTTGACTAAGGAATTGGTTGAATTGCTCAGAGGGTCAATGGTAACTGTGTCTAAAGTGCCAGTAGAAAAGCTCAATCGATTGACCAGAAAAAACCATCAAGGAGTAGTAGCATTTGTTTCTCCAATAGATTTTGTTACGCTGCACAATATTGTGGCAAACAGCTATGAAAACGGATTGGCTCCATTGGTTCTGATCTTGGATCGAGTGACTGACGTTCGAAATTTTGGAGCGATTTGTAGGTCCGCAGAGTGTGCGGGCGTAAATGGAGTGATTATTCCGACCAAAGGAGGAGCGATGATTAACTCTGATGCCGTTAAAACCTCTGCAGGAGCATTAAGTTACCTGCCCATTTGCAAAGAAGATAGTTTGACACACTCCATCAAGTATTTGAAAGACAGTGGTTTTCAAATTGTTGCTTGTACAGAAAAGACAGAAAAAAAAGTATTTGATGCTGATTTGTCTATCCCAACGGCCATTATCATGGGTTCTGAAGAGGATGGAATTTCTGAAGAATTGCTCAATGCAGCTGATGAGAAATTGATGATTCCTATCGTAGGCCAGATTGATTCTTTAAATGTATCTGTAGCCGCTGGAGTTATCTTATTCGAAAGTATGAGGCAGCGAAGCTAGAGATATTTGTCGCCTTTTAGTTTTTTGGCTTGCGCTACATATTCTCGAAATTGGGCGTCTTGATCTTTTTTGCAAACGATTAGTACGTCATCAAAATCTCCAACGAGGTAGCCTTCCAGATTGTCAAGTACAAGTAATCTTTTTGTTTCCGATTTGACAATATTGTCTTTGCAATCGCCAAGAATAACTTGCCCATCTATCACATTATCGTTTTCATCCTTTTCTCTGATTTCGTGAAGAGAATTCCAAGATCCTAAATCAGACCAATCGAAAGTGCCCTGCACAACATAGACTTCTTTTGATTTTTCCAAAATGCCATAATCGATGGATATGTTTTCGCATTGTGGATAAATTCGATCGATATATGATTTCTCACCCTTTTCGTAATATTCTGAATCTCCTGCATCGAAGGCTTCAGCTATATCAGGTAATGAAAGTTCAAAAGATTTAACAATTGCCGGAATAGACCAAACAAAAATCCCTGCATTCCATACAAAATCGCCACTTTCTAAAAACTTCTTAGCCAAAGCTAATTCGGGTTTCTCTGTAAAAGTCTTTACTTTTTTTACTTCATTTTCACTTTCTAAGTATTGGATATATCCATATCCAGTTTCAGGGCGGTTAGGCGTGATCCCTACAGTTAGTAGTTTGTCAGAACCTACAGCAGCAGTGGTTGCTGTTTTAATTACCTTGGTGAAATTTTCTTCTTGAAAAATGGCATGATCTGCTGGTGTCACTACCATCACAGCATCGGGATTTTGCTTTCGGATTTTGTATGCAGCATAAGCGATGCATGGAGCAGTATTTCTCCTAGCTGGTTCCGTCAGAATATGTTCTGGATTCATGTCAGGCAACTGTTCTTGCACCAAATCCGCATATATGTCATTAGTTACAACCAATATGTTATCTTTGCTTGTTGTTAACAGAAAACGCTGGTAGGTCATTTGTAGAAGTGATTTACCATTGCCCAATACATCAATAAATTGCTTGGGTCTTGTGTTTCGACTATACGGCCAAAACCTACTTCCAACACCTCCTGCCATTATTACTACAAAAACTTCTGATTTCATTTTTAATGAATTATTGGATGGCAAATATAGAAGGAGAATAATAGTATGCGTAACTAATCAATCAAAGAATTAGTAATAGAATTGTGATAGGATCATTCAATTTCAATTGATTTTATCATGGTATTTGTATAATTTAAATAATAATTAACCAGCGACCGGAAACGAAATTTTGCAAGGCTAACTATGGTTAGCTCATTTTTTGTTAAATTATGTATCCGGTATATAAATTGAGAAGAAGATGATTGCATGCCAGGAGGATGAACTGAGGGGAAAACTGAAAGAAATATTTGGCTTTAGTAATTTCCGAGGGAATCAAGAACAAATCATAAACAACCTACTTTCGGGGCGAAATACATTCGTATTGATGCCGACAGGAGCCGGAAAATCTCTGTGCTATCAGTTACCAGCAATAATCAGTGAAGGTACAGCGATAGTCATTTCGCCGCTTATAGCACTGATGAAAAATCAAGTAGATCAGCTCAATGCTTTCGGAGTGAATGCCCAATTCATGAACTCGACTCTCAATAAAACTGAGATGAAGCGAGTGAAAGCGGATACCTTATCAGGCAAAGTAAAACTACTTTACGTAGCACCTGAATCATTGACTAAGGAGGAAAACATAGAGTTTTTATCCCAAGCCAAAATATCCTTTGCTGCTATTGATGAAGCACATTGTATTTCAGAATGGGGACATGACTTTCGCCCGGAGTATCGAAAAATTAAATCCATCATAGGTCAGTTTGGTGATATACCCATCATTGCCTTGACGGCGACAGCCACGCCTAAAGTCCAATTGGATATCCAGAAGAATCTCCAAATGGAAGAAGCTGACGTGTTTAAGTCTTCTTTTAATAGAAAAAATCTTTATTATGAAATCAGACCTAAAGTTGATGTAAAGAAACAACTCATCAGGTTTGTAAAAGAACAAAAAGGTACGTCAGGGATAATCTACTGTTTGAGTAGAAAAAAAGTAGAAGAAATAGCAGAGCTACTCAAAGTAAATGATGTCAATGCGGCGCCTTATCACGCAGGGCTAGATAGTAATTTACGAATGAAGCATCAAGACGGCTTTCTCAACGAAGACATAGATGTGATAGTAGCAACTATTGCCTTTGGAATGGGGATTGACAAGCCAGATGTCAGATTTGTGGTACATTATGATGCACCCAAATCCTTGGAAGGGTATTATCAAGAAACAGGACGAGCTGGTCGCGATGGATTGGAAGGCAAATGCATCTTGTTTTATACTCTTGATGATATTATCAAACTTGAAAAGTTCAATAAGGATAAACCAGTCACTGAGAGAGAAAATGCAAAATTGCTTTTAGAAGAAGTTTCCTCTTATGCTGAGTCTTCTGTGTGTCGAAGAAAACAGCTTCTCCATTATTTTGGTGAAGAATATATGGATCCTGATTGCTCTGACGAAGGGTTGTGCGATAATTGCGCACACCCCAAAGAGTTATTTGAAGGTCAAGAATTTATCCAACAAGTCATACAAACTTCGATTAAAACAGAAGAACGATTTGGCATCAAGCACCTTGTAAATGTAATTAGAGGTATTGAAAGTCAATATGTCAAAAGTTATAACCATAGCAATTTGGATGTATATGGCATTGGCAAAAATGAGACAGAAGTCTTTTGGAGATCTGTGGTACGTCAAACTTTATTAAACGAATTCCTAACAAAGGATATCGAGAATATTGGTGTGCTCAAAGTGACCGATAAGGGGCATGAATTTCTTACGAAACCTTTTTCAGTGGAGCTATCTAGAGATCATGATTATACAGTTGAAAATTTGGATCATGACAACGGAGTAGATGCAAATGGTAAGGCGCACGATGAAGACTTATTTGATATATTAAAAGGCATTCGAAAAAAGGTTGCAAAACAAAAGAATTTGCCCCCATATGTGATCTTTCAAGACCCTTCTCTGGAGGAAATGGCCACGAGCTACCCAACAACCAAAGAAGATCTAGCACAAGTCAATGGCGTAGGCATGGGTAAGGTCATGAAGTTTGGCAAACCTTTTATTGATGCTATTTCCAATTACGTTGTTGAAAATGAATTAGAAACCGCATCCGATGTGGTCATCAAATCTGCGGTCAATAAATCGAAAATCAAGATTTTCTTGATACAACAAATTGATCGAAAAGTAGATTTAGAGGAAGTGGCAGATATCAAGAATATTTCTTTCGATCAAGTTTTGACTGAGATAGAAAACATTTGTTTTTCAGGCACTAAACTTAACTTGGACTACTATATCGATCAGTTTATAGATGATGATCGACAAGATGATCTCTTGGACTATTTCATGACTGCCGACACAGACGATTTGGATATCGCAATGGACGAACTAGAACAAGATGGGTATTCAGAAGATGAGGTTCGTTTGATGCGAATCAAGTTCATGTCTGAACACGCCAATTAAAGCCCAGATATTTTCTCATTACCGCAGTGGATTCATGAATTGGATTAATTTTGCTCTTGACTAAAACCTTGCAAAATATCTGCTAGGCGAGGTTGAAAAAAACTAATTTGATCGGCGCAGAAGTCGAGGAAATATATCCCATTGAATGGGTAAAATCGAATGAATTCATGAACGTACTCGTAATAGGAGCTGGAGGGCGAGAACACGCGCTGGCTTGGAAAATCAAACAAAGCCCAAATTGTAACGAACTGTTTATAGCACCAGGAAATGCTGGTACGGCAACTGTAGGTGCCAACCTCAATATTGGTGTGAATGATTTTGAAGAGTTGGGACAGCAAGTATTGGACAAAAAGATTGACTTAGTCATAGTTGGACCAGAGGAACCATTAGTGAAGGGCATTCGAAATTACTTTGCCTCAAAAGAGGAACTCAAAAATATTTTGATGGTTGGGCCAGATGAAGTCGGGGCTCAATTAGAAGGTAGTAAAGACTTCTCTAAAGCCTTTATGGTTAGAAACAATATCCCAACAGCAGGTTCTTTGACGGTAACTGCTGATAGTTTAGCCGAGGGAATAAAGTTTTTATCGAAGGTAAAAGCACCCTATGTACTCAAAGCTGATGGATTGGCTGCAGGCAAAGGTGTGATCATAACGGAGGATATTAAGGAAGCAGAACATGCCTTGAAAGAAATGCTTGCCGGTCAGTTTGGTGCGGCCAGCAGCAAAGTATTGATTGAAGAGTACCTGCATGGCATCGAACTTTCAGTTTTTGTATTGACTGACGGCAAGTCGTATATGACACTTCCCGAAGCGAAAGATTATAAGCGAATTGGAGAAGGAGACACAGGGCCAAATACAGGAGGTATGGGCGCCGTTTCACCAGTTTCTTTTGCCGATGAGAATTTCATGAAAAAGGTGGATGATAAAGTGATCAAACCAACAGTAAATGGATTGCAAGCGGATGGGATCGATTTTATTGGGTTTCTTTTTATTGGATTAATGAATGTAAATGGCGAACCTTTTGTGATAGAATATAATGTAAGAATGGGAGATCCTGAGACAGAAGTTGTCATGCCAAGAATTAAGTCAGATATGCTCTCACATTTAGCAGCTGCTGCAAAAAGGGAACTGGCTCAGGAAACGCTAGAAATAAAACCAGAAACAGCCACCACTGTAGTAGCCGTAGCAGAAGGATATCCTGGATCGTATGAAAAAGGAAGAAAAATGATTGGTTTGAATAATGCCTTCAAAGGCATTGTTTTTCATGCTGGTACAGCACATCAAGGAGATCAGATAGTAACCAATGGAGGGAGAGTAATAGCTTCTACAGGATTAGGGACTGATATTCAGTCAGCTCTTGATCAATCCTATGAAAACTTGCAATCTATCCAATGGGATGGCATGAATTACCGAAAGGATATCGGTCAGGATTTGTTGTCACTCTGACAATCTATCGGTTAGAAAAATTTACCGTCATTTGTTAATAATGGGGATAACAATTCTTCATTATATTTAAGGCTAATATAAGCGAGGACAAGATGTCGGGATGCAGTACTTGCAGCACATTGACCGCTGCAGACGGAAGTATAAAAGGATGTAAGAGTAACGGCGGTTGTAGCAGTGGAGGCTGCAACAAGATGAATACTTTTGACTGGCTCTCCAATATGGAGACTCCTGCCAAATATCAATTTGACATTTTTGAAGTAAGATTTAAAAATGGCCGCAAAGATTTTTTCCGCAATTCGAATGACATAGAGATATATCCAGGTGACCCCGTGGTAGTAGATGTGCCCAACGGTCACCATATTGGCTATGTATCCTTACAAGGAGAATTAGTCCGCCTTCAGATGAATAAAAAGAAGGTTAAAAACGATGATGAGATCCGTAGTATTTATCGTGTGGCTTCTCAAAAAGACCTTGAAAAGCTTGATTCTGTTCAAAATCGAGAAAACCCTACCATGTTTCGTTCTCGTGAGATTATCAATGAGTTGAAACTCGAAATGAAGCTCACAGATGTCGAATATCAAGCTGACAATTCTAAAGCCACTTTTTATTATTCCGCGGACGAGCGTGTAGATTTTAGAGAATTGATCAAAAGATTGGCCGGAGAATTTAAAATTCGTGTCGAAATGCGACAAATCAGTCTGCGACAAGAAGCTGGAAGGTTAGGTGGTATTGGATCTTGCGGACGTGAACTTTGTTGCTCTACGTGGTTGACGGATTTTAAAAATGTATCCACCTCAGCAGCGAGATATCAAAATCTATCATTGAATCCAAGTAAGCTGTCTGGTCAGTGTGGTCGACTTAAATGTTGTCTCAACTATGAATTGGAGACATACATGGATGCTCTCAAAGATATCCCAAAAGTAGAAGCAGGTCTATTGACTGATAAAGGAGAAGCTCGATTGCAGAAGACTGATATCTTCAGAAAAATCATGTGGTTTGGTTACAAAAACGACAACGCATGGATCGCGCTTGGTGCGGATCGAGTAAAAGAAATTCAAAAGCTGAACCAAGACGGCAAAAAACCAGAAACCTTATTAGAAGATAAGGTGGGAGGAGAGAACCGTGAGTCTCAATCTCTGAACAGTGATTTAGAGCGAATGGATAAAAAATTCCGTAAAGGAGGAAAGCCAAAAAATAAAAATCGTCGCAATAAAAAGCGAGGAGGAAAAAATAAATTCAATAAGAAAAAACCTGATTAATCTTATGCTTAAATCTATCTATCAATTATTGGTTGTGAGTGGACTTGCCGCGTCAATAATGGCTTGCAGTAGTAATACCGTTATTGATGAACAATCTGATATTCAGGAAGGACTTTGGCACTTAGATTCCCTAGTTGCATTTCAATTTGAAATTGAAGACACCACGTCAGCCTACCAAATTCAATATAACGTCAGATATTCGGTGAATTACCCATATTACAATCTTTTTTTAAAGTACTACCTTGAAGATTCTACTGGAGAAATTCTTTCGTCTGAGCTGCAGGAGTTGATCCTTTTTGATAAAAAAACTGGGGAACCAATCGGAGAAGGATTGGGAGATTTGTTTGATCGTGGAGTGCCAGTATTTGAAGACCAGAAATTTTCTTATGCTGGATCGTATTCTTTTAAAGTAAAGCAATTCATGAGAATGGAACAACTGCCTGGTATACTATCCTTTGGATTGAAAATCCAAAAACCTGAAGAACAAGAATAAATTACTCGTCTATTGCTCTAGTAATCAATCTATTGATTCTTTCTTTGATATGTTCTGAGTCCATCCAAAACTGACGACTGGATATCATTTCGAATTTCCAATTTTTTTGTTTTAGCGTAAAGGGCCTGTACACATGAGATGCTTTTATAGAAATATCATGATGATACAAGTCGTCATCGGTGATTAAAGCTGCTACATATTGGTCTTTGTTCTTAATTGCCAAATCCACAAAAGGAAGTGTGTGGTCGATTTCCAATGTTTTGAAATGATCAAATCCAAGTGCTTGAATTCTGTCTTTTAAAAACCAAGAAGACGAGTGATTGTCAGTTGATTTTTCTGCACGAGTGAGAGTCCTTTCTGAAATGGCGTAAGCATATTCCAAGTATTTTTTGAGTAGCTTAGGCCCTTCGTTTTTGGCCTCTTCTACGTGGAGTTGCTGAGGCATGATACTAGTGACCAAATAGATTTTTTCTCTGGCTCTAGTTATTGCTACATTCAGTCTGTTTTCTCCGCCTTCAGCATTTAAACTCCCAAAATTCATGTTCATTTTGCCATTTAGATCTGGACCGTAAACGGTAGAGAAAATGATCACATCTTTTTCATCTCCCTGAATGTTTTCTATGTTTTTAACAATGAGTGATTCTGGTATGGTAAAGTTGTTTTCGAGCGAATACTCTTCTAAAAAATCTAAAATATACATTTGCTGAGTGGCGTTAAAAGTGACCACTCCAATTTCCAGTTTGGAATTCTTTTTAAGTAGACCTTGAATGATTTGTGCCACTCGAACGGCCTCCTCATGATTGGTGTTTTTCTGCCAAAAGCCTTCAACTTTCACATAATCAATGGCAGTTTGATCCTTGTTCAAGTCGTTGAAGTCTGGAAGCATTTTTAAGCGTTGATCATAGAAGTGATCATTGGAGAATCGAATGAGGTCAAGATTTTTACTTCGATAATGGCCATTGAGCTGGACTTGCATCAAGTATTGACTGCCAAGATTGAGCAATGAATCAAAATCCAGTTCGATTACGTCTTGATCATTTTCTTCCTCCCAGCGTACTTGGTATAAATCATTGGGGCGAAGTTGCTTGTCGTCACCAGCAATAACCACCTGCTTTCCTCTGAACATGGCAGGAATGCCTTTTTCAACAAAACACTGTGAGGCCTCATCGAATATCACAAGATCAAATACTTTTTCCATTGGGAAAATTGCGGAAGCAGATTCTGGCGAAGCCAGCCAGCATGGAATCAAGTCGAACACTTCGCGTGGGTAATTGGCAATCACTTTTCTTACAGGCCAAATTCTTCTTTTTTTGGTTACTTGATGATATAGGTCTCTGTAAGTGACACGATTGTTGAGTCGGTTGTATTCTACATTCTTATAGACTCGTTCTCTTGCCTTGAGCAGGAGTATTTCTACACTCATGCTTAATTTGTTTTTCACGCATTCTTGAAGCTCAGCTTGCATGTCCTCAAATTTTTGAGAAGATACAGCTCTGAGTATCGGGAATTTTAGTTCAATATGCTCGATCCAAGCCAACCTGAGACTGTTATCGAACAATCGCCACCAATCGTCAGCATTTACGCGAGGTTCTTCTTCTAGTAGCTTGGTGATGATTCTTAATTCATCCTCATTTAATTCATTTTGGAGTTTATCAAACTCACAAAGCGAATCGAAATCTTTCTTCAGTGAAGAAAGTAATTGCTCAACATCCAATTGACCAGCAAAAATCAACCTTAACTGAGGAATGGAAAAGTAAACTTCCCATTCTTCCAATTTTTCACCAATGGGCTTCAAAGCGGTCAATAATGAGCTGAGCTTGTTTGTATATTCGGTTTGATTAAGAGAAAGCGGTGAAATGTATTCGTTCATGTGACGAATCTCATTTAGTGTGGTTTGAGCTTCTGCTGCTTGTTTTTGGTAGAAAAACCAATTTTTAATTTCTACTTTGGAATTGCCAGGAGGAAAGGGTCCTAAGGCTGGCTCACCTTTTAATGTACTCAGGTTATGCTCTAGGTTGAGTCGATTATCAACTTTTTGAACTAGCGTATCAAAACTAGCACGATCACTTTTCAGTCCATTGTTTACCAGTACTCGTGTAATGAATATTTTGTCTTTGGAAAAGAGCTTCCACCGCAGCCATTTAAAAATGCTTTTACGAGCATCCAAACTTCTATCCAATGCCTCTTGAAAGCGACCTAGCTCATCAGAAGAAAGTGAAAGTTCTGCGCCTTCCCCTTCATAACTCTGCATCACTAACTTTTCAGTTTCTACGAGTTTTTCCTTACTCACTACTCGTTGGGCATTTCTGAGCACTAGATTAAGCGCGTTATAAACGAGTGGATCTTTTAGAACAGAAACCAAATGCTCAATTTCCGAGTACTTTTTTATGATCTCTACAACATCTTCGAATGACACTTTTTTGCCTATGGCTTTTTCAGTCACTGTTTCCAGCACATTGATATAGAGTTTGATCTCTTCTAGGTGTTTAGAAATCAAGTTAAGATCAGAAACTTTGTAATTGATAAAGGGCTTTCTATTGAACCACGGGTGGTGTTCGTTGAGAAAACCTTCCCCATACTGAGTATAAGTGTATAATTTTCTTTTGAAGCTGTCTAGATCATTAAATTTTATATCTCGATATTCTAGGTTCAAGCTAACAGCAGGAGCATGAGGGTCGGAAGTGAGGTATAATTCTTTCACTGATAGGCCACATTCGGTTTCGTCGAACAGGCTCGCTTTAAATTCTGATAGTTCTTCGTCCAGCTGGTCGATTCGCCTACTTGTTTTTAAAAAATTACGTTCAAGTTGGATAGCATCAAGAGAATTATTCACAGACTGGTAATCTTCCATTCTATTGATCTGCCCCTCGAGTTGTTCATAGATGGGCTTACGATCATTTTTAAAATCGTGAAGTAATCCTATGAAATCGTTTAATTCTTTTTCCTTTAATCTTTCGAAAACAACATCAAGAGCTGCTTTTTTTTGACTGACAACGAGAACATTCTTTCCTCTGGCAATGTAATCAGCCACCAGATTACATATAAGTTGTGATTTGCCAGTACCTGGAGGGCCTTGTACAACGGCAGAATTTCCTTTTTTGACTGCTTTGATCACGTTTTCCTGATAAGCATCCATCTTGAATGGAGTAAAGGTCTGGTCTTCCTTTACACGTTTGAGAAAGCGATAGTAGGAGGTGTCCTCACTCTGGGTTTCATCAAGATTACGTTCAGCGAAAAACTGCTCTAAGGTTGAAAGTTTCGGGTGCTCTAAAAGCGTGAGGTAGTCTGGGACAAGGTAAGAGCCAGCTTGCGGAAAAATCCCGACAACAGCCTCTGGAAACAATTTGAGTTCACCGTCTTTTTCAGAAAGTTCGAGTTCAGATCGTTTATAGGTTTTGAAGCTGGATAGCTCATTAGTGAAATTGTCCTGATTAAAATTGATCTCTAATTGCTCTTCTTTTAATAATTCATAGAGGTCTGTCCTGAAGCCTTTGCTCTCTTTGTCAAAATCATCAAACACTCTTTCCAATAGATTCTCATTGGCTGGCAAGCCATTGAAGTATGCGTAAGCTAGAAGAAAAGATTTATTCATGGTCACGTTTACATCTTTCCTACTCATCAGATGCCAGTCCTTTTTGTCAGCATCCAATTCCACAGGAAAAAATAGCAGTGGGCATCTGACTAATGTGCCATCAGAAAATTTTCCTTTAACAAAAGGCCATCCAACGTATAAATCTTTAGCTCCACGCTCTTCGAAAATCAGATGATCCTCACGTTTGAGTTGTTTTATTTTTTGAGACAAACGATTTGAGTCCTGGTCTCTACTATTTTGAATTTCACATAAAGGGATTTTTGCTTTTCTGGATAGAATTCCCTCAAGGATGCTGAAAGAGGGCTCGTTTCTAGCAAAATCAAATTCATGAAGATCTATAAATTGACCTACGGGTAGCTTAGGCAATAAAATAGAACGGCTGTTACCAGATAAATTGGTTAACCTTCGCAAGTAAGACTGAAGTATTTCTCTCATGAGATAAGTTCTGAATGTAAAATAGAAAAGGATATTGATTTTCCCTAAAGGGTATTCTTATTCTGTTTTTTCTATTGTCAGATAAGGAGCTATTCTACGATATAATGAGTCTGAGATGGTATATATTTTTTTCAACTCCTCTACAGATTGGTAGTCTCCATGCTGTGCGCGATACTTCACAATGGCTCTACTGGTTTTGTAATTCAAATAAGGATGTTTTGATAAGAAATTGATGGAGTCTTCATTGATATTAATTTTCTTAGCCGAAGAAATGAGAATGTCAAAATGACTTAACATCCTTTGATATACCTCTTCTTCTAGGCCATAAACCTCTTTAAGCTGTGTTGTACTTGTATATCCTCCTAGGAGTTCGCGATACTTAATAATTCGACCAGAGAGTACGGGTCCAATTCCTCGCACTATTTGAAGTTGTGCGGAATCGGCAAGATTAAGGTCAAACTTTGCCGCTTCTTTTTCGACCACCATCTTTTCAATAACTTTTTTGAGTGCAGGAGCGGTACTTTTAGGTTTTGGCATGGGCTTCGGAATAATTATATATTCAAAGTATGCCGTCACGAGCTTTTGGTTTATGCCATAAATCTTTAGCAGATCTTCTTTCTTTTTGAATGAGCCTCCTTTATTTCTGTATTTTATAATATTCTGGGCAGTTTTCTTTTTGAACCCGAGAGTCACCCATTTTTCTTCATTGATTGTATTAGGATTGAAAAAAGTAGGAATGAAGGTGGTACTGTCTTCAGTTTTTAGTTTACTCTTAGATTCTTCCAGCCAGGCTTTCAACAACCGTTCATCTTCTAATTGACTTTGTGAAGATTGTTTTGAAAGGGCATTTTTCAATAGGTTGGGTGCAGCCAGAATCAAAACAAGGATGGGGACTAATATGATTAGACCGTTGGTTTCGGAAGATGAGAACCCAAAGAATAATCTGATTCTATTTTTTAGTTTGGTTAGCACAAAATAAAAATAGCATAATAACTATTAAGTTCCGAAATAAATTATATCTAAGGAATGGAGTCTTTTCTCTCATATGCACCAATATCTGGCATGGCATCTCGGAGAGAGCCTAAAAGGTCATGGGTAACTGAGGAAGGAGAAGCCTTGTCTCTAGCATTTGATAGAGAATCAATTTGATAATTAAAGAAATTTGGTGAATAAAAACCAGGATAATTATCCTCTTGACTAATTAAATTTCCTAAATCAACCCAAGACTCTTGCTCTGAACGAAGAATATTATTTTCAACTTGAACAATTGCGATTGCATTGGTTGAAATATCAACCACTAGTTCTTCGTCTTCCCTTCCCCAGACAATGGAATTGGTCAATTGGACTGATAAATCGTTAGAGAAAACTGAGCCATTACCAAAATCTAAGTAATTGGTGAATCCTACCGAAGCACCTTCACGAGTAAACTCGTTTGGTGAATTAGAAAATGTACAGTGATTTAAAGTATATGTACCACCCCCTAACCCGGCGATGAGCTGATTTCTACAATTGAATATTTCAAGATTGTGAGCATCTAGGGTACCAGCATATGCAGTAAGGCCTGACTCAGACATGTGTTGTATGGAAGTATTACTTATTTGTAGTTCGGCTCCATTTCCACTATTCAAATCCACTGCTAAAATCACCCCATTTGTACCATTTTTTATCGTAGTATGATCGATGACATTGCCAGTACTTCCTGGGAAGAAAAAGAGGCTTCCCCATTGGCCAGGAGCTATATCATATTTTGGGTCCAATCGAGTATTTGCTATTAGAATTTTTTCTTCTGCTGTTCCTTGAAGAAGTACAGTACCTGCTATCGTTAACATGGCTCCATTGTCAATGAAAATTCTAGAACCTGCTTCCACTGTGAGTTGGCAATCTGAGGCCACCCATGCGGAGTCATAAATCACATAAGGTTTGTCTTTAGTCCAAACGGCATTGCAAGGAATGGCTTCATTGTTTAGAAAAACAGCATCCTGTCCCCATGCGACTAATTTGATGTTTTCTGACCTGTTATTATAAGTTACAACTACAGAGTCTTTGACTAAAAAAGGTAAGTTCTGATTGTTAGGGTCAATCAAAACTTCCACGAGCACTAAAAGACTATCATTCCCAAAAATAATTTCGTCTTGAAACAAATAATTCTCAATTCCATTTACAGTAATCAAATAGGGTGACTTATCTCCGTTCCCGATAGAAAGCTGATTCAGTTTTATGGCTTTGTCATGAGTATTGTAAATCTTGAAGCGTTTGGTAATACTTCCCACACTACTGAATAAAGTATCGAAAGTGACAGTATCTGTAGAATAGGAGAGTTGCAAACCGTTATCGGATGATAACTCTTCAACTGAAGGATCACACCCCATAAATGCAAATGGCAAGAACATAGAAAGCAATATGAAATGCTGGATTAATTTCAAGATTAAACTTCTCCGTCTTTTAGTTTTTCGGCATTCTCAGCGATTCTGAGTTGCTCGATGAATTCTCCGATCTCTCCATCCATCACTGTAGGCAAATTGTGCTGAGAGTATCCAATTCTATGATCTGTCACACGTCCTTGTGGATAATTGTAAGTTCTGATCTTATCCGAGCGATCTCCGCTTCCTACCATGGATTTTCGTTGTGCTCCAACTTCGTCATTGTGTTTTTTCAACTCAATATCATAGATCCTTCCGCGAAGTACTTTTAATGCTTTGTCAAGGTTTTTTAATTGGCTTTTTTCATCCTGACAAGACACGACCAATCCAGTCGGAATATGTGTCAGGCGAATAGCAGAATAGGTAGTATTCACGGACTGACCGCCTGGCCCACTAGAACAGAAAGTGTCTTTTCTGACGTCATTCATGTCTATTTGAACGTCCACTTCTTCCATTTCTGGCAGAACCGCTACAGTAGCGGCAGAAGTATGAACTCGGCCCTGAGTTTCAGTAGCTGGTACTCGCTGCACGCGATGAACGCCAGATTCAAATTTCATTTTCCCGTATACATCTTCACCTGAGATCATACTTATTATTTCTTTGTACCCTCCAGAACTTCCTTCAGTCAAATCCATTACGCCTAATTTCCAGCCTTGTTTTTCGCAATAGCGCTGATACATTCTAAAAAGGTCTCCAGCAAATATGGCGGCTTCGTCTCCACCTGTTCCGGCACGTATTTCAAGGATACTGTTTTTATCGTCGTTGGGATCTTTGGGAATGAGCATTTGCTTAATTTCTTCCTCGATCTCTTCTTTTTTGGGTTCTAATTCGTCCAATTCCATTTTGGCCATCTCCCGGAACTCTGGATCTTTTTCAGTCTCCAAAATTTCTTTAGAATTGGTTAGATTTTCAAGTATGTTTTTATACTCCTCATATTTATTGACAATTTTCTCAAGATCTTTGTATTCTTTACTCAGTTTCGAATAGTAAGACATATCAGACATGGCGTCTGGTTGAACGATCAATTGCCCTACCTCTTCGAATCTATGTTTGATCTCCTCTAGTTTTTCTTTCATTTTCAACAAATTTGAAAGCAAATCTAATAAATACTCTGATGCCATTTGATGAAATCACAGATTCCAAATGTTCCTTTGGTGTACTGCAGGAATCCAAGTCATCTAAATCACGTAAACTCTTTTTTAATCAAAGTCACGTTGCGAAATTTGCCTTATGAATAAGACCTTCATTCTTGCTTTTTTTACCTGCTTAATTTCTTGTCTATCTCCAGATGATATTGAAATCACTTCTGACACTGATGCCAAATCACTAGATGATTTTTTGAGGACTGCAATCAGTGATCAAGAAGGAGTGATACTTAATAAAGTGGTTGTTTTTGATGATCAAACGGAGTCTGCTCAACTGAAATTTGATACGTTAACGATAAAGAAAGATTTAAAGAAACTAGTCGAGTTTTCGTTTGCACGATTGATAAGATCAACTAATTACAATAAAACCATTCAAAAAGATGGGGTCTTGTTCGAAAGAAAATTGAAAGAAAAGAAAGGTCCTATATCTATAGAAGTAGGAAAGAGTAATCTTGGCTTGATTAATTCCTTAAGGGTTAAGTTTGAGGAAGAAAACTACCTTTATCAATCGAATCAAATCATTCAGCTATCCTTTGCGGGCAAAAAATTGGTCAATTATAAGATTGAAGAAGTTCAAAAACTGATAGGAATGGATCCATCGTCTCAATCTATTGAAGTAAGATTTGAGAAGCTTTAGAGTTTCATCAAAGTTTCGAAAAATCCCATATTTTCAGATTTGTTTTTTACCACCAAGCAAGCAATTTCTCTATCATAGCTAATCAAGTTAGCCGCAGTACTACCTTTAAGTAATGAAGCCAGTTTGGTTCTTCCTCTTGAGGCCACAATGATCATGTCGGCATTGCGCTCTTTTGCCATTTCGTAGATGTTGTCAGAAGGATTTTGGTCTTCATCTAATTCAAATATGACTTCATATTTTGATTCATCCAGCGACTGCTCACGTTTGAATTGTTCATATTCCCGTCTTTTATTCTTGTCCATGATCTCAGCCATTTCGTCATAGCTTTTGCCAGTGTGGGTATAGCCAGATGGCACAAAATAGACATGGTGCAATAGTACCTCTATATCGGCGATCTTTTCTTTGAAGTTTAGTGCGGCATTGATTGCTGTGACCGAACTGCTCGAAAAATCGAGAGGAATGATCACTTTAGCTAGTTTCAACTTGGCAGTAGGTGGAACTAATAAAACTGAACATTGGGCTTCATTGATCAATCGTGCGGCGTGTTTTCCCGTTGATTCGGTTTTAGGTTTAATACCTAATATTACTAGATCGACGATTTTAAACTCAGACCACTTTAATATTTGAACTGCATTTTTGCCTTGGTGAATTTGCATTTCGGTTTCACATTTGGCTGTGAAGTGTTCCTGAATTTTTTCTTGGAAATATTTTTTAACCTTAAGGCTAAGGTTTTTCTGAGCGATATGAACAAAATAAACTTTTTCACATCCAGTTAGTTCTGAAATCATAGAACTATACTTTATGATATGTTCATCTAAAGGAGTGGAGTCCAAACAGACTAAGAATTTCTTCAAATTTTGCATGCCAGTTGATTTTATAGAAATCGAATGAGAATAAAATTAACCTAAATCTTGATTAATTGTTCTGATGTGAGGTTGATTTTTCTAATAACCGTTAGGAAGGGTCTAAAGATGCTTAGAATGCCATTTTTGGAATATGTACAATCCCCAAATTCGAGCATGGCTATCTTCTGGATTTCTTGAGTAAAGTTGCTTTTTTAATCTTTCAATTTCATGCCAGTTAAAAATATCTTGACTTTCAATTTTTTCTTTGTCGAAAAGATTTTCATTCAATTCATTTTTCAAAGAGGTTTTCAACCAATCCAGTAAAGGGATTTCAAAACCTTTTTTTGGTCGGTTGTAAAGTTCTGATGGCAGGATGCTTCTATAAGTATCCTGTAGTATCCTTTTTCGAAAAGACCCATTGATTTTCATCTCTTCTGGTAATCGAAATACAAAATCTACTAACTCATGGTCTAAAAAAGGGACGCGAACTTCAAGGCTATTTGCCATGGACATCAGGTCTACTTTTTTGAGCATATCATTGGGCAATACAAATTTTGTATCGAGCCTCAAGAGATTGTTGATATTTTTGGCATTGGTCATAGGTTCCATCCAAGAGTTCCTTTGAATGTCATCGTTAAATGAAAACTTAAGGAGTTGATTGGCCTGTAGTTGCGTAGCGAAAGAAGCCAAAAACCAGTAGCGATCTTTAGGACTCATATTCATGGCCTTAGCAAATCTAACTACTTGCCGAGCGGCATTACTGATGGCTCCAGATCTGGATTTGGGTAACAATTGCGCTGCAGGATTCATTAAAGAAACTAAAGTTTTGAATTTCCAATTGTTCTCCATTTTCCACCAAGCAGCATGCTTATTATAACCCGAGAAAATCTCGTCTGCACCATCTCCTGACAGTGCAACTGTCACTTGTTGTCTGGTTTTTTTGCTAAGCAAGTAGACTGGAATAGCAGAGGAGTCTGCAAATGGCTCATCAATATGATCTACAATGTCTGCGAGGTGGTTGGTGATTTCCTCATTTGATAATTTGAATGTAGTATGATCTGTTTTGAATTTTCTAGCTACAAGTTCGGCGTATTGCGTTTCATCAAAAAATTGATTGTCTTCAAATCCGATAGAGAAAGTTTTCAAAGATTTAGTTTGACTTGAGGCTATTGATGTAATTACGCTGGAGTCTATACCACCACTTAAAAAACACCCCAAAGGCACATCGGCTATCATTCTTCGTTCGACCGATTTTTCAAGCAGTTCTTTTAATTTGTTTTGAGCCGTTTGGTAATCAACGGTTGAGTCGATAGGATCGTAATTTGGAACGTCGTAGTACTTAGTCAGACTGATTTCCCCATTTTTAACAGTCATGTAATGACCGGGTTCTAATTTCTTAACACCCTTTGTCATGGTTAAAGGAGCTGGCGTGTAATTGAGTTGGAGGTAATAATTAAGTGCCTCTTTATCGATTTCTTTTTCAATATTATAGGCCAAAATGGCATTCATTTCTGACCCAAATACGATTTTGGATTCATCATGGTAATAGAGGAGTGGTTTGATGCCTAACCTATCGCGCGCGATAAAAAGAGATTTTTCGAATGAATCATATACAGCAAAGGCAAAGAAACCATTGAGCTTGTTTAAGCAATCTTTCCCTTCGTTGGCAAATAAATGTAATAGAACCTCTGTGTCAGATTCTGTTTTGAATTCAATTCCCTTTGAGATGAGGTCCTTCCTAAGAGATTTATAATTAAATATTTCACCATTAAAAACGATAGCATATCTACCATTTAAAATCTCAAAAGGTTGGTTCGCATTAGAGCTGGTGTCAATGATGGAGAGTCGCCGATGTCCGAGGCCAATCAAATTTGAACTGTAGATGCCCTCATGGTCTGGTCCACGATGTGCAAGGGCTTGAGTAGCTTTTTCCAAATTAGAAATATCACTCTGCCCAATTTCATTAAATGCCAGAATGCCTGTAATTCCGCACATAGAGGATTAGTTATTGTTCTGGAAAGCTAGCAAGAAAGATTCGCAGTTAGAAACTGCCTTGAAACTGTCTTAAGAACCTAACGTCATTTTCTGAGAAAAGTCTCAAATCATTGATCTGGTATTTTAGCATAGCGATTCGCTCAATGCCCATGCCGAATGCAAAACCTGTATATTCCTCTGGGTCTATTCCACAATTAGCCAATACATTTGGATCTACCATGCCCGACCCGGCAATTTCCACCCAATTGGTGTATTTGCATACGTTGCATCCTTTGCCCTGACAAATAAAACAACTAATATCAATTTCCGCACTTGGTTCCGTGAATGGAAAATAGGACGGTCTGAATCTTACTTTGGTATTTTCACCAAACATTTCCTTCACGAAATGATAGACCGTTTGTTTTAAATCTTTAAATCCTACATTCTTGTCAACATACAGTCCTTCCACTTGGTGGAAAAAACAATGTGCCCGAGCACTAATTGCTTCATTTCTATAAACTCGCCCAGGCATGATCGAACGGAAAGGAGGTTTTCCTTCTTCCATCATTCTGATTTGCACATTAGAAGTGTGAGTTCTTAATACTTTATCTGGATTTTTCTCTATGAAAAAAGTGTCCTGCATTTCTCTTGCTGGATGGTTTTCTGGAAAATTGAGTGCTGTAAAATTGTAAAAGTCTTCTTCGATTTCCGGGCCACTGGCCACATTGAACCCCATGCGTTCGAAGATTTCGATGATTTTGTTTCTGGTAATCGTTAGAGGGTGAACACTGCCATTTTGGTTTGGTATATCAGGTAGTGTTAGATCCACTCCTTGACTAGCGCTTTCACTTGAACCGTTATCTAAGGTTTCAGCTAGAGATTTAAATTTATCCTGAGCTAGCGTCTTTAATTCATTCAGTGCTTGGCCGAATGCTTTTTTTTGATCGTTAGGTACATTTTTGAAGTCATTAAAAAGCGCTGTGACGACACTTTTTTTACTGATGAACTTCATTCTGAATTGTTCCAAGTCATCTGCAGCTTTTGCTTCTGCAGCTTTAATCATGGCTTTGTACTCTTCTACCTTATCGAACATAATAATTTTATTGAAGCAGCGAAGTTACGATGGCTTGATAAGAAAAGAAAGACAAATGAGATAGACTAGTAAGCGTTTTCAGTTTTAAACAGAATAGAGTAGATGGTCATGAAAATGATTTTGACATCAAACCAAAGACTCCAATTTTTGACATAAAAACGATCAAGTTTAACACGGCCATACATTTCGCTAAAGCGAGCAGTTTCCCCTCTATATCCTTTAGCTTGTGCTAAACCTGTAACCCCTGGTTTTACAGCATGACGCTGAATAAATCGATCAATCTTAGGGGAAAATTCCTCATTTAGTTTAATCGGATGTGGGCGAGGACCAACGACGGACATATTCCCTAAAAAGACATTGATGAATTGGGGCAACTCATCCAATGAAGATTTCCTAAGAAATGCTCCAATCTTTGTGATACGAGCGTCGTTTTTGGTAGCTTGTTTACTGTCAGATTCTTTATTCACTACCATACTTCTGAATTTCCAACAAGGAAAGTACTTATTTCCTTTCCCATGCCTGTTTTGAATAAAAAAGATTGGCCCAGGTGATTCTAGTTTAATTAGTAATCCGATGAGAGGAATGAGCCAGGACAATAAGAATATCATCACAAAGCCTGAAAATAGAATGTCGAAGACTCGTTTTGCAAATCGGTTTATCATTCTGTCTAATGGAATTGAACTGACATTGAGTACAGGTATATTACCATACTGCTGCACTTCTAGTTTCTTGTTTCCGACCTTACTAAAATCTGAAAGTAATTTGATAGTGATCAAATTGTTTTCTGCAAAGTCTATCAATGGCTTAACATCCTGTTCAAACAGTTTTGGTAGGCAACAAAATATGACATCAATGCCATTTTCTTTGGCATATTCTGGAACATTTTCAACGGGACCTGCGACTTCTGCTTGTTCAGTTTTATGATCGAAAAAACCTTTGAATTTATATCCAATTTCAGGGTTGTTTTCTAAGTGTCTTTTTAAATTTCTACCAATGGGACCATAACCAACAATGACAATATTTCTAATATTATACCCTTTGGTTCGGTAAAAACGGAGAATATTTATAAAACCTACTCTCCAACCAATTATGAGTACTGAAAATATTAGGTAGGTGTAGAATAAGTGTTCTCGAGAGTAAAAGTAGGCTCTAGTAGAAGCCCACATGGTAAATACTACAGCAAGATTAATGGTGAGACCAAGAAGAATCTGTGAGATATAATCAACAACGCTTCTTTCCCTATCTACACGATCAAGCTTTGTGACAAAAAAGATGACTACCCAAGTAATATTAAGAAAAACAAAAAGAAATGGGTATCGATCTCCTTGAAACCAAAAAGTATTAAACCTTACATAGTTGGCCACAAAAAATCCAACATTCAAAAACAGCAAGTCTATGAATAGAAATAAAGCAGGAAAATATTTTGAAAATCTCCTTTTTTGCATGTTGGGGGAATGCTTGGTGTGATTTTAGCTTGCTAAGATAGAAAAATTCATAATATCAGAGGCATTAAACATTTTATAAATTTAATTAGTATTTAAATTCCGATATAAAAATCAACTATGAATCCAAAGCAATACTCCATATTAAGTAATTTGACCTAGTATTGTTTAAGACATTTAACTGAATTATGAGAATCCACAAAAACTATAGTATTGAATTGGTAATGAAACTGTCTTTTATCAAAACTTCATTGGTGTTAACCATATTTTTATCACTTATATTAAGCTCTTGCTTTCTTCCAGAATCCAAAGCATCTAAATACTACGTAAGCAGTACAGAAGGAAGTGATCAAAATGATGGAACTACAAAGAATCCGTTTCAAACTTTGGAAAAAGTCAACAATCTAAATCTACTTCCTGGAGATTCTGTTTTTTTTAAATGTGGGGATAGATTCATGGGCCATTTATTACTGAATGAATCTGGTAATCAAAATTCTCCTATTGTTATTACAAGTTATGGAATAGGTAACAAGCCAATAATCAGTGGTGCAGTAGGCCCAGATAAGGGTGGGGATTATCAGGAAGCTATATTGATAGAAAACGTGAGCCATTATATTTTGGAAAATTTAGAAATTCAAAATGAAAGGAAACATAGAAGAAAAGGTGTCGAGGATAAAGATTCTTATGGTATAAGAGTTCAAAACTCGGGTAAGGAAACTATAAGAGGTTTTGAAATGAGAAATTTGGACTTCAACAATATTTATGGTGTAATTCCAATTCAAAAACGCGAAAAATTCAATAAAATATTAGTCTCTGGAATTCGATTTGAATCAACTAAAAATACAGTTGTTGGGGAAGAGAAAAACATCCAGGATGTTTTAGTTGAGAAGTGTAATTTCACCAATTTACAGCGTTTAGGAATACATATAGTTCATAAAGGAGGGGCCGAAGGGATAGGTACAGACTCTACAAACAGAAATAAAAACCTTATCTTTAGGAATAATACATTTTATAAAATTGGTGGAACTTGCATATTACCTGTTGGCACATATAATTGCTTGATTGAAAACAATGTGTTTGACTACCCTGGAGACAATTCAGATCCTAGAATGCCAGGAAGAGGAAGTGCTGTATGGACATTAAGATGTATAAACACAGTGATTCAATTCAACAAATCTTTGCACGCTAGAGGATATCTGGATTCTCATGGGATTCACATTGATCATGAAAATGTAGACACATTTATTCAATATAACTATATGGAGGACTGCGAAGGAGGGTTTGTTGAAATTTTGAGAGGTAATATAAATGCTGTGTATAGATTCAATATAAGTGTTAATGATGGATGGAGAGATAATCCGAATAAAACTAACAGCAATCATACCATTTGGATACCAAAATGGGTTGTGGAAGGAGACACCATTTATTCACAGGACTCTTATATATATAACAATACAATAGTAATTGACAAGCCTTTTGAAACTGCAATTACAATAAACTCAATAAGAACTAATATTTATAACAATATATTTTATTCTCTCGAAGGCACTATTGGAGGAAAGGAAACCAGGATTAGAACCAATGATTCAGAATTCTTTATTAGTAATAATATTTTTCATGGGAGCATCAATAAAAATCTAATAAAAAGGGATTCTAATCCTATATTGGCAGACCCAAATTTTAATAATCCAAAATCTGGGTCAAAATTCGGATTTCAATTGAAGAAATCTAGCCCAGCTATAAACAGTGGGTCGAATAAAATGGGACCAGCTATTCCTGGAGCTGGTGAAGGAGTATTTCGAAATGTACCTGCTTATCCAAAAGTTGATTTTTTTGGCAACCCGGTTGATTTTTCATCTGGACAAATTAATATTGGCGCATGTAATTCAAAGAAAGGAGAGATTGTAAATGAGGAAAATTAATAGATTTCTAAGTCTAAGGTTTAATACAAAGAAAGTATTATTAAGATTTTTCATCCTGATACTTCTAATAACGAATTTCGATGTTGTAGAAGGACAGAATAAAGGCAACGTTCTGTTTATAATAGTGGATGATTTGCAGCCAATGATTTCGAGCTATGGTGCAGAATTTGTTTCCACGCCGAATATGGACTCTCTTTCTAAAGAGTCTATACAATTTAACAGTGCATTTTGTACCTATCCACTATGCTCACCATCACGTGCATCTGTACTTACAGGAAAAAGATTTAGATTCCAAAATCATACTAACGATGAGGAAGGTCCCTCTACACCTTCTATTAATGAAGTCATTAGGGAAAATAAAAGCTTAGGGGAGTTGTTTAAAAAGAATGGGTACTTTACTGCTGCCTTGGGGAAAGTTTATCATGGACATGTACCAGAACCGGATGTACCATATTGGGATTTAATCTATGATTCCGATAGTAAGAAACGGTCAATGGAGGAGTGGTCTACAATGACTAAGGAAAATCGCGGTGGGCGGTCAGATCATATTTGGAAAATCGGAAACAAATTGAAACCAGCTGGAGCTCTAGTTTGGGGTCATTTAGATGTAAAGGATGATTATTTTTCAGATGGTGAGGCAGCTAATAAGGCTTGTGAAATTATTTCATCACATAAAAAGAAAGATCCACTTTTTCTAACTTTAGGCTTTCGAAGACCTCATCTTCCTCTTTTTGCACCAAGTAAGTATTTTGATCAACTAAGTGATGAAAACTATCCTGTATTTGCTTCTCATGATAGGTCTCTCAGACCATTTGATATCACACCTAAAAATAAAGGGCTTTGGAATGAAGGAATGAGTGATAAGGAATCTCAAGAAGTGATTAAAGCCTATAATGCTTGTGTTTCTTATGTTGATAACCTCATAGGTAAAGTAATTGATGAATTGAAAAAAGCTGGGATGTATGATAATACCACAATTATACTTTGGGGGGATAATGGATTTCACCTTTCCGATCATGGATTGTTTCGGAAAAATACACCTTGGCAAGTATCAAATAGAGTCCCTTTGATGATTCATTCATCGGCACAAAAAACAAAAGGAGAATATAATGGAGTGGTAGAAGCAGTTGATATATACCCTACTCTTGTTGATTTATTGGATTTGAAAACAGATATGAAAAAAACTGAATTTGATGGAAAATCACTTGTTCCAATTATTCAGGGCAATTTAGAGAAGGACCATAAGGAATTTGCGATGATTACCGCAAAAACAAGAATTGGCATTGTTGACAGGAAGCATTATTTTTTACTAGATAGTGTTTCTGCTGAAATTGAATTATATGACAGAATGGAGGACCCTTCTCAATTGAAAAATCTTGCAGATAGTTCTTTATATGATGACACTAAGAATGATTATATTAATAAGGTAAAGGCTGCATGGGAAAATGTTCCTTGGCGGTTTTCAAAACAATAATTGGAATCATCATTAATCTATACCTTTACTCAAAGAGAGGGGTTACAACAGTATTTTTATCTTTTATTGGTTAAAATTCAAGTTTTATTTTCGAGCTTTCTTGGTAATTATCTATAAATCTCGAATTGATAATATAAATCCCATCACTTAGGTTGGCTAAAGTATTATAACCAATTTGTAAATTGTCTATCACGGTTTTTCCATATACGTCCAATAGTCTAATACTGCCAAGAGCATACTTGCTGGACAAGAATATTTCAGAATTCTTAAAGTCAATGAGCATCCTTTTATTTGAATTGTATTCTATAGAATAGAAAGGATCATTAGGAATAAATTTTTTAAGCTTTCGAATTGTATTATCATAGCCTACTTCGTTTGCAAGGTTTGTCCATTCATTTTTATCGGTTTCCAAATTGTACAGTTCTTCCGAACCATTTTTATATTTAATATAGTGATAATTGTCTTTGACAATTCCAATATTTCCAATTCCATTCATAGATATGGATGGGTGGGGCCAATTGGAATCTGGAGATTCTATTAAGGGCATTAGACTATATCCATCTAATTCTTGTATTGGATTTGAAATTGAGCAAACCTCTAATAAGGTTGGATAAACATCAACGAGATTTACAGGAGCTGATACTATTTGATTTTTTTGAAACCTAGGGGTTTGAATCATCAATAATACATTGGTGCTGATTTCCCAAAGCGTAAATTTTGAAAAATGTTTTTTTTCTCCTAAGTGATAACCATTATCTGACATGATACAAACAACGGTATTGTCATTATACTGACTTTTTTCTAAAGCTTTTAAGACGTTTCCCAGTTGAGCGTCCATGAAACTCACACTAGCCATGTATGCCTGCACGATTTGTTTCCAATAATTGCCACTTCTGATTAATTCAAAATTTGGTGACTTTTCAGCTAATTCCTTAGCAACTAGAGGAAGGTCTTCAAAATCATCTTCTAAAAAGGGGGGTAGTTCAATTTCATCCAGAGGATACATATCAAAATACTTTTTTGGAACTGTCCATGGGGGATGTGGATTATGAAACCCCAATGCAATGAAAAATGGAGAATTGTGGTTTTTTTGCAATTCTTTTTTTATCAATTCAGCATTTACATAATCAGGATGATCCGTCAAAGGACCTTTCCACGGTTGAAATTCAAAATTTTCAATATTGGTTATTTTATTAGGGATGTTGTTTTCTGTTGGTGCTGGCAGTTGACCGTTGATTCCTATTGTGCTATTCCATATACTTTTAAAGCGTGATGATTTCCATTTGTTTGACCCATGAAAAATTTTACCTGCATTTATTGTCCAGTACCCGTCATTTCGGAAGACTTCCGGTAAATATTGAGCTAGTTTTGCATTTTGAGAACTTGTAATTGGTTGCTGGTTTTTATAAATATCAGTTTTTGATGGCAACAAACCAGACAGTATACTCACTCTAGAGGGGTTGCATTCTACAGCCTGGCTGTGTGCATTTACAAAGGTTGTTGCTCTTTGTGCAAAGGAGTTTAAATTGGGTGTTTTCAACCCTGGGAATTTTTGTAGAACATTAACGTAATTGTTTAAGTCATCAATTACAATGAAAAGGACATTTGGCTTTTTTTGAGCTTGTGTAAATTGAAAAATATGCATTAAACAAGCGAAGACTATAACTAAGACTCTCTTATTCTTCATATCAGTATTAAGTCTAATAAGATGGCTACTTTTAGAAATGATTATAAATCATTGATATTACAATATTTGGAGCATCAACAATCTAGATAATATTTCACTCTTAAGATAAAATCATAGAATATCTTTTCCTTATGTTTTTAAAATCGAATCAATTTATCCTTAACCAAGGAAAATTCTATTCATTCAATTTTTAGTTTAGAATAAGTTTATATGCTATGCCCGATTTTTCAAATTCATTTAATGAATGATTAGTAGGGTTAACTAAAACCACTTGGTTGCAATGTCGTGCAAGAGGAAGGTCTTCGGCATGGTCAGTATAAAAAACATCGAATAAATCATTTTCGTTAAAAGAGGCTATCAGTGTATTTTTTTTGTTTTCTGAGCAATTCTCAAACCATGAATTATCATTTAAATATGAGGTGAAAACATAATCAGCATTTAATGAGTTTTTCATCAAACGTGCGTATGGCAAAGCAGCGGAAGCTAGAACTATAGTGTGAGTGGGTTTTAATTTGTCTAATTCATTAACTATTTCTTTATTCATTTTAGACATGCAAATTGCTATAAATTCAGAGCTTTCGGCAACATCCTTTGTCAATTTATATATATGAGTTTTGTAGATGTTTCGAGATATAAAACCAAACTTTCTTAATACAGAATATGCAATAACCATTATTGCACTCCATATTTTTAATCGTTTAGGGAACTCTTTCAAGACAAATTTGATCAGTAAAAGAAATGTATTTTCTCTTATGATTGTCCCGTCTAAATCAAAGATTGCTATTTTTTTCACCTATTCTTGTTCTATTTCCATTGACCATGGGAACCTACATATAGTCCGATTATAGAGCGTATAATCTGCATTTATTATTGGATTTTTATGTGTTATAGTAATAGTGGCTATTTCTACTTTGACGTTAGGATTTAGCTTGATTAGAAAGTTTTTAAGAACGGATAATGTATTTCCTGTATCGATGCAGTCATCAACAATCAATGCTTTGATCTCGCTATTTCCAGAGAAGTAATCTTCAAATTCTCCTATAAAATGATCAGGAATGATGCGTTTAGTGTTTTTAGTATTTCTAACTTCCAAATAATGAACTTCAGCTTTAATAAGAATTTCAGTCAGAAATCGTGGCAACTTTTTGAGAATAGATGACACTTTAAACTTCTCCTTTTTTTTTGTTAACTCTCTTTTTATTTCAATTTCTTTATAATCTGGAGGTGAACTAGGCCAGTTTTCAAGCATTTTTCGTCCTACAAAACCTCCGCCACTTCTAACACCTATGACAATATCGGGTTTGCTTTTTTCTGCCACAATCGCTGCTAAACTTGTACAGGCTTTGTCAAAATCATCTTTGATCAAGTATTTGATTTTCATAGCTATCTATTTTTATAAAGTCTAACCTTGAACCAATTTAGAATTGAGGGTGAAATCAGGTGGGTCAGAAATGCACGAATGAGACCATAGGTTGGATATATTCCAAAATAATAGTTGTCTAAAAATAGTTTCAATCGACTTTTTGTTTGTGTACTTCTTTTTGAAAGGCTTATTCCCGTAGGGTTTAATTCATATTCTACAAGCACTTTATTCAGCACAGCAGTTTCATGTTTTTTGGAGATTCGCATAAAAAAAGCATGATCTTCCAAGGCTGGGTAATCCTCAGGATAAAAGCCTATATTTTCGATAATCGCCGTTCTAATCATGACAGCAGGATGTATAAATGGATTATACACATGAATGTCTTTTTTTAGCTGGTTGTAATTAGTAGCTGGAGTTAAATCGAATAACTTTTGTCTGTCCATATTTACGAACCTAACGAATGACCCTAAGAGGGCAACAGTTGGGTTATTTTGCATATATGATACTTGTTCTTTAAATCTTTCATTAAGGTTTCTGTCACCAGCATCTATTCGAGCGATAAACTCAAATTTATTCAATTCACATATTTTTTTTAATCCAAAGTTGAGTGTGCGAGTAATCCCAAGGTTTTTAGAATTTAATATTAATTCAATTCTAAAATGCTTTCTAAAACCATCACAAAGTATTTCTAGTTCTTTATCGAGTTTGCTGCCATCATCAATAAGAAATAGAGTAAACAGGGATGATTCTGAAACCAATGATTCTAGTGTTAATCTCAGACCATTTAGGTTTTTATAATGTGGTAAAAGAACAGCTACTGACATTTATTTTAGATCAGAAATATTCATTGACAAACCATCTCTTATGCCTCGAATTGCATCAAAAACACGTTTCCAATAATCTCCCTTTTGAAAATTGATGAGTAGAAGTTTGCCAAAGTTATAAAGCAATAATGAAAAACGAGATTGTCCAGCAATCCTATTAAACACAATTACATTTCTAAAGAAATAATAGGTCTTCCAAGTGCCATAAGTGGGAATCTCTCGCGTGACTAGACCAAAGGCAAGCTTGATAACTTTAGAATCTCTGCCTGAATGGTGCATGCCAGCATCAATCGGTAATATATATATATCATAGACCTTTCGAATTCTTCGAATCCATTCTTGATCATCTAGATAAATGAACCAAAATTTATAGGGAAAGCCTACATTTTTGTAAATGTCTTTATGGACAAATAAAAAAGGAAATCCTGCGTCCTCAGTTTTTGTCAACTCATCTTTCATGTTTTGATCTGAAAACCATTTGCTATTTTCAGCTCCACAAAAAAATTGATTTCGGCCTTTGTCGAAAAACCTTCCAGAGCAGACTTTGATCTCACTTTTAGTTAAGTAAGGCTCTGCTTTTTCGACGTAATCAAGGGCTGGTTCACAGTCATCATCAAACTGCAAAGTCCAGTCATAACCTTTTTCGAATGCATAGTCAAAACCTCGTCTAAAACCACCAGCACCTCCAGTGTTTTCTTGAGTGATTATTGTTACATCATCCAAAGTTTCTAACCATTCCCCTGTTCCATCAGTACTCGAGTTGTTTATGATTATAAGTTCATCAAGCGATCTGGATTGCTTGGCTAAGGATGCATAACACTTTTTGAGTAGGTCTAATCTATTGTGAGTAACGATAAACCCACATATTTTTAATTTTTTCATGGAGGGCAAAATTAACCATTATAGTCTCTCCATAAAGAAATATCCACTCCTAATTCTTTCTTCAATCGTAAAACGTCTGATTTAAAAAATGGGATTAATTTCCGAATTGTATCATCTTGAAGTTGTGGATTGGCTTTTCTGAATTTTGAGAGAATTTTAGCTTTGAAAGAAGAGTAATCAACAGGTATTACTTTCTTAATAAAATCTTTAACAGGACTGTGTCCGTGTAAAAAGCTTGTGATGGCATTGTCCTGATAGGTGCCTCCTTCATTAAAACGCTCCTCTATATTTGGTGGAATAAAATCGCTTTGAATCCCAAGAAATTTGAAAATTCGAGTCAGTTGATTGTATTTGTCAGCTACAAATAATTCGAACGGAATCACCAAAACCTCATCAAATGAGTCCTTAATTGCCTGAACCTTGTCAGAATATGTAGAATTGTAGGCATATCGCCAAAAATCAGAGTAGCCCTGTTTTTGCCTGTTTTCTTCTTCTGACATAGCTTGCTCAAAACTCAGTTTTTCTCGCTTTTCTCTAACCAAATGCAAATAGTTTGAATATGCTCTGTTTATTGGGTCTCGAAGAAGAACAATGACTTTAACTTGACCAAGTTTTTCCTTGATAATTGGAAAACATTCGGGGTAGCTTGCATAAGAAGGAGAAACATCACCTATGGCTATTTCTTTGTCCACAAAAGAATAAAATTGGGCATATTGATCCCAGTTTGCAGCGTGATATTTATTTACCGCAGCATCTCTTGGTCCCTGGACATTTTTAGACAAAATATCATGTGTGAAATAATGCAGTTCTTTTTGAGAGGGTAAAAAAATCTGAGGATGATGCTTAAGATAGTGATGCATCGAAGTGGTTCCACATTTGGGTAAACCAGCAATTAGAAAATTAGGGACTTTCTTCATAAGGGCTATATGGATTCGCTTTTCTTCAATGCCGCTCCTATGACTTGATGCATGTCGTAGTACTTGTATTCCGCCAATCTACCTCCAAAAATGTATTTATCATCAGCGTCAGCTAATGCTTTATATTTCTTATACAATTCATTATTCTTATCATTGTTGACGGGGTAATATGGCTCTGCACCATTTTCCCACTCAGAGCTAAATTCTTTGGTAATAACGGTTTTCTTTTGCTTACCAAATTCGAAATGCTTATGTTCTATGATTCTAGTATATGGAATTTCATATTCAGTATAGTTGATTACTGCATTCCCTTGATAATTTTCCATTTCATGAGTTTCATTTTCGAACCGTAGTGTTCGGTAATCCAACTGACCGAACTGACAGTTAAAAAATTCGTCAATGTTTCCTGTATAAACTACTTTTTCTGCTAAACTATCGAATGATTCTCGGTCTTGTAAGTAATCAATTCCTAGACGCACTTCTATTCCTTCTAAAAGTCCTTCGGTAAGGAGATTGTAGCCTCCCTCTGGTATTCCTTGATATTTATCATTAAAATAGTTGTTGTCATATGTAAATCTCAATGGTAAACGTTTGATGATAAATGCAGGTAGCTCAGTGGCTTTTCGTCCCCATTGTTTTTCTGTATACCCTTTAATAAGTTTTTCATAAATATCTTTTCCTACCAAATTAATAGCTTGTTCCTCCAGATTCATTGGGCGATCGGTTCCAAACTCTTGGACTTGTTCATCGATCTTGGCTTTCGCTTCATTTGGAGTTTTTGTTCCCCACATTTGATAAAAGGTATTCATATTAAAAGGCAAATTGTACAGCTTGCCTTTAAAATTAGCTACCGGCGAATTGGTGTATCGGTTGAAAGGAACAAATTGATTTACGTAGTCCCATATTTTTTTGTCATTAGTATGGAAAATATGAGCACCGTATTTGTGAACATTAATGCCTTCTATATTCTCGCAAAAGGTATTCCCACCAGTATGGTTTCGTCTGTCAACTATCAAACACTTCTTTCCCTTTTTTTTTGCTTCGTGAGCAAAAACACTGCCGAATAACCCAGCTCCAACAATTAAATAATCATAGGTATATTTCTTTGTTACATCAGCCATTTTGATAGATCTCTATTTATTATTTTTTCTAATTTATTAATATCATCTGTAAAGAATCGAGCCAATTCAGCTCGAGTTTCTACATTCATTTTTTGTTTGCTAAGATTGCGTTTGAGTAAGTAGTCTTTTGCTTTTGTTCGAATCGTTTTGGGAATGAGACTCAAAATCCATTTTTTCACTTCACTATTACTTCTTAAAACAGATTGAAGATGCTTTGATTTTGGAACACCGGAAAAGTTTTTAATGGTATATTCAATTTCAATTTCTTCATCAACTTCTAATATTTGAAAAAGTTCTTTTGTTACCTTTTTTGGATCTTTTTTTAGATCATCAAAAAGAAAGACTTTAAAATGGGGAAATACTGAAGCATAATGAGCGATGGCTTCACTATACAAGCCTGCAGTTTTGTAGTACCATAAAAATTCCCAGTTGTTTCGAATTCGTTTGGCCTCTTCATTAAGCGCCTCTTCAAAAGTTAGTGTTTCTAATAGATCCCTCACTTTATGTAGATAAGCTGAGTAAGCTCTATCTACTGGGTTCCTTAATATGGCTATGACTTTTATATCAGTTCCAAGGTCTTTTACTATTCGTGGAATTACTTTTTCATGGTAAAAAATATAGTCTGCAGAAATATCCCCAAGTAATGATTCACTTCTGTTTTGAAATAATTGATAATAGTCTTCTGAAGATTTTATTAACCTGGCATTCATTCGTTCAGATCCGGGCCCTTCATAATCCCCATCATAAGAAAAATATTTGCATTCCTTAATTTCAGGAACGTATATATCTGGGTGCTGCGTCAAATAGTCAAAAAGAGAAGTGGTTCCACTTTTAGCTGCTCCTATGATTACAAAGTTTGGTTTATTCTGCTTCACTATATAATGGGTCTGTCTGATGACGTTGAGTATATTTTAATCTCAAAGTAATCTAAAACTCTCTGTACTTGATTTAATTCTACATCACTGACAAAGTTACGCCATTTGCTCAATTGCTCTGTAGTTGATTTTCTAAGATCTCCAGCAAAATCAGTTCTGCTTTTTTTGGACATGGCTTCTTTCAATACTTCGGTGTTAGAAAAATCGCAAAAAGAATTAATTTTTGTTAGTTCTTTGACCGGATCAATAAGTAGTTCTTCATAGTAAAGGGTGTACCATTTTTTATCTTTATGGTCTAATGCTTCTTTGTTATGAATGCACCATAGTGCAACTTGATTTTCGAGATGGCTCGATAGCGTTTGTAAAAACTCAAAATGTATAGCGTAATGTTCTGTATACCTAAGATTTGGGATTTTTAGTGGCCCTGTTGTGCGTTTGGATTTGAAAGCTTTAATTTGAGAAAGTGCTGTGGAAATTGGGTGTCGAAGTAAATGTATGGCCTTAATATCGAATTGTTTGGTGATCCAAGGTAAAGCGCCATTGGCACGAATGAATTTAACAACATAAGGTTTATCAATAAAATATTTTGATGGCGTGGCACTGATGCTATAGCCATTGATTTTTTCCCCTTTAAAAATGGATTCAAATTGTTCCCTAGCTTCTGGCCATTCCACATTTTCTGGAATCGAAAACCGAGATCCATTTTTGCTATTGAGGCCTAAACTAGGCTTCAGTAGACCACGTGTTGGATGAAATGGCTCCCAAATAACCGTTCGATTGTCGACATTTTCAAGAATTTGTGAAAGCCAACTGCTTCCCCCTCTTGGATCTGAAAACAGATAAATATTCTCCGTTAAGTCACGAGGTTCTAAGTTGTTTGCCCAGCGATAAACTTTGATGAGCAACACATAAAAGTTCCTATAAGATCGTCTAATATATGGTGTGACCATCTCTGCTAAAAATAATTATATTTTGAAAAATCTAAGTCAGGCAATAATTTCTTCAATTTCTCATTGCTAGGCACATAGTAATCTCCAATCAAATTGTCAATTTCGTTTTGAAGACGGGTTTTTAATCTTTTATCCAGAGGTGAAGTGAGCAACCCAAAAGTTAGGATGAAAAATTTCGCCAATTTTCTTGTTATGAAATTGCTCCAAAAAGAGTAATTGGTATAAGAATTTTTATTAATAAGCACATTCAACGCACGTAAATGATATTTGCTAAAATGATAACTTTTCTTATTTACGATTTTTTCAGATGCTTTCTTAGCATAACCACTTAAATCTAGGTCAACATACTTTCCTAAGCGATCAAAAAATATTTCGGGTTGGTGTTTAAATATTTCATAAGGAAGAACAAGAACATGATCTTCACCAAATAATTGTTGATAGTGTTTAATTAAACCGTCATACTTTAAATAGTTTTTAGAAAAATAAGGTCTAAAATCATCGTAATGAGTGGTTAGCATCTTTTTCAAAGAAAATGTACCTCCCTCTTGAAGGTATTGAAAGTAGTGGGAAAGAATGGCACTCTTCTGTTCCCGTATCATGATAAGAACCTTAGGTTTATCAAAATTGGTGCTTATTCTTTCGGCAATTGCCAATGCATCAAATCCTCCACTTGATGGATGACCACTAAGCCGTTCTCTTGATATTACCCAGTTTTTATTGGTAAAATCATGAATGCCGGATGTGATTATTTTTTGTAATTCTTGGTTAACCTGTTCTGTATTATGATCGAATGGCGAAAGCAATTGACCCGATTGATCAGCATACAGAAGTCTGGCCAAACTACTTTGTTTGTCTTCATCCCAGGACAGAGGCACAAAATGACGACTTTTTGCTGAAAAGAGCTCTTTTTGCAACCAGGTAGATCCTGTTTTATGATAACCTATATGGACTAAGATTTCTTTCATTTAGATTTCCAGCTAATGATATCTGACCCAAGATATTCGCTCAATTGAAAAATGTCATTTTCAAAATAATTGGCAAGATGTTGGCGATCAGAATCTGACATTGGTTTTTTTTCTAATGATCTTTTATCCAAATTAGATTTGATCATTTTTTTTATAAAACTAGGCATGAATTTTTTCACCTCTTTGAGCATTGGGGACTTAGATAAGTATTTTTTTAATGCACTTGGCTCTCCTGTGGCATTTAGTTTTTTGACTTGTGGATGGAAATGGGCATCCACATTCAAAAACAAGAATATTTTCTCCATTGTTTCTTGAAAGTGCTCTTTTAATTCTTCCTGTGTCAAAATTAAAACCTCATCAAAAGCTTCTTTGAATGCCCTTACCTGGTTATAATATAATCCGGCATCTTTATATCTCCACATGAGCGCATAATTCTTCTCGATACGATCTTCTTCAGCCTTGAGAGCATTGGTGAAATCTAGGTCCTCAATCATATCTCTACGATTATGTAGATATGCAGAATAGGCTCTTTCTATTGGGTGCCGTAAAATGATGATAATCTTGGTTTGTCTACCGAGTTTATCATGTATTGATGTGATCGTCGGTTTATAGTAGTATAGATAATCTGGAGTAGCTTCTCCTATGGCTGCTTCATTTTTTACTTCATTAAAATACTTGATATATTCTTCCCAAGTTCTTGTCCTTTTCTTGTTTCTATACTCATCACCAGGGCCAGTGTTTTCTATGATTCCACTGAAATACTTGCATTCCTTTTTCTCAGGCAAGTAAATCTCAGGATGCTGGCGCAAACAATCATACAAGGTAGTCGTGCCAGATTTGGCAGCACCAACAATTAGAAAGTTTGGCAAATTATTCATGGCTTTTTATTTTCGGTTCAGAATCAAATGCAGAATAAACTTTTATATCAAAATAGTCTAATACAGTTTGTACATCTTTCTTTTGTGATTCACTTAGAGCATTTTGCCATTTGTTCATCTGTTGAGTTGGATCAGATTTAAGTTGGTTTTCTCTATCTGTAGGGCTTCTAAGCCGGACTTTATCCAAAGTTTTTTGAGGTAATGACAGGCCCCATTCCTTAAAACATCTCCGCAAAGTAGGCTCTGGATCCATGATTAGATTTTCATAATATATCGTCACCCATTTTTGCTCTTTTTGAGAAGCAAGGGCGGGTAAATTATGCACACACCATAATCCCACATTTCTAGTCAACTGTGTGTCAAGCTTTGATAAAAAGTCGATATGTTCTTCAATCAACCCAGGATATTTTTGGTCAGGAATGGATAAAGGCTGAAATTTTTCTCTGTACTGAAAAGTTGATATTTGAGACAGCGCAACAGGAATTGGATGACGCAAAAAATGAATGGGTTTATATTTTATTTTTAGATTATTGACAATCCAAGGCAAGACTGCATTTCCTTTAATAAATTTGACAATAAAGCTTGTATTCGAAAAGTATTGACTTGGATGTAGGCTGGTGGTTATTCCATTTATTTGCTGGCCGTTGAATATTTTTATTAATTCCTTTTTTAATTCTGGCCATTCTAAATCTTTAGGAACGAAGGGATATGTTTTGGTTTTCTGCGTACCTAATCTTAAGTGAGAAGAAACCACACCATATCTTTGATGAAATGGCTCCCAAATAATGGCTCTATTGCCTAAGGAGGTTAAAATTTGCATAAGCCAGGTGCTACCACCTCTTGGGTCTGCAAAAATATATAGGTTTTCATCTGGTTTTATATGTTTTCTACGTACTCTTAAAACTGAACTTAAAACCAAAGAGCGTAGCCAAGCTACAATTAGCTTTAACCTTTGAAAGACTGAAAAGTGATTAATTTTCTTTCGAATCCTATAATATAAAACTTTACTCATATGAATAAGAACCTAAACGGATATCATCTTGAAATAACCCTTCTACTACTTGCTTGAGGTGATCGTTGTAGTACGTTTGATAAGAAGCCCTTTTGGATTTGTTTTTATGAATTAATTCTGCTTCGATATTGATTTTATCTGCTATGAATTTAATCTCATGGTTAAGGTTTTCAAGTTTGGCAATATAGTCAATGTCTTTCACCGGAAACAGTTTAGATTGTCTCATAATATGGCGGTCACAGTTGTCAAGGTTTTGACGCTGTAAGAATCCTACAAAGTAAGCAAAGTCTTTATCCCAACATTCCTTAAATAGCAGTTTTCCTTGAACTTTATCACAATAGCAAGACACTACTCTATCCCAAGGATTTCTGATTACGGCAAATTTAAATTTTTCATCATGCTGATTTTTCACATATTTCACATAGGAACTGTCATTAATCGGAGTATTAGCACTTTGTAGCATGCGCAGCACTGATCTCGTTCCATTTTTGGCAATTCTGAACCAAGTATAGTTTTCTCCAGATGTAATATGATATCGTTCTTTCGGATCAAAATTTCGATAATAGGCGTGTTGTAGGGCTTTAATAATTCTCATATCACAAGCTTAAATATCCAATTTTGTACTTATATGTCCTTCTAATGGATAACGAGCAAAGGGCGTGTCGGACTATTATGGTACTTGAGAAAGCAATGGCGGCTCCATTATACGAATACAATGGGTTAAGAATTAAATTTAAAGTGACAAAGAGAATGAAACTTATAGTATTAATTCTTTTGACATCTTTATTATGTCCAGTCATATTAAGAAAGTTGTCTCCAGCTCCAAAAAATACTTTTAATACTAATCCAACTGTGATAATCAAAAAAGGGACATAACTTTTTATAAATTCCTCTCCATGCAATAATAATAAATACGGAGTGGATATAATCAAAACTAAGACTAAAGGTATAGAAACAAATAATACTAATTGTGTACTTTTTTTCGCCTCGTCGATCAAAGCAGGAATGTCTCCATTAGCTTTATGTTTAGCTAATTGAGGAGAGGTATATCCTTTGACGGTCATGTAAATCATATTTACGATAAACGCATATCTTGTCGCCATTGAATAAAAACTAACTTCTTCCAAATCATGAAAATACCTTAAAAAATAGATGCCTCCCTGCAGAGTGAAAAAATTAATTAGCGTTGTATAATATAATGGTAAACTTTCGCTGAGAATATTTTTTAATTTAGGTAATGCTAATTTATCTTGACTATTTGGGTCAATAGGTGTGGCTTTAGATTCATGACTCACCACCAAAATCAAATATATTCCGTAAACCAAGGCATCAATCAATAAAGCAATTGCAATAGATTTGTTTGGGTGAATAGGGTTGTCCAAATACAAGCCTATTGCTAATACACACAAGACAAAAACGTTCATTGAACCTTGGCCAAGTGCGTAAGGCCAGATTTTCATAAACCCTCTTGAAGAGGATAATGAAAATTCTTTATAGGTTCTAGCAAAAATAGCTACAATTAAAATGATAGGAAAATACTCAATGTGATCTCTTAAAAAGTAATCCTCATTAAATAAAATAAGTAAATAGACAGGTATAAAAAAAAGGAATTGCGACACAAGTAGGAGTCTCAAATTTCCTTTGAGCCAAGGAATCGGAGACAATTTTTTCACTTTTAATTCGGGTAAATTCTTTAATGTGGATCTATTTAATCCCAAGAGTAATAGCATGGAAGAAATATTGGTGAATGACAAGAAGAGAGAATATTCACCAATTGCTGTAGTGCCATATTGAGTAGCAATTATATAATTTAAAGCCAATCCGCAAACGATCCCAACGAATTTCCCACTGAATATTACCGCAGTAGATTTAACCTTTTTTAGTAAGTTTTTTTGTGATAGTAGCTTACTTGTCTTTTTTAGAATTTTCTTCATTTATTTCTATGATCTAGGTATCCCATACTAGCACCAAACAGCAAGAAAAAAAATGGCAAATTCTGATATCCCAATGGTGAAATGTATACAATAAACAAAACTAGGTATGTTATAATACCCCATACAAAAGCCACATTAATACCTATTAATTTTGATGACCTTAACATGGCGATTAATGGATACCAGACTACGTATAAAAAAAACACAAAGCAAAACATACCTCCACCTACCAATATGCTTAAATATGTGTTATGCGGTCTCATTTCATCTTTTATACCGTATATGCCATATTCTTCCCACAAGTGTCGCATGTTGGTATAACCTAGTCCAAATAAAGGGTTATCCATAAAGCCTTGCAATGCACCAATATTCATCGCTACACGATAATCCAAAGATGCTCCTGACCCTGTATCCGAGCTATTGGAAGCCTGACTCACTCTATATTCAACCACGTCTAGTACTAGCATAATCAAATCTAAGTTTGATATTATGACAAAAGCACAAACGCCGATAATTGCTGAATAGAATATAAATCCTCTCATTTCTAATAAATGAGTGAATTTTGTATTTTGGATTTGGTTTAAAAAAATGACAGCTGAAGTAAAAGCTAGAAACAATCCTATTGAAGCTCTTGAAATGGTAAAAATCAACGTGATGAACCCTAAGAGCAATGCTATTCTGGATAAATACCATATAAAATTGGAACGGATAAATTTAGGTGCCAGATAAGCAAAAGGGGATGAGATAAGTATCCATGTGGCTACCCAGTTTGGGTGGCCTACAGTTCCAATTACACGGCTAATGGTTGAGTCGCTAACTGTATTTAACTCGCTTTTGGTTTCTTGACCTAGCATATAACTTAAATTCCCAAATGATGAATTTGTCAATTGTTGAACAATGCCCGTGAAAGATTCAATGATTAAGACAATGAGAAAAAAGTAAATTAAAGTGTTCAATGAATATAATCTATTGTAGGCCTTCCTTGCGAAGACCGCAAAAGAACTTGCTGCAATAAAGCTGAAAACAAGATGAAAATTATCGATTGCATTGTCATGAGTTATAGTAGACAGTAGCAATAAAAAATTTGTTCCAAGAACGGATATGTCCCAGGCATCAAATCTTTCTATGAAAATTGATTTAAACCATGCCTTTATCCCACCAATAATGAGTAGAAAAAAAAATGGAATTTGCCATGTATTGAGATCTATCAGTCCAAGATTTAGGGAAAGAGGAAAAAGAATCCCAAGAAAGATAAATGAAAATAAAAGTTGTTCAAAGTCAACTTTTCTCCATTTGTCCAGAGATATTCTCATGGTTTGAAGTATTAGATATAAAACTCCTTAATAAACAAATATATTAGTGCTCCAAGAAAGCCAGTGAATGTAAATAGAATAATCAAAGAGCCTCTTTTAGGTTCGCTTTTTTCAACAGGTATACTTGGTGGGTTGACGATGGTGAAAACTGGAGCTGCCTCCTTTACTGTCATTTTTGCTTGTTCTAATTGAGTTGAAAGACCTTTCAATATAGAAAATGACAATTCATATTGATTCCTAAGTTCTTCTTGTTCAAAGCGAATCCTTTCAGAAGTTATGTTTTGATTCCTATCTATAAACCCTGCCAAAATGTTCTTTTTTGTTTGATATTCCTTTTCAGCTTCTTCATAGCGAAGAGTGAGAAATTCCAATTCTTCTTTGGCCTTTTTTACATGAAAGTCTACAATGTACTTTTGAAGTTTTTCAAGACATATAGAATTTAATTGCGCAGTAGCGTAGGCATCTGGCATTTTAGTATTCAGAATGATGGATCCAGACTCCGGATTGATTTCTATATTTATTCGTCCACGAAAATTATCCAATATTTCAAAATCTCCCATCGAGAAAGAATAAATTCCGTTTTCAAATGTGATCTCTTTTTCTTCACGATCGGCCTTAAACAAATTGGCAATCTGATAAGGTAGTTTTACTGTGAATTTTACTAAAAAATCTACAATACTAAGGTCATGATATTCTTTAAAATATATTAATGAAGATTTTGTAAGGTTTTTTGATTTAAAATTAAGTTCATGGCCTACTAGGTCAATAATAAAAGGAAAACTATTGACCACTTCTGTGTACATTTCAGGGGAAATCCCATCTACATTACCTCCTCCTAGATTTATTCCTGCTAATCCAGCCAAGCTACTTAGCCCACCTAAACTGGGAGAAGAGCTACTGCTTTCAGATTTTAAAATCACTTTAGATGTCGTACTGAATTCAGGAGTAGTCCCAAATGCAAATACAAATCCTATAAGAATGAATAGGAATGTTATTTTTCCAATCTGTCTCCATTTTTCAACAAAATGACGAAAGACTTCACGAATATCAATAAATTCAGAATTATTTTTTTCGGACATTTTATATCTTGGTTTTACCTTGCAGCGCCATTATCTAGTTCAATAGTCGATCAATTACTAGCGCTAGTGTTGCAATACTAGAAGCCATAGCAACCCAAGCCTGAGCAGATAGTGGTGTTCGATCTGGTTTTCTAGGTACAACAATTTCAGCACCTGGTTCTACTTTTGGGTATGATCTAAAGAATAGGAAACTTTTAGTTTGTGCAGATTGACCATTGGCATATATGATATATGATTTTGATTTTTTGGCTTCTTGATCAAATCCTCCTGCGTAAGATATGAACTTTTTGAAACTATAACCATCTTCATGCCTTACGTTGCTTGGATAAAGCACTTCACCTCTAACTCGTACAGTTTGAAATTCGCGAGGAATACTAATAATGTCGCCCTCCCTTAAAATCATATCGTGCTTGCCTCCAGGGTTCTTTAAAATCTTTTCTAATTCAATTCCAATAGATTCTTGTTGTCTAAATATTTGAGCACTATCAGTAAATAGGGTGTCTTTTTTGAAAAGATAAGTCAAATCTTCTCGACGTATTCGAGCCGCATCTTTTTCTGGATTAACAAGGCCAGTAATTGCTCCATATTTATTGTAAATGTAATTTTCTGGAGGGGTATAATATTCTGTTCGTCGGATCAGTGTAGCTCCTTTAGCGTATGCAAAACTGGTCAAACCGCCAGTTCTTTTAAGTACAGATGAAATAGTTTCGTTTTTTTGATCAAGAGCGTATGCACCAGGGTATTTAACTTCTCCCTCTACAAATATTACTTCCTGTTCATCAAAAAATGGACTTTTTCTAATAACTACAAGATCGAATGGTTCTAGTTTGAAACTTGATGCTTCAGCAGATATTGAAAGATTTTTACTGATGTTAAAATTGAAAATTTCAGCATTATTATATGTGTCAGTTGCGCTGTCAGGATTGATTCTTCTTGCAACTTCGACAAAGGATTTTGATGCTGATTCTTTAAATCCGCCTGCTAAAAAGATTAGGTTTTCCACAGTCATTCCTTCTGCAAATGAAAATTTGCCAGGGCGCTGAACTTCACCTTCTACAGTTAGATGATATTCTTCTCTAAGGTCATAAATAGATTGAAATTTAACTATATCATTATTTTGCAACAATATAGATTCTTCTCCACTTAAAATTTTGGCAGGGTCGAATGCTGTACTGGTTAGTGTGAAATTTTTCTTTTGTCCAATAATTACAGCCCGTTCCATGAATACATCCCCTTTAAAGCCATCTGCTTTTAATATCAGGTCTTTTAAAGTCATTCCGTCTACAAGTTCGTATTCACCAGGGTTCATCACAGGACCTTCTATAGTCACGCGATTCACGAATTCGTTGGTAATCTTACTCACAAATATTTCATCACCGTTCTTCATAGTGAAGTTGCTGATACTATCTAAGTTTATTGAACGAACAGTTTTTTGGTTTTTATCTATTCTTCTTAAGTTAACAACCCCTCTGTATGCTTTGTCTGTTAAACCTCCAGAATAAGTTAATAATTGCTCAAATGTCTCATCATCCAATAATTCATAAATGGCAGGATTCTTAACTTCCCCATCAAAAGTGACACGATTAGTATAAGGTCTAACAATTACTACATCTTGATCTTGTAGCGTTATATTTTCACCAGTTCCCTCAACGAAAAACTTGTATGCATCGAGTGTTGAAATTAATTCTCGAGATCGATAGATTTCAATTTTTCTAAATGAACCATCTTCTGTTGGTCCGCCTGCACTATAAAGTGCGTTAAATGCTGTGCCAAAAGAAGAAAGGGTGTAAGTGCCAGGTTTTTGAACAGCTCCAATCACGTGAACATTGGTTGAACGAATTTGACCCAGAGTAACATCAGCAAAGGAACCTCTATCAATAGTACTGTAGATTTTTTTCAATCTAGCAATCACTTTGCTTTTAGCGTTCTCTACTGTAAGCCCAGATACATAAATTGGCCCAAGATTTGGAACTCGAATTGAACCTTCTGGAGAAACCATTAGTTGGTAGGTTTGTTCTGAAGCTCCCCACACATCAATTATCATTTCATCCCCAGGTCCTATCGTATAATTTTTTGGGGTTGGCATATTTAAGCCTGGCTCAAAAGTCAGAGCACTATTTTCAAAGAATTTCATTCCGAAAATCTTCAAACCGTCTTCTATATTTGTAGAGTCCCCTAAAAGATTGAAGAAAAGATCATTAGGTTCGAGAGAAAATTTATCAACCTCGTTTTCAGCATCTATTTGCTCATTTTTCGATCTTCTAAGGTTTGTTACACTTGTTGAATTACTTCCAGTGGAACTTCCAGATCGCACTTGTAAAATTCGGGATTTAAGTTTTTGGATTTGTGACTCGCTCATCCCCCGGGCTTTCGCCATTAAGATTAATTGGTCTTCTGAATATCCACTTTCTTCTACTTTTGTGATGAATTTTTGAATTTGCTCATCAGATAAGTCATCAACATTAATGCTAGCTATATTTTGAATGCTAGGCATTTGCTGGGCAAATGATTCAAATACGGGAAAAATTAGGGCTAGTACAAGGACTAATGCTACTAATGAAACATGTCTCATATAAGGGATAAATTTTGCGCAATTTAGGTAATTCTAGTTATTGATTCTGCTCGCAACTAGAAAATGTGGATTTAAAAGATCAGGTTTATTGTACTGCACAGGTTCGTTCGAGTCTTTAATTGTAACAGTCCCACCTGCTTCTATTACAATGGCATGAGCAGCAGCTGTATCCCATTCCATTGTTGGAGCATATCTTGGATAAAGATCAGCTTTCCCTTCGGCAACGGCTATCAGCTTCAATGAACTACCCATACTGACAATTTCTGGTTGATCAAACTGATCCATAAATTGCTTGGTATCATCGTTGAGATGAGATCTAGAGGCTACAATTTTTAGACTGGAGTCATTCATTTTTATTGAATTGGCTTGAATTTTATTTTGTGTTTCTCCTTCTAGAAAAGCACCTTGCTCCGTAGTAGAATAATAGAGTTTGTTTTGCACAGGGACTTGCACTACACCTAGGATTGGTCTACCATTGTGAATCAGTGCTATGTTAACTGTAAATTCGCCATTCCTTTTGATAAATTCCTTGGTTCCATCTAACGGGTCAATCATCCAAAAATATTCCCAGTCCTTTCTTTCTTCAAATGGAATATCTCTTCCTTCTTCACTGAGTATGGGTAGATTAGTCTTTTCTAACTCTGCTACAATTGCCAAATGTGAAGCTTTGTCAGCTTTTGTAAGAGGAGAATCATCCGATTTAGCTTCGATTGAAAAATCTCCACTTTCGTAAATCTCCAAAATAGAAACTGCAGCTTTTTTAGCCGCAGTTTTTGCTATTTCTAGCAGTGGGTTCAAATCCATTTTAATATTATTTAAACAATCATTCCGGCAGCTACCGTTTCATTGGTCGCTTCGTCTACTAGAATAAGACTTCCAGTAATTCTATTTTTATTGTACGAATCAGCTAGGAGAGGCTTTGTCGTTCGAAGTTTCATCTTACAGATATCATTTGCAGTAATATCTTTATCCTCCTCGTTTCTATGCAGAGTGCTAATGTCTAATTTATAACTGATTTCTTTAATCATCGTTTTAGCCTCTGATGTAGTATGTCTTAGAATATATTTAGCTCTTGGTTTTGGCCCTTGAGGATTCAACCAACATATCATAGCTTCTATATCCTGAATTGGTTCAGGTTTGTTATTTGTCCTGACAATCATATCTCCTCGCCCAATGTCAATTTCATCTTCTAATTGAATTGAAACAGACATAGGAGCAAAAGCTTCTTCTAGTTCTCCATTGAATGTGTCTATGGACTTAATTTTTGAACTAAAGCCAGAAGGGATAACGGTTACTTCATCGCCTGGCTTGAATACACCACTCGCAATCCTTCCTGCGTATCCACGATAATCATGAAATTTGTCATTCTTGGGTCGAATGACAGTTTGTACAGGGAATCTACAATCTATATGATTGTGATCACTCCCGATATGAATGTTTTCTAAAGTATAAAGAAGAGTAGAACCTTCATACCAAGGCATATTTTCACTTCTATTTACTACGTTGTCTCCATTTAAAGCTGAGATGGGAATAAAACGCACATCTTTAACTTCCAGTTTAGATGCAAATGCTTCATATTCTTCTTTAATTTTCTCAAAGACCTCTTGATCATGATCAACTAAGTCCATTTTGTTTACACAAACAATCACATGAGGAATCTGTAAAAGAGAAGCGATAATTGAGTGCCTTCTAGTTTGCTCAATCACTCCTTTTCTAGCATCTACCAGCAACAAAGCGCAGTTAGCAGTTGAAGCACCTGTCACCATATTTCTTGTATATTGGATGTGACCAGGTGTATCCGCAATAATAAATTTCCTTTTTGGGGTAGCAAAGTATCTATAGGCTACATCTATAGTGATTCCTTGTTCTCGTTCGTCTTTCAACCCATCTGTAAGAAGGGCTAAATCAGTATGTTCCAATCCTTTTCTTTCACTGGATTTGGCCACCTGATCCATTTGGTCTTCGAAGATTGATTTAGAATCGTAAAGTAAGCGCCCAATCAATGTACTCTTTCCATCGTCTACACTACCTGCGGTCGTGAAGCGAAGCAATTCCATGTCTAAGTAAGAGTTGTTATCGTGTTTTTTATTTTCCATTGTCATCAGTATTGACTGTGCTAATTTCTAAAAATATCCTTGTTTTTTTCTGTCCTCCATAGAGGTTTCAGATCGTTTGTCATCTTCTCTATTTCCTCGCTCAGTTTGTCTTGCAGAAGCTACTTCATCTACAATTTTTTCGAGGGTATCAGCATCAGATTCATCTCCACCAGTAATTGTTATATCTCCTAATGTTCTAAATCTAATCTTCTTAGTTACGATTTCTTCATCTTCTGCTATTTGGATGTAATCAGAAACAGGCAACCAGGTGTTACTTCTTCTTATTACTTGTCTTTCGTGAGCAAAATAGAGACTTGGAAGAGCTATGTTTTCTGATAAGATATATTGCCACACATCCATTTCGGTCCAGTTGCTTAAAGGAAAAACTCTGAAGTTCTCTCCTTGGTGGCATCTACCATTGAATATATTCCAAAGTTCAGGTCTTTGATTTTTAGGATCCCACTGCCCAAATTCATCTCTATGCGAAAAAAATCTTTCTTTAGCTCTTGCTTTTTCTTCGTCTCTTCTAGCTCCGCCAATGCAAGCATCAAATTGATTTTTTTCAATAGTATCTAAAAGAGTGACTGTCTGGATTGCATTTCTGTTTGCATTCTTGCCTTTTTCTTCTGCGGCAGAGCCCTCATCTATGGATTCTTGCACTGAACCTACAATAAGTTTTACGCCTAGTTCTTCGACATATTTATTCCTGAAATCCATAGTTTCTGGAAAATTGTGTCCAGTATCTACATGTACAAATGGAAACGGGATTTTTGAAGGAAAAAAAGCTTTTCTTGCTAAATGAGCTACACAAATTGAATCCTTTCCTCCAGAAAATAAAATGGCAGGGTTTTCAAATTGGGCAAAGACCTCCCTTAGGATATAAATAGCTTCCGCTTCAAGTTCTTTGATGTGCGTCAGATTGTAATTACTCATTATCTTTTATTTTTTTAATAACAATGTCATATATTTTTTGAACACCTTCATCAATTGACAATTCATGGGAAGGTATCACTATATCCGCATTTTTTGGTTCTTCAAAAGGAGAATCAATACCAGTGAAATTTTTTATTTTACCTTCACGTGCTTTTTGGTATAATCCTTTAACATCTCTTTTTTCGCATTCTTCTAAAGGGCAATTGACAAATATCTCTATATAATCTTTACCCATCAATTCTTTGACTTTTTGTCTTTCCTCTTCAAAGGGCGTAATAAATGCTGTAAGAACTACGGTGCCGGCATCTACAAATAGATTTGATACCTCAGTAATTCGTCTTAAATTTTCTTTTCTACTCGCATCAGAAAAATCCAAATCTTTATTTAAACCACTACGAATATTATCACCATCTAAGATGTAGGTGTTAATACCTTCGTTAAAAAGCCTTGTCTCCAAACCACTAGCAAGCGTTGATTTACCTGAACCAGAGAGTCCAACAAACCAAATTAAAATTGGGTGGTAACCCAATTTATTTATTCTATCAGATCTCTTAATCGTATGATTATGTGGTACTATATTCTCTGTCATGCTGCTTTTTTATTATTCCGATTGTCAAGGCCCAAATTTATTCGGTACCACAATTCCTCGTGTCCATAATAAAATCCCATTTTCAATATAGATTCTATCAATGCTATCCAAGTAGCTTTTTCTAGCGCACCATCATGTCCACTAAAAAGCATCATGGCCAAGATAAAGGTAGTGCCTGAAGCAATAACCCGCCATGTCAAAGCTTTTAAGATATGGCGTGTTCTATGGTTTAGATTTGAGCTTAAATTAAACCAAATACGCTCATGAACGTAGTAGATTGCAATTTTAATGGTGGTTTCTAAAGCAGTCAACCAAGAAGCCATGGCTAACTCAGCCTTTCCAAAAAAAGCAAGAGTTAATGAAAAAGTAGTCGCTGACGCTATAATGCGCCAAGTAATTGATTTTGTAATATGTCTGACCCTACTGTCCATTATTTAATTATTTTGAGATAAGATAAAGTTTAAAACAATCTGGATTACTCCCAGAAACAAACCATCAACAGCAGGTCGTTGATTGATGTATCTTGTATGTAAATGTCTTTTTCAATTTCTTATCTGCTATCTGCAGGGTTAAATGAGGCGCAAACTTAGTAACAATTGTTAAATTGGAAAGGATGAAAACTTAAAAACTACAAACAACCATCCGAAAAATTTGTTGGTAGAATTCCTTTCACATCAAAAATTACGGAATTTTCATTCAGGCTGCTCCAATTTAATTCTCTAAACGCATCATGTGCTACGGCAAGAATATAGGCCGAATAATCAGAAGAAATGGTATTCACGAGATCATACCCGTATTCATTTTTTACTTCTTCATTATTTGCTAAAGGATCATGAACAGATACTTCAATATTATATTGTTCAAGTTCCTTGGCTATATCAATAACCTTAGTATTCCTGATGTCGGGACAATTTTCTTTGAATGTCAGCCCTAGGATCAATACCTTTGACTTAACTATTTCTAGACCTTTGATCGCCATCAATTTTATGACTTCTTGTGCCACATGCTTACCCATGTTGTCATTGATTCGTCTGCCAGCTAAAATTACTTCAGGTAAATAGCCAACACTTTCAGCCTTGTGAGTCAGGTAATATGGGTCGACCCCAATACAATGGCCGCCAACGAGCCCAGGTCGAAAAGGCAGAAAATTCCATTTGGTTCCCGCTGCTTCCAGTACCTCATTTGTGTTTATATCGAGCTTTTTGAATATCAAGGCTAGTTCATTGACAAAAGCTATATTGATGTCTCGTTGTGCATTTTCTATCACTTTGGCGGCTTCTGCCACTTTTATAGAAGATGCTTTGTGCGTACCAGCAGTAATTATTGAGGAATAAAATTTATCAACAACATCTGCAATTTTTGAAGTGCTTCCACTAGTGACTTTTAAGATGTCTTTAACTCCTCTATTTTTGTCTCCAGGGTTTATCCGTTCAGGTGAATAACCACAGTAGAAATTGACATTGAATTTCAAACCAGATATCTGTTCCAAAACTGGTACACATTCGTCTTCTGTACAGCCTGGAAACACGGTAGATTCATAAACTACAGTATCTCCTTCTTTTAAATACTTCCCAATGAGTTTGGAAGCATTTTTAAGTAATGATAAATCTGGATTATTATTCTTGTCGATTGGGGTCGGCACAGTGACAATATAAAAATTTGAACTTGCCAAATCTTGTGATCCACATGTAAATACCAAATTGGAATTAGAAGTCAAATCAGTTGATTCTACCTCATTAGTTCGATCAAATCCCGAATTTAATTCTTCAATTCGTTTGGCATTAATATCGTAGCCGACAACTTTGTATTTTTCAGCAGCTGCAACGGCTAATGGTAATCCGACATATCCTAACCCAATAATTGCAACACGGTATTCCATTTTTCCCTAACCTTTAACTTTCTTCATGAAATATTCTAAAGTTGGTTTTAATCCTTGACTTCTAGAATATTGAGGTTCCCAATCTAAAATTTCTTTCGCCTTTTTGATATTTGGTTGACGTTGTTTCGGATCATCTTCTGGCAGAGGACTATAAGCAATTTTTGATTTGCTTCCTGTCAGTTTTAATATTTCTTCTGCAAACTGATTGATGGTGATCTCACTTGGATTCCCAATATTTACAGGGTCAGGACAATTGCTTAGTAATAAACGATAAATACCTTCTACAAGGTCATCCACGTAACAAAATGATCTAGTTTGAGAGCCATCACCAAATGCAGTCAAATCTTCTCCCCTAAGCGCCTGACCAATGAAAGCAGGCAACACTCGACCGTCATCTAGTCGCATTCTTGGTCCATAGGTGTTAAATATTCTTACAATTCTGGTTTCCACTCCATGAAAAGTATGATAGGCCATGGTCATGGCTTCTTGAAAACGTTTGGCTTCATCATAAACACCACGTGGACCCACTGGGTTAACATTTCCCCAATAGTCTTCAGTCTGCGGATGAACTAATGGATCTCCATAAACCTCCGATGTGGATGCGATTAGCATTCTTGCTCCTTTTACTTTGGCTAATCCTAGAAGGTTATGAGTGCCTAAAGACCCCACTTTCAAAGTCTGTATAGGCATTTTTAGATAGTCTATTGGGCTTGCTGGCGAAGCGAAATGCATAATATAATCTAAGCCCCCAGCGACATGTACAAACTTGGAAACATCATGATTATAGAATTCGAAATCTTCTCTATGAAATAGATGTTCTATGTTATCTAATGAACCGGTTATAAGATTGTCCATGGCTATGACATGACAGCCTTCTTTTAAAAACCTGTCACAAAGATGAGACCCAAGAAATCCTGCTCCTCCAGTAATTAAAACTCTTTTTTTAGTCATTGATTTTAAAATTTTAAAGATGCGTTCGTGAAAGAAGCATATGTTTTATCTCTGTCGGATAAGATGATTTCATTTTCATCTAACATCCAGTTTATTTTTAACTCTGGGTCGTTGTAGCAAACCCCTTCCTCATAGTCAGGCGCATAAAAATTATCTATAGCATAAAAAATCTCTGCCTCTTCAGAGAGTACAAGGAATCCATGAGCGAATCCTTTTGGAACGAACAATTGATTCTTATTACTTTCCGAAAGAATAGTGGAATAATGCTGACCAAAAGTAGGTGAATCCTTTCTGACATCAATTATCACATCCTGAATTTCTCCTTTTGTCACGGCTACTAACTTGGATTGAGCGTGAGGAGTGCGTTGAAAATGCATGCCTCTCAACACACCTTTTGTAGATTTGGAGCAATTAAATTGTAGAGGTTGAAAGGATACGTTTGTTTCCTTTTGGAATTTTTCCATATTGAACCATTCAAAAAAGTAGCCTCTTTTATCCGTATGTATTTCAGGACTAATTTCAAAGGCGCCTGATAATGGAAGTGCTTTTACGATCATTCTATTTTAATAAATTTAGAAGGTATTCTCCGTATCCACTTTTCACTAGAGGGGAAGCTATTTTTTCTAATTGTCTTGATCCAATATAGTTCATCTTGAAGGCTACTTCTTCTATACATCCAATTTTAAGACCTTGACGTTCTTCAATGATTTGAACAAATGAACTAGCTTCATTTAAAGATGCAAAAGTTCCTGTATCCAGCCATGCAGTTCCACGGTCCAAAATTTGAACGCTTAATTTTCCTTGACTAAGGTATTGATTGTTTATTTCTGTAATTTCCAACTCACCTCTGGCACTAGGCTTAATAGACTCACTTATTTCAATAACATGATTATCATAGAAGTATAAGCCTGGAATAGCATAATTTGATTTAGGTTTAGATGGTTTCTCTTCAATTGACAGCGCTTGATTATTATTATCAAATTCAACAACACCATATCTTTCTGGATCATGTACGTGGTATGCAAATACTATTCCTCCTTCTGGTTCTACACATTGTTGTAATTTTTTAGAAATCCCAGAAGCGTAGAAAATGTTATCACCTAAAATTAATGCTACTTTGTCCTTACCAATAAAGTCTTTGCCAATCAAAAAAGCTTGAGCCAAACCTTCAGGTTTTTCTTGAACGGCATATTGAAAATTGCACCCCAATTGACTGCCGTCACCTAAAAGCCTTTCGAATACGGGTAAATCTCTTGGCGTGGAAATAATCAGAATATCTCTAATACCAGCTAACATAAGAGTGGAAAGCGGATAGTAGATCATTGGCTTGTCAAATACAGGTAATATCTGTTTGCTTACAGCCATTGTCAATGGATGCAATCGAGTGCCAGAGCCTCCTGCCAATATAATTCCTTTCATAGGCAATTTTTCTAAAGAAGTAAAACTACCCTAGCAATTTGTGTTTTTCAATGTAATCACAGCTGTACAACCATTGGAAAGCGGTAAGTCTATAATCATGTTAGTTTCAGACACATCTGAAATGGGGAGATCGTAGGCTTCTCCATCTGTAGGTTTTAGCCTAATCACACTATTTTTTGCTTCATATTCTCCAGTTTCACCATTAATGTTGGCATCGAAGTCTACTATAAGTATATAGGTGCCATCTCGTTCAAGAATAAATTTCATACAAGATTTACATTGATCTGGGAAATTTATGCAATTTAGACCTCCGTCATTGAGTGGGTCGTCACAGTCTTCACGAACTATGTTGGTTGCTAACCAAGTTCCCAATATGACACTCTCGGTGCTATCTTCTCCACAACTAACTATAAAAAATTGACCAACTATAATCAATCCTAGTAAATAACGTCTCATATGTATTCTAAAAGAAGGGTTGTTAATGAATGCTCAAAATTAGGTATTAGTAAGGTAAAAGGGAATTTAATCTTCAATGATTACACCACTGGCTACAAAACTATATTCAGTTTTTGCCTCAGTAATTGATGCAATAATCTCTTCTGATTCTCCTGCATCTTGCGCATAGTGGCGTAATTCTTCGACTGAAGTCAATTGTTTTACACAATAACCATTAATCGTAGCTTTTTTATTTTCAACTCCAGATTTTGGTACAAAGAAACCATAGTCTTTAAATGTTACGCGAAGTGTGTTACCATCACTTGTTTGTAGCTGCATCCAACACCCCTTGACCGCGCAAGTTTTTTCAATTGTTCCATTTAATGTTGTAATTACAGAATCTGAATTTGCCATGATATTTGATAATCCAGATATATCTTTTGAAATAGAATAATCAAATGCTTCACCATAAGACTGAAAAGCAGGTTTTTCTTGTGAAACTTGTTTTTTCCCACAAGAGAAAAATACTAAACTTAGGAACGAAAATAGAATGAGATTCTTCATTGGAGTTTTGATTTGAGTTGAATAATTCGGTAATAAGATGCTCGTATTTGATCTTCTGAAATTTCACCTTGTACTATATAATTTTTTATAATAGAATGTATTTGAGAGGGAGTTCTTCTTTCATTTCCAGGCACATTATTACAAAAGAGCATAACATCTACTCCAGCATTGATGGCCATTTTAATTGATTCTTCAAAACCATAATTTTTTGAAATAGCATGCATTTGCATGTCATCAGTGAACACTACGCCCTGATAGCCTAAAACCCCTCGAAGAATATTTCTGATTATATATGGTGATAAAGTGGCAGGCAACTTTGAAGGATCCAAATGCTCGTTTACAATATGTGCAGTCATGATACCATCAACACGACCAGAGTCAATAAGCCACTTGTAAGGCATAAGTTCAGAAAATTGCCAAGTATTACTCACATCGGCTACACCTAGATGTGAGTCATTTCTGGAGCTACCATGGCCAGGAAAATGCTTAAGAACAGCGAGCACTCCATTGGCTCTATGAACGTCTATGACCTGTTGTGCTTGATTTGCAACAATTCGTGGATCATCAGAATAACTTCTACCTAATTTGGCTATTACAGGATTGTCAGGGTTGATCGCTACATCTACATCTGGAGCATAGTTTACATTGAAACCATACTCTTGTAAAGTACTTGCCGTATTTCTAGCATAGAATGCCGTAGTGTCCAAATTATTAATCTCTCCCAATTCACCCGCTTGCATAGTGGAGGGGAAGCCATATTTAGTCTTAAGCCTATTTACTTTTCCACCTTCTTCATCGATACTTATGAAGAGTGGGTAATTTGCCGCTCCTTTGATCATTTCGATCGTTCTTTTCAATTGTTTTTTGGGATGCTCAGCATTAATGTTTTTTTCAAAAAGAATGACACCACCGACTTTTCCTGCCTTGATTTCATCCAAAATTTCAGCATCTTCTGGCATATATGAAAAATCACCGATCCCAGTAAGAATCATCTGACCGATCATCTCATCAAGACTAACACTATCCTGATTTTGATCTTTCCCCTGTGCGATTGCATGTGCACTCGTAAGAAATAGAAAAAGGGCGGTAATTACTTTATTCATAAAATTGACCTCTAAAATTCGATGCAATATAAGTAAGTAAATCTGTTTAGTTTTGCAGGCACTTTGCCTACTGGCACATATGATGCCACTTTTTGGTGCTTTAAAATTATAACAGTACATTTAGTTTATGCAAATCGAGCCCGGTAAGTTACTCGCCCAAATCAACTCTCCCGCGGACATGAAGAGCTTAGATGCTGTCCAACTGGTCAAGCTTTCTGAGGAACTTCGTCAATACATTGTAGACGTAGTGTCTGTTTATGGTGGCCATTTTGGAGCCAGTTTAGGAGTAGTTGAGCTAACAGTAGCGCTACATCATGTATTCAATACACCTGAAGATCAATTGGTTTGGGATGTAGGACATCAGGCGTATGGGCATAAAATTTTAACTGGAAGAAGAGATCAATTTCATACTAATAGATTTTTTAATGGTCTTTCAGGGTTTCCAAAAAGAAAAGAAAGTGAATACGATGCATTTGGGGTAGGACATTCTTCAACTTCTATTTCTGCAGCTTTGGGTATGGCTGAGGCATCTCGTCATAAAAATGAGAAGGACAAGCAACACATTGCGGTAATTGGGGATGGGGCTATGACAGGTGGAATGGCATTTGAAGCCATGAATCATGCCGGAGTCTCTAATTCTAATTTATTGATCATTCTTAATGACAACTGTATGTCTATCGACCCAAATGTAGGAGCCTTAAGAGATTACCTTACAGACATCACCACTTCCAAAACGTATAATAAAATGCGTGATGAAGTCTGGAATATTCTTGGAAAGATCAGCAAATTTGGCCCTAATGCTCAGGAAATAGGATCGAAAGTTGAAAGTAGTGTAAAGTCTTTTCTGCTTAAACAAAGTAATTTATTCGAATCGCTCAATTTAAGATACTTCGGACCAATCGATGGGCACGATGTCAATCACCTAGTGAGTGTTTTAAATGACCTCAAAGATATTCCTGGCCCAAAAATTCTGCACTGCCTGACAAAAAAAGGCAAAGGATATTCTTTGGCAGAAAAAGATCAAACCAAATGGCATGCCCCAGGTACATTTGATAAGTTTACTGGAGAGATCCACAAAAAAGTTTACGAAACACCCCAACCACCAAAGTATCAGGAAGTGTTCGGTCATACGATTGTAGAATTGGCCGAAAAGAATGAGAAAATTATGGGAATAACTCCTGCCATGCCTTCTGGTTCTTCATTGAATATCATGATGAAGGCCATGCCGGATCGTGCTTATGATGTAGGAATTGCAGAGCAGCATGCAGTAACTTTTTCCGCTGGATTGGCCACTCAAGGTTTGGTGCCATTTTGCAATATATATTCTACATTTATGCAGCGTGCCTACGATCAAGTGATTCATGACGTAGCCATTCAAAATTTGAACGTAGTATTCTGTTTAGACAGGGCAGGATTTGCTGGAGCAGATGGGCCTACTCATCATGGCAATTATGACCTTTCGTATTTTAGATGCATTCCGAATATGATTGTATCTGCTCCAATGAATGAGGAGGAGCTTAGAAACCTCATGTATACGGCGCAATTGCCAGACCAAGGGCCATTTTCTATTAGATACCCAAGAGGCAATGGTGTGATGCCAAATTGGAAAACACCTTTTGAAGAAATTGAAATCGGTAAAGGAAGAAAAATCCAAGACGGAGACGAACTGGCTTTTTTAACTCTTGGCCATGTAGGCAACTATGCCATCGAGGCTTGTCATAAATTGTCAAAAGACGGATTAAATGTGGGTCATTTTGATATGAGATTTGTCAAACCATTGGATGAAGAAATGCTCCATGAAATCTTCAAAGATTACAAGTATGTCATCACTGTAGAAGATGGATGTCTGCAAGGAGGTTTCGGTAGTGCAATTCTTGAATTTATGGCCGATCATGGTCATCAAAACAAAGTGGTGCGTCTTGGTATTCCAGATGAAGTAGTTGAGCATGGCACACAAATGGAGCTACACAAAGAGTGTGGGTTTGATCCTGAGAGCCTTTATCAATCGGCTAAAAAATTGCTTTCTCTTCAGGAAGTATAAAATCTAAAGATTTCCATTATTTCATTTATCAGAAAGATTCTAATCTTGGAATGTTTCAAAATATGTATATTGTAATCTAGCTCCCATCTCCATTATGACAATGAAGTATAGATATCTTTTTATTTGTTTTTTGACCTTGCTCATTAATCTTTCTTCTTGTAAAAGATCCAATTTGGAAATGACTTCACTCGAGGGAACACCTCAATTAGAGGATTCCACTTATGGTTACGACCCAGAACGTATGGTTCAAATTGATTTAGAGCAGATCAAAGAAAGAGGGTATTTCACTGCCATTGTTGACAACAGCTCTACAGGAATGTTTCTGTACAGGGGAGAGCCTATGGGATATGAATATGAATTACTCTCACTTTTTGCTAATAGTATAGATTTAGAGATTCGGTTTGATATTACTCCTAGTATTGAGGAAGGATTTAGGAAACTTAATGCAGGACAAGGGGATGTTTTAGCCTATAACCTGTCTATAACCAAAGAACGCCAGCGGTTTTTGGAATTTACTTCTCCACACAATTTTGTCAGACAAGTGCTTGTACAGCGCAAGCCTGATGACTGGAGGAATATGAAGCTACATGAGATCGAAAAAACACTATTGCGTAACCCTATTGAACTAATAGGAAAAGAAGTTTACGTAAGGAAAGGGTCTGCATATACTACCCGTTTGAAACATTTGGCTGAGGAAATTGGTGGGGATATCCTCATTGTTGAAGAGTTTGACGAATTAGAAACAGAAGCACTCATAGAATTGGTAGCAGATGGCAAAATTGATTTTACTGTAGCAGATGAAGACGTAGCGTTAGTTAATGCGAGATACTATCCCATTTTGGATGTAAAGACAGCAATTAGTTTCCCCCAACAGATTGCCTGGGGAGTAAGAAAAAACACTCCTCAATTGCTTGATACTTTAAATGCTTGGATTGGTGATATGAAGCGAACCAATGAATATTATGCCTTGTATGATAAGTACTTTAAAAGCACTAGAAAAAGTAAAGAAATGGTCGAAAGCGATTTCTTTTCTAGAAGTTCTGAGAGAATTTCACCTTATGATAGTTTGATTAAAATAAGTGCGGAAAAAATAAACTGGGATTGGCAGTTGCTTGCTGCACAAGTATCTAAAGAGTCGCGTTTTGATCCAAAGGCAGAATCATGGGTTGGTGCCAGAGGATTAATGCAAGTTATGCCGAAAACAGGTAATTCATATGGAGTCAAAAATTTATTCAACCCTGAACAAAACCTAAAAGCTGCAGTTAAGCACATATTATGGCTAGAAGATGTTTGGAAGCATATTGAAGATGAAGAGGAAAAGGCCAAATTCGTTTTGGCCTCATACAATGTAGGTCAGGGTCACGTGCAAGACGCTGTTAGACTTGCAGAAAAGTATGGTATGAATCCTGACAAATGGGAGGATGTAGCTGAATACTTAAGACTTAAATCTAAGAAGAAATATTACAATGACCCTGTTGTGAAATTTGGCTATTGCCGAGGGGATGAGCCGGTGGATTATGTGATAGACATTTTGTACCGTTACAATCGTTATTTGCAATTGGATCAAAGTGTTTCGAATGTCGTAGACTTGGAGGAATAATTGGAATACTTCAAATTGATGCCCAAATTCTTCTATTTAGGTATTATCTTTAGAATTCATCAATTGATTTCGAATCCCTATGACTCCACAACTTCATCAGCTTTATATTGAATACATCAAATCTCGGAAGATCAAAATTCCTGAAGACCAATTCAATTATTTGGCCAAATTATATCCTGCCTTATTGGTTTGCATGAGTGATGGCAAATTAGATCAGGAAGAGTGGGATGGTATTGTGATGGCTACAAGAGGGCTTTCAGCAGAATTTGTGAAGTCACCAGACGATGATCGAGATTTGATTGCAATGTCTTTTCGAACAGAAATTAGATATCTTCTGGATAATGTGGACAAATGGAGTAAGAAATTTTTAAATGCCCTTCATGCGTCCATTCAAGGAAATAAAATGGATCAGGAATTTATTATGGAAACGATGTACCTCTTTGCCAACATCACCGATGGAATTTCTGATGAAGAAGAAGAGGCCATTCGAAAATTAGCTCACAGACTGGAAATTGATCAAGCTTGAGTCTTGGGTAATTTCACCTGATCGAGGTAGAAAAATATTCTATTTGACTTATAATTGAGCGGAGATATCTTAGTAATCTCAACCGATTTGTGATTGATGAAAACCTCAAAATAATTTCCATTTAATAAGAATAAATTTACCTTATATTCATAGTACCTGATATCGGTAATGAATGCTCCATTTTTATAAATATGTTGAACCTGCTCCCCTAGGGACATGTTCAGAAATTGCACCTGGGTCATTTAATCATCATGTTGTTGTATTCAATATACTTAAAAATCTAGGAAATCTTTTAGCGATTTATCGAATATTAAATCGTATTTCCCTTGTAGGATTTCATCCAAATGGTTGTGATATTCACTGAATGAAGTGAGATTATTGTGTTTGCCCCCATGGATGGGTATCAATCGAGTGGTCAATGGCGCCTCCTTACGTAATCTTACGCTAGAGCGGTATGGAATTAACCCATCTTTTGTACCATGAATAATGTAAATTGGACACCTTACATACTTGATCCAGATGTCAGTTCGGATGTGATATTTGAGTAAAATGGACAAAGGAAGGAAAAAAAGCCAGCGGGAAGTGAGTTGGGAGAGGCTATAATATGGAGCATCCAGGATGAGCATTTTAGGTGTGTTTTTAGAAGCGAGCTTAGCTGCAAATCCTGAACCCATGGATCTCCCATAAATAATAATTTTTTCCTCAGGATACCATGATCTAACTTGATTATAAACATATTGGCTATCTTTATAAATGGCCTTCTCTGCACGTTGTCCAGTGCTTTTCCCAAACCCTCTATAATCAATCAACAAAACTTCATAATCACTTCTAGTGAAGTCTCTTGCATATTTACTCCAGCCTTTTATACTTCTTGTATTGCCATGAAAGTAGATGACTATGCCTTTGGGTTCTTTGACTTTAAAATGCAGTCCATTTATTCGAACCCCTTCTTCCACGTCGAAAAAATGTTCTTCAAATGGCTCTTCGTATTTGTATTCAAAGTCTTCAGGTAGTTTCTCAGGGTGGAACATGAAATACTCCTGAACCAGATAAATTAGAATTGATAGGAAAAAGTACAAACCAAGACCAATCCAGATATACTTTTCCATTACTAAAAGTTACTGGAAAAGGATTAACAACCCAAATAGAAGAGTCGAGGAAGTTAACTTATAGTTTTATTACTTTGGTGTTTTTTCTACTGACCATAGTTGGGGGAAGGTTGGCGAGTATTTCTTGATGCATGGCTTCCAATAGTTTCTTTTTGGCATAGCTTTTTTTAACTACGAGTCCTACTTCTCTGGTAGGTACCGGATCAGAAAACTTACGGAGTTTCGTCTGCTCATCTTTGCTCAAATCAAGAGTAAAAAGTTCTGGGAGCAAGGTATACCCTCCACGACGATCAACTAGTTTTTTTAGAGATTCTAATGAGCCACTTTCGTAAAGCACCCGATTGTTATAACGGTCAGCTTTTTTAGCATTGCATATATTGAGCATTTGGCTTCTAAAACAATGTCCTTCATCTAGAATCCATAAGCCTTCGTTATTTAGTTCTGATGAATCAATTTTCTTAAGATCGTACATTGGATGTCTGTGAGAGACATAAGCAAAAAATTCTTCGTAAAACAAGGGACTCTCTTTCATGCTTTCTTCATTCAAAGGCGTCACCATGAGTCCTATATCAATTTGATCCTTTTTCAGTAGGTCCAGCATAGTACTGGTCATATGTTCACTTACCTGAAGGTTTATTTTCGGGTATTTTTCTATAAAGGACGATATAAAAAGTGGCACAAGATAGGGGGCTAATGTTGGTATTACACCAATTCTAACATCACCTTTTATGTCGTGTTTTTCGTCATCTATGATTTCATTCACTTTCTTTGATTCTGCAATGATTTTTCTTGCTTGTTCAAGAATTTGAACACCTATCTCTGTTGGTGCAATGGGATGCTTGCTTCTGTCAAATAAAATGACACCAAGCGTGTCCTCCAGCTTTTGTATTTGCATACTTAAGGTCGGCTGCGTGACAAAACATTTTTCAGCTGCTATGGCGAAATGTCTGTAATTATCTAGGGCGATAATATATTCGAGTTGTACTAGTGTCAATGGAATTAAAATATAAAGTGAAAAAGGCTCGAATATCGAGCCTTAAATTTTAGTCAATTATTTTGAATTCTACGCGCCTATTTTTTCTACGGTTATCAGCCGTATCGTTTGGTGCTAGAGGCAATGTCTCTCCATATCCGACAGATTCAAGTCTGGAAGCGCTAATGCCATTGGCTATAAAAAAGCTATAGACTGACCATGCTCGTCTTTGGGACAAATCTAAATTATAGTCATCATCTCCTACTGCGTCTGTATGACCAGAAATCTCTATACTATTGATCTTATTGTCGACAAGCAATTTCAATACTCGATCCAATTCTGCATAGGAAGAGGTCCTCAAATCGGATTTATCAAATTCAAAGAAAATATTATTGAGCGTAATGGCTACACCTTTTTCGATAGGAGAAAGAAATAGATCTTTTTGAATATCGGTAATTTCAACTACTTCATTCAAATCAATATTTTCACTTTGAGAAAGATAACCATCCTTGGCTGCAAGTACACCGTAGGTGGCGCCAGGCCTCACTTTAAACACAAATTCACCATATTCATTTGTTTCTGCACTTCCTACTGTAATACCGTCTGGTAACCTTTCTACAAATACACTACTTACAATAGGTAAGCTACTTTTGGAATCGAATACTTTGCCATGAATGGTGACAAAAATTTCTGTTGGGTCAAGTTCAGGCTCGTCTGTTGGCTCAACAAATAGTTCATCCACACGAAACCTAAAAACATCTGTATTTTCATCTGCGCGACCTCTAGTGAAATAAGCATGCCTACCAGTTGCTGGGATATTAAAGTAAGTATCATCGTCAGGGCCGTTTACTCCTTTACCTAAATTCTCAGGCTTAGACCAATTGGTCCAAGATTCGTCGAGGCGTTTTGACACATAAATATCTGCTCCTCCATATCCTCTAAAACCTTTAGATGAAAAGTAAAGTGTTTCACCATCATGATGGAGAAATGGCCCACTTTCCACATCCGCTGAGTTAACTACATTGCCAAGATTTTTAGGTTCGCTGAAATCACCATTAGGTTGAACAAATGAAACATAAATGTCTCTATCTCCATAAGTGTCGTCTCGCTCTATGGCCATCAAAATCACTTTTGTATCTGTACTCATGTAGTAGTCTACCTTTTCAGAATAGTTATAATCATTTTCAACATTTAAGTTGGTTGGTTTTTCCCATTTCCCATCTCCTTTACTTCTACTCATTGATATTCCTTGAGCCATTCGTCCTCTTTTTTCATATCTATTTCCAAGTAGAAGAACTGTTTCACCCTCGACTTGAGTAATTGAACAAATGAAGTTTGGGCCAGGGGTATTTAATGGTGGCCCCAAATTTTTAGCAGGTAGCCATTCTTGAGTTTCTTCGTCTAATTCCGAATACCAAATGTCTTCATAATCATCAACACCTCCGACATTATCAGGGTGAGCTCTCCGGCTGAAATACAGCGTTTTGCCATCAGGAGAAAGAATTGGACTTTGCTCCAAATATTGACTGTTTACATTTTCACTCAATCGTTCAGTCACTAAATTTTGGTTTACATTTTTAGCCAAATCAATCAAAACACTTATAGGAATATTGGAAGCAGAAAGACCTATCGCATCTACACTATTAAAACCAGGCACATTGCCTCCTTTTATATCCACTCTTATATAAGCGATGCGATACGGAGTTTTTTCAAAAAATAAATTTAAAAGCCTGCTTTGAAGTGGGATTGGTCTTGGATTTAGATCAAAAATCAAATACTCATTGTCGAGAGAATCGTATGCAAAGACTTTGGAAATAGCACCAGGATTTTCTGTTTCAGCAATAGCAATTTGTTGTGCTCGAATAGGGGCATCAAATTTTACTACTATGTATTCGTCATTGTCTGGCTGAGCTGGCCTCCAAGCATTTGGGCTTTCTCCGCCTTTTGGATACACATTGGGTGCATGCAAAGCTTGGCTTGCCGAGTACTGTAGGGCAGTGGTCTCTGAGGTCACATGCATGACTTCCGATGCCCACTTTACAGTTTCTTGTGCATATAAATTACAGGAGATTAGGCCAGCAACGAATACAGTGATAATGTTTCTCATTGAGGATAATAATTTATTATAGGTGGTAATAAATATATTCAATTTTTTATTGCTTCAAGATTCTAACTTCAACTCGTCGATTGGCAGTGCGTGCTTCATCTGTTCTTTCTCTGCTCAATGGCTGGGTTCCTCCAAAAGCTTTAGTTTGAATTCGAGTCTTTTTCACACCTTTTTTAGTAAGATATTCTTTCACCGCATCCACTCGTTCCTGAGACAATTTCAAATTGGCGTCTGCATTACCTTGAAAATCTGTATGGCCTTCAAGTTGAATATTTACACTTGGTCGTTCATCTAGCCAAATAACAAAATCATTAAGCTCAGTATAGGACGATTCATCAATGACGGCTCTGCCTCTGGCAAAAATCAAATTGTGAAGGTCGAATTTTTCATGTGCCTGATCGGGCTCCATGATAAAATTCTTTTCTATCAATTGGGTGCCATTGTCCTTAATTTCTATTTCCTCGCTTATAGTTTTATATCCATCTGCTTTTACATTTATGATGTATTTGAGGTTTTCAAGCATATAGAGTTCATAAACACCATTTTGCTGATTAGTTGCAGCAATCCCCATGTCATCGTAGTAAGGCAATTTTTCATAAAAGACATTCGCTATGAGTGGGGTTCTAGATTCATTGTCTAGTACGGTACCTGTGACTCGTATCAGCGTACCTTCCTCATGCGCTTGAGCTTGAGCATTTTCTGAGGAAAATAAAATTAGGTTGAAGGCAAAGAAACAAAGCGAAATTATAAAGCTTGTTATTTTCATAATTCAAGTAGATCTTTTCATCAAAGGATTGATAGAATGTAATTTACAATAATTTAAAAATTTACTCCAAGGAATGATCATTGAATAGCAAATAACCGATATGGAGCAATGCTCCCCACTGATGTTGGGCATCGTCATAGTAGTTGACATGAATCCCTAATGAGCCAATAAACGAGTGATAAACAAAACCAGAAGTAGCAGCATAAGACGGGTTTATCCAATCCCTGTGGAAACTAGGAGATTCATTGTTTGCCCCAACCAGATATTCTGTGTCATTAAAGACATATCCTTCAAGTCTGAATTGTAGGTTTTTACTAAGTGACCATACATTTTTTAGGCCTAAAGCGACGAATTGACGCGCTCTGAAATTTTCTAAAAGAATAGTTTTACTATCCTGTAATGGATAAAAGCCAGTGGAGTTGATAATAGTGCTAGAAGTGGTTCCCAATGCTGGTTGATTTGAATATTGTGCTTCTACTACAGTGCCAAGACTATATGTTCTACCAAAATTGTAATACTTTTCCGAGGCGATTTTTGCCGCAAACCAATTTACATTCTCGACAGAGGCATTAATAGAGGAAGTTGTTCCTGGTATATAATTGCTTTCTACAATAAACTGATTAAGAGCAATTTCAAGTTTAGACCCTGACGAGGCAAATTGAGGATAATTTAGATTGTCGTGGTAGAGTCTTGTTTCAAGCCTTAAACCTTCTAATTCTAGTTCATCAAAATTTTCATTTGTATTGATTTGAGTCTCATTACTGAATTTATCCTTGTTCAGGATATAAGAAGCCTCTGCACTTAATCCATACTTTCTGTTCAAAGGGAAACCAAAAAACAATCCCATTTTCCTGTCCACACGATCCAATATGGTTAAATCTGGTTCGCCTAATAGATAGTCTGCTAAGTTTAAAAAATCCCGATGATTGAGCGTTATCGTTGGCCCAAAAGAGAAGGGTCTTTTACCAGGCAATGTAAGTCTGTTCTTGAAATATAGCGATTCATAAAATGGCCCCGCGAAAACATCTATTTCGTACTCTTCTAATATTCTTGAGAGCCTTTTGAAGTCAAATCCTAAGTACATGAATGAAATATTTCGAGAAGTGAGACTTCCTCCAATTTTTGCTTTGAGTCTTGGATTAGGATTGCCGGAAAGTCGAAACGCATATCGCCCATTATTAGAGTAGCTGGGGAATATATTGATAAAATAGTCATTGTCAATCAACCTGAAATATGCCTTTTTTGCCTGCTCAAATTCGAACGATTTGTCTTTATCAAATATGCTGGTGATGTATTGAGATGTTTTTTCACTGAATCCATCTACCTCTACTGTGTCGAAATAATGTCGCATGGGTTTGTTTAGAAAGGCAACTCTTTTTTCTTGTAATGTGGCTGCATTGACTCGACGATTTATTTTATTTTGAATTTCTTCAATCTGATTAATCGTAGTTTGATATCCTACTTCATAGATCTCTTTCGCTTTTTCAAAATCAAGGGTGCTATATTTAGAGAGTTTGACATCAATAAAAACATCAGTACTGTCAAGTTTTGATGGGTCTCCTTTGTTTAACATGAAAAACAGAAGTGATTCTGCTAACAATTCTTCATCGTTATCCTTGGGGTATTCTTTCAAAACTTTACTTCCAACATTCACACCTATAACGACGTCGGGTTTAAACTCATCTTTGGCAGTTGAAATCGGAAAATTATTATAAACACCGCCATCAAAAAGCAATTCGCCATTTACTCTGACCGGTCTATAAAGTAATGGAATGGCCATTGAAGACCGTATAGATTCATATAACACACCACTGTCAAGTATGACTTGTTTCTCCATAAAAATATTCGAGGCCATGGCCCGAAAAGGAACGAATAAACTGTCAAAGTCTCCATGGCAAACATAAGAGGCGTGCTGAAGACGCTGGGCAAGATTTATATTTAAGACAAAGTCTCTATCTAGCGAAGGGTCAATGCTGGATTCAAATGCAGAATCAAAATTCAACTTAACCTTAAGCCAAGAAGGATCAGGAAGATTTTCATCATAACTGTATTGATATTTTTCATCAATCACACCATCCACCCAATCTTGCAAGTCTTGCGAAAAGGCTAAATTTTTGATCTGATCTGGCGTATAGCCTGCCGCATAAAAGCCACCTATTATACTTCCCATAGAAGTCCCCATCACATAGTCGATTGGAATATTATGCTCTTCGAGTGCTTTTAGTACTCCAGCATGAGCAAGGCCTTTTGCTCCGCCGCCACTTAAGACTAGTGCTACCTTTTGGGCATTTATAGCAAAGGGAATTAGAAAGAGAAAAATAATAAGCAAAGGCTTCACTAAAAGTGAATACATAGTTGATTTTGGTTGTCTTGCTTAAAAATATCTCAAACCAATGGAATGAGGGCTTTATTTATTAAAATAAACTAGACAAAGCTGATTCAAATCCTATATTTGCCGCGTAGGCACTCATAATACATGGCTTCCAAATTATACGACAGCACACAACTCGATTTATACAGAAACCGATCCAAGTTTAAATGGGTGGTTTTGGCTATTTCTATAGTTATTAGCATCGTTTCGATTTATTATACCAATGTGCTGGTTGAACAAATCAAGTCAAGAGAAGAGAAGCTGATCGCATTATATGCAAATACTTTAGAGTACTTTGCTAACCAAGAGAATAACTCCGATCTCAATTTTATATTCGACGAAATCATCCTTTCTAATAAGTCTATACCCGTGGTGATGGCTGATGAATTGGGTAATCCTTTGGAATATAAAAACATCGCTGCTGCAGATAAGGCAGCCACCAGAAAAGAACGCAATCGAATTTTGCTAAAAGAAATTCGTGAAATGGAAGAGGAACATGAGCCATTGTTGGTCACACTTAGGCGAGACGGGAGTATTACGGGATATCAATTCATTTATTATAAAAATTCATTGCTCCTAACTCAGCTCAAATATTATCCACTTACACAGCTTTTTGTTATAGGTATTTTTGGCATGATCGCCTTTTTGATTTTCAATTATTCTAAAACTGCCGAACAAAATAAAGTATGGGTCGGTTTGGCCAAGGAGACAGCGCACCAGCTAGGCACGCCTTTGTCATCGTTGATGGCATGGGTGGAATACCTCAAGTCCGACGAAAAGCTCAAAGACATGGACATGATCGTTGAATTGGAAAAGGATGTTGAGCGCCTGAATATGATTACTTCGCGGTTCTCAAACATTGGCTCAGAACCCATTCTTGAAAGCACCAATGTATACGATTTGATAGAAGAGACATTGAGCTATCTGAAAAGGAGAATTTCCACTAGAGTGGAATTCACGCTGGTTTGTTTCCCAAATCGAGATCTGGAAGCAAACATAAACAAACCACTTTTTGAATGGGTTATAGAAAACCTTTGTAAAAATGCTGTGGATGCCATGGGAGGAGAAGGCAAGATTCATATCAAAGTATTGAAAGCAAATGAAGGTCATGTGATAATAGATATTTCGGACACGGGCAAGGGCATGACAAAAGCCGGAATTCAAAAAATCTTTCAACCTGGGTATACCACCAAAAAACGTGGATGGGGACTTGGATTGACATTAGTTAAAAGGATTATAGAAAACTATCATAAAGGAAAAATCCATGTAAAACGTTCGGATGTGAATCGTGGAACCACCTTCAGAATTTCATTAAAATCATAATCAATTAAAAAGAAATGCGATACTTGGGGAAAAACTAATTATTACCTTAACTTCGCACTTTGAAAAAACAGGACACAATTTTTCATTGAAATAAACAATCAAGAAATGGCAAATAGTGGTAAAATCACACAAGTAATTGGCCCAGTAGTTGACGTAAGCTTCGAAGCTGATGGTGCTAAAGTTCCTAATATTTTGGATGCGTTATACGTAATCAAACAAAATGGACAAAAAGTAGTGTTGGAATGCCAGCAGCACTTAGGCGAAGACAGAGTTAGAACTATCGCGATGGAAGGTACCGAAGGATTGACCAGAGGTATGGAAGTTATCGATACTGGCGCGGCAATTACTATGCCTATCGGAGAAGATATTAAAGGTCGTTTGTTCAACGTAATCGGTGAAGCCATCGATGGTATTGAGCAGCCAAAAGGAGAAAAGTCTCTGCCTATTCACAGACCAGCTCCTGCATTTGAAGACTTGTCTACTTCTACAGAAGTATTATTTACAGGTATCAAAGTAATTGACTTGATTGAGCCTTATTCAAAAGGTGGAAAAATTGGTTTGTTTGGTGGTGCTGGTGTTGGTAAAACGGTTTTGATTCAGGAATTGATTAACAACATCGCCAAAGGACACGGTGGACTTTCAGTATTTGCTGGTGTTGGTGAAAGAACAAGAGAAGGAAACGATTTGCTTCGTGAGATGATTGAGTCTGGTATCGTAAACTACGGTGACGACTTCTTGAAGTCTATGGAAGAAGGCGGATGGGATCTTTCTAAAGTAGATAAAAAAGCATTAGGTGATTCGAAAGCTACTTTCGTTTTCGGTCAGATGAACGAGCCTCCTGGGGCAAGAGCTAGAGTGGCACTTTCTGGTCTTACGGTAGCGGAATACTTCAGAGATGGTGATGGTGAAGGAGAAGGAAAAGATATTCTTTTCTTCGTCGATAACATCTTTAGATTTACACAGGCTGGATCTGAGGTGTCTGCACTTTTAGGTCGTATGCCATCTGCGGTAGGTTATCAGCCTACGTTGGCTACTGAGATGGGAGCTATGCAGGAAAGAATTACTTCTACAAAGAGAGGATCTATTACATCAGTTCAGGCTGTTTACGTACCTGCTGATGATTTAACTGACCCTGCTCCTGCAACTACATTTGCTCACTTGGACGCGACTACAGTACTTTCAAGAAAAATTTCTGAGCTAGGTATTTACCCAGCGGTGGATCCATTGGATTCTACTTCTAGAATTTTGTCTGAAGAGATTGTAGGAGCTGAGCACTACGGATGTGCACAGCGAGTAATTGAGATTCTTCAGAGATATAAAGAACTTCAGGATATCATTGCTATTCTTGGTATGGACGAATTGTCTGATGAAGACAAGCAAGTAGTACATAGAGCAAGAAGGGTACAGAGATTCCTTTCGCAGCCATTCCACGTAGCAGAGCAGTTTACCGGTTTGCAAGGCGTATTGGTTGATATTAAAGACACCATCAAAGGATTTAATATGATCATGGATGGTGAATTGGATCACTTGCCAGAAGCTGCCTTTAACTTAGTAGGTGGAATTGAGCAAGCGGTTGAAAAAGGCGAAAAATTATTGGCTGAAGCTAAATAATTCAGACTATGTATTTAGAAATAATCACACCAGACGAAAACGTTTTTGAAGGAGAGGTAGAATCTGCCATGTTTCCTGGAAGCGACGGCTCGTTTCAGGTTCTTAACGATCACGCCCCCTTGGTTAGTTCTGTAGGGAAAGGTGACGTAAAGATCATAAAACTGCATGACAAGAAAACCGAAGAGATACATTTCAGTATCGATGGCGGAGTGGTCGAAGTACTAAACAACAAAATTTTAGTATTAGCCGAGTCTATCGGAGAGTAAAGTCAGGTGTAAAAATATAAGGGAAGCCATGAATTTTAATTCATGGCTTTTTTTGTGCCTAATCTATTCTATCAGGCTTCAAAATAGCTCATCGGTTTATGAATTTTTTTGTATCTTGTTGACCAACTATCTAATCTAATTTAAACGACTACTAATTAGAATTACATGTCAGGCAGAACAGCATTGATCGTAGGCGCCACCGGCTTGGTTGGCAGAGAGCTCTTAAACGTGCTTTTAGAGAATGATCATTACTCGAAAATATTAATTGTAGGGAGGAGTTCTCCTGGGGTGAAAGATAATCGAATCGAAGAGCTGCTCATCAGTTTTGATGACCTAGCCAACTATAAAGATAAAATTTCAGCCAACGATTATTATTGTTGCATAGGGACTACCATGGAAGTGGCTAAGTCGAAAGAAGCATTTTATCGAGTCGACTATACTTATGTAATGGAGCTGGCAAAAATGTCTAAGGAAGATCCTGCCTGTGATCAGTTTCATGTCGTTTCATCCTACGGGGCAAATGCCCAATCTGGGCTTTTCTATAACGCCGTAAAAGGTCAGGTAGAAGATGCCTTAAAAGAATTGAATCTTAGAGCGTTACATATATTCCAGCCTTCCCTTTTATTGGGCTATAGAAAGAATTTTAGACTTTGGGAAGAATTGGCTAAAGTGGCTTCAGGTGTATTGTCCTTCTTTATAATAGGCTCACGATTGAAATTTTGGGCAATTGAAGGCGCTGAAGTAGCGAAATCTATGTTCTATGTGGCCTTGAGTGGTGAGACAGGTACACACGTACACAAGCCACTCGAAATGAAACGAATAGCACACACCAAAGAATACAAAGGTGATAACAGTGTTACAGCGGACGTCTGAAGCGTCAGTACAAATCAATCATGAAGTAGTAGGGCAAATCGAGGCAGGGTTGATGATTCTGCTTGGCATCGAAGAGGCAGATAGTCAAGAAGACATAAACTGGCTTACTCGCAAAATCTGTAATCTCAGAATCTTTGATGATGAGTTTGGAATCATGAATAAAAGTGTGCTGGACGTGGAGGGTGATATTTTACTCATCAGCCAGTTTACTTTGCATGCCAGTACGAAGAAGGGCAATCGTCCATCCTACATCAAAGCAGCCAAACCAGAAATTGCCATCCCGTTATACGAGAAGTTTATCGAGCAGCTGGAAATGGAATTGGGAAAATCTATTCAAACTGGTGAGTTTGGAGCAGATATGAAAGTGAGTTTGACCAATGATGGGCCGGTAACGATTATGATCGACTCCAAAAACAAACGATGATGACCATAGAAGAAGCACAGGAACTAGTAGATGATTGGATCAAAAAGCATGGAGGCTACTTCAGCGAGTTGACCAATTTGGCTGTGCTGACTGAGGAGGTAGGCGAATTGGCCCGTATCATTTCCCGCAAGTACGGCGATCAGTCCTTCAAAGACAAAGAGGCAGAGGCTGACTTGGGAGACGAACTAGCGGATGTGTTTTGGGTAGTGATATGTTTAGCCAATCAAACTGGCATAGACCTGACCAAAGCCCTAGAGAAAAACGTGCAAAAGAAAACCAAACGAGACTCCAAGCGCCACAAGGAAAACAAAAAGCTTTGGAAACAGAAGCCGCCGGAGAATTAGAACGGGGTTGCTTGCAGGTCTTGTGACCAACAAGCTGCTAAGTTTACTAATGAGCTGAAACCCACCCCAAAATCATCTCCAACAGTTCTTCCTTCTTTACATCATTATGAGGCTCATGCTTGATGCCTTCCCATTGAAAGTAAGTAGCAGCCTCTCCGATATTTTGAGCAAATGCTTTTGAAGCACTAGGCGAAGTAATTGGGTCTTCGGTACCGTGATAGATCAATAATGGAATCTTATTCTTGTGCGTGTTTTCCAAAGTCCAAAGCCCTTCACGATAAGCTTCTGTAAAAAGCCGAGTAGATATTTTACCATGAACCAAAGGGTCGTTTTTGTAAGCTTGATTAACCTCATCATCATTGGTTAGATTATTGATATCTAGCTGGTTGGACTGGGTCAGAGATGGTAAGAACTTGGAAACAAATTTCGCCATGTTAACCTGCCAACTGGGCGGCTCTTGGGCCAGAGCAAGCCAAGGTGAAGAGATGATAGCACCTGTTAATTCATTGGTGTTCTTTTTTAAGACGTAGTTGCTGACAATATTACCACCCAGGCTATGACCATAGAGAAAGAGTGGTGTGTCATTGTACTCTGCGCGTGCATACATCAACAGCTCTTCTACATCGTCCAGTAGCATATCATGTGATGGCGTATGACCACGCTTGCCTTCGGATTGCCCATGTCCACGAAGGTCTGTAGCAAAAAAAGAAATCTGGTTGTCATTAAGAAATTGAGCGACGTGCTCATATCTTCCAATGTGCTCACCCAAACCATGAACTAAGCAAATCGCTGCTTTAGGATTCTTAACGAGCCATTCACGTCCATATAATGAAGTACCATCTTTTGCCGTAAGGATGAAATTTTCTACTTCTTCCATTCAGATTATTTTTTGTTGGCAAGATAGACACCCACCAATACAATCCCAATTCCAACGATCTGATAAACATTGAGCAATTCGCCATCGATCAATCCCCAGCCAATGGCTACAATCGGGATCACATAAGTGACCGAACTAGCGAAAATGGGAGAGGCGGTTTTCACCAATTTATTGAAAATAACTAGTGCCATCGCTGTACCGATTAATGCAAGCGTAGAGACGTAAGCTAAACCAGACAAGAACTGCGGGTCTGTGCCAACTTTATCCAAAAAATCTGTTGCGATAAGCAGATAGCCTAAACTAATCGGACTCACCAAAGTGAAAGAAATGGCTGTAATATGGATAGAGCGAATATCCGTAAGAAAGTGTTTGATCAGATTAACACTGATGCCGTACATGATGGTAGCAGCTATTACAAACAGCGCATAAAGATTGACACCTGACAAATCAAAATAGGCACCACCCAACATGATGAATGAACAACCCATAAAACCAATAGCAATTCCTATGGCATTGACAGTTTTGATTTTGTGGTGAAAAAACACCAAACCGATCAGCAAGACAAATACGGGAGTCATCGCATTAATCACTCCGGTGATCGCACTTTCGAGTTGAGTTTGAGCAATGGCAAATAAAATAGCAGGCAGCAAACTGCCTACAAACCCAACTAAGAAAAGAGTAGGCAATTTTTTACTATCGATCTTTTTCAGAACTGGAATAGCGAAAGGGGACAACCCTATAAAGGCAATAAACATTCTAAGCGTACCGACTTCACCAGCAGAGAAAGTCAAGAGACTTTTTTTGATCAGAATGAATGAGCTCCCCCATATTAATGCCAACAGAATGAGTAACAGCCAAGAGACAAGCCCTGGCGAATTTTGGTCTTCACTCATTGAGTCACCAAGCTTGCATTCTGAAAGACATCTTCTACTTCGTCGAGGATACTCGAGGTAGCTTCAAATGTTGGGGATTCAACCAATCGTGCTCTGAAAGGTTTAAATCCATGAATTCCACGGAAATAGTTGGTGTAGTGACGTCGCATTTCGAAAATCCCTTTTTTCTCTCCTTTCCATTCAATAGAGAATTTCAAATGGCTACGAACCGCATCCATTCTTTCTGACAAAGTCGGAGGAGCAAGCTCTTCTCCAGTTTTGAAGTAGTGTTTGATCTGATTGAAAATCCAAGGATTTCCGATGGCTGCACGGCCGATCATAATGCCGTCTACACCATATTGTTCACGATATTGTTTGGCTTTTTGTGGAGAATCTATGTCGCCATTACCAAAAATGGGAATATGAATATCAGGATGGTTCTTGACTTCGGCAATTGGGTTCCAATCTGCCTCGCCTTTGTACATCTGTTGTCGGGTTCTTCCGTGTATACTGAGCGCTTGAATGCCAACATCTTGTAGGCGTTTAGCTACCTCTACAATTTTGATGGTGTCATGATCCCAGCCCAGGCGAGTTTTGACTGTCACGGGTTTACTCACGCGTTTCACGATTTCCTCAGTCATTTTTTGCATCTTAGGAAGGTCCAGTAAGATGCCAGCACCAGCGCCTTTACACGCTACTTTTTTCACCGGACAGCCATAGTTGATGTCAACCAGTTCGGGATTGGCCTCCTCAGCAATTGCGGCTGCTTCACGCATGGATTCTATTTTTTCACCAAAAATCTGAATGCCGATGGGCCGTTCGTAGTCGTAAATGTCGAGTTTTTGAATACTCTTGGCTGCATCTCGAATGAGTGCTTCTGACGAAATAAATTCTGTATACATCAGGTCAGCTCCGTTTTCTTTGCATACCGCACGAAATGGAGGATCACTTACGTCTTCCATAGGCGCTAGCAAAAGCGGGAAGTCTCCTAATTCTATATCGCCAATTTTTACCATTGTATTTTCTTTGGGCAATCGGAGTGTAATTTTTGTTTATTCCAAATATCCGATCATTTTTGCTGCAAATTTAATCCATTTATGGCCAATTCACTACATAGTAACCGAAGCCCACTCTCATTATTGTTGTTACTAGTATTGCTAAGTCTAGGTACTTATTTAGTGGCGCCTATGGTTTTCATGCTGATTGGAGTAGAAGCTTTGGGGATTTCATTTGATCAGTTTATGCGAAATATAGCGTCAGGAAATACAGACCCTTCAGGACAGCTGGTCTTATTAACCGTTCAAGGCGTTTCAGCGGTACTGAGCTTCATAGTTGTGCCAGCCCTGTTTATTAGAAAATTTGAGTCTGGCCGACTTGATAATTATTTTCATTCCAAGTTTATCAATCTTAATGCTATTGCCATAACAATAGGGTTGACCATGTCCTTGATGGTAGTCAATAGCTTGTTGATTGAGTGGAATATGAGTGTTGAGTTTCCTGAGAGCTTGGCTGCCACTTTTGATCAAATGGAAGAGCAGGGGAAATTGATGACTGAATACCTGACTGATTTTTATTCCTTTCCTTATTTCTTGTTGACAATGCTAGTAGTGGCAGTGGTGCCTGCTATTGGCGAGGAGTTACTTTTTAGAGGGTTGATACAAAAATATTTGCAAAGAGTCTGGGGTAACCCTCATGTGGCCATTTGGGTAACCGCCATGTTTTTCAGTGCTTTTCATATGCAGTTTTATGGGTTTGTTCCCAGGATGGCTCTGGGTGCATTTTTTGGTTATCTTTTTTATTATTCAGGAAATCTATGGTATGCGTCCATTGCGCACTTTGTGAATAATGGGTTGACACTACTGATGATCTACTTATTTCAACAAGGCGTAGTGGAATTTGATATTGAAAGTACCGAATCCATGTCTATTTGGTCAACATTAGCTTACGTAATTATTGGAGGGATTCTGTTTGTTTTGTTCAGAAAACAATTTCATATTACAGATAATTTGAAAAATGAGTAATTGGCAAAAAGTTTTTTCAGACAAACATGAATATCGCGCAGACATCGTCGTCGCAGTGCTTCAGGATTCTGGGCTTCAGCCAGTAATGGTCAATAAAAAAGACGCCGCCTACCAGTTTGGCCATTTTGAAGTATTGGTAGCACCTGACCATGTACTCAGGGCAATTAAGATCATAGAGAATGACATCGAATTCAAGTAAGTTTTCAGACCTCGCTAAAAGATTGGTCACCGGATTAATAGGAGCGTTCGTCGTCTTATTTGCAATCGCTTTTCATGAATATGGCTTTTTTGTTGTTTTCCTCATCCTTTGTGTGTTGACTCAGTGGGAGTTTTATAAGTTGATTATAGCCAATGGCATAGTGCCTCTTCGGACCTTTGGTACCATCATGGGCGTCATTTTATACACCATGATTTATTTAGTGGAAAAAGGAACGTTACATTTTGATGCCTTTTTCATGATTTTGCCATTCAGTTCCACGATCTTTTTTATCAAGCTTTATAAAAAAGACGAAAAGAAACCATTTACCAATATTGCCTTTACCTTCCTAGGAATAATCTACGTCGCATTACCATTTTCACTTCTCAGTGTAGCGGCATTTATTTTGGATCATTATAGCTATCAAATCATCATTGGTATCTTTTTAATTCTTTGGGCGAGTGATACAGGGGCTTACTTTGCAGGCATCCAATTCGGTAGAAGAAAACTTTTTGAAAGAGTCTCCCCTAAAAAATCTTGGGAGGGGAGCGTAGGAGGAGCTTGTCTGTCATTGGCTTTTGCTATTGGCATGTCTTTCTATTTTACAGATTTAGAACTTTGGCATTGGATAGTAATTTCTATCATTACTGTAATTACAGGTACCTACGGAGATTTGGTTGAATCGCTGTTTAAAAGGAGTATGGACATCAAAGATTCAGGGCGAAGGTTGCCTGGTCATGGTGGCTTTCTGGATAGATTCGATGGATTATTGTTATCCATTCCATTCATCATCATTTTCTTGAAGTTTTTTGTGCAAGAATGAGTGAATATTGAGGGTAAATCCTGTTTTCATTGGATGAATGTGTAATTTTGCCTACCGAAAAATGACAACACAAAACACTTAAAATGGCATATATAGAACCGGCTCCGATCAAGGATAAAGAAAATCCTTTCGAGTCAATGATGTCGAGATTTCATATCGCGGCACAAGCATTAGGGCTTGACGACGAAATTTATAATGTACTTAAGTCTCCATATAAGCAGGCCATCGTTTCGTTGCCTGTCACTATGGACGACGGTTCAATCAAAGTTTTCGAAGGTTATCGAGTGATTCACTCCAACATCTTAGGCCCATCTAAGGGTGGTGTAAGATTTGACATGGGTGTGAACTTGGACGAGGTGAAAGCATTAGCAGCCTGGATGACTTGGAAATGTGCGGTAGTAGATATCCCTTACGGTGGAGCCAAAGGCGGAATCAAATGTGATCCGAGATCTATGTCTCCTGGAGAAATCGAAAGATTGACCAGAGCTTATACGCAAAATATGCACGAAATCTTTGGGCCAGACAGAGATATCCCTGCACCAGATATGGGAACCGGACCGAGAGAAATGGCTTGGATGATGGATGAATATTCACGTGCGCAAGGTATGACGGTAAATGCCGTGGTGACTGGAAAACCAATCGTTTTGGGAGGTTCTTTAGGCAGGACTGAGGCCACTGGCCGTGGGGTAATGATCTCTGCTTTGGCAGCGATGGAAAAAATGAAAATCAACCCTTTCAACGCCAAGTGTGCGATTCAGGGGTTTGGTAATGTAGGTTCTTGGGCTGGTAAGTTGCTTGAGGAAAGAGGAGTGAGCATTGTAGCAATCAGTGATGTGTCTGGTGCTTATTTCAATGATGGCGGCATCAACATGAACGAAGCCATTGCCTACAGAGATAACAATAAAGGTCAATTGGAGGGCTTCCCTGGAGCTGAAAAAATTGATGCAAATGAGTTGTTGCTTTTAGAAGTGGATGTCTTGATTCCAGCTGCGAAGGAAGATGTGATCACATTTGACAATGCAGGCAAGATCAGAGCTAAATTAATAGTGGAAGGAGCAAACGGTCCTACTTCAGCTAGAGCGGATGCTATTCTATTAGAAAATGATGTACTAGCTGTTCCAGATATTTTGGCGAATGCTGGTGGCGTGACCGTATCTTATTTCGAGTGGGTGCAAAACCGATTGGGATATAAGTGGACGCGCGAAAGAGTGAATCGTAGATCTGACAGGATTATGAAGACTTCTTTCAACAAAGTATATGAAACTGCTCAGGAATATGAAGTGTCCTTGAGAATTGCAGCCTATATTGTGGCTATCGAAAAAGTATCGACAACCTATAAATATAGAGGAGGGTTTTAAATCTTCTCGTCTTTTCACTACTATGACCATTCACAAGGAAGGATACAAAATTTTATTTGTGCTATTGTGCGTATTGGCTTTAGCCAATTATGCGGTGAGGTATTATATGCCCACCAATGAGCTAGCACAGCAAATGGCATTAATCGTGAGTTTGATTGTTTATCTATTGGTACTACAATTTTTTAGAAACCCAAGGATTTCAGTTGAGCAGAACGAAAATGTGATCCTGGCACCCGCTGACGGCAAGGTAGTAGTGATTGAAAACACAGAGGAAGGGGAGTATTTCAAATCTGAGCGTAAGCAAATTTCGATTTTTATGTCTCCCCTCAATGTACACGTTTGTCGAACGCCTGCAGCTGGACTCGTGAAATTTTTCAAATACCACGCAGGTAAATATCTGGTGGCCTGGCATCCCAAGTCAAGCACCGAGAATGAGCGAACCACTATGGTAGTGGAACTAGCCAATGGAGTAGAAATTTTAGTGCGCCAAATCGCTGGAGCTGTTGCCCGAAGAATCAAATGGTACGTGTCTGAAGATCAAAAACTACAGCAAGGCCAAGAATACGGTTTCATCAAATTCGGTTCCAGGTTAGACGTTTTTCTTCCAGTAGACGCTGAGATCAATGTGAAGATCAATGATGTGACCAAAGGAGGAAAGACTGTGATTGCTACGCTGAAGTAGAAGTTCAGATTCCAAGTTTTGAAAAACCTACGAACCTATCTTGAATTCCAATTGAGTAAGCTTCGAAAGTCAGAAAGTTGGGTGTACTTAATAATCTTAATAGCTGGATTTTTAGCTGCATTGAGTAAGTACGGATTGATTTCCACATTACAAACGTTGTTTATATTCGTGTCTGCACTTGTATTAGCTATTGTAATTTCAGATTTGGCAATTAAAATATTCTGGAAGAGGAGGAGGCAAAGTAGCGACCTGGATATTGGGAAAAGAATGTTTTCAAATATATTATTATTTGCAATGACACTTACTCATATTGTACTGAATAACTTGTGGATCACCAAATATTCATTATCTATTGGGGTGTTTTTTGGAGCACTAATTGTGTTTTTATCAACTGTCATTTCGCAAGGAATTCGACGATAGTCGGATGACTGGAGAAATCTTATTAGTTTCTGGCAGTCTGCAAGTCGGTGAGGAGATTCCTTCGCAGAGCTACGGAATGACTTTTTTCCTTTAAGACATATTCTTCAAATTCACCACTTCCTTCGGAGTCAAGTTTCTCCATTTGCCTTTAGGTAGTTCTTTTTTGGTGAGTTGACCATACATGGTTCTGTCCAGCTTTACTACTTCGTATTCGAAGTGCTCAAATATTCTTCTCACGATTCTGTTTTTCCCAACATGGATTTGTACGCCGATCGATTTTTTGTCTGGCGTAAGGATGGCGATGTCATCCACTTTCACTTCTCCGTCTTCTAGTTTGATACCTTTGGCGATTTGCTCAAAATGATAAGCAGTGATAGGCTTGTCGAGTTCTACCTGGTAGATTTTTTTGATCTTATAAGAAGGATGCGTAAGTTTCTGCGAAAGATCACCATCGTTGGTGAAAAGGAGCAGACCTGTTGTATTTCTATCCAATCTACCCACAGGATAAATTCTAGACTCAGTCGAGCCTTTGATCAGCTGCATCACCGTCTTGCGATTTTCGGGATCATCCATAGTGGTGATGTAGTCCTTTGGCTTATTCAATAGAATGTAAGCGTAGTTCTGAGGTTTGATCACTTTGCCGTTGAATTTCACTTCGTCACCATGCTCTACTTTAGTGCCAAGCTCGGTCACTACTTTATCGTTGATTTTTATTTTGCCTTCTGCTATTAGGAGGTCAGCATCTCGTCGAGAGCAAATGCCTGCATTGGATATGAATTTATTTAACCTGGCTGGATAGCTAAGTGTTTCCGTTTTTGGTTCAGGTTTGTTTGGTCGGCCTTTGGGATTTGTTCTCTTTCGCATGATGATAATTCTTGGTGCAAAAGTAGGCAAAAGGGTTTAGAAAGGGTTCTTAGATTTCGGCGCAATCATTTCAACATTTCCAATGTTGCTGTTCTCTTAGCCGAAAGCGGCTGTGGACTTTGCTGCATTTTGAATTAAAACTTTGGAAAAGTTATATCCCCGTTGACCTGGCTTGAGACAACTCCATTAAAATTCTAAATTAGTAGACTATAATAGAAGGTGAAATGCTACTCTTTTTCGTCTCCGATTTCGTTTTCTTTATTTTCGAAATCCTTAAGTGTGGGTAATTCGCTTAGGTCATTGATGCCGAAATAATCAATGAAGTTTTGGCTGGTGCCATAAATGAGTGGTCGACCGACTGCATCTGACTTGCCCTTGATCTCAATCAATTCTTTTTCCAAAAGCTTATGCACAGAATAATCGCAGTTGACTCCGCGAATCTGCTCCATCTCCCCTTTTGTTATGGGCTGGCGATAAGCAATGATGGACAAAGTTTCGAGCGCAGAATTGGATAAACGTTTCTTGGATTGTTGTTTAAGGAGAATTCCAATGCTGGCTTGATAGGCTGGTTTGGTTAGAAATTGAAAACCACCGCCACTTTGTACAGGTTCGAAGGCATACTCATCACTTTTATACTTCTCTTGCAGTTTGGCTATCGCATCATGAATGTCTTTCAACGGCACCTCCGCTTCAAACATTTCAGTTAGGCAATCTTTTACTTCTTTGTCCGTAATGGGTTTCTGCGAACAAAAAATAAGTGCCTCGATATGATTAGCTAAAAAATCCAATTAACTGCTTTGCTTCAGTTTAGAATCTATTGACAAAGTGGTATGAGGGACTGCACGCAATCTCTCCTTGCTGATCAATTTTCCACTTTCTTTGCAGATCCCGTAAGTTCCATTTTTGATGCGAATCAAAGCATTTTCTAAGTTGGTCATGAATTTTTGCTGTCTTGCAGCTAATTGGTTCAGACTTTCTTTTTCTGCGGTATCTGCACCGTCTTCCAGTGTTTTGACATTGCCGAATGTACTGTCAGTACCTGAGTCTCCACTTCTAGTCAAAGACTCTTTGATGTATTTCAATTCGCTTTTTGCTTTGTCAAGTTTTCCAACGATCAGCTCTTCGAATTCAGCTAGTTCCTCTTTGGAATATCTTGTTTTCTCTCCATTGCTCATAGTTATAGCATTTTAATCCAAGGGTATTTTGCGCAATCTACTAGAACGTAATTAAAAACAAAAGGAAAAAATGTAGTCACTCAAAATAATTAATTCAGTGCCATTTTGGTTAGCTTAGCTCTTGGCTATTAAACGCAACCAAATGATGAAAAAGTGTATTTTATTTTTCTTATTACTATTAATTACAATCAGTGAATACTCCCACTTGATTGCTCAGAATGTTAGAGGTTCAGAGATGCCTACACTTGTTATCCATGGAGGCGCTGGCACTATCCTGAAAGAAAACTTAACATCTCAAGAAGAGCAGGCATACCATGACAAATTGAAAGAGGCATTAAATGCAGGCTATGAAATCCTGAACGTAGGGGGCACATCAGAGGAGGCCGTGATTACTGCTATCATGATTATGGAGGATTCTCCTTTGTTTAATGCGGGAAAAGGTGCGGTTTTCACCAATGAAGGTACCAACGAAATGGATGCTTCCATCATGAATGGTGGAAATGGCTCTGCGGGGGCTATTGCAGGTGTGAAAACAATCAAGAATCCTATTTTAGCAGCACAGGCTGTAAAGAACAATTCGGATCATGTGATGCTGTCTGGTGCAGGTGCTGAAAAATTTGCGAAAGATCAGAATCTTGACTTGGTTGATCCATCTTATTTTTTCACAGAAAGCAGAAAGCAACAATTAAAAAAACTACAAAAGGCCGAAAAATCTAAAGAAGAAGGAAGTATTCAAAAATGGAATGACTACAAGTATGGTACAGTGGGAGCTGTAGCCTTGGATAAAAATGGTAATATCTGTGCTGCAACTTCTACAGGAGGCATGACCAATAAAAAATATGGAAGAATTGGAGATTCTCCTGTCATTGGTGCAGGTACATTTGCCAATAAAATCTGTGGTGTTTCTGCTACAGGTCATGGCGAATATTTCATCAGAAATGTGGTAGCATATGATATTGCAGCCAAAATGGAGTATAAGAAAGTATCATTGGGAGCTGCTGCTGAGGAAGTAATTTTGGATAAACTAAAGGCCATAGGTGGCAGTGGAGGAGTGATCGCACTTGATGCCAAAGGCAATATATCAATGACCTTTAACACACCAGGTATGTATCGTGGTTATATTCAGAAAGAATCAAAACCTATGACATTTATCTACAAGCAAGAATACTAAGCTGCCCAGCCCTCACGGTCGAGGCTTCTATATTGTATAGCTTCCGCCAAATGCTCAATTTGGATTTCTTCTTTGCCAGCTAAGTCCGCAATAGTACGAGCTACTTTTAGAATTCGATCATAGGCACGAGCGGAGAGTCCCAATTTTTCCATGGCTGTTTTAAGTAAGTTTTTTCCAGCAGCATTGATTTGGCAAATCGACTTTACCATTTGTGAATTCATCATGGCATTGTTGAAGATTTCAGGATGCTCTTTGAAACGTTCCTGCTGAATCTTTCGAGCCTCAATCACTCTTTGGCGTATGACTTCACTGCTCTCCGTTTTGCGATCTTCAGTCAATTGATCAAAGGAAACTGGTGTGACTTCAACATGCAGATCAATTCGATCCAGCAAAGGGCCACTCACTTTGTTGAGATATTTTTGAACTACGCCAGGCGCGCAAACACATTCTTTTTCGGGATGATTGTAGTAGCCACATGGGCAAGGATTCATACTTGCTATGAGCATAAAGTTGGCTGGAAATTCAATAGAAATTTTTGCACGGGAAATAGTCACTTTCCGCTCTTCTAATGGCTGGCGCATCACTTCCAATACGGTTCGTTTGAATTCTGGCAATTCGTCCAAAAACAGTACGCCATTGTTAGCAAGAGAAATTTCTCCTGGCTGGGGAATTCCGCCACCGCCGACTAAAGCGACATCTGAAATGGTGTGGTGCGGAGACCTGAAAGGTCGAGTAGCAATCAACGAAGAGTTTTCTTGTAAGTGGCCTGAGACTGAATGAATTTTAGTTGTTTCCAGTGATTCTTGTAAAGACAGCGGAGGCAAAATAGACGGTAAGCGTTTGGCTAGCATGGTCTTGCCTGCTCCGGGAGGGCCGATCATGATGACGTTGTGACCTCCGGCTGCTGCTATTTCCAGTGACCTTTTGATGTTTTCTTGTCCTTGTACATTGGCAAAATCAGCTGCATATTCATTCACCTGTGCCTGGAACATATCTCGGGTGTCATACTGAAGCGCTTCAATAACTTTACTCCCAGATAGATGATCTATGGCCTCTTGCAAAGATTCGACGCCAATTATATCAAGGTTATCGACAATAGCCGCTTCAGATGCATTGTCTTTTGGTAATATGAATGATTTAAATCCTCTCTTACGAGCTTCTATTGCAATTGGCAGGGCTCCTTTAATTGGTCGAATAGTTCCATCAAGGGATAATTCTCCCATGATGATGTATTGGTCCAAATCATTCAGTTCTGTTTGACCCGATGCATTGAGAATGCCGATGGCGATCGGTAAGTCATAAGAAGAGCCTTCCTTCTTGATATCAGCTGGTGCCAGATTGACAATGACCTTTTGACGAGGCATGAAAAAGCCATTTTGCTTCAATGCAGATTCAACTCTATGCTCACTTTCTTTAACCGCAGAGTCAGGTAAGCCCACCATGAAAAATTTGGTGCCGGCTATGACATTGGCTTCTATCGTAATAATGTGAGCATCCACTCCATATACTGCACTCCCGAAAGTTTTGGCTAACATTTAGATTGGTTGTCCTGTAAAATTGATGTGTTAAATTCTTACTCCTCCGATGGCTTTTGTTGCTCTTCTTTTTTCTCTTCAGCTTTTGGAGTCTCCTCAATGCTTGGAGAAGAGGGTTGAGCGTTTGATTTGTCGTATAATTTGGCTTTCAGGTCTGTCACCTCATTTTCTAAAGCTTTGATCTTACTTCGCTTCGAAACCAAATGGATGTTTTCAACAATAATTTCCGTAATAAATAAAATAGTTCCAACTCCTCCCATTTGTAATACCAATCGAATTAGACCAGTCCAAGTACTAATCCAATCCCAATCCCAATGCAATACGATTTTTTCATAATTAAACGCAATAAAGGCTGAAAAGGCAAAATATAAGATGTAAATGCCGTAGAAAAAGGTTTTGAATTTTTTCATGCGTTTTTATGTTGTATAAACTATAGCTGATTAATAATTATTGCAAAATAACTTTTGTCACATGTGACAATGCCGTAATAGAGAGACTAATTTAAATATTAAATTAATTTATATCTATCAATGCGTCCTATTCCTTAAGGAGTTTTGAATTATTCTTTGATTTAATGACAACCTATTGATCTTATGTGGTAATTAATGCAAAAAGCGTAAAAAAAAGTAGTCAATAATTTATATTGCATATTGAGAAAAATAATATCCATTTGGTAAAGCCAATTAGTGTAAGGTGTCAGCAGCCGAAGACTAAGTTGGGAAGACCAAATCTAAACGTAATAGCAGCATGAAAGAGATTAATAAGTTAGTCGATCTAGTGACCTATGGCCTAAAAAGTAACTACGATGTAATCAACTTGACAGGTGATGTAGATAACCCTGGAAAGGAACAGTTACTCTACAATGGAGTTTTAAATGGTCAGTATCCGACAGATGAGAGTGCAGCTGAAGGGATGTATCAATCCGACATCTATGATCAGCGCTTTAGAATGCTCAAGTCAAGATTGAGACATAAACTTTACGACTTACTCTATCATATCAATTTTGAAGACCCAGGCTTTACTCATACCACCAAAGTGGAACTTGAATGTAAAGAATATCTTCACAAAGCTCATATACTTTTCAAGCTTGGTGAACATGCCATGTCTGATAAACAACTGAATAAGTGTATTACGCTGGCTGAAGAAAATCAAATCACTCAGGCATTGCTGGAGGCTCATGAATTAAAGAGTGACATATTATCACATGAATGCAAACCCACAGACTTTGAAATAACTCTCAAAGTAATAGATGGCTTGAGAATTTTGAATCAGCAGGAAAAGGAAAATCAGGATCTCTTTTTAAGAATTAGGATGTTGATGTCCAAATCTATTCATTCAAGAAATACTTGCCAGGATCACTTGAAGAAAGCCATTGTAAAAACCGAAAAGCTGTGGAATTCCATTAATTCCATCAATGTTTTTCTCAACTATTATCAATTGAAAACCTGGCTGTTTTTACTGGACCAGGATTATAACGGCTTGTATAAATTCACTGTAGAAGCAGCAAAAGTAGTTTCAAAGGCTAAAGTAGAGTCCGAGCGATTTGACCATGGTTATAATGGCTATCTAGCCAGTAGGGCATTGCTAGCGTCTGAAAAGTATAAGGAAGGATATGCTGAAGCAAAGGCTGCTTATAAATTCATGGATAAATCAACTGAAAGGTGGTTTGACCATTCAGAGACGTATTTCTTGCTTGCCATGCACAACCAAGACTACAAGTTGGCCAAGAAAATATTAGAAGATGTAATTAAAAATCCTAATTATTCAAGAGCACCAGAGATAACAGTTGGTCGATGGAAGATCTTCAGGATCTATCTCAATTTCGCCACACCTGGAAAGGATATGCTAAAGCGAGTTCGTTTTAGCGATGTGTTTGAGGCTGCTGAGCATTATTATGTAGAATCCAGCGGTTATTACTTCACATTACCGTTATTGGAATTTATCCATCATGTAAATAAGGATAGGCTGGATTTGGCAATGAACAAATTGGATGAAGTAGAACATTATTTCTTCAAGCACCTGAATGAGCCAGGAAAAAACCCAAGAGAAAAGCAGTTTTACAAAATGCTTAAAACTCTCAAAGCTTTAGACTTTGATGTAGAAAAGACGAAGCCAAAAACTGAAAAGTATTTATCTAAAATGATAGAAAAGCGCAGCTACGCTCCATTTTCTGACTTTGAAATAATACCTTATGAGCACTTGTGGGAAGTGGTGTTGGTCACTGTAAAGAAATTGAAATTGGCTACTTCATAGCTAATACGTTTTTATCGTAGTATCTACACATCAACGAGATTTTACATTGATCACATTTAGGTTTTCTGGCCAAACAGATGTATCTGCCATGTAAAATGAGCCAATGATGAGCCTTTGGAATATGTTCTTCGGGGATGTATTTGACTAATTGTTTTTCAACTTCTAACGGCGTTTTAGCAGTTTGAGTGACGAGTCCTAGTCGTTTCGAAACTCTGAATACATGAGTATCTACAGCCATCGTGGGTTGATTGAATACAACCGACGCGATGACGTTGGCTGTTTTTCTGCCTACTCCAGGTAACTTTTGTAAGTCTTTTAGGTCTTCAGGCACTTCCGAATTAAAATCTTCAACAAGCATCTTAGCCATACCAAGTAGATGTTTGGTCTTGTTGTTCGGGTAGGAAATACTACGGATATAAGGAAAAAGTTCATCAAAATTTGAGGCTGCAAGTGCTTCAGGAGTTGGGAAACTCTCAAAAATCGCTGGCGTTACCATGTTCACTCGCTTGTCCGTACATTGAGCACTTAATGCTACGGCAACGATGAGTTGGAATGGGTTTTCGTAATGAAGCTCTGTTTCAGCTTCAGGCTGGTGCTGACTGAAATACTCTATGAAAAATTGATAACGCTCTTTTTTGTTCATGATTCGAATCTACAAAAAGCAGCGACAATTTTTGTCTTTTTTAACCAATGGTCTACTTAAGAAGTAGATGGGTAATTGGATGAATAGTTAAAAATTTTATCAAGCGAAAAATCTGCAGGATCAAAAAGCAATCCATCAAGCAAAGTGCTATCTAATTTTAAATCAATAAATCTGGCTTCGAGTTCAGAGTCGCAAACTAATGCGTTTTCAATGTCGGTTTTTTCATTATCACTTGATTCGTTGTACAAATAACGGAGCAAGTCATTTTCGGTAAAAGTGGTGATCATAAGCGATGTTCAATTTTTGCATTTTTTTACGCAAATTAATCAAGGCATATCTCATCCGACCTAAAGCTGTATTGATACTGACGTTAGTGGACTCTGCAATGTCTTGAAAACTCATTTGCATATAGTGTCTCATTATTAAAACTTCCTTTTGTACTTCGGGTAATTCCTGTACAAGTTTTTTTAACAACGCATTAGTATCTTGTTTGATCTGGACTGATTCTACTGAATCCTCCGCAAAAGCCAGCGTATTAAATACACCGCTTCCATCTTCCATTACAATAGTCGGGTAACGTTTGTCTTTTCTGAAAAAGTCAATCGCCAAGTTGTGCGCTATGCGCAAAACCCAAGGCAGAAATTTGCCTTCCTCATTGTATTTACCTGATTTGACCGTCTTCACGACTTTGATAAATGTTTCCTGAAGGAGATCTTCAGCCACATATTTATCTTTTACAATCAAATAAATAGTAGTGAAAACACGAGACTTATGTCGAGCCACCAACTCTTCAAACGCCTCTTCGCTACCGTTTTTGTAATGTGATACTAATAAGCTATCACTAACACCAAAATTATTCATCTGTTTAACACTTTTGTTTAACGTACTTGTCTAATCCATATTGTCGAGTTTGGTTAAAGAATTGAGTTTTATTTGAAAGGCAGCATCTCAAATGTACCCAAACTCTGACGACTTACAAAAATTAAATCTTTTGAAAGTTCTATTTTATATAAGCATACTGCTATAAAATTCGATCAAAGTAGGAGTACTTTCGATTAATAAGACAATATTGGAACTGTACCACCCCTAATGTGGTTACTATCAAAAAATAAAAAAGAGATATGAAAGCAATCTGGAACGGACAAATAGTGGCTGAGAGTGAGGATACGTTGGTGGTAGAAAACAATCACTATTTCCCTGCCTCTTCAATCAAAAAGGAATTTTTTAAAACAAGTGATACGCACACGAACTGCCCTTGGAAGGGTGTGGCTAGTTATTACACCATAGAAGTAAATGGGGAAAGCAACAAAGATGCGGCTTGGTATTACCCTTCAGCTTCGGATCTTGCCAAAAATATTGAAGGTTTTGTGGCCTTTTGGAAAGGTGTAGAAGTAGTGAAGTAGAGCCATCCTGTTTAAAGAGCTTTTCCAAAGTTTTAGTTGGGAGTTCCCATGCTGAGAGACATCAACCTTGGAAAAGTTGAATAGTAGTTCGCCGATCACATAGAACTAACAGCTATTTTCGTGCTTGATCTGACATGAGCAACCTATCTTTGTCGCTCACATAAATTCAGCAAACCGTGTCTACATTTTCCGATTTAGGTATTTCCAAATCATTGATCAAGGGATTGAATGAAATGGGTATTAAAACACCTTCAGAGATTCAAGAAAGAACCATCCCTGTCCTTGTTCAAGGCCAAACAGACTTTGTGGGTCAAGCCCAAACCGGTACTGGAAAAACGGCTGCTTTTGGATTACCGCTTTTAGAAATTGTAGATCCAAATGAAAAACACATTCAGGCTTTGGTGCTAGCCCCAACGCGGGAGTTATGTCAGCAGATTGCCAAACAACTCTTTAAGTTCACGAAGTATTCTGAAAAAATATTTACTGAAGCTGTATTCGGTGGAGCTAAGATTGACGAGCAAATTAGTCGATTGCAACGCCCCACCCAGATATTAGTCGCAACGCCTGGTCGTTTGGTTGATCTGATTCAACGAAAAGCAGTGTCTCTTGATCATGTACAAACCGTAGTGCTGGATGAAGCAGATGAAATGCTAAGCATGGGGTTCAAACAAGATTTGAATAAAATATTGGATGAGACAGCTACCAAAAGCAATAAATGGTTGTTTTCTGCAACTATGCCTGAAGGTGTAAAAAAAATGATCCGAACCTACCTTTCACAAAATGCTCAACGGGTGGAGCTAAAGAAGAAAGGTGCAAATGAAAATATTGAGTACCAATATGTGGTTTGTAATCCTAAAGATAAAGTGAAAGTACTCTTGTCATTCCTTCAGTCTCAAAAGGAAAAAAGGGGGTTGATTTTTTGTAATACTAAAGCAGCTGCCCAAACATTGAGCAAACAGTTGCAATCCAAGAACATTGCTACTGATGCACTGGAAGGTGATATGAAGCAAAAGGAACGTGACAAGGTGATGCGAGCTTTTAAAAATGAAAGTTTGCAAATTTTGGTATCTACGGATGTAGCCGCTCGCGGCATTGATGTAAAAGGATTGTCCTATGTGGTGCACTATCAAGTTCCTGAGCATTTGGAATACTTCACACATCGTAGTGGAAGAACTGGGCGGGCAGGACTGAATGGATTGTCGCTATGTTTGGTTTCTGAAGCGGAGGTAAAACGCATAAGGTTTTATGAGCAAAACCTTAAAATCAAAATGACCAGAATAAAGGATTGATGAACAGGTCTGTGGAATACTGGGTCGATCGTTTGGCATTAGAACCACATCCTGAAGGCGGCTTCTTCAAAGAAACTTATCGCTCACCCATCAGCACCTCTTTCGAAGGGTTTTCATCAGACCGAAATGTATCTACTGGCATTTATTTTTTACTTACATCTGAAAATTTTTCTGCATTCCACAAAATCAAATCTGACGAAATGTGGCACTTCTATGCTGGAGATTCTCTTAGCATTTTCACTATTCATGCGGATGGTCGTTTAGAAGAAATCAGGCTTGGTCTTGACTTGGGTAATGGTGAGAAACCTCAAGCAGTGGTGCCGGCCAATTGTTGGTTTGCCTCTAAAGTAAGAGAAGGAGGAAGCTATGGGCTAGCCGGATGTACAGTAGCTCCTGGATTTGATTTCGAAGATTTTGAAATGGCTGAGCGAGAGCAACTGATCAAGCAATTTCCACAGCATAATGACCTAATTGCAGCACTCACTAGGGTATAAGGCACTTTTCTTCTAGGTATAATACCCATTTTAATTCACAGATTCCAGTTTTGGCACAGGAGTTGAATAATGTTTTCCGAGTTTAGATTTTGATTAATCACCACGATGAGTGGTACTGTTCAGACCAACAGCCTTGTTGGTGAGCAGCCTGGCAGAAGGCCAGGAGCAGATTAGTTGATTGGTTATGTTTTGAGTTTATCCCAGGGGTGGTTCCCTGGGATTTTTTGTTAAATAATGGACTCTCCATTCAAATCAGTCGTCAGTATTTCACTCATGTAATCAAAAAATGGTCGCATGTGATGGAATTGTTTGATGATACTCAAATGAAAATTTGGTTTCATTACGTCCTTCATATCAAATTCATGCCGCACCCAATATTGTTTATACCTTAATAAATCTATTGCTGGGTCATCTACATCAAATCCTTTAGGGGCACGCTTGAGTCGTTCGCCTCTCAATGATCCAAAATTCTTTTTGAAATCATTACTTTGAATAATTTCTCTTAACCTCTCAGGTTCTTGCTGCAGATGCTTTCGAATATGCATCATGTCTTGAGAATTGGGTCCCCAAAATCCACCACCAACATAGGTATTGCCAGGTTCTAAATGGAAATAGTAACCTCCTCTTCTTTCAGCTGTAGCTCGTCGATATCCTCCTCCAAAATAAAGACTGTATGGTGTTTTGTCTTTTGAGAATCTAACATCTCTGTAAATTCGATAGAGACTTTTTTTGCCTGTAGGAGTTTCTATTACATCTGTTTTGTTGAGTTCACTCAATAGCAAATCGGCAAATTCTATAATCTGCTGGTGTGCTTCGAGGTAGAGACCCTTGTTTTTGTTGAACCATTCCCGGTTGTTATTGTCTTCGAGTTTGTTTAGAAATTGGAATGGTTGATTGAGTAAAGATTGAGAAGACATAAGAGTGGTTTACATATAATAGCACCCATCCTTCGTGGGCAAAGAAGGGGGTGTTCAAGATATTGAAATATTCTTACTTCACTAGCTTTTTGTTTTTAATAAGGTTAAAAAAACAAGCCTGATATCAACGAGAAGCGCTTCAAGTATCCATCAGGCTTTAGGAAATAAGATTTTTGATTAGTTGTATCAAAGACTTAAATATCAAATGATGGTTGCATGGCAAGCGCATATGGATATTCAGAATTATTTGCTAACTTAAATCTAACACTCGCAAACTCAACTATGAACCCAAAGTCCTGTAATCATCTAGAAGCTCTTGATCAGATCAAATCTGGGGCAGGGGTATGCGAGGAATGTGTCAAAACTGGAGATGAGTGGGTACATTTGCGAACATGCCAAACTTGTGGAGTGACACTTTGCTGCGATTCGTCTAGGCACAAACATGCGCGTGCACATCATGAAAAAACTAAACATCCGGTCATTGCCTCTGCCGAACCCAACGAGTACTGGGCTTACTGTTACAATGATAATTTGTACAAGAAATTCAAGCCCGAATAGTGCTATTTTTTTCCTTTTATGTCATATATGAAAGGTCTATAATAATACTTTTGGGGTACTGATCAGGAATATTTTTCCATAATCCAATCGCTTTTAGTAATATTAATGTTTCACCTGTAGATATATATTTAATAATCTAAACATTGAATAATGAGCGTAAAAGAAAATGCTGTAGTAACGGTTTCTTTTAAAAATGGAGAAATAGTACTATGCGACAATGAGGGTAGCCACTTTGACCCAAAAAAACCTGAGTCATTTACAACTAAAGTAAGGGCGAATGGAAAAATAGGATGGGTGCCTGGAGAAGGAATTTCTGAGATAAAGTATATCAGGGTTGATTCTGGGTATGATATGTTTAAAAGAATGCCAAGAGAAAAAGATGGTCTCTGGTTCGCTAAAATCGATAGACGAAAATCTAATGATGCTAAATACACCATTGTGTATAAAGTGGATGGAGAGGATAAATTATTATCTTTAGACCCAGTTTTAAAAATTGAACCACCAACTGGAGGTTAATGAAAACAAAGAATAAGTTATTATTGGCCTATTTAATTATAGGCCTTTGTTTTTCTCTTAGTGCACAAAATAAATTGGCCAAAGATAGTTTGGTTAGCGTCTTGAATCAGACAGCCATGAATGATTCTGCGAAGTACAAATTGTTGATGAAGATTTCCTACTTATCTAGTAGTCCCGATGAGACTATTCATTATGGAAATAAAGCTCTTGAACTTGCAAATGCACTTAATAACTACAGGTGGAAAGCAGCTAGTCTTTTGAGTTTAGGTGATGGGTTTCGCTTAAAAGGGGATTTGTCTCAATCTACATCTTGCTACCTAGAATCGGCTAAGGTATATGAGTCCATTAATAATGTATTAGGTGTATCTACTGCTTATACAAATCTTGGAAATGTTTATCTAGCGCAAGGTAACTTTGAGAATTCGAATATTTATTTCCGAAAAGCAATTGAAATTTTCAGGCAAGAAAAAGACTCAACTCGTCTGGCAACTACACTTCTGAATACAGGCGAACTTTACAGAGAATACCAAATACTCGATTCTGCTTTAATTTTCTTTCAACGCTCAAAAGTAATTTTTAAAGAATTGGATTACCCGATCGGAACGGCTTATAACCTAGGAAATATAGGTCTAGTACTGGCGGAGAAAGGCCAGCATATACTGGCTGAGGAAAACATGAATAGGGCCATTTCCATTCTGGAAGAGCTTGGAGATCGTTATCCAATAGCAGTGTATCAAACTTCTTTAGCAGATATTTATGCACAGCGGGGAGACTATGATCGTGCGATAAAATACGCAGAAAGTGGTTTGAATATTGGCATCGAAGAGGGTCTGAAAGAACAAGTAAGAGACGCCAGTCTCAAACTTTCAGAAATACATAAATCAGCAAATCATTCAGATCGAGCCTATACTTATCTCAAACAATATATTACTTATAGAGATAGTATAAATAATGAGGAAACCATAAGAAAAATGGCTGATTTAAGGACTGAGTATGAAGTAAACAAAAAACAAATAGAAGTTGACCTGTTGAGCGAGCAGGCTAAACTCAATCGGATAGTTGCTTGGAGTGCAGTCTTTATTATTGCTTTGCTTTTAGTACTCACTATTTCTTTATTGAAAATTTATAGAATTAAGGATCGTGCTGTTCGCATCGTTCGTCAGCGCAGGCGTGTGATTGCCGCACAACGAAATAAGTTGGATGAAGTGAATAAAACAAAAGATCGGTTCTTCTCCATCATCTCTCATGACATCCGTGGCCCGATTAGCAACTTTCAAGGAATATCCGGGCTGATCAATATGTTGGCCGATAGCAATGATGCTGATGGATTAAAACAGCTTGGTAGTATGATGGAATCTTCAGCAAAAGAAGTTTCTGTATTGCTAGATAATTTGTTGGAATGGGCTTTGAGTCAAGAGGGTAGAATACCTAATAACCCTGAGGTGATTTCGCTAAAAGAAATCTGTCAATCCAATCTTAATATTATGCTCAATCTTGCTATAGCTAAAAAGATAGATTTGGAAGGCAAGTTGCCAAATGAAGTTATGATAATGGCAGACAAAAACAGTGTCTCTACTATTATTAGAAACTTAATCAGTAACGCGATTAAATTTACTCCAGAAGAAGGCCGTGTATCATTGAGTATTGATAAAGAAGGGGAGCTGGGAGTCATTGAGGTCAAAGATAGTGGCATTGGGATATCAAAAGAAAAACTAGAAAATCTCTTTTCTCTTAAAGGGACTCGAAGCCAATGGGGAACCAAAGGTGAAAAAGGAATAGGATTAGGTCTACTCCTAGTCCATGAGTTTGTGGAATTGAACAATGGCCGAATTGAAGTAGAAAGTGAAGAAGGGAAGGGAACTACCTTCAAGGTGTACTTACCATTGAATGGACCAACTAAATCATAAAGACTTCAAATAAAAAAAGGAAGCCAGATTGACTTCCTTTCGTGGAGCATATCGGATTCGAACCGATGACCCCCACGCTGCCAGCGTGGTGCTCTAGCCAGCTGAGCTAATGCCCCATTTTTATGAGGTGGGCAAATATATAAAAATAGCTCAGGGAACAAGCCCTGAGTGATCATAATTTTATACCAGAATGTTACCTGTCATATCTTCAGGAATAGCTATTCCCATAAGTGTAAGAATCGTAGGGGCAAGGTCTCCCAATTTCCCATCTTTCACAGGGTCTTTGATGTCTTCGTCAGCAAATATGCATGGTACCAAGTTGGTAGTGTGAGCAGTATTAGGTGATCCATCAGGATTCATCATAATGTCAGAGTTGCCATGATCTGCGATAATAATTGCAGTGTATCCGTTGGCTCTAGCTGCTTCTACCACAGACTGCGCACAACTATCTACAGTCTCACAGGCTTTTACAGCTGCTTCGAATACTCCGGTATGACCAACCATGTCAGGGTTCGCAAAATTTAAACACACAAAATCAACATCTCCGTTTTGAAGTTCAGGAATGATCGCATCGCGTATGTCTCCGGCACTCATTTCAGGTTGGAGATCATAAGTAGCCACTTTTGGTGATGGGCAAAGCAATCTTTTTTCACCTACAAACTCTTTTTCTCTTCCTCCAGAGAAAAAGAAAGTTACGTGTGGGTATTTCTCTGTTTCAGCAATTCTAATTTGGTTTTTCCCAGCAGATTCTAATACTTCGCCAAGTGTATTTCTCAGATTGTCTTTGTCGTACATGACTTTCACTCCTTTGAAAGTATTATCGTAGTTAGTCATGGTTACGTAGTTGAGTGCTAGTTTTTGCATCCCGTCTTCAGGGAAATCAAACTGCGTAAGTGCTTCTGTGATTTGTCTTCCACGATCTGTTCTGAAATTGAAACAAACGACTACGTCATTTTCTTTGATGGTGCCTAGTGGTTGTCCAGCGTCATCAGTTTGTACGATAGGCATAATGAATTCGTCAGTTACTTTTTCAGCATAAGATGATTCTATTGCACCAATGATGTCAGTAGTTTTTTTACCTTCTCCTTTGGTCATGGCGTCATAAGCAAGTTTTACTCTAGCCCATCGTTTGTCCCTGTCCATGGCATAATATCTACCTGTCACCGAAGCAATTTTACCAGTGGTTTGATCTAAATGATTTTGAAGATCTTCTAGGTATTTTTTACCTGCTTTTGGATCAGTATCACGGCCATCAGTGAAAGCATGGATCATAACGTCTTCAAGCCCTTGTGAGGCAGCTCCGTCACAAAGTGCCTTTAAGTGATTGATGTGAGAATGGATACCCCCATCAGAAACCAACCCTATGAAGTGAACCGTTTTATTATTTGATTTGGCATAGTCGAAGGCTTCAAGGAGTGTTTCGTTTTTAGCCAAAGTACCATCAGCAGCAGCGTTATTAAGTTTTACAAGATCTTGGTATACTACTCTTCCAGCTCCGATATTCATATGCCCCACCTCGGAATTTCCCATTTGACCTTCAGGAAGGCCTACTGCTAAACCAGAGGCTTCGAGCTTGCTGTGTGCATACTTTGTATAGCAAGAATCTACGAATGGAGTTTTAGCTGCTTTGATTGCAGAAACTTCAGGGTTGGTGCCGATACCCCACCCATCCAATATCATTAGTATTACCTTTTTATCCATAACGCAAATATAGTTTTACTATATAGCGGATTGAAATTTATCTGTAAAAAATGATTGTATTTTCAACTAATGGATTAAAATATTGAATTGTATCCAATAAAATGATTGATAATTGAAAATTTTATAAAATGAAAACAAGAAAGATTAAGCTTATTTGTTTGCCAACCATTTTTCAGGATCCATCTTTACATTATTCTTCCAAACCTGGAATTGTAACTCAGAAATTCCATCCGAATTGGTGAATACTTCTCCTACGTTCTCATTGGCTTTGAGAATTTGGCCCTTCTTCACATTTACACTTTTTAGTTTTGCGTAAAGTGTATAGTAATCTCCGTGTTGCACGATGACTACTCGATTCATGCCAGGTACAAAAGCTGTAGTAGCTACTTTGCCTTCAAAAATGGTTTTTACTTGCGCATTTTTCTGTGTTTGAATATCAACGCCCTGATTTTCAACCCATATATTTTTCAATACTGGATGTGGGTGTTTACCATATTTTTCAGATACAAATCCTGATTGCACTGGCCAGGGAAGCTGATTTCTTTTACCTTCAAATGCGCTAGAAATCTTAGCCATTTCAACAGTTAAATTGATCGTATTAGCATTTTTATCAGCGTTGGATTTTTCTATTTCAGCCTTGATTATTTTTGCTAATAAATTATCCAATCTGGTTACCGCTTTTTTGGTTTCAGCTACTTCCGCCTTCAATTCTTTTTCTCTTTTACTCAGTTCCTGAACGACTTTATTTTGTTTGGATTTCAACGATAACAGATTCCTGTTCTCTTTAATTTTTGATTTGAGTAGCTCATCTTGTTCTTCTTTTTTCACAACTAATACGCCCATTTGTTGATTAAGCGCATCTCGAACTTTTTCAATTTGTTCCACCTGAACTTCTCTAGCTTTGGTGTATTGTTCTAAATATTTCAACCTTAAAAACAATTGATTAAAAGTCTGGGCTGAAAAAAGAAAGGTGAGTTTACTGTATCCTTGATTTGCTTTGTAGGCATCATAGATCATCCGTCCATATTCTTCCTTCAGATGTTCAAGGTCAGATTGTAACGAATTTACCACGATAGAAAGGTCGCTGATTTCTCCACTGATCAGTTCTATTTGCTGTGTGATTGAAGAAATTAATGATCGCCTAGCCTCTATTTGTTTATTAAGCGCTTGTAATTGGCCAATGGAAACCTTCTTTTCTGTTTCCGTTTCTTTTAAGATTTTTTGGACCTCTGAAATTTTCGCAAGACTTTCCTTCTTCTCTTTTTCTATTTGAGACTTACTTTTTTGGGCAAAACTTGCGGGAGCACAAAGAAAGGTTGCAATCAAAAACAACCATACAAATATTTTACATTGGGTCATACTTGTCAGGAATGCTAAATGAAAAATTCAAATCTTCTTTGTTGATGTTGATTTTTGAATGCTTGATTTGAACTTTTGAAACTTTTTTAGCTTTATTTCTTTTAGAACGATAATTGATTTGAACGTTGATTTCTGATGGTATAATCTTATTCTCAACTTTTAAAAATTCAGAATAATTGATGAACATGGCATTTCTACTTGTATCACTTACAGCTTGAATTTTTTCTAGTTTCATTGAATTTGTGCCAATGAAATTCATCACCATTAAGTCTCCTTCAGTTTTTTGAACTTTAAAATAACCCTCTTCTTTTTTAATGACATCATTTGACGTAATTGGCCAAATCAAATTTCCAATGATTATGGATTCAAGAAGTTTGAGGTCGAAATCAAAATGATATTTTTCCGATAGATCCGACACTTTCAAGACTTGATATTCCTTATGGATTTTGTCGATTATAATAATAGAATCTTTGGTGACAATACCTCTGGCGGCTTCTATTCCAAGCCCGGGAGTAAGTGAAAACCAAATGATGCTATCTTTTCTTACTCTAATATTGGCGGTAGCCTTTAGATCCCTGTTTTCGTCTTTGTATTTAATTTTAGACTTCATTGAAAGGTTTTCATAATCTAAATTATTCAGGTTGAGCTGAGATGATTTAGAAGAAAAGATGGCCAACTTTTTATTACAGGCCGTAAATACCAATAAACCTGCCAGACATAGGATTAATCTATTCATAGAGTTGCTTGTCAGCTATTTTTTTGTCTAAAGTAGTAGGGTCTTCCGCCATATTTCGTGCATTTTTCCACTGAATTATAGCCTCATCAATCTTGCCTAGCTGGTAGAGTGCGTCACCATAATGTTCGATAATTGTTGCACTAGGTTCATATAATAGCGCCTGCTTAAGATTTTTAGCAGCTCCTTCAAAATCGCCCATCATATACAAAACCCATGCATGTGTATCCAAATATGTGGAATTTTCGGGGTAATCTTTGACTAGTTTAGAAGACATCTCAAATGCCTTGTCTAGGTCTTTTTTTCTTAGAGATAGGAAATAGCTGTAATTGTTTAGAACGTGATCATTGTCTGGCTTAGCAGACAAGGCGATTTCATAAGCTTCATCAGATTTGCTGTGGTCTCCAATACTATTGTAAGCATCTCCAATTTGCCCATGAAATAAGCTTTTCATATTCGAGTCTCGAGCAGCATAGGATTTGCCAGTATTGAAAATTTTCAGAGCATTTTCGTAATCCTTTTTGATCAAATAGGCCGTTCCTTCAAAATAATAAAGAGTGGCTTGATTTGGGAAATTTTCAATGGCCATTTTGGAGTGCTCGATGACAGCATCATAATCTTCTAGCTCCAAATCCAAAGACAATATGTTTTGCCAGATATTGTAGTTTGATCCGTCGATTTTTACTGCTTGGAGATAGTACTCTCTTCCTTTTGGCCTATTATTTAAATTGTAATACAAGTCTCCGGTCATAGCCAAAACTTGGTAGGAATCAGGGTGAGTTTCTACCAATTTTTCAGACAGCTTGAGAAGTGGTTCGTTGAGGTCATCATTGGGCAACATGGCTAAATACCCTGCCATGGTTCTAATTTTCCTCGTCAGATCGAGCGTAGTGCTTGCAAATGGAACCTCCAAAACCTCAATAGCTTGCACATATTTCTTTTGCTTTCCATAAGCCTCTGAAAGAAAAATATAAAGCCTTTCATTGTTTTGATAGTGGTCAATTTTGGATAGAATAAACTGTTCAGCTTCTTCATACTTGTCATTGGAGAGCATCATTTGAGCTAATGATAAGGCATGTGACGGCTCATTTGGATATAGTTCTACGAGTTGCTTTCCTTCTTCAATAGCCAGATCTAACCGATTCATTTTTAAGTAAATCTGCTGCTTTTGGATAGTGATTTCTTCCATCGGTCCAAAATGATCTTGAGCTTTTTGATAAGTTACAAGAGCATCATTATACTTTTTTTGATACAATTGAACAGCAGCCAACTCAAATAAATAGTTTTCAGCTCCAGTGACATTAGCGAGCATCTCAATATAGGTTTTTTCTGCTGCATTCAAATCACCAAGACTTGTTTGTATATGAGTGACAAGTAGGTAGTAATATTTATTTTTTGGGTTAAAATTCTTAGCAAATATAGCATGTGGCAAAGCCTTATTCATGTCATTATTTTCGCTATAAATCTGACCAATTTTATAATGAGCTGCGGCATTTTTTTGATCTAGCTCCAGTACTTTTTGAAACGCACCCATTGCCTTTGAAAGGTCTTGAAGAAGAAAATATTTTTCCCCTTCCAAGAAGTAATGGTCTACTTCAGCTTTTTCCTCATCAGTAAGAAATTGAACCCTTTCTATCTTGACTTGAGATTTGTTTTTTTTCTTTTTCTTTTGTGAAAAAGAAGCTTGACTACTGGCCACCAATAGCACTAAAAAGAATATGATCCGAAGTTTTGTTATCATGGTATTGGTCAAACGATCAGTCGTATTTATTGTTTGGGTTGACAAATTTAACGAAATCCTCTGTACGTTATTGGTTTTCATTTCATTCATTTGGTTAGCAAACCTCATCTTATTCCAATGAATAGACACCTTTTAAATAGTCTCAATCAAATAAAAGACCAAACGAGTTAATAATTTAAGGAATTTTAAAACCGAAAACTACTCTGCCCGAAATATGCTTACGTTCTGCAAAGTATGTTCCGATCACAAAGATCAATACACCCAAGTTTCTGACGAAAAAATTAACAAGCCAATTTTCTGAGTTGAACTGGTAAAAACCATATACAAGCAGAGAGGCAATTGTGATGTATTTGAAAATTTGAAACACTTGATAGGGAACTTGATAATACTTTTGGCCAAAGAAATAGCTCGTTGCAGCCATGAGAAAATACGAAATGAGCGTAACTATAGAACTGCCAAAATATCCCATTATGGGTATTAATAGGTAATTAAGGGCCATTGTCACTAAAGCACCGCATATTGTGATCCAGGCGCCATAAATGGTTTTGTCTGTTACTTTATACCAGACAGAAAGATTATAATAGATGCCGTTGAATAGGTAAGCCATAAGTAAAAACGGGACTACATAGAGGCCTTCTCTGTAGGCGGGGTTAGAGAAAAATATTAACCCTATGATTTCCAGATTCAACGATATAGCGACAAAAACAAAGACGCAGAAAATGACAAAACCTGTCATAACATTGGCAAAAAGCTTGGGAGAATCTTTGTTTTCGGCATTTGAGAAGAAAAAGGGTTCCGCAGCATACCTGAAAGCCTGAATACCTAACATCATGAAAACAGAAAGCTTATAACAGGCACCAAAAACCCCTAAAGCGTCTAGGCTTGTTTGGTCAGGGTAGAAGCCATCTGGCAACCATATTTTCAGCAATGCTCTTGAAAGCATTTCATTTGTTACGCCTGCCAAACCCATAAATAAAAGTGGTGCAGCGTAAAGCAAAATGGGAGTAATTTTTTTCCAATTGAATGAAGGTCTGAACCCATCGTATTCTTTAAATAAAAGTACAATCAGCAATGAATTTGATATCAAGTTAGAAAGAAAGACATATTTGGCTTTAAACTCAAAATCGTAATGATCTAGCATAAACTGCTGCCATCCTATAAACCAGCTCCCTTCGTATATTTTTAAACAAAAAACCAGGAATAATAAATTTAGGAACACCGCAAAAGTGATGTTGAAAAAGCGAATCATCGCGAATTTTTTTGGGCGATTTCGAAACCGTAAACGTGCAAATGGAAGAACCACAATAGCATCTACACCCAAAACAATGGCTAACCAATAAAATACTATTTCCTTTCCTGCATAATCAAGCCAAATGGCGATATCTGTTCCAAACCATAGCAATATTCCAACAAGAATAGAACTAGTTATGATTATCACGGTATTAAGTAAATTGAATAGAGCCGGCTCCTCTTCAGGTTTTTTATTGGCGTATCTAAAGTAGGCAGTTTCCATTCCATAAGTGAAAAGAGGATAGAGAAACGCGATATAGGCATACAGCTCAGTCACGATACCATATTCTCCAGGTAAAAATACTGCAGTATATAGAGGTACGAGCAAATATGAGATCATGCGGCCGATGATGCTACTTAGCCCATACCACATAGTATCTCCAGCTAATCCTTTGATAGAACTCATGTATTAGCTAGGATTTTTATGATCATATTGTAATTGATTATTCGCCTTTGAAGCTTGGCTTTCTTTTTTCTAGAAATGCGGAAGTGCCTTCCTTAAAATCTTCTGTGCCACAGCATCTTGAAAAGGAATTGGCTTCGGTTTGATAACCATTTATTCCAGTCGTATATACCGCTTTTACACAGTCTATCACCATTCCAATAGCCAGAGGTGCCTTCTTTTGAATCTTAGATAAGATCTCTTCCGCTTTGGCAATCATATCTGCCTTAGATTCGGCTTTATAGTTAATAAGTCCTAAAGACAACGCTTCATCTGTACCAATCATATCACCAGTCAACATCAGTTCTAGCGCTTTACCTTTTCCTACCAACTGTGTCAGACGTTGTGTTCCTCCATAGCCTGGAATAACGCCTAAATTGACTTCAGGTTGGCCAAATTTAGCATTGGGAGTAGCAATTCTCATATGGCAAGCCATGGCTAATTCACAACCTCCACCTAATGCAAATCCGTTGACTGCGGCAATTACAGGTTTGGCTGAGCTTTCGATTAGGTCAAAAATTTCTTGTCCTTTTTCAGAGAAATTTCTACCATTTACCTCTGTCATCTGAGCCAGTTCCGTGATGTCGGCCCCCGCAACAAAAGCCTTTTCTCCGGAGCCAGTAAGTATGATTCCTGATATCTCTTTATTATCCAGAGCCTCTTCAAATGTGCTTTTTAGCTCATTAAACGTTTGATCGTTCAACGCGTTAAGTGCTGATTCACGGATGAAGGTAATCGTAAGAATGCCGTCAGAGGCTTGAAGTGCTAATGTTTCTAATTGAGCCATAGTGGTGAATAATGGTTTTTTCAAAAGTATTTAATGCAGGCAATTAATACCACAAATGCCAGTCTTTTTTACTTATTCATGAAATATATAAAATATGATTTCATAAGTATTTCGACTGAAAATTCCACTCGTCACTTTACTAACAAACCGTATATTTGCTTGGTGATGGAAAATACAATTGATTTTATAACCTACCTGACATCAAAAAAAATTGACGCTGGAAAATTTAAAGGTGTAGAGCCTGAATTATATCAAAAATTAGAAGGAATTTTTAGTCAGACGAACCCTGATAGTTTTACGGCACAAAAATTATTTTTGATCAATCCAATTAGGAGAAAATACTTGTTAGAGAGTCAGGTTGAAACCGCGCCATCCAAACCAAAAATGAAGTTTAAACCCAAAATGAAATAATTTCAGATGTATAAGTCTTTAGAAGCTAAGCTTAAAATAGAGCTCGAAGAGATCAAAGAGGCAGGTCTTTTCAAATCAGAACGAATTATCACTACCCCTCAGGGAGCAGATATAAAAACAAGCGAAGGCAAAGAAGTAATCAACTTTTGTGCAAATAATTATTTGGGGTTGTCGTCTCACCCGAAAGTGATTGAAGCTGCAAAGGCTACCATAGACACGCATGGTTTTGGAATGTCTTCAGTGAGATTTATTTGCGGTACTCAGGATATCCATAAAGAACTGGAACATAAAATTTCTGAATTTTTAGGTACAGAAGACACCATACTTTATGCTGCAGCTTTTGATGCCAATGGTGGAGTTTTTGAACCGCTTTTTGGCTCTGAGGATGCTATTATTTCAGATTCATTAAATCACGCTTCAATTATAGATGGCGTAAGACTATGCAAGGCTCAGCGTTTCAGATACAACAATAATGACATGGCCGATTTGGAGGCTAAGTTGATAGAAGCGAAAGATGCCAAATGCAAAATCATTGTGACTGATGGAGCTTTCTCGATGGATGGTACAGTGGCTCAAATGGACAAAATCTGTGATCTAGCAGACAAATATGATGCATTGGTTATGACTGATGAATGTCATTCTACTGGATTTATGGGCAAAACTGGCAGAGGCGTACATGAGCTTTGTGGAGTGATGGATCGAGTGGATATCATTACAGGAACTTTAGGTAAAGCATTGGGAGGTGCTTCTGGAGGGTTTACTTCAGGAAAGAAAGAGATCATCGAAATGCTTCGACAGAAATCAAGACCCTATTTATTCTCCAATACCTTAGCACCGTCTATTGTCGGCGCATCCATTGCTGTGATAGACATGCTCAGTGAGACTACAGAGCTTAGAGATAAATTAGAAGATAATACCAAATACTTCCGTGAGAAAATGACAGCCGCTGGGTTTGATATTAAGCCTGGGTTCCACCCAATTGTACCTATTATGCTATATGATGCGGTACTTTCTCAAAAATTTGCTGCACGGTTACTTGAAGAAGGAATTTATGTGATTGGGTTTTATTTTCCAGTGGTGCCTAAAGGACAGGCGAGAATTCGAGTTCAGCTATCTGCAGTGCATGATCGATCACACTTAGATAAAGCCATCGCTGCATTTACCAAAGTAGGAAAAGAGTTAGAAGTGATATAAGCTTGCATGCGATACTTCCTTGATATTTCATATAATGGATCCGCTTACCATGGATGGCAAATTCAGAATAATGCCAAGACGGTACAAGGAGTTCTCAACGAAGCATTATCAACCATCTTAAGATCGGAGATTTCTACCATTGGAAGTGGACGAACTGATACCGGTGTTCATGCCATGATGCAGATGGTGCATTTCGATTGCGAAGATGAAATGGATATCATTTTGATGGTTGGAAAGCTAAATAGTTTGTTGCCTCAAGATATTTCAGTTAATGAAATAAAAAAAGTGAAAGATGATGTAAGCGCAAGATTCGAAGCAGGTTCTCGTGCTTACATTTACAAAATACATCAGCACAAAAACCCATTCAAGCAGGGCTTGTCGTATCTTTTTCATCAAACTTTGAACCTTGACCAAATGAATGCTTGCTGCGAAGTGATCAAAAGCTGGAAAGATTTTGAATCGATGAGCAAGGTCAAGACGGAAGTCAACAATTTCAATTGTGAAATTTTTTCAGCTTTTTGGGAAAAGCAAAACGACGAGATACATTTTCACGTAAGTGCCAATAGATTTTTGAGGGGAATGGTTCGTGCCTTAGTAGGCACCATGTTGGAAGTGGGTCAGGAACGTATGACCTTAGCAGAATTTGAACAAATATTAAAAAGTAAAGACCGAAAAAAAGCAGGTCGATCTGTACCGGCACATGGTCTATATTTGCGAGACATTACCTACCCAAAAGACATTTATCTTTAGTTTCAAGTCACAGTTAGATTAGATTGGAAAAAGAAAAACCCGACGGTAAAATACTGGATTTCAAGGTTCTGAAAAGAATATTTGTATTCGTAAAGCCATACATGACGCAGTTTTGGTTATTGGTATTGCTTACGATAGCACTCGCTATCCTGGTGCCAATCAGACCTTATTTAATACAAGTCACCATAGACAACGAAGTGGCTAATGGAGACTATAATGGATTGGTTTTCATGATCGGTCTTCTAATTGTATTATTGGTTGCACAAGCTTTTGTGCAATATGCTCATACGTATTTATCAAGTTGGCTTGGTCAGTACATCATTCGAGATATTCGAACCAGCTTATATGAGCATATTCAGAAACTGAAGCTCAAATTTTTTGACAAAACTCCGATTGGAAGATTGGTGACAAGAAACATTTCTGATATAGAAACACTAGCGGATGTTTTTAGTCAGGGAATAGCGATGATGATTGGTGACTTGCTCCAATTAATTGTGATATTGATCTTCATGTTTTATACAGACTGGAAATTGACTCTGGTCAGTTTGTCAACTTTGCCAGTTCTAATTTTTGCCACCTACATTTTCAAGGAAAAAATTAAAGTTTCTTTCAATAGTGTCCGAACTGCAGTATCCAACTTGAATTCATTTGTTCAAGAGCATATTACGGGGATGAGTATTGTACAAATCTTTAATAGTGAGGAACGAGAATTAGAAAAGTTCAAAGACATTAACAAAGAGCACAAGAGAGCAAATATCAAATCTGTGATGTACTACTCTGTGTATTTTCCGGTGGCGGAAGTTATCCAAGCTATAGGTATCGGGTTGGTTGTCTGGTATGGTGCAGTTAAAATGATAGATGCGGAATATCAACCCGGTGTCTTGATTGCTTTTATCATGTACATTCAGATGTTCTTCCGTCCTATTCGAATGATTGCCGATAGATTCAATACGCTACAGATGGGAATTGTAAGTTCGAATCGATTGATAGATTTGCTTGAGAATGCAGAGCACATTCCAAATGAAGGCTCAATGAACCCTGAAGATCTAGAAGGCAGTGTGAAATTTGATGAGGTATGGTTTGCCTACAACGACGAAGATTATGTCTTAAAGAATATCAGCTTCGATGTAGACGCTGGCCAAACGATTGCATTGGTAGGGGCGACAGGCGCTGGTAAATCTTCTGTTATTAATCTGCTCAGTCGATTTTATGAAATCAACAAAGGTTCGATATTGGTAGATGGCTATGATATTGATGATTATGAACTCAATGCCTTACGTCGAAATATTGGGGTAGTTCTTCAGGATGTTTTTCTGTTTTCAGACACCATCGAAAAAAATATTACACTTGGGAATGACGATATAACGAGAGAGCAAGTAATGAAAGCAGCTGAACTCGTAGGCGCTAGGGAATTTATTGAGCGATTACCAGGGGGATTGGATTACAATGTGATGGAAAGAGGAGCGACTTTGTCCGTTGGTCAGCGGCAACTGATTTCTTTCGTAAGAGCAATGGTCTATGATCCTAAAATCATAGTATTGGATGAGGCTACTTCGAGTGTAGATACAGAGACCGAAGAGCTAATTCAACAAGCTATCGATCGCATGATGAAGGGTAGAACTTCTATAGTGATTGCGCATCGATTGTCAACCATTCAACATGCTGATAAAATTCTGGTTTTAGAGCAAGGAGAAATAAAAGAATCAGGCTCACACGATGAATTACTTGCAAAAGATGGTTATTATGCACAACTTCATAAAATGCAATACAAAGAAGTAACTCATAAGATCGCTTGAAATACCCTCAGAAAATATTTTTAATTGGTATGCCTGGGTCAGGTAAGTCCACCTTAGGAAAGGAATTGGCTGAAAAGTTGGGCAGAAACTTTTTTGATCTTGATGCAGAAATAGAGCGAATGGCTGGTTGGGTCATTCCAGATATATTTGCTCAGGTGGGAGAAGATTACTTCCGTGAGTTGGAAAACAGTGTATTGCTGATGCTCATTCGCTTGAATGAACCAGCTGTGATTGCCACAGGAGGTGGTGCGCCTTGCTTCTATGACAACATAGATCAAATGAATTTGGCGGGTTCGACCATTTTTTTGGACACACCGATGGACGTGCTTATAGAGCGAGTGAAACAAGAAAAAAGCTCAAGACCTTTGGTGAATCAAATGGAAGACGAATCCTTGGCTCAGGATATGGAAGCATTATATAAAAAAAGACTTCCTCAATATGAGAAAGCCTCTTTCACTACCAATTCGAATCTTCAGGATATTATCCAATATTTTGAATCTATTTAAAAGTTGACTCCAAACGTCACCGAGACATTCAAATTTTTATTCTCTGTATAAGCAACCGGACTGATGTTTTCGCTAGGGTCGTTGTAGGAATAGATGGTATAAGGACTTCTCACTGAATTCCATTTGGTATGGACAGCGGAAATATCTACAAAAAATTCACGGTTTCGATAGCCAATTCCACCAGATATCTTCGAGATACTATTATCGATTCCACTGTTTTTATAGGGATCTCCTTCATAGCTATAGCCACCTCTTACCCTAAAGGACGACACTCTGAATTCACTTCCTATCCTCCAGTTTATAGCATTTTGGTATAGTGATTGGATACTTTGATTGTCTCCAGAAGCGTCAAAATCACTTGATTTTAGTTTAGCTTTTGAATAGTTTATGAAATCAACATCAGCCGAAATGAATCCTAGTTTTCCTAAAAAGAAGGCCGCTCCGGTCGTCAGTTTGAAAGGAGTTGTCACATTGTAATTGGATTCGCTGAATTCTTCGTAGTAATAATCTTCAAGGATTATAGAAGACCCATCCCCATCTACGAATTCGAAATTGTTGTATGATACAAAAACATCTCTTGAGCTTTCTTCACGCATCCAGTAATACTTTGGGGTGGTAGCAGAAATACCGACTCTCAACAGATCTAATGGTCTAGCAATTATTCCAAATGTGCCTCCTACGCCAGTACCTCTAACGTCTAAAGTATTTCGAGTACTTACTTCGTTGATTGCATCATCAGGCTGATTATTAAATAAAAATTCAGTTTCATATAGCGTGCTGGTAGTTTGGTAATTGATAGTATTCAAGTTGAAGCTAGCTCCAAAATATAGTATGTCGTTATAATTGGCTCCAGCGGCAAAATCCCATCGATATTGACCGCCTTTGTTAGTAGTCTCTTCTACTTGTCTGGGAAAGTCACCAATGAATTTTTCGTAGTCAACCAAAAAGTCATTTCCATTGCCATCAGTAGCATAAATGGGGTTGATTAGATAAGATTCGAAAAGGCCATAATATTCAAAGTCAGTCAGTTGATCCAGCGAATAAGGAATTGGAGGGTCTACAGAATAGTCATATACATTGTCCAACCAATAATCCACTATGGATGATCTACTGATGCCATTTTCATAATCGGTAGAATTGTAACCATCATAAGTGATGTCACTATGAAAATTATTTTCTCGCGTCATCGTGATAGCAAAAGAACCTCCTTTGAATTTGCTGTCTTCATAATCACTTTTAGCAAAATCGAATATCACACCCAAATTCGCAATATTAAAATTGGCTTTTGAATCTTTTGTGTTTTGACCAAAATACTCTGAATCACTATTATAAAAATTAAGAGAAGGAGTGAAAGTAACCACCGAACTTCTGTTGAATCCTAGTCCTGCAGGATTGGCATAAGCCGAATTCATGTCACCGCCTAGAGCCACTTGTGCGTTCCCAATGGCCTGTGTTCTTGCCGTACCAATGGATTGGGTTCTGCTATAATTAAGTATATCATTGAAGTAACCATATTGAGCACGGGCTGAAAAAGAACATACCACAAGTATTGTCCCAAGAAGGATTGGCCTAATTGTCATTCTCAAATATTCCAAAATTATCTGTTACCTCGTGATGATTTTCTTGTCGATCCAGAAGATCTACCTGAACTGCTTGTTCTGCTAGGAGAACTTCGCATCGTATTTCCACTTGATCTAGAAGGAGCTGTATAGGATCTACTTTGAGTATTTGACCTGCTTCTTGAATAGGAAGTGGATGACTGTGGTATACTGTACCTTCTTTGTGTGTTATTGCCACTTGAATATGATCTGGTTCCAGTACTTCTGGTATTTCTCGAAGTGGAACTGATCGAATTACTGTAATTGTTTCGACTCTCTGAAGTCACACTATTTCTTCCTGAATAAGGAGTCCTTGAGCTAACAGATGTACGAGAGTTAGTTCTGTTCGATACGTCTGATAATCGTGATCGTGAAGTACTCACGTTCGCACTTCTGACATATTCGTTTTGAGAACTTCGACTTGTGGATGTAGCGACTCTAGCTCTACTGCTAGATGTAGTAGCTACTTGTGACACCCCACCTGATCGACCATTGGAAGCTACAGCTTCAGATCTAGAAAAACTTCTAGTAGGCCTTGTAGAGGACATCCGTGAGATATTTTCATTTCTTGAAATGGTAGAGCCTCTACTGTATCTGGCACCTCGGCTCACATTTTTATAATACTTTTCATTATTTCCGCCACCTGCCATATAATAGCCATAGTTGTATCCATTATAAAAACCGCTGTTATAGGCGTAATAAGGATTATACCATCGGTACATATTGTAACTATACATTGGGCAATAAAAAGGGTCATAGAAATAAGGATCGTAATAAGCTGGGTTACTGCCCCAGCCAAAACTCATCCCATAAGACCATCCACCCCAGTTGTTGTAGCTCATCATCATGTTAGTACCCCAAAAACTGGATCCTTGGTTGTAAGGATTGCTATTACTGCCACCAGAATAATTGTTTGATGTTGTTGATTCGTTGGGTCTGTTGTATTTGGAGTCGTTATAAAAGGCCTCATCGTCCTGCTCTCCACTAAAATCTTCAACAAAATAATCTTGGCTACTGTAGGTTGCATTTGTCTCAGCTGCCTTTTCATCAGCTACTGACTCACGTGCTTGCTGTTTGTATTTATCTATGTACTCAGGGTTTACTTCTTTGGCTGAGTAGGAAGCATTGTTGTACGTATTGTTAGAGTATGATTCGAAAGTAATATTTGCGTCTGTATTTTCTTCAGCCTTCTTTATCTTCTTTCTATCCTTAGCCGAAAAATACATATCATCGTATTCGTCTTGTGCGAATCCAGATTGAATAAGTCCTACCGTTAGTATCAAAGCTGAAAGAACAGTTAGTTTAAAGTTTATCCGTATCATATCGACCTCCGAGTTTTATGGTAAGACATTCATTTTAATTACTGGACAACCTATTTATATTTGTGTCCAATTTTGCATGTAAGAAAGCAATATCCATACCAAATTTAAGAAATCAAGATGAGTAAAGGATTACCAAAGCGGAGCGAAGACTATTCTTTGTGGTATAACGAATTAGTAAAAAAAGCGGATTTAGCAGAGAACTCTGACGTAAGGGGTTGTATGGTAATCAAACCCTATGGATTTGCCATATGGGAAAAAATGCAAGCCACACTGGATGGTATGTTTAAGGATACCGGCCATTCAAATGCTTATTTCCCATTATTTATTCCTAAATCCTACCTCAGTAAAGAGGCAGATCATGTAGAAGGATTTGCCAAGGAATGTGCAGTGGTTACTCACTATCGTTTGAAAAATGATGAAAATGGAAAAGGAGTAGTTGTTGATCCAGATGCAAAGCTAGAGGAGGAGCTGATTGTGAGACCTACATCAGAAACCATCATTTGGAATTCTTATAAAAACTGGATTCAATCTTACAGAGACTTACCTCTATTGATTAATCAGTGGGCCAATGTAGTGCGATGGGAAATGAGAACCAGACTGTTTTTGAGAACAGCTGAATTTTTATGGCAGGAAGGCCATACTGCTCATGCAACAAAGCAAGAAGCGATTGATGAGACCGTACAAATGATGAATGTTTATGCCGATTTTGCTGAGAATTTCTTAGCACTGCCTGTATTGAGAGGTGTGAAATCAGAAAGTGAAAGATTCGCTGGAGCTGAGGACACTTATTGTATTGAGGCATTGATGCAAGACGGCAAGGCGCTCCAGGCAGGTACTTCGCATTTCTTGGGTCAAAATTTTGCCAAAGCATTTGACGTAAAATTTGCCAATGCTGAAGGCGGAGCCATGGAATATGTGTGGGGAACGTCATGGGGAGTGAGTACCCGATTGATGGGAGCGCTGATTATGGCGCATTCTGACGATCAAGGATTGGTATTGCCTCCTAAGTTAGCTCCATTCCAGGTGGTCATAGTGCCGATATTCAAGAGCGATGAACAGCTGGCCGAAATCTCTGAAGTGGCGTTGAAAATACAAGCGGACTTGAAGAAGCTAGGCATCACTGTGAAGTTCGATAACAGAAAGACACATAAGCCAGGTTGGAAATTCGCTGAATACGAATTGAAAGGTACGCCTGTGCGAATAGCCATCGGACCAAAAGATCTGGAAAATGGAACGGTGGAAGTAGCACGAAGAGACTTGCTAGAGAAAAATGTGATGCCACTAGACGATGGGTTCGCTTCGAGTATCTCCGACTTGCTAGACAATATTCAAGAAACGATCTATAAAAAGGCACTTGACTATCGTACCTCTCATACTTTCGAAGTAGATTCTTATGAAGAATTCAAAAAGATTATCAACAGCGAAGAAGGAGGATTTATATATGCTCATTGGGATGGCACAGCTGAAACGGAAGAAAAAATCAAAAATGAAACAAAGGCTACGATTCGTTGTATTCCGATAGATCAAAAACAAGAGGACGGAAAATGCGTTTATTCAGGTCAACCTTCAAAACGGCGAGTAGTATTCGCCAAAGCGTATTAAAATAGCTTGGGGTTTGTTTTAAAGCCAACCCTAATTTGTATATTCGAAGGCAGATTTTAAACCACCAAGATTGTTAGATTATTTTCTCATATCGTTTTTGATCCTTGCAGGAATCTCATTGATTATTGTTGAGATTATTTTTGTGCCTGGGACAACTGTAGTAGGGGTTTTGGGCTTTGTTGTGGGTATCTATGGTGTATATAGAAGTTATGAACTTTATGGTACAGACACTGGGCATATTGTATTGACGGTTTCATTGGCGGCAGGCTTAGGTGCTGTGTTGCTAAGTTTTAAATCTGGAGCTTGGAATAAATTTTCCAATAAAAGCGTAATGAAAACGCCCGTCAATGAGGGCTTAACTTCAGCACTTGAAATAGGTCAAGAAGGGAAATGTATTTCTTCTTTGAAACCTGTAGGCAAGGCCGAATTTGATAATAAAGAGTATGAAGTGACTTCACTTGGTTCGTTTGTGTTAGAAAACACAGTAGTAAAAATCATCAAGCTGGAGCGAAATAAAATAATTGTTGAACCAATAAAATAATACCTACAATGAGTAGTATGATGATGATAATTTCGCTCTTTGGAGCCATTATCCTATTTTTTACCTTTCTGTATTTTGTTCCGGTAAACCTTTGGATTACAGCTGTTTTTTCAAATGTCAAAGTTGGACTTGCAGAGTTAGTTTTTATGCGAATCAGAAAAGTGCCACCATCGTTGGTAGTGAATTCTTTGATTACTGCTACAAAAGCTGGTCTTACAGTTTCATCCAACGAATTAGAAACACACTATCTAGCCGGAGGAAATGTACCTACTGTCATCAAAGCTTTGATATCTGCAGATAAAGCTAATATTGCTTTGGAATTCAACCAAGCAGCCGCTATCGATTTGGCTGGTAGAGATGTATTTGAGGCCGTACAGATTTCGGTAAATCCGAAAGTGATCACAACGCCTAGAGTGGCTGCTGTAGCTTCTGATGGTATCCAACTGATTGCAGTAGCCAGAGTAACAGTAAGAGCGAATTTGGCTCAGTTAGTCGGAGGTGCTGGAGAAGACACGATTCTTGCTCGAGTTGGAGAAGGTATTGTAACTTCAATTGGATCCGCAGTAACGCACAAAGAGGTGTTAGAAAATCCGGACAAAATATCTAAGTTGGTTTTGAGTCGTGGGTTGGATGCAGGAACTGCATTCGAAATCCTTTCGATCGATATCGCTGACGTAGACGTAGGGAAAAACATTGGAGCAGATCTTCAAACAGATCAAGCAGCTGCAGACTTGAAAGTTGCTGAAGCTAAAGCCGAAGAAAGAAGAGCGATGGCTGTTGCGGTAGAGCAAGAAATGAAAGCTAAGGCTCAAGAAGCGAGAGCTAAAGTGATCGAGGCGGAAGCTGAAATTCCAAAAGCTATGGCTCAGGCATTTATTGATGGCAATTTGGGCATCATGGATTATTATAAAATGGACAATATCAAAGCAGATACTGAAATGAGAGAGTCTATTTCTAAACCAAAAAATTCTGGTTCAGGGAAAAAACCTTCTAAATAAATAGGTAACAATTTTATTAGACGGGCATCCTTGAATACTCCTTTGGCATTAGTTGTTTGATGCAATCAATGTTTTGGAATTCGAGGATGCCCGTTTTTTTTATGTTCAAATCAGTAGGTGTCGTCCTAGCTATCTTTTGTTTGATTCAGAGTTCGAGCGCTCAGAAAGTTACTATCCACGGACAAGTTATTGATGGAATGAGTCTCGAAGAGCTCGCTAATGTTCATGTTTATCTCTCGGAGCATTTAGGAACTATCACTACGCATGAAGGGCGATTTGAATTCGAAGTAAATCACCTGGATACATTACATTTCAGGCTTGTTGGATACGATTCTTTGTCCATGGCAGTTACCAATGTGGATGAGGTGCAAAAAGTGATTTTGGCCATGCATAGGAGTACAATTATTTTGGAAGATGTGGAAATTTCTTCCGACTTTCAAGCCAACACCATCATCAAACAGCCAGAGCGTGAAGTGTATTACGTGCCAGGTGTTAAATATTCTAACAAACCAGCGACTAAGGATTACCATATGGGCTTGGCGGCTGTAGGCAGCCCTATGACAGCACTTTATCGAGCCTTTAGTAAACAGTATAAAGAAGAAAAGAAAAATTTCTTGTACCTAAAAGAAAAGCAAGCTGAAGATCTAGTTTTCAATCAAGCCAAAGCGAATTTGGATGATGCCTTTGACCAAATGGGTCAATATTTTGACGAATACTATTACAGGGATTTTATGTTGTATTCTGGATTGAGTTTTAGTCGAGTGGCTGAGGCGTCAGTGTATGAACTGATACAAATATTGCCCGATGCACTAGAGCAATATTACGAGTATCTTGATGCCCGAGAGGAGGAAAAATAAAAAGCACGAGCCTCGCGACCCATGCTTTTTCTAAGCGAACAAATTCAACTTCTCTTAGTTCTTAAGATTTCTCAAAAACTCCTGACACTCTTGCTCGCCGCCAAGATATTTTTTTCGCTCTCCTATGACGGCGTACCAAATGTTTTCTTCTTTGCTGAAAAGCAACCTAATTCCCATTGATACTAACGATTGCGAAATACTCATAGCTGGTGAGTTTTTAAACTGATCTTGTGAATAGCAAAATTGTGGTATTCCCTTCAAAGCTGAAATAGAGTAAAAGCGTAAATGTGAACTAGGGGATTCTCCTAAAAATTAAATTTCATGTCGCTAAAATCCTAAAAACGAGCGCCAAGTACGACAGTCTCTTTTTGGATTGATTTATTGCCTAATCCATCAAATATCTCGAAAATAACCATGTAGTAACCGACAGAAGCTTGAGAACCATTGTTGGTGGTGCCATCCCAGGTGAAAAAACCTGTGGTAGATAGCAATTCGCCTTCTGCCAACGTTTTGATCAAGACTCCATTGACAGAATAAATGTGAACATTTGCGAAATTTCCTGATTGATCCAATTGGTAGTTGATCGTAGTGTAATCATCCATGCCGGAGTTGTCAGGAATAAATACTCTTGGATCGATAGAAACGGTAGCTGTGGATTGATTTTCAGATTTGAACTGTGAGTTGACGTTTCCAGGTGTGGCATACCCGACTGTACTAGCAGCAGACTTCCAGCTGTCAGGATTGAAACTTTCTGCTTCGAAGGATACTCTTTCTAGCGATACACCATCGTCATCATCAAGTAGGTTGAAATGATAATCGTCTTCATATTTCATTTCGTCGATAATGAGCCCTTCGTTACTAATCAACAAAACGGAGTCTTCCGTATCTGACAGGCCAGGGAAAGCATTCATGGCAATCATTTTCGATGCCTCTCCTTTTGGATATTCTGTGATTAGAATGGCTGGGTTAGGGGTAAATGCTAAATATTCGAAAGGATCGAGAACTAAGTTTTCATTGGTTATAATTTTTTGGTCACTTATTTTGTCAGCCAATGCCCAATTTTTGAGGTTTATTGCTTTTTCTGAGTTGTTGTATATTTCTACAAAATCAACCCCTCCGACGTTGGGATTGAAGAGCACTTCGTTGATTACTATATCATTGGGGTTTGCCAATTCAGGAAGTCTGAAACTCACAGCGTTTTGTTCATCATTTATTGCATTGTATAAGCAATCTGAAACGTTGGACAGCTCAATTTCATAAGACTGTCCCGTTTCTAAATCCTCTTCTAAACTGAGCTCTATTTGAGTATTTTTTGGTTCTAGTAGCATTGACGATGACAAGTTTCTAGCAGGCGTAAGTAGAATATTTGCATTTAAAAATGAAACTGGATGCAACTTTTCATTTACAGTTAATTGAATAGAATTATCTGAAGTAGCAACTGCTGAAACGAGTTCAGGACCAAAATTATCTGGGTTTGATGCTTCGACTGAATTTGCAAGCCCAGGTGTTCCTCCTTGTGCATCACTGGATGCTGTCCAGTTGCTATACTCACCACATGGATTACCAACGTCGATCATTTCTAACGACCAGCCGCCTTCTTCTTTTTCACTGTTTTTGTACCAATCTGTTGAATAAGTAGTGCTGAAAATGAGTTGTTCTCCAGCATAGAGCGAAATAGTCTCCCCAGAATTGTTCAATGAAGGAAAGCTAGTGATTGCTAATGCCTTCACATCAAGAAACTCAGTTGCACCTGATGTGGAGGTTAGAACTATATAGTGTCCGCTTTCGATTTCTCCAGATACAATAGTTGTTGTCCCCCCTTCATCTACAATGCTTATTCCAACCAATGAAATGGTTTTGTCTGAAGTATTGTAAACTTCTATATATTCTTTGTCCGAGAGTCCCACCTCAGGTGTTGGGTCAGCCATAATTTCTGTTATGATTAGATCTCCAAAATCAGGAGTTTCAACCGCCTCATAATTAAATTCGATCATGTGATCAAAGAGTGCGTTGTCAGCAAGGTCTTCTATATTGTCAATGCTTAAAGTATAATTGGTCACTTCTGAAAATGACGATGAAAATTCTAGTAGAACAGAGGAGTCCGTAGCTGCATATTTTGCTTCTGTCGGATGGCCTATGGAAGGAGCTATAGAATAATTGAGTAAAAATTCCGCAGACCCCTCATTAAGTGGCTCACTATATTTTATCCAGATCATATTATCATTCAATATGAGATGTTGGTCAACCGAAGGAGCAGTTTGATCATTGATAGCCGTTGTAGAATAGTTGGGTAAATTGTTCCCATATTCATTGATCAAGTTTTGCCAAGAAATGGAGTAAAGCACATCTGCATCTATGGCATTTTCAAACGTTAGTCTAAGGATTTCGGGTTGTTCATTATCAATGATCGCGGCTCCACAATTTCCTAGAGAGGGTGAAGCATTGAAATCTGACAGAGTTAAATCTTGATCTATATCTAAGGCAACTTCAAATTCTAAGGCCACTGTTCGATCACCAATGGTTGAGCTACTCAAAATTCGGCTATCAAATCCTAATGTGTAGGTATTAATGGAAAGGTTATTTGAATTTTGATCGGTGATATTTTCAACTTGCAATTGATTTTCAGAATTGTCTTCCATAGCAGAAGAAAAAGTAATGATGGCTTTTCGATCCTCTGAAAATTCAATGTCAGTAGCGAATTCTTCATTCAAAGAATAATTAGCAAGTGTATTTTTTGTATTGAGATCTGGAACCTTGTTGAACTCTATTTCGATACTATTTTGGCTGACAGCCGATAGATTTCCAATATAAAAAACATCATAATCGAATGTAGCCGAGATAGTTGATGAAATGGGATTTAGTCTTTGGTCCTCCATGGCAATAATAGCCAAATCTATATTTGACTCTTCTGGTAAGTCAGTATCAAGCGTTAAGTAAACTAAATATTGATATTCCAGATCCAGTGTGGCATTGTTTGGCTGATCTTCACTTGCACCTATGGCGTAGTTGGATACATTTTCCGCAACAGTTTGGTTTACATTTTCATTGAACCATAGTACCAATTCATTAGCAGATCTAACAATAATACTGTCCAATTGTGGTTCAAAGATGTCATAGACGAATGCTTGTTTGATTCTTGTTTTGATCCCATTTTTATAAAGATCTTTGACCTCATCAATATAAAGTTCGAAAACGACTTCCCTTTCAAATTCTTCTGCAAATTCAAGAAGTACGGTCTTCTGATCCTCTTCTAAGGTAGCGGCAATAGGGTAAATTTCATCATATTCATAGTTTTCTTTGGATTGAGCAGATTGAGATTCTACTTTTTCAGCAAATACCACTTCCAAGGTCGAGGATGATGTGACATAGATCGTGTCAAGCTTGGGAGGAGAAGTATCATAGACAAAGCTTATTTCTGGAGTGGTCAAGTAATCATCATCATCATTTTTCACATCCCTGATGGATAAAGTCAGATCTTTATTATCATCAAAATTATTGGCGAAAGCCAAATGAACCAGACGTTCATTGCTGCTATCAATGAACGCGGATGAAGGAGTGCCAACTTCATCATCCACTACATAGTTGTTTGTATTTAGTGCACTGGATTCATCCAAGTCTTGATCAAAATAGATGTCCAATAAATTAATACCAATTACAAACACGCTATCCACATCTTGTGTATAAGTGAATGTAGGAGTCAGGGTCGAAGCTAAAGCGTTTCCTTGAGTATCCTCTAGGTTATCAATAGTCAAAGTATGTTCAACGCCTAGTTCAAATTCCAGGTCAAAAGTTAGACTTACAATGGCGAAGTTAGATTCGTCAAGTTCTGCTGAAGATGGATTGGCTCCTGAGTGGTCTGAAGAATAGTTGGATTCTGTTTCGGCAATACTTTGGTCTAGTGCTTCGTCAAAAAGTAAATCAATTCGAGTTGTGTTTTTGACTATGATACGGGATAGCTCAGGTGGGCTGGTGTCGTAAGTAAAGGCGAAAGTGTTGTTTTGAATTGCATTTCCTGCACAATCAGTAGCGTTAGTCACAGTTACTGTATAAGTGGTGCCACTTATTAAATCAGGAGTCACTTCAATAGAAGTTGAAAGGTAACCTGGACTAATCGGCGTCACTCCATTTTCTGAAATACCATTATCAAAGCCGTAGGTAGCTACTGTCAAGGATGATTCATCCATGGGCTCGTCAAAGGTGAGCAAGAACGTATTGGCACTGGTAGCCACCAAGTCGATCAGGTTCGGGCCGTCCGTATCTGGCGTATCATCGTACACGGAATTTTGTGAGCTTGGAGTTCCTCCATCAGTATCATTGGAGGCAGTCCAATTATTTTCATAACTACAAGCTAGCTCAGGGTTGATTTGTTCTAGCGAGTAACCGCCGTCGTCTTTGTCTGCATTTTCGTACCAGTCGTCACTATAAGAAACGCTATCTACCAAATTGCCTAGGTTGTCAAACAATTCGAGCACTTTACCTGAATTGGTCAGGGATAGATTGAGACCAAGCACATTACCTGAAAACAATCCGGTATTGACGTCATCGGTTAGTATAACAAAATCATGGGATGGTAGTACAAAATCATCTAAGATTTCACCATCAAATTCGAAGTCTCCAATATTTATATCTTGATCGGAAGTATTATAAAGTTCCAGGTATTCGGCATCTGGGAGACTTACTACAGGCGTTGGATCTGCCATGATTTCGTTGATCACGATATCTCTAAAAGGTGTTTGTATTTCTACATTAAATATCTGATCATCGTCAGATATAGTCTCGTCTTGCGCCTCATTTTGAACCTGATCAATATTGAGCGTATAATCGTTGTTGACAAAATCTTCTGAAAAGGTGAGTAGTACCTCGTCTAAGTTGGTCATGTCTTGTACTGCAGAAGTGGGATTGCCAAATCCGTAATTGAGCGAGTAATTGGCCAATGTTTCTGCGGTCGTTTCATCCACATTTTGGTTGAAGGTGACTCTTATGGCGTTGGTACCTTCTATGGAAAGAGAGGTAATGCCGAAATTGGCTACCACTGGTGTGGTGGATACTGATATGTCATCGAATATGAAACCATCAACGTTATCCGTAGAATAGTCGCAAAGAACACCATAAAAAAGAGTAGAATTATAAGTATTGTCAAGTGCCGCTCCTTCTGATGTGAATGAAGTACCACCTGATAAGTCTCTAAACAATTCCCAGTTTCCAAGAGCATCGCGAGTTACCCTGATTCGTACTTCTGTTGGAGGAGTCATAACTGTGGCATCTACTCCGTCAATAATTTCAACTGAAGTAGTTGTGGCGTCTTGCCTGTAGAGACTGATTTCGTCTGAAGTATTCCCAATCAATACGTAGTATCCATTGACGTCTCCATCCAGATCACTAATGTCTGACACCAAATAAATATAAGCTCTGTTTTGGCTTGAAGTTGCAAAATCCAACTTGACCAAAAATTCCCATACGGCATTGTCAATGTCTGTATTTGATGTTGTGAGATATGATTCGCCTGGGCTTGCAGCGTCAAGATGAAGTTCCTCAGAGTCGATAGTAAAATCCCCATCATCCCCACTCCAAGTTGGATTATTAGTAAAATCACCATCCGAAAAGTCATCACTAATTTGAGCGATTGATAGCTGAAATTGAATCAGGCAGAGCAATGTGATTAGGTGTTTCATAAATCTAAATTCGAACATCTAATTTAATGATAAATGATCAATCACTCCTTGATGAATTCAATACAAGAAATAGTGGTTTATTTTTTCTTTCGCTTAGATCCATATTGGATAGATTCATCCAAAATCAGTGCCTCCTGTAGTATTTGATTTAGGGCAGTTTCATTGATATCTTTTACAGAATTGTATGTAATTCCCGCCACTTGTTTTCGGTCTTTAAAATCCAACCAACCAATTTCATTGGAGAGTTCATTGGCACGAAGAAAACACAATTCGACTCCACCTTTTTTGAGCGGATTCAAATAACAAATCCAACTCTTGTTGTAGTAAAAAGGGATGCGATACCTGATTTTAGCTTGTAAGTCAAATTGGTTTAAAACGAGTCCGTGTAGTACACGTAATAATTGTCTCTGAGAACTATCAAAGGTTGCTATGTATGCGTCGACATCTGTCATCCGTTCTAAGCTCATGGTATTTTTCGGCCAGATGTGATAATTTAACAAAGGCATTTTTCTAAAGTTACCACTATGATAAAATTCTTCCTACGAAACGCCCGTCGCAATAAGCTTTATTATGCGATTAATCTTATCGGTCTGGTTTTAGGCACTACTTCTACCATTTTCATATTTCTTTACTTGCAAAGTGAACTGACCTATGACAATCATTACACAGATTCTGATCGCATATATAGAGTCGCGCTCAATCGTGTTTACCCTAATAATGAAGTTGGATGGGCCTCCATTCCAGCTCCAGTCGGACCGGCCATTGCGAGTCATTTCCCAGAAGTGGATGAGGCCACACGATTTGCTGATGGAGATCTAGAAGTAGTAATCGGTCAGGAGCGTTTTGTAGAAGAAAAAGGATTGTATGCTGACCCTAATTTTTTTAAAGTTTTCGATTGCCAAGTGATAAGTGGTGCTATCGAAACATCGTTGTCTCAGCCAAGACAAGTGGTGCTTACAGAAAAGCTGGCGCGAAAATATTTTAATAGTACTGAAGTTGTGGGTCAACAAGTAATAATTAGAGACAGTATCATCTATCAGATCAGTGCAGTCATCAAAAACCTATCGGATAATTCGCATTTTGAAGCGGATTTGATCCTACCTATGCAAGACTCAAGAGAACCGCGCTATCGGAATGAATGGGGTACGGCGTTTTTTTATTTCACCTATCTCAAGCTTCATGAAGGTACAGATTTGGTTCAGTTTGAACTCAAAATGCGACAATTTTTACTTCAGCAAATGGCCATGAATACTAGCGGAATGGATTTTGAAAAATGGCTGGAAGAAGGCAATAGTTATGATTATTTTCTTCAGCCACTCACTGATATTCATTTGACTTCCAATCTCAGGTGGGAGTTTATGCCTAATGGCAACAAAAGTAATGTTCAATTGTTCCTAGCTGTAGGGATATTTATTTTAATCATTTCGTGCATTAATTATGTGAACCTTTCTACTGCCAAAGCAGGTAAGCGAATGAAGGAACTTGGGTTGAAGAAAATAATGGGTGCAACGAGAATAGAATTGACCAAGCAATTGCTATCTGAGTCCGTAGCAGTAACTTTTTTATCTGCGGTATTAGCACTGATATTGTCCTTTCAGCTACTTCCATTTTTCAATGAATTATCAGGGAAAGCCTGGACAGTAGATGTCTTGTTGGCACCTTCTTTTTTGGCGATATTTTTTGCTTTTGCTGTTACACTTGGGTTGATGGCGGGTATTTATCCAGCACTCAAGCTTTCTGGCGTTTATCCCACCGAGATTATAAGCTCCAATTCCAAAAGCAGCACAGAATCTGCTCAAGAAAGATGGGTTAGAAATATATTGGTAGGGCTACAGTTTGGTGTTTCTTTAGTGGTCATAGTAGCTACGTTAGTCGTTATCAAGCAAAATAAATACTTGAAATCCGTTGATTTAGGATATGACAAAGAGAACCTTTTGATCATCGACAATGCAGATGAGCTTGGTGATAGAGATGAAATTTTCAGAAATGAATTGGTGAAGTCTCCTCATGTTTTGCAAGGTACTAGCGCATCGTCAGTGCCTGGTTTTGTAAATGGAGCGACTACTTATACTACTACAGAGAATGAAGGAAGCCCTGTGAATGTTTCTTTTTTCTTTACTAAAGATGAGCACTGTGTAGATATTTATGATTTGTCGCTGATAGCAGGTCGGAACTACCGAAAAAGTGATTTCACAGACACCGCTCGTTATGTTTTGATTAATGAAGAAGCCATGAGACAATTTGGCTGGGTTAGCGCGGACCAGGCTGTGAACTCATTTATTAAAAACACCGTAAGAACAGCACAATTGAAAGTAATTGGTGTGGTGCGGGATTTTCATATTCACTCTTTGCATGAGCCCATACGTCCTTTGGTCATATCCAATGGCATGAGATTTTCTCAAAAGATAGTATTCAAAGTCAAAGAAAGCCAGACCCAAACGGCTGTCCAAGAAATGCAGAATCTGTGGAATGAATTTTTGCCTGCCAAAACAGTTTCTTATTCTTTTTTAGATTCCAATCTGGAAAAGCTATACGAAAGTGAAGCGAATGCACAAGAACTGTTTTCTATTTTCACTTTATTGGCAATATTTCTGGCAGGTTTCGGCATGTATGGCTTATCTGCGTACCTGACAGGTCTCAAGAGGAAAGAAGTAGCTATAAGGAAAACACTAGGAGCTTCTGAATGGTGGATTTTAAAGTATTTCACTTTCAAACAACTTTCAGTCATAGGCTTTGCTGTTTTGATAGGATTACCTCTTGCCTATTATTTGAGCAATGAATGGCTAAATAACTTTGCCTATCGAATTGAAATAGGATTTAGCCTTTTGATAATTTCGGTAGGATCTATTGTTGCCGTTGGACTAGTATCAATCGGTTGGTATTCCATACGAGCTGCATTAGAGAATCCTGTAAATATGCTTCGAGAGTAAACGAATTCTTATCAAGTCTATTCATATTTGTGCGTTAAACAACACAAAAACATGACCCTTTTTGATATGAATAAATTAATAGCGCTTGCGCTTGTGATAAGCAATTCTGCCATTTTGATGGCTCAGACTACTCCTTGCGTGGATGGTATGGCCGGCGATTACCCTTGCCAAAATGTTTCCCTATTGGGCCATTTGTCTGTTAGTGATTTGCTGGCTGAGCAGGATGGGGGTGTATATCTCAATGACATTTGGGGATGGGCTGATTCTGAAACAGGGAACGAATACGCGATAGTTGGCATGGCCAATGGAACATCCTTTGTCGACATTACTGACCCAACAGACCCAATTATGTTGGGATATTTGCCAGAGCATCATGCTGCGGAGTCTACGGAGGCAAATTCATCTCGAGTTAATCAAAGAGGAGGAAATTCAGTTTGGCGTGATGTGAAAGTTTACAGCAACCATGCCTACATCGTAAGTGAAGATGCCAGTCATGGGATGCAGGTATTTGATCTGACTGAACTTCGGGAATTAGGTAGACCAGAAGAGCCTATTACTTTTACAGAAGCAGGACATTACGATGGAGTTGGAAATGCACACAATGTGGTGATCAATGAAGAAACAGGATTTGCTTATGTAGTAGGTGCTACTGGTGCTTCTACTTGTGGTTCGGGTGGTTTGCATATTGTAAACATTCAAGATCCAAAAAACCCAATCTATGAGGCGTGTTTTGATAACGATGGCTATACTCATGATGCGCAGTGCGTGATTTACAACGGACCAGATGCTGATTATTCAGGAAAGGAAATCTGTTTTAATTCTAATGAAGAGACAGTTACCATCGTTGATGTTGATGACAAGGAAAGTATAACTATGATCTCAAGTGTGAGCTATGATGGTGTTAAATACATTCATCAGGGTTGGTTAACCGAGGATCACAAATATTTTATATCCAATGATGAATTAGATGAAAGTAGTGGCGTTACAAATACTACAAAAACTTTTATTTGGGATGTGCAGGATTTAGATAATCCAGTGTTGCTTGAAGTTTATGATCATACCACATCATCGATAGATCATAATTTGTACATTGTAGGTGATATGATGTATCAATCCAATTATGTGAGTGGGTTAAGAGTTTTCGATATTTCACAAGTGGCCAAAGGATTTATAAGAGAAACAGGATATTTTGATACTTATCCCGATCTTGAAGGTGTCGATTGGTCTGGGAATTGGAGTAATTATCCCTTTTTTGAAAGTGGAACCATTGCAGTTTCTGATCAGACTAACGGTCTGTTTTTAGTGAAAGTAGATTACAGTTCTTCCTATGTGGTGCATCAGCCAGAAAATTTCGAGGGGTGTGAAGAAGAAGAGATTTATGTGTGGTTTGAAGTTGCTGGTGACGGTTTGACTTATCAATGGCAATATGATTTGGGATCAGGCTTCGTTGATATCGAAGACACAGAGAATTATTCCAACATAAATAGCAATATGCTCATCATCAAAGATGGTCAGACAGCACATGATGGCATTAGTTTCAGATGTGTGGCTTCCGATTCGGACAACGAATATACAAGTGAAAGTGCCATGCTCACTCTCAACGTAAAACCAACTCCCGACTTTGATTATGATTTCTTTAATAATAGGGTGGTTTTTTCCAACCTTACGGTCAATGGAGATTCTTATGAATGGGATTTTGGAGACGGCTCTTCGAAGACAATTATTGAATCGCCTACTCACGAGTATAGTACATCAGGAAACTATACGGTAATTCTAGCCGCAACCAATGATTGTGGCACACGAGAGATTGAAAGCGATATTACATTGATCATCACAGCTGTAGATAGTTTAGAGAACGATATAGTAGTCTATCCAAACCCTGGAGAATCTTTTATTCAATTGAAAGGAGGTAGAAAAGGAGAGCAGCTTTCCTATTCTATTTTTAACGCAAGTGGTCAAAAGGTTTTACATGGTTTAGTGATTTCAGGACAGCAGCAATCGATCAATGCCGGAAGTTTATATGCTGGTTTATATTTTCTGGAAATAGAAGATAGTCAGGGCAACAGGATACGAGAAAAGCTACTGATGAAGTAATAACATTTTGAATGTGTTAGTTTTTTTTAATGGGACATTTAATTGGTTAATAATTTAACAATTAGCGGTTTTAATTAACGCATTCGAAATTTTTCATCATTTCGTAGCGCAGGTTCTCAATAGAATTATACTAATTTTGAAATCTCATTAAAAGTACAAAAAGTGAAGTTAGCTGTAGTAGGAGCCACGGGCTTGGTAGGATCGGAAATTCTAGAAGTCCTCAAGGAAAGAAATTTTGAATACGACGAACTGATGTTAGTTGCCTCTGCTAGATCAGTGGGAAAGGTAATTGAATATAAAGGAGAAGCTCATACTGTGATTGGTCTGGAGGATGCTGTAGCTGCCAAGCCAGACATCGCCATTTTTTCAGCAGGTGGAAGTACCTCTTTAGATTGGGCACCAAAGTTTGCCGAAGTGGGCACCATAGTCATTGACAATTCCTCAGCATGGAGAATGGATCCAACAAAAAAATTGATCGTTCCAGAGATCAATGGTTCGGCTATTATGATTGATGATCGAATCATAGCCAATCCTAACTGTTCTACTATCCAAATGGTGTTGGTTCTTGGGCCATTGCACGAGAGATATGGAATCAATCGCGTGATCGTATCGACTTATCAATCAGTGACGGGTTCTGGAAAAGGAGCAGTAGATCAGATGATGGCCGAGCGTAATGGTGAAACACCTAACATGGTGTACCCGCATAAAATTGATATGAATGTATTGCCTCATATTGATGTATTCCAAGACAATGGATACACCAAAGAGGAAATGAAAATGACCAATGAGACGGTTAAAATTCTGGGAGATTCAAACGTCAAAGTGTCTGCCACCTGTGTGAGAATCCCAACCATGGGAGGTCACTCAGAAGCCGTAAATATCGAATTCGACAAGCCGTATGACTTGGCCGAAGTGAAAGAAATATTGTCCAAAGTCCCAGGTTTAGTCATTCAAGACGACGTAGTCAACAATGTATATCCTATGCCCTTGACGGCTCATAAAAAAGATGAAGTTTTTGTAGGGCGAATCAGAAAAGATGAGTCTAAGGCAAATGCTTTGAACCTATGGATCGTGGCAGACAACTTGAGAAAAGGAGCAGCCACCAATGCAGTGCAAATTGCGCAGTATGTGACTGAGCATAACTTGGTGCTCTAACAAGAAACCTATTTTAGTATGTTGTGCAAATTTGCCAACTGCACAAAGAAGATGACTGGCTCGAATGTTTTACATTTGAGCCAGTTTTTTTATGTCCCATTCACTCATAGATATACTAAGCCGAGCAGATGTTCTAGAATTTATTCAGACACATCTTAATGATGATCCTGTGGCTTTGGTGCTGCAATCAAAAAAAATTCCTGACCTGCCTATCAGAGAGATAGCTGCTCAAATCCAATCCAGAAAGAAAGCTCAGCTTAAGCTGCCAGAATGGTTTGCGAATCAAGAAATCATTTTTCCTCATGGTGTGTCTATGGAGCAGTGTTCTTCAGAAGAGACTGCGAAGTACAAGGCTTCATTAGTTGAAGGGAAATCCCTTGCAGATTTGACTGGAGGATTTGGAATTGATCTATTCTATTTGTCTCGCCAATTCAAAAAGGCAAATTATATCGAAAGGTCTGAAGAGCTAGTAGCACTGGCCAAGCATAATTTTGGTCAATTAGGAAAAGACAACGTATCTTTTTTTAATCAAACTGCGGAAGAATATCTAGCGGAAGAAAAGGAGCCAGCCAGCTTATATTTCATTGACCCTGCAAGACGAGATGAGTCGAATCAAAAGGTCTTTCAAATTGAGGACTGTACGCCAGATTTGAATCTGATTGTTCCTATGCTACTTGAGCGCAAGGCTGAAGTCCTCATCAAGCTTTCTCCTCTTTTAGATATTCATTTGGCTCTTGAAGTATTGCCAAATGTGAAAGAAGTGCATATAGTGTCGGTCAAAAATGACTGCAAGGAATTACTTTTTAGAATAGTACCCAATTATAGTGGGCCTGTCAATCGCATAGCAGCAAATCTTACAAAAGATGAAATGGATGTCTTTGAATTTTCTGAAGCTCAAGAAAATGAGAGCCCAGTATTTAGTCAGCCATTAAATTTTCTTTACGAACCCAACGCCTCAATCATGAAAGCAGGTGGCTTCAATGCCGTTTCAAATGCCTATTCAGTAAATAAATTGCATCGCAATTCTCATCTGTACACCTCAGAAAAATTCGTCGAAGATTTTCCTGGAAGGTCATTTAGAATTATTGATCAAACGGTTCTAAATAAGAAAAAGCTCAAGCCATTTTTACCTCAAGGCAAGGCAAACATTACGGTGCGCAATTATCCAATGACTGTCAAAGAAATTCGTAAAAAAACAGGTATCAATGAAGGGGGAGAAATTTACCTCTTTGCTACCACTTTGATGGATGGAAGTTTGACTGTTTTGGTGTGTAAGAAAGTTCGAAGCTAAATTGATTTACGAACATTTGTTCGTATAAAATCAGAGTTTAATTCAAATAAACGCACGTTTTTGCATAATTGAGTTTTAGATATTAAATTGGGAAATTATTCTCCAGACAGAATAATATTTTATACCCAACCTAACTCAATTATGAAACAGAACATTTGTCCTGTTTTCTCGAACTATTATACGTTTGGCACTCGCCAGATATATACCGATTCCTACGGTCAAAATTCAACTCAATTCTTATTGATTCATCTCATTTCGAATTTCTTCGGAATGCTTGAATATACAACTAACTCTATTATTAAACTAAAACTAATTATTATGAAAAAAGTGTTATCTACACTTTTGGTGGCAGCATGTGTCTGCTATCAAGGATTTGCACAAGGCAATTCCAAATCTTTCATCCAGCTAGAACCTAGCCAAGGACGAATATCCAAAACAAAATTGCTCAGGCAAGAGCTAAGAATGAACGATTCCGAAGAGATGCGAACGCTCAAAACGGAAGACGATCGATTAGGTTATCGCCATGAGAAATTCGAACACTTCTACAAGGGAATTAAAGTAGAAGGATCGACTTACACCATTCACTCTAAGAATGGAGTGGCTACGCACATGACTGGTAATTATAAGCCAGTCGATAATGTAAATTTGAGTCCATCCTTGTCTGATGATGCAGCTCTTAGCAGAGCAAAATCAGCCACAGAGGCCACTGAATTTGCGTGGGAATCTTCTTCCAATGGAAGAAGTAACGAACAACGACCAACTGGGGAGCTAGTGATTATTCAAAACACTGCGAATGGTTACAAGTCTAGATTGGCTTATAAGTATCACATTGTAGGAGGTAAGCCTTTTGTAAATGCTTATGTCTATATCGATGCTGAAACTGGTGAGGTAGTGAGATACAACAGTAAGATTCATCAGGCTGATGCAGTTGGTTCTGCAGCTACTAGATATAGTGGAACACAGTCTATTACTACAGATAGCAACTCAGGATCTTATAGATTAAGAGACTATTCTCGAGGAAATGGAGTACTGACTTACGATGCTACTACAGCAACAAGTGCTAACAACATCACGGGTCGTCCAAATGGATCATCAGAGTACACAGACAGCAATAACAGCTGGACATCTGCAGAATATGACAATGCTGATAAAGACAATGCTGCACTTGATGCACATTTTGCTGCAGAAGCTACTTATGATTTTTTCATGTCAAATTATGGCAGAGATAGTTATGATGGTAGCGGCGCAGCTATAGAAAGTCATGTAAATACAGATATAGAGTCTGTTTTTGGTTACCCATCTGGATATAACGACAATGCATTTTGGACTGGATATGTGATGGTATATGGAAAAGGCAATAGCTTGGACCCATTGACCACAGTTGATATCACAGCACACGAAATAGGCCATGCATTTTGTACTGGTACCGCTGACTTAGTTTATGAAAAAGAATCTGGTGCAATGAATGAAGGCCTTAGTGATATCTGGGGTGCTTGTGTGGAATACTACGTCAACCAAAACTATGGATTGAACAAGGACATTTGGAATCTAGGTACTGAGATTGGTCAAACTTTCAGATCTATGTCAAATCCTAAGGCTTATGGAGATCCAGATACTTATGGAGGTACTTACTGGGTGAGCCAAAATTGTACGCCAAGTAGTGGTAATGATTATTGTGGAGTGCATACCAATAGCGGTGTGACCAACCACTGGTTTTATGTACTAGCTGCGGGTGAATCTGGCACAAACGATGTAAGTGATACTTACAGCGTAACTGGTATTGGGGTAGACGATGCAGCTGCTATTACTTGGAGAACAGAATCAGTTTATTTGAATTCTACATCTGATTATGCGGATTTCAGAACTTATTCTATCCAATCGGCTGTAGAACTTTTCGGTTCTGGATCAGCTCAAGAAATCGCAGTTACGAATTCATGGTATGCTGTAGGCGTAGGTTCTGAATATGTTCAGACTTGTGCTTTGGCTGCACCAGGCAACTTCAGTTCTTCTAGTATAGGAGACAATGGCTTTACACTTTCGTGGAATAGTGTTTCAGGAGCAAGTGACTATACCGTAACTGTCGGTGGATCATCTTCTACTGTTTCAGGAACGAGCTATGTAGCTTCCGGGCTTATCGAAGGCACTCAGTATGCTTGTTCAGTGGTAGCCAATTGTTCTACAGGTGGTAGTGGCGCTTCATCTAACTTGAATGTAACTACTACGGGAACACCTCCAGTCAACTACTGTGCTTCTAATGGTAACAACACTTCTGACGAATACATCAGCCGTGTGCAGTTGAATACAATAGACAATAGTACTGGTGCTTCTTCTGGTGGATATGGAGATTACACCACACAATCTACTAGTTTGACTAAAGGTGATTCTTATACTGTCACGATTACTCCTACATGGACAGGATCAGTATACAACGAGGCTTATTCTGTATGGGTAGATTATAACCAAGATGGAGATTTTACTGATTCTGGAGAACAAGTGTATACACAATCAGCTACACAAACTTCTCCTGTGAGTGGTTCTTTCACAGTTCCTACTGGCGCGAGCAATGGCAACACGAGGATGAGAGTTTCTATGAAATACAACGGAATTCCAACGTCTTGCGAATCTTTCCAATATGGAGAAGTAGAAGATTACACTATTCAAGTGGTAACTGGTACAGCAGATACCGAAGCTCCTTCAACTCCAACGGGATTGGCAGCTTCAGCGGTTACTCAAACTACTTTGACTTTGAACTGGAACGCTTCAACGGACAATGTAGGAGTAACTGGGTATGATGTATATCAAGGGGCAACTAATGTAGGCACGGTAACAGCTACATCTGCAAATATTACAGGTTTGACGGCTGGAACAGCTTATACATTTAGTGTTAGAGCAAAAGACCTCGCCGGAAATATTTCCGCTGCAAGCAACACAGTAAATGTTACCACTCAAAGTGCAGGCATGAGTTGTTCATCAACTACTACAATTCCATATGCTGAAGGTTTTGAATCTGGTTTTGGTGCTTGGACTAATCAAAGTGGCGACGATTTAGATTGGACCAGAAGAACAGGGTCTACTCCATCGAGTTCGACAGGGCCAAGCAGTGCATCTGAAGGTAGCTACTATATGTATGTGGAAGCCTCTAGCCCAAATTACCCAAGTAAAGTGACTAGAATTGAAAGTCCATGTTACGACTTGTCTGGAGAGACTGCTGCTAATTTCTCATTTAAATATCACATGTATGGTTCCAATATGGGAAGTTTGACACTTGAAGCTACTACAGATGGAAACAACTGGTCTTCTGTTTGGTCACAATCAGGAAACAAGGGCAACAGTTGGCTGACTGCGGATGTGAATATGGATTCATATGCAGGACAAACTGTAAAATTGAGATTTGTGGGAGTGACAGGATCAAGTTACAGAGGAGATATGGCTGTGGATGATATCTCGTTTTCTACAGGAACAACGGGAGGTACTAACGGTGTGACTCTTTCTATCACCTTCGACAATTACCCAGAAGAGACTAGCTGGTCAATTATGAATGGAAGTACAACAGTAGCTTCTGGAGGAACTTACGGTTCTCAGCCTGATGGATCTACAATCAATGTAAATGTTGATTTGGCAGACGGCTGCTATAGCCTGGTCATGAATGACTCTTATGGAGACGGTATTTGCTGTAGCTATGGAAGTGGTTCTTATACATTGACTGATGGAAGTTCAACTTTGGCCTCAGGTGGGTCATTTGGCTCAAGTGAGACTACTGCTTTCTGCGTAGGTGGTTCATCCTTTAGTGGATTTGCTTCTTCAGTTATATCAGAAGGCACACCTGTAAGTGTTGATATGTATCCAAATCCAGTCGTGGGGTATTTCTTAAATATTGTTACTACGAGAGAGGAAGTAGAATACGCGATCACTGACTTAATGGGTAAGAATGTTGCAGCCGGAGAATTGGTTAATAGTAAAGTGGATGTGAGCAGATTGAAATCTGGAATCTATCTGATTCACCTTATTGATCAAGGCGGAAAATCTGTAATTAAGAAGTTCTCAAAAGAATAAATGAAGTAATGGAGCGTTAAGCAATTGCAACCTTTTATTATTTAATATAAATACGAGCCGGAGAGGGTAACCTTTCCGGTTTTTTTGTGGCTAGTTTTCTAACAATGCAGAAAATTTAGATTTTAATTCTACATCATCGCCGAGCTGTTCTAATACGGCTTGTTGCAAATATTTCGGCACCTCCTGCTGGTTCAGCAATTTTTGATTAATATCATTGATCATCATGGATAAGTCGCCTTGATACAGCTCCTTGGCCTTCAATTCTGAAATAAAAGCTTCTATATCATTTGAAATAGGGAGTGGTTTTTGAACCGTCTGATCTCGATTATTTTTCTCGTCGATACAGCTATCAAATTCAGCAAAAATTTTGTCCAACTCACGTTTTTTAAATTCTCCAGACAATATTTTTTCACTTACAGACTCACATGCTTCAAAAAATGTCGCATATTTTTTACGAGAAGTAAGATTGCTCACTTTGTATTGTTGACCTTCCCAATTCACTAATATTTTTAATGCATAATTTGTTGAACTAGTGGAGGAAGGGTCTAGATAATAATACTGTGAAAAATATTTTCCTTTCAAATCAACTAGAACAAATTGATACCTCTCATCAATCTTCAAAACTTCATATTCTTTATTTTCTGCTAAATGAACAGATCGAATATGATATGACTTAAATATATTTTTGTCCTTTCCGTCCTTTATTTTTACCTCATCAGCTTTATATTGATCACCAGTCTGCAGAGTGATATCCCCATATATGGTATCCAATTTTGCAGTGACAAGCCATTGATCCTGGCCGTAAGAGAGATGTGCAAATAATAGTAGAGTGGCTGATAAAATAAATTTGTGCATATAATAGAAGTTTCTAATGCGCAAATAAACCAAAATTTCTCATTTTCTTAAAAAATTGACTGATATCATAGGCAATTGACAGTATTGACCTGATTTGGTGATTTCGTAGGCTGCAATTGGTCGTATGTGGCCTTTTGGAATTTTTAAAGGTTCGAAAATGTATATTTGTTGAGATGGGAAATCTAGAAATCAGAATTAGAAGATTGTTTAAAAACAGGCTGTTTTGTCATGTACTGTTTTGGCTGAGCTATGTGGTTTTCCATGCTACTCTTTGGGGGAGTTATAAGGGTGAGTGGAAACTGGCTTTTTTAGATCAAGCCATTTATTTACCCGTCAAAATTGTGATAACCTACTACACCATTTACGTTCTACTTCCCAAATATGTACTAAAAGGTAAGTGGGTCTCGTTTGCTTTTTTGCTCATTGCTTCTGCTCTGACAGGTGGTTCTATTTACCGTTTGATTACCTACTATGTAGAATATCCACTGTTTTATCCCAAGTACTTAAACGAACCCGTCTTGCAGGTTTTCAAAATCTTTAAAGGGATCGTTCAGATCTATCCAGTGGTATTTTTAGCCACTACTATCAAGATTCTAAAGCATTGGTATGTCAATCAGCAGGACAAGCAGATCTTGGCTCACGAAAAATTGGATGCGGAACTTAAATTTCTAAAAACTCAAATACATCCTCATTTTCTGTTCAACACTTTAAATAACCTTTATGCGCTTACGCTTAAAAAATCAGATCATGCCCCGGAGATGGTATTGAAACTTTCTGAATTGATCAATTACATGCTTTACGAATGCAACGCTCCTAAAGTGCCATTGGACAATGAGTTGAATTTCATTAAAAATTACATTGAAATTGAACGGATGCGACATGGTGACAACCTAGATATAAGAGCTATGATCACTGGCGAGACTAGTGGTGTATATGTGGCCCCTATGATTATATTGCCATTCTTGGAGAATAGTTTTAAGCATGGAGTAAATGAAGAGTTGGATAAATCTTGGGTATACCTGGACTTATCAATAATTGAAAACACACTCAAGGTAAGCATCGAGAATAGTAAGAGTGAAACACAAAGACTAGATGATCACGAACATGGCATAGGTTTGAAAAATGTGAAGCGGAGACTTGATTTGCTTTATCGCAACGACTATCGATTGGACATTGTAGATGGAACTAAAACTTTTACTGTATTAATGGAAATTAATTTTAAGAAAACGGCATGAAGTGTATAATAGTCGATGATGAGCCGCTGGCAATCGAAGTGATTGAATCGTATGTAGAACGCATTGAATCATTGGAGTTGGTAGGCAAGTTTAGAAATGCAATTAAAGCTTTTGAATATATCCAATCTGGAGAACAAGTTGATTTGATTTTTCTTGACATTCAAATGCCAAAATTGACTGGGATTGAATTTTTGAATACTTTAACCAATCCGCCAAAAGTAATTTTTACTACCGCCTATCGTGAATATGCGCTTGAAGGGTTTGAATTGGAGGTATTGGATTATTTGCTAAAACCCATCTCTTTTGATCGATTCATGAAAGCAGTGTCAAAAGCTTTGAATCATTCGAAGGAAATAGAAGTTTCTACCAGTGCGGAAGGAGATGACTTTATATTTTTCAAGTGCGACAAAAAAATGATTCGAGTGTGCCTAAAGGATATTTTGTATATCGAAAGCATCAAGGACTACGTGAAAATCAAAACAGCAGAAAAAGAGGTAGTGACCCATCAGAAAATCAGCGTGTTGGAAACCAAATTACCAGCCAATCATTTCATCCGAGTCCACAGATCTTTTATCATCAACATACCCAAAATTGAAAGCTACTCAGCCAGTGAAGTAGAGCTTAATAATGAAAGCATTCCTGTAGGTAGAAACTACAAAGCAGAGGTTATGGATCGTCTGGGTAAGATTGTGCTTTAGTCCTGAATCAATTCTAATTCGAAAAGATGTGCCAAGTGTCCCTTAAGCCTTTCCTGCACTTCTAGCATGTCAGGTTTCTTTCCCAATTCAAATTCCAATGAAGTCACGGCTTTGTCATCAATTCCGCACGGGATGATATTTTGAAAGTAGTTCAAGTCGGTCATTACATTAAATGCGAAACCATGCATGGTCACCCATCGACTAGATTTTACACCCATGGCGCAAATTTTTCTGGCTTTTGCCGGGTTGTCGATGTCAATCCATACACCAGTTAGTCCGTCAATTCTCCCAGCTTTGATTTTATAATCAGACAAGGTGAGAATGATCGCTTCTTCGAGTAACCTGAGATACTTATGAATGTCAGTAAAAAAATTGTCTAAATCTAAGATAGGATAACCTACAATTTGTCCTGGCCCATGATAGGTGATGTCACCCCCTCGATTGATCTTATAGAAAGTGGCTTGTTTCTCCTTCAGTCCTTTTTCATCTAGTAGCAAGTTGGCTTGGTCACCAGATTTACCGAGGGTATAAACATGAGGATGAGAGCAGAAGATCAAATAATTAGGTGTGGCAATTTGCTTATCAGACTCTTTTTTTCGATTCTCTATTTTGAGTGCCACAGACTTATCAAATAGATCCGTCTGATAATCCCAGGCTTCTTGATAATCAATCAAACCCAGATCAATAAATTTTGTTTTTTTGTTCAGCACTGCATTCATCTCTCCTATTATTTCCAGCAAAACTACAAAGAACCAATGAGATCAAACAGCAGAAATACGCTCCCAAATAACGGTATCTGGTTGTTCGTACCATGCTTCCAATTTATCTCTATATCGTTTTTCAAGAATGTTTCTTTTGATCTTCATAGTAGGCGTGAGTATCCCATTTTCTATGCTCCATGGTTCTTCTACGATGATGGCTTTTTTGAGTTTTTCATAGTCCATCAAATTTTGAACTACCTGTGAAATGGTCTCTTTTAGTCCGTCAAGGACTTCTTCTGGAGATTTGTTTAGACCAATTTCAGATAGGACGATAAGTGCAATGGGTTGGGGTAAATTTCTTCCTAAAACACAAATTTGTTCCACATCGTTATTAAGTGCAAAACCCCATTCGATTGGCCCAGGCACTACAAATTTTCCTTTAGCTGTTTTGAAAGTATCTTTTATTCTGCCTGTAATGGTGAGGAAACCATTTGCATCGAGCTGTCCCATATCACCTGTGTGCAGATAGCCATCTGCCAATACTTGAGCAGAAAGTTCAGGTTCTTTGAAGTACCCAGACATTAACCAATCCGATTTCATCAATATTTCACCAGATTCTGCGTCAATTCTCAAATCCATGTCAGGATAGACTGATCCTACTGATCCTATCTTCATATTGTCCAGAGGCATAATGGTACAGATGCCATGGTTTTCGGTCATGCCATATAGCTCCAAAAGCGAGAGTCCTATTTGATGATACCAATCGTGCAAAGATTTTGGGCATGGCGCCGCTGCTGTCACTACTATTTCAGCTCTACTCAGACCCAACCCTTTTTTAATCTTATTCCTGATCAGAGTTTTAATTATTGGCAGCTTAAGTAATAGGTTTAATTTATTTTGTGAAAGTTTAGCTAGTACGCCCAATTGGAACTTGGTCCATATTCTTGGAACGCCGAAGAAGATTGTCGGTTGGGTATCTTGCAAATTTTGGACGAAGGTGTCCAAAGATTCTACAAATGAAATGCTCCCGCCAGAGTATATGCTACAGGTTTCAACCACTCCTCGCTCGGCCACATGACACAGGGGGAGGTAAGAGAAAAATCGATGAGGTTTATCAATTACTGACAACACTTTTTGTACAGCTCGAACTGCCAACTGATAATTGTAATGATGCAACATCACTCCTTTGGGCGTGCCCGTAGTGCCAGAAGTGTACAATATGGCAACCTTATCATCCCTATTAGGAATTGGATTTTCCGCCAAAGGATCGGTGCATTCCATCAGTTCATCCCATTGGGCATATTGAGTTTCATTGCTCAGCGGAAGAGCGATGCCATGAATTGATTCAGGTACTCCAGCTTTCATGGTGTTCCAGTCATCAAGTTTACCTGTAAATAGAACTTGAGATTCAGAATGAATTAATATTTCATTGAGCTGTTGAGCGGTCAGATTGGGGTACAATGGAACCGAAACATGACCAGCCATAGTGATGGCCTGATCTGCCAATATCCAATGTGCACAATTCTTAGATACGATGGCAATTTTACTTAAAGGAGCTAGTTTGAGACCAAGAAGGTAATTGGCCATTCTTCGAATTTGATTAACAGATTCTGCCCAAGTATAAGTAGTCCATTGTGCTCCAAAGGGCTGCCGGAGAAAAACTTCATCGGACTTTGTTTGCTCCCATTGGTAAAGCATTTCGGTGAGGGTAGGCAGGTTATCAATGTTAAGTTTTCCATGCATGAAGAAGAGCTTCTTGTTGTACCCAACAAGATAATTGAAAGCTCAAAACCATCCCAGCGTCAAAATGAAAAATTAACTACGAGGGTAGATAATAAAATGTTTTATGTACAGGATTGACCTATTTTATGTACAGATGCGAACAGTTGAGCTTTGTATTAAAGATTAAATATAGTTATAAGTATCTGATATACAAATAGTTAAAATGTTTGGCACTAGATTAGCAATAAATCTGGCAAGGTCAATTACTCAAAATATATTACTCATGAAAACCCACACTATAATACTCGCACTATCCCTGGTGGCTTTCAGCTTCAATCTCCAAGCCAATTCAGAGGAAAAGAAGGAAAACGAAGAATCAAGCACCGAGATAGAAATCTTGGAAATCGTAGACACAGAAGATTTGAAAGCAGATGAATGCGTGGCTTGTCCCGTACCTGTTCAAATATTTGATCAAGAATTTAATTTAATTCTGACTGGCGAAATGACGCCCATGGAGGAGATAAGTAGTCAGGAATTAAGAGTGCTCATCGGGCAAAGTAATTTGATAATGGAATCGAGTGCTGCAATTATTTATCAGCTCGAAGAATAAAGATAATAGTTTACGGTTGGTTGATGAAAAGGGGCAAAATTTGCCCCTTTTCTCTTTACTTCTTTTTATTTCTCTTTAGCGATTTGATAAACTCACCCCAAGCGAATGGATTCAGCAAAGGAACAGAAGTTGTTTGGAATCGGGCATTGTAGGTGACCATTTGCTGGTTCACATAGTAGTTGTGATTGTTACCAGCATTCATGGGTAAATTTCTGTACATTTTATTGAGCATGGCTTGATCTAGGCTTTGCTGCATATTTTTATACTGATATTGATAAGGTACTTCCATGGCCAAAATGGCTTCTTTCAACAATTCTTCAGTAGGAAAAGGATAGATCTCAACTTCAGGTAAGAAGGTCGTGTCTGGCAATAATTCGATGATGACTGTATAGTTCTCATTGGCACCTTCTGGAATGATCAGATGCATTTTTTCATAACCGACTGCGCTTATAATCAGGCTATCTTTTTCCAAGACAGGCATAGAGAAATAGCCGTATGGATTAGATGTAGTTCCTCGGCCTCCCTTAGGGACAAAAATGTGCACTCCTGGTACGCCCGATGTACTATCCTCTCCTAATACAATTCCAGAAAATTGTATGATTTTTTGATCCGTCTGCCCTTGGGAAACAAAAGCGTAAAAAATGAATATGATTCCGAAGAGAACTGCTAAAATGTGCTTCACCGATTCTTTTTCTTTAATTAATGCTAATTTGCACTTGTTGGTTTTCTAAGCATACAAAGCTACACAATTATTAAGCAATTATATTCTGGTGGTTTCGATGCTTTTAATTTATAAACTACCGAATCCATGCAACTAAAGCATTTTAATCTTCAATTTGGTTCACAAATTTTTAAGTCTTTTTCAGAGGAAGCACGTGTTAGAATTATGTTCCTATTGTTCAATGAAAATGAGTTAAGTATTTCAGATATCGAACATGTTTTGGATTTTACACAAACCAAAACCTCAAGGCATATTACGTACCTCAAACATGCAGGATTACTAAAATCTAGAAAAAAGGACCAATGGGTTTTTTACCAAATAAAAGAAGAAGTAATGGGTATGGTATCACAAATTTTCAAATTTTTGAATAAAGATCAACAGCTGCAAAAAGATTTGGAAACACTTAAAGTGCTCCATTCGAATCGAGAGTTATCCATCAATAAACATCCATTACAAAATTGAAATCATACAAGTATTTATTTTTTGATCTTGACCATACGCTTTGGGATTGGGATGCCAATGCTTCTGAGACACTGATCGATCTTTATGAAAGATTTGACCTTGGCAAGTATGAGGTAAAGGATGCGCTTGCATTTCGAGATATTTTCTTTCATGAGAATACCAAGCTCTGGACTGATCTGGATGCTGGTAGAATTGATAAGTTTTTTCTTAGAAACAACCGGTTCAGAATTGTTTTGGAAGCTGCCAATGCCAATATGAATGGCATTAAAGATGACATGCTCAAGGAATTAAATGCTAGTTTTCTCAATGAATGTTCGAAAAAAAAGAAAGTGATTGACGGGGCATTTGATGTATTGAATTATTGCAGAGACCAGTTTGATCTCCATATCATTACCAATGGCTTTGAGGAAGTACAATCTATCAAAATGGAATATTCAGGATTGGATCGATATTTTGATAGAATTATTACTTCAGAAAAAGCAGGACATAAAAAGCCAAGTCCAGGAATTTACAAATATGCATTAAAGCATACTGGAGCAACTCTAAGTGACTCACTCATGATTGGAGACAATTTGATGACTGACATAAAAGGAGCTCGAGATTTTGGAATGGATCAAGTGTACTTTAATCCAGCTAAAAATAATCATACAGAGCAAGTCACCTTAGAGATTCGTCAATTAAATGAGCTCATTGATTTTTTGAGTATTAGACCTTAGTTAAAAATGGTTAAATACAAATCGTTACTATCCCAAAAACGTAAATTTGGAGCATGAATCAAATGGCTATTCGAGGATTAATTGTAGCTATGGGTCTCTCATTAGTGGGTCTCGTGGTCTTTCAAGTTTACTGGATCGAAAGTATTATAGGGGCAAATGAAGAAGCATTCAAAAGAGATGTGCAAGATGCATTGACTACTGTAGCGCAAAAACTTGAAAAGAAAGAGGCTATGAAAGTTGCTGTTGACAACTTTCACACAAATTTTGCTTTCAAAAGCCCATCAGAGGATGATTCGACTCAATTCGAATTGATTGAGAGTACTTTTGAAAAAAAGGTGATCCAGGTTCAGGATTATGCAAAGGATACCAGCAAGCGACCAGAGTGGTTAAGTTTTTATTTTGATTCGGAAAAGGATAACCCAAATCTGAGAAACGTATCAATTAAGCTCACTGAAACTCCATCCGACAACCCAGAAGAACAGATCTTTATACAGGAGGGCGAAGTGGACTCAATCATTACCAATAACGTTGAATACCAAAAGAGGCTCAAGCGAATTGCAAAAAAGAGCGAATATGTGCAACTGGCGATGCATGAATTGTTTGCTGGAGTGAAATCTTTGGAAAGTAGAATGGACGTAGCGGAAGCAGATTCGTTGCTAAGAAATAGTTTGTTAGATCGAGGAATTGAATTGCCCTATGATTTTGGAATTTTTGACCCTATTGAGGATCAATTTACCATTGAGCAGATTAAAGACAGTAAAAAGAAACTTCAATCTTCTGATTTAAGAGCGAGTTTGTTTCCAAATGATATTATGGGAGCTGCGGGATATTTAGTGGTCCGATTTCCTGATCAACAAAATTATTTGTTAGGAAAAATATGGGTCACGCTATTGTCCTCACTCATTTTTATTGTGATTATTTTGGTTTGTTTCTCGTATGCCATACATACGATCTTTAAACAAAAGAAATTGTCTGAAATCAAAAATGATTTCATCAATAATATGACTCATGAGTTCAAAACCCCAATATCAACGGTTTCACTAGCCTGTGAAGCTTTACGAGACGAACAGATTAGGAACACTGAGGGGTTAAACGAAAGATATCTGGGTATCATTCATGATGAAAATAAGCGACTGGGTCTGCAGGTCGAAAAAGTACTGCAAATGGCGGTAATTGAAAGAAACGATTTCAAATTGAAACTAGAAGAAGTCAATGTACATGAGATCATAGAAAATGCGATGGCTAACATTCAGATCCAAGTAATTAATAAAGGGGGTGTGATTTCGAAGGACTTACAAGCCATCAATCAAAAGATTACAGCAGATCAAATGCACTTGACTAATATTGTTTACAACCTATTGGATAATGCAAATAAATATTCGGCCGATCACCCTTCAATTCAGATAAAGACGATTGATCACGCAAAGGGAATTATGATTAAAATAGTCGATAAAGGTATTGGGATGTCAAAGGATGTCATGCACAAAATCTTTGAAAAATTCTATAGAATTCCAACCGGTAACTTGCATGATGTAAAAGGATTTGGCCTAGGGCTATCTTATGTGAAAAATATGGTGGAGGCGCATGGTGGAAATATTCAGGTCCGGAGTGAGCCTAAAAAAGGAAGTGAGTTTACTGTCTTTCTTCCTTACCAACTAAATAATTGATGCTATGAGCAAAATAAAAATTTTATTAGTTGAAGACGATTCTAATCTGGGTCAGATTTTGAATGAGTATCTACAACTCAAAGGATACGAAACCGTTTTGTGCCAAGATGGTGAAGCAGGCTTCAAATCTTATCAAAATGGGTCGTTTGATTTTTGTATTTTGGATGTGATGATGCCAAAGAAGGATGGATTTTCATTAGCTAGGGATATTCGAGCGATAGACAAAAAGATTCCGATCATCTTCTTGACCGCAAAGTCCATGAAAGAAGATACCATTGAAGGCCTAAAATTGGGGGCAGACGATTATTTAACAAAACCTTTTAGTATGGAGGAATTGCTTCTTCGCATACAGGTGATTTTGAAACGAACCAATGGTGGAAGTAGTAAGTCAACCGTAACTTCTTATCAGTTGGGTAGCCTACTCTTCAGATACGACAAAAGCGTCCTTGAAAGACCCTCAGGAGAAGTTAAGTTAACATCACGAGAAAATGAGTTGCTGAAACTCTTTTGTGATCACTTGAATGAAACCCTTGATCGTAGTGTGGCACTGATGTCCATCTGGAAAGACGATAGCTATTTCAATGCCAGAAGTATGGACGTATACATAGCCAAGCTGAGAAAATACCTAAAAGAAGAAGAATCTGTTCATATTTTGACCGTTCATGGGCAAGGATTTAAGCTTGTAAAAATGGACTAAATTATTTATATTGTGTATCCGCCCATTTCCTAAATTGGGTGGATTTTGTAACTCGTTTCATTATCTGTAGAATTAACAATTCTTTAAAGCCAGAAATGCGCTGATACAATTCTACTTTAGTTTTATTTGTTTACCTGTAACACAATCTATATGCTGCTAGTACCTTCAATTTCAATCAAAGACGGCAAAGTGACCAGACTCACCAGAGGAGATTATTCTTCTGGAAAAATCTACAATAAGAGTCCAGTTGATCTTGCTCGTCAATTCGAGGATCATGGGATCAATCGAATACACTTGGTTGACTTGGATGGGGCAAAAAAAGGAACTCCAGTGAATTATCACATATTGGAAATGATGTCGGGCTATTCTGACATTTCTATCAATTTTTCAGGGGGAATTCATACAGATGGAGATGTGACAAAGTCATTTGAATACGGTGCGGAAAGCATCACTTCAGCAACCATCGCAGTATATAATGCCGAGCTTTTCAATTCATGGATGATGTCTTATGGCCGTGAAAAAATTGCATTAGGTGCCGATACACTCGACGGCCTAATTCGCGTAGGGGGCTGGCAGAAGGGCACTAAAGTTGACATTTTTGAACACATAGATTATTTCTATTCTAGAGGTCTTAAATATCTAAAAACAACTGAAATATCCAAAGAAGGTGCTATGGAAGGCCCTGCTTTTGATTTGTATGAGAGCCTTATTGAGCGATTTCCCAATCTTTGCCTATTTGCCAGTGGAGGGATCAGAAATGTAGATGATATCAGAAGACTACAAGACTTAGGCGTCTACGGTGTGATTTTCGGAAAAGCTTTCTATGAAGGAAAGATTACTTTAGATGACATAGACCAATTTGCTGTTGGTGTAAATTAATAATCCTTGAAATTGGTTTTTTCATAAACTGGACGGCGTTTTTGCTTTCTAATAATCCAGTATATACCATCACTTTTTTCTACTTTTTCTTTCTTGCTGTATGGTGATGGATGCATGAGGTCACTATTATCGTCTTTAGGGGACTTTCCTTTTCCATTAAAAACTAGATTAAACCCAAATCTGAAATCAAGGGCATCAATTTTAGTTGCGTCCCAAATCCTCAATAATTTATCAGAGGCCATATAAATTTGGCATGAGCCAAAGTTGACAGCAGCAGCAAGTCCAAGATCAATACCCTGTTGTGGAATTCTGGATACGTTGGCCGATACATCTAGTACTCTCCCAACTTTTCTGGTGTAAGCTGCGGAGTAAATCATTCTAAAGTTGCCTCGAACAATATGAGCTGAAATAGAGCCAGTAAAACGATCATTTGGAGTCAGTTGATACATTAAACTCGCATAAGAGGTCGTATTTAAACCTGTAGTATATGATTTGTATAAGGTAGTATCTTGAAGCCCGTTTTTAAGGGAATCAAGATAAGCTTCTTCGAAATTTCCTACATCTGATAACTCAATACCTGCAAATTGAAAGGTAGTGTCAGCTAGTTGATTATTTTCAGGGTCAACTTTCCAATGGATAAAGCCTAAATCATTAACAGAAACTGCTGCCGATATTTCTCTTGTAATTTTCCAATGGGCACCAATATCAATACCAGCCCCTAAATTACCGTTACTAATCATGTGTGAAGTTAACTCATCACTATCCAAAAGATTGAGACCTGAAGTGTTTACTGTGGCACCCTGAAGGTCAAAATTCGCTTGATAGGTATTTTCTTCAAAACCCACTGTTCCATCGAATTTGTTGTCTGTTACTGCACTGATCATTCCATTAAGAAACTTCACTCTTACTCCAATGTTAATGCCTCGGTTTGGGATACTTTTCCAAATGCCAAAGCCATATTCTCTATAATAGCGGACATCAAGTGCCGTTCTGCTTAAGTCAATTTCATCACCTACGATCTCAGAATTTCCATGCCAAGCTGTGTTTACCAGGTTTTCTCCATAAAACCCGCGTGCTCCTATTCGCTCTCGAATAAAAATAGAATAGCCTTGAGTGTCAGATTTTCTCCATCCTATGTGCAGCGTGGATATTTCAGCTTCTAAGCTGACATAATTTTTCTTTTTCGACAAATCTACGAAGTTGTCGATATCCCATTCCCGATCACCATTTTCATTGGTGGTCACTAAGTCGCTATAACTCGCGCGACTGTTGACATCAATCATGACTCCAGAAAGGACTGGAAGCCCAATGAAGGTTTTTCCTTCTGGGAAAAACGCAGGATTGAAATTATTACCTTGATAGGTGCTATTAGTTAGATGATATAGAGATATGCCAGACTGTGCTGAAGCCTGATTAAGCCCTAAACATCCGGCAAAGAGCAATAATAGAAGAAGAGTTTTCAGATTAAAATTCATAATAGATGCTTACCTCAGTGCCCACATTTATAATCAGTTCGTAATCTGAAAATATTTTAACAAAATTATCTTCATCAGCTTTGTAGCTTGTAGCGTATACAATCAAATTCAGTACGCTGGCGTCAAGCAATTCTTGATATCCCTGACCTCTGAATACTTTGACGTAAGATGTTTTTTCTTCTGGTATTTCGATTTTACCCGAGGCAGGGATGTCGGCAGATTCGAAAAAATCAATTTCTTTAAATTCAAACAAAACAGAAGAGTCTGCTGCTAAAAACTGCATATCTATTATTCCGTCCATAGGTAATTGATTAATGGTATTAAGAACTAGAATGATCGTATCTGCTTCTTCGAATTCAAATCCTTCTATCCCAGTAGGGAAGTCTCTTGAAACATTGGTAAGTTGGATGTTTAAGGGTAAATTGATTTCTGTTATTACTTCTACAGTGCTAAGCGAAGAAACGAAGTTTCGGTCTGCATCGCCTAAATCGTTGTCATTATTGAAATTGCCTTCAGCTGTTAAATTGATGTTGAACAAATTCGGAGAGATATCAAATAGGTCTCGCAAATTAGAGTTGGTTTCATTTACCTTGATGATAGATTGTTCTGTGTCACCAACGTTTTCTACACCAGGGGCACGCACAAACTGAGGAGAATCTGTAATGGTACCTGATAAGTTGGCAGTGTTTCCATTGGCATTAGTTGCTGATACATCATCAAAGTTCAACCCCATCGGAACCCCAAAGCCATTGTCGAGATAAAAATTAAGCTGAGGGTTGTTGATTATAAATCCATTTTCTGAAATCCCTTCGAAGAAATCAATTTCAATAGACTTACTCTCAATATCTACAGTCTTGTCTCCAAACCAGCCAAAGATTTCACTAAATTCGGCTCCTGTAATTGTGAGCGTATAAGTGATTAATTCAGTTCCATTGATAAAGTCATCAGTCATGACATTTATATCTCCATCGAAGGTCCCACTGAAAATATTGGTATTCGAAACCTGTGTAATGATTGTTTTGTGGTTTGTAAGCTGCTGGGAGACATTATCTGTTCCACTTGCTGGGAGTGTGCCGCTTAAAACCATAGGGTCACCAGTATCTAAGCTCACAATATCGTCGAGAATTAAATTGTAATCAATTGATGAAGAATAACCGTTTTGTATTTCTAATGTAATGGTACCTGCAGTGTATTTTACGGAATCCAATTCTTCATTATTTGGAGATGTATATTCAAACGACAGTTCTTGATCTGGAATTTCCACTACTTGATTCCCAGGTGATCCAGGTATTGGATCTAGACCAGCGTCGATCACTCCTGGGTTCGTGACATCTTCCAATTCAATTAGCGATTCATAATCGTCAAAAATTGTAGTATCTCTATAGGATATAGATAGCAGCTTATTATTGTCCTCTGTGATTTCAATATTTGGATCATCTAATTTGTCCAACAATTCTGGTATGGTATAGGTCGTTGTACCAATTGGCGCTACAGCCGCAGGAGTATATGGTGGTAATTCGATATCGTTGAAATCCAACTCACCTACATTGCACATGGAAAACAACATGGCAATCAGTCCGTAAAACACGGTATTGAAATACTGATTATTCTTAGTCAAGACAAATCTGATAAGTTGCACAAATTTTATTTATTCTACACTTTTCACCACGCTGAATGGCAATATACTAATATTTCTAATTTTAGAAATACTAAAAGCTAAACGGTTAAGGTCAGCTTTATTGTTTCTTTTTCAAAAATATGTAGAGATTTTATAAAGAGCGAATGGAATCTTCTACTTTTTCCCTCATTTCAACTTTGTATTGTACTAATTTGTCAGCTACTGCTTCGTCATGGCTGCCGATGATTTGAGCAGCTAATATTCCAGCATTTTTTGCACCATCGAGTGCAACAGTGGCTACAGGCACGCCTCCTGGCATTTGGAGTATGGATAGAACAGAATCCCAACCATCTATAGAATTACTGGATTTTACTGGTACACCGATGACAGGTAAGGTAGTAATGGAAGCTACCATGCCAGGTAAGTGAGCGGCTCCCCCAGCACCCGCAATAATTACTTTTAGGCCATTAGAACGAGCATTTTCAGCATATTCTACCATTCTATGGGGTGTGCGATGGGCAGATACAATGGTCAATTCATAAGCGACACCTAGTTGATCAAGTATTTCGGCAGCCTGATTCATAATGTTCAGGTCACTTTTACTTCCCATGATAATTCCTACTAATGGCTTCATTTATGCTTTGATTTTGATTGATTCTTTTACTGAGCGTGCAATGGTCTTTAGATTTTCCAAATCATGTCCAACCAAAGTCACGTGCCCCATTTTTCTAAATGGTTTTGTTATTTTTTTACCATACAAATGTACATGAAGGCCCTCAATCTGCAAGGCTTCATCTAATCCATCGTATTTGGCGATTCCTGTATATCCTTCTTCACCCAATAGGTTGATCATTACAGAAGCACCTTTAATTGATGTATCTCCTAAGGGAAGGTTAAGAATGGCTCTTAGATGTTGTTCGAATTGAGAGGTAACATTTCCTTCTATGGTTTGATGCCCACTATTGTGTGTTCTTGGGGCACATTCGTTGACAATTACGTCCCCGTCTTTGGTAGCGAACATCTCCACTGCCAATAAACCCACCATATCGAGCGAGGAAATAACTTTTTTAGCTAATTCTCGCGCTTTGATTTTAATGTCTTCGGATAGACTCGACGGAGCAAATAAAAATTCAACCAGATTGGCTTCAGGGTGATATTCCAATTCTACAACTGGGTAGGTGGTCATTTCGCCTTTCGCATTTCTAGCTACGATCACAGATATTTCCTTGTCATAGTCTACAAATTTTTCAATCAAAGAAGGTTTTTTGAATCCTTTGTTAATATCAGATTCATTTTTAATGACTTGTACACCTCTGCCATCATAGCCTTCTGTTCTGAGTTTGTGTACGCCAGGCAATAAGTGCGTGTGCTGATGTAAATCTTCAAAAGAATTAGTCAATACAAACTCAGATGTAGGGATATCATGATCTAGGTAAAACTGCTTTTGTATGCCTTTATCTTTGATCGTTCTAAGTGCATGGGGCTGTGGATACACTTTCTTTCCTTGTTTTTCTAATGCTTCAAGGGCTTCGATGTTTACATTCTCAATTTCAACTGTGATAATGTCACAATCCTTTCCAAAAGCCATCACTTCATCGAAATCTCGGATATCTCCAAGCACAAATTCAGAAGCAAGTGATTTGCATGGAGCATTTGGGTCAGGATCCATCGATTTAATCTCAAGATTAAAATCAACGGCCGATTGGATCATCATTCGGCCCAGTTGCCCACCTCCCAGTACGCCTACAATTACATTTGGATCAAAACTCATCTATTGCTTTTCTTGTTTTGCTGCAAAGCTAAACACCACTGTTCAATCCTTGAAGGGAATCTTATTTTTTGATGATTCCCATTTTTTCCATCAGTTTGCTAGCATTAAAACTTTTACAAGGTTCGAGCGATAGTTTGTAATCAAAAATGATTTCATCTGCTATGATCGAACTATTAAAGCTCATATTTTGAATATTGGAGTGCTTTTTCGAAAGGGTAGATAATTGAATGTCATGTGTAGAAATGAGACCTCTACAGTTTTGCGTGATAAGTTGATCAATTAATGACATGGCTCCTTTGTGTCGGTCATCCGAATTGGTGCCTTTTAAGATTTCGTCTAGCATGTAGAACACAGGCTCACCTTCTTCCAACAGATTGAGCAATTTCCTCAAGCGTTTCAGTTCTGCATAGAAGGAGCTTACATTTTCTTCTAAGTTATCTTGGGTTCTCATACTTGTAAAAATTTGAATCAAAGAGAACTCAAATTTATTGGCACATACGGGAGCTCCCATTTGAGCTAGCACCAGATTGACACCTATGGTGCGCAGAAAGGTGCTTTTACCAGACATGTTGGATCCAGTCACAAGCCCTAGTTTGCCTTTTTCTGATAAATGAAAATCATTGCTAACCCTTTGGTTGGCTTTGATTAGTGGATGACCCATTCCTTCAGCTTCTAGCAAATGGTTTTCATTTGAAACAGTTGGATAAGTATAATCAGGGTTTGAAAAAGCGTATGAGCTGAGGTCATTTAATGCATCAATCTGATGAACTGCATCGAACCATTTTTCGACTTTATCAATATTTTTCTTCTTCCAGTTGATGGCCATGAGTAGCCAATTGGCATCAAGTAAGAATAATATATTGAAGGGTGCGTACAATAAATTTTCTCGATTGATCAAAAACATCCATACTCGTCGAAGAGATTTGATAGCTGTGGAGGCCTTATGCTGCTTCGTATTTAACTGTTGGCTAAGTCTAATTAAAAGAGGAGATTGAAATGTTTTGTTTTCTATTTCGATGATGACTTGTTCATACCCTCTTAGGAATTGTACGATATTCCCAAATTCCTTTTTCATTTTTTGAAGTGGTTTGTGGACCAATGAAAGTAAGGACATGTTGATTATCAATGGTAAATAAATCCACTGATAAGGCCATTCAAAATAAGCAATTCCTGTTAGAATGGTTATAGACAAGGCAGGCATCACTAACCTCATCACTTCCCAAAAAGTATGGTTAACTACGTTAAGCTTGTCATCAATCCATTGAATTAAGGACAATACAACATTTACATATTTCTTATCTAGTTGATCTCCGTGATAGCCATAAGCAGTTAGGTTTTGCCCCCATACAATATCTCTTCCAAGTTCTTGAATGGCAGCTTGTCTTTCTTCTATTTCGGATTTTGAAGATTTGTTTAATATCCAGTTCTTAATGTGTTCCCTGGTGCCAGACAGTTTACTTCTTACGAGCAGCTGAAATAAGGAATTGGAACCAAATAGATCTAAATCTGGCGCATAGTTGTGATGAGTATCTAAGCATTCAATGCCATCGTCCAAGTCCGAAAATGTTCCCTTAACTCTTTTGATTTCGTTTTCATTTATTGTAATCAAGAAAAGGTGCTGAGCAAGGTCAAACTTGGCTTTGTTGTGTTTTCGAACTATGATACCAAATAGAGGTGTAAAACCAATTAGCGTCAGAATTACCATTTGTTCTTCTCGAGCATTGGCAAAGTAGACAGCACCCACTAAGAAAATACAAAATGTGATGACTCTAATCCAAGAAAGTTTACTCACCTGCTGCTTCAGATGTCTAGAATTTTCTTGTAGTTCCTTCAGTCTTGATTCAAAGTAATTTTGGGTACTTTCAGGCATAATTTATTTCAACAATTGATAAGCAATAAGCGCAAAAATATAGGCAACTGCTGACATATAAACCAATTGGAGAATGGGCCATTTCCAAGACTTAGTTTCCCTGTACACCACTGCCAAAGTACTCATGCATTGCATGGCAAACGCATAGAAGAGCATTAGGGATACGCCAAGGGCGATTGAATACATGGGTTGGCCAGTATATGGATTGATTTCTGCTCTGAGTTTGTCTTTGATGGTTGATTCATCTTCGGCATCTGATCCTACACTATATATGGTGGCAATCGTGCCAACAAAAACTTCTCTGGCAGCAAAAGAAGTAATCAAAGCAATTCCAATTTTCCAGTCGTATCCTAATGGTTTAATGGCTGGTTCAATAGATTTACCCAATATTCCAGCATAGGAGTGTTCCAATTTGTGAGCACTCACAAGATCATCGAATTCTGGTGATGCTTGGCTGAGCTGAGGATATTCATTTGAAATAAACTGTTCAGCCTTATCAAAATTCTCACCAGGGCCATAGGAAGCCAATACCCAAAGAATAATTGAAATCGCCAATATGATTTTCCCAGCTTCAAAGACAAATGTTTTGCTTTTAGAGAATATAGTAATCCAAACATTTTTCCATTTAGGCCATCTATAAATAGGAAGTTCCATGATGAAGTAACTCTGCTCTTTTACCTTCAAGATTTTCTTCATCAGCAGAGCTGAAAAAATGGCTCCAAGGAAACCGATAAGGTATAGTGACATTAAGGCTAAACCTTGCACACTTAATATGCCAAATAGGTAGTCGTTTGGGATCACTAAAGCAATCAAAATGGCATAAACAGGAAGTCGAGCTGAGCAGCTCATAAAAGGAGTTACAAATATGGTAATGATTCTGTCTTTCCAGCTCTCAATATTTCTTGCGGCCATAATCGCTGGAATAGCACATGCCACACCAGAAATGAGTGGTACAACGCTCTTTCCGTTCAATCCAAATTTCCTCATAATTTTGTCCATCAGGAAAACTACTCTAGCCATATAACCAGATTCTTCCAAAATGGCGATGAAACAGAAGAGTAAAGCAATTTGAGGAATAAAAATGACCACGCCTCCCAATCCTGGAATGATACCTTCTGCTATTAGATCTGTGAATACTCCCGATGGCAGATATGTTTTTGCCCAACTACTCAATTTGGCAAAACCAAAATCTATATAATCCATGAAGGGTTCGGCCCAAGCAAAAATGGATTGGAATAGAGCAAATAGGACAACAAAAAATATGAGATAACCATAAATCTTGTGAGTCAGTATTTTGTCAATTTTATGATTTCGTGTAGCTGTGGTTTCTATATCTGTTTTGGTAACAATCCTTGTTAATTTTTCACGAATGATTTTATATCGCTCTACGGTTTCTGTGGTTTGGAATTGACGATCACAGAAATTGTATTCCACTTTTTTATCAGCTATGAAATGTTTCTCGTCGTTGGTAAGAAATGTTTTACTATAAGTTTGTTGGGCATACTGATAGGCTACGTAATCGTTGTCAAGACCAAATTTTTCTTTGATAACAGGGATGATCTCTGGCGACAATTCATTGATGTTGTAAAACAATTCTGACGTGCCTGATATATCCTCAAGTAGTGTCGACTTTAGTTCTGATATTCCCTCTCCTGTGCGACCATTGATAGTTAATACGGTTGTGTTAAACTCTTCTTCTAGTGCTCTTAGGTCAATGTTTAATCCACTTCTATTGGCCACGTCTAACATGGATAGTACCAAAACTGTCGGAAGCCCTAAATCCTGAATTTCCGAAAAGAGAAGAAGGTTCCTTTCTAAATTCGATGCGTCAGCAATGACAACAATTTTATCGGGAAAATCATGTGCTTGTTGATCACTTAGTACATCAAATACCACCCTTTCGTCCATGGAGCGAGGATATATACTATAAGTGCCAGGCAAGTCAATCACATTGGCAATCGTGTCTTTTGCTCGGAAAGTTCCACTGACCTTGTCCATAGTGACACCAGGGAAATTTCCGACTTTTTGGTTCATCCCTGTGAGTAGATTGAATATAGACGTTTTGCCAGCATTTGGATTGCCAACAAGGGCCACGTTGATAGAAGCGTTGCTCATTTGTGATTATGATAATGTGATGGTTGCTGCTTCTTCTAGTCTTAGTGATAAGTCGTACCCAGAAACTCTGATACAGATTGGGCAACCGAGTGGTGCCACAAATCTCATTTGAACTTCAGTGCCTGGCAGCACTCCCATTTCTAATAATTTCAATGAGATGTATTCATTCGTAAAATTGTTCACTATTCCTTTTTCGCCGGGGTTTAGCTGTGCTACTGATCGCATGAAGCTCTTATTTAGAATTATTAAAAATAAGAGCAAAAGTATGTGATTTGACCTAAGGCAGCAAGTCTTATTTTATGAGAAAAGTCATTGGCTAAAAAAGCTCAATTGTTTTTAAAATTCAATTTAAATTGTCACTTCAAATTTGAGTATCTCATGGCTAAAACAAAAACTGCTTTCTTCTGTCAAAACTGTGGGGCACAGTCACCCAAATGGGTTGGAAAGTGCCCATCTTGTCAGGAATGGAATTCTTATGTGGAGGAAGTAGTTTCTCAGCCAACCAGCAACACCAAAATCTGGACAGAAGGTGAAAAAAACGTCAGGCCAAATCAAGCGGTATCTATCCAAGAAATTAAAGCGGAAGATAGTGTCAGGTTTAAAACCATAGACAATGAGTTGAACCGTGTACTTGGAGGAGGCATAGTCCCTGGGTCATTGGTATTGATTGGTGGCGAACCAGGTATTGGCAAGTCCACGCTGTTTCTTCAGGTGGCATTAGGTCTGCCAGACAAAAAGATATTATATGTATCTGGTGAAGAGAGTCCCCAGCAAATTAAGATGAGAGCTGAGCGGATGCAAGCAAAATCGGCGAATTGCTTGTTGCTTTCAGAAACTTCTCTGAGTAACATTTTTCAGCAGATCAAACAGAATAACCCTGAAATTCTAATTATAGACTCGATTCAGACTTTGTTCTCTTCCAAAGTAGATAGTTCTGCAGGGAGTGTAAGCCAGGTGAGGGAGTGTACCGCAGAACTGCTTCAGTTTGCTAAAACATCCAACGTACCTGTTTTTTTGATTGGGCATATTACTAAAGAAGGTACCATAGCCGGGCCAAAAGTATTGGAACACATGGTAGATACGGTGTTGCAATTTGAAGGTGATAGACATTTGAGCTACCGGATACTTCGGACTATCAAGAATAGGTTTGGTTCGACATCGGAATTGGGTATTTATGAAATGTCTGGATCTGGTATGCGTCAGGTATCTAATCCATCTGAAATATTAATTGCGCATAAGGACAGTGAACTGAGCGGTGTAACAATAGGAGCTTCAATAGAAGGCAATCGCCCATTGCTCATCGAAACTCAGGCTTTGGTCAGTGCTTCGGCTTATGGTACCCCGCAAAGAAGCACGACAGGCTATGATGCCAAAAGATTGAATATGCTTTTGGCTGTTCTGGAAAAAAGAGGAGGCCTAAGGTTAGGCAACCAAGATGTCTTTCTTAATATCGCCGGAGGTTTGAAAATTGATGACCCTGCGCTGGATTTGAGTATTGCCGTGTCTATTGTATCTTCTTACGAAGAAAAAGTGGTGAGCTCTGACATTTGTTTTGCAGGAGAGATTGGATTGGGAGGAGAGGTGCGAGCGGTCAACCGAATCGAAAGTCGAATCAGCGAAGCGGAAAAATTGGGATTCAAGAAAATGTTTGTTTCTAAGAACAATTCTAAAGCAGTAGCAGCAGCTAATTTCAAAATAGATGTGGTGCTGGTTCAGAATATTGCTGAAGTTTTTAAGAAGCTTTCCTCCTAAAAAAATATCCCGCACCATAAAGGCGCGGGACAGCTCAGGAATCGAAGCGATCAAGACCACTCCGAAATTCTTACCATAGCGGTAAATCTTTCACTTTTTTAGCTGACTATAGCGAGTAAAATCAAGCCAATAAAGTAGAGCAACAAATATTTATATTCTCGATCCATAGCTGTAATATTTATAGGATTATAAAAATATTAAGTTGACATATACAACTGATTATTTATCATTTTATTACTATTATTAGAATCAATTATATAAAACAAAGTTTACAAGATTGAAGGAGTAATTGATGAGTTTTACGATTTAATTGCATTTGTGTAGGCATGTTTTAGATGATTAAAAGCTGATCATCGATGAATCCAAGGAATCAATAGATTGAAATTATTGGTGTGTAGGGTGAGATTTTGCTCAAAAGGGTGAGAAACAAAAAAAGTCTCGTGATATCACGAGACTTTAAATGCTTTTGGTTGATCTGAATTTTAGTTCTCTGAAGACTCTTCTTTCATTTCTCCCAAGATTTTTATCTCAGGAATTTCTACATAGTTGAATTCGTAATTGAAAAATGAGCTCAAGTCTTCACCTGCTTCGAGCATGTCCTCATCACCTTCCTCATAGTACCAATTGATATGGATTTCTTTACCACGCTCAACTTTTAGGTCGTTCAGTTTTTTGAAAATGATATAGATACACTTGGAAGAACTCGTGTTGAAATATTCAAATGCTGCATTGAGAGTAATGGCAGCTTTGTCTGACTTTCCAAAATTATCTATTGAGTCATTGATATATCTATAAAACACCAATGGGTTTTCAGGACTAGATTTACCTCTAATGTCTAATAACCCCTTTCCCGGATCGAAATAAATCGATGGTGTCACTCTTGTCGCTCTGATAAAAAAACCTTTCATACTTTGCCATTTAATGCACTTAGCATTTTTTCAGATGTCGTGAGACTCTGTGATTTCAAATATTCATCAACCACTTATTAGTCATTATGAGAAAATGAACTCTATGAAGTTGAACTTTTAGCTGGTCAATTACAATTAATTCAACTTCAAAGATCAACTGTTTTGAAAATATAAAGAATACAGGATTCTCCTAAAAATTGTATTCTCTTCTTAAAAGGTACGATAATGACTAGAATTGGCAAAAAAAATGTTGTAAAAGACAAAATATTTAAGAATTATAATGCTCAAATGGAAGCATGGAACATTTTTAACTAGCTGGTTAGGTAATTCCCCTAAACAGAAAATCAGTAGTTACTGCGAATCTTCGACATCGTCAAAAAACCTATCCGATTCGTCGTAATCCTCAGCATGATCTTGGGCAAACTTTTTATTGTACTTGGTAACTTTGAATTCTGTACGTCTGTTCACTTGATGTTGCTCTTCAGTTTTTGCATTTTTAATGATCAATATGGTTTCACCATATCCTTTGGCTACCATTCGTCTGCTTTCAATGCCTTGAGAGGCGATATAATTTACAGCACTTTGGGCACGTCTTTGAGAAAGGTTCATATTGTATTCATGACTGGATCGCACATCCGTATGTGAGCTCAATTCAATATTGATACTGGGGTTGTCCTTCATTAGAACTACCAATTTATCTAATTCACTTGCAGCTTCTGGTTTGATGTCAGCCTTGTCTAGGTCATAGTAAATATTATTTAATACAATCGGTTTGTCAACTACGATTTTATCTAATGGTAGGTCTACTTCGAATTCAATATTGGTAACCATCTTTTCTAGTGTGGCTTTGTCCGCAGATTTCCCAACAGTAGAGAAATCGATTCGAGTCGTGAAATACTCTTCTTTTTCAGCCACTAGATTGTAGCTTTCTTCTGAAAATACTCTAAATCTATATTTACCATCTACTTGAGTAAATTTTTCATCAACGATATTGTCTTCCATGTCTCTGAGAACCACCTTAGTATTTGAAAGTGGTACGAGTTCATCATTTTCATCATGTGTTAGGGTAGTGCCCGACAACCAGTAATTCACAATACGAAGTTCAGGGTCATCATTCACAAATGTGTAAATATCATCATCACCTTTACCTCCTTTTCTATTGGAAGTAAAAAATCCACGAGAAGGGTTAAAAAGAAATAACCCAAAATCGTCAGCATTTGAATTGATGGGAGATCCAAGGTTTTCTAATTTCATTTGACCGCTCTCTCTGGTAGCTTCAAAGATGTCTAATCCACCAAAACCTGGCCATCCATCTGATGAAAAATAAAGCTTCCCAGTACCTCCTACATAAGGGAATATTTCATTACCAGGCGTATTCACATTTTCGCCCATATTCCGTACATCCACCCATCGACCTCTGCGATTTAGAGAAGCTGTATAAATATCCAATCCTCCAAAACCACCTTCACGATTGGATGAAAAGAAGAGTGTTTTTCCATCCGGGCTTAGTGCAGGCGTTGAGTCCCAAGTGTCTTGTCCATTGATACTCAATGGGCGTGGTGTTTGCCATTTGCCATTTCTATAACGGGTAAAATATAAATTGACTTCATTGGCGCCAGATGATTTACCAGAATTACCTTTTGCGAAGACGACGGTATTGCCATCTTTTGACATGGAAATAGAACCTAAGTTTACATTTGGTTCATTGATGATGGGGCTTAGTTCCTCCAGAGTAGCGAGGTCTACATTGGCTCCACGAGTACTTACTACATAAATATCCGTGAAAGGTGTGCCAGTACCTTTATATATTTTTCCACCATGTCTATTGGAGGTGAAATAAAGTTTTCCTGCACTATAAAAAGGTGAATATTCGGCAAACTCTGTGTTAATTGCTTCCAGGTTCTTAACCCTAAAATGATTGACTCTGGTTTCTATTTCAGGCAGTTTATTGAGGTTGTTCAATTCCCGTTCGGCCAAGGCCACGACAGCGTCATTCTGACCTTTTTTCAAATAATCGTTCAGAACCTTGTTTGCTCTCTTGGTATCGTCATTAGCTTTTAATGCAACTGCGTAGTAGTAATATGCACTTTCGTCTTCAATTCCAGCATCTATAGCCGCGAGGTAATAAGGTTCGGCTTCTTGAATCCGATTTGATTTTCTATAGGCTTCTGCCAATTGAAAATTTGACTCAGGATTATCAGGTTTCAATGCCTTTTCGTATTGATAAATGGCATCACTGTATTCTCCAGCTTCAAAACTCTTGTTCGCTTTTTTTGTTGCACTGCAAGAAACGAGAGTTATGATAAAAAAGAATTTGAAAATATTGCTAAGCTGGGTCATAAAATACAATTATTGTTTACCTAAAGATAAAACACATTCCTAATATACGCCCCTTACTGGAAATAGCGTTTCAACCAACTGTTTTTTGCTTCAACTTTCCACTCCTTCTGGAAAGATTTGATGTCAGTAACTAAGTTATTGAATGTAACTGTATCAGATTTGATATTACCGCTTTTTACCTCTGATTGGATATTGCTCATCGGTATTTCGATAATTTGATCATCTATCAAGAAACACACTTGTGTTCGATCGAAGAAACTGATATCCATTTCTTTTTCTAAACTCTTGATAAGAGCGACTGATGCATCAATGGAACACCCACTGGCTTGATTAAATGACTCATCTACACTTAGGACCAAAAATTTATTATGAATAATCTGATAGGAACTCTTCAATGACTGGCCATGTGCTGCCCATTGTTGTAAAAAGGAATTACACTTTACTTCAATAAGTGTTTGATCTGAGCGTGACAAGTGCCTATTGGCTTGGTATATCCAAACTCGTGAGGTATCTACCATTTCATCAAATGGAATGTACATAGCATTAACTTTTTATAAATGGCTAACGAAAATTAGACCTCAAAAGTAATGATTATGGCAATTAATTTTTTGTGGTTTCTACAGGTTCTACAATTTCCTCTTCTTGAGGAAACATAATAGAAAGGACTATTGATAGAGTAAGAGCAGCCATAATTACTATAAATGACCAAATGATTGGAATATGTGCATGTTCAATGCCAAAAGCCATTTGAAAGCCCTGCTGAACTATGCTCATCTCCATCAACATTTTTACACCAATAAAAATGAGTACAATAGAAAGTCCTTTTTGCAAAAGATAGAAACGATCCAAGATATTGGCTAAAAGAAAGAACATGGCTCTCAGTCCCATTACAGCAAAAATGTTTGAAGTATAGATGACAAACTCATTTTGAGTAATGGCAAATGCTGCGGGTATAGAATCGACTGCGAAAATCAAATCAGTAGATTCGATCAAAAGAATTACCAAGAATAATGGAGTGAACCAAAGTTTCCCTTTTTCAATAAATGCAAATCTTCCACCACGATCGTCTGTTGATATTGGCAGTACTTTTTTAGCCCATCTGGTGAGTACATTTTTTTCAGGTTCAATTTCCATATCATCATCTTCGTTGAAGATTTTGATACCTGAATAGACAAGAAAAACACCGAAAATGTAAAGAATCCAATGAAATTCTCCAATTAGAAGAGCACCTAGGAATATGAATACTGCCCTAAATACAATTGCTCCTAGTATGCCCCAAAATAAAATGTCGTGGTAATATTCATCTTTGATCTTAAAGTATCTTAAAATCAATAGGATCACAAAAATGTTGTCAACCGAAAGTGCTTTCTCCGTAACGTATGCAGAGAAGTACTCAAGCGCATCTTGAGAGCCACCACCAAAATAGTAAATCAGCCCACCGAAAATACATGAGACTACTACCCAAAATATGGTCTGCAACAAAGCATCTTTTTGAGTGATTTTTGCTGGGCCTTTATGCACAAGGCCAAGGTCTACAGCTAGGAAGAGAATGATCACAATTCCGAAGACGCCGAAAAGCAGGGCTTCGTTAGTGCCCGAAAACAAATTGAGAATCATGAATATGTTTATCTTGGTGGTTTTTACTCTTGTTAGCTGATATTTTCAATTAACAAAGCGCAAAGGAAATGATAATCAGGGAGATAATGAAATTTATTGCAGATTACTATGCTTAATTAACAAGTTGCAAATTGACCAGATGATGGTATGTTCCTTTAACATTGTCTATCAATTCTTTATGTGCACCAGATTCTTTGATCTTACCGTTTTCGATAACGTAGATTCTATCCACTTCTTTTATGGTTGCCAGACGATGCGCGATGATCAATGTTGTCCTTCCTTTCATCAGTTCATTGAGTGCCAATTGCACTTGCTGTTCAGACTCAGCATCTAATGAGCTTGTGGCTTCATCTAGGATTAAAATAGCAGGATCTTTCAAAATTGTACGTGCAATTGCTATTCGCTGACGCTGTCCACCAGAAAGTTTGACGCCTCTTTCCCCCACTATGGTATCCATTCCTTCTGGAAATGAATTGATAAACTCCAGCGCATGAGCTTTTTGTGCTGCGGCATCTATTTCTTCTTGTGTGGCGTTAGGTTTGCCGTAAGCGATGTTCTCTCTGATGGAACCTCCAAAAAGAATGACTTCTTGTGGAACAATACCTATGTTCTTTCTGAAAGCCGAGAGGTCATAGGATTGGATGTCTTGTCCATCCACTTTGATGTGGCCATTGAACTCGTTGTACAGCCGCATAAGTAAATGAACGATTGTGGATTTGCCAGCACCACTTTTGCCCACGATAGCCACTTTTTCACCAGGTTCAATGTGCATAGTTAAACCACTTAGTACTGGCATGTCTTTTCGACTAGGGTATTGAAATTCTACTTCATTGAATGAAAGGTCTCCCTTAAATCTCTCTAAGTCTTGGCTTTCAGTTCCTTCTGTTTCGGAAGATTCATCATGTATTTCCAAAATTCTTTCTGATGCACCTATTGCTCGTTGTACTTGGCCGAATAAGTCTCCGATCCCAGCAATAGAACCACCGATAAAGGCCGTATAAAAAGCAAACGAGGTTAAGTCTCCTAATGTCATTTCTCCACGTTGTAAAAGGAGTGCACCGTACCATAAGATGGCTACCATCCCACCAAATAAAGCGAAAATGATAAATGAAATAAACCCTGCTCTAAAGGCGGCAGTTTTAAGCGCAAGGGCTACTACTCGTTTGAGTGATTTATGATACCTGGCTTTTTCAAATAATTCATTCGTAAAGGATTTTACTGCTAAGATAGATTGTAGTGTTTCCTCTACGATGGTTGATGAGTTGGCCAATTCATCCTGTGATTGACGGGATAACCCTCTTATTTTCTTGCCAAAAATCATCGCTGCAATGATGATCAATGGCAAAGTCATAATCATAAATGTGCTTAATGCAGGTGTAATGACGAAAATGATAATGATACCTGCAACTAAAGTCACAATTTGTCTGATCACTTCCGCCAAGGTGGTTGAGAAGGTGGTTTGTAAAAGAGTGACATCCGAAGACATTCGGCTCATTAAGTCTCCCGTGCGATGACGATCATAAAATGTAATCGGAAGGAAAAGTAGTTTTTTATAAAGATCGAATCGTACATCGGCCATCGCATTTTCACTCACCTGAGCAAAGAGGTAGACTCGAAAAAACGATATAACGCCTTGCAGAAAAAGGATGACAACCAAACTCAAAGCTATGCTGTTGATGTCATTGAGGAACCAGCTACCTTCTCCAGAGGCTACATCTATCAATTTGCCAGCAATAAATGGAAATGCGAGCAATAGGAAACTTCCCAACACCAAAAAAACCAACCCAATGACAAACTTGGTTTTATACGGTATTAAGTACTTAAATATCCCGTAGAGCTTACCAAAATTCTCCTTATTGAGAGCCCTTTTTTCTTCCACCTTGATTTTTTCCTTGGCCATTGCTGTACTTAAAATTTGCGCAAATTTATCTTTATCCATTCACACGTCCAACCTTTTTTGGAAAGAGGGTCTTTGAAATGGTATCTATCAGTAGTGGAAAGTTACAACCAACAACTATATTAGTTGAATGAAAAGTATTTGTGTGTATTGTGGATCGTCGTTGGGCAAAGATGTGCGCTATGTGGAAATAGCTACAGAACTAGGGACAGCCCTTGCAGATAGAAATATTCGACTGGTTTATGGCGGGGCTAGAATTGGCATCATGGGTGCGGTAGCGCAAGCTTGCATGAGTAATGGTGGGTCAGTTACAGGCATTATACCCGAATTCTTGGATCAGGTGGAAATTACCAATACAGATGTAACAGAATTGATTCAGACCAAAAATATGCATGAAAGAAAGACTGCTATGGTTGAGAATTCTGACGGCTTTATTGCCTTGCCAGGTGGTTTTGGAACGCTAGAAGAACTTGCAGAAATATTGACATGGGCACAATTGGGTTTAGTACAAAAACCAATTGGCATTCTAAATATTAATGGGTTTTATGATCAATTACTTGGGCTATTCAATCATATGCTCAACGAAGGTTTTGTGAAATTTTCTAATCTAAACTTATTTGTATCTGATCATACTGTCAGTGGCTTACTTAAAAAAATGGAAGACTTTGATACTGGAGATGCATCATTTCAGCAAAAGTTGGGACTGACTTGATTTTGAGTTTAAGGTTTCAAAAACTAAATTAGAATCTGTACTTTGAGAATTGACCAACCAAATTGACCAACCTTGCGAGAATCATTTTTACATTTTATCTGGCAATTTCAAAAATTTAATGCCACTCTATTGACTACCTCAGACGGACTTCCCATTCAGGTATATTCAATTGGGAATTATAACACTGATGCTGGTCCAGACTTCTTGAATGCCAAATTACTCATTGGGGATATTACATGGTACGGGCATATTGAAATACATCTAAAATCGTCTGATTGGAATAGACATAAACATCAACATGATGAAGCTTATAATAACGTAGTGCTCCATGTGGTTTGGGAGCATGATGAAGAAGTGCAAATGGCCAACGGACAAATACTACCAGTGCTGGAACTTCAAAACCGAATCAAACCAGAACTGCTCAAAAAGTGCAATCAACTCATCAAAAGTCCTGATAAGATACCATGTGCTACACAGTTTGATCAGGTGAAAAACATCGATAAATGGTCTATGCTTGAGCAGGTAGGAGTGATGAGGCTAAAACAAAAATCTGAGTACATCCATCACCTTTTGGAGAAGAATAACGGAAATTGGGAAGAAACTACTTATCAACTACTGGCCAAAAATTTTGGTTTCAAGGCCAATGAAGAGCCATTTCTGAAATTGGCACAAAGCCTAAATCATAAGATACTCATCAAGCATGCAGAGAAACTTGAGCAGGTAGAAGCACTAATTTTCGGCATGGCTGGATTTCTACCAGGAGCGAATGAAGACTATGGATTGGAACTTGGTAAAGAGTTTGATTATTTGTCTAAAAAATATAGACTTGATAATCTAGTTTTAATGAAAGCCGAATGGAAATTTCTGAGGCTAAGGCCAGGTAATTTTCCCACAGTACGTTTGGCACAGTTTGCTTCATTTCTTTCTAAAAATGTGAAATGTTTCGATCAGTTCATCCATTTCGCTGATCAAAAAGAACTTAGAATGATGTTTGAGTTTGAAGTCTCATCTTACTGGCTGAAACATTATGATTTTGGTAAGGAAGGAAATCGAAGCACAAAGACAATTGGAAAATCAAGTATTGATTTAATTATGATTAATTCAGTAGCTCCTTTGTTGGCGGCTTATGCTCAGTACACAGATGAAGGCGGCTACATGGACAAAGCAGTTGGGTTGCTTCAAAGCTTATCCCCAGAGAAAAATCATATCACTAAAACATGGCAAGAATTGGGAATGAAATCGAAGGATGCATTCGACACCCAGGCACTGATCGGACTAAGAAATGACTTTTGTTTGAAAAAGAAGTGTCTATCCTGTAAAATTGGGGTCAGCTTGATCAATAGTTAGCCCTTGTCCAAATTCCTAATTTATATTATCAATATTGTAATTCTCCTTGGAGCTGGTTATTGGTATTATCAGAGATACAAGAATGGAATTTTAAGCAAGCATTTTTGGCCTGCTTTAGTTTACAAAGTGTGTTGTGGGATATTACTTGGTTTGCTCTTTCATACCTTTTACGAAGGAGGGGATACGATTCGATTTTACGAAGATGCTGAAAGATTGTCAAAATTGGGATTTCCCCAATTTTATGAAGCTATTACAAGAGATCTTGACGATAGTTGGCAGGTTAGAGCCATTTATTTTGTCAGAATGGTGGCTGTTCTTAAGCTGGTGACTCAGGCTGATTACTGGTTACTATCAGCGTATTTTTCAATGTTTAGTTTTTTTGGTTCATTTTACTTAGTGGACAAACTTGTGCTTTGGAAAAGCTATCTTAAAACTCCTGCATTGTTGTCCTTTCTTTATTTTCCATCCATCATGTTTTGGTCTTCTGGATTGCTCAAAGAGAGTCTGGTATTTGGAGCACTTACATTTTTACTTGGTGTTTATCTGTCCTGGCTTTCTCAAAGAAAGTTTCACTTCGGTCATTTTACCATAGGAATTCTTTCACTCATTATAATCGTCATTTTCAAGTATTATATCGCTGCGGTACTCCTTCCTTTACTCGTATATCTGATCGGGTTTCATCTTCCGATTTGGAAAAAGTGGGAGATTTCAGGATTTTGGAAAAAGAGTAGTATAATATTCGCTTCTTTGTCTGTTCCAGTATTTTTATTTTTTAGTTGGCTTAGTCCCAATTTGACTTATGGTAAGATTTGGCAAGTCATGCAAGAAAATCATGAGGCCTTTATGAAATTAGCGCCTGAAGGTGCTGTCTATACGTTTAATTGGTTTGGTAATGGTTTGGATGTTTTGGTCAATGTACCTTATCTATGGTTTTCAGGATTGTTTCGCCCTGTTATTGGTGAAGTATTAACTTTCCCGGCAGTACTTTCAAGTTTAGAAAATTTCCTCCTTTTAGCTGGGATGACCTTGGCAGGGTATACACTTGTAAAACACAAGATAAAATGGACTCCTGAACTTTTGGCCATACTGATTTATGTCAGTGCCCTTTCAGTTTTTCTCACCTATTCCGCCCCCAATTTTGGCACTTTGGCTCGATTTAAAATTTATTACGTTCCTCTATTACTGATGTTAATTGTACCCAAGTGCACTCTCTTTACATTTTTAGAAAGAATTAATTCTACTTTTCTCTAACTTTGCGGCATGGAAAATCCCGTAATCATTTTTGGAACTGGTGGCCTAGGTAGAGCTGCACTTGAAATATTTGAATCTAATGGAAACGTAGTATACGGATTCCTTGATGATGATAAAAAACTGCATGACACGGAAATAGATAATATTCCTGTACTGGGTAAAACTAATGATCAGGGATTTCTCAAACTGATCGGCCAAAAATGCGAGGCCTTTGTGGCCACGGACGATAGCAAGGAGAAGCAGACTATTGCAAAAACATTGATCGAAAAGCGTAAAGTAATGCCCACCAATGCGATTCACGCTTCGGCACATATTGCCAAGTCAGCTGTGCTCGGCCATGGTAATTTCATCAATGCCAATGTGACCTTAGGTGCTGGCTCCGATTTGGCTAATCACTGTATCTTGCACAGCGGATGCACCGTAGATCATGATGCCAAGCTTGGTGATTTTGTTCAAATAGGAGCCGGAGCTACGGTGAGTGCCAATGTTGAGCTTGGCGAAAATGCTTTTATTGGAGCTGGTTCTGTCATAGTGAGCAGCGTCAAAATAGGCAAAAATGCTCGGGTAGGAGCTGGATCTGTAGTGATTGCAGACGTAGCTGATGGTGATACAGTCTTTGGGAATCCAGCACAGAAGGTAGACGCATAACCTGTCTTTGTTTCTTTTGATCTTTTAGTTTTTGCTATCTTTTCAGGAATAAATTGTTCTTGAAGTAGCATGACCCAAATTTCCGAAACAGATCTAATATTAAATCCTGACGGCAGTGTTTATCATCTGAATTTAAAACCAGAAGATATATCGAATACGATCTTAACAGTTGGTGACCCTGACCGTGTAGAAAAGATCACTGAGTTGTTTGAAAGCGTAGATTTCAAAACAAAACATAGAGAGTTTGTCACTCACCGAGGGGTATATAAGGGAAAAGTGCTCACTGTGATGAGTACCGGTATGGGTACTGATAACATAGAGATATTCCTAAACGAATTGGATGCATTGGTCAATGTAAATTTGACTACTCGCACCATCAAGGAGAAAAAAACAAGCTTAAATATCATAAGAATTGGGACCTCTGGTAGTATGCAAAAGGATATTCCAGTAGGGTCACTTTTAGCTTCTGAAATGGCTGTAGGACTGGATACACTCATGTGCTATTACCATTTGGAACAAACCAAAGAAGAACAAGCCATTTCAAAAGCGCTTCAATCAGCAACTGGTCTGCCGTTCGAGCCGTATGCAGTAACTGGTTCCAAAATTTTGAAAGGCCGGTTAGCTTTTGATATGATTCATGGTAACACGGTGACCTGCCCAGGGTTTTATGGACCACAAGGTAGAACTTTGAGAGCAAAGAATAAATTACCAGGATTTATGGATGTCCTGAATGAGTTTCGGCAGGATGATTTTAGGTTAACGAATTTTGAAATGGAAACCGCTGGTTATTATGCCTTAGGTAGAATGCTGGGTCATGAGGTTTTAAGTTTGAACGCCATTCTTGCCAATCGGGTGACTCACGAATTTGCTAAAGAGCCAGCAAAAGTTGTGGATGATTTAATCAAAAAGGTTTTAGATAGAATATGAATCACGAATTAATCAGTTGGGATGATTTTGAAAAGGTAGACTTGAGAGTAGGTACTATCCTATCCGCCGAACCTTATCCAGAAGCAAGAAAACCAGCCTACAAATTGACTGTTGATTTTGGAGAAAAAATAGGCGTAAAGAAATCAAGTGCACAAATCACAGTCCATTATTCGTTAGATGAATTGATAGGCAAGCAAGTCATTGGCGTAATCAATTTTCCACCAAGACAAATAGGCAAATTTATGTCGGAAGTATTGGTTACAGGTTTTGCGGATGAAAATGGAGATATCGTTCTCTCTTCTGTAGAAAGAAAACTACCCAACGGTGCCAGACTCTGCTGATGGAATCAGACTTGAAATATAGGACTTTGTCCAAAGAAGACCTTGGTCAAATGCACCGGTCATTTATAGAAGCATTTTCTAAGTACCAAGTCAATATGAAGATGACCAGAGAAGCATTTGAAGATCGGATGTTGTTTAAATTGAACATCAATTTCGACTTGTCACCTGGTGTTTTTTCTGGAGATAAATTAGTTGGCTTTATTTTTCAAACCACTAACGAATATGAGGGTCAATGGGCAGCCTACAATGGAGGAACTGGTGTAATACCTGGCTACTTGGGTCTCGGTCTGACGTCTAAAATGTATGATTATATCAAGCCTGCTTTGTTGGAAGAAGGAGTCAAAAAATGTGTACTTGAAGTTTTGGTTGAGAATGAAGTGGCAATTAAAGCTTATGAAAAAGCAGGATTCGGAAAAGTTAAAACATTCCAATGTTTGATGTTGAAAGATGCCAGACTAAAACGTGAGGCTCGTTCGTCAGTTGAGATTAAGACCGTTAGAGCATCCTCGATAGAGGAATACCAAACCTTGGGAGAGATACAATCCAGTATGCTCGATCAATTGAATCAGGTAAAGTATCACCTACCCCACGAGATCATTTTGGAAACAAGAAATAATCGAATGCTCATAGGTTATATGATTTTTCAACCCCGGAATGGAAGAATTACTCAGCTGGCCGTACATCCAGCCCATAGGAAACAAGGTATAGGCACGGCATTGATCTGTCGCGCACATGCGCTGAGCGTGAACAAAAAAATGTCCATATTGAATATAGAATCTAAAGAGACAGGTATTATTAGCTTCTTAGAAAAATTGGGATTCAATCGTGATCTTCAGCAATTTGAAATGCAAAAACAATTGACGAATGTCTAGCTACGAGGAAAAAATAGCGCATGAATTAGCAGAATGGCAAGTAACTATGCAACGTACGCCATCTATCTCCAATGCGGCGATTCGAAAATTGCAAACGAAGATCAATAGTTTGTGGCCAGAGCGACTGCACCGAATCATGACAAAAGTAATCAAGGAGTTGACCCGGGCGGTATTGTTTGGCGCCGATTTTACTACTAAGCCTAATACTGATGTGAGATCGTTGATGGATATTGAAGAGCAGGTCAAGGACAAAATAAACAAGTATACGTCTACAGCTACCGCGGAAGGGGCTATCACTGGTTTTGGTGGGTTTGTAAGTGGGCTAGCCGACTTTCCACTTTGGCTATCCATCAAAATGAAGATGCTTTTCGATATTGCGGCTTCTTATGGCATCGACACTAAAGATTACAAAGAACGACTTTTTATATTGTATGTTTTTCAATTGGCCTTTTCGAGCCAGAAAAGAAGAAATGAAATCTATCTGATCTTAAGTAACTGGGAAGTACAAAAAAATAAACTACCAAAAGATATCAATGCTTTCGATTGGCGTTCTTTCCAACAAGAGTATCGAGATCATTTGGATTTGGCCAAATTACTTCAGCTGATTCCAGGGGTCGGAGCCGTAGTAGGTGCTTACATCAATCACAAATTGACTAATCGATTAGGTAAAACCGCAATGAATGCTTATCGCCTGAGACGCTTAAATGTTCAGGATTTTGATTTAGAAAAACTCAAAAAAGGGCAGCCGAAACTACCAGAATAAGTATCTTAGAAGATTACTACAGAAACAATATGACGGCCACACGAGTATTTGACTTCCTATATTATCAGAAAGAAAAAAACCCACTAGACAAAGCACTTAATTTTAAGGAATCTGGTCAATGGAAAGGGTATAGCACAGATGAAGTAGTTGAAATTGTAAACCAGCTGAGTCTTGGTTTGCTGGCCATAGGATTGAAGCCAGAGGATAAAGTAGCGATTGTTTCCCCCAATAGACCAGAGTGGAACTTTGTGGATTTTGCCTGTCAGCAGATTGGCGTAGTCACAGTGCCCATGTATCCTACCATTACAGTTGAAGACTATGAGTATATTTTTCAACATGCCGAGGTCAAAATGGTATTTGCTTCCGATCAGGAGCTGATTGAAAAAGTAAAAACTGCCACTGCTTCTTTGGATATTAAATACATCTTTTCATTTGACGAAGTAGAAGGAGTAAACCATTGGAAGGAGGTAAAAGAAAAAGATCCTCAAGGTGATCTGAAAAACGTCGAAGCATTGAAAGATCAAGTAAAACCTTCCGATCTTTTGACCATTATATATACTTCAGGGACAACTGGCAGACCAAAAGGTGTGATGCTGAGTCACAATAACATTGTCACGAATACGCTTGGAGTCTCTCAGCGGATCATGGGTACTATGATACCCGGAGAGGATAGTACATTGAGTTTTCTGCCGATGTGCCATATCTATGAGCGAACTGCGTTGTACGTCTATATCTACAACAGTTTGTCGGTGTACTATGCAGAAAGCATGGATAAGATTGGAGATAACATTAAGGAGGTTCATCCAAATATGTTTACCTGTGTGCCTCGATTGTTGGAGAAGGTGTATGACAAAATAGTATCCAAAGGGTATGAGTTGCCGTTGATCAAACGAAAATTGTTCTTTTGGGCCATTGATTTAGGATTGAAGTACGACCCGAATGGCGATTTCAGCGGTTGGTATCTGTTCAAACTAAAAATTGCTCGCAAACTAATTTTTTCTAAATGGAAAGAAGCATTAGGCGGGCAGCTGAAATTGATTTCATCTGGAGCTGCAGCACTTCAGCCGCGGCTGGCAAGAATTTTTTGGGCGGCTGAAATCCCAGTGTGTGAAGGTTATGGATTAACTGAAACATCTCCTGTGATCACGGCAACGGCTGCTTTTCCAGAACATGTTAGAATAGGTGCAGTAGGTAAGTTGATTGATCATGTAGAGGTGAAAATAGCGCCAGATGGTGAAATCCTCTGTAAAGGACCTAATGTCATGATGGGGTATTACAAAGCACCTGAACTTACAGCTGAAGTGATCCAAGATGGTTGGTTTCATACAGGTGATATCGGTGTGGTAGAAGAAGGTTTTCTTCGAATCACAGATCGAAAAAAGGAAATGTTCAAAACCTCTGGTGGGAAATATATTGCTCCTCAGATGATGGAGAATAAATTCAAAGAAAGTACATACATTGAGCAAATCATGGTAGTGGGAGAAGGGCGTAAATTTCCTTCAGCACTTATTGTCCCTAACTTCGATACACTCAAAGATTGGCAAGCAGATCATGGAATCACTTCTTTAGATAATAAGTCTTTGATTGCACATCCAAAAGTGATAAAATTATTTCAGTCTGAAATTTCTCGTTTTAATGAGGAATTTGGCAACTGGGAGCAAATCAAAAAGTTCGAGTTGATGGAGACTGTTTGGGGCATCGACACCGGAGAGCTTACACCGACGCTTAAATTGAAGCGTCGAATCATCAAGGACAAATTCAAAGAGTTGATCGAGCGAATTTATATGATGTCTAATTAAATTTGTTAGATAGAAATCATCGAATATAGAAAATCACAATGATCGGAGAAGGTTGGTATGGCTCTTGGATTCTTATTATTTATCTGGTGATTTGCGTCATTTGGACTATAGATAAGAGCAGTCGAGCTACGTTAATTTTATTATGTCCAGATCAATTATCTTATTGAAATTAGTATCTAAATATGACATTCATATGAAAATAAAACTCATACTCATTTTTACTTTTATCGCTTCTGTAGGTATGGCGCAGAATATTGACAGTACTCAAATTGGGAAAAAGTATCCTTATTTGTTTCCGCTCTTAGGTAAAAAGGCCTACGCTAAAGGTTATGAGTTGCAATTACCTCACGGGTTGATGGTGAATACTTTATTCAACAGGCAAGATATTGTTCTTGAAAATATGTCATTGGCTTTTACCCAACCAGGAGAAGATCCAGATTTTGATAAGTTACAAGGGGTTAGTGATCAGATAGAATTTGGACCTTCATCGGGAAGAATCAATACATTGTGTTTTAGAGCTGACACCTGGGTCTTTCCATTTTTGGCTGTTTCAGGATATTATGGAAAGATATGGGGTGAGCAGGTGGTGAGCCTAACGGCACCTATAGAGATAGAAAGTGTAACTGAGTTGAGAGGACAATATTATGGCTTTAACCTGATTGCTATGGTGCCCTTAGGCCCAGTCGTGTTGGCGGCTGATTATAGCTGGTCTTGGACTACCAACGAACGGTTAGATAAACCAGTCTTAGTGGAAGTGAGTGGTATGCGGTTAATCAAAAGAGTTCCTACTAAAACACCAGGACGTTTTTGGGCTTTTTATGGTGGAGCACAGTTCCAAAAGCTCGAAAGCCAAACCTCTGGTAAGATAAGCTTGGAAGAAGCCTTGAGCTTGGATGGCGCCGCTTTGGATGCCTTGGACCAAAGGATAGATGAGGCCAATAGTACCATTGCCGATTTGGAAAACGAATGGGTAGATTATACCAGTAGTTCCGAATGGAATGACCTTTCAAGAATCGAACAAGCCAAACAGGAGGCTACTTATAATACGGTGCATGGTGTAGCCACTGCTATTGTAGGAGCTGGCGAAAGTGCTAGTGAATTATTGAGTGGAATCGGTACATCTACTGTGCACTACAAATTCGACAAGAGATTATTGTACGAATGGAACATGCTATTGGGAGCTAATTTTCAGCTCAATCCTATTTGGCAGTTTAGAGCTGAATATGGATTTCTTAAATCCAAACAACAGCTCATGCTATCTGCAAATTATCGTTTCGGGTTGTAAAAAGAACTCAGCATAAGGTTCAACCATATATTCAACCCAGGCTTCTGATATTTTTGGTGTAGATCACTAAAGCAGCACTGATAATCACTATATTTTTCATTATGTATTGGCCTACCATACTAAATCCAAAGGGTGGATGTGTAAAGACTTGCTCAGGAAAGAAAAAAATGGGAGAGAACGTCCCTCCCATATGAACAAGTAATCCCCAAATCACATATTTGGATTTGAGTTTTAGTATCAGCGCCAAGCCAATTAAAAGCTCTCCAAAAGCGAGAACCCATATCAAAATTTTCTTGTCAAAAAAATGTAGCGTTAGGAGGTCTAGGGTATCGGCTGCCAAAACTTCAGCGGGGCTATAGTTTGGGAAAAACTTAAGTATCCCAAACCACATATAGATCAATCCAATTGATAGTTCTAGCAATACAATGCCGTATTTGTCTGCTAGGGCAAAAAGCCCATTATCTATTTTTTCTGATATTTCCTTGACGCTCATGCCGCTATGTTTTTAGATGGCTTCTTTTTCGTCACCCACTAGCTTGAGATATTTTTTATAGATGTCTCTGGCTACATTTCTACCCAGATTCAAACCTTCGATATTATCGGCTTGAATGTGATAACCTCCCATCACTCTAGAGATTCCTGCCATTTCCGCCGCCTTGGTGAAGGTTGGAAAATTCAATGTAACCGTGTCACCCAAATTATTCGGTTCCGTCATAATGCCTGGAACTAAATCTACAGAAGCTCCAAAATTGTCGTCACCCTTGAATAATCTTAGTGCTTCGGCGCATCCACCGCTAATAGTACTATGGCCTGACACATAACTAGGGAATGGAGGGCAAAGGAAGGTTTCTGGAGAATAGGGCCTCCATTGTTCCCCTTTCATTTCGGTCATGCCGACCTCTGGTCCACCCCAAGCTTTGATCACCTGATCTTGGTAGTAGTCATGGACTAATGCATAGGGTCTGGCGTAGTCATAAAACATTTTGGAATCCCAGCAAGCGATAAACCCATCCATGGCAACAGCTTCCACAAGAAAGTACATTTTAACATCATCATCCAAAGTATGATTATCTCTGATCGAAACATTTTGTGCAAAGATCAGCCAATGACCCGCCTGCTGTACGGACTTAGGGCCGTCTCTCATGAATTCAACTAGGGCACGATTTTCATCTGTAAGTCCTGCCTGTAAGTCAATGACTTCTTTTACTTCTTGTTCTAGTTGCTCTGAACCTACCATCGGTGGAGGGCCTGGGCGGAATTGGCTGGAGGAATCGAGCATCAATGGTTTTACTAATTGCCAGTATGGTGTCAGACAGCTTGGAGCAAATTTTCCTCCCTTGCCATCAGCAAAATATTTTGGTTGCCACCTGTTGATGTCTATGTTTTCATTAACGGAATTTACTGGAGCATATTCCGTGTAGTCATAATATGGTTTTCCCATTTCGCCTGATAGTTCTCCATACTGATTCGATCCGTCGCCTTTACGTCCTTCTATTACGGCTTTGGCGGCCAAATTCCCAATACCTACTGGAGTAGAAGGATCCAATGACATATCATCTGGATCGAGTCCCAGTTTGACCATGAAATTCCGGTACATGGTAGAGTCCGAATAGTAATACTCTGACATGGCCCGATAAGCGGCGTAACTGATGGCTATTTCTTTGTTGCGAGTGGTAAGCTCGTTGGCAGGGCGTCTTTCTACTCCAGATAGATACACAGGCGTAGCTTTTTCATCGTAGCGCGTCCATGCATCAAATATGGAAGTGAAAATCAACCCCAAAAATCTACTGGTAATGGTAGGTCTGGGCTTAAACATGTCCGTATCGTTCGCCGTAGCTTCCAGGGCTATTTTACCCCATTGATAGGCCACATTTTCGGCGCCTGTTGGTTCTTCTTTAGTTTCAACTGTATTTTGACTTGGGCTACAGGCCGTAGTCAAAAAAGCGATTAGTATCGCAAAATGTATTAATCTGTTCATATTACTAGTTTTACTTGTTCGTTCAGTTTTAATCTTGATAAGCATCTTCATTCCAACTAGGCACAAAATCCATTAGCATGTCCTCGCCGTGTTTCCCCCCAATTCGATAGGTGAAAGTGAAGCTCAACAAGTAGTCGGCAAATGCCGCATCTCCATTTTTGTATTCGCCTGTTGTCTCCGTCCATTGTTTGTCTGAGTAGCTTTGCACACGATTTCTAAATACGGCAATTGGAACACTTACATTCACGGCGAAATTATTTTTACTGTAGGCCAATCCTGGCTCTATAGAAATGGCATATCCAGGTCGTCGATACCCTGCACTACCGCCTACTAAATCATTGGAAGGCACACCTTCTACTCGCCCTCCAGTATAAAGGCTGAGTCCTTGAATTTTAGAATTGTAGAATGTCCCGATTCGAAAAGCATATTGATCAGGACAAGAAAATTCGCTTGTACCAGATCTGGTAAGTATGCCATTGGTTTCTTTAGGATTGAGTAGATAGAAAAGGTTGGAGGTGAGAACAAATTTATCCGAAAGGATGTGGAAACCCTGCACGTCCACGGTAATGCCAGTGCCTCCATCTCCAGGTTGGATGGATTGATCAACTACTTGATATCGAGTCTCGTCTCTGTTTTCTCCTTGATTGTAAAAATTATCCTTGTATTCGTAGTTGCCAGTGGGCAATTTCAATCCAAGCCCTAAGGCATAATTATATTTTTTGCCTTTGTTTGGATCTACCAACCAATAACCCACACCCATTCGAATATCTGACAAGCCACGAGCTGAAGTTTCGTGTCTTTCGCCAAGACCGCTTGGGGGATTGCCGCCATGCTCATACATAGACGATCGATTGTGATGAGTGAGAGGAACTGTCAGCGTACCATACAGGCGATCAGTAATGCCGTAGGTCAGTGAAATGTCCATGAAGTAGCTTTTATTGATTACTTCGGTGCCATTTTCTATGCGCTCTGTTTCTTCATGACTGCCACGAAAATGTCGGAAGGACTTGAAATAGCGAAATCCAGTATTAACGAAAAGTTCGCCTTTTGAACTACCAAAAGTGTTGGATAGCCCTGTAGAGCATCCACTAAAACCTCTGATGGCTACACATCCTTGTGCTGAGGTTATTAAAGTGCCTAGTGATAGAATGACGGAAAAGACAATACTTTTAGCGTTCATGCTTTTGTTTATTTTTAGATCGGAAGTAATGTTTAGTTTTGGTTAATTATTGTAAAATCAATGATAATTCATTCCTATATCCATTTATTGACTAAAGGACGAAATGGCTATCTTGGTGGATGAAACTATCGGATGAATTGATAAAACATGCACTGCCTCATTGTAGATGATGACCCCCTGATTTGTGACCTTTTGGAGCATTTTTGTTCGAAGGTGGACTTTGTATCAAATGTCACTGTGACGAATAGTGGCTTTGAATCCATCAATTTGATTAGCCAGAATAATTTTGATGTCATTCTTTTGGACTATAACCTCCCAGATATTACCGGAAAAGAAATATTACAGACTGTAGATTCTGGCACATCAGTGATTATGATTACAGCCAATCGGGATTTTGCTTCTGAGTCATACGATTATGAGCAAATAGTGGACTTTTTAGTGAAGCCAATTGATTTTGCTCGTTTTTTTAAAGGAATGCAAAAAGTGAAAAGTCTACAGGGTACATCGGTTTCTATGTCTGATCAGATCTTCGTAAAAGATGGAAACAAATTGGTGAAAGTAGATTTGAAGGAAGTGAAATACGTAAAATCTGCAGCTAATTATGCAGAATTGGTTTTCGAAAACAAAAAACTGCTTACGTTGATGACATTGACGGAATTGGCTGCAAAATTACCAGATTACTTTCAGCGCATTCAAAGGTCATACATTGTGAATGTCAATCATATCGACAGCATAGCCAGTGGGGATGTACAGGTGGGATCTGAAGAAATTTCTATTAGTGACCTATATGAAAAAGAATTGCTAAACAAAATCAGGTTATTGAAGTAACCGAGATTCATTCCTGAAATAGCTCAGATTATAGCTCAATAATTTTTTGATCACGGACAATTTCTGATTACTTAAATCAGCCAATTGAACGGGAAGTTGCTCATTCAAATTATTCAATTCAAGACTTCTGATGTGAGTGATGAGTTTGTGTCGAATGGCTATCCATTCTGATTCATCTTGATTTTCAAAAGCTTGATCTATTCTTTCAATATAAGTTTCAAATTCAGAAATTAACAGCGTCATGAATTTTTCAATTTTGACCTTATCGTGGTCGTATTGTTCATAGCTGTTGGACAATTTGGGTTGATCACATTTGTCCTTGTTTAGAATAATAAAACACAAGTCTAGGAATTGTTCGATGTCAAAAGGTTTTTGCAAATAGTAATTGCTGATCTTTTGCATTTGTATTTCCTCCAGCGCAGAGACGACAATGATGGGGATACTTGGCTTTTTGCTTATGGTAGTAAGCATTTCACTCATATCAAAATTCTCTATCATCAAGTCGCTTATGATCAGGTCAGGGTTTTGCTTTTCAATACATTGTTTAGCAAACGCCCAGTTGTTGGTTTGAATGAGCTCAATTTTAGGAGATTGAATCAATTGATGAATGAGGAGCCGTGCTGATTCATCATCTTCTAGATGCAGAATAGTTTTGTTTTCTTCAAGGTCATCAAAAGAAAGGCGTTGCATAGAATCGCTATTCTTGTTGGTACGATAATCAGTTACTTGTAGAGGTAGTTTTACTGTAAATGTGGAACCAACACCAATTTCAGATTTTATGATTAATTCTCCAGAAAACAGATCTATCAATTGCTTCACAATAGATAGTCCCAGGCCAAATCCATCTGACGACGAAGAGTTGTGCTTTTCTTGATAGAACCGTTCTCTGATTTTCTCTAAATTTTCAGATAAAATACCCCTTCCTGTATCTATAATGTTTATTGTCAATGATTCATCTGCATCAACAGTAGCTTCAAGTATCACCTTCCCGGCGTCAGTAAATTTGATAGCATTGACGATTAGGTTGGAAATGATTTGAGTAAAACGTAAGGCATCAGTTTGATGGTAAATGCCTTGTAAAGATGGATCAATATTTAGTTCAAAACCAAGGCCTTTGTTGATGGCTTCAAACCTGTAGCTTGAGTGAATATCAGAAAGTAATTCAGAGATGTTTGCGGGTTTGAATTTCAACTGAACTTGTCCTTCTATGAGTTTATGATGATCTAGTATGTCATACATCAGTCCTGCTAATGACTGTGCACTTCTATGTATGGCATTGACAATCGGTTCTTGCTCAGGCGTTGGATTGTTTTTTTTGATAAGTTGTGTCAAACCCAAAATTGCATTTAGAGGAGTTCTCAATTCGTGACTCATGTTTTGCAAGAACTGGTCTTTTTCCACAACAGCTTTTTGTTCTTTGTCCAACGCACTTCTTAGGTCTTCTACTTGTTGGATAATTCGTGCCTTCATTTTTATAAAGGTTCTGGCAAGTACTCCCAATTCGTCTTTTCGATTCTCGGAGACCTTGATAACAGGCGGGGATTCTTGTTCATAATCGCCCATGGCTTGCGTGATTGATCCAATTCTTAGCGCTAATATTCTTATGAATATCATAGCAATGATGAGTGCCGCCAATGACACAATCGGGATAATTTGATAACTATACTGTTTGATATAGTACACACTCCTCAAAGCAATGCTTTCTTTCATATAAGCGAGAATAAAAATTTGATGTTTGTTTTGCGAATAGAAAAGTGATTTGATCTGAGACAAAAGCAAAGTGCCTTTTTTGCTTTTTAAGGACTCAAAACGAATAGAATCTGTTTTTATGTCAGAAAAAGGAACGGTGAAATCAACATCAAATTTTTCATAGCTTTTAAGCTGCTTGCTGAAACATTTAGTCATGTTTGAAGCAAATAAATATTGCCCTGAATGATCTACAAGCATTAATTCTATGCCCGACGTCATTATATTTCTTAGGCCTTGATAGAATTTACTAAGGTCCAAATTGATCACCAACATGTTAGTCGGCTTTTGATCCTTGTCATAGATCAAACTTACAGCCCTTATGGTAGGTGTAAGTGATGGACTTACCACACCAAATTCCTCATTTAAGCTGATATGGGAGAAATAAAATTCTTCAGGATTTAGTTGCAAAGCTTCCTTGAAATAGGGCCTTCCACTTTTGTTTTGAAGTAGATCAGTACTAGTTGAAAGAACTTCTTTTCCTTTTTTGTCGAGTCTGATGATTTCTTGACCGAAGTCGTTTAGGCTTATGAGTCTGATTTGAAAATAGTTGGGCTTATTTTTTAATGTGACATAGAAAAGGTGCTCGATTTCATTTTTCAAATCTGGATTGGGTGTATGTGCATATTCTTGCAGCTTGGCGTTTTCGGACATGACTGAAATATCATTTTCAACCTCTGCTAACAAAGAATAAAAAGATTGTTCGGCTAAAAGAGAGCTATGGCTGATGCGTTCTTTGCTGAATGCACCAATAATATTTGAAGCTCTTTGATAGATTAAATATCCAGAGGTAAAAATGGCTAATAGAATAAGCCCTATAAAAAATAGACCAAATTTAGTGACAAGTGAATGCCAAAATTTTATTTCCCCTGACTCCATAGATCAAACAATCAGCGCTAAAGCTAGATAAATTTTATTTTGAATATGAAATAGTCAGCTCAAAGAAGAAAGAAATGACTTCATGTTATGTTCAATTTTATTTTTAGTATCTACATCATTAAGTTGACCTTCAGAATTGATTTTTCCTTTAACTCCTTGAATAAGCAATTTGCAATCCGCTGGAATATTAGCTTCTAATGTGGTCATAATTAAATCTAGCGACTCTAAAGCTTTATGTCCAGAAGCAGCAGCTACGATAAGAGCAACAGGTTTGCCTGATAGAGCCGTTGTTGAAACCAGCCACTCAATGGCATTTTTCAGACTTCCAGGAAGACTAAAAACGTATTCAGGTGTACAGATGATAATGCCATCGGCTGATTCTATCTTTTTTCTAAACTCTACGACCTCGGCTGATGGTTCCTTGTCATAGTCTGGATTAAAATGTGGTAGCTGATCGATACCTTGATACAATTCCATATCTATTTCGTTACAGAATTTTTCACCTATATACTGAAGGACAACATGGTTGGATGAATTTTGTCTAATGCTCCCTGAGATGGCCAAAATATTTTTCATTATGATTCAATTAATTTTCCTTTTTCTGAATAGAGTTCTCTCAAGCTAAATGCATTTGGGGAAGAGCCATTGTGTTTTAGCAATTCTAACTTTTGCTTAGCTTCTTCCAAATTAGGAAGATGGCCATTTTCAACCCACCAAAGCACCACTTGATGGCTGTCCATTTTTTCAGACCATTTCTTTCTGCTTTTTAGAAAGTAGTTATGCACGGTGTCATAGGTGTATGATCTGAGAGATTCATAATTTTCCCATACTGACATGTTTACAAAAATCAAGGGATCATCAAATGGTGTTTCCACCTCTATAGCTGCATCACCATTTTCATCTTTGAGTCGCCAGACAAATCCAGGACTTTCTTCTGCTAGTAGATTGACAGGGGCTAGAAAGTCTTTAAACTCCTTCATGATAGGGTCGTCTAAATTTGCTTTCAGTTTGGTGATGTTGAATTGGGCCAGTTGATCTTGGGAACTATTCATGTGCTACATATTTTTTAAACTTCAATTTACAATGATCAAAGTAGCATGTTTGGAAAAATAGATGAGCATTGCTCATATAGATCATGAGCACAATTGCTAATTAATAAAACGCATCTTCGAAGTGCTCGATATTGAATTGTCCATCAATAGCGATGATGTCAAAGCGAATGTTCTCTTGCCAATTGGTTTCTGAGATGAAATGTTCAGCGCCAGACACGATGGATCTTTTTTGGTTATCAGAAACAAATTCTTCCGGATGTCCAAATTTGGTGGTTTTACGAAACTTCACCTCCACAAATACAATCGTATTGCCTTTCTGGACAATTATATCTATTTCCGATCTTTTATAGCGATAATTTCTTTTTTGTAGCGTGTAGCCGAGTTCAATCAAAAACTTTAACGCCCGCTCTTCGGCTTCTTTTCCGATGTCTTTTGTTGATTGGTTCAATCCAAAGGGTTTGTTTTAGCTAATCTATCAATAACTACTGATTCATCATCACTGAATTGAATACGAATGAAACAGTGCATAATGAATATCGCAATTTATCAATAGGCCAATTTATTCGCTTGAATGTATTAATCCCATCTATTTAAATACATGGATGATAATTTTTCGTAAAAATTATACGTCGTTTAGGCTAAATTTTGTGAATTAGTTAAAAACAGGGTAGAAAAATAACGAAATATGTAATAATTCACGTAAATAGTTAAAAACCAGAGTAAAAATTTACGTAGTAATACGTAAAAATATTACTTTAGCATCTCAACAGCATTAAAACACCCCCAATTAGATTGAATTTGCAGCTTAACAGCTATAATCGGTTATTTTTTGAGCCGGTTTTTGTAAAGTATGCAATATTCTGTGAAAAAAGCTTGAAAATCCTACGTTGGGATTTTCCTGAGGAAAATAATTTAGAACTAAAAATTACATGCTATGATTAATCTGTTGACGAATGTAGTGCAAGATTCAGTGGCGGTAGCGGAAGCTCCGGTTGCTGTAGTTGCTGAAGTTCCTGTTGAAGTAACAGCCGCCGTGGCGGATGCTGCTGCTGCAGGTGCTACTGCATTATTTACTGCCAACAACATCTGGATGATGTTGGCAACAGCTTTAGTGTTTATTATGCACTTAGGCTTCGCGGGCGTTGAAGCTGGTTTTGGCCAGTCAAAAAACACCGTTAATATCCTTTTCAAAAATACTATTACACCCATCATTGGTTTGATTACCTATATGATTTGTGGATTCAATTTGATGTACCCAGGTGATTTCGGAATCATCGATGGTGTACTTGGGTTCGCTGGGTTTGGTTTAGATGCTGGCGACGGTGCTTCTATCGACTACGCAGGTGGTGGATACACGTACTGGACAGATTTCTTATTCCAAGGCATGTTTGCTGCTACTGCTGCTACGATTGTATCAGGAGCTATTGCGGAAAGAGTGAAGCTTTCTAGTTATATGATCTTCACTGTCCTTTATGTGGGTATTGTTTACCCAATATTAGGTAGCTGGAAATGGGGAGCAGGTTTTCTTGATGCTGCTGGCTTCTATGATTTCGCAGGATCTACACTGGTTCACTCTGTAGGTGGATGGGGCGCATTGGCCGGTATTATCGTGATAGGGCCAAGACTTGGAAAATATGTGGATGGTAAAGTCATCGACAAGCCAGGTACTTCTGTGCCGTTAGCCGTGATAGGTGTATTTCTACTATGGTTAGGTTGGTTTGGATTCAACGGCGGTTCAGTACTTTCAGCTGATCCAGATTTAGTTTCATTTGTATTGGTAACTACATGTATGGCTGCTTGTACTGGTGGATTATTTGGATTCTTAACTGCTTATGTAGTCTTCAAGAGAATGGACTTAGGTATGGTGCTAAATGGCATCTTGGCTGGTCTAGTGGGTATCACCGCTGGTGCAGATGTGATCTCTGTAAACAACTCATTAATCGTTGGAGCAGTTGCAGGTATCATCGTAGTGCTTTCTGCTATTTTACTTGACAAGCTTAAGCTAGATGACGTTGTTGGAGCTGTATCAGTTCACTTGTCATGTGGTATCTGGGGAACGTTAGCCGTTGGTATCTTCGGTGGATCTGATTTCTCTTTCATGACACAACTTTATGGAGTAGTGATGTATGCCATCGCTGCCTTCCCAATTGCTTTCATCTTATTCTTTATTCTTAAGAAAACTGTTGGAGTAAGAGTGTCAGAACAACACGAAACAGAAGGACTCGACACGCACGAACACGGTATCAGAGGATATACGATCGTTTACGACGAGTAAAAAATATTGCCTGCTGGACATGTCTGCCAACATGTTCCAGCAGGACTTAATATCACAAATCTGTAAAACAAATTTATGAACCAAAACACAAATTTAATCATGAAGAAATTTCTATCCATAATTATGGTAACATTATTGAGTTTATCATATTCTGCTTTCGCACAAGAGGAAGAATCAAGTAAGCCTGAACTGTCAATTTCAGGAAGTATAGATGCTTATTATAGAGCCGTTTTAAGCGGAGGAACAAATGACGCAAGTGATGGATCTTCACTAGCACCATCTACTTCATTTGCTAACCAGACAGGATTTGCACTAGGTATGGCCAATGTAATTGTTGGTATGGACGGTGAAAAGACGGGCTTTGTAGCTGATTTGGCTTTTGGTCCTAGAGGAACTGATGCAGTATTTCTTGCTACTACGGCTTCTTCAAGTATTGTTAATCAATTGTATGCTTACTGGAACGTAAGTGAGACCGTGACTTTGACGGTAGGTAACTTCAACACTTTCTTAGGATATGAAGTGATCTCTCCGACAGGCAATTATAACTACTCCACCTCTTATATGTTCTCTTTTGGTCCTTTCTCACACACAGGTTTAAAAGCTGACATTGCTTTGGGTGAAGCCTCATTGATGTTGGCAGTATTAAACCCAACAGATGCTACTGATTTCAACCCTACTGGCGATTACGCTTTTGGGGCACAAGTAGGATATGGAGGAGCTTATTTGAACACAATTCTTTCAGACGACTTCTATCAAGTGGATTTGACTGCTGGGTGGGATTTGACAGATGCGATTTATTTAGGTGTAAATGCGACTAAGGCTAAAGATAGTTTCACTGGTGCAGCACTTTATCTACAAAATTCTTTCTCGGATGATTTCTCAATGGGAATCAGAGGGGAGTATTTCAAAGACGAAGGAGTTGGTGCAATTGCAATGGACGAAAACGTGATTGATTTGACATTGTCTGCTAACTACTCTGTAGGTGCATTGACAATCATCCCAGAATTCAGAATAGACATGTTGTCTTACGATGGGTTTATTGATGATAATGATGGATTTGATTTCAGTGATGAGGAAAACCCTATATGGGTAAACCCAACATTGAGTAAAAGCATGTCATCGTTTACGTTGGCAGCAGTATATGCGTTCTAAGAAATTTTAGAATTTAGCTTTTGCCGGGGTACTCTCGAGGGTGCCTTGGCAAAACTTTTAAACTAGTGCTGAGTCATCTGGTTTTTAGGAACGCAAAGTGAAATAGAATAAAAGTAAAACAGTAAAAGCTAAAATTTAAGTAAAATGGCAAAAGCAAAGTTAGAGTACATTTGGTTGGATGGATATAAGCCAACACAAAGTCTAAGAAGCAAAACTAAAATCGTTGGAGATTTCGATGGCAAGCTGGAAAGTTGCCCAATGTGGTCATTCGACGGAAGTTCAACTGAGCAAGCGGAAGGTGGATCTTCTGATTGTTTGTTGAAGCCTGTTGCGATCTTCCCGGATCCTGACAGAAAAAATGGATATCTCGTAATGACTGAGGTATTGGATGCAGACGGTGCTGCACATGAAAGTAACGGTCGCGCAACTATCGACGACGATGACAATGATTTTTGGTTCGGGTTCGAGCAAGAATATTTCTTGATCGACAATAGTACTGGTAAACCATTAGGTTTCCCAGAAGCTGGTTACCCAAGACCGCAAGGGCCATACTATTGTTCTGTAGGGGCAAGCAATGCATACGGAAGAGAAATTGTTGAAGAACATTTAGACCTCTGCTTAGATGCAGGTATAAATGTAGAAGGTATTAATGGTGAAGTAGCTGCCGGACAGTGGGAATTCCAGTGTTTCTCTAAAGGTGCTGCTGAAGCAGGTGATCAAATTTGGGTGAGTAGATACTTGCTCGAAAGAACTGCTGAAAAGTACGGTGTTTCTATCGATTGGAGTCCTAAGCCAATTAAGGGTGACTGGAATGGATCTGGTATGCATGCTAACTTCTCAAACTCAGTATTGAGAACATGTGGATCTAAAGAGGTTTATTCTACGATATGCGAAGCATTCGCTCCTTTCGTAAAAGAGCACATCGAAGTATATGGTGCTGACAATGATCAAAGATTGACTGGTGCGCACGAGACACAGTCTATTGACAAATTTAGCTTTGGTGTATCTGATAGAGGAGCTTCTATCCGTATTCCTATCGCTACGGTAGAAAACGGCTGGAAAGGCTGGTTAGAAGACAGAAGACCTGCTTCTAACGGAGATCCTTATAAAATTGCTGCAAGAATTATCAAAACTGTAAAGACGGCAAAAGTTCCTGACGCAGTGACTGCATAAGAAAGTTTATTTCAAATTGACAAAAGGGAGACTCGGTCAAGGGTTTCCCTTTTTTTAGATCATTTTATAGTTCTAATTATTCTAGTCTTCTAGATAATCTCGCAACTGTTGTTGTATTTGAACTAGTTTCGAAACGTGCTTAGAAAGAGTTCTTTTTTTGCGTCCATATAAATAACCTTGAATAGAATCCATTTGGACAACTCCTTCTCCATTTTTTAATTCTAAACCACTTGTCATGGTTTTTTTTAGTTTCATCCAATCATTTCGTAAAAACTCTGGAAAGCTATTCTCTGAAAATGTAAAAAATATCATTCTTACAGATAAAAGTCTTTGCTTAATATTTCCTTCACCTATTGTCAAGTGATAGATTGCGTTTGATAACTTTTCATTGGTGTATCTATAAGTTGATCTTTGCCCCATCCTATTCCTGCTACTTGTAAAATACAAATTTTGATACTCGAACTTGTTGGTCTTTTGACCAATCAAGTCTACTGCTGATGATTTGACATCGTGTTTTCCATGGCAGCAATTTAGCCATTCGCAAACGGTTTAATATGCTGAAAATTCTCTTTGTGCTTCATTTGTTCCATGAGATCATATCGGCTCTGGGCATTCAGCCAAAACTCTGCTGACATATTGAATATTTTGGAAAAGCGAATGGCAGTATCAGCTGTAATGCTACGCTTGCCTTTTATCAATTGACTAATACGAGTTTGATCTACACCAATAGCTTTAGCTAAGGCATAAGCTGTTAATTCCATAGGTTCCAGAAAGTCTTTTTCTAAGATTTCTCCAGGATGTACGTTGTCTAACTTGTCCATATCAATGATAGTCTACAATTTTTACTTCTTGGGCATTTCCGTCTTTCCATATAAAAATGATTCGCCATTGTTGATTGATTCGAATACTATGATAAAACGCTAAATCTCCTTTTAGTTTTTCTAGCCGATTGCCAGGAGGTGTTCGTAAGTCACCGATTTCAATGGCTGAATTAACATGCACTAACTTTCGTCGGGCAGTTTGTTGGATGTCTCTGGGAAATTTTTTTGAAACGAATCCATTCCAGATCTTCTCACTCTCTTTGCAACTGAATGTTAATATCACAGGAACCTCCTAGTCTATTGAGTACTAACGTAATATACTACTAGTGTGTTGTACTAGCAAATCGAATTCTGAATTAAACAATAATAAAGTCGAAAGAAAGCACGAAAGATCAACTAAACCATCATAAAAGTGGCAGAACAACTAAACAGTATAATCATCAATATTACTTCGAAAAAATAGATTAAAAGGAAACCCCAATTCGGTTTCCTTTTAATATTTACACCCAGTTATTGGTGTGACCTAGATGGTAAGAAAGGTTAGGTTGGTTTAGCTTAATTGTTCACAAACAATTTCTTTTTAACTGTACGACTATCGCTATTGAATTGTACCATATACAGTCCACTAGTTAGGTGTGTTGTATTTATTTCAATTTCATGATAGCCTATTTCTGCCTTTTTAATGATTTCAATAATCGCTGCACCACTGAGATCTATGAGTTTTATGGATATATCCTGCGCCACACTCAAGCTGAAATTAAGTTTTAGCATTCCATGGTTTACTGGATTAGGGTAAATAGACCAAGTTTGGTTGTCTGTTAGCAAAGGCTCATTTATGTCTTTCGTATCGCCTGTGGTTCTACTTGTACTACTGGTCCATACACCATTTTCGTACCATCCGTCTCCACATCGATAGAGGTCAGCCGTTTGGCTATTTCCATTGTTACTGAATATCAGATTGCCGCAAGTATCATCATTAAATGTGTATGAATACCATCCGCTCCCGGCATTTGTCATTGATTCTCCAGGCCAATTTGTTGAAACAGACATTCCCCAGAAGTAAATTTCAGGATTAGTATAAGTATTAGGTTTGAAATACACTGTAAACCCACCAGAATCTGGTTTTTGATCATACCAGGTGCCATCTTGATACCAACCATCTCCGCATCGGTACAAGTCGGCTGTTTGACTACCTCCATTGTTGCTAAATATCACATTGGTACAATCTGCTCCTGCTAAGGTATAGCTGTACCAACCATCACCCTCGTCGCTCATTGGCATGCCTGGCCAGTTTGTAGTTTCACCGGAAGGGGTTACATTCCAATAGTATAGGGTAGGATTAGAATATCCTGTAGGCTTGAAATGCATGGTCATTCCTGCTGGTTGTGGATTGAAACTAAGTGTACTTGACACAACAGTTGAAATCGCACTCTGGTTGTCGATCGCAATTGCCTTGACGGTAATGTCATCGGTGATATTGAAAGACCCACTGTATGTTGCAGATCCGCTGGTAGGTGTGCTACCATCCAAAGTATAATAAATGGTTGGATTTGGATCGTTGTCATCGTTAGCAGTAATCGTTAGTGCGACCACATCTCCATCAAAAAATTCTCCACCTGATGGACTGATACTTAATGTGGGTGGCTGATTGACAACTACTCTAGGGTCGGTATCTGACCAATTTCCATTTTCAAACCATCCATCTTTGTCTCTGTACAAATCTGCGGTTTTAGCAGACCCGTTATCATTGAATAGTAAATTGGTGCTGGTGACACCAGAAAAATCATATCTAAACCAGCCGTTTCCTTCATCAATCATAAAAGGGCCAGGCCAATTGCTGTCATTCAAAGTGCCAGCTGGTTGTGCATTCCAATGATGTACGTTGGCAGAATTTCCACCGCTGGTTTGTTTGTAGTACACCGAAAAACTACCTACTTCACCGATAGTATAGGAGTTTGAAGCAATAGCTGAGTGATTGCCCTGATCATCAATTGCCAAGGCTTTTATTGTTGTATTTGCAGCCACATTAATGGGGCTAGTGTATTGGGAACTATTACTATTGGGATTGCTTCCATCAATAGTATAATAAATACTTGTCGGGTCATTTTGTGAGGATGCTGATAGCGTTACATTTATTGGGTCAGCATATACACCACTGGCGGGACTAATACTTACTGTAGGATTGGTTCCACCGACGCCAGGTTGAAAATAACCTACTCCATTTCCACCGATCATGCCTGGTCCATTGAGCACATAAAGACCTGCAGATCCAGATTCAACATAAAAGCTAATTGATCCATTGCTTACATTTATTTCATTTCCTGTTACGGCATCTCGATAAATTCCATTTGTCATGCCATTAAAAGAAAAATTAGAGCCACCGTCTTTAGCAAGGCCAACAGCTACTTCACTGTCATTGAATTGGCGAACATAACCCACTGCATTTCCGCCATGATTACCATCCCATCTCCAACTACCTTTTTGCAATGCCGGAACAGCTCTCCTCATAGCATTCAATTTTTTGATATGTTGGTAGATTTTGTGATTGGGTGCATTGGCAAACTGATCTCCATAGTAAGCCCGTCCCGTCAGATCTATAGATTGAGTAATCCCTGAGGCATCATGAATATCAGCATATTCCCCTTTCTTAAACTGGATTTCGGTGCCATAATAAACTACCGGAATACCCCTCCAAGTAAACATGAAGTTCATGCAAGCCGCCAGGTTTTCTTCACTACCACCATATCGTCTGTTCCAGTCGTTGTTCGGTCCGAAGTCATGGTTATCCAACCACAGCAAATTTGTAGAAGGATCCGCATATAAATGGTCATACCTTGCTGCAGCTGTAACACCAGAAAACCCACCACCTTCTTCGAAAATGTTATGAAAGGTAGCTTCAGCATAGAAATCCAAAACGGCAATATCTGAATTAGCAGAATTGTTGACCGCTCCCCTCCAAGTATACCAATGGGGATTGATCTCTTCAACATTGTGCAATTCATGTCGCAATTGAGCAACTTCACCAAAAATGAATAAGTCCGGATTTACTGTATGAAATGCATCTTTAAACGCCAACACATCTTCCTTGCTCATGTGTTTCATGGTATCCCAACGAAATGCGTCCACTCCCATATTAATGAAAGTAGTGTAAGCAGCGATTAGATAATCTCTGACTGTTTGACTTCCTGTATTTAGATCAGGTGTATCTCCGGCCAGTGCCCGATTATATAAATTCTCGGTATCATCCCAACCTTGCGCAAACCCATTGCCTGAGTGGTGGTACCAATCGGGATCGGTGGTATCTACATAGGATTGAGTAGAAGGCCAGTTATAAGCAGCTAAATCGTTGCTATAAGGTGGTGGCATAGTTGGAAGGTTGGCTCGACTCCAAATCTTACCATCGTCTGGGTTGGGAGTCAGTCCGTCGTAGGACCAGTTTGAATTAGGTTGTAAAGCGCTTCCATTGCTGTCCTGACCCCAAGGTTGTGTAGGGTCCGTATTATATTTGATCTCAGCTAACCCTTTGATTCCAAAACGTCCAGCATGGTTAGTCACAATGTCGAGGACAATTTTCATACCTCTGGCATGTACAGCATCGATCAAATCCTGAAACGTGGCTCCCGGAGATTCCAGCCTTGGGTCGACTTTTGTAAAATCATAAGCATGGTAGCCATGATAGTCTAATGGACTCCAATTTTGAACAATAGGAGTAATCCAAATAGCTGTAAAGCCCAAATCCTGGATATAGTCCAGTTTTTCTATCAAACCTTTGAAATCTCCTTTCCAGGTTACGTCATTGGGGTCAGTTATATCTGAATTGATGTTAGGGTCTGAATTGTACGAACTCCATTCATTGGGAACATTATTTGATGGATCCCCATCAAAAAATCGCGTGGTGAGCAGGAAGTATATGGTCTCCTCTCTGAAATCATTTTGTGCTAAAGACACAAATGAAATTGGTTGTAGGCTGGCTAAAACCAATAAAAAGTAAATAATTGTTCTGATCATACTCGTAAAAGTTTAGATTTTTTTAAAATAATCTTCCAAACTAGAGCATCTGATTATGGAATTCGTTTCACCTTATAAGAGGGGATATATTTGAAAAAATATATTCGTGTTATTTTATAAAATGAGACGTTTGTGCTTCTTGTATATGATTGATAAACAGCTGTTTGTGTAATATCATAAGTTTGGTGAAGCTTGAAAAACTGACTTGCCAAACACAAAAAAATGTATTGGTAGTTGGCTAATAATATAAAGTGGTACTATTTTCAATAGCTGCTAGATAGCATTTGAGAATCTGAAAAAAGGCAGATGAAGAGATGCGTAAAGTCAATTACAGAAAATCAAATTGTATTTTCCTGTTGATTTTGATATTCACGAGGAGTTAATCCAGTGGTTTTTTTAAAAGCACGATTAAATGTGGTTTTTGAGCTAAAGCCAGATTCAAAGGCTATTGCCAAAAAAGTGTGATTTTTGTAGACAGGATCTGATACCTTTGACTTGAATTCTTCAATCCGGTAGATATTTACAAAATCGAAAAAATTCATTCCATACCCTTCGTTGATAGCGTAGGAAAGATCATGGGTACTGGTTTTCAATAATTCTGCCAATTCCGATAATGTCAATTTTGGACTTAGGTATGGTTTACTAACTTTCATCAATTCAACTAATTCATTTTTCAATTCTTTTGAAACGATTTTTTGAGTGGACTGAGATTTAGTATGATTTTTCTGCCATTCCTGTTTGAACAAATGCGGATAACCAATCATAAAATAGACTATGAGTAGTGCATAGGATGAGAATACCACCCACAGGATATCTGTACCAATCAAAGTAAACCAAGTGGTATTTACAGGTGTAAAAAAGCCAAATGCAGTTACTATTAACGTAACCGAAGCTATGATAATCATTATCAATAATAAAACAACTAGTCCGTTGACATAACTGATGGATCCTTCGTAATCCTCATAAGACTGATTGTCTGACAATCCGATATTCCTTGTATTGATCAGTTTAATTATAGAGGCTAGATAAGCCAAATTATAAAAAACAGCTGCCAAAGAGAGGTAAATATAAAACTGATCCATTTTTCTATTAACCACCAATATTGAAAATTCAACATCTGATTGGGCTAAATATGGAACATAAAATAGGAATTGTACAAAGGCAGGTACAAATAGCCAAAGCGTCCAAATACCCACATGAGAGAATGGTCTGATCAGTTTTCGAATATATAAATAGAGCACAGGTGCGAGCAGCAGAATAAAAAAGTCTTGAGCTAAAATTAATTTTGGCATGATTGAAAATAAATCACCAAAGCGCATCAACAACTTGGAGGAAAGTGCCAATATCAATATCAATAAAAACAATGAGAAAAAGATATTTGGTCGGAATTGAGCTGTGGTCTCACTGTTAATAATGATCAGTATCATAAACCCTAAAAAAATACTCACAGTGAGCATGAGCCCAAAAAAATCGAAATACCTGATAGATAGATCCTTCCAGTTTTCAATTTTATTTTCAATCACCCGATTAGGATGTTGGGATAAAAGAACGCGCCTGTCAGGCACGGCTCGGCCATTTGAATAAGATTCTACTGATTCCCAATTTCCTCGGGTAAATTTGTACATCAATGTATCTTTTTGTGGATGGATAGAAATGGCGAATTGACCGTTTTCTATGAGACCAAGTTTGTATCTTGGATCAGCTGGTAACCAGTTATTAAAATTGCCAGAGATATAAATCGATGCATCTTTGGGTGTATTTTCAGGGATAGAAGACAAAACGATGAGGTAAGTTTCCAAATCTTCCCAAGATTTGATTTTGACCATGTCAATTGCCTTTCCGTCTTTATCTTTATTTAATATCCTGTTGGCCAGCGGCGAACCATCATTTCCTCCTTCCACATTTGACCAACTGCCTCTGGTAAATTTATATTCTATTTGACTTCCCTCCAGGTTGAATTTTATGTAATAACTTCCATCTGCACGAGGAGTCAGAAAATAGCTATGATCCAGTGGGTTCCAGTTGTTGAAACTTCCAACGATAAAAATAGTATCGTGCTTTGGGGTATTGAATGGCACCTTCTCCACAACTATTTCTATCTGCCCATATGCAAACAAGGGCATTATTGATAAGACAACAAGGTAGATTAGCTGTTTCAATTAATTTCTCTCCAGAATAAAACCTATAAATCTAAAACCGTTTGTACGACTTTAATAGCTGATTGGAAATTATTTGCTTTTTAATATGTAATATTCAAATAGCGTGTTTATAAAAGGCTCCAACCTGTTTATTGAACCCATAAAGCTGAATGGATCAATCTACCTCTAGGTATGAGTATCGTTGTGAAAGCGCGAAAGATCAACTAAACCATCAAAAAAGTGGCAGAACAACTAAGCAGTATAATCATCAATATTACTACGAAATGTTTCATTATTTCTTGAATTAGTTACATATAAGACAAGCCATAATGATGCCCCCCTCAAATTTCTTTTCGCAAAATTTCAAGAGGACTCTTTTTTAACACGGGTCTAATGTTGAATAATCCGATGGTCACAGTGCCAAAAGTGACAGCAAAGAAGATAAAAACAGTATGATATATGCTGAATAAAAAGTCATTTTCAAATACGAATTCCGCAAGTAAGTAGCTGAATGTATGTGCTAGTAACAAACCAGCTATAGATGCAATGGCACCTAGTGCCAGATATTCCAAAAATGTAATCCAGAAGATTTGATACGAACGTGCACCAATAGTTCTGAGTAATACACTTTCTTGCACACGTTGGGTTTTGCTCAATACCACTGATCCCGCTAAGACGATGAGGCCGGTGAGCACACTGAATCCAGCCATAAAATTGATGGCAAAGGAGACTTTATTGAGTACTTCTTCCACGGTTTTAATGATCAATTCTAAATCAATAATTGACACATTCGGAAATAGCCGGACGACAGCTTGTTGAAATCTTGCAGAAATATCTGATTGATCCACCTTAGTCACCAGCACATGAAATTGTGGGGCTTGTTCTAAAACTCCAGTGGGGAAGACAATTAAAAAATTGGTCTGAACCCTGCGCCAATCTACTTTTCTGAAACTGCCGATATAGGTTTTGATAAGCGCTCCCTGTACATTGAAAAGCAATTCATCTCCAATTTTCCATTTACGCCCTTCCGCAAAACCTTCGGAGACAGAGACGAATATTGAATCGTCAGGGGATTCAACTTTCGATTGCCATTTACCTTCAGCCAGTGTTTCAGAATTGACCAATGAATCTCTAAAGGTCACTCGATATTCCCTGTTGAAGAGCCAATTTGGAATCTCTAAAGTGGAATCTTTTTCTGCTGCTTTTTTATTGATGCCATTAATTTCCTTCAAACGTATAGTGACAATAGGAACATCTTGCACTACTGGCAAATCATAATCAATCACTAAGGTTTTCAACTCTTCTTTTTGATGAGTTTGGATATCGAAAAGCACCATATTCGGACGTTCATTAGCACCTGTGAGGGTGATCTGTTCTACCAGGATGTATCTTGAAAAAAGCAGGGTGGAAATTAATACAGCACAAATGCCAATCGTTAATAACAAAATGGTACTTTGGTTGTTAGGACGATGTAGATTGGCAATTCCTTGCTTGACTAAAAAGGAAGATGTTTTCGAAGAAATTCGCCGTGCCACTGACATCAGTCCCTTGGCTAAAAGGATGAGAAGACCAAAGGTGACAGCCAAACCGCCAACAAACATCAGCGATTGTTTCCATTCACCAATTTGGATATAGGCAAATCCAACAAGGAATAGAACCAAGGTGGTGAATATAATGATGGAAGCTCTGCTAATTTTAGATTCATTCGCTTCAAAAGCAGCGCGGATCGATTGTAATGGTGAAATTTTACCCAATCGAATCAATGGCAAGAGGGCAAATAAAACAGCTATAATTAATCCCAGAAAAACACCTTCAATGATTACCGCACCAAATATTTTCGCTTCAAAGGAAAAAGGTAAGATCTCACCCAAAAGTTTTGGCAAATAATACTGTAGAGCCAGCCCAAGTCCAGTGCCAATTAGCGATCCAATCAAGCCCATGAACAATACCTGAATGAGATATATATAAAAGGCTTGCTTGCTTTTCACACCTAAGCAGCGCAAAATGGCTACAGATTGATTTTTTTCTTTGAGATAGATATGTACAGCTCCAGCAACTCCTATGCTGCCTAATAAAAGTGCGATGAACGCAGCCAGATTCAAAAAGATAGACATATTGGCGAATGCTTCACTGGTGTCTTTCTTTCGTTCTTCTACTGTTTCTTTGCCTAATTCTAGCTCTTTTATCCGATCACCATATGTAGCAATGACATCATCTGCCATGGATTCTATAGGATATTTATAAAATTTGGAGAACGTAACCCTACTACCTTTCTTGATCAGTCCCGAGGCAAATGCATTGCCTTCGGATATATAAACCACAGGTGCTATAGAGGTGGAAATACCACTTTGTCCTGGTACATTCTTGAGTTTTCCACGAATCTCTAAGCTCAAATTTCCGATTCGAACCTCATCGCCTAATTCAACATTGAATTGAAGCATAAGTTTCTCATCAACTAAGGCATAAGGGCCATTGGTCAAGTCACCTGCAGCCCAGTGAGGTTCGGTTTCTATCTTTCCATAATAAGGATAAAAGCCGCTAATTCCTCGAACTTGAACCAACCTTGTGCCGTCAGTTCTTGGAAAATAGACCATGGATCCAAATCGAGTTTGACTTGACCTTTCATCTCCAAGTGAATCCAGCAGACTATATTGTTCCCTAGTAAACGGTTTTTTGCTGTAAATTTCCAGATCTGCGCCCAAAAGCGTTTTGGCTTGGAGTTGAATCTCTTCGTCCAGATTTCTTTTGAAAGAATTGATAGCCACCAGAGCAGCTATACCAATTGCTATAGAAGTGGTGAATAGGAAAAGTTTTGATCTACTTCTTCTACTGTCCCTCCAGGCCATTTTAAACAGCCAACTACGAGAATAATTATTAGATTTCACTGAAATTTTAGAATCCATATCAGCTAGCAATAGAGGCTTTCAACGAAGATTCTACCATTTTTCCGCCCTTAAGATGGATGACCTGATCGGTTTTTTGAGCCAATTCAGTATCATGTGTAACGAGCACCAAAGCAGTGCCTTTTTCTTTATTCAAAGTAAAAAGTAAGTCCTCAATTTTTTGACCAGTTTCTTCATCTAAATTTCCAGTGGGTTCATCTGCAAAAAGTATTTTAGGTTCATTAGAAAAAGCTCTGGCAATGGCTACACGTTGCTGCTCCCCGCCTGACAATTGGGAAGGATAGTGATCTGCACGATCAGCTAGCCCTACTTGCTCTAGTAAATGAGTAGCGACATTTTTGGCACTTTCATCACCCCGTAGCTCCAAAGGTACCATCACGTTTTCAATTGCTGATAACGTAGGGATTAACTGAAAATTCTGAAAGATAAACCCAACAAGTTCATTACGAACTTGAGCACGGTCATCTTCATTAAGGTTATTTAGTTTGATTTGATCGATTTCTACAACGCCTTCATCGGATTGATCCAATCCGGCAGCTAGTCCTAGCAGTGTAGTTTTTCCACTGCCTGATGGCCCAACTATAGCCAATGATTCTCCAGCTTGAATGGAAAAGCTGATGTCATGTAGCACTTGTAGCGATTTAGATCCGCTTTGATAAGTTTTTGATAGTCCCTCGACTTTAAGAATTGTAGACATGTAATCTGATGTTTCCGAATTTTACGGAAAGTAATACCAGAAGTTTATGAATGCAAGTATGAGGAGCAAGTAGGTCAACTTTTCTAAAGTTCTAAACTTTAGAAAAGTTCGAGTCAACTATAATTGAAATTCACCACCTCTGTTGGTATTGTCCCGACGGGATACCTTCGGCATGACCAACAAATCCAATTAATTAAAATTCATGTCGCGATTGAGCTCGTAGGATTCTTCCAGCCACTGCACGAACTTGTTTTTTTCGTCTACTAGAATGGTCTGTGGTTTGATTTCTTGGTCAGTCAATTCATAGCCCATAATGATGATTTCTTCTCCCTCTTTGATCAGGTGGGCTGCTGCACCATTCATGCAAATGGCTCCTGAACCTCTCGGCCCTTCGATCACGTAAGTTTCCAATCGTGAGCCGGAAGTGTTACTTACAATTTGTACTTTCTCACCTTTTCTCAGCCCGACCAAATCGATAAGGTCTCTGTCAATAGTGATACTGCCCACATAGTTGAGATTCGCTTCAGTTACTACTGCTTTGTGAATCTTCGATCTCATGATCCATCTCATACGCTTCTTGCCTTTAATGTTGCACCGCGAAATTAAATAAATTTCGAGGCACTTGTATCTTGCCCTGCAATATTAGGGGTTTTTACCTAAACTAGAATAATCTCAAAAAGGTTTGGTTTAGGAGGAGTTCTTAAATCACTCCATAAGTCCGTGGAATCATTTATGTGTCGTAGCCTTATTGGCGTAGCTCTTTATTAACGAATTATTCATGTGCTTCTATCGTCTTACAGCCCAATCAGAAGAATGAGATTTTAAGTATCTTGGTTTTTCAAATAGAGTTTACTGACGATGAAGAACATAATCATACTTTTCCTTTTGCTACTTACTGCCCAACTAGCACATAGTCAAACCCCACGTGAATTTGAATACAAAGATGGGGACACCACATACGTGATGAAACAGTATTTTATGGGTTTTTTAATGCGAGTTCCTGATAAGCCTGAATTGGATTCCGCAAAAGTGGCTGAAATCCAGCAAGAGCACCTCGACTACATGAGTGCCAATGGAAAATCAGGTGCATTACTCATTGCTGGACCTTTTGGTGATGATGGGGATATGAGAGGTATTGTAATCTATGATGTGGCTACTAAGGCGGAAGCCGATAGCATCATTAGCAATGACCCAGCTGTGAAGGCCGGTCGGTTAGCCATAGACGTCAAACCTTGGTGGGCAGCAAAAGGGAGTGTGTTGAAATGATCACAACCATTACGAATAAATTCCTATCTTCGGCGAATGAATAGGTCGATTGTACTCATTTGTTTAGTGGCGTTGTGGGGCTGCCAGTCCGACAAGAAAAGAGCTCAAGAACCCTTGGAAGTAGTTGAAAACTCAAAGGAAGATGTAAGGGAGCCCAATAAGAAAACCATTCTCTTTTTTGGTAACAGTATAACTGCAGGTTATCAGCTGGATTTGTCTGAGGCTTTTCCCGCTTTGATTCAGGAGCGACTCGATTCCTTGGGGCTGGAATACCGTACGGTCAATGCCGGCCTGAGTGGCGAAACCACTGCCAGTGGCAACTCTCGTGTAGAATGGGTGATGAAAAATAAAATGGACATTTTCGTACTTGAACTAGGCGCTAATGATGGATTACGAGGTATAAGTACTCAAGAGACAAGAAAAAATCTAGAAGTTATTATTGAAAAAGTTCAAGAAAAATATCCTGCCTGCAAGATATTATTAGCAGGCATGAAGATTCCCCCCAATATGGGACAGGAGTATTCGAATAGTTTTCAAAAAATTTATCCTGATTTGGCAAAGAAATATAATATCCCATTGATTCCATTTATCCTTGAAGGAGTGGCAGGAAACCCTGAATTAAACCTGGAAGACGGTATTCACCCAACGCCCGAAGGCCATCAAATCTTAGCAGAAAATGTTTGGCGAGAGTTGGCTCCCATGCTGTAATCACAATCCGAATTATGTTTGAAGTACTAAAGTCCTTAGAGAATTTTTTCAACGTTGCGGTTGGCTACGTCTGGGGTATGCCATTGTTGATTCTTCTTTTAGGAGGAGGGTTGTTTTTTACTTTTTATGCTCGGTTTCTCCCCTTTCGATATTTTAAACATGGGATCGATGTACTACGAGGAAAATATGATAATCCAGAAGAAAAAGGAGAAATTAGCCACTTTCAGGCCTTGTCTGGTCATTTGGCAGCCACTGTGGGTATGGGCAATATCAGTGGTGTGGCGTTAGCTATTGTGGCTGGCGGACCCGGAGCTATTTTTTGGATGTGGGTTAGTGCATTATTAGGTATTACCACCAAATTTTTCACTTGCACCTTGGCTGTGATGTATCGGGGCAAAGACAGTCAGGGGGACTTGCAAGGCGGACCCATGTATGTGATTCGTGAAGGCATGCCGAAAATCTGGAAGCCATTGGCTGGATTCTTTTGTGTAGCTGGTTTGTTTGGAGCCACACCTATTTTTCAAGCCAATCAAATTGTACAAGTGACTAAAGATGTGCTCTTAAGACCAATGGGATTAGTTGGCGAAAATGAACTCATGGTCAATGTAAGTATTGGGCTGGTCATTACATTTTTCACTGCTCTGGTCATATTCGGTGGGATTAGAAGAATAGCGGACGTAGCCTCGAAATTGGTACCAGCCATGGTGATCGTTTACGGATTGAGTGTATTGCTCATTATGATTATCAATGTTGACGCTGTGTGGGTCAATTTTCTATTGATTTTTGAGGATGCCTTTACTGCCAATGCCGTGTTAGGTGGAGCCGTAGGAGCTGTAATTATAGAAGGAGCAAAACGAGCGGCTTTTTCCAATGAGGCAGGAATAGGTACAGCTCCCATGATGCATGGAGCAGCCAAAACCAATGAGCCTATAAGAGAAGGGTTAGTAGCCATGTTAGGGCCAGTAATAGATACTTTGATCGTCTGTACCATGACGGGTCTTTGTATTCTTTCTACTGGCGTGTGGAGAAGTGGTGGGAATGATGGTATCTCCTTGACTGCACAAGCCTTTGAGAATTCCGTCCCTGTGGTCGGTCATTATCTGCTTTTCATTCCTGTTTTAATTTTTGCATTCACTACAGTTTTTGGAATGGCCTATTATGGCAAAAAGTGTTTTTCGTATTTGTTTGGTGCCAAACACGGGCATTTATTCAATTATTGGTATGTCGCCATTATTGTGATAGGATCTGTGTGGAGCTTAAATGGAGTAGTAAATCTCATTTTTGTGATGTATGGTTTGATGGCCATTCCAACCATGGTATCGGCGATCTACCTGTCTCCCAAAGTTTTGGCAGAAGCCAAACGCTACTTTTCTAACCTGGAGGTAAAATAATGTCTGGTGTAAAGACCGATGCCTATGCTAGAAGAATATGCGACCAGTCCAGGCCAATAAATAGGACCAAACATAATGTCAAAAGAAAACGGCCAATGGATCCAAATCAGAATGGCACCAGCATTGCCGAGGGCAAAAGTGGTCATCAAGATCAATAGAAATGTTTTCCAACTAAACACATTTTGCTTTTTCATTAGCCATGCCAGCAAAACAATTAATCCCAGAAAGGTAAGACTACCTAAGAAAAATTGTAGGAACAAAAGTTCAATAGTAGGGGTTGGGAGTTGATAGGTCAATGTGGGTTGGATATGTTGTCGATAATAACCTCTGCATGTACTCTTGAGTTTTCTATAAACCATTTATTGGTTTGCAACCCACCACAGACTACGCCTGCCAAATAGACACCTGCGATATTGGTTTCCATTGTATCCGGATCGTGACTAGGTGTTTGCATATCGTCAGTACCAATTTCGACTCCAATGGATTTTAGAAAAGTGAAATTTGGTTGGTAACCGGTCATGGCAAGGACAAAGTCATTATTTATAGTTTTTGAACCATCTGGTGTTTTGATGTCCACTTCTGTTTCTCGAATTTCTGTGATTGAAGAATCGAAATATGCTTTAATCGAAGATTCTTTGATTCGGTTTTCAATATCAGGACGCACCCAATATTTAACTCTGGGGTTAATTTCTGGCTCACGTACTACCATCGTCACTTCTGCTCCTTTTCTATAGGTCTCTAGCGCTACATCTACAGCTGAGTTAGCTGCTCCCACAACAATCACCTTTTGCCCAAAATAGGGATGAGGCTCGTCATAATAGTGTTTTACTTTAGGCAGGTCTTCGCCTGGTACATTTAGTAGAAAAGGCAGGTCATAAAAGCCAGTAGCTATTATAAGGTTTTTGGCAGTATAGGATTCTTTTTCAGAAGTGATTTCAAAATGTTCACCCTTTTTCACTTTTTGCACGCCTTCATACAAATTCACATTCAAGTCCCACGAGGTGGTCACTCTTCTGTAATATTCTAAAGCCTCAGCTCTAGTTGGTTTATTGTTGTGAGAAATGAACGGAACACCTCCGATCTCCAGTTTTTCCGAAGTGGAAAAAAAAGTCATATTCATTGGATAATTGTAGAGTGAATTAACCAAGCACCCTTTCTCTAAAATGACATAAGAGAGATTCTTCTTTTTAGCTTCAATACCACAAGCCAATCCTATGGGACCAGCACCAACAATTAAAACATCTAAAACTTTACTCATAGTAGTGGTAGTAAATTATGAATTAAAAGAATATACCCCCAGCGGAGTAATACAATAGTCCATCGGAATGTCATGGGATTCCGCAAACGGAATTTCGTCCAAAGGAGGAGCCAGGCTTAGTCCAACTTTTACACAATTGCTGAGGCACTCAGCTAAAAACCGATCGTAATAACCCGCTCCATAGCCGATTCGCTGACCCAATCGGTCAAACACAATTAAAGGAATGAGTACTACATCCAAATCCTTGGGTAGAACGATCGTGCCTTCCTGAGGTTCAGGAATCCCGTATTTACTTTCTTTTAGTTGCTTGTAGTCCTCAAACAAATAATGAGTGAGCTCATTACTAGTCAGGCTGCATCTAGATATTACTATTTGCTTACCTTGCACTTTGAGCCATTCTATCAGTGGCCAGGTGTTTACTTCTTTGTTTTTTTCAATGGACAAAAAGGAATGGATCATTGCACTTGAATGCCCTTCGAAAAAATTGTGAAAATGATAAAGGAGTCGTGCATTTTTCTTGTCAAAATCTTTAGCGCCAAGCATTTTTCTCTTCCGCAGATATACGGTTCGATATTTTTTCTTGTCTATTGTAGGAGTGGCCTGACTCATACCCGAAATTAATACATATCCTTAGAGGTATAAATTTCAAGACAATTATTTTTGATGAAATAATGTGACTTTATTTTGCCAATAGGATTATATATACAAAGATCAGATAATTGAATACAGAAATTGACCGTAAAGATTGGGATGAAGAAGCCATGATTGCTAAGGCAAAAAAGGATTTGCAATTTTTTGAGCCAATTTATACCAAGTATTATGAGTTGATCTTTAGATATGTATATCGGAAAACCGATGACGAAGATTTGGCGGCTGATTTGACTTCAAAGGTTTTTATGAATGCCATGCATTCAATAAACAAATTCGAGTATAGAGGAGTGCCATTTGGCGCATGGTTGTATCGGATAGCTACGAATGAGACGAATAAATATTTTCGTGATAATAAGCGGCGCCTCTTGACTTTGGAGGATCAGAAAGTGAATCTGGTGATGACTTGCGATGAGCTGGACGATGCAAATACGGAACAAAAGCAGAAGATACTCACCGAATTAATCAGTGAGCTGGAGGATGAGGAGATTAGAATATTGGAATTGAAGTTTTTTGAGACTAAAAATTTTAAAGAAATAGCCTTTATTTTAGATAAAAAGGAAAGTGCTGTTAAGATGAAAATGTATAGATCGTTAGATAAGTTGAAGAAGCGATTTGAGAAAATGAATAAGCCGAACAATGACTAGATACGACATTAGATTGAGGAGAAAGGCGTTGAGTAAAGGTCAGATAGAAAGACATATGGATTTCAAGGGGCTTTATCCCAAAGAACCAAAGGAAGGGAAGAAGGGAAGGTGGATTAGAATAGTGGCTATCGTTGTTGCCGTCTTGGCAATTGTCGCCATGATGTATGCTGGTGTTAAAAGAATTCAAGAGCGACCAGCGCCAATTGAACAGGATGACGTAGATATTTTTGATGAATTCAAAACTGAATAAATAATTAGCTAAAGACTCGCCCGGGATAGTCTTAGTTCTGATTCACCAAAGCGGTGAATGTATTGTTAAACATAAATTCAATAATCATGGAATTAAGAAAAAATCCAAAGATAGATTTGGAACGGAAGAGAAGTGCCTTTTTTAATGTAGGCCTTGCCATAAGCTTGATGCTGGTAGTGTCGGCATTTGAATGGCGTTTTTATGGGGACGCGGGCTTGGTCAGCCTTGGAGAGGTGGATGATGATTTTGAAGAAATCATGGAAATACCCCAAACTATACAGCCTCCTCCACCACCGCCAGTGGTAGAACTACCCAAGTTAGTAATTGTGGAGGATGATGAAATTTTAGAGAATGTACCAGATGTTATCATTGACGTTGATTTTGAAGAATCAGATATATTTGAAGATCCTGTTTTTGATGAACCGTTGCCCGAAGAAAAACCAGAGGAGACATTCATATTTGTCGAGTCTATGCCAGAGCCAGTAGGAGGCATGCAGGCTTTTTATCAGCATGTGGCTAAGCAAATGAAATATCCAAATCAAGCAAGAAAAATGGGAGTAGAAGGAAGGGTGTACGTGCAATTTGTTATTGATAAGAGTGGAAATCTCACGGACGTACATGCGATTAAAGGCATTGGTGGGGGATGCGATGAAGAAGCTGTTCGGGTCATTAAAAACTCTCCAGCATGGTCGCCAGGCAAGCAAAGAGGTAGGCCAGTAAAGGTTAGAATGATTTTACCTATCACTTTCAAACTAGGATAATAATAAAGGCGAATCATCTGATTCGCCTTTATTATTTTTTTAATAGCCAGTTACAGCCGTCAGCCGATGACCATTCGAACCGTGGAAACCAGAAAATCAGCTATTGAATTAGCGAGTGGGTTGTCTGCACTTCTGCCTATGATGTATGCTATAAACATGAAATAAATGCCTAATAGCAGAAAAGCTTTTGTTTTACCAATGTATTGAGAAGATACAAATATGATCACAGCCAATATAGTCAACAGCAAAAGTAAAAACCGAATTTCACTACTGATCGCTATATCATCTGGCCCCATTTGAATAGGTCCATGCAGTATACAAAATATGAACAATGGAAATCCAAGTGCAAAACACACATCAAAAATATTACTTCCTAATGCATTAGATATTGCATCGTCATATTGTCCTCTTTGAGCATCTTTAATGGAGATGATGGTGTCAGGAAAACTTGAAGCTGCAGAAGCAAGAACAAGCGCCACAAACATCAAAGGAATACCTAAGCCATTATAAGAACCCAAATATGGGACCTCATAAACTTCTGATCCCATCCACTCACAGGCTATTACTAGTAGATAACATACAGCAGCTATTGAGATCGTTGAAAAGATGAGTAAGGGCCAAGCATTTTTACCTGTTACTTTATTATTTCGAATAAATAAATCTTCCAAATTAAATGAGATCAAGCTGACAAAGAATGATGGTGCTGGCCCTAAATCCTCTTCTTCCTCTTCCTCCTCTTCTTCAATTTGTTCTTCCTTTTTCTGATTACTCTTCATGGACATGAACATGTAGGTAATATATATGACATAAACCCCCATCAAAATGAGTCCATGATACCAATCCAAAACAGATCCATTAATTAAAACCAAGAAAATGGCTTCTGTTATGATTAAAGAGATACCATCTCTGAGCATTACTTTTTTCGAAACTTTAATTCTTTTGGCCAGGCCAATTCCAATAACGGCAATTACAGAAACTGCTGGAATAACCATGCTATTGAATATGGCACTACCTGCTGTGGTTCCTATCCCACCTGCAAAACCGTCGGCATCCATTAAAACAAATAAGAAAAATAGTGAGGTGAATACCTCGGGCATTGAACTGGCAATCGCATTAATTGATGCTCCTCTTACGCCTTCTGAAAGATTTCTGCCAATGTATTCGGATGCAGTCATAAAGCCATCTCCGGCTCTCCAAATAACTACACAGCTTATCGCGATTAAAATCAACGGTATTATGATGCCCATATATTGAATTAATTTAAGTTATGCTTGGTTCTGAAATTTACTGATTTTAGAAAGCGCAACTCAAGATATATAATGTTTTTAATATGCTGATTGGGTTTCTAAATTAAAGCATTTTTTTAAACAAATAGCAAAATGATCTCAAATATGTAAGTTTTACGTTGGTTCAACTTTTCGTTGAAATTGAATGTCTGTCCTGTCCTGTGACATAATCTTGCTCATAGTGTAGTATTTTAAGATGCCAACTTGTTTGCTTAATTTGTTCCTACATTAAGAGATAGCAAGAGTTACGATTCAGGATTATATTTTTGTATCTTTATTTGCGACAAATGATATCTAAATGGACTTTCGCCTTCAAATTGATTTATATTTTTATCTTTGAATACACCTGCATTTATAAACCTTAATAAACAATGAGCATAAAATCACAGCTAAGTATGTTAGTGAAATTGGCAAATATCGACAACGATTTTGCTGATGATGAAAAAGATATGATTTTGATGGTTGGGAAGGCCAATGGAATTTCTGAAGAAGAAATACTTGGTTTATTAGAAAACCCAGAGCCATTGCCACCATTGAATACAATGACGGACGATGAAAAATTCGAGTATCTATTCAATGTAGTCCAACTAATGAAAATTGACAAGGAAGTTTTCTTAAGTGAAGTAAAGTATTGTGAAGAAGTAGCGGTTAAACTCGGGTTCAAGAAGGCAGTCATTGCAGAACTCTCTTCCAAAGTTTACTCAGACCCTACAATTGTGGCTAATAAAGAGTCATTGAAGAAGGCGGTTTTGAAATATCAAAACTAGTGTTGATTACAGTATTTAATGAAATTATTGAAAGGAGGAAAAACCTCCTTTTTTTGTGCCTTAAACAAATGATTTGGTCTAAAAAGGTGAATCAATTTTTGCCGACATTAACAATAAAATTAGGATCTCCTTTAAATAGTAAAAATCCTTACCTTTGCAGATTCATTTTTGCTCATGTGGTATAAACTTTCACAATTCATACTCAAGCACAGGCTCTTATTGATCCTTGCACTTTTTGGAATTACAGGCTTCATGGCCTATAAAGCTCAAGAAGTTAAATGGTCATTTAGCCTCGCTAACATCGTCCCTAAAACTGATCCTGAAATGATCTATTTCAAGGAATTCAAAAAAGAATTTGGGGAAGACGGGAATATTCTAGCGATAGGGATAAAAGATAGCGCGGTTTATTTAGAAGATAATTTCCGCAAACTAAAATACATGACTGATGAATTGGCCAACATCAACTATGTAAAAGATGTATTGAGTTTGCCAAGTTTGAAACGGTTAGTTAAAAACACAGACGACAATAGATTTGAACTTCAAAATGTATTTACAGATGTCCCTTCTGATCAAAAGGAACTAGATAGCCTGATTGCTTATTGCCAGAGTTTGAAGTTTTATAGCGGACAACTACTCAATGCTGAAAATGGAGCCAATATGGTGTTGGTTACCATCGAGAATGAGGTGATGAATTCCAAAGCTCGAAATACAGTAGTAGGTGACGTTTTGCAGGTAACAGAGCAATACAAAGAGCATACAGGCATCAATCTAAGATACGCTGGTTTGCCATTCGTGCGATATATCAATACGGTCAAGATCAAAAAGGAATTGAATATGTTCTTGGTCTTTTCGGTCATGGTAACAGGCTTTATCCTATTCCTGTTTTTCAGATCTTTCAAAGTAGTGCTCGTTGCACTCTTTATTATAGGAATGATTGTGGTCTGGGTCATGGGTACGTTGGCTTTATTCGATTATGAAATCACATTGCTCACCGGATTGATTCCACCAATTATAGTGGTCATCGGCATTCCGAATGCAGTTTACATGTTGAACAAATACCATCAGGAATATTTTCAACATGGCGATCAGAGAAAAGCACTGGAGCGTATCATCAGAAAAATTGGTATAGTTACCTTGATCACCAACTTCACCACTGCAGTAGGTTTCTTGGTTTTGGCATTCACTGACATTGTGGTACTCAAGGAGTTTGGAGTAATAGCAGGTGTAAACATCCTGGCTACGTTTGTAGTGAGTTTAATTATGATTCCTGCGGTATTTTCATATTTGAAACCGCCTTCAAGTCGACATTTGAAGCATCTGGAATTTGTGCCATTGGATAAGGTACTTACAGGATTAGATCTTTTAGTCCATAGACATAAATATTACATATTTGGTGCAGCTGCAATTATTGTGGTGTTGTCAGCTTATGGTATTTCAAAAATTGAGGCGCGGTCTTATATGGTGGACGACTTACCTGAAGAGAGTCAGGTTAAACAAGATTTGAAATTCTTCGAAGATAATTTTGCGGGGGTAATGCCTCTGGAGATTATCATTGATACTGGAACTAAGAAAGGAGTCCAGAGTTTGAAAAATCTCAAGAAAATCGATGAGTTTGAAACTTTCCTAAATTCACTTGACGATGTTTCTCAACCGCTTTCTGTTGTTAGTTTTATAAAAGCGACACGACAAGCATTCTATAATGATAATCCCGAAAAATACGCATTGCCAAACAATCGAGATAAAAATTTCATTTTTAGATATTTAAAAAAGGAGTCTGATCAACAGGGAATTTCAAAGGCATTTGTAGATTCCACTGGACAGAGAATTAGAGTTTCACTCAAAATAGCTGACATCGGATCCAATAAATTGGATGTGCTTGTTAATGAAGTTATTCAGCCAAAAATTGATGAGATTTTTGGTGATACCAAAATGAATGTGACCATTACAGGCACCACACTGCTGTTTATTAAGGGTAATAAATTCTTGATAGACAATTTGATCACTAGCATGTTTATCGCGTTTTTCATCATTGCGCTGATTATGGCTTTGTTATTCAAAAATTTCAAAATGATCATTTTATGTCTAATCCCAAACATTATTCCTTTGATGATTACCGGTGGCATGATGGGATTTGCAGGAATACCATTAAAGCCGAGTACGGCTCTGATATTTAGTATTGCGTTCGGAATCTCAGTAGACGACTCCATTCATTTTTTAGCCAAGTACAGACAAGAGCTTTTTGCCAACAACTTTTTTGTTCCATTAGCTGTTAGTAAGAGTCTGAGAGAGACAGGAGCAAGTATGATATATACTTCAATTATTCTGTTCTTTGGGTTTGTCATATTCGCAGCTTCAGAGTTTGGAGGCACAGTGGCATTGGGTGCATTAACGTCAACTACACTATTAATGGCGATGTTGACCAATTTGATTGTTTTACCAGCACTTTTATTAAGGTTTGATAAAGGAAGTAGAGATACACACAGCCATCCATTAATAGAGAAATACCCCGAATTTTATGACGAGCGTGAGGACGAGGAAATCGATTTGGACATGATCGAAGTGGAAGATAAAGAGTCTAAATAGCCCATTCATATTTAAGAAATCAGTTTTTTAATACTTATTAGAAAATAAAGCATTGAGTTACAAAGAATACAAGAATATCAATTACGCTGAGGTAGCAGATGAGGTATTAGCTTTTTGGAAGAAGAATGACGTCTTTCAGAAGTCAGTAGATGAAAGAGAAGGAGCAGAAACTTTTGTGTTTTATGAAGGCCCTCCATCAGCAAACGGTACGCCTGGAATTCACCATGTAATGGCACGTGCGGTCAAGGATATTTTTTGCAGATACAAAACACTGAAAGGCTATCAGGTAAAGAGAAAGGGCGGTTGGGATACGCATGGTCTTCCAGTAGAGCTTCAGGTTGAAAAAGAATTAGGAATTACCAAGGAAGACATCGGCACCAAAATCACTGTAGAAGAATACAATGAAAAGTGTCGGGAAGCGGTCATGAAATTCAAAGATCAGTGGGATGACCTCACTGAGAAAATGGGATATTGGGTGGATCTGGATGATCCGTATATCACATTTGAAAAAGACTATATTGAAAGCCTTTGGCACTTATTGAAGAAATTTTATGATAAAGGGTTGCTGTACAAAGGCTATACAGTTCAGCCATTTTCACCAGCAGCAGGCACAGGATTAAGCTCTCATGAGCTCAACCAGCCAGGCACGTATAGAGATGTAAAAGACACCTCCGTAGTAGCTCAGTTTAAAGTCAAAAAATCAGGCCTTTCTTCAAAGTTATTCAATGGCGACGAAGAAGTATTCTTTTTGGCTTGGACGACAACACCATGGACTTTACCATCTAATGGTGCTTTGGTGGTAGGAAAGAAAATTAATTATGTGAAGGTTAAAACCTTTAACCCTTATACATTTAAACCAATTGCTGTCATCCTCGCAAAGGATTTGGTGGGGAAATACTTTTCGGAAAAAGCAAAGGATCTGGCACTTGAAGATTATAATGAAGGTGATAAATTAATTCCTTGGAATGTTGAAGGAGAGTTTGTTGGAGCAGATTTATTAGACATTCGTTACGAGCAGCTATTTCCATATGTAACCAATGAGGATCTTGAAGCTAATGCTTTCAAAGTAATTCCTGGTGATTACGTAACTACAGAAGATGGTACTGGGATAGTTCATGCTGCGGCTTTGTTTGGGGCTGACGATTATTTAGTTTCTAAATTGGCAGGTGTGCCTCCTGTAGTAGCTAAAGATGAAAAAGGAGATGATGTTCCTTTGGTCGACAAACAGGGTAGATTCATTTCTGAGGTTTCAGATTTTGCAGGAAAGTACGTTAAAGAAGAATATTACTCTGACGAAGAAAGAAAAGCAGCGGATTTCAAACCCACGGATGTGCTCATTGCCATTCATTTGAAAGAAGCCAATAGAGCATTTAAAGTAGAAAAATACGAACACAGTTACCCTCATTGTTGGAGAACTGATAAGCCAGTCTTGTACTATCCATTGGATTCCTGGTTTATCAAAACCACAGCTTACAAAGATCGACTAGTAGAACTCAACAATACGATCAACTGGAAGCCAGCCTCAACAGGTAGTGGAAGATTTGGTAATTGGTTGGAAAATTTAGTGGATTGGAACCTAAGCCGATCGAGGTATTGGGGTACACCATTGCCGATTTGGGTCACTGAAGACCGACAAGAACAGAAATGCATTGGGTCTATCGCCGAACTAGAAGCTGAAGTTAAAAAGTCGATTGCTGCTGGTTTTATGACAGAAGAGTTGGGAGAAGATTTTGATTTGCACAGACCTTATGTGGATGATATTTTCTTGGTGAGCGATTCTGGGAAAAGAATGACGCGAGAGCCAGACTTGATCGATGTATGGTTTGATTCTGGTGCCATGCCCTATGCGCAGTTCCACTTCATGGGAGATGATCCTAACGATGCTACACAAGCTGAAGGTGGTTTGAGTAATGTCTATCCTGCTGACTTTATTGCTGAGGGAGTAGATCAGACTAGAGGATGGTTCTTTACTCTCCATGCAATTGCTGTGATGCTTTTTGATCAAGTGTCCTTTAAAAATGTCATTGCCAATGGCTTGGTGCTTGATAAGAGTGGAAACAAAATGTCGAAGCGACTCGGCAATGCAGTGAATCCATTTGAAACATTAGCCAAATATGGGCCAGATGCTACAAGATGGTACATGATCTCAAATGCTAATCCATGGGATAATTTAAAATTTGATATTGAAGGCGTAGCTGAAGTACAACGACGATTCTTCGGCACGTTATATAACACTTATAATTTCTTCGCTTTATACGCAAATTTGGACAAATTCAACTTTAGCGAAAGTGAAGTAGATGACAAAAAGAAAACAGAAAGTGATCGTTGGATCATCAGTAAGTTGAATACCTTGATCGGTCAGGTAGACGAGGCGTATAACGAGTATGAACCTACCAAAGCGGCTCGTATGATTCAAGACTTTGTGATTGATGATATGAGCAACTGGTACGTAAGATTGAATAGAAAAAGATTTTGGAAAGGGGAGTACAACGAGGATAAAATGGCTGCTTATCAGTCGCTTTACACTTGTTTGAAAACCATTGCGAAATTGGCAGCTCCGATTGCTCCATTCTACATGGACCGATTATACAATGATTTGAATGCGGTGTCAGGACATGAATCTCATGATTCGGTACATCTTTCCAACTATCCAGTAGCTAATCCAGGTTTGATTGATAAGGCATTAGAAATCAGAATGGAAATGGCTCAGAAGATTTCTTCTTTGGTTCATTCCTTGAGAAAGAAAGAGAAATTGAAAGTGCGTCAGCCATTGTCTAGAATTATGATTCCCGTACTGAATAAGGACACGGAAACTCATGTGAGAGCTGTGGAGGAGTTGATACTCAACGAAGTCAATGTAAAAGCCATTGAATTCTTAGATGATACGTCAGGGATTTTGGTGAAGTCTATCAAACCTAATTTTAGAAAGTTGGGTAAAGAGCATGGAGCTAGAATGAAAGATATTTCTCAGAAAATTGCGACTTTCACTAAAGAGGATATTGCTCAATTGGAAGCGAATAATAAATTTGAACTGGATTTGGGTGACCAAAAGATCAGTTTGACGTTAGAAGATGTAGAAATTAGTTCGCAAGATATTCCTGGCTGGTTGGTAGCTTCAGAAAATGGGCTGACTGTAGCTTTGGATATTCAATTGTCAGAAGAATTGAAGCAAGAAGGAGTAGCAAGGGATTTGGTCAATAGAATCCAGAACCTTAGAAAGGACAATGGACTTGAAGTGCAAGACAAAATTGCAGTCCAGCTTCAAAGTTCTGATGAATTGTTGAATGCTTCTGTAGAGGCTTTCAAATCTTATATTTGCCAAGAAACACAAGCTAATGAATTAACTCTCGTTTCTGCTTTGGATGGTGGACAAGCACTCGAAATGGATGAGTTTGAAGTAGCTGTGAAGCTAGATGTTGTATAATAAAAATAATAGAGTGAAATATTATAAATATTACTTATTGAGTTTGGGAATCATCCTTTTGGATCAGGTGGTAAAGTTGTTGGTGCATTTCAATATGGACATGGGGATGCCAGGTCAGATTCATGTGATTGGAGATTTTTTCAAATTATATTACCTCACCAATCCTGGAATGGCTTTCGGGATGAAACTCGGCACTGAGTATGGAAAATTGTTTCTCACACTTTTCCGATTAGTTGCTATGGTAGGTATTGGCTATTATTTATATACTTTGATCAATAAAGGTGTACACAAAGGCATGTTGATATGTATAGCAATGATCTTAGGTGGAGCGATAGGTAATGTGATCGATAGTACATTTTACGGAGTCTTCTTGGACAATGCGCCAGTAGGTTCACCTACTCCTTGGTTTTATGGACAAGTAGTAGATATGTTCTATGTTGATATTTGGGAAGGTCACATTCCAGAATGGATTCCATTTATGGGAGGAAAATACATGTCTCTTTGGCCAGTATTCAATATTGCAGACGCATCCATTTTTATAGGTGTTTTTGCCATTCTTATCTTTCAAAAAAGATTTTTTCACGAGGAGATTGAAGAAGAAAACCAAGAATCTAAATCCGTGCAAACGGAAACGGTAGAAGTTTAATTCTTAAGAAGTAAGAAAGCAAAAAGGGCTTCAAGTGAAAACTTGAAGCCCTTTTTGCTTGGTATCTTATAAGATTATTTATCCAACAACTCGAGTAGCGTAGTTAATTTTCTTTTCAGACTTCTTCTGTCTACAATAAAATCTAGAAATCCGTGATCCAAAACAAATTCAGCGCTTTGAAATCCTTTGGGTAAATCTTTTCCAATAGTTTCTCTTATGATTCTTGGTCCAGCAAACCCGATTAAGGCTCCTGGCTCTGCAATATTAAAATCACCAAGCATAGCGAATGAAGCCGTGACACCGCCTGTTGTGGGGTCTGTCAATAAAGAAATGTATGGAATCTTGGCTTCTGATAGCAAAGCCAATTTTGCGGAAGTCTTAGCCATTTGCATCAATGAGAACCCAGCCTCCATCATTCGAGCTCCACCAGATTTTGATATCATCAAGAATGGAATCTTATGTTTCAGTGAGTAGTCAATTGCTCTTGCAATTTTTTCTCCCACCACAGATCCCATAGATCCACCTATGAATCCAAAGTCCATACAAGCGACGACGATGTCTCTATTGTGCATTTTTCCAACTGCACTTCGAACTGCGTCTTTAAGCCCGGATTTCTTCTGCGTAGCTGCAATTCTTGCTGGGTAAGGTTTTGAATCTGTGAATTTTAAAGGATCTCCAGAAGTCATGTCTGCATCCAGTTCTTCAAATTCATTATTATCAAAAATGATTTCGAAATACTCTTTTGAGCCAATTCTCACATGATAATCGTCCTCAGGACTCACATAAGAGTTGTTTTTGAGCTCACGCATGTGTACGATTTTTCCGCTAGGAGTCTTGTACCACAGTCCGTCTGGAGCTTCTTTTTTTGCATTTGTAGGCGTCTGGATGCCTTTGTCTTTTCTATTAAACCAAGCCATAAATTACCTTTTATTAGAAGGAGTGCAAAGATATATTAGTTGAGAGACTTTCGAATATACGTTGATAGATATTTGCTTCACTACTCTTTTCCTTCGGCGTAATCTTGAAGATATGCGTAGTGAGACGTCAATTGGCCTTGATCAGTTATAGTTGCTCTCTCAATGATTTTGTCAGGGTCATCACCCAATAAACAAGGCAATACATTTTTTACCAATTCTTTTCCGAAATCTTCAGAAGCGTTTCTTGGTAATTCACAAGGTAAATTGTCTACAGACATCACTGTGATATTTCCTTCATCCGAAAATGGTGGCATCTCTTTACCAGTAGTAGGGTCGTAATCAAATACGGGGTCATCTATAGTAGCAGGGCGAATAGTAGATGGGATAGAACCTTCTATATCACAAGTCACATCAGCGATTATGTTGATTTTGAAATCTCTATGCGTAGCCTCTTCTCTAGTAAAAAGCACTGGAGCCTCTGGGTGCCAATAGGCACATGCGACTAGCAAATCAGCGCACTTAGCATATTGATAAAAATCTGATTCAAAATTTTCAGGCTGCTCAAAAAACTCAGTTCTTTTGAATTCTTTTCCTTCTTTGTGCTTATTATAATCCCTACTGTTGAGCTGGGTAAACACTGGTTCTTGGAAATCTTCATTTGCGAACCTTTCGGGTGTGACTTTTCTGATGTTTAATCCAAGAAGTACTTCCATGGCGCCTTTGGCCACCCTTCCTCCGCCTGTAATGACTATTTTGATATTTGGAAGTTTGACCTTGCTGTACTCGGTTTTCATATCTTCCAAGTCAAAACATTCATTTGCTCTTCGGATATTGAATAGATTATAACGTTTGCCCAAAGACCAAATACCATTGTAGGCACCTACGATCCCAGCATATCTACCAAACGCTATGATGCGTTGACTGTTGGCATCTGTAAGTGTTTCGTAGTCAATGAGTCTAATGTTTTTATCGAGTGCTTCATTAAGAAGTTCCCTATTATATTCTTGTTTCTTTATGGTATGAGAAAAAAAGAAGTAAGTTTTATTTGGAATCAATTGTCCTAATGGCACCTCTTTGACCCCAAATATGATATCACAATCGTCTACAGCATCTACCAACTCAATGTTTTCGTTTTGATAGTCCACATCGCTAAAGCATCTGATTTCGCTTTTTTGACAAACTAAATCAAGGTCAGAAAAATTCTCTTTAATGTATCTGGCTTGAGAAGGAATGATAGCCACGCGCCGATCTACCGGAATTTTACCCTCTTTAAGGATACCAATTTTAGTCATTCTAAATGGATTTTTGAGTCTTAATATTGTGGCGCAAATATGTGGGTTTTTTAGCCGATATGAAATTAGCATCAAACCCTTTTTCAGGGAATTATTTGTATAATTAACCCAAGATTGTGTTGGAATTTCGGCTTACTCTAAAAAATTACCTAAAATAGAAGAGGCTTCTTTTGTCGAGTTTTTTCCGTAAGGTGCTATAGCTTGAATGAGTTTTCTGATAGGCATGGATTGAAGCCAGACTTTACCAGTACCACTCATAGTAGCCAAAAACATGCCTTCACCGCCAAAAACCATGGACTTGAGGCCTCCTGCGGATTGTATGTCGAAATCGAGTGTGGATTCAAAGGCCACCACGCACCCGGTATCTATTCTTAAAGTTTCATTATTGAGTTCTCTTTCGATGACGGTGCCACCGGCATGAACGAAAGCCATGCCATCGCCTTGCAATTTTTGAAGGATGAAACCTTCTCCTCCGATGAGGCCTGAACCCAATCGTTTATTGAGTGTGATAGAAACTTTGGTGCCTAACGCTGCACATAAAAATCCATCTTTTTGAACTATTAATTCTTGATTGGGAGATTGTTGCAAATCAATAGGAATGACTGTGCCAGGATAAGGTGCGGAGAAAGCTACTTTCTTTTTTCCTGCACCGTGATTGGTGAAATGAGTCATAAACAAAGACTCGCCTGTCAGAGCTCTAGTTCCTGCTGAGACCAATTTTCCTAAGAAGCCTTGATTTGGTTCGGACCCATCTCCCATTTTAGTTTCAAAAACGATCCCATCTTCCATAAAGAGCATCGCGCCAGCTTCGGCTACTACTGTTTCTCGAGGATCTAGTTCAACTTCTACAATCTGAATACTTTCTCCTTTTATTTCATAGTCGATTTCGTGACTTCTCATGTATGGTGTGGGTTTTGGGTTTGAGATTATTTTTTAATGTCGTCTAGATCATCGCGGTCCTTCAGTTTTTTGTCTTCTACATTTTTATTCAAAAACTCATTAAGTTTATCGATTTTCAAAGAAGACTTGATTTCACCGAAGGCGTTGATATTGACCTCAAACCCTTCCAAATCAGGATTAACGCTGGGTTTGGTATTTTTCTTTTTTTTACTCATTGTTGGCTTCTCGGTCGAAAGCATTAGTTGCCTTTTCTATACGATGAGCCACTTCATTTGTTCCAAGTACTTCCATGATTTTCATTAAATCTGGGCCACCTGCTTCACCTGTGACGGCCACACGTAGTATTTGCATTACCATACCTACTTTCGTCTCGTGGGCAGCTGTGGCTTGCTCCAAATTGCTTTGAAAATCTTCGGCTTTTAGTTCGCCATTTTCTATTTGAGAACTGAAGGATTCAAAAACTGCTTTTGTTGTTTGATTCCATTTTTTTCGAACCACTTTATCAATATAGGCGTTTGGTGCTTCAAAAAAGTATTTGCCTTTTGAAAGTAATTCTGGTGTGAAGTCTATGCGTTCTTGCATCAATTCCGCAATTGAGACTGCTTTTGATTTTTCACAAGAAATGTCAGCAGCTTTGGTTTGATCCAATAAAAGCGCGGCCAAATCTGTAGGATTCATTTTTCTGATATACTGTTGGTTGAACCAGATGGCTTTGTCTATGTCGAATTTTGCGCCCGCCTTACTTACTCTTTCGATGGTGAACGATTCAATCAACTCGTCTAAATTGAAGATTTCATTTTCAGTCCCAGGGTTCCACCCGAGAAGCGCCAAGAAGTTCACGAATGCTTCACTTAAATATCCTTCTTCTTTAAAACCCTTGAGAGAGGCATCCTCTTCAGTGACTTTCCATTCCATTGGGAAAATAGGGAAGCCGTGTTTGGCGGCATCACGTTTACTGAGCTTACCATTGCCATCAGGCTTCAACAACAAAGGCAAGTGAGCAAATTGAGGCATGCTATCTTCCCAGCCTAAATACCTGTATAATAGCACATGCAATGGTGCAGAAGGCAGCCATTCCTCTCCACGGATCACATGTGTGATTCTCATTAGATAGTCATCAACCACATTAGCCAAATGGTAAGTTGGCATCCCATCGGATTTCATGAGGACTTTGTCGTCCATGGTGGAGGTATGGACATTTACCCACCCTCTAATCATGTCGTTCAATCGAATATCTTCTTTGGCTGGGACTTTGATTCGAATAACGTATGGCTTGCCAGATTCCAGGCGCTGTATTACTTCCTCTGCAGGAAGTGTCAGCGAGTTTTTCATTGTATTTCGGGTAATCGAATTGTAATTCAAAGAATTAGCCTTAGCTGCTTTGAGTGTTTCACGCATCTCGTCTAATTCTTCTGTGGTATCGAAGGCGTAATAGGCTTTGCCTTCATCGATCATTTGTTGAGCGTATTTTTTATATAATTCCTTACGTTCAGATTGTTTGTAAGGAGCGTATATTCCACCCTGATCTGTTCCTTCATCTATTTTTATTCCACACCAAGCTAATGAATCTTTAATGTATTGCTCAGCGCCTTCGACAAATCTGGCTTGGTCTGTATCTTCTATTCTTAGAATGAATTTACCACCATGTTTTTTAGCAAATAAATAGTTGTACAGTGCGGTACGTACACCACCAATATGCAGTACACCAGTTGGACTAGGTGCAAATCTTACTCTTACTTCGTTACTCATCGATCAATATAGTTACAAAAAAATATGCCGGAGAATATCCGGCATGGCAAAGTTATCAATATTTGAGGCTAGTTTATAATACGGCGATACAGGAAATTTCCACGTTCACGTTTTTTGGTAAGCAGCTCACCTCTACAGTCTCTCTGGCAGGAGGATTGCTAGTAAAGTACTCGCCGTAGACCGTATTGATTTTTCCGAAATTACCCATATCGCTTACAAAGATGGAACACTTCACTACATTAGAATAGTCAGCTCCAGCTTCCTTTAGAATAGCACCCAAATTTTTCATCACCTGATGGGTTTCTTCTTCTATTGAGTCCAAAAGAAGATTATCAGTTCCGGGTACAAAGGCAATTTGACCTGAAACATAGAGTGTATTACCTGCTAATGTGGATTGGCTATAAGGGCCAATGGGAGCAGGAGCATTTTCGGTGTTTATTATTTTATGCATGTTATTCGACAGTTACAGATTTGGCTAAATTTCTTGGTTGGTCTACGTTGCACCCTCTCATCACGGCGATATGGTATGATAGTAATTGAAGAGGAATGACAGATACCAAAGGCATCAATGCTTCTTCACATGGAGGAACCTCGATGATATAATCTGCAAGCGCTGGAATTAGTGCGTCACCTTTTGTTACTACTGCTATCACAACACCTTTTCGAGCTTTTACTTCCTGAATGTTTGATACTACCTTATCGTAAGAACTATCACGTGTGGCAATAAATACCACTGGCATTTCTTCGTCTATCAATGCAATTGGGCCATGCTTCATTTCTGCAGCAGGGTAGCCTTCGGCATGAATGTAAGAAATTTCTTTTAGTTTCAGCGCTCCTTCAAGCGCAACTGGAAAATTGTAGCCTCGACCCAGATAGATAAAATTTTTGGCATCCTTGAAGCGTTCAGCGATTTCTTCTATTACACTGTTGTTGTCCAAAACTTCCTTAATTTTGGCTGGAATGTTTGACAATTCGACAAGTAGTTCTTTATACCGGGTCTGAGTGATGGTGCCTTTTTTATGGGCTACACTTAACGCGATCATTGTCAAAACAGAAAGCTGTCCAGTAAATGCTTTTGTACTGGCAACTCCAATCTCTGGCCCTGTATGAAGATATGCACCTTCATGAGTGATTCTAGAAATTGACGATCCTACTACATTTACAATACCCAAAATAATAGCACCTTTGGATTTGGCTAATTCAATAGCGGCTAATGTATCTGCTGTTTCTCCAGATTGAGAAATGGCAATAACAATATCACCTTCATGGATCACAGGATTTCTATATCGAAATTCTGAAGCGTACTCAACTTCTACTGGGATTCTGCAATATTCTTCAAATAAGTATTCAGCTACCAAGCCAGAGTGCCAAGAAGTCCCACAAGCTAGTACAATGATTCTACGAGCATTGATGAGGGCTTGAGCGTATTCATATATGCCTCCTAATGTTAAAGTACCATTTTCCGCATCAAGGCGGCCGCGCATACTATCAGCAATAGAATTAGGTTGTTCAAAAATTTCTTTTAACATGAAATGCTCGTACCCTCCTTTTTCGAGCTCTTCTAGTTTCATTTCCACCTTTTGGATATAAGGTGTTTGTTCAACGTCGTCAATATTGGTGATTTTAAAATTGTTTCTATTGACAATTGCAATTTCTTTGTCTTTCAAGTAAACTACTTCATTAGTGTACTCTATAATCGGTGTAGCATCTGAAGCTATGAAATATTCATTGTTTCCAATACCTAATACCATTGGGCTTCCTTTTCTAGCTGCAATTAATTGGTCAGGATTTTCTTGATCTAGAATTACGATCGCGTAGGCTCCTTCAACCGCATGTAGAGCAGAACGAACAGCTTGCTCTAAATCGCCACCATTTTGCTTTTTAATATCTTCAATAAAAGTGATTAGCACTTCTGTGTCTGTGTCACTTTTGAATAAATATCCTTTGGAAAGTAATTGTTCTTTGATAGTATCATAATTTTCAATGATACCGTTATGAATGATCGATAAAGAATGGTCTGAAGAAAAGTGAGGGTGGGCGTTTCGGTCATTGGGTTCTCCATGAGTCGCCCATCGGGTATGCCCAATACCTATTGTACCTTTGATCAATTGGTCTGAAACAGAGGATTCAAGATCCGACACTTTTCCAGCCTTTTTAAAAACCTTAAGACCGTTGTCATGTACAGAAACTCCTGTACTGTCATACCCTCTATATTCAAGTCTTTTTAGCCCTTTAATAATTAAGGGAAAGGCATCTTGATGACCTACATAGGCAACAATTCCACACATAATACTCTCTTATTCGGGAAGCGTATAATAAAGTTTAACTCTGAAGCCATTTTCTTCATCAAATACAGAATAATCGGGTGTTGTTACATCTTGAGGGAAAAGTATCAGATGGTCAACTTCGATAGTACCGATTTCTACTAATTGAGCAAAAAATGTAGGGACTCCGCCATAAATTAATGATGTTTCATCAAGTTCGGAAATTAAAGGAGTAGAAGTGCCAGACAAATATCCTGCATCTGTTAATATGGCTGTTTCACTTAAAATATTAGTAAGGATTCCGTCATTATTGATTTTAGAACCATCGGATCCATTTACGTACATAAATCTTAAATTATCAACATTGGATATATATTCGCTATTCTCTTTTGTTTCAATTGAGAACTCCATTCTGTTAATTTGAATGTTTGGATGAGCTGCAAAAAACTTATTCAAAGTGTCTAAATTAAGTTTTGGAAAAATGCCAGTAGCTGGTTGGAGGTAGATGTTACCATCACCAACAGTAAAACTATTGTAATCTCCTGCTTCATTTGACATTAAAGATCCGGAACGATCGACAGAAATGGAGCTATAATACGCGTTATTAAAATTGAAGGCAATATTTAATTCTAATGAGTCTTTATAAATTCTAGTCTCATTAGATATTTGAATTCTATTCAGTAAGGTTTCGACATTTTCAATGATATGGTAATCAACTGATAAATTTGTAGTTGCTGGTTTTAAGCCAATGAGGGCTTTATTGTTCTCATCTCCAACAATTGCAATTCCTTTGTAATTGAAACGTATATTTCCTGATGGTGAAGTACTCTTCCCAATTTCAATAAAATCGTTTCCCCAATTTTCATTTAATTCAAATCGAAGCAAATAGGTACTATCCTTTTCTAATAATTCTACTAAATCCTTATCCAAAGTGAAATTTAACTCAGCTTCAATTGAGTCGGTAAAATATGGAGTGTTGAAGTTGGCTAAATAATATGCTTCACTATAAATCGTATCAATAAGCTGATGAATATTGTAAGAGTGAGGAGATGAAACATTTTCTGTATGAACAAAATCAATGTCTAATTCTAAAAATGTTGTATCATGAACATACTCATATGTCGTAATTATTATAGAGTCAGTTTCTATATCAAATTCATCCTCTAATTGAATAGTGTCAGTATTGTCCGTGGTAGCTTCCAAGTTGTTGGACAAATTTAATTGAGCAAATAAAGTTGCGGAAGTAGACCCAAAAATATCGTCAGAATGTTTACCTATTAGCATGTTTGAAGCTCCATTGGTACGAATACTATCTATTCGTACGTTTGTCACCTCAATAGGTAGCTCAGTATATAAAACATTTACTCTTATGCCATCAGGGTCTAGCCCAAGACCAATGTCATGAGAGTCTTCACATGAAAAAATGGCTAGGGCTGCGACTATCAGCAACCCATGCCAGTTTTTATCCAACAAGTTCATTATATAAGTTGTAGTAGGAGTCTAAAAAGTTGTCGTCTTTTTGAATGGTTTCTACTTTTTTGTCTTTAGGTGCTGAAGATATCAATTTGTCTATAATTTTGTTTGTCTCATTCTTAGACTTAATGACAGCATCGGCATATTCGATGCCTAGCTTTACAAAACCTTCAAAATCTTTTGTGTTGAGATGCTCCAGCATGCTCTCCTCGATATCCATCATCATCACTTTATTAATCAAATCTCCTTCGAATTTGTGTTCGAATTCATTATCATATAAAGTAAAGACAGACTTAGAGTCTTTGAATATAGGGTCGTTTTTGTATGTAGTTTTTAAATAAAGTGGAATCAAACTTGTCATCCAATCGTTACAATGTACGATGTCAGGAGACCAGCCTAATTTCTTTACTGTTTCTAAGACACCTTTACAGAAGAAAATAGCTCGTTCGTCATTGTCCGCATGAAAATTCTCTTCCTTATCAAAAAAGACTGATTTTCTATGAAAATAGTCTTCATTATCGATGAAATAAACCTGCAATTTGGCGTTTGGAATAGAAGCCACTTTAATAATTAAAGGCTTTTCTTCATCACCCACAGCGATATTTATACCTGACAATCTTACGACTTCATGAAGCCGATTTTTTCTTTCATTGATCAATCCAAACCTTGGAACCAATATTCTAATTTCCATTCCCCTCTCTTGCATCGCCTGTGGCAACGCTCTCACGAAATCGGCTACTTCTGTGGTTTGTAAAAAAGGATTAATTTCACTTGCCACATAGAGTATTTTGTACTTTGACATAAACCGTGTTTTTAGTTTGATAATTTCAAAATGACCACAAAATTACACTATTTTTGGATCTTTTTCAATAGAGCAATGGGGATTAAGCTCATAATAGTAGCCTGAGTAGCAGGAAAGGATGAAAATATTTGAAAGTATAGTGGAGTTGCAAGGCTATTTGGATTTGCAAAGAAGTAAAGGTAAATCGATTGGATTAGTACCTACAATGGGAGCACTACATGCGGGCCACATTCAATTGATAGAAGAATCTGTAGGGAGAAGTGACGTAACGGTTTGCAGCATTTTTGTTAATCCAACTCAATTTAATAACCCAGAGGATTTATTAAAATACCCGAAGCAGTTAGATGAAGACAAGCAAATGTTACTTGATGCTGGCTGTGATGTTTTGTTTGTTCCCTTCGTGCAAGAGATGTATCCCGACAATAATAAATCACTTTCATTTAATTTTGGGTTTTTGGAAACAGTGCTGGAAGGAGCCTTTAGACCAGGCCATTTCTCAGGAGTGGGTATTGTGGTTTCAAAATTATTGAATATTGTTCAGCCTGAATTGGCTTTTTTTGGGCAGAAAGATTTGCAGCAGTTAGCCATTATAAAAAAACTTGTCAACGATTTAAATGTTCGTACTAAAATAATTGCTGTTCCTACTATAAGGGAGTCAAGTGGCTTAGCCATGTCTTCTAGAAATCAAAGATTATCAGAGGAAGAAAAAGAATTGGCCGTGCGATTAAGCCAAACCATGGAAAAAATAAAGCTGCTAATTGACTCTGGAACTTCATTGCTTGAAGCTGTAACAGTCTCAAGGAAAAAGTTACTTCATACAAGAGGTATTCAGTTAGAATATTTGGAAGTCGTTAATTCTGATACGATGGTAGAAGTAAAAGAAATGAGCGAGGCCAAAAATGTTTCAGTTTGCATTGCGGCACACGTAGGAAATGTGCGATTAATTGATAATTTGTATTTAAAACAAAAAGGTTGAAAATATCATCGATCATTAAATATGGTTTGTCCCTGACTCTTGCGGGACTGCTATTTTATTTTGCATTTCGTAACGTCTCCGTAGAGGAGTTTTTAGATAAAATAACAGAAGTAAATTATTGGTGGGTAGTGCTATCGATTGTTTTGTCACTACTAAGTCATTGGTTAAGAGCCTATAGGTGGAATTTGATGCTCATGCCTTTAGGCTATCAGAATCTATCCAATGGAAGGACTTTCCTGGCAGTAATGAGTGGCTACTTAGCTAATTTGGCTTTTCCGAGGCTTGGCGAAGTGACTCGGTGCGGAGTAATGAAAAGGAATGAAAAAATTCCGATGAGTATTTCATTCGGAACAGTCATAACAGAAAGAGCATTAGACTTTCTGATCCTACTATCGCTCATTGTCCTCGATTTTTTTATTGAGTTTGAGCTCGTTTATGATTTCTTTATATCATCAGTGGGTTGGGATACCAATATTGATCACACCACAAATATTGTGATAATTTTATGTTCAATAATTATTTTAGGAGTAGTTGGAATAATAATCTTGAAAAGAATATTGGAGCATGAGTTTGAGAATGCGTTGCTCCAAAAAGCACATCGCATATTGACTGACATAGTCAACGGATTGATGTCTATCCGAAAGGTTAAGAACATTTCTGGGTTTGTATTTGCCACAGTGGGAATTTGGGTGTTTTATTATTTGATGAGCTACGTCATTTTCTTTTCAATATCCGAAACTACTGATTTAGGCTTCGGGGCTGGGCTATCCATATTGGCGGCAGCTGGTGTGGCGATGGCAATGCCTGTTCAAGGTGGAATTGGAGCATATCATACGCTAGTAAGTGGCGTATTGATTATTTATGGGATTGAAGCTACAAGTGGACTGTTTTTTGCTACTTTGCTTCACACTTCTCAATTGATGTCTATTCTGTTATTTGGGGGATTGAGTGCCTTGGGTACAGTTTTTATTGCTCGAATGAGGAAAACAGAAATGGAGATAAAACCGTAGTTGTATTTATAAAATTGAACAATTAAATTTTTAAATAAATGTTAATCATATTTTTAGTCTTTTTTGTGGTTGGGCTTTATGTAAGCAATAGGCTCAAGAGCAAATTTAAAAAGTATTCCCAAATTGGATTGCAGTCAGGTTTGTCTGGTCGTGAGATTGCCGAACTGATGCTTAGGGACAATGGCATTACGGATGTTCAGGTAATCTCGGTAGAAGGACATTTGTCTGATCACTATAATCCTACGAATAAAACGGTGAACCTTAGCCCAGAGGTGTATAGTGGTAGAAGTGCTGCAGCAGCAGCGGTGGCATCGCACGAATGTGGTCATGCAGTACAACATGCTACAGCTTATAGTTTTCTTGAATTCAGATCAGCGATGGTTCCTATCCAAAATCTTAGCTCCCGAATATTAAATTTTATTTTGATAGGAATGTTCTTCTTTGGCTTTGCCATGAAGTCATTTGGCTTGGATACTATTTTTCTGGTGGTTGTAGCGGCTCAGTTTGTGATCACCCTTTTTTCTTTGGTAACACTACCTGTAGAGTTTGATGCGTCAAAACGAGCCTTGGCCTGGATAGATGAACGGGGCATTGTAACGAGCGAAGAACATGGCATGGCTAAAGACGCCTTGCACTGGGCGGCTATGACTTATGTAGTGGCCGCTCTGGCAGCAATAACCCAGTTACTATATTTCGTCATGCTGTTCTTAGGCAGTAGAGATTAAGTAGGGTAGCCGTAGTAAGATATTGTGAAGGATTTGAACAATGTTCAAGTCCTTTTTTTTATATTTGTATGCATACATACTATTTTAATTCAGAATAATATGTTGAAAATGTTGTCATATATTAATTATTAAGAATAATAATTTTTTAAGGCGGTTAATTACAAATTATATTTTGCAACTAAAACAAATCCCGAAATGAATTTCGCATTGACAGAAGAACAGCTAGCCGTTAGAGATGCGGCGAGAGAATTTGCACAGACAGAACTATTGCCAGGTGTAATCGAGCGAGATGAGAATCAACAATTTCCTAAAGAACAAATAAAAAAAATGGGCGAATTGGGATTTATGGGTATGATGGTTGATCCAAAATATAATGGTGGAGGCATGGATACCGTATCGTACGTACTTGCCATGGAAGAAATCTCCAAAGTTGATGCTTCGTGTTCTGTTGTGATGTCAGTAAACAATTCACTTGTGTGTTGGGGATTAGAAAAATTTGGAACGGAAGAGCAAAAGCAAAAGTATTTGACCAAACTAGCTTCGGGTGAAAAAATAGGAGCATTTTGTTTGTCGGAGCCAGAAGCTGGGTCGGATGCAACTTCGCAAAGAACTACTGCAGAAGATAAGGGCGATCACTATTTGCTTAATGGAACCAAAAACTGGATAACTAACGGAAGCAGTGCATCTTTTTATATTGTTATTGCACAAACTGATGTGGATAAAAGACACAAGGGTATCAACGCTTTGATTGTAGAAAAGGGAATGGAAGGATTCACTGTTGGGCCTAAAGAAAATAAATTGGGAATTCGAGGGTCAGACACGCATTCTTTAATGTTTCAAGATGTAAAAGTTCCTAAGGAGAATAGAATTGGGGAAGATGGTTTTGGCTTTTCAATGGCCATGCAAGTGCTTAATGGAGGTAGAATTGGCATAGCTTCGCAAGCGCTTGGTATAGCAAGTGGCGCGATGGAATTGGCCGTGAAATATTCTAAGGAACGTCAATCATTTGGCAAACCAATTTGTCAGCATCAGGGAATTCAGTTCAAATTATCCGAAATGGCTACTAATATCGAAGCGGCCAGATTGCTGTGCTTACAAGCGGCAGCTAAAAAAGACAACAAAGAAGACTTTGTAAAAGAAGCAGCCATGGCAAAATTATTTGCATCTAAAGTAGCCATGGAAACCACCGTTGAGGCCGTTCAGGTACATGGTGGCTATGGTTTTGTGAAAGAATTTCATGTAGAAAGATTGATGCGTGATGCGAAGATTACACAGATATATGAAGGGACTTCTGAGATACAAAAAATAGTAATTGCACGTGAGATATTAAAATAGTCTAAATGCCCTGTGGTATTAATTTATTTATAATCTTTGTATTTATTATACATTATATTAGATTTATACAATAATACCAATGGAAATTAGCTCAAATCGAAGGGCTACTCCGAAATAATTCAATGGAGGACTATAACAAAATTATTGAGTCTCTTTCAGTAAGATTCATCTCAGCTAAGAATATTAATATTTTACAGCCATTAACGGTTGAAAACTATTATGATGTAGAAAATGTGTTCATCTATGTGCACAAGGGAGAGGTGAAATTTGGCAAGGAAAAAGAGGTGGTAAAAGAAAATGAAATACTCTTTGTTCCTGGTGGGAAGATGGTTGGACTGGCCTATGGAAGTGGGCAGTCGGTCAACCTTTCCAATGATGATTTTATTAATAATAAAGAGAAATTTTTTCAGACCAGTGAAAATTTTGTAGCCGCTCCAGAGCACGAAAATATTACCATGATCAATTTCGAAGCGAAAGTTTTTGACACGGTCAATTTCTTTGCTTCATTGGATATTCCTGCTTTCGTTATCAAAGCCAATCACAATCTGATATCACTGGTCAAACTAATTGTATCAGAAATCTATTCTGAAGCCCCAGGAAAAGCCAGAGTGGTCAATCTGGAAACAGATCATTTGGTTGTAGAATTGATAAGGCACATTCTGAATAAAGGGTTGTTTGTAGAACAGTTAGCCACTAACTCGACCTACTTCAAAGACCCGAGGCTTATCGACATATTCTCATTTATCAAAGACAACCTTCAAGAAGATCTTTCTAATAAGGTTTTGGCCAATGTGGCCAATGTTTCTGAGGACTATGTGGGTCAGTATTTTAAAATGCTCACAGGTATCAATCCGCAAGATTACATTGAGTATCAGCGAATGGAAATGGCTGTAAATATGCTTCGAACATCCAAGAAAAGCATTCGTGAAATCGGTAAAGAAGTGGGGTACAAAGACACCGCTTATTTTTGTAGAAGGTTCAAAATGATGTTTGGTATTCCAGCAGGTAAGATGAGAAGAAGAGAGACGCTAATGAACGTCTAAATTCTTATTAATCGAATGTATTCTTTCCGAAACTTGAATTAAAAAATTTTCCTCTTTTTCAATCGCATTTCCTATTACGACCATGTCAGCTCCAGCTTCTAAGGCTTTGTTGACTCTACTAATTGAATTCAACCCGCCCCCTACTACTAATGGGACTTCAATTGATCGTGCAACAGTTGAAATGAGTTTTTGAGGAATGGGCTCTTCTGCTCCACTGCCAGCATCTAAGTAAATGGTGTCCATACCGAGCATTTCCCCTGCCATTGCGGTACAAGCCGCTATAGTAGGTTTATTGGATGGTAGTGGTACAGTGTTGCTCATATAACTAGCAGAAGTAGGAGCGCCAGAATTGACTAACATATAACCCATTGGAATGATTTCCAATTTGCTCTTTTTCAATACAGGAGCAGCCAAAACATGTTGTCCAATCAAAAAATCAGGGTTTCTCCCAGAAATGAGTGAGAGGAGAAAAATGGCATCTGCATTGGAATCAATTTGAATATGATTACCAGGAAAAATGACTATTGGAATTTCACAATTTGATTTTATGATGGATACCACCCTTGAAAAGTTATCATTCGTCATCAAACTCCCACCAACCAAAATATAATCAACCTTATTTTCTACACAGAGATTGATGAGTCGCATGAGCTGACCCAAATCAGTGGCCTTATCAGGGTCGATAAGTACTGCCAGAGACTTGACCTGTTTGATTTTTTTATTTTGAAGTTGATTCAGCAGCTTTTTCATCTTTTGCGTTTTTGCTGTTGAGCTTGGCGAATTTCTCTATGGCTAAAGGTATTAATTTTTGCAAAGCTATGGATATTACTGAGGCTGTTACTGCAGATGGTTTACTAGAAGAGCTTTTGCTTTCTTTTTTTTTGCCTTTTTTCGTAGTTGATTCAGGTGTGGCTAATTTATAGAGAATTGTGACGGCCAACACTCCCGCACCAATGATGGCAAGCGTCTTCAGAGTACTTTCTAATTTGGATTCTACTTCAGTAGCATCGCTTTCTAATTCAGCAACCAACTTTCGTTCTTTGGATAATAACTGCTCCCTTTTTGATGGTATCTCTAGACTGCTACTCTTCATCATCGGGTTTTTCATTTGAAATATTTTCCAACAATTTCGTTTCGAAAAATGCCTTTAATTTTCCTGATTTGAGCAAGAAGAAAACCAATAGTAAAAACAGCAAATAAATACCAGCTACGATTAGGTAGCCAATGGATTCATGTTGAAAAAAAGAATTCAGAAAATGAGCCAGAGCGATACTTAGAAAAGTGACCATTAATCCGGAAATGACTAAAATCACCAAATAAGCAATCATTTGAGCCAACACGTTGGAAAGGTGCTCAGTAAGGTCAAGTTTAAATAGCTCAAACTTGACTCGAATATATTCGGTAAAGGTTTCTTTTAGTTTGCTGATCTTTAATATATCCACTTTCTCTTATATCATTTTGGCTTAAATATAAAGGATATCGCTCATACGACAGATTACTTTATTGAAGATATAAATACAGAAATATCTAATGTCCATACGATTGGCATGATTACATAAACAACTAAGGTAATTAGGAGGATAGATAAGACATTGAGTAAAACGCCCACTTTGATCATGTCTCTCATTTGGATTGTTCCTGCACTAAATGCAATGGCATTGGGAGCAGTAGCTACGGGAAGCATAAAGGCGCAGGAAGCCGCAAGTATCGCGCCTACCATCAAATAATATGGATGTGTATGTATTGACACTGCCAGAGCGGCCAAAATAGGAAGGACCATACTTGCTGTAGCAATATTGGAAGTGATCTCTGTCATGAAGTTCACCGCAGCAACTATTAATAAAATGAGTAGCAATAATTCCAAATTGCCCCATGAATTAAGCAATGTACCAATCCATCCAGCAAGATCAGTTTTGGCTACAGCATTGGCTATGGATAACCCACCACCATATAATACCAATACGCCCCAAGGCACTTTACTCATTAGTTGCCAATTTAGGAGTTTGCCGCCTTCTGTATTAGGAATTAAAAAGAGACATAAACCACCGAATATTCCGATGGTAGTATCATTAAGGCCAGGTATGATAGGGTTGAGGAGATAAGTTCTAGAAAGCCAGCAAAAAGCAGTAAATGAGAAGACAGCTAATACGCGCTTTTCTTCGATACTCATTTTTCCAAGTTCGACTAATCTTTCATTTATTCCAGCGTTTGAAAGATTCATGTCTGGTGAAATTTTGAACGAATATTTAGTAATGACCAGCCAAGAAATTCCAATCATGAGAATAGAAAAGGGGAGTCCAATCATCATCCACTCTAAGAAATTGACCTCAACTCCAAATGTGTCTTTAATTACCCCTGCAAAAACAATGTTTGGGGGCGTTCCAATCAATGTGGCCATGCCTCCAATAGAAGCCGAATAGGCAATGGCTAAGGGTAACGCTTTAGAGAAATTCTTGTTTTCGTCCAAATTAGAAATTACAGAAAGCCCGATGGGTATCATCATAAGAGTGGTTGCGGTGTTCGAGATCCACATCGATAAAAAGCCTGTAGCAATCATAAAGCCCAGAATCAATTGACTTGGATTAGAGCCAAGAAACGAAATAATATTTAAAGCTATTCGCTTGTGAAGATTCCATCTTTCAATGGCAATGGCGATCATAAATCCACCAAGAAAAAGAAAAATGAGTGGGTGAGCATACGGAAATGTTGTGGATTTCATATCTAATGCTCCAGTAAGTGGAAACAGCACCATAGGGAGTAGGGCGGTAGCTTCAATTGGGATAGCTTCTGTCATCCACCAGATACCGACCCACGCGGTAGAGGCCAAGACGGCTCTACCTTCTTGACTTAAGCCATCTAATGGCAAGAAAAGGTAAATCACTAAAAAGGACGCTGGGCCTAATAATTTACCAATAAGATTTCTATTCAAATACATTAAGCATTTAACTCATTGATGGCCAACCAAGCCATAAGTCCAGGGCCATGGGAGAGGGCATCTTCGTCAATATCAAAGGTTGGTGTATGTACACCAGATACGATGCCTTTTGCTTCGTTGCGAGTACCTAATCGATAAAAACATGCATCTACCTCTTGAGAGTAGTAGGAAAAGTCTTCTGCAGCCATCCAAATATCCAAATCAACCACATTTTCTTTTCCCAAATAGGCAATAGCTGCTTGCTTAGCCCTTTCGGTTAATTCCGGTTCGTTTTTCAGAAATGGATAGCCAACTTGTATATTAAAATCACAGGAACCTCCCATGGATTCAGCCATGCCTTCAGCCATTTTTTTCATCTTGATGTGAGCCTCTTTTCGCCAATTTTCATCCAGTGTTCTGAAAGTGCCTTCAATTTTCACTTCATTGGGTATAACATTAGTAGCACCCAACGCCTGAACTTTTCCAAAACTAAGGACACTAGGGATTTTTGGTGCTGCCATTCTGCTTACGACTTGTTGAAGTGCAATAATGATATGAGAGGCAATCACCACTGGATCTATATTGTGCTCTGGCAAAGCACCGTGTCCTCCTTTTCCTGTCACGGTCACATACAACTCATCCGCACTGGCCATATACATTCCTTTTCGGAATCCTACTTTGCCTACAGGTACTAAGGGCATTACATGTTGCCCGATGATTGCATTTGGTCTTGGGTTTTCTAGAATGCCTTCTTTGATCATCAATGAAGCTCCTCCTGGGAATAATTCTTCCCCTGGCTGAAAGATGAACTTAATAGTGCCTTCAAAGTCTTCTTTGACTTGATTTAAAATATTGACAGTCGTTAAAAGAGAAGAAGTGTGAACGTCATGTCCGCAAGCATGCATGACACCTTCATTTTTTGATTTGTAGGGTTTGTCGCTTTCCTCTATGATTGGCAAGGCATCCATGTCAGCTCGTAGTGCAATGACTTTTTTGCTTGGGTTCTTCCCTTCAATGATCGCTTCTATGCCATTACCAGCAATACCTGTCTTCGTTTTTACTCCAATTTTTTTAAGCTGAACAAGTATGTATTTTGCAGTTTCAGTTTCCTGAAAAGACAGCTCAGGATTGGCATGTATGTGATGCCTATTGGCAATCGTTTCTTTGTGAAGAGATTCAGAAAGGGTCTTTATTTTGTCTAGTAGCGCCATGAGTGAATTTTCGGTAATTTAATGAAATTCACCAAGTTGAATAGGCCATGGAAAAGCTGTAGGAATATTTTTTGAATCTCTTTAAATCAGATGGACTTTAGTTGAAGGAATGATAAAAACCTATTCCTCAATTTTGATCTTTACTGGTACCAACACCGCTCTGGAAAAGTACTTTTGTAGCGTTACGAAATCAGTATTGGCTTCTAAACGCGAATAGTACTCACCTACACGAACTTTGTAATTAGGCTGGTCGTAACTGACTCTTGGTCGCTCATCTTCGAGCACTTCATAAGTTTTTACTTTTACCTGATTCGCTTTGTCTCTATTGTTTCCTGAGTAAAGTTGTATCGAATAGCCGTCCACATACTGTATATTTTCTCTAGATTTTTTGATTCTATAAAGTACCGTATCTAGCTCTGCCTTAATATCATTCGTAGGAGTAACATATTCTGCTGTAGAAGAATATGCTTCAGCCTCAGTGGGCTCTTCTCCGATGGCGTCATCTCCCAAAGTATACGAAGGTCTATGCACAGACAAATCTTCCTCATAAACAGCGTTACTTGTGCTTTTAGTAGCCGTGGGCGCACAAAACTGCAACAAGGAAACAATAGTGACTATTGGAAACACGAAGCTTAACTTTGATACAATGGTTTTCAAAATACGAAATTTAAAATAACTGATCTAAAATTTAAGATACAAAGTCGAATCTTAACTTTCAACAATAACACATTTTCCTTGAGCCATATCGGCCTCTACACTCTTGAATTTCACATCTTCTTTCAATGAACCATCAGCATATTGTGCAGTTACTCTATCGTTTCTGCCATATACTTTTTCAGACTTGATCGGAGCAGTTTTTTCTACAGGTGCAGTTCGGTTATTCGCTGCTAGTGCAGATCCACTATCAGCCTTTGACTCATTATAGTTTTGAGCTGATCGTTGCTGACGGGCTTCTTTTACCTCATCCGGCTCTTGAACGGCAATTTCTGCTTTTGTCAAGAAAGAGACGGTATCCTCATTCACCCTTGCCAAAAATTGTTTGAACATCTCGAAAGCCTCAAACTTATAAATCAACAATGGATCTTTTTGCTCATGAACCGCCATTCTTACAGACTGTTTCAAGTCATCCATTTCACGCAAGTGCTCTTTCCAACTTTGGTCAATGATAGCTAAGGCAATCATCTTCTCCATAGCCTTGATCATCTCGCGACCTTCAGTTTCGATTGATTTTTCTAATCCAGCTACAACACCGATTTGCTTCTTCCCATCACTAAATGGAATCTGAATTTCCTTTACGGTAGCACCTCTGGTCAACTGAATATTTTTCAATACCGGCAGTGCTCTTTCACGAACCATTTTGTTTTTCGCTTGGTAAGCTTCCAATGCTTCATGATACAGTTTCTCGCCCAACTGCTCAGAACTTTGACTGGCAAAGCTTTCCTGATCCAGCTTGGAATCCATACCTAAGATTCCCAAACAATTTAGTTTTAAACTATCAAAATCTCCAGATGATTTGGCACTCAAGGCGATATCATCTGCGGTATCATAAAGCATGTTGAGAATATCAAGATCAAGTCTTTCGCCATACAGCGCATTCTTTCTTCTTGCATAAATGACCTCACGTTGTGAGTTCATCACATCATCATACTCAAGCAAGTTCTTTCTTGTAGCGAAGTTGTTTTCTTCTACTTTGGTTTGGGCTCTTTCGATAGACTTGGTAATCATGCTATGCTGGATGACTTCACCTTCTTCTAGACCTAATCTGTCCATAATTCTGGCAATCCTCTCAGATCCAAAAAGTCTCATCAAATTATCTTCCAAACAAACAAAGAATTGAGAAGAACCTACATCACCTTGACGACCAGAACGACCTCTTAGCTGTCTGTCTACTCGACGTGATTCGTGCCTTTCAGTACCAATAATGGCTAAACCACCCGCTTCTTTGGACTCAGGCGTTAGTTTAATATCAGTACCACGACCAGCCATGTTGGTTGCAATGGTCACCGTGCCTGGCTTACCTGCTTCGGCCACTACATCCGCTTCCTTAGCATGTTGCTTCGCATTCAATACCTGATGTTTGATATTCTTCATGGTCAGCATTCTACTGATCAATTCTGAGATTTCCACAGAAGTGGTACCCACCAGTACTGGACGTCCAGCTTTGGTTAATTCCACAATCTCATCCGCTACAGCATTGAATTTTTCACGGATGGTCTTGTAGACCTTATCTTCCATATCCTTTCTTTGGATCGGTCGATTTGTGGGGATTACAATTACGTCGAGCTTATAAATTTCCATAAACTCTCCAGCTTCAGTTTCGGCTGTACCAGTCATACCGGCCAACTTATGGTACATTCTGAAGTAGTTCTGCAAGGTAATAGTCGCGTACGTCTGCGTAGCGTCTTCTACAGTTACGTTTTCTTTAGCTTCAATAGATTGGTGCAAGCCGTCAGAATATCTTCTGCCGTCCATGACACGACCGGTTTGCTCATCTACAATTTTCACCTTGCCATCTACTACAATGTATTCGGTGTCTTTTTCGAATAGGGTATAGGCCTTTAGTAGTTGATTTACAGAATGGATTCTTTGTCCTTTCACAGAATAATCTCGAATCAACTCTTCTTTTTTATGAAGCATGTCGTTTTCACTTAAAGAAGAATCTTGCTCCAATTGAGCGATTTCCATTCCGATATCAGGAAGGATAAAGAAGTTTGGATCTTCGCCTTCGCCTGTAATAAGATCAATACCTTTATCCGTTAATTCGATGCTGTTAGTCTTTTCTTCAATGGTGAAATATAGTGGCTCATCAGCTTCTGGCATCAATTTTTGATTGTCTGCCAAATAAATATTTTCTGTTTTTTGAAGAATTTGACGAATACCAGTTTCACTTAAAAATTTAATCAATGGTTTGTACTTCGGAAGGCCTCTGAATGCTCTAAATAGAGCCAACCCACCTTCTGTATCGTTGCCATCAGCAATTAACTTCTTGGCTTCATTTAAGAACTGAGAAGTAGTTTTTCGTTGAGCGTCTACTAGTTTGCTAATTCTTGGTTTTAATTCATAAAATTCGTGCTCATCTCCTTTTGGAATTGGCCCAGATATGATCAAAGGCGTTCTGGCGTCGTCAATCAGTACGGAATCGACCTCATCGACCATTGCAAAGTGGTGTTTGCCCTGCATCAGCTCATCTGGATGACGAGCCATATTGTCTCTTAAGTAATCAAAACCAAATTCATTGTTGGTACCATAGATAATGTCACTTTCATATGCGGCCTTTCTTTGAGGGGAATTAGGCTGATGCTTATCGATACAGTCTACTTTCAATCCATGAAATTCGAACAAAGGAGCGTTCCATTCGGCATCTCTTTTGGCTAGGTAGTCATTCACTGTAATCACATGGACACCACGACCAGAAAGACCATTCAAAAAGGCCGGTAATGTAGCTACCAAAGTTTTACCCTCACCTGTAGCCATCTCTGCAATTTTGCCCTGGTGAAGAACAACACCTCCAAGTAGCTGGACATCGTAGTGGATCATATTCCAAACCACATCCTGACCGAAAGCTTTCCATTCGTTGTGCCAAGTAGCAGTTTCGCCATTGATTTCAATGTGAGGCTTGTTTGCCGCCAACTGCTTGTCCAGCATGGTGGCCTGTACCGTCAGTTTCTTATTTTCAGTGAGACGACGTGCGGTGTCTTTTACGATAGCAAAAGCTCTGGGAAGAATGTCGAGGAGCTTTTCTTCCAGTTTTTCATCTCTTTGCTTTTCGAGTACGTCGATTTTATTAAAAACGGTTTCTTTTTCAACGATATCTAACTCAGGGTTGTCTTCGATTTGCTGGTGCAAAGCCGACATTTCGTCATCTATTGACTTGAGGTGTACCGCAATTTCTTCTTTGAGTTCTTGAGTTTTGCCTCTCAACTCATCGTCTGAAATTTGGGCTAATTTCTCATATTCACCATTGATCAAATCCACATAAGGCAAAAGCTCCTTTAAATCTCTGTCTGCCTTAGTACCAAATACTTTGGCTATGCCTTTTGTAATAATATTTAACATGAATATTTACGTTTTTAATGAATCGGTAAATTTAATTTCTTTTTTCTTCTAGACGAGAATCTCAAAGGGGTATTAGCAAAAAATGAACCGATAGTTTTTTATATGTCAAACTGACCGATAAAAACTTGTTCGGCTGGTCCGATCAACCAGATGTTTGTGAACGATTTGTCATTTTGTTGCTCGAACCTTACTTCAAGTTTTCCTCCTTTGGCTTCTATAGCGATAGGGCTGTTCAGTCCTTTGTCTGCCGCAGCTAAGGCTGAAGCTGTAATACCAGTGCCACAGGATAAGGTTTCATTTTCTACACCTCGTTCATAAGTTCGTACAAAGATGGTGTTGTTTTCTTTTGTCTCTACAAAATTGACATTGGTTCCACTTGGCTTATAGGAGTCGGCGTATCTAATTGCTGCACCTTGATTATAAACGTCTTGTTCATCAACTTTCTCAACAAATGCTATGTGATGAGGAGAGCCGTTGTTTAAAAAGTAATGTGCATCAAATTTTTCTGGGGTTTGCTGATCGCGCATGTGCAAATGAACAAGCCCATCTTTGAGGTGGGCTTCGTATTCCCCGTCTATGGTTAAAAATTTTGTGTCATTTTCGATGATTTTAAGGAAGTTGGCAAAACTGACCGCGCATCTGCTGCCATTGCCGCAGAGGCTTTGACTTCCATCTGCATTGAAATAGACCATTTCAAAATCAAGTGTGTTGTGATTTTCGATTAATATAAGTCCATCAGCTCCAATGCCAAATTTTCTGTCACACATTTTGGCGACAAGGGAGGTATCATGAGGAAAGATGCCGTCGCGATTGTCAATCATTACGAAATCGTTGCCTGTGCCTTGATATTTGTAAAATGGTATTTTCATGTTATTCTTCTTACGACCCTTGAATCAACGAGATACACAAAACTAGAAACAAAAAAAGTCCCGATCGGTAGATCAGGACTTCTTAAATATTTTGGCAAGCGAATTAAATTAGATTCTTTCTTTAATTCTAGCCGCTTTTCCTTTTCTACCTCTTAGGTAGTACAATTTCGCTCTTCTCACTTTACCTTTTCTCAACACTTCGATTTTCTCGATGTTAGGAGATAGCATTGGGAAAATTCTCTCAACAGCAATGCCGCTTGAGATTTTTCTTACTGTGAAGGTCTCGCCATTAGAGCTAGGGTTTTTGATCTGTAAAACAGTTCCCTGAAACTGCTGAATTCTTTCCTTATTACCCTCTTTGATCTTTACGTGTACATTCACGGTATCACCTGGGTTGAAAGAAGGCATTGCTGCTCTCTTCTCTTTGTATTCGTCTTCGATTAATTTAATTAAGTCGCTCATTTTATTAGCTTTATATGCCCCTCCAAAAATCGGACTGCAAATATAGAAATTTATTTTTTAAATAATTCAAAGGCATTCAAAATAAAATTGAAATTCCTTTGATCAATCTTTAGAACCTGATTTTTTTAATAAATCAGGCCTTTTTGCCTTAGTTCTTTCCACTTGCTTTTCAAATCTCCAAGCTTCTATTTTAGCCTGATGACCTGAAGTCAGCACTTCTGGCACTTTCCAATCGTTGTACTCAGCTGGCCTAGTATAGACAGGTGGTGCGATGAGATCGTCCTGAAATGAATCTGTTAAGGCTGAGGTTTCATCATTCATTACACCTGGCAATAATCTTATGACTGAATCTGCAACAACAGCGGCAGCTAGTTCGCCTCCAGTCAGCACATAATCCCCAATGCTAATCTCTCGTGTGATCAGGTGTTCTCTCACGCGTTCGTCAACTCCTTTATAGTGTCCACACAGTAGAATCATGTTTTCCTTCAGACTGAGTTCGTTTGAAATGCCTTGTGAAAGAGTAGTTCCATCTGGACTCATGTATATCACCTCATCATAATCTCTTTCAGATTTGAGTTTGGCAATACACTTGTCAATGGGTTCTATCATCAGCACCATACCAGCCCCACCTCCAAACGCATAATCGTCAATTTGATTTTGCTTATTAATCGCATAGTCCCTGAGATTGTGCACGTGAATTTGTGCCAATCCTTTATCTCCAGCTCTTTTGAGGATGCTTTGGTCAATCGTACCACTAAACATGGCAGGGACGCATGTAATAATATCAATTCTCATCTTCGAGATATATATCTATTAGTCCGTCTGGAATATCGGCATCAATGCGATTATTATCAATATCTACTTTCTGAATGATTTCATCTTTAATAGGAATTAGAATTTCTTTTTCCTGATGAATAACAGAAATAAGTTCCTGAGGCCCTATTTCAAAAAGCTCTTTGACTTTGCCTATGTAATTACCCTTGTCATATAGATCCATATCCACTAATTGATGTAAATAATAGTCTCCATCTTCAAGTTCGGGAAGAAACGTGAGAGGCAAAAATAGTTTAGAAGCAATCAATTCTTTGGCTTTCTCGATATCATCGACCTCTTCAAACTTAACTATTGTTTTGCTAGGATTGATCTGGAGGTGTTCAATGAAAAATGGAATCAACGAATCGTTCTGTTGAACGAGCATTGATTCCATTTCTTGATATGTTAAAGGATTGTCAACGTCTAGAAAGAGCTGAACTTCTCCTTTTAAGCCGTGGGTCTTGATTACGTGACCAATTTGGTAGCAATCATCAACCGTCATAATAAATTATTCTGCGGCTTTATCTTCTTTTTTAGGAGCCTCTTCAGCTGGTTTTTCTTCCGCTGCAGGTGCTTCTTCTTTCGCTTCTGCTACTGAAGCTTCAGCTTCTTCCTTTGCAGGATCTTCTTCAGTTTTCACTTCTTCTTTTGCAGGAGCTTCTTCTACCGCTGGAGCTGCTTCCGCTGCCGGAGCCGCTTCTTCAGTTGCAGGTACTTCTTCTTCTGCTGGAGCCTCTGCCGCTTTAGCTTCTGCTGCCGCAGTTGCTTCAGCTTCTTCGATAGCAAATTTCTCTTTGGCAATCTTCTCAGCTCTAGCTGCATTCACTTTAGCTTCTGCTTCAAGCTTGGTTTTGCTAGCTGCGTCTTTAGCCTTGGCTAATGAATCAACTTTGCCTTGAACCTTGCTTTCTTTCTCTGTCATCCATGCTTCAAATTTCTTATCAGCATCTTCTTGAGTGATTGCACCTTTGTTTACACCTACTTGTAAGTGTTTTTTGTACATCACACCTCTGTATGAAAGAATTGCTCTTGCTGTATCGGTAGGTTGAGCGCCGTCCATTACCCATTTAAATGCTCTTTCTTCATCAATGCTGATGAAAGCAGGATTTGAATTTGGGTTGTACGAACCTAACTTTTCGATAAATCGGCCATCACGTGGCGCACGGGCGTCTGCTACGACTACATCGTAAATTGCCTGTTTTTTTCGCCCTCTTCGGGCTAGTCTAATTTTTACTGCCATTTTATATGGTATAGTTTAAATGTTGTGGATCACGTCCACTTGTATTAAAAAGTCCGCAAATGTAGGCTTTTTTTATATAAGTATAAACCCTTGGTGAGATTATAAAGTACATAATTTTATTTATGCTCTTCTATTTTGTTTAAACAAGCATAATTGGAAACACGATTATACGGTTTTCAATTGTTTATGGAGGGTACTATATTTGTGCCAGCAAAGATAAAATAACAAATGGATAAATATTCTTATATCGCCAATGCACATAGTGGAGTGATTGACGATATGTACCAATCTTACAAAGCCGATCCCAATACTGTTGACGTTTCATGGCAACGGTTTTTTGAAGGCTTTGAGTTTTCTCTTCAAAAGTATGGCGAAAATGGTGAAGCAAGTACAGATGCTGTTTCTAATAAGGAATTGGCTGTACGAGATCTGATTCATGCGTATAGGTCACGTGGACATTTAAAATCAGATACGAATCCAGTTAGACAAAGAAAGGATCGAAAGGCACTTCTAGAAATAGAAGATTTTGGTTTAGCGAACGAGGATCTTGATACAGAATTTGAGTGTGGAAATATAATTGGTATTGGTAAGGCTTCTTTAAAAAAGATAGTGGCTTCACTAAAGGACATATATGAAGGGTCTGTCGGATTTGAATACATGTACATCCGCAAGCCTCATATACTAGAATGGTTCAAAGAAAAGGTTGAGAGAGAAGCGCTAAACTTCAACCCACCTGTTGAAGAAAAGAAACAAATTTTATCCAAGCTGAATGAAGCAGTAGTCTTTGAGAATTTTCTTCACACCAAGTACCTAGGTCAGAAAAGATTCTCGCTTGAAGGTGGGGAAACTACGATTCCTGCATTGGATGCGGCGATAAACAAAGGTGCTGCACTGGGTGTTCAGGAAGTCGTGATGGGCATGGCTCATAGAGGCCGACTCAACGTACTTGTCAATATAATGGGAAAAACCTATGAACAAGTATTCAATGAGTTTGAAGGTGGTTATGTTCCAGATCAAACCATGGGAGATGGGGATGTGAAGTATCACATGGGATTCTCTTCTCAAATCGTGACACCAGAAGGAAATACAGTAGACCTGAAGTTAGCACCTAATCCATCACATTTGGAAGCAGTAAATCCGGTCGTTGAAGGTTTTGCCAGAGCAAAAATTGATGGGCTATATGAAAATGACAACTCGAAGATCATGCCAATCCTCATCCATGGGGATGCGGCAATTGCGGGTCAAGGTATTGGCTATGAGTTAGTCCAAATGTCCAAGCTGGATGCTTATTCTACAGGTGGTACCATTCACTTTGTCATCAATAACCAAGTAGGCTTTACAACTGACTTTGATGAAGCAAGGTCAAGTATTTATTGTACAGATTTAGCCAAGACTGTAGATGCCCCTGTACTACATGTAAATGGAGATAACCCGGAGGCAGTAGTCTTCTGTATGAAAATGGCTGTAGAATATCGCCAGAAATTCAAGCGAGATATCTTCGTTGATATGGTTTGTTACAGACGTCATGGTCACAACGAGTCTGATGAACCAAAATTCACTCAACCTTCCTTATATAATAAAATATCAAAACACGCCAATCCTCGTGAGGTATACAATAAATCCTTAATTGACAGAGGAGATATCGATGCTGGCTTAGCTAAGTCGATGGACAAAGAATTTAAGGCACAGTTGCAGGATCGCTTAAATCAAGTGAAACAAGATAAGTTGCCTTATACGCTTCAACAAAGTGAAAAGGAATTCTCTGAGATGAGACTTTCTAGACCAGAAGACTTTGATGAATCCCCTGACACTTCGATTTCACAGAAAGCGGTGAAAGCGGTAGGAGAAGCGATGATCCAAGTGCCAAAGGGATTTAAACCTTTGAAGCAGATTGATAAAGTTTTAAAGCAGCGCAAAGAGATGTTCTTTGATAAGAAAGAACTCAACTGGGCTTCAGCAGAAATGTTGGCTTATGGTTCTATGCTGCTTGATAACAATACCGTGAGAATCTCAGGTCAGGATACCAAAAGAGGAACCTTTTCCCACCGTCATGCAGTAGTGCGTGACATGAATACCAATGAGCCTTATAGCTTTTTGGATCATATTGATGGTTGTGAGAAAGATTTCAAGATTTATAACTCATTGCTTTCCGAGTTTGGATGTCTGGGCTTTGAGTTTGGCTATGCCATGGCAGATCCTAATGCAGTTGTGATTTGGGAAGCACAGTTTGGAGACTTCGCCAATGGTGCTCAGGTGATGGTGGATCAATTCATATCCTGTTCATATACCAAATGGAGAAGAATGAATGGGTTGGTCATGCTACTGCCACACGGTTATGAAGGTCAAGGACCAGAGCACTCTAATGCACGACCAGAAAGGTACTTGCAATTGGCTTCAGGTAACAATATGTATATCTGTAACCTGACAACCCCTGCTAATTATTTCCATATGATCAGAAGACAATTGGCTATGCCATTCAGGATGCCTTGTATTCTCATGTCACCAAAGTCTCTATTCAGACATCCATTGGTTATGTCAAAAATGGAAGAGTTTACTAAAGGCAAATTCAGGGAAGTCATTGGGGACGAATATGCGGATCCTAAGAAGGTGAAAAAAGTACTCTTGTGTAATGGAAAAGTCTATTTCGATTTGCTTGAAAAGCAACAAGCAGATAAACGAAAGGATGTAGCGATCATCAGAGTGGAGCAGTTACACCCATTTCCTAAGAAGCAAGTTATGGCTGAATTGAAAAAGTACAAAGTAGATATGGTCTATTGGGTACAAGAGGAGCCAGAAAACATGGGTGCATGGTCATTTATTTTGAGAGTATTCAGAGAGGTAACTAAGGATGTAATTTCGCGTAAAGCTGCTGCATCACCAGCCACTGGATACGCCAAAGTACATAAGCAAGAGCAGGAAAACTTGGTGAACCAAGCCTTCTCTTAAAATCAAACTAGACTTAAAAAATTTAATAATAAAGAAATGATTGAAGTTAAAATACCAACCGTTGGTGAATCGATAACCGAAGTAACGGTTTCGCAATGGACCAAGCAGAATGGTGATTATGTAGAAATGGATGAGGTCATCTGCGAATTGGAATCAGATAAAGCCACGTTCGAACTAAATGCAGAAGCTGCCGGAATCTTGACTATTAAAGTTGAAGAAGGTGAAACGATTGAAATCGGAACCGTGGTCTGTACCATTGATGAAACTGCATCAGCCGATGCGTCGTCTGCGGCTCCAGCTGCCAAGGCAGAATCTGCATCTGAGGCACCTACTTCTTCGGGTGGAAAAACTGGAGAGACTTTGGAAATGAAAGTGCCCACTGTTGGTGAATCGATCACTGAAGTAACTATCGGTACTTGGATGAAGCAAGATGGGGATGTGGTAGAACTCGATGAACCCATAGCGGAAATAGAATCAGACAAGGCAACTTTTGAATTAGCTGCTGAGGCCCGAGGAACTTTGAAAATAGTAGCTCAAGAGGGAGATACGATTGAAATTGGGGCATTGATTTGTAAAATCGATGTGATGGATGGTGCGCCAGCTCCAAGTACTAGTGCAACTCCAGAAGTAACTGCCGAGACTCCTACAGGCACACCTGGTTATGCTGCTGGACACCCATCCCCAGCTGCTGCAAAAATTCTGGCTGAAAAAGGAATTCCTGCCAGTGAGCTAACAGGTTCAGGTGTTGGTGGTAGAATCACTAAGGATGATGCACAAGCAGCTCAGAAATCTGCACCCGCTGCAGCTAGCGCTCCTGCTAAGGAAGCTGCTCCAGCAGTTCCAGCATTTGGTGGTGGCAGAGAGCAGACAAGAAAGAAATTGACACCTTTGAGAAAAACGGTAGCGAAGCGTTTAGTTTCTGTGAAGAATGAAACGGCTATGCTGACTACTTTCAATGAAGTGGATATGAAGCCAGTGATGGATCTTCGTAAAAAGTACAAAGATGCCTTTAAGGATAAATATGAAGTGGGATTAGGTTTTATGTCATTCTTTATCAAAGCGGCTTGTCAGGCATTGCAAGAATGGCCTGCAGTAAATGCGCAGATTGATGGAAATGAGATTGTCTATAATGATTTTTGTGATGTTTCGATTGCAGTATCTGCTCCGAAAGGTTTAGTTGTGCCAGTGATCAGAAATGCAGAATCACTTTCATTTAATCAAGTAGAAAGCGAAGTAGTGAGATTGGCTAAAAAGGCAAGAGACAATAAGTTGAGCATTGACGAAATGCAAGGTGGTACTTTCACTGTGACCAACGGTGGTATTTTTGGTTCTATGCTTTCTACGCCGATTATCAATGCACCGCAGTCTGCGATCTTAGGGATGCACAATATTGTAGAAAGACCAGTCGCGATTAATGGGCAAGTGGAGATTAGACCAATCATGTATTTGGCACTTTCTTATGATCATCGAATCATTGATGGGCGTGAGTCGGTGAGCTTCTTGGTAAGAATTAAGGAGTTACTTGAGGATCCAGCTAGACTAATGTTAGGTATCTAGTATCTGGGTATTAGTATCTAGACCTAAAGACGGCATGCATAATTTTAAGGAGTTAGAAGTTTGGAATAAAGCAATGGCTTTGTGTACAGAAATATACAAGGTCACTGAATCTTTTCCCAATTCAGAAAAATATGGATTGATAAGCCAAATCAATAGATCACGTGTTTCAATTCCTTCTAACATTGCTGAAGGAGCTGGTAGAAATGGCAATAAAGAATTTAATCAATTTATTGGCATAGCATTAGCTTCTTCTTTCGAGTTAGAAACCCAATTGATTATAGCAAAAAACATTAATTATATAGAAGGTCAATATTTTTCTGGAATAATGAATTCATTGAATCAAGTACAGAAAATGTTGGTCGGATTTAAAAAATCATTGAATAGATAAACGAGTGAAAGTCTAGATACTAGTTACTCAATACTAACTACTAATATTATGAAATACGACGTAACAGTAATCGGATCCGGCCCAGGAGGCTATGTAGCGGCAATCAGATGTGCCCAATTGGGATTCAAAACTGCGATAGTAGAAAAATATAATTCCTTAGGCGGAACTTGTCTAAATGTAGGCTGTATTCCATCGAAAGCGTTGTTGGATTCTTCAGAGCATTTTCACAATGCGGAACATACTTTCAAAGAGCATGGAATTGATATTCCAGCGCCGAAAGTAAACTTCAAACAAATGATTTCTCGTAAAGGTGACGTGGTCAATGCCAATACCGAAGGGATTAAATTTTTGATGAAGAAAAACAAGATTGATGTTTTTCATGGCCATGGCTCATTTGTGGATAAAAACACGATCAAAGTAGCTGGCGAGAAAGAAGAGACCATTTCTACTGATAAGGTAATTATTGCTACAGGATCAAAACCTTCTTCTCTACCCTTTATCAATATTGACAAGAAGCGAGTGATCACCAGCACAGAAGCATTAGAGCTGAAAGAAATTCCTAAGCACATGATCATCATCGGTGGGGGTGTGATTGGGTTGGAATTAGGTTCAGTTTACAAAAGACTTGGGGCTGAAGTTTCTGTAGTTGAATTCTTCGATAGAATCATTCCAGGCATGGATAGTACGATGTCTAAGGAGTTGACGAAGTCATTAAAGAAATTAGGAGTAAAGTTTTACCTGAAACACAAAGTAACTGGCGTAGAAGCCAAAGGGAAAAATGTGACCGTAAAAGCAGATACTCCAAAAGGCGAAGTGCTAGAATTGAAAGGTGATTACTGTTTGGTTTCAATTGGCCGAAGAGCCTATACGGACGGTCTTGGATTGGAGAATGTAGGCATCACTACGGACAAAGCTGGTCGTATCGAAACGGACGACCATTTAAGAACTTCTGCAGATAATATTTATGCGATTGGCGATGTGGTGAAAGGTGCGATGCTTGCCCATAAGGCCGAAGAAGAAGGTGTCTTGGTTGCCGAGCAACTGGCTGGACAAAAACCGCATATCAACTACAATTTAATCCCAGGCGTGGTTTATACCTGGCCAGAGGTAGCTGGTGTAGGTCAAACAGAAGAGCAACTAAAAGAAGCTGGCAAAGCTTATAAAGTGGGTTCTTTTCCGTACAAAGCCTTAGGAAGAGCTCGTGCCAGTATGGACACAGATGGTTTGGTGAAAATCTTGGCTGACAATACAACTGACGAAATTTTGGGAGTTCATATCATCGGGGCAAGAGCAGCGGATATGATTGCGGCAGGTGTGACTGCCATGGAGTTTAGAGCTTCGGCGGAGGATGTGTCAAGAATGTCACATGCACACCCTACTTACATGGAGGCAGTGAAGGAAGCATGCTTGGCAGCGACGGATGCCAGGCCGATTCATATGTAAGAGTTAATAAGAATGAATGATAGAAAATTCCAGTTTTATAGCTGGTCTTTTTTTATATTCTTTTCTCTGTGAAGTAAGAAACCAAAAGTAATAGAATGGCAAAAGCAGCTAGAGTATGGCCACCATCTTGCGCCTGATAGTGGGCAAAGAAAGCCAATGTGAAATCAATCAAAAAACCTACGTAGGCCCATTCTTTTAATGTATTTGATCGTCTGGTGATAATGGCCATTACACCCAATAATTTTGCCGCAGCCAAAGGAATGACCAAATATGCTGGGTAATCTAATCGCACGAATATGTCTTTTACTTCCTCCGTATTGACCAGATACATACCAGCTGACATTAACATCATAATACTCAATAACCCGGTTGATATCCAAAAAATGCTTTGGTCTCTATTCATTATCAATAACTAAGTTAGTTGACGATTAACAGTAGAATATTGTCCAATATTCTACTGTTAAATAAAGATAGAATAATATTAATTGCTAGCATTGTAAATTTCGTCTATGTTTAAAACATGAAGTACTATTCTATACTCTTTTTTCTAACTACACAATTTTTATTTTGTTTCAATTCACAAAGCCAATCTGACAGCTTGGTTCTATTGAATGATTTAGCATTTACAACGGAATACGAACGCGAACAATATTGCAAATTACTCGCTGGTGAAGAAGTGATATTCGAAGCATTGATGGCTATCAATCTAGAGTCTAATCCAGAAACTGTAGCGCTAGATAAAATGATGTTCACCAATGAAATTGGTCAGCTAAAGCAAATTGATAGACCTATTTCGGAATCTGGAAAAATTAAATATTATAAAGAAGTTTATAATCATGTGCATGATCGTTTTTTTAGAAAATACGAACTTCACCATTATTTTAATAAAGTATTTGCAGATGGCACTTATAATTGTGTTTCTGGTTGTGCTATTTACGCTTTGACTTTTAGAGAATTAGATATTAACTATTTCATAAAGGAAACACCCACTCACGTTTATATTGTTTTGGAATCTGATGGCAATCAGTACTTGATAGAAACCACTGATCCAAGTGGACGCTTTAATAAATTTAGTAAAAATTTTAAAACGCAATTTGTCAAGCAGCTTCAATCGGTAAAATTGATAGACGAACAAGAGTTCAGAGATTCAAGTGTTGATGATTTATTTGACAAGTACTATTTCACAGATGTGAATCTTAGCTTGAAGGAACTAGTGGGAGTTCAATATTGGAATGATGGAATATATAAATTTCAAGAAGAGGATTTATCTGGCGCCATTGATGCGTTCAAAAAATGCTTCGTGCTTTATCCGAATGAAAAGGTAAAAGAAATGCTCCTTGCTTCTTTAGCCTTGATGACGAACAAAACGAATTACTCCAGTATTGCAGATGTAAGGTTGATTAGCAACCTATCGAGATACAGTGAGGATGAAATTAGTGATGTGGAACTTAAAAATGAATTTTTGAGACTTACGAATTACCAACTTGTAGAAAAGTATGATATAGTGTTGTATGAAAAGAGCTACGACTTTTTGCTAAATAACATAAAAAGAGAAGCTTTCAAAAATGAAATGAGTTTTGTTTATAACTATGAAAGAGCCAGGCTACTGCACAATCGAGGTAGGCATAGAACAGCTATCAATTTTGCAGAAATTGCTTTTGATCTAAAGCCGAAAAATATAGATGCTGAGTCTCTGTTTTTGTCTACACTGGGGCAATATCTTCAATTTAGCAAAGACAGATCTGAATCTTACGCAATGTTGGACAACCTTGTCCAAGATCATCCGGAACTATTGGAAAATAATAAATTTGGTGGGTTGTTTTTAAATATGAATCTTATTCGGATGGCTGATTCTTATAAAGAAAACAAAAAAGCAGATGGGGATTTATTAAAAGAGAAATTTGAACTTATGTATAGTGAAAACCCCTATTTTCAGGTAGATGACCAGCTGATTGGCCATGCATATTCACAATTGGCAGTGTATCATTTTAAACGTGGTCAATACTCTACAGCTAAAAAAGTGTTACAAAAAGGAATGACATATGCTCCGTATAATCAAGAACTACGCAGCCGAATGAGAGCGGTAAATTACTAGCCCTCTATAGCTAAATTGAAGGTCAATTTGCGATATAAATAATTGCCTCGTTTTGTTTTTACTCGACCTACAATGGGTATTTTTTTCATAATAAATTCACCTATATAAGGTTTCCAGGAAAGAACGCCTTCATATTTATATTCTGGCAGTTTACTTAGCGAGTACTCATTAAAATATTTTCCTTCCACCAATTCACCCATATAAAAATCTGCTCGCTTATTGTCTTTTGTGAAGTAGAACTTTACTAAATATTCACCAGTCGTATTTAATCGATCTACAACTTTATATTTCAATTCTGGATAGCTGGACAATTCTTTTCCAGATTTTAGATATTCTTTCAAATCGGACGAAGGTAAATCTTCTTTATAGGTAATGGAAGAGGAAATGTTGCCGTTTTCAAAGTAAGAAATTTTTGGGCCATTTTTTATGCCATTCTTGTAGGTGGTTTTGCGTCTTACTTTTCCATTTGCATAATGCAGTTTGGATGCGCCATTTTTCTTGCCGTTTTCGTATTCAATTTCAAATTGAAGATTCCCATCTTTATAATAACTCTTAGACAATCCATGTTTAACTCCATTTTGATAATGTACTTCTGAATAAAGCGACCCATCCTTTCGTTTAGTAATGACTAATCCATCTTTTTTCTTGATCGGTTCTCCTACCTGAACGGTATTTTGATTAGGTAGCCATGTAAAGCTGTCACAACAAATTAAAGAAATTAAGAATGCAAAGGTTATTAAAGATGATTTCATTTTTGCAAAATAATGAATTCTATCATTTCTCCAAATCAAGCACCTCACTATAATTAGGCACATCGTTGTGATGCCATTTACCTTTCACTGTACCGTTAGACAATAGCCACAAGCCAGGATTCGAACGAACTATAGTTTTAAGCACAGTGGCGTCTGTGTAGTAGAATGGGATGTCTAATCCCACTTCTTTTTGAAAGGCCTCAAAAGTAGCGCCGTCAGATGCAGTCAATGCATAAACTTCCAGCTTGTTTCCTAACGCCTTGATTAAATTGTTGATTTCAGCTATGCTTGCTTTGTTTGATTTGGATACGTCATACAAGATTACAAACAGCTTATTTCCAACAAATACTTCCGAAGTAAAATCCCCATCATCATTCCATACGCCAAAATCAGTGATTTTCGGAGCCGCCTCAGGGTTGAGATGATTCATGGCTACAAACTTATAGGCAGGATCAGTAGGGTAAGCTTCAAATTTGAATTCTTCACCATCTTTTTCCATGACATATTCATAGATATATTCCTCAGACGGCTTCATTTCTGTGGGAATATGATTGCCAATCTTATAAGCACGAAAATCAATAAATGGGAGGTGGGCAATGGCATAAAGAGCCAAACTAAAAGTAATCACTAATGATCCCCCGACTATAAAATGGCCTCTTTTTTCAGCGGCGGCGTTTTGCACATCGTGTTGGCTGAAGTACAGAAACAGAATCATAAGGAGCAATACGATATCCTTGATGAAAGATTCCCAAGGTGTTAGTTTGATGGCATCGCCAAAACATCCACAATCCGTTACGCTATTGGTTATGGCTGACCAGCCCGTGAGAAAAGTAAAAAAAACAATGATGGCAAGCAGGGCATTCAAAGTCCAATTTTGCTTGTAGTTGATGATTAATGCAATCCCTAAAACAACTTCTAACACCACCATAATGATGGAAATGGCCAATGCAAATGGCACAAAGAAGTGAAAGAAACCGGCGATATCTAGAGAAAATATTTCGAAGTACTCCTCCATTTTGATGGCGGTTCCTACGGGGTCATTCACTTTGATGAGTCCAGAAAAAATGAACAGTCCTCCTACAAAAAATCTTATAATGGTTAATGCTATTTTCATGCGCTGATTGTTTTAGAAGATAAAGTTAATGAACTATCTAAATGTGGGTTTATTGTTGGGGGTCAATAACAAACAATTAACAAAATTGGTATTTCACTAGAAGCTATTTTTGAGTGAATCCCATTAGTATCAAACAAAAAACGGAGTAATTGATCATGTCCTGATAGTTGGCTTCTACGCCTTCTGAGATCAGGGTTTTGCCTTGATTGTCTTCTATTTGTTTCGTTCTCAATATTTTCATTAGGATAATATCCGTCATCGACGACACCCTCATATCACGCCAAGCTTCATCGTAGTCGTGGTTCTTATTGGCCAATAAATCTCTGGTCTCATCTGCAATGCCAGTATACAGGGGCTCGAGCTTTTCATAAGGAATTTCCATTCCTTCGTCGCCATTCATTCGAACTTGCATAATGGCCATGATACAGTAGTTGATGATAGCCACAAACTCTCCGGCGATATCTTCCTGGATCTTTTGCTCTCCTTTCTCTTGAATGGATCGAATTCTTTTAGCTTTAATGAAAATCTGATCAGTAAGTGAAGAAGCTCTCAAAATCCGCCATGCCGTCCCGTAATCCTTAGTTTTCTTTTCAAAAATGTCTTTACAAGCCTTTATAACTTCTGTATATTCGCCTACCGTTTTTTCTTCCACTACCTCGTCTTATTTTAATGAATTGAGTCGCTAAAATTAAGATGTAAATAGCTGGCAACAAACTATTTCTGAAATTAATGAGCGAGTCAAATTTTATTAATATCAAAGGAGAACTCATGGCTTTATCTATGCCTAAAGTCATGGGAATAATCAATCTCACGGCAGACTCATTTTATGATGGAGGTAAAATCAAATCAGATAAGGACTTGCTTATTAAAGTCGAAAAAATGGTTGCAGAAGGAGTTGATATTTTGGATGTAGGGGCGTATTCTAGTAGACCGGGTGCTACTGACATTTCCATGAGGGATGAATGGGATGCTGCAATTACAGGAATTGATGCTATACTTAAGCAATTTCCAGAGGCCGTCATATCCATCGACTCTTTTAGATCAACGGTAGCCAAAGGAGCATGGGAACACGGTGCAAGTATCGTCAATGACATATCAGCGGGTAATTTAGATGCAACTATGTTTGACGTCATTGCTGAGATCAATGTGCCTTATATTATGATGCATATGCGAGGCAATCCCCAGACCATGACTCAACTTACTGGATATGATCATTTGGTTTCGGAGATTATTGATTATTTTAATGCAAAGGCTAAAGAACTAAGAAGTCGAGGCGTAAAAGACATCATTATTGATCCTGGATTTGGTTTCGCAAAAACTAAAGAGCAAAGTTTTGAGTTATTAAATAAATTGAGCTCGCTTAAAATATTAGAAGTACCTATATTATGCGGAGTGTCACGTAAGTCCATGATATTTAAAGAATTAGAGAGTTCGCCTGATCAGGCGCTCAATGGAACAACGGCACTCAACATGGCTTGCTTGATGAATGGAGCTTCTATTTTGCGCGTTCATGATGCGAAGGAGGCCAAAGAAACGATAAAGCTTCATGAAGCAATGACAAACAGTAATATATGATTTTAGGTTTTCAAATAGGGTTTTTAGAAATAGGATGGGTGGATGTTTTCGACATCTTATTTGTTAGCTTTTTCTTATATCATGTGTATAAACTGATGAAAGGAAGTGTAGCCATCAAAATCTTCCTTGGCTTCTTGTTTTTGTATTTGATCTACTTGGTAGTGAAGGCTGTAGATATGGAATTGCTGAGTATTATTCTCGGGCAATTTATGGGTGTTGGGGTTATTGCTGTCATCGTGCTTTTCCAACAAGAAATTAGAAAATTTCTTTTGCTTCTAGGAAAGACGACTGTTTTTGAAGAAGGAAATATTTTAAAGAACGTCCAACAGTTTTGGCAAGAGAAGTATGATAAAAACCACTTGGATGTTTCACCTATCATTGACGCCATCAAAAATATGGCAGGCTCCAATACAGGTGCTTTAATTGTTTTTTCTAGAAGCTCTGAGCTGAAATTCTTTGCAGATTCAGGAGATCGATTGGAAGCGAAAATTTCCAAAAGATTGATATTGGCCATTTTCAATAAACTTTCTCCTTTGCATGATGGAGCGATCATCATTAATAACAATAGAGTAGTGGCTGCCAGATGTATTCTTCCTGTTTCAGAACGAGATGATATTCCTGCACAATTTGGATTGAGGCATCGCGCAGCTTTAGGCATGTCAGAAACGACCGATTCACTGGTTGTGATCGTGTCAGAAGAAACAGGTCAATTGACGACTGCAAGGAGTGGAGTATTCGAGCATAATTTGTCTACACAAGAGGTTAGAGCCCGAATCAATGAATACCTAAGCAACTTGGATGAAGCTAAAAATGAAAGCTTAATGACCAAGGCAATTAAATCAGATCAAAAGGAAAAAGTCGCAAAGGAAGAGCCTTCCAAGACTGAATTATCCATAGATTAAAATTCTCCTTTTTCAAATCGAGGTATTGAAATACAATTCCCTACTTTTGCTCAAATTTTAAAGATTATGATACAAAGAGTCCAATCTATATTTTTAATTGGTGTTGCAGCTTGTATGATTGCCATGCTTTTTTTCCCGATTTGGAATAAGTTAGATGTTGAGAAAAATGAATTGGTTGAATTGACTGCCTTCCAATTTTCTCATACTAAAAAAGATATTGAAACTGGCGAAATCGCGGTGATTACAGAAGGACAAACTTTTTACATCGCTATTTTGGCTGTCCTTGCTGCAGGAGTTGCGTTGTATTCTATCTCTCGATATGACAACAGGCTACTTCAGATGAAGTTAGGCGCGCTGAATTCATTGTTTATGGGAGGCGCTATGGGCTTGATTGTCTACCATGTTTATCAAGCAGAAAGACTTATAGCTCCCATGCAGCAGGGGAATTATCTATTTGCTTTTTATTTGGGTGTGTCAGCTTTACTTTTCAATTTATTGTCCAACCGATTCATTCGTAGGGATGAAAAGTTAGTGAGATCTGCCGATAGAATCAGGTAAAACTTAACATGAGCTTTTCCAAAATTTCGAACTTTGGAAAAGTTTATATTCATTACCTGTCAAAAAATCCTAATCCGCTGACAATCTGTCGCGGATTTCTTTTTTATCGCCTTTGGAATGGCATTTGATATCTGCCCATCACCGGAGCGATCCGATCAAACTTTAATTCATTAAATAAAAATATATCATGCAAGAGAAAGGTAATATTTCGATTCACACCGAGAATATTTTTCCCATCATCAAGAAGTTTCTTTATTCTGATCACGAGATTTTCTTGAGAGAATTAGTGTCCAATGCCGTAGATGCCTCCCAAAAGCTGAAGCAACTATCAGGTATGGGTGAATACAAAGGCGAACTTGGCGATCTCAAAGTGGAAGTGAGTTTTGATGAAAAAGCTAAGACCATTACAATCTCTGACAAGGGTATTGGAATGACGGCTGATGATATCAAAAAGTATATCAATCAAATTGCCTTTTCTGGTGCTACAGAGTTTGTTGAAAAATATAAAGACAAGGGCGACGAACAGCAGATTATTGGTCACTTTGGACTAGGTTTTTATTCTGCTTTTATGGTGGCAGATAAGGTAGAGATCAATTCTTTATCCCATGTGGAAGGGGCAGAACCTGCCAACTGGATTTGCGATGGTAGTACCGAATTCGAAATCACTGCAGGTACTAGAAAAGAAAGAGGAACGGATATTATTCTTCACATCAATGAAGAGTCAGAAGAATTCTTGAACCAAGCCAGAATACAAGGCATCCTGTCGAAGTATTGTAAATTTTTACCAGTAGAAATCCAATTTGGACAGAAGGATGAAAGCGTTCCTGACGGTGAAGACAAAGATGGAAAGCCTCAATACAAGACGGTAAAGAAGGACAACATCATCAACAACCCAACTCCAATTTGGACCAAATCTCCATCTGAGTTGAAGGATGAAGATTATTTGGCATTTTATCGAGAGTTGTATCCCATGTCTGAGGAGCCTCTATTTTGGATTCACTTAAATGTAGATTATCCTTTCAACTTAACAGGTATTCTTTATTTCCCTAAAGTGAAGAATGAACTGGAGTTACAGAAGAATAAAATTCAGTTGTATTCTCGTCAGGTGTTTATTACTGACGAAGTAAAGGATGTAGTTCCTGAATTCTTGATGTTGCTTCATGGCGTCATTGATTCTCCAGATATTCCATTGAACGTCTCTAGAAGTTTCTTGCAAGCGGACGGTGCGGTGAAGAAAATCAACACTTACATTACTAAGAAAGTAGCAGATAAGCTCAATGAGCTTTTCAAGAAAGATAGAAAAGCATTCGAAGACAAGTGGGAAAACATTGGCTTGTTCGTGAAGTACGGCATGCTTAGCGATGAGAAATTTTATGACAAGGCTAAGGATTTTGCTTTGTTACAAAACACGGATGATGAGTGCTTTACATTCGATGAATACAAAGAGAAAACTTCTGCTTTGCAGAAAGACAAAGATGATAATTTAGTCTATCTCTATGCGACAAACCCTGCTAAACAGCATGCGTTTATCGAGTCTGTGAAAAACAAGTCGTATGACGTATTGAAATTTGACGGGCCTTTGGATAGTCATTTCATTGGTACACTCGAGCACAAATTGGAGAAAACTCAGCTGAAGCGTGTAGATGCAGAAACTGCTGATAAGTTGATCGATAAGGACGAAAAAGTAGAATCTGTACTTTCGGATAAAGAGAAAGAAAGTGCAAAAGAGCTTTTTGAAAAAGCGATCAACGACAAAAATTCAACAGTGAATGTGGAATCGCTTGCTGCTGATGAAATGCCAGTTATTGTAACCATGCCCGAATTCATGAGAAGAATGAAGGACATGCAAAAACAAGGCGGTGGCGGTATGATGATGATGGGCGACATGCCAGATCAATATACTGTTGCAGTAAATGCGAATCATCCATTGGTTTCTAAAATCTTAAAAGCCAAGAAAGCTGAGAACAAAGAGCAATTGGCTCGACAGGCTTATGATTTAGCTTTGCTTTCTCAAGGTCTTTTGGAAGGAGCAGCTTTGACAAGCTTTATCAAACGATCTGTAGCGATCAGCGCACAGTAAGCTATAACCTTATAAACGAATAGCCATGGGTGAAAACTCATGGCTATTTTTGTTTGCTCTGCCTGTGAGTTTTTTAATTGCTCACATATATATAGTTTTGAATTTGGCAATGATTACAAAAGATGATCGTTGCGATTAAATATGACACAACCTACTTTAAAATATAGTTTGCTGTTGACATTTCTATTGCAGGCTTTCTTTGCAAAGAGCCAGGATTATACTGCCGATGATGCTTTCGAAACACAGTATGAAAAGCCGCTTACGGTTGATCTGGATGCAAAAGATCCTGAAGATGTCATAGAGATTAAAAAGAAGAAGCCAAAAAAGAATGTCTTTTATGGTAAGAAGACCAGAAAGGCATTTACCCGCCAAGGATTTGGTGGAAATACAGTAACGGAACTTTTCACCGTATTGAGAACCTACGAAGACCCTGTACCTTATGTAAGGGATGTTTATTGGTATGATTTTAGGAAAAGAAAGATTATCAAATCCCGAAAAATTGATAAGGACAATGCTGGTATTCTTCATGGCCCCTATAAAAAAATGCTGGGAGATGTGGTGATCGAGGAGGGTATTTTCTACTTGGGCACGAAGCATGGCCGGTGGTCTACATGGAATAAACATAATATTCTTCAGTCTAAAGAAAAGTATTATAAAGGCTGGCCAAAACAGTCATTGGTAGCCTATCACAATAAGGAGACAAAACAAATTGAAGAAATCATTCCCGTTCATTTCGGGGAGAAAGAAGGTAATTATTATGCTTTTCATGAAAGTGGCAATCTGGCAGCTGTTGGAGAGTATCATTTTGATAACAAAGTAGGCCTCTGGCGTGAATACTATGACATTAGAAACCGCCGAAAACGCGAGATTGTCTATTCAAAAGACCCATTTGATGATGATTTCCGACCTTATATTGTTCGTGAATGGGACAAACGAGGAAAGCTAATCTACGAGAGGAAGGACTAATACCATTGATGGGTGTATCCATTTTAGTTGGGACTCGTAAATTACAGACCATACTAAAAGTTCATTTATGAATCCAGTTACACTTCGTTCAGCAACAATCGCTGATTTGCCCACACTTTATGATTTTGAACAAGGAATTATCCAAGCCGAGCGTCCTTTTGATGCTACATTGAAAGAAGGTCACATCAATTATTATGACCTGAAAGTATTAGTGGAATCAGATCAAGCGGAAGTAATTGTGGCAGCAATTGATGGTGAAGTAGTAGCTTCTGGTTATGCGCATATTTTAGGAGCCAAAGACTATCTGGAGCATGAGAAATTTGCCTATCTCGGTTTCATGTTTGTCAAACCAAATCATAGAGGAAAAGGTATAATAAAGAAAATATTGGATGGGCTAAAAAAGTGGAGTTTGTCACAAGGAATCCACGAGATTAGACTTGAAGTGTATGAAGATAATCAGTCCGCAGTACAGGCTTATGAAAAAGCAGGTTTCAAAAAGCATATGGTAGAAATGAGGTTGAAATTGGATTAAATCCCTCTAAACAATTCAAAGCTCTCTAAATACTTCGGTACTATTACATTAGGCCAAGCCAAATTTTCATTCAATTTTTTAGCAAATTTCTTTGAACTTTCAGGCTCACCATGAATCACAAAAGTAAACTTTGGGGGCTCGCTAATCTGACTTGCCCAGCGCATTAGCTCAGACTGATCGGCATGGGCAGATAATCCTCCAAGTTGCTCTACTTTACAATTAACTTGCACCTCCAACCCAAATATTCTTGAAGTCTTGTCACCTTCTAATATTTTTCTTCCTCGAGATCCTATGGCCTGATAGCCTGCAAAGAGTAAAGTGTCATTCTTCCTTGGAAGTCTATGAAAAAGATGGTGAAGGATTCTGCCGCCAGTGCACATTCCACTTGCTGAAATTATTATTGCCCCTTTTTCAACATTGTTTAAATTGGTTGAAGACGCTTGTGATTTGTAGTATTCAAAATGATGGTCATCGAAAATCGAAGCGTGCTCATTTTTACCTACGCTTAGTTTGTGATCTTTTCTGTGTTTTTTATGCAAATGGGTGGCATTGATAGCCATGGGACTATCGATAAAAATTTTGCATTCTGGGATTAAGTGGTTCTCAAGCAAATAATGAAAGTAGTAAAGGAGTAGCTGTGTTCTGCCAACGGCAAAAGAAGGTATGAGCAAACACCCTTCTCGCTCAAAAGCTTGTTTTACAATTGCTGCAAGTTTCTTTTCAGTTTTTTCTTCTTCATTCATTCTATCTCCATACGTAGATTCTACGAATAGCACATCGGCAGAATTAATAGCTGTAGGGTCATATAATAATGGCTGATCGTATCTGCCCAGATCGCCAGAAAATACAATCTTCTTTTTTTGTGAGCTACCTGTGATGTCAAGAGAAACAATAGATGAACCGAGTATATGGCCAGCATCAAAAAATGTTACTTCTATTTTTTCAGTAATTGAAACACATGTTTTGTATTCGTAAAATTCCAATAAACTCAAAGCCGCTTCTGCATCTTTGATTGTAAATAGTGGCTTTGGTGGGTGGTGCTTTGAGTATCCTTTTTTTCTAGCAAATTCAGCTTCTTCTTCTTGAAGTTTGGCGGCATCTTTTAATAAAATATCTAGGAGTGAAGCAGTGGCGTTGGTACAATAAATGGGGCCAGAAAACCCTTTGTTTACTAATAAAGGCAAATAACCTGAATGGTCAATGTGAGCATGAGTAATGACCACAGCATCAATACTAGAAGGGTCTATTGGAAAGTCATCCCAGTTTCTAAGGCGCAACTCTTTGAGACCTTGAAAAAGCCCACAATCAATTAATAATTTGAAATCATCAATTTCCAATAAATACTTCGAACCTGTTACAGATTCAGCACCCCCAAGAAATTTGACACGGATATTCATGTATTAAAGGTGAGGTTTTTTCATGCCATTGTACATGACCTAAACCATTAGAAAAAGTGATTCAAGTCACTATCGGCTAAAACCACTTAATCATAAAACTGACCACCCATTTTTTGAATCCGTTAAATGGAGGGTAGAATAACAAAGCATTGGTGAGGCCAATTCGTTGGCTAAGAACGGACTTTTGGTTGGAGAATTCCATAAATCCAAACTTCCCATGCGATTTGCCTATACCACTCTGATTCACTCCTCCAAAGGGTAAATTAGGATGCGCATATTGTACCACCACATCATTAATCACCATAGTCCCAGCAGAGGTAGCCTGAGTGATTCGTTTCTTCATTTTCCCACTTTTTGTGAAGAGATATAGAGACAGAGGCTTGTCATTATTATTGATATGATCAATTACATCAGTGATTTCTTCAAAAGTTTTCATTGGTACGATAGGGCCAAAGATCTCTTCTTTCCAGATGCGATTGGTCTCATCTATGTTCGACAAAAGTGTGGGCTCAATGAACTTATCATCTACATTGTATGTGCCTCCAAATTCTACATTCGCACCTGATTTTTTTGCTTCTTCGAGCATATTGATCAATCGATTGGTGTGACCCACATTTACTAACCTGGAGTAATCATCGGTTTGAGCCATTCCTTTGTTTTCACTATCAAATAGTTGCAAAATGTATTTTTTTGCAGACGCTACAAATTTGTCCCTCACCTTCTCGCTTATGAAAATATAGTCAGGAGCGATACAGGTTTGGCCGTTATTGTTGAATCTACCCCAGACTATTTTGCGAGCCGCATCATCTGCATTAGCTGTTTCATCTATGATAACTGGAGACTTGCCTCCAAGCTCTAATGTGACTGAACTCAGGTTTTTCGCAGCAGCTCCCATTATTATTTTACCCACATTGGTGCTACCAGTAAAGAATATGTGATCGAAAGGCAATTCGAGTAAATCGGTAGTTTCGGCAACGGCTCCCTGCACCACCGCCACCTCATCTGGCTGGAAGACATCCGCTACCATTTCTTTAATCAACTCAGATGTTGCTGGGGTATGTTCGGATGGCTTTAAAATGGCAGTATTTCCTGCAGCCAAACAAGAGACCAAAGGGCTTCCGATTAAGTTAAAAGGAAAATTCCATGGCGCTATAATCAAGCAAACTCCTTTTGGTTCTGGTTTGATCCTTGCCGATGTCCCTAAATAGGTCAATCCTGGAGAAACGTGTTGTGGTCTCGCCCATTGATGTAGATGACTTAGTGCGTCATTTATTTCTGTTGTAACGGTAAAAATTTCCGTTATGTCGGTATCAGTTTCTGATTTTCTTAGATCTGAATGTAGCGCCTTTCGAATTTTATCTTTGTTATTGAGAATCCAGGATTTTAGTGCTTTTAACCTTTTCCTTCGATTTACGATAGGTTCGGTTCTGAGTTCTAAACTCTTTTTTTTCTGCAATTCAAATAAAGACTGAAACTGGTTTGCCATTCGATATATTCGTTTAATTGAAGCCAAGAAAGATAATGAAGTCTAGTCGGATTTCGCTTTGTTTATAGTGATACTGCGTATATAAATAGGTAAAAACATGATATTTGGGATGAAAGCGCTTTAATAACCATTGAAGCTCAGTTTACTTTAGTATTTTTGTTAACAATTACGTAACATTGAATTAATATTAAGAAAATCTGAGGCGTAGAATGAAAAAAATTCTCATTGGACTTGCACTTTTGACCTTGCACGTGTCGACGACACTTGCGACGGGAGAGAAGTATTTGTCTAATGATACCAAGCTCGGATTATTCATCAGATCCGAATTTGATAACCTCGAGGTTGACGAAGTATTAGCATATGAGAAGAGTTATGCTTTACTTATAGATAAGCTGAAAGAAAGACAATCTGATTCTAAATCAGAGGCAGCGTTCTTAAAATATGTTTTCTATACGGTCCATCGCAAGATGCTTGGCACGTACGAACAATATGTCACATTCAGTGAGATTTTCAAAAAAGAAAAAAAATATGATTGTGTAACTGGAACTGCTTTGTATGCCTTGATTTTGGATGAATTGGATGTTGCATACGAAGTACATGAAACAGATTATCATGTGTACTTAATAGCCAAATCAGAGGGAAAGGAATATTTATTTGAGTCTACAGATGCTTTAGCTGGCTTTGCCTGGGACCCAAAGGAAATAGCAGAAAGAACTGCCTATGTAGATCAGGAATCTATGCGAATCAACGAAGAATTGGCCATGGCAGGATTAGCAAGCAATGAGCAAGATAGCCAAGGAGCTACTTTCATTAATAATATTGTTGATTTGCGTCAGCTGGCTGGCTTGCACTATTATAACCAGGCACTCAAACAATTTAATGAGAGTGCTTATAGAGAAGCCTATAAGTTGATCATCATTGCCCAAGGCATATATCCGAGCCAACGTATCAAAAATGCTGGATCGTATATGTTTTCAGCTGCCTTTGAAGACTAATCTAGCAACCCAGCAATATCATCTTTAGTTAAAGTTTTCACAAAGCTCTCTTCAGTTGTAATTAGGTCGTCCGCTAGCTTTTTCTTATTCTGTTGTAGCTGTAATATCTTTTCTTCCACCGTGTTTTTGGTGATAAACCTGTAGGTGAAAACCTTGTTTTTCTGACCAATTCTATGCGCTCTATCTATTGCTTGTGCTTCTATGGCAGGATTCCACCATGGGTCTAATAAGAATACATACTCTGCTTCGGTCAAATTGAGTCCCAAGCCACCGGCTTTAAGTGAAATCAGAAATACCTTAATGTCTTTGTCATTTTGGAAGTTTTCTACTTCTTTCTGTCGGTCCTTTGTACTACCATCCAAATAAGAATATTTTATGTTTTGATCCTCTAGATACTTGGATACAATTTTAAGGTGTTTCACAAATTGAGAGAATACCAAAATCTTGTGATTTTTATTAATGGCATTTTCCAACATGTGGCTTATATCTTCCAGTTTGCCAGAATCTTCTTTATAATTCTCATCTGTGAGATAGGGATGATTGGCAATTTGTCGAAGTTTGGTCAATCCTTGTAATATCATGAATTGAGATTTGCCAATGCCACCAGATTCTATTTCCTCCATGATCTTGTCTCTATAGGCGGACTTGACCTTTTCATAAGCTTCTTCCTGCGCTTCAGACATGGTACAATACCTTACATTTTCGATTTTTTCAGGGAGGTCGGTGGCTACTTGTGATTTATGCCTTCTGAGTAAAAAAGGCTTGATAATCGTATAAAGTTTTTTGGTTTTGGCTTCATCGTTTTTCTTTTCAATAGGCAATTGAAATTGATTTCTAAAGAAAGACTTGGCTCCCAATAAACCTGGATTCAGGAACGTCATTTGTGACCATAAGTCCATGGTTGTATTCTCGATTGGCGTGCCCGTGAGAATTAACTTGAAGGAGGAATTCAAATCTCTTACACATTTTGAAATATTGGATTCAGGATTTTTGATTACCTGAGATTCATCCAAAATGATGTAATTGAAATTAAACTCTGCTAACAAATCTATATCCTGTCTGATCAAACCATAAGAGGTAATAACCAAGTCGAATTTGACAAATCGCTTGGGGTCTTTGATTCTTTTTACGCCAGTATAGTTTAAGATCTTAAGCTCAGGAGTAAATTTCTCAGCTTCTTTTTCCCAGTTGTAGATCAATGAAGTTGGCATTACCAATAGACTTGTTCCGTTGTCGTTGCCTTGGTGAACAGACTGCAGCAATGCAAGTGTTTGTACAGTTTTACCAAGACCCATATCATCGGCCAGACAACCACCTAGTCGATATTCGCCCAAAAATCGCATCCAATTAAAACCTGCCTTTTGATAGGGTCTGAGTTCGCCTTTGAATCCTGCAGGGATTTCATAATTTTCAATTGTATCAAAATCTCTCAGTCGTTCGAGCTTATTAGATAATTGTAAATGAGCAAGATTGGACTCATCCAAATCTTTGACCAATGAAATATGATGTTTTTGAAGCTGTAAAGTCTCTTCTTCGCCTTCATCAGCAAATGCCATCAACTCTGAATATTGAGTAAACCACTCTTCTGGTATGACTGCTATCTCCCCATTCGGCAATTCTATTTCGTGTTTTTTCTTTAGGATATAGTTGCGAATAATATGAAAGGGGATTTGAAACTCACCAAATTTGATGATTGCATGAATATCGAACCAGTCTATGTTTTCTTTGATTTCGACGGTCATTTCTGACTTACCTAAGAAGTATTTCTTTTCCCCTTTTCCATTCTGTTTGAGGGTGATGCCAGAATCTTCTAGGAGCTTTTTTGTGCTTTGAATCCAAGAAAATGCCTTCGCCGTTTCCATGGTAGACCTAGCATGCTTGAGTGGCATTCCAGTTTCATTTAAGAAGGCTACAAATTTCTTTTCCTTGTCCAGATTTCTTTTAATTCGATGAAACGTGTAATTGTCATTTTCTTTTTCTACATGAACACTTACTTCTTTCAAGTGTTCTGCGCTATAGTGGTGGTCACCATAGTTGAATTTTAATTCAAATAATATTTTAGACTCAACCGCTGCAGCTCCATTGCCATTAGAATCGAATAGTTCCATGGAATTTCCATTTGATGCCAATTCAGAGAAGTACAACATGGGTTTTACTTCAGCTGTCTCGGTTTTAATGTCAAAACCTTTTGCATATACATCGAAGGAGGCCACTAATGGTGCAACAAATTTGGTGTAATAGTTGTCTTCTATTTTTCTGGGAATTGCAATAAATTTTTTATTGAGGAATGGCTTGATTTTGTTGGCGTCTACATTTTTTTGAAAACTGTATAGCTTGTTTTCTATGACTATAAATGCGGGGTCGTTGCAAAGGATATAGGCGCCTTTATATTGGAATTCAATTTTTTTATCAGCATACTTGATGGTAGGGAAGTAATGAGTGTTTTCTTCATTTCGACGGAAATGAAAAAGCACACTTGCTTTTTCATTGAGCACTTCAATTTCTTTCCAAGCAGGTTCCCCATCATTTCCCATTTCGAACAAGCGCTTGCCATGCATCAAGGGCATGATTTTGGATCTTCTTCGCTCTACATAATTTTTGATTTCTTGTTGGGCATGCTCATCTCCTGATTGTTCATCAAAACATTTCAAAAAGAAAGCGTCAGGCTTAGATTTTTTTCTGTCGTATTTTTTAGCCACTACATCTGGCTGCATCGAATCCATCAATTTGATGAGTTCGTAGTCATGTTCATCCAATCCTTTGTCAAACTCCTTGGCATTTTTGGCAGAGATGTTCTGATGAGAAAAAGTTAACCTGCCTTCACCGTCCAGCTGAATCACAAACGATTCGAACAAATAGCCGAGATACTGGTGCTCAAAAAGCGTGTAAATAATTTGAAAAGGCTGACTTGGAGATACTTTCATATTGACTAATGCAAAAGGTCAATCTTGCGATAATTCTTAAAGGACTAAACTTTGCAAGTTAAACGAAATGAGGTAACTGAAAAGAGAATAGGATGAAAATAATCGATACCATTTTTGTAAATTATTGTATGTAATTTAGAATTCAATCGAGTCACCTTTATATGGCTGTATTTATCACAAAAAGTCAAAGCATCTATGAAATTTAGCGAATTGAATAAAATCACTCAAGGGAATATGTTGCAATTGCCATTGGATATAACGGTGCAAGGGTTGGCATTTGATTCTCGCCAAATTGCCATTCGATCTGGAGTGGTATTTTTCGCTATTTCAGGACAAAATCATGATGGGCACAAGTTTATCAATGATGCGTATGAAAAAGGCGTTCGATTATTTGTCATCGAGAGAGAAGTAAAGATGAAATCTGATGCTTCATACTTTTTAGTAAAAGATGCCATAACAGCAATGCAGGATATGGCGAAGTCTCGCCGAAGTGAATTCAACTATCCAGTCATTGGTATCACAGGCAGCAACGGCAAAACCATTGTTAAAGAATGGTTGGCACAAATGCTTGATGACCAGTTCGACATTGTCAAAAGTCCAAAAAGTTACAATTCGCAATTGGGTGTTCCTTTATCTGTGTGGGCTATGGGGCAGCATCACAATCTAGGGGTTTTCGAAGCGGGAATCTCAAAAGTGGGAGAGATGGAGCGTTTGAAGGAAGTGATTCAACCAACGTTAGGCATCTTCACCAATATTGGCGAAGCACACAATGCAGGGTTTAATGATTTAGGTGAAAAAGCTTTAGAAAAGGCCAAATTATTTACCAATGCTCAAAAAGTCATTTATTGTGCTAACCATGAAAATGTAAAAAAAGCGCTTACCCAAACAGTTTCTGACTCTACTCAGCTTATCCCTTGGAATATCAAGGAGCAAAAAGGGAAAAAGCATACACTGGAAGTGATGGGAAAAGAATTGAGTTTTTTTCTCAAGTACGAAGACCCTGCTTCTGTTGAGAATATCATGCATTGTGCGGCTATGCTGGTGGCACTTGGTTATGATCAGGAATTTATTCAATTGAGATTGAATAGGCTTTCCTCTGTAAAAATGCGATTGGAAATGAAGCAAGCGATTAATCGTTCTTATGTGATTGACGATACATATAACAATGATTTGTATGGTTTGGAGGTTGCGCTAGATTTCTTGGCTCGACAAAATCAACGCTCAAAAAAGACTGTCATTCTCTCTGATTTGTTTCAAACTGGATTGTCGAGCGATGCACTATATCAGCGGGTCAATGAGCTACTTCAAAAAAATAATATTCAAAAATTCATTGGAATTGGTGACGGGATTAATCAATCCAGAAGCTGTTTTCATATACCCGCAGAATTTTATAATTCAACCCAAGAATTGTTGGATTCAGGTTATGTGCCCAACGACGAAATAGTGCTTGTAAAAGGAGCTAGAGATTTCGAATTCGAACTCATCGTCAATAGTCTGGAGCAGAAAGCACATGGAACCATACTAGAAGTAAATCTGGAAAACTTGATTCACAATCTAAACTACTATCGTAGTAAGCTGGAAGATGATACCAAGATTATGGTAATGGTAAAAGCGTTGGCCTACGGAGGAGGAAATTACGAGATAGCTAATTTACTTCAGTTTCACAAGGTAGATTATCTAGGAGTGGCTTATGCGGATGAGGCTGTTGAGTTGCGAAAAAATGGCATTCACATTCCTATCATGATCATGAATGTATCACCGGCTTCATTCAGGTTGTTGAAAGAGTATAATTTGGAGCCAGAAATTTATAGTTTGGATCAACTGATTGATTTTCTGGATTATTTCGAAAACATGCAGGATTTGCCTGCCATTCATATCAAATTAGAAACCGGTATGAATCGTTTGGGGTTCACAGAAAACAATCTGAAACGATTAGTAGAGCAGCTCAAACTAAACAAGCATTTAAAAGTAAAAAGTATTTTTAGCCATTTGGCTGGGAGTGAAGACCCTAGGCATGCAGATTATACCAAACAGCAAGGCGAGCGGTTTGATAGAATGAGTACATTAATCATGGAAAATTTGTGGTACAAGCCAATGCGTCATTTGGTGAACACTGGAGGGATAGCCAATTATCCTGATTTACACTATGATATGGTTAGATTAGGTATAGGTCTTCATGGGTTTGATCCTACTCAAACGGAACAAGGAAAATTGAGAATTGTCAGTGCGTTGAAATGCAATGTTTCTCAAGTGAAAAAAATAGCAGCAGGAGAATCTATTGGTTATGGAAGAAGCGGTTTCGCCAAAAAGGATACTACAATCGCGATCATTCCTATTGGATACGCTGATGGCTATTTACGTGCTTTTGGTAATGGTGTTGGCCAAATGTTGGTCAATGATCAAATGGTATCCACTATCGGTAATGTCTGCATGGATATGACCATGCTGGATGTGACCGATGTAGCAGTCAAATCTGGAGATGAAGTGATTGTTTTTGGCGAAAAACCCAATATTAGCGAGTTAGCTGAGTGGATCAAGACCATTCCTTATGAAATTTTGACCAATGTAAGTCAAAGGGTGAAGAGAGTGTTCTTAAGTGAATAATGCATTTTTCAGTGCGTGAAAATACCGATTGAAGGCCGTTCAATGTGAATCTACATTGCAGTTAACTTAAAGCTCACTGCAATGAAATATCTACAAACACTATTAAGAGTTACCCTAGCCGGACTAATCGGAGCTATGTTACTGCTGGTTAGTTTTTCAAGCTTTGGCTCCACAGAGCCATCAGGGGAGCTTACGCTCAATCGAAAAAATGATGCATTGATGGTTTTTACGCAATGGCATTTTGTTGACTTTCAACTAGAAGAGGGGAATTTGGAATCTCTCAAGTTTACCGCTCATGTACTACCCATTTTTGAAGTGACAAGAAGGGTGTACCTCAATTTGGATGAATATCAGGATCAGGTGATTGTGATGCGAGCGCACGAAGGCAAGCACATGGGAGCAAATCAATACATGGCAAAAGCAGAGATCAGGATCAACGAGTCCATTATATCTGGATACTTCATATATGGTGAGTCGGAAGATCATCGGTACGCAATCGAAGGGCGTTTTGAAACTGAAGATAACCTTGTGGTGCCGGACCTAGGAGGTGAGGACATCAATTATGTGCTAAGAGCCAAGCTGAAGCAAAAATAAAGACAATGTTTTGCGCTCATTTGAGGTGTATATTTTTGTATTCTGGGTGAAGTTTGGTTGTATTTTTCTATGAATTTTAAGTTGTTAATTTAAGTCTATTTTAAAGCATAACTCAAGTAAGCAATCTGTAATTAGCTGTAAATCAAACTGTTAAAAATACCTCACTAGGCGAATTACGCAAATACACTTTAGGGGATTTTACCAATTGACTTAACTAGGGTTGGAGTCTATCTTGCATGCATAATTTAATTTGTAATTCATCACAAATCTTTTTTATGTCAGCTATTGAAAAAATTAGAATCCAAATATTAAGAGCTTACTTCTTAATTTGGGCGGCTGGTCTGGCAGCATTTTTATTTGCTACTACTTGATCATCCACAACCAAGAAATTTTTTAAAATCGACGTCTGGAATTCCTTCATTAGGATTTTCAGACGTCTTTTTTGTTTTGGTCTTGGAAGACTCATTCTTTGAATTTTCTTTTTTCGCTTTCTGTGTCAATTTTTTATGCGTTCTTTCCATCTTCGTTATATAACCCAATAAGAAATTTAATGAATTCAACAGATAAAAAATATTTTCAAAACCACATGCCTGAGAACGTTTGCTTTGGTTGTGGGATCAATAATGACCAGGGTCTTCATATCAAGAGCTATTGGGAGGGGGAGGAGTCGGTTTGTCATTGGCAATCGGAGCATCATCATCACGGGTGGTCAGATCTGATGAATGGTGGCATTATGGCGACTTTGATCGATTGTCACTGCATGGGTACAGCTATGGCATATGCTTATAAAGAAGAAGGGCGAGGCCTAGACTCCATGCCTGAGTACCGTTATGCTACAGGCACTTTGAATGTGAAATACCTGAAGCCAACCTCAAACAAGCATCCCGTGGAATTGAGAGCCAAAGTAGTAGAAGTTAAAGGTAGAAAAACGGTGATGCAGTGTGACTTTTACTGTCAAGGAGAAAAGACCGCAGAGGCGGAGGTAGTTGGCATTCGTGTATTTGACAGTAGTCAGTCCGAAGTGGGTAATGTCTTTAAATCTTAGTTTTTCATAGCTCATGATTTGAATCCTGAGCTATGAAAAACTGATGATTACTCTTTCTTTTGCTTAGCCGCTTCCTTTCTTTCAATGAAATAAGAAGCAAAAAGTCCGGCTCCGCCGAAAATCAAAAGAAAGGAGAACACTGCAGCTTCATCGTCAATGATTCTGGCCTCGGCCACAATATTTCCTACTAATATTCCTATTCCGGCTCCAAACAAAAGCAACCCATATCTTAACGCTGGGAATGAGTTGTTTTTACCGTCGGTTTTAAAAATATTGGCATCTCCTCCTTTTTCAATTAATGCTAGTCTTTCGTCGTTTTGAAATTTTCTAATAACTATTATTACAACGGCGATTGATATGAAAAATACTAGTGGAATTAAAAATTCTGGTCCTTGCATAATTTTAAATTTTTGATTTGCCCATTGGACACTCACTGATTGCATTTGGTTACAGAAAAATAAAAATTTTATTCTTTGTAACTTGAATTGAACTCAAGGCGTCACATCGGATATCAGAAGGTTAAGAGGTAAACCTACAGCACCTAATGATTGAGAATGTTTTTTTTAACAAAACGAGCTTTGAAGCAATAAACCTCACTAGTGAGTGAAAGAGACTATTTCAGATATTCAATTGATAGATCAGATCAAGACTGGAGATATGACCAGTTTTGAAATACTAGTGAATAAACACAAAAGCTTTGCTTTTACCATCGCAGATAGAATACTGCAGAATGAAGAAGATGCTGAAGAAGTGGCACATGATGCTTTTGTGAAGCTTTTAACTTCAATTGATAAATTTAAAGGGGAGTCCAAATTCACTACTTGGTTTTATCGAATAGTAATGAACATGGCTATTAGTCGCACGAGAAAGAAAAGAATCCAAACTGAGGATATCGATACCCGTCCTGATGGCATATCTGAATATTCAAGTTTTGAAGACGTTAGTGGACTTAAGGCTAAGGATAGGACCTATTACTTGAATAAGGCCGTTGGACAATTGAAAGATGAGGAGCGATTGTTGATCACATTGTACTACTTCAATGAATTGGATATGGATGAAATTGTTGAAATCACAAAAATTGATAATGGCAATCTCAAAGTGAAGATTTTTAGAGCGAGGAAAAAACTGGCAAAATTTCTTCGTCAGATGTTGCCGACAGAATTAGAGAGTATCCTTTAATCGAGTATTGATAGAAATACTAACTTTGGAAATTATGGATAGTAACGATAAAGATATTGAGCAATTCGACGCCATAGAAAATGGTAAAATCGCAAATGATTTGAATGATATTCAAGAGTTAGATCAGTGGATGAAATCACTTCCTCTAAAGGAAGTGGGTACTAATTTCACATCTACTGTCATTGCTTCTGCTTTACTTGCCAAAAAGAGAAATGCTAATTTCAAAATACTGATTTGGATGATGGCTTTTTTCGCATCACTTATTATTGCTTCCTTTTTTTTAATAGGTTCGAGCGGGTTGGAATTTGAATTAACATATTTAGATCAAGTGAAAATGCATTCATTAGACGTACTCAATTTAATAGCTGACCCTAAACTCAGACAACTATTTTTAATCATTGAAGCGATCATTTGTTTGGTAGTGATAGAGAAGTTGGTCAGTAGTTTCAGAATCCTGAGACACGCGGCTTAAAAAATATTCTTAAAATATTTAGTGAAAGAGTTGATAAATTAAAGTGGCTATCTATCTTTGCATTCCATTAGCCAATCGGGCTGATAAAAGCGAAAGTAGCTCAGCGGTAGAGCGCCACCTTGCCAAGGTGGGGGTCGCGAGTTCGAACCTCGTCTTTCGCTCCAATTGAGTGTGAGAGTGTATGTGAGTGAGAAGGTGCATAAGCATCGCGCATACACTTTTTTTGTATCCAAATCACGCTTAATTACAGTCTACTGCCGGAATGGTGGAATTGGTAGACACGCAAGACTTAAAATCTTGTGACTTTCGAGTCGTGTGGGTTCAAGTCCCACTTCTGGCACTTAAAAGCTTCCTTTTTGGAAGCTTTTTTTGTTTCGGCAGTATTTCATTTTGATTTCAAGTCTTTTTAAATCCAAATTTAGTGACTTTCGAGCGTGAGGGTTCATGCGGGGCCCACTTCTGAAACTCTGATAACCAGCTACTTACGTGGATGGTTTCTTTGTTTTCAGCCTTTCATGTTTTGGAGTACGACAGATTAAATTTTATCTCGAGATTAAGAATTATAAGACATTTCAATTAAGTCTCAGGCATGTTCGGTGGTCACATCAAAAAAATCATTAATTTTCAGGTTTTACTATTGGAGCATAAGCCTAAATGAGGCTTATTCAAGAGAATTCACAACCCTATCTTATACTTCACTCCTAACCTTAAAGGAAAAGCGTAGTTTTTTCGAATTGTATCTGCATTGAGCAGGACAGGACAGCACAGTTGAATTTTTGCGCACATTTAATTTAGTACAAATTCTAGCAGAATGAACAAAGTATGAAGAGACAATACAAAACTAAATTTCACAAAATAATAGGACTGATAGTGGTCTATTTATTGATTATTTCCCCAGTCTACGGCCAGAGTAGAACGATAAAAGGAAGTGTTTCAGATTCTGATTCAGGCGCAACACTTCCAGGTGTAACTATACTTGCTGGAGATGCTGGAGCTGGAACAGTAACTGACATAGATGGAGCATTTTCAATCGAAGTAGGGCCGGAAATCAAGAGTTTAAAATTCTCCTATGTTGGATTCTTGACACAAGACATTGAAATCGGAAACCAAGAAGTCATTCAGGTTTTGCTGAAACCAGATGCCGAAGTATTAGAAGACGTTGTGGTCACTGCATTGGGGATATCCAGAGAAAAGGAATCATTAGGATATGCCGTTACTGAAGTGGATGGAAAGGAGTTGGCTCAAATAAAAACAATCAACCCGGTAAATGCTCTTTCAGGTAAAGTTGCTGGAGTGGATATTAGTCAGCCAAATACTGGAGCAGGTGGCTCATCCAAAGTGGTCATTCGAGGAAATTCTAAAATTACAGGTACCAATCAACCCTTGTACGTCATCGACGGTGTGCCGATGGATAATGGGAATTTTGGAGAAGCTGGAGAGTATGGAGGAATTGATCAAGGAGACGGCATATCTTCAGTGAATCCGGATGATATTGAATCTATTTCAGTTTTAAAAGGGCCAGCTGCAGCAGCTTTGTATGGCTCAAGGGCTGGTAATGGAGTGATTATGATTACCACGAAAAAATGGAAAGAAACTGGGGGCAACAATTTTAGCATTGATTATTCATCATACTTCACCGCAGAGCAAGTGGTTGGACAGTATAGTGACACACAAAAAATTTACGGACAAGGCATTAATACACCACCCAGAGATCAGGGTGAAGCCACTGGTATGTATAGTTGGGGCCAAAAGTTAAATCCTGATTTGAGCTTTGTTCAATTTGACGGGCAATTGAGAGATTATGGCATTAAAGAAGATAACATTAAATCCTTTTTTCAGACAGGGACCACGATCAATAATACAATTGCTTTTTCAGGTGGAAACGAATTTGCCAATTTCCGTTTTTCTGGTTCTGACATGAGGATGGAAGATATTGTACCCAATAGTGGTCTGGTGAGAAATACATTCAGTTTGAGGGGGAATATGAAAATGTGGAAAAAATTCTCTGTGGACACTAAAGTAACCTATACCAAAGAGCAAGTGGATAACAGACCGTATTTGGGATTTTCTGGAGCGAACTCTGCCTTGCCTTTGATGCAATTGCCATTGAATATTGACCAAAATTGGCTCAATGAAAGTAAGGTAGATGAAAATGGAGACTATTTGTATTGGCATAATGATTCAAGGATTATAAATCCATATTACGCCATGTACAATATGAAAAACGAATCTGACAAAAACAGAGTGATGGGATATTTGTCCTTGACCTATGATTTTAATGATTGGTTGAATCTAAGAGTTAAAGGAGGAGGAGATACTTATTCCTATAAGTATTACAATTACGCACCGTATTCCACGCCTCTACAAGAATCGGGCGAAATGTCAGAAATCAATTCGCGGACAACTGAGACAAATGCAGAGTTCTTACTTACGGCCACCAAGGAGTTTGGCAACTTTGATGGCTCAATAAGTTTAGGAGGAAACAGCAGACATTATGACGTTTCTACAGTAACTACAAATGGTAGGGGACAAGTATCAAAAGGAATCATTTCGATCAACAACTACGGTGATTATTCTTTGAATAAGACGAATCCAAGAGGTGAGATTAATTCGTTTTACGCCTTTGCAAACGTGGGTTATAAAAACTATGCCTTTTTAGATGTGACTGCTCGACAAGACTGGGATTCTACGCTTCCGGAAGATAACAATAGTGTGTTGTACCCATCTTTCACCGGGTCATTTGTTTTTACAAGTGCATTTGATATACAATCTGGTTTGCTTTCTTATGGTAAGGTAAGAGCCTCTTATGCTGAAGTTGGAAATGGTACTGACCCCTATGGTTTAGACAGATCTTACTATCCCTATCCCTATACGTTAGATGGTGCTACATTCTCTACAGAATCTGGATCGATTATACCTAATCCCGATTTAGTAGCGGCTCTAACCAAGGGGTATGAATTTGGATTGGAAGCTAAACTTTTCAATTACCGAGTAGGGCTAGATGTAACCTATTACAATCAAACTACCTTCAACGAAATTGTAAACTTACCTGTATCACTAGCCAGTGGAGGAAAAGCATACAAGTTGATCAATGCAGGCGAGATTAACAATAAGGGTTGGGAAGTGATGTTGAATATTGAGCCAATCAAGACCACTGATTTCCTTTGGGATATGACATTGAATTGGGCTAAAAATAGAAATTCGATTGTGAAATTACATCCCGATGCGAGTACGCAAGAGATTTCAAGAGCCTCGTGGATCAATTCTTTGATTCGAGCTGAAGAGGGTGGCGCCTATGGTGATATCGTTGGATTTGATTTCAAACGATCTCCTTCTGGCCAACCAATAGTAGATGATAATGGATTGCCAATTGTAGGAGACGAGCAAGTAGTACTTGGAAATGGACAATATGATTGGACTGGGGGATTAACAAACAAACTGACCTACAAAGGGTTCGGCCTTAAAGCACATATTGACATGAAATATGGAGCGGATTTGTTGTCCATGACCAATTTGAAACTTTACCAATATGGCCGTCACATCAATACAATAGAAGGACGAGAAGGCTGGAATCAATCTGAAAATGAGAGGCTTGCAGCCAATGTACCTCTGGATGAATGGACACCTACAAATGGTTACCTCGCAGATGGAGTTATAGAAGAAGTAGCTGTAGATGAGAGCGGAACACCCATACTGGATGAAGATGGTAATCAGACCTTTACATATAGAGCTAATGATAAATATTCCAACCCCGTAGATTATTATGGGAGATTGGCCAACAGTAGCATATTGTCTCCATTTGTTTATGACGCATCCTATGTGAAACTAAGAGAGGTTTCGCTGTCCTATTCTTTTCCACAAGAGCTTATGAAAGCTACAGGTTTTATCACTTCAGCAACAGTTTCTTTTGTAGCAAGAAATGTATGGACAATCTGGTCTAATGTTCCTAACATAGATCCAGAATCTACCTATACAGTAAGTAACGGTCAAGGGTACGAATATGCTTCTCTACCACAAAGAAGAAGCTTAGGTTTCAACCTCAATATTAAATTTTAAGAATATGAAGACGAACAATAATTTTTTAGTCTTACTGCTTTTGGTTGCCGGATTTTGGAGCTGTGATGATTTTGATGACTTAAATGAAAATCCTACAAGTTCAACGGTTGCTGATCCTGCATCGTTGGTTTCTACAGTTCAAATTAGACATTCAGGCGAACGAGAGGTGACATGGAGGTCAACCTTTGCTTACCACATGGCAATCATGCAGATGGTGACAGGGGGAGAAGCAGACAGAGGTCAGATCTATATCAATACCCCTTTTTACTTTGAATACTTGTGGGAAGCCTCCTATAAAAATCTTAATGATTTAGAAATCGTCATTGATCAAACATCAGGAGATGAAGCTATGGTCAATTATTTAGCCATGGCTAAAATACTCAAGGTGATGATTTTTGCTCAACTGACAGATTCTTATGGAGATGTGCCATATTTCGAGGCTTCCAAAGGTTATTCTGAGGGAATTATTAAACCCGCATATGACACGCAACAAGACATTTACAATGACTTTTTTGTCCAACTAGATACTGCGGTCAGCTTGTTGAATGTTGAAAAGCCAATCCAGGGAGATTTGATTTTTGATGGAGATGTGAACAAGTGGGCCAAATTCGCGAATTCTCTTCGTTTGAGATATGCCTTGCGACTAGTGAATGTGGATGAAGCCAAGTCTCAGCAAGAGGCTTTGTTGGCATTAGATGGAGGTGTGATGGACGATTATACTGATGCAGCCTATGTAACACATGCCGAATTTGATTACGCCAGTGTGGGTGCTCAAGAAATTAGAGGAAATGCTTTTTCTCAGGTTCAGCACTTTACTACGCAATATACATTGGCATGCAAAACCTATGTCGATTATATGAAGGATACCGTTGATGGAAATGATGTGGTGAGAGACCCTCGACTCCGTTCGATGTTTGGGATATACGGCGAAGCGAATTTTGAGTCGACGCCAGAAAAATCGAAATCAACTACAGAGTCAAGTATAGAAGTGACCGATGAATATCTTGCTTCGGAAGGTATATTGAGAGCATTTCCTCCTGGCTACCAATGGTATAATAACACGGATGACTATGGATTATCACATGGCACTTTGATTGTGCAAAAAGGAGGTCAGGATATAGTCATGTCAAAGCGATTTAAATGCCTCCAAATCAATAAGGAATTGACGGCCTTGGACATGCCAGCTATGTATATGTCGTATGCCGAAGTGGAATTATATAAGGCTGAAATGGCCGCGAGAGGTTGGGGCGGAAATGGAGTTATTAGTGCTCAAGCTCATTTTAGCGAAGCTGTATTGGCTAGTGCAGCCGAATTGGTGAATGTGATGGGAGCAAGGCCTATTGCAGGGGATATTCAGAATTATATCTCGACCATTTGGCCGACTTCTGGAGTTGTGAATGAATTAGAAGTAATCAGCTTACAACAATATATGGTTAATTTTTATAACCCGACAGAGGCTTATGCCAACTGGAGAAGAACAGGGTATCCATTGCTAAAACCAGCGGATCACGCTTTGACAGATCCATTGCTAAATGGACTTATTCCTAGGAGAATGCCCTATCCATCCACGGAGATCAATTTTAATGCTGAAAATGTAGCGCAGCATCTAAGCGAGGGTATGAATGACTGGGGTGCGCCAGTATGGTGGGACGGAAGTAGAGATAGAGGAGTATTGTTGGATTGATTAAGAGCAAAACGTAAAACTTATGAAAGTAAAAAATATATTTATCACGTTTTTAGGAGCCTTTATATTTCTGTTGGCCTGTACCGAAGAATTTGTAAATCCTCCGTTGGAAGATTCAGATCTTGTGATCTATAAATTAGGTTCAGGAGGTAATATTAAAAGTGAGGCTTGGTTAGGGTATGAAGCTTATATTGGTGATTCTGTTGTATTGGATCTTCAAGTAAGTCCGCTGGAAGGCACAGATGTGCGCTATGTATTGCTCGACGAAAACAACAATGAAGAAATCTTAAGTACAAGTTTGCAATACATCTTTTATGCAGAAGAGGAGGGTACACAACTCACCTACTTTATAGCAGAAAGAGGTGCAGTAGCGGATACAGTTCCTATTAATTTTATTGCCTCATTGCCGGGTAGTTATACAAGTAAGTTTAATGCTTGGCAAACTTTGGCATTTGATGAAATGCAAACCGGAACGCTCACTTATGAGTTTGATATGATTCCTAGTAAGGACAATATAGACGCGGTAGTTGGATTAACAAATGTCTCGGCAGTCACGGATTATTCAGCGCTATCAGCGATCGTTAGATTTGATAGAACAGGCATTATTGATTCTTATAATGATGGCTTCTACGATCATGACGCTGAAGTACAATATACAGCGGGTGCTCAATACCATGTGAGAATGGAGGTGGACATCTTCCAAAAGTTGTACAGTGTTTTCGTAACGGATCCCAACCTGAATGAATTCAAAGTAGCTGAGGATTATGTATTTAGAAATAAGTCAGCCAACTTAACGGCCATGGCTCTGGTAGCAGGTGATTGGGAGTTGGATGATCCCGGTACCCATCGGGTATTCAACACCAAATTGACCTCACATACCCAAAATTTAAAGCCTTCGTTTGAAGAGGTTGACGATATACTATTAGTAGAAGGAGCTTATCATGAAGTATTGGTCAAGGCTACAGACCCACTTGGGGATGATGTTACATTGGAGGCTAAATTCCTTCCAAGATATGCGAGGTTCGAAGATTTAGGAGGTGGACAGGGGCTTTTGACATTAAACCCGTATCAGGATTGCTCACAGTGCGATGTTGGAGATGTTGAGATTGAGATCATCGCGTCCAGTTTATCGGCCAGCAATTCACAGCTGATTGATGTGAGTGTGATTAAGGCGGAAATACTGCTGGGTCATATAGGAGATGCAGAAGTATGGTTTGGTGATTTTGCTAATAATCCTGCAAATGTGAACCCATGGAGGAATGACTCGCAAATAATAATTGGAGGAGGTTCCAACTGGCAGGATCCAGAAAATGACATATATGACCTTACTGGTGTTTTTCCTTTTGAGATTCCAGACATGGAGCCTGGCGAACGATTTACATATGCTGCTTTGAACATGTTTGTGAAAGACATTAGCCCTTGGGCTGTACAAGATTATGATTTGTATGGATTGCCTTATCGTTCTGATGAATATGTGCTCGGTACTGATTATTATCAAGGGGCATATAATGGAGACCCTAACGCAACCGCTTTGCAGCAAAGGTTTGCTTATGAGAAAACTGCCAGTGACGCTACGCTGTTTACAAGTTCAGAAGGAAGTCAGGCAGTTATGGATTACCTCAATGCACAACTTGATGCTGGTGCCCAACCTGGAGACTTTGTGTATTTCAGGATTAGTGTAAGTGTTGATGATGCCGAAACTTTCGGCCGAATCATCTTGTGGAGTGCAGATGTTGCTTCAAAGGCACCTCGACTCCTTTATGATATAAATTAATTATCTGGCCTGAAATAAAGATTCAGACTATTTAGTGAAGTGTTTAAGCCATTCCGATAGCTATCGGAATGGCTTTTTGCTTTAAAGCAAAGCAAACATAATTTCTCTATTTCAGAGAAGTCTGATATTATTTGTTCTTATCTGTTCATTGAAAATCTATCCGACATTTTGTTTAAAAGTCTCATCAAAATGTCTATTCCATAGGTCATATGTTTGGACAATATTTGTTACAGTGGGAATTGGACTTGTATGCAAACGGCCAGTAGCATCAGTCAAATCCGTGAATTCAATAGTTAAACAACCAGACCCATTCACACCACAGTGCCCGCTGACGAGAAAAATTAATGTTTTACAAAAACGCATGATATGAACAAATTGCTACGATTACTTTTTGGACTATCGACTATCATCGGTATTCAATTTCAAAGTATTGGAAACTCTTCCAATACCTCTACCTTAGTGCAACTTGGAACAGTTGACCTTGCAGCACATGCAGACGACAACGCAGTGAGCAATAATGGCTCTATGCAATGGGTGGGTTATGCCTCTCATAGAATCGGTACAAATAAATACACCTGTGCAGTACTACCTTTTCAACTACCAGTTTTAGCCCAAGGGGAATATATTGCTTCAGCCTCATTTACGGCATATCTATCTGGAAGCTCAGGAAATCTTTCCGACGCTGTAGACTTATATGCTATACCCTATCAAGCCAATTCGGCAGTTGTGAGTGGCGACTATTTTGGTGGTTCTTATGACACAGATGCAGGTGCTACCGCACTTCAACAAGCATTCTTTGATACTAACAGCGCTAACGGTTCAAATACCTCAGATGCTTCCGCAAATACTACCCTAGCTTCTTTTCTAAACGCACAATATGCTAACGGAGCAACGGGAGGAGAGTTTATCCTTATCCGATTGAATATGGATGACAATTCAGGTTCTCAGTATAACTATTGGGATATCGTTTCTCAAAACGGGACTACCAGTTCCCAGAGACCATTTATTACCATAGATGTACAATCTTCGAGCAATACCGCACCAGTAATGGCAGCCATTGCTGGTCAGTCAATACAAGAAGGAGCTAGCAGCACTTTGAATGTTTCAGCGACAGATGCTGATGGAGATGCATTGACTTTATCGGCAACGAACCTGCCATCTTTTGCCTCATTCACCGACAATGGAGACGGGACAGGGCAAGTATCTTTTCAACCAGTCATCGGAGATGCAGGCACTTATTCAAATATTACTATTGCGGCAAATGATGGAACAGATAGTGATAGTGAAAGCTTCTCTTTGACTGTGACTACAGCACCTTCTAACACCGCACCAGTTCTAGCGAGTATTGGCAATCAAACTGTGAACGAAGGGTCAAGTATATCTATTAGCCTTTCGGCCACAGACGCAGACGGTGACGCCCTTACTTTTTCAGCTTCTAACCTGCCAGCCTTTGCGTCTCTGACGGATAACGGAAATGGCACAGGCGTGATTGCAGTTTCTCCTACATCAGGCGATGCAGGGAGTTATACAAGTATCGTTGTATCCGTTTCTGATGGAGCGACAAGTGCCCAAGAGACGATTATAGTTACAGTAAGCACACCTCCTACAGGTACGGTATATTATCTAGATCCTGTCAATGGCGACATGGCCAATGATGGCAGTCAAGCCAATCCTTGGTCTTCTTTGGCGGCTGTGGCTTACATCGCTCCAACTATTGCTGATGGGGCTACTTTGTATTTGATGAACGGAGATCATGGCACTCCATATGTGCAGAATTATACTTTTACCAACGGTATTACGATCACTCCACTCAGTGGGCACAATCCAACAGTAACGAGCATCAGCTTAAACAATTGTACCAATTGGACTTTTGATGGAGTCCTTTTTGATGGCACGAATTCAACAATTACTAAAGATGGTTTTTTGGTGACTGGAGATGCAAATTCTCATCATATCACTTTCCAAAATTGTACGGTGCAGTCAGCCGTGAGCTCTTCTACCTGGACCAAGACGGATTGGTACAACAACGTAAAAGGCGGCATAGATATGCGAGCCGGCTACATTACGGTTTCCAACACAACAATCAAAAATACCTATCACGCCTTATCCCTCCGAGGAGATCACAGTACAGTGACCAGTAATTTGATTGACAACTTTGCTGGAGATGCCATTCGAGGATTAGGCAGTTTTTCTACGTACGAGTACAACACGGTTAGAGATTGCTACATCGATGATTATTCCATTCAGCATGATGATGGGTTTCAGGCCTATAATTTAGATTCCGACCCGAAAATTGAAGGAGTTACGCTTCGCTACAATAAGATTTTATTGTTTGAAGATCCGATCACCCAATTTGTCATTGATAACAACTTGATAGGCTCCTTGATGCAGGGGCTTATTATCACTGATGGATATGCGGATTCATGGGTGGTAGAAAATAATTTGATTGTCAATCAGCAGGCGCATGGTATCTCATTGTATGGTGCTAGAAACTGTAAGGTTCAAAACAATACGGTGGTACAGCATCCCTATTTTACAGACACTACAGTCCCAAGAATTTACCTGGATGATCAGGGAAAAACAGGACAAACGAACTTTAGCAATGTCATAAGAAACAATATTGCTGGTCAGTTTACTGACTGGACTTTTGATGCCACTTCTACAGTTCAAAACAATGTGGATATTACAACTAATGTGAATAATTATGGACCTTACTTCGCCGACTATGCAAATCTTGATTTTCATTTGAAAGCAGGTAGTGGTGCTATCGACGCGGGAGTAAATACGGATTTGGCAACTACGGATTTAGACGGTAATGCAAGAGTAGCAGATGGTACGGTAGATGCAGGAGCCTATGAGTTCAATTCAGGAACAGGCGGCAATGCTCGTCCGGTATTGGCGGCTGTCGGCAATGCACAACTCGATGAATTAGCGACAGTTACAAAAAGTCTCAGTGCCACTGATGCCGATGGAGATGCCATAGCCTTGACAGCTTCAAATTTACCATCTTTTGCCACATTGACGGACAACGGAAATGGTACAGGTAGCGTCGTGATAAATCCACAAACCGGGGATGAGGGATCATACAACGTCACGATTTCAGCTAGTGATGGCACGGATGCAGATACAGAAGATATTACCATCACGGTGAACCCCGAAGGTGGAGCGAATGCAGCACCTGTATTAGCTACAGTGGCTAATCAAAACGTTGAAGAGGGTAGTTCGGTGACTGTAAACCTTTCCGCTACAGATGCTAATGCAGATGCACTTACTTTCTCAACTACAAGCCTGCCAACTTTTGCCAGCCTCACGGATAATGGCGACGGGACGGGTTCGATTAGTATCAATCCTCAGACTGGTGACGCTAGCACTACTAATGTAACGATTTCAGTAACTGATGGAACAGATACCGATGATCAAGTGGTTGTCATTAACGTTTATGCGCCGGGAACCGTAGTAGGCAATACTTACTATATTGATCCTGTAGGTGGAAATAATAGCAATGATGGGAGTCAATCAAGCCCTTGGGCGTCCATTCAGGCAAATTCCATTCAAAATGGTGATTTGGTTTACCTTATGAGTGGTAATTATGGTAACGTCTATATTGGAAATATGGCGAGAACAGAGGATGTCATTTTTCGGGCACTTTCAGGTCATACGCCTGTATTCTCTAAACTAACCATAGACAACAGTCAGCATTTGGTATTTGATGGTATCGTCATTGATGCGTCCACGGCCAGCTTGGGAAAGGAAGAGTTTATGATGACAGGTAATGCAAATACCACACACATTACTGTGAAAAACTCGACCTTAAAATCAGCTGATGATATCTCAACCTGGACCAAGAATGATTGGTACGCCAATGTAGCCAGTGGAGCAGATTTCAGAGGAGGCAACATTACGTTCGAGAATACTTTGATTACGAATGTATATCACGCATTGTCCCTTCGTGGTGATTATTCTTATGTGACCAATTGTACGATTGACAATTTCGCAGGTGATGCGATTCGAGGGTTGGGTAGTTTCTCAACTTACGAATACAACACCGTTAGAGATTGTTACATTGATGATTATTCCATTCAACATGATGATGGGTTCCAGGCGTATAAGCTCGATGGTGATCTGAAAATAGAGAGTGTTACTTTAAGATATAACAAGTTCTTACTATTTGAAGATCCTATTACTCAGTTTGTCATTGACAATGAATTGATTGGAACATTGATGCAAGGCATCATTATTACTGATGGCTACGGTGATGGCTGGGTAGTGGAGAATAATTTGGTTATGAACGACCAAACCCATGGTATTACCTTATATGGAGCACGTAACTGTAGGATTCAAAACAATACTGTTGTTCAGCATCCACATTTTACGGATACAGACTTAGTTCCCTGGATTTCTTGTCAAGCCCAAAACAAAACAGGTCAAGATAATTTCAACAATGTTATTAGAAATAACATCGCTGCGAAGTTTACCACTTGGACATTTGATGCGACTTCTATTGTAGAGGGTAACATTGACATTGACGAGTTGAACTACAATAACTATTTGCCATATTTCGAAGACTATGTCAATCGTGACTTTCATCTGAAGGCGGGTAGTTTAGCGATCGATGCTGGAGTAAACACTGACATGGCAGCTCTTGACTTGGATGGTAATGCACGTGTCTTTGGTCCATCTCCGGATGCAGGGTGCTTTGAGTATTCTGCGTCATCGGATCATGTAGACCCTGAACTTGTAGCAACGAACAATTCTTTTTTAGATGATGTCTTCACGTTTAGTTTTAGCGAAAGTGTGACACCTGCTACTGCGGAAAACACTTCGAATTACAGCATCAATAATGGAGTGACTGTTCAAACAGCCACATTAGAAAGTGACAACCGTACGGTGACGATGGAGGTGTCCACATTAGGTGGAAACCAAATCAACACTTTGACAGTGAGTAATGTGCAAGATTATGCAGGAAATACCATTTCTTCAAGCAATACCGGTACGTTCAAATTTACCTGTGATACTTTATGGGCGAGCACTTTCCAGGATGATGAGTGGGGATACAACCCTCCAGCAGGTGCTATGGATGGTGATTTGAACACCAAATGGTCTGCTGATGGACCTGAATGGTTGCAGAAAAATTTCTGCAGTTCGGTTACCATTACCTCGGTCGGCATAGCCTTTGGTTTGGGCGATGAGCGCACATACGATTTCAGTATAGAATTGTCAAGCGATGGTGTCAGTTATACTGAGGTATTCAATGGAACCAGCAGTGGTACCACTTTGAGTTTAGAAAATTTTGATTTTACAGATACCCAAGCGAGATATGTGAAAATTATAGGAGGTGGAAATTCCGCTTCTTCTTGGAACAATTATCAGGAAGTACAAATCAATACTTCAGGCACGCCACCTGCGAACAATGCACCAGTAGTTGCCGGTATATCGGCACAAAGTGTGGAGGAAGGAAACAGTTTGAATGTAGCCGTTACAGCTTCAGATGCTGATGGTGACAACCTCACTTTGACCGCAACTAATCTACCATCCTTTGCCGCTTTCACAGACAATGGCGACGGAACAGGTACAGTAAGTATTACCTCGTCTATAGGTGATGTGGGTACGTATTCTAACTTAACGATTACTGCAAATGATGGCCAGGCCAATGGCTCAGCTTCTTTCGAACTGACGGTGACGGCCTCGCAAGCAGGTAATACTGCTCCTATATTAGCAACCATTGGAGACCAAAGTGTAGATGAAGATGCTACGCTCAATGTGTCGATCACCGCAACTGATGCGGATGGTGATAACATGACTATTTCGGCTACTGGATTGCCATCGTTTGCCACACTTACGTCAAACGGAAATGGTTCGTCAACTTTGGCAATCAGTCCAGCTTCTGGAGAAGATGGGGTTTATGCGGGTATTGTACTCAGTGTAACAGATGGTACCGATACAGATAGCGAAACCATTAGTATTACGGTGAATGAAGTGGTACTGGGACAATCATTTACGATCTATGCGCATGCGGACGATCAAGAGATTCGGACCAATGGCACCACACAATGGGTAGGACAAACCACTGCGAGAGTGGGTGGTGCTAGTTCCGCTTATGATGCTGGTCTGGTGATTCCATTTCAACTTCCCACTTTACCCGCCGGGCATGAGGTGGCAGATGCATCATTTTCTATGAATTTAGTGGCTAAAGTCAATTCACCAGTTGGTAATATGAATTTATCTGGAATTACTTATAGAAGCACTAGTGGTGTGCAGGTGGCTGACTATTCGGCTTCACCTACACTTATTGAAACCGGATATATTACAAGTGCCACAGCCGCAGGTGTAGTTTCTATCAACGATGATCAGGAACTTGCAGATTTCATCAATGACCAATATGATGCAGGAGCAGTAGCAGGTGACTATATCTTTTTCAAAGTTCAATCTGAAGTTGATGAGGCTAATTATTCCTATTGGAACATGAGTACAGCAGATGATGGAAATAATGGAAACAAGCCAACACTTACTGTTATATCCGGAAGTGATAGCGGGGCTAGAACTTCAAATCAGGTGTTATCGCTTGATGTGGAAGAGGTTAAACTTTCTCTATATCCAAACCCTGTTCAACAAGGCGAGCTTAATTTGAGTTTACCTTCCAACTTTGATACATCGACTGGGATTGTTCGAATTTTCAATAGTGCTGGTCAAGAAGTTAAAGCGATTTACATGTCGGTTAGTTCTCCTATTACAAACTTTCAAATCTCGAATTTAGATGATCTAAAGTCTGGTTATTACTTGTTGCAGCTTTCGGATATTCAGTCGGTTCACAAGTCGAGATTCCTAATAAAATAATATTTAAGAGAAACCCTGATTGAATCCTCAAGGGTTTCTCTTTTTAAACGCACAGGATAAGACAGGACAAGAAGCTTTGAATATACTCATAAATTGTAATCACTTAGAATATAATTCTACAACAACAAACAAATGTTCAATCGTTTCGGGGGAAATTATTGAACGCAATATCGAGAGTAACCAGCTGGGGGATATAGGCTGGTTGCTTCTTGGTTTTCAAACAAGCCAATCCAACCAAAAAATTAAAATTCAATTTATTAGTGTATGAAAATAATACTTTCCTTCTCAATGCTCTTGTTTTAGCAAATAGGGTGCAGGGTAAGGCAGGACAGAGACCTTTTTGAGTATCAATAGATTAGTAATTGAATAGAATTATTCACAACAACAAACAAGCAAATCTTATTGTTTGAAGAAATAATAGGACTATTAAGACAGTGAATTCGGGTTACCGAATTCACTTCTTAGCTACTTAAAAAAAGAATTTAATTAACTATTAGTCGCATGAAAAAAACTATACAATTAAAGAGGGTGATACCCTTGATCTGGATGGCCATCATTGGCTTCTCCTTCCACACTTCTGCTCAGATCGCAGACGTAACTAGTCAATTGAATACCTGGCAAACTTTTGATTTTGTCGAAGGTATCCAAACCGGCGAATTTACTTTTGAGTTTGACATGACTGCCGAAAAAGTCGGTATTGATGCCGTGACGGGATTGACCAATAAGGCAACTGTAACGACCTATTCGGATATGTCAGTAATCGTACGATTCAATAGCTCTAGCATGATTGATGCCTATGATGGCTCGGGATATGCTAGCGATAATGACTTGACCTATACAGCGGGTACTGTTTATAGCGTGAGAGTTGAAGTGGATGCTTCTACGATGTCCTATGATGTGTACGTGACTCCAGATGGTGGCAGTGAAGTGACTATTGCTGATAATTATACCTTTAGAAATAAGGTGATTAACCTGACAGGTATGGCTGTAGTTAATGGAGATTTTAACGTTGCAGATCCAGGTAATCATGATACAGAAAATATAGTCCTAACTCATATATCTGATAATTCAGATCCAGTTTTTGTAGCTGTTGATGAACAGAATGTGAATGAAGGATCAGAGTTAACGGTAACTGTAGAGGCTGTTGATCCATTGGATGCGGCCATTAGCTTTACAACAAGTGGACTGCCAAGTTTTGCTGAGTTTTTGGACAATGGTGATAACACTGGTACAATGACTGTTTCTCCAGAGGTTGGAGACTTGGGTCAATACACAGTTACTGTAACGGCAACAAGTACAACTGGAACCAATACTCAGGATGTTGTGATCAATGTCAACGAGTATTCAGAGATATTTACCATTGAATCTGAGCCAGAGGACATTGATCTCTTTTATCATAGCGAAACAAGAAATCCTGCAGAGCTCAACTGGGGAGGCACAGAAATGTTTGTAGGTGGAGGTGTAAATTGGCAGGATGCAGCAGATGAATATGATATGGCTGCGGTGATGCCTTTTAAAATCCCTGAGATTCCACAAGGCAGTAATTCCTTTAAGTCTGCCACTTTTTCGGCTAACATAAATTATGTGGTGACTTGGGCTTATGTTGATTACGATTTATATGGATTGGATTACAGAGATGAACCTACTGTATTGGGTACAGATTATTATCAAGGAGTTTACGATAGTGATGAAAACGCAATGGCTATTCAGCAAAAATGGGCATCAACTTCCGGTGCTACGAGTCAAACCTTAGAGCCTGGAGTTGTAGAAACTTCTTTAGAGGGAGGAGAAGCATTAACGGATTACTTAAATGCGCAATTATTGGCAGGTGCTCAGCCTGGGGATTATGTGTTTTTAAGAGTTAATGTTAATGTGGCTGATGCAACGACTTATGCAAGAATAGACATTGATAGCCACGAATCGGAAAATCCGCCAGCGATGGATGTTACTTTTTATCAGCCCTTGATTCTAGACCCAGTCGGAGATCATATGATTACGAGAGATCAAGTAACTATACTCGATTTAAATGCAACCTTTGCTGAGGAAGACAATATGGTCTTCTCTGTAGCAGGCGAGCCTGATTTTGTAGTTTTAGGAGATAATGGTGATGGAACGGCTACTTTGACGTTATCGCCAGATGTAGACGATTTGGGCAATCACAGAGATATCGTAGTTACAGTGACTGCAGGCGAATATTCGTATGAGGAAACTATCGTTTTGACGGTAACGGAGGCACCAGAGGAAATTTATGTGGATGCTGCTGACAGTTATACCAGTTTTGGTGATGCCTATGATCCTGCCGAGCCGTATGTTTGGTCTGGTGCTCCGGAAATTTTGGTGGGAGGAAGCATGATTGATACTGATGCAGTTGACCATGGTGCTGTCATGCCTTTCGAAATTCCAACTATTCCAGAAGGCATGGTTGTTGTGTCGGCTCAATTGGATTTGACGACTAATCAAGTGCCAGCATGGATCCCTCATAGCAATGACTTAACAGCCTTGCCATATAGAGATGTTGCTACAGTATTAGGAACTGATCACTATCAAGGAGCCTATGGTGGAGATGCATCAGCTTATTCAATTCAAGAAGATTTTATTTCCTCTACTACGCCAGTAGGAGCTACAACTACCAGCGAAAAAGCGAATGAGGCTATAGTGGCATACCTGAATGAACAAATAGCCGCTGGAGCCCAAGCAGGTGATTTTGTATTTTTCAGAGTCAATGCAGACCAAGATGCTCCATTGACCACTTGGGCCAGAGTAGATATTGATAGTCATGAATCAAGTAGTAATACAGGAGGTGCTAACTTGACAGTTACTTTCATGCCGAATAATGCTCCCGTAGTTGATGCTATTGCAGATCAAACATTATTAGAAAGAAGAAGCATTGAGGTTGAGGTTACAGCAACAGATGCTGATGGTGATCCTTTGGAGTATGCATTGGCGGATGATACCCCATCCTTCATTACTTTGACTGATAATGGAGATGGTACAGCTATGGTGATGATTGACCCGACATCTGATGACACTGGAGAAATCACTGTAGAAGTTGAAGCAACTGATGGGTTAGAATCTGCTTCTCAATCTTTTACGTTAACGGTAAATGCTAGTAATTTACCTGTATTGGTGGCTCTAGATGATCAATCTGTGCGTGAAGGTCTTTCGCAAACGGTGGAATTAAGCGCAACAGATGCTGATCCAGATGATGTATTGGAATTATCGCTCGCAAATGCACCTTCATTTGTCGTATTGACTGATAATGGCGACGGAACAGGTGCTTTGGCTATTGATCCTTTGGTAGGTGATGAAGATACGTACACAGATATTTCAGTTACCGTTTCGGATGGATATGATACAGTGGAACAATTGTTTACACTTACTGTAAGTGCAAATGCTGAGCCTGTTCTAGCTGCGATTGGAGATCAAACAATGACTGGAGAAAGAATGCTGTCTGTAGCTATATCGGCCACTGACAATGACAATGAAGATGACCTTACATTTAGCTTAACTAGTACCCATGATTTTATTTCATTGGTAGACAACGGCGATGGTACAGGTTCACTTGAATTTGACGGTACTGATGTTTCTCCAGATGAATACTCAGACATTACGGTAAGTGTAAGTGATTCCTATGCATCTGCATCTGAAACTATTAAATTAACAGTCGTTCAGAATTCTCTACCTACCTTGACTGCGATAGGAGATCAGACGGTTGATGTGGACGGAACGAAAGAAGTAGCACTTGCTGCCTCAGATGAAGATGCTTCTGATGATCTAGTATTTTCTATATCAGACGCACCTTCGTTTGTTACCTTAACTGATAATGGAGACGGAACTGGTAAATTGACAATGACTCCAGGTAGTGCTGATGCAGGAGAGTATGAGGATATAATTGTGAAAGTAAGTGATGGATTGGGTCAGGCGATCGAAAGAATTACTGTAACAGTAGAAGAAGATGAAGGTGAAGTACTTGCTATTTCTACTTTGCAAAAGGAAATGATATTGTACCCAAACCCTGCGTTAAATGGAGTGGTAAATATCCAAATTCCGGAAGAGTTGGCTGGGGCTAAATTGAGTCTATTTGGCATAACAGGAAAATTGATGCAGCAAGTTCAATTGAATAGTTCTGCCTCCAAACAACCCTATCAATTGACCCTGGATAGTTCAGTACCCAAAGGGCAATATGTAATGATTTTGTCAAATGCTTCATTAACGGTTACGAAGCGATTGGTGATCCAATAAAAAAGGTTAAACATTGGAGTTAACCTCCAATGTGATTATTGAATGAGTACAAATATAGACCCAGGTAGAGCACAAGAGTGCCTGCCTGGGTCTTTTTTGAAGATACCCCATAACACAGGACAGTGTGGTATTTGTGGTAAACTAAATTGGGATTTAATTAGAGGAATTGATCCTTGGAAATATTTGATTTATTTTTAGAAGTTAGCATGAAAAAGAGAGGAATGATGAGGAAGGTATTTTTGGGGTTGATAAGTGTATTCGTGTCACATATACTAGTCGCACAGACTACGGTTGTTCTTACCGCGTCAGCAGGGGATGGTTTTGTTTCTGACCCTGAGGTGATCACAGAAAACAATCCTTTTACGGAATCAATCGCATTTGCCTCCAAATCAGGAATGAAGGTTGGGAAAAGTGCTGCTGACGGTAGTGGCAATTTGACTAGTGCGATCATACCATTTGAGCTTCCAGCTATCCCGGCGGGAGAGGAAATAACCGATGCTAGTCTCCAAGTATATGTATCCTATGGTAGAGAATGGATAGATGCGGATTGTTTTGTCGATTTATATGCTTTGCCTTACCAAGCATCTGATGCGATTTCAGCAGCGGATCATTATGGTGGATTATATGGAAGTGGTAATGGCAGTGATACAGGCATTGAAGATGACTTTTTCCAAAAAAATGTAACCCAAGGCACTTTAGACACTGAGCGATTTGAAGAAACCTCAGCTGCAGGAAACAACAATCTTGTTAATTACCTCAAAGCCCAATATACGGCTGGAGCAGCAGCCGGAGATTATGTTTTTTTACGGCTGAGTATCGACAAGTCAGAGATGACTAGTGCTCATTTTTTTTTAATCCACGGTGGAGAGGATACCAATCCAGCAGAGCTGTCCGTGACTCATCAGTCAGTGGAAAATGTAGCTCCTGTATTGGCAGCCATTGGTGACCAAACCGTAGAAACTACAGAGAATTTAACGATCAACTTATCTGCAACCGATGCTAATGGTGATGCTTTGACATTCACTGTTAGCAACAATTTACCACCTTCTGCTACCTTTATGGATCATGGCGATGCCACGGCATCGATTACCATTACTGATGCTGGATCTATTGCCACTTATTCCGATATAGAGGTCACTGTGAGCGATGGTGAGCTGACTGATGATGAGACCTTTAGTATAAATATTACCGCTCAATCGCCTAATTCAGCTCCTGTTTTAACTGTCATTGGAGATCTTGAAATCAATCAATACGGCTACGCCAAATGGGATATTTCTGCCACAGATTCGGATGATGATGCTTTAACGTTAAGTGTATCAGAAAACCTTCCTCCTTCTGCAATTTTTGTTGATAATGGAGATGGAACGGCATACTTAGAGGTTATTTCGGAAGCTACACTTGCTGATTATTCAGATGTAATGGTGACGGTCAGTGATGGTGAAGATCACGATACAGAGTCTATAGTTATCTCTGTGGTAGAGGGCGATCTTAATCAGTTGATGAACTTGGATGAACCTAGTGGAGATCGCTTTACTATTACCGATAAGGTGTGGCCAGAGAGCCATGGTGAGGCCGATGTAAGTTACTGGAATGATGATAAAGTGGCTGTTGCTACCATCACTATTGATGATAATATCGAAGCAGATCATAGTTTTTGGCTCGGACTACAAGAGACTTATGAAAATTTGAAATTCACCTGGTTTGTTATCGATAACCAAGTGTCTGATTGGATAAAATATCAGACACTCCTTGATGCTGGTAATGAAGTAAACGGACATGATGATTGCGATATAAACAGTGACGTTGATGAAACAGATACAACCAATGACAAGGTTTACCGAACAGCCTTGGAAAGCATCAGAGATGATATCAAAATGAATACCACAGGAGAGGCATTGACATATGCTTATCCATGTGGAATAGAATATGATAAACATATTGCCAGAGATATTTATGTAGCTATGAGAGGTGTAATGGGCTTTATGAACCAAGCTAATTCCATTGACTATTTAGCAATAAATAGCCGAAGTGCGTCTCTAGAAGGTGGTAACGACGATGCTGACATCGATAATGTATTAGATGAAACGGGTGAAGTCAAATTATATGGAGAGTCGTACTACCGTGGATGGTATGCTGCTCATTATCATTCGGTAACGAGTAACAGCACCTTGCAAACCAATACGGAGGCGCATATGAGCTATATCAATGATCATGCGGATGAACTTTGGATCGCAGGATTTACCGAAGCTGCCTTGTATGGTCAGGAGAGGGACACACACGATTTAACTGTAGACGATGTCACAGATTTGTCTATCAAGTTTACTTTGACCGACGATATGAAGGATGAGGTCTTCGATTTTCCTTTAACGGTTAAAATTCGTGTCAACAATGATTGGGAATCAGCCAGTACGCTACAAAATGGAATAGCTAGACAGACTTCTTTGATTTCGCATGAAGGGAATCAGTATGCACTGGTTAAAGCCATACCGGATCAAGGACAAGTAGTGCTTACTGGAAGTACAACTGCAAGTGAAAATCATGCGCCAGTTTTGACTGCTATTGGTGACCAAAGCACTTCTCATGTGGAGGAAATAAGCCTAACCGTAACAGCTACTGATCAAGATGATGATTTTTTATCCTTTTCGGCTTCTGCGGAGTTGCCAGCCTATGCGTCATTGACAGACAATAATGACGGAACCGCTACCTTAAACATTAGCCCAAGCTCGATTGATGACGTAGGATTGACTGAGAATATTACAATCACAGTTTCCGATGGACAACTGACAGACAATGAAGAGATCAGTATTGAAATTACGGAATTTGTAGGGACTATTAGATATTGTGATCCTGAAAATGGAAGCAATTCAAATGATGGTAGCGAAGCCAATCCTTGGGGTTCTTTTTCTACTGCTTTGGCTACTGGTAAAGTCATTGAAGATGGAGATTTGATCTACCTCTTGAGTGGTGAGCATGGTGTGCCTTATATCTCGAGCAAAAATTTTACAAATGGTGTGACTGTAAGAACATTGAGCGGACAAGACGCTAGCTTATCAGGGTTGATCATTGCTAATTCAAAAAATTGGACATTTTCAGATGTGAAAATTGATGGATCTAGCTCTGGATTAAGCAAAGACGGGTTTTTAGTGACCGGCGATGTGAATAGTACAGATCTAACATTCAAAAACTGCTTAATTCAATCAGCTGCCGAGTCCTCTACCTGGACTAAATCCGATTGGTATGCCAACGCAAAAGGTGGAATGGATATGAGAGGCGAAAATATAGTGGTAGAGCATACAACCATAAAAAACACCTACCACGCCATGTCCTTACGAGGTGATAATTCCAGAGCCACTTCTAATTTAATAGACAATTTTGCAGGCGATGGAATCAGAGGTTTAGGTCAATTTCAAACTTTTGAATACAATACCGTGAGAGATTGTTATGTTGAGGACTATGATACCAACCATGACGATGCTTTCCAGACTTATATATTGACTGGAGATCCAAAATCGGAAGGGATGATTCTTAGATTTAATACCATTCTACTATTTGAAGACCCCATCACCCAATTTGTAATTGATAATGATTTAATAGGAGAGTCTATGCAAGGAATTATTATCACTGATGGTTATCCAGATGCGTGGGTTGTAGAAAACAACCTTTTGGTTACTGATCATTACCATGGTATTTCACTATATGGAGCACGAAATTCTAGAGTTCAGAATAATACAGTAATCAAGCATCCCTATTTTTCAGATAGTAAAATCCCTTGGGTTTTGATCGACGATAATTCAAAAACGGGCCAGACCAATTTTAATAATACAGTCCGAAACAATCTGGCTTCGGATATCACGTTTGACAAATTTGATGAGACGTCTACTGTAGAAGGTAATCTTCAAATTGGCTTGAATAGTTCATCTAGCTATGATGATTATTTTCAGGATTATGAAGATTATAATTTTCTCACAAAAGCAGAAAGCCCTGCAATCAATGCAGGAGTGAATACTGACCTTACAGAATTGGATCTCGCAGGCAATCAGCGTTTGGCAAATGGAACTGTGGATGCAGGAGCCTATGAATATTATTCGCCCAGTTTACCTGAAATTGCTCCAATTGAAGATGTAACCATGTCGGAGGGGGAAACCAAAACAATCAACATTTCAGCTACTGACCCTGAAGACAATGCCCTAACTATATCAACGAGTAATTTACCTTCATTTGCATCATTGACAGATCATGGCGATGGAAGTGCAACGCTGGAATTGACACCAGCGGCTGGTTCAGAAGGCAGTTATCTTGATATCAGAATCACAGCAGGTAATGGTGCCTTGTCTGTCTCAGAGTTATTTGATGTAGTGGTCAATAAGGAAAATACTGCACCAGAATTATTGGAAATAGATGATCAAACTATTGAAGTAGGAGGTATTAAAGAAGTTTTTGTTTCTGCAACAGATGCAGAAGATGATGATCTTAGTTTTGGTTTGACTGATGCGCCAAATTTTGTTTCTTTTAGTGAAACCACAAAAGGCTCTGGGAAATTGATAATCAATCCGCAAACAGGGGATGCAGGCAGTTATACCTTCACGCTCGCGGTGTCGGACGGAACATTGAGTGACGAAGAGACGGTAGCGCTTACAGTTATTGATCAAGAAGTGTTATTGGTTCAGGAGAATATTCACAATGCTGTGACAGTTTATCCGAATCCTTCGGAATCTGGTGATTTCTTTGTGCGATTAAAAGGGCACAATATATCATCTATTGAACTTAGAGATTTAGCAGGACGCAAAGTTGGCGGCAAGTTGCAAATGTCTCCATCAGGTACTGATGTGATAAAAATTCAGTCTTCTACTCCATTGATGAAACAACCCTATATTCTGACACTACGAATCGGGGATCAAACGATAAATCGAATGGTGATTGTAAATTGAGCTGTTGACTAAGAAAACATTTTATGGAGAAAGATAAAAGCAAGGCCTATTGGCATCAAAACATTCGTTACCTCATCATTCTATTAGGTATTTGGTTTATTACCTCTTTTGGATTTGGCATTTTATGGGTAGATGAATTGAATCAATTCAAAATAGGAGGATTTGGTTTAGGTTTTTGGTTTGCTCAGCAGGGCTCGATCTATTCATTTGTGATCATCATTTTTGCCTATGTCTTTCTGATGAATAGGCTAGATAAAAAATACACTAATCAAGAAACCAACAAGAATTAATGGATATTCAAATTTGGACCTACCTGATTGTAGGTGTTTCATTTGCTCTTTATATCGGAATCGCCATTTGGAGTAGGGCAGGAAGTACAGATGAGTTCTATGTGGCTGGTGGGCATGTGCATCCATTAGCCAACGGAATGGCTACTGCAGCAGATTGGATGAGTGCTGCATCTTTTATATCCATGGCTGGGCTTATTTCTTTTATGGGATTCGATGGTGCGGTCTATCTGATGGGTTGGACTGGAGGGTATGTATTATTGGCGCTCATGCTCGCTCCTTACCTCAGAAAATTTGGAAAATTTACTGTACCAGATTTTATTGGGGATCGATATTATTCAGATACGGCCAGGACGGTAGGTGTGGTATGCGCATTGATCGTGTCGTTTACCTATGTGGCCGGTCAGATGAGAGGTGTAGGTGTAGTATTTGCTCGTTTTTTAGAAGTACCTATCAATACTGGGGTGATCATTGGGATGATCATTGTGTTTTTTTATGCTGTCTTGGGTGGAATGAAAGGCATCACTTATACTCAAGTAGCACAGTACTGTATCTTGATCTTTGCTTATATGGTTCCTGCCATATTTATTTCCATTCAACTCACAGGAGAATGGATTCCTCAAATTGGATTTGGCAGTCAATTGGCTGATGGGTCAGGTACTTATTTAATGGACAAACTGGATGGGCTGCATAGGGAATTAGGATTTGCTGAATATACCGCTGGGTCTAAATCTACCCTTGATTTGTTTGCTATTACCATGGCACTCATGGTCGGTACAGCTGGGTTACCTCATGTGATCGTGAGATTTTTTACGGTACCAAGTATGAAAGATGCCCGTATCTCGGCAGGCTATGCGCTCATATTAATTGCGATACTTTATACAACCGCTCCAGCCATAGCGGCATTTGCCAGAACAAATTTAATAGAGACAGTTTCGAATACTGAATATGACGCCATGCCAGAGTGGTTTTCAAATTGGGAGGCGACAGGGTTGATTACATTTGATGATAAAAACGCAGATGGAATGATACAATACGTAGCTGACCCTGATGAGAATGAACTTATAATAGATCGGGATATTGTCGTATTAGCCAATCCTGAAATTGCCCAATTGCCTAATTGGGTTATCGCTTTAGTAGCCGCTGGAGGCTTGGCAGCAGCACTTTCTACAGCAGCAGGCTTGCTACTCGTGATTTCAACCAGTGTGTCTCATGATTTGATAAAGAAGCAGATCAAGCCAAATATTTCCGATAAAGAGGAACTGATGTGGGCGAGAATTGGTGCTGGTGCAGCTGTAATTGTAGCTGGGTATTTCGGCATCAATCCACCAGGATTTGTGGCAGCCACCGTTGCGCTAGCCTTTGGCTTAGCAGCTGCTTCATTCTTTCCAGCCATTGTCTTAGGTATATTTGACAAGCGCATGAATAAAGAAGGAGCAGTGGCCGGAATGATTATTGGCACCGTACTCATGCTGTTTTATATGATCAAGTTCAAATTACAAGGATTTGGTGGAGGGAGTCAGGAGGATTGGTGGTTGGGTATATCACCGGAAGGATTTGGAACGATAGCTATGGTAGTCAATTTCTTATTTTCGATTATGATTTCAAGAGTTTATCCAGCACCTCCATCTGATGTGCAAGCCATGATTGATCGAATAAGAGAACCAGGGGAATAAAACATGAGCATCATATCTAGGCATTTTTGTAATCTTTTCTTGTATGGGATTATCGCATTTTCCGGATGTGATAGCATGCAAAAGGTGTTTATTTCACCAGCAGATGAGACCATCGCATATGCCGGGAGAATTGACTCTTCTTCAACGGAAAAAGTGGATTTGTATTGGCCAGGTTCTTCAGTAAGGGTTGACTTTGAAGGGGACTCTCTGTTTGCTATTCTGAAAGACGAGAAAGGGGCAAACTATTTCAATGTAATTATAGATCAGGATAGTGTTCGTATGCTACGACTGGATACACTCACTCGTCGTTACCTTTTGGCCGCTAGATTGCCTGAAGGTACGCATAGTGTGGAGCTTTTCAAACGAACCGAATGGGATAAAGGGAAAACCACTTTTTTTGGATTCGAACTTATTGGAAACGGTATGAAAGTGAGCAAGCCCAAACCTAGAAAAAGAAAAATGGAGTTTTATGGTAATTCGATCACAGCTGGATATGCAGTGGACGACCTTAGTGGAATGGATCGACCGGATAGTATTTATACCAATCACTATGTGAGTTATGCCTCAATTGTGGCTAGGCATTACCAGGCAGAGTATCATACGATTTGTAAAAGTGGCATTGGGGTCATGATCAGCTGGTTTCCGCTCACGATGCCAGAACTTTATGACCGTTTGATTCCAGAGGATTCAACCAGCCAATGGGACTTTGCACAGTTTAGACCGGACGTGGTTGTGGTTAATCTCATGCAAAATGACTCATGGCTGGTAGAGCGACCTGAGCATCCACAGTTTCAAGATAAATTTGGCGAAACCAAGCCGACTGGAGATGAAATCATTTTGGCTTATCGCGCCTTCATAGAAAAAGTAAGAGTAAAACATCCCTCAGCTCATATTATTTGTCTGTTGGGTAATATGGACATTACTCAAGTAGGATCGCTTTGGCCTGAGTATGTTGAAAAGGCGATTTCAAAATTGGACGACAAACGAGTCTACACACATGTTGTGCCATACAAGGAAACACCAGGTCACCCGAATAGGGATGAGCAGAAAGTTTTAGCAGAAAGTCTCATTTCGTTTATAGATGCAAATATCAAATGGTAAGATTCACAAAGAAGAAAATAGCTACTGCTGTATTGATGACCACATGTATGATACTCTCATCAATATTTACAATAGCACAAAAATCACCACAATGGCCAGAAGGGAAGCAAGCAGCTGTGGTATTGACCTACGACGATGCGATTGACTGTCATTTGGACATAGTAGTTCCGATGCTAGATGAATTCAGTTTTAACGGAACTTTCTTTCTGACCGGTAGTTCTCAATCTGTTGCAAACAGGTCTGAAGAGTGGCGAGCCATTACTGGTAATGGTCATGAGCTGGCCAATCACACGCTGTTTCATCCCTGTAGAAAAGTGATTCCCGGAGAAAGGAATTTCGATTGGATCAGACCAGAATATGACTTGGATAGTTATAGTTTTCCTCAGTTGATGAATGAATTAAATACAGCTAACTCCCTATTGCATGCGCTGGATGGAAAAACAGAAAGAACGTTTGCCTATACCTGTGTAGATCATACCATTCAAGGAGTAGATTTCTCCGATAGTATCCAGCATATTTTTGTAGCAGCGAGAGGACTGAGTCCTGTGCCAGCTTCGTTAAAGGAGGTGGATCCATACCTGATGCCAAGTACGAGTTGTTCAGATCTGAGTGGAGAACAACTAATTGCGGAAGTAAAGAAAGCACAAACCAACGGTACGGTGATCACTTTCTTATTTCACAGCGTTGGAGGAGGGTATCTCAACACTTCTGCAGAAGCGCATCGTGAATTGCTGGAATATCTACAACAAAATCAAGACGACTTGTGGGTGGATACCTTCCTGAATGTGACCAAACACATTAAAAGTGAGCAGGAACGGCTGGGTTGGTGACCGACCCGCTTAGTTTTTCTTGTTCTTTTTTGAAGACTGAGTATAGATCCGGATATTGTCGATTTTTATGAAGCTGTCGTTTTTTGGTGCCCAGTCAGGGGTAGCTCCCCCATGAAAGGTAGAAAAGTAGAATGAATCTATGAGTCCGAGGTTTTCATCTCTCAGACTGAATTTTTTCTTTCCGCCGACTTTGTTTCCGTCGAACCAAACTTCGATCAAAGCGTCTTTTTTTCCCGGGGTATTTAGTCTAATATGCTGTGTGATGGTGTGCCATTGGCCAGTTTCGAATTTTGCGTTCAGATAAACACCCTCACCATACTTTTCTTGCATGTCTTTGTAGTAGAGATACACGATGGGTTCTTGTTCTCCTGTCCACATGTATCGAGCACTCCATCCTTCACCCTGATCAGGATGTTTGCCTCCCGTATAAGCAGCACCGCCACTAGTTAAGCCTGGAAGTTTTCCTCCTTTAGTAAAATCGAATCCTTCTTGAAAGTAGACATCATAAGAAAGGTAATACTCAATGCCTGGCGGGATAGGCCTTACAAACTGAATACCTCCTTGTTCTGGTCCAACGGCTCCTTTCGGATAGCTGACCTGTAGCACTTTGCCATTCGTGTCATCTACGATGATAGACCCTCTGTTTTTGGTTATTGACCATTTCACCGTATCAAAATCTTGTTTGATTGCTGTCTCATCATAATTGCCTAAAGGAGATTTTTCAAAATCTACATCTAGGGTGTATTTTTCTTGGCCGAAACCGGTACAAGAGAACAGACATCCACAGAGAAGGCAAAAAAGGTGTTGGAGTTTAATGTTAGATATACTCATGATTTTAGTTAGATCGTTAATGTGCAATGGTATTGGCTAACCCAATCATTAGAATGGAAACCATGACAATAGTTAGCCCAAGCGCTAGAATCCACGTCGTTTTGCGAGATGTTCCTGCCCATTCTTTGTATATGATGCCCCATAAATTGCTAAAGAAAATGATGAAAGCCATATGTATCGACCAGCTGGCAAACTCAAGATTTTCTCCTAAGTAGGTAGTGCCCATGCCATAAAAGAAAAATTGTAAATACCAGGTGAGTCCACCTAGCGAAGCCCAGAGATAATTTTTGGTCAGCGGTGTATTTGAATTGGTATAGTCTGATGTTGTTTTATTTTTTCGATTGAGGTAGAGACAATAGATACCATTGGTAGTCATGCCACCCCAAAGAATCCAAACCAGAACGGCGTTGTTTTTGAAGAGCTCACTGGCCCCACTAGCAAATGCTATGTCTGCTATGGGAGAGCCTGCTTCCAAACCAAAGGCAAAACAAGCACTTAATAGGCCGGATAATGTGGCTACGATTAAGCCCTTGGTTAAATTGAATTCATCGTCCGATGCGGATTCAGTTTCGTTTTCTTTTTTCGCGCCAGCGATGCCTACTACTGCAATACCAATCAAGCAGATTAGAATTCCCGAAAGGGTAATGAGGCCTGAAGCGGATTCAAGTAGTTGCACAAAGGTCCCTTTGAAAATGGGTGGAATCAATGTACCGAATGCGGTACAAAGTCCAAGAGCGATGGTCATACCGAGTGATACACCCAGGTAGCGCATGGATAGTCCGAAAGTCAACCCTCCAATGCCCCAGAGCAAACCAAAGAAATAGGTCCAGCCCTTGACGGACGTATCAGCTTGACCCAACACCTGCCAAAGGTCTGGAATGGTGAGCCAGGCGGTAGCCAAAGGAACAACTAGCCAGGCGGATAAGCCTAGAATAAGCCAGGAACTCTCCCAACTCCATTTTCTAACTTGCTTAAAAGGAATGTAAAAACTTCCCGCTCCGAATCCTCCAATGGCGTGAAAAATGACCCCTAAAATTGCTCCCATATGCTGCTGTTTTTAATATTGTTTAATACAAATAGGCCTTTTTAATCAAAGCTATTTGATCTTCATTTTTGGTGTTTTTCTTGATCAAATCCTGAAATATATAGTAAGAGAGCCAAAAGCCATTGTGATACTGCTCTCGGATACTCTTTGGATTTTTATAGTGATTGTACCACTGAGTAATTAGGTTTTCCTTTTCAGCAAGTGCCAGCATTTCAGCTGCATGCATCATTTGATTAGCGGCCACTTTTTCGAATAATAACGTATAGTCCTCGTAAGTCATAGACTCAGTTTTTATCACATCGCTAGAATCTGATAGGCCAAGGTCGGTAAGAGAAAGTGATTGTTCATACTTCTGATCGCCGTCCATGTCCAATTTCATTTCATCAAAAAAACCATTTTTATCGGTGTCTTCGTATTTCACCGTAGCAAAACGGACTGGCTCAAATTGATCCGTATCTTCGGGCTGGATGTTGGGTCCGCGCCATCCTTGCCATCCTTGATAACTCAATGTATTTTGGTCGATCCGCCAATAGCCTGTTTCGGCACCGTATAGGTGTATTTTGCCATCCAGAGGGGAGATGTATAGATTGCCTTGACCAGAAAAATCTTGATCCCATTCACCACGATCTCCTGATGCGTCTGCTTGTGGATTATGATCTAAACCACCTTTGCCAGCACCGATCTTGAACGGGTCTTTGGGCTCATAAAACTCTACCCGTTCCCAGCGATGGCAGTCGTCGTCTTCATCGAACACCAACCAGCAAGAGTTCCATTCTCCTCTGGAAAAAGTAAGGTCGTAGGCTGAATCATGATTGGTATATATTAATTGATTCAGATGTCTCCATCTAGGGTCAGCGAAGTATTTGTCGGATTCTTTAGCTATTGGATGAGCTTTGATTGGCTGTACTTGATCAGAGTAGTCGAAGCCTTTGCCGCTGAATTTAAGACTCATATCAAAATCTAATTCACTACCTGCATGGTTATCATTATCCATATCAAAAGTCATTTGTACCATTGTGGCCTTTTGGCTAAATGCCCAATTGACTAAATCCTTTTGGCTTTCCTTGGCTACAGGTTCATCCACTATTCGAATCGCCATCTCCGTCAGTCCGTCCTTGTCCTGATCGTAGAATAGAAAAGGATTTTCCCAATTGAAACTGAGATCATCTATATTCCAGGACGAGATATGTACTTTGAGCATGGTGCTCTGTCCGTGATAGTCAGCAAAGAAATTGGCTTTTCCACTATGATCCCAGCCTTCATATCTGAAGGCATCCCAGTTGACAAAACCAAAAACACCATCCTGATCATTGTCGACAAACCACATATAATGAGATTTCCATTTTCCCGTGTAATCTTTATCTCCATTTTCGATAATAACTTGGTAGTCGGCTTTTCCATCTTGATTTTCGTCGATGTAATCAACGATGAGATCGCCACTGTCTCCATATTTTCCGTCTTGATTAAGGTCGATCAAGAGACAGTCATTGTCTTGATCTCCTTCCAGGTCACCCTTTTTCATATCTCCATCATCGTCGAGCCAAAGAGCTTTCATCTGGTTGGGTAATGTTACTTTCATCCCTTTCAGTGTTTTCCCTTTTTTTTCAAAGATGTATTCCACCTGACCGGGATCAGGGAGAGGCAATCGAAAAGGTGTAAGTGTTTCTTCCAACTGTGGATTCCTAAAGGTCGAATGCTGACCTTGGCTACTTACGGGCATGCAATGCACAAGACCGATCAGACCAAATATTTTCCAGGATCGACGAATGCTTAGTAAAGGATTATTTATTTTTCTGGCCATCCATCAGGTTTTTGATACTTGAAATCGAAATATTCAGGTTGCTCTACTTCTCCTACTTGAATGTATCGTAGACTTACTTGTTTCATTCGATTGCTTTTAGGATCGTCTAATTCTGTCATGACAAGATAGCCACCTGCTTTTTCTGGTAAAGTCATGGTTACTGGTACCAATGTTTGCCAGAATGGCTGAACGGATACTTGCTGCTCGCCTGCTGTAACTATATTCCCTTTGTTATCTAGCACTTTGTATTGAATAGTTCCAGTTTTGGATTGTGCTGTGTCATTGACCACCATGATGTTAAAATTAAAAGAACCGCCTGGTTTTTGCATAGCGGGAGACTTCACATATCTAGCATCTTCTATATCTAAGAAAGCTGCAAATGGTCGAGTGACATGATATTGTGAAAGCAATGCTTGGGAAGGGATTAAGTCTTTGATGTCATGGATAAACCAATCGCCAGTGTGCCCGTTGTTGTTGGTCAGATAGGCAAAAGACGCTACTCCATCCGCTTCTCTGGTAGAACGAATCATTTCTGTTTCGATAGCCTGTAGATAGGCTTGAAATGCCCATCGCTCGTTTGCGGTGGCTTCTTTCCCTACATAATATTCATATACATCACGATTGCTCTCATACAATTGAGAACCATCGGGTTCGTAGTATTCATAATTTTTTGAGTAAGGTACTTTGTCGTTTTTAGTGAAATTGCCAAAAGTTCGAACCCCAGAGGTGAGACCATCTCTATTTTGCCATAACCAGGCAAATTCATTGACGATTACTGGGGCGTTGGCTTGTTTCATATGTTCGAGTCCGGCTACTTTATCGTTGAGTTTACCAAAGCGGAAAGCTGCTCTTGTGTCTTTGATAAACTGATCACCTACCCACCAACCATGTGCAAGCGGGTACCAATGGTATTCAAATACATCTAGTCTACTGCCAGGAACAGCTTTCATAAAACCTAGGTCCCAAAGTCTTGTAGGGTCGATCAATCTAAGCTGAGGAATCAATTCTCTACCAATGTATTCTTGTTTTTGTTCGTTGAGGGCGTCCCAAATCACTATACTGGGATGGTTGCCATCTTGCCAGATCCAATCGGCATATTCAATAGCATATTGTGCAGGACGTCCACGCAAATTCCACATATTGTATTCGTTCTGAATCAGGATACCATGCTCATCGGCCAGGTCGTACCAAAATTCAGGAAGCAAGCCAATGCTGACTCGGAAGAAATTCCACCCCATGGCTTTCGGAATTTCAACCATCATTTTTTCTACCCATTGGCGATCCCACGGTAAGTTGCTTCTGTCTCTGTCTTCGAAAAATCGATTGAGTGTAAGTGTAGAACCGAATAGTGCTATTTCTTGTCCATTAAGTTGAAAGGATTTTTCAACCGACTTAAAGTCTCGCATTCCGAAGGCAAAGGTCTGTTGATCAGATGGGCCAATCCAAGGCTGGTCATCTTTGGGTTTGAGGTTCTCAGTGTTACCATAGTTGTCGAAGAATTTTCGATCAGCCGAGACTGTTACTACTGCTTCGTATAGAAATGGATCTGCAGGAGACCAAGGCTTTATTTCTTCATTGAAATCAAATGTGAATTCTACTTCTTGACGTTCTATTTGACATTGGATTTTGTCAGAAATTCTTTTTGTGTCAGTGACGATCCTGCCTGTTTTTTTCTCGCGAATATGTGCCTCTAACGTGTATTCTATGAAACTGTATTCGGTATTTCTTTCTAGTATTTTGGCATAATTCTCTAGCTGAATTTTAACGGTTGCTTGCTTGGCGACAAGATCTGGGAGTGCCAGTGCTCTATGTACACGAATTGGGCCACCAAATTCAATATAGATGTCGTCCCAGATGCCTGGGAAGTCTGTGTACTTTTCTCGATCAAAGCCAGTGGCCGCTTCTTTTGGCATCCAAGCGCGTTCACCTAACCTGAGCAAAAGTTCGTTGTCCTTTCCATAGATTAAATAATCAGTGAGATCGACATCAATTGGGGTGTTATTTTGCATGTATGTGCCAAGATCGATGCCATTGAGAATCACCTGTGTGTTGAACCTGCTCTTGAGGGCGGTGAGTATAGCGGTCTTCTTTTTGTTAGATTTAGGTACTTTGAAAGTGAATTTATACCAATTGTACTTGGGTGTATGTGTACCAGAGTAGTAATCGTCATATTGCTCAATTTTTGGTGAAGCCATGTCGATGAGTCCTGGCACTGGTATAGTTCGAGTATAAGCCTTGGGTGGAAAGGCCGATTCTGTTTGCTCGAATGGCACTTTGCCGTTTAATGATAATTTTTCAATGGCCTGAGCGGATAAACCATGACTCAGGGTAATGACTATAAGCGATAATATTATCTTCTTCATATTCTATTTCACAAATTCTAAATCTTGTTAATACCAGGGTTGAGTTGGAGCTGTTGTTCTTTCCATTTGAATTTTCCGCTAATGTCAGCTGGTAAGGTAATGGTTCCATTGAGCTTCCCATTTTTGTCTAACTTAAAATCGACGGTTAGTGGTCCGTTAGGGTGAGGGAAAGATGCTTTTACCTTCTTAAGGTGTCCAAAGTTGGGTGTGATTAGCACTTTTTGAAATCCTGAAGCGGCTGATTGAATACCTGCTACCGTATGGATAAAATCAAAACATGGACTGGCGCTCCATCCATGACATTCGGATCTTGGGTTGATGTCAGTTTCTCCGAAAGTAGTCATGCCTCTATCCAGCATGTCTTGCCAAGGTGTTAGTCCTGAGAGGTATTGATCAGCAGTTCCAGCTTTTTGCATAGCTCTTGTCAAGTAGAATCTAAAATAGATTGAACTTTGAATCAAGTCTTCATCGGTGAGCAATCGCTCCATTAGTGCAGACTGTTCTTCTGTAGCAATGGCATCGGTCAGAATCGCAAATACATTGGTGTGTTGAGAAAATACATCCTTCTCTGGGCGTTCGGCTATCAATTGTCTTTGGTTGTCGTAGCAGTATTTCAATACCGCATCGATCATAGCCTGTGCCTGATTTCTATATTGAGTCGCTTGGGTCAAATCACCAAGTTGTTCGAAAATATCTGCAGCATTTTGTAATGCTAATGCATATTGTAAACTCACATTGGCAGAATGACCATCGTCAGCGCCTACCGGTATCCCATTTTGAAAACCTTCACTCCAGTCGGTAAAATTCCACCAGTCTAACTGGGCTAACATGCCAGAATCATCTTCTTTGTTTTCAAACCAACCAAGTACACTTTTGATTCCTGGTAAATATCCTTCTATAAATGCAGGATCATTTCTGAAACGTGAATAGTCATGGATCATACCGATCCAAAATAATGAATAGGGAGGGATGACCTGGTTGATGTAAGATGGATATCTGCTTTGAGTGAGCCCATTGGGCATACGAGAATCATCGAATTGCTGTATGGCTTTTCGCATCAAACGATCGTCACCTGATACAAAGATGGATACCAGAGACTCAATGCGAGTGTCACCAATATATTGCAATTGTTCGTAGTAAGGATCTTCAAATTGATCAGTTGCAGAATTTTGGAGGGTGAGCCAGGCAGCTTTCCAGATCGCATTGAGGGAAGTGTCGTCCGATTCGAACGTCGCCTTTTCTTCGAAAGGATAAACAGAATAAATATTGTAAAAGTCATTTATAACCAGAGGCTCATCTCCAGTAGAAATGTCCAATTGAACGAATCGAAAAGTACGCATCGCCTGTGGTTGAAAGACACGATTATCACCTCCATCTGGTGAGTAAATATCATAATAACCTCGAATTTCCTGATCCTTCAATTGATTTCGAGGGCCTTTTTTCCATCCTCCATGAGCACTAAATTCACTCGATGATTGGTAGAATAGGGCTTCCGCATAAGTAGTCTTTATTGTAGCATTATTCCCTTTGCTCACTGATAGTTTAGGATAACCTACTGTGTGTGTTTTATGATCCAATAGAATGGAGACAGAAGTGTTGGCTGGAACAGTGACTGCTTCTGTACCGAGCATAAATTTTTTTGGCACCTTGATGTTAGTGCTCATTGCCACTTCACTGAAACGGGTGGTCGAGTCCGATAAAAACGGAATACTACGAGGCACCAAATACCAGGTACTTCCAAATAAGAAACCTCTGCCAACAGCAAACTCCACCATGGCTAAACGAGGTTTAGCCCACTCGCTGTCATCAAAATCTAATTGGTTCCAGCCCCAAGGATACTGGCTGCCGTCTACACGATCGCCAGGACCAGCTGCGTAGTAGCCACCGACAGAATCACTAACAAATGGAATGCTAGAATAGGCTTCGTTTTTGTAGACTTTCCAGTTACTGTTTTTGGTGGTATTGATATCAGCCACGTTCGATTCAGCGCCCTGCATGATAAACGCAGTTTGGAAAGTTTGCTGTTTGGCATGTCTAAACTCACCAAAGTTGATCACTTCTACGGCAATGACATTTGAACCCGCTTTCAATAATGGTGCTATGTCGTGTGTTTCGTATCTCCAATGCGCAATGTCTCCGATGGCGGGTCCTCGGCCGACAAAGGTTCCGTTCACAAAGAGTTTGTATCTGTTATCAGCAGAGAGATGGACTACAAAAGTACTTGGAGCCTCTTTTAGCTCGAAAGTTCTTCGAAAATTGAAAACCCCATAGTCCATGGTAGATGCTGTGGGGTGAGTGATCCATTGGGCAGTCCAGGCATGCTTGAGCATGTTGAAATTTTTGCCTTGATGGTTGATAGAAACTTGGGATTCTTGAGCTAGAAGGATCGATGAAAAAGTGAAAAGTAGAAATATGGCCAAATAAGATTGACGCGTCACCTTCATTTTCCTTTTTTTACATAAATTTTTTCTTATCATAAATTTTTCTCAATTCGTTTAGAGGTCAATCAATAAAAGCTCTGATTTTTTAGTATTACTTAGGATGGTCTTAGAATGCTAACTTGCTAAATGAATCAAAAATTTCTATCCTGTTTTACCCTGTATATATTTCAATTCACACGCTCATAGCGTCATTTGACTTCTCCGATCATGGGAGGGTGATTTTCCAGTTTTCTGTTTATACAATTTCGAAAAATAGAAGACGGAATTTATTCCTACTCTATTCGCTACTTCACCAATTTCCATATCTGTGTTATGCAAAAGTCTACGAGCAAGGCTGATTCGTTCTGCAATTAAAAACTGGTTTAATGAATATCCAGTAGCTTTTTTAAATGTTAATCGGAACTGACTGTAGCTCAAATTGAATCGTTCACTCATTTTTTTGTAATCGATTTGGTTGGTCAAATTCTGTCTTATAAAATCTATACTTGATTGAACAATGTATTCGTGTCTATTGGTCTTAATTTTTACGCTTTCATCTAAGGTAAAATGACTGATGAGCTGAATCAGTGAGCCGAATAATACCTTTTCCATCAATTTGGCCGGAGTACCCACCAGGCGTAGTATATGATTAAATAATGTGATGATATCACTTTGATAGCCCATAGGCTTAATATGAGTGGTATGATTGGGAAAGAGGTCTTTTACAACATAGCTTTCGATATATTCACCTTTGAAGCCTAACCAGTATTCTTCCCATCCGAGATCTTTATGTGGCTTATATCGATGCCATTCTTCTTTGTTGATAATTATGGCATCACCGGGTTTTATTTCAACTTGTCCAGTATTGGATTCGAAAATACCACCTCCCGTAGGGATATAAATAATGTAATAATCCGGCAACGTCCTTCCTTCTTCCCAGGAAAATAAATGTGTTTCAGGGTGACCTTTTACAGGGTATTCGGCATTACGGTTAATTTGCTCATAACCACAAGTGATCAGTTTGATTCCCCAGTTTTCGTTATCCCCAGAAAAGTACTTCCAATAGTTTTCCATTTCCAAGTATAACTATTTTTGGTTATTAGTTTGTACAAAATGATTGTATAGACAAACTAAAGTGACGCTCTGGACATAAAATGAAAATCGTTTTTAACAACGCCAGAAACTTGGCCTAATATCATGTCAGCAGCATCTCTACCCATTTTTGCAAAATCTGCAGTCATTACCGAAATACCCTCGGCAAGAACTTCTTTCAGTGCAGTATCATTATATGATAGAATGCCAGTATCCTTCGCGAGTCTCATTTTTGAAAGCTGAATGTTTTTAATAATTGTAACTAAATCAGTTTCTTCCAAAATAATGAAAGCTGATTTATTGTAATTTTTTGGGTCAATGCTCGTCGCACTGTCATAAATCTCGTACTTGAATTGATTAAATCCGCAAAATCTTTTGAATCCAGCAAGAATATCATCTGGGTATGAGTGCACCTTGTCCTCAGGGTATATGAGAATTAGTTTTTCGTATTTGCGCAATAAATTGCTGGCCTCTTCAAGGGCATTATAAATATCTTCTTTCAAGTCTTGATAAGTGCCGCCTTTACAGTTGGAAAGTTGCTCTAGCTTGGTATCTAGCAGAATAAGTTTTTCGGAATTAATCTTGAGTAACAAGTCATTTAACTCGACTTGGTTTTTTTCATCGAACCCTGGCATGATTACATAATAATGGTAACCATCGAGGTTTCCTTTTACTATTTTCTTAAATAGAGAATAATCACAATAGTCTACAGTGGCCTGATTACTCAGCTTCTGAATCATTTCATTGTAAATGGTCTTCTTTTCAGAGCTAAAATCATTGACCAGCAGAAGTATCTTTATTTCTGAGCTGGATATATCATCTAGAATGTAATAGCCTTTTCTTTTTACAGATTGTATGATCTGTTCTTTACAGAGATACCTATAGGCTTTTTCTACAGTATCTCTCGAAAGATAGTAGTCAAAACTTAACTGATTAATAGAAGGCAATTTGTCTCCTGCATTCAGTTTTCCAACCTTAATGCTCCAGATGATGCTATCTATTATTTGTTTGTATTTAGGCGTGTTGGAATCATCACAAATATCTAGTTGTATAAAATCGTGTTTCATGATCATTCAGTGTTTTGTTTATAATATTCATGGTGTCAATGAGGCTTATCGATTATGTTTTTTAGAGCAAAAACCAATGAATTGCTAAAACACATGTGGTAAGCTGCCATTTCGCACAATACAAACTTGACCAATAACAATACGATATGAAATAGTCATAATGATTAATGTTTTATACAAAATGATTATTTCAAAAGAACTGGTTGATATGAATTAAACAAGATTTAAGAACAGAGAAACGGAAAAAATCTACTCATACGACCTGTATAGTCATGAAAACAAAAATGACTCAATGTCTTTTCAATTGGTAAGCCTTAATAATTAAGATTTAAATGAGTTGCGCTTTTTTGGGACATTTTTTTATAAGAAATGGTAAGAGAGCAGTATAGGGCAGGACAGCTCAATTTTTTTGAATGTTCATCTTCACAATATGAAAATGGGCTTAGGCCTATTGAAAACAAACATTTAAAAGAATACTGTACGAAGGGTTTTATGTTCGAAATAAAAGGTAAAAGGGTGCTGATAACCGGGGGGTCCCGAGGAATTGGTCTGAGCTATGTGGAAGCGCTTGCAAAGCAAGATTGTGAAATTGTGTTTAGCCATTACCAAGATTCAGACAAAGCAGTAGTAGAATGTGAGAGGTTAGAGCGTGAACTTGATGCCAAAGTCCATCACATAGAATCTGACATAGCTAATATTGAACAAACTGAGGAGTTAGTACATCAAGCGATTGAGATTCTAGGAGGCATAGACATCATGATCAGCAATGGAGGGATATGTAAGTTTACAAATTTTTTGGAAATCTCCTTAGACAACTGGAACCGTCATATGGATGTCAATTTGAATGGTCCATTTAGAGTAACACAGTTAGCCGCCAAGCAAATGATTAAACAAGGTATTGGCGGTAGAATCATTTTTACTACCAGCGTAGGCGCGCATAGATCAAATGCTAAACAAACACATTACTGTGCATCTAAGGCAGGGCTAAGCTTATTGTCCATGGGAATGGCAATAGAACTTGGAGAGCATGACATTACGGTGAATAGCATCGCACCTGGATGGATACATACTGACATCAATGATAGGGAATCGAGAGATTTAGAAACTGTAAACCCTTGGATCGATTCAAAGCTTGCCAAAAACAGATTGGGAAAACCAAAGGACTTAGAGTCAGCAGTATTGTTTCTGGCCAGTAAGGAGGCAGAATACACTACAGGTTCGACAATCTTTGTCGATGGTGGATGGAATGCACAATTATGATAGAAAGTTACAAAATAACAGCATTGAAAATGGGTGAGGCCAATGTGCCGGCAGCCGAAGTTTATTGGATGACCAAGCTATATGGGTGGGAAATGCTCACATTTTGGGCTTTTCTTATAGAAGGAAAAGGGAGAAAAATCTTATTGAATACTGGCTTTCCAAAAGATTATTCAGATTTAGATTCCCTTTGGACCAATTGGGCCATGGAGGCCATGAACGAACATGGGCATGAACCAATTATTACGGAAGACAATTGGATTGTGAATGCACTAGCGCAGAGCGACACCTCCCCTGAGGAGATTACAGATGTGATTATCACTCCGATCACTTCGTATGCCACAGGTGGATTAGATCAATTTCCAAAAGCCAACATTTGGGTATCGCACAAAGGATGGATGGATTTCCATGCTCCGGATCCCGAGATTCCGCAGTTACCAAGAAATATCCTATTTCCTGATCATGTTATTAGTTATTTAGTCAAACAAGAAGCTGCAGCAAGAATCAAACTCTTGCCAGATGAAGAAACAGAATTCTTACCAGGGATTACCTCTTGGTTTTGTGGTGGGCATCATCGCTCGTCCATGCTGTTTAAGGTGAGAACTAAGGAAGGAGTAGTAGGACTCACAGATGCAGTTTTTAAGTATCGAAATTTTGAAGATAAGATTCCCCTTGGATTGAGCGAATCGATAGAAGAACACTATCGTTTGTTTGCGAAAATGGAAAGAGAAGTGGATTTGATTTTGCCTTTATATGACGGAGATATAAAGCGCAAACACCCAAGTTTAGTTATAGGAAATTAAAAATATGAAATTGGAATTTGAGAATAAAGTAGCGTTAATCACTGGAGTAGCGAGTGGTTTTGGAAAAGCAACTGCACTTCAGTTGGCGGAGAAAGGATGTGTAATCGTAGGTGTGGAACGCAATGAAGAGAAACTGAATAATGTACTTTCATCACTCCCCACGATCGGTGGACAACATCATGCGCTTGTACAAGATTTGAGAGATGCTGAAGGGGCTAAACAAGTGGCTGCTAGAGCGAAGAAGCTTGCTGGTAGAATAGATATTGTAGTTAATTCTGCAGGAGTTTGTCATTTCAACAAGCTCAATGAAATAACCATAGAAGAATGGGATGAAGTATTTGAAATAGATGTTCGTGCCTTATTTCAAGTGGCAGTAGGAGCAGCAGAAATCATGGATCATGGTGGAAGTATTATCAATCTAGGTTCTAATGCTGGACGAAAAGGAAGGGCAGTGTCTGCACATTATGCGGCAGCTAAAGCTGGAGTGAGTAATTTTTCTGAATCTCTTGCCTTGGCTTACGGTGCCAAAGGTATTCGTGTAAATACGGTGAGTCCAGGGCCAATTATGACACCGATGTGGGATAGTCTCTACCCTGAACTCGCACCTATTACAGGAAAAAATTCAAGAGAACTGGCAGAGGCCTGGACCACACAAACACCACTAGGTCGCTTGGGTGAATCGGATGATGTGGCAAACCTCATTGTCTTTTTGTCTTCCGAAAAAGGAAGTTTTATCACCGGTCAAGACATCAACGTATGCGGCGGATTTATGCTCAATAGCTAATTAATAAAAATTATTTAAGAGATGAAACTATCAAAATCAGATATTATCAATAGAGACCTGAGGCAAGATTCGCCTTCGGAAGTAGGAAAAGCAACTTTGACATTGGCTTATGAAGCCATGCAAAAAGGCGATCTGGAAGAAGCCAAAAGAATTACGGAATATGCTCGTTTGGAATGGGAAGTTGTGCACGATATGTTCACTAACTGGGCATGGTCATTTTTTACCTACATCGCTGACAACTTCGGAGAAGACGAAGTAGAAAAAGCCTTCAGAGGGATACTGGGAAGTTATTACAAGGCCCGATACGATAAAGTAATGGCTCAGGATGTAGAGACCCAACTACAACTAACAATAGAAGGGTTGAGAGGTCACCTCATGGGGCCAGATCGTCAGGGAGAGATTGAAGTGGTTGAAGATAAAGAGAAATACACCTTGGTATTGGATTCCTGTGGAAGTGGTGGTGTAGCTCGCCAAAGAGTAGACAGAGGAGAAGTTGACAATCCGGAGGTTTATGGCAACTCAAAAAAGGAACACCCTTGGACCTGGGGCAAAAAGAATGTGAGTTACTACTGTGGACATTGTACGATGGTCAATGAAATTCTATCTATTGAGAATTATGGACATCCGATGCGAGTTACAGAGCACAATGATGATTCAGAAGCACCTTGCAAGTGGTTAGTCTACAAAGACCCTAAAAAAATACCAGCAGAATATTATGAGCGTGTAGGGAAAAAAGCACCCGATCATGCACCTAGGTTGGCTGATAAGAAAAAATGAGCAACGAAGTAAATAATCATTGGTCCACCCCAATTGGTGCGCCATTGGCTGCTCCATTTCCTTTTTCTTTTCGAGATGTAGAAGTGCTAACGCTCTCCTATAAAACGGACAGAAAGGCTGCTGAAAAGCTGCTACCTGCTCCGCTCCAATTGAGAAGCGACTGGGTGCTCATTCATATATATAACATGAATGACACGGATTATTTGGGTCAATATCAGGAGTGTAATATTATGCTAGATGCAGAGTTGCCCGGGAAAGCGAAAGGGGGCTATTCCCCTTTCCTGTTTTTGAATAGTGATGGTGGTATATCACAAGGAAGAGAAGTGCATGGGCAGCCCAAGAAATGGGGTAATCCAAAAGTGGATTTTAATGGAGATTTGATAATCGGCTCGCTTGAGCGAAATGGCATTGAAGTAGTCAATGGTACCATGGCCTACAAGCAAAATCGAGGATCCATCGAGGAGTTCAAAAAAATGACTTTCGACTTTGGAGTTAACCTCAACTATAAAGTGATCAATCACATCAACGGAGAGACGGCAATCAGACAGATCACCTCTAGGAATCTCGAAAGTGTAAAGATATCAGAGAGTTGGATTGACCCTTGCTCTGTAGCGCTAAGACCCAATATGCAAGCACCAGTTTATAAACTTCCCGTGTTGGAAGAAGGCAACGCATGCTTCTGGAAAGGAGAATTTACTCTGGTTGAAGGTGAAATAGTACATGACTATCTGGTTTGAACTTCAAAATAAAGAAAAATGAAAGTAGTAATTACGGATTGGAATTTTCCGAATATAGAAATAGAAAAAAATATCATCGAGGCAGCTGGCCACACTTTGATAGATGCCCAGTGCAAGACTGAAGAAGAGGTTATTGAACTGGTAAGAGACGCAGATATTGTGATCGCCCAATGGGCTCCTGTGAAGGCTGCGGCTATTGCAGCCATGACCCAATGTCAAGGAATTGTGAGATATGGAATTGGATTGGATAACATTGATTTGGAGGCCGCTAAGAGCAAAGGAATCCCGGTGGCCAATGTGCCCGATTATTGTCTTAATGAAGTAGCGGACCACACCGTGGCATTGATGATGGCTTCTCAGCGACAAATCCTATCTACTTGGGACAGAATTAATCAAGGCACATGGGTGATTACTTCACCTATGACTTTGCCACCGTTGCGTCAATCGACTTTGGCATTGGTAGGATTGGGTCGTATTTCTCAGCGTGTCGCTTCAAGGGCTCAGGCTTTTGGAATGAAAGTGATTGCCTTTGATCCAGGATTAAAAGCAGAGCAATTCAACGAGTTAAATGTTGAATCTGTTTCGTTAGAGCAAATATGGGAGCGTGGCGATATTGTTAGTTTGCATTGTCCACTCATGGAATCTACTCAGCATATTATAAATACTGAAGTGCTGAGCAAAATGAAGTCGACAAGTATTGTGGTCAATACCAGCAGAGGCGGGTTAGTCCATACCAATGATTTGATCAATGCCTTGAATGCTGGCACCATTGCGGGAGCGGCTTTAGATGTGGTAGAAGAAGAGCCGTTGTCTGGTGATCATCCGCTGTTGAAAGCTCAGAATGTGATAGTGACCAGCCATACCGCATGGCATAGTGGAAGCAGCATCACTGAACTACAAACACTAGCTGCAGAGAAAGCCATTGAATTATTAAATAGTGTAATAGAGGAAGTATGAAATTAATAAGATTTGGAGCCGTTGGTCATGAAAAACCTGGGGTGGAATTGAATGATGGTAGCCGCTTGGATGTAAGTTCGTTGGTGTCTGATTATGATGAGAAATTTTTTGCTGGAGATGGAATCTTAGTCTTGAAAGAAAAGCTGAAATCAGCTCAGGATCAATTGCCGAAAGTAGAGCCATCTGCTCGATTAGGGGCACCGCTAACTAGACCGTCCAAAATCGTTTGTGTAGGATTGAACTATGCAAAACACGCAGCTGAAAGCGGAATGGATATTCCTGCCGAACCTGTGTTGTTTTTCAAAGCGACGTCAGCCATCGTTGGTCCGAATGATGATATAGTTATTCCTAAAGGAAGTGAGAAAACAGATTGGGAAGTCGAGTTGGCTATAGTGATTGGGAAAAAGGCTAGTTATGTGGATGAGCAAGATGCAATGGAGCATATTGCGGGATATGTGTTGCACAATGATGTCAGCGAAAGAGCTTTTCAATTAGAGAAAAGTGGACAGTGGGTGAAAGGAAAGAGCTGTGATACATTTGCTCCATTAGGGCCATTCATTGCTACACGAGATGAAATTGCAGACCCAGGAAAACTGAATCTATGGCTTAAAGTCAATGGCGAGACCAAACAAGACAGCGACACATCCGATTTGATTTTTGGTGTACCCCATCTGGTGAGTTATATCAGCCAATTTATGACATTGTTACCAGGAGATATTATATCTACGGGGACGCCTTTTGGAGTAGGAATGGGACTTACACCTCCTACTTATCTTAAAGATGGAGATGAAGTCGAACTAGGCATTGATGGCTTAGGCACTTCTATTCAGAAAGTAAGAGCGTATAAAATTTAGTTTTTAATTAGTTCTAGCGGTTACTGCCCGTTTCGGCTGGAGCTAATCAATTCTTAGTGAAATATTCTCAAGGTATCTAGGATTTATAATCTAATGGTACCTTGGGGGTGCTTGATTCAATCAATTAAACAACAATGCAATGAGATATTCTTTACCCACAAAAGAACTTTATATAAGAAACAGAGCCAAATTTTGTGAGGCTATGGAAAAGGATGCCGTAGCTGTGTTCAATTCTAATGATATAATGCCGACCAATGCGGATGGCATTATGCCGTTTAGGCAAAACAGTGATTTATTGCATCTGACAGGTATAGATCAAGAAGAGACTATTTTGCTCATCAGACCTAATTTTCCAGATGAAAATTTGAGAGAAGTACTTTTCATTCGAGAGACTAATGAATTGATAGCTGTTTGGGAGGGACACAAGTTTACAAAAGAAGAAGCGCGTGAAATTTCTGGCATTCAAAATGTACAATGGCTGTCCGACTTCGAAAAAGCACTGAATGAACTGGCTGTGGCTTCCAATGCGATATATATCAATGCTAATGAGCATACCAGGGCCATGCTTGATGTAGAAACGCGCGATGATAGATTTTCAAAATGGTGTCATCTGAAATACCCAAACCATGAGTATAAAAGAGCAGCACCTGTCATGCAACTTATTCGAACCGCAAAGTCGCAAGAAGAGATAGACATGCTGCAAAAAGCTTGTGACATTACCAACGACGGATTCAGACGAATACTAAAATTTGTAAGACCAGGAGTGAATGAATATGAAATCGAAGCAGAATTCATTCATGAGTTTGTCAAACAAAAATCTCGAGGGTTTGCCTATATCCCCATCATTGCTAGTGGCGGGGATTCTTGTATTCTTCATTACATAGAGAATAAAAAGACATGTAAAGATGGTGATATGCTATTGATGGATGTAGCAGCCGAATATGGCAATTACAATGCAGATATGACCCGTACAATACCAGTAAATGGTAGGTTTAGCAAAAGACAGGCGGATGTGTATCAGGCTGTGTGGCGAGTGAAAACAGAAGCCACCAATATGCTGAGACCTGGAGTGGTTTTATCTGAATTTAACAAAGAAGTAGGACTAGTCATGCAATCCGAGTTACTTGATCTTGGGCTTATAGATCAGACGGATATCAAAAATCAGGCATCTGATTCGCAAGCCTACAAGAAATATTTTACGCACAATACTTCCCATTTCTTAGGCCTAGATGTTCATGATGTGGGTAGCTTTTATGAGCCATTGCCAGAGGGTGCTGTATTGACAGTAGAACCAGGGATATATATCCCAGAAGAAAACTTCGGTATCCGACTGGAAGATAACATTGTGATTCAAAAAGAAAATAATTTGAATTTAATGAAGGATATTCCTTTAGAATTGGAAGAAATAGAAACCCTGATGAACGAATAGTTCGCCCCATCACACTAGATATTATTTGTCATGAGTCACTTATACAATGCCAACTATCCTGCCATAGCGGATTTGAGAAGAAGAGCGAAAAGCAAGATACCAAAATTTGCTTTTGAATATCTTGATGGTGGCTGTAACGAAGATGTGAATCTCGATAAGAATACAAGGGAAATACGAGAAGTAGAATTGATTCCTCAATATTTGACCAAGCATCATCGATCAAATATGCAGACAGAATTATTTGGGCATACTTATGATGCGCCTTTTGGGATTTCTCCAATTGGGTTACAAGGATTGATTTGGCCGAAGGCACCGGAGATTTTGGCAAAAGCAGCTCATAAGCATAACATTCCCTTTATCCTTAGTACAGTCACTACAATGGATATAGAGAAAGCTAGCGAACTGACAGAGGGAAAAGCTTGGTTTCAATTGTACCATCCAGCCGAAGATCGCTTGAGAGACGATGTAATCGCTCGCGCAGCAGCAGCTGGCTGTGAAGTGCTAGTGCTCTTGGCCGATGTACCAACTTTTGGCTTTCGCCCAAGAGATATTAGGAACGGTTTAGCCATGCCACCTCGAATGACATTTCGAAATATTAGGCAAATTATGACACGACCAGAGTGGGCCTTAAGAACATTGATTCATGGTCAGCCTCAATTTCAAACGCTGAAGCGCTATATGCCCAAAGGATTAGACATGAAGCAACTGGGTCAATACATGGACACAACTTTTTCTGGCCGACTGAATGAGGAGAAGATTGCACCAATCAGGGATAAATGGAAAGGGAAGATTGTATTGAAAGGGCTAGCTAGCATGGAAGATGCCGAAAAGGCAGTTCAACTCGGTTTGGATGGCATTATAGTTTCTAATCATGGAGGAAGACAATTGGATGCTGGGCAGTCCACAATAAATCCTATGAAAGGTATTGCCGCAGCTTATAAAGACCAAATTAAAGTCATGATGGATAGTGGTGTGAGGTCAGGTCCCGACATTGCGAGAACATTAGCCAATGGAGCGGATTTTGCGTTTTTAGGTCGAACCTTTATGTACAGTGTAGCTGCTTTAGGAAGTAAGGGTGGTGACCATGCCATCGGGCTGCTCAAAACACAGCTACAGCAAGTCATGGAGCAAATCTGCTGTGAAGAGACGCAAGACTTTTCTAATTTTAGAGCTGAATAAAAATGGATAATTATTGGATCATTGAAGAATTCCGAAGAATCAGCGAAGAATCGATTAGTTTAGTCTCAAGCTTGGCATCAGGATTTTCTATCTGATTAAGTAAGGTTGCAATAGCCATTTTTCCCATTTCTAAAGGGCTTTGATTGACAGAGGTTAGTGAGGGAGTGGTGTATGCTCCCAGCGGTTCGTTACTAAAACCTACAATGGCAATGTCTTTTGGGACATTGATTCCTGATTCTTGAAGTACTTGCATACAGGATATTGCTGCAATGTCATTTGCAGAAAAGATAGCATCAGGTTTTTGTTTCAGGCTGAGTATTAGATTGGCGAGCTGTTTACCATCTTGCGATTTTAGTGAGCTTTTGTAAATCAAAGTAGGATCTTCAGTCAGGTTATACTTTTGTAGAGCCTGTTTATATCCTGTGAGCCGATCCTGATAGATGCTGACATTTTCTAATCCTGTAAAATGAGCAATGCGCTTACGTCCACTTAGTATAAGGTGCTCTGTGGCGTCAAATGCTCTTGCGCAATCATCGATAAGTATATTGTTGGCTGGAATTGCATCACATCTTCGATCGAAAAAAACAATTGGTGTTTTTTGAGCTACAATTCTTTCTAGATGATCATATTGATTGGTCTCCATGGCCATCGACATTATTATTCCATCTACCTGACTGGACAACAGTGTTTCTATTAGCTGCCTTTCTTTGTCCAATTGATCCATAGACTGACCAATTATTACTCGATAGTTATTCTCAAAAGCAATCTCCTCAATTCCTGCAATAGCGGTAGAAAGAAAGTATCGAGAAATACGGGGTACAACTACCCCAATGGTTCGAGTTTTTTGGCTTCGCAGATTTGAAGCCAAAGTGTTTCTGAAGTAGCCTAATTCCTTAGCCTTGGCTTGAATTAAATCACGCGTTTTTTTCGTCACTCTCGGGCTATCAGCAAGCGCTCTGGATATCGTAGAGCTATCTTTTTTGAGAATCCGAGCAAGGTCGTGGATCGTGATTTTGTTCTTCATTATTGCAATTTAGACACTTTTTAAAGATTAAAATACAATCGATTGTATTTTTGTGTACTTTTGAATAAATGAAAATAAAATGAGTATGAAACATGAAGTGAGATATGCTTCTTCACCAGAGGCAGTAAAGCAGTATGATACGGCTGCTTTGAGAAAGGAATTTTTAGTTGAAGACTTGATGGCGCCCGATGAGGTGGTATTGGTTTATTCTCATTACGATAGATATATAACAGGTTCAGCCGTTCCTGTAAAAGGTGATTTATCACTGGAAGCCATAGACCCTTTGAAAGCAGAACACTTTTTAGACAGAAGAGAACTAGGTGTCATCAATGTTGGAGGAGAGGGTGTGGTTACCGTGGACGGATCGGCATTTGAACTGTCCTATAAGGATGCGCTTTACGTGGCTAAGGATAGTAAGTCAGTGGTATTTTCTAGTAAAGATGCTGCTAAGCCGGCAAAATTCTATTTGAATTCTGCACCTGCCCACCAAGCATTTACAACAAAAAAGATCACGAAAGAACAGGCAAATAAAATTGAACTTGGTTCTTTAGAAACAGCAAATCACAGGATAGTAAACCAGATGATAGTGTCTAGCGTTGTCGAGACCTGTCAGTTGCAAATGGGAATGACTGAATTGAAAACCGGTAGTGTTTGGAATACTTTGCCTTCACATGTCCATGATAGAAGGATGGAGGTTTATTTCTACATCGAGGTACCGGAAGGTCAATCTGTGTGCCACTTTATGGGGCAGACCGATGAGACTAGACACATCTGGATGCAAAATGAGCAGGCAGTGATTTCACCGCCATGGTCGATCCATTCAGGTGCTGGCACATCGAATTATACGTTCATATGGGGTATGGCTGGTGAAAACCTAGACTATGGAGATATGGATGTTTGTCCAATTCAAGAATTAAGATAAAAGATATGTCATTAGAATTATTTAACCTCAAGGGCAAAATAGCATTAGTTACTGGTGCTACACATGGTTTAGGTATGGCCATGGCCATGGGACTTGGAAAAGCATGTGCTACTGTGATCATCAATGGTAATTCTTCTCAAGAGAAGATTGACAATGCCTTGAAGGAATATGAGGCAGCTGGTATTTCAGCCAAAGGCTACAAGTTTGACGTGACCAATGAAGCTGATGTGAAAGCAAATGTTGCAAAGATCGAATCAGAAGTGGGCCCCATTGATATTTTGGTAAACAATGCAGGAATCATCAAAAGAGTACCATTGGAGGAGATGGAAGTTTCTGAATTTGAGCAGGTGATCAAGGTAGATTTGGTAAGTCCATTTATTGTTTCTAAATCGGTAGTCAAAGGTATGATTGCTAGAAAATCGGGTAAGATTATCAATATCTGCTCTATGATGAGTGAATTGGGTAGAAACACAGTTGGTGCCTATGCGGCTGCTAAGGGTGGATTGAAGATGCTTACGCAAAATATGGCAACAGAATGGGCCAAGCATAACATTCAAACCAATGGAATAGGGCCTGGCTACTTTGCCACAAGCCAGACTGCACCAATCAGGGTGGATGGTCATCCTTTTAATGACTTTATAGTCGGCAGGACTCCAGCAGGTAAATGGGGAGATCCTTCTGATTTGGAAGGAGCAGCCATATTCCTGTCCTCAAAAGCCAGTGATTTTGTAAACGGACAAGTGATTTATGTGGATGGTGGCATCTTAGCAACTATTGGTAAACCTGCCAACGAGGATTAATAGTAGAGGATCGCGATAGAAGTCGCGAACTCTTTTTTATTTGAACATGATCTAATAAATAATGAAATCAGCATACTTTTTTTTATCGTTAGCACTAGTCATTTGCTCTTGTGCACCTAAGGATACGAATGTTTCGTTTGTCGTTTCGAATACCTTACCATTTGAAAGAAGCAGTGAAGTCATTCAAGTGCCTAACGATATGATTCTTTTGAAGGAAGGTCAGCAATTAGAAAACCTCGGAATTGAAGATGAACAAGGCAACTTAATTTTGGCACAATATATAGATGATAATCAGGATGATATTTCTGATGGAATCTTATTTCAGCCGACAGTGCCAGCCAACGGTCAGGTAAAGTATGTTTTGAAAGAATTAAGTGCTGATGAGCAAACACCTTTAACTAAGAATATCTGTTTCTCAAGATTTGTACCAGAACGCACGGACGATTATGCATGGGAAAATGACAAGGTGGCCTTTAGAGTTTTTGGGCCAACCGCCCAAAAGATGATAGAAGAAGGAGTGCGAGGAGGAACACTTACTAGCGGTATAGATTGTTGGCTCAAGAAAGTAGAGTATCCTATTATTAACAAATGGTATAAAAAGTATGAATCTGATCCCAGTGCTTACCATGTAGATTCTGGTGAAGGTCTGGATAATTTTCATGTAGGTATTAGTAGAGGATGCGGAGGGATTGCGGTAAAAGCTAAGGATAAATTCTTTACTTCAAAAAATTTCACTTCTTACCATACGGTATCCAATGGTCTATTAAGAACAGATTTTATATTAGATTATGCTGACTGGTATGCAGGGGATTCAAATAGGATACATACTTCTAAGAGGATCAGCCTTGACAAAAAGAGCAACCTTAGTAAAATCGAAATGCAAGTAACTGGTACAGATGACATTTGGGCAGGTCTTACTTTGCATGAAAATGATGGAGAAGTAACCGTAGACTCTTTGGGGGGATGGGTGAGCTATTATCAGCCTCATGGAGAAAGCCATCTGGCAACTGCGATTGTAGCCAGCCCAGGTACATTTAGAGGATTTGAAAAAATAGTAACATCTGAAAAGGATTTAAGTCACACCTATATTGACCTAGCTGTAAAAGAAGGGAAGGCCGTGTATTACACTGGATTCTTTTGGGAAGAAAGTGGTCAGTTTGAAAGCAAGGAGGCATGGGAGTTGTACCTCAATCAGTTTGTTGCTCAGCTGAATAGTCCAATGAGCATTACTTTAGAATAACGGAGGCAGGAGAATACCCACCTTTTGAATCTTTGATCGGTTTTCTCAAACAGACTCTCTTCTTCTCTTGTATTTTCTTACAGCCGCCCTCACTAAAAAATAACTAAGCACTGATATAGGAATCGAAAGGAAAAGATTACCAACCATAAACCTCAGGGTATAATCAAATACTTGATCCAGCTGTTGGAATTCAAACGCTACGACTTCTGTATCGCCAAAAATGGCTTCGCCTATTTCATAGCTTGCCCAGTAGATAGGAGCTAGTGTCCAAATATTCCAAACCACCATAGCCGAAAACAACGCATATTTATTAATCGTTTTGAAAATAGCAACTATAGCCACACCGATTAAAATACTAATACCCGGAGTAGGTAAAATGGCTACAAAGCTCCCAACAGCAAAGCCCACGGCTACCGAATGATCAGAAGTCTTGGTCTTCAATACTTCGATAAAGTGTCGTTTGACCTTGTACAACAGTAAGTCTTTGTAATTTTTCACAGTATCAGATTAAATCCATTTCTTGACTTTAAAATAGATGAGCATGGAAATAAAAATAGCTCCCATCACTCCCCAAGTATAGAAATAGCCATTAGGATGATGAAGCTCTGGCATATTTTCGAAGTTCATCCCATAGATGCCGGCGATGAAGGTGAGTGGGATGAAAATAGTCGCTACTGTTGTGAGTACCTTCATCGTTTCATTCATTTTTTGGCTTTGAGAAGCAAAACAGATATTGGTCAAACCTTCTAGTGTTCGCAAAGTCGCTTCTATTTCTTCCATGGCTGCGGAAGCAGAGTTGCCCAAATCTCGATAGTATTTTAGGTTGTTAGCGTGAATAAATTTGCTGTCTCCATTCATTAGATTGGTTAAGGCTTCTTTGAATGGGCTCAATGCTTTTTTAATTATCTGCGCATTTTGTTTGTGTTTTTCAAGCACGATTAAAGTGGATTTATCAGGATCTTCGATAACTACCTTTTCTATCAGCGAAATAGCCTCATTAGTCTGATCTATAGTTTCAAAGTAGTTGTCTAAAATGGCGTCAAGCAACTGTGATAACAAATAGTCACTGGATCGCTTGCGAATGAAACCAAGTCCTTCTTTGAGCTTATTGCGAATTCCTTCGAAGTGATCACCAATTTCCTCCTGAAAGGATACCGCATAATGAGCACCTAATACAAAGGACAACTGCTCCACATCGATTTCTTCATTGTTTTTGGCAATGGATTTAACACTGAAAAACAAATGATCATCATATTCTTCTACCTTGGGTCGCTGGGTAGTATCCAGGATTTGCCTAATGGTGAGTCGATCCAGGTGTACTGCTTTGCCCACTGTTTTGAGCAGTTCTACGTCGTGGACACCGTGGAAATTTAGCCAAGATATATTGTTGCCTTGTGCCTCTTTTAGGAAAGAAAAATCGTCCAAATCATTTTCCACAGTATAGGTCTTGGCGTCAAATTGATAGAGCTGACTTTGAACCGACTCCATTTTCTTCTTCCCAATAAAGGTAAGCTCAGCTTTCGCTTTGGCTTCAGACTTCTTGTCGGAGTACAAATTTTGCCCGAAGGCGCCCAGACTCTTTATGCCTTTTAGCAAAAGTTTGTCAGGTCTGGTGATATCTATGGCTTTCATTTCATTTTCCTTTAAAATTTGCTTCTCTTCTCTCCAAAAAAGACATCAAGCCTTCCTTGGCATCCTCGGTTTGCATCAAGTGGTTTAGTGCAGGCATCAAGCCCTGTTCCGCTAGGTTCGATCCGTCCAAAATGGCAGTTTTGGCACTGGCTAATGTGGCCTGAACAGCCAGTGGGGCTTGCTGGGCTATCCGTTCGGCAATAGCAGTAGCCTGACTTACAGGATCCTTGCTCAATTCCTGTACAAGCCCAATCTTCAAGGCTTCTTGCGCTTCGAACATATCGCCAGTCAACAGATACTTCATGGCATTGCCCCAGCCACATCGCTGCTGAAATCTGATCGTAGCACCACCAAATGCGAGGATGCCGCGTTTGACTTCTATCTGACCGAATTTGCAGTCATTGCCAGCGATGCAAATGTCATTGGCTAGTATCATTTCGATTCCTATGGTCAAGCAAGTGCCTTGCACTGCAATGACTACCGGTTTCGTTCTCTTTTTGTCAAAAATTTGAAGTGGGTCTATTTTACCATCTTCAAAAAGTTTTGCTCCTTGCTGAATGTGTTTAGAAACATCTGCCAAATCCAGTCCAGCTGTAAAATGATCACCATTAGCATACAAAAGCCCACATCGGATGTCAGGGTCAGATTCCATGCGTGTGTATGCCTCTGATAACTCTTGCAGCATCGCATAGGTGAAAGCATTCATCTTATCGGCCCGATTGAGTGTGATGTGCAAAACGTGATTTATTACAACAGTTTGGACTAACTTTTCTTTCATGATTAAAATTTGATAATATCCATTCTAAGCTAATGAAAAGAGGTTTCCAGTCATACTGAAAACCTCTTTATTTCAAAGATATCTAGCGCCTAGGCTGACTGACTTATTTCCCTTAGTGCTTTCAAAGCGAACTGCACTTCTTCCTCTGTATTGATCACACAAGGCGTCAACCTTGGAATACTGTCTAGATAAGGGGAAGCACTGGCAATTACGCCTTTATGGTGAAAGGCTTTTACCACCTCTTCTGCACTCATTCCCTTCACCCTAAATCCATTGATTCCTGAAGAAAGGTAGGGGTCCATAGGTGTGGTACCTTTAACATTGTTCATTTCAGCAATACCTTCTTTGACCATTAGAGCCAGTTGTCGTGTTCTACTTTCAACCTTTTCTTTTCCGATGGCCATTTGAAACTTAAAACCTTCGTGAAGCGACCAACGGTGTTCGAAAGTATGAAACCCTCCAGGTGTTTGGAGTTGATTGAAAGCTATGGGACCTTCTGGTGTAATACCCATCCACATATTGTATGGGTCGTCAGAAAATGCCGGAATAGTAGGTAGAACCATATCCCAGGCGTCTTTTTTAGCCCAGATAATACCTGTGCCTCTTGGGCCAAAAATCCATTTGTGTGTACCTGCACAAAAGAAATCACAGCCCATGGCTTTAATGTCTATGTTTTCAACACCGAATCCATGTACACCATCTACACAGAGATAAATTCTATCGGCTTCATCTCTGTTGCTGTTGGCTTTTTTTACGACCTCAGCAATTTCTTTTATCGGGTGTTTCAATCCGTCACAGGAATGTACCCAGGTAATGGCGACAATTCTTGTTTTTTCTGAAATGGCAGCCGCTATTTTACTTGTAATTTCGTCTACGGTTGCTTCTGCTGGATCGTCATATTCAGCTATTCTTTTTACCGTAGCTCCATTTTTTGCAGCGGCATAGTCAATGGCTTTATCAGTCACGAAATGATCGTGTGTGGTACTCAATATTTCATCGCCTGCTTTTAGTTTCAAACCAGAGTATAGCAGTGCCAATCCCATGGTGGTACTGTCAGTCAAAGCGATTTCTTCTTTTTCGGCTCCCATATATTTGGCCGCCGCTTCGCATTGAATATCATCGATGGTCATAAAATTTTCTTCCCAATATTCTACAGGACTTTCATCAAATTTTTGTCTATGCATTTCAATGGCTTTCCGCACAGGGTATGGGTGGGAGGCAAATAGCATTTGTGCCATTTGGACATTTTTGTGAGACAATATGAACTGGTTACGAACAGATTCCCAAGAGCCGTCGAGGGTGGGAATGGATGGGGTGGTTTTAGATTCGGCTTCACAGCCAGCTAGAGCAGGTAGTGCAAGTGCAGCACCAAATGCCAGACTTGAGTTTGACAGAAAATTTCGTCGTTTCATGAATTTATGGTTTGTTGAGGTGTATAAGTTACTGAATTCCACAGAAATGTCGAAGAAGGTTGGCGCGTACCTATGACATTCATCAAATCGCTAAGAATCATGGCAGAACAAAAATATGAAACTAGCTTTGTGTCATGAGAGAACAAGAGCAATTGGAGGAAGACCTTAAACTAGTCGTATGTAGCGCAGCCGCCTCAGCCAAAAAGTTTGTAGGAACTGGTGAGAAGGAAGCTGGAGATCAGGCGGCAGTTGATGCTATGCGTAGGGCTTTCGAACAAGCAAAGATGGATGCAGTTGTGCGTGTAGGAGAAGGTGAAAAGGACGAAGCACCGATGCTCTATGTGGGTGAAAAATTAGGAAATGGTGGAGGGCTAAAATTGGATATTGCTGTTGACCCGGTGGAAGGAACTTCTCTAATGGCTGCAGGAAAACCGAATGCGATTGCTGTTGTTGCGGCGACTGAACGAAATGGTTTTTGGAGTGCTGGTAGTGCTTATTATATGAAAAAGATTGTGGTTGGACCTACAGCAAAAAGAGCCGTTGATATTACTAAATCCACAGAAGAAAATTTGAAAGCCATTGCTCAAGCAACTGGTAAAAAAACAGAAGACTTGGTCGTTTATGTGTTGGACAAACCTCGTCATGTTGAACTGAGAAAAGAAATTGAAGCATGCGGAGCGACAGTGGATTTACATCCAGAAGGTGATGTGATCGGATCAGTTTTGGCACTGATGCCGGATAGTGAAGTGGATGCACTGATGGGAATTGGAGGCGCGCCTGAGGCAGTGATCACGGCTGCGGCTGTGTTGGCACTAGGTGGTGATATGCAAGGACAGTTGGCACCGCAACATAAGGAGGAACGAGAGGCACTTTTGAAAGATGGAAAGGATTTGAGTCAGGTGCTTTATCTCCATGATTTAGTAAAAGCCGATTGGGCAGTTTTTGCAGCCGCTGGAGTTACTGCAGGTGTATTGTTGGATCAACCTAAAGAAACCACGACAGAAGAAATTTTGGTTGATTGTCTTGTGATTGGACCTGAGTCAGGGAAAATTCATAGTGAACTTTATTCTTATTCACCTATTAATACAAACGGAGCCCAATAGTAAGGTCTGCTGTACTCTTCATCATTAATCAACTTCATTTTTGCTTTTCTCAAAGCACCACTAAAAGTATTATAAGTAGTAGAATACAAGTGATTGTGATAAAAATCGATCATTAATTTTGACGTCGATTCATCTGCCACGGTCCACAGAGAAACTACAAGGTTCTTAGCTCCAGCATAAAGCAATGCCCGAGACAAACCTATGATCCCTTCTCCTTTAGAGATTTTCCCAAGACCTGTTTCGCAGGCGCTTAAGCAGACCAAGTCGGCATTGATATCTATGTTGTAAATATCACCTGAATAAAGACTGCCGTCTTGCAAGAATATTCTAGACAGATTAGGTTCGGATTCGTTGACCATTCCGTGCGTGGCAAAGTGGATGTACTTGTATTGCTTGACGTCTCCTTTGGTCAGATTAGCTTTGGAAGCTTGTGATTCTGTAAGTAATTCAGCTTGTCGATCGTTGGCTTTAAAGAGATATTTGATTTCTTCAATCTCAGCTTTCGAACCTGGTAAGTCGTTCAATCTGCCAGTCAAACCTTGATAACGCTGATTTTGAAAGTTGATCGGAGCTACCAATAGTATGTTTTCAGTTGCACCTTGATAGGTGTCTATTTCTTTCTTACGCTGGACAAACAAAGTAGCAGAGTTGTCATAGCTTACGTTATACTTTTTAATCAGATAAGGCAATTGAGAATAACTCAACTCATCATCCAATTTTGTCTCTGTAATTAAGGCTTCAAAAGGTATGGTTGAGAGGCTACCTTCAGGGATGATAATGAGTTGATTGATATTGCTTTTGAGCTTCATCGGGAAGAGCTCAGTGTACAATCTTTGAGCGGTTTCAGTGAAGGAATTTTTCACATCATACTTCATTGAATTTCTCAATCCTAGTATCTGTTTATCAAAATCATCGGCTTTGGGCTGATTAAACATTTGGTAATTATCAGCAGTAATGCAGAAGGAGAAAATTCTCGAGTCAGTAATGAAATGGGTAATTAGAGCTGTATTGTCATTCAATTCACTTTGAAGTGCGGTTAATTCCACATGCTTCACATTAAATTTCAAATTGTAATAATTTGGGTAATCGGCTTCTAACTGTCTTACGAATTCATTGTATGAATTATTCAGGGTAAGTAATCTTTGTTTTAGCTCAGCCTCTTTATCAGGATATTGATTGGTAGCTAGCATTTGTTCTTGCAATACAATGTCAGCTTTAAGCGTACTTTCTTGAGTAATTAATTCAGTTGGAATACCTGAAAATTCTTTGGCATTGGTGTCCTGAATAGCAGATAATAAGACCGCCGATTTACTTTTTTCTGCAAATGAGAATGCTTTTTCCAAATAGGGTTTGGAATTTAAAACCACCTGACTCATTTGATAGGAAAGCGATACCCCTGACTCATATATTTCTGATGCTTTAGCGCTCAAGGTGATTTTATCTTTTTCACTCAATCTAATTTGACGAATATGACTCACCAATTCATCCGCTTTTTCGAGCGTTTGTAGTGCCGCTTTCAGGTCTCTGAATTTGAGCGTCTTGTTGTAATGGTACAACTCTAGAGCATCAGCTTTTTGCTGCAATGAACTGAGTAGAATATCAGCATTGTAATAATTTTCCAGCTTTGGATTTTGGTATATATCAGTAAGGCCTTGACCTGCTAAATTAGCATAAATGGCTTTTTGAATGGTCTCAACAGCCATTTTATATTTTTCCTGCTTTAAATAAATATCACCTTTTAGGTTATAAAGGTTAGCGATTTCGGGATGTTTTTTACCATATAATCTCGTATACATGCTTAATGCTTTGTCCTGATAGTTCAAGGCCTCATCGAATGCTTGCTGATGATAGTAGACATTACTGATGCTGAAGGCTACAAATGCCTTGCTTGGGTGATCGCCTTCATATAAATTGTCCCAGATGTCCGAGACTTTTTGAAGGTTTTCCAGGGCTTGTGGATAATCCTCTTGAGCGTCATATTGCAAGGCAAGATTATTGAGCACCAGTGCAACTTTAGGATGATTTTCATCATATAGTGAGCGATAAACTTTCAAAGCATTGTTGAAATAAATGACTGCAGCAAAACTATTCACATCCGCATTGACCAAGCCGATATTGTTGTAAGAGTCAGCTACTTGAGGGTGATTTTTACCGTATAATTCTTCGCGAATGTTTAAAGCATTTTGAAGATACTGAAGCGAAAGATCAGCGTTTCCGTTATTCCAATACGCGATGCCTAAATCGTTGTAGCAATTAGCTATTTCCTTTGAAGAAGTAGCTCCAGCAGTTTCAAATAAATTTTGCGCTTTCAACAGGTCGTCTAGTGCTTCTGCATTTCTACCAAGATGCAGATAGGCATCGCCTTTCACGCTATAGTTTTCTGCCAAAAGCAATGGAGTATATTGTAGCTTTTCTTCAATCGCATTGCATATTTCTAATCCTGCTTTAGCATTTCCGAGTCTTGTATTTACTTCAGCTATTCTCAGTTGGCATTGATTGGCATCAGAAGATGTAGCGTTTTTGAGTACCTCAGTATAAAGATCCAATGCCAATCTATATTCACCAGCTTCAAGGTGTTCTTCCCCTTTTTGGTAAACCTCATTGTATTCTAATTTTTGTCCTGTAGTGAATAGAGGAATTAGGCAAATGATGAAGATAGATAATTGTCTTTTCATGCTGTTAAAATCTAAATCCATAAGCAACAATAAATACCTGTTTTCTTGTCAACCCATCTGGGTTTACCTCTCGATCTGTAATCTTATGTCCATAAGAAATTTTGATGCTATTGGTCACGTCAAAATTATAGGTGAAGCTGGATAAAAGAGTAAGCGCAAGGCCTGTTGTTCCTTCCAGTTTTGAATACTCGCCTGTGTCTCTGTCGGCGATTTGATCTTTGGTGATTCTATAGATAGGCAACAGTCCCAGATTAAAACTGTAATTAGAAAATCGAAAATTTCTTTCCACCCGAAGCATGATATCTGTTCCTCGTTTAAGTTTGGTGGCATTATCGTACGTTAGAACGTATTCTGCGTCTGGGTATACCGGAGGCTGCCATTCTCCTCTCCAGAAATTATTTTCGTTCGCGGTTAGTGCCATTTGTACACCAGTGGCAAACAACCACTTGGAACTAATCATGGAAGCTCCAGCGACAAAATCAAAGCTTCCTAAACTGGTCTGATAATACATCGGCAGTGACAACCCTTTGGCAGCTGGATTTTTAGATCCACTGTCTTTTATGTTGGCATCATTGCTTGGTATTTTCATACCCAATGTAGCGTTGAGGTCAAATTTTTCTGTGCTTTTTAGTCGTTGTGTGGCACTTAGTGAGATATCTCCCATTCCAGAGGTATTATCAAAATTTCCATTGACCCATTGATAAGGAACCTTGATTTGAAACCCTAAATTTTGTGTAATGGAAAAAGAAGCATCCAAGTTGGCTACCTGTATAATTGGAGAAGTGGTTGTTTCTCCATAGTAGTAGCTAAGCTCAATAGTTCTCAGTTTTAGTTTAACTTTTTTGTTGTAGGCTTGGTCAGGTTTCATGGCTCCCATGGTACAAAATCCAGCATCGCTACAGCCTTGAGCAAATACTTTTTGATCAGCCATCAGACAAATCACTACTAATAGTGCAAGCCCCCATTTTATTTTTTCCATAGCTCGAAATTAACGGTTGTTTTGTATTGCTAAAATTTCTTAGTTCAACGCAGGTTTTTATTCGATCAATTGAAATCAATCTTCGGTTGAGTCATCACCAATAGAGCTAACTATTGGATCAGTGCTTAAGTTCCCACTTTCGGATAGGGCAATCGCCACAAACCTTAAACTCGGAATTTCTTCGCATACAATAATCATCATCACCGTGATCGGTACACTCAGAATCATACCCATAATTCCCCAGATGGCTCCCCAAATGGTCAACGACAGCACCACGACCAATGAACTCATATTCAGGGAATTTCCCATCATTTTGGGTTCGATAATATTGCCAACAATTACTTGTATAACGCCAACAGAAACTAATATGTACACGAAAGGCGCCAATTCACCAAATTGCAAAATGGCAAAGAATGCTGGGAATAAGGTAGCTATCAATGATCCTACAGTAGGGATATAATTCAGTACAAAAATTAACATGGCCCAAAAGAATGGCGAATCGATACCGAATAGAAAGAGTACTATATAACTTAATAGTCCCGTGATGAAACTGACAAAAGTTTTCAACAAAAGATATCGACCAATGTTTCTGTCCATCTTGTTGAGTAAGCTGAATTTTTTCTTACGTGATTCGTCATTAGGATAAAAAGCCTCCATTTTTTTATCAAAAACGGTTTCCTCTATCAATAAGAAAATGATGTAGATCAAAATCAAAAAAGCATCTCCAAAAAGCGTGGTTGCAGTATCAATCATCATGCTGATGAATTGCGTAAAATCTGCATTAGTTACATATCCGATGAGCTGATCTGAGACATTGATGCCTGCGAGTCCATCCAATTCTTCTAGTGCCAATAGCAAATTTGCCTGATATTCTTCAAGATTTTCTGAGAGCTGAGACATACTGGCATAAAGTAATTTTCCAACTACAAATAGTATGACATTCATAAACAAGAACGAAAAAGTACTTTGAGCCCAAACGGGTACTTTGTCTCGCACAAATGGAATTCGTACCAAATATTCTCTTGCCTCATGGATAATAAACCACACCAACATGGCCACAATAAATGGAATCACATATTGTTCGGAATAATAAAGAATCATAACCACAGCAACTGTGCTAATTAATAAGTATGTGATTTTAGCCAGGTCGGGAGATTTGACAGAGTTTAGCGCAGACATTATATAAGTTTTAGTTTTCTAAGGTTGAGTCGCTGGGTTGAACATTTAATTTCTAAAGATATTGTAAAAATATGATCCTGCCATATTAAAAAATCGTTGGTTCAATAAAGTTTATTTTAGGGTCGCTTTCGTTGAAGCCCATGATTTACATTAAATTTGCGTTATCAAGAAAATAATGAGCTTTCAGGTCATTTTAATGGCATAAGGAAAGCAAATAGAGCCATGGAGCAATTGGAATTAGTACCAAAGACCAGAGCAGAGTATCTGGCAGAAATTGTCAGACTGAAGAAAGTAAAGAATGCCGTTTTGCTCGCACATTATTATCAAGAGCCAGATATTCAGGATGTAGCTGATTTTGTAGGTGATAGTTTAGGTCTATCCAGAAAGGCGGCAGAAACTGATGCTGAGATTATCGTATTTGCTGGTGTTCACTTCATGGCAGAGACTGCCAAAATCATTAACCCGACTAAGAAAGTTATCTTGCCAGATGTGAATGCAGGATGTTCATTGGCTGAATCTGCACCAGCCGGACCATTCAAAGAGTTTGTAGACGCTCATCCAGACCATATTGTGGTGACTTATATCAACTGTACAGCAGAGATCAAGGCGATGAGCGACATCATTTGTACTTCGTCCAATGCAGTTGATATCATCAATTCTATTCCAAAGGATCAGAAGATCATCTGTGCACCAGATAGAAACCTGGGAGAATATCTTATCCAACAAACAGGACGAGATATGCTGCTTTGGGATGGGGCATGTATGGTGCATGAAGCATTTGCGATGGATAAAATTTTGGATCTGCATAAGGAAAACCCACAGGCTAAATTCATTGCTCACCCTGAGTCTGAGCAGCAAGTGCTTAGAGTGGCCTCTTTTGTGGGGTCCACCGAAAAGCTCCTTAATTTTGTGGAAAAGGATGAATCACAAGAATTTATCGTAGCTACAGAAGCTGGCATCTTGCACGAAATGCAAAAAAGAGTGCCTAATAAAAGACTTATTCCAGCACCTGCAAAAGAAGACAACACTTGTGCTTGTAGCGAATGCCATTTCATGAAAATGAATACCTTGGAGAAATTATATCTCTGTCTAAAAAATGAAACCCCCGAAATTGATGTTCCCGAAGAGATAAGAAAAAAAGCGCTCGTACCGCTAGAGCGTATGTTTGAACTATCAAAATAATTAATGATCAAACACGATTTCCTAATTATAGGCTCAGGTCTGGCAGGATTAACTTATGCGCTCAAAGTGGCCAAAAGATTTCCTGAAAAAAAAGTAGCCATTGTGACCAAGGCTGCAGCCAATGAGTCGAATACTAAATATGCCCAAGGTGGAATGGCCGTGGTAATAGATACCGTCACAGATTCTTATGAGCAGCATATTCAAGATACACTCATTGCTGGAGATGGGCTTTGCGATCGTGAGATTGTAGAAATGGTAGTCAGAGAGGCTCCAGATAGACTAAAAGAATTGCTCAGTTGGGGGGCAGAATTTGATAAAAATAATGTAGGTGATTTTGATTTAGGTCGTGAAGGTGGACACTCACAAAATCGAATTATACATCATAAAGACATCACGGGTTTCGAATTAGAAGAGACACTGCTGGATCAAGTGGCTGAATGTGATAATATAAGTTTGCTGAGTCATCATTTTGCAGTGGATCTTATTACCAATCACCACATCCAGGAATGGAAAGGTAGAGAAAATAATAAGTGTTATGGGGCTTATGTGCTGGACGAAGAGACAGGTAAAATTGAAACCTATCTATCTAAAATTGTTCTGCTTGCCAGTGGTGGGATAGGTCAGGTCTATCAAAACACAACCAACCCCATGGTAGCCACTGGCGATGGGGTGGCGATGGCTTATCGCGCAAAGGCAAAAATTCAAAATATGGAATTTGTTCAATTCCATCCTACAGCACTTTATGATACGAGACCGGGGCAGACTTTTCTTATTTCAGAAGCTGTTCGTGGTTTTGGTGCGCTATTGCGAAATCGAAAAGGTGTACTTTTCATGGAGAAGTATGATGAAAGGAAGGAGTTGGCTTCCAGGGATATAGTCTCGCGTGCCATCGACAGCGAATTGAAGAAAAGCGGGGATGAATATGTGTTTTTGGATTGTCGTCATTTAGAGCCCGTAGGATTTGAAAACCATTTTCCGAATATTCTTCAAAAATGCAAAGAACTGGGAATCGATTGGAAAAAGGATATGATCCCCGTGGTTCCTGCAGCTCATTATTTGTGTGGAGGTGTGGTGACTAATGACAGGGGGCAAACTCAAATATCCAATCTCTATGCCTGTGGTGAATGTGCATATACAGGGCTACATGGAGCCAATAGGCTGGCCTCTAATTCGTTGCTAGAAGCACTGATATTTGCCCATCGATGTTATGAAAAATCGAGTGAAGATGTAGCACATGTCGAGGAGAATGCTAAAGTGCCAGATTGGAGTGAAAAAGGAACAACAAATCCAAAAGAGCTAATCCTGATTACCCACAATAGAAAGGAAGTGCAGGCGATTATGAGCAATTATGTTGGGATAGTAAGATCAGATGAAAGACTCAATCGAGCATCCAATCGTTTGAAGGTGCTCTATGAAGAAACCGAGGATTTGTATAAAAGAACAAAAATCTCTCCTCAACTTTCCGAGTTACGAAATTTGATAACCATCGCCTACCTTATTGTAAAACAATCGCAGGCACGCACCGAAAATAGGGGCGGGTTTTACAAAGAAACCTAATCGATAAGGGTTATTGGGTGCAATGAAGTTTATTTATTATCGTTAACCTCCGTTGATATGAAAACAAAACTTAGCAAGTTCCTGCTGTTGATTATATGGTTCATCACCGCTTGTGATGATGACGTTGCTCCTAAGTTTGTGCTACCTGCCGATACAGATTTATCCGATGCCTTTTATGTACATATCAACTTGAATGATCGATCTGATGACACTTTCAAAGTAGAAATGTATGTGGATGGATTGTCGAAGGACAATGAAATCTTGCAATTTGCTGCTACCGTTCCTGGCACTTATGATATCTCCAACGTGGGTCGGTTTATAAAAAACTTGCAGGCATTTGATGAGTCAGGTAATGAAATAAATGTAACGGCAGTTGCTGTGAATCAATGGAAAATAGCAGACCCCTCTTCGACTTTTAAAATTATTTATGAAGTTGCAGAGACTTTTGATACAGAAGTATTGGAGTTTCCTATCTACGCCATGGCTGGTACTTCTATTGAAAATGATCATGTACTTTTAAACACACCTATGGTAATTGGGTATCCCACTGGACTGAAAGAGCGGGATTATTTCGTTTCTCTAGCCTACCCTGATAGCTGGTCATTGGGAACAGCTTTACCTGAATATGAGGAAGATGTTTTTTGGGCGTCAGATTTCGATCATTTGGCTGACTCACCTATTTTGCTTGGTAATCTTTCAAGTACTTATGTTGAAGTAGGTGGTGCAGATATAAGCATTCATGTTTATTCTGCTGGAGAATTTATAACAGGTAGCCATGTATTAGCAGACGTCAATCAAATTTTACTGGATGCTGAGGCTTTTCTCAAGGTCTTACCTACGGATCAATACGCCTTTCTGTATCATTTTGGGGACAGGCATGAAGGGGCCTTGGAGCATTCTAAGAGTTCGGTTTATGTTTTGCGCGACCGCGAATACACTCAAAATTTTGGGAATGGTATAAAAAGTATTTCAGCGCATGAATTTTTCCATATCGTTACTCCTCTTAATATTCACAGTGAGATCATTGCTGATTTCAATTTTGCTGTGCCCACTCCGTCACAGCATCTTTGGTTGTATGAGGGTGTCACAGAATGGGCCTCTGACTTCATGCAGTATAGAAATGGATCCATGGATTTAACTTCACTTTTGAATGAATTGGGCACAAAAGTGCAGATTGATAGCCGGTTTGATTCTAATTTCAGTCTGCAGCAAATTGGTTCAGAAGTCTATACCATTGATGGAGGTGGACAGTTTGGCAACATCTATAACCGTGGTGCATTCGTAATCAGTTTATTGGATATAAGACTACTCGAATTGTCAAACGGAACCAAGGGAATGCGAGAAGTGGTACTCGAATTGATTGAAGATTTTGGGCCTGACCAAGCGTTTTCGGAGGTGGAGTTCTTTGATACGATAGTGGAGATGACTTATCCAGAAGTAAAGACTTTTATTGATGATTATATAAAAGGAACCGAAATCTTACCTATCGAATCTTACTATAGTAAATTAGGTATTGAATATAATGAATTAGATTTTAGTTTCAGAAAAATAAGTGACCCTACTGCAGAACAAGTTACTTTATTTGAAATATGGTCTAAAAATCTTTAGGGCTTACCATCCCATGCGACACTCTTCGTATCCTCGTTTTTTACCAGCTTCATAGCCAGCCTGGTAACCAGTTTTTTTACCTTGGGAAAATCCCGCTTCATAGCCTTTTTCATGTCCCTTGATATGTCCTTCTTCATGTCCTTCTTCTGCTCCTTGTAGTTGACCTGCTTCGAATCCACTTTCAAAACCTTCTTCCCTACCTAAAACTAGACCTTCAGCTTTGCCTTGTGCTATGCCTTCTTGAAGACCTTGTTCATAAGTACTACATGAGCTAAGCAATAGAATAAAGGGAAGCAATAGGGAGATTTGTTTTTTCATAGCTAGCTGAGTTGGTAAAATATAAACTTAATATGGATAGAATATAATTATACTAAGATACGGATTATCTTATATAAACTATCTATTCGATCACTAAAGAGAAAAGGAAGCGGGTTTTCTACGAGAAAATCATCAGTATAAATACGGAGGCGAGCATGGGTTAATACCTTTACTTTTGTAAATGATAGTAATACTATTAAAATGTCGAATATAACAATTGTTCTTGCTGATAAGTATTTCAAAAAAGACCCACAGTCATCCGAACTTGGACGAAAAATTGTGAGTGAGGGACTGACTATGCTCGATGAATTAGGTTTTGAAGAATTTACCTTCAAAAAACTTGCAGGCAGTATTGAATCTACTGAAGCTTCCATTTATCGTTATTTTAAAAACAAGCATAAATTTCTGGTGTACTTATCCACGTATTATTGGTCATGGCTCGAATATGTTATTGAGTTTGAAACACACCATTTAGAAGAGGCTTCTGCAAAACTGGATCGAGTTATTGATATTATTTGCCATTCATACGAGTTGCCCATGGTATTGGACCTTCCAGGACTGAGCATTTCAAAGCTTCGTCGTGTGATAGATAATGAGTCTGATAAAACATATCTCAATCGACAAGTGGATGAAATTAATAAAAAGGGGCTTTTTATGGGGTATAAAGAATTGTGTGGAAAGATTTCATCTATCATACAAGAACTGAAGCCAGAATATCAATATCCCACAGCTTTAGTGAGTATGTTTATTGAAACAGCACATCACCAGACATTCTTTGCTCAGCACTTACCGGCACTTACTGAAATAGGATCAGATAGAAGTAAATCTTTGGAAGAGCAAAGTGCAGATTTTATTAAGCACACAGTCAAGTCAGTATTGGAAAATAATCATGGAATGGGAAATACAGCATTATGATAGAAAGTAAGATTTTAGATGAAAGCATAAAATTCTCTCCATTAAAGAGGCTTTTCAATATGCTATCGCTAGACAAGCGAGAGATATTGATCATATATGCCTATGCAATATTCAATGGGTTGATCAATTTGTCTCTACCGCTGGGTGTGCAGGCGATTATCGCCTTTGTTATTAGCGCGGAATTTTCTGCCTCTTGGGGACTTTTGATTTTTGTAGTAGTAGTGGGAGTGGCTGCATCTGGTGTAATTCAAATACTACAGCTTTCACTCACCGAATTACTTCAACGCAGGATTTTCACCAGAGCGTCTTTTGAATTCGCTTATCGTATTCCAAGGTTCCGCATGGAGGCGGTTACCAGTTTCTATCCTCCAGAATTGATGAACCGATTCTTTGATACCCTTAATGTACAAAAAGGGCTCCCAAAGATTCTAATAGATTTTTCCAGTTCTACCTTACAGATATTATTTGGCTTGATTTTGCTCTCGCTCTATCATCCGTTCTTTGTCTTTTTCGGTTTTTTACTTGTGGGTTTGATGGTGCTGATTTTTTACCTCAGTGGCCCCAAAGGATTAAAGACTAGTATCCTTGAGTCTAAATACAAATATCAGGTGGCGCATTGGCTAGAGGAGTTGGCTCGTGTAATGGGAACATTCAAATTGGCAGGAGAGACCAAATTACCGATTGAGAAAACCAACGAGTATGTTGCGAATTATTTGAAGTACAGAAAGCAACACTTCAGAGTGCTCATATTTCAATTTTCAAATATTGTAGCTTTCAAAACTATTATCACGGGTGGGCTTTTAATTCTTGGGAGCATTTTGGTGATCAATCAGGAAATCAACCTTGGACAGTTTGTAGCTTCTGAAATCATTATTCTTCTCGTACTTAGTTCAGCAGAAAAATTAATTTTAACGATGGAGACGGTTTACGATGTGTTGACTGGGTTAGAAAAATTAGGCCAAGTATCTGATATTTCACTGGAAAAGGAAGGTGGGTTATCGCTATCAGAAGTCTCTAATGCTAAAGGTGTATCAGTTGAACTATCCAATCTCTCTTACACCTTCGAAGGTGAAGTTGAAAAGGCGTTGAATAAAATTAATTTATTTGTTGAAGCTGGTGAAAAAGTAGCGATTACAGGAGAGAATGAATCAGGTAAAACTACACTTATATCTGTTATTTCAGGTCTCTATCATGATTATGAAGGCTCTGTTTTATTCAATGGAATTCCATTTGCCGACATTGATATCACCAGTTTCAGGTCGGTAGTCGGAGACAACTTGAACTTGCAGGATTTATTTCATGGCACCCTCGCTCAGAACATATCTGTAGGAAAAGATGATGTTACCTTAGAGGACATTTTGCGTGCTATAGACCAGGTAGGCCTCAATAATTTTCTTAAAAAACTCCCAAAAGGTCTCGCCACTATGATAAGTCCGGAAGGGCAAGGTTTATCAGATAGTATCAAACAAAAACTAATCCTCGCCAGAACGTTGGCCGAACGACCGAAAATAGTAGTCATGGATAATGCATTGCATGGACTGGATTTCGAAGACCGAAAACGAATCAGTGAAATTCTGACCAGTAAAAAACAAGCCTGGACTTTGATATCTGTGACCAATGACCCATTGATCCTACAAAACTGTGACAGGATAGTCACCTTAGAATATGGTAAGGTAGTGGATATCTCGCCTTCGAAAATGAAAACTAAAACGAAGAAATAGCCATGCTGAATATTTCTAAAGAACCCATGGAAAGGGATGAGATATTGAAAGATCTTTCATCGTATCAGGAAGTTATGGCTTCCCATGCCAGTCGGAAATTTGTCTATCTTTTGTGCGGCATTTTTGGCTTGATTATAATCGGTCTGTTTTTGCCTTGGACCCAAAATATTAGAGCAAGGGGTACGCTTATTACTTTAAGGCCTGATGGGCGAGAGCAAGCTATTAACTCAGTAATCTCAGGACGAATTGAAAAATGGTATGTCAGGGAAGGTCAGCTGGTAGCAAAAGGTGACACGATTCTACATATTTCTGAAATGAAAACAGAGTATTTAGACCCCAATCTTGTGGGTAAAACCCAAAATCAAGCTAGTGCCAAAAAAGCTTCCAAGGAAGCCTATGTGAGCAAAGGAAAAGCACTTGAACAACAAATAGAGGCTCTTTATCGCAATAGGGATCTAAAACAAAAACAGGCTCAAAATTACCTTCAGCAGTCGGCCTTCAAGTTGAAGTCTGATAGTATAGACTATCAAACCAGTTTGATCAATTTAGAAATTGCTCAAAGACAATTTGAACGTCAGCAAAAACTATATAACCAAGGCCTCAAATCTTTGACAGAATTTGAAGGTAAACGACAAAAACTACAAGAGTCAGTCAATAAGAATATATCAGCTCAAAATAAGTGGTTGGCTAGTCAAAGTGAATATATCAATGCAGAGCTCAATCTGAGTACGGTAGAAAATGAGTACAGTGAAAAAATCGCCAAGGCAAGGTCAGATAAAATGTCGGCACTTTCTGGTGAAATGGAGGCAGAGAGTGAATATAACAAACTGTCTATTCAGCAGGAAAGCTACGCTAAGCGCTCTAGTTTCTACTATATCCTAGCTCCTCAAAATGGATACGTAACCAAGGCCAATAAATCTGGAATTGGAGAAATACTGAAAGAAGGCGAACAAATTTTCACTTTTGTTCCAGAGCGAACAGAAATCGCAGTGGAATTACATGTAAGACCGCTGGATCTGCCTTTGATACGAGAGGGAAGAAAAGTGAGGTTACAGTTCGATGGCTGGCCTGCTCTGGTATTTAATGGCTGGCCGGATGTATCGTTTGGTACGTTTGGAGGTAAGATTGTGGGTTACGATAAAGTAGCAAGAAATGGAACATTCAGAGTATTGGTTGCGCCTGATCAAGAAGATGTTGAATGGCCTACTTTATTAAGGTTAGGAAGTGGAGTTTATGGCATTGCATTGCTCAACAATGTCCCTGTCTGGTATGAACTTTGGCGAAATTTGAATGGGTTTCCTCCGGATTTTTACATGAATGCGGAAAAACAAGCTAAAGCAAAGAAAGGGGTGAAGTATGAATAAGCTCCTAATCATTGGTTTGCTTTGCTTCTGGCAAGTTGAAACTTTCGCGCAAGAGGACAGCTTACAACAATTGAGTTTGAATCAATTCTATAGCTTGGTCCGTCATTATCATCCGATAGCAAAACAGGCTCAACTCATTTTACAAAGAGGCGAGGTAGTGGTTAGTCAGGCACGAGGCGCCTTCGACCCCAAATTGGTTTCTGAGTATCAGACCAAACAGTTTCAAGGCAAAGATTATTATGATGTTTGGGATAGTTATGTAAAAGTGCCTACCGTACTTAATGTGGAATTAAAAGCAGGCTATGAACGCAATAGTGGACAGTATTTGAATCCCGAACATACGGTTCCAGCAGATGGGTTGTATTATGCTGGAGTAAGTGTACCCTTAGGGCAAGGCCTGATTCATAATAGTAGAAATATCAATTTGAAAAAGGGAATGGCTGAGCAACAAAACCTAACGAGCCAGGCTAATTCAGTTTATAACAATCTATTATTGGATGCCAATTATGTGTATTGGAATTGGTTTGAAACTTTTCAAAAAATGAAGGTAGCTGAGGCAAGCTTAGATTTGATTAGTGAGCGTTATGAAGGGATTCGAGCTTCTGTTATAAACGGAGACAAAGCAGCTATCGACTCTGTAGAAGCTCTTATTCAAGTACAGAGCTGGAGAAACGAATGGAACAAATCAAAGCTTAATTATCAAAACGCTACGCTTCAAATGGAGAATTTTGTTTGGGACTCCACACAAATATTTGTTTCTTATCCTGATACCATTTGGCAAAAGCAAGAAATATTGGTGGTTGATGAATATATCAACTTTGCTGTAGCTCACCATCCAGACCTGAATGCGATGGAGGCCGATTTGCTGACACTTGAGCTGGATAGAAAGCTGGCTGCTGAAAACGTCAAACCGGTGTTGAATCTGAATTACAATTTTCTGATGGCCAGCGGAAACGCTTCAGATGAGTCGATGGCAGGGCTAAGCAATAATTACAAAGGCGGATTTGAATTTAGTTTTCCATTATTGATACGAAAAGAAAGGGCGAAACTCAAGCAAACAAAAATAAAGCTGGAAGAAGGAGGCTTGAAATTATCAAGCAAATCCCGTGTAGTGACTAACAAAGTTTTTCAATCCTATGGTAAAATCATTGTCTTACTGGAGATGCTGGAAGAGCAGAGGAGAATTGTTGAAAACTATCAAAAACTTTTGGAAGGTGAAAGAACAAAATTCGTAAATGGAGAGAGTTCTGTTTTTTTAGTAAACAGTCGAGAAAACAAAAAGATTGCTGCAGAAATGAAATTAGTCAATCTAGAGGCTGAATACGGTAAAGCCATTGGGATGGTCAATTGGTCGAGTGGATATTTTACCAATCAGCTGATAAATTGATTTACAAATCAACAAGGCCTGACTTGACGGCATAGACTATAAGTTCAACAGGTGACGTGAGCTCTAACTTTTTGAGCATATTTTTTCTGTGAGAATTGATCGTATGTGTGCTTACATGAAGTTTTTCTGCAATTTGATTAGTTGTCAACCCTTTGACTACATATTCAAGCACTTCAATTTCTCGTGCCGATAGAATGTCATTTGTTGCGGTTGTTTTTTCTTCGAGCTGAGGCTGGATGAGTACATCTAAGATATCCCCACAATAAAATCTTTTACCTAGTCGAATACTTTCAAGTGCGGTTTTTATTTCTTGTGCGTCACAATGGGTGGTCAAAATGCCTCGGATTCCCATTTCCTTTAGTTGCTGAATAAGTGAATGGTCAGCCAGATTAACTACGAGCAGGATGTCTACATTGGGCAATAAGATAAACTCCGCTATACGAGAGAGGTTTTTGTTCTTGTGTTGAGATAAATCGGCTAATATGAGATTGCTACAGGAAGTGTCCATTGTAGAAATCTCCTCCAATTTTGCTATCGACTGAGTAATCTGAAAGTGAGTGGAGTCATTGATAATTTGCTTCCAGCCCATCAAAGAGACATAGTTCGGATTAACAAGAAATGTACGTGTAGCCGGCAATATTTTCTATTTAGAATAATTCTAAACAAAGCTAGGTGTGAATGCTCGCTTTTGCAAATTGTTTGGAATGATTCTAAATAAAATAAAGGCTATCGTTGAACTTCATAAGATATCTTCACTCTATAGATACTGTTATTCACAATTCCGGAATTATGTGCCGCTCCGCTGAATACAATATAATAAAGATTATTTTGGGTATCAGTGCTTAGTTTTCCACCATCAAGAGTTAACGAGAAACTTACATACTCTCCAGTAGGAATATTTCTTGTACCTGCTGATTTTGCACTCCCACTTGTGTCAAAAGGAACTTGTGTAATATCTACTTTAGCCACTTTACTTTCAATATTATCAGCAACTACATCGACCTGCAATACAGAGGCATCAGTAGGGAGATTTATTTTTGCTATCAATGAACCAGATTGATCTTTAGTGCCAAAAATATAGGCTCTTGTTTTAGATATCCCTCCTGAATTATCGTATCTCGCTTCTTGTTGCATTTCTTGTGAAGTGCCTGCTATTTCAAAATCTTGAGCGGTTAAATAATAGTACTGCGGTCCTCCATTTGCGTCATTTCCTGCTGGGCCTTGAGGTCCTTGGGGCCCAGTATTTCCCGTATTACCCTTAACCCCTTGTGGACCTTGCGGGCCAATAGCTCCGGTAGCACCAGTCGCTCCTGTCGGCCCTGCTGGCCCAATTTCTCCTTGTGGGCCCTGTGGTCCTGTAGCACCAGTTGCACCTGTGCTTCCCGTATCACCTTTAACTCCTTGTATTCCCTGAATTCCTTGTGCACCATCAGCCCCATCATTTCCTGCTGGTCCTTGAGGCCCTATGTCACCTTGAGGTCCCTGTGGTCCGATAGATCCAGTAGCCCCTTGAGGTCCTGCTGGCCCAATTTCTCCTTGTGGGCCTTGAGATCCCGTAGCACCAGTTAACCCAATATCACCCTGAGGTCCTTGAGGACCTTCATCGCCTTGTGGACCTTCGTCACCTTGAGGTCCTGCTGGTCCTGTATCACCTTTTGGGCCCTGAGGTCCAGTAGCACCAGTTGGCCCTGTTAAACCAATAATCCCCTGTGGTCCTTGTGGTCCAACATCCCCTTGCGGTCCTTGCTCTCCGGTGGCACCAGTAGCTCCTTGTGGGCCTTCGTCACCTTGAGGTCCCTGTGGTCCGATTTCTCCTTGTGGACCCTGCGGCCCGATAGCTCCAGTCTCACCAATTGGGCCTTGCGGGCCTATTAATCCAGGATCTCCTTTTAGTCCTTTTAAAGAAAGTAAAAACGCTTCCTCAGTTCCTTCATTTCCTTCTTCCAACCAAATTTGATAAGCAGAGAGTCCGTTTTCGCCAGCTTCCCCTTGAGTTCCTTCGCCTAGTGAAGCAAAAAAATCTTCTTCGGTTCCTTCATTTCCTTCTGCTATCCATAATTCATAAGCAGATTGACCATCTTCTCCATCAGTTCCATCCTCACCATCGGCTCCATCTTGTCCAGCAGGCCCTTGCGGGCCAGTTTCTCCTTGCGGACCAGTTTCTCCTTGGGGTCCTGCAATCGAACTACCAGAAGTTTCTGCATAAAGAGCATAAGGGACGCTTAGCATTTGAGTAGTTCCTAATGTTTGAAAATTGGATCCACCATTAGTATCAATAGCCACTTCAATGAAGTAGGGTCCATCACTCCAGTCAATGGTATTGAAGGTGCCCGAAGTCGTGCTTCCATCCCCTATATTCATACCTACCAATCCATAGTCATTGGAGTTTACGGAATGGGTTTCCGAATAGACGGTGGTGCCTGAGGCACTTCCTTGCACTAAACTGATCTGAAAACTGACATTCTGGTTAGCAATAGGATCTCCGTCTGCATCACGAGCTATAGCTTGATATTTAAAGGCATTGGGAGACTGTGCTAAAACAGTTGTTGTAAAGATTAAAAGAAGAAAGCTGAAGAGTAATAATTGCTTCATGGTTACCTTGTTTTGGATAGTTTAAATTTTTTAATAGGCTGCTGGCTCGAGTCAAGAATTTGCATGGCATAGGCACCAATACCTAAGTGACTCACATCAATAATTTTTTGGTTAGTGTGGGTAGTAAAATCCTGATAGACAGTTCTTCCTGTAAGGTCAGATATGATTATTTGATAATTGGATACCATATCATCGAACTGAAGGGTGAGCTGATCTTGAATTGGATTAGGAAATGCTTGAATATTTACAATATCTCGATTGACATCGAGGACATAGGGATCTACTTCTTCTACTTGCACGCCAGATGAAAGTGAAACTTCACTATTAGTGTATGAATCTAAAATGGCACCACTCAATGTCCAGCTAAGTTGAATGTCAGCTCCAGTGTAAAAACCTCCTGCCGAAGCAAAAATAGAGGGGGCCAACTCTTGAGCGGAGCAATGCAGTGAAAGAGAAAATAAGAAGGAGAGCAGTATATTTTTCATGGTCAGACTTTCCGTATATAGAAATAACTTTAACCACCGAAAGCAATTCGGGGTCCAACCATTTTTCTCAAGTCACCAAAAATAATGTAAATAAATCACAATAAAACACAATTTATACAAACTATTGAAATGTATAATATTTCTTATGGGTGTTTTATATCAGGAAGCATTATTTTTTCTTATCTATTTTTTTAGGGTCAATATTTTGTAATGATTATATTTAGTTGAATGATTCAATGACTTAATAACAATCATTATGACAACAGTACTTGTAGTGGACGATTCGAAGTTTCAAAGAGAGACTATTAAAAACATTCTGGAAGAGGGAGGATATGAAGTAATAGGCGAAGCAGCAAATGGTGAAGACGCCATTAAGTTAGCCCTTATCCTTAAGCCTGAAATAATAACATTGGATAACGTACTACCTGATATGTTTGGGTTGGACGTGATGGATGAGTTAAATGACGTTGATTTTAAGGCTAAAGTAATCATGATAAGTGCAGTAGGGCAAGATATTGCCCAGCGGGAGGCTAAGGAAATTGGGATCTTAGAATATCTTGTCAAACCATTTGATAAGCAAGATTTACTAGATAGGGTATTGAAACTTGCTACAATGTAGGAGTTTTACTTCTAGGCTGATCCATGAGTGAACACCTTTCAAATTTTCAAATTCGACCGCGCTTTAAGATAAACTTGCCGCAATCACCTGAAAAAATTGCCACCCAATTAAAAGATCGTATAAAGATCAGTGATGATGGAATCCATGGCACGGTGATCGAAGGCCATGCCACACTTTCGCTACCTCCTAGAGATCAACATTATTGGTCGCCTCAGTTAAGCCTTAGTTTTGAATCTTCAGAGACTGGAAGTGTCTTGAGAGGGTTGTACGGTCCAAGACCAGAAGTCTGGACGATGTTCGTATTGTTCTACTCCATTATTGGGTTTGCAGTTTTAGTGATATTAGTCATAGGATATAGCAATTGGACCTTAGGCCAGTCTGCCCAAATCCTATGGCTAGTCCCTGCCCTTGTTGGGATTTTTTTGACACTTTATTTGGTTTCCTACTTTGGTCAGAAAATGGGTAGAAAACAGATAGTTACTTTGCATAATTTTGTTGAGAAGGCTTTGGATGTCAAATTTCAAGAATGAAAAGATGACAATTTTCGTCGTGTATTATTCCTATGGTCATAATTCTGAATTCATCGAAAAACGTGCTTTCTTTATGAATCTAGATGTATGTTGAGTTAATTTTAGTTTGAATTGAGTACAAGGTAAATTTTGTAGTTTTAGGTCTAGACTGTATGAATAAATTTATTATATCAACTAACATTCTCATTTTTCTAATAGTTGCCTTTTGTTCAGTGAGTGGTCATGCGCAAAGCGTATCTGGCAATGCCACTACAGCAGCCCAAGATGGTTCTCAACCTGATGTATTTTCGAACATTACAAATGCCACAGGCTCGTCAGATGCAACTTCTGCAACAGTTACTGGGCTAGATGATGGTGAAGTGTCAGAATACTTGGAGTTGACGGGTTTTGGATTTTCTATACCTGGTACTGATCAAATTGACGGCGTTTCAGTTACCATTAGGGGACTGGTATCTCATAACAGCTTAAGAATTAATTCGGTACTACTCATTGATGAAACAAGCACTCAAGTAGGAGATGAACATGCATCTAATACCCCAATAGGAACAACTATTAATACAGTAGCTTTTGGAGGTAGTACTGATGATTGGGGACTCGGTGGTTCACTATCTCAAACTATGGTGGAAAGTGCTAATTTTGGTGTAGCAATTCGGCTAGGAAAAGGGTCAAATGCAGGAGGCGAGAGAACAGGAGATATCTATTGGGTTGAAGTAACGGTGTATCATAGCCAGGCATCTACAGGTGCATTTTTGAGTTCTCAAACCGGTGATTGGAATATTGGGACTACTTGGGGAGGAGGGTGTACGGTTGGTTGTATTGCAGGAATAGATTTTCCTGCGGATGATTATGATGCCGAAATTAATGGCGGGCATACAGTGACAATTCCAGCCGGATTTGATGCAGTTTGTGAAAAACTAATTCTCAATGCGGATGCTGACGATACCAATGCGTCAACATTGACAATGACTGATGCTACTTCTACTTTGTTAGTTGATGCCAACGCAACTTTAGTCGCACCCACAGCCCAGACAGCATCTGTAACGAATACCGTAACAATGAGTGGGGGTAATATGACTGTCAATGGTTCATTATTCCTAGAAGCTGATCGGAATGCTCCACCTGCTAGGTTTTGGGGAGCGTTGGTTGATGTTGGTGGAGGTACCTTAGAAGTACTTGGAGACATCAGTTTCACCAGTGATAATGCATCTGCAATTTCGGAAGTCGATTTGAGTACTGCAGGTAGTACATTGATTATCTCTGGAGGGTTTATAGAAGAAGGTTCACCAGGGTTAGGGCAAACACTCACATTAGGTGCTGATTGTACAGTGGAATATAATGCAGCAGGCGCTCAAAATATTGAAGGTCAAATTGGAGGATCAACTCTAGCATATGACAATTTAACTGTTTCGACAAGTGGCGTTAAAACTATGTCAGAAGATATTACAGTCAATGGTGCTCTTTCTCTGCAAGGAACGTCCACTTTCGCAAATGGAGGAAATACATTGACTTATGGAGGTACTTCATCTTTAGAGTATGCAGGGATTGCAAACCAGACAGCTGGTAATGAGATGGATGCCGCCGGCAACGTTCAAACGCTCATTGTTAATAATGGAAACAACTTAATATTGAGTTCAAGTGAAACTATTGATGACGCCATTACATTGACTAATGGGAATATTCAATTAGGTGCTAATAATTTAACGCTAGCATCAGGAGGAACAATTTCAGGGTATAGTACCTCACAATATATTATTTCAGATGGTTCAGGGTATTACGAAGAAACTACAGTAGGTGCAACGGTTTATCCTGTAGGAACTTCAAGTTATTATGACCCGGTTAGGTTGACACCTACATCCAATGCATCATTTCAGGTGAGCGTTAGTAGCGGCCCCACATCTCCAAATGATCCAGATCGTACGGTACAGTTAGAATGGCAGATTGGAACTGGCGGAACTCCAGGGGCAACAACTATAGCTTTGGAGTGGGATAGAACTAATCAAGAAGGCAGTGATTTTCAGGCCAATGATGGCATGGGCATAGTAATGGGACAATTTACAGGAGGGGAATGGGAAGAACAAGCTGCCGGCTATACTGAAGACTCCCCTTCAGGAAGATCTAGTGCATCTTCTAGTTATTCTACATTTGGTACTCCATTTGCAGTGGGAGCTGATGACTTATCTTTACCAATAGAACTATTAAATTTTGAGGCAAATCATTTAGGAACTCATGTCAGAGTAGAATGGGTGACTTCAAGTGAAATAGACAATGATTTTTTCACAATAGAAAGAAGTGAGGATGGAAGATCCTGGAACGAAATCTCTATACTCAAAGGTGCAGGAAACTCCTTAATTCAAAGAAATTATCTATTCAACGATAATCTACCGTTAAATGGGTCTAGTTATTATCGACTTAAACAAACGGATTTTGATGGAAAAATCGAATACTTTGAAGCTGTTTTGGTAAAGAATCCATTTGCTTCTGACAATAGCATCATGCTGTACCCCAATCCAGTAAAAGATCGAATTTCCTTGTCAGGAATCAAAAATGAAATATCTCAAGCCGTACTTTACAATGCTTCAGGCCAATTAGTTTTAATATTAGATTTTCGTAAAATAGAAGAAATTGAATTACAATTGAATCAGATTCTTGAGTCTTTAAGCCCTTCTATCTACTTATTGAAAATCGAATCCCTATTAGGAACTCAAAATTTGAAATTTGAAAAACAATAAGCACTCAGCAATTATCTCCCTACAATATTAAAAGCACCCCAGTATTTGGGGTTGGGATATTGATTTTTAAGTTCTAATTGAGCATTTCTGAATGCGATGTGTCTGTCTTTTTGAGCGTTTAGATTTTTGTAAAAATTGATCATCAGATCCATGGTAGTTTGATCATTCACTTTCCAAAAACTCATCACCACAGATTTACTTCCAGCAATTAGAAATGCACGTTGTAATCCATAAACTCCTTCACCATTTTCAACACGACCCATCCCTGTTTCGCAGGCGGACAAGACCACCATTTCCGTCTGATTGAGCTGGAGGTGCATGGCCTCATAGGCCGTTAGAATACCATCTTCTTCCGTTTCGGATTTGTTTTGGTAAATGCTAGATGCACCGCTTAAAAATAGCCCAGAGTAAAATAGGGGATTGTCTTTGGGACTTGATTCCTCGAAGAACCCGTGAGTGGCTATGTGTAGGATCGTAGGGTTTTGCAAGTCTTTTATTTTTTCTTCAATAGCGTCTTCACCCGTGAGCACCTTTGTTTTCCATTTAGACTCATCCAAAATGGATGCTATGGTAGTTACTTCTGAGTAAGTCCCTGGCAAGGGCTCTAGATTTTCAATGTTGGTAAATGCTCGAGTCGCAAAAGTTTTTTGGATTGTGTTCTTGACGGAGGTACTTTCTTTTATATCTAGATTATACGTAGGAAAGCCGACTAAAAATACTTGACCATCTTTAGGTAAGACTGAATTCTTCTTTATTAATTCTCGAGTACTCGTTACTAATCGGACATCTAATTCATCTATGACAAACTGATTGGATGTAGGGTTGAGTAAAGTATTAATATTGATTTTGTGATAAACGCCATCACCTGAGAAATAAATTCGATTGACTCCAGAAAGCTTAGATACAATTGGTTCCCAATAATTGTTGTAAGAATTAGTGTCTTTTAGTTCAAAAGAAATCGCATTAGTATAGGCCTGATAGCCTTTCGATTCTAGATAATTTCCGTTCTTGATATGAACAAATGAAATTTCATCACTTCCTGCTTTTATGATTAATGCGAGATAATGTATCTGATCAGTATAAAATCCACCATTTGAAAAATCATAAGTTTTGAATCGAACAATTTCTACAGCGGCTTCAGCTTTTTGAAGAGATTTTTTTACTTTTTGAACCAATTCAGGTTCATAGACTCTATGTGAAGAAGGTTCCATTCCCTGCTTGATCAATTTGATCTGGAGACTATCTATCTCTTGCTGAATGGTCTGTTGATCTACTCCTCGATTCATTTTTTCATCGTTAGAAAGCGTAATAGATCTGGCCAATAAATTTTTCTTGTCTAGTAACTTTTGATAGGTGTTTTTAAGCGTGCGATCTTCCGATTTAGTAACAGTGTTTTGAATTTTAGCAGCATCATTAAAAAGTAATCCTTTGACTAGCAATTGGTTTTCATACAGTTGGTGGAGGACGGTTTGATTCAAATCTGTTTGGTTGATTGCAAAAGAATTAAAAGACTCGAAGTGTTGTTTTATTTCTCTATAAAAGAGCAATTTTCCATTCTCACTCATGGCAGAGAAATAGGTAGCAATCTGATTAATCAGTTTGTTATTCAATGCTTGATAATTGCTGTTGGCTAGGTCGTTCAATTCGAGTTTTACAGCCAAGCCAATGTAATTTTCAAGAAAGGGAATGAGGGTAGGGTGATCAGGTGAAACCTGCTCAAGATCGGAGAAATGTTCGAATGAGCTTGAAATATATTCCCAGGCTTTTTGGTATTCGCCAAGTGCATAATACACTTCGGCACAGCCTAAATCTAGTGCCGGATCTTGGTCAGAATATGAACCAGAAGCTCTGGTTTTATTCATTTTTTCAATGACTTCTTTAGCTTCATTATATTTTTGAAGGTTGACATAAGAAATGGCCAGTTCCTTTTGTGCTAAGACATATTTAAGGTCTGTGGCACTAGAAATCTCATTCAACGCCTTTTTATGGAAATAAACAGCACTGTCTGCTTGTCCCCACCTTCTGTAGTAACTGCCAATATTGATATACGCATCGTATAATTGCTGGGGTTGCTGATTGGCTATTAAAAATTCAATAGAGGCTCTGGCATATTGAATTGCTTTTGGATAATCCCCCCAGGTATAATAAACCATTGATAAGTTGGCTGAAAGGCTGGCTTGATCTGTTTTTATATTGTTTGTAATGGCTAGATTCAACGCTTGATTCCCAGTTTGAGAAGCGGCAGCATAGTTTCCAATTTCTCTATAACAATGAGTGAGCCAAGACAAAATGGATGTTTCCCAGGCTGGCTGAGCCTGGTCGTATTGACTGTAGAGGTCATTGCATTGATGCAGAAGGTCGATGGCTCCATAAAAGTCATAAGCTTGTGCAGCAGCTACTGCTTGCGAATAATATTTTGGGTAACCATTTGCCTCTAATGGAGAGTCATTATTAGATTCCCGAAAGTTGTAATTGGCCAACTCAGGATAGTTCTGAATAAACATATTGAGATATTGTTCTGTGGCGGGATTGTCTTTGAGCGCTGCTCTGATCAAGGGGATAGCCGCTGGCATATTGGCACTCATCAATTCTACTCCAGCCAATAGCATTTTTGCATATCCGAAATCAGGAAAATAGTCAATACTCTGCTGGAAGTGAATCCTCATTTTTTCTAAGTCTCCTAAAGCCCAATAGATTTGGCCCAATGCAAAATTGGCTTTGTAGTTTTTTGGAGAAATGTCTAACGCCTTTTCATAGTGAGTTATGGCAGGTTCTGGTTGATTCAGGCTCGTATAATAGGCTCCTAATTCCTGATGTAGTTCGAAAAGATCAGGCTCCAGCGATAATGCCTTTTGGATGTACTCATGTTGTACTTTTGTAGAAGCATCTGCGACCACTTGTGTCCATAAATAATAATATGCTCTGCCAGAGGAAGGAAATTTCGATTTAGCCTCTTCGAAATCCAATACCGCTTGCTCGGAATTCTTATTGTACAAATACATGAGTCCTTGGAAAAGGAGGAAGTCTGCTTTTGTTTTGTCTAAAGCAACTAGCGTTTCTGAATGAATGAGTGCCTGTTTAAAATTTTCTTGTGCAGCCTGTGGTTTTCCATTGAATTGGTATTGATTGCCTAATTCGAAAGTAGCATTGGCTAACCCCCACAAGGCTTGTCTATTCTCGTTTTTGTTCCACGATTTTTGATAGGACTGTATGGCTTTTTCATATTGTAGATTCGAAAAATAATCATTTCCGTCGCTGAGCCAGTTATCGCTTTTCTGGGTTTGTCCGAACAGTGTGAAAGAAACAATAAAGAAGAGTACAGCAAGAATATTTCGATTGTTGATCATTGGTTTGTTACGCGATTAGCGCACGCAAGATGTCACGATTCCATGAACTGTCAAAACTGGATAGGAAAAGGCTAAGAAAAATATGTTGAAATAAATATGAAGCCGATTTATTTGTTAAAAACATCGAGGTATTAGATTCCAAAATTATCTTAGCCATTCGTACTCTTCACAACAGAAAATTTAAGATGCTTAGACTATTTATACTTTTTGTTTTCGTTTCTTGTAACTATTTGGTAATTGGCCAGGATCAGTTTTTAAAGGAAATGCAATCTCATAAGAATATATTCGAAATGGGTGTTGCAAATGATCTTCATGTTAGGGATACAATTTTCTGCTCTTTAGATGATTACCATGACTTGATGAATAGTTCACGGGAACTAACGGAAATTGGAAATTATAGAAAGTCTATCCACTTACTCATTAGAGCCAAAGAGCTATTCGAGCAATCAATGAATAAAAGTATTGGTTCTTTTAAATCTATCACTCAAAGAAATCCATATCCAGACTATTACATTGGGTTAAACTTCATGTTTTTGGATAATACGGATAGCGCTATTCTCTATTTTAGAAAAGCTATCATGGAGGCACCATATTTTACGGAAGTTTACAATGAAATAGGAAACATTTTTCTTAGAAAACAACTTACTGATTCTGCATTAGTTTATTTCGAAAAAGGGTTGTTAATAGATCCGAAATCGACTCTTTTAAATCATAATACAGGGCTTACTTACTTTATTAACAAACAACCAAAACGAGCTCAAAAATACTTTTTGAACAACATTGGAGTTAATCCCGATTTTGTCCCATCCTATCTGTTAGCTGCTGGAATTTATGAAAACTCTGATAATTTTCATATGGCGGAAATTTTTTATTCAAAAGCAATTACAATCAGTGAAAATAAAGTTGAATACCTAATAGCCCGCGGGTATTATTACGTTAGACAAAATGAACTAGAACGTGCTTATTTAGATTTTAAATCAGCTGAATCACTGGATAATTTGGGATACAATGAGTTGTGGCAAATTGCTCTCATTGAGCTAAATAAAAATCAGTTTTCTAAAGGAATGAAATATCTTGAACAGATGTCAATCATTCAACCATTATTTAGTGAAAACTTCAATTTTAAGTCTAATGAATATCTGGATATTGAAATTGCTGCACTTCTCAATTTATATATTGAAAATGAACGTACTTCCTATGAACAAGAGTTGTTAGGCAGGTTGTTAAGTGAAGTTTTTTTTAATAAGAAGAATGGAACTTACATGGAAGCTGGAAAGCTATTGAAGATGTATCCAAATTCTGAGATAGTCAATAGGGTTTGGATATATTCAAAAGCATCACTTTACATCAAACGTGATGACGTTTCATATCAATTGGCCAATAATTTTATTACCAAAATTGATATGGTACAGGAAAAATTTGTGTGTCCTGAATTATATCTATTGAAGGCTACTATTCTATATAAATATGGTGCTGTTAAAGAAGCATTAGTGGAAATTCAAAAGCTAATTAAGCTAAATCAGACCTATGCAATTGCTTTTTTTTATCAAGGGAATATTTTTTATGATATTAAAGAATATGATTGGGCAATTGACTCATATACTCAAGCTATGTATTTAGCCCCTGATTTTTTAAGGGCTAAAAATGCAAGAGGGTTTGTTTACTCAACTAAGGAAAAATATCAGGAAGCTATTGAAGACTTTAAATCCATAATTTCGGAAAATAGTAAGGATGGATGGGTATATAAAAACTTAGCCATGTGTTTTCAAAAAATGGGAAAAGCTGATAGTGCTTTGTTCTATTATAATCGGTCTCTTGATATTGAACCAACCTTGATTGGGTCCTTGTTTAACCGAGGTAATTTGTTTTTGGCCGAAAACCAGAAGGAACGAGCATTGTTAGATTTTAATAGAGCAATTGAGTTAAATTCTGATTTTTGGCCTGCCCGAGAAAAACGAGCAGACATCCTTCTTGAGATGGGTGAATTGAAATCTGCAGTTGACGATTATCTAGTCGTTTTAAAATTCTATCAGCAGGAAAAGTATAAATTTTCCAATAGAGGAGACTCTTATTTAGTTGTTAGAAAGTATCAAATTGCTAATAAGTTGTTGATTTCCTTATTTGAAAGTTTAAAGGAATTTTCTTCTGCAGAAAAGTGCAAAAGAATGGAGAATGAAATAATTATTGAATATTCTGAAAATTACTCAGCAACGGGCACTTTTCAATTTCAAAGAAAAGAGTACTTGGAAAGTAAAAAGCAATTTCAAATAGCCCTTACGTTAAATCCTAATAATTATAACGCTCAGCATTATAATGCTTTAGCTTCACTCTGCCTTGGTAATGTTCAAGAAGCAAATGAGTTGTACAGGCAATTTAAAAGCAAAGCAAATACAGAGAGTATTTCTAATGCAATATTTATTTTAACAAAGTTGGATTCAACGGATCGCTTAAAGCACGAAGCTGATCTTGTTATAAAAAATATTCTTAGTCAATGAGTTCGATAATTGGAGAATTTAATTCTAAGTTGTATTTTATTTCCTATTCCTTATCATTCTGGTCACCTCCTCTTCCGATACGATCCCAATGGGTCCAGAATAAATTCCCCCTTCGAGCCCCATATCAATGACTTTGACTGCGATTGTGTTTTTACCCTTTTCGTTTAGTAAGCCATTTGGAATGGAGTATACACGGAGGGTTTGATAGGATCCGCTTTGCCCAAAATCTCTACCATCGTCGGTTTCTCCTATTTTTTGTCCATTTAAATAGGTGATGTCAAAATCGTCAATTCGACCAAGAGTCAGATAGTAGTTTTCACTTTCCTCTGGTGTAAAACTAAGCTCGAATGTTTTTCGATACCAAGCAGTACCGTCAAGTGAGCGATAACCTTGATTGTCCCAATAAGATGGGACTAGAACGATATCCCAGTTGTCGTCGTCTAAATCGGGTTCGCTAAACACTCTCCTGTTTGATTTAGTAAATTTCCATGGACCATATAGATTCTGAAGCAATTGTTCGCTACCACCAGAGACATAAATTCCAGGTTCTCCTTTTACGATCCCACCATTTTTATATTCGTCATACACCTTTACGGCAATCACATTGTCGCCATCGAAATTGATCAATTCATTGCCAATGAAATACTCCCGATTCGAATCATATCCTGTTCTGAATCTTGGTGGAAAATCACCTGTTTTTCCTACTAAAGTGCCGTTCAAAAAAGTTTCGTCCACATCATCGATAAAGCCAAGCACAAGATAGTGAGCTTCATTTTGTCTTAGGATTCTGCCGTCGAAGTGAATACGATACCAAGCAAATCCATCGTAGCCATGGAAACCGTCATTTTCCCAATCTCCAGGTACTTTGATGTTGACCCAAGATTGATCATCATGACGTGGCTCTGCCCATCGATTATTTGTTCCGATCTGGAACTTCCATTGTTTTTCTAAATCAATTACTCTGTAGTGATTTTTAAAATTATTGTGAACGACCTGCTCGTGATCATCAAAGAAGTCATTGAATATAAGTTCCCAGAAACCTGGTTCCTTCTCTCTATCCTCTTCCGACTGAGCCGAAGAATATGACGCCCAATGCAAGACAATCAAAAAAACGGCTAATGTGATTTTTGTGGTGCTTTTCATCATTTTTTTGCATTTTTAGCAATGACCATTTCTTCAGAGTAAAAGTCAGACTGTTTCTTTTTCTTTTTGGTTTTGACATACATAGTAGCTGTACTATCGCGCATGTCAATGACGAATCCATAGCTTCGCATCATGTGAGTGCCGATGATGGCTGTGATGCGTTTGCCGGTTCGGAGTTGGATGGATTTAGCTACTGTAGAAAGGTCGTAGGCGTAAGATTGCCCCTTGAGTTTTACATTTCCGAATTTCAGTTCAGCACGAGTGACTTCTTTCAGACCATTGTTGGCAGATCCGAGACCTGATACATTGATGCTACCGTCATTGGAATGACTGACAAAGAACCCATATTTCTTCTTTGCTTCACTATCCAGGACTGTATACTCAGATCCAGTGTCTAATAGTACCCATGTTTTTTTGTCATTGAGTGTCATTTGAATAATCGGTTTTCCTCGATACTTTGCTTCTACAGTTTCTAATTCTTGTGCTCGGGTAAAGTTGCTGACCAGCCCGACAAGTGAGATAACTAAAATAAATTTTTTCATGGTTTTGAGTTTTATGTTATTGTTGAATTCAAAATAACGCCGACTCATGTTACCGTGTGTCACCCTTGGGTAAACAGATGTCACAAATTGTCAAAACCTTAATATCCCACCATTTTATATCCCATCCCATGAACCGTTAATATGATCTTGGGATCGTTTGGATTGATTTCTATTTTTTGTCGAAGTCTAAGAATAAAATTATCTACCGTTCTGGTAGTAGGAAATTCGTCGTATTTCCAGATGTTTTTCAACAATTCATCCCGGCTTACAATTTCTTGCTGATGGTGCTTCAGAAATTTGAGTACTTCAAATTCCCTATGAGACAGTTTAATTTCTTCCTTACCTTTTTTAGCAATACAATTTTTGAAATCAACTTCCATCAAGCCAATGGTTTCAAATTGTTGAGGTGTAGAAGAGTTACTTTCTTGAGTCCTCCTTAATACAGCTTTAACTCTGGCGAGTAATTCACGAAGACTAAAGGGTTTGGTGATGTAATCATCCGCCCCCAATTCCAAACCGAGTACCCGATCAATTTCTTCACCTTTGGCAGTCAGCAGAATGACAGGTACTTTGTTGCCATCCATTCTTAGTTTTTTACAAACATCAAAACCAGACATTTCGGGCATCATGACGTCCAAAACCAGCAAATCGTACGACTGGTCTGCTACTTTTTTTAAAGCTGCTTTTCCGTCTTCTGCCAGATCTACCTGATAGCCTTCAAAAAGCAGATTGTCTGCTAGTCCTTCCCGCATGGCGGGCTCATCATCTACTACTAATATTTTATTCATATTTAGTTTTGATTATGGGAAACTTAAGAGTGAACGTACTACCCAAGCCTAGTCGAGAATCTACGATCACTTCTCCTTGATGCGATTCCATGATATGCTTGACCAAACTTAGACCTAGCCCAGTACCTTTGGTTTTTTGAGTTAAAGCACTTTCGACTCGGTAAAATTTATCAAATATATGTTTCTGTGTGCTTTTTGAAATGCCAATGCCTTGATCTTTGATACTACAGCAGGCGAATCCATTGGCTTCAAATGTCGTAATGAATACTTCTTTTTGGCCATTCCCATACTTTATCGCGTTTTCAATCAAATTGGACATGGCTTCTTCGAATGCTTGCACATCTATGGATACTGGAAGTGAGTTTTCATTTAATGTCAGCTGACTATCGATTTTCTTTTCAGCAAAATAATGACCGTAGCTTTCATGCAATGATTTGATTAACTCATTTAATTCTTTTTCTTCAAAGCGATAAGTCTTCCTATTTCCTTCAATTCTGGAGAAATCTAAAATGTTGTTGACCAAAAAAGTTAATCGACCAGATTCCTGATGTATCGTTTGATAGTAATGATTCTTTTTTTCGTCGGAGGTGATTCGGCCAAGCATGAGGGTTTCGGCATACATGCGAATAAGTGACAGAGGTGTACGAATTTCATGGGATACGTTGGAAACAAAATCTGATTTGAGCTGTGCGATTTTTAGTGCGTTCCTGATGTTTCTAATCATCAAGTAGGTACCAATCGACATGGCAAAAAGGGAAAAAATCAAGAAGTATAAATTTTCCTGCGCTCTAGCCTTAATCAATTCTGTATAACTTTTTCCTTTGGGCTGAATGTATAAGTAGGAGTTAGGCAAGATCCAAAGTTTGTTTTTAACAAAGGTCTTTTTCAGTTTGAAAGCTGTAGTGCGATACAGCAACTGTTGAGCTGTTTGACTGGGTGGCCAGTTGTCAACAGCTATGGAGAATTCGTCGTGATTGATTTCTTGCATTCTAGGGCCCAGAATTTGCTCGATCCAAAATTTCCGTTCTACAATAAAAAGAGCATTGTATAGTACAGAATCTTGGTCATACGCCATGATTGTAAAGCCCGCCTGATCAGGCCTCAGTCCATCGATTGGTACCCAGTCATCCGCAGATTGAATTTTTTGGAAACCAGCTTCAAGGTATTGGGATAGGCGGTTGAGGACAGAGTCCTTTTTTGAATACCATTGATCTATTCCTTTTTTTGTATTTGCATTGATACTGACATATTCATTGCTGCAAATGCTATCCACTTGCGTATCCATATTCTTTAGCACGAGCATCTGAATAGATTCATTGCCTAGAATCAACATATTGGCATTTTGCATCAAGGTCTGCTGATTATCCGCAAGTTGTCGTACCCACCTATTCATCATGTCGTCCGCATATTGATTAAGTGAAAAGAGTACGGCTTCCATTTGTTTTTCATAAGCAGTTGCTGCCATTTTTTCATCTTCATCTAAAGACCGAACCTGCAGGTAGGCATAAATGAGGAAAGGCGCAACTATGAGGATAAGAATCAGAAAAAGTGCTCGTACTTCCTTAGTCATGGTGCTTTTGAGTTTGCAAGGCTAAAAATAACTCATTTACAAATCCTTTGGGTTGATTGTATAGGGCTCTTTCAACTATTCATTTCTAAGCGTATCTACAGGATTAGCTTGGGCACCTCTGTAAATCGTGATACTCGTGGTAGTGATACCAATGATGAATATGGCCAAGGCGCTCAGCGCGACCGTGGTCAACTGAATAGGAATATGAAAGGCGTATATCAAATCCAAGATCCAGGTCGCGCCGAAGTAGCCGCCTACACTGCCGAGTATACCGGCTGTCACTAAAATGATTATAAACTCTTTGTTAAGTAGATAGAGGATGTTTTGCATGGTAGCGCCCAATGCTTTTCTGATGCCCAATTCTTTGGTGCGTTTGGCGATATTCAAGGAAGCCAATGAATAGATGCCAGAAGCAGAGAGTAGCCCGCCGAGTATGGTAAGAAATAAGAATATCTTTTTCAGATTGCCATTGGTTTGATTGCTTTCTGCAAGGACTACATCTTCCTGATAGCGGCTGGAATAGGGTTGTGTGGGGTACATTTTTTTCCACTCTGATTCCAAATATTTATTGATAGCGCTTAAATCCTGAGCTTGTCCTCTTACGATCATATTTCTCCAACGCTCACCGACAGTAGCGTAAAAAATGTAGGGTTCTGGTTCTTTGGATCGAAAGACATTGTCTACAAAGTCTTCTATCACTCCAACTATCTTTTTCTTCTGTTCACGGATCGTAACGTATTGACCTATTGGGTCTCCTTGAATATTTAGGGTTTTCAAGAATTGTCTACTCACCACCGCTGCTTCCTCAAAATCATTTGTTTTGAAATAGTCTGCAGGACGGCCTTGCACAAAATCGAAATTCATGGTTTCAAAATAGTATTCACCAAATTCTAAATGTCTGACTTCGATTTCTTGACCTTCAAATGAAATGGGATTTGGGTAACTGCTATAGCCAATTTGATGTTCAGTTGAGCCTACCGCTAATACTTTTGGATTCAATCGAGCTTTGGCTGCCAATGCATGATATTCTTTTTCGCTTTTTATATCAATAAGCATCAATTGATCCTTTTGGTAACCAAAATCTATTTGTTCCTGAAATTTGGCATTTTGTATAAAGACAATTCCGCCTATTAATACGATTACAGAAATTGCAAATTGGACAGAAACGAGTGATCGGGTTAAGAGATTGGTGCCTTTCACTTGTACTTTTCCTTTCAGTAGTGAAATGGTATTCAACTTGGAGCTAAACAAGGCAGGATACACACCAGCCAAAAGTGCAGTGATGAGTACTAATGAAAGTAGAGTGACCATCAGGTTGGTTCCACTCAGATCAGATAGACCATAAGGCAATTCCCACATGGCTGTAAACTCAGGAACGATGATCGTCGACATCACATAACCTGCTACTAGTGCAAGTAAAGCTACAATTACTGTTTCCAACATGAATTGAGTGATGATTTGTGTTTTGTTTGCTCCAAGGGATTTTCTTACGCCAATTTCTTTGAGTCGATTGGCCACCATGGCAATAGAAGTATTGGTCAAATTGAAACAGGCAATCAACATGATCATGACGGCCAAAATGATGAATATAAGTAGGGGTTCTAAAGGAATAGGAGCATTGACGTAGCTCCAGGTGAGGATCGTAGGATCGATTTTGGATTTAAATGGTTCTAGACTTACACGTTCTACTACCTGCTCTTTGAATGCTTCATTGCGTCTGGGCAAGTATTTGTCAAAATATCCTGCAATTTCATCTGCTCGGGATGGGTCTTCCAGTTCAAAAAAGGTTGCAGGAGCGTTCCAATCGCCCCATACGGGTTGATCCAAAGCGCGCATTTCTTCAAAGTGCTCGAAACGCATTACCATAGGCAAATAGATTGAGCTATTTACCGAGACTTTAGCCAATACTCCCCCAACCACAACTTTTTTCACTACACCACGAGCGAAACTCATGGTAAGTACTTTACCAATGGGATCTTCATCACCAAAATATTTTTTGGCAATTGTTTCACTTAGAAAAATGCTGTGCAAGCTTTTGAATGCTTGATGATCACCTGCAATTAAAGGGAAATCAAAAAAATCGAATAAGGTACTATCTGCATAGGTCACATACTCACCGAAGGTATTGTTGGTATTGGTAGCTTCGTTGATATAACTCACGCTGGCTCCACCTCCCTGACTGCCCGCATATCTCAGGTACCTTTTGATACCGGCAATGTCGGCAGTCGCCATTGGGCCAATTGGTGTGGGTGTGCTGACTGCCTGTCTAAAGTCAGAACCATTTATAACTACATGCGAATGCACTCGGAAGATATGACTGACTTTTTCTTCGTCATGAAAGTCGTCAAATTCAATATTGAAGGCAATAAGAATGTATGCTGTTAGACTACAAGCAATGGCAATGCCCAAGCCTAATGTATTGATGATTACGTAATTCTTATTTTTGATCAGGTTGCGAATAGCAATGAGTAGATAGTTTTTGATCATGGTGTTTATCGTTTTGTCAAAGGTGAAAGGATTTTTCAAAAATCCACTTCAAATGGTTTCATTCCTTGTCTGAGAATGTCATAAGATGTCACAAGACTCTGTGATAATGCGAAATCCTTATTGAAAGACCCCTGCTGACTCCGCTGACGCAAGCTCACTGTCATTAAGTTAAAGATCTGTCATTCCGACTGGGGGAGGAATGTTTTGGCCTATTGAAGTCACAGCTATAATCGTTTAGATCTCTCCTCACGTTGAGATGACAATTAAGCAGTTCCATTTGCCATTCGCTGGATCGCATACACAACAATCTAGTTGAGGCTAATTTCATATTAGAGTCTGAACATTGGAAATACCATAGCACCATCGAATATACACGTGATTAAGGCTTTTGGATATCGATTATATTTGAATGTGAAGTTGAATAGGTACGAGCTACAAGCTCGCACCAGCAGGGGGACACTTAATACAGCAGGGGAAATTGTGCTGGTGGAATAACCACGCGTTACGCTGAAAAAGCTAAACGCGTGCAAAGTTTGGCTGAGAGCAAAGGCATAAACTTCAAGGGTTTTCACTATTATAACCATGTATAAAGTGAAAACCCTTGAAAGCAAAAGCTTATTGGCTTTATCTGATTATCTAATTCAGTTTAATCAACCATACTATTTAGTCAAACTCAGCATGAACTTAGCCACTTCAAAACGAGTTTCATCATCGATATGCTTCTGCGGAGGCATCTCGGCGAAATCCTGACGTTTTTTGACTGGGTTCGCGGCATATTCCGCAATTCCTTCTGGGTTGTTTTTGTATAGTGCTTGGATCACTTTAGTAGGTGGTCCTATCATCTTAATATCATAAGCATGACATCCAGCACAAATCCCATAATAAGTCAACTTTGCACGCTCCGAAGCAGTGATGCTTCGTGGTTGTACAAGTTCGTCCAGCAGAAATGTTTTTACATTTTTAGTGTTGGAAATGGTCGCTTCGCCATACCCCCCAAGGCCAAAGGTTCTGTATTGACTTTTATTTCTTATGGTACTACCCTTGCCTCCACCAACTGCAACAATGTCTGGGCCTAATTCACTGAATTGTGTCATCATGGCCACCTTGATTTCTTCAATAGGATCGGTGCCATTGCCGTGCATGAAGTTGTCTAAAATAACCAACCGGTCTGGATACGGATCTGAGTCTGGGTCTTTAGATATTTGAGCACCAAAAGATAAGTCTGTAATGGCAATTCCAGCGTTGATGTTGCCGGAAATGATGTTGTTTTCTACAATGACGTCGTCAGCAGCCATGATCACAATTCCTGTGCCCCTTGGGATACTGGATACCATCGAACCTGGAATGGCAAAGTTTGGCGTATTGTTATTTACCACAAAATTGTCTCTCACAATTACATCAAAAGTTGTTTTGATCGGTAATCCTGGAGTGATGAACACCAAAATTCCACCGGTGTTGTCATGCACATAATTGCTTTCTACCAGCGCATGTCTTGAGTTTTCTATCTCAATACCTGCCACACTTTCGAATACTTCATTGAATTTTACATCCACGTTGTCGCACATCCCTACATATATGGCAGCATCTTCGATGCCCGACAAAATGTTGTACTCAATCAGGCCATTCTTACCAAATTGAGGGAATATGCCATACACGCCTGTATCAATGATCCAGTTGTTTCGGATGACGTAGTTGTTGCCAGCCTGTCCCATGATGGCATTTCCTTTGTATTTAATGATTTTGAAATTCTCAATCGTGATATTATTTCCAGAATATAAAAAGGCATCATTCAGTTGTGATTGTCCATCTAAAGTGGCCCATTCGCTATTGACTTTTACTCCCTGAAGTGTAATACCATCCTTGTCGATGTACACCGTTTCGTTATAGACGCCTGGATAAACCCTAATCAAGTCACCCGATTTGGCTTCGACCACCGCATCTTGAATTTTGTCTCCTTCCTTGACCTCAATGATTTTCCCGTTGATTGGATCATATGAGCTGGGTATCGTTCCGGTATTTCCCCCTTCGTTGTTTATATAAGTAACTGGTAGAGGTATAGCCATAGGAGGGTTGAACCATGTTTTTCCAATGAATACACCTGCTGATAGAAGGACTATCCCTATCAGAATCCGAGGCCATTTTTTAGATTTTTCCATACTTTTAATATTGATATTTTTAATTTGCTAATTTAGATTCCAAGGCTGATGGTATTTGATCTGGGACTTTTGGTTTGAAAGTTTCGTCCGTTAAAGTCTTTAAAAAATCAACTAAACGATCAAGTTCATGATCAGCCAAGTTGGGTTCCCATATATGCCAATGTAATATGAGCTGTTCATTTTCAGGTACGGCGTGTCCTCTGCCATCCGTATAAAATTGCACAGTCTCCCTTAAATCCTTAAATCTTCCAGAATGCATATAAGGTGCTGTTTTTTCAATATTTCTAAGGCTAGGAACTTTGAATCCTCCTCTAAACGTAGAATCGTTCATAGGAATCTGAGCGCCGGGGTCAAAGGGCATGCCTTCAGGATCTGGTGTGCCTAAGACTGCAATTTGTTGATTGGTGAATAGCGGAGGGGTATGGCATTCCGCACAGCGAGCCACGAATGATCGGAAAACGTTAAGCCCTTCTTTCTCCTTTTGCGTCAAAGCGTCTGAGTAACCATGGGCATATTGATCATATCTACTATTCAATGAAATCAATGAGGATTCAAAAGCGGCGATGGCTGTATAGATTTCTGGCAACGAGATGTTATTGCCTCTACGCTCAGGAAAAGCAATGGAGAATAGCTTTTTGTATTCATCAATTCGATTCAGCGTAGCCAGCAGGGAGTCAGGGTTATTTCCCATTTCATGTGCATCATATAATGGCCCCTTCATTTGTTCTTCGAGAGTCGTGGCTCTACCATCCCAGAAGAACCTTTGCATGTAGGCGACATTCCATAGCGAAGGAGCTGATCGAGGCAAAACGTAGTTGTCTATCCCAACACTTTGGCTCAAACCGTCGCTAAATCCTTTGTCCGGGTTATGACAGCTGGCACAAGAGATGGTGCCGTCGCGTGATAAGACAGGGTCGAAGAAAAGATAACGTCCCAAATCAATTTGCTGCGGAGAAAAACCAGCTCGAACCTCTGGTAATGCCGTTTTCAGTCCGCCAACGCCTTTATCATTTAATGAACTGTACATCATATACAGGTTGCGAGGCTCGCATTGATTGTCGCTCGTTAGTTCAAAGCCAGGAGGGCAGGTGTCACACAGCTTGATGATCGCTCCGTGATCTCTCAAGGCATTATTGAACCGAATGAACAATAAAATAGCGGCGAGTAGTATGGCGGAAGTAAAAAATCCTTTCATCACTTCTCAAGAGATTTTATGTATGCAATCACATTGGATAGTGCTTCGTCATCTGGTAACGAGGTAGACATCATCTGCATCTGTGAGCCATAATCATCTTTTGGATGCGATCCTCTGGTACCCGCCTCAAAGTTTTTGTATTGTTTATATAAATACCAATCATCAGTGCCAACTAGTCTAGGAGCGTTTAAGTCCTTATTACCTATCCCACCTTCACTATGGCATGCGCCACAGATCATGCTGTAGTATTGCTTGCCAGCCTCAGGATCACCGTCTATAGTTTTAGTTGTGTTTGACTTAGGCAGTGATTTAATATGAGCAACTACGGATACTATTTTTTCGGGGCTGTCTAGTAATTTGGCTATAGCTGCCATTTGCGTTCCTTGTGTATCAGAAGGATCAGTACCGCGAATTCCCGTTTTAAAATTCTCTAATTGTCTTATTAAATACCAATCATCTTGGTTGACTAGAGACGGGGCGCCTAAAGACTTATTGCCTGTTGCATTTTGGCCATGACAAGCCACACAAGTCTTGAATAGTTGAGCACCATCTTTGTTATTGCCACTATCAGTTGCTGAGACAACTACTGGAGTTTCTAGTTCAAGCTTTTTTTCGCTTTCAGTAGACCTACATGAGAACAATAAACACAATCCCCAAACCGCTATATCCCTACGCATATTCAAATGTTCTTTCGATTAAATTTTATCTATCTAAGTAAACTTTGGAAAAAGAGATATGAATCCCTAATAGCATTAGGATTTAGGGATAAACCAAACTGATTTGGGGTGAACGCAAAGATTTATTCAGATTGTAAATCATTTAAAAGATCTACAAAATACTGCTTATAATTTTTGGAAACAGGAATTGGCTTGTCATATCCGTTCAATTCAATATTGTATCCCTGACTATTTTTTTGGATAACGGCCACCCGATTAATATTCACCATATAGGATCGCTGGCATCTTCTAATTGGTTGATTTGACAATTGGTGTTCCAGTATTTTCAATGTGGTACGAACCAATTCTTTTTTGATAAGGCCATCTTTGAGATAATATACTTCTACATAGTTATCTGCAGAATTTAAAAATAGCAGTTGACTATTGTCTACTACCAGTTTAAGGTCACCATTCGAGTCAGTAATCTTTACCAGGTGATTAGTCGAAATTGAGCGTCTATTCTTTTCTGAAAATTTGAAATACAATATGACTCCAGAATATGGAATCAGTCCCACTAGTAGTGATTGTTTAATTGCCAACCAGTATTCATGTAATAAATCAGATTGGCGCTCACCAAATAAAAGTGCCATCAAAAAACTGATCAAGAGCAATTCTAGCGTAGTCCAAACAATAAAATGTTTGTTTGTAAACCGTTGAAAATTAAGATGTTCTTTGAGTACTATTTGTGTTAGAATGAGATAAACCCATGCCACTATACCGAATGCAGAAAGGTATAGAAATTGAGGCATGTCGATATTTTGAGGCCATTTTTGCACATTGAAAGGAACGTACAAATTCATGAAAAATATAGCATATATTCCTATTGCAGAAGCTAAAGTCCAACGACTTTTCTTACTGTCTAGTGCGGAGAATTGGCTATTTAGAAACTGGTTGATAATATTAGCTGATTTGTTTGATAATCTGGAACATTTTTCAACTCCCAATTTATACTTTCTTATGAAATCTTGAAAGTACTTTCTTATAGTAAAATACTTAAAGTATTCGGATTTTGTATGGATGTTTTGAACTGTTTTCTTGTCAAACTGGAAGTGCAATTGCTCCATATATTATATATATACAAAAAACTATCCTTTCCTGAGCGTAGACAAACAATCGTGCTTTCCTATAGAGAAGCGGTCTATGCAGTCAAGCTTCAAATCCATGGACAGAGTCATCATTCACCTGTAAAACCAAGAGTTTAATTAAACCTAATAGGCTCATTTCACCCCATTTATAGGCCTGGTTATAATTATTACATGTTTTTTCTAGATCATTAATGGTTAATGATTAATTAAAATTTGCATCATGAAGCCAAGTGAATTGAAAAAGGGGCCTTCAAATAGATTGCGGGACAAAATTTATCCTATGATGAGACTAGCATTATTTCTCACAGTATTAAATGTGATGACAGCAACGGCTTCAGTCTATGCTCAAAGTGGAAAGTTTTCTTCTGGAAATAACCAGGTTGATACCCGTGAGGTGACTGGTAAAATTGTTTCTTCAGAAGATGGAATGGAGCTGCCTGGAGTAGCTGTTAAAATTAAAGGTACTGACAAGGGTACAATTACTGACATTGATGGGGAATTCAATCTCACTGTTGAAAATAATACGATTCTATTGGTGTCTTATGTTGGTTTTATTTCTCAAGAAATTCAAATACATAACCAAGACCATTTAGATATTATTTTGCAGGAAGATGTTGTTTCTCTGAGCGAGGTGGTAGTCACGGCATTGAATTTAGAAAGAGACAAGCAATCATTGGGGTATTCCATTACTCAGGTGGAGAGTAAAGAAATCACCAGTGCTAAGGAAGATAATTTCATCAATTCGTTGTCTGGCAAAGTAGCTGGTCTACAAGTCACTCAGTCTTCAACAGGCGTAGGCGGATCAACTAGAATAGTCTTGAGAGGCATATCATCCATGACAGGCAATAATCGACCGCTTTTCGTAGTCGACGGAATACCAATTAATAGCAGTTTTCAGCAAAGTGGAGAAATTGATTATGGAGATGCGCTGAGTGATATCAACCCTGAGGATATAGAGTCGATGAGCGTGTTGAAAGGGGCTGGTGCAGCAGCCATGTATGGTAGCAGGGGTGCGAATGGCGTGATTTTGATCACCACTAAAAAAGGGACACAGAAAAAAGGAATAGGGGTAGAGTTTAGTTCAGCTTTTTCAATATCAAACCCTTTGGTGTTACCAGATCTGCAAAATGAGTACGGTCAAGGCGCATATGGTGTTTACCCCAATATTAATTCAGAAGGCTTCCCTGACAATACTGATCCTTGGTCATGGAGTTATGGGCCTAAGATGGAAGGTCAGGAATTAGTGGATTGGACGGGTCAGTCAAAGCCATATTCCCCTAAGGGAAATCCAATGGAGTCGTATTTGCAAACCGGAACTCAATTCATCAATTCTATCAGTGTAGAGGCCGGCAACGAGAAATCTTCGGTTCGAACCTCTTTCACCAATCAAAATAGTAATGGCATGTCGCCAAACAATTCATTGAGTAGACAATCATTTAGCATCAGAGGGGTTTCGCAGTTGAATGACAAACTTTCAGTCGATGCTAAGCTCAACTATATTCATAATCATGTGAAAAATAGACCCATGCTGACCGAAAATGGTGCAAATGCCGGAATGACATTGACAATAATGCCTCGAAATATTGGGACGGAAGATCTGGAAGCCAATAAGTATGATGCGGATGGCAATGAAATGACCTGGACCAGTGATCGGACATATAACAATCCGTATTGGGTGCTAGACAATGTGGCCAATCAAGACTACAAGAACCGTGTTCAATCCTCATTGGCTATTAATTATAAAATAATTGAAAAGCTGTCCTTACTATTGAGAAGTGGATTTGATCAATCTAGTGCCAGGACAGAAGCCTACGCCAATGCAGGTACTTTAACCATGGGCAATGGAACAGGAGAATATTCGAAAAACACAAGTAATAGTCTTGAATGGAACTCCGACTTTCTTTTAAATTATCATGGAGAGTCTGGATCTATCAATTACAGCTTAGGCTTAGGTGGAAACATCAGGTACAATGAAAGTGGGAACTTAGGCGTCGAAGCTACACGAATGAATGTACCAGGATTTTACACGATGAGTAATTACTCATCTCAAATAGCTAGCGAAGATTTTAGCAGTAAAAGGGTGAATTCACTCTATGGTTTAGGGTCAGTCTCGTACGAAGATATCTTATATTTGGATTTGACCTACCGTAGTGATTGGTCATCCACATTGCCAGTAGAGAATAGACAGTATGACTACTACTCTCTTAATATGTCCTGGTTGTTCTCCAATACCTTCGCGTTACCAGATTTTATAAACTCAGGAAAGATCAGAGGATCTTATGCCAAAGTCGGAAACGATACGCAACCCTATCAAGTTGATCAATACTATACTTTGAGCAGAACGTCGCTCGATTATCCATTAGCTTCTGTGCCAGACCGCTTACCCACCTTGGATTTGAAACCGGAAGAAACTTATTCTTGGGAGTTAGGTGCAGATTTAGTCATGTTTAGGAATTTGAGCGTCAATGCGACTTATTATTGGAGTGAGTCCAGAGACCAAATAATGTTCGTGCCGCTCGGTTTTTCAACAGGGTATGATAGCAAAATACTCAACGCAGGAACTGTTCAAAACAAAGGAATAGAGCTTCAGGTTGATTTTAGCCCATTTAAAAACACAAAAGGATTTTCATGGACTATGACTGGGACTTTCACAAGAAATAGATCCCTTGTCACAGAAATCCATTCTAATCTAGAGAGTTTGGTATTGAGTTCGAATTGGCACGCAACGATAGAAGCAGTACCAGGTCAGCCTTATGGAGAAATTTGGGGCGTAGATTACAAAAGAGATGCTTTAGGAAATAAGTTGATAAACGAGCAAGGTCATGCCCAACGAGGAGAACGTGTTTCCCATGGTAACATTAATCCAGATTGGATGGGAGGATTCAGAAGTAGTTTTAGTTATAAAAACATTAGCCTGAGTTTCTTGATAGATGTGAGTATGGGTGGTAATATTTACTCTTGGGGCAAATCATATAAAATGCTATATGGCACAGGAGCAGAAACACTAGAGGGAAGAGATGAATGGTATGCTACTCATGATCCAGCAACAAATTACCAAGTCCCACTGCCTGGAGTGACACCAGAAGGATTTGTAGAGTCAGGAATAAATGAAGGCACAGGTCAACCCAACACAGTTCCAGTTCAGCCAACATTTATTGGTTACAATTTATTTGTTAATACGATCATTACTCCATCGGTTCTGGACGCATCAAGTGTGAGATTGAGAGAAGTAGTGATCAACTATAAGCTTCCACGAAAAATAGGAAGTGTATCTATACCAGAGACCACACTTTCCCTAACTGGTCGTAACCTCTTATTTTTTTACAAACCGGCCGATCATATAGATCCTGAGGCAGGCTATAGTAGTGGAAATACGGGCAATGGGTTTGAGCACAGTACATTGCCTTCAGCCAGAACTATGGGGGTTCAATTAAGAATGAAGTTTTAAACAGAGCAATGATGAGCATGAATTTTATATACAAAATTTTGACTGTATGGATACTGTTTTCGATGGTTTCTTGTACGGATGAGTTTGGTGATATCAACGTTGACCCGAACGCATTATCTGATATAGATCCTGAGGCCATTTTCAGTAAATCAGTTCACAATCTTTTTAGTACTGGTGTTCGCAGTTTGCAATATCAAGCAGGGGCTCAGTATTCGCATTTTTATGTAGGTCTCAATGTGGATCACCAAACAGATATTTATAAAATTGATTTTACAGGAGGACTCTCAAATTCTGTTTTTGAAGGTTACTATAAGGTATTGCGACATAGCAATGAAGTGAGGTATTTGACGGAACCAGGAGGTGAGTACGAGAATTCATTACAACATGCCATCGGCTCAGTGATATCACTTTATACTTATGCGACACTCACAGATGCATTTGGTAGCGTGCCTTATACAGAAGGTGGATGGGGAAGAAAGGATATTTTGCAACCAAAATATGACGAGCAAGAGACTATTTATAAAGGAATAATAGAAGAACTAGCCACAATATTGGCAGAAGTAGAATCTGGAGATCCAGCTAAGGGCTTTCCTAGCGGTGATCCAATTTATAACAACGACCTTACCAAATGGGCAAAATTTATTAATTCATTCAGGCTGAGGCTTGCAATGAGAATGCGGTTTGTTGATGCTTCGTATGCAGACCCGGTGATTGCTGAATGTATTTCAAAACCATTAATTGATGAAATTTCGGACCAGGTCAAATGGACTGGTCTAGAAGCCGACATCTCGTTGAATAATCCTTGGTATGATATTTTTCAATTTTTCAGGTTTCGAATGGGAGAAAAGATTATTGATCAATTAAAAAACACGAATGATCCAAGATTGTCCATTTATGCAAAACCTAATGTTGACGGAGAATACATTGGTATGCCGAATGGTTTGGCTGATAGTACATTTCCTCTTTGGGACATTGACAATACCAGTGAGCCTACTGATGATTTAGTGGGTATCGACGCTACCACCTACTTGATGACAAGTGCTGAAATCTATTTTTTGAGAGCCGAAGCTGCATTGTTCGGCCTTACCTCTGAAAATAGTAATGCCATGTATCGGCTAGGAATTAGTCAAAGCTTGTTGCAATGGGGGGTGTCGCTAGCAGAAATAGATGATTTCCTGCTAGAGCCATCATCAACGCTAAGTGGGACTCAAGAACAACAATTTGAACAAATAAGTACGCAAATGTGGATAGCGCTGGCACCAAATTTTGGAGAGGCCTATTCGAATATTCGTAGGACAGGATACCCAAGAATTCCACAAAGAGACGGAATCAATTTCGCGAAAGGAGACACAGATGGATATCTGCCTTCGAGGTTGGTGTATCCTTTGAACGAACAACTTCAAAATCCTTCCAATTACGAAATAGCAGTAGAACAAATGAACGGCGATGATCTCACCAATAAAGTGTGGTGGGATGTGCGCGATTAAAATAATTTCTTTAACTAGTAAACTTTAATGATATGAAAAGGATAATTACTTCAATATTAAGATTGTCGTTATTGTCAGCTCTAATGTTGATAAGTGCTTGCTCTGAGGATGAAGACCCTCCATTACTGGGAGTGATCGGTTTTCAAGCTGATGCAGATAACCCATTTAAAATCACATTTTCAGTACAAACTGAAAATGTGACAGAATATAGTTGGGATTTTGGTGATGATGCTGGTACAAGTACAGAGGTCAACCCAACTTATACTTATGCAGATGCCGGAGCTTATGAGGTAGTACTAACTGCCACAGGCCAGGGCGGAACAACGACTGCCTCAGTTACGGTAACTATTGCTACATCTATTAGCGAAATGCTAAGTGGGGGCCCTAATGCTACTGATGGTAAAACATGGGTGCTTAGCACCTCTGTTACAACAGGAAGCGATGGTGCTGGGCACGTATCAAATTTAATGAATATTTTGTTTGGTGCTCCTGACAATGCCTTGAGTTCAATAAGTGGTATTCCTATCGGATTAGAAGCTGAGTATGACAATGAATTTACCTTTTATGATGATGGCAGTTACTCAATAGACCCAGTTAACGGCAGCGTACTTTCTAGTGTTGTTCATGCCAGGGTGCTAGAAGAGCAAAGCTTAACAACTATTACAGATGTATCAGAAAGTACTTCGACGTTGCCCATGGCTGCTGCTACCTTCACTCCAGCTACGAATGCGACTTGGTCATTGAGTCATGACGACCACATAGTCACTGCTTATAATGAGATAGGAGTGCCAGCAGATCAAATTGTGTCCGAAGAGATAACTTTCGATTTTCCTGGAAATCCTTCTACAAAACAGGCCAGAATCGTATTGTCGGATAATCAATTTCTCGGATTTTGGGGAGGTACCCCTACTTATATCATTAAATCGATCTCTGCGGAAAGAATGCAAATAGCAGTTCCAATAAACGGCCTCGTAGAATACTACCCAGCACCTACGTTGATGATTACTTTTACTTTTGTTCCGAAATAATTATTTCAAGATATTAAGTGTTGAAAGTCGTACCCTGGTTTGGGTACGGCTTTTTTTCAATTTAAATCTACATACCTGAATAGTGATGTTACTATTTGCTCTATGATATCGTTTTCCTAGTTGCTGAAAAACCTAATTGATCAGTACCTTAAATACATCAATGTTATCCTGGTCTATTATAGTTGGACTAAACAAATAGGCATTAAAACTTACATCTTGAATTGTCAGATTGGTGAATTTGCCAGTGGCCTGACCAGATAATATCGCCTGAACAATGTTTGCTGTTTTCTTAGCCATGGGCTGAATGGGTTTAAAAGCAGTCATGTTTTGAACACCCATTTCAATTCTCTTAATGGTTTCTTTAGAGGGATCTTGCCCGGTCACATAAATTTTTTGTAGTAATTCGTTATTATTCGCAAATTCAGCCAAAGCACTCACACAATTATCAGTCGCAGCTATAATGGCATTTACATCTTGCAGATTTGGTTTGAGGTCATACAGTTTTAGAAGTACCGACATTTCGCTCCAACTATCAAGGATGATGTCATTCACGATATTCACCTTGCCAGCATCTAAATAGGGCTGCAATACCTCCATCTGGTTATCTCTGAATACTATTGCATTATAGTCAGTCGTTGGGCCATTCACGAGAATGATATTTCCTCCATCTGTGTTTTTTAAGACAGATTGAGCTTGTCTTCTGCCGATTTCAGCATTGTCGTAGCCTATAAAAAAATCGATTTCACTATTAATAATAGGGCGCGCATAAGCCACTACGACAATGTCTCTTGCTTTAGCTTCAGATACAATGTCGCTCATCTTTTCTCCATCTACAGCTATGATGATCAGTGCATCTACTTCATCGGCAATCATGGTTCGTGCCTGTTTTTTTTGAACCTCCAATTGGGAATGAGCGACTTGTATGTCGGCAGCAATGTCTAGTGCTTCCATGGATTGCTTCAAATGCATGGAATCTATTTTCCACCTTGCGCTTGCAAACTGGTCAAATAGAACACCGACTTTATAATTCTGACTAATTGAATTTTGAATAAAGGAAAGTAAAACCGTTAAGGTTAGAAGTATTGCTTTCATGCTAGCTATAGTTTAATTGAACATATCAAAATGTTGGGCGTATTTGGCTTAAGTAGTTTTTAACCAATATAATAAAAATGGTTGAGTTCTATAGCGGTAATATCATGGAAGCGCTAGAACCCTGACCTGAAAAGGTCAGGGTTCTAGCCTAATGAGATTGATATCGAATTACTCAAACAGCCCTGGTAGGAACAAACTTAATTCTGGCAAATAAGTCACCAGCATTAATACGATGATCATAGCAATGAACAGCGGAATCAAAGGTTTGATCACTTTGTCTAGCGAAATTCCCGCTACACCTATGCCTACAAAAAGTACCGAACCCACAGGCGGCGTACAAAGCCCTATGCAAAGGTTCATCACCATGATGATTCCAAAGTGAACGGGGTCGATCCCAATAGCCGTAACTACTGGTAGGAAAATAGGAGTAAAGATCAAAACTGCTGGAGTCATATCCATGAATATACCGACTGCAAGCAACAGCAAATTGATGAGTAGTAGAATCACCCAAGGGTTGTCAGAGATACTGAGCAATCCGGCGGTCACCGCCTGAGGGATGTCAGCGTAAGCCATCACCCACGACATGCTCATCGAACAAGCGATCAATAACGCTACTACTGCAGTGGTACCAACAGATCCAATAGCGATTTGTCTGATTTTTTCAACCGTCAATTCTTTATAAACTAGGGACAACACAAAAGTGTACAGTACGGCGATGCCCGAAGCCTCAGTAGCTGTGAATATACCTACCACGATACCACCAATGACGACCACCAACATCATCAAACTAGGGAAAGCTTGAATAAAAGTGCTCAAGACCTGGCCCAAACTAGACTTGTCCCCTCGAGGGTAATTTTTGATTTTTGCATAGATATAAGCGACCAGCATCAGTGCCAATCCCATCAATAATCCAGGGATATAACCAGCCAAAAAGAGGGCAGCAATTGACACTCCACCACTGGCCAAGGAGTATACAATCAAAATATTGGATGGTGGAATCACCAAGCCTGTCGTAGATGAGGCGATGTTGACCGCGGCGCTATAGGACTTTTCATATCCTTCTTTTTCCATCCTTGGTCCCAAAGTGCCACCAATAGCTGAAACTGCGGCCATAGCCGACCCAGAAATCGCGCCAAACAACATGGCACCGATGATATTGACATACGCCAATCCACCAGGAAAAGAACCAACCAGTGCTTTAGCAAATGCTATCAAACGCTGAGCAATGCCTCCTTGATTCATGATTTGTCCGGCAAGGATAAAAAATGGGATGGCCAGCAAGGAAAAGCTGTCCAGACCAGTAGCCATTCGCTGAGCGATGGTAGTGAAAGCTGGAAGTGTATCTATGTTGATCAGAATGGTGACTAATGAAGCGAGCCCCACACTATAGGCCACCGGTACGCCAATAGCCAATAAAGTAATGAAACCCAGTACCAATACAATGACTTCAATATTTTCCATTAGTTCTTTTTTAGTAGTTTGATAAAATCAGAGAAAGAGTAGTAGGCAATCAATACCCCACTTAATGGCAGCGCCAGATAGACATAACCCAAAGGAATGTGCATGGCAGATGAGGTCTGACCAAGTTGAAAGGAAATATGCACCAGACGAATGCCACCCACGATCAATACTAGAAATGCGAATACGATAATGATGACTTGAATGGAAAGCTGCTGAATGCGCTGCTTTTTTGGACTGAGTGCTCTTTCGAGCAATTCGATGGCCACATGCATGCCTTTACCAGACGCATAGGCAGCTCCCAGCAGACCTACCCAAATGAGTAAATACCTTGAGAGTTCATCAGTGAACGCACTGGGGTCATTAAGTAAAAATCTGGAGGCCACTTGCCATAGTACATTCAACACCATGAGACCTAGCAACAGACTTAAAATGTATTCTAATATTTGATCTATTTTTTCTCTCATCTTGAGTTTATTGATCTGCGTTTTGTATGTCTTTAATCAGTTGAAAAATCTCAGGCTGAGTTTTGAACTCATCGTAGAGCTTGGCTACTTTTTCCTGAAAAGGAGCCTTTTCGGGGTGATAAATAGTAACTCCTGCCTTTTGCACCTCGGCTAAACTCTCCTGAACAGAGCTGGCCCACACTTGTTTTTGATACTCCACAGATTGATCCGCTGCCTGCTGGAGCCATTTTCTCTCTTGTTCATTGAGCTTGTCCCAAAGGTAGGTACTCACAATGAGCACATCCGGAACGGTGGTATGCTGATCGATGGAGTAGTGCTTACATATTTCGTAATGACGAGACGTGTAAAAGCTTGGGGCATTGTTCTCAGCTGCATCCACCACGCCTTGTTGCAAGGCAGTATACAGTTCGCCAAATGACACAGGGGTAGGAGATCCTCCCAGCGCATTGACCATATTGAAAGCCGATTGACTGTTCATGACTCTGACTTTCAGTCCTTCTAAGTCTTTGGGTGAATTCACAGGGGCTTCCTTAGAATAAAAGCTGCGACTGCCAGCGTCATAAAAACATAATCCTCTGAGTCGATATTGTTCTCCTTTGGAAAGTAGTTTTTTGCCTATCTCGCCTTGTAGCACATTCCAGGTATGAGTAGAGTCAGAAAACAAATAGGGTAAGGTTAAAACTTTGAATTCGGGCACAAAATTCTCCAGCGAACCTGCAGATACCTTGGTCATATCCAAGCTGCCTATTTGCAGTAATTCCATCAGGTCACGTTCTTGTCCCAGTTGTCCGTTGGCATATATATCCATAGCCATTTTTCCTCCAGACAACCCCTCCAGCAGTCGAGCCATCTCTAAAAGACTCAAATGCACAGGGTGGGCATCATTGAGCCCGTGGGCCAGTTTCAATGTATGACGATCCTGATTTTGTTTGCAACTCATCAATCCTACTGAAAGCATCAATGCAATGGCAACAAACATCTTTTGCGTGTTTTCTATCATCATTTTATTCGCTAAAGTCGAAATAGTTTTTGGCATTGTTGTAGCAGATATCTTCCACCATTTTCCCCAATAGATCCATGTCATGAGGAATTTCCCCATTTTCCACATCCGTACCGATCAAATTACATAGGATTCGTCTAAAATACTCATGTCTCGGAAAAGACAAGAAGCTCCGCGAGTCGGTAAGCATGCCTACAAATCGGCTTAGAAGACCCATGTTAGACAGCGAATTCATCTGATTTTCCATGCCATTTTTTTGATCCAAAAACCACCATCCAGTCCCAAATTGCATCTTGCCTACAATTTTACCGTCGTTGAAGTTGCCAGCCATTGTAGCGAACAAATCATTGTCACGGGGGTTGAGGTTGTAAATAATGGATTTGGCTAGCTGGTCTGTATTGTCAAGATTATTAAAAAACTTGGACAGTCGAGTAGCTTGGCTATAGTCTCCCATGGAATCATAGCCAGTATCAGGGCCAAGCTCTCGGAGCGCACGTTCGTTGTTGTTTCGAAGTGCTCCTAGATGAAATTGCTGCACCCATCCTTTGGCATGATACATTTTGCACAAAGCAGTAAGAACGTATCCTTGCAGATTTTCTTTTTCAGTTAAATCGATATTTTTTCCATTGAGCAAAGAAGAAAATAGCTGATCTAAGCCAGTCGCATTTGGATTGAATGCTGGTATTTGATGGAAACCCAAATCCGATACCCGACATCCATTTTCATGGAAATAATCTACCCGCTGCTGCAGGGCTTCCAAAAAGCTGTCCAGAGAATTGATTGTAATCCCTGAAGCGGTACTGAGTCGCTGGATGTAGTCTAAGTATTCTTTCGATTCATCCAGTTGCAACGCCTTATCAGGCCTAAACGTCGGATACACTTTAGGCACTTTAATTCGCTCCTTAATCGCCTGATGATGGTTCAATTTATCAATTGGATCATCAGTGGTACATAAAGATTCTACATTCATTTGAAGGAGAAGTCCTACGCACAAGTGAGAGTCCTTATTCATCAGGGCTGCGGTTTCTGAGTAGATCTCAGCTGCCGTCTCTGTAGAAAGCAATTCATTTATTCCGAAATACCTTCGCAGTTCTAGATGAGTCCAGTGATACAAAGGATTTCTAAGTGTGTTTGGAACGGTTTCAGCCCATTTTGAAAACTTATCCTCATCTGAAGCATTTCCAGTAATGAACTTTTCATCCACACCATTGGCTCGCATGGCGCGCCATTTATAATGATCTCCAGAGAGCCAAGCCTGCGTAATGTTTTTAAATTGATGGTTGGAAGCAATGGCAGCAGGGTCTAGGTGATTGTGATAATCAATGATAGGCATCGAAGCGGCATGATTATGATACAGATCCTCTGCTACACTATTGGTCAATAAAAAGTCGTCTCCTATAAATGTTTTCATCCCTACTTCGATTTTCTAATCCCTAACTCCAAACCTCTCAATTCAGCCAAACCACGAAGTCGACCTATGGCCGAATAACCTGGGTTTGTCGTTTTCACCAAATCATCCAGCATCTTGTGACCATGATCTGGCCTGAATGGCATACGAATGTCTTTTCGATTATTTTTTATTCTTAATTCTTGTTCTTCGACCAAGGCTTTCATCACACCAAACATGTCCACATCTCCATCTAAATGATCAGCTTCGTGGAAGTTGCCTAAGGCATCTCTTTTTGTCGCTCGAAGGTGGATGAAGTGAATTCTGCTACCTAACCGTTGCACCATTCCAACCAAATCGTTGTCTTCTCTCACGCCGAATGAACCTGTGCAAAATGTCAATCCATTGTTGTGACTATCGACAGCATCATATAGCTGATTGATATCATCCTCTGTACTCACTACTCTAGGTAATCCTAAAATTGGAAAAGGAGGATCATCTGGATGAATACACATCAAGACACCTGCTTGTTCTGCAGCTGGAATGATGGCTTTTAGAAATTCGAATAAATTGGCTTTGAGCTGATTGGCATCAATGTTTTCGTAGGTGTCTAATACTTCCTGAAACTGCCGTAAAGTGTAGCCTTCTTCAGCCCCTGGCAGACCAGCAATGATGTTGTTGACTAATGCCTCTCTTGCCTCATCGGAGAGTTGATCGAAATAGACCTGAGCAGCTTCTTGTTGTTCATCAGTATATTCATTGACTGCATTAGGTCGCTTGAGCAAATGAAGTTCGAAAGCTGCGAAAGCCGTTGCATCAAACCTTAGTGCAGTAGACCCGTCTCCAAATGGATAATCCAAATCAGTACGCGTCCAGTCCAAAACAGGCATGAAGTTGTAACAAATCGTGTCTATACCGCAGGCGCCTAGGTTGATGATAGACTGTCGGTAATTATCAATGTATTGCTGAAAGTTGCCTGTTCTCTTCTTAATGTCTTCGTGCACAGGGACGCTTTCCACTACGGACCATGTAAGTCCTGCAGCTTCAATTTCAGATTTTCGTTTGTTGATTTCTTCAACTGTCCAGACCTCTCCGTTCGGTACGTGGTGCAAAGCAGATACAATGCCCGTCGCCCCTGCTTGTTTGATATGTGAGAGGGTCACGCCGTCATTTGGGCCATACCATCTCCAAGTTTGTTCTAATTTCTCCATCTGTCTAATATTTATACCCCACTAAATGCACTGAAACCACCGTCTATCGGAATAGTGACTCCTGTCACAAAAGAAGAGCCTGACCCTACAAGCCATTCCAAAGTACCCAAAAGGTCTTCTGGTTCACCAAATTTTCCCATTGGGGTGTGCTCTATAATGGTGTTGCCACGTGCGGTTAGATTGCCGTTTTCTTCAGTGAGTAATCTTCTATTTTGATCGGTTAGGAAAAACCCTGGCGCTAGCGCATTTACTCTTATGCCAACTTTAGAAAAATGAACAGCCATCCATTGCGTAAAATTTGAAATGGCTGCTTTTGCTCCGCTATATGCTGGAATTTTCGTCAAAGGAGTAAAGGCATTCATTGACGATATATTGATGATCGTACATCCTTCTTTGCCCACCATGTCTTCAGCAAATATCTGACAAGGTAATAGCGTACCTATAAAATTCAAGTCAAACACGAACTTGATCCCTTCTGGATCAAGATCAAAAAATGTGGTAATATCTTCAGTGCTTTCCAGATCGCCTGCTTCGAAATGCGTTTTGCTTGTGGTGCCTTTAGGATGATTTCCGCCTGCACCATTTACGAGAATATCACAGGTACCAAAAGCGCTATGAATTTCTTCTTTTGCTTTGACTAAGCTGTCTTTGAGAAGGACATTGGCTTCCACGCCAATGGCATCACCACCATTTGCATTGATTTCTTGAGCTACCTTTTCCGCATTTGATTTATTCAAATCAAGAATGGCAACTTTACACCCTAATTGCGAAAGGTGCTGAGCCATCGTGCTACACAATACGCCTCCACCTCCAGTAATTACTGCTACTTTATTATTTAATTTTTTCATGTTTCACTATTTGAGTGTACGTTAACGCATTTTCGTCTAAAAAAACCCTCTGAATAGAAGGAATAGTCTGTGTGTACGTTAACGTTATTGGACAAATGTAGTATATTGCAACATAATCTAAAAAATATAATTGTATTTATTTTAATAGTTGATGCCTAAAAGAATCACGATCAAGGAGATAGCCAGCAAAGCAGAAGTATCCATAGGTACTGTCGATCGCGTTTTGCATAATAGGGGGCGTGTGGCACAAGCCACCAAGGATAAAATCTTGGAGATTGCAAAAAAAGGAAACTATTCGTCTAACATTTATGCTCGAAATTTAAAGTTAAATCGTACGTACAAAGTTGCTGTAGTTTTATCAAATGATAATCCTTATTGGGACAAACATCGGGTTGGGATCAAGCGGGCGTTAAATGAATATGAAGCCATGGGATTTACGCAGCGGGAAATTGAGGTGACTTCTTTGAATGAGGAGACTCGGGCAAGTGCCATAAAACAGGCGCTTGAAAGTGATGCCGACGGCGTAGTTCTTTCTCCCAATATGCTTTCCAGAGACGGTGCTGGTGCAAAAATGCTTAGTGAGACAAAAATTCCATTTGTTTTCGTAGACGCTACTATGGAGCAAATGAACAACCTTTCGTTCATTGGTCAGGACACCTATCAGAGTGGTACAATGGCAGGAAAGATATTGAGCAATGCTTATGATAATTATTTCTGTATCTGGGTAGTTACACAATCCGCATCCGATCTTCAAAAAATGACAATCATAAAGAGAATAGAAGGTTTAGAAGCTTTCTTTCAAACCACTAAGAAACACATTAATATTTCTAAGGTCAATCTCGAAACGGATGGTTTGACAATGGCAGAACTTAAAGCGCAATTGTTAAAGGAAAGTAAACCTGTTCACTTATTTATTCCACATTCGAAGTCATACACGATTCTTGATGAAATTCATCCGATCAGAAAGCAATGCAATATGAGAATTATTGGCTATGACCTGATAGATTCCAATATCAAATGCCTGAAAAATGGCTGGATCGATTATTTAATAGACCAACAACCCATTAAGCAGGGCTATCTGGCCATTCAGGCATTGTATAAGCATTTGATACTCAAATCAGATGTTGCAAAGAATCAATATTTACCCTTGGATATCATAACCAAAGAAAACCTGATGTACTGTGATTATTAATGTAGGTTAGATACATCAAGCCGGTACTTATCTATTGATATGAATAGTTTGAATTTTTTATTTGTTGTGATTTCAGCCATGATAGCTTGCGAAGCACCTAATCACCGAATCATTAAATTAACTGACGGCCTGTCCATAAAGGCGGAATTGTTGTTGCGTGATGATTTTTCCAACGGTATAGACAACTGGCAGGCTGAGCAGATGCCAGGTGGCACAGTATATGGCAAGGATGGAAAGCTTGTAGTGAAAGATAAGGCTGGCTGTACGGTTTGGTTCAAGAATAAATTGAACGGGCCGATTATGATTGAATATGATGCTTATGTAGTCGAGGCGGGTGGAGCATTCGACCGAGTCTCTGATCTCAACTGTTTTTGGATGGCGACTGACTCAGAACATCCTGATAACCTCTTTGCCAAGTCCGAATCCCGAAATGGCAAATTCCGAAACTATGACTCACTGAGTTTGTACTACGTGGGTATGGGAGGACATCACAATACTAAAACACGGTTTCGTAGATACAACGGTAAGGGAGAAAAACCACTGTTGCCACAGCATGATTTGACTGATTCAGCTTACCAAATCAAACCGAATACGGCCATAAAAATCCGTCTTATCGCTTATAAGGACATCATTCAGTTTTATAAAAACGATAAGTTGATTTTCGATTTTCAGGATCCAAATCCATATACTGAAGGTCATTTTGGTTTACGTACAGTTCACAACCACATGATGATAGACAATTTTGCCGTCTATCAGTTAACCGAAATTGCCAATTGAAAATGAAGTGAACTGTATTTTCAGACCAACAATAACTTATCACCTAGAGATACTGATGGCTCCAATTGGGATCAAAAATAATTGAAAATATGGATATAATCGCCTAATCTATGGAGGGATCTTTCAATAATACAGGAGTTGTTAGTAGTAGTCCATATTTTCGAAAAAATGACTGTAGTGTCGTAAGAATATGATCTCAAAATTAAAGCTGGTTAGAAACAGTGGATGGGATATGCAGTTGCTTTCTTATAACTGATTTGCCATGCACTTGGTGCCACTTGATTAATGATTAAAATGATAAATAGGAAATTACATACATGCCCTTGTCTTCTAACTAGAATCATTTTTAGTTTGTCGATTATTCTGTTGTTGGCTTCTTGCAGTCAAGAGCGAAAAGAGAATTCGATAGAACACACATTAAATTATTGTGTTTCTAAAGTCAAAGCTTCTGCAAACAGTCTGTCTAATGTAGATCGCATGCCCAGAAACATTGCTCCTGGAGAAAAGGAATGGAAAACTGTTGGCTTACATGACTGGACCAGTGGTTTTTGGCCGGGGATTTTATGGTATGCTTACGAGTATTCGAAAGATGAATCACTGAAGAAAGAAGCCAAAAAATTCACCAAACCACTAGAGGTGATTGCCAATTCTTCTGCAGATGATCATGACATTGGTTTCCAGATCTATTGCAGTTATGGCAATGCTTATCGCTTGACAGGCGATGAATCTTATAAAACTGTGATACTCAAAGCTGCAGATACACTGGCCACACTTTTCAATCCTATCGTTGGAACCATACACTCTTGGCCAAGGAAGAAAGAGTTTCCTCACAATACAATCATAGATAATATGATGAATTTGGAGCTGCTGTACTGGGCCTCAAAAAATGGTGGCAGCCAGCGCCTATACGATATAGCAGAACAGCACGCCGAAACAACCATGAAAACACTGGTAAGACCTGACTTTAGCTCTTATCATGTAGGGATATACGACACACTTGATGGACATTTCATCAAAGGCATAACACATCAAGGCTATGCAGATGATTCCCAATGGGCACGTGGACAAGCCTGGGGAATCTATGGTTTTGCAGTGAGTCACCGCGAAACAAGTAGAGCAGATTTTTTGGAGACTTCAAAAAAGCTTGCAGATGTATTTCTAGGTCGACTTTCAGCAGAAGGGGTGCCCTATTGGGATTTTGATGATCCTGATATTCCGCAAGCACCCAAAGATGCTTCGGCAGCTTGTATTGCAGCTTGTGGTATGTTGGAATTGGTCACACTTCTCGATGACCCCAAAGAAAAAATTAAGTATAAAAATGCTGCCATAGAAATGATACAAAAACTGTCTTCGGATGATTATCTCAGTCGAGATCAAAACCCAGCCCTTTTACTTCATTCGACTGGCCACAAACCAAAAGGAAAAGAAATTGACGTGCCTATTATATATGCAGATTATTATTTCATGGAAGCGCTATTAAGGCTTAAAAAACTCGAAGAGTAGAATGGTAAAGACTAAGATGAAGGTATTGAAAATGAACAAAAGTGTGAAATCATACGCGTCACTTATTATTTGCCTATTGCTGGCCACTGAGCTGTATGCGCAGATGAACCCATCCGGGTCGAAGGAAAACCACCCTCGCATCTATGTGAACCAGGTGAAGCCAAAAGATTTTGCCAAGTCACTAAAAAAAGTAAAATGGAAGACCGCTATCATTGAGAAAAAGCAAGAGCGTGTAGATCAGTATCTCACCCACTGTGCGTCAGATCCTGATTGGATGGTCTCACGCTTGCAGATGAACTGGAAGACCAAACACGACAAAGTTTATTTGCGCGGTGGAGATTTTTCTCACTCCGAAGGCGAAGCTCCGGTACCTACTGTGCGGTTTTCTGGCACGCGCGATTGGGCGACAGATTACATGAGACCCTCGATAGAAGATGTAAAACCCTACTTCGATGACGAACGAGGCCTGTATCTGCAGCACAAAGAAACCAAAGAGATGGAGTGGGTGCATCCATCCGAAGCTGGCCATATCATTGAAGGTATCAATAGAAGTATAATGGCCATTGCAGAAGATGCTGCGTTCCTCTATTGGTACACCGGTCAGGAAAAATATGCGGCCTTTGCCATGCCGATTTACGATACTTATATGAAAGGGATGTACTATCGAGAGGCACCAGTCGATCTTAAAAATTCCAGTCAACAAAGAGTATCTGGATTAGCCACTTTTGAAGTCATTCACGAACAAATTGTGATATCTCTTGCTCTGATTTCTGACTTCATGTATGATTATCTGGAAGAAAACGGGCAGGATCGTGCGCTATCTGTTGCGGTTTTTCAGAAATGGGGCGACCAGATAATAGTCAATGGTATCCCTGACAATAATTGGAATTTCTTTCAGGCTAGGTTTCTCACTTACATTGCCTTGGCACTGGATAACAATGATCATTACGACAATGGCAAAGGGCAGCAATATTACTTAGATCATACTTTTGAAATCAGCACGGATCGACAGATCGCTTTAAAAGAAGCAGTGCTAACTTATGATCAGCAAACAGGCATCTGGCCTGAATCGGCCTCCTACTCTTCCCATGTCACAGCTACGTTGCTCAAAATCCTCGCCGTACTAGACAATGCGACAAATGCCAATGAATTGGAAAACTTTCCGATAGTTGAAAAAGCTACATTAGCCACTTTTCAATATTTGTTTCCCAATGGGAGAATGGTGGCCTTCGGTGATTCGGGCCACAAGCCTTTACCATCGGAGAGTTTCGAATTCCTAATTGCCAATTATAGAAAGTATGGTAAAGAAGAGAAAGAAAATGAAATTACTGCTTTATATAAGAGCCTTTCGGATATTGAAAGCCGTGGCAGCGGATTGTTTGAGTTGTTTTTTTATGTGGATGAATTGGTAGAAACGGATCAATTAAATGCAGATGAGTTGATGGCTAATTTAACATCCCCCACCTTCTATGCGCCTAATGTAAGCTGGTTTATGCAGCGCATGGGTAAGGGGTCGAATGCTACTGCGGTATCTACCTTCGGGGCCTTTGGCAATCACGCCCATGCCAACGGCATAGGCATAGAGCTATATGCCAACAACTACGTGCTGGCACCTGATATGGGACCGGGTCCAAGCTATTGGCATCCAGATCACCGTCAGTACTTTGCTCGCTATCCCGCACACAACACAGTGGTCGTCGATGGGATTTCTGACAGTAGAGCCATGCGTGTGAGTCAACCGTTTAGCATGGACATTCATTTTCCAAAAGCGGGAGTTCGTAACAACCCATTCGATCAGGTTACTTTTTCTAAAGTTTCATTTGTTGAGCCAGCCACACGATCCAATCAGCAACGGCTGACCGCCATCATCAACAGCCCTTCGGGCAAAGGATATGTACTCGACATCTTCCGCTCTGAAAGGCCTGAGGCAGACACTCAAAAGCATGATTATTTTTTCCACAGCTTGGGACAATCGTTGAGTTTTTATAATGAACAAAATGAGTTGTTGCCAATAGCTCCTTCTTCCAAACTCAAGCAACCTGGGTTTTTGCTGGCTTATGACTATTTCACTGAGGAAAAATCTTTTTCTACAGATCTAGATCTTCAAGCGATTTTTACTATGGCCAGCGAAGAAAATCCAACAAGTCTGATGAAAGTGTGGCTGAAAGGTGGAAATAATAGAACCTACTTTTCAGTAAACGGACCGAAAGCCAAAGCACTAAGTAAGGAGTCTGCACCAGAGGAATTGCTCAAGACAAAAATACCCACTTTGGTAGTTAGGAATAATAAAGCTGCATGGAGCGATCCGTTTGTAGCCATCTTCAACCCGTATTTGGAAGGGAATGATCAGATCATTTCTGAGGTTGCTTTTTTGAAAGATACAGTAAACAAATCTGCCCAAATGCTGAGGGTAACACATGACAACCAATCGACTATAGATCACATCGTAGCTACTCCATCACAAAATGATTTTGTAAGTACAGAGGCATTATATCAGAAAGGACTACTGAGCATCACACGCGAAACAGATGGCGAATTGGATTACATTTTCGCAGCCGGTACCACGCGGTATTCTCGCAAAGGCTGGGAAATTCTCAGTTTGCGAGAACCTTCGAATTTATCCATTGAAAAATCTGCCCTTGGCTTTGAGGTGCAAAATGACAACGCTGTATTGATCGGTATTCCAAAAAACTATCAGCCCGAGCGCCTAGAAATATATGAAGATGGTAAGCTCGTAGAAACACGCAAAGGAGCAAAAAACAGAAACAACCCAGATCGGATAGATTTTCGTCTAGAGCGAGCTTTTCAAAAGGCAGTCATAGTATTAAAAAAATAGCTATAGAATGATGCGAAACACGTTATTAATTTGGATTATTGGCTTGATCTGTTTCCGGTGCAGTCAGCCGAAAAAGGTTGAAGTGCTGGATATCGCTGAGTATCTTGCTTTGGCGGAAGGCAGAACGATCTATCCCAATGAGGCTCAACTTGAAATGTTGAGGCCGCTTATGCCTTCGGAAACATTTCAACCCGCTCCACCAATCAGTGATCGCAATTATTGGAATAAAATTGAACAAACCGACGAAGGTGAGCAATATCTGGCAGAAGCTGTTACATGGATAAATATAGCACCTGAAGTGCCAATCTCAGACTCCATCTATCGGGTCGCCAATCTGCAGGGCAATCGTGGTATTTATAAGCCACGCTATTATCGAACGATGACACGACTGGAGCATTTTATGTTGGCAGAATGTATCGAAAGTAAAGGTCGGTTTATTTCACAGATTGAAGGGTATCTCCATGCAATAATGACAATGAAATCTTGGCTGCATCCGAATCATGACACTAAGGACAATGATGTGATGGAAGGAAATAGCATGGCCATAGACTTGGGGTCTCGTCGCTTTGGATCTGATTTGGCTTTGGCAGAGGTGTTGTTGCGAGACAAGCTATCTCCCGAAGTCCGACAAGACATCAAGGACATTACACGCGAAAGGATTATCGACAACTACCTGGAGTCAACCGAGGACAAAAGCAAAACCCACCGTTTCTGGTTTCAATCAACCAGTAATTGGAATTCTGTGTGTACCAGTGGATCGGTTTTCGTTACGATCAGCACTTCACAAGATCCTGAAGAAAGACTCATGGCTGTAGCCACGGCCTTGAATAGTATGCGCATTTACTTGAATGGTTTTGGGGATGATGGTTATTGCTCTGAGGGGGCAGGTTATTGGAATTATGGGTTTGGTCATTACCTATACTTGGCAGAGATACTTTTCGACTATACCGATGGATCCGTCAATTTGTTCGAGTTCGACAATCCAGATAAAATTAAAAATGTGGCCAACTTTCCAGCTAGATATCAAATCACAAAAGGCGTATGTGCGCCATTTTCTGATGGGGTCTCCAAAGTCTCAGACGACGGAGGATTTGCCAGTAAAATGGCAGTAAGAAAATTCGATGCCATCAGGCCTCCGTATGTGGAGAAGAATGGTGGAATAGACACTTATTCGGCAGCTTTTCAATTGATAGAATGGGGATATATGTTGGATGGAAAAAATCAAGATCTCGTGGCTAAAGTGACCACTGAGTTACCCAATTATACCTTTTTTGATCAATTTGGAATGGTCATTTCTCGTGGTAAGCAGGAGGTGCCATTGTCTATTGCGGTTAAAGCTGGCCACAACAGTGAGAATCATAATCACATGGATGTAGGGACTTACGCTGTGGTTTTAGGCCATGAAATCATGACTGGTGATATTGGCGCCCCTTCCTATGTTGCTGGCGCATTCTCAGACGACAATCCGGCTCGAAGCTCATGGGGTCATCCAGTACCTAGGATAGACACTATTCTTCAGTCTAAAGGCAGAGAGTACATTGGGCGAATAACTGCTGCTGAGTTTAGTGACAGCTTAGACCGAGTGGTCATGGATATTAAAGACGCTTACGAACTACCAGCTTTGAAAGAATTGGTCAGAACCATGGAGAATGACAAGTTGGGTCAGGGAGCCATCACGATTAAAGATGAGTTTTCACTTTCTGAGCCCATGGCTTTTGGTGTGGCGATCATGACACTCACAGATTATGAAATAGTGAATGCTAATACGGTAATTTTAAAGACTGAGAAACAGTCATTAAAAGCGGAAGTGTACAGCAAGGACGGAGAATTAAAAATCACGGATGAATTAGTGCCAGTTGAAAAACTAAGAGAAGGAGGGTCGGCTTACAGGATAGGAGTAGACTTTATTGAAAAGGTAGACCAAGGGACATTAACGATTAAGTACACGCCGATTTGAATCGGAGAATTTTAGGACTTCATACGGAAGGATTCTTTCAAACTCAGTAGAACAAAAACAAAACGATACAATATGATACGCTTTCAAACATCAGTATTTGCAATTTTAACTGTGTTTACGGTTTATGGACAAGCACAGCCAGTAGCCATACCAATCTATCAGGATGTAACTTTAGATTTTGAAACACGTGCGGCAGACTTGGTCAATCAAATGACCCTGGAGGAGAAAATTTCTCAGTTAGTCAATAATTCCCCTGCAATACCTCGCTTAGGAATTAACGCATACGAATGGTGGAACGAATGTTTGCATGGTGTAGCTCGGGCGGGTACGGCTACTATGTTTCCCCAAGCCACAGGTATGGCAGCTACTTTCGACAAAAGCATGATGTATGATGTAGCGACTGTCATAAGCGACGAAGCCAGAGCAAAACATCATTTCGCTTTGCAAAACAACGATTTTAGCCGATACAAAGGACTTACCTTTTGGTCTCCTAATATCAATATCCTCAGAGATCCGCGCTGGGGTCGAGGACATGAGACCTATGGCGAAGACCCCTATTTGACTGGTCAAATGGGTATTCAATTTGTGCAAGGTTTGCAGGGAGACGATCCCAAATACCTTAAATTGGTCGCTACTGCTAAGCATTTTGCCGTCCATAATGGACCAGAGCCTCAGCGACATTTTTTCAATGCCACACCCAATTCACGAGACTTATGGGAGACGTATCTTCCTGCTTTCGAAGATTTGGTCGTGGATGCTAAGGTGTATTCCCTTATGGGCGCATATAATCGAGTAGATGGCGAATCATCTTCAGCCAGCTGGATGTTGCTCGAAGATATCCTTCGAAACAAGTGGAACTTTGATGGTTATGTGGTTTCTGATTGCGGTGCGATCAGAGATATCTACAAGTACCACAAAATAGTGAACACCCCAGAAGAGGCAGCAGCAGTCGGAGTTCGTAGAGGCTGTGATTTGAACTGTGGGAATGTGTATAATAATCATTTGAAAAACGCATTCGACCAGGGCCTAATCGATGAAGGTGAAATAGACCTTTCAGTATATCGTTTGATGCTGGCGAGGATGAAGCTGGGTATGTTCGATCCGACCGAAATGGTTCCTTATGCTAATATTCCTTTTGAGGTCAATGACAGTAAACCTCACGATGAAATGGCATTAGCCATGGCTCAAAAATCGATGACCTTATTGAAAAATGATGGGGTTCTGCCATTGAATACGAGTAAAATTTCGCGAATCGCCGTGGTAGGGCCAAACGCTGACAACTTAGAATCCCTACGAGGCAATTACTATGGAACAGCTTCTAACCCCGTGACCGTTATCGATGGGTTAAAAAAGGCTGTTGGGGACAAGGTAGAAATCACTTACTCCAAGGGAGTTCCACTGGTGATAGATGAAGTGGTCAATCACGATTATACCATAGTAGATGGCAAACATCTATTTACCATAGATGAGAATGGACAAAAAGTAACGGGTTTAACCGGGCATTATTATAGTAATATGGAGCTGAAAGGAGAACCTGTTTTTCAAAAAATAGACCCGCAGGTGAAGTTCAACTATCAAGCCGAATCACCTACAACTACGGATATAGCACAGGGTATTTTAAACCCCGAGCAAGCCATTCCTATCGATAGCTTTTCTATTCGTTGGACGGGGCAGCTGATCGCTCCTCAGACAGGGAATTACATATTGGGCGTAGCATCGGACGATGGTAGTCGTGTGTCTATTGATGGAAAAAAAATTGCCGATGCCTGGTTTAATCATGGCATGAGACCTTTTTTAGGTAAAGTCTATTTGGAAAAAGGGAAGTCCTACAACATCGAGGTAGATTATTACGAAAACAGAGGGGATGCTCAAATTGAATTGGTATGGGTACTCCCAGGTCAGCAGGCAGAGGAAGATAAATCAAATCCCATGGAGCTTTCGGCGAAAACATTAGCGGATGTCAAAAAAGCTAACGTAGCCATTTTTGTTGGTGGATTAGATGCCACCTGGGAAGGAGAAGAAATGGGAAACCGGAGCAACATTGAAGGATTCAATAGAGGGGACCGCACAAAAATCGAATTGCCTGCAGTTCAGCTGAAAGCACTAAAAGCCATGAAAAAAACGGGTACGCCTATCGTACTGGTCTTGATGTCTGGTGGTGCGGTGTCTTTCGATGGGCTCGAAGAAGAATTGGATGCCATCCTCATGGCCTGGTATCCTGGACAGCGAGGCGGTGATGCCGTGGCAGATGTCTTGTGTGGTGACCATAACCCAGCTGGGCGACTGCCTGTTACTTTCTATGCCTCTACCGAAGAGTTGGCTGATTTTGATGATTATAATATGCGAGCGGGCAAAGGGTTTACCTATAGATATTATACTGGTGAAGCCTTATACCCCTTTGGGCATGGCTTGAGCTATACCAATTTCGAATATTCTGATCTTAAAATAGATAAAACAACGGTAGTCGATGCTGATAAATTTTCAGTTTCTGTGAAAGTAAAGAACACCGGCAAGTTGGACGGCGAAGAAGTGGTGCAGCTCTATGTAAAAGATGTAGCGTCGGACCAGTGGATGGCTATCAAGCAACTGAGAAATTTCGAACGAATAGCGTTGAAAAAACGAGAAACAAAAACAGTCACTTTTGAATTGGATGTGAACGATGACTTCCGTTATTATGATTCGGCTGCTCGAGAGTATCTCGTTGAGCCTGGAGATTTCGAAATTCAAATCGGAACCTCTAGTGAGGATATTCGATTGCAACAGGTGGTAACCGTAAAGGAATAAAACTGTATTGCCAACCACTGTGGTGATGTTCGATTTAGAATACTCATTCGGTTTGGTTTTTACCTAAAAAAGTGAGCTTTCAGCATCATAAATGAGCATAAAAGGCGTAAAATTGATTTTTGACCATGTTTTTGAGTGAAAAATCCATATCCATCTTTAGGTATCAGTCTAGTTTTGAAAGATATTACGAATACAAAAACAAATTCATTATACATGATGACAAAAATTAAAACACTAAAAATACTTTCTGCATTTTTGGTTGCAACAAGTCTCTTGGCTTGTACAAGTGAGAAAGAAGATCAAACACCATGGGTCAATTTGTTCGATGGTGAAACATTAAATGGTTGGTCTAAAATTGGGGGCGAAGCTACATACAAAGTTGAGGATGGAGCCATTGTAGGAACCACAGTAAAAAACACACCGAATACGTTCTTAAGATCGGATAATTTATATGGGGACTTCATATTAGAATTGGAGTACAAAGTGGATCCTTCTATGAATTCCGGTATTCAAATCAGAACCAACAGTTTTGAACATTATAACAACGGAAGAGTACATGGTTATCAGGTGGAGATCGATCCGTCTGAGAGAGCATGGAGTGCAGGTATTTACGATGAAGCCAGAAGAGGTTGGTTGAATCCGCTAACGGATAATCCTGAGGCGCAAAAAGCATTCAAACAAAATGACTGGAACCACTACAGAATCGAAGCGATAGCAGATACCATTAAAACATGGATCAACGGCGTTCCAGCAGCATACCTAATCGATGATAAAACGGCTACTGGTTTTATAGCCTTACAAGTGCACAGCATCAAAGACGATCAAAAAGAAGGCACTAACATCATCTGGAAGAATGTTAGAATTTTGACTGATAATTTGGATCAGTATGCGACTGCTTCTCCATTGGAGCCGATCATCACAAAAAACAATTTGACCATAGACGAAGCCAAAAAAGGCTGGAAAATGCTGTGGGATGGTAAAACATCAAATGGCTGGAGAGGAGCCAAGCTAGAGGCATTTCCAGAAAAAGGATGGGTGATCGAAGACGGTGTATTGTCTGTACTTTCGTCTGGCGGCGCTGAGTCTAGAGCTGGTGGTGATATAGTTACTAATGAGTTGTTTGGTGACTTTGAGTTCAAAGTGGATTTTAAATTGACTCCTGCAGCTAATAGCGGAATTAAATACTATGTGGATACTGAGATCAACAAAGGTCCTGGTTCATCTATCGGCCTAGAATATCAAATATTGGACGATGATTTGCACCCAGATGCCAAAAAAGGTAATCACGAAGGCAGCAGAACTGTATCATCTTTGTATGATCTCATTCAAGCGGATGTAAACAAGCCTATCAAGCCAATTGGTGAATGGAATACGGCTCATATCAAATCAATCGACAACCACATTGAACATTGGTTGAATGGAACTAAAGTATTGGAGTACGAAAGAAAAAGCCCAGAATTTAGAAAGTTGGTTTCGGAAAGTAAATATGTAAAATGGAAGGATTTTGGTGAGCTAGACAGAGGCCAAATACTTCTTCAAGATCATGGAGATCTGGTATCATTTAAAAATGTAAAAATTCGTCCATTAGATTAAAAGCAGATACAAACAACTATGAAAAACGATAGAAGAAATTTTATTAAAAAAGCCGCAGCAGGGGCGGCTGGTATGGCCATTACAAGCCAGGTCAGCGCGATGAGTGCAAAAAATTATGCCAGAATTGTTGGAGCGAATGACCGTTTGCAAGTGGCTATTCAGGGATTGGGAAGAAGGTATAAAGCCTATCTCGATGCCATTGCCAACAAAAACAACAATGTGGATCTTGTCTATCTATGTGACGTGATGAAAAGTCAGAGGGACAATGCTGCTGTTGCATTTTCTAAGGTGATTAGCAACAAACCTAAGTTGGAAAATGACATTAGAAACATCATCAATGATAAAAAGGTAGATGCTATTTTTATGGCAACTCCAGATCACTGGCATGCACCTGGTGCGTGTATGGCTATGGCTGCGGGTAAGCATGTCTATTTGGAAAAGCCATGTAGCCATAACCCAAGAGAAGGGGAGCTGTTGGTGGATTATCAGAAAAAATATGATAAAGTAGTACAAATGGGGAACCAGCAACGATCTTCTCCGCAGTCACAGGAAATTATCAAAGATATTCATGAAGGAATCATAGGAGATGTATATAATGCCATTGCATTTTATACCAGTAGAAGAGGGTCTGTTCCACATCAAACAAAGACAGCACCTCCTGAGGGATTAGATTGGGAATTGTTCCAAGGGCCTGCGCCGCGTAGAGAGTATACCGACGATACCTGGAACTACAACTGGCACTGGTACGGATGGGACTACGGTACAGCCGAAACTGGAAACAACGCCACACACGAATTAGATATTGCTCGTTGGGCGTTGCAAGTAAAATACCCAGAAAGAGTGGAGGTCAATGCTGGCAAATATCAGTACAAAGATGATGGTTGGGAAATGTACGATACGATGGAAGCCACATTCAAATTTTCTGGAGATAAAACCATCAAGTGGGATGGTCAGAGTAGAAATGGATACTACAAATATGGCGCTGGCAGAGGAACTATAATCTATGGTTCAAAAGGTTCGGTATTTGTGGATCGAGGGGGGTACAAACTGTACGACCTCAAAGGAAAAATGATCAAAGAAAGCCTTTTTGCTGGCGACGAGGCTGGAACTGCACTTGGTGGAGGAGGAGATCTTTCGACACTCCATACTAATAATTTCTTTGATGCCATTCGCGGCAAAGCAGAATTGACCTCGCCTATTGAACAAGGGGCGATTAGTCAGATGCTGACGCATTATGCGAATATTGGCTATAGAACTAATAGTGCCTACGAAGTGGACGAAAATACAGGACGTATTTACGATAGAGAGGCCATGAAATTGTGGTCTAGAACCTACGAGCCAGGATGGGAAATTAAGTCAGTATAAATTTCAAGAATTGTTTAAATTGATCACCTTTGGTATTTTAAATCAAAGGTGATTTTTATTGTTAAAAAAGGGGGACAGATGAAAAGAAGGGAATTTGTAATCAAAGGTAGTTTAGCCACAGCAGGATTAGCCACATCTTCATTGGCAGCAGCAAACATGATAGGTATCAATAAAGCCAATAGTAAGGTAAACATTGGCGTGATTGGGACAGGAAGTAGAGGCAGGGGCTTAATACCCAATATCAATAGTATTGACAATTTCAATGTGGTCGCTTGTGCTGATATTCTTCCATTTCGGCTAGAAGATGGGTTGAGCAAGGTGGAAGGCCAGAAAGCAAAGGGCTATAGCGATTACCGAAAGTTGCTGGACGACAAAAATATCGATGCCGTTTTGATAGCCACCCCTTTTAGTACCCATGCCGATATTGCCATGGATGCCATAGATGCAGGAAAGCATGTGTATTGCGAAAAAACCATGGCCAAAGGATATGAAGGAATCAAAAGCCTTGTTGATAAAGTTGATAACTCAAAAAAAATATTCCAAACTGGACATCAATACCATAGTTCAAGGTTGTATACGCATGTGGTAGAACTCATCAAAAATGGCAAAGTGGGTAAAATACAAGCCTTCGAATGCCAATGGAACAGAAATGGTAATTGGAGACGATCAGTGCCATCTCCAGAATTGGAAAGAATCATTAACTGGAGAATGTATAGAGAATACTCTGGTGGATTGGTGGCTGAATTATGTTCGCACCAATTAGATTTTGCTAATTGGGTTTTAGATGCTACGCCTAACAAAGTAGCAGGTTTCGGAAGTGTAGATTATTGGAAAGACGGCAGAGAAACCTATGACAATATTCATTTGATTTACGACTATCCGGGCGGTGTTAAAGCGAAATATACTTGTCTCACTGCAAACTCCAAAGATGACTACCAGATCAAAGTATTGGGGGACAAAGGAACAATTATATTGAGCTATGGGAAAGCCTGGTTTTACCCAGAAGGAAAGCTGAATAAAAAATTGGGAGACTTAGATGGTGTATCTGGAGCTACCGTTTCATGGGAAGAAGGGAAAGGCATTCCGATCAAAGTGGAACACATAGAACCCAGTAAGCAAGCCTTAATAGATTTTAGGGACAGTATTATAGACAACAAATCTCCTGTGTCCAATTTGGCTACAGGAGCCAAGGCCGCCCTTTGCGTACAAATGGGGCTCGATGCCATGTACGATCAAAAAATTGTAGCGTGGGATCCTTCATTCGATAAGTTATTCTAGAAAATAGCTTCTTAATATTAGTTAAATCTTCATGCATAAATCTCGCATACAAGCTAGTTGTATAGTTCTGCTAGCATTTGTCTTTTTTACTTTTTCTTGCAAGGAAGCTGAAAATACCGAAACCTCTTTAAATCCTCAAAATTTGAGTGTCGAATATATCAGGCAACCTCAGACTACTCTGATTGTAGATGCCAAACCAGAATTTGCCTGGGAGGTTCCCAATTCGGCAAGCAAACAAACTGCCTATCAGATCATAGTAGCTTCCACCAGAGATTTGATAGCAGAAAATGACGGAAATGTATGGGATTCTGGAAAAGTACCAAGTCAGCAGTCAATCAATGTAGAGTTTGAAGGCAAGTCGCTGGAGGAAGGCAGTACTTATTTTTGGAAAGTAAAAACATGGGATACAAACGATACCGAATCGTCATTCTCAGAATTTCAATCCTTCACCATAGGCAAGGAAGAAGGCTTCATCACGAGTGCTAATATTTTTCAGATAGACAGCATCAAACCAACGGTATTCAAACAGATGAGTTTTGATTCCTATTTTATTGATTTTGGAAAAGCGGCTTTTGCCACGCTTGCTTTTGCGTACGAATCAACAATAAATGACACCCTCGTTGTCCATATTGGAGAGCAGCTGGTTGATGGCAAAATAAACAGAGACCCTCAAAAAACCATTCGCTACCAAAAGGTGGAAGTGGTTATCAGTCCCGAAAAGACGCAATACTTATTGAAAATAGAACCAGACAAAAGAAACACCAAACCCAGAGCCGTCCAATTGCCAGATTCGTTTCCCGTGCTTTTGCCTTTTAGATATGTGGAAATTGAAGGAGTCAATGGTGAGCTAAAAGCGGATGATTTTACCCAGCTTTTTTACCATGGCTATTGGGAAGATAAGGCCAGCTACTTCACCAGTTCAGATAGTACGTTGAATGCCATTTGGGACCTGTGCAAATATTCGATTAAGGCCACCACTTTTGCCGGATTGTATGTTGATGGAGATCGCGAGCGCATTCCTTATGAAGCAGATGCCTATCTGAACCAGTTGAGTCATTATACCACAGATAGGGAATTCGCCATGGCACGACAAACCATCGAATATTTCATGGAGCATCCTACCTGGCCTACAGAGTGGCAATTGCACGTAGCGCTCATGTTTCATGCAGATTATATGTATACCGGAAATACAGAACTTATTGAGAAGTACTATGAGGAACTGAAACACAAGACCTTGATGGAGTTGCGCGGAGCAGACGGCCTGATCAGTTCTGACAATGCAACACCCAAGTTTATGAAAAAGCTTGGTTTCACCAACCCCAAGGACAAACTAAAGGATATCGTAGACTGGCCGCCAGCTCAAAAAGATACTGGTTGGAAATTGGCCACAGCTGCAGGTGAACGCGACGGGTTTGTTTTCAAACCGATCAATACGGTGGTGAATAGTCTGTACTATCGAAATCTGGAGATTATGGCCGAGTTTGCTAAGGTTTTGAATAAAGCTGATGAAGCGGAGGAGTTGAACCAATTAGCATTAAAAGTTAAGCAATCCATTAATGACAAACTCTTCAATCCTGAAGCTGGTGCATATATAGATGGAATAGGAACAAATCATTCTTCTCTGCACGCTAATATGATGGCACTGGCCTTTGATATTGTACCAGAAGCAAACAAAAATTCTGTCGCAGACTTTGTCAAGTCTAGGGGCATGGCTTGTAGTGTTTATGGATCTCAATATTTGTTGGAAGCTATGTATAAAGCCAATGAATCGGAATATGCTTTGGGCTTAATGACAGCCACTCATGACCGGAGTTGGTACAACATGATAAAAATTGGCTCCACCATTACATTAGAAGCCTGGGATATGAAATATAAACCCAATGCAGATTGGAATCATGCCTGGGGAGCCACACCGGCTAACATCATTCCAAGGTACTTATGGGGCATAAAGCCGAAAACGCCAGGATATGAATCGGTTGCTATAAAGCCTCAATTAGGCGATTTGACTTCAAGCGCTATTGTTGTCCCTACCCTAAGAGGGCAAATAAAAGTTGCATACTCATTGCTCCCTGACGATTCAAAATACTATGTCATTGAAATCCCATCCAATATGTCGGGAGAATTCGACCTTGGGGAAGAGGGATACACTAAACTGACCTTGAATGATATGGAGCTAGATAACAATCACCAGGTTATTCAATTACAATCAGGGAAGAACATGCTGAAAACACAGTAATTTGCTCTTGTTCTATCAGAATTAACCTGGCTCTGGCATGAATTACAGAGCACCATCTCCGGCCTAAGCTGCTATAAAACCAATTCCTTATCTTGAACTGCTGAGTATGTTTAGATTCAGACTACAAAGTGCAGTATGTTTCTATGTATGCTCTGAATTCAAGTAATCACAAATTAAAAGTACATGGATATATTAATCGGGAGCATGGACACCTGTGATAAATGGTTTAAAAGTAAGCTATTTATTGCCCAACGAGAACGATTGTTGAAATCTGCCTTTTTGAGGCGTATAGGCCAAATTGAGCGAGCTGTACAGACATGACAAATGGATATCCATGTTTTTGGATAAAATATCCATTTTATAGTGATAGCAATTGTGCTATTTCGAATAGTGAAGCCCCTAGCATGATGGGCTGATATGATGTAAAACAAAACTAAATTTTTATGAAAAAACTTAAACTCTTATTGATAGTCATTCTATTAGGCTACACGAGTACTTCTTGGGCACAGTCCAAAGTATCTGGAGTAGTAACAGATGATGAAAATGTGCCTTTGCCAGGAGCAAGTATCCTAATAAAAGGAACTGCAGTTGGTGTAGTAACTGATATTGATGGTAACTATTCGCTTAATGTGCCAGGTCAAAATTCTGTATTGGTGTTTAGTTTCGTCGGGTTCAATTCCGAAGAAGTTACCGTTGGAACACAATCAGTGATCAATTTGGCCATGGTACCAGACATTACCTCAATGGAGGAAATCGTGGTTATAGGATATGGTGAAGTTGAAAAGAAAGATGTAACTGGTGCGATTGGATCAGTTGCAACTGAGGATATCGTGCGAGCTAATCCAGTTCAAGCAGCCAAAGCCATACAAGGCCAGGTTGCGGGTGTGATTGTTTCTAAACAAAATAGCCGACCAGGGGCTGGCTATGACATTAACATTCGAGGCTTGAGTTCTATAGATTATAGCAACGAACCATTGGTAGTTATTGATGGTGTCATGGGTGGAGATATGAATGCACTCAATCCTTCTGATATTGAATCTATGGATATCTTGAAGGATGCTTCATCAACAGCGATTTATGGTTCTAGAGGAGCTAATGGTGTGATCCTTATTACTACCAAAAGAGGAACGAAAGGTAAACCAGTAGTAAGCTATAGTGGCTATGTTGGTGTGAAAACACCAGCTCATTTACCTGACATGATGAATGCTCAGCAGTTTTACAAAGCGAGTGTCACAGATCATGAGTTAAATGGTGGTACGCCAATGACATTTACTTCTACTGAACTTGATATGGTTAATTCTGGCAAAAGTACAGATTGGCTAGACGAAATATCTGGACCAGCCATGCAAACCAATCATTCTATTTCAGTCGGTGGTGGAAGTGACAATACTAACTATCACTTCTCAGCTGGTTATTTGAATGAGGGAGGAAATTTGGACAATACAAAATTTCAGCGCTACAACATCAAAGGTAGCATGGACAGCAAGGTAACTGATTTCTTGAAAATTGGATTTACAGCAAATTACAGCAATACAAAACGAGAAGTAGGCTCGAATGAAGCATTGAGAAGTGCATACAGAGCGAGACCAACAGGTGTGCCATATTATGATGATATTTTGAACCCTGACGAAAACCAGGATTTTGAATGGAATGGATATGCTGCATGGATGGGTATCAACGATAAGCAGGTACTAAACCCACTGATAGAAAGTGACCCATACAATTTTCAGGATGAGACGAGAGGTAATAACTTTTTTGGTAATGCTTACATAGAGTTGATGCCTATTGAAGGATTATCCATTAAATCTTCCCTTTCAGCAAGTGTAAATAATTCAAGATTTGGTCAGTTCAGAGGGACGATGACCAAGGATCGAAAAACCACACTATTGCCAAGATCCTTTCGACAAACTGATGATATTTCCAATTATACACTGGATAATATAATCACCTATAAAAAGGAAGTCGGTGATCATGATTTCACTATTACAGGTGCACAAAGTAGCTTCCAAGAACGAAATGAAGAAATGGATAGTTATGTTGATGAAATTCCATACAATTCGTTATGGTACGCCTATGGTACAGGAAGACCTGCAGAATTAACTACAAAACTGACTGAAAGATCATTGCTTTCTTATATGGGAAGAGTGATTTATGGTTTCAAAAGCAAGTATATACTAACACTTACCAGTAGATGGGATGGTGCTTCGCAATTGAGCGAGGGCAATAAATGGGATTTTTTCCCTTCAGCAGCAGTGGCTTGGAGATTAGGAGAGGAAAACTTCATCCAAAATATCGATGCCATCTCCGATATGAAATTGAGAGTGAGCTATGGTTTAGTAGGAAACAGTGCAGTTGATCCTTATAGTACACAAGCGAAGTTGATCAATACGCCTTACGATTTTGATGGTTCACCTGCATTTGGGTTTGCCCCTGAAAATTTAGCAGATAGAAACTTGAAGTGGGAAAAAAGTAAGGAATTGAATATCGGTATTGATATGGGATTTCTTAACAATAGGATCAGTGCTAGTTTGGAAGTTTATAGCCGAAAAACGGTTGATTTGATTTACAACGAACAAATTCCGACATCTACAGGATTCGAAGAGATCGCCACAAACGTCGGTGAGGTAGCTAACAGAGGTGTAGAGTTGTCATTGAATACAGTGAATATTGTTAAGAATAAATTCAAATGGACCACAAGTATCAACTTTTCTAGAAATGTCAACGAAGTACTTTCTATTGGTACTGCGGGGTTACAGCAAGATATCGCCACAGGACTATTCGTAGGCCACCCTATTTCAGCTCACTATGATTATGAGTTTGACGGAATCTGGCAATTGGATGAAGCTGCTGCTGCAGCTGAGTACGATCAAGTCCCTGGTTCGGTAAAGGTGGTAGATCAAAATGACGATGGTATGATATCTTCAAATGAAGACATAGATGATAGAACAGTCTTAGGTTCTGAACAGCCTGACTGGACCATGGGTATCACCAATAAGTTGACCTATGGCAATTTTGACCTCTCTTTCTTGATCTATACCAGCCAAGGAGCTACATATAGAAATAGTATGCTCTCAGGAACTATGGGTGAAGTGGGCACTGGCAGATACAATGCTTTGAACATGAATTACTGGACAGTAGACAATCCTTCTAATGAATACTATGGGCCTGGTATTGCATCAAACCCTTACAGAGGAGCTATTTTCTATCAGGATGCAAGTTTTGTTAGAATCTCTGATATAACGTTCGGTTATACCTTGCCAAGAACAGCATTGGAAAAATTCGGTTTCAGCAACTTTAGGGTATATGCTCAAGTAACCAATCCATTTGTTTTTCATGATTTTGATGGAATGGACCCGGAATTTAATACCAGCACTTACAACGATGGTATTCCATCAGCGACGTATTTGGTTGGTTTAAATTTCTCATTCTAGTCGGTTTATTTCCAATAACAAAATATTATAATATGAAACTTATTAATAAAAAATATATAATGTCACTGGTACTACTGACTTTGTTCGGTACCAGTTGCGAGGACTTTTTGGATGAGAACTCGGTTTCTTATCAGACTACAGATAATTATTACGTTACTGAGCAGGGATTCGAAGATTTGGTTCGCTCAAATTATACTAAGCTTAGAGAAATACACAAAGAGCGCGATTTAGTATTGTTGGGAACCGACTTGTTTACAGGTTTATCATGGGATGAAGCAGGTAGTGGAAACCAGGGTAATGAATTAAATGCTTATGACGCTCGATTTACCCCTGATGTGAGCGCTGCTACGAATCTATGGGATTTGCTTTATAATCAAATTTCTAGGACAAATACAGCGATCTCCAGACAAGGAGATATTGAAGGAATGGACGCAAAACTACTCGCTATCAGAGTTGGAGAGGCTAAATTCCTTAGAGCTTATGCTTATTTCTATGCCGTACAACAATGGGGAGATATCCCAATGCCATTGGAAGAAGTTACTACTGCCAGTAGAGAAGTGATCAAAGTATCTGCCGAGCAGGTTTACGATCAAATTATTCTCGATCTGGAAGAGGCAGAAGCTGTTTTACCTACTCAAAGCAATACGGATTATGGTAGAGCAACTAAAGGTGCTGCAAGGTTTCTTTTAGCCAGAGTTCACTTGACGAGGGGCTGGAATTTCGACAATTCGCTCGGAGGAAGTCAGGCTGATTTTGACAAGGCTCGTGAATATGCTGATATGATTATAGCTGATTATCCTTTGGAGTCAGAATACAAGAATTTGTTTCCGCTTCACGCTGAGAACCCATTGGAAGAAACTTTCCCTGCACAGAATGATAAAAATCCAGAGATAGTTTTTGCCGTACAGTATAGTGACAATATTTTAACCAATGGTAGTGACAACGATGAGCCTAGTGAATATCAACTAGGTAATGATTACCATTCTATTTTTGGTGGCGATGCGCAAGACATTCCTGGGTCGCTAGGAAGAACGGGAGATTATAATGCCTACGGTTCAAGGTTTCGTTATATCGTTACTCCTGCTACCTATAGATTGTTTGATCCGACGCTAGATACCAGATACCATCACAATTTCAATGAGGCCATGTATGCTTTGAGTGATGTGGCTGATTTTGTGCCTGATTTAGATAATCCGGGTACGACTATCAATATTGCTACAGGAGATACGGTACTTTATTTTCCTCCATGGAACAGCCCAGCTAGCAATGCAGATAAAGGCATGGACGTAGGAGGCAGCAAGCCTTACGCAGTATTGAATTTGGACGAAATCGGTATCAATGCAGTTACGCCTTATCATAAGGAGGATATGACTCCATTGATGTGGAAGTTTTGGGAGCCAGGCCTTCCTTACGATGAAGCGCAAGGAACATTCGATCTTGCCCTGTTCCGTTCTGCTGAAGCTTACTTGATTGCAGCAGAAGCGATTCTGAAAGGGGCATCAAATGGCGACCTTGGAGGTGCTGAGGCTTATTACAATACAATAGTTGATCGAGCACTTGGAACTAATGCTGGTAGCAACCCACTGTGTGCAGCACAACCAGCCAATCTAGCTTCAATGACAACAGTATCCTACAGAGCAAGCGGAAACTTGGATATTGATATGATCTTAGATGAGCGAGCAAGAGAATTGTTGGGTGAATATAGCCGATGGTTTGATTTGAAAAGAACGGAGAAACTGATTGAGCGTACTTCATCGATGAATCCTTGGACAGCAGAATTAGGAAATATGTCGAATACGCACTACTTACGTCCAATTCCTCAGAAGGAAGTGGATAGATCTATTCCTACAATTTCTCAAAATGATGGATACTAAATCGCTGTTGCGAAAACAAAACGAACAATAGGTTTTGGGTATATAGTTGAATTATAAAGGCAGGACATTTAGTGCCTGCCTTTATTTACTCAGCTAATTATTACCCATTAGCAACGTAGTGTCAACTTTCATAACAACAATTTTATGAGTATGAATAATAAAATGTTATATATCCAAATGATTGTTTTCCTCATGCTGGGCGCTTTGAGCTCGTGCATAGAGAAAGCAAAAACAAAGGATAATTTCCCTCAAACCGTATCTCTATCTGATTTGGTGTATCCTACGCTTGATACAGAGAACTCCCGATGGTTTTACTTTTCGTCAGCGAGCAGACCATTTGGAATGGTAAACCTGAGCCCTGATACTGAAATTGACGGCGCATGGGGAAGTGGATATAGATACAACACGGATACAATAAAAGGGTTCAGTCATATTCATGCCTGGCAAATGTCGGGTGTTTCAGTGATGCCAGTCACAATTACCGAAACTAACCAAAACACCATTTATGAAGATTTTTCTTCCAAGTTTAGCCACCAAACCGAAAAAATTTCACCTGGATATCATTATGTAGAACTAGACAGGTATCTGATCACATCAGAATTGACCAGCACGACACGTGTTGGATTTCACCAATATTCATTTCCAAAAGGTCAAGACGCAGCTGTATTGTTTAATCTTAATACGATGCTTGGACCATGCGAAAATTTCAATGGTGAGTTAACTAAAGATAGTAATAGAGCGCTTTCGGGTAAAGTAGTGATGAAACCCACACATCGGAGACCTAAGCCATTCACTGTTTTCTTTAAAGTAGAACTGAATACCGATATTGCTTCTATAGATAAAGATGAGAAGACCGGCAACTATTTGGTTAACCTCACTAATCCTGAAAGTGAAGTGCTAATGAAAGTAGGGATCTCTTATGCATCTATTGATAATGCCAGCAATAACATTAAAGCGGAACTTCCACATTGGGATTTTGATGAAATAGTTTTTCAATCCAAAAAAGTATGGAATGGTTTGTTGGGTAGGATTAAAGTAGAAGGAGGGTCAGATACTGATCAAAAAAGATTTTACACAGATCTATGGCATGCACTACAAGGGAGAAGAATCATAAGTGATGCCAACGGAGCATATCCTGACAATACGGGATCGGAATTTAGAGTTGGCCAATTACCAGTTGATGAGAATGGAAAACCTAAATTCAATCATTACAATTCCGATTCGTTCTGGGGAGCGCAATGGACGATCAATACGCTCTGGGGACTCGTGTATCCAGAAATCAAAAGAGACTTTGTATTGTCACTTTTGCAATATCAAAAAGACGGCGGTTTGGTGCCCAGAGGACCGTCAGGAGGAAATTATACTTACGTCATGACAGGTTCTTCTAGCACTCCTTTTATTGTAAGTGCCATTCAGGAGGGTTTAATCACGGAAGATTTAGAAAGTATCTATCAAGTATTGAAAAAGAACCATATGCCAGGCGGTATCATGGAAAAGGCCGGTTACGAGCACAACACCAATTCTGGTGGAGGTTTCAAATACTATGTAGAAAATGGCTTTGTACCTTACCCTATACCTGAAGGAAAATTTGGAGGGCATCAGGATGGAGCAGGTCTTACAATGGAATACGCCTATCAAGATTGGACACTAGCACAACTGGCTAAAAAATTAGGCCATAAAGACGATTACAACTACTTCTTAAAGCGTTCCGAAAACTTTAAGAACGTCTACGATGCAAGTACAGGATGGATGCGTCCAAAAAATGTAAAAGGTGAATGGCATGAAGATTTTGACCCTTATCAGCACAGAGTGGGATTTGTAGAGGCCAATAGTGCCCAAGCCACTTGGTTTGTACCGCACGATTTGCCAGGACTGGCCAAGCTGATGGGAGGCCAGGAGCAAGCTGTGGAAAAACTAAACAATCAATTTGTTACTGCAAGCGAACTGGGTTTTACCGCAGGCACCTCGCACGATTTGGAAGAACATCCTGAATACCGAAAAATCCCGATTAACTACGGAAATCAGCCATCTATTCAGACCGCTTTTGTTTTCAATAAAATAGGCCGTCCGGATCTTACCCAATACTGGTCGCGTAGTGTGGTTAAAAAAACGTTTAGTGGGTTATCATCATCGTCTGGGTATAATGGAGATGAAGATCAGGGGCTCATGGGGAGCTTGGCTGTGCTAATGAAAATAGGATTGTTTCAGATGAATGGTGGCGTGGATGAAGACCCGGAATATCAAATTGGAAGCCCCATTTTTGATAAAATTAGCATTGAGCTAAATCCAGATTATTATGCTAATTCTACATTCGTCATTGAGTCATTAGACAATAGCGATACAAATGTTTATGTGGAATCTGTGACAATAAATGAGCAACCTGCAGAAGGAAATGCGATCCGTCTCAGTCAAATCACAAAAGGTGGAAACATGGTACTTCAAATGACTGATGATTCCAATAAGAAAGCTCCAATTAATACAGCTCAAATCAACTCTGAACTGTAAAATAGAATTATTGTAGCATTTTTCTTATTCACCAAAAAATGTGATTGGGGATTCTTAACCCCGAAGAATTATTAAATATTTATGCCAGTAAAAAAAATATTAAAATTTTTATTAGGGATACCAATGGTTGTTCTGCTGTTATTGATAGTATTCAACAACAAGCAACTCAAATCGCAGATTTTTGGCGCGATAAAGTATCGTGATTTTGAGATAACTCCCGGGAACATCGCTGTTCCCTATGAAAGGACGCTGGAATGGAAAAAGGAATCGGCTTTTGCGGATAGTATATGTCAGGTCTTTGCAGATCTGCCCATCACCAATGAGATGCTTTTGAGAAAAGGTAGTACCACCCGGATTCTCTTGGCTAGATTGATGCTGAAGCAAAACGTACCAGAGGTCAATGAAATCATAAAAAAAATGACCGTTTGGGGAAATTGCGGTTCTTCATGGTCTATGAACCTCAAGGGGGACTATGATTTTCCATTGACCATCCTCACAACGATTTTCTGGAAATTTGGCGACCAACCTGATCTCATCTATCCTGAAACCAAAGAACATTTATTAAATGTGCTACTTTCAGAAGATGGAGGCAATTTCAGCTACACTACGCCCAAAACCTTGGGATTGTTGTTCGAAACTGAAAATCATATGCTAATGACTGAGGGTTCCAGATACCTGAAAAACAGATGGATCAGGCAGCATGGAAATTCAGACAGCTATTATGACAATGTGCAGAATGGTATGGAAGAAAAGCTTTTATCCTTAATGGGTGAAATGAAAATCAATGGGCTGTATGAGTTCAACTCCATTCCGTATCTAGGCTATACCATCACTGCTCTACTCAATCTGGAGGCATTTGCCTCGGAAAAAGTCAGCCAAACGGCCAGAGACGTGCTTGATTATATCAACTGGAGCTATGCCCTTAGTAGCCTCAATTTGAAGCATTATCCTCCTATGCGCAGGAGATACGAAAAGGCAAATATAAAGGAACTCACCTCTGATTATCACTCAGCATTTATTAAATCCTGGCTGAGCTATTCTGAAATTGGGAATTATGACAAAAATGTGGGTGCGGGTGGTCGACATGCTTTGATGGGAGCATGCATGCCTTATCGTCCGTCTGATCGATTTGTGGAGATGCTGTTTGAAAAAGGGAATGGTTATTTCGTTCGTCAGGGACATGGCCCAAAAGCGTGCCCAGAGATTAGCTCAGCTGGAAAAAAATTCCTAATCAGTGCTGGAGGAGTAAACAGGGGTAAAAAATCGCGAATCGTCGCTAGACCAATTTGCTTATTCCTAGATGATACATCAGATCATCTTTCAGAAATTTTTCACCTCTCAGGCCCAGGGGATAATTTCATGAAATGGAACAATACCGGAGTATATAAAAACTTTGCTTGTGCAGCTGGATCCGTTATCGTTCCTGAACATATGCAGGCGGTTGCTCAATCGGGAAACTGGTCGCTCTATTCTGGTGGCAAAGGTGTGACAATCGTCACATATGCTGCAGATAGCCTAGGAATAATGACAGCATTTGAAGAGGTAGATTCTTCTGCAATTTTCGAAGAAATAGTAAAAGAAAATTCTAATCCTGAGTTATTGAAAAGTCAATTCAAATTTCCCAATGGTTTATTGCTGAAGTACAATGTAAAAGCAAAAAAGAATCAATGGGTCATGGTGTCTGAAAATGATCAAAAATTAAACAGAAATTTTGATTCCTGGCCATTGATTGAAGGAGAAATATATAAGGAGGATGATGAAAGAGATTTATTAAGAATTTAAAGTATGATCAAATACAAAAAATACGCATTAGTGGTTTTAATGAGTTTAGTAAGCCTGTCGGTTTTTAGTCAGCTCAGAAACAAGCCAGAATTGAATGAAGAATTCATGGATATGGGCTTCGGCATCTTTATACACTGGAGTATGGATTCGCAGCTGGGCAGTGTGATTAGTCACTCGATGGTCGGTGCTTCGGAAGATTATGTTGACCGCTACATGAACGAGCTACCCAAAACGTTTTATCCAGATAAATTCGATCCAGACGAATGGGCCAGATTGTTCAAACTTACGGGTGCGGAGTACGTCGTATTCACCGCCAAGCATCACAACGGGTTTTGTATGTGGGATACAGAAACTACCGATTTCAATATTATGAATACGCCTTACGGCAAAGACATCGTGGGTATGTTGGTAGAGTCACTGAGAAAGTATGATTTGAAAGTGGGACTTTATTTCTCTCCCGAAGACTTTAGTTTCATTTATAAACAGGGTCATCTGATATCCAGAAAAGGTCCCATGACGCAGGTGACAAAAAATGAAGAGTTATTTGAGTATGCTAAAGATCAGGTGGATGAGTTATTCACCAATTATGGTAAAATAGATATTGCTTTTTTTGATTCCTTTTCAAAAGGCAACCTGGTGCAGTATGTCCATGAAAAATACCCAGATATTGTCATCACCAGAGGAGAAATGAATACCCCTGAGCAAAAAATCCCAGATGCGCCAATGCCAGGCCCTTGGGAGACTTGCATGACTATGGGTACCCAATGGGCTTACAAACCTACCAACGAGGAGTACAAAGACGGTGGTGATTTAATCAACAAATTGATAGAAATCAGAGCCAAAGGAGGCAACTTTTTGATGAATGTTGGGCCCAAGCCTAATGGCGAAATTCCAATCGAGCAGGAAGAACGCTTGCGTGAAATTGCACTTTGGATGTTCATCAACAACGAAGCGGTAAAGAATGTTAGAACCGTGCCAAGTGTCATCAGAGAAGGTGACCTATGGTACACCAAAGCCAAAGATGAAAATACAGCTTACGTTTTTATTACTAATCAACCGGAGTGGTTTAAAGGAAGGAGACGATTGTTTTTTACTGAAAGTATAAAACCAACAAAAAAGACGGAGATATCAGTTCTAGGACAAAATGATTTAGTGGTAGAATATTCACCAAACAATAATCCTAAGTCAAAATTCAAAGTTCAGGAGAATGGCAATCTACAATTATCAATCACCAGAGCGCATCGGGTATATAATAATAAAATCTGGCCAAATCCTATTGTAGTCAAGCTGACAAATGTAGAGTTTGTAGAAAAGGATAAATAAATCACCCATATTCAATCATTTCTAATACAATGAAGAAACCACTAGATTACTGGATGTAAAAATCTGCAAATGAGAAAAAGCATAGTCATATCTCTTTTATTGATCATTTCAACTTTGTGCGCTGAATCTCAGAGTATAAAATTTGAGCACTACAATGATAAGGATGGACTATCCCACAATTCAATCAGACATATTGTTCAAGACAATCAGGGCTTTCTTTGGCTAGGTACTTTTTATGGACTCAACCGTTTTGATGGGTTTCAATTTCAAAACTATTTGAGTTTTGATCAAAGTATTAATAGCATACAAAATGATGATATTACGGCCTTGTCGCTTGATAGTGCTACAAATAGTTTGTGGATTGGTACACGTGAGGGGTTGTCTCATCTACAGATAGACACGCATGTATTTACGACCTATTTGTCAGATGAAACCAACCCAAATGGCTTGCCGGATGAAGAAATAAGGTCGGTCTATCTGGATAAATTTAAGCGTGTTTGGGTGGGCACAAAGGATGCCGGACTTTATTTGTTTGAGCCAGACAAAAATACGTTTACCAAAGTACCGTTGGAGGGCTTTAACTATGTAAAGGCAATTTATGAAGATTCGAAAGGCAATATTTGGGTAGGTGCTTATGAAACGGCCGGATTGGCTAAAATCAAACTTGGCAGCACAGGAATCATTTCAGAAATCGAATATTTCACTTTGTCGATTCCGGGCTCTTCAGCGATTAATCCTTATTTGAATTTCGTGTATGAAGATGAAAAGGGTGATGTTTTTGTAGGAACCCGAGAGGGACTGTATAAGTTTGATAAAGCCCTCAATACATTCGTGAATTTGCATATTGCTAATAACGAGGTTAGGGAAAAATTGGGTCCCTATTTTTTATGTGTAGCACAAGCCCCAGATGGTAAGTATTGGCTGGGTACGCTAGGTGGTTTGCTCGTTTGTGATGCACTGGAAGACATAAAAGAAGGAGATTTTCAATGGCATTATTCAATATTGTCTGAAGATAAGTCTCTGGTCGATAATTTGATTTCGGCGCTTTACTTCGATCCATCAGGTGTCTTGTGGATTGGCACGGAGGAGGGCCTGGACAAGTACGATCCGTACGAAAATCAATTTAAGATTAATAAGGACATCTCTAAATACATAGATAATCAGGCGCCTCGAATCAGAGGGTTTTCTAAGACTAGCCAGAATGAAGTTATTGTGGCGACCCGGCACAATGGACTATTCATTTCAGATCATGGCGATTTTGTGCCGCTTTTGAATAAAAATTATGACATAGCCAGTATTTATTCTCATGACGGAGTCCTCTTTTACGGTGGTCTTTGGAATGGGAAAATATTGGTCTATAACCATCTTAATAAGCAGTCCAAAATAATTGACGTTGGATTTAAAAAGTCACCCATTTTTAGTTTTGTAGAATTCAAGGATCAGTTGGTGGTATGTACTTTTGGAGAGGGTGCTTTGCTTCTCAACAAGCACACCTTCAAACCTTCAGTGCACCTTCTTCCAGGTATTGATATCAATAAAGTGACCATGGATACTAATCAAAACCTGTGGTTTGCTACTGAAACGGGAGTGGTCAGGTATAATGTAGAGAATAGGGAGTCCATACATTACAACGAAAATGTTGAGACGAAGAATGGCCTACCACATGCCAATGTTAGTGACGTTATCATCGACTCCCGAGGATTGATATGGGCTGCCACCAGAGAGGGTTTGGCGGTTTTTGACCCAAAAATCAAAACTTTCAAAACGATTTCAGAACCTAAAGAATTAAATGGTAAATGGGTTACGGATATTGTAGAAGATGCCAGTGGATATTTATGGCTGAACATGAACAACAACAACATCGCCAGATACGATGTAGATAAACACATCACTAATATTTATCATGTGAATAGTGGAAACAGGCTGGATGTATTTAGTTCTAGCGGGTTCTACAACTTTGATAACTCAAAAATTTATCTCGGAGGCAAAAATGGAGTGATCTACTTTTCTCCTCTAAATATTGAGGAAAACGAGTGGTCTTCTAAGCCAGTGATAACTGAGTTCAAAGTAAATAATGAATTGGTATTGCCTGGACTTAAATTAAATGGACAAATACCTCTTTTAAGAGATTTGAACTATTCTAGAAGTGTAAGTCTTCAATACAACAATCGAAATTTCTCTATTCAGTTCTCTAATGTCTCATTCAGCAACCAACGACTGAATACGTTTGAGTATATGCTAGAGGGGTTTGATCGTGGCTGGATTGAAACAGGAAGCAACTCAAGGACTGTGCAGTACACCAACTTGATATCAGGTGACTATACGTTTAAAATTCGATCCAGAAATAACGATGGAAAATGGAGTGAAGTCTCTTCCTATGATATCATCATATTGCGTCCTTTCTGGGCGAGCAATTTGGGGATAGCGGTAATTTTTGTGTTGCTGTCTTTAATTATTTATTTCACTAGGCGACAGATTAAAGAGCGTATTAGCCTGAAACAAGCCTTGTTGACAGAAAAGGTGCAAAGGGAAAGAGACGAAAAACTCAACAATGAAAAGCTGAGATTCTTCACCAATATTTCGCATGAACTAAGAACACCACTATCGCTAATTTTGGGGCCAGTAAAGCAAATTTTGGAGCATGAAGGAAGTAATGAATTCACAAAAAACAAAGCCAACCTGATCAGTCACAGTACTAATAGATTGTTGAGGTTAGTCAATCAAATTCTTGATTTCAGAAGAGCTGAAGCTGGAGAGATCAAGTTGAATGTTTCTCAGGTAGACATCTTACCCAACACAAACGATATTTTTTATTCTTTCATAGAATTAGCACAGTCAAGAAATATTAATTTCAATTTTAATGTAGAAGATGAGTCGCTGGTCTGCTGGATAGATGTAGATAAGTACAATAAAATACTATACAATTTACTTTCTAACGCGCTGAAGTTCACCAGTAGCCACGGCCATGTAGATTTGTTTGTCGGGGTAAAAGAGAATGATTCAAAAACGCTCCTGATTGAAGTGAGTGATGATGGTATTGGAATTCCTGAAGAAAGCCAAGAGAAAATATTTTCTAGGTTCTACCAAGCCAACAATAGTAAGGAAAGCACTACAGGTACAGGAATAGGTTTGTCCTTGGTGAAGTCGCTAGTGGATATTCATAAGGGTCGTATATCTGTAAAGAGCTCTACCAATTCAGGAAGCATATTTACGGTAGAGCTGCCGATGTCAAAAGATGCATTTGAAAGCAGTGAGATCTCAAGCTTTATCGCAGAAAAACCCAACACTTTGAGTTTGGCTTCTTCGAAAAACCTGAAACCTTTGATCGCCCAAGTGACACCCAAGTCTAACACAGACGTGAAGTCCACCGTGTTGGTCATAGATGATAACTCAGAACTTAGAAATTACATCATCGAATTTCTTTCGGAACATTACAAAGTATACGGAGCTGAGAATGGAAAAGAAGGCTTGGAGCTATGTCGTAAAGTGAAACCAGTGATATGTGTGGTGGATGTGATGATGCCTATCATGGATGGTTTTGAATTTGTGGAAGCACTAAAAAGCGATGAAAAAATAAGTCACACTGCCGTAGTATTACTTACAGCACTGGGAGAAAATGAAAATAAGATCAAAGGATATAAAATCGGGGTGGATGGATACTTGGTCAAGCCATTTGATCCTTCTTTATTGAAATCAAGAATAGATAATATCATTAATCTCCGTCTGGATCTCAAGCAGCAGTTTTCTGATGAAACAGAGAGCGATGTGATCAGCTTGGCGCATTCACAATTGGATATTGACCTCATTTCAAAAATAAAGGAGATCATAGAAGCTAACCTTGGAAATCCTGATTTAACTCCTGCATTTCTATGTACAGAATTAGCACTTAGTTCGTCAAAGTTGTACAGAAAAATTACCGAGCTCACCGATATGTCTCCCAATGAATTCATCAGAACCATACGATTGAAAAAAGCGGCTTACCTATTAAAAAGTAAAAACTATAATGTCTCTGAAGTAGCCAACTCAGTAGGGTTCAATGACCCCCTATACTTTAGTAGGCGGTTTAAAAAGCAATTTGGTTATTCACCAAGTGAATTGATAAAATAACTAGATATGATTATCAAACAGAAATTTCAGATTGGTGCCACATGGATGAGTAAGTAAGCCATTATACGATTTAAACTTTACTTCACAGTTGTCAATATTTCATATACAAAAACAATAAAATGCAAAAAAACATACTTTATTATTCCATCGTAGTGGCGATGGCCGGATTCCTTTTCGGGTTTGATACAGTAGTCATATCTGGAGCAAATCTACCTATCAAAGAGGCTTGGAATACCAGTCCGTGGTTTCACGGCACATTTATTATGTCCATGGCACTTTGGGGAACTGTCGTTGGTTCATTGATGGGAGGTATTCCTTGCCAGAAGATTGGTAGAAAAAACACACTGATATGGGTGGGTGTGTTATATTTTGTTTCGGCACTTGGGTCGGGACTGGCACCAGATCCTTATAGCTTTTCTTTTTTTAGATTTATTGGAGGGTTGGGTGTAGGAGCCTCAACGGTTGCCGCACCTACATACATTTCTGAAATTTCAACAGCCCAAAACAGAGGTAAATTAGTTGCACTATACCAATTCAATTTAGTGCTTGGGATACTTATCGCTTTTATTTCCAATTACTTGTTGAAAGGATTCGATGGTGCTAATGATTGGAGATGGATGCTTGGTGTAGAAGCCATACCAGCAGCGATCTATGCGGTATTTGTTTTCTCTATACCAAAAAGCCCAAGATGGCTGGTCCTGGTGAAAAAAGATTTGAAGGCAGCGAAAGAAGTGCTTGAAAAGATAGGCATTGGAAATGTAGAGGAAGAAATAAAGAAGATCAACACACCAGAGACCGAAGGGAAAGCAGAAAAATCCTTTTTATTGAAATACAAGACACCATTGATACTTGCTTTTTTAATCGCGTTTTTCAATCAGCTTTCGGGTATCAACTTCGTCCTGTACTACGCACCAGAAATCCTAGAGATAGCTGGCCTGGCGGCTAAAGAGTCTCTCTATAATTCGATAGCGATTGGCGGCATCAATCTTGTTTTTACCATGCTAGGGATGGTTTTGATAGATAAAGCAGGCAGGACACAATTAATTGTATTGGGGTCGGTAGGCTATATTTTTAGTCTGAGTATGATTGCTATTTCGTTTTACTTTGAATTAGGCGCATTCATCTTACTGTGTTCCATATTGTTGTTCATAGCTTCCCATGCCATAGGCCAGGGCGCCGTGATATGGGTATTTATAGCAGAAGTCTTTCCTAATAAAATCAGAGCTTATGGTCAGGCGTTTGGTACAGGTACGCATTGGGTTTTTGCAGCACTTATCACCTTATTAGGCCCTGTGGTGATAGATATGTTCAGAATTAACCCTTGGCCCATATTCCTATTTTTTGCGTTCATGATGGTGCTCCAGTTGATTTTCGCAGTGTTCTTCATGCCAGAAACAAAAGGAAAAACACTAGAAGAATTGGAGACTGAGCTGTCTGGTCAATGATTTATTTGAGCTGGATGTCCCGTTAGCAACTAGGATGATATTGGTAATTTCAATAACTAATTAGTTATTCCAGCTATCCTATAAAGATTGGGTAAATAAAAAAGGAAGCCTTTTGGGCGACCAATAGCGCGCGTTTAGCTTTTTCAGCGTAACGCGTGCAAAGTATGGCTGAGAGCAAAGGCCTAAACTTGAAGAATTTTATATTTTACAGGATGTCTGAGAAATACAAATTCCATGATCCAACGGGTATCTATTTTGTGA
>NZ_JBDVOL010000016.1:0-79330 GCF_039969095.1 Reichenbachiella sp.
AACGGCTCAGGAAAGGCACCCATTCATGGAAATATTTCTAGTCTTACCGTTTTCGATGAACGCGATGTTAATATATATGTACAAAGGATTCGAACAAAAAATACTAGACTAACACGCGAATTTTTTGATATCGGACTTTATGATCCTATTTTTCAAATGGTACAAGTTGACTGGACAAGACAAGAAGTACACCTAGTTTCTACATATACCCAACTAGATATGTTGGAATCATATGATCCAATGAAAGATCATCCAGAGATTAACTAAACGGACGATTTTGTCCACTCATTTCACTATATTGTAATTATGCTAAAAACCTCCAGCATCAACATTTTTAAACTAATTCTCCTTGCCGGTCCTGATAGACTTTTACGCATAGCTTTTACATTGGAACATGAATTCTATCATAACGAGAAATATTGGACAGAAGAATATGAAACCATCACTTACATAATAAATGGTTTATTAATCCAAAAACATTCCTGCACCGCAACAATTGATAAAGAATATTTTTTTTCTTGGATACGAACTATTGACAATGATTCATACGATGGACTAATAAGAATTGAATTGCTTATCAGGAAAAATAAACCATCAGAAGTAACGCTAAACTACTACTCAAAAGAATTGGAACTTGCCAGAAAATTCTTTGAAATCGAATCATTTTATAAGATAAATAGCGATGTTGACCCTGAGAATTATCCTGCTCCATACAGGCTCATTGATTTACGCGAGGGAAATGAGCAGTCCCTCCAAACCTTTCCAGTAAAAGTTAAAAAAATAAGTAAAACGGACGTTTAAACTGCCGTATTATGGAACTCAAAGGATCGTTTTACCGAAGTGGCCTTAACTACAATCTTGGAACACTCTGCTGTTGAGCTAAGTTTATTCTAATGATCTAAGATGATTTCGTAATTTTTTTTGAACAGAAGCAATTAGTCGCTTCATTACTTCCTGTTCTTTTAAAATTTGATCTTCACTTATCGTTTCATCTTCCCGAATCCTCCTGATATATTCGATATTAATATCATGCATTTTCTTATACACGCTAGAACCTGATTCAATACTATCCAAAACAAATTGTGTTTCAACTTTATCTAGTTGATCTGAATTCTTAAGTAATGCCATACTTGAATTTACCATTTAAATATTAACATTAAAAAAAATGACGTTTATCAAACCCTACATATCATTCTCATTATCTCGATCAAGTTCGTTAAAAGCTCACCTACAGTAGTTGCCTTACTTCTTATCTCCTTCCATCCTCAATAATTTCTAATTGTACTTATCGTATATGTGGTGGCCAACCAGGAAGGCTTCGAGATCCGCAGTTCCCGGAGAGCTGGCCAGCTGTGCAGCAGCTCCCAAAAGTGGCTTTATTTACAGTATTGAGACATTTAAAAACTGATCCAATTTGTAAATTGAAAATTCTAAATATCTCGATTATCAACCTATAATTGTATTTTTCCTAGAAATCGGCTTTCATACTTGCGTCCTAAGCAACGATCTCAATGTGTTTAATAGGATATGACCTCTAAAACGGACAAACTAACTTTTCTAAATATCTGATACAACTCCAGGCCCAGTTCAGCTATAGCCAATAGGCTATTGCTTAAACTTTCTTTTCTAATTAACTTATCCAGAACTAAATTTTACTGATATGGGAAAACAAAAAATAATAATTGATGAACATCCTAATACTGGTGAAATGAATGTAGAAATAGAAGTTTCTTTTCCTGTATACACTAGAGCTAAGGATATTACTGGCATTACCTTTTCTAAATATACACAGCATGATGCTCTTGAATTACTACAAGGTTCCCCTTATAAGTTTCCTGGTAATGCATGGAGAGTAACCTATATGAAAACCTCAATTAAAGAATCTGCCTCATATTCCATAATGAGCACACCAATAACAGAAAAACAATTCCTCAAAGCACTCCAAGAGTGTATCAAATGGATTTCCCAATTTAAAACGGACGTTTAATAGGCCGTGTTCTGGAACTAAAAAGATCAATTTCTAATTGTACTTATCCGAGATTCTTCATTAAAGCAAGTAGGCAACTCGACTCGCAGCGCCCGGACATTCTACAATTTTAAACGCCTTTCGACTTCTTTTGCTTCATTGGAATGAGTTTCTCTCTTTCGAAATCTACCATTTTTTCTGACATCATTTTCGACACATACTCCGGAGATATTTTATCTTTTTCACCAAGGAGATGAAGCATATCGTCATCTCCATATAGCTCTTGGTTGACTTCAAGATTCGACAGGTCCTTTATTGCATTTATGAACAAATTTTTCCTTCCCTCTTCACTTCCACAATAATACCTGCTCATTACTTTTGAATAATGTTTATACATTTCCGGAATTGAATAATCTTCGGCTAGAACACCTATATCATAAACATCTCTCCATTCTTCTCTTAATTCGATTGCCACTAATTTCATACCAAGCAATGTTTCTTTTACAGGTAACCGAATATTACCGATCCAGTCAAACTCTTTTGGAGAATGAAATCTATTTTCACTCAAAAAATCAACTTTTACCCCATCTACCATGAGTTTCAAATAGGTCTTTCCAGTACTATCAATGATTTCAACATTCGGAAAATCACGATTGATGTTTTTTAAAATAGTCGCAATTTTTGGGAGATCGCGTTTCCTTCCTGGAAACTTATTATAGGCAAAAAAATCTAAGTCCTCACTGAGTCTGTGGTTTACCCGAATAGATAAGCCAGTACCACCAACTAGAAAATACTCCTGCATTTCTGAGTAGCCAGCAATAATTTCTAACTTATCGAGTGTATTAGAAGGAACTCCTTTGAGTTCTTTTTTTAAGACGGTTTGCCCTTTTATTTTCGAGATACTCATTTGGTCTTTTAATTCCAAAGACACTTTTTGCAATATGAATTTGTCTGGGCTCATTCTGTCCCCCATAAACCATACCCCTTAACCAGTATCTTTCTATTAAATTGATAGGAAATGCCATTTTAAGCTTATTTAAATCCTCTTGAGAGCCGAGGTCTAAATATTTCAATATAATTACCTTATCAGACAATCTTCTTTGAGCTAAATTAGGATCATAGGACCACATGTGTCCTCTATTCAGTTTTAATTTCTTCTCTAGGTCCTTACGAACCTTGATAGCAGAATCTTCTAACACCATATCGTTTCTCTCCAACGGCATATACAAATTTACTTATTTACATTAAATAGCACAAAAACAGAGTATAATCACTCTATTCGAACATATAACGTATCTACATCCTTTAATAGTTCTAAATATTTTTTGATTTCCTGTTCCTGACATTCGTTTGTACCTTCATAACAAAAGGAATTACAGAAAGAACTTATATCTTCTTTCTCAATATAACAGTAACAGTATTGATCATCTTCACTATTGATCCACTCAACAGCAAACTTCCTAATATGATCAAAGAATGGCAGAACCCGGCCAACTTGCGTACTGATAATTGGTTCAGCAGCTGTCTTTTCAGAGAGGTATAAATTAACAGGCATTAGGTAGATTGGAAAAAAGCAAACCTCTCCTATTCGGAAAAAATTTGCTTTGATAATAACTGATTGTAAAAACCTTATTTAGAATCTATTTAACCTATTTATTCGCCTCTTCTATGGAAGAAGGAAAACGATCATAGAACTCCCGTAATTTCTGAAGGTTTTTATCATAATCTTCTTGACTTTGAACGCTTGAATTACTCATAATTATCTATTTATATTTAACACTATTTCCTAGTATTAAATATAAATCAAAATCAAATAAATGTTGCATATTTGCAACATTTATTCTTCAAGAAGATTTTCTCCGAAGCTTTTAAAATAATCAATAAGCCTTTTTCGATAATCTTTAGGAACATTTCTTCCGCCCACTACCAATTGCAAGGTTCTTTTTGGTATATCCAACTCTTTTTCAATAGCGGTATATTTAAGAAGACCTTTATTTTCCCTGATAAACTCATCAATTGAAATTTTTTCATTACTCATACTCAAATATAGACATGACAACACGAATAACTTATTCCTATTTATTTCCCCATTTTAATAAACTTTTACTGCCAAATTACGAATTATACTAATATTATTAGTATTCTTTGTGTAATAAATGAAAACAGTCTCAGACATTCTTAAGCACGAATCCATTATGTTTCTAGGGTCGAAAAACCTCTATAGGCGAGGTGAAGCCAAACCTTACTGCAAATATTTAAGAAAGGATAACGTGACAGGCAAACATGAAATCTCACCATCATATTTAGAATTCAAACCCCACCAACTATATCTACACCCTTATTTTCCACACCTTGATATACAAAACATTGAATGCTTGTACGATGGTCTTTTTTATAAAATGGGAGAGAAATATCCAGGGCAGGATTTAGCCGGCGATCGTTGGTTCATTATTGAGCCAAAGCGTCTTGCTTTAACAGCTACCGATGTATACAATTTACCTCAATATTTTAAGCCTATCTATAGTGAAATAGCATCTGATTATAGAAGCATTTAATTGCCAAATTCATTTTCCAAATATTTTTTTAAATAATGAATCATTGCCTGGCGTTTTCTTACTTCCAATCGTTCCAATTTCGAAACCAGATTCTTAGCTGCTCGATGCTTCAAATTGTACCGTTCATGTTTGTCATCTCCAACAAATCTATAATCCTGTAAAACTCCATCCTCATGATCATAACTCATATACAAATGTTCTAATGCAGATCCTTGTCGAGTTGTAGACTTAAATTTAATTTTTCTCCAATTCTTTAACCTGGAATCATAAAGTTCATCCGGATAATGAGAAATAATCACATCCACATTCGCTTGAAAAGACCACAGCTCTGCACATTCCAAAAATATAAAATGTTCCTCATCAGTCATTGTAAACCTATAAGGCGCTCGATCACTTTTTATTGAGCTCATCCTATAAGAGGGATCACAGTAAATACAAACTTGCTTCCTACTTAGATCCTGAGTCGCTAAAAGCTGCGACGTGATATCCCAACCAACACCTTCTATCAATTCAATAAATTCAAATCCCTCTTCTCTCCAAGCTCTAATCACATCCGGATTAATATCAACTCCATATACATTAGCACCTTTCAAATCAATATTCCTAGTAACCGCACAATTGCCCAAAAAAGGAATAATCAACACATCAAAAGGACGTATTTCATTAATTATTTTCTGTGCCGTTCCAGCAGCCTCTTTTCCACCTGTATAGCCATTTTTAAATGCCTTAACCTTTAAACCTTCCATACCTGGCAAGGTCGTCGATTACTGCGACTATTCCAAACTTTCTCGAGAGTCGCAGAATTCTACCACCCCAGCTCTATCAGGATCTAGTCGTAAAACTTTGCGACTCTGGCCAGCTCTAAAATTTATTAAACACCGGTAGCACAATTATGCGACCCTGCAGCACCGTTTTTTTTTTGCATCCTTCGGATAGGTTTATTGAAACACCCTGTTTCAAACTTCTCCAATGGAGTTCTTTTCGGTCGTGGCCTCCAAGAACGGTGATACTCAAATTATTGGTAAAGTTCGGTTTTCCCAGTGACACAGGTTCTTCGCTTTATGCTCACAAACTCCAGGCAACAATCTTCCCTCCCAAGGTGCGGGTATTCTTGCCTTCCATTTGCCTTTAGTCACTGGCAACCGCTCCGCTAACCGATGTACTTCACAAATAATTTGTTTAATCTTAATCTTATTAACATGACTTTTATAACAAACACTTTTAACAAGCTTTCTTCAATCTTTCAATTCATCAACAAGGTTAGAAGAATCTTCTCTATCAAGAGAATCTTTCTCTTCTCATTTATCTTCGAAATACTTAGAAATTGTATTTCATTCTATTTCTAAAAAGGGAATTTTTCCCTTTTTTTATTCGCACCCTTCAGTATAACTAAATCAATAGGCATCCTTCGGATAGGTTTATTGAAACACCCTGTTTCAAACTTCTCCAATGGAGTTCTTTCCGGTCGTGGCCTCCAAGAACGGTGATACTCAAATTATTGGTAAAGTTCGGTTTTCCCAGTGACACAGGTCCTTCGCTTTATGCTCACAAACTCCAGGCAACAATCTTCCCTCCCAAGGTGCGGGTATTCTTGCCTTCCATTTGCCTTTAGTCACTGGCAACCGCTCCGCTAACCGGGACACTTCACAAATAATTTGTTTAATCAAAATTTTATTATCATGAAAATGTTAGAAATTTCTTCAGGAAACAGAACTTACTCTTTAAAGCCAGGCGATCAGGTAAAAGCCTTCATTGGTCAATCCTTAAAACAATCAAAAAAATTACTTTCCGGAACATTGACCAGTATTGGAGAGAAAAAATCTACAATTACAATGTTTAATAAAAACGAAATAGTTCTGGAAAATAGCCAAATCTACTAACCACCACTAACAAAGAAATTCAAAGTCAATATCCTTAATTATTTTCCTATCAAAATAAAAAAGGAATGACGAATCATTCCCTTTTAACATAACAAGTGGATAATTTCATATCACACACCATTCATAATTTCTTTCAGTTCATTAAGAAGGCCTTTATCATCTTCAAAATATGCCAAAGCCACTTCATCATCATCAATCCAACCATTACCGTGTAACGATAGGCCAGCATGATATTCCAAATAAAACAAAATCAACATTGATTTATCTTCAATCGATTTGGAAGAACTATTAATTTTTTCTAATGCAATTCTAATACTCATTTTCAATTCTAATTTTATTCAATAACAGAATTAATTCCTTCAATTGCGGTGAGCTCAAAAATCAAGTAGTGGTCATCAGTATCATCATATTTTTGCGTTATGATTATTTCATCGTCTCTAGATACAATAGATCCAATAATCAATTTTTGATTCTTTATTGACACTCCTGAACCACTATCCCAATCAACGATAATCTCTTCACCTACTGACAGAGTATAATCCTTACCTTTATATTCCAAGTCTAAGTCATCGAATATATCTTCCTTACCTCCATATTTGATTTGGCTGTTTTTTGGGCCATTAGGAAATTTTTTTTCGTTGTTTACACTTAGGTGAACTCTCCCACCTTCTTTCAATCTATAATGATTCATTAATTTGCAGTTTGATCATCACTAAGCTCAATCGAGCTCATCTCATAATATGCTTCCTCTCTATTCATAATCTATAGAACTTAATGTTCCATCTTAGAACTCTTAGTCTTTGCCTTGTCAATCTTCTTTGGCTTAAACATCTCCTGGATCTGCTTCTCATCCATACCCTGCTCTCTCATATTCTCTTTAACATTAGCAATCTCAGTAGTCAAAGTTTTTCTTTCTTTTTGCAGATCTTTAATCTGATCATTTAACTGTTTATTCTCATTAGCAAACAACACATTCTGATTATTACTAATTTTGAGTTCCCTTTCCAGTCCAATGATAATTGCATTCGCCATCACAACAGAAGGCAAATCCAATCCTTCTTTAAGGGAAAGTACCTCCATGCTTATTTTCTCTTTCACAGATTCCTTTAAATCCAGCACATCCTTATCTGTACTTGATTCAGTCAATTGTTGAATGATCTTATTGGCTTCAAGCTTATTCTCTTCTTTCGTATCCTTAGTTGCATGCCCGGTAGAATAGTTGTTCTTATTGGCATACACATCCTGCATCAACTTCTCAGCTGCCTTCTTATCAGACTTGAAAGTACTCTTGAAGTCATTCACCATTCTATCGACCTTCTTAACATCATCCCTGGCCACCAAACTGATTAGCTCATTAATTACCGGTTCATTCTTTTTAACACCGTTAAATGCCAGTTTAACAATGTCCCTGATTGCCTGAATACTATTACTACGATTACCTCTTAAAACTGCCATTTACTCTTATTTAGTTATATCAATAATTACTTTAGTTTGCTCACTCCAAATTCCGTCGTTATCCTTTACACGCAGGCCGACTTCATACAAATTACTACTCTCTTCATCTTCACCAGGAAAAACATGAACAATCACATTATCCTTAGTTTCAATTCTCTTATTCTGAAGAATATATTCGTACAACACAATCTTTCCGCCATATCGCGAATCTCCATCAAAACTTTCCTTACCAATCAATTCGTATTCATATGGAGAATTTATGCCTAACTTATTATAATAAAGAACACTTTTCGGGTTCACATTCTTGAATGCCTTAAGATCGAAGGTTACAGAAGATGACTCATTAAATGCATCTACCACAGACAATTTCATTAAATGGGTCCCCAGCACCTTTGGCTTGTAAGAGACTCGAAGCTCATTATTACTAATTGCAATTCCATTCAGATTAACTCTCTTATTATTAGAAAAAATCTCACCTGCTCCTTCCAAAATCTCATATCTAAATTCAGAAATATTGTTATTCTCATCGTACAAAGCAATTTGGATATCATAAACCTCATTAAAATTTTCACCTACTTTTAAACTATCACTAAATGAGCGATCATCATTCCCATTACTATAATTTATTTGAGGTGGAGAATTCATTTCAGTTATTGCATCTTTAGTCATATCACAACTAATCATCAATACAACCAAACCCACTAACAAATACCCTAATAATCTCCGAAAATTGCCCATCATATTCATCATTTATTTAGAACCCATATCCACATTATCTTCAAATACTCCAGGATAAGAAGAAATTTCATTTTCCCCTATATCCAATCTCTTTTCTTCAAGCTGCTGTAATAACTCCAATTCAGAACCAAACTTCACAAATGACTCAAATTCCAACTGTTCATTATCCTTATTTTGAGCCTCCAACAGCTTACCCGTATCAATAAGCATGTTCTCATTATCAATATCATCTAATCCGCCAACGACTACATATCTACACTCCACTACATTATTCTCACTTTTCTTTTTAAAGAATGCGATTTGTCCTCTTCTGAACTTGATCCATCTCTTCATCGCTAATTTGTCCATCAAAAAAACGCCATCAACCTCATTCGTTCTCTCCTCTTCCTCAGATTTCACACTTTCTAAAATCACCTCAGGCCTCAGGTACCTTTTAATCTCTACTTTGAAAACACCATCAAATTCACCTTGATTGAACAATTTTAAAAACGTCTCCCAACGAATTCTCATAATAGTTGCAGCCTCCTTTAAATTATATACACCTGCCGGCCAATGGAAACCTTTTCGCAACTGATCTTTTCTATCCTTCAGAAGAACAAAGTTCACATCCATATAATAATCTTCATCGCTCTTATTTATCATCGACATTCAATTTTTCTTTAAACTCATCAACACAAGCTCTTCCTCTATAATATTCTCTTTGCTCTTCTTCCAAATACTTTTCAGCAACAACATTTCCATTTACACTTTGATAACTCTGAGCTACTTTACTAAGATGCAAAACATCAAGATTTATGTTTTTTAGCTTATCCCTAATTATCTTATTATCTCTCACTAGAAGTTGTTTTGCTTCCGAGTTCAATCCCGAACGCAAAATTCTTCGATCATGATTACTAAGTAATCGACGTACTTCCTCAATTCCATTCATCCTCCTATTGTTTGATCACCTTAAATACTTCATCATTTATCTTGACAAGTACTATCCCATGAACCGAATCTATGAAGCGCAACTCTATAGTTTCAAAGTCAATTTGCTCACGACTTACTTCCAGACTATTTCCACTTAAATCAAATACTCTAACCGAATCATCTTTTTTCACCCCGTTGAAATACACAACATCCTCAACCGGATTAGGATAATATTTAATTTCATTTCCAACTTTGTTAACAGCTAGGATTGGCACATCATCCCAAATCATGAAGCTCTCTAATACCAACCTCGTTTCACATGAACTACTATTACTTAAAACTGCCGAAATATTCTTATATCCTGTTTCATAATAATAATGAACTGCTTTCTCTTCATATGAACTCAAACCATCACCAAACTCCCAATAAACCGCTTCAACGTTGTCAATATTATCAACATCAAACACAACAGCCTCTCCAACTTTTGCTGAATCAATATCTGTTACAATATCTCCAACAGGATTATTGATATTAATTCGTATATAAGTTTCCTGGTCAGAAGGACAACCAAATTGTGATATTGATTTGTAATAAATTTTCTCATTACCAATAATTTCATAATTCAGGATATTCCCATAAGATATAGGGTCACCACCCTCTTGGTTTTCCTCTTTATACCAACCAATTCTAGCTGAACTATTTATAGTATTGTCAGGAAGGTTTGCCGTCATTTCAACAAAATTTCCAACACAACCATCATATTCAGATTTATCAGTAAAGGCAGGATCAGGTGCGGTTACAACGGTGACTGTTCTGGATCCAGCAACTTCACATTCTAAACCATCATTGGTATATCTTAAAATATGATTTCCCGCACCAGCTAATTGATTATAGAAGTAATTATTAATTACGCCTGTACCACTCCATTTTCCACCATTAGCCAATTCTTCATTAAAATTCAGCTTCAATGGCTCATCCCCCAAACAAATCAATGTGTCTAAACCAAAATTTTGTATGTCACTTTTAAATACCGTTATGATTAGAGAATCATAGCTTACACAACCATTTCCATTCTCAAAGAAATAATCAACCACATAAGCCCCGGCTTTTAATCCTTTAGCATTAAAAATTCCATCAACAACGTTTCTATTTACAAAAAGACCAGTTGCCGGCCTGGCACCAAATGTCAAATCTATACTTGTAGCTGTATTACAAACGCTCTGATTAGGCCCTGCATCAATTTCAATTTCACTGACAACACTTACTACTTTAGAGACTTCAGTTATACATCCAAATGCGTTTTCAATAGAATAACTAATTATATAATTCCCTACACCTACTATTGATGGATCAAAAGAATTTTCTACGACACCCGGGCCACTAAAAGTTCCACCTGATACGTCAACATCATTCAGTAAATTATATGGAGTTGCATCGATACAAAGTTCCAAATTAATGCCAAAGTCAACTGCTGTTTCCTCATACACATAAATTTCCCTATATGCTCTTATTTCACAGCCTTTAAAATCAAGAACATAAGAAACAATGTGAGACCCATTCCTTCCTTCAGGATCAAAGAATATTCCGTCAACACCCTCTCCCTGATATCGTCCTCCCAAAATATTAGTATCATCGGTCAAGTTAACAGGCTGGTCTGCACTACACATCTCCAACCTACTTCCAATCATTAAATCTGGTTCGTCTAATACATTAATCCGTATTGAATCAACCGCTAAACAACCTCTTTCATTGGCCTTAAAATAATAAGCCCAATGATCTCCAACACCAGCTGAACCAGGATTAAACAACCCATTGATAATCCCTGTACCTTCCCAGGTACCTCCTTCTACTGGAGATTCCAATTCAACTGGAGTACCATAAACACAAATATCAAAATTGGCTCCTGCTTCTGTTGTTGGATTATCAACCTGAATCTCAATTGATGTCGAACCTTCGCACAACCCATCAGAAACAGTAAGATTATATAATAAGCTTCTAGAAGGTTTCACCACAGGATCAGCAACAAAATATTCGGGATCAGCTGGACTTATTATAGACGGAGTCCAACGATAACTTATTCCTCCTGTTCCGAACAACTGTATTTCATCTTCAGGACATATTACAATATCAGGTTCATTAAGTATTACCGGTGAAGGCGTTTGTCTTATTTCAACTTCTCTAGTTTCAACTCTCGAACAAGAACCAATCATTTTTTCATATGAAACAAAATGAATTCCAGGATCTACACTCTGAGGATCAAATATTACTCCATCTACACCATCGCCGTAAATATTAGTAATAGTCGAACCTGTTACATCCCTTAAATCAAATAGCTCATCACTTTCACACTTTTCTATTTTTGCTCCAACATCAAAGGTTGGAATAGTAGTTACAAAAACTCTTACACTATCTTCTGCCACACATCCATCACTATCGATCATTCGCACATGGTAGGTTGTATCTACATTAGGATAAACAAAAGGATCATCCTTATAAGGATTCTCGATCGCATAATTTGGACTCCACTCGTACAAGACATCATTACCATCCAGATCAGCTGACAACCTTACCTGTTCCCCATGACAAATCACTTGATTAATACTAACCTCCGTATCCAATTCTTTGAAATTTACACTGACCGATTTCTCCACTATACAACCACTTATATCCGTTACATTTACCTCATAAACAGAATTACTAACAGGTTTTGCCTTGGCATTGGCCAACGTATCATTGTTGATTGTATTTTTATGATTTACCCATTCATAACTTGTTCCACCAATAATTTCAAATTGAACTGAATCGCCTTCACAAACAACAACTTCATCATTCACAAATATTTCTTCTTCTCCTTTAACAAACACTTCCAATTCATCCGTCAACACACATTCATCCACTACTGCAGTTCCTTTAATGAAATAAACCTGATTAGCTCTCATTCCACTAGGGTTAAGCATTAAATCACCAACTACACCATATCCATCAAATGTAACTGTTGGAATATTTGACAGTGACCTTAAATCAAATGATTCATCATTTTCGCAAACCGAAATATCCGCTCCCAGATTTAGGACCCCTTTATCTATTACAGAAACAAGTACATCAGCTTGCGTCGGACATCCGTTAATATCATACATCGTAACTGTGTAGGTTGTTGTAGTTTCCGGTTCAACTTCAGGAGTTGCACTAAAACGATTCACAATATTCTCATTTGGAGTCCATTCATACCATGCATTATCTACATCCAAATCCGCCTCTAAAATGACACTTTCACCTCTACATATTGTCTTACTCGAACTGATATCATAAGCATAATTTTTAAAGTTAACTTGGACTGACTTTTCCTGAGTACAACCAAAAATATCTACCACCGTCACCGTATATTCTGTTGGTTCAGTAGGCGTAACGAATGGTCTGCTACTTGTTGCATCATCCATAGTTTCCGCATGATTCCATAAATAAGTAACCCCTCCAGTAACTGACAATCTTACTGTCTCACCATCGCATATCTCCTTTGTATTATCAATTTCAATTTCTTCTAATCCCTTTAACTCTACTTCTAAAACATCTGTTAAAGAACAACCATTCACTTGAACTGTGCCAGTGATGAAATATACCAAACCAACCTCAAGATCATTAGTATCTAATATCAATTCATTGGCCACTCCTGTCCCTGAAAACTTCGCATCGTAATGACTAGATATTGTTCTTAAATCAAAAAGCCCATAATTTTCACACAATTCAAGCCTTGTTCCTAAATCAAGCACACCTTGATCTCTTACCGTCACTTTCACATCCTCAATCACACTACAACCTCTACTGTCCGTCATTTCAACCTGATAATCTGTAGTTACATCAGGTGAAGCCATTGGAGTATCAATTAAATTATTATCTAGTCCCAATTCAGGACTCCAGGTGTAATCAATACTAACGCCGTCCATGGACGCCTCTAATTCAACCTCTTCACCTTTACAAATCACAACATTGTCTGAAATAGAAGAACTATTTTCATCAATATTTACTTCAATATCTTCTGATGTTATACATCCCTTTGAATCAGTTACCTGAACATTGTATAATGTACTTACTGTTGGAGAAGCTGTAGGTGACGACGATGTCGGATCTGATAAAGAAGCCTCGTTATTCCATAAGTAACTCACACCCCCAATGGCATACAATCCTACCGATTCACCTTCACATATTTCAATATCATCACTCACTATTACTGTAGATTCCTCAATGATTCTAATTTCAAGCTGATCGTATAAAGTACAACCATCAACCTCTACCATTCCATTGATAAAATAAATATTGCCCGGGCTTAGACGGTCAGTATCGACAATTACACCTTCTACTCCTTGACCATCAAAAGTGACATTTGGTAATGTAGAATTACTCCTCAAATCATATTCGCCATAATTTGCACATAGCTCAATTGGACTTCCTAAATCAAAACTTTCAGTATCCCTTACAGTAACAACCACCTGTTCTTGGGCTGTACACCCATCTTCATTTGTAATTGTAGCCGTATAGGTAGTTGTTTCTTCAGGCGTTGCGCTGGGAGTACTTATATTTGGGTTACTGAGTCCGCTAATCGGTGTCCAATAAACACTATTGATACTTCCATTTATATCAACCTCCAATTCTACTGCCTCTCCCCTACAGATAATCTGATTCTGAGTAATTGAAGATGTTACCTCCTTAAAAGAGACTGTAACTTGTTTATCAAATTCACACCCTCCTGCATCCATCACAGTAACCGTATAAACCGTATTATCAAGTACTGGAGTAGCTAACGGAGTAGCACTAAATGGGTCATCCAAAGTCGATTCGTTATCCCAACTCCAAGAGCTACCACCCCCCACTGTTAATCTTACAGATTCTCCTTTGCAAACCTCTATATCTTCAGAAATTGAAACACTCTGATTCGCCTTAATTCTTACTTCTAATGTATTCGTTATTGTACACCCATTCACAACAGCTGTTCCCTCTAAAAAATAGATTCCACCCGCTGTTAAGTCATATGTATCTAACAACACATCATTAAATACACCATCTCCGGAAAATACTACATCAGAAATATTCGATACCGTTCTTAAGTCAAAATATCCATGTTCCTCACATAATTCTAATGGACCAAACAAATTCAACTCTCCAGGATCCTTAACCGTAATTGTCACATCATCTTCTTTGGTACACCCCTTCGAATTCGTTATCAAGACAGTATAGTCAGTAGTAATACCAGGTGTGGCAACCGGCCTTTGTACGTCAGGATCATGTAGTGTTACAGCTGGAGACCAATGATAACTACTTCCTCCGGAAGCACTCAACTCAATACTTTCACCGAGGCAAATCGTTTGATTTTCTCCAGCATCTCCTTCTATTTTATTAACCGTTACTTTAATCTTGTCTGTATCTACACAACCATTAACATTACTAACAGTCACAGTATATGTTCGATCTACCGAAGGACTCGCAATAGGATTCGCAACCAATGGATTGCTCAAACCTTCAACTGGATACCAGGAATAATTACTGCCACCAGTTGCTTGCAGTTGAACTCCTTCACCCGGACATATTTCAACGTCATCACCGGCATTCGCATCCGGATAATCCAACACTCTAATTTCTCTTGTATCATTCGCTATACAAGTCCCAATATTAATTTCATAGGTAACAAAATGAATTCCAACTCCGGCTCTATCTGCATCGAATAGAACACCATCCAACCCCGAAGATGCAGTAGTAAATGTTCCTCCAATTACACTTACATCTTGCCTTAAATCGTAACTTCCATCATTCAAACACAATTCAAGAATACCCCCAGCATCTACAACCAACGCACTCTCAACAGTTAAATCAATAGTAGTTTGCTTTATACAGCCATTAATATCAGTAACATCAACCGTATATATTTGGTCAGAAGCCAAATTCACCACAGGGTTACTAATATCATAAGCAGTAAGTCCTACCTTAGGATTCCAATCATAAAATTGTGCGTAAATATTCTCTACACTTAACTGCACATCTGTATTTTCACAAATAGTTGTTGCACCCGTCACTAAGCCATTTACCGTAGTTTTGATATTTCCCATATCAGCCACATTAACTTCAACCTCTTTAACTTCTGAGCAACCATTTGCATACCCAATTGTCACCTTATAAGTCCTATCCTCAAGAGGTGTAACCGTCGGATTTGAAATTGTAGCGTCATCAATATCAACATTTGGAAACCAATCATATGTATCACCTCCAGTAGCTTCCAATTGCTGCGATTCTCCAATGCAAATTGTATACTCATTTAGCGTTACATCACCATTGGCAGGATAATTCACATTAATAGTCACCTGTTCAGTTACATAACAACCAGTTGACAAATTTTCTATTTGAACAGAATATGCAGTTGTGGTCACAGGAGTAGCTATTGGGGTCGGGCTCTGACTGTTTGACAAACCAGTACTTGGAAACCAGGTGTATTTATCTCCCCCTGTCGCAGTCAATACTGCACTCTCTCCTATACACAAAGAAGTATTATCGGCAGAAATACTCGTTGCTCCCATAGTTACTTCTTGAAAATATAATCGAGCTGTAGACTGACATCCTTTGCTTGATGTACCTACAACTTCAAAATAAGTATCTCCAACAATAGTAAAAACCGGATTAGAAACGAATGGATTGTTAATTCCAACTTTTAACCCATTTTCATCAAACCATTCATAAGTACTTCCTCCAGTAACCGCAATTCCATCCTTAGCAATTCCTTCACAATAATCTATATTCCCATTGTTAGCAACAAAAGTGCTGTTATTATACATTCTCAATACCGGTGCTGGGTTGACATCAACCTCTACCTCATGAAACGACGAACAGCCATTTGCATAACCTACTTCAACCGTATATGTCTTAGTATCCGTCGGGTTAACCGTTGGAGTAGCTGTATTTCTTCCTGTGATGTTTTGATTCGGAGTCCAGGTATAACTAATACCACCTGTTGCTTCTAAACCAACTGCTTCACCCTCGCATATCTCAAATGCATCATTAGTTACCGCACCTGTACTACCAGATTGAACCGCCACAAATACTTCTTCTTCAACAAAACAATCTCCACCGTTTCCAATCCTCACCGTATAATTTGTACTCGTTGTTGGTGAAGCTACAACGTTAGCTACATCAATTCTATCTAATCCGGTACTAGGGTACCAGGTATAAGTAGACCCTCCAGTCACGCTTAGATTAACATTTTCACCAAGGCATATTACCTGATCAGCTGTAATACTAGTAGACCCAATGTTCTCCTCAACTAAATTGATCGTTTCGCTATTTTGACACCCATCACCTGATGTTATTGTCACCGTATAAGAAGGATCACCAGCTCCTGTTATAAATGTGGGATTTGAAACGGAAGAATTATTTAACCCAACCCCTGGAAACCACGAATATGACAATCCCCCTAAATTATTGTTATCAATTGCCTGAAACCCCGCTTCTTCACCGCTACAATAATTAACAGAACCATTTGAAGCAACTTCTATTCCTTCATAAAATATTTTCGGATCTGGAAGAGAATTAACATCCACATCCACCGTATAACTCTTTATACACCCTCCAGAATGTGTAACATTCACCGTATATGTTCTATCTGATGAAGGACTCACTGTAGGAGTTGCCGTATTCCTTCCAGTAATATTAGAATTAGGACTCCAACTGTAAGCTGTTCCTCCATACGCTTCCAATTGTACTCCGTTGCCAACACATACTTCAACAGAATTATCCGTTACACCACTTCCTGAAGGCGTAGAAACATTAACAGTAACCCCATCAGTAAAATCACACCCACTATTACTCACCTCTACCTCGTAGAAAATAGTAGAAGTTGGTGATGCCACTGGGTTACTTATATTTCGATTACTCAGCGCAGTTGATGGTGTCCATTTATATGTTGTTGTTCCCCTTAGGTAATTCGTCCCTAATGAAGTACTTAAATTTGCAGATTCACCAACACATAAATTAGCATCGTCTGTAATTGCGTTAGGATTGGCATCAATCACATAAAGCGTCTTTGAATCACTTTGCGTACAACCATTATTTGTATACTGGTAATTCATAGTATAAGATCCTCTTAACGAACTTACACTCATATTAGTAGACACAGTTGTACCATTTCTTCTCCATTGACCACCAGAAGGCGACCCTCCTAAATCAATTGTACCATCATAACGACAAACCGTCATATTTGAGCCGGCATTTACGTTACTATTGGTTACTGAAAAACTCTTGGTCCTAGTCACAGTACCATTTGGAAAAGTAGCATTAACCGTTATCGTATGATTTCCATTCGAAAGGCCTGAAGGCCTGAACGTATTACCACTAACCCCATCCCCACTAAAGGTATAAGTTACTCCATTCACTCCGGCGGGTAAATAATTTAACAAATTATAGCTACCCCCATCAGTAGAACAAAACGCTGGAATCACATCATCCCATTGATAATTCCATATTCGATAAGTATCCTGGCCTCTCCATTCATATTTAAAACCAAAAGCACTTTTAAAAGCGACTTCATCAATTCTAGTATCAATGTATGATCTAGCAGAAGGATTCAAACCCGTAATGTCTAAGTAACAACTTCTTCCGGCATCAGTGCTTTCTGACACGCCACTCCAAGTTTTACTGGTGCCCTGTGTAGTACTTAAATTATTTTCATCCCACACAGTAGTTCCTTTTGACTGATTATGTGATTTCCAATAATTAGTTTCTGAAATTAACCATCTCCATTCTATAGTCCAACCACCTCCAAATTCTGTTGGTAGCGCTGCTCCTCTTTGCGTTAACCTATAATCTTGTACCGTACCATTATCCCGTACCAAATGTATCGTTCTATTACTCTGAGCAAAAGCATTAAAACCACTCAAAACTCCACTTAATAATAATATTAACGTTATGGTTTTCATTTTGACGCCATAACCACTTAGCCGGTCGATTCTCATACTCATTTTTTTTTGCCTTTAGTTTGATCCTATTTTTCCGCCCTTTTTTCTTAACTTCTATATCACAAATCTTAGTCCTGCTGAGATTTGATACCTCCATCTACCAAAGTCCTCTTTGATGAAGTATTTCTGCATTCCACTTCCATACAGATAAGCCCTGTTTGTCATTTTAATTTCGATTTCAGCTCCCAAACCAAAACCAAAATTCACGGAACTTTTGGCCTCGCTATCAGCCAACTCCAATCCACTAATTATTCTATCATACTGGATTACAACACCCCCTACCACATTAAATAGAGCTACACTTGTTCTTGTATCACCATTGACTTTATACATCATTTTTCCTTCCAGGAAAATAGGATTATAGGTGGCCGCATGAATTTTCCCATACGCACTCCCCACGTAAACAGCCAATTTCGCCTCTCTATTAATGATATATCCATACCCTAATGAAGCTCCCAAACCACTTCCGTACACAGAAATACTTACATCCATAATTGACTCAGATTTAACATTATACTGAGCACTGGCATTACCAAAACATAGGAGGAAAACTCCAACAACTAGTGTATATCTCATGATCTACTTACATATAAAGAATTCTCAATATCCTTTGGTGTTACTTCTATTTTCAGTACTCCGTCCCCTTCATGCTCATGCACTTCTATCAAAAAGATCTTGTCTTTATCTATTCTGAATTTTTGAAACCCAAAAACATAGTCCACATAATCTTCTCTATCAATTCTAGAAATCTCTCCATTGCTATTTCTCTCAATTGGAATCAGAGGAACTTTATAAGAAGTAGATTTTTTCCTATTATTCGAGCCTTTTTTATCAATGAAGAATGATACCACATCAATGTCATATGGAATATTCGTTTCATTCCGAAGTCTAAAACGAACAAACAACTCTTTGGAAGAATTATATACACCGTAAAAATCCATTGATATTCCTTGCGTATTATCCCCATCAATGACTAAATCTTCCTTCAATATCTTATCAAACATAAAGTCATAGTCATCTGCTCCCTTCTCCTCTTTTTCCACCTTATTTCCATGACTACCAGTACTCACTCCATTATGAACTGCATCTGAATTTTTTATGAGATGGAATACCCTTTTTGGTGTATTATTAAACTCTAGCTCAAAAGCATATACACTTCCATCAACCGTAGACACAATTAAGTTCGTTTCAAAAAAATCAACCTTTCCTTCAATCACATCCAGATCGTTAACCTGTAATACAGCCCTTTTATCTTCTTTGGTCACATCCATTTGATCTTCTCCTACTTCCATCCAATCAATATTTTCACTAAAAAGAAGCACTACCTTTTTATCATAGGAAACTTCAACAATTGAAGCTTGGCCATATACCACTGCCATCAATCCAAAATACACCAACAAAACCGTGATTAACTTTTTCATAATATTTCTAATAAAACTTCATCTTTATTACTAAGGACCGCAACAGGATCCGTTGTAGACTTCTTAGCACCACTTCCAATGGTTCCAGAAAACGGAATTTTAATCAACCCTGATCCTTCCTTTACCACGTCTCCAACTACATCATTTTTTATTTCTTGTTTGACGCTTCCAGAAACATCCATCCCTTCCCTGGTATCATTCGCATCGAAGGCTCTAACTTTCACAATAGCCCTTTTATTACTAGCCAACTTTATGGACGAGGTAGTCAAAAACAATCGGTTTTTCTGAATTTTGCATTCCACCGTTATGTAAGAATTTCTCGGAATTTCTACCCCTTCATTCGTGGTAAAATCCTCTTTAGTCCTAAGTAAAACATTGCTACCTGTAACCACCTTATGATCACCATGCACAACTGCATTGACATACTTTTTCATATCAACCATTCCAGTTGATTCGCCATTACCTCTATCCTCAGAATTTTTATCTTCTCTAACCCTCGACCTTCTCTTTCTCCCTGAGCCAGATCTACTATCCTCTTTTTCAACAGGAGGTTGAACAACAGCTACACTTCTTTTACTCAGAACCTTAGTGCTCTTCACCTTAGTTACATCCACATTATTATCAACTATCTCTTCCCCATCGGACTCCTCACTTCCTTCTCCTTCCTCCAATCCAAAATCATCAAACCCTATTCCATACTTTTTACTTTTATCTAAAGTATCTTTCAAATAATCTCTTCTACCTCTTATTTTATCAAGCAATGACTTTTCATCCGTCTTTTCCTCATAACTAATCTCAGCACTCTTCACCTCTACTGTATTTTGAGGTTCTCTTACAGCTTCAACCTTCTTAGAGTTCAAACCCAAATTATCAACCACCACAAAACCAACCAGGCCCAATGTCCCAATCAGCCCTACGACAACCATTAACTTTTGTACCGTGTCTAATTTTCTCCAGAAGTTCATTACTTAATTTTTCTTGATTCCTCTAATCTCATTTCAACAACCTGTATCCCATTTATCAGCTCCTTTGATCGGCCTACCTCAAATGTTGAAAATTTGAATATGTACTCTTTTTTAGCAGTTCCACGCGGTTTGATATAATGATGAACGAACTTCACGAAACCCTCATAACTGTTCATTGTGCTATCAATACCAATAATCTCTTTCATCTCAGCCATATAGTATGAATTCTCATTCAACAACTTTTCATCTTCCCTGTTGTTCTCCCAAGCCGAAAACTGCTCCTCTCCTGCTTTTGGAGCTATCATCATAGCTATTTTCATTTTCGAATTGAAATTATGCCCATTGAAATCATACATATGATTCACATAAGTTTCTAAAATGCTTTTATGAAGCTTAGCCTTGAAGCTAGGAGTCATCTCCTTTCTTTTAGCAAGGACTTCGATTCCTGTACTACTATCAATCACAAATTCGAATCTATCCCTATCCAAAAGCTTTGCATTCATCTCATTGTATTGTATAAATGAGAATAGCGAGACAACTATTACTGCCAATATTGACAGAGCACTAATAACCATTGATTTCATGTTGTTTCCCTTCACTTCTTTTTTATATGAAAGCGCTTCAAATTCCAGCATTCCATTTTTATTTACACTCATTTTGTTTCACCGTTTATTAAAGCTTCTAAAGCTAAATCTGTATTTCCCTTATACTTTTTGAAAACTCTGTCCCTGATAGGCCTTTCATCGGGATGAGTAGTATATGTCCAAAGTGCTTCTTTAGACATCATTACCCTTATCACTTTCGCTGTCTTTTCGAATTTGATGAACAATGGTCTGTATAAATCCTCTGCATGATTTTCCATGGAATCAATTACCCTCAGATCATTATCTGTTAAAGACAGCATAAGTTTAGCATCTTCCAGGCTGTCATCATTCAGGCCTAACAATATTCTTGTAGCCGAATTACCAATAATTGAATCAAACACCAGCTGATCAGCTGATCTCAGAAATTTCGCATCTTGTGTTGCAATTATTACTTCCCCACCAATTTTTCTGATTTTTCTGAACAACCCTGCAATGAAGTCTCCAACATCCCCAACCAAAAAATCAACAGCTTCATCTATAATGAAAGTCTTTGGAACATCAACCGGTAATCTCTCAAGCTTATCCATTGCCAATTGTGTAATGCACACCATTGCCACATCTTTTCGATCCACGTTATCATTGATTGCTTTTGCATCAATTACAATTCCCCTATCTGACAATACATCAATTACCTCATCTGCATTCAAAAATGATTCATGTTCACCCACAGCAAAGGGCTCAAGTCTTAGCAATACACTTTTCCAGTTAACAACTCCTTTCCCGAATCTCTCATCGAATTTCCCTCTGTATTTATCTACAAACCCATAAAATTCAGTCAATTTCGGAATTACACTCTCCCCACTTTTAATCCTTTTGTTTACATGAATGTAGTAGGCTTCTATAGCCTTTTTAATTGCAATTTTTGTATCCTTAGAAACTTTCTCATCTTCATCTCTAATCAAACAATCTAAGACAGCATAGATTGAATTGACCACAAATTGAGCCGCGGCCAATTCTGCCTCGTCTAACTCATTTTCATCCTCTACCTCAATTTTGTATATAAAAGTGCCATCATCCCTTTTTGAACAAACTAGAAATGGATTAAACCTGAACTCCTTGTTATTTTTTGAATCAATATATTTAACACCCATATCCTGGGCATTTGATTCATACGACCCTCCTACATCCAGCACTAAAAAATGATAGCCCAAATTGTAACATTGAGAAAGGTAATCGTTCAACATTACAGATTTACCAAAGCCACTAGGTCCAAAAACTAATTTATTCTGATTGTTAATCCTTGTTCCCAACGGTTTGTATCTCATATCTATTATAATAGGATTACCACTCCTATCAAGATATAGGTGACCCCTACTATCAGATTTTTCATGAGTTTCTCTTGGCAACATGGTCAACCCCTGATTAGTCGTCATGACATAATTAGAAATCCTATTATTTCTAATTAGACCCGGACAATTACCCATAAAAAAATGCAATGCATACGCATTCTCTTTAGTCTCCCCTACTCCACTTCCTATATTATCCAATGACTGACTTACGAATTCTTGATGATCAAATACTTCTTCTTGTGTCCTGCCAAGAGAAATAATTTGCTGAGAAAATGTTACAGGTTTAAGATTTGACTCTAATAAGGTTGAAAACCATTGCCCTGATCCAATAACTCCCTCATGATCAACAATTAGCTGTTTCTTTTTTTCAAACTCAGTTTTCTTGAAGAATGAAATCAATCGGTCTTTTGCATATTCATCCTTTATTCTTTTTTCAATTTTCTCAGAACCAGGATATCCAATAACACTACTTACTACATGATTTATTGGTAATCCAATACCCATTGGATAGGCAAAAGATTTAGGAAGTGCTACGTTATGTGCAAACTCTATTCCATTTCCATACACGTCCTGACCAGGAACAGCATTCGTTCCATGTTGACATAATTCTTCAGGAAATGAAGTAACTGTAGATACACCTACATATTTATTTCCTATCAACAAATTCACATCGTTATTATTAACCGGCTCCAATCCTTTCGGATTATTTTCCCAGCCGGCATAAGATTGATTCATATAATTGCCAACAACTGCTTTAATTTTTTTGTGATCTAATAAGGATATTTTCACTCCTTTTAGTCCATTCAGTTTCGACACCTTGGATTTGAAATCATTTGATATCAGCTTGACATATTCCGCATAATCCTTATCATTAATTGAATCTAGAACTCTGCCTTTCTTCTTTCCTCCTGAAATCCCATAATTGATTTTAATATCTTCAGTGAGTTTATACTCATAAGTGAGAAACATAAAAGATCGATGCCTTAAAATACCAGTTCCATCAAATTGTCTATAGTGATATTTAGTGCTAAACTTTTTAGACTCATACTCCATATTATTCTGCTCAACGCTATAAAAATCCAAAGCATGCCAGTATGTACCATCCATTGACGCATTCATGATTTTCACCAAGCCATTGAACAAATCTTCATAGCCTGTTTCATTCATACTAAACACCGCAGGATATCTAATTTCCAAGCCTAATGTTAAGTTTCCGACGCCATCAGACAATGCCCCCACATTCTTATCACCTATTTTTAATTCTCCAATCCAGTGCAGAAAATTCTCCTCATTAAGTATGAATCCACTCATTTATCTCAATAAATTTTTATGATCTCTGTAATTTTTCAACTGCCTACTTTGTTCCATCTTCCTATAGAAAACATCATCTTCTTTTGTAAGCTTGTATCGAGCCTCAAACGGCTTGAAGAACCTCTTCATGATAACCACTGAAAATATTCCCAATGGAAAAAGGTATAAGAACTGCCCTAATGCGATTGCAACTATAAACGAAACAGTAAGGAGCGACATAACAGCCATAAAAAAAAGCTGACCGTCTACTCCATACATGTATATTTTTTTATTGATGCCATTTGGGCTATCGTATTTACCGTTCTTTCGAATCATTCAATAAACCCTAATAACCAATAGATCAATCCTCCAACGAACATAGATGCTACCACTCCTCCAAATATTTTAACGCGATCAGCATTTTCATTTCTTAATTGCATCAATGCTCCAATAGCTACAGTAATTGCTAATACAACTGTTATCACTCTAACAACTGGTACCCAAGTTGTAACTCCATCAACGATCTGATCAGCTGCATCACCATCATCGAACTGAGCATATGCAACTCTCTGTCCAATTAACACCATCATAGCCAATAAGGCCATACCTTCTTTTTTCACTCTTGTCATGTTTACTTAGTTTTAATTATTATTCAAATTCAGTTTCTTCAAAAATGATTTGCTCAACAGACTCATCATCTTCCCCAGCTGCTTCCTCTGCACTTATCTCACCGTCCTCTTCATCATCATCATTTCCCGCAGCTTCCTCCGGACTCATCTCGTCACCAGACATCTCTATTACACCGTCATTTACTACATCATCAATTCTTTCATTTTCATTTTTCATATTCGTATTATTTAAATTTTCAATCTCATCATTATCTATTTCCTCTACTGATGTATTATTTATAGCAACCTTTGATCTTACTAATTCTGTTAAATCGTAATCTCCGTTAATGAACTTTTCATAAGGAATACTTACAGTCACAAGACCCTTCTCAATCCCATTGCTTACATCAACTTCGAACTCAATGTCCTTTTGTTCAGGAGCCATACTGCTGATTATAATTGGGTCATTACCATTTACTTGTTGCTCCTTATTCTTATTCCCATTCAACATTTTTTTGAATAGGCTATAAATAATAAAGAGTGCTACCACTCCTCCCCACAACCACATTAGCCAATTCAATAAATCCATTTCCATCGGAACATTATAATTTTATGTGAATAAAGTAATAGTTTTACTGAAATGAAACGAAAATAGTAAATAAATGCAATAAAAACTTCAATAAAATGAATTACATTTATCACCTATATATATAGGATACACTTAAACCAATAAAATTTATGAATGCTGATCTTATCAAAAAAACAGAAGAAATTGGTGCCAATCTAGGCTTATCCAAAGAGATAATTGACAATCTTGTTCCAGGCAAACCATCACCTGTAATTGAACATTTACCGACTGGTCAGGATCCTCAGTTAACAGCACCTGGAGTATTTACGGTAGCATATGACAAGGAAAATAATCCGGTTGTCAATTTGAGCTATTTCAATAAAATTAAGTTGACAAATGAAATTGATGTCACAAACGAACTGAACAGTTTTGGTCTGAACGAAAGTCAACTCAAAGAACTTACAACCAAGAACAAACTTGAAGGTATACATCTTACATCTTCAGACAATAAGTCAAACCTTAAAATTGATCTAAAACACGAAGAGGGCCATTTTACTATTACAAAATTGTCTTCAACAAATGATTTAAAAAAAACTGACCTTGATCAATTTATCAAACAAAACAAATTTTCAACTAAAGCTCCCGTCCCCAATGATAAGTCTCATTTGATTGCAGTACACAATCAAAAAAATCCTTCTGAGGACATGGACAATAAGCTTTCCATTGATCCCGTAGTTCAAATTGGTTTGGTACTTAGTAATATGGCAATTCTTATAGGCCTAAAACAAGAACCTATTCTTGATAACATAGACAAGCAAAGTCTCATAGCTGCCCTAGCTGATCCAAAAGTCCAGGAACAACTAGCTCTCACCCCTGAAGAACAGCAAGAAATTCTTGATCGACTTAACGGCAAGAAAATCTCAACATCTACTGAAGTTTCAATAGAAAACTCTAAGTCAGACGAAATTACATTAAGCAGCCATGAACAGCATGAAATTGCCAAACAGCTAGGAGTTGATATCAACAAAAAACAAATAACTAAAGATGAAAGCCTGGTCAAAGATTTAGACGTAGATGGTTTAATAGTCAATTTATACACTGCAATTAAAACTGGTGGACATATAGATCCAACCATGTTTCCTGCAGGCCTTAAAGATGCCATTGCTTCACGCATGAATGCCGAAGAACCTATAAATGTTAAAGTTCACCCTTTCCACAACAAAACATATCTAAATCATAAGGACAAATTGGAAGAAAAGAATATTTCCAACGGTATCAAGATTGAGGCAAAGACACAAGTTTCGGAAATGAAAGTTTCTAAAACTCTGGAAAAAACACAAAAAAAGTCAATCAAAAGAGATGTTTCTTCTCACAATAAGTCCAGAGGAGTAGGCTCAATTGGATAGTCATCACATTAAGTATAATCGAGTAAATAAATTTTTAATAAAACAAATAATACAATGGAAAAAGATCTAAAAACTTATTTCGTTACCCCTGACGCGGATCAGGAAATTGATTTCAACATGGACCAGCCACAAATCACTGGAACTGCCAAGATTGACGGTGAAGAAACACACCTCACAATCTTACTAAATGATAAGCATCGGCCTTATTATCAGGACAATGCCATCTCCTTAAGAGTGCGTGGTACCATTGAAAATAATGTTATAGACGCCTCAACAGTTGAGTTTCAAACGAAATTATCTAATCTTCAAGGTAATGTTCACAAAATTGAGAAAACGAATAATCAAAAAACAAAATTTGAAATTGATCTCAAAGAAGGACACTATCAAATGGTAAATGGAGTCGAAACTAAAAAGCTTACCGCTTATGTGGCCAACCATGAAAAACTGATGGGTATGATCAACGCAACAAAGATTGGCTCTAATTTAGAATTTTCAGGATATTCCTTTCTTAAGAATAAAGGTGAATCCATAAACATGAATATTTCAAAAATGCAATTCATGAAATTGGAGCAGAAGGAAGAACAGTCATCAGAGGCGAAAGTTGACAAACAAACAGAAAAAAAACCGGAAGCGAAAAAAGCCGATAAAAAAGAGAAAAAGGAGAAAAAGGTTAAGGCATCAGTCTAACACAGCAACACCCTTTTTTTATTTTTGTGAACCCGATTAATATAATCGGGTTCTTTTTTTTAACCATATTTTTCTTCTTCAGCCTTCCTCACCTCTTCCTTTATTCCCTGAAGCTTAATATATGCCTTATTCTTTTGTATAATATCTCTAAAGTGAGCTCTAAGCGCTTCTGCCATTAATTCTTTCATAGGTACAGTGATACCATAAATTTCCTTTAAATCTTGCGAGAGGCTTGCATACATATTTGAAATATGTGGATAGCACGCAATGTTAACCGCCTTACTCTTTACAATGTCAGGTTTTTCATGTCTAAGATACTTTATGAATTTTTCATCCGATTCTGTGAATACAACATTCTCCACTAACGATTCAATTCCAGCAACTTTATTCTGTACATCCTTTAGGCTACTTCGTAATTGATTACTCACTTCCGAAACACCCTTCTTTTTTTCCCTGTTGTTATCTTTTTTTTCAGATTTACTATCCTTCTTCCTTTTATCAACTACCGTTTCCTTAACTCCTTTATCATCCTTTTCTACGCTACCTGGATCGCCCAAACTTCCTTCACCTTTTTCTTCATCTGAGACAACCTCTTCCGTTTTATCATCTGAATCATTTGATCCATTAGTTTTTTCCTTCGCTTCAGCTTCTCCCCTCTTCTGTAAAACATCTCTCAGCTTATCTTTTATCCCTGATTGTTTCTTTCCTCCTGCCATAATTAAGCTATTATATATTTATAAACTTCTTCCAATTCATTTTCATAACGCTCAATTATATCAGCATTACTTTCATCCATTACTGTGTTTAGATGACGGCCAAATTTGGCCTCAGCATAGGTAATACTCGCATCCAATATTATAAATGGATATAGGTAATCTTGATGTTCATATTGGTCCTCTTCAACACCCCCTAGAATATTTTCCATATTCTTTTCCACAATTTCCTCCATCTTTCCATTATACTTTGATTTAGCTTTAACCAGCTCCTTATACTCAAGGCTATTTTTACTAATCTTTACAAGTTGACCGACAATATCCGGTATATCCAATCCTGCATCCAACCTAGCAGGAATTACTTCATCTACCAAAAATTTATAAAAATCCTTAGCCTTATTATTCTCTTTTTTCTGGAAAGAAAATGGAATTATCATCTTATCCATGGCCGCATAAGATTCCACATTACCATAAGCCATTTTTGTACCCGCCAAATCAATAAATATGACATCATACTTTTTCTTAAACATATCAATACCATCCAATACCTCATTTGGAGGTATTAACTTTACATCGTATGAGGCCTTTATTTCATCCGCCTCAAATTTCTTCTTATCACCCAGCCTATCTTCATAAATTGATCCTTGATCATAGTCCGCATCAATGACCAATACTTTTAGTTCTTTCAAATACACTAGAAACGTAGCCATCAATTGTGTCATGGTACTTTTTGCAACACCACCTTTTGATCCTGTATATGCAATTACAATTCCTTGTTTACTCATATGTTTAATATTAAAATTTGGAGAACAAGTATATTCATATATTTATATCCATCCAAATATATGTACATAAATATTCATATCCCTATTGATATATATGTAAACATGAATGTATAAAAACATACATGTATAAGAACATGTAGTAAACTATAAAACCAAAACAATATAAAAACATTAAAACATATAACTATTAATGTAATCCACCATAATTGTATAAGTCCATTAATGTCATTGTGTATTTCGACATAAATACACTAATTATTTGTACATTTACTTTATATAACTAAAACAAACACTTCATTTAAATGAAACTAACTAAAAACTTGCACTGCCGATCTGAGTTTCCGTACATCTTGCGGAATGTAGTAAGCAAGTCGGGACTTTGGGAAACCCAAATTCCAACTTGCCCACCATAAAGGATGGGATTTGCTCCATTCTGTCGCATTTTTATTTATATTTAGACTTTTAAGCCTAAATCCATATGTCAAAGACAAATAATCAGACGGATCAAGACTCCGAACCCATAGAAAAAACCTATGTTAGAAGAAGAGGAAATCGTCTTCCGTTATCACTTTTAGACGAAGAATTGAATAATCTTAAAAAGGAATTCAATGAATATAAAGAAAAAGGAGGTACGCATTCTAGTCTCTCACCCTATGCTAGAGAGCGCGTTTTGTCTAAACAAATCATTATTCATACACCTGTTTTCACAGAAAAGGAGTTTAGATTGTTGTCTGCTTTATCCAATAATCTTAATCAACTCACTAAATCCAATCACCATTTGATTGCTATACAAGGTCATGTTGATCAAAAAACCTTTGACAGTATTCATTCTACAACCTCTTCCATTAATAAACTAATAAGCGCTAAGCTCAGCTAATGTGGATAGTAGTCAATAAGCCAACCTCCAACATTTCAGGACTCCTGGACTACGACAAGGACAAAGAAATCAATCCTCATGACAAAATTTATGACACTAATCTCCCTAGCACTGATCCAGAGCTCGTTGCAAAAGTTTTTGAACATCTCAAAGAAATCTCATCAAAACGTGTAAAATCACATTACATGGTAGGAGTGCTTTCACTTGCCAAAAACGAAAACCTTGACAATGATCAAATGTGTGAAATAGTTAAAGATTACCTTTCTTCAATCAACTTAAAAAATTTTCCATATACGATATCTATTCACGATGATACCGATCATAAACATGCTCACTTTATTGCATCTCGAATTGACTTCGATGGACAATCACAGCTCAATAAAAAAGTTTTCTATAAAAAGGAAGCAAAGACTATATCTAATAAATGGAATACAAAACACTCATTCAATATCATTGATAACGATGAATTGTCAACCCACACTATTCCATATTCGAGTCAGGAAATTAATATCTCCAGATACAATTTTCATAATGCAATTTTAAAAGCACATACAAATAAGGATCTATCTATTTCAGATGATCTTAAATCAAAATTAAAGACCACTCATAGCGATCACTCATCATCCCTTGAACCTTTAATTGAAAAAGAACTCGGTGATATCCTTAAACTTAAATCTTATTTATCCTCAAAATCTTATTTTAATACTCACTTCAAAAAGAATCTAATTGATCAACTTAACCTTCTTTACGATGAAACTACTGATTCAAGAAACTTTCTTAGAGCTATTAATTCAAGTGATAATCTCTATGCAAGAATCATCTCAGATAAACAAAAGGATCACTCTAATAAGGTTATAAGCTATGGTATCAAAATAGGAGGGAAGTTCAAATACTTTGATCAAAAATCTCTACCCCTAAAATTCCACTTGGCCAACCTAAATAACAAAACAGGAATTCAAGAAAACAACCTAAAACTCTATTCTTTTGGACAACAAAGAGCCGTACTGAAAAGAATTCTGTTCAACGCAAAGAAATCTTCTAAATCTGTAGAGTCATTCTTTCAAATTCTCAAAGCCGATAAAAGTATAAAACTTGAACTTCATTACAGTGGTGATAACCTAAATGGATATAAAATATCTTTAACCGGTGCTGCAGACCCCTATGACTTCAAGGCCTCGCAGATACATCGAGATTTAACCATAAACAGCCTTAATAAAGCCTTCTCTGAAGACTTTACGCCTTCAACTAGTAAAACGCCTCTTTCAGGTAAGAAAACCTCTAAGAAACAAACACAAGGCCCAGCAGGATCAAAACCATCTTCTTTGGTTCCATCTAATTCAGGATTTAAATCGAATACTAAAAAGTCCACCGATGAAGATGATGAATTTGATGAAGAAGAATTTAAAAGAAAGCATAAACGTTCCAATTAACTATTTTAATTATGATTAACGATTCAAATAAATCCTTACGTCCTTTTTATCTCTACCTTCTAATCGGACTTACAATTATTACTATAGCAGACTATGCAATCCGCTTGGGCTTTCTTAATCTACAGGAACATCTTACCTCAGGATCAAATTTTAATCTCCTCAATGGTATCATAAATGCTTACCTAAAATTTATTGTTTCAGAACTCTATGAACCTCTCCAACTCGCCGTTCGACTTGCAACACTTTTTTATATATGGCAATTCTGGCTTATTTCTCCTAAACTTCGTGGTGACGAAGAAGAATGGCAAAAGAAAAAACTTTATCATATTTTTATCTTACTAATCGGCGCCGGCTCTTACGCACTTGGCTTTTATGGAACCTCACATCTTAATTTATTCCTTATCCCCACTGGATATATACTTACACACAATTCACTTGTATTTCTAACACGTAAAAAATCTAACGTATCAATTGATAAACACCCATTGGATACACTTCCTTCAGGCAAACCCAATGAGTTCTCTCTAAGACTTAAAACAGACAAAGGTGAACTAATAATATTCAATCCTTTTGCCGGCATCATGATCATTGGACAGCCTGGCTCCGGAAAGTCCTTTTTCATGCTCAATCAAATACAATTCCAATGTTTACTAAGAGGTTATGCTGCTTATATCTACGATTATAAAGGCAATCCACCCACCTTGGGTAAAGAGATCTGGCAATCAGTTTATCACTTAAATGCAAAGGGAATTAAAACACCAAAATTTAGAATGTTCAACCCTTGCCAACCTTTGTATAGTGTTAGAATCAATCCACTCGATCCCAAATTCATCAAAACTAAATTTGATGCAGGAACCCTTGCTGATGTACTCTTAAGAAACCTAGATAAAGAAGGAAGTAAGAAAAAGGATTTCTGGGCAATGAACGCAAAAAATGTTATTCAAAACATCATTTGGACTAATGCCCAATACAAGCCGGAATGGTCAACAATTCCTCACTTAATCGCTCTTGTCCTTAGACCGTTTGATAAACTAGGTAATTACCTTGCTCATCTTAATGATGATATTGACATGGACATGACTGCTCTAATTTCCGCCTTAAAAAATGAGGCAGAATCACAAATTTCAGGAGTAGAAGCAACTACTGCTCTTCCTATTGCTATTTTAAATACAGAAGAAATTCATTATTTGCTCAGTGAAAATGAAATGAGTTTAGATATTTCTAATCCTGAGGACCCTACAATTTTTGTTGCAGGAACAGATCCTAAGAATGATGCTGCACTTGCTCCAATATTAGGTCTTATTTCAAATGTTGTCATGAACAATATCAATCAACAAAACAAACTACCTTGCCTATTCGAAGTTGATGAATTACCCACCCAGTACATCAATAATCTAGGAAATTTACCAGCTACCGCCAGATCAAACAAAGTAATTACTTGCCTTACTGTTCAAACCAGACAACAACTTATAGAAACTTATGGTAAAGAAGCAGCTCTTGTAATCTGGCAAAATCTTGGTAACCAATTCTATTTAGTCAACAAGGATGAAGAAGCAAGCAAAGCGCTAAACGTAATAGGAGGGAAGTACAACAAACTAAAAATTGGTTCTACAACACAATTAAATGAAGGCAGCTCCAGTATTAACGAAAACACTGAAAAGGAAGATATAATTCCTATAGCCGACATTATGCAACAACCCACTGGCCATTCTTACGGCATACTCTCAGATTGTGTGGGATCTCCTTTATTCGGTACCCAAATACACGGTAATACAACTAACAAACTTCTTGGCATTTCAGAATCAGATGAAGTTCCATTACCTAGACATTACAAGGACCATGTAACAGAAGAAGATTTAAAAAAGGTAATGAAAGCTACCAAACTTAAAATCACCACAGAAGTTCAAGAATATGTTGACAACCTGGAACAAGTGCTCATATGATCAATTTCACCATTCATCCGTTCCTTAACAAAACTAGTATTTTTCAAATACTACATTTTCTTGATTTCAAACATGTAAAAACTGTTTCAAAACAATACGCCATTTATCAGGCTCATGCTATTCGACTTTACCTATTTAAGGATATTGAAAACGAACAACTTTTAATTCTAAACCCTTCTGGTCTAATACTTAACAATGAAGAAGTACTCACCTATTATTCGCATGATAATCATCTATACACAGATGCCTTTGTTTCAACATTCAAATTGTTTCTTGAACAATCTCAATATAACCCGGACAACCAACCCAATCTAAATCCAATCTCCCCCTTTGGCTTGCTAAAACTATTACTAGACCCACATAAGATCACAAACTCCTCGACCATCTACCCATTCACCAACAAACTCTCCAGGATAACCCTACATAATCGTCACTACTTTGCCTTATTAGATAAACCCCAATTCAACATCATCTACTTTACTTCAGGTCATTCTAGTAAACCATATTTCCAAAGTAATTCAGCCATATCCATAAGAACATCTAAATCAAAATCACTATGTCTGCTTCACAGCTACAATGATTTATCTTGGGCCAATCAAAACCTCGATTCAAACCACGACATACTCTTTCTCAATCATAGCAACAATCAATTCAACTATTTAAGACCATTAATAAAAAATTATGATGAGATTTTTACTCTATTCAATCAATCCCCATTACAATCCACATTTCTTACCTCCTACTACACACAAATCTTACACAGCTTCTTTAAAATTTTAGTTCTGTACAGAAAACTATCAGATTACCAATTCCAAATACATCAAAACAGTTTGCACATCATTACTAACTCCTTCGATCTTGATACTATGGAAGTTCTATTCGCTTCATTCAACTCTTACTCAGCTACTCATAGAAAAGATTTTATCAACTACCATACAACAAACAAATCCCTTGAGCCAAACATCCTAGAATCTCTAAAATTTGAACAACAACTCTCATTTAAAACAGCCATTCCACGTTTTGAAATTTTGCTTACTAAACAAAATGTTACATTTTTTATACAAGCACTTAGTGAATCTTTCAACCTTAATCTGCATAATTGTATTAATTTTGATCACTATGATTTTCATCAACAGCTAAAGATTAATGGCAACAATTGATAAAACACAGACACTTAATCAATACATCGAGGAACAAACGTATCACATTGCTCATCTCCACAAAAAAGCCCTGGACATATTAGGAGTCTGCCAGGGCACATGGATAAAGAGACGTAAAACGGGAAACTTTGATGTAGATCAAATTAACCTACTCAGCAAAGAACTATTTAAAATAAGGCCAACAGTTCTGTTCCAGCTCTGTTGTAATTCCCGAGAACAATTTCACGTAAAAACAAAAAAAGGCTCCTAATGGAGCCTTTTATTTGCCTACTATTCTTTGACCGAATATTCTATTCCTTTGTCAGTAAATTCAATCCCTGATCAGATATCATTGTCTGAAGGATATCTCTATTATCATCAACGTCTTTCAAAATAGGGAGAATCAAATCTTCTCCAAACGCCCTTTTTAGACCTTCATACTCAATTACTGTTAACTTCTCTGGATGTAATACTAGCTTTTCAATCAACAAATTTTGTACAATAATTAAACGTTCTTTCTCCTGAAGGCTTAAAGCTTTCAGTGTTTTCATTAAATTTACCTGACTATCCATAATCATGTTAGAATTGGTTAATATACCAAGCTGAACTTAGGGTCAGCTTCTCCCTTTTCTAGCCGATTAGCAAAGGAGAGGTCGGGTCTTCGCCAAAAGTACCCCGACCGCTCTCCTTTTTAACCAACCTAATGTTCTCAAAACTGCTGCTGGTTGCGAATTCATTCAAGACCACTATTCTTCCAGTGGCAAATAAATGTTTTCAATACTAACATGCTTCTTTGTCTATTCAAACTACTTCAATTAAAATTTTTTTCATTTCTTATTAAACGTTAGCAAAGCGTTAACAATGTCACGTTATCGCTTATACAATACATTAATGTCAATAAATTGAAAAGGTCAACAATCTTTTTGAATTATTTTTTTTATCGTACAATTCGTAACAAGAAACTGTTCTTTCAACCATCAAAGGACCAAATAACCTTATCACACTTTAACTGTGATTTCGGTCAACTGATAAAGCAAGAAAATTTTAATAGGGGTAAAGGAGAGGAATTACTACATTTGTTCCTCGGGTTTACCCGTGTTAAGAGCCGGGTGGGGTGACAGTTCCTACAAGAGTGACACCCCCCTGGCTTCTATAAGCATTAATTAAAATGCGCCACTAATATCGGTCATTCTGATATGATCCGCAATTAGTTTTTACAATAGTAGCATATACGTACCTATGATGCAAACTTCTGCAGTCGCTAACATTAGAATCTTTCTTAAATCAAAAAATAAATCAGAGTATCGATTCCATAAGGATACCGGTCTTTCTAAAGGTTATTTATCCAGAGTAACCAGCATGACCGACATTTCGCTACGAATGGTCCATGCCGCCTATCCAACGCTTAACATGCACTGGGTAGTCACAGGTGAAGGCCCCATGGAATTCATTTAATTGGCATGGGCTAACTTAAGCTCATTAATCACATCATCGAGCTTTTCTCCTTTTCGAGTGTTCATTTTCTTCCCCATTCTTACTCTCATCACTCTTAAGGTTGGCATTGTTGTTTCAAGAATCTTTGAAGACTGTTTACTACTTAAGCCAATATAGATATAACACAAATATCTAATCTCTTTCTCATTCAACTCCGGATAGGTCACTGAAAGACGAGCTTTTAATTCATCTAACCCTTCTTTTAGTTTCAAATTTTCATCTCCTCTTAATTCCGGATTACCTGTAAGCTGTTCTTCAATTTTCTTTAGATCAGTAAGCTCATTCATTGCCTCACTCAACTTTCTTTCACCCTTCTTTTTAGAACGATAATTATTAAACAACAACAAACCAATTATTGAAAAGGCTATTCCAATTATAATTCCTACTATCAGTTGATAATAAGCCTTCTGCTCCTTAACCTTTCTTCTTTGATCAATTACATCAGATTGAAGCTTCATGATATCTTGATCTACGACACCACAATATTGCTTATACCACTCACTGTAATCAACCAGATCCCTATATATACTAGTGTCTTCAACATGATACTTCTTACCACTTATCAATTCCATAGAATCCAAATACACATGACTCTCCATATACTCATAAACATTGTAGCCACCATTACCATTCAATCTATTCATCTTTATCGCTTTCTTATAGAATTGCACAGCCATATCAAACTCTCCAGTTAAAAAATGATAATAACCTAATCCATTAAGAATGGGAATTTCCATATCTCCTAACCCTAAATTTCGCTGAATAATTCTAGCCTGTTTGAGCATTCTCAACCCCTCATCCTTTTTGCCTCTCAACAACATACTCTTTCCTTTGCTTTCCAATATCCTCATGCCTAATTTCTCAGAGTTCTTCTGAATTTTTCCAGCTTCTTCAAAGAACGAATCACTTCGGTTATACCTTCCCATTTGCATCTCGCAAAGCGCAAATTCAAAAACCACATCAGCCTGCCATTCCTTCATCCTCAAACCTTTATAACGATAGAACGCTCGTTCAAAATAAACCATAGCTGAGTCTATTCTATTCTCCATTTTGAAGATTAATCCTAAGTCAAACAAATACCTGGCTTGAAGTGTATCATTCTTTAATTTTCCCGCATAGTAATATGCTTTTTTCGTGTGCTCCTTAGCTCTATCTTTATCAAACAAAATTTGATATACTCTAGACATGTTTACTGCACAACTTCGAAGTTGATCAATCTTGTTTTCCCCCTCTGCAGAACCAGCACTCGACTCATAATACATAAGCCCTTCTAAATAATTATTTTCCAGTTCAGCTTTATATCCCAATAAGAAATAAAACTTACTCAGTTTATCCCTATCATGGCTTGATGCTAACGCTAAATAATTTGACAAATGCTTTCTACATTGCTCGAAATCACTCTCATAATAGGTCAGCTTATAAATACTATCTAATCTATTCCTTCTACTCTCATGATCAACTGCCTGAACACGAAAAGACAGCAGTACTAATATCATTAATATTGCTGTCTTTTCTACACCATCCATCACTACACGCATATCGACAAAAGTAAACACACTATCTATCAATTTGTACTGGTATTACTACCGATATCGCCTAGGTGATTTGCCTATTCAATTTGGACGAAATTATGGTAATGGAGGAAGATCATGACTGGTAGATCCACTTGCATTCGACTTTTCATCAACCATCTTTTCAATTTCATCAAGCTTAGTAGTAGCACAATTTGAAAGTCCTACAACCATTACCAAAGCGAGCATTAACATTACTAAATTCTTCATATTTTAAATATTTACGTGTTTTATATTTTTAGTAAATATATCACGGATGATTAAACACAAAAAAAAAGGCCCAAAACAGGGCCTATTCACATCTTAAATAATTCGAAGTCTTAACACTAACCTTTCAATCCATCTTTCGCTTTATTCATTGCTGTCACACCATAATTAACGCCAGCCGTAGCGATAGCTCCAGCTGTACTCAAAAATGCTCCGGTACTTTCATCTCCTATATACTTTGAGGTAACATAAAAACACATCAAGTACAAAATGATGTTCGTAATTATAATACCTGAATAAGATATCCAAAGCCCTGGCATATCAACCAACCCACTAGCAGGCCCAAACACTTCAAATATCTCCTGAATCAAAACCCTGGTTGCTCCGTGGTTCAACGCCGAAATAATCGCACATGACAGAACAGTAAATCTGGCCATCACATAAGCCATAAACCACTTTTTTAAAGAAGAAGGGAACAAAATCGACATCCCAATAGCCAATGGCCCTATTGCCTTCATTACTGCTACAAACCCAAATATCAGGGCATTGTATATGATTTCAACAATCTTAAGTGCTATATCCAAAGCAGCTGCCATTCCCCCTAAACCAAACATAAAACCAACTTTATTTATCAACGTAAACACATCTTCACCGTAGCTCAATAAGGTTGCACCTAAGCTATCATCAATTAATCCCTTAGAAGCCAAAAAATCTCTTGTCACCTCATTATCAAAACTATCTCCTTTAAGCAAAGGCAATAACTCTCCCGATAATTCATCATCGAGGATTGGATATTTCTGTTGCAATGTCATTAGGTTTTTCATCTTGGCCATCTCTTCATAACCATCGTCATTGTCCATCCTTTCTTCAAAACTCACAGACACCCCATCTATAATGCTATCCAAAGCTTTAATCCATCCATTATAGCTAAGTAGTAAAAACGTAACGACAATTAATCTAATAGCTTCCTTAGCCTCCATCCCTACTTTCTTTTTATCTATCGCATACTTGGTCATACTCACCAAAATACTAATAGCAACCAGAAAAGGAACCAATTCAGACAACATCAACTTTTGTACCTGGACCGCGATGTTGTTGATTACCTCTATGTAATCATCATTTTGTTGTAATGTCCAGTAATTCAATAATATCATTGTTGCTTCTGCTTAAATTCCATCGCTTTTTCGATTCTTCCCTCAATCTTCAATCTATATGATGAGATATTTTCAACTTTACGATTATCCAACATTCTTGATTTGTCATATGCAATATTCCCTGCATTCCTCACTTTTAATTCACCCTCTCGATCTTCGATAACAATATCAGATAACCAGCCATTCACATCTATCACTACTATGTATTTATCAATATTATCACGACGATCATAATACCGGCAAGGAGCATAGAACGACGCTAATTGCTTGAATACATACTCTTCATTGTATTTACAGTTATCATAGATTGGTTTGTAACTAGTAGCAGAGTATTTATCATATAACGGCATGCCATACAAAGGCGTAATCAACTTCATTGCCTCATCATAACGACCGGAGTAGTAATGCTCACTAAATTCTTTTGCCAATTTTTCGGCCTCTTCCAATTTGTTATTTTGTGCATTACATCCTCCAGTAATCAATAATGCTACAATCAGTACTTTAATATTTTTCATTGCCATATAATGTTTACATATCCCAAAATAATAATTCCCATGACGATCCCAAAAGCTGTCTCTATTTTCATTCCTTCACCTTTTATTGCAATCGAATACATCACAAACAACAGCATAACAGCCAAAAGAAATGGTAATAATATTTCTTTCATTTTCTTCAATTTCGTCATTGTAGTTTTTTTCTCAGATTTCAATTGATTCACAATATTATCCGGTGGGGTAAAACTCATAAACGCTACTCGATTTGCCTCTACCTCTGTTAAACCACCCAAATTTCCCCCCAATACGGATGCAACATCTATCTGATTAGCTTTAAACTCACTCTCAGCTCTATTATTCATTAAAATTCTATATTTCATTTCAGCAATCATCCGATCAACTTTAGCCCGTAATGCATCTATATCATCCTGATTCATTTTTATCCAGGCTGCATCTTCTTTGGGTTCTTCAGTTCCAGCAATTAATACCTGTGCCGCATTCGCAACGTTCGCTGTGGAAATAGCAACAGCCGCAGCAGTTTGCGCGTAAAGTTCCGCTTGTGTTTCAATCACCGCATCAACTCCCCTTGACTCTCCACTACATACATCCCCAAACTCCACTCCAGCTTCAGCAGTTAATTCTTCCAACCTATCTATTCTACATACAACATCTTCTAAGTCCTCCAAACTATTTTTTAATATCCTTAAGTTTTCAGAAAACCGAACAACTTTATTGATTGTATTCAATGCCCCGTTGCTTGTTCTAGCCGTAACCTCTACCTGAGCATAAACAACCCTCGATGACGCCATTACTACCAACGTAATCACCAATAATCTTACTTTCTCCATAACGATTCCAATTTATACCCTTTCAATTTACTCATCAAAACACTAGCATTTTTTTCGAGTTCTGTTCTATTCTCATTAGCCAATTCCTTCTGTGATTTTCCCAGCTGCTTTAAGAATATTACACTGACACCTAGAAAAATCAAAAACACTCCCATCCCTAATAATTCCCAAGAAATATCACTAATTGGTACCAATCCTTTATACATCAAAAAAACACCTGCCAAAACCTTGATGATTGAATATTTCTCAAACCTCTTTTCCTTTCGTTTTAGCCTTAATTCCTCATTTATTTTGCTCTTTTCCATTACATTTATATTTTACTTAAATAAAACTATTATTTCATTTAAATGAAACGTTTGCTTCATTTTTATATAAACAAGAGCTTATGAAACTTTATATCGCTGAATCTCCATTAAAAGCAAAAAACTTCGCCGAAGCACTCAACGCCAACACCAAACATGACGGTTATTACCAAAATAATTCAATTAAAGTCTCATGGAGTAGGGGACACCTCGTCGGTCTTGCAGATCCTGAAGTCTATGATGCTCAACTCAAACAATGGTCAGCTGACACCTTACCCATTCTTCCTGAACAATTTAAACTCGCCGTTACAAATGATTCAGGTATAAGGAAACAGTTCAAAATTCTAAAGGGCCTTATGGCAGAGGCAACCGAAATTATTTGTGCTACAGATTCTGACAGGGAAGGGGATCTTATATTTCATTATATCTATACACTCTCAGGATGTAAAACTCCTTATAAAAGAATCTTACCTAGTGATTTATCTATTGCCGGTATTAACAAAATCATCAAAAAAGAAATTTCTAAGCGCGATCACATTATTCAATCCGCCCAATGTCGAAGCCAATCTGATTGGCTTATTGGAATCAATGCTACTCGCGCCATTACAGTCGCAGCTAACCATACGATAACCATTGGGAGGGTACAAACACCAACTCTTGCCCTTGTATGTGAAAGATTTCTGGCTAACAAAAATTTTCAACCTGAGCCATATTTTCCAATTACCATTGACCTTCAAAAGGATCAAATAAGCTTCAAGGCCAAAATTAAGATCGCTCCTAAAACAGAGAATGAATCCAAAAAAATTACATCCCAACTTACCGATTTATCTACCTGTACTATCTCAGAAAGAAAACAGATTTCAGAAAAACAACCGCTACCTTATTATCTATCGACTCTTCAAATCGATGCCTCAAATAAATTTGGCTATTCAGCCAGCCAAACTCTTGAGATTGCACAAAGCTTATACGAAAAGCACAAACTTATTACTTATCCACGTACCGATTCAGGATTCCTAACCCACGAAATATTTCAAGAGGTACCCACAATCCTAAAAAATCTCTTAACCATTCACACATCAAAAACAATAGAAGAGCAAATTGAATTCGATAACCTCCCAACACTTTGTGTCAATGATAAAAAAGCACCTAACCACCACGGCATTATTCCAACGACTGATCTAACTGCTTTTGAACAACTTAATGATAAAGAACAGAAAATCTTTGATCTCTTATCTCTTCGTTTTCTAGCGGCTTTTTCAAAACCATGCATTAAGGATAAAACCAAATATGAATTCATAAACTCTGGAGTTGAATTTTCAACAACAGGTAGCGTAACTGTCTCACCAGGTTGGAGGTCAGTATTTCAAGAATCTTCCAATAATGAGAATAAAGAAGAACAGAACACTCCACTTCCTTCAGTAGAAAAAGATGAATCCCTTACTACATCCAATCCTGTTCTTACAAAGAAAATGACAAAAGCCCCCGCTTTACTTACAGAAGCCACTTTACTTCAACTTATGCTTTCCTGCGGTAAAAAACTCGACGATGAATCACTTAAAAAAGCCATGGAAGACAATGAATTAAGGCAAGGTGGGCTGGCTACAGAAGCCACAAGAGGTTCTATCATCAAAAATCTTTTCAGCCGTCAGCTCATTACTAATGATAAGAAAAAAATTATCCCTTCAACCATCGGGCTGAGCTTATATGAAAAAATAAAAGATACCGATATCGCCAAACCAGACTTAACTGCTAAGTGGGAACTAAAATTGGATCAGATTGCCAACGGTGAACTTTCGGCTAAGGAGTTTATTTCTGAAATAAAGTCTTACACCCAGGAAGTAACAAATGAGATGCTTACTGTAGGTGCTTCTATTGATACCGATGAGATCAAACTCAATTGCCCTAAATGTGAAGAAGGTAATATTGTTGAAGGCAAAAAAGGTTATGGATGCAGTAGGTGGAATCAAGAGCCTAAATGTGATTTTGTTATTTGGAAAAATATTGCAGGTAAAAATATTACTCACTCTATTCTTCATGAGCTTATCCAAAACAACATTACTGAGAATAAGATCAAAGGGTTTAAAAAGAAGGACAAAACCACTTTTGATGCTTTCCTAAAACTGACCGATGATTTTAAAGTGGTAATGGATTTTGCAGATCGCGATCAGGACGGGGAAACTATCAAATGCCCTAAATGCACCAAGAAAGCCAGAATCAATGCGGGTGGTATTTTTTGCTCGGATCAAGAAAAATGTGATTTCAAACTTTTCAGAAAAGCTTTCAACAAAAAGCTAAATGACAAACAGCTCCTTCAATTACTTACCACCAAATCAACAGGGAAAATAAAAGGATTTTTAAACAGCAAAAACAAAAAGTTTGATGCCAAGCTGATCATGGAAGAGAATGGAAAACTCTCGCCTGTTTTTAAATAACTCCAATGTCATTTCTTCTTTTCTATTAATTATCACATAACAACTTCAATTATGGACGAAATAGCAGATTTCAAGCAAAACATTAATCTTCCTTCAGTAGCCGAATCTCTTGGCTTTGTTCTCAATAAATCAAAGTCGAGTATATCAACTGTAGTCATGGCCCATCCGGTCAATAATGAAACATTTCATTTTTTTACTAACGCAAAAACAAAGGACCAGCTCTTTAGAAATATTCATAATAGCAAACAAGTAGGAACAGTGATTGACCTTTATCAATTAATGAGTCCTGGACTCAACCTTGGTCAAGTTAGAGTAGCGCTGCGCCCTTTCCTTAATCTTCCCCCTACCAGAAGACAATTCACCATTTCCCCTTCATTTCAACAACGAAACCCTGATGATTCAGTCAATCAATTTATCGTACACAAGCTAACTAATACCCACTTTCTCAATTCCAGAGGAATTAAGGATGACACACTCTTTTCTCAGAAATTTAACAATACCATCAACCAAGTACATCTCCATAGTTCTAAATACAATAAAACCTTTGAAAATACCGCATTCCCAATTAAGCATAAAGGAATAACACTTGGCCTCGATGTTAGAAACAAAACCAAGGAGGGAAGTTTCAAACATGCAGCAGCTACTTCCAAAAGATCATTGGGCGTTTGGACATCTAATAAACCTGACCAAACTGATAAAATTCTCATTGTTGAATCTCCTATTGATGCACTTGCACATTACCAATCCAATCCAATCAAAAATAAGGGAACATTTTATATTGCTACCAACGGGCAACCATCTGAGCAGCATGTAATCATCATCAAAGAATTTATTGACGAACTGGATCCACCAGTGATTGCCCTTGGCAATGACAACGACAATGCCGGTATACGCTTCAATATTAACTATCTCTCCCAACTTCAAACCAATTCCGATGTGAATTGGAAACTAGAGCTCAATGGAAATAATTTTTTGGAGTTCAACATTGTGATCAATATTAAACCTTCATTTAATGGCGCAAAAATGGAGATTGAGAATTACAACCACTTCTTTACTAACCATGTCAACCAAATCAATAAAGAAGCAAAACCAAGCCAGATAATAGCTTATGAGAAACCGCTAAAATTCCAAGCCTTAGAGGAGTCAAATACCTACAAACATTACAAAATTAACCTAAGAAACAACTACGATACCTTAAAGGACCTACAGGAGTTAACATTCTTGCTAAACAAAAACGATAACCTACGCATTGAGTCCCCATATACAAAAGACTTTAATCAGGACTTAATAGAATCAAATCAGCATATAATAAACAAACATTTACCTGAGGAGAAAACAGAAAAAGCAATGAAATTTTAGGATTTGGGAACGTGCTAAAAAGCACCACGCTTCCCCACAAGGCTTCCCGCAAAGTACACGGTACTTTCACCCTCCAATCGTTCGTTCATGAATAAACTGAAAAACCATACAACTTATCATTCTGTTTTAAGAAATTTTATTCAGTTCTGTTCTTATTCATTTGTGCTGCAGGGTAGTCTTATTCTGCGACCCCTGCAGCGAGTCGTCAATTTTTGCGACCCCTTCCGGAAGATGATCTTCCTGTGGCCAGCGTCGTATTTTTTTGCGACTAGATCTTGCAGGCCTGGTAGAGTCGCATATTTCTGCGTCCCTCCAGATCAATGTATCCTAACCATTATTAATGGTATCCTAATAGATCACTTTTCCAGATTCAGCACCGAATCTATCCAGACTTTCTACTACTTAATTAAGCAAATCAAACATAGTTTGACCTACACTATTTTTTGTCTTTCAGCGCGATATAAGGGGCAAATGGGGAAAAATCGAGGGTGGGTTATACGGGTTAAATAGTTACGCATACGTACCTAATTGCCCTATCTTAGTATTGTTGAAAGGGTAAGGGAGACGCCCAAAATTATAGACCTTTTGACTTTGCCAGTGGTACGGGCTGATAGATACTAGAAAGAGCCGAACTTCATAAAAAACGGGGGTTACTTCGCCTTTAGTCAACTTTTACAATCTAATAAGGAAGTCGCAAAGCTGTAAATAGCAGAAAGCGCAGTTCGTATTTAGCCCGCATGCAAGCCTAAAAATTTGCATACATCAGGAGGGTAATATTATAAACCGTTGCGGCGTAACAAGAAAAGGATTTTTGGTCGTATGCGGAAATGTGTCTAGTCGTGTGTGCGACTACTGACGAGTTTCGAAAGAACGAAACACATTTAACTAAATCCATGGGACAAATATGCTCTATTTCAAACAGTCAAGGGTGACTCCCTTGACAATCCCCAGGCTAAGGAATCAAACCTTAGCAATCCTTCAATTTATCAATCATATAGATCTGTATTGGGATGTGTATTCCAACTGACGAGTCAAAAATGACGAAACAGCCTATAACTTTTAAAAATTACAATTATGTTATTACAAAACAATTGCCAATTCATCGGAAACCTCGGTAACGATCCGGAAGTAAAACATTTGAAGAACGAAAAAACTGTTGTCAATTTCAATATTGCCGTGAATGAATCCTATAAAAACAAACAGGGTGAAAAAGTCACTACAGTTGATTGGATGAGAATCGTTCTATGGAACGGAGTAGCCTCTATCGCGGAAAAACACCTCAAAAAAGGATCTAAAATCGCAGTAGCTGGCAAAGCCAGAAATCGCTCTTATGAAGATAAGGAAGGTGTAACCAAATATATCACAGAATACATCTGTGACACTATTCTCATGTTGGATGGTAAAAACACTACCGCTGAAACAGCTAACTTTCCTGTGACTACCAGCGAACCAGCGCCGTCTGTTGAGGAAACTCAATTGACGCCTGAAGAAATCGACGACCTACCATTTTAAACTCAAAGTAGTCAGGGCGGAACACCCCCTGACTACTCTCTTTTTATTATCTCTTCTATAAATCCATTATCATGGCTAAATCAACAAAATACTACGTTGTATGGAACGGTAGAACCACGGGTGTTCTATTAACCTGGGCCGAATGTGAAGCTTCTGTAAAAGGCTTTTCAAATGCTCAGTTCAAATCTTTTCCTTCCCTCGAACAAGCGAACGACGCGTACAAGGAAAAATATCAAGACTTTATAAATAATTCCTCATCAGTTTCTCCTCCTAAGAAAGAAACTGTTATTCCTAACTATCAAGAAATTTGGGACAATTCTTCTGATTTCATTGAAGCTCCTTTTTAACCTATAAACCGTTTTCAATTATGGCTTTAGAACGTGCATATCATGCTGTTAACGACACGATTGTCGATATACTTAGACTCAATATTGTTCCTTGGATAAAACCTTTTAACAGAAAGGTCCTGCCCTTCAACGCAGCAACTAAAAAACCTTATAGAGGTATCAATCTATTCTTGCTCAACACGCATAACTATCAAGACCCTAGGTTTATCACCTGGTCACAGGCTAACAAACTTGACGGCTATTGCGACCCCAAAGCAAAACGCCACTTAGGTACTTTTTGGAATTACAGATATTTCGATAAAACCACGGGCAACGAACTCACTGAGCACGAAACCAAGCTCATGCCAGATGAGAATATCAAGAAAAATGTAACCCTGCAAGCCTATGAAATCATGAATTACGAGGCTTTTGAAGGTATTATCTCTAAAAGAGTAGATCTCACAAATAACCCACAAGCAAAAGGAATTATCGTCAGAGACGACGAAGAGTGGTTGGATCTCGATCCCACCGAACCTTATGTTCCAAACTTCAATGAAAACCTCTTTAATGTTACTAAGGCAGAAAAGATCATTGCGAAGATGCCTAACCTTCCAACTATTGTTGAAGTCAATCACATCCCTGCTACTTACAGCAGAACTAACGATGTAATCCATATGCCTAAAATGGAATTGTTCAATACGCCCAGTGAATACTATGCCTATAAAGTCAAACTCTTGATTGCATCAACAGGCCATAGATTCAGACTTAACAGATATTACAAAAATACTGATGCCCTGTATGCTTATAACACTGAGCAACTCATATCATGCATGGGAGCGGCAATCCTATGTGGCCACATTGGTATTAAACCCTATGTACCTGTTAACCTAGATAAATTGGTTAAAGACTGGATCTCTATTGCAACATCCGGAAACTATAAATACTTCATTGACGCTGCTAGTAAAGCACAACAGGCAGTTGACCATATTCTAAACAAATAGATCATGTCATTTTCAACTCCAAACCCCTTAGAATCACTTTTGGAAGAAACTACTTCTAAACTAGAGGAACAAATTGCTTCTTCTCCTGAGATTACTCTTGATACACTACAACGTAATAGCTCTTATTATAAAGCCTATGACAAGGCATGTATGCTGCTGGCTCTTGTGGGCATTAATGAACCTACGGCGCTCGAAACAGACCAGGCCGCTAAGGTGCTATCTGAGTTTCACCAAATTCATTTTCCTCATTCCACTCTTGAAATTGCAATATAATTATGGACATTCCACAAAACGAATCCCTAACCTACGATCATGAAGGTTACATCTACTATAAAGACATTCAGGTCGAGCACTATTCTCCTGTTCAATTTGAATCAATGAACGATATGATCGCCGATCCTGAGTTTGGTCAAAAACTACTTAAAAACTGCCAACACCTAGAGTCTCTAGGCCTCAGACCTGACAGTGCGCTAACTCCTTTCAGGGACCATTGGTTCGCTGAAATCCATAATAAACATGATCCTTTTTTATTCTTTGCGTGTAACTATCACGACATGTTCATAAAAGACGATCTTATAGCATTTACTCACAAATTCTCCTATGCTCCAAAGGAAATAGAACATAATGGAATTCTAATTCACTACTTCTGGTTATTCAATACAACCACTCGCAAAATCTTTGAATTAAAGGCACAGTCCAGAGACATTTTTTATCACTATATCTCCGGTAAGGGTTTCAACTCTCTTAATCCTGGAAAGAATAAAAATTCCGGTGGCATATTTGCCACTCGAACACAGTGGGAAAAAGCCTGTAAGCGCTTGAATATTCCCTACTACATCCTTGATGTAAAAAAGGAATCCGACTTCTGGAAATTCGCTTGCCGGTCTATGGAAAACGGCTATGAAATAGAAGTCCCTGAGCGAATGTATGACCATTTCCTTAACTCTTTACCCCCGTTGAGAATGTTATATCCCTACAAAGGGTTTAAATATTTTATTAATCCAGAAATAATTAAACACACCAAGGAAGGAAGACCACTCATGTTTGCATTCCGGCAACAAGGCAACCGCTTTTTTGGAACCACACTTTGTCCGGATAAAATGATCCTGGCCAACTGTAAATAACAGTATCCCATTTCCTAAAATACTTATCTATGTCACTCTATATCGTGATGACTTATCATAAGTCGCTTAATCAGTACGCTTTTCATGGTGTATATGATTCGCTGGAGCTAGCAGCTGTTCCAGCAGAAAAGTTGATTATTGAGAAGGACACTAAAGTACATATTGAATCAATTCAACTCAATGCTGATGTGTCCTTCTCTTCTTTAACCTCATTCTTTAACTCTAAACTAACTAACCATGAGCTTTGAAAACCAAATGCTACAAGAACTAGCTAATGAAATGGATATTCCAATGGAAGAAATTGAAAGCATGCATTCTAATATGTTTCCTTCCAACACCTTAGAACGAACTTCTTGCGTTGTCGTCTCTACCGCATTCTCTAAAACAGACCTTTTTCCTCACTGGCACGAAAAACAGTCTTTCGAAAGAGATTTTATTTTAAAGTACATATCTGATCACTTCGGTGAACCTCCAGCTGAAAGCTCACTAAAATGGACCAAAAACCCTCATGAATTTGGAGCTTATTGCGATATGGAATACTCCTTTGATGATTCCGACAAAGAACATCTTCAATTCTTTGATCATCTTGAATCAATAGATTCTGAATCGATCGAAAAAGCTATTCAGGATTCCTGGGATCAACAACGTTGTAAGATTATTCCATTACAACCTAAACAAACTGCCTGATGACGACCGAAGAATTCAAAACCATCATAGACAATTACGGTCGCAATAATATCAATACGAACAATATACTAACCATACATCGCTCTGGGATCATCATTAGCAGTAATGAAAAATCTGTACTTGGCCCATGGGAACATTCTTTGCATGAACTTCTCCATCCTTTTTCTAAAAATTACAATGAAAATGAGGTTCAACACGCAGTAGACTTCATCAATCACGCGACTAAAATGATGCAAAAAAGCATCCTGCAAGCGGAGATACTTGGTAGACTACGATTTAAAAATCAAGAGACTTATGTTCCGGCTCATGATTCAGCACTTTGCGAATTGTTAGAAGGATTACAGATAGGGCAGGGGCTTTCCATCCTTGAGGCATATAAAGAAGGTTATGATGATGCCATGAAGTTGGCTGCCCATGACCAATAATAATATTTAAAAAATAGGTTGTAGTTGTTTTCTCTAAAACACCTGGCTTTTAGTCAGGTGTTTTTATTTAATCGAATTTTCAATTTTAACACATACTATCATGTCTGATTCAAAAACAAACTTTTTCAGTCAAATTATGCCATTTCTTGAAGGACAAAAACTTGAAATTGTCCTTGAAAAAGTAGGAGATAAAATCACAGTTTATACTTATCCTGATTGGAAGGTGAGTGACGCAAGCAAATCTGAAATCCTACCCATTTCTTTTTCTGCTACTCCGGAACTACTAGACATTGGATACTTTCATAAGATTGCAGAGCCTTTGGATAAATCCAAACAATCTGCCCTTTCTATCCAGCAATTCGAACAGTCCATTGAACGGGCTAAGTCACAATCTGAATTGGCAAAAACTGAAAAGTCTCAAAAACAAAAACTAATTGAGGCAGAAGGTAAAGAAATGATCAAAGCCAAGGACCTCATCAAAGAAGATAAACTCAGACAGGCCATTGCTGTACTTGACAAAATTATCGATGCTGATCCAAAAAGGGAAGATGCCAAGACTTTGCGAAAAGAAACAGCAGCCCAACTTTTAGCTAAGGACGGTGACATGTTTGCAACAACCAAAAATTAAAACATAAAGACACTATTATGAATAACATCAACGAATTAGTCGCACAACAGCTGACAAGACAATTTATTATAAAAGATCGTAGCAAGAAAGAGATTATTCTTGACGACCCGAATCCTTCTTTTAACGCTCAACAGGTCCTTGAACACTATTCGAGACCTTATCCGCAGCTTGCGGTTGCCAAAGTACCCTCTAAGCCAAAGCTTGAAGACGATAAAATGATCTATGTCTTTGAAACTACAGTCGGTACAAAAGGATGAAAAATTTTGATTTACAGCAGTCTATTAACGATTTACGATCATGCAAACAGCATATACAGAAAGAACCATTAGACCACGAACTGCACGTCCAGTTCGGAGAACTGTTCTACGAAGAACTAAATCAAATGCACGAGGTCAAAAAAGACGAACGCATTTGCCTGCCGGGACAAAACCTAGATTTTTTAATCTAACTGGATTCTCTCCTGAAGCAATAACTTTAGCCGATTTTTACAACAAACCAGAGGCTGATACTTTTTCATCACTTTCAGTTTTTTTATACGATATTTTTTCCTCTCACCCTGATTTTGACCATCAGCACCAATGGAAAAAAAAACCATCATCACGAGATTTGTTCGATCACCTGGTTGCTCAAATAACAAAATTATTTCCTGAAGCTCCTTTACGCATAGAATTAAAAGGAAATCAACAATGTATCACATTACACCACGCCTATCACCTAAACGGCGGTCAAACGGTTACTTGTGATTTCCTACCATTGCTCAATCGTCGAAATAAAACCTTATTAAATCTCATGTTGCCTTTCCTAGCTTTCATAAAAAATCAAATTGGTCAAGAACTATGGAAGTCCGAAGCCTTAGAGCAAAGTATTGAGCAAATGCGCGACTGTTTATATGATTGTGATCAAGGCGAACAAAGGCATTATGCTAAACTCACTGACAAGTATACGAACGGATCTATAAATGAATGGCACCGAAAAGTAAATGATGCACTCATAGACCCAGACATTCTTAAAACTAAAATCCTTGCTTACAAGCCACGAACAGTACTTACCAAAGCAGTGAAACATTGGATGCTCAAAACTTTTAAGCTTTACGAACAGCCTTATGCCTTATCGGATTTTGAATCCGGGCATAAAGTTTTTTCAGATGATCAGGGTGAAGCGCATGCCCACGAGGCATTCCGTTTTGTTTGGACCATTGATGATAACATTTATCATTGGATGGATGAATACCTGAACGAAAGGGCCTGGGGTATCGGGATTATACCTCATACCTACCCGCAACAACTCACCGAAGCTCCTAAACATTGGGATGCTATTAAAATGCCTTCCTGGATTGAAGAATACAATCAATGGATGAGCTATTCAAGAGAATTAACCTGGTACCTAAAAGATAGCCTGATATGAATCCACGAGAACTAGATGTAAACTACGAACCACATATTTTCTTATCTATATATAAATCTGAAAATTCTGATTCAGATGATGATGAAAAATGTGATGCACCAAGGTTTTATACCGAATGCCATAAACCTCTGGCAATAGATAATCAAATCATTGTAGGTGCCGGGAAGCCAATGACTAAAAATTCCATTTCTAAAATGGGTAAATTTTTTGCTGATCAACATCTTCAATCACATAAGCCATTAAACTTCAAAGCACTTATCCCTGATCATGTTCTTCTAGCAGAAAATAGGGGAGATGACTTTCGTATCATATGGACAATTCCTCCAGGTATAAGAACGCTTAATTTTCATGAAAAATTGGGCATACCTTCAGGTGAAGCGCAAGTTCCAGGCCTTTTGTTTATGGCTTCCAGACAACAACTAAGTGTCTTCGCCATAAAAACAGAATCAATTGATCTCAATACCAACCTGTATTACGCTCCTTTCTATAATATCTATGATAACGGCAGTGTTTGTACCGGTACGATGCAAAAACCTGATAAGCCTGAATATTTTGATCAGGCCATAGAGGAATGGGAAAACGGTTTTTTCTATTCCTATTTCACCCATTTGAATATTGGTAAATCACCTATTGATGGCAACCTGAATCTACTTTGGAGCAACCTAATGCAAACTAGGAAGCCTTTTCCAAATTCAAAATTGATAAAGCACCGAAGCAAACTTAAAAACCTTCTAGAGTCATGAAACCTTTAATGCACTATACACCAGAATATTTTCGTGAAGCCGTACATCCAATAACAATTGCTCTTGCCGGTTGCGGTGGTACCGGTTCTAATATGCTAACACAACTGGCAAAAATTCATGTCTCGATGGTAGCTATGGGCCTACCAGGATTAATGGTCTATGCTTATGATGACGACGTAGTATCAGAAGCCAACCGAGGCCGTCAGCTCTTTGGCACAGGTGATATTGGTAGGAACAAATCAATTGTTCTTATCGAAAGAATCAATCGCTTTTTCAGTCTAGATTGGGAAGCCTTTCCCGTAAAGTTTGGTCTTTACGACAAACAGCCAGCTTCTAATATCACGATTTCCTGTGTTGATACGGTTCGATCCAGAGAAATGATACAGGAAACCCTAAAGCAACAAAATGCTGATAAAAGTGATTGGCGAGAAGATTATTCAACTCCTTATTATTGGATGGATCTTGGCAATGCCAAAAAAACTGGTCAAATCATTTTAGGTACCGTTCCAGATGCAATCAAACAGCCACGAATGAGAAAAACCAAAGCAATAAAAAAATTACTAACCGTTTTTGAAATGTTTCCGGATTTAAAAAAATATGAGAACAAAAGGGACCAGGGTCCTTCTTGCTCGATGGCTGAAGCATTAGGTAAACAAGATCTATTCATCAACAGTATCATGGCTCAATACGCTGGACAAATGCTTTGGGATTTTCTTAAAGATGATCAAATCGGCTATCAAGGTCTATTCATTAATCTCGAAAATCATTTGAATTCGCCTATTCCGCTTTCAGCTTAAAAGACAGTGTTTATTTTTCTATAGGGGTGTGGAGTCTTCCAGACGGGAAGTCTAACCCCTTTTTTTATGCCTTTACTCTTCTTATTCAGTGCTACCCAATGACTATAAAATCATGAAACATATCGAAATCACCGATTTTCAGCAAATTATTGAATATAGATATTCAAAATCTATTGTCTCTCGACACCTTACTCACAAGTCAGAAAATGGCAGAATCACTTTAGCAGAATTGCATTTTGCCGAACATCTCAATAAAACCAATGAGGTTCATTACTGCACCCTACTAAATTGGCGTGCAGCCAATAGGCTTGACGATAGTTTAGAATCTCTAAAGGATGAAATTAAAGAGGACCTTTTCTCTATGCCTCATCCTATCCTTATCTGTGATAGAGATTCTCCACAGTTCGAAAGTTCACTTCGAGAATATTGTAGCATGCGTGCTATAAAAAATTTCAATCATCATTTGGTTAAAGATTGTGTTATTAACATTCCAGATCATGAAGGGTAAGTGGTCTCCGGAAGCTGTATTCCGAAATCGGAGAAAGCGCATGGCCAGACGTGAATACAAAAAGAACCCAGTCTTTGCCGTCGAAAAAATCAAAGCCCGATTTGACATCCAGTATGATCATAACGATCTCTTTAATGACCTTCCTTTAAAAGGAGGTAGGCAACCAAAAAAACGCCGTGGTAAAACCAGATATTCGGGTAAAAAAGAATATCTGTCCTCACTTCAAATGCGCATCCAATTAGCAGTTAAGGCTAACGATCAATTTGAAATTCAAAAACTTATCCATAGATTTTACCAGATCCAGCAACATGTAACCAAACCTTGGCAAATTCTAGTCAAGCTACGTGATAGCGATGAAACCGGTTACTACTATTTACCCTCTAGGTTTTCTCAACAAGTCATTCAACAATTCATGGATCTTGTCACAAAAGCCATCTCAAAAGGTGCTACCAAGAAAGACATTGACAGGATCCACAACAACTACCTCGATCAATTCGCTTATGGCGGATAATTTCAATACTTAATCAATTTTAATCATGACAGTACAAACCATAAAAGAGGCTATGATAGCCTCAAAGTCCATTATTGAATCCGTTATTCCGGAGCTAGAAGATATCGCTGAATATTCAAAAAACGAATTGCGTAAGGCAAAAATTATATTGGATAAAGGACTGGAGCTTTTTGGTGAAAAATCTAATGCTCAGCTCATCATTCACATCGTTCAATATGAACACCGTGGCATTCCTGATGATCCATTTGTCACTATTGATCCCGAAAAAGCTTTTGACAAGTACCAGGAACTATTAGTCAATCAAGGATTCCGCTCCATCCAACCAGATGAGTCCATTGCTGACTTCGGGATTGCTTATCAGAACGCCTTAAGCAAACAATCATCCAATGAATCCAATCAATACCCTGATCTTGACACCAATGACACAGTAAGATGGTGGGATTTGAATATCGAATAACCTTTTTCAATCATGCAAAAACAACCCACAGAAGTCATCTTTAGAAAATATAAGACACAGGGTGATCTTATCGCTTTGTTCCCTTATGAAATAGAATCCTATTTAGGTGAAGTTTCCTGTTATCAACATGTCGGGCAACACGGTAATGCTCATTATCCTTCATGCATTCAACGTACAGTGCCGGCTTCCGATCAAGAAGTCGCTGCCCTAAAACAGGAACTTGAAATCTACTACGATTACAAACTGATCGTGATCAAACGACGGAGCCATAAAAAATTCCTCCGGACATACGCTAATATTTTTCATCCAAATCAAAATTAACCATGGGAACATCTATAGCTAAACCTGAAATTAAATTATCCAAAGCCCAAAGGATAAAGAAGCAGCTTAAGGACCAAATCGGATACAATCAAAAACAAGTATCTGTTCGAGAACAACCCGGAGGGCGCTCCTGGTCATTTACCTTCACTATCCGTGACTCAAATGTCGATTATCATCAGCTTAAAGCGTTTGCTAACACATGTCAAAGCTACGATCGCTGTGAGGCTTCCGGAGAAATACTCTCAGGTGGTAACACCTTCACACATATTGAGATTTCTGATTCCGTAAAGGATGAATGGTCTTCCTATTATCTAAAAAAACTGGAATCTGTTAATCATCTTTTCAATGAAACCAGCGGCACTTCAGTTGATGACTTTACCATCTACTTGAATGGTCAACACATGAAAATATTCTATCATGGAATTCCTATGGCCAAGAGTCATACAAGTTTACCAACACTTGCCCTCGCCATGCATCTTGAAATTCAAAAACCTTCAATATCAATTAAACAAACAGATCCTATGGAGACTTTAAATGATTCCAAACCTTTTGTAGTTGCCTCTCTTACTAATGTTGATGACCTAATCTCTAAGTTTGATAGCGTAGAAATTAACTATGAAAACCGAATTTCTGAAGCTGACAGAACATTTTGTACTGAAACACAAACGATCTATACTGATCTTACCACCCTTTTGAAAAAGCAACTAGCCTGGTTTGAAAAAAAACACGCCAATTGCACCGCCAATGGAGCTTTTAAACTTAGTGAACACCAAGGCAAGTATTCTGTAGCTACTCACCATCGAGCGCATGATCTACGGTGGGATCAATCATTAAAATATACAGCGCTCTATTCTATAGCTGCTATTAAAAACAATCTTACTCAGGCTCAAAAGAATTTCGTTAGTCAAATTAGATCGCATTTTGAAAATCAGTATCATATCAAATTAGACTTACAAGATCTCGAAACCACCAGCTCAGTTCTTGACTTTACAGTCATCTTAGAGCACATCTTCAAAGAAACAGATGGTGCAGATCTATTCGACGCCGGTGTTAAAAAAATCAACGATGATTTTCATCGCTGTTTGCATTTCGGTAATGTGCGAAAAGCAAAAAAGATCACCTTTTCTTCGCTTGCCTACTATTGGGACGGCTATAGTAGTAATTGTTCTATTCACTACAATTGTGATAACCTGAAGCAGCTCCTACTAGCGTTGTCTTTTTTCGATAATCAATCAACTTCAATGCTTTCTGAGCTTACTTCAATAGTTCCATATGATCACAATCAAGGGCCTAAAGTTTCATTTGAAGCCATTGAAATAGATACTTTAAAAACTATTACCAAATTCAGATTCTATAAAAATGGCAACGTTGACGTTCATTTCACAACTCCGGAACTAGCCGATCAGTTTTGGCATATTTTCAATATGGACGCAAAAAAAGCGAGAGGATAATCATCTCTCTCTTTCTTATCTCTTTTTATCATTTTATTCAATTGCTATGCCTTATCAAAATCACAATCTTATTATTCCTGCTGCTAAAAGAGAATCAATCAACAATACTATTCTTCAACTCATAGAATCTCCCGACATGAAAGGAATTACTCCGGAAGATATTTTCAATTCCTATACCGGTATTGGCGGATTACATGGGTTGGATAGGCATGACTACAATAATTACTCTGCTTTTTCTAATGCCAAAAAGGAATATGAGAACGGGCAGTTTTTTACGAGTCCAATGTTATGTGAATTTATCATGAACATTCTTAAACCAGCCGACACCGATCTTATCGCTGATCTGACTTTTGGCATGGGTAATTTCTTCAATTATTGCCCTGTAGAATCTAACTGCTATGGGATTGAACTAGATTCAAATGCCACTAAAGTGGCAAAACATTTATACCCGCAAGCCAACCTAGAAGAAGGTGATCTTCAGTACTATCATTCTGATATAAAATTTGATTTAGTTGTTGGAAACCCGCCTTTTAATCTTTCATGGAATGATGGCATATCACAACTCGTTTATTGCAATAAGGCTGCACAATTTCTTAAACCCGGCGGGCTCATGGCCATCATTACACCTGGCTCTTTTCTGGCAGATGAATACAGCAACAAAAGCCAGATAGAAACCATCGAGGAACATTTCAACTTTGTATGCCAATTTAACCTTCCAATTAATGGTTTTGCTCACCTAGGAGTAAAATCTTTTAATACCAAATTACTTGTTCTCCAACGGCGAAGCGAGCATTTGCCTTTTATCCCCGTAGATCCTCATCATTTCGAAGACTCCAGCTCTAATATTTTTGAAAATTACCTACTACCGCTGTACAGCGAAAAAAACCTCTTAAAAGCCAAATTGGTCAATGAGCTTAGCAACAACGAATTTGGTAACAACTGGAGCTTTTCAAAAAGAAACGATTATCAGCACAATGGATTTTCCTACAGAGTAAAGAAATACCTCTTCGAAATCAAAACTCACCCACTTTTGAAACTACAGCTTTCTAAAGCCGAGCAGTATATCAATCAATTTCATACTCAGGTAAAACCTGAAGATATGAGCTACAAAGAATGGGACAAAAAGAAGCTCACAGAAAATAAGGTTTTGGCTTACTTGCTAAAAATCATACTACTTCAATCGAAAAAAGATCCGATTGAAAAAATGGCTCTTGTAAAGACTAATTATGGTCTTAAAATCAAAGGTTATTCGCCCAAAACTAAAAGGCAGATAAAAAAACTTTTTAAGCAAACTTATTTTCCTTTTTACGACCTGATACAATTCGATCACAATCCAATTAATGCAACTTTCTGTAACCGATTTCCTGGCATATCAACTAAGCTTATTGATCGGAAAAAAGCTGATTTCAATTTACAGTCACAATCTTTTGATACTATCGATAGGAACGCAGCACTTGATCAATATTTAAATAATTTTTCTTTTCTCGATAAAAAAGGTAATTCCTGTTTTCTAAATAATATTCAGAAAAACGATCTCGGTTTAATGTTCCAAAAAAAATACGGGTCCCTAAACTGGGAACAAGGGTCAGGTAAAACCTTAGCGGGATACAGCTACATCAAAATGCTCCAGGATCACAATAAGATTAAAAATTCCTTCGTAATCGGACCGGCTATAGCCATCAAAGGAACATGGGCTCCATTTCTTACCCTTCAGGGCCACGACTTTGTTAATGTAAAAACCATTGAGGATATAGAAAGTATCAAGCCTGGTCAAACTGTGTTAGTTGCCCTTACCATGCTAACACGACACGAAAAAAAGCTACAAAAGCTTGTCAAATGTCTAGGGAACAAGATCGCCATGGTATTTGATGAAAGTGATGAAATTACCAATCATAACGCCATTCGTACCAAGTCAACCTTAAAGGTTTTCAGAAGAGCAGCTTTCAAATTAGAGACCACCGGTACTACTACCCGTAACAATATCAATGAATGGTATCCACAACTCGAACTGCTATACAATAACTCTTATAATATGATCTGTACCTGCAAATACAAATACAGAGAAGACAAAAAGGATGATTTAGCCAACAACGAAGGAATCAAGCAATCAGAGAACCTATTCTATAACAAGCCTTTTCCTGCCTATCATGGATTCAATCTTTTTCGAGCATGTTTTAATCCTTTTAAAAAGACCGTATTTGGCATCGAGAAACAGAATCAGGATATCTATAACCAACAAGCACTCCTTGGACTCATCCAAAAAACCGTAATTACACGAAAATTTAATGAAGTCGCCGGTGACGGGAAATATGAAATTCACAACCTTCAAATTGATCAAAATGAACATGAAGAGCACATCTATTTCAAAATCCTTCAGGAATTTCATGAGATCGAAAGAAAGTATTGCAACTCTTCAGGTAATTCTAAAAAGGATGCAATGCTGAGATTGATTAAACAAATCAATTTACTCATCAAAGCAACTTCTATGCCTCATGCTTTCTCTGAATATGAATTCAATCTCAACCAGCTTTTACCAACAAAATTCTTAAAAATCTCTGAATTAGTGTCTGAGAAATCAAATGAGAAAATCATGATTGGAGTGACAAGAAAGGATGCAGCTGAAGCTTACTACAGACATATATCAAATCTGTTTCCTTTCAGGAAGATTTTCTTGATTCTTGGCCACGTAGACATTAATAAGCGAAAACAAATCATTAAGGAATTCGAAGAATCCTTTGACGGTATACTTATCTCGACTCAGCAATCACTAAAAAGCAGTGTCAATATTCCAACTTGTAATGTTGTCATCCTTGAATCTCTCCAATGGAATATTCCAAAAATGAGCCAATATTACTTCAGAGCCATAAGATATGATTCCAAGCACAAAACAGATGTTTACTTCATCACCTATAATGACACACTGGAACAAAATATAATGGCACTACTCATGAATAAAGAGGCTATTAACGACTTCATCAAAAACAAAGAATATAAAGAAGCTTCTGAAGTTTTTGCAGAGTTTGATGTAGATCCAAATCTACTAAGCTCAATAATTACCAAATCGTATGATGATGAAGGTAAAATGAAGCTTTCTTGGGGAAAAGGTAGAGCAATCGCTTCATAGTTATCAATTTTTTACTTAAACTGTTTCAAATATGGACTTCACTAGAATGAAACGAAAGGGCTATCAGGTCCACTACTTTTTTGGTAGGGATAAAGCCCTGCCTTTATTTCTAAAAATCATTTGTACACCGTCCGGAAGAGTAAGGTTCATTAATTCTAATCACCCTAAGATCAAACCACTCAATGATATGAATTTTTCTAAAATTCACCCTTTCCTTATTAAATCCGGTTATTCTTATAATCTTAACAAACCTTCAGAGGTATTCTCTCTAACCATCTATTTTCATCATCCAGACCTTGTTTCCAAAAAAGCAGCGCTGCCTCCATACTTTTCTATTTATATTATTAATGAAACCGTCGAGTATTCAAATAACTCATCAATTCTAAGGTCATGGAGACATCTGCCATTTCAAGATCTCCAGTCACACTTTACAGGGCTTGGATATCAATTTGAACCAATCAAGTAAGTTTCTCCAACCTTTTTTTTAATTTAATACCTCGATCATGAAAACCTTATCTGATTTCCAAATAACTAAAGTGCTCATGCCCGTTGATCAATTCGCTGAGAAATGGGATGTTGATATCTCAGGATGGGCCTGCAATGAAGTATATGTCTATAAAAACGGCTATTTCATTGAAGTCTCGATTACAACTGGTTTCGACCTTATCATAGACAGATCTAACTTCCACTGTGATACTCTCCAAGAGGCCGAAGCACTGCTTTGGGATATGTTTCTCACCGATGAATTGGGACTAACTCCCCAAGAAAAAGAAAATGATATTCAAGAAAGATGTTCTGAATTCATTTCATCCAATAACCTTCCTAATATAAGTCTTGATGAAATCCTTGCAAACGGGATTAAGGATCAATCTCTTTTGAAGCAAGCTCAGTACCTTTACAACCAATGGGCCCAGCTGGGTTAATGTTATGGCAATGGACTCTGAAACTAAAGAACGAATAAACAATTTCAAATCATCATTTGATTTGGAAAGCTTTCTTATTAACACCGAAGGATATACCCATAATCCCAAAGATAGTGTAAAAGGCCACTCCGGGAACGCACCTAAAATTGACAACTACGTTTACAAAGTACTTAAACGTACTCACAATGGTCACGACAAAGATATTATTGAAATTAGCAAAGGACCTACAGGCCATTGGGTTTACAAAAATCTAGGTAATGATTTTGACAAAGGCTCTATTATCGACTATCTCATGATAAATCAAAAAATGAAATGGCCTGCAGTATTCAAATTCATGGAAAATTCTGGTACTGATTTTACAACATCTTTACAAAAGACTGAAATTTTACCCCCTGTCGAAATAATAAGTGAACCAAGCGTCAAAATCATTTCTACACATGACTTTAAGCCCAATGAATATTTTCAAGAACGAGGCATAGAGCAAACGATCACAAAACATCCCTTCATTTTTAATGCTTTGAATTGGGTACGTTTTAAGATGAAAAACAAAGCCAAACCACTTTTTGGTAACGCATTTAGTTTAAGAAATGCTAAGGGGGAAATCAAGAGCTACAATATGAAGTCTGATTTTTTTCATAAAGGAATGTTTGTTCTCCCCAGGGAAAATAGTTTTTGGTATGCAAAGCCTGAAATGATTGAGCAAGTTTTTATCGGGGAAGCAGCTGTCGATGTCATCTCTTTTTATAAACTCTACCCAAAGCCCAACACCTTATTGATCAGTTCAGAAGGACGATTGTCAACCAACTATATTAGAGAGGCAATCAAACTTTGTCCTGACTTAAATAGTATCAGAATTCATTTGATTAATGATAACGACATTTATGGACTTCATTATGATCTAAAATGGATTTCCGAGTTGAATTCTCTACCCATTCAATTTGGTGTAAAAAAAGTTACTTCTGTTCAACAAGCTCACATCACTTATCATACAGCTGATGAGGAATTAACTAAGTTACTTGACCCTGATCCTGATCATCTGGATTTTGACCAGGCACTTAATGTAGCCAAAAAGCTCATCAGACATTACGCCTTTAACATTAAGATCAACAAAAGCCGATGCAATGACTGGAACAATGACCTTAATGGTGATGTTACATAAAAAAAGTCCTTCAATTAATTGAAGGACTTTTTATTGATCTTTTTATCTATCTACCTATAAACTGGATTGTACAAATGTTTATGGTTATTCAACCAATAAGTTACCCTTTCATCGTATATATCAATCTTATTTTTCTCACCAAAGGCTTTGTTGTAAGCTCTAACGTAAGCCAGCCTCTTCTCTTCCACATTTAGTGAATTATTCACCAACCACTTAGCTATGGTCATTTTCGACTTGGTATCAATTTTCAATTCAATATACAAGTCTTTGATATATTCATTAAACAATCGTTCAAATCCTTTGAATTGATCTGTTGGTGTTTCTGTAGCAAATTGTGAATAATCAAATGTTACGACTGGTGTGTACTTCCACCTTCCTTCACCTTCCCAATCCAAATTAACTCCTAGTGATGGACATTTTTGCTGTAAGGCCTTGAACATTCTTATTATTGATGATTTTGCTAGTTTAGGTTCCATCCCAAATACTCTGCAGCGCTTACATAAAAGGTCAAAATGCGGCAAGCCTCTTCTTTCATCCTCCGGTTTGTTATATAAGATAACCCTTAGGTTCGTCAAATACATATATAAATCTTGTTGGCCAGCAGAGCCGGTCAACTTCGCAAATTCTGGCTTGTTAGTCAATAAGAAAAAACCAGTTAAATTTTCTTTGGCTGAAGTGTTATATTTTACACTATACAAATGCTTACTTTTTCCTCTTGCTTTTTGACTTACTATTTTAAGTGCTTCTAAAAACGTAAATGAGATATTCTCTTGAACTACCGTACCGTCATCATTCTTGCTCGAATAGCTGATATCAGCAGAATTAAAAGTCAATTGATACAATGCATTTTCAAAGATCGTTTCATACATCTTTTCTCCCTTCGCCTTTCTTCTTTCAAATTCCGCTTCTCCCAACTTGATCTTTTGATAAGGAGCTGTATGCTTCTTTCTCAATAAAGATGGACTAATGTCCATTGATTTAGCCATGCGATAAGGATCAATGGTTTCATATCCCCACAAATCCTTCTGATAAGAATCAGATAAATAAAACATCACTGTTCTGACCATAGCTTCATCCTTACCAAAGTGTGAAAAGAATTTCCCTGAAATTGCAATGTTCCTATCAACTCTCGTTAGCTCAGTTTTTGGAAATATGCTTAATGCGTTAGCCTCTTCTTTCATTAGTTATCAGGGTTCGGTATTTACTGTCAATCTTTAAGATTGACAAGATAATCAAGTATTATAGTTTTATTCTGGTAAAACCATAATTTTATTTAAATGAAACAGTTTTCAGAAATTCACCACCCTAAAGGGTTACTTTAACCAGTGACATTATATCTTTTGATATCCTGAATTATTTCAATTTCGCATTAATTGTTACTATTTGTAACCTGAGATTGAAAAAGTTTTCCACATCATAAATAAGACTTCTAATTCTGCCACGTTTTAACTGTTACTATTTGTTACCGAACCGCCTGAGCTTCTAGTCAAGGTCAATTATTTAGCAAATAAACTGGTAAAATCATATATAAAAGCCAAATCAACTTTTCAATTGTTGCATATATCACCACCTTCAACTAACTGTTACTATTTGTAACTTAATCCCCTTCCTTCGCAAAAACCGCTTCTATTCTCTCTATTTGGCGATTTAATCTAATAATTTTACTATCACTTTCTGTAACCCAATCTTACTAATCGAGGACCAGAGCTCTTCTGGTCTAATAAAATATCCATTCCAGGTACTTATAGATTGATTGGCCGAAAAGTTAGATAGCCTGCTAAGCCCTGTACAAAAATTGGTCAAAAAACGCAATTCGCTGATTTACAGCTTAATAAAACCATATCAACCCAATTGCTATCAAAACTATAGATAACTGTTACTTTTTGTTTCCGAAGGGATTCAGCAAATAGCGCCTGCTCTAAGCTTTTATTCTTATACTGCTTACTATCACCGAGAGGATTTCTTCCCTTCTACCCCCTTAATAAAGATCCTGACAGGTCATTTTCAACCTATTTGATGTAGAATCAAACATTTTACTGTTACTATGAGTTACTGAAGCCTTTTTTACTGTTACTATTCGTAACCCTTCCATTTTTTATTGTGAGTTTTTGTTACCGAATACCCTCTTATTGTTACTCTCTGTAACCTGAAGCCACTTTACTGTTACTATCTGCTACTGAAATGCCTTTTACTGTTACTATCTGCTACTGAGGGCAGCTTTTCACAGTAATTGTTACTATTTGTTACCTTAGAAACAGCCTATATTAACTGCAATGAATGATTTATTGTTAAAATTTGTAACCCTATTATTTAAAATAATATAAATCTTTAAAAGAGCAGACAAAATAAGGCATAAAAACAGAAAAAGTTTTTATTTGAGTTAAGGCGAGTACCCTCGCCATTTTTCAACAGGGAAAAAAAGAATTTTCCAAAGAATGTTCGGTCGATGATATCCATTCTATTCTGGGAGTTTCACAAAATAATATTTGCCATCTGAAATTATTAATAGATAAAATCTATTTCGGTGATACATTTATGTCAAAATCGGTACTTGTTCTTAATTATTTTGAGCAGTTCACGAACGTGTCTGCCTTTTAGATCTCTAGGTCTTAATATTTCAACTCTTTCCAGCTGAGGCTCATTTTCACGCTGGAACATCCTTTTCAATACACTTTCTTCTTCAAAAAGATCAAAGTCATCGAAACAAGATTTAAATGCTTGAAACATCGTCTTTTTTATTACAACAGAAATCTTGCTATTTGATTCAAACCTCCAATATTCATCTCGTTCCTCAATAGGACGCAAGTGAGCACCCTCAAACCAATCCCAGTCTGACTGATACCTAGAATCTAGCTGATATTCTGTTACTTCTATATTTTTTATTGGTCTATCTAAGAATTTGGATATACATGATCGATGACTGCCAAGGCAGATTTGGTATTCTTCTCCATATTTGGATAAACTCATGTTGTCACGCCTGTCTAAATAGCCCTCAATCTCCAAACATCTTTCAAATGAACGAAGTGATCCCAACATTTCTATCCATGTTTTGCCGTAATAGCGCTGATTATAGGTCGCAACAATTTTAGATGCATCAACGCTTTCAACAACTTTAGTGCTTTCATAGCCAGTAAAAAACTGACGTTTGCTGATCTGCGACGGGGCTTTCACCGTTTCAAAGAACCAGGATTTGTAAGTGAAATTTGGATCTATCTTTTTGAGTCGTTCAAATCCTAAATTGAGAGTATCCATAGTGATAAAAATGAATTTATTAATCCCTATTTTGTTTGATTATCGCTCCCTTTTTCAAGGATAACAATTCTATCATGTTCCCAAAATTGGTCTAACTCGTTCTGAAGCGGAGTGAATATGATGTCACCAACTCTGGAGTGCTTTTCGTTGGCCGTACTATCAAAGGTGCATAGGATCTCTAGACAATCCGGATATTCTTCAGGTCTAATTCTGACAATTGTTCCTTCAAGGTAATACCCATTTCGGTCTAGGCCTGGAAAGTCATAACATCTAACATTTTGAGTAGGAACAAAATTGGGTTTTTCGCTCATGGTCTATTATGAAAATATTTTGCCAAAAGAATCGTCTCTCTGTTAAATTCTATTACCTAATATCATTACCCTCAAGTTTGATAAGTTTTCCACTACTTCGCACTGTATGCCTTAATTCTGTTAGGTCAATAGAAGGAGTTTCATCAATACTTATCACTATCCGATTGGTCCTTATGTAACTCTGAATAGATTTCTTCTTCTTTCGAGGAAGTTTCTCTTTTCTTAAAATAGACTCCCAAACCTTTTTTGATGGATTTGTTGTTTTCATTCCCTTTGTACTTTATCCTGCATATTTCACCCAGTAATTTGCATACGTACCCTCATCTGCAGAAAGACCATAAAATATTTCATCAATTACAAAAGTATTATCTCCAACATCAGAAGAAATATATTCTCCAATTTTTGGCTGTATTCCTATTGAAAATAACTCATCAATAATTTTTACGATTTCATTTTCGACTTCTTTTCGATCAAGGTCAGCTTCCAGACTTGCTTCTGTTGTTACTTTTATTTCCAATTTATTGATCATTTCTTTGATTTAATTAAATAATGGAAAACCACTATTGTACAACACACCCACTTATACCATATAGGCCATTTTACAAAAATGCTTTAAATCCAATTACGCAGAATACAAACGCTGTCAAGGTTATTTTAAAAGCAACATTCCATGTAATACCAAATGGCTTTATATCCCTTACATTCCAAACAACCCAAGCGAAATTCGCAGACAAAGCTAAATGAGACACACCCAAACTCCCTACAACAATGACGTCCTGATAAATTGTTAAAATGACGTATACAGTCAATAGAACAGTCACCGTTATTATAAATACCGAACTTCTCATAGCATTATTTTTTCTGTTGAATTTTAACCCTTGTGCCATCCTTCTTTCTTGATTTAATCATCTGCTCTTGCAATGTTTTAAGATAAGGTTCTGCTAAATCTTTTTCCTCAGAATTCGTTATGTCACCAATTACTTTTTTCATGATTTTAATTTTTTTGATATTATCAAGATAGAACTTTTGGAATTATATCATCACTCAGATAAGTGAACTTTAAGTGTACAACTAACTATTTTGTTAATTGCTCAACTAATTTTTAATACATTGGATTCATTACTCTATAGCCGATCAATAGCACTGTAAGCAGCATTCCTACCGCAATCAGTTTGTAAAAAAAGCCGTCTATTGGAGCTATTCTAGTTTCAAATTTTTCGTCTGCTTGAGCAATTAACAAGCTGTCTGATTTTAACATTTTCTTTTCTTTCGCGACGTCGTAAAAACTTTTCAAATTAAGATTCATATTCGCTATATCTTCTGTACGATATTTGAACCAAGCTGTGTCTTGAACCTTCAATTTTGCCAATATTTTACTATTTGTAATCGTTTCAACCGAACCTCCAATATTTACCATTGCTGTTGGAACTGTATAAGAAGTTTTCCATATAAATGTACCTGATTCCTTTTCAATCATTTTGAGTTCTAATACTATTCCTTTTTCAACTATCATATCACTTTGATTGACATTATCGTCAATCATTTCTGGTATAACCTTGTACAGTGCAAAAATTGCAATGAGTACGACCCCTAATCGTATTATTCCTTTTACATTCATTTTCCATTATTGTTTAAGTTGGACGAATTGTTTAACTCTTCAGAGGGTGTATCACATTTCTCCTCTATTAATTTTTAACGGTTTTTAGTCTTCAGCTCTTTGCTAATTTTCCCCCAGGGAAAGATTTAAATTCATCTGCTGTCAATAGCATACCGGAAGATTTGTATTTGATGTTGCCAAATATTCTGCAATCATAATTACGCATCGAGACTGAACCAGATGCGAAGGTTTGACCGTCCCAGGTGACCGGCTCTATAGACGTTAACAAGTGGACACCGGATTCATCGACATAGGCTTTTACGATTTCACCATCAGTCCAATAACCGGCTATCATCTGGCAGATTTTAGTACCAATCAAAGAATGATCAATTTCAACAAATTGATTGTTTGTTTCAAACTGCGACTTTGTATTTTCTTCGTATAGCTTCATTTCAATTTTGATTTATTGAATTGTTCCAATGCTTTCTCATATCGTCTTAAATTTGAGAATTCAAACGTTTCCAAAAAACCATTTCTGATGGTGAATTTTTTGACGTATTCTTCAATTTTTGGTTTTGTGATATTTTCCATTTCTCAATTAATAAGTTATGAATTCCCCCCATTCAAGGATTTTTTTCATTGCGTATAATGAACCAAGGCCAAAGGGTTTTAAACATGATTATAAAGGCTAATCCAACAATCAGAAGAAGAAACAGTCTCATCCATAGATAGAACTCTTCTAAAGGAGTCGGAAGTGAATCAATGTAAACAACTGGTATAATGAAAAGCACTGCTATTCCCCCAAAAAGACTTGCTTTTTTGCCTATTCTTTGCGTTGCTGAAATATACCCATATACCGCAAAAATTAGTGAGAAAGTTAGTAACAACAATACAAGATTAAATTTTTCCATATTAGGTTAGCTTAGAATTCCCCCCTTCTGAGGATTTATCATAGTTTTCAAACATCTTTTTGAATTTCTCTAATTGCTCAGGATCATTCGTCTTTCCATAAAAACAATTTCCCTCCTTTACTGACTTCAAAAAATCCTCTGCTACTTGTGGTGTATACTCAAATGTCATTCCCTTTGATCTTCCATTCACTACCGCAGCTGACATACCTTGTCCTGAATCACCTTCAATAAGAACACCATCCAATGGAGTTGGAGATGGTTTGAAAAAGTCCTTGAGTTTCTGAAATATTTTCATCTTCAATATTTGTTTTCTTTTCTTAGGCCTAGTACTCCACTTCTGTAATTGGTGAAGTGTTTTGGTTTATTGTGAATTCCCCCCTCGAGAGATTTAGTTTTTATTGAAATTCAATTTAAATCCCAACTGCGTAAATTCAATATCATTCCATGTCTTTTCAACATGGGTAAAAATCTGAGGTAAGTTCGAAGGAAATCCTTCAGCTTCAGCCTTAATATCAGCCAAGACATGTACAACATATCCTTCAGTCTCTTTCTTACTCAATAACCTTTCGGTTAAATCCAAATAACTCAACTCAGCGATATCACCATCACCAGTTAATTTGTAGTAAGTTTTAATTCCTTCAATAATTCTGTTTGATGACTCCTGATAAAAATCCATGTTCTTCGTTTTTTTCTCTTTAGTAACTACTCCACTTCCTAGATTGGTGAAGTGTTTTGGTTTATAGTGAATTCCCCCCTTCCTGAGATTTAGTTTTCACTTGTATGATTTTTGAATCGGTCATAGTTAACAGACATTGAAATGGTTTTAATAATAAATGCTTTCTCTTTAGCAGGGAGATATTTTGACTTTTCAAATACATTAAGATAGTGAGCATCAATCATAGCTTCTATCTTATCTTTCAACTTGTCGAAAGTAGATTCATCAAAAGCAAGTTTGTTGATCTCTTTTACGTCCTGATCATTACCATAAGAAAACAGCTCATCCATAGTCATATTAAGTGATGAACATATTTTTTGAACTCGATCTATATTTTCCATTTCTTAGGTCTTATACTCCACTTCTGTAATTGGTGAAGTGTTTTGGTTTATTCTCAATTCCCCCCAGGAAGAGAGTTAAATTTTTTTCTATTAATTCGGAAATAAAGCATAACCCACGCCTGCCCAGATAACCAAATTTACAAACTCAATGAATGCCATAACTTTATCAGTTGGACGTTCTTCTTTCGTGATTTGACGTCTCTTGGCATTGATATAATTTACAAAGGCTGTTGCTATTGGAAATAAAATAACCCAAGTGATAAATGGAATTTGTGTCATATGCTAAGTTTAAATTTTCTCTATTTATTCGTTTTCCGTTTAAGATCAACTACTCCACTTCTGTAATGAGTGGACACTTCGTGTCTCTTGTTATTTGGCCCTAGCATTCACTCACGGCAATTGCTAAAACCCGATAATCAAAAGTAGTCCACTTTTTGTAATCCCCAAAACATTTAGTGGATTATTTTGCAAATACTGGATTATTATTTCTAGCTTTGGAAGCATAGCACTTTTTGCTATTACAAGATACAAAAACACGACCACAATACTATGAGTGAAGGCCAAAAGCCCACCCGACCCCTTTTATGGGAAGTTGAATTTATGAAGCTGTTGGCCAGCATCGAGGACAGCTATGTCAAGACCATGCATCCAGATAAAAGGCAGCGCTTCTTACGCTATCATACTCTACTGTCGGTCGGTGGTTACATCGGGCCCAGGGCGAAAGAATTTTTGAACTTGCGCTGGATCGATATTGTCAATAAAACAGAGGGTGATCTTTTCCAGTTCAAACAAGGCCGTCAACGCGAGGTCTTCTTTCACCAGCATTTAATCCGTATCATTGATGCCAATTACACCAAGCTCGATCCGGAAAACATTCAACACCTGGTACTGCATAAAAAAGATGAACCCAATACTCCTATTGCTACCAGACAATTCAACTCTTCTTTCAAACGTCTCTTGGAAAACGCCAATATTCATACCGGTACGCCGTCCTCGCATACGCTCAGGAAAACCTTTGGTATGCACATATATGCAGACGTATACGGCTCTACCGAAAAAGGACTTATCATGGCCAGTAAAATGCTCGATCACCGATCGGTCGAAGATACCATGAAATACATCGGACTTACCCGTGATAAAATGAAAGAGACGTATTTGAAATTCTAAAATGACCAACTACCTATGATTAAATTGAAACTAATCAGCACGGGCAAAAAACAAAGCTTTAAACGTCTTACCTGGGAGAGATCTCAAAATGATCCCGACTTATGGGAGGTCATTGACGAAGGTGACCCAGTACTTATGTTACAAATTACGGCCGGAGTTGGAAGAAAAGAACTTTATTTCATTGATAAGGAAGATGCCGAAAGAATTGTCAACAATAATACCGACAAATACACTTTTGTTTCTATTGATGAAGCCGAAACGCTAATTCCTAAGATTCCTTTTGATCCTGAAAAAATCAATTTTGAAGCTAATAAGGAGTTATCAGAGGGCCAGCAAGTAGTTGTATCTAAAGCTAATCCGGAAATCGTAAACAAAGCACTTCGAAACGAGTTGAAAAAGTCAGAATTTCCAGAGCCAGATCATGATATGGAAAAGGCGACTACTAACCATGAGGAAATAATAAAATCATTGCGGAAGAAGCCCAATAAGCTGGCTAAGTTTTCATTTCCAAAGCTTCAGCTTGAGCTCTGGAATATTAATTTTTCTCTTCTTTGGTTTTCGATTTCCGTCTTGACATTTTTTGGAGGTTTCTATTTGAGCTATTTCAAAACTCTCTATTCTGATATTCCTTTCAAATTCATTGAACAATGGGATGAACGAGCCTTTTGGTTGGCAGCCATCGGTATGGTGTCCACTGCAACTTTTTTTATCACAAAAGCCACTCATCATCCAAGAAAATAAACATTTCTTGTTAACTGTAAGTCATTTCGGTTCATTTGGTGATACTATTCGTACCTAGGTTTAGTTGCTTTTATGATAATCAAAATCATTACAACGGTAAAGCTTATAACACCAATTTGTTTATTGTAGATGGTTAGCGAATCACCTACGAAGGTGAAAGCAACTGCACAAAAAATGGCGATAATATCTAATGCGAATCTTTTCATATTCATTCGTTTTGTGAGACAATTATTGGAGGATTCATTGACCTTAAGAACATATCAAATTCTCTGTCGATCTCGATATCTTTAAGGGCTCCAGGGATTTCCGAAGGGTTGTTCATCAATTGTTCCGCTCTTTCGGAATCAAACAGTTCCATCAGCCTATTCCTAAGATTCTCAATTTGTAAATCCATAATTGCCGCTCCTGGTGTCTTTCTATGTTTATGATCCCTGAATAAATTCATACTTCAGTCATTCGTTTAGTGAAACTATTTGATTTTAATCATGGCTCTTATTCCTATCATGGCAGTAACAATCAATGCCATTGCTGAAAATAGAATTCCTACCTCTAGGGATGTATATATCCCTCTGCTAATAATTTTGTAGAGCCAGAATATAGCTATACCAATCACAGTAGTTGGAATTACGATTACACTTACTTGATAGACTCTAAGAATTAGCGATCTATTCATTTTTCTTTGGTTGTTGATGTTAATCGAATGTCGTGTATGACTCTCTTTTAACTAAATTTCCATTCTCATCTTTTGTCATATAAGATTGGACAATAGTTCTCTTACCCTTAAAGATCTGCCACCATATAAAGGACAGCAACAGCTCACAAGACAGAGTAGCTATTCCTGAATATTCAAAACTTTCAAACACTTCATATTTCCTAATTAACCATACCATGAGGCTGTTTGCAATCACCATTCCTACCCATAATCTTAATAGAAGTATCCAATTCATAGTTCTTTATTTTTAGGTTCATTTTGTGATACTAATTATGTGGCTGTGTCTTATTTTTCTGATAGTTCAGAATAGACCAGGCCATTATAAAAATGGAGTAAATAGCAAAACCCATTATGGCCCCAATTCTTGCACTACTCTTATCATCAAAGTCGAAACCAATCAATCCACCACCAAGCCAAAAGAAATATCCAAATACAAGGATCAATGCTATGTTCACTAATTTGGAAGGCTGCACTTTCAGCTTAATAATGTAGTACTCCAAGAAGTTAGGTATTCCGTTTTTCATATCTTTAGTTATCTAGTTAAAATAAGGGTCCCTTCATCTCTATTAACTTTTACTTTTTATTCCGGTTTTTTCCTTCCCCATAAAATTGTGGCAATAATACCAGCTGAACAAAATGCAGCAACAATCGTAATAAACTGATTTAGGCCAAAATTATTCTTATACAAATAATAGAAACCAACTATTATAAAAACAACGACAGTGACCCAAAATTTCAGCAGTGCTTTTCTAAAATCTTTTTTTTCATCTTCGTCCAAATGTTCTGGTACTTTCCAAATGCTCATCTTAAATCTTCGTTTTATGATACTTCCAATTGCTCCAACTCCTTCAGAACTTCATAGCCTAAAACACCTGATTTCAATGCCTCACAGACTTCAAGAAAATGTGCCTTATCTTCTGAAGTATAATCATGCAGACAATTCGTAAAAACACATTGGTATAAACCATATACTTCATTGTGTTCAATCGCACAAGGCAGCTTCATTGCCATCAAATATTTAAAAGATTCAGTTGCTTTCATAATCCTCGTTTTATGGTACTCATCTATCGTTATTAGGTTCTTTTTACGATACTTTTTTGGTTCTATTAATAATCGAAATAGTTATTTCAGCAATGTTTGCCAAAATCCATAATCCAACTAGGCTATTGATTATCCAAGATGTTGCTAACATGTGGTCACCTAGAACTAAGTATTCGATCCTGTTTTCTGTTTGGTTTTCACTATAATCACTAACAAGTAGGCCAATCCATAAAAAAGCAGAAAGTATAAAAACTCTAATCATTCCTTTTCCATTTTCATATCGATGACATCTAAATGCCTCAAATGTTGCTGCCATTATCATTAGCCATGTCCCCAATATGAACCAAAGATTTGAATTCAAATACCACATAAGGCAACCGCCAATCATCAAAAGACCATGATTAAAATCTTTGTATTTATATGGATGTTGCAACATCTTAATTAGGTTCTTTTAATTAGACTTTGACTAATTTATCAAGACGCATTTTAACATCTGCACAAACACTATTAGATGGTTTTCCAATTTCTAATTGTGCCTCCATATATTCCATTACTAAACTAATATTGGCTGCTACAGTTGAGTTGTTTGCAGACAACTCCTTTGCGTAGATAATTACATCCTGCTCACATTTAAGTCTGTGTCTTAATTCAATTTTTGAGCTCATAATTCTTCGATTAATTAGACTTTACCATAAAATAAAAACCACTTAATACAATTGTAAATGGCAGAATAATTGAATACATCATTTCGAACATTCCAAGCCCAACATCGGATGTACTAAAAGTTAAGAAAGAAAATGCAACCCATGTTAAGTAGATTATCCAAAAAAATCTATTCTTAAATATTTGACTCATCTTATTCATTCAAATTGACCGTTTGGTCAGATCGTCAATTCAACATCTAAGGAGCTGTCTTCATAACTGTGTCCGTTGATATCAAGTTCAGTATTATCTATGAAAACAAGCTTTAAGTGGTATTCAGAATTGATGACTTTTTTGATTGTTTTTCCTATCAATAATTCAGCATCCTCTTTATCAAGACCTGCTAAATAATCCACTTCTACCGTTTCACTTTTGTAATCTGTTGTACTCATGGCAATCTTCGTTTTGTACTACTTTCTGTTTTCCAGAGGTTCTGACTCATTGACAAAAACAAATCTTTCATTTTTTTCAAGTCCTCAATAAACTCTTCATCTTTGCCTGGCTTGATTCCATCCCAATCAGAATTATTACACAATCTGCTTCCTAATTGTGATATCTTCTGAGCGTCACTATCCTTCTTATCAAACATGTTACTGTTTTCAGGATTCTTAAGCTTTTCAATAACATTATCAAGATCATGATTGAAAATCCTAACCAAAGAATGTAATGCCTTTCCGTTATTATCTGACTGGTTCATTAGGTCGTTTCAAAGTTTCGTTTGGTGATACTTTTCTAGAATCATTTTAAGCCTTCTATAATTTAATTCCATTCTGTGGTTTGTTTTGTGGTACTTTCAATTCCCCCTGGAGAGGATTTAGATATTAACAATAATCCTACGGTCTTTAATATCTATTCTATTTTTATAGACGATATCATAAGCAAGTGCAATAAAACCAAATATCAGACTCGACATCCATATCACTTTAATGAATGGTAACAAATCCTTCATTTCTAATTTTCCAGCCGGAATATTAACAGCTTCTGTCATATCGTATGCAGCTAAAATTGCCCACAAAACAATTGCACCGGAAACAAAAAAGAAGCCCTTAACTATTGAGGCCATTAACCATACTACTATTCTTGTAATTTTCATTTTAATCATATTTTTGATCTACTATATAATGCTGAAAGTGTGACATAATTTGCCCTTGTCTCCAACATTTATTTTCAATTCCCCCCTTCAGAAGAATAATTTACTATTCTTTCAACCAAGCCCCTCATTCGTTTCTCTGATTCATCATGCGACAATTCGTTCTTCTCAATCTGTTTCACCAAAGCAGAATATTCCTTTTTCAAATCTGGACTTGCCATATTAAGCATATCTATCCCTTCTCCAAGAAATTCAGAAATGGTTTTGTTCCCATTTGGACTAATAATCACGGGCTCACTATTTTTCTTTCGGGCTTGATCAAACATGTCATTCATGACATTTTCTAAGTCTTTATCCATATTACTTTTCGTTAGTGACTTACTCCACTTCCCTGATTAGTGAAGTGTTTTGTCTTATTGTGAATTCCCCCCATTTGAGGATAACATTTCTTCCTGCTTTCGCTGGATCTCCAAAGCAAATTCGAGACGATTTGCTTCTTCTTCCTCATATCTTCGTAAGGCAATATCCATGACCTTTTGCATTGTCTTAAAGGAAACCTTTTCAAACAACACTTCTACCATCTTCAAATAATCAACAGTCATTGAACCTTTAGTCGATGGTACAATATATTTTTCCCATACACGCTTAAATTCCTTGGATTCAGAACATAATTTATCAATATCCTCTGAACGGAAGTTGAAACACCATTTGAGAAAACTTTGTACAGCTAAAATGCTCCTATGTTCTTCTATAAATTCTTTCATGATCGTTTATTTAAGAATTTTCCCGAGGAGAAGATTTTTTAATTGCCTCTTCGATCAGCTGTTCGTACATTGGAAAACCGACTTTCAAATCTTCAAGTACTTTTTTCTCTTCATTATTAAGAGAGTCCCATCCTTCTTTAGCAAGTTTGTCTAATGAATCTCCAATTATAGATTTTCCTTTTCCGGCTTTTCCAATAACTAATTTTCCTTTCTTACCGTCAATTGATACTGTCGGGTAGTCATCTACAATAAATATCTCTGGTTTTTTCTTTGTCATAATCAACATTTCCAATTGTCCATCTTGTATTTATTTATTACTTAAACAGATCCTTTTCCTTATCACTCATTACCGACACCTTATAATGGGTATTATATTCGGTCAGATTAATCACCCTCATGCCTAGATCGTTGTACCAATGGATTTCACGAGGGTTCTTTTTCAAATAGAATTTGAAACTGCCTGGTTCAGCATTATTAATAAAGACCACCGTATCAATAGGATCATCCAATATTTGGGTATAGATCAAAATATCTGCAGCGCCTTTATTGGTATAGGCTGGATGATCTACAAACCAATAGGCAAAAGTCATCAAGCTAAACAGTACAACAGCTGACAGCTTTTCATACCATAACACCTTTTGATCAAATAGGGCCAGCCATGCGATCACGCCGGAAATGGCAGCCAACACGATCAGTACCTCTTTGTTTTGACTATTGAAAAACATGACCAATAGCATGGGTACGGTAAGCCATTTGAATGAGCGCTTATGCATAGTTAGGATTGATTTCGGTTTGTGTTGATTTATCTGTTTCAGGATCTAATCTTACCCCTAAGATACTAAAAAGCTGCTTTTCATCCATCATCATCTTCTCTCCATTCCTGCCCCATATCTTTAACACCGAGTCACCGGCTTTATAGCTACCCGAAGACAAAAAACCTGAATAAGAACCATTGGCATTATCTACCAATTCAATTTTGTACTTATCGGCCTCGATGGTTTCAATCTCTCCAGAGGATTCCGATTTGTATTCAATAACATAATAGTCAAAAGCTTTAGGTCTTGTTACCAAGGCAAGCAGAATGGATAATATGACCATACCAATGACATAAAAAAACAGGTTATCAAAAAAATCAGAGTGAGAGCTACTTGACTTCTCCAATATTTGTTCGGTAATAAATGCCTGTGCTAAGATTAGATTTAACATTTGTATAATTTTAAGTTGAATTTATTGTTTTCTGAATCTGACTTTTTCCGCCAATACATATTCGGCCACCAGTGAATCATATTTAAGCTGAGCACTGTCCCTGGTTTGATAAAAAGCGACTTCATACCAATCCAGTGAACCGTCATAATCATAGAGTCTTTGACTCAGGCTAAAATATCCCTGTCCATAATCATTTCGAAACTCTTCGATTTTCAAATTGTATTTGGCATCGTGCTCATAAGAACAACCTATCATCCAAGTAATCAACACGAGTAAATAAAAGGTCTTCATCATTTTCTTTTTGGATTTTTTGTTTCAATGATTCTGCAATTCTCCCCTATCGAGGCCATACAATTAATTGCCCGGCCTTTGCCACCAAACCAAACAGTAGGTTTGGCTTGGCCGTCGATGAATTCCTGCTCGGCTTTGATCCGGTCCCCTTTCTTCCATCCTTCCCTTTGCAGCTCCAGATCATTTTCGGTCAGCTCGATATTCACTTTTTTAAAGGTCTGTCTCATATTTTTTTCGCTTGAAAATCTAATCCACTTCTCTACTGAGTGGACTATTTTAAAACCCCTTCAGCAGGGCGTTAAATAACTTCTTTTCAAAAGTAGTCCACTTTTTCGAAACAAAAAAGGAAAAGTGGACTGTTTTTATAGAAATAGTGGATTATTTTTGTTGTAGCTTTGAAGGCATAGCCTTTCCTATTATAAGGTGTGAAGAAAACAGAATTGAAATATGAGTGAAGGCCAAAAGCCCACCCGTCCCTTGCTTTGGCAAGAAGAATTTTTAAAACTACTCGCTTACCTGGAGGCCGAGTACTCCAGAACCAAAGCCGTCTCTAAGCGTGACCGGCTCTTGCGTTACCACACCCTGATCGCGGTCGGTGGTTTCATTGGCCCCAGAGCCAAAGAGTTTTTGAACATCAGCTGGTCAGACATTGTGGGTAAAACCGAAATGGATCTCTACCAGTTCAAAGTAGATCGAGCACGTGAAGTTCACTTCAATGCAACATTGATTGCCATGGTACAGGCCAACTTTACCAAAGTCAATCCGATCAACTTGCATCACCTGGTCCTGCATAAACAAGATGAGCCTATGGCTCCTATTTCCACGCGGCAATTCAATGAGTCTTTCAAACGGTTTTTGAGAAAAGCCAAGATTGATACCCAACAGCCGTCCTCTCATACACTCAGGAAAACCTTCGTTAGACATATTTGGGCCGACCTTCATAACAAGTCTGATGAAGGACTCCAGATCGCTTCCAAAATGGTTGGCCACGAATCAACTGAACATACCCGTGACTATCTTGGGATCACCTCTGAGCTGATGAAAGAAAACTATAGAAAAATGTAAATAATCACCAACCTATATGAATTACCCTATAGCTACAGTTAAAAAAGAATATGATGGTGTTCACCTAAACATCGAAAATGGAGGACGAGCTCTTCGAACAGAAGTATTCCGTTCCATTAGAGCTTCATACAAAAAACACCGACCACCCAAAGCGCTACACCTTGAAATCAAGGAACGGATTTTAGATTTTCAATATCTTGATATTAAAATAGTTCACAACCATCGAGGATTTGTTGTCACCTGTGCTGACAAAACGCTGCGAGCCAAACTTAGCCGTTTGTTCAATCAAATGCGTACTTATGGTAGTGCAAAAAATGACTCTAAACTCAAATTCATTTCTGCGATTTACGATTATTTTTTAGATGAAATGGATCTACAGATTAGAAAAGATATGATGCAAGTCAAGGCCTTAAGTAAACTTGATCTTTCTAAAGTAGACGTAGTTAATTACCACAATGGAAACAAAGATGAAGATTACGGCATGCACTTAGGCCAATTACGTGTGCAACGTATTTACAAACACAATATATTCAAAACCAAAGAAGCTAGAGGTAAGTACTTGGGTAAGTATGTTTGGGATCAAATTGAGAACCAATATGCTGCTTGCTGTTATTATCTATTTGGTAACGCTTTTACTATAGGACAATACAATTACGTTGTAAAGAATTACGCTCTACTTTGTCAACTCCGAGAAGAAAACAAACAACTCTTCTTGCTAATTGCTGCTTTTTACAATAAGAAAGGATTCAAATTAACATCAGCCATCTACCATCACATTAAGAAACATCTGATTGGTCAGGGCGTCAGCCACCAACAGTGGAAAAAAATAGTACATGGCCAATACCATCATACCAACATAAAACGTATGGCCAACAGCCGGAAGATGAAAAAGCCTTCTCAATATTTGACCTTCCTTGATCAGAGTACAAATTTAAAATCAACTGCAATAGAACAGGTTAAAGATTATTTCGAACGCTATAGTGACCAAGGCGCTTTTGAAGATGAAAGGATCTACAACAACTTCATGATCTTATTTTGTTTATTCAACAATTCTGTAAGAAAAAGTTGGAGCGTCATAAAGCAAACCCGTATCATTAATCAGCATATACACACCTTACTGGATTATGTCAATCATAACGCTATTGTTCTAACGACAAAACATAAATTAGCGAACCTGATTGAACGCTCTGAGCTGTGGCATGATCAACGAATCTTACAACGAGATTTGCATGGATTCGAACCAGATTTGCAATTCTATCAAGGAGTTCAACACTCTTATCAGATTAATCAGGTGGAGTTTAATTTACTCAATACTCCGAAAACCTTAATCAAAGAAGGTATTCAAATGAAACATTGTGTAGGCAATCGAACTTTTGTGTATAATTCCATCAATCAGGATATCATGCTATTTCATGTTGATTACCCTGAAGGAACGGCTACCCTTGAACTGTATGCTTTGCGCAGTAACAATAATGTCATTTGGAAACAAGGACAATTCTATGGTCCTTATAACAGTATGATTGAAGAAAGGCATGTTTTAACAGCCTGTAAGCATTTGATCAAACAGCTCAATCAAAGACAACTAAGCAAAGCCAGTTAAGAACACTTATCCAATTTATTCAACCCATCGTTTTTCCGAAGTAGCTATCTCCAGTCTTGGATAATTCTCTTTAGCTCAATCGCTCTCACAAAAAAGCACCTACAGTAGTTGCCTTACTTTATTTGATCGGCTCATACTCACTAATTTCTAATTATCTTGTAATATGAAACAGCCTAAACTATTCCAGTTTGTAAAAACTCATGAATTCTTTGAAGATATCAAACCTATATTTGAGAATAGTAATTTTCCATTTGAAGCGAGTGATTTTGGAATACTTAATTACATTAAAAAATTATGTGAACAAGAACATGCTGAACTAAAAAAGATTGAAGGATTTTATCATGATGATGACATCTTAAGGACACAACTAAAAAAATCTCCATGGGAATATTGGGAGAGTATAATTTTTCAATTTGAAACTGTCGTAAACCACTGGATGAAAATTCGATTAACCCCCTACATCAACGGCTCAGGAAAGGCACCCATTCATGGAAATATTTCTAGTCTTACCGTTTTCGATGAACGCGATGTTAATATATATGTACAAAGGATTCGAACAAAAAATACTAGACTAACACGCGAATTTTTTGATATCGGACTTTAT
>NZ_JBDVOL010000017.1:0-474277 GCF_039969095.1 Reichenbachiella sp.
TTTTAAAAGTTTTTTAGGCTCGCCTTTCGACATTTTTTAACACTAATATCCAACGCCAAAAACCTAATCCTACCTCTCATCATGTCAATCTAAAAAGTACCTCTTTCAATACCCTTTCCCCTTAACGGGACGCAAAGATAAGAACACTTTGAAATCAAATCCAAGTGCTTATTAAAAGTTTTTTAAAGTTTCTTTCAATCAAAAATAAAACCACTGTTTAAAGCATGATAGGATACTTTGAGCTTCTGAATTATTTTATAACTTTATTCCAAGCAGTTGATGAGGATTACTTAAATAGCTTTGTTGTATGAATAAAGAATGGATCCTTAAAACTCGACCAGATGAAGAACAAATTAAAAATCTTCAATCTCAACTTCATCTTCCGGAAATTCTCTGCTCATTATTGATTCAAAGAGGAATCAATAACCTCGAAGATGCGCGTTCATTTTTCAGACCGGAACTTGCTGGATTGCACGATCCTTTTCTTATGAAGGATATGGACAAAGCTGTAGAGCGGTTGACCCAAGCCATTTTTGATGAAGAGAAAATATTAATTTATGGCGACTATGATGTAGACGGTACTACTAGCGTGGCTCTCGCTTATAATTTTCTTAAAGAGTTTTCTCCTAACATATTCACATATATACCAGATCGGTATACAGAAGGGTATGGCGTTTCCCGTAAGGGTGTACAATGGGCAGTGGATCACGATATTAATTTATTCATTACATTGGATTGCGGAATTCGAGCAGTCGAAAATATTCAATTGGCAAAAGACAATGGCATAGATGTCATTGTATGCGATCATCATTTACCAGGAGTAAAGTTGCCGCCAGCAATAGCGATTTTAGATCCCAAGCAATCTGATTGTACTTATCCCTATGATGAATTATCAGGATGTGGTATTGGGTATAAACTATTAGAAGCCTTTTCTATTCAAAATGGAATTGAAAATCACAAGCTACTTGACTTATTAGATTTAGTAGCTGTTAGTATCGCTTCAGATATAGTGCCTATCACGGGAGAGAATAGGCTGCTCGCCTGGTTCGGATTAAAAAAATTGAATAACTCTCCAATACCCGGTTTTGCAGCTTTGATTGAAAAAGCTGGCATGCAAATACCCATGAGTATCTCAGATGTAGTTTTTGGTATTGGTCCCAGAATTAATGCTGCTGGAAGAATTGGTCATGCTAAAACGGCGCTTGACTTATTAACACAGGAAACCAAAGAAGACGCATATGTATTTGCTGAAAAACTCAATCTGGAAAATAAAGAAAGAAGAAATTATGACGAAAGCATTACAACTACTGCTCTGGAAATGATTCAAGCAGATGGGCTTAAAGAAAAAAATAGCACGGTTTTATTTAAGAAGGATTGGCATAAGGGAGTAATAGGGATAGTCGCATCGAGATGCATCGAACATTATTATAAGCCTACTATTATTATGACTGAGTCGAATGGCAAAATCACAGGCTCTGCAAGGTCGGTCAATGGATTTGATATCTATACTGCACTTGAACAATGTAGTGAGCATTTAATTCAATTTGGAGGACATAAATACGCCGCGGGACTTACTATGGAGCTGGATCAATTAGAGAATTTCAAGTCGGCATTCGAAGTTTCAGTAACCGAACTGATTGAAGAAAAACAAAAAACGCCTATCATCGATATAGATCTAGAAATAGATCTCGAAGACATTGATTTCAAAATGTTTGGTATCCTAAAGCAATTGGGACCCTTTGGACCACAAAATATGCAGCCCGTTTTTTGCAGTAGAAATGTGTTTTTGAAAAAAGAGGCACGAGTATTGAAAGAAAAACATCTTAAATTATTTATTTCACAAGCAGGCACCACAAACAATTTTGATGTTATAGGATTTGGGCTTGGCCATTTTCACAATCAGTTGGATGCCCCATTTGATATAGTTTATACTATTGAAGAAAACCACTATAAAGGACAGACGACTTTACAGCTTATGCTTAAGGATATAAGAGTTTGAGTCTGATTAAATTGAATTATTATCATTAAAATTGCTGAACGCTAAAGTAAGTACCAAATATGCAGCTTAGGGCAGAGAACTTAGTCAAGAAATACAAAAGTAGAACAGTTGTAAAAGGCATTTCCGTAAAGGTGAATCAAGGTGAGATCGTAGGTCTTCTTGGACCGAATGGAGCAGGAAAAACTACAAGTTTTTACATGACTGTTGGTTTGATCAAGCCTAATAGTGGTCATATCTATTTAGACGATCAGGATATCACTGATCTACCCATGTATAAGAGATCCAAGCTTGGGATTGGTTACCTAGCACAAGAAGCTTCAGTATTTAGAAAACTAACTGTAGAAGAAAATATTCTTGCAGTGCTCGAAATGAAGAATTTCACCAAAAAGGAGCAAAAGGAAAAGGCAGAAGCGCTGATGGAAGAGTTTAGTTTAACTCATGTCCGCAACAATTTTGGAATTGCTCTATCTGGAGGAGAGCGAAGGAGAACAGAAATAGCAAGAGCATTGGCCATTGACCCAAACTTCGTTTTGTTAGACGAACCATTTGCTGGGGTAGACCCTATTGCTGTGGAAGAAATACAAACGGTAGTTGCGCAATTAAAAAATAAGAACATTGGTATATTGATTACGGATCACAATGTCCAAGAAACTTTGTCCATAACAGATCGAGCTTATTTAATGTTTGAAGGCCAACTACTAAAATCAGGGACAGCCGAAGAACTTGCTGCAGACGAACAGGTACGTCGTGTATACTTGGGAAGACATTTTGAACTGAAAAGAAAAATCTAACTACGTGCCTCTTTTTAATTCCATCCTCACTTGGGTCATGAGAAAGCGAATCCATCAAATGGAGCTTTTCATGAAGTACCCTCACGAAGTTCAGAAAGAAATCCTGACTCGATTGCTTCATTCTGCCAAGGATACTGAGTTCGGCAAAAAGTACGATTTCAAGAATATCAAAACCTATGAGCAATACAAGGAAATAGTACCCGTGCAAGCTTATGAAGCACTCTATCCATATATTGAAAGACGAATGAAAGGAGAGCAAAAGCTACTCTGGCCTTCTGATATCAAATGGTTTGCTAAATCCTCTGGGACGACCAATGCTCGAAGCAAATTTATTCCTGTTTCTCCAGAGGCTCTGGAAGACTGCCATTTCAAAGGTGGAAAAGATTTGATATCTATCTACGTCAATAACAATCCTGAAACACAAATGTTTACTGGAAAAGGACTGGCGATTGGTGGTAGTCACCAACTCAATGAATTTGACCCGAACCACGAATCTCATTACGGGGATGTTTCTGCGGTAATCATGCAGAATTTGCCAATTTGGGCGCAGTTTATTCGCACACCGTCCTTGGATGTAGCTCTCATGGACAAATGGGAAGAGAAAATCGAAAAAATGGCGGAGTCCACTGCCAATGAAAATGTAACTAACATCTCTGGAGTGCCCACCTGGACTATTCCTTTGATAAAGAGAATTAAAGAAATAAAAGGCACAGACAACATACTGAATGTATGGCCAAACTTGGAGGTATTCTTTCACGGTGCGGTTGCATTTGGCCCCTATCGTTCATTGTTCAATGAATTGATTCCTTCGGATCAAATGAATTACGTAGAAACTTATACTGCTTCTGAAGGTTTTTTTGGCATTCAGGATCGATCAGATTCGGATGAATTACTATTGATGCTAGACTATGGGATTTTTTATGAATTTATTCCATATGATGAAATTCACAAAGAGCATCCAAAGACATTGGGATTGAATGAGGTAAAACTGGGTGAGATTTATGCCATGGTCATATCTACTAATGCTGGCTTATGGAGATACAGCATAGGGGATACTATCAAGTTTACATCACTAGATCCATATCGCATTAAAATAGCAGGTAGAACTAAGCATTTTATTAATGCTTTTGGTGAAGAACTAGTGGTTGAAAATGCGGAGACTGCTATCACTCACGCTTGCGAGATGACAGGAGCAGTCATTGAAAACTTCACTGCAGCACCCATTCACTTCACAGATAAAACGAGTGGCGGTCACGAATGGATAATCGAATTTCAGAAATGCCCAGATAGTTTGGAGAGATTCACTACCATACTAGATGAAAAACTGAGAGAGGTAAATTCAGACTATGATGCCAAACGGCACAAAGATATCGCACTAAAAATGCCAAAACTTCATTCTGCCGAGCCAGGCACATTTTATGAATGGATGAAAAGAAGAGGCAAGTTAGGTGGTCAAAATAAAGTACCGAGGCTGGCAAATGATCGCCAATACTTGGACGACATTCTAACCATGCTTAGCTAAGCTTTAAAATTTCCCGACCTGAATCGATACTACTCCAGAATAACCAGACAAATCTTCGTCGTTAAGATTTTCTAATGTTGATCCTCTGATGAGTCTATAACCAACTCCAAATCCTAATCTAAAATGATGGGATATGTTTAATTCTAACAATGCGGAAGGTTCGAACACAAAAAAGGATGTACTTTCTAAAGTAAAGTCATTATCGCCACTGGGTAGTTCAAAATAATTATGGTCTGATACATCCAACTGTCCAGCTCCTACAATCATAGGTACACTCAAATGGATAATTTCCTTAGAAAATACTTTAAAACCAATGAGCATTCCTGCATAGCCTCCATACAAATTCAATTCTCTAATCTCTTCATTTTCTGGATCAAAACCTTCAAACTGAGACTCGGTTGCGAGTCCATAACCCCCAACACCTAACATCACATTTTTATTGATCAAAATCCCACCATAAGCACCTATAATGAGCGCTTGTTGATCTACTACATCTCCAACACAGAAATCTAAATTACCAAACCCTGTGATGTCCTTTTCTTTGCCAATCAATGATTTAATTTCATCATTTTTGGATTTATCAACATATTGCTGTGCGTGAGCCAATGACACCATTGACCAGCTTAATATAATTACGATATATTTCAATTTATACATGATGGATGATTTAGAAAACGTACTTGATTGCAATTGAGGCGTCCCAGAAGTCACCTTTGATCTTTCTAAATCCTACGTAGTTTAGGTAAGGTTTCAAATCTAAACTGAGCGTAATCGGAACACTAAGCATCCGGTATTCGATTCCAATCATACCATCAATTCCCATGGTTAGGTAATTTTTGTTGTCATATTCAAATGATGCAGGGTCTGTATTAGTGAGTGTCTTATCTATTCCTCCATGTTTTTCAGAGCCAACATGCCCGCCAACACCATAATAGAAATAAAAATTATCATTGAATGATACGCGCATAGGTTGATGCAATAAATACATGACAGTAAGTTGAATACCATTTTTTCTATTGCTTACAATAGCTTCAATGGCCTGTTCATCCACTATGAATTTCTTAAATGTCAAACCAGAACTACCACCAAGTCTGACTCCTGCAGAACGATCATATTGTTGAGCTTGAGTTTGTTTTAAAAAAAAGACAGACAGCATGATTAGGCACACTGTTTTAAATAATATTTTTTGCTTCATTGAGTTTTAGACCTTGATTAGTTTTTATTGGTAATACCTCCAGTCTCTTCTAGGTATATGGTTATTTCACCAGATTCACCTTCAATATTTACCTGGCTTTGTTTTGATTTTATCATCCCAACTGAACCAGTAAGAATTATTATTTTGTCGTTTTCACTACTTCTGGTTTTATTCATACCCATGAAATTAGAAGTTAAATACATCCGATCCTCTCGCCCCGTGAGCGTAGCAGCAAAATAGGAGCCCATATCCAGACTTAGATTAATGTCTGCTGTTTTGCCTTTCAAGTTTACAAGATTGAAATTACTATTGATGCTATGAATCAATAGATCTCCGTAATTGAGTTCCATGTCTATTCGATCCAACATACTATCTATCAATATGTTGGAAAAACTGGAATATCCTCTTACAGCAGTAGCTTTTTCCAAATGAATTTTATCATTGCGAGAGTCCACTTTCAAACTTTGCACTTCTTTTACATCAAATGTGGATGAGCTACTTGTAAGCACCAGATCTCCTCCTTTTCTAAGAACCAATTCCGCACCTTTCAATTCCAAAAACGCTTTGTCCAATTTTTTAATTCTGGCTTTGCAGAAGCTCAAATTCAATTTGGTTGTTCCTGTCAATTCATCTGCTTTAAAATCACCATGAGCTACAGTAATCGTTGATTCCTGAGCAAGGCTTTCCACATAAACATCTCCATACTTGTTATCCAATTTCAAAGCAGCATGCTTTGGAATAGTCAATTGATAATCGATACTGATTTTATTCTTGCTGATAAGTGTTTTGGAATAGTCACCTAGGCTATTAATAACTTCTTTGAAGACACTTGAATTGCGATCTAATACGGTTTCAATGGTTAGCACATCTCCAAAATTGGTAAAATCCACATCCACACGCTCCATATTCTTAGATAGTGTTTCATCATTTTTACCATAGGCCGTTATTTTCACTTCGACTTGTACGGAGTCCTTATCCCAGGTTTCCAAAATTACCTGACCATACTTATTGGTCAGTTCTACAGTAGATTTTGCATCAACTTTAAAAGACTGAGATATGTTTTTTACCAAAGTTCTCGACTGAGCGTGAGTTACATATGCTGTCAACATTACTCCAATCAAAATCAGAATGGCCTTACCCCAAACACGATATGTGCTTTGCTCTGTCATAGTTCTTTTCTCTCCTCAAGTTGCTCAATGATTTGCTCTAATATTTCCAGCTTGATTTTGTAATTATCAATCATGGCATGAATCACTTCTTCATTGTCAGCGTTATCTTTCAAATCAGTTTTCAATTCATTGAATGCCAGATCCAAAGCTTCCATGTTTCGAAATACTTCCTGCTCAGCACCACGATCTAGTTTTGATATTTCTGCAACCCTGGTTGCAATCAATTCTCCATAATAATATTCTGCCTCCTGCAATTCGGTGCTCATCATTACTTCTTGTGACTGGTTTTTCCAATTGACCCAACTCATATACGTCACTGACCCAAAGACCAGCAAAAAAACAGCAGCAGATCTCCAAACATATTTGAGTGGAATTACTACGCTTTTTGATTCCTTCTTGGCTTGATCCAATTGATCCGAGATTGTATACCAATCCTCTTTTGGATAATCGTATACTTCGAAAGCATCACGATTTACATCAATAAAGTTTTTTAAATCATTCGTTTCCATAGCTGCGGAATTTTTTAGTTTTCAACAAATCACGAATCTTCTGTTTCGCTTTGCTGTATTGAGATTTTGATGCAGATTCAGAAATAGCCAATATCTGACTGATCTCCTTATGATCATATCCTTCAAACAAATAAAGATTAAATACAGTCCTACATCCGTCTGATATTTGTTCCAAAGCCTTCATTATTGCTTGTGCTTCGTGCCCAATGATTTCGTGATCTATTGTCTCATCTTCAATTGAAGGATCCACGTTCTCATCAATAGATATCGCAAAAATCCGTTTCTTTTTGATGGCATTTATACATTTGTTAACTGTTATTCTTTTGATCCAGGCACTAAAAGTGCTTAGTTCTTTGAGATTATGTATTTTCATAAACGCCTCAACAAAAGCATCCTGCAATAAATCACGAGCTTCATCCTCATCATTCATCATTCGTCGGCAGATGTTGTACATTGCACCAGCATAAAGTTTGTACAATTCATTCTGAGCCACGCGGTCACCTGCCTTGCATTGCACAATGAGTTTAGTATGTATGTCGTACTGAATATTTTTCACTTCTGCTTCTGAATACTTTATAGACATGTCTATTTAAGAATGGTTTCCATTTTAGAGACTTCTTTTTGGTAGACAGCACTAAAAATAAACTTTGAAAAAAAATCGGCTTGAGAAATATTCATAAATCCAGACTTCTCTATTGCATTATTAATGTCTTTTAAATTATTACTTTCTAAACCTGTCGTCAACTTAAAAAAAACATGCATCAATTTTGCTAGCTCTATTTGCCACCATTTTCCACGAATATTCTGAAAATCAGAGACCAGTAAATAACTCTTTTCATTCATTAAATTATTGATGTGGTTCAAATGACTCTTCAATGATTGCTCTTTGAAAAGATCCAAAAAGAAGAAACAGCAAATTGTATTGAAATTTTCTTTTGACTTAAAAGACTCAAATCCAATTTGATGAAAACGCACCTTCAAATTAATGGCTTTCAAAGCATGTTTTTTTGCCTTTTCGATCATTCTACTTGATGGTTCGATAAAATCGATTGCTATAGGTATTTCTAATTGAGCCATTGCTTTAAGAATCAGTCCACTACCACCACCAATGATCAATATTCGATCATTTGCTTTTATCAACGGAAGAAAATGTGCTTGAGACTTAAGGATATTGCCTAGGAAAACCCACCTGGCCAATGTATCATACAACCAAGCTATACGATTATAACTTTTCAAAACAAAAAGATGACACCAGGAAGTAAAAAAACTAAATCACCTATCCAACGAAATCTCTCGTGTTGTTTGAACCAAGTAGGAAAAAAGTAGATCGACGCAAGCAAGATTGACATACCAATAAAAATCAATTGTAATGCAAACTGATCATTTGAAAATATAAAAAAGTGGGAACATGTAATGACAATACCTTGTGTTAAAAGCAAAAATCTAATATGGCTCATCGTTCTAATCACTCCAAAATGTGTAGCCCAGGATTGATGACCATCTTGGGTGTCATGTCCTACTTCATAGTAAGAAAATAACAAAAGGTTGATTGAGGCCATCAACACTGTTTGCGCGAATAGCAAAAAAATAGAAGAGTCAAGGTTAATCCCTAATGAAAAACTTCCCAAAAATATTCCACAAGCGTAGAGTACCGCAATGAATATTTCCTTGGCAAAATAAATTTTAAACAGCCAAATGGACAAAAAATAGAGTCCTACGAGTCCTAGCAATACGCAACCATAAATCAATGTTTCATAAGGAAGGAAAAACAAAAGTCGCAACCCAAAACAGGCCACGAGTACGAACACAATGAAAATTAGTTTGCGATATTTTTTGTGAAAAGCATGCCGTTCCATACTGGGTTCTCGATCCAGACTGTTGCCATCAATCAGATGATCCAGCGTATAAATCAACCAAATACAAGACCCAAGTGCAGCTGGAATGCTCCAATTCATATCGACACCCGCTACTCTCCCTACTGCCAATGTAAAAATGACCCCACCTGCCACCACATCGAGTGATAGCCATCTTATAACTGATAATATTGATTTAAATAAGGTCACTATACAATCTAAAACAAAAAAGGCTGAACTTAAATAAGCTCAGCCTTTCATCTATGTATTTATAATCTTATCCATCACTGGCCAATGCCTCAGCACCACCTACGATTTCAAGGATTTCCTTAGTAATAGCTGCCTGACGCGTTCTGTTATAAGCCAATTTCAAGGCTTTCAACATTTCTCCAGCATTATCAGTAGCTTGATCCATAGCAGTCATTCGAGCACCATGCTCAGAAGCATTTGACTCTAGTGCTGCTTTATAGAACTGAACTTTCAATGATTTAGGCACCAACTCTTCAAGCATATAATCCTTTGAGGGCTGGTAGATATATTCCTGAGTGGTGAAACTAGAAGTTGATTCTTCTTCAGATTCTTCGACAGCAGCTACTGGCAAGAATTGCTCAACTTGCAAGATCTGAGTCGCTACATTCTTGAATTCGTTGTAAACCAGCTCAACCTTATCGTAAGCACCTTCTACGAATGACTTCATAACATACTCGGCTGCTACTTTCGACTGTTCGAAAGTTAAGTCACCAAATATCCCATAATAGTTGTCGATTACTTGATAGTTACGTTTAGAGAAAAATTCAAAGGATTTTTTACCTAATGGCAAAATATGCACACCATCGTGTTTCTCCTCATAAGAATACTTCTCTTTTATCAAGTTGACTGTTGCTTTGAAAACATTGTTGTTGAACGCTCCGCAAAGTCCTCTATCAGAAGAGATCACTACAAGAAGTACGTTATTTACTTCTCGCTCCTGACCATAAATATTATCAGAATTATCGTCCATTCCAGCAGACACATTCTGCAATAAGCCAGTCAGCTTTTGCGAATAAGGTCGCATTTGTGTGATCTTGTCCTGTGCTCTTTTCAGTTTAGCAGCAGCTACCATTTTCATGGCACTGGTGATCTGCTGAGTCGAGGTGACAGAAGATATTCTGTTTTTTACTTCTTTTAAATTAGCCATTGCAGCTTATTAGTTTTCAAATCTTGTAGCTACTTCTTTCGCTACTTCGCCCAATTTCGTTGTCGTAGCCTCATCGAATTTACCTGCACCAAGTGCGGTTAAGATATCTTCGTTTTGAGTTCTCATTACAGTAATGAACTCAGTCTGATACGCTCTAGCTTTATCTACAGGTACTTTATCCATAAATCCTTTAGTAGATGCGTAGATAATTGCTACTTGCTCACTTACTGGAATTGGAGAGTATTGTCCCTGCTTTAAGATTTCCTGATTTTTCTGCCCTCTTGAAATTACCAAACGAGTAGCGTTATCCAAATCAGACCCAAATTTAGCGAAAGCTTCAAGCTCTCTAAATTGTGCTTGATCCAGTTTCAAAGTACCAGCTACTTTCTTCATTGACTTAATCTGAGCAGAACCTCCTACTCTTGATACAGAGATTCCCACGTTAATTGCTGGTCTGATACCAGAGTTAAATAAGTTAGTTTCCAAGAAGATTTGACCATCAGTAATCGAAATTACGTTAGTCGGAATATAAGCAGAAACGTCACCCGCTTGTGTTTCAATAATTGGAAGTGCTGTCAAGGATCCACCACCTTTTACTTTACCTTTCAATGACTCAGGTAAGTCATTCATGTCTTTTGCGATGTCATCATTGTCGTTGACCTTCGCAGCTCTTTCTAATAATCTTGAGTGAAGATAGAATACATCACCAGGATATGCCTCACGTCCTGGTGGTCTTCTCAATAGCAAAGAAACTTCACGATATGCTACAGCTTGCTTAGACAAATCATCATATATCACTAATGCTGGACGACCAGTATCTCTGAAGAACTCACCAACAGCTGCACCAGTAAATGGAGCAAAGAACTGCATTGGAGCAGGATCAGAAGCCGAAGCAGAAACAATTACAGTGTAATCCATTGCACCAGCTTTATCCAAAGCAGCATAGATACCAGCCACAGTTGATGCTTTTTGACCTACGGCAACGTAGATACAAAATACAGGCTCTCCTTTGTCATAAAATTCCTTTTGGTTGATGATGGTATCGATCGCCACAGCAGTCTTACCTGTCTGACGGTCACCAATGATCAACTCTCTTTGGCCTCTTCCAATTGGAATCATAGAATCGATAGAAGTAATACCCGTTTGAAGCGGTTCATCAACTGGCTGTCTAAAGATAACACCAGGAGCTTTACGCTCTAATGGCATTTCGTAAAGATCTCCAGCTACAGGACCTTTTCCATCGATAGGATTTCCCAAAGTATCAATCACTCTACCACACAAACCATCACCGGCTTTGATAGAAGCAATTTGTTTAGTTCTTTTTACGGTATCACCTTCTTTTACACCAGAAGATTCACCTAGTAATACAGCTCCTACGTTGTCTTCTTCCAAGTTCAAAACCATGGCTTTCAAGCCATTTTCAAACTCCAAAAGTTCACCTGACTGTGCTTCAGTCAAACCGTAGATTCTGGCTACACCATCACCTACTTGTAGTACTGTACCTATTTCTTCTAATTCAGTTTCTGTTCTGAAGTTCGAGAGTTGTTCTCTCAATATCGATGAAACTTCATCTGGTCTTACATCTGCCATTACTGTAGTTAATTTTAGATCTTTTAATATCTTATTGAAATATCACCATGTGGTGATTATATTTTACTATGGTAGCCTTTATCAACAAACTGAAGTCTTAACTCTTTCAACTTGCCACTCACACTATCATCTATTTGTTTATCACCTATTTTTAAAATAAATCCACCGACTAATTCTGGATTTGTCTTTTCGGTAAGTACCACATCGCTATTTGTGATCTTTTTCACGATGTCACTAATATCTTTTCTAATTGCATCTGAAATCGGATGTACCGTAGTAATAGTACTTTCAACGATGCCTTTAAAAGTATAATACTGTGATTTAAAAGCTGCTGCCACCTCTGGCAAATACATTTCTCTATTTTTCTTTGCTAGAATATCGAAAATCGACATGGTCAAATCATTGACTTTGCCTTTGAAAATCTCCTTGAGGATAGCTAGCTTTTTGTAGTGGCCTATGATCGGGTTTTTCAACATCAATACCAGGTCATGATTGTTTTTACACACTTCCGTAAAAAGCTCCATGTCGGCTACTACCTTTTCTAGACTCTTTTTTTCTTCAGCTAGTTCAAGAAGAGATTTTGCATATCTTGATGCTATCCTAAACTCTGACATATCAGTTTACTTTTATGTCTTTTACCAAATCTTTTACTAAAGTCTCTTGAGCCTTTTTGTCGGCCAAGCTGTTTTTCAAGACTTTCTCAGCAATATCCAATGACAATTCAGCTACCAAGTTTTTCACATCCGCCAAAGCTGCATTTTTCTCAGTGTTGATCACTGCCTTTGCATCTTCTATCATTTTTGCTGTGATCTTAGATGTATCTTCTTTTGCATCTTCCTTAATTTGGCTAGCAATTTGAGTTGCATCCTTGATCATATTATCTCTTTCAATTCGAGCTTCTTCAAGCAAATACTCGTTGTCTTGCTTAAGCTCTTCAATTTTCTTTTTGGCATTTTCTGCCGCGTCTAAAGAGTCTTGAATAAATGACTCTCTTGTTCTCAACGCATCTGTGATTGGTCTCCAAACGAAAGCAGCCAATATTCCAAATACCGCTAAAAATATGACGGTCTGCCAAATGATAAGTCCAATTCCGGGGGTAACTAATTCCATTATATTTTTTTTAATTGAAATAAGACCTGGCCCTGATGCCTAATGCAAACAGAGCCAAGTCAGAAAAATTAATTTCCTGCGTTTACAGACATAAAGCCAATTACTGCAGCAAACAAGGCAACACCTTCAATCAAGGCTGCTGCGATAATCATTGCTGTTTGAACTTTACCAGCTGCTTCAGGTTGTCTAGCGATACTTTCAGTTGCTCCTTTACCGATCATTCCGATACCAAGACCTGCTCCTAGTACTGCTAATCCTGCTCCTATTGCTCCCATTACAGTTAATTTATATGGTTAAAAAAAATAATTTTCTTAATGATGTTCTTCTACTGCTTGCCCGAAATACATCGAGGTCAGTAAGGTAAATACATAAGCCTGTAAAAGCGCTACAAATAGCTCCAACATGTTCATCACTGTAGCGAACGCGGTGGAGGCTACTCCTACGGCCAAACTCTGCGTAATGAAAGTCAAACTTATGATACTCAATATAATAATGTGCCCTGCAGTGATGTTCGCAAACAAACGAACCATCAACGAGAAAGGCTTTGTTAAAATACCAATGATTTCAATTGGCCAAAGAATTAAATACAATGGCAATTTGGCTATCCATGGCATACTATTACCTAATGGATCTAAAATATGCAACCAGTAAGTTTTTCTTCCTGACGCTAAAGTGATGATCAACGTCAACACAGACAAAGTCAACGTAACAGCAATATTCCCTGTCAAGTTTGCTGCCGCGGGCAAAAGCCCTAGTAGATTACCAAACCAAATGAAGAAAAATAAAGTCAACAGATAAGGCAAATACTTTTCGTATTTAGGACCTATGTTTGGCTTGACAATTTCATCTCTTACATAAATAATGATCGGCTCAAAAAATGACTGCACACCTCTAGGTGCACGCTTGGCATTTTTCTTATACCCTCTAGCCACTGCTAAAAATATCAATATCATAACTGAGGCATTGATAAGTAACATGGCTACATTCTTAGTTATAGAAAGGTCTAATGGATGAGCATTGGTGATTCCACCTGCCTCATCATATTCTAGAGTCCCTTCGGCATCTGTTTTATAGATATGCTCATGCGCATTGAAATAATAGTTGCCATTACTTTCTACTGCATCCTGACCATGATGAAATTCAGATGACATGAAAACTTGAAGCCCGTTGTCCCACAATATAACTGGCAATGGAATACTGACTGCATGTACTTCACCATTATCATCTTTGAGATCAAAAAGATGCCAATCATGTGCATCCATGATATGATGATTGATCATTGTACTTGGGTCAAATTTCTCGCCCTCTTTCGTTTCTCCTGCAAAACTTGCCTGTGATACAAACAGACCGAAAACCATTAATAAAATGCTGATTTTCAGATGCTTAAATGTTGTCATAATTCGACCGTTAATCATGTATTTTGATCTTGACTTGAATTTCGTCGCAAGTTAGACAATAAGGCTGTGATTTCAAACACTACGTAGATTAAATAGACAACCATAAAATTGATAACGAACAACGCTGAATTTTCAGGGTACTTGATCAGGTAAAACATCACCGTAAAAAGTGACACCAAAAATCTCAAACCAAGTCCCACTAATGGAAGAATTGCCTGCTCAATATTCGGATTTTTCGCTACCAACAAATAGGTAATGTGTATGCTGGTGTACAGAAACCACAAAAACCCTAAGATTTGATAGATCGCTGGGTGAACAAATGAAAATTCGAACACCTCTAAAAGACAATAGCTTATTAGAATTAAAATCCCTGTGAAAACAGAGATTTTAGACAATTCCTTCATGGATTAATTTTTTGGGAGTTTTCGAAATAAATTGATCAATGCTCCTGCTATACCAAGCATTATCCCAATTAATGTTAGGATTGATTCGTATTGAAAATACTCATCTAATTTATTGCCAAGCCAATACCCAACAATGATAAAGCCAAGCATTTCAAAAGCCATCCCTGAAAATTTTAAATAGGAAAGGGGCTGATCTTCCTCTTTATTCGGCTTTGAGGAGTTTTGATTTTCCTTCTGGGGTATCTCCAATTTGAATTTCTTTAATAGTTACTCCCATTTTACATCCACCGTTGAAGGTAGCGCCAGATTCCACAATCAACTTATTAGTAATGATGTCTCCATTAATGATGGCTGATGGCTTGAGTATCAATAATTCTGACACTTCCACTTTTCCAGTCACATGACCTGCTATTTCAGCATTCTGAGCTACTAAGTTGCCTTCAATGTGTGAGGAATGTCCACAAGCAGCTTTGGATTTAGTTTTCATGTTGCCAACTATCTTTCCTTCCACTCGGATATTTCCGTAAGTTTCGATGTCACCATTTAATGTGGTTCCTTTACCAATGATATTACTTGAATTGCTAAGTTCTTCCACTTCTTTAATTTCTTGCTTATTATTAAACATAAGTACAGGTGTTTATTAAAATCTAATCAATTCCTCTGGGTTAATGGGATTGCCATTGTACCACAGTTCAAAATGCAAATGCGGGCCTGAAGTGAGCTCACCAGTGTTGCCAATGATAGACACAACTTCTCCTGCGGTCACAAAATTACCTACGTTTTTCAACAAATCCGAATTATGCTTGTACATAGAGATCAAATTGCCTCTGTGTTGAATAGCCATGACATAGCCACTATCCTGAGTCCAGGACGCAAAAATAACTGTGCCATCGGCTACTGATTTCACTGGTTCATCTTGCTTGGCAACTATATCAATTGCCAAATGATCGATTTGCGGATCGAAGTGTTCTGATACAATCCCGTCGACTGGTTTAAATAGAAAGAAATCTTGCAATTCATCAGACAATCGATTGTCAGTCAATTGAAACTCTAATCCCCCTTTTTCAAATTCCTCCCTAAATTGGGAATCAATCGGATTGATGACTTGAGACTCAACTATCTCTGTTATTTCACTGCTTTCTATGGTGCCAGAATTGTCCACATCGGTATATTGGGCATCCTCACCGGACATAATAGTTTTAATATTAGCTATAAATTCATCCTTTATATCTACTTCATTTTTAAGGGAATCAACTCTTGTAGCTAACTCCATGACTTCTTTGGTCGCTTTTAATTCAGCAAATCTGGGATCAAACCATGCCTCGAGTAATGAAGTAGATAAGTAAAAGCTCAATCCAAAAAAAGCAAAAAAGGATAGCACCAAAACCAAAATAATCTTTGAATAAGTAAAACTATAGGTGGATTTTTCCGCAAAATTCTCCTCATTTCTTATGATGAGTAAATATTTGGTTGTTAGTCGATTTGATAAAGTTCTTTTTTGTTCCAAGGAATTTGCTTCTGATTTGCGGTAAAAATATATATTAATAGATATTTAGTAAGCCAATATTGTATTAATTGCAATTGAATTGGCGTTTATTCGAAAACATTGAATTTGATCCATCGAAGTATAAAGTTATTGCTCGGCCTTGCCGTTATTTTGTGTTCCTGTGCTCCGGAAAAAAATAACGTGATGAGTAACTCTTATCACAACATGACCGCCCATTACAATGCCTACTTTATTGCATTAGAGCATATCAAAGCCATTGAACAGACCATTGAAGATCAATACGAATGGAATTACAACCTGATTCTTCCGATTTTTCCGCAGTTTGATTCAGCTTCCGCAAATTCTTTTTCTGACCAAATTGAAGACTGTATTGAAAAAGCCTCATTGGCCATTCAAAGGCATAAAGGTTCCAAATGGGAGGACGACTCTTATGTATTAGTTGGAAAGGCCAGATTTTATAGTCTTGATTTTCCAAATGCTGTAGAAACGTTCAAATACGTAAATACAAAAGGAAAAGATGATAATGCTAAGCATGAGGCACTGGTCGCTTTAATGAGAACTTTTATAGAGTATAAAGAAAGTAACAACGCAATTGCGGTATCGGATTATTTAAAGAAGGAAAAACTAAACAAGAAAAATCTCAAAAATTTATACCTCACCCGTGGTTATCTGTATCAAAAAAGTGCAGACTACAATAACATGGTGCAAAACCTTGTTCAGGCAGAGGCACTCATTACTAACTTTAAAGAAAGAGCAAGAATTAATTTCATTATAGGTCAGGTATATCAATCTTTAGGGTTTGACGGTGAAGCATACAATTACTACAGGCAAACATTAAAAAACAACCCTTCATACGAACTTTCATTCTATACCAAATTAAATATGGCTCAGGTCACTCAGTTAGCCAAAACTAATGATGCCAAAAAGGTTAGAAAATATTTTAAAAAATTACTACGGGATAGAAAAAACGAAGAATTCAAGGATAAGATTTATTATGAAATGGCCAAATTCGAAGTTCGTCATGGCAATCTGGATCAGGGGATTACTTACTACAATTCTTCCGTTCGATCCAGCATAAATAATAACAGACAGAAGGCGCATAGTTATTTAAGTCTTGGTAAAATTTACTACGACAGTCTAGCTGAATACAAATTGGCTAAGCTGTACTACGACAGTACGCTTAGCGTACTTCCAAAGGATGAATTGGAATATGCTGAAATAGAGGCTCGTCAGAAAATACTAGAAAATTTCGTGAAGCAATACACTATAATTCATAATAATGATAGTCTTCTGAATCTAACTAAACTGTCGGCAGATTCTTTGGATCGGTTTCTTGATTCATATATTGCCCAAGAGGAAGCTGCCGAAATGAAACGGCGAGAAGAGGAGAAGAAAAGAAAACGAAATGCTGAACGATTAGCAGCCAACAACTCCAGTGCTTTCTCTCAAAATACAGGTGGCATCGGAGCAAATAATTATGAAGGTACCACTTGGTATTTTTACAATACCAGTGCTGTTTCTCGAGGTAAGTCGGATTTTAGAAGAATATGGGGGGATCGAGTATTAGAAGACAATTGGAGAAGATCTAACAGCGCAACTTCCATAGCCGTAACAGATGAAGAAGTAGGTATCGATGCTGACGGAAAGAAAACATCTGGAAACAAGGATGATGAAGGAGAAGGGGAATTTAAAATTAATAAAGAGGAACTAGTAGCGACTTTGCCACAAAGTGATGAAGATAAACAAACACTGCTGGATGAAATAAAAGAAGCCACCTATCAACTCGGTAAAATCTACAACTTCGACCTGGATGAAAAAGATAACTCCGCTGAAACCTACGAAAGTCTATTCAATCGCTTTCCATCATCAGAATACAGACATGAAGTCATGTATTTATTGTATATCATTTTTAAGGAATTAGAAAACATTCCAAAGTCTGATTACTACAAAAATCTATTGCTGAATGAAGCGCCTGAGAGCATTTATGCTAAAATAATAATCAATCCAAATTACAGAGCAGAGTCACAAGCTGCTAGTGAAAAGTTAAAACTGGTATATGCACAAGCCTATGCTAGTTATAAAATGGGAGATTATCAGCAAGCAATGAACTTGATCAATGATGGATTGCGTGAATTCCCAGATAATGACTTTGTAGATAATATGGCATTGCTCAAAATCCTAGTTCAGGGAAAATCAGAAACAATATATAAGTATCAATATGAACTTAACAATTTCATTGAAACTTATTCAGAAAGCGAATTGTTGCCATACGCCGATTCATTAGTTACGGCTTCTGAGCAATATCAAATCAATCTAGTCAATAGCACAAAAGCTAAGTTTATCCCAAAATTTGAAAAACCACACTTTTTCATTTTTGCTTATCAGACTGACCAAGAGCTATCAGATGCTTTACCACAATATTTCAAAACACAAATACCAGAGGACAGTCCTTTGAAAATTGGAAATTTAATCCTTGACGAAAAACGCTCAATGATTTTAATTTCAGAATTTGCTGACAAACAATCTGCAATAGCATTCAATGAAAAAGTCGAAGCTGAAAAGCCTGCAGAAAAAATTAATAAGACTGGCAAATTTTATAATTTCGTAATTACAAAAGACAATTTTAATATTCTCTACCAAACCAAAGAGCTAGATACTTATCTAGTGTTCTACAGGAAAAACTACCAGCAATGAAAAAATACAAAAGACTAATCACATTAGTTTGGGTTTTGCTTGCCACTGGCGTTCTGGCAATTTTTCTCATGTTTTATTCTATCAAAATTGATGCCTTTGGTTTGTTTGGCGGACTTCCGAGTACAAAATCTCTTGAAAAGCCCGACCCAGATCTTTCATCAGAACTATTTTCAGCGGATGGCATTTCACTTGGAAAATATTTCCGTCACAACAGAACAGAAGTCGCATACAATGACCTTTCGCAAGAACTCATTGATGCATTACTCGTAACCGAAGACATTCGTTTTACTAAACACTCAGGCATTGATTTAAGAGGACTTGGCCGAGTACTTTTTCAAACCATCCTCATGGGAAATAAAAATGCAGGAGGTGGCAGCACGCTTACACAGCAGGTGGCGAAAAACCTTTTTAAGACCAGAGATCTTGGTGGAAAACTCAGTGATGTGCCAGGTTTGGGTATTTTCATTATTAAAATGAAAGAATGGATTGTCTCTGTACAATTGGAAGCCTCATATACCAAAGAAGAGATACTGGCCATGTATCTCAATACAATTGAATACGGCAACAATACGTATGGAATCAAAGTAGCCGCTCAGACTTATTTCAATAAACTGCCAAGCGAACTAAATCATAAAGAGTCAGCCATTCTTGTCGGACTGATCAACAAACCCACTCGATATAACCCTATTCGGAATCCTGAATTTGCCATAGAGAAAAGAACAGAGATACTATACAACCTATTGAAATATGGAAAAATAGACCAAGCGGCCTACGATTCTCTGAAAATCTCTGACTTTGGTTTACAATACAAAGTGCAGGATCAAAATGAGGGCTTGGCTACCTACTTCAGAACCGTTATGCGAAACTTCTTAATGAGCTGGGCTAAAACAAATGATTACGATTTATTTGCAGATGGACTGAAAATATACACCACCATTGATAGTAGGATGCAACTTTACGCCGAACAAGCAATGGCTGAAGAAATGGATACTTTACAAAGTGTTTTCATTAACCACCTTCAAGGGGACGCACCATGGATAGATGAAGAGGGTAATGAAATCTTGGACTTTGTAGACAAAGCAATCAAACGAACTCCAAATTATAGGGCTCTTGCAGAAAAGTACGGTGAAAACTCTGATTCGTTAGACTACTGGCTCAACTACCCCAGAGACATGTCAGTCTTTAGTTGGGGAGGCGAGATCGATACCACATTCAGCTTGATCGATTCTCTGAAGTATTACAAACACTTTCTACAGGCTGGTTTCATGGCTATGGATCCACAGACTGGTCACATCAAAGCTTGGGTAGGTGGTATTGATCACAAATATTTCAAGTATGACCACGTCAAGCAGAGTAAAAGACAGCCTGGGTCTACATTTAAGCCATTTGTTTATACTGCTGCAATTGACTTAGGTTATTCCCCATGTTATACAGCTGTAGATGCACCAGTTACATGGATGCTGGACGATCCAGAAAAACCCACTTGGACACCGCAAAATGCCAATGGTAAGTTTACTGGAGAAACAATGACTATTCGTAGGGCAATGGCTGCATCTGTTAATTCTGTAACCGCTCGTATTATGCAAAAAATTACCCCAAGAGCAGCTGTAGATATGGCGCACACTTGTGGTATTGAAAGTGACCTTCCTGCAGTACCTGCACTTTGTTTGGGTATTGGTGAAGTATCATTATATGAGCTAGTAGGGGCTTACTCTACATTTGCCAATCAAGGTGTTTGGACGCAACCATTTTTTATCACAAGAATTGAGGATAAAAACGGAGTGGTCATCCAGGATTTTATTCCCAAAAGGAGGGAAGCCCTAAGTGAGAAAACAGCTTATCTCATGATCCATATGCTCAAAGGAGCCATGGAAGAGAGGGGTGGTTCTGCACATGCTTTAGATTATAGACTCAAACAAAACAATGAAATAGGCGCAAAAACTGGAACTACGCAAAATGCGTCTGACGGCTGGTACATGGGCGTGACTCATGACTTAGTGGCAGGTGCCTGGGTTGGAGGTGATGACCGAAGCATTCATTTCAAACATTGGGCACTTGGGCAGGGAGGTAAAACTGCTCGACCCATCTGGGAGAATTTCATGCTTAAGGTTTATGAAGATCCAAGAACTGGGGTAGAAAAAGGTTATTTCAAAAAACCTAGTACGCCCCTTGGCGTAGAATTAGACTGCGATCACTATGAAGGAAGAACAGACTCAACAGATTCACTCAGCCTTGACTTGGGTTTTGATGAGTTAGACATTTAATTTTTCTGCATTTTGGGTGAAAAAAAATACCCTATTGATTTAAAAACAGTACCAAACGCTCCAGGTGTTTACAAATACTTCAATAAGGAAGTATTGATTTATGTAGGTAAAGCCAAAAACCTTAAAAAAAGAGTATCAAGCTATTTTAACAAACAAAAAGGCAACAGCTTAAAAACTCGAAAACTAGTCAAGGAAATAGATCATGTAGAGTACGTAATTGTAGACTCTGAGTACGACGCACTCCTACTCGAAAATAATCTCATCAAGGAAAATCAACCCAAGTACAATATCCTATTGAAGGACGATAAAAGTTTTCCTTTTATATGCATTTCAAATGAGCGTTTCCCTAAAATCTTCTCTACACGAAGGGACGAGCTAAATGAAGGGGAATATTATGGCCCCTACACAAGTGTAAAAGCCCTTAACAACGTATTAGAATTGATACAAAGTTTGTATAAAGTTAGAACTTGTAATTACTTGTTATCAGAAAAAAACATTGAAAATAAAAAATTCAAAGTCTGTCTAGAGTATCATATTGGTAATTGTTTGGGACCCTGCGAAGGGTTGCAGCAAGAAAGTGAATATCTCAAGGAAATTGATCAAGCGCGACATATCATCAAAGGTCATCTCAAAATTGTAAAAGACCATTTTTTGTCTTCAATGAAAACAGCAGCTGAAAGTCTGGCATTTGAAACAGCTCAAGAATTCAAAAGTAAAATTGACTTCTTGGATAAATTTCAATCAAAAACGGTAATTGTCAACAAAAAATTGAAAGGGATTGATGTCATTACAATTACCTCTACAGATAAGAAAGCCTTTGTGAATTATATGCGAGTTGACAATGGAATTATTAACATCTCAGATTCTCTCACGGTCTCCAAGCGCTTGGATGAAACTGATGAACAAATTCTTGAGCTCCTAACCATTGAATTGCGTGAACGATTCAATAGCACATCCAATACAGTCTTAAGCAATAAGCTATTTGAATGTTGGCAGGAATCAGTAGAAATTATAATGCCACAAATCGGTGATAAGAAGAAACTGGTTGAGCTATCTCTCAAGAATGCATTATACCATAAAAAGGAAGCCATTTCACAAGCAGAAAAGTCAAAACAAAAAGAAAGCCGTGTAACACAGCAGCTGATGGACGACCTTAAACTAAAAGTTATTCCCAATCACATTGAATGTTTTGATAACTCAAACATTCAGGGGACTAACCCTGTGGCCTCTATGGTTTGTTTTAAAAATGGAAGGCCTTCTAAAAAAGACTATCGTCACTTTAAGATAAAAACAGTGATAGGTCCAGATGATTTTGGTTCCATGCGAGAAATAGTTTTAAGAAGATATAGAAGACTTCAGGAAGAAGAATCGCCATTTCCCAATTTGATTGTGATAGACGGGGGAAAAGGTCAATTGCATGCGGCTTGCGATGCACTTAAAGAATTAGGAATCTATACAGAAATACCAATTATTGGAATTGCAAAGAGGCTAGAGGAAATTTACTACCCCGAAGACAGCATCCCTTTACATATTAGTAAGAAATCTGAATCACTGAAACTCATCCAACAACTGCGTGATGAAGCACACAGATTTGCTATCACTTTTCATCGCTCACTGCGAAGTAAGGAACAAGTCCAATCTGAATTAGACCTTATTGATGGTATTGGCGAAAAAACAAAACAAAAACTATTGACCAAATTCAAATCTTACAATAAAATCAGCCAGTGCAACGTACATGAGCTAGCGGCTGAAATAGGAAAATCGAAAGCCAACATTGTATTCAATTACATACAAAAAAAGGGATCAAAATGATCCCTTTTAAATATTATCAGTGCGTGGTTGATTTTTAGAATTCCCAAAGTTCATTCTCAAACTCAACCATATCATATTCTAATTGTTTAGATGCTAAAATTGCATCTCTTCTTGACTTTGTATAGATATCTACGATCCTATCATCCCTTGGATTGGCAATTTTGGTCAAATTCGACCCGAACAATCTCAAGTTGAATGCATCAGCCATATTTCTATGTTCTGACATGTTCTGAGCATTATACCAAATCGCTTCGTCTGGCATACTTCTCCATAACGCTACTAAATCCTTATACTTGAAAGAAGCCAATGGTTTCTCAAACAAAGCAGGATTTTTATCAGCTGGTAGAAATAAAGTGATAGACTGAATATCATAAAATATTCTTGATCTCATTCTATCAAAATATACTTCTTCTTTCATTTCAGCAATTGAGAAGTCACGCGTAGCAAATTCATTATTGTCAATGATTTCCTCTTCAGGTTCTTCTCCTTCATCACCTCCACCTCCGAAAAAATCATCATCAGAACTCGCTCCAAAGCCCATGTCTATTTCCTCTTGAGTAAGGCCACCACCTTCCTCTTCAAATTTCAAGTTTTCCAAAAATGTCTCTTTTGACATTCTTGTATTCACTGAGTCATTTGTATAAGGGAATAACAATCCTGCTTTTACAGCGTCAATAATTATTGTAGATAACTCACCGTTTCTAGAAAAGAAAGGAGCATTTTGTTTTTCCTCCAAATCTATTCTTCTCCAAACTGTCTTTTTGAACATTTTGTATGCCTCATTCACAGGGTAAACAGAGTCCTTATTATACCCGTCTACTTTTTCCTGTGCGTTACTCAACTCTACATTGAATAGAGCAAAACATACAAAAAGGCCAATTACATAACAAAATTTCTTCATAACCTATTTGTTTAGTTTATTCTTATCGTAATGATTCTTGGTCCAAAATTAGGGAAGTTTTCAATATCACCTTTGAAATTTCTTCTTTGAACCTTTTTCACCTCAATTACCAAAGCATCACCCTCTCTAGCCTGAGAGGCAATTGATGATAAATTGAGATCTGGACCCTTTGGTCTCACACTACCAACTGATCTGCCAGCTCTTACTAAATTCACTTCTGATTCAGCTACTCTGAACTTAGCGTCTTTTGGTAAAAATTGCGCAAATGACTCATCTGGTTCAGCCGCCAATTTTAAAGATCTTGGTGCTCCTTTCACACCTCTCTTCAAGTTAACTGGGCCACCTTTGCCATAGACCACAATCTCTGGTTTAGGTATTCTTTTAACTTTGAAATCTTGAGTGCCAATTAAATTTCCACTACTCGATACACTCAATGTAACTTTTGCAGAACTTGGGATAATAACTACCTCGCCTTTATTTGCTCCAGTTATATTTGAACCACCTTTTGTAGAAAAGGAAGGATTATAAGAAGTCCCCATTGCAGGCACTTGCACATCCAATTCGTTTCCACAGTTCAAGTATAAAGCTTGAACAGAGGCAGACTGAATCTGCATAACAGGTTTTGAAACTATGTACTCGATCGTATCTACAAAAGTTGTATCTCGTCCACCTGGCATTTTTACACTAATTGCTCCAATAAAAGACTTGCTAGCGTTACCAGATTTATCGTAGTTACCAGGAGTAGCTGTAAATGACACTTTACCCATTCCTCCAACTACTTCAATTTCTTCACCATCTACAGTCATAGTAGGAGATACAGAAGAAGAAGACGCTGCGATAAACAGATCAGCTTCATATCTTGTACCAGCTGCCACAACCTTAGAATGTGGTTTTACCATGGGAACAATTTGATCAAATTTCAAATCTTGTGCTCCTACTTTCGCTGCTAAATCCTCTAAAGCTTTAGTTTCTTCTGTAATCACATCAGATTGAAACTGACTAAGCGATGCCAGTGCACCTACCATTGGCGTATTATGTCCAAAGTTCAATTCTGCAAACCCCTTTTGGTTTTGATTTGGATCATTTTTGAAAACATCAATTTCACTAGCATCTTTAGCTAGATTACCAATATCTTCATCACCTGTAGTCGTTCTTAAAAATTCCGAGTAAGTATTCAATTTTTCTTTGAGAACTTCTCCCTCACCTTCGTTTACAAACAAAGCAGGAGCAGCGTCAATATCCTTTTGTCCAAGATATACACCATCAACTATTCCACCAGTTCGTTCAACTAACTCTTCTTTGTAGACCTCAATCTCTTTAAGAATTTTTGAAGTTGCTGCTCTTACTTCCTGCGCCTTTGTTAATACTGCTACATCAGCCTCTCTATTACCAGCATCTGCCACAGTGGTTTGAATACTCTCTAGTTTTTTAGCGTTGTTTCCAATTTTTTCATCATTGGTAACTTCAAAAGCCTGATTGATGAAAATAAATTTTTCTAAAACACTATTACTTACTTGCAGAGCCAATAGAGCCGTCAGTACCAAGTACATCATGCCTATCATCTTGTCTCTTGCGGATTGTTTACCTCCAGCCATAATATTCGCTTTTTAAGGTTAAAAAAATTATTTAACTTATTTAGCTGATGAAGTATCTCCCCCACCTCTCATAGCTGCCAACATACTTCCATAAATTCCATTCAAAGAAGTAATATTGGTATTCAAACTTGTCATTCCTGATCTGAATTTTTCAGTATCCTTAGCTGCTTCAGCCATACCTTCCATGGCAGAAGTCACATTTGAATAGAACTTGTTCATCGCTTTCACATGACTGTTAGCGTCTTGAAGTTCCATTTCATATACTGCATTGAGTGCGCCTAAATTCTTGGTAACATTTTTCACTTGTGAGTGATACTCAGAAGCATCTTTTGAGGCATTTGCCATATCTGCCATTGATGCAGCAGTAGAGGCATATGATTTATTCATTTCTATGAGTGACTTAGAAGCGTTTTTCACATTATTAGCATACTCACTTGTTGCTACAGAAGCATCTCCTAAGTTGGACATTTTAGAAGCTGAATCAGCCATGTTGCGCATGCCATCTCCTAAACTCTTTATCAAATCTGGACCAACCTTTGCTTCGGCTAACATTTTATCCATTTGTTGAGAAGCTCCTCCAGTAGCTGCAGGGACAGCAGCACGTGGCTGTGCTTTAGGTCCATCATAATCGTCTGCAAGTTCTGGATAAACTTTAGACCAATCTGTTTCTGCGTGCTTTGGTTCAAACGCACTTAAGAAAAATATTACGGCCTCAGTACTCAACCCTATGGTTAGCATTTCACTAGCACCAGGCAAGTGAAGAATTTTAAACATGGCACCAACAATTACTACAGCAGCTCCAATACCATATACTTTTGGCATTATTGTTGAAAACAAAAGCTCTTTAAATCCACCTTTTTTCGCACTCATATTATTTAATATTTTAGGTTATTTAATACAGTTTTAATAATTAAAATTCATTTCCTCCAGATCGTCCCAAATGGGTCATAGCACATCTAAATCCAATAGATGCTCTGGTTGAATCTTTAAATTCATAAGTTTTAGTTCCAGTCTCTAGATAATAGGCGATGTCTTTCCACGAGCCTCCTCTAATGACCTTCTTAGGTTCTTCTTCATCAAAATAGGTAGGGTTCAAATCCCAAACCAATGGCATCGCAGATGGATTAAATGCATCTTCTACCCACTCGGCAACATTTCCAGACATTTCATAAAGTCCGTAATCATTGGCAAAGAAAGTTCCTACTGGAGAAGTGTATGCAAATCCATCATCAAAATAGTTACCTCTACCAGGTTTAAAGTTTGCCAATAGACAACCTTTTTTATTTCTGATATAAGGACTACCCCATGGGTATTTGTTCATATCTCTTCCTCCTCTTGCAGCATATTCCCATTCCGCTTCAGATGGCAATCTGAAATTTGGCATTGGGAAAAGACCACGATCTGCTCTGAAATTATTCAAATGATCTGTTCTCCACTTACAAAAGTACTTGGCAGCTTCCCAATCTACTCCAACTACGGGGTAGTTATCAAAAGCTGGATGAGACCAATAATACACCATCATAGGATCACCCATGTGATGCGTAAAGTCTCTTACCCATACGGTCGAGTCTGGAACCAAATCTTCAACAACAAAACCTTCTGGAAGATCAGTTTCTGATCCTTCAGTTATGTCTTCAACAAATTGACGGTATTCGTTATTGGTGATTTCAGTATCGTCCATATAAAATGGTCCGATCGTTACCTGCTTATTGTAGTTGATTTGAGTAGCAGCTACATCTTCATCTGCCTGTCCCATATGGAAGGTTCCCGGAGGAATTGCTACCATACCAAATGGCCGAGTCATTTCCCAACCTTCACGTCCCTGTGCGCCTATTAATTCTCCGTTGCTGTCAATAGCCTGACCCTTTCCACCAAAAATATTTAGAAGGCTACAACTCTGAGTCCCAACAAGAATAATAAATAGAAAAAGAAACGAAAAAATTCGGCTTACACTAAATTTATTCATAACACAATTTTTATAACATTCATACTTTAACATAACAAGTATACACAAAATATATTGCACGGTTTAAACCATAAATATAATCTTTACAATTCAAGATACATTAAATCTTGAACAAAAATAATTACACATTGCTAAAATAAGAAAAGCACCTGCTTTACAACCATTATCGGCAAACTAAATGTTTATTTAATAGCGAAATCTAGGAGTTCTTATAATCTTCTTGGCTCCAGTAGAGATGGATGGCAGATCGTAACGTATAAATATTTCGTGGGAAGTGGGTTGCTTGGCCGACTGATCCTTTATAATGTAATCAAAGGAGTAACCCGCCTTTAATTGATTGTTGTCTAAAAAAGAATAACCCATCAATAACGCCAATGCTTCATTGTTTCTGTAACTCAATCCAGCCCACAATTTTTTATTGTATGTAGCAATTGCACTTACATCAATAGAATAGGTATTTAGATCAGATGTTACTAATATGGAAGGCGTTAAATCTACATTGTAAGTCAGTCGATAATTATATTCTCCATAAAGATTAAAGATCATACTGGTTTTATTGTCCTCAGTACTTGAGCCCTCCAATCCATAATTCATTTCGGGCCCCAGTAAATGACTGACGCCTCCTGCCAATTTGTAGTTTTCCGTAGAATAGCTCATGCCGAACGCCAAATCCATGACAGATTGAGATTCCTTGGCTTGCACATTCTTTGGGTCAGAAGGGTCTACAAATCGAAGTTTTGAAAAATCGAGGGTACTATTCAAAAATTCCGGTCTTATCCCAAAACTCAACGTACCTCTGTTTAATTTTTTATGGTAAGCGATTGACACTTGTGCCTGCACATTGTTTAACACACCCAACTTATCATATACCACATTTACGCCTACACCCAATGGAATCTTTTTTATTGATAATGGCGTGGAAAAATTTAAGAACTGAGTGGAAGGTGCACCTCCTTCTTGCTCGTAAGTAGGTTCATAACCTAGCCATTGAGATCGACTAATTATGCTTATGCTCCCTTTTTCGTCCAAAGCCGTCAGAGCTGGGCTCCAATAGGATTTGTTGAACATGTATTGTGTAAAATGAGGATCCTGTTGCGCATTAGATTTAATACTAATCGCAGTCAGTAGAACAACTATAATAATAATTCTCCTCATAAGGGTTCGTAATCACATCACGTATACAACGTGTTATGTAATAATAAGCAAAAATTGAAAATACCCTTACCTAGAACACCACTATTTTAGATGGCAGGTCTTAAATATTATTGGCCTTCTTAATATAATACTCTAGAGCTCCTGTCATGGATGGAGCATTTGGTAGTGGTGCCTGAATATCAAGAATTAAGTCTGCGTCCCGTACAGCCTGAGCAGTAGTCGGGCCAAATGCAGCTATTCTCGTTTTCTTTTGCTCAAAGTCAGGAAAATTAACCATCAATGAATTAATTCCAGAAGGGCTGAAAAATGCAATAACGTCATAATTAACATCAGCCAAGTCAGAAAGATCACTAGCGACTGTTTTGTAGATAATTGCTTCTGTGCAATCGAAGCCGTTTTCATTCAAAAAGTCAGGGATATCATTTTTTCTAATATTTGAGCAAGGGAAAATATATTTCTCGTTTTTGTGTTTTTTCAACACTTCGAGTAATTCTGTAGCAGTCCTTGAGCCAGTGAAAATTTTTCTTTTTCGAATTACTATATACTTCTGGAGATAGTTAGCCGTTTGCTCTGAAATACAGAAATACTTCATATCTGAAGGAATCTCAACTTTGCTTTCTGCGGCCAATCTAAAGAAGTGATCAACAGCATTTCGGCTAGTAAAAATAACTGCAGAATGTTTTAATATATCTATTTTTTGAGCTCTAAACTCCTTAATGTCGACGGGGTCGATTTGTATAAAAGGTCTAAAATCAATTTTGATATTATACTTTTCTGCGAGATCAAAATAAGGTGACTTGTCACCTGTAGGCTTTGGCTGAGAAACCAAAATACTTGTTACTTTCTTTAGCCTAGCTTTGTCTTCAATCAATAATTCTTCACTCATTCCAATAAACCTATTTGAAAACCATTTTGTAACTATTTTAAGAAAATCTTAAATAATAGCAACAGTGGGATCATTTCTGAACTGCAAAGGTAAGAAAATAAATGAAGTTTTCTAAAGGTATAAATCTTATTTAAAACAAAAAATATTAGAACTAAGCGTCCAGACCAAGCCAATACCAATATTAGCTGAATTAAATTCCAGTATTCATCGACTAACATCCCTCCAAGAATTCCATTGATTACACTTAGAGAAAACATTATCATGGCCATAATTAGCGATTGTCTAAAATAAGTAAAGAAGTGAACAGCTCTGACTTTGTTTATTTTGAAAAGCTCTGTGCCAATGGTTATCAGAATCAATTTGCCTATCATCAACACCAAACAAATTGCAAAAACATGGAAGCCAAGAGAAAGATTACTGGTCGCCGATAGATCAAATGAAGCATCAAAAATGGGTCTTGTAAGAAAAAGGTCCACATTCATTGCTGTATTCCCCACCAAAACAGCATAAAACAGCATAAAAGCCATATTCGGCCAAGATAGTGGTGCATGCGCAGTAATCAAATCAAAGTTTTGTCGGAGCTGAAGAGACTTTCCCACAGAAAAATACTCTCGAAACAAACGAAAATTAAATGCTCGAAAAAGTGCAATTAAGGAAAGTGTAGCGATAGAAATGATAATAAAATTATCCAATTGACCATGATCATTTCTCTGCAAAAAAAATTTATTGACATCCTCTGTTAAATCTTCACTTTGAATGTTTACTACTGAAGTACCGACTGCCTGGCTTATAACTTCAGAGCCATATAAGGTCATTTGTACTTGACCTTTTTTGTATATTTTATTTAAGCTGTCCAGCTTCCAAAATCGTGTGCCTTCTGTTAAATTCGAAAAGACCAATTTTCCATCAATCCAAACAAAGTAATTTGGAGGTAAATCGAGTTTAAGATATGAATCTCGGTACTTACTTAGATCAACGTTGAATCTTACTGTTTGGGTTTTTTGTTGCTTAAAATATGGCACAAAATGACCAGCATCGTCATCATACACTTCCCACTCCCAACGTAAATTTTTCAGTTCAGTATCTGAAGCATGAGAATCATGATATATGAAATAGCTAAATAAGCATATGAAAAGAGTTATCCACCTAAGCATTTACCCGAGTGCCCATTTTTTTAAGAAGAATTTCGAGCAGCAAACTGCTCAATACAGCAAACAGCCCAATGATGATAAGCAATGCTGAATTTCCTAAATAAGTAAAGAAAAATGCAAATGCAATGACGGCTAAATTGACAATCGATAATACAATCACAACCTGTAAATGAGAAAGACCAAGATCGCTGAGATAGTGATGGACATGATTTCTATCAGGCATAAACGGAGACACCCCTCGATATACTCGTATTATAAATACTCTAATTGTATCAAAAATTGGGATAAACAGGATACTTATTGCTAATGCAGGTGCTGAGGCTGCTCTATCCATTTCGATAAAATGAATGGCTAATACAGAAATAATAAACCCGCTCACTAAAGCTCCAGTATCACCCATGAAAACTCTGGCATTTAGTAAGTTATATCTTAAAAAACCCACCATAGCTCCAGTGAGGGCAAAACACACATACGCATAACTAGCTTCCCCATAGAGATAGAAAAATGTTCCAAAAGTCATACAAATAATTACCACAATCGATCCAGCCAATCCATCTACTCCATCGATAAGATTAACTGCGTTGGTGATACAAAGAATAACTAAAAAACTAAACGCATAACTCATCCCCACATCCAAATCATATACACCCATGAAGCCCTGAAAACTTGATATTCGTACATCGGCATAAAAAAGTACGATGCCAGCTGCAAGTACCTGAACAAAAAACTTTTTGAATACCGAAACACCATTAATGTCATCCTTGACACCAACAAAGAAGATGATCAAGCTACCCGCCAATAGCTGTTGGATGCCTGGCGACATCTGTCCGAAAATAGCTACTCCCGTCATAAAGCCAGCAAAAATGGCAAGCCCTCCTAATCTAGGGGTGTTGATGTCGTGAAATTTTCTAAAATCAGGTTCATCCAATATGCGCTTGCTATGTGCTACACTAATAATAGTAGGGATAGAAAACATGGAAATTAAGAGTGCCCAGAAAAATATCAGAATGGATTCGATCATGAGTTAGCGAATATTTGGCTCAAAGTAAGTCAAAAGTCAATACCTTTTCAAAAAATGGCAGTATATCCAAAATGGATTTTCGAAGTAGCGAACGAAAATGACTCCCCATCCCTTTTACCCAATCCATATAAAATTTTAAAATTACCTCGATCAGTATTGAATTGCATGCCAGCTCCAAGCCCAGAAGGGCGATCGGAATGAGATCCGCCTAATATCTCATAAGACATGATTGACTGATCATAGAATGCAACTAAGTACGAACTCGCTTCAATATAATATCTCCATTCCAAATTGATCAAGGCATACTTGGAAGCGAAAAACTCTAATTCATTGAAGCCTCTTATGGTTTTCAAACCACCCAGCCGAAAGAGGTCATTTAAATACAAGTAATCATTGAATATTAAGCCATTCTGTGAAGAAACATAAAGTACGGATCGAGTAGAGAACTTTTTGTACCAATCGATGGTAGCGCGTAATCTATATTGTGTGGATTCGGGAATGGGTGTGTCTACATTTGTAACTGATTTTTTTCCAACGTTGACTATAAACTTTGTTCTAATTCCATTTTTGGGATTGAAAAGCTGATCTAGGTGATGCCAGTCAAAAGAGAGCCCATAATAGTCAATATTAAAATCACCGCTAGTTCCAGAAAAGTCGTCTAGCTCGTTTCCCAACAAACTTTCATAACTCACGCGCATACTCAAATTTTTTGATGTTCGATAATCAAAGGCTACTTGCAAGGAGCGATTAGAGTAAATGGTATCTTGCCGGATTTGATCTAATTCAAAATAAAAATCAAGCGGTGAACCTAATAGTATCGGGTGTAAATAAGAAGCATGCAGTTGTTGGGATCCTGGTTCTAGTTTTTTCCAATTGATTTCAACTTTTTTTCCTGATTGGAATAAATTATTAATACTCAAATCCAGCTCACCTGTTACTTCTACTCCTTCTCCATCTTGACCGGGCACAAGTCCAAGTATACCATCAAAATAATTGACCTTCCGATGTTTTAAATCCAATTCAACACTGGCTTTTTTAATCTTGAATGAAGTGCTCACTTTTTCTAACGATAAAAAAGGCAAATACTGGATTCTGTCTTCAACCTGAGCAATATCTCTTTCATCATAATTTTTGCCGAAGTCTAGCCCAAGGTACTTACTTAAAAATGCCGGCTTGATCAGTCCCTTTGGATTGACAGTCAAACTATCATAAGTGATTTTTGTGCCTATATCTAAATTGAGCTGGAGGCTCAGTTTATCATCTAAAAAAGCTGAAGATACAACTGAAAGTGTTGCAAATGGATATCCGTTTCGTTCCAGATATTCCAAAAGCTGGTCTATTTCGAGTTCGATTTGGCTTGGTGAAGTAATCTTGCCAGTTTTAATTTTCGGAAACCTGGAGAGCTTGTTTAAAGAATTATTATCATCAATAATCGTAATTTCAACATCTTCAAATGACCTCCCCTGATATACAAATACCTTTAGTGTATCGGAGACCAATTGAGTAGAATCATAACTCGCCAACCAATAACCATCTTGTCGCATTTCAGCGATAAGAGATTTTTTCACTATTTCTAATTCCGAAGAATCAAATGCCGACTGTTTTGGAATATACTTATTGTCGATTCCTTCAAAATAAATGATCTGCGAGACAGAATCTGAAGTCTGAGCCAACAAATTTCCTATCAGTCCTAGCGCACAGCAAAAAGAGATGATATGTTTTCGAAATTGTCTATACATTAGCGGCTCACTATTATTTATACGCTTTGGCCGGGATCTACATCCATATTCCTTTTTGCAAACAAGCCTGCCATTATTGTGATTTCCATTTTTCCACCAATCTAAACACCAAATCAGATTTAATCGACGCAATCCTAAAGGAAATTGAATTGCAAAGAAACTATCTAGAAGGTGAAATCATCGAAACTATCTATTTTGGAGGTGGAACTCCTTCCTTGCTCAGTCATAAAGAACTCACCTCTATACTCAATCTCATTCATAAAAATTACTCCACTGATTCAAGCCCCGAGATTACGCTGGAAGCCAACCCCGACGATCTTTCTGTGTCCAAATTAAGAGAATTAAAATCTGCAGGAATCAATAGACTTAGCATTGGCATTCAGTCTTTCAATGACGACATTCTCAGATATTTCAATCGAGCGCATAACGCTGAAATGGCTTCTTCAGCGATTCAAGAAGCTCAAAGTTTAGGTTTTCAAAACATATCCATTGATCTCATTTTTGGAGCACCCGATCAATCCGTGGAAGATTTAAAAATCGATCTTCATCAAACGTTAAAGTATAAAACGCAACACATCTCCATCTATGGACTAACCATCGAAGAAGATACTGTCTTTGGGAAGTGGGAAAAGCAAAATAAACTAACTCCGCTAAACGAAGAGATTGCTGCAGCGCATTTGGAAGTGATAATGGCTACATTAGCTCAAGATGGATATACACAATATGAAATTTCCAATTTTTGCCTTCCCGGATACGAATCAAAACACAATTCGTCCTATTGGCATGGAAAAAAATATCTTGGGCTTGGCCCAGCTGCTCATTCGTATAATGGCAAAGAGCGGCAATTCAATGTTGCTCACAACATCAAGTATATCAAGCAACTTCAGTCCAATATATTACCCGCTTCTGTTGAAAAATTATCTGCAGAAGACCACATAAACGAGGCCATTCTTACAAAGATTCGATTGATTGATGGACTCAATTATGTCGAGTTAAAAGAAAAACTTAATTACGATTTATTAGCTCTTCGAAAAAATGAAATTGCCCAATTTACTAATTTAGAAATGCTAGTAATTGTTGGAGATTTTCTTAGACTGACTCCAAAAGGGAAATTACTTGCTGATTTCATTACTGAAAAACTGATAATCTGATTATATTCATCATTTATAATTGACAATTGTGTTTTTTCATGGATTGTTGATGGAATTTTTTGAATTTCAAAAAAGGTACAGTTTAAAAAACAGAGCAGGCTTATCGCATGACAAGACAAGAAAAACGCGCATTGATGTTACTGAAATCGTTGATTTTCCATTATCACGGTTTAGATGAGGATGAAAAGGCTTTGCTTGAAGAAAGTGCCAATCAATTTGATGCACATAGGGAATTGGATTGGGCGAATGCTTTTATTGCCGAAGATTTTTTATCGGCCTTTGAACGTGCACGTGAGTTTTTAAACAAAGTGATAGGTGTCTTACCCAAAGAAAAAAAATTGGATCACCTCATCGCTGTTTGGCAGGATAACCACAAAAAAGGTTATATGACCGAAATGGAGGCCACTGCGATGATAAATCTGGCCAAAGATTGGGACATTCAAAGCGAACTCATGGATCGCGTGAGAGAGGGCTAGAGACTCATTCGCTCTTTGAATTTAGACGCCTGTCTTCTACTTACTTCCACTTTTTCTCCGTCTTTCAATTGGACCATAAGCCCTCCGTTGAACCAAGGCTCAATAGATTCTACCCAACCCAGATTTATAATATGCTTTCTACTGGCTCTAAAGAAAGACTTATCATCTAGTTTTTCGTCTAAGGCATTGAGAGACTTATGAATCATCGGACGGAAACCGTCAAAATAGACTTTGATATAATTGCCATCTGACTCAAATAATCTGATTTTCTCCAATTTCACAAACCAGCATTTTTCTCCATCCTTTACGAATACCTGATCTGAGGATTTCAATTTATCAGATGATTCTTCAACAACAGGAGATGGTTTGGCTTTTTGATCCAAAACTTTTTTTACAACATCTGCAAGCCTTTTGGTATCTATCGGCTTCAGCAAATAATCCAATGCGTTAAATTCAAATGCTTTGATGGCAAATTGATCATAAGCGGTTGTGAAAACGACTAATGGCGTTTTTTCGAGCATCTCTAATAATTCAAACCCCGTTTTATCTGGCATTTGAATATCCAAAAAAATCAAATCGGGATCATGTTGCTGTATTTTTTCAACCGCATCATCCGCATTGACAGCTTCATCTACGATTTCAATCTCTTGAAACTCAGCCAATAAATTAGTGAGCTCTTTTCTAGCTAGCCTTTCATCATCAATTATTATCGCCTTCATAATCTAATATCCTTTGGGTAAAACCAATTCTGTTAATACCGTATTTTCACTTTCATTTTTAATACTAAATCGAGCCATATCTCCGTAAATCAGTTGAATCCTCTTTTTGGTGTTATTCAGCCCGTACCCCCTTTTAGCCATTGGTTTGTTATCTAAATATACGCCTGAATTTCTAATTTGAACAACCAGAAAATCTCCTTCTATTCTAGCCATCACACTTATGGTTCCACCCGATTTCAACTTCGAAATGCCATGCTTAATGCCATTTTCAACCAGAGTTTGAATCATCATGGGCGGAATTTTAATTTTATGCGTGCGCTTACTTACTTCCCACTCTACTTTCAATCGCTCCTCGTATCGAATCGATTCTAAACTCAAATAATCTTCCACTGTAGCTATCTCATCCTGAAGCAAAACCAACTTTTGTTTATCTACCTGCAGCGATGTTCTAAGGATGTTTGACAATTGCGTAATGGCCGATTTCGATTTTTTGGGATTTTCATCCACCAATGCCCTGATGCTATTCAAAGCATTAAAAATGAAATGAGGGTTGAGCTGAGCTCTGAGATTATTCAACTCTGTGTCTCTGATTACTGCCTGATATTGCAAGGAACGATTGTATTCCTCAAAATAATGATAAGTGAAGTAAACCAAAGACCAAAGAAAATACATCGCCGCTGGACCCAAGATTCCTAGTAAAATATGAGCAGATCTAAGCTCGACTGAAACTACCAGTGTCCCCATGAGAAAGGACACCAAAATCAAGGAAAAATAGTTGAGCAACCCTAGTAAAAAGTTCGAGACTAAAATTCTAGGAATAAGTCTAATGGAAGAGAATGTAAACCATTGCTTCTTTTTGATTAAGTGCCTTAGAAAATGAGAAGAACCAATATAAAAAGCCAGCTGAAACACAGCTCCAAACACATCAGTAAAAGCAACCTTATTGCTTTGCATCAAAAGGGCAGCGAAATTGAGCAATCCCCATGAGGACCACCCTATAATTTGGCACAGCCAGTAGGCACGTTGCTTAGTCATTTGCATACTCGCCAAATTTATAGAAACCCATGGATTGCACCACTAAGATTTTATTAGTGGTGAAATGAGAGGGCGATTGGGAAGTAACTCATTCACTCTTAAAATCAAGCCACCAAAGCCTTTTTATCCTCTTTCTCCTTTTTTTTGACCTTTGCTTTTACAAATGGGCGGATAATTAATCTTGTTCCTCTGTCATAGGTGAAGTAATTCCACAGCCAATTACCGAAAATGACGATTTTGTTTCTGAATTCTACGATCAGGATCAAATGCACAAACATCCAGGTGAGCCATGCCATAAACCCACCGAACTTAAATTTGCCAAAGAGTTCTGTGACGGCCTTATTTCGTCCCACGGTAGCCATGGTCCCTTTGTCTGTATAAGAAAATGACTTCCATGGTTGGTCCTTTTTCAATCCGTTGAGGTTTCTGGCCAGCAACTGGCCCTGCTGGATCGCCACTGGGGCGAGCATAGGGTGTCCTTTTGGAAATTTATCGTTAGCCATGCTTGCTACATCTCCTATGGCATATATGTTTTCAAAGCCAACTACCCGACTGTATTCATCCACTTTGAATCTTTTATCTGGTGTTATGTCAAGAGTCAAACCTGAGATGGCATTGCCTTTTACACCCGCTGCCCACACCAGGGTCTCAGTAGGTATTTGCATCCCATCATTGAGCGTTACAGTCTCGCCATCAAAGGCTTTTACGATCTTACCTACATAGATATTGACATCAAATTTCTTTAGATAATCAAAGGCTCTTTTCCCAGAATATTCTGACATGGCACCCAGCAATCTTTCTTGGCCTTCTACCAAATAGATCTGCATTTTATTCAAATTCAATTCAGGAAAATCTTTGGGCAGCACATGCTGCTTTAGCTCTCCTAATGCGCCAGCTACTTCTACGCCTGTAGGCCCTCCACCTACAATGACATAGTTCATGAGTCGCTGCATCTCATTTTCATCAGTCATCAGGACAGCTTTTTCAAAATTTTGAAGGATCTGACTTCTAAGGTTTAGGGCATGTGGTACCTGCTTGAGTGGAAAACTCTTGTGCTCGAATTCATCGTTTCCAAAGAAATTAGTCAGTGAACCACAAGCCAGAACCAATCGGTCATATTTCAAATGGCCAATGTTGGTTTCCACCAGTTGATTTTTTTCATCTATGCGGTTAACAGTCGCCATTCTAAAATAGAAATTCTTTCTATTCTGAAAGCTCTTTCTTAGTGGTCCAGCAATGGAATCTGGCTCCAATCCGGCAGTGGCTACCTGATAGAGCAGTGGCTGGAAAGTGTGATAATTATATCGGTCGAGTAGTACAACCTGAAATTTTGAGGAGTCTAGTTTCTTGAGGAATCTGAGGCCTCCAAAGCCCCCACCTACTACTACAACTCTGGGTAATTCTGACTGAGGAATTTTGATCTCCTCATTTTCGCCTACCATAATTTTTTACGGTTTGTGTACGGTATTTTTTTACGATATTAAAACAGCGAAGTTGAGTATTTTAAAACTAATTAGCAGGGTATAAATCACAGAAGTTTAGGTATTAATTCGTAGTTACTATGACTAACAATAAATTGGTTAGGAATTAGCATTGATCATAGAAAACCTAGTTAAAACAAGACTTAAAATCAAACTCCATTTTATCACACACTAAAAGTTTATGTTTTAACTATGTTTGCGATCTGCTTTAAATGATGAGCCATCAATAAGCTTAACATGAACCGAAACTACGTAAACATTCGATACAAATCTGTAATAAGGGACATTAAAAATTGGCCCTTAGTTAAAATAACTAGAAGCAAATCCCATTTAATTAGTCTGGTAGTAAATGAAGCTTATTCAAATTTAACAGTCAACCCTGACCCAAGTAACATTGCTCACATATTAAAATCTTCTGTAGATAAAGAATATCATCGAGCAAAAACTAATAAATGGGCCATTGATCCCGATTTTGAAGTTTCTTTTTGGGAGGAAATCCAAAATACTTTAAAGCCTTCAGTAGAAAAAAATGAATTCGAAAAGAATGCCATCAATGAAGCACTATTAAGAAAAATAATCGAAAAATATGTCAACGAAATATCAACAAATTTTATTCTATTTAGATACCACGTAGCACGAATCATTATGACGTCAGTCCTTTCAGTGCTATTAAATTCCTTTGGGATTTATCGCTTATTGAGCCTTCTTCAAAATAAATTTTCAATCAATCGGAAAATTCAAATAAAGGGTTCAGTTGAACAACTTAGGCAGCTAACCAAAATTGGTACCATTGTTTTAGTTCCAACACACCTCAGTCATTTAGATTCATCACTTTTTGTCTGGGCCTTACATCGTATAGGGCTTCCTCCTTTTTTGTATGGTGCAGGCCTAAACTTATTCAACAATAAAATATTCACTTATTTCAAAGATACAGTTGGCATTTACAAAGTAGACCGAAGAAAAAAAAATCGCATCTACCTTGAATGTCTCAAATCTTTTTCAAGCCTTGCTTTACAAAAAGACTGTCACAGTTTGTTCTTCCCAGGAGGAACAAGGTCAAGAAGTGGTGAGGTCGAACAGGAATTAAAATTGGGTCTAATTAAGGCTACAATTGAGGCACAACGCAAAAAATTTCTCTCAACAAATAGCATTGTCAACGATAAAATATTTGTCATTCCCGTCGCATTGAATTACAATTTTGTATTGGATGCTCCAGAACTCATTGACGACTTTCTTAAATCCAAAAAAATTGAAATCAAAAAACCTACTCGGTTTTCAAATACAAAAAAAACCTATAAACTCATTAATGATTTTTTCACAAAAAAATCTAGCATTATAATCAATATTGGAAATGCTATAGATGTATTTGGTAATGAAGTAAATACCAAAGGGGATAGTTTAGATAACAACGGAATTCAAATTGACGTTGATAAATTATTGCTAGCTGATGAAAAACAATTCAATAAGTACAAACAAGAATCAGCAATTTTATTGACTCAAAAAATCATACAATCTTTCTTCCAAAACACTATCATATTGGCTAGTCATTTGGTGGCTTTTGCAGCATTTAAATTACTTGAAAAGCAAAACCCAATGGAAAGTCTTTCTGAAATATTAAACCTATCTGAAGAGAAAGCGACCATCTCCGTTACTCAATTACAGAATGAGATTGACTTTCAATTAAACGAGATAGTGAAAATAGGTGAAATTTTACTCGATGAAAGTTTGGTTGATTCGAATACGAACATTGATATTATAAAAACTGGAATCCAGAATTTAGGGTTCTATCACTATCATCCACCATTAAAACTAGAGGGCATAGGTAAAATAAAAGTTAGCAATAGTTCCTTATTGTATTACTATCACAACAAGCTAAATAGCTGTTTTAATAACTATAAAGACTAAATAAGTTTTTGTTTTTTCATTAACCAAACACAACAGTAACCTATAAAAAGGCCATTGGCATGGGCAAAAGTAATTTGAGGATCAATTTTTATGACAAATAAATTAAGTAGTTCGAAACAAAAAGTTATTGAAAATAGTATCCAAGGCTTTCGGCTACAATAGACAAGTGCCCCAATTAGGCCATAAAACCCAACTGACCCCCCCATCCAATTTCTTTTGAAGGTAAAGGACATAAAATCCATTTCTGGCCATATTTCAACTCCCAGATTAAAGAATATACCACAAAAAACACCTATCCAGATGTAAGACACTATGAATACAATAGCCGTTGCTTTTGAGCCATATTGAACCTCAAAAGACTGAACAGGCATCATCATTCCAATAACAGTCACGAAAAGAATATGATCTATGCTATTGTGAAAAAAGGGTGCGGTAAACCAACTAAGTACATAATTTAATGGGTCTGTAATCATCTTACCCATCCAGATCGCATGATCACAGGCAAAAGCTAATTGCCAAGTACTAGTACAATCTAGCGTTGAAGCAAAATCAAGAACAGACACAATAGTCCAGATAGTTATCAAATAAGAAATAGTGAACTTCCGTGATTTAAACCATTCCCTGAAGCCCATTTTTTCGCCAAATTCATCCGTCCAAAACCATTGAAATGGAATGAGCTGATCTCTTGTCCTTGTTCGCTTTTTCATCAATTCTTTCAATATTTGAAATTATGCCTAAGCTTAGTTTTTCGAAGAAAATAAGCTGATAATAGTCCGCTCAAACAAGAGACCGTGTGTATCATAGAGATATGAATGGAAATTCCAACCACAGTTAGATTTATAAGCTCGAAGCAAACGATAATACCAAGTAAAACCCATGGTTTTTTACTGTAGCAAGCTAGTGCTCCTATAATTGCATAGAATCCAACTGATCCTCCCATCCAACTGCGTTCAAATCCATATTGAAAAAACACTTCATCTGGCCAATAGTAGATTCCTAAATTAAAAAGTGTTCCAAAAAAAATCCCTACAACTGCATAGGAGATTAAAAAAATGGCTACTGTAGATTTTGTACCATGTTGCATTTCAAACGACTGTACAGGCATTAAAAAACCAAAAATGGTCACAAATAAAATATGATCTAAACCATTGTGAAAAAAGGGCGCAGTGAACCAACTCAATATATAATCTATAGGTGCGGTTACCATTTTGATCATCCAAATAGCATTGTCACACGCTAATGCAAATTGCCATGTTTGGTCACACCTCCACATTTTAGTAGTCGCTCTGCCTAAAATCAAAAACATAGACCAAATAACAAGCAAGTAAAGTATCGTGAATTTTCTCGACTTCACCCATTCCACAAAGCCCATTCGCTCTCCATATACGTTTGTCCAAAACCACTGATAGGGTATGAGCTGTTCGTTGGTATGCTTTTTTTTTGGTGCTTGTTTGCTATTTTCCATCTCTACTTTTCAAAGCCGCCAAAATAAGTTAAATATTTCAAGATGATAATTCCTCTGCAAGAAACTTAGCTGTATACCCCACATTCTTAGCAACGACTTTCTCTGGAGTCCCTTCGGCGATGATTTGTCCTCCTCCATTTCCACCTTCTGGCCCTAGGTCAATGATATGATCCGAAATTTTAATGACATCAAGATTATGTTCTATAATCATCACCGTGTTGCCTTTCTCTACTAGAATATTCAACACATTCAGCAAATGCTGTATATCCTGGAAGTGTAATCCTGTGGTAGGTTCATCCAAGACGTAAAATGTTTTTCCAGTGTCTTTTTTGGAGAGCTCTGTAGCCAATTTAACCCGTTGTGCTTCTCCGCCAGATAGCGTAGTCGCGTGTTGTCCAAGCGTAATGTATCCTAAGCCCACATCATTCAATGTTTTGATCTTTCGAACAATTTTAGGCTGATGTTCGAAAAATTCAACCGCCTGCTCTACCGTCATGTCCAACACATCTGCAATCGACTTTCCTTTGAATCTGACTTCTAGTGTCTCACGATTATATCGTTTGTCTTTACAAGTTTCGCATGGCACGTATACATCTGGCAAGAAATCCATTTCCACCAGTTTCATTCCTGCTCCTTCACATGTCTCACACCTTCCACCTTTGACATTAAAAGAAAATCTTCCAGGCTTATAGCCCCTAATTTTTGCCTCAGGCAATTGCGAGAAAAGAGCTCTAATATCAGTGAAAACTCCTGTGTAGGTGGCTGGATTGGACCTTGGTGTACGTCCTATGGGAGATTGATCTACTTCTATGATTTTATCTACATGATCTACTCCTTCAATACTTTTGTATGGCAAAGGATCTTTTCTAGATCTATAAAATTTCTTGTTAAGAATCGGCACAAAAGTCTCATGTATCAACGAAGATTTTCCACTTCCAGAGACTCCAGTCACACAAATCATTTTACCCAACGGCAACGTCAAATTCACATTCTTGAGATTGTGACCCGTAGCACCTTTCAACACAATATTTTCGCCATTCCCATCTCTTCTTTTGGTAGGCACTTCTATACTCAGTTTGCCATTCAGATAACCAGAAGTTGTTGTTGGGTTTTTAATAAATTCAGTTGGTGCACCTTCTGCCACTATCTGTCCACCATGTCGGCCAGCTCCCGGGCCAATATCTATGATATAGTCAGAATCGAGCATCATATCCTTATCATGTTCTACCACGATAACTGTATTACCCAGGTCTCTCAAGTCTTTTAATGCTTTGATCAGCTTTACATTGTCGCGCTGATGTAATCCGATACTCGGTTCGTCGAGGATATATAATACACCTACGAGTTGAGTACCAATCTGCGTGGCTAACCTTATTCGCTGCGCTTCTCCACCAGATAATGTTCTAAGAGGTCGGTCTAGTTCCAAATAATTAAGTCCTACATCCAACAGAAACCCCAATCGCTTCCGAATTTCTTTTAGAATCTCCGTGGCAATAATGTTTTGTCTATCTGTCAATCGGCTTTCCAAATCTTTGAACCATTCGGTCAAATCATAGATATTCAGTTTTGCCAATTGAGAGATATTTTTATCCGCAATTTTAAAATGTAAAGATTCCTTTCTCAATCGGGCACCTTCGCAATCCGGACAAGTAGAAGTAGTGGTAAAGTCTTTGATCCATTTCTGGATTTTTTCTGTTCCACTATCCTTTTGCTTTTCTAAGAAATTGGCAATGCCCTCAAACTGAGTATTCCAGTCCGTTCCTGGATATTTTTTAGAGCTGACAGCTACGGGTTCGTCATCTCCATACAGCAATACATCCAAAACCGCTGGCTTGATATCCTTAACTGGTGTTGTTAAACTGTATTTGTGTTTTTTTAGAATGGCTTCTATTTTCTTAAAAATCCAGATGTCCCTGAATTCTCCTAAAGGCAATATTGCTCCACGACTGATGCTCAATGTATCATCAGGAATGATGTTTTCTTTCTCAATTTTTTCAATAACACCCAACCCATTACAAGTCTGGCAGGCTCCATAGGGAGAGTTGAATGAAAAATTATTTGGAGCGGGGTCATCATAAGCCAGACCTGATTTAGCATCCATCAGATGTTTGGAGAAGTGGTGCATTTCGCCCTGTTCATCCAATATCATCATCACTCCTTTGCCTTGCTGGATAGCCGTTTTTAAAGAAGCATTGATTCTGATTTTATCTTTTTCACGAATCTGCACTCGATCAATCACTATTTCGATATCGTGAGTTTTATATCGATCCACTTGCATCTTAGGTACCAAATCTTGCAACTCCCCATCAATACGGACTTTGGTATATCCCATTTTGGCGATTTGAACAAAGAGCTCACGATAATGGCCTTTCCGACCCTTGACTACTGGAGCCAGAATTGATATTTTTTGATTATCAAAAAAAGACAACACATGAAAGAAAATCTGCTCTTCGGTCTGTTTCTCCATTTTCTCACCAGTCACATAGGAAAAGGCTATACCTGCTCTTGCAAACAGCAATCGCATAAAATCATACACTTCTGTAACTGTTCCTACTGTTGATCTCGGATTTCTACTGGTGGTCTTTTGCTCGATCGAAATGACAGGAGAAAGACCATTGATTTTGTCAACATCCGGACGTTCCATATCGCCCATGAAACTTCGTGCATAGGCCGAAAAACTTTCCATATAGCGACGTTGACCCTCAGCATAAATGGTATCAAAGGCTAATGAAGATTTACCGCTTCCACTAATGCCAGTGATCACTACCAACTGATTCCGCTTGAACTTTACATCAATGTCTTTCAGATTGTGCTCACGGGCACCATAAACTTCTATATAATCCGTATGTTCTCCTTCTAAAGAATCTAAAACACTAGGTTCTAATTCTTCTGTTTCTACTGCTTTCGCCATTATTCTCTTGCAGGTATTTTAATTTCAAATTTTTGGCCTGATTTTACTCGCATGTCGTAAGTTCTAATCCAGGGATTCAGTCTTTTGAGCTGATAGTACTGATGCTTTTTTAACATGCCTTGATTAAAAGTTCGGCGATAATTTGAATTGATTATAGAAGTCGTCAATTACATCAACAGCCTCTTCCTCAGTTTCCACGACATGGAAAAGATCAAGATCTGCCTCACTTATATTTTTCTCCTTCAGCAATACATTTTTGAGCCAATCGACCAATCCACCCCAATAATCTTTGCCAACCATGACAATTGGGAATTTCTCAATTTTATGAGTTTGTATCAACGTAAGTGCTTCAAACATTTCGTCGAGCGTACCAAAACCCCCAGGCATCACTATAAATCCCTGAGAATATCTAACAAACATGACTTTTCTAACGAAGAAATAATCGAAGTTGATGAGCTTGTCCTGATCTATGTAGATATTGTTGTTTTGCTCGAATGGCAAATCAATGTTCAAACCAACAGATTTTCCTTTTTCGCTATGAGCCCCTTTATTACCAGCTTCCATGATACCCGGTCCACCTCCAGTAATTACACCGTAACCATGCCGGACTAATTTGGCTGATATCTCTTCTGCCATTTTATAGTATTTGTGCTCAGGCTGCGTCCTAGCAGATCCGAAGATAGAAACACAAGGGCCTATTTTGGCGAGTTTCTCAAAGCCTTCTACGAACTCGGACATCACTTTGAAGATCACCCAAGAATCCGCACTTTTTATTTCGTTCCAGTTTTTGTCCTTAAATGCTTTTTTAATTTTTTCAACGTGTGCTTTTTTCTTACTTCCGTCTCCCATGTTGCTGTTATCCATATTGTTGTTGTTTGTAGGTTGTTATTTTCTTGGCACTCAAAAATGCCAAGCCGGCAAAGTTAGAGATAATTGAGTAAAGCCTCAATGTCGACCTAACAATTCAGAAAGTGATTGCTCTACCGATTCATACTCAAATTGATACCCAGATGTTTGAAGTTTTTCACTTGACACCTTGTTTCCATTCAGGACAATAGATGACATTTCGCCGAGCAAAATTTTGAGCACAAATGAAGGAACATTAGGTAAAAACAAAGGTCTGCGAATGACTTTCGCTATCAAACGAGTCAATTCAGCATTAGTTACGGGTTGAGGAGCGACTAAATTGAAAGCTCCAGACAGGTCTTTATTTTGAACTAAATGTCCCACTGCACCGCACCAATCTTTCCAATGAATCCAAGGCACAATTTGTTTTCCTGTCCCAAGTGCGGCTCCTGCAAATATTTTAATAGGCGTTGCCATTTTTTGAAGTGCCCCGCCCGATTCATCTAAAACAACTCCTGTTCTCACTTTTACTACTCTCATTCCCAATTTGGTAAACTGATTTGCCTCGGACTCCCATTGCTCACAAACCTGAGCTAAAAAATCAGTCCCGGGGTTATCCTCCTCAATGGATTCATGATTAAAATCTTGAATTCCATAAAAACCAGTAGCTGAGGCGCAAATTAAGCTTTTTGGCTTTTCGGCCAATTTTTCAATTGTATCATATAGAAGCTTCGTAGATGCTATTCTACTCGCTATAATTTCCTTTTTTCTCTGGTCTGTCCACCTTCCTTCAGCTACATTGGCTCCAGCTAAATGAATGACTACTTCAACATTTTCTAAGGCCTCAGAATCGATACTCATTTTCTTAATATCCCATTCAAACTTAGGAACTACGGCATTCAAGTCCATTTGTCTACTTAATAATCTCGGAGACATTCCCAGATTTGATAAAAAGTCTACAAGTCGCTGTCCCAATAAACCTGTACCTCCAGTGATTAGAATGTTCATATTAAAAATTTTAGTTCTTAAAAGCTGTCCATAATTTGAACCCTTTTTAAAGATATTGACTATTTTAGAATTTAATCCAAATTATGCGCTTGTAGATGGATCTCAATTTTGAAAGTATTAAACTTACGATTATTCTGATCGCTGGATTTGGAGTAGTTTCCCTTGCGGCCAATAGAATAGCCTCATTTTTTCAGAAGGCCAACTTACCTATAATCACAGGTTTTTTGATTACTGGGATTCTCTGTGGCCCTTTTGTATTAAATCTTATTCCTTCGGAATCTATCTCAGAACTAAACTTCATTAATGAATTAGCTTTGGCATTTATAGCCTTTGCAGCTGGGGCGGAATTGTACTTTCGTGAACTCATTTCCAAAATCAATAGCATCAAGTGGAATACTTTAGGACAGCTATTTTTCTCTTTTGGGATAGGTAGCCTTACCGTTTTCTTTTTGGCAGATCATATCTCATTCATGGAAGACATGAATTTCAATACTCGTCTGGCAGTTTCACTTTTGGCAGGGACAGTGTTTGTGGCTAGATCACCAGCGTCGGCGATAGCAGTCATCAATGAGCTAAGAGCCAAAGGGCCATTTACGCAAACAGTGATGGGGGTGACCGTTCTCAAAGATTTTCTGGTGATCATCCTATTCGCTATGTGTTTTACGTTGAGTATTTCACTCGTATCAGGCAATGAATTTAAGTATATAAGTGTTTTACTACCTGTTTTAGAAATGCTCATTTCTGCTGGTATTGGTTATTTGCTCGGGCGTGTGCTCAACTTACTATTGGCTTGGAGAATTAAATCAGATTCAAAAGCGGTAATTATCATTTTGCTAGGTTGGGGGGTTTATTTCCTTAATCACGTACTAGCAGATCTTGATATCATTCCTGATCACCACATCAGATTAGAGCCTTTGATCACCTGTATCATTGCGAGTTTGTATATCACGAATTATTCCAGATATAAGCCAGAATTTTTGTCCATTCTAGACAAAACAGGGCCTATGATTTATGCAGCATTTTTCACGCTGACAGGTGCCTCTCTCAATATTCATATTCTTTTCAGTATTTGGCCTATAGCCCTGTTCTTTTTCGCCATTCGACTAATTACCATTATTGGCGGCTCATATGCTGGAGGTTTCATTGCTAAAGATCCTATGCGCTTTGTGAATGTAGGGTGGATGCCTTATGTCACTCAAGCTGGTGTTGCACTTGGTTTGACTGCGTTAGTTTCTAATCAGTTTCCAGCGTGGGGTTCAGAATTCGCTACTATAATGATTGGTATAATTGTTCTTAATCAGATTGTAGGGCCTCCTCTGTTTAAATATGCGCTTAGAAAGGTCGGTGAAGATAAAACTAAAGCCAAATTCCAGACCGACGGGATTAGAGATGCTATCATATTTGGATTCGAAAGTCAGTCCGTTGCACTAGCCAAGCAATTAATGACCAATAATTGGCAAGTACAAATAGCAACGCTTTTGAAAAAAGGCAGTATCGATGAGCCCGAGGGGATCAAAATCCACTACATGGATAAGATCAACCTTCCACAGATTAAAGAAATGGGTGCAGCAAAAACAGAAGCTATTATATGTATGCTGGCCGATAAAGAAAATCTAGAAGTATGTGAGTTGGCCTATCATCATTTTGGTACACCAGATATTATTGTTCGACTCACAGATAGAAGCTACTATGATCAGTTTTTGAATTTGGGTGTTCGAATTGTTGACCCTTCTATGGCCATGGTTAGTTTGATGGATCATTATGTAAGATCTCCACAGGCCACTTCTCTTTTATTGGGCATGGAACCTGGGCAGGATTCCAGAGACTTGGAAGTGATGAATCCGGATTTGCATGGTGTGCCGTTGAGGGATTTACGCCTGCCTGCAGACGTCATTATTTTGTCGATCAAACGTGGCGGACAGATGATTATCTCACACGGTTATACAAGATTACGCCTAAAGGATTTGGTGACTTTTGTGGGATCCAAGAAGAGTTTGGATGATTTGACGAGGAGATTTGATTATTAATCAACTTTACTCCTCATACGCCCAGTCGATGCCAGTCTTCATATCCTTGAGAACCACACCCTGTGCTTTCAAGCCATTTCGAATTTCGTCTACTTTGTCATAGTCCTTGGCTTCTTTGGCTTCTTTGTAGACTTTGATTAATACATCAATCAATCCATCGAAGTCCACATTACTTTCTTCTTTAAGCCCTAAAACATCCAAAACAAAAGTTTCGAAAGTGGACTTCATTCGGTTGAATGTATCAATCCCTATTTCGCCGATGGAAAGCACTCCCGTATGAATAGAATTAATCTTCTTCAATAGGTTAAATAAATGTCCAATGGTCAAGGCGGTGTTGAAGTCATCATTCATCGCGCGATAACAATTGTCGCACAGACTATTGATTTGCTGAATGGCTTTTTCGTTGGGTTCGCTTACTGAAATACCCTCCGAAGACATACCTCGTAGTGTCTTCAAACCATTCATCAATTTGCGATAGCCTTTCTGCGCTGCACCCAGAGCTTCGTTGGAGAAATCCAGCGTGCTCGCGTAATGCGACTGTAGCATAAAAAATTTTGTGGTCATAGGGCTATACGCCTTGTCCAGCAACGGATGATCCCCAGTAAATAGTTCTCTTGGTAAAAAAGAATTGCCTAAAGACTTGCTCATCTTCTGACCATTCACAGTTAGCATATTGGTATGAATCCAATATTTCACAGGGTCAGTGCCATGCGCACCTACAGATTGAGCCAATTCACATTCGTGATGTGGGAATTTTAGATCCATTCCTCCACCATGGATATCGAAGGTCTTTCCTAAATATTTTTTACCCATCACGGTGCATTCCAGATGCCAGCCAGGAAAACCTGCACCCCAAGGTGAATTCCATCTCATGATATGCTCTGGTGATGCGTTTTTCCAAAGAGCGAAGTCAACTGAATTTCTTTTTTCGTCTTGCCCATCCAGATCTCGTGTATTGGACAATAATTCTTCTATTTTTCGACCTGAAAGTTTTCCATAGTCATGGTCTTTTTGATAGGCATTTACATCAAAATAAACAGATCCTTCTACCTCATAAGCCAGCCCTTTTTCTATCAACAGCGATATCATTTCGATCTGTTCCAAAATATGACCAGTCGCAGAAGGCTCAATACTCGGAGGCAAGGTGTTGAACATGGCCATCACCTGGTGGAAGTCTTGCGTATAGCGTTGCACCACTTCCATAGGCTCAAGATTTTCTAGTTTTGCCTTTTTACCAATTTTATCTTCTCCTTCATCTCCATCGTTAACCAAATGCCCAACATCTGTAATATTTCGAACATATCTGACCTTATATCCTAAGTGCATCAGATATCTAAAAATGACATCAAAACTTAAAAATGTTCGAACATTACCAAGATGCACATCGCTATACACCGTAGGCCCACAGACGTACATTCCTACATGAGGGGCATGGATAGGTTCAAATAATTCCTTTTTCCCAGTTAGAGAATTATTGATTCGAAGGTCTTTGAGCATTGACGATGGGTTTATGAAAAAAGGTTTATACGAGCTAAATCCAAAAAAGTAAATTAATTCAAGTTAAAAGTTACTTCTAATTTTATATCCGGATGAATACTTAGAGCAACGGGACAGGTTTTGGCTGCATTGATCAGCATTTTCTTTTGCTTGTCAGTCAAATCAATTTCAGGCCAAATAAAATTGACATGTATTTCAGACACTTTTCTTGGGCTGGCAGACATCACTTTGGTAATATCAGTGGTTAGGCCTTCCATCGCGATATTTTCTCTATCGGCAACCTGACCCATTATGGTCATCATACATGCACTTAACGAAAATGACATCAGATCGGTTGGCGAAAAAGCTTCTCCTTTCCCCATATTATCTACTGGTGCGTCAGTAATGATCTTATTGCCTGAAGGTGAATGTGTCCCTTCCGTACGAAGATTCCCTAAATATTGGTTTTTTAAGGTGCCCATTAAACTTTAAATTTTGAAATAACGTTACTTTGCAAAGCTTAAGTACCTACGGCTCAAATCAAAAGTTATCAGAATTTTATTTTGTCTGAATAATGTAATAAGTGTACTTAGTTGTTAGATTTATTGAGAATATGCGGAGGAAACTCATACTTATATCGTTCATGGCTTTTTTTACTGCTAGCGCAGTAGCCCAATCGTCTGGTCATTATGACTATACCAAAGAATTTATTTGGGGTATTAATAAAAATACAAATGGCGGTTTGATCGGTGGGTTTGTTATGAAATTTTCAAGTGCACTTAGTGAAACACAGTTTCGAACTATTGGGTTTGAATTGATGAATGTGAAACACCCAAAAGAGCATCGAAGAAATTCCGCAGCAGGAAATCCATTCATTTATGGAAAATCTAACTATTTGTATGCCATTCGTGCTCAATACGGCCGAGATTTTATCCTATTCAAAAAAGCACCACAACAAGGCGTCCAAATCAATGCGTCGATAGCAGCCGGGCCTACGATTGGCATCGTAGCTCCATATTATGTAAAAGTAGGAGATAGCCGTACTGCTGTACCATTTGGATATGACCCCAAAACTGTTGGGCCAGGTAAAACTCCAACTTTGTATTCTTACCAATCCATCACTGGCACTGGGCATTTGTTTCAAGGGCTTGGCCAATCAACCATTAAACCAGGGCTCAACTTAAAAGCTTCCATGACATTTGAAATGGGGGCTTTCAAAAGCAATGTGACAGGATTTGAAATAGGAACTCTGGTTGAAGCTTATGCGGGTGCCGTAGAACTCATGCCTCAAGAAGATAATAATGCAGTCTTCTTATCTGCGTTCATCACGCTGTTTTATGGGCATAGAAAATAATTCTGGATAAGTAATCAACTATATCCTCATAGAAAAAACCTTTCATAAACATCTACAGTTAATCTACTTGTTTGTTTCTTTGTACAAATTTCAAGTTTGATGATAGAATTACCAGTAATCGACGGAAAGCAAGCCAGAAAGCGCACGAAACCAGATTGGTTGAGAGTGAAACTGCCAGTAGGCCAAAGCTATGCAAATGTGAGAAAGATCGTAGATGAGAATAAGCTGCATACGATCTGTGAAAGTGGCAATTGCCCAAACATGGGGGAATGTTGGGGAGCTGGGACTGCTACATTCATGATTCTTGGAAACGTTTGTACGCGTAGTTGTACTTTTTGCGCTGTTGCCACAGGAAGGCCTCCAGAATACGATACTGAAGAGCCAAAACGTGTTGCTGATGCCATCAAAACTATGGGTGTGAAACATGCAGTCATTACGTCAGTAAACCGTGACGAACTCAAAGATCGTGGTGCCGAAATATGGTATCAAACTGTAATAGAGACCAAAAAAGCCTCACCAGAAACAACCATTGAAATTTTGATTCCTGATGTAAAAGGAAAATGGGAAGCACTGTATCGAATGATTGATGGCGGGCAAGAAGTAGTGTCTCACAATATGGAGACCGTAGAAAGTCTATATAGAAGAGTAAGGCCGCAAGCCAAATATGCCAGAAGTTTAGAACAAATCAAGTTGACCAAAGAATATGGTCAGCGAACCAAGTCAGGCATTATGCTTGGGTTAGGTGAGACTGTAGATCAAGTACATAAAGCCATGGATGATTTGGTTGAGAATGGCTTAGATATATTGACTTTAGGCCAATACTTGCAGCCGACTAAAATGCACATCGAAGTAGCCGAATTTATTCACCCAGATCAATTCGAAAAATTCAAAGAAGAAGGCTTAAGACGCGGATTAAAATATGTAGAGTCTGGACCTCTCGTTAGATCTTCGTATCATGCTGAGAGACATGTGAACGTGCCTATCTAAATTATGATTTAAGGAGTTAATGAATCAAATGCACCATAAGTAATTGATTCATTGACCAATTAATTCATCACCTACTTCACCATAATGTTTTCATTTTCAATAAGTGATAGTTCGACCAGAGAGGCCTCTATAAAAGCCTGATCTAGGAATTCGACTTGCGTTTTATCACTTTTGGGTTTGAAATTGATATAATCTTGAAAAGTCATGCCATTAATTGTTCTTCTGTTAATGGCTTGGCGAAACCTGATTCCTCCTCCATCTGTTAGATAAGAGTACCCCAGAAAATCGAGCATTTTCGTTTTTGAATTTATCCAGTATACAAAAACGTCTTCAAAGTCCTTACCTCCATTTTCTTGTTTGAAAGTAACTTGTACCTTTTCATACAACTGCCCATTTATCACCTTCTGACCTAAATATTTCTTCTTTACGGCGGCATCGTTCAGACCGTAGGGTAATTGAAAAAAATACAAGACGGAGTTAACGGAATTGGCATATTTATATTTCCACTCCTGGCTAATATCAATTAGCGTATCATTAACAAAACGTTCGAGCTCTGTACTATTTGTCAGTACATCTTTGACTTGTCCAAGGCTGTCATCATCGAAAGAACGAATGTAAGTATAACCTTCAGACTTTCGCTGGATCAAATAATGCTTATCTCTAAAGTCAAAGGTTATAGTTCTTCCTTCAAATAAATTCCCAGCGTGTGCTTGTATAGAGTTGTCGATAATCTTTTGAGGATCCTTATTTGGGCTACAAGCCGTTAAAAAGAATACTGAAATAGCTAAAAAAAATATATTTTTCATAAGTGTATCATCTATAAGGTGACAAACGACGCAGCCACATTTGGGTTTAGACAAATTGCAATTCAAAGACTTAATATTACTCAAAATGGTTTCTCAAAAAGGGAAAAATAAGTTTACATTTGAGATGCAATTTAAAGAAGTATAATCATGGCAATTTTAGGATTACGAACCGCAATATATAAAGTAGGAGATATAAAAAAGGCTACAGCCTGGTATGCAAAAGCATTTGAAATAGCCCCTTATTTCGAAGAGGAAGGTTATGTAGGATTCAACGTGGCTGGCTATGAACTAGGCTTACAGCCCGAACCAAACCCAACTACGGATAAAACAGAAAATGTTATCAACTACTGGGGTGTGGATGATATCGCAGGCAGATACCAACATTTTTTGGACTTAGGCGCCACACCACATGAGCCGCCTACCAATGTAGGCGGTGCACTTGAAGTAGCTACAGTAAAAGACCCTTGGGGAAATATTATTGGTCTGATTTACAATCCTGATTTCAAACTATAGGTTTATCGTTTGTAAACATACGCTACCGTACTCTCATCTCCCGATTCATCATCTATCGTTGTGGATTCGTAGTGTAGCGTTTTTGAAGATAATTCTATGAGCGTCCATATTTCTTCATAATCTTCTCCAGCATCAAGGGTAATTTTATCATCACTGAATGACCAACTACCTTCATTTTCAAAACCTAATTGAATACTAGCATAAGTCTTGTCTGATTTAAATTCATATTCAGACCCCTCAAGAAAAGCATCAATAAATGCATTTGCAAAATCATCGCCTGCATCTGCATGATCATAGACCCAAGTACCTCCTGTAAGATTGGCCTGATTTATTTCAACATCGTCGTCATCCTTACATGATGAAAATAAGACTAAAGTGAGCATGAGTATTGCTGCGGTAAATTTCAATATTAATTTGTCCATGGTGATTGGTTCTTTGATTTGCAAGTCAAGTTAGCCTGATTTAACCAAATTATGGTAGATGTTTGAATGACAATTTTTTGTCCTTCTGTATTATTGATTCTTAATATTAATCCCAATTAATAGTTGTCTCAAATATACTACTGCCTTGTGCCATCGACTTTGTAATATCAACCTTGAGATTTTTGCAGCCACAGATTTCGAGAGCCATTTCCATCCATCCTGCTATTCGATACTCAATTAATTCGTTTTTAATCGGAAGCTCAGTAAACTGAATCACCATCGAATTGTCCGTGGTATCTGCAACGGTAAGATCTGTTGGGTCATAAAAAGTCGCTATCACACGAGTCGCACGTTTTAATAAAAAAGTAGGGGAACTAATTAGGACAAAAACCTTATATATTCCAGTCAAACCCACTTTTGCGCTGTAACGACCTGACTCCCACGCTCCTTTTTTCTTATCTGTATAAAACATATCGCACAACACTTGAGTAGGTGCGATTACACCTGGTTCGACTGGATACCAACTGGATGTGGAAACCGAAGATAAAAGGAGACTTGAGGCAGAAGACAAGTTGTTTTTCCACTCTTCATACTTTGCTGAATGAACATCCGAAACAAAACTGTCTATACTTTTGATTACTGATCCGCGAACTTGCATGGAGAAATGGTTTGAAATTGATGAATCTCAAATATAAGAATTATCCAGAAATCACATTAAATTATTAGATGAAACTACTCTTACAATAAGCTGATTAGATTCAATACGTCCACAAACAGAGTTCCCATGCTATTCAACAAACTTAAAATCGGACTAAAAAATTTCGAAAAACAACTGGTTTTTTATGAAAAGACCCTAGGCTTTTCTGTTTCAATCAATAATTCATCTCAAATAATTCTTGGTGCAGGAGCTACAGAATTAATTTTCAGCAAACAAATAAGTGCTCCCACCCTTTATCACTTTGCATTTTTGATACCAACTGGTAGTTTAGAGTCAGCCATTCAGTATGTAGAATCCAGGGACATAAATCTTCTTCCTTTTCGTGAAGAGAAGATCATTCATTTTGATACTGGAAGATCCATTTATTTTTTTGACCCCGATGGGAATATTGCAGAATTTATTGAACGGCCTCTTCTGCATTACCCAGCTAAAAAAACCTTTGAAATTGAAAACATTATTTGTGTGAATGAAATAGGACATCCTGTCAGTCAACCTTTAGCATCCAGTCATGAACTGATGACTCAATATGGTATTCAACCGATCAATCACCAAACATGGAATGAAAATTTTTGTTGGGTAGGGGATCACAATGGAGCAATCATAGTAGTAAAAGAGGGTAGGCACTGGCTACCCACAAACATCTCTGGTGTTCTTAATGATTTTGAATTGGACTATACAGAAATGGGCAAAAACTATGAATTGAAAACAGAAAATGGACATGTTGTTCCTCGAAATTTCGACCATAAATAATGTTCTTTCTAATTGAATTCATGAGGTTTGTCGAATGAATGAAAATACTCGACCGCTCGTATCAATCATTATGGCCACTAAGGACACGGAACCTTATTTGCCCGCTTGTTTGGATTCGATTTTAGCTCAGACTTATACCCATTGGGAACTCATTGCGGTCAATGATCATTCTAGTGATCGAACGCCTGAAATTTTAGAATCTTATGCCAAAAAAGACGATAGAATTAGAGTGTTTCACAGTACTCGACCTAAACTAATACCTACCTTACAAGAAGGCTATAAACACGTGAAAGGAACGCTCATCAACCGTATGGACTCGGATGATAAGATGCCTGCTGATAAACTGGAAGTTCTCGTAAATGAATGGCAAAAACACGGGAAAGGGACTGTAATAGCTGGAGGCACTAAGCATTTTGTGGATGAAGGTGAAGTTGGTGATGGTTTTCTACGCTACGAACGATGGCTCAATGACGTGGCTAAAAGAAGTGCCCATTACGAGGAAATTTACAAAGAGTGTGTAATTCCTTCTCACAGTTGGTTGGCGCATAAGGAAGATTTTGATACTGTGGGTGCTTTTGATTCTGAAATTTATCCAGAGGACTATGACCTCACTTTTAGATTCTATAAGCATGGTTTGAAGATCGCAGGAATGGACAAAGTCTTACATCACTGGCGTGATCGATCCAACCGTATTTCTCGTACTTGGGAAGAATACAAAGACAATAGATATTTTGACCTGAAAATCAAGAACTTCTACAAGTTAGATCGAGATCAAAGTAGACCTCTGGTCTTATGGGGTGCTGGAAGAAATGGTAAGGACATGGCTAAATTACTTCTTCAACACGAAGATCAATTTCACTGGGTCTGTGACAATACCAACAAGATCGGAAAGGATGTGTATGGAATAAAGCTTGCCCATTTTGAAGATATTCAAACTCTAGAGCAACCACAGATTATGATAGTGGTGGCTTCCCCAGATGGACAAATTGAAATCAAAGCTCATTTAAAAAAATGGGGCAAAAAACCAGTCATTGACTACTGGTTTTTTGCCTGATGGAACTTAATCCATGATTTCTTTGACGTTCTTCTCGATTTTTCCTGCAAGAATATCTGTTGGCAAGTCATTGATATCTGACCCGAATGGATCTTCGATCTCTTCGGCCAACAACTCGATACTCATCAATATATAAAGAATCAAAACGACGATTAGGATCGTCCAATAGTGGTAAACCGTCACAAATGCGAATGGCAATGTGGCAATGAATGTGAAGATAAACTTCTTCATGAACATGCTATAAGAATATGGAATTGGGGTGTTTCTAATTCGCTCACACTTACCCATTATGTCTGTCAATGCGACAAGCTGCTCATCCAATACTCTATATTGCTCCTGATCTATTGTTTTATCTTTTTTCAGCAGGTTTGTAATTCCAATCAACCTTTTGGCTATGGCGTTAGGTATATGGTCGAGACTTTCCATCTTCAACTTCTCGATCATTTGCTTGCCCATTTCTGCAGGGACGCCCTCTCTCAAGTGTTCTGCCAACGCCTTTGGATAAGCCGCAATACATTCTGTAATATATTGTCGCTCAGCATGGTTTTTTGGCACCATAATAGAGAATTTTATGGCCAAATTTCTGGTATTGTTTACCAACTCTCCCCAAACTTTTCGTCCTTCCCACCATCTGTCATAAGCTCCATTAGTTCTGAAGACTAAGAAGAAACCTAGTACAATACCAAGGATACTGTGAACCGATGTAGTACTTATAAAATCAATATCCAACTCATAGAAAACATAGGTAATGAATGAGGTGTAAACAGTGACATACATTAGCGCCGGCAACAGCCTTTTGAAAACGTATCTACTATAGCTGTGAAAAAGTAAGTTCAGCCAACTCTTGGGGTTATATTCTACCATGCGTCAAAACTAGGAAAAAAAGCCTAATTACCTCAGCCACTGGGTCGTATCAAGGCAAAATCCGTATTTTTACTGAGTAACACTAGTCCTTCAATCTACCCCTGAGCACACTTACATTAGAATTAAAAGGATTGCCCGAAGCTCGTCTGAATGAAACTACTTGACCCACATGCCAAATGGCATCGGCAAGTGGACCATTGAGCTGGTTCCAGAATGGATATTCTGACTGTCCCCTTGAGCTAATGAATACGATCTTGTAACTCTCCAAATCTTCTGCTGTGCTTGTTTTTAGAATCTCGCTTGCCTCCTTGATGTTTTGCAGTGTTTTAGCTCGCTTTTCTTCAAAAGACAACTCTTCCTCTTCATCTGTAGTGAAATCGTTTGGTAATCTCTTCGTTGAATTCAGCAACACATTGGTCAGACCATAGATATGATCAATAGTCTCCGCAGTAGATCTTGCCTCTGGAGATGGTTTATAGTCCAAATCTTCAGCTCGGAGGCCGACCGTACCCCAGTAATATCTAAAGCCCAAACCGTCTACCATACGAGCAGCAACTGTGCCTGCATTATAGCTATCGGGATATTCCGGAATTTTGTAATAGTAATCGGTCGAATCTTGAGCAAAAGCAGATAAGCTAGTAATGGACAGAAGGAATATCAGTGATTTCATAAAATTGCATTGGGTGAAAAATGGTCAAACGCTTTAGCAAATTGAATGTTTATTTTTTTACATGAAAGGATTCTAATCAAAAAAGGCAGCCATCTCTGACTGCCTCAATTTTATGTGGTCGGAATGATAGGATTTGAATCGGAACGCCGAACCGCTACGATCCCCACGCCCCCAATGTTGTAAATACTGAACAATAAAGGCAGCCATCTCTGACTGCCTCAATTTTATTTGGTCGGAATGACAGGATTTGAACCTGCGACCCCCACGTCCCTAACGTGGTGCGCTACCGGACTGCGCCACATCCCGAATGCTTCTTTTGGGGTGGCAAATTTAAGTAAATTTTGAAGTGATAATCAATAGGCCAACCAAATTGTCTAAAATTCGATTCGGTAGCTCAGCACTGGGATAAAACCGAATTGATCTTCATAAACAATTTGTTCTAAACCACTTGAATAATACTGTGCACCATAGTTCATATGACCAGACACATTTTGCAAATCTAAGCGCCACTCAGAGGTAGACTTGGGTTTGTTTTTTCTATAGCTAAACTGCAAATCCAATCTGAAATAATCCGGCGCACTTTCTTCATAAGCTCTGTCATAATCATTGACTTGCCCACCTTGAGTGATTGACTCTTCAAGATCTATAGGAATTAATCTCTGGTTGCCGGCATAGGATATTTTGGCACTAATACCGATGATGTTGTTTCTCCCATTATTCCCTACTTTCCATTCTTTGCCACCTAAGGCATGGTAAGTAAAATTGCCATTGAACCTTGTATTTCGTTCTATTTCATCACCTCCCGTATATTTAGAATTGAAAATCGATCCATTGATCATAAAATAATAGTTGCGTGAAAACTTCTTATCCAGCGTCATTTCAATTCCGTAGTTCGTTCCTGTGCCTTCATTGTCTAGAGGAATAGTAGAATAATCGTCAGATGAATTGATCGCAGAATACCAACCAAAATTCGAGTCATTCGAAATGGGGATATTGTATAAATACTGATAATAAACTTCTGTTTTAAAGTATAAACTCGGACTTAACACCCGATCATACCCCAAAACAAAATGTCTGGCTTTGGACATACCCAAATCTGGATTGTGATCGACTGTACTTCCGTCAGGGTTGATATAATTTCCCAAATAATACTCTAGAGACTCCAATCGACTGTGTATTCCAAAACCAGCTGTAATTGATTGATTCTCCTTGAATTGCCATTTCAAACTGGAGCGTGGCTCCCAAGAATCCTCTCCAGTAAAACCAAATCTGAAATAATGTAAGCCATTCACCAAACTCAACTGCTCGGTAATTCTATACTTCCAAGACACAAAGGCCTGTTGCGTACCAGAAGCTCCTTCGTCATTAAATAGAACCAAATCAACAAATGGGTCTTCATTGTTGATATTATGTTCTCGCTCTTCAAAATCATAATCCAGTCGGCTTATCACTGTTCCCAATTCGACAATATGTCTGGAGTTGAATTTTTTATTGAGAATAATAGACCCACGTGTATAACTCTTCTTAAAAGACTCTTGGTTATTGTAATCCACACGGATCGTATCTTGCTGATATTTTATATACTCATCATTTCCCACTTCTGTGCCTGAGACTGATAGACTCGTCTTTATAAAAGTGCTACTATTCAAAATATAATCATTGGATAGCCCAATAACTCCCATATTGTACTTCTCTATATCTTCTCTAAAGCTTTCACCTGTACGTGAATATTTGCTCAACCCTCCCATGCCAAACATAGAAAACGTGCCGAATTTTTTAGTTGGGAAGTTGAGTTTGAACGCTAGGTCTTGAAAAGTATTTTTTTCATTCTCATCAATTTCAACAAGACCCAAATCACTCAAAATAGATAGTGTGGAGTAGCGATAATTGAATAAATAAGAGCTGCCAGCAGATTGATTAATTGGACCTTCAGAAGAAAGATCGAGTCCTAAAAATCCTGCCTGTATGGTGTGTTCGTGTTTCTCATTATTTCCTTTTCTAAGGTTGATATCAAAAACACCCGAGAGCACATTGCCATAAATGGGAGCAAAGGCTCCTGTATAAAAATCAGATCTGGAAATGACCTGAGTACTAAACATACTAATACCTCCCGATGAAGCCCCTTCACTTGAAAAGTGATTCGGATTAGGAATTTCAACGCCTTCCATCTTCCAGAGAATACCTCTTGGGCTGTTTCCTCTGATTACTATTTCATTGGAGTCGTCATCAGTCCCCATCACGCCAGCAAATGATGATGCCAAGCGCATAGGGTCACCTATACTGATTGGGTATCTCTTCGTTTCCTCCACAGTAAACGATCTCCCACTGATCATTCCCATTTCGTTGAGTGGCTGAGAGCCAATGCCAGCTGCACTCACTACAAGCTCTTCCATTTTGATGACAGATTCAATCAATTGCATATCCAAAATGAGTTCCTTTCCCGACCCTAGTAACACATTAGGCACTGCACTTTCTTCATACCCCAAGTAGCTATAATGAAGCGTAAGTCTGCCAACTGGCACATTTTTCATTCTATAGTTACCATTCATATCTGTAGTCGCGCCAATTATTGGATCCGAACCAACAACAAAAACCGTAGCACCAAAAATGGGTTGTTGTGTATCCTTGTCCAGAATAGTGCCTCGGATGGTTTGTGTCAACTCATTGTACTTCAATACAATGTTTTTGTTAACCACTTCATAGGTCACGGGCAAGTATTTGAGTGACTCATCCAGCGCCGTCCAAAACGAAATATTTTGTTCTTTAAGCGTCACTTTTTCATCCATGGGTATAGCACTTGAGCTATAAGAAAAAGTATAATCTGATTGCTCTTCGAAATAGGTCAGTACTTTTTCGAGCGGTAATTCATGAAAAAAAGTATTGATCTTGAGGTCAGGTTTTTCTTGACCGAACAAGCCACTTGTAGTAAGAAGGCCAAGTAAGACCACTCCAATTGATTTAAACATTAGTTTAGATTTTGAGTTTTGAGTATTTGACTATTTTTCAGAAGGACATCCTTCTCCGCTAATAACATAGCGGTTGTTTTCTTCTAAGTAGCTGACATTGGTAGAAATCGATATTACTTTCAAGATTTCTTTCAGCTTTGGTTTATTAAATTCACCTGTAAAGCGGCAGTTATTGATTTTTTCATTTGCGATATAAAATTCCACATCGAAATAGCTTTGTAAATCAGCATAAACTTTATCCAACGGAGTGTCTTCAAATTTTAACACATCTGAATGCCAAGCCAACGCATTATTGCCTTCCAAATCCAATGCGAGCAAGTCACTGGTTTTATTAAAATTAGCTGCCATGCCCTGAGTAAGTATAAGTTCAGATCCTTTGGCTGAAAACTGCACCTTGCCACTCTCTACAAAAATTTCGACCATCTGTTCTTCTTCTAATGCCCGAATGTTGAAAGCCGTTCCAAGCACTTTAGTTCTAGCCTCATTGGATTGAATAATAAATGGTCTTGACTCATCTCTGGCAATTTCAAAATATGCCTCGCCTTCCAATGAAACATTTCTTTCCTCATCATTGAAATCGGCGGCAACTGTTAATAAAGAGGACTCATTCAGCCTAATTTTTGAGCTATCGGGCAAAGTGATCCATTTAGTTTCTCCTTCAAAAGTGGCATAGTGATAAGGTTCGGTTTTCCCAAATTCCCTCATCAAAAAACCCAACCCTAGAGTAAGAACAATCATAGCTGCCAATCGGGTAGCAAAATGAAACCAACGGACGGTCTTAGCTGGCTTATCTGACTTTAATTCTGAAAATTTCTCCCAAGCCAGCTGCGGATCTGCTTTGTACTTTAGCCTAAGCTGACCACTGATTTCCCATTGTTGTTGGAGATCTTTGTAGACCTTCAATTGATCCGGATACTCTTCTAAGTATTGAGTCAGTACCAACTCATCCTCTTTTGAAATAGTGCCAGACAGCCTTTGAGCACACAAGTCGAAAAAAATCTGATTTTTCATGTTTTTACCTTTGGGATTCAATACAAAGACGAGCCAAAAGAGTAAACACGTAAATATTTATAAAAATAATTCCGAAGCATGGCTGACAGCCTGACTCCCAATCAACATCCCCCAACCTAAAAATTCAATAAAATAATGTTTAAACTCGGTACGAAAGGATTTGAGAGCATTAGAAATTTGTGTCTCGACCGTACGAATAGAAACATCCAAATGTTCGGCGATTTCTGGATTTGAAAGCCCTTCAAATCGACTGAGTGAAAATACCAATCGACATTTAGGACTTAGTTGGGCTACTGCCTTTTCAATGGCTCGTCTCATTTCATCATTTTCCACCTCTTCGTCTGCGGTTTTTTCTTCTAACTCTAAAGGGATGTATTCTTCAGTCAAATGTTCTCCTTTCTTGATAACATCCAGCGCACCATTTCTGGCCATCTGGATAATATAGGCTTTAGGATTGTTCAATTGGTCCAATTGATCTCGCTTATCCCAAAGCTTAAGAAAAACATTTTGAGCAATATCTTCAGCAGCATCTGCTTGCTTCAATACATACATCGCAGTACGCTGAGCTATTTCATAATACTCGAAGTAGAGTGCTTTGAATTTTTGATCTGGAATGTTTTGATCTGAAATTGAAGACATGAAGTCCGTTAGTGGTTTAAAGCAAAAATCAAGAAAAACAGATTTAACATCAAAGCTGAGACAAAGTTTAATCGCATGGTATGTCTGAAATCAGCCGCGCTTTCGTCCTTTCTGACTTTCAAATACCAGTTTAAAAAATATAAAACCACGGGAAACTGGAAAACGATAAAAAGCAAACCAGTCTGCAAGGAAAAACCTCTATTAAAATAGAAAAAGAAACCGAAAGTAGCCAAGGTAAAGAAGAGACCAGTAAAATAAAAAGTGCCCAAAACACCGAGTTTCAAACTAATTGTGATATCACCACGCTCACGATCTTCTTGATGCTGATACACTTGTGTCATAGGATAACTCCCCAAAAGCAGCATACTACTGAGCAAAGCCGGACATTGCCATTTCCAATCCATCAATTCATCCATTGGAATTAAGGTCACAGCATATACTGTTACCAGAAAAGTGAAATATCCCTGAAAAATTCCAACTGTCAACCAACCAATAATCGGCTTCTTTTTCAAACGGACAGAAGGGTGACTGTAGGCTTTAGAAACCAAACCAAAAATTAGAATCATGAGACTAAACTGCCAAGAGATCAACAAGCTCAAAAGAATACCTACAGCATCTAATACCAGCGACCAGCGATATAAGTTTTTCGTAGCCTTCGGCGGATGCTCTAATCCCCCAATACTTCCTTCGTCCTGATCAAAGTAGGAATTGTACCCGTTACTAGCGGGATATAGTAGAAAGTGAAGGATAAAAAACACTAACGCTACCTTTATCCATTCGGTGGGCTGCGAAACGGCCACACCAAAAAGAAAAACAGGCATTAAATAAAATGAAAATGGAAAACGGAGATGTAAAAAGGTAGATTTAGTCATCTGATGAACATAAGTTTACAATTTATTAAATGCTTGTCGAAACCGATTCTCATTCTACCATTTTATTAATTCGTTCGAATCGGGAAAAATTCTTTATTTTCCAGTTCAGAAAATGGGAGCCTTTATTACAGCTATAGGAACAGCCAATCCGGCTAATCGATATTCGCAAGAAGACCTTGCACAGTTTATGTGTGACCACCTCACAAATGAACCTGCTGATCATAAAAAGGTTAAAGTCTTATATCGCGCCACTGGCATCCAAAACAGATATTCTGTATTGGATGACTACAAAAAGAAGTTAGGCACTTTCTCTTTTTACGCAAATGATCCTGAACTTAATCCGTTTCCAAGTACCAATAAACGGATGAGCATTTACAAGGAGAAAGCACTTCCACTGGCTATTTCAGCTATCACAGATTGTCTTGGCAATAATCATCTCTTCTCAGCATTCACACACTTGATCACGGTCAGTTGCACGGGCATGTACGCCCCTGGCTTAGATGTAGACTTGATAAAAGCACTAAACTTATCCTCAGACATCAGGAGGAACAGCTTAAATTTTATGGGCTGTTATGCAGCTATGAACGCCATTGGTATGGCCAAAGAAATTTGTGATAACAACCCAAAATCCAAAGTGCTCATCGTAAGTGTAGAACTCTGCAGCTTGCATTTACAAAAAGAGCAGACTGAAGATAATCTGTTAGCTCATTCCTTGTTTGCAGATGGAGCAGCTGCATTAGTGATTGCTGGCACGCAGCCTGTAGATGAGCCTGCGCTTGAAGTCATTCATTCTGCTAGCCAGTTGTTTGTCAATGGACAAAGTGACATGGCTTGGCAAATCGGAGACTTTGGTTTTCAAATGGCGCTTACCACATACGTTCCGAAAATAATTGAAGGAGGAATAAAACTGCTTACTACAAAAATGCTCGATCAGATCAATCTATCTATTTCAGATATAGATGCTTTTGCTATTCATCCCGGCGGCAAGAAAATTTTGGAAGCCATAGAAAATCAATTGGGCATAACTAAGGAACAAAATCAAGCCGCCTATGAAGTGCTAAAAAATTATGGGAATATGTCTTCACCCACTGTGCTTTTTGTGCTCAACCAAGTTTGGTCAAAATTGAAATCTCAGCCCAATCAAAAAATTCTCTCTTTCGCCTTCGGTCCAGGACTAACGTTGGAAGGTTTATTATTTAAAAACACTTAAATCTATGTTTGAGTTTCTAAATCATCGATCGTCGAAGGAAGAAATTATGGATGATTTCTTTTGCCAAGGAGAGGTCGTTGATCAAACGCTAAGAGAACTGAATCAAATCAATACTTACCTTGGAGGAGACCAGCTTTCTCTTAATGGGGTGAAAAAATTAATACTCAAAAACCCCAGACAAACTTATGAAATCGTAGATCTGGGCTGCGGAGGTGGAGACACTTTGAAGCTATTCGATAAATGGGGGAAAAGACACAACCAAGACTTGAAAATGACAGGAATAGATGCAAACGAACACATTGTAGACTACGCCAAACGAAATTGCAAGAAATACCCCAATATCTCCGTTACCTCAGAAAATATTTTAGGAGAAAAATTTAAAGAGAGGACGTTTGACATTGCCCATGCCAGTCTCTTTCTTCATCACCTGCACGAAGATGAAATTGTGGTATTGCTCAAACAAATTTTGTGGCAAGTCAGGGTGGGAATTGTAATCAACGACCTGCACCGTCATTGGGTATCTTACCTATTTACAAAACATTTAATAGCAAACTGGTCAAAATCTGACATGGTCAAATACGACGCTGTATTATCCGTGGAACGCTCATTTATGCGAGAAGAATTAGAAAAATATTTGAAAATGGCAGGAATCACGAATTACACACTCACCTGGCGATGGGCTTATCGCTGGGAATTGATTATTTGGAAGTAACTACCCTCTCACCCACTTCACTTTCTTATCAATAGATTTTCTTTTGCCTTTGGGCCACTTGCCAGACTTCGGCATTCCTATATATAAAAAACCCATCAGCAAATCCTTCTCACCAAGGTCAAAAAAGGAATTGGCGTTTTTGTCGTACGTTACACCACCTGTACTCCAATAACAACCCACACCATGAGCTGTAGCGATTAAGTGCATATTTTGCACAGCAGCGGCCACCGCAGCAATCTCTTCCATTTTAGGAATAGATTTATTTCTTTTCATTCCAATTGAAATGATGTGAGAGCACATCAAAGGCTTGGATTTTAATTTTTTTACTTTGTCCTTATCTGGTTTTTTACCTGCTGTTTTTAGATAAAGTTCAGCTTGAAAATTGGCGAAAGCCTCTATACCCTCATCACAAAAAACCGTAAATCGCCAAGGTTCAGTCATTTTGTGCGTGGGAGCCCAATTGGCATGCTCCAGCATTTCTGCAATCACCTCATCAGAAACTCTGTCGCCAGAGTAATTTTTAGGGAAGATGGATCTTCGATTCTGAATCAGATTCGAAATTTGAGATATATCGTACGTCATCAGTTAATATTTAAGGGGAAACGCTCGCATAGACCACGCTGTCACGCTCAACTGGCGGCTCAGGAAGATTCAATTCATCCAAACGCAACTGCCAAACCAAACGGACTGAATCAAAGGTAGCCATATTCTTAGGCAAAATGGGCTCCGAAGGGGGTAAGTCTACCTTAAGAGCATCTACCTGAACTCCATTTTTCCAGAACCTATAACAAAGGTGAGGGCCACTAGCCAGACCCGTTGAACCAACAAACCCAATCGTCTGTCCACGTTTTACTTTTTTGCCATATCTGATTCCACTGGCAATTTTAGACATGTGGAGATATTGGGTGGCAATATTTCCATTGTGCTGAATTTTTACAAAGTTGCCATTGAATCGATGATACTTTGCGGCTATGATTTTACCATCTGCAACCGCTCTGATCGGTGTGCCTACTGGTGCGGCATAATCTGTACCAAGATGAGCCTTGTACCTTTTCTGAACTGGGTGATATCGGCGCCCTGTATATCGAGAACTAATTCTGGTAAAGCTTAGTGGTGCCTTGAGAAACTCACGACGAAGGCTTTGACCATTCTGGTCGAAGTAATCAACGCCTATGCTGTCTTGCTCAAATTGAAATCCATAGTAAGAATCCCCAATGTGTTCAAAATAAGCAGCTTTGATTTCACCAATTCCGACTAACTCGTCATCCACATATTGCTCCTCATAGATCAATTTGTAATTATCTCCTTTTTGTATTCCAAAGAAATCAACCTGCCAGGCAAATACATCCACCAACTTATTCACCAAATCTGCATGGCCACCTGATTCTAGCATATCCACATACAATGAGGTATGAATCTCGCCAATCATTTCTTGTTCTTTGATCACGATCTGCTTGCTAGCCTGATACATCTGAACAGAATCCTGAAAGTCGATCACCACATAGTCAATTGGATTGGGGTGATATATAAAGTGGGTAGCTTCTTTTAGACTGTCCCCTTTGTAAAGCATAGAATAAGGCTTTCCTGAAACGAATTTTCTTACGTCGAAAATTTTTTTAGAGTCTTTTGCCACCTTATGAATTTTCTCATAGGGTACATTGAATGGCTTGAGTATGTCTGCCAGATTTTGATTTCGCCTGATTTTCCCTTCTTCGATTTGAAGAGAATCGACGATGATACCAAAGTATTTTTTAGGAATATAGGCCTGAACGGTATCTTCAATTGGAATTTCGACTAATTCAGCTTGGGGAACTGGCTGGTACAAAAAGGCAAAATAAATCAGTGCTGGAATGATTCCCACAAATAATAACACACTCCAACCCCACTTCTTCAGAAACTGCATACTGCTACTCACTATCTTTTTTCAAATTCTGCTTTGGCTTCATCCAAAAACGCCACAAAATTAGCAATTTCTAGATCATAAGCCTTAATTGGGGGAATAAGCTTTCCATCGTTGTCAAGGATTACATAATATGGTTGAGCATTATTATTGAATCTAGTGATTTGAAAATCTGCATTTTGTTTGCCTATAGATTTTTTCATTTTACCATCATATTCGGATTTGAACCACTCTGATTCTGGCAATTCGGTCTTGTCATCTACATACAAGGCTACAACTACAAAATTCTCTTTGAGTCTTTGGAGCACTTGTGGGTCTGACCACACTCTAGCCTCCATTTCTCTACAGTTCACACAACCGTGCCCAGTAAAATCAATGAATATGGGTTTGTTTTGTTCTTTGGCGCAAGCCAATGCTTGATCATAATCAAAGTAACCTTGAATACCATGTGGTAAATGCAAGAAATCTGCATACTTTGGGACCTCACAAATCGTGCTTTCTGCATTAGAGGAATTTCCAGATGAAGTCAAATCGAAATCCAAAGTGGTCTGTGGTGGCAAGTATCCTGACAGTGCCTTCAAAGGCGCGCCGAACATGCCTGGAATTAAGTACACCACAAATGAAAAAGTGATGATGGCTAAGATGAGCCCACCAACAGAAGTTTTTTCTGTTTTGCTATCATTTGGCAATTCGATTTTTCCCAAAAGGTAAAAACCCATCAAGGTGAAGATCACGATCCAAATCGCCAGATAAATTTCTCGATCCAACAAATTCCAGTGATAGGCCTGATCGGCTATGCTCAGAAACTTAAATGCGAATGCCAATTCTAAAAAACCCAAAACTACTTTGACACTATTGAGCCAACCGCCTGATTTTGGCAAGTTGCTCATTAAGCTTGGGAACAAAGCAAAAACAGTAAATGGCAGAGCAAATGCCATTGAAAAGGCAAACATGCCTAGAATCGGCTTCAGAATTAAGCCACCAGCAGATTCCACTAGAATGGTTCCTACTAAAGGACCTGTGCAAGAAAAGGATACAAGCACCAAGGTAAAGGCCATGAAAAATACTCCAATCAAACCGCCTTTATCTGCTTGTTGATCCATACTATTGACAAACTTGCTGGGTAGTGTGATTTCAAATAATCCCAAAAAGGACAACGCAAAAATGACAAATACCGCAAAGAAAATGACATTAGGAATCCAGTTGGTCGCCAGTTCATTGGCTGTCTCTGGACCCATAAATGGAGCGAGCAAGGATCCAATCAACGTGTAGATGATGATAATGGATAAGCCGTAAACTACACCCAGTCCTTTTTTCTTTCCTGTGAAAAAACTCACCGTCATAGGGATCATTGGGAACACACATGGAGTAAAAATGGCTGCAATACCCGCTAGAAAAGCAGCTATCATGAATGCCCACAAACTATATGGATCATTCACACCTCTTTGGTTCAATACGCCTGTTTTTTCAGTTTCAGATTTTTTTTCTTTCTCTACTTTCTTTTCCTCTTGACTGGCTGCGGCATTGGCTTTTTCTGCATTTGGGCCAATCAGTTTTCCAAAATCAAACTCATCATCGAAGGGAATGCACTTACCATCTACATCGGTACAAACCTGATAAGCATAAGAACCTTTGATTTCTGGATTCTCCGAAAGGATTTTCACCTTCAGGAGAAATTTAGCAGTGTGTCGAAAGTAGGTGTATTCGCCCTCCCACAATTCGTCATATTTTTTCTTTGCTCCAATGGGAGCCAATGAATCAACTATTGCATAGCTGGAATGAGGAATGAACTCGAACTCAGTGACCATGGGGCCAAGATCGGGATCAAAATCTGTAGAGTACAAATACCAGTCGTCGTCAATCTTGACATTAAAGATCAAATCTACTTCTTCTCCTACTTGTACAGCAGGGTTAGAAACTTCTATCGACCAAGTGGCTGGTTTTAATATTTGCGCCCAGGATTGGACACTAAGGAGTATAAAAAAAATTGCGATTACCTTTTTCATTCGTATCAATTATAAGTCAAATGTAGTAATCGCAATTTATAGCAAAAAAGTTCAGAAAAATTTATATTCCGAACGACTGCTTTACCTGATCCACGTAGTCCAATTTTTCCCAGGTAAATGTTTCAACTTCTTGAGTGACGTCTTCAGCCGCTGGACTGGAGAAAGTTACCTTTTTCACTTCTGGTGTACGACCCATATGACCATACGCAGCAGTTTCAGAATATATAGGATTCATGAGTTTCAATCTTTTGATTAAAGCAGCAGGTCGCATGTCAAAAATCTCAGAAACTTTTTTCGCTATTTCACCGTCGCTCAAGTCCACTTTGGCTGTGCCATAGGTGTTTACAAAAATCCCCATAGGCTCAGTTACACCGATGGCGTAGGATACTTGTACCAATATTTCGTCTGCAACGCCTGCAGCTACCATATTTTTGGCAATATGTCTGGTAGCATAGGCAGCCGACCTATCTACTTTAGAAGGATCTTTACCAGAGAATGCACCTCCACCGTGAGCTCCTTTACCGCCGTAGGTATCTACAATAATTTTTCTACCCGTCAACCCCGTATCACCGTGCGGTCCGCCGATGACAAATTTTCCAGTAGGGTTGATGTGATACTTAATATCGTCATTGAATAAAGCTTGTAGCTCAGGCTTCAATTTGGCCACCACTCTCGGTACTAATATTTTAACAATATCTTCTTTGATCTTAGCCAACATCGCAGACTCTTCATCAAAGTCATCGTGCTGAGTGGAAACCACTATGGCATCTATTCTGATTGGATTATTGTTGTCGTCATACTCTATGGTGACTTGAGACTTAGCATCAGGTCTCAAATATTTGATGACATCATTTTCTCTTCTTAAAGCCGCCAATTCAATCAACAACATGTGAGAAAGCTGCAACGCCAAAGGCATATAGTTCTCCGTTTCATTGGTCGCATAGCCAAACATCATTCCTTGATCTCCAGCACCTTGCTCTTCTTCGCTCGCTCTTTCTACGCCTTGATTAATGTCTGGTGATTGTTCATGAATGGCCGATATCACACCACAAGAATTGCCATCAAATTGATATTCTCCTTTGGTGTATCCTATTCTGTTGATCACATCTCTGGCCACCGTTTGAACATCAATGTAAGATTGGGTCTTTACTTCTCCACTCAATACGGTCAATCCAGTGGTTACCAATGTTTCACACGCCACTTTCGATTGATTATCAAATGCAAGAAAGTGATCTAAAAGTGCGTCAGAAATTTGATCAGCTACTTTATCTGGATGTCCTTCGGATACAGATTCCGATGTAAATAAATATGGCATATTCTATGATTTTTCTATTTTGAAGTCGGCAAATTTAGGTTAAATGATTTGCATCTAAAAACAGACCATTCATACTCACGCGTAAAGCGAAAAAATGGTTGGTGTTTTATGTAGATTAATTTTTTCACGCTTCCATTCTCCAATCGTTTTAGTCGAGATAAATTCTTCATCTCCTGTGATCCCTTTAGCTACAGAAAGCAAAGTGTTTGAATGGCAAGCTTTTAATAAATGCTCAAATAATTTTTGATTACGGTATGGCGTATCCATAAAAATTTGGGTCTGACGCAGTCGAGCAGCTGCATCTTCCATCTCTCTGATTTTTTTCTCCCTGTCTTTTTTATCAATGGGTACATAGCCATGAAACACAAAGGACTGGCCGTTGAATCCAGAACTCATCAAGGCCATGAAAATGGAAGAAGGACCACTTAAAGGCACTACTCTTATTCCTTTTCTGTGAGCTACAGATGCCGCTACGGCTCCAGGATCTGCAATACCTGGGCATCCAGACTCTGATAGTATTCCAATATTTTTCCCTTTTGCTTTCTCAAAATAGGCTTCAACTTGCTCAGGTTTTGTTTTTCTATCTAGAATATCAAATTCTAATTCTTCGATAGTCAATCCTAATCTCAACTTGCTGATGTATCTACGCGCCGTTCTTACATTTTCTACCAGAAAATAATCTAGTGATTTAATGACATGTTTTACCTGATCGCTGATCACCAACTGTTCGGTGTTGTCGGCAATGACCATTGGGATCATAAATATCTTTTTCTCACTCATGTCAGAAAGTTAATAACAAGCTCATAGAATTTATCTGGATTTTCGGCGTGAAGCCAATGCCCTGTCCCCTCGATAGTGGCTAATTTCGAATTAGGAAATATTTCTTCAATGTCATCCCAGTCCTCGTCTGGGATATAGTTAGAGCTTCCTCCTCTTATAAACAGAGTATCCATTTCTATTGGCAAATGATGACTCAGTTCTTTTCCAATTTCTGATATTTTTTCACAAAGTATTGGCAAGTTCATTTTCCATTCAAACCCTTCAGGGGTTCTTTTCAGATTCTTCAAAAGAAAGATTCTGGTACTTTCAATATCTACGAAGTCAGACAAGGCATCATCCGCTTCCTGCCGGGATTCGATTTTATCTATTGGAATGGCTTTCAAACCTTCAAGTATCTTATCATGATGGACTGGATACGCTTTAGGACCAATATCAGCTACAATTAATTTATCTATTTTCTGTGGGTAGAAGGCTGCATACTGCATGACTGTTTTTCCACCCATAGAATGACCAAGTAAAATTGGATTCACTAGTTCAAGGGAGTCTATCAGATTTTCTAGGTCAGACACCATTTCATCATATCCAAAATCATCTGAATGAAATGACTTACCATGGTTTCGTTGATCCACTAAAATCACTTCGTAGTTTTCAGCGAATCTTTTTCCTAGTGTCATCCAGTTATCCAGAGATCCTAGAAAACCATGCAGAATAATCAATGGCTGGCCTTGTCCAAATCTTTTATAATTCAATAACTCCATTTATTGCAGCTCTCTTCTATACAGTTCAATTGTGTTTTCTAGTCCATAGTACAACGCATCACAAACCAACGCATGACCTATAGATACCTCATCCATAAATGGAATTTGCTCTTTCATGTATTTTACATTATTTAAATCCAAGTCATGACCTGCGTTCACACCCAAGCCCAAATCCTTGGCCAATTTTCCTGTGTTGGCATAGGGTCGTACTGCAGCCTCTTTATCTTTCAAATATCCTGTGGCGTATGCTTCCGTATATAGCTCAATTCGATCGGTTCCCACTTTAGCCGCTCCCTCTATTCTCTCAGGGATAGGGTCAATAAAAATAGAAACTCGGACTCCCGCGGCTTGAATTCTATTAATAGTTTCTTTTAGAAATGAAGAATGCGTAATGGTATCCCAGCCAGCATTGGACGTGAGTACTTCTGGAGGATCAGGAACTAACGTGGCCTGAGCAGGCTTCACCTCTTCAATAATTTTTAAAAATCGCTCATCGGGGTAACCTTCAATATTAAACTCTGTAGTCACCACTTCACTGAGCTGATATACATCATCAGTAGTGATATGTCTTTCATCAGGTCTAGGGTGAATAGTAATTCCTTGTGCCCCAAACTTTTCACAGTCCCTAGCAACTTTTAACAAGTCAGGATTGTTGCCACCACGAGCATTTCTGATAGTGGCAAATTTATTTATGTTTACACTCAGTTTTGTCATACTACATATACGAGGCTTTTGTATCTTAGACCGCGCATTGGGTTAGAATTCTTTCTGATTAAATTTGCCGCAAAAATAATCAATTCATCGATTAAGAAAACCAGAATTATGAGCTTGAAAGATCAAATAAACGCAGATATAAAATCGGCCATGTTGGCTAAAGAAAAGGAAAAATTGACTGCACTTCGGTCAATTAAATCTATGATCCTTTTGGCTGAAACAGAAAAAGGAGCAAGCGAGGGTATTTCTGAAGATGCTGAAATGAAACTTTTAATTAAAGCAGCAAAACAAAGAAAAGATTCTTTGGATTTGTTTAGAGAGCAAGGAAGAGATGACTTGGCTGACAAAGAACAAGGTGAGTTAGATATCATTAGCCAGTATTTGCCAAAGCAATTGAGCGAAGATGAACTGAAAAAAGAATTGCAAAAAGTCATCGATCAAACTGGTGCCTCAGGTCCACAGGACATGGGCAAAGTGATGGGCATGGCTACGAAAGCCCTAGCTGGCAAAGCAGATGGTAAAACAATTTCTGCAATGGTCAAAACACTTCTTACTTAAGGGTGAATACAATAGACATAGTCATTTTAATATTTCTACTGATCGGAGCTTATACTGGCTTCCGAAGAGGCATGCTGATGGAAGTGATATCATTGGTCGCTTTTTTTGCTGCTATTCTCGCAGGCATCAAACTTTTAGATTGGGGGATTTCAATCCTTTCAGAATATATTGAGGGGTATGAAACTTTACTTCCGATTATTGCCTTTACCATTATATTCATTGGCATTATCGTTCTATTGAATGTCATTGGGAAAACGGTAAAAAAGATCATTGATATGACTCTTTTGGGAAGCCTGGATGACATCATTGGCAGCCTCATGGGAATTGTGAAATGGGCACTATTTATCAGCATATTTTTCTGGATTTTCGAATCTTTTGGAGGAAAAATAAGTGAATCAACAACAACAGAAAGCATGCTTTATGAGCCAGTTGCATCATTTGCACCTGCTTTGTTCAATATGTTTTCAGGTTTGTTCCCTTACTTCATGGACTTTTTCGAACATTCGAAAGAATTAGTAAATCAACAAGAACTTAACGTTTGATTCATCAGAAATTAATATATTATACTTAATATTAGCAAAACTACAATTACAGAATGCTTGAAGTACCCAACATCATAGAGGAAGGAGAATTTAAATACATTGAAGAAGGTGATGGTAAAGTCATGCTTTTACTACATGGCTTGTTCGGTGCACTTAGCAACTGGGAAGCAGTGGTCAATAAATTTTCAAGCCAATTTAAAGTAGTCATACCGATGTTGCCCATCTATGAAATGCCAGTTAGAGAAACAGGGCTTACTAAATTGACAGAATTTGTAGAGGCATTTATCGATCATAAGGGATATAGCAATTTTGACATCATGGGCAATTCACTTGGCGGACATGTGGCACTCATGTACATCATGAAACATCCAGAGAAAGTTGATCGCATGATATTGACGGGAAGTTCCGGTTTGTTCGAAAACTCTATGGGTGGATCGTATCCTAAGAGAGGAAACTATGCGTTTATAGAAGAAAAAGTGAGATATACTTTCTATGATCCCAATACGGCAACCAAGGAGTACATTGACGAAATTTTTGAGACTACTAATGACGTACCTAAATGTATGCGTATTATTCAGATGGCAAAATCCGCACAAAGAAATAATTTGGCTGACGAATTGTACAAGATAGAAAATGAAACCTTGTTAATCTGGGGACTAAATGACACCATCACTCCTCCAAGTGTTGGGCACGATTTTAACCGGTTAATCAAGAATTCTACTTTACGTTTTATTGATGAGTGTTGTCATGCACCCATGATGGAACAACCAGAAAAATTTAATGAAATATTAGATGAATTTTTGAATCAAAAGGTACCCGTATGAGAGCTAAGGACCTAATAAATTATACCATTCCTCCACTGAAGCCTACTGATGATATAAGCAAGGCACAGTCATGGATGAGCGAATTTCATGTGCATGAACTTCCCATTGTTGAGAATGGAGATTTTTTGGGTTTTTTTAATGAGAATTTATTATTTGACCATTTCACGGGAGCTGAAAAAATTGAAGATTATCAATTCATGGGTACTGGTTTGTTTGTGGACCAGAATGAGCATTATTACGAATTACTCAAAAAAGCTTATGAAGCCAGTTCAAATTTGGTAGCTGTACTGGATGAAAATAAAAAATATCTAGGCACCGTGACCATTCAAGATGTCGTAGAAGCCTTTTCAAAAATGTCATCGATCAATAGTCCTGGAACTATCATTGTTTTATCAATGACTCAAACGGACTACTCTATGACAGAATTGAGTAGAATTATTGAGTCTGAAGGAGGGAAAATTCTTAGCAGTTTTGTAGAAAACAATGAACAACAACAAGGTAAAATTAGAGTAACCATAAAATTGAACCTTGAAAATGCCTCAGTTATAATATCTGCGTTAGAGAGATTCGGATATACAATAAGTTCTATATTTGGCAAAGGAGATGAAGAGTTGATCGAAAAGGAACGACTCGACACATTACTTAGATACCTCAAAGTCTAAATTCATTAACACATGAGAATCGCGCTGCATGGAAGAAAGTTCTCGAAAGAGTCCTTTCCATATGTTAAAACCATCGCAAAAAAATTGCTGGACAACGGACATGAGATATTCATTACGGATGTGTGTGCCAAAGAGAATAGATCAGAAGCAAAGACTTATTTGGCATCTTATCCCCAGATTAACATATTAGAAAGTCTGGAACCTATTGACTTCTTCTTCAGCTTGGGTGGAGATGGCACCTTGCTCGAAACGGTCTCATTAGTTGGCGCATTAGAAATCCCCATTTTAGGTATTAATCTTGGTACCATGGGGTTTCTGGCTACCACCGCAAAAAATGATATAGAGTCCGCTCTCAATCTATTTTTTGATGGTCACTATGAACTTGAAAATAGGACTCTACTACATTTGAATAGCAATACAGAACTGTTTGAAGGGCAAAATTTTGCACTTAATGAAGTGGCTATTCTAAAACGCGATACTTCGTCTATGATCATTGTTCGCTGTTTTATAGACGGTGAATTCGTCAATACCTACTGGGCAGATGGTTTAATGGTTTCAACGCCTACCGGATCCACAGGATATTCACTCAGTTGCGGAGGACCTTTGGTTTTATCACAATCAGACAGCTTTATAATAACTCCAGTAAGTCCCCATAATTTAAACGTTCGCCCGTTAGTCGTTTCTGATAAAAGTGAGATTTCTTTTGAAATAGAAGGAAAAGGTCGTTCATTTCTAATATCGCTAGATTCTAGATCTCATACAGTAAATAGTACGGTTAAAATCTCATTAACAAAAGCGCATTTTTCGGCTAAACTTGTTAAAATTCTGGGCTCCAATTTTTTTGACACCTTAAGGAATAAGCTAAATTGGGGGCAGGACGTTAGGAATTAGAAGTTAAAAAGAATAATTTTAGCGTTTAGAATAAATTGCGCCTAGGTATATTATAAAAGATTTTTGGTCGTTTGATTATTGGAAATGCGTAAAAAATTATTAATCTCATTCACATTGCTGCTACTTGTGGTATGCGCTACTGACTCTTTTGGGCAGAAAAGGCGCTATGGCTACAATAAAAGTCGAAATAAAAAATATTCCAATTATAGTGGTGGACGAACAAGCTACCGGGGGGTAGGGAATACAAACTACTGGACCGTAGGTGCAAGTATTAACTTGCTCAACTACTATGGTGACTTATCTCCAAATGATAAGCGATTCAGCACAAACTATGGAGAAACCAAATTCGGGTTTGGGATTACTGGATCCCGAATGATTTATCCAGGAATTTTCTTTCGTGCGGGCTACAATTTTGGCACTATAGAAGGAGATGATTTCGAAAACGGTGATGGAAACTCTGAAAACGCCAGCCAACGTGGTCGATATCTCAGAAATTTACATTTTAAAAATAATATTCATGAGCTTTCAATTGGTTTCGAAGCCGATATGATTCCAAATAATGGAGGTGTCAGAGGAAGGTTCCCAATTAATCCATATCTATTTGCTGGGGTAGCTGTAATTGCCCATTCACCAAAGGCGATAGCTCCAGATTTTGATCAGGCGGGAAATCCTATTGATGAAGCAGGAGAGTGGGTTGATTTGAGAGATTTAGGTACAGAAGGTCAAAATATTGACAGCATTGGTGCTGATCCTTACGGCAAATTTGCTTTTGTGATTCCTATAGGGCTTGGGTTAAAATTTAAATTACACCACAATTTTGATTTGAATTTTGAAATTGGTTTAAGATACTTATTTACTGACTACATCGATGATGTAAGTGGTGGATATGTTGATTTAGCATCGTTCGGTGATGATAATTTAGCCAGAGCTATGTCAGAAAGAGGTGCTGAAACAACGCATGTAATTTCAGGTGATACCCGTACTCTAAATCCTGGTGATACAGGAACTACTGGCCCATACACTCATGGAAGCGGGTATGACATTAACAGTGACCATTCAAGAGGTGGTCCTGACCAGAATGACTTTTATCTTACAACACAAATTCGACTTGTCTATATTTTTGACAAAAAAGGTGCAACAAGAGGTAAGTTTAGATAAACAAAATTCTTGAAATTTCATTTTAGCCATATCCTATCAAAAAAATTGCCGATTTTATCGGCATTTCTTTTGATACAAACTTTTTGTTTTGCCCAAAAAACAGAATATGGATTAGCACTTGGTGGAATAAGTTATGCTGGGGATCTCTATAGAGGTTACGACATAACCAATCAAAGTTTGGGCCTTCAGGGCTTATATCGTATCAATTTTGAAAAAGATGTCAGTTTTAAAGTGGCATTGCTGTACGGGAATGTATCTGGTAATGACAGCAAACCTTTCGATGCTCTTGGAGAAATTAGGGACGCTTCTTTTAATCGATCCTTTTTTGAAGCATCCGCCACCTTTGAATATCATTTTCTTGATTACAAAAATAAAAATTCCACCATAAGATGGACACCCTATTTTTTCGCTGGATTCGGCCTAGCAAAATTTCTAAATTTAAGTGAAGAAGATAATTTTAGCAGCATTCAACCCGTACTGCCATTTGGAGGAGGTGTAAAACATTTAATAGGCAAACAATTCAGTTTAGCACTAGAATTTGGAGCGAGAAAAACTTTCTTTGATCAATTAGACGGCATTTCAGATGGAGATGTCTTTGATAAAACAAATACTCAATACGGAAATCCAAATGACAAGGATTGGTATCATTTTTTCAATATATCGATATCCTATTTGATCTATAAAATTCCATGTACATACCGGTACGTCCCAAACAAATCAATGTACTGATAATTAAACCCTTCATAAATTCCTTTTAACTAAAAAAAAGCACAAATTTGCGGTTTGGTTTTGGCCAACGGCCAACAAAGAGGGCATGAAAGAGAAGATTGATCAAGCAAAAATTCCAGCACATATCGCCGTTATTATGGACGGCAACGGACGATGGGCAAAGAAGCGAGGAGCAGCTAGACTGTTTGGTCATAAGAATGCTATTCAGGCTGTTAGGGACGTGACAGAAGGCTGCGCAGAACTGGGTGTCAAACACCTGACTCTTTATGCTTTTTCAACAGAAAATTGGAACAGGCCGAAGATTGAAGTAGATGGTTTGATGTCGCTTCTAGTATCTACTATTAAAAAAGAGATCCCAACTCTAGTGAAAAACAACATTCGCTTACAACCAATTGGAGATATTGAGCATTTACCATTAGATGCACAAAAGAATCTAGCGATAGGAATGAAGCAAACTGAAAGCAATACAGGAATGATTTTATCACTTGCATTGAATTATGGAGGGAAATGGGAAATTAGTCATGCGGTCAAGAAGTTGATCGATGAAGTAAAGGAAAACAAAACTGAAGTTGATACAATTAGTGTTGATTTCATAAATCAATATATAGATGAACATACTGCGCCTGAGGTCGAATTGATGATCAGAACTAGTGGTGAGCATCGTATAAGTAATTTTTTATTGTGGCAGGCTGCATATGCTGAGCTACATTTTACAGAAACGCTTTGGCCAGATTTCAGAAAAGAACATTTGTATCATGCTATCCTCGACTTTCAAAATCGAGAAAGACGATTAGGGATGACAAGTGAACAACTGATTCAAAAATAAATTCAAAGCAACGATAGGTCAGGAAAAAAGATGAAATCCAAAATACTTTTACTATTTCTTTGCGTTTCAACAGCCGCTGTTGGTCAAATTAGATATGGCAACCAAGGGCGAGTAGATCCAAACAACGTCAATATCAGCTATTCCAATCCTCAGGAATTTACAATAGCAGATATTGAAGTAGAAGGCGCTGAATACCTAGATAAAATAGCATTGATTTCCATCTCAGGTCTAAAAGTTGGAGACAAAATAAAAATACCTGGAGATGGCATCACTTCAGCTATCAAAAAACTATGGAAACAAGGACTGATTGGGGATATTCAAATTTACGCCTCTAAGGTTGAAGGAGACGATGTATATCTTACTATTTCACTTTCAGAGCGGCCACGTCTCAGCAGATTTGAGTTTAAAGGCTTAACAAAAAGTCAAGAATCTGATATAAGAGAAAAGGTTAATTTGATCAGAGGACGAGTAATGACAGACGCCATTCGAAAAAATGCCGAGCTAACTATCAAAAAATACTTTTACGAAAAAGGGTACCTAAATACTGAAGTTGACATTCGATACAAAACTGATAGCACCATCCACAATAGTGTACTGCTGGATGTAAGAATTGATAAAAACAGGAAAGTAAAAATCAGAAATGTAAATTTTGTAGGCAACGAGCACTTCACAGATGCAAAACTCAAAAGCAAAATGAAGAATTCTGGGGAACGAGCTAGATTTAAATTGATTAGTGCTCTTCTTGCTTCGAGTCTAGATCTTTTTAAACCCAAAGAAGAAAGATTTGAGTTTGTGGATGACAGTGTGAAACACAATGTTTCAAATACATTAATTGAAATCGTTCATGAGAATGTGAAATTGAATATTTTCAAGTCCTCTAAATTTGTAAAAGAAAAATACGAAGAAGACAAAGCAGCTCTCATTCAATTCTATAATTCCAAAGGTCATAGAGATGCAGAAATAACTGAAGACACTATCGTATTTGCCGATAGAAAGTCAGTAGATATTAACATTCGTGTAAATCCAGGACAACGATATTTCTTCAGAGATATCAATTGGGTTGGTAATTTCATTCATGACGATAGAACATTAGATCAAATCTTAGCTATTGAAAAAGGAGATATTTATAACTTAGAATTGGTTGATAAAAAGCTGAATTTTAATCCAAACGGTCCTGATATCAGCTCTTTGTATATGGATAATGGGTATCTGTTTTTTAGTGTCACCCCCGTGGAAACAAAAATAGATGGAGATTCTGTGGATCTGGAAATGAGAGTCTATGAAGGCGCGCAAGCTACTATCCGCAAAGTATACGTGACTGGCAATGACAGAACCAATGATCACGTAATCTTACGCGAATTGCGTACCCTTCCAGGTCAGAAATTTAGCCGTGCCGAACTAATCAGAACACAAAGAGAACTTTCTCAGCTTGGGTATTTTGACCCTGAGCAAGTAAATCCAAAGCCATTACCTAACCCTGCTGACGAAACTGTAGATATCGAATGGGAACTTGTAGAAAGACCAAGTGATCAAATTGAACTATCCGGTGGATGGGGAGGAACGTTCGGATTCGTCGGTACTTTAGGACTTACATTCAACAATTTCTCACTAAGAAATATCCCGCATTTTGATAAATGGAGACCGCTTCCAGTGGGAGATGGGCAAAAACTTTCCTTGAGGCTACAAGCCAATGGCAGGCAATATCAAAGCTATTCGATAAGCTTTTCTGAGCCTTGGCTAGGAGGAAAGAAGCCTAATTCATTTGGAGTTAGTTTTAACTACTCCATTCAACGTAGTATAGATTACTTTACCGACAAGACCATCGGATCGTTGCAAGTATTTGGTACTACCGTGAGTTTAGGTAGACGAGTGAAATGGCCAGATGATTACTTCACTTTAAGTAATTCAATCTCATACTTGAGATACAACCTTTTCAATTATGGTAATTCTCTTGGATTTAGTACTGGGGCAGCCAACAACATTACTTTCAATACTACCTTAGCTAGAAATAGTGTTGATAATCCAATGTACCCAAGATCTGGATCATCACTTTCTTTAAGTTTGGCCTTGACTCCACCTTGGTCACTTTGGAATGATATAGACTACGCTACTGCTGAAAATAGTGAAAAATACAAGTATGTAGAGTATCACAAATGGATGTTTGATGCGAAATATTACATGCAGTTAGTTGGCGACTTAGTGCTCGCTGCAAGGGCTCACATGGGATTCATGGGATATTATCAAGAAAAGGTAGGTGTTGGACCTTTTGAAAGATTCCAACTCGGTGGTGATGGTTTGACTGGAACCAACTTCCTTTTGGGTAATGATGTTATTGGACTTCGTGGATATGACAACAATTCCATCACTCCATATGACCCAGTGACAAATATTACGGGTGGTAATATCTACAACAAATTTGTGATGGAACTGAGATACCCTGTATCACTAAATCCTTCAGCAACTATTTATTTATTGGCATTCTCTGAAGCTGGAAATAACTGGAATGGATTTGAGAATTTCAACCCGAACAAATTATATAAATCATCTGGATTTGGTGTTAGGATCTTTATGCCAGCCTTTGGATTGCTCGGAATTGACTGGGGTTATGGATATGATACGTTACCAGGGCAGTCCAGTAATGCAGGAGGTCAAATTCACTTCTCCATTGGCCAGCAACTAAGGTAAAATGAAGATTGCATGAGATTATTAGATAAAATAAAGTGCAAAGGCTAATTTTAGTGGTATGAAAATTGCAACCCGACTTATATCGCTGATTTTAGTGCTTTTAATATTCATATTAAATGATACATTTGCACAGAAATTTGGCTACGTAGACACAGATTATATCCTTAGCCAAATGCCTGAATACAGCGAGGCGAAAGGTGAGATAGAAAAAATATCAAAAGCCTGGGAGCAAGAAATTCAGGGCATGTACAAATCCATTGAAGAAATGGAGACTTCCTTACAAGCTGAGGAGGTACTGTTGACAAAAGAAATGAAAGATGATCGATTAAAAGAAATCGATCTTAAATGGGACGAAGTGAAGGCATACCAAAAAAAGGTATTTGGATTCGAAGGCCTGTTTTTTTTGAAGAAAAAAGAATTAATCAAACCTGTGCAGGATCAAGTATTTGATGCTGTCGAGATAGTTGCCAAAAATCATCGCTTGCAAATTGTGTTTGACAAGTCTGGAGATTTGGTAATGATCTATACCGACCCAGTTCATGACTATACGGATTACGTGCTGGAGGAACTTGGACTCGGTGATAAAAACGATGTAATAAGTAACAACTAATTAGAATTGAATTATGAAAGTTAAATCGATAATTTTTGCAGTTGTATTGTCTGCATTTAGCCTGACTGCAAGTGCGCAAGGCGTAGTCTTGAAAATAGGCTATACCAATGTGGAGTACATCCTTAGCCAAATGCCAGAGGCTAAGCAAGTAGATTCTGAATTCAAAGCTTACGAGGCTCAACTTCAAAATCAATTGCAATCTAAGGGCTCTGAGCTACAAACTAAGTTGCAAGAATATCAGCAAGGAGCTGCTACTATGACTGATCTAGTGAGAGCCGACAAAGAAGCTGAATTGCAGTCTTTGAATCAGAGATTCGAAGCATTTCAAAGAGAAGCTCAAACTTCTTTACAAAAGAAACAAGGTGAATTATTTGCTCCACTTTTCGAAAAAATTGGAAATGCTGTTAAAGCTGTTAGAACTGAAAATGGTTATGACATGATTTTCAGCACTGGCGTACCAGGTGTAGATATCCTATTGGATGCAGATGAGAAATATGACGTTTCTGATTTGGTATTCAAAAAGATGGGAATTACTCCTCCTGCCAAGTTGAACTAAGGTTCAAATTCAAAAAAAGCTAAAACCTCAGTTACTTATGTAGCTGAGGTTTTTTTATGTTTATTGCTATAGAATTCCAATTGCTCCTTCTTGAATAAATTATAAGAAGGTTCAATATGTGACACCTAAGGCTATTCAGAAATTGATTGCGTTTGTGATAATTTTTTTCACACCCTTGCAATAGCCATGAAGGCTCGAATCCAGACCAAACACCTGCTGGACTTAATAAGTTTCTACCTAGTAACGGAGCAACTTCATAGTAATCAATATTTTTTAATTCTTTCAGACTAAATCCAGAACGCTTACAAATGAGAGTGATACACTTCAACTGATCAGAAGAAAGCTCGGTATCAAGATATAATTCCGAAAGCGCCTGCCACACAATTCGCCTACGCTCCAAGTCCTGTGGTGTCATAATATAATGCCAACAAGTAATCCGGCAAGGATTAAGAAAGGAGTGGGTATTTTCTTGGTGAACATAATGGCAAATGTGCCGATCATAATGATATAATTCAGATAGTCGCCCATCAGCGGTTGCGAGAGCAAAACTACGGCGGCCAAAATCATACCTGAACTTGCCGCATTTACACCATCGAGAGATGCTTTTACGATTCTGAATTTTTTTAACTCTTCCCAAAATCGAATCACAAAGAAGATCAAAAAAGTTCCGGGAAGAAATATGCCTAGAGCCGCCATAAGTCCTCCCATCATCTGACCAAACATCCCATATTCCTTCATGGAAATAGAACCTACATAGGATGCAAAGGAAAATACTGGCCCTGGAACAGCTTGCACGAGTGCGAAGCCTGATAAAAATTCTTCGGAAGTTAGATACTCTTTAAATTCTACAAATTCAGTATACATGAATGGCACCAGCACCTGACCTCCTCCAAAAATCAAACTACCAATACGATAAAAGTTTTCAAAAATTCTAATCCCCAACCAATCAACAGACGCACCAACTAAAGCTGCACCGACTAAGACACCAGCCCATAAAATAAAATTGGACCATTGAATTTTTATACCTTCCTTTTCCTCTTTTTCATGACGCTTGTAATCAAAAGCGGTAATACTGCCACCTATCAGAAGAATAACTGGAAAGACATAAGGCGTACGCACTAAAAAGCTCGCTACCGCCGCGACCATCATTAGCACCACGGCCAGTTTTGTTGTCACTACCTTTTTAATAATGACATAAGCAGAGTAGGCTACTATTCCCACGGCCATAGGCTTGATGAATCGAGCAAATTCCATTGAAATGTTATATTCTTCTAATGTGGAAATGAAAACGCCTGCAAAAGTCATAATCAAAAATGCTGGCGTAATCCAAATCAACAATGTGAGGTAGGCCAGATTAGGCCCTCCTACTTTAAAACCTATGGCGGTCAAAGTTTGCGTGGATGTGGGGCCAGGTAAAAACTGACACAATGCTGTGAGTTCGATTAAATCCTTCTCTTCGAGATAACCTCTTTTATGGACGAGCACATCCAGCATCATAGCAAAATGAGCTTGCGGTCCGCCAAATGCAGAAATAGTTAAAAGAATTACATCCTTGAGAAAAATGTAGTATCGGACTTTTCTGATCATTACTTCTTCAGCCCTATTTCTGCTAACCTTTGATGTAAAAACTCTCCTGCAGTAATGTCTTCAAATTGTTTGGGGTGAGCATCATCAATACAATTTTCCAAACATGTCAAATCCATGTCCGATCTTGGATGCATGAAAAATGGTATAGAAAATCGTGAAGTTTTCATTAATTCCTTTGGCGGATTCACTACCCGATGAATTGTAGACTTCAATTTATCATTAGTAAGTCTGGCCAGCATATCCCCTACATTGACCACGATCTGCTCAGGCAAGGCTGTAATTGGAATCCACTCTCCATCTCTACGAAGTACCTGTAAACCATCGGCACTGGCTCCCATCAGCAAAGTTATCAGATTGATATCGCCATGCTCAGCTGCTCTCACCGCATCATCTGGCACTTCTTCTGGATTCTCTATTGGGAAATAGTGAATAGGCCTTAAAATACTATTGCCATTGTGAACGCGACTTTCGAAATAATTCTCCTCTAACCCCAAATAGATAGCAATAGCCTTAAGCATTTGTCTTCCCGCCTTTTCCAATGTTTGGTAAGCCTCCAACGCTATTTTGTCAAAATTTTGAATTTCTTCGGGCCAAATATTGTCTGGATATTCCTTTTTGATAGGATCACCATCTGTAACTTCCTGACCTACGTGATAAAATTCTTTTAAGTCTCCGGTAGCCCTACCTTTGGCATGCTCTTTACCTTTCCCAATATATCCTCGTTGCCCAAAGAGCTCAGGAACTTCATACTTCTGCTTTATATCATCTGGTAATGCGAAAAAGTCTTGAACCGCTTGATAGAGCTTTGTACAAAGTTCATCTGACAACCCATGATTTTTTACTGCCACGAATCCGATACTATGATAGGCAGCACCAAGATCTGCAACAAATTTTTGCTTTCTTGTCTCATCACCTGAATTGAAGTCGGCCAAATCCAATGATGGAATCTCGTTATACAGTTTTTCACTCATGAGAATATATTTGGGTTAGCAATTATTTATTCAACAACAACAGTAATCGAAGCCGCCATTTTTTCACCGTAAGACGAATGTACTCCATCTGCAAATTGTAACGAAAGTGTGTACTCACCAGGCTCAAGTTCTATTGTTGTGTCCGTTTGACCTTTTCCATAATGAATAGTAGAATCCGACATAGGAATCACAGTGCCTTCTGGCCAGCTGGATTGATTGATCAAAATATGATGGTGTCCAAATCCTTCTTTGACTGCTCCGGCAGGTTCTATTTGCATGCCAGATACACCCATTTCTATATAAACTGGACTAGGTACTGTAGCTCCATCTGTTGGGTGTTTGAAAAACACATAGGTAGAATCAGCAGTAGGTTTCTCTGCAATAGCAGTATTGTCTTCAACAGGTGCAGATTGCTCAGAAGATTTATTTGGTGAAGAACAACTAAATATAATAACGCTCAATAGAGCTATGGATAGATTTTTCATAATTGTATGATTAGAAAATGTTTAAGATAAATTTATAGATTCTTTCGGGAATGGTTGTCTGCCTATCGAAATATTTGAGTTAGAACATCCAAAGATTTGAGTTCTCGGAAACCTTCTACGTGCAATTTGTAATATGCTATCATGTAGTTTAGAACGTCTCGTCTCAATGGGTTTGAGATTTCGAATTGATCTGAGAGGCTACTTGAATTAAGCATGAGTACACCATCATAAATATCTTCATAGCTAGTAGATAGCTCATGCAAAATTCCATTGTTATCAAGATCCTTTTTTGAATGTATGCCAAATCCGATATAATGGGTCAATTGTATCATTAAATACAAGTGTAAGCTTTCATAGGCATCTTTTCTTTGATCTAAATTCAAAATGAATTGAAACAAAAATTCAAAGACTTGTCCTTGGTCTTGTTCTTCTTTGAGCACTTTAGTGAGCAACTCGGTTACAAATAATGCAATAGCTGACTTTTTAACATCAAATGGAATAGATGTGAAACTATGGGCTGGTTTATATTCCGAGATTCTTTGTAGCCCATCAGCTTTTTGGTTTTTGAAATAGACCACCATATCAAGGATGGTCAATGGCTGGAGTAAGGCCAGGCCTTTTTTTGAACGCTGACTTCTGACGCTATTTATAATGTAAGACTGAATGCCAAAATTTTCAGTATAGACTCGGGCAATGATAGAAGTTTCTCTGTATTTGATATAATTCAGTACTATGCCTCTTGTCTTTTGAAGCATCAGTCTATGACGGCAATTTTTCCAACAAAAGTTTCTTTCCCCTCTTGATCTGCACTAAAAACCAGGTAGACCCCAGTACTTACTCGCCGACCAGCATAATCTCTTACATCCCAAGAAGCCCCTCCACCTACGGCGTTTACTTCTCGGACTAATTGTCCAGCGATGGTGGTAATTTTAATTCTTACATCATTGGCTAAACCAGACAAACCCACCCAACCTTCAAAATCTGGCAAGACTGGATTGGGAAATATTTTTACTTGATGATGAACGTTTGTTCCTTCTGTAGCTTTAGTTCGGTAAGAGACTATTCCTTCTTCTGTGGCTATAAAAAGCTCGCCTGTCTCAGGGTGTATCGCCAAATCTATTACGCTATTGGATGGCAATGGACTATTATTTTCTGTAAAGTGATGGATCAAATTATTAAAACCATCATCAAAAAGCCAAAGTCCTTCTAAAGTACCTACCCACATACGATTGCCCCCATCAATTGCTATCGTGTTCACTTGTTTATCTTGGAACAAAATGCTTTGTTCAAATATTGGTAGTGAAACGTCGATAGTCTGATCCGTAACTACACCAAAAGAAAATGGGAAATAAGCTATGCCCAGGTCAGTAGCAAACCAGATTTCATCATCTTTCCCAAAGGCAACATCATTTACTTGATTTGAGGGCAAATTGGTAGCAGTGGCAGTTACATATCGGCTAGCGTCTGCAGCTATATCATAAGCCAAAAGGCCTCGTCCGCTCACTAAACCCAAAGTCATCCAAACTTGATTGTTTTCATTGACAGACAGTGATGTAGGCTCTGACCCAGCTGAAGTTCCAAAATCAAACGATTCCCATTCTTCTTCTCCATCCCATTTCAATAATGAATGGGCACTGAAATTTGCTACCCAAATGTTATCAGATTGATCTAAAGCCAATCCAGAAACTAGCGTATTACCTGTACTCGCATCATTCTCATCCAGAGGGCTATTCGTATAATCTATAATTCCATCAGTTTCATCATCTAAAATTCCTTGACCAAAAGAAGATAGAAGCAGTCCATCTCCCACGCTGACAACATCTGAAATATTCGAAAATTCATTGATGTCACTTGGCTTAACGGTTTTCCAGACACCATTACTGAAAAGTGAATAGCCCAAATTATTTGAAACTGGATTGGAATAATTCGTTGCTAATGAAGGAAGTGCATACACTTCCTCTGATTCTATTTTTAATTTTTCAATGCCATTCAAAGGGCCACTTAATACAATATGCTCGACCGCATCATTTTCAATTTTTGACAATCCCAATGAACCATCCGCATACCAAAAATTCTCGTCTCCTTCTTGCAGTAAATCATTCACTTCTGCATTATCAGGTATATTAATTTTTTCAATAGACGCTGATGCCGTCATAGTCAAGGCTCGTTGATCCGTCAGAATCAATAATACATTTAGACCCATTCTGATATTTATGATACTCTCCTCAGTTCCCAAATTCAAGTCAATTTCAGTCCAGGCACTTCCTGTTAACTTGAAAAGTTGGCTGGATGACGTGGAATAAACACTGGAATTTGCTGATGCTATGGCAACCATGTCTTTATCGTATACCACGCTAGTTGGAAATCGCTCCCAATTGTTGAAATCCTGCAAATTATCGCCCGAGGTCAATTCTCCAGCAAGAACGCCATCTTCTGTAGCCAAGTACATGACATCATTTAGAATGGTAGACGACCTAATTTCGATGATTTCTCCATTTTCTCCTAAGTTTTGATAGGCCTCCGTAACTTGGTTATCTGTAGTTAGCACCAATAGCCCAAAATTTGTCGATAAATTCATATTGCCATTGTAAAATGAAACATGATTAACTCGCTTACTTTCAGTTATGTCGCTTTCAAGTAGAACAGGCAAGTTTTGAATACCATCTGAGGTAATTATATCTACATTTCCATTCTGATAACCTAAAGTCAGGTACTCACTTTCTGCATTATAAGTAAGCGCAGAAATGCCTACATCGCTCAGACCATCTACTTTAGATAATTTATTAACACTACCATCTTCTTGGTCGAAATACATCAAGCCCTGGTCTGTGGTAGAAAATACTTTTGTAGTCGTTTTTTCTACCAAATAAGTTTGCTCATAGTTGAAATGAGATCGCCAGGTTCCAACAGGGATCAATTCCTGACCAAACGTACTATAAGTCAGAAATAGAAGGATTATCAACAGATTAATTCTTTCGTTCATCCGTAAAATCTTCATAAAAACACTTTCTACATCTGGCTTCATATGCATCATGTTCACCCAGAAGTACTTTTTTGTCTGATTCAGTTAACCTGTAAGAGTAGGAAGCCACACCTCCGCATTTCATACAAATAGCGTGCACTTTTGTAACAAATTCTGCTATGCCCATCAGACCTGGCATTGGTCCAAAAGGTTCCCCTTTAAAATCCATATCCAAACCTGCAAGAATCACTCTTTTCCCCTTGTTTGCCAGCGTTCTTGCTACATGGATAAGTTCCATATCAAAAAACTGAGCTTCGTCAATTCCAACCACATCACTATCGCCAGCTAGGAGCAAAATATCGTCCGCAAACTGGACTGGAGTAGATCTGATAGAAGACTCATTATGAGAAACCACACTAGATTCGTGATAACGTGTATCTATGGTCGGCTTAAAAATTTCAATCCTTTGCTTGGCAATTTTAGCCCGATTCAAACGACGTATAAGCTCTTCGGTTTTGCCAGAGAACATAGAGCCACAAATCACTTCAATCCAACCAACTCCTTTGCGGTCTGCTTTAAAACTATCTATTCTGGGTTCAACAAACATTCGATTTAGTCAGAGTACTGGATATGATTGAACTTATTTTCGGGTGCCACATTCACTACGATATCTCCGTGAACCTGACATTGGCAAGATAGTCTTTCATTTTCAGCCAATCGCTTCAATCTTCTATATTTTAGCTCCGCCTGAGTCTCTTCTGAGAAGTTTTCCAGCCCTTCAAACACTTGAACTTTACAGGTCGTGCACCTTCCTTTTCCTCCACAAGCATGCATCCAATCGATATAATTTTCGTGAATTATATCTAAAAGATTTTTATTTTCGTTTTTGATGAAAATCTCCTTGTTGTGAAGGTTTTGTATAACGATTTTCGGCATATTCTTTAACTTAGCAAAAGAAGCAAATATTATGCACGGTAGCAAATTAAATCAAGAAGCCACAAACACCTATATCCAGTCTTATTCAGCCAAAATTGTCAAAGAATTTTTTAGCCAAAACGACTCCATTTCAGGTCAGCAAATTATATCTATAACACCTGTCAAGCAGGTCAATTTCTTTGTTCTCAAAGCACTATTTGATGAATGGCAGGAAGAGATAAAGAAATTCAAAAGTCCTTATTTTGACTATAAAAACGAGGATGTCAATCAAGCTCTTAAAGCTTTTATCAATACGCTTTCCAAAAATATTCAAATAAGCAAAGAGCACTTCTCTCCTCTTTTAGAAAAGGCGGTAATGGCTACATTAGAGCTGCTCTATGATCCGGCTTCTTATTTTACGCAAGAATTGTCTAAAACCACATCAGCAGATAAAAGTAAAGAACTAAAAAGTAGTAGCAAGTACATCAAAATACACAAGCCGCTCTTCGATGATTTGTTTAAAAAACTTGAACGAGGAGATGATTTGAATCACGCCATACAGGGTGCACTCACATCGTACACTAGCTCAAATCAAGAATTGGAGCAAACGGTTGAATTATTCAATTTGACCTTGCCACTGGATGTGGTAGATAAAAAAGCAGATGCGGAAGAGCTTCCTATGCCTGAGCCTCTTGATGAACTAGAAGAAATGGAGACCATATCGCCAGAAGAGTCGGCTTCACAAGAAGATATTAATGAAGAATTCAAACCTGTAGAGGAGGATTTGGAAGATGAAACTCACAATGTCAATCAACAATACAAAGAGGACATTAAAACGCTAAACCAACGCTACGAAGAAAAAGAAAAAGCCAAAACGGTTGCTACTGCTCTAGAATCAAAATCACTATCAACCCTTAAAAACAATATCAATATCAATCAACGCTACATGTTTGTCAATGACTTATTCGAAGGAAATGACAAGGACTATGAAGTTGCAATGAATGAAGTTGAAAATTGTGACTCATTTGATTCTTCCGTAGAGTTGTTGGTTCAGAATTATGCTAAAAAGTATACTTGGGATATGAATTCAGATGAGGTTAAGGAATTGCTCAAAGTAATTTTCAAAAGGTTTAGATAAAAACACGATAGGGGCTTAGCCATTATCATTGTTTCAATTGAAATGTGATCTTATGGTAAGCCTAAAGTATATTTTCTTTCTTGTCCTCATTGGCTGTTTAGCCAAACCTGAAAAAGTAGACGTCTACTCGATAATATCAAAAGCCAATTGCAAGGGGCCGTCAAGAGTGTATCATACTGAACTACATGCTACAGTTGATGGATATACCCGCTTTCATCAAAGCTACCCAAGCAGTGACCCTGATTACGATGCTGTTATTTATGGAGATAGTTTGGGTTTCACCTTAGCTGGGGATACAATTGAAAGGTGGACTGAGTCTAAAGAAATTTCTGTAGGAAAAAGCCACTCATTTCATATGATTGCATATAATCCTAAGCTAATTTTTAATTTTATCGATGGCCAATATTTGGATACAGCGGGTAATGAAGTGTTTTTCACATTTGACAAAAAGTCAAAACAAGTTCAAAGTTTTTTAATCACCAATCCTTATGACACTGAAGAAAGCATCCAGATCATATTCACCAAATGGGAAGACATAAATGGGATCGATCTTCCCATGCAAGTGCATATCATTCAAGGGGAAAAAGATGAATACTTTTTTGAATTCTATGAAGTAAAAATCAACGACGATTTGTTAATTAAAATCCCAGCTAGCTGATTATCGCATCAAAATCTGCATGCGATGAGAATCCAATTTGATCAGAATAAATAATAGAATGGTAAATGACCAAAGTGAAGACCCTCCGTAGCTAAAGAATGGCAATGGTATCCCAATGACTGGAAAAAATCCGATTGTCATAGCAATATTGACAGCAAAATGGAAAAAGAAAACACTCAGTACACCATAACCATAAATTCTCGCAAATTTTGACTTTTGTCTCTCTGCTATTGCAGAAATTCTAAATAGGAGTACGACAAAGAGTGAAATCAATACAAGACTACCAATCCACCCTTGCTCTTCACCTATCGTACAAAAAATAAAATCAGTACTTTGCTCAGGTACAAAATCAAATTTAGTTTGAGTGCCATCTAAAAATCCTTTGCCAAAAAATCCACCAGACCCAATCGCAATTTTAGATTGAGTCACATTCCAACCCGCACCCAGTGGGTCGGCATCAGGGTTGACTAAAGAAATTACTCTACTTCTCTGGTGAGGTTTGAGCACGTTAGTCATTAAAAAATCTACACTAATGACTGTAACAAACACCATGACTCCTAACACCACCGTAGCAATAATACGTTTTGGATGCTTGAATGATACACCTATCATAATCACACAGATCACAATCGTGGCAATAAAAAGAACCGTCTTGCTGACCAATAGCGTAAGAATGAATAATATGATAAAGGCAAAGCCAAGAATGAAATAAATCGGTGATATTCCTTCTCTAAAAAGTACGATCAAAAAAGAACTAAAAACCATAGCCGATCCGGCATCTCCTTGAAGGAGAATAAGTAACATAGGCACACCCATAATAGCCAATGCAATAAGTTGAGTTTTAATCTCTTCAAACTTGACATGAACGTCTCCCAAATATTTTGCTAAAGCTAATGCCGTGGCAAACTTAGCAAATTCTGCAGGCTGTAATCGAAAGCTACCAATTTGAAACCAGGACTTAGAACCTGCCACAACTGTCCCTGTTGTTAACACTGCTATTAAAAGCACAATGACTACTCCATATATGATGAACCCAGAATAATCGTAAAATTTGAAGTCCAGACTCATAACCCCAATGATGATAATCAGAGCCGTGCCTATCCACACTAATTGTTTTCCTGGATTATAAGCCAGTGAAATGAGGTCAGCTGCATTTTCCTCATCATAAACTGCGGCATATATGCTTGACCAACCTAACAGTACCATGACAAAGTACAAGCTAATAGTTGCCCAATCGACTCTATCTAATATACTCTCTCCTCTCATTCTACATTTTCATTTTGGAGTACATTATTATTATCCACCTTAACCGAATCAGCCAAAACTGGAGCCTTAGGTGCTTTCCTTTTTTTATCTTTGAAATCACCTACTAAAACATAATCTTCCAACCACTGACGATTATGAGATCCCTTTAAATAAGTTTCAATAAGTAAGCTAGCTGTAGAAGCCGCAGCTCTGCCTCCCCAGCCCGCATTTTCTACAAATACTGAAATGGCAATTTTTGGATCATCTTTAGGAGCGAACGCCATAAAAACGGAATGATCTTCTCCATGGGGGTTTTCTACCGTACCAGTTTTGCCGCAAATTTCTATATCTGGCACGATAGCTCTAGGTGCTGTTCCTCTCAACGCATCTGCCATCCCTTGGATAATCACAGGAAAGTGTTCTGCACTGATCCCAGTTTCAACCTTTTCTCTGAACTCGGGTAGTAAGTAGTTTGATTCTCCGATGGATTTCACAATATGAGGTTTATAATAATATCCTCTATTTGCCATAATTGCAGCCAAATTAGCCATTTGAATAGGATTCATTAATATTTCCCCTTGTCCAATACTTAAAGATGTCAAATTTGACACTTTCCACCTACCCGTACCATATACTCTGTTATAATAGTCCGGACCCGGCATAAACCCTGATTTTTCATTAGGTAGGTCAACACCCAAAGGAAGGCCTAAACCAAATCTTCCCACTTGTTCTTTCCAATTGGCAAGACCTAGAGGTGCTTGCTCGAATTGACTCATCTCGGGATGTTGATTTATGACTAGTCGGAAAACTCTAGCAAAGTAGTTGTTAGACGATAGCATGATTCCTTTACGCATATCATATAACCCTGGAGGTGCATGGTCTCCAATTAAAGAATGATCGCAATAAATTTTATCATTTGCACCAATCACTCCTTCCTCAAGAGCAATTAGCCCTTGTACAATTTTAAAAATCGACCCGGGAGGGTACATCGCCATCAATGGACGATTGAATAGTGGTTTTAAGCTATCTGTGGTCAACTGCTTAAAATTATCGCTGAAATTCCTTCCTGCTAAATGCGCAGGATCATAAGTAGGTGCTGATACGAATGTGAGTATTTCACCTGTTGCCGGCTCAATGGCTACTACACTACCTATTTTTCCTTCCATCAATTTTTCCGCGTAGGCCTGTAGACCCATATCAATACTTAGCGTTAAGTTTTCGCCTGGAATTGAGAGCGTATCTAATTCACCGTCTTTAAACGAGCCTTTTTCCACTCGCCGAACATTGACCATTTTATATTTGACTCCTCGTTTACCCCTTAGGTAATTTTCATAGGAAGACTCTAAGCCAGTAATACCCATATAATCACCACTCTTATAGTAGTTGGTGGTATCGCGATCAAGCTGGCGTTTGCTCACTTCACCTATGTAACCAAACACATTCGCCAAACTGTTGTACTTATAACCTCTAATCGTTCTTGCTTTTGGGTAAATTCCGTCAAAATCCACCAATTGATCTTGCACTTTGGCAAAGACCTGATTGGGCACCTGCTTGACAATGGTAGTTGGCTGAATAGAAGAATAGCGCCTTGCCTTTTGAAGGTTAGATAATAAATCTTCATAGTCGATACCTAACATCCCGCTAAGCATCAGCGTATCTTCGATGTACAACTCTTTTGGAACTGCGTCCAAATCGAAAATAGGTTCATTATAAACCAATAATTTTCCATTTCGGTCGAAGATCAGACCACGATATGGATATTCTGTCACAGTATGGATGATGTTACTCTCAGCAGCAGCCTTGTAGTTGTCATCCAGTACTTGAATAGAAAACAATTTGATCAAGAAAGCCGTCGCAACTAATACGATCGCTATCCTGACAATATATTTTCTATCTTCATTCATTATATTAGAATACGAGTTTCTCTATCAAAAAATTTAAGCAAAGTTCGATTGCTTTATTTAAACTTAATATTTCAATCCTCAGATACGTTCTATTTTACTTTTTTATAGAACAAATATTGAATGATCAATAGAATCACTAGTGTAAACACAGAACTATAAAATACTTTAGTCAATGTCTGCCAAAAGAGTCCAAAACCGGCTGCCTCTATAAATAGAAGAGCCAAAATATGAACGAATACTAGCGGAAATATAAAAGTTACAAACCATCCAAGGCCTTGTGTTCTCAAATTGATTTTTGGTCCAGAATCGTAGCCACCACTTGGTGTCATGACTTTTGACCAGTAGATTTTTACATACACCAGAAGCACGCTTGCCGCTGCATGAATTCCTAAAGTATTATAAAAGGAATCAATAATTATTCCCACGACAAATCCAACTAAGAGTTGCACGATAGGATTTGTATCCATGGGTAACATCAGAAATATGAGAATGTACCCGAAGCAAAAAGCACTATCAAATAGCACTAGATTTTTGAACAAGATCACTTGAGCAAGTATGAGCAATATGGCTCTGAAAAATCCCCCGAAAACATTAAACCTATTCATATTCGAGTTGTACTTTTAAAGAATCTATCTCTTCTTGACCTGTTAAATTCAGCAGATAAACATGTGTAAGCGTATAGAAATTTGTTGACAGCTTAACTTTCACCTCATAAAAAGTAGCATCATCTTCCAAATTCACTTCAGAAACTATCCCTATCACTTCATCTTCTGGATAAATTGAATTAAAGCCCGATGTGCTTATCAAATCACCTGGTGCTATAGATATATGTCTAGGCAGAAATTCTAGGTCTGCATAAAGAGGATCTTCTCCTTTCCAAACAATTGAGCACAATGTCCCAGTAGACATATGCTGCGCCGAAATCATAGACTTGCCATGTAAAACTGAAATGACAGTTGAGTAATTTTTAGAGACATTTAGTACTTGTCCTACTATCCCATCCGGGCCTACCACGCCCATACCACTTCTAATTCCATGATCTGAGCCTTTGTTTAGGGTCAAATAATTATTTCTATAAAAAAGAGAATTGTCAATGACCTTGGCTTTTATGCCCAAATGACTTGAATCAAGCAGAAAACTGGCCATGTAAATTGAATCCGACAAATCGAGTAACTGCTGACGCAGTTTTGCATTCTCTTCAGCCAATTTATTATTCTGATCGGCTAAATTGAAATAATCCCCAACTTGATCTGAGGTCGATGTGATAGAAGCGACTAATCTATTGGCTGATGTGAAGTACTTTGCCCCTTGATAATTGTTGGAATTGACAATAATCCAAAAACAGATTCCTTCCAGCACTACCAACAGGATGAAAGTTCTATACTTATATAGAAACTGGAAGAGTCGTTCCATTTATTTTACTGCATTAACACGGCACGGTAGCGCTCTAATTCTTTCAATGCTTTTCCTGTTCCACGTACCACAGCCTTTAGTGGATCTTCGGCTATATGAATTGGCAATTTAGTCTTCATGCCTAGCCTCTTGTCTAGCCCACGAAGCAAGGCACCACCACCTGTGAGGTATATACCGTTATCATAAATATCTGCTGACAATTCAGGAGGAGCAATCTCCAAGGCTTTGAGAACTGCTTCCTCAATTTTTGAAACTGATTTATCAATTGCAAAAGCTACCTCCGAGTAAGAAAGTTTTATGACTTTAGGAATACCTGTCATTAAGTCCCTACCTCTAATATCAAAATCTTCAGGGCCTTCGTCCAATTCCGTCAAAGCCGAACCTACTTGAATTTTCACTTTTTCAGCTGTTCTTTCTCCAATCAACAAATTGTGCTGTCTTCTCATGTAATCGAGAATGTCTTTGTTGAAGGCATCTCCAGCTACGCGGATAGATTGATCACATACAATTCCAGAAAGCGCAATTACTGCGATTTCAGTAGTACCACCTCCAATATCTACAATCATGCTACCATCTGGTCGCTCAATATCGATTCCAATACCGATAGCGGCTGCTATAGGCTCATGAATCATAAAAACTTCTTTGGCTCCAGCATGCTCTGCTGAATCTCGAACGGCTCTTTTTTCCACTTCAGTAATACCTGAAGGAATACAAATGATCATACGATGAGAAGCTGGGAATAATCTCTTCTTATCTTTATCAATCATTTTGATCATGCCGCGAATCATAGATTCAGCAGCCTGAAAATCAGCGATCACTCCATCTTTGAGAGGTCGAATGGTTTTGATGCTTTCATGCGTTTTTTCATGCATTTGCATGGCTTCTGCTCCTATGGCAAGCACCTTGTTTTTGGCCTTATCTATAGCGATGATGGAGGGCTCATCCACCACTACTTCTCCTTTGCTTATGATCAAGGTATTAGCCGTTCCTAAATCAATCGCAATATCACTCGAGAAAAAATCAAATATTCCCATAACTTCGTTTACTCAAAAATATTTTTGCTGATCAAAAGATCACAAATTACGCACAAAAAATCAGGTAATCAATACTAACATCGATAGATATTAGGTAATTGAATACTTAGTGTTTGAAATGACGAGTGCCAGTCATGACCATAGCCATATCTACTTCGTCACAATAATCTATTGAAAGCTGATCCTTAATAGACCCACCAGGCTGAATAACGGCTGCAATTCCAGCTTTATTGGCTATTTCCACACAGTCAGGAAAAGGGAAAAAAGCATCCGAAGCCATTACCGCACCATTTAAATCCATACCAAAACTTTCTGCCTTCTCGATCGCTTGATTTAAGGCATCCACTCTGCTGGTTTGGCCTGTTCCGCTAGACAACATCATGTCGTTGTTAGTGAAAACAATCGTGTTTGATTTGGTATGTTTACAAATTTTTGAAGCGAAAAGCATTGCTTCCACTTGCTCGCTAGTTGGTTCTTTTTTGGTGACTGTTGTCAAGTCTTCCTTTACATCAGTTTTCAAATCAGCATCTTGAACTATCACTCCATTCAAAAGTGATTTGAATTGAACTGGATTAGGTGCCAAGTCTTTGATTCTAAGAACAATTCTGTTTTTCTTGGATTTTAAAAGTTTTACTGCTTCTTCGTCATATTCAGGAGCAATCAGCACTTCGCAAAACAATTTATTGATTTCTTCGGCAGCTGCTAAGTCAACTTTCTTATTGGTAATCAATACTCCACCAAAAGCCGATACATTGTCCGAAGATAAGGCTTTCAAATAGGCGTCTTTCACATCCTTACCTTTGGCTACACCGCAAGCATTGGTATGCTTGATGATTGCAAACGCTGTTTCCCCTTCAAATTCTCTGATTAGAGAAACTGCTGCATCTACATCTACCAAATTGTTGTATGAAAGCTCTTTGCCATTGAGCTGATCGAAAAGAGCTGTGAGATCTCCGAAAAAACTACCATTTTGATGAGGGTTCTCACCGTATCTCAGTGATTGCGCCTGTCTCACACTTTGCTTAAAAGATGGCTCTTCTTGTTCCTTGTTGAAATAGTTGAAAATAGCTGAATCATAATGAGAAGAAATATCGAATGCCTTACAAGCAAAAGATTTCCTTTGCTCAAGAGATGTTTCACAGTTTTGTGAATCCAACATTCCTTGTACATCATCGTATTGCTCCATAGAAGAAACAATGAGTACATCGTTGAAGTTTTTGGCGGCTCCTCTTATTAGAGAAATACCTCCAATGTCAATTTTTTCTATGATATCCTCTTCACTTGCTCCAGATGCAACTGTAGCCTCGAATGGATATAGGTCAACTATCACAAGATCAATATCTGGGATATTGTGAGCTGCTTTCTCTTTTTGATCACTTGTGTTGTCTCTTCGGTTTAGAATACCTCCGAAAATGGCAGGGTGTAGGGTCTTAACACGACCTGAGAAAATAGAAGGGTAAGCGGTCAAATCCTCCACAGGGGTAACCGTGATGCCCATATCCTCAATAAATTTTTGCGTTCCACCAGTAGAATAGATAGTTACGTCATTGGCGTCTAGTACTTTGACAATGTTGTCCAAGTTGTCTTTGTGAAAGACAGAAATAAGTGCTGATTTAATTTTTTTTGATCCCATTTTCCCCTTTTAAAAAATAAGGGGCAAAAGTACTTATTTATTTAGCAGAAGTGGAGAAATACGTCAAAGTTTTACCCTCAATCGGGCTAAATTTTGGAAAGGTATTCCTCGATGGTTTTAGGAAAGTACTCGTATTCCAATTCATGGATTTTTTCTGCTACCAGATCTGGGGTATCGGTCGCTGAAACTTCGCATTTTTCCTGGCGAAGTATAGCTCCATTGTCATAAATCTCATCAACCAAATGAATGGTGATACCTGATTCCTTTTCTTTATTGGCAACTACGGCCTCATGCACATTTGAGCCATACATTCCTTTGCCTCCATATTTTGGAAGTAATGCCGGATGAATATTGATAATTCTGTCTGGATAAGCAGTTATCAAATTTTCGGGGATAAGCCATAAAAAACCAGCCAAGATTACCAAATCAATATTTCTTGACTTAAGTAATTCAACAATTTCATTGGTCTTATAAAAAGCATCACGATCAAAAATCTTAGAATCCACTCCTAGTTTTTTTGCCCGCTCCAGCACGTAGGCTTTTGGCTTGTTTGTTAATATTAGATCAATTGAAACTTCTGTCTCCTTACTATGAAAATAATTAGTGATCTGTTCAGCATTAGAGCCGCTACCTGAAGCAAAAATTGCGAGCCTTTTCATTACTTGGTCAAAATTTTAGAATGGCCATACTTAAAATGCCTGCAATGATAATCCATTTGCAGTAGCTACTCAGATATGAAAAATGTTTTTTCGTGTCTGCCATAACTAACAAGTATAAAAAATGCATAAATGGGATGCTAAGTATTCCGAAGTAATACAGCAGATATTGATTCTGAACTTTGAGCAAGAAAATCACCAAACTAGCTATAAATGGAGCAATTATTGCGAACAGCATGATTTTGGTTTTTCTCATTCCAAAAACCACTGGCAGGGTCATGCCGCCATAATTGGCATCGCCTTCTACGTCTTCAATATCTTTAATTATTTCTCTGATCAAAGTAATACCAAAGGCAAATAGGGCATACACCATGGTCAACAGATCTAAAGTCTGATAATATACCAAAAGCACCAATAATGTGCATGCAGTCAAAAGAGCTACTACAAAATTACCCACAAATGGAAGGCGTTTGAGTTGGTTAGAATACCACCAAAGTAAAAAGGCACAAATTAAGTTAATCACTCCAATCCAAAGCGAAACCAGTGCGCCCAGCAGAATCCCGATAGCATTCAGGGTAGTATGAGCAATCATGACAGGGCGTCTTTTTATCGTATTGCCCACAATCACTCGATCTGGCTTATTGATCAAGTCTATTTTAATATCGTAATAATCGTTGATGTAGTATCCGGCAGCTGCTATTATTACTGTACTTAATGCCAGAATGAAAAACCGAATGTCACCCAAAACAAACCACACTGATTTTTCAGCGTTCAGCAAGAAAAAAGCACCTGCATATTGGGTGATAAAAATAATGATCAAATTGTTGAACCGGCTCAGTTTAAGGGCATCCATGAGCAACTGAATGTGGGATCTTCTGCGCATGGTACAAAGCTACATGCTTTCCCACTTTTCCCTAAGGACAGCCAGTGTAAAAGGTTTTTTGTCTAATGCAGTGGTGTCTGTACCTATTTCCACAGAATTTGCTTTCCACGCATCATGAAATTTTGACAATTTTAGGCTTTGTAAATTGATTCCGTTTTGCATCATATTGTATGCAATTAAGATTAAATCTTCTCGTTTGATTGAATCTCCATAAAAGATGGCATTGGAAGCAAAATCATCAAAATCATCCTCCGCTGGGCGTTCATGAATATAAAACCCCAAATTTCGCAGTTGATATACACGGTCTTTATCCTTTTCTTTCTTGTAATACCTAATTACGACATCAGTTCTGGAAATCCTACCTCTAGTATTTTCTCTTTTGGCGTAATACTCTTCTACCATATTTGAAAAGAAATCTGTATCACTAATAACCAATGGTTCCTCTGTCATTAATTCCTTTTGAAGAATGGTATCAGAGGGTACCATGGTAGAGTCAACTTTTTGTGCCCTTGGCTCACTAATTTTTGCTACTGGCCTTTTTTTGGAGGGCCTTTTAGTATGTAGTTTTTTATTTTTCTTGTCAATATTTCTTATTTCAATCTGATGATAGTGCGCACCGATCAACTCAGTCAAATGAATAATAAAAATGCTGGTGAGTATAGCAAATAGATAAATTATCGGTAAATAAGAAGAAATATTCCTCTGAGTCATTTCATGTTAGATTTATTCCTAAATATAGATTATTTAGATTAAAAATATATATAACTTCCTCATTAGCAGATAATTCCATTTGGTGTGGATATTTGTTAAATTTAATATAATGTTTAAGAATTGCAAAATGAGGTCGAGTCGTAGAAATTTTATATTTTTGGTCGGATATAGCCAACTTTTATACTATTTTCAAAATATATTACGAATCCTCGATTAAACCTTAATAGATCGAACATGAAAAGAATCTTTACTCTACTTACCATTTTTTCACTGACTTACGGAGCTTTTGCTCAGGAGATGGGCACCATGACGGACCCTAGAGATGGAAAAACTTACAAAACAGCAAAATTGAAAATTGAGCTAGAAGGAGGCATTTTCATAGAAAGAGAATGGATGGCCGAAAACTTGAATTTCGAAACTGAGGGTTCGGTATGTTATAAAAATTATCCCGCTTACTGTGAGAAATTTGGAAGACTATATAACTGGGTTGATGCTAAATTGACTTGTCCTGAAGGCTGGCACCTTTCTACTCAACTTGAGTGGCAAGAGCTTATGCTCAATTACGGAGGATATAAAACTGCAGGAAAAGCACTAAAAGTAGGTGGCCAAAGCAATTTGAATATCTTAATGGGAGGCTTTTCAAATGTTGAAGGGCAATTTAGCGACATTGGGAAAACAGCCCATCTTTGGGATGCTGAGCTTGGCAATAAAAAGACAGCTGGTTTGATTTCATTATATGCCGACTACGATGAGATCGCCCATGATGTGATTAGCGCACGAAACATGAACAGTTGTCGATGCGTGAAGGATTACTAATAGTACTCTGGCGCTAAATAATTAGGATAAATTTTCATGTGGTGGTTTTTGACTTTCTCAAAAATCACCTTTCTAAATTCTGCTGTATTTGTTTTTTTGACAGCTGAGATGAAAATGTTCGTCTTGTTTTTTGCTGTAGTATCAATTCCTGCAACAAAATCAAAGTCCTCTTCTTCGTCAGGCGATGTCAGCTGATCAATTTTGTTATAAACTACGATCATTTCTTTATCAGCAGCACCTAATTCTTGTAGCGTATCATTTACCACTTGCATATGCTCTTCAAAAGAAGGGTGTGAAATATCGACAACATGCAAGAGAATATCAGCTTCTCTGACTTCGTCCAAAGTAGATTTGAATGACTCTATTAGATTATGAGGGAGTTTTCTAATAAATCCAACAGTATCAGACAATAGAAAAGGAATCGTATTGATGACCACTTTTCTAACTGTCGAATCAACAGTGGCAAAAAGTTCGTTTTTTGCATAAATATCTCCTTTTGAAAGCATGTTCATGATTGTAGATTTACCAACATTGGTATATCCTACCAAGGCTACTCTGACTACATTAGATCTAGATTTTCTTCTGGTTTCGCCCTGCTTGTCAATTTTTGCAAGTTTTTTCTTCAATACAGAAATTTGATCACGAATCATTCTTCTATCTGTCTCAATTTCTTTTTCACCAGCACCCCCTCGAGTCCCTGTACCCCCTCGCTGCCTTTCAAGGTGAGTCCACATACGGGTCAGTCTTGGCATGAGGTATTGATATCTCGCAAGTTCTACTTGGGTTTTTGCTTGAGAAGTCTGTGCCCTTTTCAAGAAAATATCTAGAATGAGTAAACTACGATCATAAATCTTGATCTCTAGTTCCTTTTCCAAATTCCTTAGTTGCGAAGGAGACAAATCATCATCAAAAATTACTACGTCTATCTCTTGATCCTTGACATAAGTGATGATTTCTTCCAGCTTACCCTTTCCTACAAAACTCCTTTTATCAGGCTTATCAAGGTTTTGAACAAACGATTTCTTCGTTTGAATTCCTAAAGTCTCAGCGAGAAATTCAAGCTCATCCAAGTACTCTTCAGTTTTTTCTACCGACTGCCGACTTGGAGAAAGAGCCACCAATACTGCTTTCTCTACTTCCTTCTTGGTTTCGTAATAGTCTCCCATTTCATGCGATTTTTTGCAAAATTGTTCAATTATTGGGATATCCATCCAGTAAAACCGAATATTCATCGATCAATAGCCCTGATAATCTGTCTCCTAAATATATTTGGCTTCTAAAGAATTTTTTGCCTTAGAAATAGCACATGACAATAGCCGTAACGGTCAATACTTCCTGGAACATCTATAATTTTAGAATGGGCTTAATTCGCGCACTTTTGAAGCAAGGAAATAAAATCATAGCTATAGCTCCTCAAGATGACTATTCAAAAAATTTAGTAGAAGATGGGTGTCAATTTGTACCCATAGTTATGGACAATACAGGATCAAATCCATTCAAAGATTACTCATTGTACAGACAGCTAAAAAGAATTTACAAAGACCAAAAACCTGATATTGTCTTCCATTATACAGTAAAACCAAACATTTATGGAACATTGGCTGCATATGAACTAAAAATACCTGTAATAAATAATGTAAGCGGTCTAGGCACCGTATTCCTTAACAAAGGCATCGCTTCTTTCGTAGCAAAGAAACTTTACCAAAAAGCCTTCTCACATGCCGAATTGGTGTTTTTCCAGAATTCAGATGACCATCAATTGTTTCTGATGGAAATACCTCTACCAAATCTCCAAACTGATTTACTTCCAGGATCTGGAATTAATTTATCGGAATTCTCTGTTAGCCCAATCATAGGTGAAGAAAAAGTGTTTTTAATGATCGCAAGACTCATCAAAGACAAAGGAGTTTTAGAATATCTAGAAGCAGCTGAATTAACACTAAAAAAATATCCAAAATCAAAATTCCAACTTTTAGGAAAATTAGACCCAAACCATGCCAGAGGAATTCCAGAAAGCATAATATCTGAAGCTCATAACAACAGTATTGTGAAATACTTAGGAGAAACAGACGACGTAAAACCTTATATAGAGAAAGCCACATGCGTGGTTTTGCCGTCCTATCGCGAAGGCACTCCACGCACCTTACTAGAAGCCGCTGCAATAGGTCGGCCAATAATAACTACTAATGTAGCTGGATGTAAGGAAGTAGTGTCAGAAGGAGAAACTGGTCTGTTGTGCGAAGAAAGAAACGCATTGGACTTGTCTGAAAAAATAAACACAATTTGTGAAATGCCTCAGAAAGAGCTTTCTGTAATGGGTAAGAATGGAAGACAGCTTATAGAAAGTAAATTTGATGAGCAAATTGTTATCAATCAATATTTAAAACATCTTTCAAATATTATGAATCAATTACAGGCTGAATAAATTTGTTCTGTTTTATATTACGAATTGAATGGATTTATCCAAAACAACACAGTGTGAAAAGGTTTAACGCTCTTATTTTTCCAATTGTCCTTCTCATTTTTCTCGTTAGCTGTAAAGCATACAAGCAAGATGTAATGCTTAAATTGGATGATGATTTTACTGAACAGGACTTAAATAAAGCCATAGAGATGGCCGAGAGGAATTATGTCATCCAAGTAGATGACATGCTGTCTTTAGATGTGTTTACTAATGATGGGGAAAGAATAGTAGACCCTAACAATGAACTTCAACAAAATATGCAGGGCATTCAAAATAGGCCTGACTTTGATTATTTGGTAAAAACTGATGGTACGATAAAATTTCCTATTGTAGGCCAAGTAAAAGTAGATAGCCTGACACTCGATCAAGCTGAACTCATGCTTCAAAAAAAGTTTGATGAATTCTACAAACAATCATTTGTGAAATTACAGTTTAATAACAAACGTGTAGTAGTGCTGGGAGCTGTGCCATCTGGTGGGCAAGTGGTTCCATTAGTCAATGAAAATGTCTCCCTGTTAGAAGTTCTTGCGCTTTCTGGAGGATTAGACATGGGGTCAAAAGCTCAAAATATAAAAGTCGTACGTGGCAATTTATCGAGCCCAGAGGTATATCAAATAGATTTGTCCACAGTATCAGGCATGAAGCAATCCATGTTGGATATTGAGCCAGGGGATATTATTTATATTGAACCTTGGAGACAACCAATGATTGAGGCTACAAAAGATTTCGCGCCTATATTAAGCCTGATTAGTAGCACTTTAGCACTCGTTCTAGTATTACAAAATTTATAATCATTGAATCCTAGAAACGTACATATTCCACAAGATTTACATAATCAGCATTCTCCTGAAACCGAAGGTGCATTTGACAATTTTGATTTTGAAAAGTTTCGACAAGTTTTTGTCTCCGGTTGGCCCTGGGTCCTCGGGATCATGATCTTGTCCATGAGTTTGTCCTTCCTATATATTAGATATACTAAACCCATTTACAGTGCTGAATCCATTCTAAAACTCGACATCAAAAACGACGCTAATTTATTGGGTCTTCAAAATCCACTTGAAAAGGATATAAAAGGAATTGCAGGCGAAATAGAAATTCTGAGATCCAGACTATTTTTTAACAAAGTTGTAGATGCGGTTGGTATAAATGTATCTTATTTCCATCCAGGTAGAAGCCATCTAGTTGATGAACGGTATGGTAATTCGCCTTTTGAAGTGAATTACGAACTAAAAAACTTAGGTCTCCTAGATCAACATTTTGATATTGAAATCTTAAATGATACTGAATTCAATATTTCATGTGCTAAACTAGGAGGTTCAATTGGGGGAACGCAGCAATTTGGCATTCCCATAATCACAAAGGATTTCAATTTTACAGTTGAGAAAACCAGTTACTTTCAAGCTCAAAAAGACCTAGTTGATTTTTATTTTATAATAAATAGCAAGGCATCCTTAATCAATTACCTTCAATCGCATGTGACTGTTGAACCAGTTAATTTCAATGCCAACACCATCAAAATTTCCCTCGCTGACTTCAACCAATCAAAAGCCAGAAATTTACTTGAAGCTATCGATACTATATATTTAGAATTTACCAAAGATGCCAAAAATCAAGCCGTCGAACAGAAAATCAAATTTCTCGAGACGCAAATGGAAAAGACATCGAAAGAGTTAGTAGAATATGAAGAATACTTTGAGAAGTTCACCATTAAAAATAGGACGACTGATCTATCTAGTGACCTTACCAAAACTATTGCCTTGCTAAACGAATTAGATTCTCAAAGATATAAGTTGCGTGAGCATTTGGCAGAAGTTGATCTGGTTGGTGAAAATTTTAGAAATGATCAACCTGTCAGTATTTTCAGAATGCCAGCACTTATTACCGAACTAGTCAATAATTACAATAATTTGGTCAATGATCGAAATTTAAAACTCAATTCTTACAATGAAAATACACAAGTCATAAAGCGTATTGATCAGCAAATTGAAATCGCTAAAAACTCTGCCAACTCAAGGCTATTGGCTTACAAAAACAACTTGATTCAGGATTTAGAAGAGATAAACAAAAAGAGAAATTTACTTGAAAATAATTTTGTTGAATTACCTTCAATGGGAACTTCATACAATAAAAATAGAAGACTCTATGCCCTTCAAGAAGAGTTTTATTTTTCCCTCATTCAAAGTAAAATAGAATTAGAAATTGCTCGCGCAGGAACCGTCACCAACTTTGTGATTCTATCGCCGGCTTCAGTTTCTAATATTCCCATACACCCAAAAGGCTTTTTGATTTATGGATTAGGGTTCGTGGCAGGGCTCATGTTGAGTATTATTTTCGTGGCCATTCAATTTTTGTTACATGATAAAATTACCAGTCAAAAAGAATTGGAGAAAATCATGCACGCACCAATTCTGGGACTAATTCCCAACTACAAACAAGGAAAACTAGCAAACTCCAAGCTGATAGTAACCGACAACCCAAAGTCATCAATTAGTGAATCCTTACGGTCTATTCGGACTAATATGGAATTTATGGCTACCACAGGAAAAAATCAGCTTATTTCTGTGACTTCAACCGTCAGTGGAGAAGGTAAAACATTTATAGCAGTCAACTTGGGAGCTGTATTCGCTTATGCAGGTCAGAAAGTAGTGATTGTAGATTTGGATATGCGAAAACCTAAAGTACATATTGCATTTGAGTCTGAAAAAGTTCAAAAAGGAATGAGCACCATTCTAATAGGAAAAGAAAAAGTAGAGGATTGTATTCAAGAATCAGAATTGGAAAACTTGCATTTTATTTCTGCAGGGCCTATGCCACCAAACCCTTCTGAACTGCTTCTCAGCCCTAGGTTTGATGAATTTTTAGATACTCTAAAAAAATCTTATGATGTGATCTTTTTAGATTCGCCGCCTGTAGGTCTAGTCACCGATGGCATTTTGGTGATGAAAAAATCCGACCTCCCGATTTACGTGGTAAGAGCGGATTATTCGAAGCGGTCTTATCTCAAGTCTGTCCATAGCCTCATTTCTAATAACAAATTTGAGCACTTGTCAGTAATACTGAATGGCGTAAAATCTGGCAAAGGATCTTACGGTTATGGTTATGGGTATGGCTATTATGAAGATTAAACCCATATTGATTTGTTCGATTGGATAAAACCGAAAACGAATTTCTTAGAGACTGACCTCCACTCTCATCTCATCCCCAACATTGATGATGGTGTAAAATCATGGGAAGAATCACTTGATATTCTTGAAAAGTTGAGTGAAATGGGTTTCAAGAAAATTATCACCACTCCACACATTATTCATGACTATTATCCTAATCAACCTAGTGAAATAAGACAACAAGTCGACGAGCTCAATCGAAGGTTACTTGAAAAAGGATTACCAATTGCAGTTGAAGCTGGCGCGGAATATTTCGTTGATGAGTACTTTGCCAACCAGGTTAAAACCCAACAAGAGTTATTGACATTTGGCGATGATTATATCTTGATAGAAACCCCCTTTTTGAACAAGCCCATCTTCCTTGAGGAAGTAATTTTCAATCTACAATCCAAGGGATTAAAACCTATCCTGGCACATCCAGAGAGATACTCTTATTTACAAACAAATATTGAACTAGTGCAAAACCTAACCACAATAGGACTATTGATGCAAGTCAATATCAGCTCACTCATGGGTTACTATTCTAAAGAAGCTCAAAAGCTTGCAAAGTATTTAATAGAGACAAAAAACGTTCACTTTTTAGCCTCAGATATTCATAATCATAAGCACCTTACACAAGTTCAAAAAGCCATAAAATCAAAATTATTCCAAAGGTGCAGGCAACTGAACCTACTTAATTTTTCATTGTAATGGGGATGGCAAAACCGAGCTTTGAGATAATTTCCCCTCTGAGTCTTTAATTTGAAAATTAATCTATCTTTGCCAGTTCAAAATTTAGAATGCTGTTCGACAGATATACGATGAAGAAAATTATTTTCGCACTTTTTGCTGGTTTACTGCTTGCAACAGGTCACTTTGCTAAAGCCCAACTAACAGAAGAAATAAAGAAAAAAACACCTGAACTTCCTGGTCAAATCATGATCGATTTTGGGTTTAATCTTTCAAAAGATAATCCTAGCAACATGGATTACAATTGGTGGAGATCCAAATCTGTTGGTCTCTATTTTGTAAAGTCGTTTGAATTTTCTAAAAAACTGGAGCTACGCCCAGGTATCGGAGTAAGTCTGGAAAAATTTGGTCACGTCGATAACATGGAAGTGTTTGCTTATGGTGAAGATGCAACAGGTGCTGATACACTTGGTTTTTCAACTGTTTTGGGTGGAGACCTGAAAAAGAACCAGCTTGCCGTAAACTACATAGAGGCTCCTGTTGAAGTTAGATTTAATCTCAATGGCAATGAAAAGAAAGACGGTATGTTCTTAGCTATCGGGGGTTCTGCAGCTTACCGTTTTGAATCTCACACTAAAATCAAATACGAAGATGAGTTTGGCAATAAGATGAAAGCTAAAACGAAAAACGATTTTGGTCTTAACAAGATAAGATTAGGCGCTTATGCCCGACTAGGTTATAGGAGCTTCAGTGTATTCTATAAAACTTACTTCACGGATGTGTTTTCTAGTAGTGGGCCTACTGGAACTGCCGATATGACTTACAGCACGATCGGCATTTCTCTAACTGGACTTTAAACAAACAAATACAAAGTACCAAAGCAGACTGTAAAACCGATACACAAGCCAGCTAGCACCTCTTTTGGTGAGTGAGCATTGAGTTGGAGTCTCGCACTCATGACCAGGCCGGCCAGGATTAAAAAGGTAAGTAATGGGTACAATGCCATACTGTTTGGAAATTTTATCCCAAATACCAGAAAAAATCCCACAACTCCGCTCACGCCTGCTGCGTGCATACTCACTTTAAACCAAAGTGTGATAATAGTCAGCACTAACACCAAAATTGTAGTTGAGATCAAAAGCAAAGCCATAATTTCATTGACCTGAATTTTGATAACAAACAAATAAGTGGTTAATCCATAAAAGATGGAAACAAAAGAAAAAGGCATCACCCGCTCCTTTCTGTTTTCCAATTTGAAACTCGAAATAGATCCCGAAAATTTTAGCATGGAGATACTAAGCAGGGGTATTAAAAATGTAGTGATGAATAGGAAAGGTAAAGTAACAAATGTCAATGGTTTGATCAATTCTGGCATTAGCCAAAATAGGATCAAAAATGTCATCGACGGCATGAGCAATGGATGGAACACATAAGAAATAATTGTATTAATTCTATTTTCCACTATAACTCTTTTCTCAATCTGGCCACGGGTAAATTTAATTGCTCCCGATACTTGGCTACTGTTCTACGGGCAATGTTGTAACCATCTGCCTTCAATAATTTTTCAAGTTTGTCGTCCGACAACGGTTTGGACTTGTCTTCTTCTTCGATATGTTTCTTTAGTTTTTGCTTTACTTCACGACTACTTACATCCTCTCCGGAATCTGTAGCAATTCCCTCTGAGAAAAAATACTTCAATGGATAAATGCCAAATTCTGTTTGAATAGACTTGCTATTGGCTACGCGAGAAACTGTAGAAATATCCATATTGATGAGCTCCGCGATATCCTTCAATATCATTGGCTTTAGCTTGCTTTCATCACCCTCCAAAAAGAAATCATATTGATATTTGATAATCGCATTCATGGTGTTCAACAAGGTGTTTTGCCGTTGACGAATAGCATCAATGAACCACTTCGCTGAATCGAGTTTTTGCTTCACAAAAGAGACTGTTTCTTTTAATTTCTTGTCCTTTTTATCGCTTTTGTGGTAACTCTGAAACATATCCGCATAGGATCGACTAATTCTCAACTCTGGAGCGTTTCTGGCATTCAAAGTCAAATCCAGCTTTCCCTCATCATTGGTAAGGATAAAGTCGGGCATCAGATACTGTGTCTTCACCAATCCATCCGTAATCCCACCAGGTTTGGGGTTAAGTTTGGTGATGAGCTGTACGGCTGACTTTAGTTGTTCATCATCAATGCTAAGTTTTTTCAGGATTTTGTCGTAATGCTTCTTTGTAAACTCATCAAAGCAGCTGGAAACAATTTTATGCGCCAGTTGGTTTTCTTCGGAATGGTCATCACGTTTTTCCAGTTGGATCAGCAAACATTCTTTTAAGTTTCTAGCTGCAATCCCAGGAGGGTCGAATGTCTGAATTTTATATAAAATTTCCTCAAGCTCTTCTTCCGTAGTTTCTATATTTTGAGAAAAGGCCAAATCGTTCATAATGGCCTCCAAATCCCTACGGATATAGCCATCGGCTTCTATGCTTCCAAGTAGCTGGAGCCCTATCTGCGTCTGCCTTTCATCAAGCTTTTCAAATCCCAATTGAATGATGAGTTGCTCCTGCAAAGAGGACCCCGATGAGATGGGCATCTCCCGTTCCTCTTCCTGACCATTGCCATCGCCTTGCATTTTGTAGCCTGCATAATCATCCTCGTTCAGATAGTCATCAATGTCCAGTTCCTCACTAGTTTCTTCTGTGGATTCTTCCACCTGCTCGTCAGCTGGTTCTTCCTTTCCTTCTTCTAGTGCTGGATTCATCTCCATTTCTTCTTTAATCCTCGCCTCCAGTTCGACAGTAGGCACTTGAAGCAGCTTGATAAACTGAATCTGCTGTGGGGACAGCTTCTGGCCTAAAGACTGAATTAAACTAAGATTTTGCATTCGCTACTTTTTTACACTAGTTGTAGAAAGTCAAATTTATTCTTTTTAACAAAAAGATACGCTGTCTTATTATTAATTTGATTAACGGAATTTTATTAGCCTGTTATGTGTTTAGTCTTTGATAATAAATTTTTTTATGAAAAACCTCCTTGTATTACTTCTTTTATCCTTACCTCTCATCAATCAAGCCCAGCCTTCTCATCAAGCTTTTGATGTACTGCTAAAAAAATATGTTGACTCAACTGGCGGTGTCAATTACAAAGCCTTCAAAAATGATGAGCAAAAACTCAACGATTATCTTGTAGACATGACGACCAATCCTCCCACAGGCGAGTGGGAGGACAATGAAAAATTGACGTATTGGATCAATGTTTACAATGCACTGACTATTCAATTGATTCTAAAATATTACCCAGTGGAGAGTATCAAAGACATCGGATCATCTATCCAGATTCCGTTCATAAATACACCTTGGGATATTGAATGTTTTGACATTGAAGATGGCAAGGAGCTTTCGCTCAACAACATCGAACATGGTATCATCCGTAAAGACTTCGAAGAACCACGCATCCATTTTGCTCTGGTATGTGCAGCCGTCTCTTGTCCTAAATTGATGAATGAAGCATACGATGCTTCTCGATTAGATGCTCAACTCACAATTCAAACCAAGGAGTTTTTATCTAACACTACGAAAAACAAAATCAGCTCTGATCGACTCGAACTCTCCAAACTATTCAGCTGGTACGGCGGTGATTTTCGAAAAAATGGCACTTTAGTGGACTTTCTGAATCAATACACCACCGTCCAAATAGATGACAAAGCCAAAACTTCTTTTATGGATTATAACTGGAGCTTGAATGAACAAAAGTAAAAGAAGGAAGACTTAAAATTTTTATATATCGGATAAGTTAGAAGTTGTTATCTTAGTTTTAATCGACTTTTAGATATTCTTAATGATAATTTTTCGGGCACTCATTTTTTTCACCTTCACCGCACTAAATACTATCTGCTGGGCGCAGGACAAACATTTTATGGATAGTTTGAAGACTACTCTAAAAGAAGACCCTGACAATCTTATAGCTCTCAATGATTTAGCATTTGAATATACTTACACAAATTTGGATAGTGCTAGGATTTTGTTGCTACATGCAATAGAAGTCAATAATGGAGACAGCTTGCAACTAGGTATGTCAATGGAAACGCTGGCAATCGTTTATGGAATACAGGGAGATATAGCCTCTGCGATTTCGCACCATTCTAAAAGTATTGAAATATTCGAACGAATCGAATCTCCTAGCTATCTCGCTTGGGCCTATAATGATCTAGGGGCTTTGTATTATCAGCAATACGATTATGACCAAGCGTTGACCTACTTTTTGAAAGCAATGAACCTTAGGAAGGAAGTTCAAAATCCTGCAGAACTAGCTAAGTCGAAGATCAATATTGCTTTAATATTTAATAAAACTGAGCAATACGACTCGGCACTTTCCTATCTCCAAAGCTCATTACAACCTTTTATCGATGAACCCGACCCATTAATGCAGAGTATTGTGTATTTAAATATGGGAAGTACTTTCGTTTACCTATCTCAATTTGACAGTGCGGAATATTTTTATAAAAAAACTGAAATAATTCAAAAAAGAATAGAAGACCAAGAAGGTTTGGGCATTTTGTATCGAAAATATGGGGAATTGTATAGTCAGAAAAATGAACCCTTAAAAGCGCTAGAATATTATGATTTGAGTTTGAGTAATGTGCTAAATCGCGGGGACATGGGGCGTATCATAGAAACCAAACAGGCGCAGTATTTACTCTATGAGAAAATGGGGGACTACCAAAATGCCTATCAAATACAATCTGACTACCTAACCTTTCGAGATTCGCTGATCAATATTAAGAACAAGGAAATTATTAATGAATACAACACCAAATATGAAACTGAACAAAAAGTTCGGACCATAGCGGAATTAGAACTAGAACAGAAAAATGCCGCTTTGGCACTCGCCAATTCTCAAAACCAAAGAAACATATTTATCTCAGGGGTTGCCATTTTAATGATCTTCATCGGATTTCTCTATCAACGATATTCAACCAAGAAGAAAACTTCTGAACTACTTACAGAAAAAAATTCTGAGATCACCAGCGCCTTAGAAGATCGAGAGGTTTTGCTCAAAGAAATCCATCACCGTGTCAAGAACAACTTACAAGTCATTTCAAGTTTGCTTAATCTGCAAGCTGGATCGTTGGATGACGATGCAGCTAAAGATGCGGTAAGAGAAGGGCAGAGCAGAGTTAAATCAATGGCGCTTATCCATCAAAAACTATACTCAGCTGATGATGTACGTGGAGTAGACATACAAGATTACTTAGTGAATTTATCTTCAGAGCTATTTCGTGCCTTTGGCGTAGATGAAGAAAAAGTGACTTGGAATATTGATGCTTCTGGCCTTAAAATGGACATTGACACTGTGATTCCACTTGGCCTTATTATCAACGAGCTTATCACCAATTCCATTAAATATGCTTTTCAAGGCGCAGAAAATGGATTATTGGACATTTCACTGAAAGAAATTAATGGAATCCTTAACGTATCAGTGATAGACAATGGCGTGGGTATGAACGAAGAGGCATTGAAAACCTCCAATTCTTTCGGGTGGAAAATGATCAAATCGCTATCGCGCAAATTGAAAGCCGAAATTGAAGTCAAAAATGAACAGGGGACAGCTGTGTATTTAACACTTTCTCGATATAAATTAGTCGAATGAGTAAACCCTCCGTACTGGTGGTAGAAGATGAGCCACTAATAGCTGATGACATAGCCAGCATTCTTGAAAAAAATGGATACGATGTCGTAGATATTGTAGATGAAGCCCCTGACGCTCTCGCTTCGATTAAAAAGTACAATCCAGACATGGCCTTGCTTGATATCAACATCGAGGGTGATTCAGACGGAATAGATCTGGCAGGAAAGCTGGACATACCATTTGTGTTTCTCACCTCTTACTACGATCAGCAGACGCTGAACAGGGCCAAAAAAACTAACCCCTCGGGGTATATTGTAAAACCTTTCAATGAAAGTGATTTAATCGCTAATGTGGAAATAGCACTTTCCAGAACTCGAAAAAACAAAGAGAAAGAAGCTTCGCCAGAGAAACTGTTCTTAAGAAATGGTCAAGAGATTGTGTCCGTCATGTCGTCTGATATTGTCTACGTGGAAGCATTTGACAACTACTCCAATGTGTACACCGAAATGGACAAGTTCATCATCAGCCACACCCTAAAAAGCGTAGAAGCAAAGCTACTGCCGTTTGGATTCATGCGCGTGCATCGATCTTATTTGATCAATTTTGCACATGTGGATTCTCTTTCGGAAGGATACGTTTTTCTCAAAGGACATAAAGTTCAAATTGGAAAGTCCTTTCGCAAAGACTTTATTGATGGACTGAGTATGCTATAATCGTCACTCAATAAATAATTCCCTTCACTCAAAACATTTATCCCTTCGCTAAAAACCCTTTTCGTTAGCCAAAGGCTAGAGGCAATTTGACTATTCAAATTAAAAAGTTGCCTTATGAAAAAGCTAATTGCAATTGTATTTTTCCTTTCACCTGCATGGTGCGTGGCTCAGCCAGGTAAATCTCAAATCATTCATCCAGAGATTATTCAATTTGACGAAACATCACCAGTGATTCGTTTCCATTGGAAGAACAAGGATGCAAGTGCTGTTTCCTATAAATTCTACAATTCCCTTTCTCAAGCGGCTTCTTGTGGTGTATATAATTACATCGCTGGAAATGATTTTGCTACTGCCAATAGTTACTATGACTTTACCCTTGAAAATGGGTCGGGTGTGAAATACGACTTTAATGTTACTGCCTTAAATGCTTCCAGCGAAGAAGGACAAAACCAAACCAAATGGATCCCCATGAACCCTGGTTTTTGCTACGATTTTGAAGACATCAATGATGCATTGACTAACTATTATGTATTAACAGGTCTTCAGGCTGTTAATACAGGGGGAAATGATATTATCTATTACCTGAATGGGGGTGCTGATAATATGCTCAATTCCTATTTTGAGTGGGAAATACCAACTGGATGGGAAATAGAGTTTTATGAAAACGATCAAATCATTGTTGATGCGCCTTTTGGTGCTGAGAGCGGCTACATTACCACGAAAGTTGTGAGCCCATTCACCGGAGAGGAAAGCATTAAGCTTAAACTACCTGTGCTAGTCGATGGTGTAAAAATCGATCAAAGCATAAATTGGTCAACTTCTGAATTGGTCGCTACGGAAGGAGACGACCCGTTAGATATGGACGGGACCTCTTCAGCTGATCTAGATGTTACGTACCACAGTTCGAATACATCTGTGGCTACCGTTTCTGGCGCTCAGATCACAATTATTGGGGAAGGCACCTCCACCATCACAGCCAGCCAAAGTGGTGATACCTATCACAGTGCTGCCCCATCTCTTCAGCGAACACTAACGGTACAACAGCCCTCTACACTGGCTTTTGATACAGACTATCCAAAGTTTGAGTATTACCTTTCTAATACCTACAGGATATTACTAAAACTTACTGAGCTTGGAAGTGTCTATTACATCGTAGAACCCGATGGCAGCACCCAGCCTACTGCCGAACAAATAGAAGCAGGGAAAAATGCTTCGGGAGAAGATGCATTAAAAAAAGGATCGGCCTATAATTTAACTGCTGGTGTAGAATATGCAAATCATGCACAAATAAGTGGACTTGAAGAAGAAACCGAATATGACATCTACCTAGTTCTTGCCGATGAAAGTTACAATGTTCAATCTGTGGTAACTAAACTGGAAGTGACTACCGGAGATTATTCGAGGCCCACATGGAGCGAAGGATATCCGCAAATGGGCACCATTTCTTCGCTGGAGGCTGAAGTACAAATTGACCTCAATGAAGAAACAGGTATGGTGTATTATGCCGTTTTTCGTAGCAGCAGTTCCACACATTACCCTCCTAATCTCAAAAATGGAGGGAACTATCAGGCACTGGACGAGGGGTCAGTTGCTGCAAGTGCAGTTGGGTTTACACTCAATAATCTGAGTGAAGACACAGACTATGATGTTTGGTTAGCAGCTGAAGACGCAGCTGAAAATCTACAGGTTAGCGCTACCAAAATCGATTTCACGACAATCGATGACATAGACCCAGTCTTTAATGCGGGCTATCCGCAAGTGTCCACTATCAATGAAACTGCAGTGGAGATTCACACACGTGTGGATGAACAAGTGACAGTCTATGCTATTGCACAACTAGAAGGCAACTCTTCACCCTCCGCTAGTCAAGTCATAGCTGGACAGGATTATCAAGGGCAGGAAGCTATTGGGGTAGCGGATTCTGAAGCCGATGGTTTGGGAACCAATATCTACGTAGAGTTCACTGGCCTCACCACTCAGGTGGAATACGACTTTTTTGTGGTGGCAGAAGATAACTTTGGAAATAGCACAGATCCTGTAAAACTCACGGCTACTACATCGGATGAAACTGCACCAGTCATTTCTCCTACTTACCTCACACAAGTAGAACTGACAGAGACTACAGCCACATTCTCGTTTTCACTCAATGAAGCAGGAACATTCTACTATGTGCTAGATCCAAATGATGGTGATACACCAAGCGCGACACAAGTGAAAAGCGAACAGCTTGGTTCCGGGGAATCTGCTCCAGCCTTTGGCAGTATAGCAGCAGAAGCAGATCAGACCTACGAATTCCAATTGACTGGTTTGATTGACAATCAGGAATATGAATTATATTTTGTAGCCGAGGATGAAAATGACAACCTCAGTGAATATGCTTATTCCTCCTATTTTGAAACAGAGGATGGCACACCACCTTCTTTTACAGACAACCCAGAAATCACAGATGTTTCAAATATGGAAGTGTCGCTTACCGCGGATACCGATGAATACGGAACCATTTATGCCGCAATAATTGCCGAGAATGCTGCGCTTCCATCTGTAAATGATTTGTCCAATCTTGAAGTAGAAGGAGCGATTCATCAAGGATCGTACAATTCAGGATACATTTCTGTATTTACTTCACTGGAGCTGGGTGTAAGCTACCAATTGGTACTAATAGCTGAAGATGAAAGCGACAATTTGCAGAGCAGTATCACCGCTCTTGACTTCACAGTACCAGATAATAGGGAAGATCAAATCATTACTTTCGAATTGGTGGATGAGGTGACTGTGGGTGACGACAATCTTTCATTGAGTGCCAGTAATTCCTCTGGCAACGAGGTCTCTTTCAAATCGTCTGATGAAGAAGTGGCAACAATCATCACAACGGAAGCAGGTATGCAGGTCCAAATAACTGGAGCAGGGACTGTGGATATCACCGCATACCACGAAGGAGATTTAACTTATAAACCAAGTGAGATCTCTGAACAGCTAGTGGTAACAAAATTGGAACAAACGATAAACTTCACAACAATAGGCGATCAATCGCTCGAGGACTCGCCCATTACTTTACAAGCATCTGCAACCTCTGACCTCACGGTAGAATTTGCATTGCTTGAAGGTAATGGTGTGATTTTGGGAAATCAATTAACCATAAACGAAGCTGGCACCTTCGAAGTAGAAGCCATACAAAATGGAAACCAAAACTACCTAGAAGCTGAGTCGATCATTCAATCTTTTGAAGTATTTTCAGTAGCGGAGAGTCAAACAATCAGTTTTAATGAAATAACAGAAAAAGTATATGGTGATACATTTCAACTTGAAGCCTCAGCCACTTCTGGTTTAGAAATAATTTATGCCGTCACATCTGGGCCAGCCAGTATTTCAGGCAATGAAGTCTCTATCAACGGCACAGGAGAAGTAAGCATTCTTGCTTCACAAGAAGGGAATGAGTCTTATTTACCAGCACCAGAGGTGTCACAAACCTTTACAACCACAAAAGCAACATTAGTAGTGAAAGCAGAAGATCTCGAAATCCAGATGAATCAACCCATTCCGGAATTAAGTTTTTCATATGCTGGATTTATAGGTGAAGACGATGAGCAAGTGATAGATACTCCTCCTACCATAAGCACGACAGCTACTGAATTGAGTACTGCTGGTGATTACGCCATAGAATTATCCGATGGAGATGACGATCAATACAAATTTGATTTTGAAGAAGGAACACTAAGCATAATAGTAGTCACCGAAGTGACTAATAAGATACTTGACAATGTTCGAATCTATCCAGTTCCTTTTACATCAACTTTTCAAATTGAGCTTCCAAACCAACCGTTGGGCAAATACGAATTGACCATCCGAAATATAAATGGTGCGACTATCTTCCATTCCATGCTCAGAAGCAATGAATTGATTTACGAAGTAGACCAGCTAAGCCAATTACCAAATGGGATTTATCAAGTCCATCTCACGCTAGACCATGAGGTAAAATCTTTCAAAGTGATAAAAAGAAATTGATAACTAAAATCAGAAGACAAAGACCCGAATGGCATTCAGGTCTTTGTCTTCTATCTAACTTGTCCATTTTAAATCCAAATTTCGCCCGCCACCCATCACAATTTCATTGACCAGAAACAGAACTTTTTCTAGATTAGATTCATCTCAAATTAGAAAAACTCAACTCTCATGGTCAAAAACTATTTCAAACTCGCTGTTCGCAATCTTTTTAAAAGTAAGTCTACTGCCTTTATCAATATTGGCGGATTGACTATTGGCTTTCTCTGCGCCCTTCTCATTTTTACTTATATCAAAAAGGAATTATCCTACGACAGATTCCATTCCAACATTGACAATATCTTCAGGGTTCTCACAATAGATGAGGCACTAGGAGTCACCAGCAATCTTGTTGGTATCACGCTACCTGCCTTGAGTGAGACCATGAAAAATGAGCTGACCAGTGTAGAAAACAGTGTACGTATCAGCACGAATGGTCGCTCATTAGTGGAGTACAACAAGATTCCAATCTATACGGAAAATATGGTCTATGTGGAACCCAGCTTGTTCGAAATCTTCGATTACGAATTAATTTCTGGTCATCAACCCACTGCCCTGCAAGCACCAAACACAGCTGTATTGACAGAAACCATGGCCAAGAAGATATTTTCGAAAGAAGACCCCATTGGCAAAACCATTAAAGTTGATAATTCCACAGATTTGGAAGTAGTTGGCGTGATGAAAGACCCTTCGCCATTTACTTCTATGGAATTTGACCTTCTCGTATCCATGGTGCCTACAGAAAGCGACAGCAATACCATCAATTATCTGAATAGCTGGACTAGCATATCGATGGTAGAATATGTATCACTTAGTCCAACAGCCAACATTGAGGAAGTGAAAACCAAGATGGAGGAAATCATTCGAAACAATAATGTAGGCGATAATTTTAAGGTGACGTTACAACCATTGACGGAAACGCATTTAAGTTCATCAGGTATTTTGTTCGACGTATTCAATGCGAACAAAGGCGACATCAATTACCTGTATACCTTGGCAATCGTGGGGCTTTTTGTGGTAATGATAGCAGCATTCAATTTTATGAATCTATCTACTGCCAGATCAGCCAATCGTGCCAAAGAAGTAGGTATGCGTAAGGTTATGGGTGCCAGCAAAAGACAGCTGGCGTTCCAGTTTTTATCCGAGTCAGTAGTGATTTGCTTCTTTTCTCTGATTTTATCTTTGGTTGGGCTTTTTGTAGTTAGTTCATTTTTGGACTTTGGCATTGATCAAAACCTTTTGATGTACTTAGTAGGCGACACATCCACTGTGCTATGGATAATTGGATCAGTGCTTGGGTTGGGTATTGTTGCTGGACTTTACCCTGCATTTTTATTGTCTGGCTTCTCCATTTTGAAAGTCCTCAAAGGCAATTTCAAAACAGGTACTTCAGGCGTTTGGCTACGCAAGTTGCTGGTGGTGGTGCAATTTACTGCTTCCATCACCATGATTATTGGAACTATTACGGTCTACTATCAGCTCGACTATCTGAAATCGGCCGACAAAGGATTTGATGATGAGCAAATTCTATCCATCAACTTAGGGGATCAAAGCCTTAGAACTTCGGGTGAAAGATTAAAAAACAGGCTTGCTCAAATTCCTAATATCGAAATGATGGGACTGTCAGGGTCGATGCCCGGAAGAGGAGTAGGCAGAAGAGGCATTCTTCCTGAGGGAGCTGATGAAGACGATGTCTGGATTGTTAGCAGTATGGGGGTCAACGAGGAATATTTCGATCTAATGGGAATGGAAATTGTGCAAGGGCGGAATTATTCTAAAGCAATTAAATCAGATTCTGCTGCAAGTCTCATTATGAATGAAGCGGCTGCAAAAGCTATAGGATGGGAAGATCCCATTGGTAAAAAAATTAGCCAGGGGCCTAATGAATTTACTGTCATAGGCGTGGTGAAAGATTTTCACTTTGCCAACATGAGACATCAAATAGAGCCAATTATCTTACCCTATAGACCAACTGCTATAAGTAACAGTGTAATGTCCCTCAAAATTCGTCAGGAAAATTTAAAAAGTACACTTCAAAAAATAGAAGAAATTTGGGTCGAGGTAAATCCCAATTATCCTTTTGAATATGTGTTCTTCAATGAAGAATTTGGCAGACAATACGAAAACGATGAGAACTTCGCCTCCTTGATAGTAAGCTTCACTTGGTTGGCCATTTTCATTGCTTGCTTGGGGTTAATTGGACTATCTATGTTCACGGCTGAGCAACGCATCAAAGAAATTGGAATCAGAAAAGTATTAGGAGCCAACATCAAAACTGTCGTACTGCTGCTCTCCACTGAGTTTACCAAACCAGTTTTGGTGGCTTGTTTGATCGCTACACCTGTCGCTTATTACTTTCTAAACGAATGGCTTTCTGGATTTGCTTATCATGTAGAAATGCCTTGGATGGCTTTTGTATTGGCATCTGTTTTAGCTGTAGTAATTTCCCAACTCACGGTGAGTTTTCATGCGATAAAAGCGGCTACATCTAATCCAGTGAATGCACTAAGAAATGAATAATGAAGTAAGCTTACTCTGGGAGGACATTTATTCTCCCAGACTTCACACTTGCTCATCCAAAATGCTAATTCCTTCTTCAAAGGAGTGTGGCTGATAGCCCAATACTTCCTTTGCCTTGTCCAGAATAAATCCAGTTTTTGGTGGGCGCTTGGCTGACTGAGAGAAAGTACTTGCGTCTACTTTGGTCACCAAAGAGAAATCCAGATTAAAATAATCAGCTGTTTTCTTAGCCATCTCAAAAGGCGTGAGCATTTCTTCACCAGAAATATTAAAAACTCCCGTAGCACGCTGTTTAGCCACTAAAAAACAACCTGTAGCCAAATCTTCAGCTAAGGTTGGTGTACGCCATTGGTCATCTACAATATTCAGAGGCTTCCCATTTTCCAAGTTTTCTTTCACCCAAAGAATAATATTAGAACGACTCATACCAGGTGTAATACCATAAACCAAAACTGTTCGAAGAATAGCCCAATCGCAATTCGCTTGCTTTACAATCTCCTCCGCATCCAATTTGCTCTGTCCATAAAAACTAATCGGATTTGGCTGATCATCTTCTCTGTATGGCCCTGATTCTCCATCAAAAATAAAATCCGTGGAGAGATGAATAAAATGGATGTTACTCGTTTCGCATGCCCGAACTAACAAGCCTACAGCGTCTACGTTTAGATTTCTGCATTCGGCTTGCTCCTTTTCACATTGATCTACATTTGTCATTGCTGCTGTATGAATGACAGCATCTGGCCTGTACTTCTTTATGACTTCATCCACCTGTATTGCATTTGTAATATCTAATTCAGAATATTCAAACGGCTTTGACAAATAAGTCACGCGGTTAGCACCGCGGGAGGTCGCTATTACTTCCATGTCCTTTTCTAACAGCAACTTGACTAGCTTTTGTCCCAAAAGACCATTGGATCCGGTGATCAATATTTTCATAATGTTAAGAAGTAAATAATTCGTCGTACGATTTGCTAATACAAACTTAGAAAAATTAAATATTTTTTATATTAGCCTGAACAGCCCAAGATAAGCTAACAATTTTGAGAAACTAAATTTGCAACCATGGAAACCGAAGCATATCAAAAGTCATCTGGGTTTCAAAATCTGCTCCTTATTCTTTCTATCTATGTTGTCGTAGAACTTTATGTAGGCACTATTGTTGACTATCCTGTAGAACTCAAAGAAATTCTATCATGGATAGACTTTGCGATCTGCATGCTCTTCCTCTATGATTTTTTTAATGGCTTTTTTAGAGCAAACGATAAGTGGAAATATTTTAAAGGCAATTGGATCGATTTAGTTTCATCCATTCCTACGGTTGAAGCGCTTCGAATGGGAAGAATAATAAGAGTCATTAGAATATTGCGAGTACTGAGATCCGCCAAGTATATATTCAACGCCTTTAGTAGAAAAAATTCTTTCAATACATTCCGCAATCTCATGCTCATAAGCGGCATGATTATTCTGTTTTTTACATTAAGTTTTTACCATTTGGAAAGAAATGCAAACCCGCATATTACTTCGATGTCAGACAGTTTGTGGTGGACCACTGTCACTACAATCACAGTAGGTTTTTTGCAAGACATTCCACCTGTAACAGTAGAAGGAAAATTTTTGAGTGTAGCGCTAATTTTACTGGGTATGATTATGTTCTCTACACTCACAGGCACGATTACCGATTATTTTATTGAGGATGAAGATATTCAGGAAAATATCAATGAACTCAAGGAAAAAGTAGAATCTCTCGAACATAAAATTGACTTAATGACGAGTAAAATGGATCAATTGGGTAAATAAATTTCAACAACATGACTCCATTTAACACATTAGGAAATCAATCAAAGTTGCCTAAAATAGATGTGGACAAATATCTGCAAAGAATAAAATGCCAAAGAGAAAGGGTACCTAACCTCAAATATTTAAAATCTCTTCATAAGTCTCATTTAATAAATATCCCTTTTGAGAATCTCGACATCCACATGGGCAATCAGATTATTTTGGATGTAAAAAGAATATATAATAAAATCGTTTTGAATAAGCGTGGAGGCTTCTGTTATGAATTGAACGGGCTATTCTATCACTTGCTTTCCCAACTTGGGTTCAGCTGTCATCTTATTTCTGCTCAGACTTATGAAGACGGAGAATTGAGACCCCCCTTTGATCATGCAGCTATTCTAGTTCATTTCGAAGATCAGATTTATTTAGTGGATGTAGGATTTGGAGACCTTTTTCTTCAGCCCAAGTTGCTACAGGTCGGTTTAGTGCAGATGGACTACAACCGATATTTCAGAATCGACAAAACCATTGATGATGAATACATACTCCATCTGTCTGAAAATTCAATTGATTTTGAACCGAAGTATCTTTTTACTGCTAAGGAACGACAATTAATTGAATTTATAGATAGGTGTGACGATCATCAAAACAACAAAAATTCACATTTCAGAAAGCAAAAACTAATCACAAGAGCCACGCCCATTGGCAGAGTCACATTAACTGATTCGAAATTGACTATTACTGAAATTGGTAAAAAGGAGAAACAAAACATCCTGAATCTTGACGAATTCCGTGTCAAGCTTAAGGAGTATTTTGGCATTTGATCGATCCGAAATAGTTAGACCAGCGCATCCCAAAGCACTTCTACCGTATGTTTGGCAATTTTGCCAGTGCCATCTTTAATCTGATGACGACAACTTGTACCTGGAGCAGCAATAATGGTATCCGAAGATGCTTTTCTTACCGCTGGAAAAAGCACCAACTCACCTACTTTCATAGATACCTCATAGTGGTTTTTTTCATAACCAAATGAGCCAGCCATACCACAACAGCCAGATTGAATGACCTCTACTTTATAATTTTCAGGAATGGAAAGTGTGTCTTTCAAAGTCTGAATAGAGGATAATGCCTTTTGGTGACAATGTCCGTGAACTTTTAAGTTTCGTTGCTCTCTGGAAAACTTCTCCTTTTTGATATTTCCCCGGCGTGTTTCTCTCGCCAAAAATTCTTCAATAGTCATTGAGGCATCAGCCAATTTTTTAGCTTTTTCTCTTAATGACTCACTGACTAAATCTGGATACTCATCCCTAATGGTTAGAATGGTAGAAGGCTCTATTCCGATTAATGGAATTTCATTTGACACCAAGTCTACTAGTAACTCTACATTCTGATCTGCAATGGTTTTAGCTTTCTTCACCATCCCTTTTGAAATTAAGGCACGGCCAGATTCCTTGTGTTCAGGAATAATAACGTTATAGCCCAATTTGTCGAGCAGTTTAATCGCTTTAATGCCTATTTCGCCATCCAAATAGTTGGTAAATTCATCACAAAAGACATAGACCTTTTTGTCCGATTGTCGGCTTAGTAATTTTCCTTTCTTCTGATTGTACCAGCTGCTCATCGTACGAGACGCAATCGGAGGCATAGAGCGATCCTGATGTACGCCCATGATTGCCTTGGCAATCCCGCCTGTCAGTTTGTTGCCAAATACAAAATTGTAAAGAGCAGGCACCTTAGAAGCCAATTTCATATTCGTGGCAAACTCACCCATCATACGTGTTTGGATCGGCAATCCATTGGCGTCATAATAATTCTGTTGGAATTCGGCCTTGAGTCTAGCCATATCTACATTCGAAGGGCATTCAGATTTACAGCCTTTGCAAGACAAGCAGAGGTCGAGTACTTCTTTGATTTCCTCATTGTCGAACTTGTTGGCTTTGTCGGAATGCGTTAGAATTTCTCTCAAGATATTGGCTCGTGCCCTAGTGGTGTCTTTTTCATTCTGAGTAGCCATGTAGCTCGGACACATCGTGCCTCCGCTTCCAGCAGATTTTCTACAATCTCCAGAACCATTGCAGAGTTCAGCCGAGCGAAGTACACCTTGATTTTTATCCCAATTGAAATAGGTTTTGATTTCATCGTCTTTCTGATCCGAGGTATATCTTAGACAGGAATCCATGGGAGGAGTGTCTGTAATTTTACCCGGGTTGAATATACCATTAGGATCCCAAGCCTTTTTTATTTCTTTGAGCAGCTCGTAGTTCTTTTCTCCGATTTGTTCTTTGATAAACTCTCCTCTCAATCGACCATCTCCATGTTCGCCACTCAATGAGCCTTTATATTTTTTTACCAACTTGGAGATTTCCTCGGCCACTACCCTGAACATCTTGTGACCTTCTTCTGTCTTCAAGTTGAGAATAGGTCTCAAGTGCAACTCTCCAGATCCTGCATGTGCGTAATGCACACATTTCATGTCGTATTTGTCCAGCGTTTCATTAAATTCTTTGATATAAGCAGGCAGATCATTTACATCTACTGCAGTATCTTCAATCACTGGCTGTGCTTTGGCATCTCCTGGGATGTTTGCCAATAAGCCGAGACCCGCTTTTCGTAAATTCCATATTTTACCAACATCCCCCCCTTTGAGAACTGGATAATGATAACCAAGCTTTTCCTTCTTCAAATTAGAAATCAAGTCCAACACCAAATTATCCAAATCTTCATCGTTGGAAGCTGCTAATTCTACCACCAATATTGCTCCCGGATCTCCCTCGATAAAAAATCTATTCTTTTGCTGCTCGATGTTTTCCTTAGTGCATTCGAGTATGTAATGATCAATCAATTCGCAGGCATGTGGGCCATATTTAAGGGCTACCAAATTGGCCAACAGAGACTCGTTGACATCTTCACAATGAATACAAATGAGTGCTTTGTCCTTTGGAGGAATGGGTATTGTCCCTGCTTTGATTTCTGTGATGAACATCAAAGTACCCTCTGACCCCGCCACTAGTTTGCAGAAGTTGAATGGCTCACCATCTTTTTTGAAAGGCTGATTTATAGCCAAAAGATCGATTGCATATCCCGTGTTTCTTCTAGGAATCGAAGACTTTGGAAATTCTTTTTCTATTTCTGCTCGGTACTCTTCAGAAGAGAGCATTTTTTGCACATTGCGATAGACTTCACCTTCGAGCGTATCGAGTGTCAACTTTTCTTCGAAATCATTAGCCGAAAGGCTGGAAAATGTGACCTCACTGCCATCTGAAAGATAGCCAGAGACTTCCAGTAAGTGATCTCTCGTGCTACCATAAACCACCGAATTGGAGCCACAAGAATTGTTACCCACCATTCCACCAATCATGGCTCTATTGGCTGTAGAAGTCTCCGGGCCAAAGTACAAACCAAAAGGCTTCAAGTGTCTATTGAGGTCATCCCTGATCACACCGGGCTGAACTTTCACCCAATTTTCTTTTTCGTTAACCTCTAGGACTTTATTGAAATGTTTGGAGACATCAACTACAATTCCACTACCAACCACTTGACCAGCTAAAGAGGTGCCAGCTGTTCTAGGAATCAATGAAGTTTTGTTTGTATTTGCAAAAGCTATAAGCGCTTGTAAATCGGATTTGGATTTGGGAAGTGCAACAGCCAAAGGCAACTCTCTATAAGCTGAGGCATCAGTGGCATACAGCTTGCGCAATGTCTCATCCCAGTACAACTCTCCTTCGAGTTTCTTCGCCAATCCTTTTAGTGCACTTTCCATGGTGGCAAAATTATGGTTTTCACAACATAATCACCTTTAGCTTAGATGTACTTTTCTTTGGCAACTCATTATTTTGAATAATTATAAATTTCATGTTGAAATATTGTAAATTTTGTACGAGGTGTTCATGGGTCACCTAATCTACATTTCACGATAGATTAAGCTTAAATTATTACTTTTAAGGCAATTTCAACAACGAACTAATTTTACTTGTCCCAGCAAGTTCAATCAAAATGGATCAAGATTACTCTAACATGAAAAAATGGCAACAAAAGATACATGAAGTAATCTTTGGTTATCATACCGCAGCTGGAAGGTTATTTGACTTGGCGCTGTTAGTTGCCATTTTGACCAGTGTGTTGATCGTAATGCTAGAAAGTGTAAACGACATAGAAACACACTATGGCGAAGAGCTTCGAATGATCGAGTGGGGATTTACCTTCCTGTTTTCTATAGAATATCTCGCACGTATTTTATCTTCACCCAGACCTCTGAAGTATGTAACTAGTTTTATGGGCATCGTAGATTTACTCTCGCTCGTACCTACCTATCTCAGTTTCTTTATCGTTGGCACCCACTCCTTATCTGTGATCCGCTCTTTTAGACTGATTCGGGTATTCCGGATTTTGAAGTTGACGCACTTCATGGGTGGTGCACAGCAGCTCGGTACTGCGCTGTGGGGAAGTAGGCACAAGATAGTGGTCTTCATGGGTACGGTCGTCTGTATTGTGGTCATCGCTGGTACGATGATGTATTTGATCGAAGGCGGTAAAAATGGTTTTACCAGCATCCCAAAAAGCATCTATTGGGCGATTGTGACGATTACCACAGTAGGTTATGGAGACATTGCTCCGCAGACCATATTTGGGCAGACGGCTGCATCTGTTTTAATGATTTTAGGATATGCTATCATAGCTGTCCCAACCGGTATTGTAACTAGCCAAATGATGACAGATGCTAGAAAATTGGGGCCAGTGACCTGTTCAAATTGTGGTGAAGATGATTTGCCAAAGCGATCCAGGTTTTGTTTGAACTGCGCGGCTAGACTTAACAACCCACCGGGTTAGTATATTATTTCAATATCTAGAAGTCTTATCACGAACCATTAGTAATTATCGTTTCTTGGCCCGTTGTATTTAAATCTTCTGGCAAAACCAATTCCAATAGTATAGTCGCCCACAGCATTCATCAAATAACCTCCATTAATATCCACTTGTGTTTCAGAATTAATTAAATACATAAAGGAAGTATGTAGCTGTTGCCAATATTCGTGATGCCAATATTCACCAGTTATTGTGAACTTATCACCTATCCCATAGGCCAGAGTAACATCGCCAAAATACCCGTCCCCAGCCTTTCCAGCATTTACAAAGCCAACTAGATTATCCGACAGTTTTTTATTTACCGCGACTCGATAGCCCAAAACCTGAAAATTTTGCTCAGAATCGGATGCATTCACTTTTGTTCCCATATTGACAGAGAAACCGACGCCTGGTTTGTTACCTTCTGGTTGTAGCATCATCCACTTTACGCCGAACGTTGCAAATTTATATTCTAGAGACGGCACCATAACTCGTATTTCTGTGGATCTTGAAAGCGACGCTCTAAACATAGCATCATACGCCATACTTTCACCAGATACGTCCACATACTGAGCACCTTGTTCGTATTGAAAACTATGCTCTGGCAATACCCAGGGGCCTACTGATAAGGTGGGTCTAGTTGTTGCTATATTTTCTTGAGCCAAAGAGTTTTGAGATAGAAAAATGGTGCAAATAGAAACTATAAGAACTATAGACTTCAAGCGAATTTGAATCATGATTTGAGCATTATATGTAATCTACATGAAGATATAACTTATCTGCATTATATTAATCTTTAACAGAATTATTTCATGAATATACAACAAGGCCTACTTATTCAAAATATACTTACTTTTGACATTTAGAATTAAATTTCATTGCTTAAGCATTACTGAAGGCAACAAAAAATCATATTCCCGTATTAGATAGATATGAAATTGAAGGGTAAAGTAAAAAATATTATAATCGGTGGGGTTCTGCTACCAGTATTTCTGATCAGTATTTTTTCCTTTTCAAGTGATGATAAACACTTCGAAATGGCAAAAAATCTTGAGATTTTTGCTTCACTCTACTCTGAAATCAACAAGTATTATGTTGATGATGTAAATCCTAACACTTTGATTAGAACAAGCATCGATGCCATGCTTGAAAAATTAGATCCGTATACGGTCTATATCCCAGAAGACGATATTGAGGATTTTAGAACCAATGCTACAGGAGAATATGGAGGACTGGGAATCCAGTCAAATAAAATTAATGACGAACATATAGTGCTCAATCTCTATGAAAATTCTCCTGCTATGAAAGCAGGAATTAAAATTGGTGATGTGATAACAGAAGTAGATGGAGTTCCATTGACCAATCTATCTGACGAACAAGCTGGCAAATTGATGAAGGGTCAGTCAGGCTCTGACATCCAAGTAAAAATATTGCGGAATGGCACTGAAAAATTCAATTTTACAACTAAAAGAGAAAAAATAGTAATTCCTAACATCAGTTATTTTACGGTACTAAACAATTCAACTGGATATCTTCGATTAAGTGAATTTACCAGGGATGCAGCGGATGATGTCAAAAAAACTGTCTTAGAGTTAAAAGAAAAAGGCGCAACCAAATTGATCATTGATCTCAGAGAAAATCCTGGGGGCCTACTCAATGAAGCAGTGGATATCTGCAATTTATTCGTTCCAAAAGGATCCAAAATTGTAGATACCAGAGGGAAAATAGATGCGCAGAGTCATTCATATAATGCTCAATCTGAACCTTTAGATTTAAATATTCCAATTGCCGTTGTTATCAACGACGGTAGTGCTTCCGCCTCAGAGATCGTTTCAGGTGTGCTTCAGGATTATGACAGAGCGGTGGTCATTGGTCAAAAATCATACGGTAAAGGATTGGTTCAAGTATCAAGAAAGTTGTCCTTCAACTCTCAACTTAAAGTAACAACTGCCAAATATTACATCCCAAGTGGAAGGTGTATCCAAGCATTAGACTATGCCCAGCGAAAAGCAGATGGTAGCGCTACAAAAGTAGCCGACTCATTAAAAACAGAATTTCGTACCACTAACAACAGAATTGTGTATGATGGAGGAGGAATTGATCCAGATATAATCGTTTCCAAACCGACGCCTTCGTCATATGCTGAAAATCTTTCCGAAAGTGGATTGATATTCGAATATGCAACAAACTACTATTACGCTCATGATAGCATAGATTCTCCTCAAAACTTTCAACTATCAGATGAAGAGTATCAAGAATTTGTGCTTTGGATGAAAACAAAAAGTTTTGACAACCCTTCCCAAGTAGAAAACACGTTAGAACTTCTAAAAGAAGCCGCTACAGAGGACGATGTTTACAATAAGTTGATTTCTGAAATTGAAAACATTGGAACTTCTGTTGAAAAAATAAAATCAAATGGTTTAACCACTTTCAAAACAGAAATAAAAAATCAACTCGAAAAACAAATCATTTTGAGATACTACTATACATCTGGTCAAGTAGAGGCAGCACTCAATAAAGATGAAGAAATCAAAGAGGCTCTTAAAATTCTGAATGATACTGATTCGTACGAAGCCAAATTAAACGGCTAGAATATCTCTTTGTTTTCAAATATATTGCGACAATATTCTTATTCATATGTATGAAAATTTAGATCACGTCGCTCTTTCCTTTAATAAAGAATCTTTACTCTTATTAAATGCTTGTATCGCCCTAATTATGTTTGGAGTGGCACTTGACTTAAAAATCCATCATTTTAAATACTTACTCAAAGCGCCAAAACCCATTTTTATTGGATTAGTGTCTCAACTTCTTCTTTTGCCTCTTCTTACTTTCGTATTGGTGTTTTTGCTAGAACCGTCGCCAAGTATGGCGCTCGGCATGATGCTAGTAGCTGCCTGCCCAGGAGGAAATGTGTCTAATTTTTATGCTAGTTTGTCCAATGGTAATGTCGCCCTTTCTGTTAGTCTGACGGCGATAACTTCATCTTTGGCATTCATAACTACTCCACTAAATTTTACATTTTGGGCCAACCAATACCAACCTACAGCCTCTATTTTACAAGCTGTAAAACTCGATATTTTAGATGTGGTTGTAACCGTCATTTTCATTTTGGTTATCCCACTAGCCCTTGGCATGTATGTCAATAAAAAATACCCAAAAACCACTTTAAAAATTGCCAAACCCATCAAGCGTCTCTCTATTATTATCTTTGCAGCATTCATAGTTGGTGCCCTAACCTCAAATTTTAATCACTTCGTAGATTACATTTTCAATTTTCTAGTTCTAGTGCTCATTCACAATGCACTGGCGCTGACTACAGGATTTTCATTAGCCAAGTTTTTCAAGTTGGGACAACCTGAAACTCGAAGTATCGCGATTGAAACAGGCATCCAAAATTCAGGGTTGGCACTGGTGATTATCTTTGACTATTTCAATGGACTTGGAGGAATGGCCATTATTGCTGCGTGGTGGGGTGTATGGCACTTGATATCAGGAGCCATCCTTTCCTGGCAATGGTCATCCAAATCTTCACTTGCTATTCCTTAGCAATTTTTTCTCAAAAAATCATATTAAAACTCACCCTTTTTTGTACTTTTGGAATATCCCATTTACTAATTCTACTATTTGAATAAATGAAGACTGAATTCATTTGGTACAATCCCGCTGAGAAGGAATATCAATTCGGAGACAAAAAACGATACATTGATACTATTAGAAATAGTAATCAGTCTCATAATTTTGTCATCCTTGATCGGTTTCCCAACATAAGCTCCGACTTCAGAAATAAGCTGATTTCGAAATTGAGATCCCTCAATTCAATGAGCAAATCGGGCATTATGGAGTTTATTTAACCTCCAAAATTTATTAATCCTTCATATTCTAGTACTGGTCGACGCCATATGGCTTCTTGTCGAATCACCGTTTTTTTTGCAATGGTGATCGAGTCATTCTATTCGTCCATCGAATATAAAATTCTAGGATGGTTTTGCTTTATATACTTGTATCAAGAAAGCGCAGTTTATGAGAATCCAAGTTCTATAGTAGAACTTGGGTTTTCTTTAAAACTAAAAAAATTACCATAAGGTCCGAATAATTAGCTATTGGAAAGATTCGGAATAGGTCGTATGAATTGGAATTTTAAAACACTTCTTCTACTCTTGAAGAGGTGTTTTTTATTTTATCAACTGCGCAGCTTCTTTCGCAAAATAAGTCAGGATTACTTTAGCACCTGCTCGCTTCATACTCAATAGCATTTCCATCATAGTACTGTCATTGTCGAGCCATCCTTTTTGAGCAGCAGCTTTAATCATGGCATACTCTCCAGACACATTGTATGCTGCTATCGGCAGATCAAAATTGTCTCGAAGTAATTTAATGACATCCAAATAGGCCAAAGCCGGTTTGACCATTAGAAAGTCCGCACCTTCTTCTTCATCGAGTTCAGCTTCAATAATAGCTTCTCTTAAATTGGCTGGGTTCATTTGATAAGTCTTTTTATCTCCAGACTTTGGAGCTGAGTCTAAAGCATCCCTGAATGGCCCATAGAATGCACTTGCATATTTTGCTGTGTAAGACATAATTGAAGTGTCCTCAAAACCATTATCATCTAAAATATCTCTGATATATTCAACTCTACCATCCATCATATCAGAAGGACCTATGATGTCAACTCCTGTTTCAGCCTGTGCTAATGCCATTGCGCCCAGCACTTCTAATGATTCATCATTTAGAATGTTTCCATACTCATCTACAATACCATCATGACCATCCGTGCTATATGGATCCATCGCCACGTCTGTCATGATACAAGCTTCAGGAAACTTTTCTTTAATCTGTTCTAATGCCTTCAAATAAAAGAAATCAGGGTTGTGACTTTTAGTAGCCAGCTTGTCTTTATGCTTTTCTTCGACCACAGGAAAAATATCAAAAGACATTATGCCAAGATTCATACAATCTTCAATTTCCTTAAGCATCAAGTCAATTGTAAGTCTATGAATACCAGGCATAGACTCCACCTCTACAGACTGAGACTTGCCTTCCAATAGAAACAAGGGGTACATAAAATCATGCGTGGAAAGTCTGGTTTCTTCAACCATATTTCTTATCGCAGACGTTTTTCTATTTCTTCTGGGTCGTCTTAACATGAGGTTTTTTCTGCAAATGTAAAAAGATGAATGGAAATGCCTATTCAAATACCAGTCTAGTGCCGTTTATATCTTGTACAATAACGACATCTATCCTAATAAACTACCGTTCGTGTAGCTTTTTCATACTTTTTATTGTAAATTATTCCTTTCCATAAGGGATTCTTCTGTCCCAGATTGTTAAATATTCAGACACCGAGGCGCGAGATATGAAACAATTGAGAACATACTTATTATTATTTACCCTTCTATTATTAGTAAGGCAAGGTGTGTCTCAACAAGTGGGCTTTGATTTTCCGCCTGACGTGCACAAAACATACATTCCATTTGAGCGATACAATAATCTGATCGTAATTCCGATCACTATCAATCATTCACTTACTCTCAAATTCATATTAGATACTGGAGTTCAATATCCAATTCTTACAGAAAAAGTATTTGGAGATTATTTAGGACTTAATTACACTAAAAACATTACTATTCAAGGGCCAGGAGCTGAGGATTCAATCAAGGCAAAAATTGCTCAACAAGTATCTCTTAGTCTACCTGGAGGAGTAGAATCAGGCATAAACCAAGCACTTCTTGTATTAGAAGAAGATTATTTGGAATTGAAGAATAATCTTGGTACCGATGTGTTTGGAGTTATTGGTTATGACATTTTTAGTCGATTTGTTGTAGAAATCAATTACGATGAAAATTACTTAGTACTCCACGAACCAAAAAAATTTCGAGCTAAGCGATCCTATCGTAAAATCCCTATGAGAGTAGTCAACACAAAACCGTATATCGAGGTTACGATGATGAAAAACGAAGAAGAAGGAAGAAAAATGCATTTAATGGTTGATTCAGGTGCAAGTCACGCCGTATTACTGGATAATCCTGAAGACGAGTCTCTTATCCCTGAACAAAATATTACTTCAGTCATAGGCCGTGGTCTTGGAGGAAACATCAATGGTTACCTTGGAAGAATGACATCTATCAAAGTGGGCAAATTCGAATTTGAAGAGCCCATTGCTACTTTTCCAATCGAAGGAGATTATGGTGCAGCGATTAAACGTGGCAGCCGAAATGGAACGATAGGAGGAGAACTACTATCTAGGTTTAATGTTGTTTTTGACTACTTTGGAAGTAATTTATACCTCAAAAAAAGCAGCCTGTACAACAAAGGATTTGAACATGATATGAGTGGTATGAATATAGTAGCTGATGGCAAAAACTTGGATAAATTGAGAGTGAGTTCTGTAAGAGTAAACTCGCCGGCATTTGAAGCAGGATTAAGAGTAGGAGACAGGATTGAAACTATTAATGGTTATTCACTTGAAAGCTTGAAATTCTCGGACTTTTCTACTCTATTAAGACTGAAACCAGGTAAAAAAATTGTGGTAAAATATGTGCGAGACGGAGAATCCCAAAAAACCTCCTTTAAACTTGTACGATATATATAACCATTTTAGCGAAAATCCTCAATCCATTCTGAGTTCCTTCAAATCGATTTCTATCAAAATTAGCTTTGGTAAGCTTCTATCACAGATTTATTGAATTATCCTTTCTTTAATTAAAACAGCGAAAAACAATTTATTATTTAGCTTTGCGGTCTTAAAATTTCACAGGTATGACCCAAAACAAAATCAATCCATATCATCCAAAAAATCACATCCGTATAGTTACCGCAGCATCGCTGTTCGATGGGCACGACGCCGCTATCAATATCATGCGGAGAATTATCCAGTCTACGGGTGTAGAAGTGATTCATTTGGGGCATAACCGTTCAGTAAATGAAATTGTCAACTGTGCCATACAAGAAGATGCTCAGGCCATAGCGATTACTTCCTATCAAGGTGGACATGTGGAATATTTCAAATACATGTACGACCTACTCAATGAAAAAGGAAGTGGGCACATTAAAATTTTTGGTGGTGGAGGTGGAACTATCTTACCTACTGAAATAGAAGAGCTCCATCAATATGGAATCTCGAGAATTTACTCACCTGACGATGGCCGAGCCATGGGACTTCAAGGCATGATCAATGATATGGTCAAATCAAGTGATTTTGCTATCGGAGAAAATTTAAACGGAGAATTCAAACAGGTAGATAAAAAAGATGCCAAGTCAATTGCCAGAATTATTTCAGCTGCAGAAAATTTTCCTGAACAATCTGCAGATTTACTTAAAGATATTGATAAAAAATCTGAAACTTCAACAACACCCGTTTTAGGAATAACAGGAACTGGTGGAGCTGGAAAATCTTCATTAGTGGACGAATTAGTCAGAAGGTTTTTGATTGATTTTGAGGATAAAAATATTGCCATCATCTCTGTAGATCCTTCAAAAAGGAAAACTGGCGGTGCTTTACTAGGTGATCGTATTCGCATGAATGCCATCAACAATTCGCGCGTATATATGCGCTCATTAGCGACCAGACAATCAAATCTCGCGCTATCTAAATATGTACAAGAAGCCGTGAACGTGGTGAAAACGGCAGGGTATGATTTAGTGATTTTAGAAACAAGTGGTATTGGTCAATCAGATACAGAAATTATAGAACATTCTGATCTGTCTTTGTATGTAATGACTCCTGAGTATGGAGCAGCCACTCAGTTGGAAAAAATCGACATGTTAGACTTCGCTGACATTATTGCACTGAATAAGTTTGATAAAAGAGGTGCACTAGATGCTCTTCGAGATGTTAAAAAACAATACCAAAGAAACCACCAACTCTTTGATGCCAATGTAGATGACTTGCCTGTTTTTGGTACCATTGCTTCTCAATTCAACGACCCGGGAATGAACAAGCTCTATCGGATTATCATGGATTCAATTGCTGAAAAAACTGGTGCTGATTTGAGGTCCTCATTCGAATCTTCGGAGGAGATGTCTGAGAAAATCTTTATCATCCCACCTAAAAGAACCCGTTATCTATCTGAAATCTCCGATAGTATTCGAGAATATGATCAATGGGCAGAAAAGCAAAGGCAAATTGCCCAAAACCTATACGGAATAGACAAGACCATGCGCTTGTCGCAGGATGAAGCGCTGAATAGTAAACTTAAAGAGCTCTACAAAGAAACTTCCCTTGATTTCGACCCTAGAAATCAACAAATATTGGACGAATGGCAAGCCAAAGTAGACAACTACAATTCAGACGAATTTGTTTACCAAGTCAGAGGCAAAGACATCAAAGTTCAAACCAAGTCTGAGTCACTTTCTCATACCAAAATCCCAAAGGTTTCCTTACCGAAGTACGAAGGTTGGGGTGATATTTTGAAATGGAACTTGCAAGAAAACGTACCCGGTGAATTTCCATACACCGCTGGCGTATTTCCATTCAAAAGACAAGGCGAAGACCCAACTAGAATGTTTGCTGGAGAAGGTGGCCCCGAAAGAACTAACAGAAGGTTTCATTACGTATCCAAAGGACTTCCTGCAGCAAGATTATCTACAGCCTTTGATTCCGTCACACTTTATGGGGAAGACCCGGATCATAGACCTGATATTTATGGAAAAATTGGTAATTCTGGGGTAAACATCTGCTGTTTGGATGATGCCAAGAAACTTTATTCTGGCTTCAATCTTTCAGATCCGACTACCTCAGTATCCATGACCATCAACGGTCCTGCAGCAACGATCTGCGCTTTCTTTATGAATGCCGCTATAGATCAGCAATGCGAATTGTACATCAAAGAAAATAGCCTCGAAAAAGAAATTGAGAAAAAGATAGCTGCCATCTACAAAGGCCGAGAAGACAAACGCCCAAGATATAATGGCGAATTGCCAGAAGGCAATGATGGATTAGGTTTGATGCTACTTGGCGTCACTGGCGATCAGGTACTGGACGCAGAGATCTACAATAAAATCAAAGTAGATACTTTGACCAAAGTTCGAGGAACTGTCCAAGCCGATATTCTAAAAGAAGACCAGGCACAAAACACCTGCATTTTCTCTACAGAGTTTTCATTGCGTGTGATGGGTGATGTACAGCAGTATTTCATCGATCAGAATGTGAGAAATTTCTATTCTGTATCCATTTCGGGCTATCACATTGCTGAAGCAGGCGCTAACCCAATTACCCAATTGGCTTTAACGCTATCCAACGGTTTCACCTTCGTGGAATATTATGTCTCGAGAGGCATGGATATCAACAAATTCGCGCCAAATCTATCTTTCTTCTTCTCGAACGGTATTGATCCAGAATATGCGGTGATCGGTCGAGTGGCCAGAAGAATTTGGGCGAAAGCCATGAAACTAAAGTACGGAGCAGATAGTCGTTCACAAATGCTGAAGTATCACATTCAGACTAGCGGCAGATCATTGCATGCACAAGAGATCGATTTCAACGATATCCGAACCACTCTTCAAGCACTTTATGCGATTTACGACAATTGTAATTCATTGCATACCAATGCCTATGACGAAGCGATCACTACACCTACTGAGGAATCTGTAAGACGAGCGATGGCCATCCAGTTGATTATCAACAGAGAACTTGGTCTAGCCAAAAATGAAAATCCAATTCAAGGCTCATTTATCATCGAAGAACTGACTGATTTGGTGGAAGAAGCCGTACTAGATGAGTTTGACAGAATCACAGAAAGAGGAGGCGTATTGGGTGCGATGGAAACCATGTACCAACGAAGTAAAATTCAGGAGGAGAGCTTATACTATGAGACCTTGAAGCATACTGGCGAATTCCCAATTATTGGAGTGAACACTTTCCTTTCGTCTAAAGGCTCCCCGACTGTAATTCCACAAGAGGTTATTAGAGCTACAACTGATGAAAAAGAGTATCAGATAGAAATGTTGAACAATTTGAAAGAATTCAGTAGTAAAGAATCCGATTCTGCGTTGAAGAAACTACAGGAGACTGCCATTCACAACGAAAACATTTTCGACGCTTTAATGGAATGTGTTAAACATTGTTCTTTGGGGCAGGTTACCAATGCGCTTTTTGAAGTGGGCGGTCAGTATAGAAGGAATATGTAATTCAATAGAGATTTAGTATTTTCATGCTCATAAAATAAAATAGGCATGAAGAATTTACCTTGGACCAATTATCTGATCGAATTTGTCACTGTAGTACTAGGTATTTTACTAGCTTTTGGGCTCAACACCTACTACAGCAATCAAATTGAACAAGAAAGGGTAAGCCATTACCTTGAAGGTGTCAAACTCGAAATTCAAGAAAATTTTATAGAAGTCGAAGATAAACTAGCTTACCATAAAGACATATTAATCCAATTATCTAAAAACCCTGAAAATGTAATCCTACGTCTCAAATCAGCAAGTGTGAAAAATTACGCTTGGCAGATCGCTCAGGAAAATTCAATTAGTCAGCATATTTCATACAAGTTGTACAGAAAACTGGCTGAAATTTACGCCATGCAGCTATTACTTGAACAAAATGGAACAGAAGCTAGCAATATGATGTCCCATGTCAATGTACTCAGTCCTTTTTATATCGTAGGTGTGGACGTAAATGATGAAGAAGCGATGGAATTTGCTAAAAGCGTTAAAACAGGCTGGATACCGATATTTGAGGATTTCGTGCATTATGAAGAAAAGCTCACTAAACTTTATATGGAAGCACTGGTGATGCTCTAATATAACAGCAGCCGACCCGTTAGTCGGCTGCCTATCTATACCAAAATAAGATAAACTTACATGGATTCCATGATAAGATTAAGTCACTTTAATCGCTTTCCTGCCGAGAGGAATGCTAATAGTTTTATTGGCTATCATGATGCCAAATAATATTAGAGCTGCACCTATAATAGCTTCAACAGCCAAAATTTCATCCAAAAATATTACCCCTAAAGCTACGCCATATATCGGCATCAAGTAAGTGACCAAAGAGAGGTAGGAAGCACTGGCACTAGCTAATATTTTATAATAAATCACAAAAGCGAGAGCGGTCCCAAAGGTCCCTAAAATGACAAGCGATCCTATCGATTCCCATGACAATGTCGCCCAGGAAGCTGGTCCCTCAACCATCAACGCAAAAGGAATTAAATAAACAGACGTGACTAATAGTTGAGAGCTTGGTGCATACAACGGCTTCTCTTTCATCAAGTGCAACCTAGAATACACCAAAGCGACACCATAAGAAATCGCAGCTACGGCCACTGCTACAATGCCTAATACAGAAGCATCTACACCAGAGACTAGCTCAGGTGAAACAAGCACCAACAAACCAATAAAACCAAGAGTAGTTCCAACGATTCGTTCTACAGTCATGCGCTCATCAGCAATCGCAAAGTTGGCAATTAAAACTGTTGCTAATGGAGTCAATCCATTCAGAATAGAGGCGATCGAGCTATCTATGTACTGCTCGCCCCAGTTGATCAAAGCAAATGGTATGGCGTGCGCAAAAAAGCCTGCAATCGTCACGTGCTTCCAAAAATTCCATGATCTGTTGAATTCATAGCCTTTGATCAGAAGCCATATATTTAAAAGTACAGCAGCCAGCCCAATCCTTAAAGCCGCCAAAGTAATTGGTGAAATTTCAACTACGGCTATTTTGATAAATAGAAATGATGGTCCCCAAAGGGTCGCCAACAATAATAGCAAGAGTAGGTTTTTTAGTTTCATAGGTTGTAAAATTAAGACAAAGTTTTTGGCTACCGCCAACAGTTTTTAGTTCCGATGGCGATAGCACCAACGAGACTTTCGTTGGTTATTTGATGAAAGACATGAGTCCAATATGAGGAGTCTTTACTTCCTTGAGATATTCTACTAAGTCGAATTCACTGGTTGTGGTGGTTCGCCTTTGTAGCTTCTCAGGTTGCTCGATCTGAATGCACCCTTGTCCATTCAGCTTGGCAATTTTCAAATGTAGTGCTGGTGTTTCCATATCGATTATGTTTAGAGTCTAGCGGAAAAGTTCCCGCTATAAAAAATTAAATGATGAGGAATGAAACGCCCGACTTAAAATTTCGTTCCATGAATTGGATGAATTGATTTAGTCAATTCCATGAATAAAACTAATACCTCAAAACAAACCAATGGAACTACGCCATCTCAAACTGGTACGGGAAGTGGCCGACAAAGGCAGCTTAACTAAAGCCATGGAAAACCTTTATTTATCACAATCCGCATTGAGCCATCAACTCAAGGAAATAGAAACACACCTTGGTGCTCAACTCTTTCATCGGGTCAATAAGAAACTCATTCTCACAGGTGCAGGGCAGATTGTCTTAGATTCTGCTAAGAAAATCCTGAAAGAAATTGACCGAACCGAAAATTCAATCAAAAAGTACGTGAATGGAGATAAAGGGCTCGTTCGACTGGCTACCCAGTGTTATACGTGCTACCATTGGTTACCGACTTTAATGATAGATTTCAATAAGGAGTTTCCCAAAGTAGATATTGAAATATTTCCTGGAGTCACAGAAAACCCGGACAAATTAATTTTGGATGGGGAATTGGATTTGGCAATCACAAGCGATTACAATGAGCATCCTGCGCTGACTTATACCGAATTGTTTCGGGATGAAATGATGGCTGTAGTGCCCGCAGGTCATCCATGGACCAAAAAACCCTACGTAGAGGCCGAAGATTTTAGAGAACAGAATGTATTTATTCATTCTTACCCCATTGAATCTGTTACTTTGTTCAACCAAGTATTGATGCCAGAAAGCGTAAAACCCAAAAAGGTAATGCCCATACAAGTGACGGATGCTGTACTGCAAATGATTAAAGCAGGCTTAGGTGTACAAGTCATGGCCAGTTGGATGGTAAAGCCCTATTTGACTGATAACAATCTTGAATTAGTGCCTGTCACAAAAAAAGGATTATACAGAACGTGGTATGCAGCACATCTCCATCAGCCCGAAGCGCCTGCTTACATCAATAATTTTATTGAGCACTTACGGTGCAATGTGGGTGGGGTTTGTGAGTGTGAGGAGGATTGTTGAACATTGAAACCTTACAGGTTTTGAAAGCCTGTAAGGTTTGCTCTCCTTAACCATTCAAAATCATCCATCTAAGGACACTTGATTAAACACTAGGCACTTTCAGGCATTATTTTATATTTGTGATCAGTCAAAAAACCATTTACTATGAAACTGAATCTCACGATACTGCTGCTACTTTTTGCATTAATCACATCTGCTCAAAAGAAACTCACAGTTTCTGACATCTACGAAAAGAAATTATTCAAACAAGAGACTGTGAGAAGTCTCAATTGGATGAATGACGGGCAGTATTACACAGCACTAGAAGAAAATAAAATCTTACGATATGATGTGACTACAGGGCTGTCTGATTCTGTAATTATTGACGGTAAAGCACTGAATCTGAAAATTGACGATTACAACTTCACGCCTGACGAATCAAAAATTCTCCTTCAAACTGACAAGAAAAGAATCTATAGGAGATCATTTACTGCTGAGTACTATATCTTTACATTCAAAGGAGAAGAGCTGAAAAAACTTTCACCGAATGGACGACAATCCTACGCCACTATTTCTCCTGACAATAAAAACGTAGCTTTCGTACGTGACAATAATCTATACTTTGTGAAATTGGTCAATATGAGTGAACACCAAGTGACCAAAGATGGAAAAAAAGGCCGTATCATCAATGGCTCTGCCGATTGGGTGTATGAAGAAGAGCTTTACATGACCAAAGCATTTTTTTGGTCTCCAAATTCCGAGAAATTGGCGTATTATCGATTTGATGAAACCGAAGTAAAAGAATACAATCTACAATATTGGGACGATGGCGCACTCTACCCAAGAGACTATAAGTACAAGTACCCAAAAGCAGGTGAAAAGAATTCTATTGTAACCATCAAAGTTTACAATCTAAAAGACAACACTACCCAAATTGTAGACTTAGGTAAAGAAACTGATATTTACATCCCCAATGTTCAATGGACCAAAGACCCAGAGATATTGGCGATTAAAAGACTCAATAGACTACAAAACCAACAGGATATATTTCACTATAGCACCAAATTCAAATCAGCTACCAACATCCTGACAGACAAAACAAAAACTTACATCCACGCCACTTACACGAATGAATGGATTTATCTGGACAACGGTACGCATTTTCTCATGTCATCAGAGCGTGAAGGTTACAAACATTTCTACATCCATCGTATGGATGGTCAATTAGAATACAAGGCCACTTCTGGAGCCTATAATGCTGAAAAATTAATCACACTAGACCAACGCTCGAAGACACCAGTGCTATATTATAGTTCCACTGAGGGGTCATCGTTAAACCGACATGTATATCATGTAGATTATAAAGGAAAAGGCAAACTGAAGTTGAGTACAAAGCCTGGCATTAATACTATTGACATGAGCAAAGATTTCAAGTATTATATCAGTTTTAATGAATCTGCAACCAGTCCATTGGAAGTTTCTCTCATGTCCACAAAAGGAAACAAGTTAGTCAAAGTGCTAAAAGACAATGCAAAACTCAAGGAAACCGTAATTGAGTATGGGTTGACCGAAAAAATTCTCTTCGAAATAGAGGCTGCCGATAAGAAACTACTCAACGCCTATATGGTGCAGCCGGCTGATATGGATAGTACCAAGAAGTATCCCCTGCTTATCTATCAATACAGCGGACCAGGTAAGCAAGATGTGAAAAATGAATGGCAAGGCAGGCATTTTATGTGGCATCAGCTGTTGGCACAAAAGGGTTACATCGTAGTAGGTATCGACTGTAGAGGTACGGGTGGAAAAAGCGAAGAATTCAAGAAAATGACCTATTTGAAAATGGGTAAAATGGAAGCTCAGGATCACGTAGCAGCAGCCCAATATTTAGGCACACTTCCATTTGTTGATAAAGAAAGAATTGGCATTTGGGGATGGAGCTATGGCGGATATGTTTCTACTTTAGCTCTAGAGACGGGTCCAGATGTATTCAAAGCTGGTATTGCTGTTTCTCCATTTTTATGGAAATTCTATGACACCATTTTTTCAGAAAGATACCTGCGAAGACCCCAAGATAACCCTGAAGGATACAACGAATATTCGATCATTAGAAATGCTGGGAAATTGCGTTCTGAGTACCTATTGATTCATGGTACCGGAGATGACAACGTGCATTTCCAAAATGCAGTTACCCTGCAAAATGAGCTGATCAATCAAGGAAAGCAGTTCGACTCCTTTTACTACCCTGACAAAGCGCATAGCCTTCGAGGCACTAAAACTCAGATTCATTTGTACACAATGATGACTAATTTTCTTTTGGAGAATTTGTAATCATGCCATCATGAACAAAAACAAATATCACTTAAAGCTTGTTCATCTGTCAGAGTAATTTATCTGTGAGCATCTTGATCACAGTAGTGTAAGAAAAGTTGTAATTACTATTATAACCATCTAGATAGAATACTAGCAAATTAAAAAAGTAGCAGAAATTGCTTTTCTGCTACTTTTACAATTTTGGGAGGTTAGTCAAATACCGAAAACTAGTACACTTTACACAAGTGCCTTTTCCATATTTTCAGAATCCTTCCAATTTTTAAGAAGATCCGAACGGTTATCAGATAACAAATGTTGCTCAAAAAAATCAATCAGCGGCTGAATATGAATAGGTTGTTCGTCCCATTTATTTTCAAAGTCCTCAATGACGTGATGCTCTGCCACTTGCCTACCTTTGTAAATTTTACGAATTATGGGATGTAAAAAAGCACTCTTATTTGCATTCTTTATGTCATTCCTGTGTACCCTACTAATATTAAAGGGATTAGCCGCTTTTTCAAATATTTCATTACCATACTCCAATGTAATTGTATAATACTCATCCAAATTTGGACGGGCTTGCTTATGAAGATAGTCCACTGGAATAGACTTAAGGTACTTGGCTTCACCACCATCTATTAAAATGGCATCACAAATGAATCCAAATTGTTGCCACAGTGCTGAGGTTCTATTTATATTTTGAATTATCAAATTGGTCATTTCCTTGGACTCAGCCTTCACGTTTGAATATGGCCAATCCTTTCCCTTTATTTTCTTGTGAAGAATATGAAAGAGACATTCACAGTTGTATCTGAAACCATGAACAAAACCGGAAGTGGATTTTTTAAAATCCCTCATTTGGGTAATCGTTCCCGCAAAATACAGACCTTTCACATTTACAGATTCCCACTTCTCATTCTGATCAGGAAACCTATCGTCAATTGTTAATTGTGGTTTTACTTGATCATCAAATATGGAAGCGTCAAACTTAAAGCCAGTGCACGCTATAATAGCGTCATAAATTAATTGTTCAACTTCTCCATCCGCATTACCATATTTAATCGTAGCAGCCAATGTGCCATCTTGTAATTTTTCAATCAAGTCAATATTCCCATCTATCAAAGCGTTCTGTGATTTTAGCTGATAGGTATCTAAAAAATTATTATTTACTGCTCTAACATGACCAACAAAGTGGGTTTTCCACGCCATTTTAACCGTATTGGGGCTGCAGACATGGATTTTTGACGCACTTGCTATTAGATGATCTGCCGTCTCCAATGCTGAGTTGCCTTTTCCCAAAATCAGTACTCTTTTGTTTTCGAATTCTTTTGTATCAACTGAACACTCAGTATATGGCACTACATGTTCAATACCATTAATCTCTGGTAAATAAGGCAAAGATGTACCTGTAGCCACTACTACGTTAGGACAAGTATACTTTTTGCCATTTCCCAAGTCGATACGAAACTCGTCATCGACCTTAGATATTTGCTCAACATTAGAGTTGAACTCGACCTTCAGGCTAAATTTTTTTCTGAAATTATCGAGGTACTCAACAAAAGCATCTGCATCGGGAAAATATTCTTTGGTTAGGTCTTTGAACAACGGTTCATACTCTTCACTCAAGAGAGAATTCCAATCAAAACGCATATTAATTTCCTTGTCTTCAAAACCGGTATGCACCTTGTTTATCGAAATTAACTTACGGTGACGTGGAAATTGCCTAAAAAAAGCACCCGCCTCTTCAGCTTTCTCAAGTATAACATAGTCTATACTGTATTTTTCAAAAAAATAACCGAGCTGAAGTCCAGCCGGACCAGCACCAATTACAACGACTTCTTTTTTAACTGAATTCATGTAGTTTAATATTTAATTACCAGGTTTATTAAAGTAACTTTTCTCACGACACTGCCAATTGTAAACTGGGACATGCTCGTCCGGCTTTTTTCGCATTATAACTACTTCAAAAGCCAGTCTTCGCAATCTTTTACTGTGTTAAAATTCTCAATTGTAAGATTTCCTAGTTGCACCCGACTATTAATATCATCTACACTAGACCTCGCATAAATATTAGTCGAAACCAATGCTGATACCTTTCTCAATCCAACTTTCTCAACTGCAGGAAACCATTCCTTGGTCAAATAATCCTTTAATTCCTCCGTGACCACTTTCAAATCAAGATGGTCGCTCAAGTGAAGTTTCACACCATTCTCTTTGATGTATTTTGTCATAAATTCACTACCCTCCTTAGCCTGATTCAATTGAATAAATCCCGACCATTTGGTATACAGGATTCCACTTGAATTGTCCATTTCAATTTTGCAAAACTTCTTGTCGAATATTAAATTCTTCCCCATTTTTAAAATAATTTGATTAATTAATTGTGACAAATAATGTTGCGGATAGGTTTGGTTTATTAATATTTTGTCAATTCGTCTCCTTGATTTGAGTCAGTTTGTTTATAGAACTACTTAGCGAATCAATCCGTTGACTATTGGCTTCAAGAATAAATTGAAGAATATCTGTAGAATAGCCTCCACTACCTTTGTCTTGCCCAGTTTCTTCTTGATATTTGTATGACTCTTCTGCCAATTTTTTATGTGGCATCCTGAAGCTCTTTTGCATATTGCACAGCTTAAGAAGTGCCTGAGATGAGGCTACCACCTGATCGTTTGGTTTTTCTTCAAGCATACGGATAGCCACATCCACCAGACTCTCTTTTCCTGAATAGAAGTCATAAATATCACGCATAAAGGACAAATTGAATGGAAGGTATTTGGTTTTAAATTCCACATACTCTTCGTTCATAATTTGAGAACTCCAAAGCAGATGATCATAAACAAACATAGGTAGCTCCACCGCGCCTGGACCGATAAGTTCTTCATTGTTGAATACTATTGGGTCATAGTAAAACCTAAGCTCTCTTGCAAAGAATTCTGGTGAAACTGTTCTATGCGCAAAAACTATAGCCTGAATAACGTGCTTAAAGTCAGCACCTGCTTTTTCACAAAGTTCTTCATAATATGGAGAATCTATTGGTGTATGATGCAACTTGATAAGGTGGTCAATTGCACCTTCCATTGCAGGAAATGATTCTGTCACGCTATGCATTAAATCAAGCTCATCTTTTACTGAGGTGTACCTTCTTTTTCGATGACCATCTGGATTCCAAACGGTATAGTGAAGTAAGGTATCTCTTGGAGGAAGGTTTGTTTTACGACTTAATTCGTCTAATACATATTCCAAATGCGGTATGGCTTCAATTGGCTCTATATCATGTCTTTTGATAGAACCTAGAAAAATTCCAATGTCTCTCATTGAAGCCAGAGATGTATAGAAGTCAAACCCATCCAATTGCTCCGGAGTTGGAAGTTTACGACTCAGTAGACTTACCAACCCATCAGCATCTCCATCAGCATTTAATTTCGGAATTAGGCTAACATATTCGTCAATACCAAGCGGATCCAGTTTTTTTACTTCTTCCTCCACCTTTAGCATTTGAAAGGCCGAGATTTTGTTGACTAGTTGCTGTGTCTCATCAATTGGCGAACGACTTACCTTCAACCAGTTCAAACATTCCTTTTCTAATCCAAAGGTGAAAATTTCAAGATCTCCATTCCCAAGATAGCTTTTATTCACCTTATTCATTGCAGCCTTAACATAGGGATCAAAAGAGACAAGCACAGCAATTCTTTCAAGACCTAATTTTTCAACATTGGGGAACCAGTCTGAATTTAGATACTCTCCAACCTCTTTACTTAATACCTTTAGATTTAGTTGATTACTATAGTGATGCTTGACATTATTCTCTTTAATGAAGCTGCTCATAAATTCGCAACTTTCTCTTACATGTCTCACTTTTGGAAAACCTTGCCAGTTGGCGCCTATGGCATTTAGCTCCGAGTCGTACCAAATGTGGCACCACTCATCTTTCATTAGATCAGTTTGTTTCATGGTTAGGTTTTACTGGTTGTCATTTAAAAGCTGATGCAGTAAACTATATAGTCTTCAAAATTTTCACAACTTATAAAAGTTATTTTACCCGTTATAATTTCAAAATACCGTCAGCTACCTACTTTACCCATAAGATTTTCACCTAACCATCTAGGTACATATGCCTAATACCTATACCTGTAAATTATTTTTTGTCTGTTTTATCAAATTCAATAATTGAAGACAAGAAACAAGTAAGATCAGCACCATTAAATTAAAATCTAGGATAAAAAAAGCTCCCCAATCCTAATTGGGGAGCTCACCTTTTTGAAACTAATAGCTTCTAGTTCTTTACTAAAAATGGTTTGGTCTGTGTCACGTGATCTCTGTATGCAAATTTATAGAGGTAATAACCCGTTCGTAAGTTTTGCACATCGAGCTGGATGGTATGATGTCCAGCCGATTTCTGAACTTTAATCTGTCTTTCTACACGACCCCACAAATCAATAACTTCAATTGAAACAATCCCATCTTCGGGCAAATCAACGTCTAAGTTAGAGAAGCCATTCACCACTGGATTAGGGAAAATCTCAGATACATTAAACTCTAATTTATTTTCTAAAGTCTCTTCAAAACCTAAGTCTATGGTTCTTGCTGATGGAGCGGAGTAAGCTACATATTCACCTTGTTTTACATATACAGCATATCCCCGAGCAGGTGCTTCTACCCAAGCTCTACCGCTTCCATAGACCTGAGTAGTTTGGCTGTTATCAAAAGCATTCACCAAAACAGTATTGTCCCAATTAGACCAGCTTGAAGGGGTGATGTCCACCCATAGCCCTTTAGTCGAACTACTGTTATTAATCACTACAATCGCACCATCCTTGGTTCCATTTCCAGCACGTCTTGCAACGTATACATCATGTGCATCGCCAGATGGATATGGGTTCCCTACATCACTCAGCACTTCAAGACTTCCTCCTAAATAGGTGGATCTTACGAACATCAATTTGTTGATGTCCTCTTGGAGGCTGGCTGGAGAAGTTACAGTCGTATTCGAATCATGGTTATCTACCAGTGTCACGTTGTAGTAGTGAGGATAGAATACACAAGGGCGACCTTCATGTGTCAGGATATAAGCATATCCCATTTTCCAGTCTTGAGTTACCCATTTGTCATGCTCCTTGCCTGTATCGTGGTTGTCCAACCATGTCACTACGGAAGTACCAGGCAGCGAATGACCGTTTCCATTTCTGACCATACCGGCGTTGTTCAACCAGCGCATATCATAGCCGCTATTGCCATTACACATATCGGTCAAAGAAGATTTCAATGGAAAATCAAATCCATCGGCATCAGCTCCATCTGCTGCCAGGTCATTCACCCAGTCGTTGATTCTTGAATCCGATCCCCAGTATTCACCTACAATAAACCGTTGGTTTCCATTTAGTAAAGGCAAACTATTTACCCAATCGGCTGCATAGTCGGCCTGAAATCCTCTAACAAAGTCCAATCGATAGCCGTCAAATCCGATTTCATTGGACAACCATTCTCCCCAATCTTCGAAGCGATCTTGTACTACACTACTGTAGGTATTAAAGTCATTTCCAAAACCTTTGGTATTAGGGATAATCTCATCGCCTCCCCAGTCTCCCAACCAGTCATTACCATCTACTGGATGAAAGTGCGAATAATTCCAGGTCAAGTTAGGCTCTCCAGAACCTGTATGAGTGGCATAGCTAATGCCCGTATTGGTTCTGGCTTCCAAAGTGGTACTTGCCAGATTATTGCCATTGTACCACACCTCAGCAGGATACAAACCATGGTTTTGGTTGCCCCAATTCCAGCCACTTGTATTATCTATGGCTTTGAGTTTAATCACAATGTCATGAGCACTTGATACAGTCACTTGATATTCATCAATGTCAGATGACGAACCAATAAATCCTCTCATGATTTGTCCAGATCCCGGAAAAACATCTGTATCTCCATTGCCACCGTTCGGCTCACTTTCCCAAGTATAAGTTGAATTATCTCCTGAGCCAGTCCAATCAATGGTCACTTCGTATCCGCGACTGTCATAACTACCCCAGTCCATTTCGAACCCTTTGATTTTTATATAATAGTCGCCTGTTCCAGCATTAGGAATCACCCATTTGATCTCATTGGAAGGGTAAGGTACATGCTGAGAACCATTGGTATAAGCCTCAGCAAAAGTGTAATCTTTCACTGCTGGGTTCGATTCTTCGTCTTCGTCGCTAGAATAGACGTGATTCAAAATGATATCTGCATACACTTCAATCTTAGGCTGGCCTCCACTGGTGTCGTGCATGTCTGCAATCATATCTTCCAATTCGGATCGACTTCCGAAACGAGTTTCGATTGATCCTTTTTGATTATAATTACCCAGATCATAGTGATCGTAAATACCATAGCCCATGTCCACAATTCCCCAATTTCCTTTGGCTGGTGATGGAAGCCATAGGCCTGTGAAGCCAGCATTCTTCAAATAAGTTGACTTATCAGCAAGATTGTCCCACCAGTCTCCGTCTAGGTTGGTTTCATCCACTGGAAGATTCCAGTAAAATGCTTGCATCATTACATCATCCTGCGCCTGACTGGCCGTGGCAAACAGAAATGAGCAACAAATCATTAATGTAATTTTTTTGATCATGTCGATTAGATTTTGAAAGTAACAGCATTTCTCAAATGCCGCCTGATTAACTATTAATCAAGTCTTCAAATGTGCCCTTGAAGACGATGAAAAACGTCCTATTTTCTAAAATCAGCCAAGAAACTAAAATATACAACACTTGGATACAACTCGTAACTAACTGATATTTTGACGGTTAAAGGGCATAAGCTTTGAAATATTCTCGGGGGCTCTTATGTGTGATTTTTTTGAAGGCTAGGTTAAATGTAGACTTAGAATTGAAGCCCACCTCATGAGCCAAACCCAAATAGGTGAGTTTTTCTAATTTGCCACTATTGGCTAAATCAATAAATTCTTCAACTCTATAACCATTGACATAGTCTCTGAAATTTTGTTCAAAGTGTTCATTCAATAGCTTAGATAGTATATGCGGTTTAGTCTCCATCAATTCTGCCAAGCGATTAACGCTCAATTCTGCCTCGTGATACACTTTTTCTTTTTCCATTAAATCACGGAGTTTGGGCAATAGCTCATCAGCTTTATCAATATGTAGAACCTGTGGTTTTTCTTTAAAAAATTGCGCGTCTTTCCACAACGCAATTACCTCTGTCCAAACCAATAGCGAAAGCACAACAAAAAACCATTTGTATTCACCCAAGTTCCCATTGGTCAGACCACACCCGTCAGTATAAAGACTAAAAAACACAAAACATAGACTCACACCATTAAGAATTAAGACCCAAAGGGAAAATGAATACGGTCTTTCTGTTATTTTACTCCATTTCAAATCCCCAATCACTTTGATCAAATAGTAAAGTGTGATCATGGCTCCTCCTCCCATCAATAATGCCTTCCCCCAAGTTAAAAATCCACTTATCGATAAAGAGAAGAAGCTGAAAAAATCAAGATTCATCAATCTCAAAAAAGCAATCAAAGAAGCAAGAATGACAGGAATAAAATAATGATAGGTAACTGTCAGGTTTTCCTTGTGTTCAACTTGTTTGATAAATAAGTAAGCCATAGGGCCCCAGACAAAAATGAGTGCCTGACCCAAAATAATCAAATAACTTTGCCAGATGGGATTGACCACAAAATAAGCTACAGCGCTTAAATAGAGCATACCAAAAAACCCGTGCAAAGTCACAAAAATCCGTCTTCTATTCGGATCTTTTTTGAAAATTCTAAATGAAAGTGTCAACAGTATGATAGACAAGAATGCAATTGAGAAGTAATAAAATATCAAATATTCAAAACTTCGGGCACCACCTAAATCTTGCCAATTTTTAATTCTTATCGGTATGGGCTCTGATGACGATCGACTAACCAAAGTTCGATTAGGAATGTACTCATTCTCCGTCCCGGTTTCTACTTTCAACCAATCCCCTCTGGTAAATTTGTATTCTATTACTGGCTCGGTAAAATATAGAATAACAGCTAATTGACCGTTGGGCTGCTTTCGCAAAAGATATTCTGGATCACTTGTATTCCAGTTATTGAAAGTGCCTGTAATAAAGATCGAATCTTGGGCTGGAGTTGTCTCTGGCAGAGACTCAATGATAAACTTGGTCTGACTCGAAGCAGAGTAGGACAAGCAAAATATGATCAAAAGCCCGTAGTAGTTTTTCACTGTTGTCTAAATTCAAATTGACTTTGACAAATTCAACCTGAGCATTTAATCAAAAAAGTGAAGCGTGATTCACCCTTGTCTAATGCGCTGATTGAAATAAAACGTGCTTTTTGAAGCTTCAATTTACTTAGAAATCCTTAGAAGTACCCATTCCTTAATTCAATAATTTGTCTCAAAGCTATTTTGATTAATGAATGGAATGACTGAATTTAGAATATGACAAGCATTCAAAAAGAAATATCTCTTAACCCGAGACCAAGGGGTTTTCATTTGGTGACTGAAGAAATTCTGGATGTCATTCCTGAAATAAAAGATATTCAGATCGGCATTTTACAAGTTTTCATCAAACACACTTCGGCCAGCCTGACCATCAATGAAAATGCTGACCCTACGGTAAGACAAGATTTCGAAAGCCACTTCAATGAATTTGTGCCAGAAAATGCTCCCTATTATAAGCACACTTACGAGGGTGCTGATGATATGCCAGCACATATCAAGTCTTCTTTGTTAGGCAGTTCCGTTTCTATTCCTATCACCAACGGGAAGCTCAATGTTGGCACATGGCAAGGGATTTACCTTTGCGAACATCGTAACTATGGCGGATCAAGAAAATTGGTTGTCACAGCTATTGGTGAACAAAGCCAAACTCAATAACTGTGTTATTTAACATTAATCCTTTGTGCATATACCTCTGCACCCATATTGATTTGTATTACATAAATACCTCTAGGTAACAAAAGAGAAGAAGCATCAAACCTAATCTTTCCACTTTCAATGTTATATGGAAGTTCAAAACTTAAACTCCCCGTGAGGTCATAAACTTTTGCTATTATTTGCTCCTCCCCTGAATAATTGATGTAAAAATCCTCGCCAGATGCAACTGGCATTGGGTATATGGTAAGGCCTGCATTTTGATTCAATTTATAATTGACTTTCTTGATAGGAAAAAATTCATTGGCCCCATCATAGTCTACCTGCTCCAACTGGTAATAATAGATGCCTTTTTGTGAAGGATAATCCTGGAGTTCGTACTTTTTCTGTTCGTTCGTTGTTCCATGACCAGCTACCCAGTCTATAATCTCAAAATCTACTCCATTAGTTGAGCGATGGATATTGAAATGATCGTTGTTCAACTCACTAGCTGTTTTCCAAGAAAGGGCTATGTGATCCAGTTGAATATCCACATCAAATGAAAGTAAGGAAACTGGCATACTAGCACAAGCGGATCCGCAACAACCACCACCTCCACCACTACAGTTTTCGTCTGCTCCACCAGTTACAGTAGGATCTGTTCCTGAATAAGTGCCACCTACGACCATGCCACCTCCATCTACAGTAGTAGTACCACCTCCAGTGTTGTCATAGTCTCCATCAACATCTATAGTACCTCCGCTTTCTGCAGTGGTACTGCCACTACCGCCATTGTCAAAATCTCCTCCTATGCTGATCGATCCGCCATTGCTCACTTCTAAAATTTCCGAGCCTCTATTGTCAAAATCACCTGTGATAACTACATGAGAATTATTGATATACAATTCATTATTCTGCAAATGCCCTTTTACATCCAAGGTCGTATTATTATTAAGATACAATTTACCGCCACCATTCATAGATAATGCAGTCTGAGATACACCGTCGGCATAACCCACTCCTACATCCAAATCAGAATCGCTCACCGTGGTTGTTCCACTGTCTATAAATAGGTCTCCGCCAATATTGAATGTACAACTAGTAACAGTAGCTTCTTCGAGTTCGAAATCACCTGTTCCTGTGGTAGTGAAATTACTATTAGAAAGTGTTAGCGTATTTAAATTAGAACTTAAAGAACCAGAATTGATCGTACTATTTGATACAGTAATATCTGCTCCAGTAAGACTTGCAGCACCTGTTGCATTTATAGTTGCTCCATCGATCAAGAGGTCTCCACCTCCGCTAGTACTCAAATCACCCGAAATGGTATATGTTCCACCTGTAATTGTGTTATTTCCATTGCCATCAGTAAAACTTCCTAAGACAATATCTGCGCTCGATGCAGTGATGGAACCACTGGCCTTCAATGTGAGTTTACCAGTTACAGTCATGGTCACTCCGGGATTCACAATTAGGGAACCACCGCTTACGGTTAAGTCACCAGTTGTAGTACAATCAGATGATATAGTGCCACTTGTTGGGCATTGTGCTGACACACGCATACCTAGTCCAAGTATGCTCGCGCATAATATAATTTTTCTCTTCATTATTCTCTCTATACTGCTTCTTTACTGCTGCTGGTTGGGCTGGGTAGGAGAGGTTGAGCTGCAAAAGAAATTTAAAGTGTTGAGAAAAAGATAGGTTTTCGACGAAATGTATCTATTACCCGATAAATAATATTTATAAGTCAATACAGAGTCGTATAAGTGACCTTATATCTTAATAGTACAATTTTACAATATTCGCATTAATCCTGTCTAAAAATAAACAATCCTAAACGATGTAGGTACATTTATGTTAAAATGACAATAGATTCATTCAGCCTGGAAAGACTTAATTCAAAGTGAACAAAGGATTCCCGGTAGTATTTCATTTTTGCAAGGCAATAAGAGGATGGCCATTTCATCAATGCGCCTCCAACCAATTATTTCCTGTACCCATTCCTACCTCCATCGGCACATCGATTGGTAGTGCATTTTTCATCAATTCTTCTACTTTTTTCTGGAGAGTTGATAGTTCATCCTTATGGGCATCAAAGACCAATTCATCATGCACTTGCATAATCATTTTGGATTTAAGTTTTTCCTTTTTCATCCAATCATGGATGTTGATCATGGCTACTTTGATGATGTCCGCGGCGCTTCCCTGGATAGGCGCATTGACTGCATTTCGCTCTGCGAAACCTCTAACAGTGGCATTTCTGGAATTGATGTCTCTCAAATAGCGGCGACGACCCAAAATCGTCTCCACATATTCATGCTCCTTAGCGAAATTCACCTGATCATCCATGTACCTTTTGATGTTCGGGAATTGAGTGAAATAGGAGTCAATAATCTCTGCCGCTTCAGTTCTGGAAATACCAATATTTTGCGACAAGCCAAATGCTGAAATGCCATAAATCAATCCGAAGTTTACCTCTTTGGCTTTACGCCGAATATCAGGAGTCATCTCCGCCATTGGTACATCAAATACCTTTGATGCCGTAGTCGAGTGAATATCTTGCCCATCTTTGAAAGCCTGAATCATACTTTCATCTTTGGCGAAAGCCGCAATGATACGTAACTCTATTTGAGAGTAATCTGCCGCGAAAATAGTATAGTCTTTACTCCTTGGCACAAAAGCTTTTCTTATCTCACGCCCCTTGGCAGTACGAATAGGAATATTCTGAAGGTTTGGGTTATTCGAACTCAGTCGACCCGTGGCAGCTACTGCTTGTCTATAATCTGTATGAATTAGTCCGTCCTTTTTGCTTATCAAAAGCGGCAAAGCATCCACATAGGTAGATTTCAGTTTTTGATATTCTCTGAATTCCAAAATGCGTTCAGCAATCTCGTGCTCTGGCGCCAGCTTGGACAAAATTTCTTCTCCAGTAGCATATTGGCCTGTCTTCGTCTTCTTGGGCTTGTCCACCAACTGCAATTTATCAAACAGAATCTCACCCATTTGTTTTGGTGAGTTGATATTGAACTCTTGCCCTGCCAATTCAAAAATTTTGTCCTGAGCGGTTACGCTCAACTCGTTGAGGTCTTTCGACATTTCACCGAGTACATTAGTATCAATTTTGACCCCAGCATACTCCACATCTGCCAATACAATACTCAGTGGTTCCTCAACTTCGTGCAATAATTTTTCCAGTCCCCTTTCTTCAATTTCTTTTTCCAGTTTGAGCTTTAACTGAAGCGTAATATCCGCATCCTCCGCCGCATAGTCTACTACATCAGCCACAGGAATGTCACGCATGTTTTTTTGAGACTTGCCCTTACCAATCAAGTCTTCAATCGGAATAGCCGTATAGTTCAAGTAATTTTCCGCCAACACATCCATCTTGTGCCTGGACTCTGGATCGATGAGATAGTGAGCAAGCATGGTGTCAAACATTTTGCCCGTTACTTCCACTCCATAGTTCTTCATCACTTGAATATCGTATTTCAAGTTTTGACCTATTTTTTGAATATTGTCATTTTCCAAAACAGATCTAAACTCTTCCACAATCGTCTGAGCTTCTTTTTGATCTGCGGGAATTGGCACATAATAAGCCTCACCAGGCACATAAGCGAAAGCAATTCCTACCAACTCCGCCTCTTCTGGATTGACACTTGTGGTCTCTGTATCAAAACAATATTCCTCTTGCAGTGAAAGATATTTCACTAAAGACTTTCTGAGTGCTGGCGTATCAATACAATGGTATTCGTGCTTGTGGTTCTTCGAATTTTTCTTTTCTTGAACTGTGGTTTGAGCTTGCACCTCTACTGCCGTATCACCAAACAATCCAAGCTGAGATGGTGCAGGTGCTTTCTTTTTTGCAGGCGTTTTTGCAGAAGTAGTTGGTGCCTCATCAATATCAAAGATTCTTTTGAGCATGGTACGAAACTCTAGTTCTTCAAAAATTTCCTTGACCTTGGCCTCATTAGGTTCGCAATGTGCTAAATCCTCCTCATTAAAGTCGATCGGCACGTCGATTTTGATTGTAGCCAATTCTTTAGATAGAATACCTTGCTGCCCAAATGCTTCCACCTTTTCTTTCATTTTTCCTTTCAGATCAGCTGTATTTTCTAGCAGCCCTTCTACAGTTCCATATGCCTGCAAAAATTTAATGGCTGTCTTCTTCCCTACACCAGGTATTCCAGGAATATTATCAGCCGCATCTCCTTCCAAGCCTAAAATATCTCTGACCTGATCTACTTTCTCAATTTCAAACTTGGCTAACACCTCAGGGATACCAAGCACATCCACACCATTGCCCATGTAGGCGGGTTTGTAGAGGTAAATATGATCTTCTACTAATTGTGCATAATCCTTATCCGGCGTCATCATGAACACCTCAAACCCATCTCTAGCAGCCGCCTTGGCTAAAGTGCCAATCACATCATCTGCTTCAAATCCATCCAATTGAAGAATTGGAATATTGAATGCTTTCAGAATGTCTTTGATAATAGGTGTGGCTGTACGGATATCTTCAGGCGTTTCTTCACGATGGGCTTTGTATTCGGGAAACTGCACATGCCTAAAGGTAGGGGCACTTGTATCAAATGCCACCCCAATATGAGTAGGCTTTTCCTTTCTAAGGATTTCCAAAAGGGAATTCATAAACCCAAATACGGCACTGGTATTCATGCCTTTGGAATTGATTCTTGGATTTTTGCTAAAGGCAAAATGTGCGCGATAAATCAGGGCAAATGCGTCTAGCAGGAATAATTTCTTCTCAGGTTTACTCATGCGAGTAAAGGTAAGAAAATGATTAAAAGATTGGTTGAGTCGGAGAAAATTTACTGCCCTCCCAAATTAAGGAATGGGATCATATGTCCGGCAAACTTCACTGCCCAAGTCATCGGATATCCCCAAAAGATACTGCTCATCCACATATACTTGATGATATCTTTTTTTCGCCCACCAAAAGCATTCACAAGAATAGCTCCCCCCAAAGGAGACAGTAGTACTGGCGTAAGAAAGGACATCCCCACCACTCCATACTTCAACCAAAGTTGAACGTACTTTCTGTTTTTCTTAGTGAATACCTTTTTGTCTCTAGATCTAAATACGCTTTGTGTAAAGTGTCTGATATAAGTCCCAAAATAAGTAAACAGATACACGGTAGTCATCATCCCAAGGATGGTCAATGTACCCGTGAAGAAAACACTGTAGCCAAATGACGCACCAAACACAGGTCCAAAAACAAACTTGATACCACTTGAGCTATAAATTAATAAGTACTTCAGAATTTCTTCGAACATAGAATTATAAGATTCGGCGGTAAAATTACGTTCACCTATTTGATTTAGTTGAAAAACAATGATTTTTGTGCTTCGATTTTCAAAAGAATATATGCAGCCTGCAGATATACAATTATTAAAAACCCTTTGTGGGGTCTTCGCTCCTTCTGGCAATGAATCTGCCATGACCGAATTTCTCATCGATTATATCAATAAGAATAAAGGAAGTTGGAAAGTACAACCAGAAATGATTCATGGAGATGAATTTCAAGACTGCTTGATTCTAAAATTTGGCCAACCAAGGACAGCCATATTTGCTCATATTGATTCCATAGGTTTTACCGTTCGGTATGAAAATCAACTCATACCAATTGGAGGGCCAGAAACTGAAACTGGCTATCGATTAGTCGGACAAGATGCCATGGGACTTATTGAATGCAAACTCAAAGATGAAGAGGGTCATTTATTTTATGATTTTGGGCGAGGGATCGAGTCTGGTACAGACTTAGTATTCAAATCTGATTTCAGGGAAACAGACGACTATGTCCAATCCTGCTATATGGACAATCGGCTGGGTGTATTGAATGCTTTGAAAGTAGCCGAAACACTTGAGGACGGCCTCATCATTTTTTCTTGCTGGGAAGAACATGGCGGAGGCACCGTGCCTTTTTTATGCAAATGGATGTATGAAAATTATCAAATCAAACAAGCACTGGTCTCTGACATTACCTGGGTAACTGAAGGTGTAACGCATGGGAATGGCGTGGCTATTTCCCTACGCGATATGAGCATCCCAAGAAGAGAATATGTAGATAAAATAGTAGCGCTCGCAGACGCTTCAGGTGTAAAATATCAAATAGAAGTGGAAAGAAGCGGAGGCAGTGATGGTAGAGAAATTCAATTGTCACCTTATCCTATTGATTGGTGTTTTGTAGGAGCTCCGGAAGATCATGTACATTCACCGGACGAAATAGTGCACAAAGATGACATCGACGCCATGATCCATCTGTACCAATACTTAATGAAAAACCTATGATCCAAGTTGGAGACAAACATTTCGAAGAGTACCTGACTGCCGATCAAATTCAATCTTGCGTCAAAGAATTAGCAAGGCAAATAGATAATGATTTTGCCAGCAAAGATTTGCTGATTCTCGGCATACTGAATGGCGCTTTTCTTTTTGTAGCTGATCTGGTCAAATACATGACTATTGATCCAGAAATCAGCTTCCTTAAATTTGCCTCTTATGAAGGCACTACATCCACAGGCAAAGTCCATGACCTCATTGGCGTCAATGAAGATTTGGCTGGAAAACATGTATTGATAGTAGAAGATATTGTAGATAGTGGCACCACCTTAGCTCACATTATGAACATATTGAAGAGTAAAAATGCGACATCTATAAGTACGGCTACCTTGTTTTTCAAACCTGAAGCCTATCAACAAAAAATAGCGCTTCAATACATAGGAAAAGAAATACCTAATCTATTCGTTGTGGGCTACGGCATGGACTATCAAGGTAAGGGTAGAAATCTTACCGAATTGTATCAATTGAAGCCCTAACCGTGCCCCAATTAATTTATTATATTTGCCCCTTTTTTGTAGCATACTAATCATACACACTAATATATAAATCATGCTAAATATCGTATTATTCGGCCCTCCCGGTGCTGGTAAAGGCACGCAGAGTGAAAAAATAATAGAACAATACAAATTAGTACACCTTTCAACTGGTGATTTATTTCGAAAACATCTAGGAGAAGGAACTGAGCTCGGCAAATTAGCTCAGAAATATATGGATGAAGGAAATCTTGTGCCAGATGAAGTGGTCATCGGCATGGTAAAAGATAAAATTTCAACAACTATAGATCCTCAAGGATTTATTTTTGATGGGTTTCCAAGGACCGTAGCTCAGGCAGTAGCACTCGAAGATATGCTCAACGAGTTTGACACTTCTATCAGTGGTATGATTGCGCTCGACGTACCTGACGAAGAATTGAAAACTAGATTGCTCGAAAGAGGAAAAACTTCAGGTAGAGCAGACGACCAAGACGAGGCTAAAATTGACAATCGAATCCAAGTATATAAAAACGAGACGCTTCCAGTAGCTGAGTTTTACGAGAAGCAAGGCAAATACAACAAAATCCATGGTGTAGGTGCTATCGAAGAAATCTACTTGGCGATTCGTCGAGTGATGGACGGACTGTAAGAAATCACAAATTTCAAATGACAAAATCTAATTGCTGTCAATTAAATTTTGTCATTTTTTGTTTGACCGTTTTGTACTATAAGACTTTAACCTACTTCAAATAAACACTGTACTTTTGTCATTTCGACGAAAACGGTTCGCCGTAGCGGAGAAGTCTTCACAACATAGATAAGATGTCTCCTTCGTCGACATGACATAAAAATATTAACAAGTGGCATCTTCAAACTTCATTGATCACGTAAGGTTTTGCTCCCGTTCGGGAAATGGTGGGCCTGGTTCGGTACATTTCCGAAGAGAAAAACACGTCCCAAAAGGCGGCCCAGATGGCGGTAATGGAGGGCGTGGTGGTCACATCATACTTCGAGGCAATCGCCAGCTTTGGACGCTCCTACACTTACGTTATAAAAAGCATGCCATAGCAGAAGATGGCAAACCTGGGGAAGGTGGAAATAGAAGTGGATCTGAAGGACAGGATATTATATTAGAAGTTCCATTAGGAACAATAGCTAGAGAAGCTGAAACTGGTGAAAAAAGAGTTGAGATTCTTGAAGACGGCCAAGAAATTATATTGACCCCAGGAGGTCGTGGCGGATTAGGAAACGACAATTTCAAAAACGCCACTAATCAAACACCACATTATGCTCAACCTGGAGAAGAGGGCATCGAAGAGTGGATGATTCTTGAATTGAAAGTCTTGGCAGATGTGGGATTGGTGGGTTTCCCAAATGCTGGCAAATCAACATTACTTTCTGTTCTATCAGAAGCAAAACCTGAAATTGCCAACTATCCATTTACCACTTTGGTACCAAACCTGGGTGTGGTGGCTTATAGAGATCACAAATCTTTTGTGATGGCGGATATTCCAGGAATTATAGAAGGCGCTGCTGAGGGTAAAGGATTGGGCATTCGATTTTTAAGGCATATTGAAAGGAATTCCATTCTCTTATTCATGGTGCCAGCAGATGCCGATGATATCAAGAAGGAATATGAAATCCTTTTGAAGGAATTAACCAAATACAACCCTGAACTTTTGGATAAGGAAAGAATGCTGGCTATTACCAAATCAGACATGCTGGATGATGAGCTCATGGAAGAAATGAAAAAAGAAGTTCCAACTGAACTTCCTTCCATATTTATCTCTAGTGTTGCACAGAAAAACCTAGATCCGCTTAAGGATATGATTTGGAAAAGTATCAACGCCTAACCTGACAACTTTTTGAAGAACAAAAAGATTTTAGGACAATCTGTCACAGATTTTCCCTTGGCAAAGTAATTGCCAAATCAATGACGCATTTAATTGTGAATACTAATGGCGAAAAACAATAAAAAAGCTGACAAGAAGTCGGAAGAGACGGTTGTGGAAGAACCACAGGTGAAGAACGAAGAAACCGTAGAGGAAAAAGAGGAGACCAAGGAAGAACCGCAGGTCGAATTAAGTGCTGAGGAAAAACTTCAAGCAGAGGTAAATGAATCCAAAGACAAATACCTCAGGCTATATTCTGAATTTGAAAATTTCAGAAGAAGGACTTCTAAAGAAAAATTAGAGCTTATCAATTCTGCTAATGAAAGTTTGCTGCAAACTTTATTACCAGTATTGGATGATTTTGAAAGAGCAGAACAGTCAATGACCGATGAAGCAGATGTGAAATCTGTGAAAGAAGGTATTGACTTGATTTACAATAAATTTAAAGGCATCCTTGAGCAAAAAGGAGTGAAAAAAATCGAAGCCGACAAAGGTTCCGAATTTGATGTAGAGTATCACGAAGCCATCACGCAAATACCTGCGCCTGAAGAGAAATTGAAAGGCAAAATTGTAGATGTGGTGGAAAAGGGCTATCTGCTCAATGACAAAGTGATCAGATTTGCGAAAGTGGTAACCGGAGCATAATTATGGCAAAAAGAGATTATTACGAAGTACTGGGAGTATCAAAATCTGCAGCTGCTGATGAGATCAAAAAAGCTTATCGCAAACTAGCAATCAAATACCATCCAGATAAAAATCCAGACGACAAACAAGCTGAAGAAAATTTCAAAGAAGCCGCAGAAGCTTATGAAGTTTTGAGTGATGCTCAAAAAAAACAGCGCTATGACCAATTCGGTCACGCTGGTATGGGTGGAGCAGCTGGCGGCGGCGGATTCGGTGGCGGTGGCATGTCCATGGACGATATCTTCTCTCAATTTGGCGACATCTTTGGTGGCGGCGGAGGTGGTGGAAGTCCATTTGACAGCTTCTTCGGTGGCGGTGGAGGCCGTGGCAGAGCTCGTAAGGGCACCAACCTTCGTATTAAGCTCAAGCTTACCCTCGAAGACATTGCTCACGGTGTAGAAAAGAAAATTAAAGTCAACAGATTAGTAGTAGCAGAAGGAGTTACTTTCAAAACCTGTCAATCTTGTAATGGGAGCGGTCAGGTAAAGAAAGTGGTAAATACAATGCTAGGCCAAATGGTCTCTGCTTCTACTTGTCCTACTTGTAACGGCGCAGGCCAAAGTATCGACAAAAAACCACATGGTGTTGACAATTCTGGATTGACTTATAAAGACGAAGTGATTCCAGTGAAAATTCCAGCTGGCGTAGTAGATGGCATGCAGCTATCCATGTCAGGAAAAGGTAACGAAGCCCCAGGCGGAGGAATGCCTGGAGATCTATTGATCGTAATCGAAGAGCAAGAAGGAGAAGAATTGAAGCGGGAAGGCAACAACATTGTCTATGACTTGTATCTCAATTTTGTTGATGCTGTCTTAGGTACCTCAGTGGAAGTGCCAACGATCGACGGTAAAGTAAAAATCAAAATAGATCAAGGTACGCAAGGAGGTAAAATCTTGAGGTTACGAGGCAAAGGTATCAAGGATATTAATGGCTACGGCAAAGGTGATCAACTGATTCATGTGAACATTTGGACACCGAAAACCTTGTCGAAAGACGAAAAGGAAAAACTGGAAAGCATGAGAGATTCAGACAACTTCACGCCTAACCCAGGCAAAGGAGAGAAAGGCTTCTTTGAGAAAATCAAAGAATTCTTTTAGAATCAATAGATAACGTCATTGTTTCATTGCATCCACGACGGAGAATAAAAAGGACCTCTTACATCGAATAGTAAGAGGTCTTTTTATTGATACATACAAGTCTAAATTTTTGATTTCGACTGATTCATTCTATTTTCGACGATTGAATTGTGATAATCATCGAAGGAATCGAACCAGAATGAGAAAAATTCCGTACGTAGGGACATGTTAAGGGTTTATATTGTTGTACTAGCAACATTGGTATGTGGGATGAAAGGACATTGTCAACTGAAAAAGTTTTATTCAGTGAAGGATGAATCGTCTTTTGATACGGTCGCTTTTTCATTAAAAGCCACCTCAGGCACTTGTTTTATCAATCCATCAGACAACGACGATCCTGTCACCATCTACGGCAACCCCTCCTTTTCTGAAGTAAACCCCACCTTCCATACCGAAATCAACAAAAACCGCAATCAAGTCAACTTATTTCTCGAAGATTACAATCAAAAAGGATTGAGTCAAGCCATTTCTTATAGCATGTTTGGCAACGAAAAGTCGGAAAAGAATTTCTGGAAAGTATTTTTAGCGGATCAAAAAGTCTACGATTTGGATTTAAAATATGGAGTAGGAGATGCGTATGTGAATCTTTCCAATTTGCCTGTGTCGAAATTCAAAATCGAATCTGGAAGTGCCAATGTCAAAATCATGTACGACGACAACTCCATGAATAAGTGTGTGATGGATACTTTCTCTGTAAATGTAGATGTGGGCAATTTGATGACTAAAAATGTAAACAAATCCAAAGCTAAAGTAGTAATAGCGGACGTAGGGTTCGGAACTGCGGTATTAGATTTCAGCGAAGGAGTCACCGAGTATTGTAAAGTTAATGTAAGCGTCGGGGCAGGTAAATTAAAAATTATTGTCCCCGAAAACGACTACCCTGCGATCATCTATTTCAAAAGTTCGCCTCTTTGTAACATCTCACTTAGCCAGGCATTCGAAGAAGTTTCCGACAATGTTTATGTGAATCGAAGTTATTCCGCCAGCGCCAAAAACTTGATGGAATTCAATGTAGATGTCGCTTTAGGCAATATCATATTTGAATACGTGAAGTAATTTTCTCCCTTCTGTAATATTTGAATGTCTTTTGCTACCTATGTAGCAAATCAAAAATCAATCGACTTTGAACTTAGTAAAAATCAATGGAGTCTCTAAATCTTATGGAGACCACCAAGCGCTAGATCACATCGAATTTGGCATTCCTGAAAATAGTGTTTTTGGTCTTTTAGGACCTAACGGAGCAGGTAAAACCACGTTGATACGAATTATAACTCAAATCATCATGCCAGACAGTGGGCAGGTGCTTTTCAAAGAAGCTCCAATGCTTGCCGAGGATGTAAGGAAAATCGGCTATTTACCCGAAGAACGAGGACTTTATAAAAAAATGAAAGTCTCGGATCAATTGATCTTTTTGGCTCGTCTGAAAGGAATGAGTAGACCAGATGCTGTAGCTTCTATCAAGCACTGGATGGAAAAACTGGACATAATGGATTGGCACAATAAGAATGTAGAAGACCTATCTAAAGGAATGCAGCAAAAGATTCAATTCATCGCCACAGTGGTTCACAGCCCATCACTGATTATTTTAGATGAACCTTTTTCTGGTTTTGACCCGGTCAACGCTAATTTGATTAAAGATGAAATTTTGGAGCTAAAAGAGAAAGGAGCAACCATTATCTTCTCAACCCATAGAATGGAATCTGTAGAAGAGTTATGTGATCAAATTACGCTAATCCACCATTCTAAAATATTGATCAATGGAGCCAAAAAGGACATCAAAAATCAATACCGAGACCATACCTTTATAGCTGAATACGAAGGAGAGATTCCAATTTCTGATAATGGATTTGAAGTGTTGCATACCAAAACCATGGATGATAATATAATTAGATCAGAAGTGAAAATAGGAGCAACTCACTCGGTAAATGATCTGGTTGATTTCATTACTTCAAAAACAAAGATTGTTTCCATCAACGAAAAAATTCCTTCTATCAATGACATTTTTATATCCACTGTAAAGCCAACTAATCATGAATAAGATCGGACTTATCATAGCACGCGAATACATCGCCAGAGTAAAAAAGAAGTCATTTATTATCATGACTATTTTAGGCCCTATTCTATTTGCAGGGATGATGGCAATCGTCATTTGGTCTGCTACCAGAGAGGGTGATCAAAAGCTCATTCAGGTGATAGACGAATCAGGCTTTTTTGAAAATCAGATAGAAAACACAGAGACGATCACGTATCAGTTTATTCAAGCTGATGTAGAAGAGACCAAGCAATCTCTACTCACCAGTGATGCGATTTTTGGACTGCTGCATATCCCAAAATTAGATTTGGATAAACCAGATGGTATTAAATTTTATTCAACTCAAAGTCCCGGGATAGCTGTAGAAGGTGGAATCGAAAAAAGAATAAAAGGCATTATTGAAGATGAAAAACTGGCGAACTCTGGCTTGGATCAAGAACTCATTGACAATCTCAGAGCTAAAGTAGATATTCAAACCATTAATTTATCTGACACAGGAGATGAAAGTGAAAGTAACTCAGGAATCGCATTTGGCGTAGGCTACGTGTCTTCATTTCTCCTTTATATGTTCATTTTCATTTACGGCATGCAAATCATGCGTGGCGTAACACAGGAAAAAACAAGTAGAATCATTGAAGTAATGATCGCCTCAGTTAGACCCTTTCAGCTGATGATGGGTAAAATTATTGGTATTGCAGCAGTTGGGCTCACTCAGTTTGTTTTGTGGGCGGTAATGACCACTGCACTGACTTCAGTGACCTCCTCGTTGATCATGGATCAACAGACTGCCACGGAACAAATGGTAAGTCAAGCCGGAGTAGACGCAGAGCAAATAGAGGCGCAAAACAAAGCTTTTGATATCATGAGCATCACGGATCAAATTGATATTCCTGTCATTCTTGTAAGCTTCTTAATTTATTTCTTAGGAGGATATTTATTGTATGGAGCCTTGTTGGCTGCTATTGGTTCAGCAGTGGATAGTGAAGCAGATTCTCAACAGTTCATGTTGCCTATCACATTGCCTTTGATATTTTCAATGATGATGATTTCTATAGTCATACAAGAACCTCATGGTACTATGGCATTCTGGCTGTCTATCATACCCTTTACCTCTCCAGTGATTATGATGATGCGTTTGCCATTTGATGTGCCCCTGTGGGAGTTGGCCTTGTCTGTTTCACTACTCATTGCAGGCTTCTGCGCTACTACCTGGATGGCTGGAAGAATTTATCGCATTGGCATATTTATGCATGGCACTAAGGTGAATTATAAAACCTTAGCCAAATGGTTTGTGATGAAAATATAACAAAAAAGGGCAGCTAGAGCTGCCCTTTTTACTTATCCGTACTAGGCCATAATTTTTCTAGGTCTCCCTTTAAATATCGTTCCTGCTTTGAAACCATTTTCATACTTTTCCTTGCGGGTTCTCCAAACCTTGAAATTGTTTTTGTTTCCTACTTCAAACTGAAACGCCATGTGCTCAGATGGAGATACCCATTCCAAGTTTGAACTATTATTGTTTTTAGGATCGTTGTCCAAATGCACAATCATAGTGTAGTCTTCAGGCAAGATATTGATGCAAAAAGCGGAAGCCACTTCACGATGAGGGTATACGGTTTTCCTTTTCCTATCATCATTTAGCAGATCCATAAAATAGCATTTGCAGGTTTTGTTCCAGCGCTGCTTCATTACTTTTTCCTTGAGCGTAATATCTTTATTCGACCCAGCGTGGAATGTCTTTCGTGCTTTCCTTCGTATCCTACCTAAGTTTGATACTTCATAATTGGAATAACCTTCAATAGTTTTCCAAACTTCTTCCATTCGTTCGATCTTGTGCGCTTCCATGATGTGGTGGGTTTAAGATTTACTTGAGTAAATGTAAAACCCGCAAATACCAATTGTAAAAAAGTTCGATGAACCTCTGGAAAATAATGATAACTTGGTTTAATGATAAGACAAAGCATTTTTGAAAATGACGATTCTGCCTTTATCCTGATTAAAAAACAACATTACCTATGAATTCTGATTTAGAAATCTCTAAGAAAGCTACCCTTTTGCCAATTGTAGATATTGGTAAGAAACTTAATATCAATTCTGAAGATTTGATCCCATACGGAAAAACAAAAGCAAAAATTCCGTTGACTTACATTGACAAAGAAAAGTACAGTAAAAACAATCTAATCTTAGTTTCGGCCATTTCCCCAACGCCTGCTGGTGAAGGAAAAACTACCATGTCGATCGGTTTGACTGAAGCGCTCAACAAAATTGGAAAGAAAACCACTGTTGTTCTTAGAGAACCATCGCTAGGTCCAGTCTTCGGCATCAAAGGCGGTGCTACTGGGGGTGGATACTCTCAAGTGCTTCCTATGGAAGACATCAACCTTCATTTTACAGGGGATTTCTCTGCTATTGAGAAGTCCAACAATCTTTTAGCCGCACTTATTGACAACAACATTCAGAACAAAGCCAATTCTCTGGGTATAGACCCTAGAACAGTGACTTGGAAACGTGTCATGGATATGAATGATCGTTCCTTGAGAGACGTTATAGTGGGCTTAGGCGGCACCACTTCTGGTGTACCTCGCGAAACAGGTTTTGATATTACCGCTGCTTCCGAGATCATGGCCATCCTTTGTTTGGCCGAAAATTTCTCAGACCTTAAGAAAAGACTCGGAAATATTTTCATAGGCTTTACTTACAACAAAGAGCCTATTTATGCCCGTGATCTAAAAGCACATGGCGCCATGGCTGCATTGCTCAAAGATGCCATCATGCCCAATTTAGTGCAAACTATGGAAGGCAATCCAGCCATCATACATGGTGGCCCTTTTGCCAATATCGCTCAAGGCACTAATTCTATTATCGCAACTAAGACTGGATTGTCTTTATCAGATTATGTGGTGACAGAAGCGGGTTTCGGGTTTGACCTCGGAGCAGAAAAATTCTTTGATATCAAATGTGTATCAGGTGGGCTTTCGCCAAAAGCCGTTGTTTTGGTAGCCACTGTCAGAGCACTCAAATATCATGGAGGTGTAGCTGTCGCTGATTTGCAACAAGAAAATCTCCAGGCTCTAGAAAAAGGACTGGCCAATCTGGAGAAGCATATAGAAAATATTGGTCTGTTCAACATTCTGCCTGTCGTGGCCATCAACAAATTCACGTCAGACACTGAAGCAGAAATAAAACTTATAAGAACGCGATGTGAAAAATTGGGCGTAAAAGTAGAGTTAGCGGATGTTTGGGCCAAAGGTGGTGAAGGAGCCATTGAATTGGCTAAAGATGTAGTAGCTACCGTGGAAGCCAACCATGTAAAATTCACACCCATGTATGATTGGTCCCTACCAGTTGAAGAGAAAATCGACATCATCGCCAAAAAAATCTACGGTGCTAAGGCCATAGACTACACAGCAAAAGCAAAAGCAAACCTCAGAAAAATTGAGAGACTTGGGTTGTCTGGTTTGCCCATTTGCATCGCAAAAACTCAAAAGTCTTTATCAGATAATCCTGCCCTTTTGGGAAGACCAAAGGATTTTATAGTGACCGTCCGTGAGATTGAAATTGCCGCTGGCGCTGGGTTCTTAGTGCCCATCACTGGAGATATTATGCGTATGCCGGGACTACCAGCATATCCTGCTTCTGAGAAAATTGACATTACGGATGAAGGGACAATTGAGGGGTTGTTTTAAAAAATAAACTCTTCAAAAGTTAGAACTTTGGAAGAGTTTATTTTCTCTCAGAGTCACCAAAAAGGGACTCTGAGCATGTAGTCTCAGAGTTCTCTTCGAGTAACTCTGAGAGCATGTGATTTCTACCTAACTTTGCCTCATGATTTTATACAACGTTACCGTAAGCCTAGACGAAAACATTGAAGCTGATTGGCTCACTTGGATGAAAGACGATCACATACCTAAAGTGATGGACACTGGGATGTTTGTGGATCGAAAAATCTTCAAGCTACTTTCTCATGAACAAGAAGGTGCTATCACCTATGCCATCCAATATTTTGCAGACAGCATCAGTCACATAAATGAATATCAGGAGAATCATGCGGAAGCTTTACAAGCTGAGCATACAGAGAAATTTAAAGACAAATTTGTAGCCTTTCGAACTATGCTTGAGCATGTGGACTAGCACTTATTTCAGGTGACTCTGAAAGGGCAAGACTTCTGAATTAATCAAAATCAATGTGGCAGTTGAGCCACTCTTCGTCGAAAGAAGTATTGTACTTTTTGTAGAAATTGATCGCTAGTTCGTTCCAGTCCAGCACCTGCCACATCATACCGCTGGCACCTTCTTCTTTTCCAAAATCGAGCATTTTGTCAAAAAGTATTTTGCCTCCTCCTTTGCCTCTTAGTGCCTCAGTCACGATCAAATCCTCGAGATACAATCTTTTGCCTTTCCAGGTAGAATAGCGCCAGTAGTACACAGCCGCCCCTACTACTTCTCCATCCAACTCGATCACCCAAAACCCAAATACAGGAGAAGGTCCGAAACCTTCTTCTTTCATTCGTTCGATGGTATTGGATACCTGATCTTCACCTTTTTCATAAATGGCAAGCTCCATGATTAGCTCATGAAGCCTTGGTAGATCAGCTTCAGTTCCCTTTCTTAGATTCATGCCTATTGTTCGTATATCCTACGAAATAGTTTCGAATCCAGTATACTGATGCAAAGCTCCTGGGATTTTAATACCCTCTGGAGTTTGTCCATTTTCTAGTATTGCCGCTATTATTCTAGGCAAAGCCAAAGCGCTACCATTCAATGTATGAAGCAAATGTTTGTTGTTTTCAGCGTCTCTATATCTCAACTTCAAGCGATTCGACTGATAGGCCTTGAAATTACTCACTGAACTCACTTCCAACCATCTTTTCTGCGCAGCAGAATACACTTCAAAATCATAAGTGATATTTGCAGTAAAGCCAAGATCACCTGCACAAAGCTTTAATATTCTGTATGGCAGTTCCAGCTTTTTCAAAAGCCCTTCTACATGATCTCTCATTTCCATCAGAGTCTCAAAAGATTTGTCTGGGTGCTGTACTTGTACGATTTCAACTTTATCGAATTGGTGCAATCTATTCAGTCCTCTCACATGTGCTCCCCAAGAACCCGCTTCTCTCCTGAAGCAAGGAGTAAAACCGACATTTTTAATCGGCAGGTCTTTTTCATCAATGATCACATCTCTATAAAGATTTGTGATAGGCACCTCAGCAGTTGGGATCAGATACAAGTCAGAGTCCGTGATCTGATACATCTGACCTTCTTTGTCTGGTAGTTGTCCAGTTCCACGACCTGAAGCTTCATTGATTACCACCGGTGGTTGCACCTCATCGTAACCTTGTTGATTCGCTTCATCTAGAAAGAAATTGACTAAAGCACGTTGCAATCGTGCGCCTTTACCTTTGTATACTGGAAAACCAGCTCCGGTAATTTTCACACCTAGGTCAAAGTCGATAATATCATAATCCTTGATCAAGTCCCAGTGAGGTAGAGCATCGTCTCCCATTTCTGGAATCTTATCAACGGTATAAAGCACCTCATTGTCTTCTTCACTATTGCCAGTAGGAACTTCTTTATTTGGAATATTAGGAATTTGATACAAGCGATCCTCAAGCAATTGCCTGGTTTCTTCCAATACCTGTCCTAATTCTTTAGTCTGAGCTTTTAGTTCTGAAGTTTTATTTTTTGCTTCATTGGCCTCATCCTGCTTACCTTCTTTCATCAACAATCCAATCGACTTAGAGATTTTGTTGGACTCAGCTAACAATTCATCGAGCTGTGTTTGCGTATTTTTTCTTTTCTCATCCAACGCTAGAACTTCTTCCAATAGTGCCTCAGCATCTGATATGCCTCTTTTTTCTAGCCCTGCGATGAATTCCAGCTTGTTTTCTCTAATGTCTGAAACGATTAACATAAGGTTCTCAATTTTTTTGAATGGCAAATTTATATGATCATCTGACACGTACGCTATAGATGCTTAAAGAATCAGGGAATAAAAATGTACTTTTCGAGCAATTAGAGGCAATACAAATATTTTTGAGTAAATTTGTGTTATAATAATTGTTGTCATATAATTGTGGCACTTATATGCATTTGGGCTTAGATAGCTAACCAGTTAATCACAATAGGCCAATCTTCATTACTATAATATTTCAAAAATATTTCATTTCAAGACGCTTATATCATTAAGCACAATTTCTACTAATTAATTATCATGTATAAAATTGAAGAATTGAATGACAGACTGCTATCTGAGCTTAAAGAAATTGCTGAGAGTCTGGGCATCAAAAACTACAAGAAAGCTGCGAAGAAGGATCTGATATACAAAATTCTAGACGAGCAAGCGATCAACCCTAAGCCAGCGGCTGATAGAAAAGCCGAAGAGCAAAAGAAAGATCAGCCTGCTGAAAAAGCAGAAAACAAAAAAGAGTCTAAACCAGATAAGAAAAAATCTAAGTCTTCTGACGATTTGTTGAGCGACTTTAATCTGGAAGCTGATTCAAAGTCCAAAAAACCAGAAGGTAAAGACAGAGCTGAAAAATCTGACAAACCTAAAGGCGAAAAGAAAGAGGATGCTAAAGCTGAATCTAAGGACAGAGCGCCTAAAGATAAAGAGGAAAGAAAAGACCGTGGCGATCGCAATGATCGAGGAGAAAGAAGGGACAGAAGACCTGATCATAAGTCTAAGAGAGCTGAGTACAACGAAAAAGTAAAAGAATTTGATGGTGTCATCGAAAATGGCGGCGTATTGGAAATCATGCAAGATGGTTATGGCTTCCTAAGGTCTGGTGATTACAATTACCTAGCTAGCCCAGATGATATTTATGTATCTCCTTCTCAGATCAAATTGTTTGGTTTGAAAACAGGTGATTCCGTACTTGGACAAATTAGACCTCCAAAAGACGGCGAAAAATACTTCGCTCTACTGAGAGTTAGTTCTGTAAATGGGAAAACTACGGAAGAGATTAGAGACAGGGTTCCTTTTGAATATCTGACTCCACTTTTTCCAGAAGAAAAATTAAACTTGAGCTACAAGCCTAGCGATTACTCTACTAGAGTAATGGACATGTTCTCTCCGATTGGAAAAGGACAAAGAGGTATGATCGTAGCTCAGCCAAAAACAGGTAAAACTGTTTTGCTTAAAAATGTAGCGAACGCAATTGCTGAAAATCACCCTGAAGTTTATCTAATGATCCTATTGATCGATGAAAGACCTGAGGAAGTAACTGACATGGCAAGAAGCGTAAAAGCTGAAGTCATCGCTTCTACTTTTGATGAGCAAGCTGAAAGACACGTAAAAGTGGCCAACATTGTTCTTGAGAAAGCAAAAAGAATGGTGGAATGTGGGCACGATGTAGTGATCCTTTTGGATTCAATCACAAGATTGGCAAGAGCTCACAATACAGTGGTACCATCTAGTGGAAAGATTCTTTCTGGTGGTGTGGACGCCAACGCCTTGCACAAACCAAAAAGATTCTTTGGAGCGGCTAGAAATGTAGAAAATGGTGGTTCATTGACTATCCTTGCTACGGCCTTGATCGAGACTGGTTCTAAAATGGATGAAGTCATCTTTGAAGAATTCAAAGGAACTGGTAACATGGAACTTCAATTGGACAGAAAACTTTCCAACAAGCGAGTATACCCTGCTATCGATATTCCTGCTTCTGGTACTCGAAGAGAAGATTTGCTCATCGACAAAGAAGAATTGGCTCGAATCTGGATTTTGAGAAAATTCATGGACGACATGAATTCAAACGAAGCGATGGAATTCTTGCTTGGCAAAATGAAAGGAACAAGAAACAACCAAGAATTTTTGGTTTCTATGAACGGCTAAAACCGTTAGACAAAATACACGAAAAAGCCATTCCGAAAATTCGGAATGGCTTTTTGCATTTTATTCAGTCCCAATTAGAATATTCCAACATGAATGTCCGTATATTAATCGTTTGAACTCATTGTTTTTTTTTATAAATTTAATTCCGCTTAACTCCTACAGAAGTTCATTTTATCTATATTTGGAAATAAGCTCGACCAACTGATGGCAAGTTGCATTTGTTGAAAATAACGGCAGACAATATTAGAATCCACTTTACTAAAAGCTTAACGCTATGAATAAAATTGATCAAGGCCTTCTAGATACCTGGAATCTATACGGAAATTATGTTTCGTATGCGATTGCAGCTGTCGGTTTATTGATCCTTGTCGGTCATCTATTCAAATTGATGATCACCAAAGACCATAAAGAAAAGTATGACTACATCAACATGTATGAAATCAACTTACTATGGTATAGTGCACTGTTGATCATCATCGCTTTGGCTGTCTATGCCAATACTTTAGTTGCAGAATCTGGCATGATGTGGTTCTTTGTACGCCTTTTTGTAAGTACCATGTTCGCCATCATTGCAGGTGTAATCGTTCAAAATATTTTAAAATTCTACTACCCATTCTACATCGAAAAGAGATTGAAACTTCTAAGATTCTCTCCTAGAATTTCACCAGAAGGGCGTAAGATGAAATTATTGAGTGAAGAGGAAGAAGATGTGTACTTGGATGAAGGGATGCAAGCTGAGGAAGATGCATTTTCGGTTGACTACGATGTTTGGATCGATGAAGAATCGGGATACACTAAAATCGAAAAGTACAACGGCCGTCTGCATGCTTTGAAATGCAACGAGTGTAACTACCAGACCTTGAGAGTCAATAAAGAGGAAGTTGTTCGATCAGCCACCGCTGACGAGGACGGTGAACTAGTAAAATCCTTCACTTGTGGATATTGTGGTCACAAGGAGAAAAAATCATACACCATTGCTCGATTAAAAGCACCTACTGAAGAAGCAGGTTCGGGCTCTTAAAGTCATTGTAAAATGAGATTGAAACCATTCAGATAGCTTCTGGATGGTTTTTTTATTTCTAAGAAATAGTACTCCACTTTAAGGTAGCCATCTGATTCTTTTTTAGGTGACGAGACATACGGGAATATTCAGGATTACTCAACTCTGGGTCCTTTTCAATAATACTTTCAGCCATAGATCTGGCTCGTTTCAGTAGTTCACCATCTGTGGTGAGATCTGCTACTTTCAGATCCAATAACCCACTTTGTTGTGTTCCCATCAAGTCACCTGGGCCTCTCAACTCCAAGTCTTTTTCGGCTATTTCAAAGCCATCTGTTGTTGCTACCATACAACCAATACGTGCTCTTGCTTCTTTCGATATTTTATTTTTTGCCATCAAGATACAGTACGATTGATCCGCTCCACGGCCTACTCTTCCCCTAAGCTGGTGTAGTTGAGACAAGCCGAACCTTTCAGCATTTTCAATTACCATCACTGAAGCATTGGGGACGTTTATACCCACCTCAATAACTGTAGTTGCAACCATAATTTTTGTTTCGCCACGAGCAAAACGATCCATTTCATAATCTTTATCCTTTGCCTTCATTCTTCCATGAAGGATGCTTAATGGAACTCTAGGAAATGCTCTGGCAATACTTTCATAACCATCCATCAAATCCTTGTAGTCTAATGTACTAGACTCCTCAATTAAAGGATAAACAATATAAACTTGCCTTCCCAAATCAACTTCTCGCTGAATAAATCCAAAGAGTTTTAATCTCGAAGAGTCATAGAGGTGGGATGTTTTAATCGGCTTTCTACCTTTAGGCAATTCTCGAATAGTAGAAACTTCCAAATCTCCATAGAGTGTCATGGCCAATGTACGTGGAATAGGAGTAGCCGTCATAACCAAAACATGCGGATATACATGTTTGTTTTTCTGCCATAGCTTGGCGCGTTGTGCTACTCCAAATCTATGCTGTTCATCAATAACTGCCAGGCCAAGACGATTAAACTGCACATCGTTTTCAATCAATGCATGCGTGCCTACCAGAATATTCATTTCGCCCGAAGCCAGTTCTTCCAAATATTTTTTTCGACTACTTTTTTTTGTCGAACCCGTAATCAGCCGAATGTTAAGCCCAAGCTTATGGCAATACTCGGCAAGACCCTGAAAATGCTGGATAGCCAGTATTTCAGTAGGAGCCATTATAGTGGTTTGGAATCCACTTCCTATGGCTATCAGCATACAAACAAATGCTGTAATGGTCTTGCCACTCCCTACATCTCCTTGCAACAATCGATTCATTTGATAGCCAGAATGTAAATCTGTATATATCTCTTTGATCACCTGTTTTTGAGACTTTGTCAGTTCAAAAGGAATGTGATTTTCATAAAATTCATGAACCAAATGACTCTTTTGGAAAATGATCCCCTTATGTACTTCCTTTTGGTCAGACTTTTCTCTGAATATTTTTAATTGTATAAAAAACAGTTCATCAAACTTGAGTCGTTCTAATGCCTGATTCTTAGCTTGAATGTCCGTAGGGAAATGAATGCTTCTTAAAGCCGTATTCAAATCAACCAATCCGAATTCCTTTCGTACGATTTCGTCAACCGTTTCAATCACATTAAAGCCTTTGGATTTTATGAGCTCTAGTTGAAGCTTAGCAATGGCTTTGCTGTCAACAAATTTTCTTTTGAGCTTCTCAGTTGTCGCATAAACAGGGATCATTGTCTTTTTACCTGTTTCATTCGAAGGCGTTAGGACTTCTATTTCAGGATGGCTAATTGAAAATTTAGTTTGAAATAGTGATGGTTTGCCATATACGATATATGGTACTCCAGGCTTCAACTTACTTTTCATCCATTTCACCCCTTTGAACCAAACCAATTCGATATGCCCTGTGGAGTCTTTGAGTATAGCAGTAAGTCTTTGTTTTTTTGCAGTACCGACCGTTTCCACGCGATCAATTAAGCCTTTGATTTGAACGTTTTCGGCATTAATATCGATCTGATTGATAGTATGAAATTGCGAACGGTCTTCATACCTGAAAGGGAAATGATAAATCAGATCAGCGAAAGTGAGAATACCGAGTTCTTCTTTAAGCTGCTTAGCTTTTGTAGGGCCAACCCCTTTTAGAAACTCTATTTTTGTATCCATAAAGCCCGACATGCCAATGGATTATTGATCCCACGTAAGTGTATTGAGCATATGCAACATGTCCATCTTCACATAATTGATTACAGGGCGAAGTGAATCATTTTGAGTTGCTGTTTTGAAATAAAGTGCACAACGTAAAAAGTGATTAGTCGAATCTGTAACATGAAATTGAAACTGAGTTGGGACTTCACCAGAAAGCTCCATCACCGTGGCTTTAATTCCATTGTTTAGCGTGATGATGCTTTCATCTATTGCATACGCTTTTACTTTGTGTTCGGAAGTCAGCCTATACGAATCCATTAAAAATTCTTCTAATCGATTTCTATCATTTTGGACTGGTTTATACGTCACTTGAATATTCGCACCCAAATTTTCGTAATAAAGATCAAACCAATATCTTTCTGCAATCCAAGAACTGTCCTTCAAAATCGTAGCTTGTTTTGAATATTCCATTTGAAATGGAAAGGAGTCAGGTAAAATTTGATATTCTACTGGTTTTAGATCCACCCTATTAAACCCTTTCGGTTTGGGATTGTAATTATTACTTCCGCATCCCACAACCACCAACAATAAAACTACAGCCCAACCTCTCATCATCTCGTAATATGCACCCTTACTTTCTTAATTCGTTTATCATTTACCGCTACAGTAGTGAATTGGAATTTTTCAAATATGATTTTCTCCCCTGCATTTGGTAGCATGGAATTGATCTCTAATAAGAGCCCGCCAAGGGACTCACTTTCCCCTTTCACATTGTCAAAACTCTTATGATCTACACCAGCCAATTTGCAAAAATCCATCAGTGATGTCTTTCCTTCAAAAATGAAAGTGTTGTTATCTAATTTACTATACGCTACATCGGAGTCTTCATCGAATTCATCGTTGATTTCTCCTACAATTTCTTCAATCACATCTTCCATTGTGATCAAACCAGAAGTTCCTCCATATTCGTCCACTACGATGGCAATATGAATTCTTTTTTCCTGAAAATCTTTGAACAAGGTGTCTATCTTTTTGGTTTCAGGCACAAAAAAACCAGGTCTCAACAGCTCTTGCCATTTAAAATGGTCCTCTTCACTTACATGTGGCAATAAATCTTTGATATAAAGTATGCCTTCTATTTTGTCTATGGTTTCCTTAAAAACTGGAATTCTTGAATAACCAGTTTTATTTATTTGATTCATCAATTCATGGAAATCTGTTTCCAGATCAATGGCCGTGATATCCATTCGTGATTTCATCACTTGTTTAACGGATAAGGTTCCAAAGTTTACAATTCCTTTCAGAATACCTTTTTCCTCTTCAGTGGTTTCATCTTCTGCCGCCAAATCGAGTGCTTGGTTCAAATCATCGACTGACACGCGATACCCTTTTCTTTCGATCCGACGCTCAATGACATTACTTACTTTTATAAGTAACCATGCCAATGGATGGAAAATTTTAAAAGAAAGTGAAAGCAAGGTGGCAGTACGCTTAGCAAATGCCATATTATTTTGATTGGCATACACCTTTGGTACAATTTCTCCTAAAAAAACCATCAAAAACGTAATGACTACTGTTAAAGTCAGAATAATAGCACCACCTGAAAGTACATCACCTAATAAAGCTGCCGTCACATACGTGGACAGCATGACTATCGAAATATTGATAAAATTATTCAAAATTAGGATAGTAGCAAGCAGTTGTTTGGGATGGCCCAACAATCGCCCTATTTTCTTTCTAGCTTTCGTTTGGGCCTGTTCAGTATCTAGAAGTTGATCATGTGACAATGAAAAATAGGCCACTTCAGAACCAGAAACTAACGCGGATCCTAAAAACAAAAGACCAATACCGATTAGGCTAAAAACCAATAGATAAATTTCACTGCTGGTCAGTAAGGCTGTCAATACAAAATTTCCCGGAAGTGGGTCGTCCATTAGTGTATATTACAATTTTTGATTAGAACGGTAAATCATCGATTTCGTTGGATTCTTCAACAGGGGCAGAATCATTAGAAGCTTGGCTACTGCTAGAACTGTTGTCCGCAGCAGGGACCCCACCACCTTCAGGTCTGGAAGGTCCTCCCAACAAGGTCATTTCGCGACCTACCACTTCAGTGATATATTTAGTCACTCCCTCTTTGTCTTCATAAGAGCGGGAAGTCAATTTTCCTTCAATATAAACTTGGTTTCCTTTGTTTAAATATTTTTCTGCTATTTCAGCCAATGGAGTCCACAACACAACATTGTGCCACTCTGTATTTGTTACTTTTTCTCCTTGTTTGTTCTTATAGGTCTCGCTAGTGGCTATAGAAAAATTCGCTACAGCCCTGCCGTTTTCCAAATGTCTTACTTCTGGATCTTTACCCAAATTCCCTAAAAGGATCACTTTATTTACTCCTGCCATTTTTTATTGTTATTAAGGTTGATTCTAATATTGAATTTACTGACAAAACTCCTTATTCAAAAACAATTCAATCGGTTTTGGAACAGCATAATCGCCTAACGCATTTACAGAAACCGTACTCATCAACTTTTCATTTCTTATTTCCTCAAATGCTTGTTCCGAATTCAACTCAAATACTCCAAACTGTATATGCAATTTTTGATGCGTCAACTGATGAATTATTTCATTCGTTGAATACAGCAGTTTTGCATTTTCAAAGTTACTGATTTTTAGACTCTTTTCGCTCTCATACAAATCGAATTCATATAGTCCAGCCCAAATATCCCCAGAAGTGCGTTGACGAATCAATATTTGGTTTTTGTACCTTAAAACATGATAATTGAAATACCTATGTTTAATCTTAATGTTTTTTGATTTCACAGGAAGTGCATCTATCATATCACGTTGATGAGCATAACACAGATTAGAAAATATGCAATCCTCACAATTTGGAGATTTTGGAACACATACAGTAGCTCCAAACTCCATCATCGCTTGATTAAAATTGCCAGGCTCATGTTCAGGAATATGCTGTAATCCTTTATCAAAGAAAATTTTGAAGCTACTTGCTTTAGCTATATCATCAGAAATTCCAAAAAATCTTGAGGTCAATCTGAAAACATTTCCATCAATAGTAGGAACTGCTTCATTGAAACAAATAGAAGCAATTGCAGCGGCTGTGTATTTTCCAATACCTTTTAAATTTTGTAGTTCCTGATAGTTATTCGGAAAATGGCCATCATATTTTTCAATGATCATAGCTGCACATTCGTGCATATTTCTGGCTCTAGAATAATACCCCAACCCTTGCCAAATTTTAAGAATTTCGTCGAGATCTGCTTGAGCGAAATCTTCAATGGTTTCAAATTCTTCAGTAAATTTCAAATAATAAGGAAGGCCCTGATTCACGCGCGTTTGTTGCAAAATAATCTCTGACAACCAAATCTTGAATGGGTCTCTGGTCTCTCGCCAAGGTAAGTTTCGTTTGTGTATATGATACCATTCCAGTAGTTGAGTTGAAAACCAATCTTTTTTTGAATGTTGCTGATCTGCCTTTAAAGGCTTATTAATATTTCTCAATAAATGATTTTTTGTGTTTATTTGCCCTCTGAAATCGCTGAATTTCAGGCAACTAAATTACTTTGTAATTTATTTATCTTATTATTTATACCTAAAAAATTAGAGGTGACAAAGGCAGATGTGATCAACGAGATAGCAGAAAAGACAGGAATTGACCGATTAGACGTTCAGGCATCAGTAGAAGCTTTTTTTTCTGTTGTGAAAAATTCTATGGCGGACGGAGAAAATATTTATGTACGCGGATTTGGTAGTTTCATAAATAAAAAGCGCGCCAAGAAAATTGCAAGAAATATCTCAAAAAATACCGCCATCATCATTGATGAGCATTATATCCCTAGCTTCAAGCCTTCTAAGGTATTTATTGAAAAGATAAAAACCAGTAAGAAAATCAGTTGATAATCTGTGCTTTTGCTGACTCGAAGCGGTTGCTGAATTAATACAATTTTAGCTTCCAAGAATCACAATCAAGCGATTTGAAATTATTTCTTTTTAAGATTAAAAAAAGTGCTATCTTTGCGCACTATTTGGGAAGGTGCTGTTCTTAATTATTTCAAAATCAGCATCGTAGTACCTGAGTAAAGAATTTAAGAGTTGCCATGGTTAGTGAATCATAAAAGGCAATTTGAAAATATAAGGAATGCCGAGATGACAAGATTTTCTTAATCATCAGAGCAAAGAAATTAAACGAATTTAGAACATTTAAAGAATTTAGATTATGCCTTGCGGTAAGAAAAGAAAAAGACATAAGATATCTACTCACAAAAGAAAAAAGAGGCTAAGAAAGAACCGACACAAGAAAAAATAATTGTGCTTTCTTGGGTTGTTTGAATTAATATTTGAACCTATAAAACATATCAATTTTGAGTAACGATTTAATAATCAATTCAACTCAGAATGGATGTCGAATAGCCCTATTAAAAGATAAAAAATTAGCCGAGTTCCATCAAGACGATAATGGACATCAATTCAATGTAGGCGACATATACCTAGGATCTGTAAAGAAAGTAGTTCCTGGGTTAAATGCCGCATTTGTAGACATTGGATACGAAAAAGATGCCTTTCTGCATTATCTAGATCTCGGCCCCCAATTGCAATCCTTAATGAAATGCACCAAACAGGTGCTTTCCGGTAAAATCACTGGGAAGAATCTGAATGGATTCAAAAGATTGCCCGATATTAATAAGTTGGGGAAAATGAATCAGGTTTTAACGAAAAACCAACGAGTTCTCGTACAGGTTGTTAAAGAACCTATATCAACAAAAGGGCCCAGACTATCCAGTGAGTTGTCGATAGCCGGAAGATATTTGGTACTAGTACCATTTTCCGATGCTGTCAGTGTTTCCAAAAAAATTGGAGACAGTAATGAAAGGAAGCGTTTGCTTCGACTAATCACCTCTATTAAGCCAGAGAATTTCGGAGTCATTATTCGAACCGTTGCATCTGGAAAAGACGTAGCTGAATTAGACAGAGATCTAAGCGGATTGGTGGAAAAATGGTCTTCAGGAATGCAAAAACTGAAGAAAGTAAAACCAAACGAAAAAGTCATTGGCGAGATGAATCGCGCCAACTCTATTCTAAGGGATGTATTGAATGAATCGTTCGACAGCATAGTTGTAGACGACAAGGAGCTTTACAAAGATGTAAAAAGCTTTATTCATGACATTGCTCCTGAGAAAGAGAAAATCGTAAAGTTGTATACTGGAAGAGTCAAAATGTTTGAGTCTTACGGTATTGAAAAACAACTGAAAGGACTGTTTGGACAGTCTGTAAGCATAGATGGTGGTGGCTATCTGATCATTGAGCATACTGAAGCGTTGCACGTGGTGGACGTAAACAGTGGCAACAAATCTAATGCTGAAGACAATCAAGAAAATACCGCTCTAAAGGTAAATCTGGATGCAGCAAAAGAGATTGCTCGTCAGTTGCGCTTGAGAGACATGGGTGGTATCATCGTAGTCGACTTCATTGATATGAGAAAAGCAGAAAACAAAAAACTGCTCTTCCAGAAAATGAAGGAGGAAATGAAAACGGATCGTTCAAAGTTTACCGTTCTTCCATTATCTAAGTTCGGCTTGATGCAAATTACTCGACAGCGAGTAAGACCAGAGGTTGATATCAAAACCAGAGAAGTTTGCCCTACCTGTAATGGCACAGGCAAAATCACTGCTTCGATATTAGTAACTGATCAGGTAGAAAAAGACTTGGAACACTTGCTCGTGAAGCAAAACGAAAAGAAACTGGCTATTTCATTGCATCCATATTTGTACGCCTTTTTTACAAAAGGCCTCATATCAAGGCAATGGAAATGGTACTTCAAATATAGAAGATGGATTAATCTGGTAGAAGATTCCTCTGTCCCGATTACACAATATAATTTCCTTAATGGATTAGGAGAAGAGATCGAACTTTAAGTTCGATCTTTTTTTTGCTTAAAATTTCAGGCCCAATTTCAAGTCCAACGTGTGCATTTTAGACGTCAGTTCATTTTCGGCATTTGATGACTTAATGATATTGACTAAACCTCTGTCGTAAAAGATCCCGCCGTATAGTATAGTATTGACCCCAGCACCATATTCCACACCTACACCTCCTGTAAACGAACAATCAAAAAGATGAAACTCTTCAATTAGCTCATAATCTTCTTTGAAAGGTTCATCAAACAGCTTAATCTCTCCTTTGAAACCTAATTGGAAAAACAGCTTGAGGTCTGGCTGAATTTCGCTAGTGAATAATTTTAATGTGGCTGGTAATTGCAAATAATGAACTTTATAGTCTTCAGTACTTGGTGCTGATCCGTCTAAAGGACTGATTGAAAACCCAGCTCGCTTAGGGGCAAAAATTAATCCCGTGCTAAAAGCATACGTCTCTGACAGCATAAAATCTGCTTCCAATCCAAATCTAAATTTGAAAGCTGCGCCATCATTCTTATAATCAAAATTGTTGTCATCTATATAAGTCACTCGATTCATTGAAATGCTCGGCCCAACAACTAAGCCCAACTTTGGCTGTGCATAACCTAAAAATGTAATCGACATCAGGAATACAGGTATAACTTTCTTCATGAGAAATTAAAATAAATAAATAGTTTTGCCATTCTTTATAGGACACCTCATTAAGGGGTGGATCCAATACAAATCTAAAGTCCAAAGACTTGATGCAGCGAACAATTTATCAATTTATTCTATTAATATCTGTCTGTGCCATCGGAATCACAACGCTAAACTCTTGTGAAAGCGATGAATGTGATCAATCAGACCAATTCACACAAATAACAGTCAATATCGAGGTAGAAAGGCTTGAGGATGAGTTTAAAAAATTGAAGAGCGTAGATCAGACGTTAGCTTTTTTTCAGGAATATAGAACAATGACGGATTTCTTTTTGGATGCAAACCAATATCCCAATGATACTATTTTGGCCAAAAGGTTATTCAAATTACTCCAACAGCCTTCGATAGACACTTTGATAAGTGATTCAAAATCCTATTTTTCGAATTTCAACCATAACATTTCAGAGTTAACGTCAGCCTATCAGTTCATCAAATACCATTATCCAGAGACTCAAATCCCCAAAATTCAAACCATCATCACCGGTTTTTATAACGATATGTACATCTCAGACTCATTGATCGTTTTGGGATTAGATTATTTTGCTGGAGAGAATGGGAGATATTTTCCCAATGACATTCCAAGGTATATTGTGAAACGATACATGAAGGAAAGCCTATCACCCATTCTGTTGAGCTTTGTTTCAAATGAATTTAATCTAGCCGATCAGTCACATGGCACTTTGTTGGCCGATATGGTCAACTTAGGAAAATCGTATTATTTCGTTGAGCAAGCACTGCCTTGCAAAGCAGACTCACTTATTATTGGGTACAGTACGGATGAACTTCGTGCTGTAGAAACCAATCAAGAGATCATTTGGGCCAATATAATTGAAAACGAAATGCTCTATGAAACCAGCCACTTTCTAAAAAACAAGTTTATTGGTGAACGCCCTAATATTGCTGAAATAAGTGAAGACTGCCCAGGTCGAGTAGGTGCATGGCTGGGATGGCAAATTGTAAGAAAGTATATGGATGAAAATCCGGAGGTTTCTTTCACAGATCTAATGGCCGAAAAGGATGCACATAAGGTTTTTCAGTTATCCAACTATAAACCGAGAAATCAATCTAATTAAATAGTTGAGCTATAAAGTCTTGCTGTATTTTGGATTGAATCTTTAGCTCAAATTTATGCTCGGCTAATTTTCGTGCATTGACCTGAAAAGTTGTCAATTTTTTATCGTCGTCAATGAAGGTTTTTATTTTCTGTTTATACTCTTCAGGAGACTGAGCCACAATTCCACAATTTTCACTTTCAATCAAATCACCTAACCATCCGCGGAAATTAGCCACCACTAGCTTGCCAGCAGCCAGTGCATCAAAAAATTTATTCGGACTTCCGGTATGCAGTGAATCATAGGCTGCAAACGAAACCATCATAGCATCTGAAACATTGATCACTTCCAGCAATTGAGTCTTATCCATTGCATCAAATATTTGAACATCTTGAAGACCAATCTCATCAACCTTCTTTCTGATTTTTTCTTTTTCAGCACCGTTACCAACCATCATAAATTTTATTGGCAGACCTTCTACTTCCTTAGCAAAATCAACCAACTGAATCAAATCATTAGCTAATCCGAATGTCCCTGTATAGCTCACTACAAACTGATTTTGAACTTGATATTTTTCAATCCAGACCTGCTTCTTGTCAGATGGAACAAATCCTCCACAATCCGAAATATTGAATACAGTTTGAAAAGGAATTCTAGGAGCAATTGAATGCAAATGATTAGAAATGGGTTCGGACAACCCAACTAGACCTTTGGCATTTCGATAAAATCGGTTTTCAAACCAGGCCAACAACTTCTGCTTCCATTTAGCCTTTATCAAACCCATTTCTATGGGCACTTTCGGCCATAAGTCACCCACCTCAAAAATATAAGGGCGTCTTAAAATTATCTTGTTGAATAAGGCAATTGCACCAGTAGACAACGGAGTTGTCATAACATAGCAGAAATCTATTTGACGATGACGAGTAGATTCCAAAATAGCCAATAACATAAATCTAATGAACGCCCTACTACGCTTACCAAAATTCATCTCATTACCATATTTTACTGGCAAATAGATCACATCAATACCGGCTACTATCTTTCGTCTTCTGGATGAATGATTGTGTGCGGTTATCATGGTAACATCTACTCCACTTTTGACCAATTCCCTCGCCAAATGGTATGATCTCAAGCTCCCACCATCTTCCGGTCTCTTAAAATATTGATGAATGTATAATACTTTCAATGAATGGCAATTTCCTCTCAGAATTTATTAAATTAGTCCCAACTGCTTGAATTTCTTTTACTAACTAAATTACTTCGTGTATGAGCGAAAAGCTAACCATTAGACTAAAAACGCTGCATTGTTTTCAAAACGATGAAGAAAAGTTTGATGATATATTTCTGAAGTTTAGAGGAAAGAAAGTTTGGCCAATAGACAAAAAGCACGAAGACGTTCGAATTAACACCAAGCATGCATTGGAGGTTGAACTAACAGGTCTAATTCCCAACGAGGAAGCAGCCATAGAAGTATGGGATCATGATGTAATCTCACCCAACGACCTTTTAGGAACCGCCTACATAGTACCCGACAAACCGGGAGGCCCATATACAGTAGACATGCGACCCATAAATGATAAAGAAATAGCACGATATAGTATAGATTGGGAGATTCTTCATTAGAGAAAAGAAGCATTACTTACAATTTGGATTTTAACATTTTAAAGAAGAGCGCTTTGAAATTTTTTTGCTTCTTAATAGTTTTTTGTGGTACAATGACTGTGTCCATGGCACAGCAAGATTGGCACAGTCTATACAATCAGAGTATAGAAGATTACAATAATTACAACCTCGCAGCTGCTAAAGAAAAATGCCTTCAATCCTTGGATCTTTTGACTCAGGCAGAGTCTGCCGAACACCCAAACATTGCATCTATTCTCCGTCAACTTGCCTTGATTTGTTATGATGAGGGGACTTTTGAAGAAGGTCTCGAATATGCAATCAAGGAAAAAGAGCTACTCATCAAATTACAAAAAAATGGCGACGAGAACTTTGCCATCACTTTGTATAATATTGGATTACTCTATTCGGCTAACGGCGATTTTGAGCTTGCACAAAATGCGTTGAAAGAATCAAAAAATTTAATGCTTCAGTATCACGCCGATAATGATCTGGAAATTGCTGAAATAGAAGGCAATCTGGCGATTACGTATTACTACCTTTTGGATTGGGAGGCATGTGATCCACTTTTTAAGTCTGCTCTTGCCATCATGGACCGTTCAGAAGAACAATCACCAGAATACGCCAACATTCTATACACCTACGGAGATTATTGCCTAGTTAGCGGTCAGCCGAAAGAAGCCATTGAAGCTTTACTTCCGCTCGACGAAGCTTACAAAGATCAAGGGTCATCAGAGCAACTCGCCAGCATAGAAGTCAAAATAGCATCTGCCTACGAAGAAAATGGGGAAATGATTAATGCCGTTAATTATTATGAAGCCGCCATTGGTATTTTTGAAAATTTGAGCGCTACAGATCATGAAGATTACCTCATTGCGCTCAATAATTTGTCATTGCTGTATCAAAGGACAGGACAACTGCAACAAGCCGAAAACCTGATGTCTGAAGTGGTAGCCAAAAACACAAACCCAAATGACCCAGCTTATCTTATCGCAATGGCCAATCTTGGCAATATTTATTATATGAATGAAAACTTCGAATTGGCCCAAACCACTTTTGATAAGACGATAGACCAAGCGAATCTGTCTTCTCCGGCTGCTTTGAAACCCTATTTATTGGCAATGAACGGAGCCACGCTTCTTTTGATTGATAAAGGCATGTCGAAGGAGGCATTGGATAAAAGTGAGCAAGCTATTGAACAAGCAGGTTCTAATACTTCACAACTAATACCTCTATTAAAATCCAAGGCAACGGCTCAAATTGCATTAGGCCAATATGCTGATGCCGAAAGCACCTTGAAGCAAATTCTACCATTGACCAATAATCATCAAAGCGAAACGAATGATGTAAAGGCTCGATTGGCTTCTCTGTATACAAGTATGAATCAATTGTCACAAGCAGAAGCCTTGTATGCAGAAATAAGACCCTTTTATGAATCCCAAGCTGATATAGCCCAATTGCAATACGTCAATTTTCTTGGAAATTATGCGGCATTTCTACAGGCTAATAATGAGTTTGTACTTGCCGAAGAAAAGTTAATTCAAGCGTTAGAAACTAAGAAAAAACTTTTTGGAGTTGAAAATCCTTCCTACATCTCATCTTACGAAAACATTGGCGTTCTCTATCTCACGCTCGGGAAGTATTCAAATTCCAAGGAAATTTTAGAATCAGTCTATCAAACAAAAATCAAATCGAGTGCTTTTGATGATGTGTCAAAAGGTTACACGCTAAGCAATCTTGGTGTCATCAATAGAGCAATGGGAAATTTCGGAGAAGCTGAAGAGTACCTTATAAAATCTCTTGATTTTTATGAAAAAAGTCTTGGTAAAGAACATATCTATTATGCCAACACCAGCAACGAACTTGGGCTGCTCTACATGAAAATGGGCAATACCAAAGCGGCAAGAATAAAGCTGGAAAGTGCAATGACCATATTTGAATCCACTTTTGGGAAATACCACATAGACTATGTTTCTGCATTAGAAAACCTAGCCTCATTGAATTATATGGAAGGTGAAGTTGAGGTGAGTAAAACTCAACTCGAAGAAGCGCTCGAAATTGACAAAATCATATTGGGAATTGAGCACCCCCTTTACTCCAAAACGCTGCACAACTTAGCTTCTATTCTGGAAGAGCTCGGTGCATACGATGAAGCGTCCAGATTATATGCCCAGTCATTAGAAATTGCAGAAAAGAATTTTGGTAAAGAGCACCCCTCTTATGCTAGTACATTGTATAATCTAGCGGTACTAAAACAAGAACAAGAGCAATTTGAAGAAGCAGAAAGTCTATTCAAAGAAGTCGTAGCATTGCGCTCCAAATTACTCAACGCCAATCACCCTGATCTCGCCTATTCCTATTATGGTTTAGCATCTGTAAAACAAAAGACAGGAGATTTTAATGGGGCCCAAAATAATTATCGTACAGCCATTCAGTCCTATCTGGAAAGTATTAACAGTTATTTCCCTTCGCTTAGTGAAGAAGAAAAAAGTGCCTTTTATGCCAAAATAAAACCCGTTTTTGAAGCCTACCAGGACTTTGCTGTAGAATTCGTTTTTCACAAGCGTGGAGATCAATTGGTGATGAATCAGATGCTGGCAGACTTATACGATTTACAACTTCAGACCAAAGCCTTATTGCTTAATGCTAGTAACAAAATTAGAAATGCAATAATGAATAGTGGTGATGCCGCACTTATTGCAAAATTTAATGAATGGCAAGCGGCAAAGGAAGAGCTCGTTAAAAGCTTGAATCTCTCCAATGACGAACTAAAAAGGAATAATATCAGCATTGCCACTATGCAAGCGAATACCAATTCTTTGGAAAAAGAGATTTCAAAAATGTCAACGGCATTTGCAGGAGAATATGATCAACAAACGATCAGTTGGGTTGATGTGCAATCAAAAATTAGCGAAAAAGAAAAAGCTATTGAAATTCTAAGAATAAAAAAGAATACCAAAAATGATTCGATTTACTACGCAGCTCTGGTTCTTTCAGGAACACCAGGAACATTTCCAGAACTTGTGGTAATTGAGGATGGGGTAAATATGGAGCTGAAGTATTTTAAGCAATACAAAAATATGATCGTCTATAAGATAGAAAACCCAAGGTCTTATGGTCAATTCTGGAAACCCATCGACGAACTTTTAAAAGACACCAAAAGAATCTATTTGTCATCAGACGGAGTTTACAACAAAATCAACATCAACACACTTTATGATCCAGACAAAAAAGAATATGTGTTTGATAAATATGCTATCGATCTATTGAGTAATACCAAAGAACTGACAGAAAATGAAACTTCCAGCCAAACACCTCAGTCCAGTCGAGCTTCCATTTTCGGCTTTCCGGACTATGAACTTGGCAGTGGAGAAGCTGTAGCAAGTACAGCCTCTACTGAGCGTGGCTTTGAGTCTGGCATCTCTTCTCTACCAGGTACATTAATAGAAATAAATAATATTGCTGAGACATTAGATCAGAATTTTTGGAAGTATGAAAAATATGAAGCTGCAGAAGCCAATGAAGTGAATGTTAAAAAGGTGAACAACCCAAAATTGCTTCATATAGCCACTCACGGATTTTTTATGTCTGACATGACCATCAAAGCAGATGCAAACGAAGGTATTCAAACGCAAGAAGCCAGATTCAATCCTTTACTTCGTTCAGGATTACTACTTGCTGGTGCCTCAAAAACATTGCAAGGTGAATCCCTTCCATATGATGAAGATGGAATTCTGACTGCTTATGAGGCCATGAACTTGAGCCTCGACGAAACTGAATTGGTTGTGATGTCTGCTTGTGAGACAGGACTTGGGGAAGTAAAAAACGGAGAAGGTGTATATGGCCTACAAAGAGCCTTTATAGTTGCTGGAGCTGATAATTTGATCATGAGCCTCTGGAAAGTGAATGACGAAACAACCCAAAAATTAATGTCACGGTTTTATAGCAATTGGATAAATGGAGAAACGAAAAAAGATGCCTTTCGCCAAGCTATCAAATCATTGAAAAAAGAATATAAACAGCCCTACTATTGGGGCGCTTTTGTGATACTAGGGAATTAAATGCTATGAGAATTATGCAACCCCTACTGTGGTTTACATGGTCGTTTCTAATGATGATTCATATAGCTCATGGTCAGGAAGTGGATTCAACACCCATGTTTGACTCGCTCGAATATTATAAAAACACGAGCAAAAGAGTTGATAATATTAATACCGAATCTATCGAGTATGCCCCATCTATATCGGCAGATGGCAAGGTTATGATATTTGAATCTAACCAAACTGGCTCTTATAAGCTTTATGAAGCACTTTTAGATCAAGATAGACATTGGGGGAGTCCAATTCCTGTCGATAGCATCAATAATTACGGGAGTGACAATGATCTTATAGGAGGACCAAATATTAGTTTTGATGGGAATACGATGTATTTTTTCAGCTCATTTTCAGGAGGTATAGGAGCTGACGATATATATTATGCTACAAGAGAGGAATTTGGCTGGTCAAGCCCAATTAATATTGGAGAACCTATTAATACACCTGGGTTTGATGGATTCCCATCCATTTCATCAAACGGAAAAACCCTCTATTTCGTACGAGTCAATGATGAAGGGCCAGAAGATGAAGAACTTAGAGATCTGACTGAGGGTCAAACTTGTTATGCTATTTACAAATCTGAAATTAATAAGGATGGCAAATGGTCTAACCCTACAAAGCTCCCCTATCCCATCAACAAAGATTGTGAAAAAGCCCCTAGAATAATGGCTGATAACAGGACACTTATCTTTTCATCAAACAGACTGGGAGGATTGGGTAAATATGACCTTTACCAATCGTTCTTAGATGATGCTGGAGATTGGACCACACCTGTTCCACTAACCTATGTAAACACGTCGGAAAATGATCAGTTTCCATGCATTGCAGCACAAGGAGACAAAATGTACTACATCCATACCAATGACATTTATGAAGTTGATATTCCTCCTAGTTTTCAGCAATTCAGAAACAATGTAATCCAAGGCATTGTAAAAAGTGGAAAGACTAATGAAGGTCTGGCGACTGAAATTATCGTGAGAGATGCATTTACATCAGAGGAGCTGATGCTATTAAATAGCAATCCAAAAGATGGGAAATTCAGTTTGGTTTTAGCCGTGGGAGGCAGCTACAATGTAGAATTTCGAAAAGAAGGTTATACTACGTACGCCACGCAATACGATCTAACGAACATTGATGAATATCGAGAAATTGAATACGATGTGGTGCTGTACGAAAGTGCCAAACTCCAGCTTAATATTTATGATGTAGAAATTTTTGAGCCTATTTCAGCTTTGGTAAAAGTAAAAGTGGAAGGCGAAAGAAGCGTACTAATGGATTTAGAAAGTGATCCGGCTACTGGGCAGCTCGAATTAGACTTGCCCCTTGGAGCCGCTTATGAAGTGTTCATTGATAAGGAAAACTTCGAGAGTGAATATTTTGTTTTTGACGCCTCTGGCTTAATGATGTACCCTTCTTTTGAAAAGGATATTGAACTCATCCCCAAAAAGAAGGAAATCACCATCAATGTAGCTGATTTAACAAACAACTCAAAAGTGAGATCCAGAGTAAGGATTAGGAACAGAAATCGAGATGAAACTATAATCGTAGAAGGCAATGAAGCTGTCGGATTGCGTGTAGGCGATCGCTATGAAATCGAAGCTACTAGCGATCAGGGGTATGCCTACAATACGACTGTTTTGGACGTGACTGAAGATGGTATAGTACATGAAGATGGAAAAGCAGCTGGAGATGCGGTTGTTGATATGAAGCTTCAACCGCTGCTAGTAGGCGCCAACCTCACACTGAAAGACATACTTTTTGAATCTAATTCAGATCAGCTCACAGAAAATTCATATGATGAGTTATTACGAGTAGTAGGTCTGATGTATGCCAACTCTACGATGGTTGTTGAAATTTCAGCTCACACAGATGATGTTGGCTCTGCCCGATACAACAAGCTTCTATCTGACAGACGAGCCATAAGTGTCGTTGAGTTTTTAAGAGAAAATGAAATTGAAGGAGAGCGTTTCACTCCAGTGGGTTATGGAGAGTCGCAGCCACTCGTGAGCAACGACACAGACGAAGGTCGAGCCCAAAATAGAAGAGTAATCCTAAAAATATTGAAAATCTAAATTGACCATGAAAAGGACATTGATCTATTCTCTTTTATTGATTTTTCAGTTGAGCTTCTTGGGTACAATTGTAGCACAAAAAAAAGTGAAGTATGAAGATTTACTACCTGGAATTCTAAATAGCGAGCCAGGAGTGGGTGTAGCAGATTTAGAAAATTTGATAGAGGCCGATCCAGAAAATCCAAGCATGTATCTTCAACTGGGATTAATATATAATAAAAGATTCCAAGAAAGTGATCCCATTACTGCCTATAAAAAGGCTATGGCCAATATCCTTTTGGCTAAAGAAGCCTTCGATAATTGTGAAAAGCTCATCACAGAAAAAGACGTCAAGAAACATAAGGAAGAATACATCAATTTTGCCATCTATGACGAAAAAGGGCGATATAGCGTCTCATTAGATTCAATACAAAAAGCCATTCTAGAGGCTCGACAGGAAATGGATGCCTTTGAAATAAATATGCCAGGCATCTACGACGACTTTACGCGTAGTTATACGCACTACTCAAAAGCCAATCAAACTTTTACCAAAATCATAAGTCAACATGCTTCGATCAAAGATTTGTACTTGTTGTATGGCATTGAAATGGAAAAAGAATTTGATGATATAAAATCCAATTACAACGAAAGTTTAAAATATTTCAAATCTTACAAGCAAAAAACCAATAGGTATGATATAGGCTACAATCAAGAAATTAAAATTGACTCCATTAGCATTTATAAGTTAGATGGACTTGCTGTAGAAATCAATTTTCTAAAGCAAAAAGAAATTCCAATTTGGGATTATGCCAAATGGGTGGATGATACTAAAGCGTATATAGATAAAAATATAGGGGCTCTTAGAGCAATGATGGTTGAAAATGAAAAAATCATATCTGCCAAAATCAACCAAGTAGAGCAAGATGTGTTAAATGGAAAAATAGAGCCTATAGATGTTGATAAAGAATTCCTCTTTACCTTAAGAAAATATGATTTAAAATCTGTGGTCGAGCCTCTGTTTTTATATAATGAGAAAAAACATGAATTGCTTATACAAGAACAATTGAATAAGGTCTCTACAGAAACCATGAAAATATTACCAGAACGGCAAATAAGTCATTATGGCTATTTATTGAATTTAATTACAAAATCTGATACGCTCTTACAACATGTTGAGACAAGAAACACAGGTTATTCTTATCAGAAGTACAAAGGATATATTGACGACTATTATGCTGGTATGTCTGGCTTGAACCAGACGATTACACAAGAAAGATCTACTAATCAGAGTCAATTCGATGCATATTTAGCTGATACAAGGCGTTTACTTCAAGTCAAATACACTTCAGACTCGATTCAAAACACTGTAAAGTACCGTAGAATATCCATACCCAATTTTACCAGCAATCCTAACCTAGATTCCCTTCAACCAGCCCAAAGAGTGACCTTACATAAATCAACCAACCTAGATGGGTCAGCGTATTTAGGCGGTATCTATTTAGATAATAAATCCAATCTGGTTACTTCCTATGTGTGTCGAGTAGAGTCAAATCAAACGGTAAGTTGGTATAAAGATTTTTCTTTACAAATGGATAGTGTGAAGGCGGATTCACATACCGTTCTGAGTGCTATGGTAGGAGGACAAGCTGGATGTACGTTTGTACTCAATGGCACTCATATGGAAACAGGTGCAAAACTAAATACACTTTTTACTTATAGTGAAGAGGGAAAACAACTAATGGTTCGGAATCTGGGAATTGATGATTTTCCAAGAATTATTGAATTTGAAGAACAAACCAACACATTTTTAATTGGTTTTAATGGTCGTGAATTGACGAAAGACATGAATAAATCTGCTCAGGTTATAGTTGCTAATTATAACGTAATTGGCGATCTACTTTGGAAGTACACCAAGGAAGTAGTCGGGGATCTGGTAGGTGTAGTGGCTTTGGATGACGGATATCTGATCACAGGCAATTATTCCAAAATTCAGGACAACGCTGGTAAGTATTCTAATGTTAACGGAGGATTTGCATCGTACGTAATAAAGATAAATAATTCAGGAAAATGGTCGGATGAAAAATTCCTAAGAGCTTCTACTCCATACCGAACTACACATTTTCTGAAATCAGGAGAACACGCCATTCATATCATTGGCAGTTCAGACCTCGCTCAGCCATACTTTGAAACCGTTCCAGAGCGGCTCGTTCATTTTATTATTAACAAAGATTTGGATATCGTTAGTAGCCCTTTGAAATAGAAATTATCTGACAAGTTCAAAACTATGTGTCAGATCTATAGATGGATCCAAAGATGATGCCACACTACAATAATTGTTCACAGCTAGGTCGATCACTTTTTCAGCTTCCTTTTCTGTAAGATCAGGCGAAGTAATAATATATTTAATATGAATTTTTGTGAATTTCTTTGGGTGATTTTCTGCCCTTTTGCCAGTTGTTTCTGCTTTCAGATCTACAAAAGTTCTGCGCTTCTTTTTAATCATAGATACAATGTCGACTGCAGCGCATCCAGCTATTGCTGAAAGCATCAAATCCATCGGTGATTGATCCTTCTTTTCGCTTTGTGGATACATATCCATAGCCACTGTATTTCCTGCCTGATTTGTTGCTTCAAATTCGTTGTCTGCTTTATATCTAAGTGTAGAATTCATATCTCTCTAATTTTCAACAAATGTACCTAGAAAGGAAAAAGCCATCCTTTGGAATATGTAAAATTTTAAGCTTCATAAGAAAAATAAGAAATAGTGAAACTATTGAAACTTAATTTCCTTACTCATATATCCTCGCAAAACCCAAATTAATTTATTGATTTAGAATATTTTTCCAGTCATTTTCAATATTATTGAGGTTGGTTTCAAGATAAAAGCAAATGATCTTCTTATTTTTGATACCTACTTTGTTAGCAAAAAAACCAAACCCAAGATGAAAATACCATTTTCACTGTTGCTGTTGTCATGCATTATTCTTTCTTGCTTGACCTCAAATCCAAAAAAAATCGCTTCCAATCAAGTTGATAATTTAAGTACCAAACTAATTGAGATCGTCGGTGAAGACTTTCAAACTTCAGAAAATGAGGAAGGTTCATATGTTCTGGCTTGGAAAGAAACAGGTGAAAAAAATGCTAAGACAATCAAGTTTGCAGTATATAAATTGGACAATAAAGAAATTGTATACCAAGGATCAGCTTTGAATGGATATGTCAAGTGGATAGATAATTCGACGATTGAAAAGAGAAGCATGCCAGGTATTGTTAATTCTGAAAACCAATCCAATACAGTACAAATCGACATTAATAAAAAAACCAAAAAACCATGAAGTTACGAAAAATGAGAAAATTACTACTACTGCTTTCAGTCGTTGCATCGGGCGTACTGATTTGGAACAAATCGATTATTCAAAATTCTGATTTCATTACAAATGAATCAGACCAAGAAGTTTTTTTTAAAACTGGTCAAGAAAAGCTAGATGCAGAATATGAATTGAAAAAGAAAAAACACAGCACGCCTGGATACCAAAAATCCGATATGCCAAGTATGTATGCCAACATGCTCAATGAGCTTAAAACTCGAGATGGAGAAGGCAAGCCTGCATACGGCTCAAATTATAGAATGAATGAACTTAACAAGGCTCGAATACTTGAAAGCAAAGTAAATCCTTTAGCGAAATTCGCTTCACGCCCTACATTGACTTTTGATGAAAGAGGACCTGGCAATGTACCTGGCCGAACTCGTGCAGTGGTAATTGATCCGGACGATGCTGATACATGGGTCGCTGGTGCAGCAGGTGGTGGAATATGGAAAACCACAGATGGCGGAAGCTCATGGACTAACAAATCAACAGACATGCCCAATCTTGCTATTTCACAAATAGTAATGGCAGGTTCGGATAAAAATATTTTATATGCAGGCACAGGTGAAGGCTGGGGTGCAAGTGCTGGATTTGTAAAAGGAAACGGTATTTTTAAATCAACTGACCTTGGCGAAACTTGGGTACAACTGGACGCTACTGCAGACAATGATGACTTCCAAGTTGTCAACCGTATGATAGTAGACCCTAGCGATGCGGATATACTTTTATCTGTCAACAACAATGATCAATTATTTGCTTCTTTTACTTCTGGTATTTTTAAATCCGAAGATGGAGGGACTAGTTGGACGGAAGTTTATAGCTCAACTTCAGGAAGAGTACAGCAAATAGTAGCCGACCCTGATGATTTCAATATACAGTATGTAACAATAAATTCTACTGGAGTCATGAAATCGACAGATGCTGGGGATACTTGGACAGATATGAGTGAAGGATTGTTTCCAAGTGGCAGAATGGAGCTAGCTATATCACCAGTCAATACTGACAGACTATATCTTTCAAATGAAGGGCCAAGAGACCCAGAAGATGCAAGCTCATATATTCCTGAGCTATATGTTTCCTCAGATGCTGGTGCAAATTGGAATCAACTGACTGATACGAATGGCGTTCCAAATTTTCTTGGAGATCAAGGGTGGTATGATCATACAATACTTGCCCATCCATTCGATGAGGATGTAGTGTATGTCGCAGGAGTCAATATGTTTAAATTCACAATGGCTGAAGGAGAAGAAACAAGTGATCCACAGGTGACTAATGTAGAAGAAGGAGCTGATTTCATGGATTTAGTGAATTTCAGTGCTGATGCCAATGGTGGGACAATTTCTGTGGGTGAAAGTGCTTCCGCTTCTGTAGAAATTCGATTTGGTTCTGGTATTGGTCAAAAAGCTCACAGATTTACTGTAAACAAACAAGCTGCAGGTGTACCAGATGCCGATTATCAATATGAAGATTATGTTGATGTTCCTTTTGAAGTATGGGATATTGACAATGATGTCCAGCTAATGGCAGCTTTCCGAGATCAGCAGGAGGATGGAGAATTCAATCTAATCGAGGCATTTACTGATGGTGAGGATGGAACTAATCATTCAAGAGAATACTTGTTTATTAGTTCTGAAGAATATGATGACACTACGCCTAATTCTAATATGTCTACAGATGGTGGGCATGTATTTGAAAATATGTTCTTTATTTGGCCAGTACTTGCAGAAGACGAAACATGGGATGCTGAAAACTTACCAACATCAGAATTTGTCATTAACTGGGGCACAATAGTTAGAAAAATGATGACCACAGATAATATCACTGATGCTTACGGTCAGTTCAGTGGAAAAAATTCATTTTCTCAAACTCAAGGAGCCACATCAACTGAAGGCGTACACCCTGACAATCATAACATTGTTTCAATTATAACTGATGAAGAGAACGAAGAGTTTCAATTGATATTGACTAATGATGGAGGGTTATATAAATCAAATTCTGGGACAGATCCAGGATTCAATGATGGAGATTGGACCTTCTCAGGATCTGGATACAATACAACACAGTTTTACGCAGTGGATAAAATGCCTGGTGCAAACAGGTACATAGGTGGCGCCCAGGACAATGGAACTTGGATGACTCCATCAGGTACAGAAGGATCAGCAACTGCTGATTACGGAAGAGCAAATGGTGGAGATGGTTTTGGTGTGGCATGGCATAGCCAAAACCCTGATATGCTGCTAAGTTGTGTTTATTACAACAGTATAGAGGTCTCTACCGATGGTGGAGCAACATTTACAAATGCAACGAGTGGTTTAACCGGATCAGGTGACGGTGAACAGTCGCCGTTTAATACTAAAATTGAAAATGTAGATTCTGATCCTGATATCGTATTTGCCGTTGGTGCAGGAGGTGTATTCAAATCTACGGATTTTGCTTCTAACTGGGAGTTAATACCTATTTCCGAAAATTGGGCATTAAGATCCTTTCTTGATGTTAAAATTTCTAAGGCTAATAATAATATCGTATGGGCAGGTGGAGCAATGTCTGATAGTGAAAGTTTACAAGTATCAACCGACGGTGGAGCATCGTTTACAGCAACTAGTAATTTTGAAGATGTTACATTAGGACAGATTTCTGGTCTTGCTACTCACCCGACAGAAGAATCAACAGCATATGCACTATTCTCCTTTGCAAAAGGCCCAAAAATATTAAAGACAGAAGACCAGGGAGAAACTTGGGAAGACATTTCTGGCTTCGGAACTGGATCAAGCAGTACCACTGGATTTCCAGATGTTGCTGTTTATGATTTGTGTGTTATGCCACATGAAACTTCTACAATTTGGGTAGGAACTGAAATTGGAATTTTTGAATCAACTGATGATGGTGCTAGTTGGCATATATTGGATGCTGACATGCCTGCAGTGTCGATTTGGGAATTGAAACAAGTAGATGATCAAATAATTGTTGGTACGCATGGACGTGGTATATTTAGTACAACCATTTCTGAATTACCTGAGCAAGGATATAATCCTGAAATTTCACTCGTTAGTAATTCAATAAATGATGATGCTGTAATTACTATATCGCTAATTTCTGAATCAACCGCCTTAGAAATCTATGTCGATGGAGAGATGATTCATTCCGATCAAGAAACCAGAAGTGCTGGAGACTATGAATTTGTTACAAGCACTACGCTAGAAAAAAATTCAGAGATTTATGCCAGATCTTACTTTGATGATCTACCCTACGTCTCAAGAATTTCGACAAGCTCTCCAATTTCATATGAGGATCCCGTGGAGTCTTATGTCAATGATTTTGAATCCACAACTTCTGATTTTTATGGGTATGGATTTGAAATTGGTTCAGGAGCTGGCTTAGGGGGTAACTCTATCAATACCCCAGATAATTATAAAAACGGAGCTAACTATACGTACTTATTGAAGACACCTATTATTGTAAGTTCAGACTCAGAAGCAAACAAAATTGAATTTACGGAAGTTGTAGTAGTTGAACCAGATAACGATTATGTTGTAGTTGAAGGTTCACTTGATGGTGCAACTTGGCTTCCTTTGATTGATTCATATGATGCTAGTGCTGATTCTGATTGGGAAACATTATTTGAAGATAGTGCAAGTCCCGTTTCTGCTAATGCCAAGCAAAGATCAATTACACTGACTGATACTTTTGACCCAGGAGATGAAATCTTGATAAGATTTAGACTAAACAGTGATGAGTCTACAAATGGCTGGGGTTGGTCAATTGATGATCTGGAAATTCAGAATGTAGTATTGTCGGCAAATAAAAAGGTAGAATTAGCCTCGTCTATATATCCAAATCCGGTTGTGAATGGAAACACCATGAGCATCCAATTCGATAATTTGAATGCTGGAAACGTCAGTTTGTCCATGAGAAATATCTCTGGTCAGATTGTTTACAGCGATGCGATTTCACTACTTTCTGGAGAAAATAAAGTTGATTTTCAAATTCCTAGTTATTTAAAATCAGGTGTTTACTTCATGGATGTTAGAAATATGAATTCTAATTCAAGTAAAACACATAAAATACTTATCAACAACAACCACTGATAAACAATTCAGAACTCAATCTAAGGAGATGTTAGCTTGCTAGCATCTCCTTTTTTTATGACTAATCCTGAGGAATTGCCTTTTTTAGAATCTCTTCCATTAGACTCTTATCTAACCTCGGGCCAAATTGAGAGACCACCTTGGAAGAAGCTAGGCTGGCAATTTTTCCGGCCTCAGCATAGGAATGTCCATTGGTAACACCAAACATAAATGCTCCGGCAAACATATCCCCAGCACCGTTCGTATCTATTGCATCAACTTTATAGGGTTCTATATCGATAAAGGTATCACCATCAAAAATAATTGCGCCATTTTTACCAAGCGTAATTGCAAATCTCTTCGCTATCTTTTTTAAAGCTTCACGTGCATCTGCTAAGTTCTCAGTTTCGGTATAAAGCATAGCCTCCTCTTCATTGCAAAACAATAGATCTATACCATCACCTACCACTTCCTGCATTTCATTTTTAAAGAATTTTACCATACTTGGATCTGAAAAAGACAATGCTATTTTCACATCATGAGCACGTGCCACTTGCATCGCTTTTAGCATAGCTTCACGACCACTAGGCGAAGGCACTAAATAACCTTCTGAATAGATATACTTTGATTGTTTGATCGCTTCTTCGTCTATTTCCTGAACTGAAAAATCAGACGTAATGCCCAAGAATGTATTCATTGTACGTTCAGCATCAGGAGTCGTCATGACCAAACATTTACCAGTAATCCCATCAGGTGCAGTTTCCTTAGTTAGTTTAGTATCCACTTTGTTGTGTGCCAAGTCTTTTAAAAAGAATTGGCCAAAATTATCATTCGAAACTTTACAAGAGTAATAGCATCTGCCTCCAAACTGGCTCGTTGCCACTACTGTGTTGGCAGCAGAACCTCCACCCTTCATCATATTTTCATGAATGTCGATGGCATTGATTAATTGATTTTGTCTATCCTCTTCTACTAAGGTCATCAACCCCTTTTCTACTTGATGATCAACAAGAAATTTTTCATCAACCTCAAATACTAAATCAACTAGGGCATTTCCTATGCCATACACATCGTACTTCTTCATAATTCTGTTATTTCTATTATTAGAGTGGAATTTGCTTGGCGCAAAGAGAATGAAAATTCAATTAATTGCACAGGAACTTAAAATACTTTTTTTTTGCGTTCCGCCTTCATTATCAGGCAATTATTGAATTAAAAATTAGAGAATCGTGAGTACGGAAAGAAGAACCAAAGTATTAGAGGTTTTAAAATCGGCAGAAGTAGGAACTAGTCTACTTGTAAAAGGTTGGGTAAGGACCAAAAGACAAAACAAAAATGTAGCGTTCATTGCGCTCAATGACGGTTCGACAATTAATAATTTGCAACTGGTGGCTGATCCAAATGTCATTTCTGATGAAATTCTAAAGGTAGTCACTACTGGTGCTTGTGTGGCTGCAAGAGGTGAAATCGTTGCCTCCCAAGGTTCAGGGCAATCAGTTGAAATGCATGTCAAAGAACTCGAAGTGTTAGGTGAGGCAGATCCAGAAAAATATCCACTCCAGCCAAAAAAACATTCGTTGGAGTTTTTACGAGATATTGCCTATCTACGTCCAAGAACAAACACATTTGGAGCGGTATATAGAATTCGTCATGCGATGATTTTTGCGGTACATAAATTCTTCAATGATAAAGGATTCTTAAACATCCATACTCCAATCATTACTGCATCTGATGCAGAAGGAGCGGGTGAAACTTTTAGAGTAACTTCTTTAGACTTGGACAACCTTCCAAAAACGGATGAAGGGACAATTGATTTTAAGCAAGATTTCTTTGACAAGGAAACGAACCTAACGGTTTCTGGCCAGTTAGAAGGAGAATTAGCCGCTATGGCTTTAGGTCAAATTTATACTTTTGGCCCAACGTTTAGAGCGGAAAACTCAAACACCACTCGTCATCTAGCAGAGTTTTGGATGATTGAGCCAGAGATGGCCTTCTTTGATGCGGATGATAATGCTGACTTAGCAGAAGAAATGCTTCAATATCTGGTTCAATATGCATTGGACAACTGTCAGGATGATTTGAAGTTTTTACATGAAAGAGAAGTAGAAGAAAACAAAAACAAGAAAGAAACGGAACGTCCAGAATTGTATTTACTGGACCGATTAAAATTTGTTGTTGATAATAAATTCGAAAGAGTTACCTATACAGAAGCCATCGATATTCTTCGTAATTCAAAACCGAACAAGAAGAAAAAATTCAAATACGTCATAGATGCCTGGGGTGCTGATTTGCAGTCAGAGCATGAAAGGTATTTGGTAGAAAAACACTTTAAAAAGCCGGTAATCCTATCGGATTATCCAAAAGACATCAAAGCATTTTATATGCGTCAAAATGAGGATGGCAAAACCGTGGCCGCTATGGACATTTTATTTCCTGGCATTGGAGAAATCATTGGTGGATCTCAACGTGAAGAAAGATTGGATAAACTGGAGCAGAGAATGGACGAAATGGGTGTCCCCAAAGAAGAACTTTGGTGGTATTTAGATACCCGTAAGTTTGGTTCTGCCCCACACAGCGGCTATGGGCTTGGATTCGAACGAATGATCTTATTCGTAACAGGCATGACCAATATCAGGGACGTGATTCCATTTCCAAGAACTCCAGGCAACGCAGAGTTTTAGACATTCACAAATTAATTCTTGGCTGCTCCTAACAACAAGCAGCCAAGATTCTTAGTAACTTTAGAAGACATTTAACCCAAAATACTATGTCGTTTCTATTCGAAGATTTCAAAGGCTGGAAAGCCCTTTGTGAAAAAGAAGGCTCAAAATTATTTGAGCCCGTTTTGAATTACGAGATTGAGCAAAAAGGTGCCTCTGAAGAAGACATTTGGTCAGGTTTAGAAAAAGCCTATCAAGTGATGAAAGAAGCGGTAGAAACTGGTCTGACTGAAGATATGTCTTCTCACTCTGGGATGATTAAGAATGGTGCTAAAAAAGTAGCTCAAAATAAAACAGTTGTCCTGTCAAAAGAATTTCAGACGTTGATATCCAGCGCATTGGCTGCCAAAGAGGTCAACTCTTGTATGGGTCGCGTAGTAGCTGCTCCTACTGCAGGCGCCTCAGGTATCCTTCCAGGCGTATTGACCACCATGCAAAAAATACATAAAATTGAAGATCGGAGTATTCATGAAGCTTTACTGGTTAGTGCAGGAATTGCACTTATATTAGAGCAAAAAGCATCTTTGGCAGGGGCAGTAGGTGGTTGCCAGGCCGAAACTGGCAGCGCAGCTGCCATGGCATCAGGTAGCATTGTTTATTGCTTAGGTGGGTCTATAGATCAGGTATTTAATGCTGTAGCCGTGACATTGCAGTGCATGCTCGGATTGGTTTGTGATCCTGTGGCTGGTTTGGTGGAAGTACCTTGCGTCGTACGAAATGCAAGTGCGGCTGCAATCGCCAATTCTTCAGCTCAAATCGCGCTCTCTGATGTAGATAGCGTAATCCCAGTCGATGAATGCGCCGAAGCTATGGGAGAAGTGGGACAGAGTATGGAAACCCGCTACAAAGAAACTGCTTTAGGTGGTCTAGCCGCAACTAAAACAGGTCAAGCCATTTCCAAAAGAGTATTAATTCAAGATATTGATATGTTGGATGAAGAATAATCGCATTCCTTTAAATTGATAAAAAAACGCCATTCATTTTGAATGGCGTTTTTTTATTGTAAAAATGTGCTTTGAGATTAGCCTCCCAACACTTCATTTTCATTAACCGGAGTTGGAAATGCATCAATCACATTATCACCAGCTCTATCCAAAGGAATTTCATCCATTCGATTAAATCTTCTCAGATCTACCCACCTGTGACCTTCACCAAATAATGAATATCTTCTCTGAACGAGAAGCTCATCTTCAAGTGCAGCATCAGTAGTTGCACCCGAATATGGTAGCAACCCTGCCGCAGTTCTTATTACATCTAGTGCAGCTATTGCCTCAGCATTGTCTGTGCCTATATTCGCTTCAGCGTAAAGAAGAATGAGTTCTTCGTTTCTAATCATTGTAACTGGATCAGTAAGGCTTGAATACAATCTCACCTGATAGTCAGCAGAAAGTCCATCAAAACTTTGTCTTGTCGGCACCACATCACCATCAGCGTTTTCTTCCATGAACAATCCCACTTTAGATAACCTATTGTCTCCTACTTCAGCATCATCATACCAAGAATCATGTGCCATGAATTGATTGGCACTCTGATTTGGGATGTAATATTGCGAATTAGTCAATTCATTTCCTCCTTGACCAAACACATGCGCAACTTCTCTGTCTAGTGGCGCGGTTAAATCCATGAAGGACTGTCCTAGTAGAGTTAATACATCAGCCTTATTGCCTTGATATATTGCAGCTCTGGCAGCAATTGCTCTATTGAACTTAGCAAAACCAGAAGGGATATCAAAAGTTTCTACAATATCATCGTCTCCAACTACAGGAATGATTGTGCCAGTCGCACCTCCAAATCCATCACTTAGAGGAAATGAAAAAGTAGCTCCTGCATCAGTCAGATGATCATTTGCTTCGTTCAAAAGTGACCTAATATCACTCAACGCGTCTGTATAAGATTGAAATGCACCCAAATTATCTTTGTCAGATACTTCAATTCTAATACCATTTGTATATTGTCTATTAGCAACCATCAACAAAGCATATGCTTTCATCGTTTTCGCAAAAGCATAATAACCATTGATTTCTTCATCAGACAAGTCAGTAATAGAATTATCAATAGCTAATTCTAAAAGATTAGCTGACTGAACGATTTTATACCATGCCGAATATGATCTCGTAGTTAGAAAGCCATTGTTATCAAGTGGCCCTTTTAATATCTCCTGAGTGAAACGAGGATCGATACCAGTCAAATCGTAATAATCTCTAGCGAGTATACTCGTAGTCTGATAATGAAAGTGTAAGTCATTTCTAGAAACTGCTTCCAACCCAACTACAAGTACATCCAAATCAGCCTTTGTTGCGCCATTTTCAAAACTACCTATTGTTGGTGCATTTGGATTTGGAATATCATCCAGGCCACAAGAAGTGACCATGATTAATGCAACTAGTGCATAAATGTTATTTATTAATGTTTTCATAATTTTCATATCTAAAATTTAGAAAGTCACGTTGAGGTGGAAATTGATAAATTTAGAGGCTGGATAAGGAGTTACTTCCACATTATTCGCCAATACATTGTTCCCAAAGTTTGAAGACTCAGGATCGTAACTATTGTAGTCAAAAATATTGATCAAGTTTCTCCCTGATATTCCCACCTTGAATTTGTTAACCATTGGCAACACATTCTTTGGAATAGTGTAATACACTCCAATTTCACGTAATCTCAAATAACCTGCATCCTCTATCATTGGTTCTGGATTAGCAAATGCCTGACTTGATCTATATGCTCCATTCGTGAGTATGCCTTCAGGATCTATTCCCATATCGTCATAGTCCCAAGTTGTACCAGCCAAATCATATAAAAGAGTTGTCAAATTGATCGCATCTCCTCCTTTTTTCCAATGGAACAAGAACGTGAAATCAAAGTTCTTCCAACTGATCTGGTTAAACCATGATGTCTGAAAATCAGCTTCCGCATCGCCATATACAGCAAAACCATCTCCATCAGGGTCAATTGCACTTATCTCATCAGCTGTCAAACCTTCTGAAATATATGTTCCGACAATTTGTGTTGCAGATTTTCCTTCTTGGATTCTCATTTGACCCAAAGAAGCTGCGAAACCGCCTACATTAAAAGCCGGAACATCCAATTTGGTAATCTTAGATCTATTTCTCCACCACTTAAAACTCGTATTCCATTGTAAATCAGAATTCTGTATTACAGAAATATCCAAGCCTAGCTCAACGCCTTTATTTTCTAATTCTGCAGCATTTTGCACTTTTTGAGTAAACCCAGTTGAAGGTTCCCTATTGACTCTCAATAGAACATCTTCCATTCGCTTATTATAGAAAGTGACGTCTAATCCTATTCTATTTCCAATGAATCCAAGATCAATTCCATACTCTAATTCAATCTGTCTTTCTGGTCCTACAGTTGCGTTTCCTTCTAGGTTAGCAGGGCTTACTCCTGAGTTTACGCCAATTAATTGAGGATTTGTCAAATTAAAACGATCATTAAAATTAGCAAACCTACCAGATTGGCCATATGCAATTCTTGGCTTAATATTACTAACCGATTCTACTGACCAAAAATCAAATTCGTGAATATTTACAGCAACACTGGCTTTTGGGTAAAAATACATCTCATCAGCGTCCCCATTGTTGGTAGACTTATCACCCCTAATACCAACTGTACCAATAATTTTATCATCAAAATTAATTTCCTCTTGAACGAAAAATCCCTTATCTCGCTGTGGAGTTATTAGCTGTTGAGTTCCAACATTGGTAGATTGAGCAAGGTTTGTTTGAGAACCAATTAAAGCTGTAGCAGTTGTAATAACTGTGTTTTTATCAAAGTCCTGTAAAAAACTACCCGCCTGAGTGGTAAAACTTAAACCATTGTCTAAATAGTAAGAATGCACTAAAGTAGCGGTAAAGTTATAATTAGAATTAATGGTTGTACCAGAAATTGAAGCCCCTCTCAATGAAGTAGGACTACTAAAGTATGTCAAAGATTGTGGGAAAATACTAGTTGTTCTCAATGTATATTGATCAAGCCCCCCTTGTAATACCAATTTCAATTGATTATTCTTTTGGGATAAAATTTTAACATTCGCAGTAGCTCCACCTATATATCTATTTACTTCTTCTCTGTTGGTCGTTATATCAACAGTTTCTATAGCATTAGAGCCCGCACCACCACTTGGGTAAACACCATTAGTAGGATGCAGTTCTTCCCATGGATAAGTAAAAGCCAAAGCATATCCAAGTGTTCTATTTTGGTTACCATTGTTAAAAAAACCTCGGTCTGAAGTAGAATTAATGTAGTTGTTCGTCAAATAAATATCTAACCAATCATTTAATTTTTGACCAATATTCAATCTAAACGACCCTTTTTCATAACCAGTATTCTTAACCAATCCAGGTTCATTTTTATATGTTATACCAGCAAAAAAATCAGTATTGCCTTGTCCACCTGAAACAGAAAGCCTTGTTGTCGTAGATACTCTGGTATGATCAAATAGCTCTTTTTCATAATCATAATAAGACCCACTAGCCACAGCGTCATTATATAAATTTCGTTGTACAACTCCAGGGTTTGAAGGATCGTTTGCCGCTAGATCAGGATCATTAAAATTGTCAAACACTCGATCTGGCGTCCAGTCTCTAAGTCCTAGCAATTGCGTCGGCTTTCTCAATCCTATAGTTTGATTGAGGTTTACAACAGTCTTCCCTGCTTTCCCTCTTTTAGTGGTAATGATGACCACTCCTCCAGCCGCTCGGGAACCGTATATAGCAGCAGCAGAAGCTCCTTTAAGAATCTCAATATTTTCAATATCCTCTGGATCAATGTCTGCTATTCTGTTAGAAGCATCGTCCTGATTCGTAGATGGGTTTCCTCCTCCAGCTGCTTCACTAACTATGTTGTTTCCCATAGACACAGATGAATTGTCAACATATACACCATCCACAATGAAAAGAGGTTGCTGATCACCAAATATTGATGTTACTCCACGAAGTCTCATAGAGATACCTCCCCCTGGCGCTCCAGAATTAGATCGTATGTCCGCTCCTTTGAATTTTCCATAAAGAGCACCATCCATATTGGATTGATTAGTAATTCCAGTAAGTGTTTTTGCATTTACAGTAGCAACAGAACTGGCCAAATTTGATCGCTTTACTGAAGTTGCAAGACCAGTAACAACTACCTCATCCAGGTTCGTTACATCTTCAGATAGCGTGACATTAATAGAAGTTGCAGTACCTACTGTAATTTCGGTAGTTGCGTATCCTACAAATGAAAACATCAAGACGGCTCCTTCTTCAGCTTCTAATCGAAAATTACCGTCCAAATCTGTCAGTGCACCAACAGCACTGCCTTTTACAATCACATTCACTCCCACGAGTGCCTCGCCGGATGAACCATCCGTAACCGTACCCGAAATTGTCTTTTGGGCAAAGGCTACAGAAACCGATAACATAAGCATCATAAATAATGCTGAGTAAACTTTTTTCATAAGTTTGGTTTAAGAGTTTAACAAAAAGCCAACTAACATTTGTTGGCACATGGATATAACAAGCATGTATATATATTACCACTAAGAAGCCCTTAGCACCTACTATCAAAAAAAAATAAATGAAAATATTAGAATCGAGTACTCAATCGAGCAGATATCGTCGTACCAAGGTATCCAAATTGATTCACCTCCCAGGCATATTTGAATCGTCCTCCCAAATTGGTTAATGGATCACCTTTCGCATCTATTTCATCAGGATATACATTTAGTAAATTGTTTATAGACACTCCAAAGGTTGCCGTTTGGCTCAGTTTGTAGTTAATATTTAAGTCTGTAATTATTCTAGATGAAAACGTCTGATCCTTTAAAGGATCATCTGCATGTCTCCATGTTACCTCGCCAAAGCGAGTAAAACGTAGCCCTGTTGATAGTTTTCCAAGTCCATAGTCCAGCGCCAACAAGAATTTACTTGAAGGTCTAGCCGATAATATTCTTGCTTGTTCTTTCCTATTAAATATCTCATTGCCTGTTTCCTTTAAAGGGTCAGGAGCTCTTATAGCACTTTCAATAGTGGTAGTTGTCAAGTTGGCTGCAAGGCTAACATCCAATAGGCCTGGCCCCAAAATGACCTCTTTATAGCTAACTACACCATCAACACCTTTTGTCCTTGTATCAGCTGCATTGATAAAAAATTTTAAACTTGTCACATTATATGACCTAAGGGTATCCTCTAACGGAGTCAGTGTATTGGGATTTCCATCGGAACCAATCTCATTGGTGAATAAAATTCTATCATTTACAGTGATGTCATAATAATCGCAGGTGAATTCTAGTCTTCTAAAAGGTTGTAATGCTACTCCAGCAGAAAAATTCAAAGAATTTTCTTGTTTCAATTTGGGAACTTCAAGTTCTCGAATAATAGGACTATGATTATTGAAGGTTCCTTGATTTGATATCGTTCCATCAGAAACGAGTGTTTGAACATTGCTCAAATAGATCTGATGCAAGGATGGTGCTCTAAAACCCGTACTCGCAGAAGCCCTGAAGGACACTAAGTCACCGAATGGTTTGTACCTTGAGTTTAGCTTCCATGTAAAGTTTTTTCCAAAATCTTCATAATTCTCGAACCTTGCTGCACCCCCAATAAGGATAACATCATTATCAAATTCTAAGTCTGTATATAACCCAATGTTGAATCTATTTTCATCCACTTCATCGGATGGCCTAATACCTGGAAATGATATGGCTCCATTGCCTTGATACGACGCTTTTTCGCCAGCAAATGCTTCAAATCGCTCGACTCTAAACTCTGATCCAAATCCAATATTAAAGTTGTTAATGCTTCTGAACAGATCGATATTATTAATGAAGTTTTTAAATTGATATCCGCCTGCCTCAAATCGCGTCGGCGATTGTCTACCCAATATGGTATTCATAGTTTCTCCAATATGGTAGGCAACGGTATTAGTTCCAGAAACTGCACTGATATCTACTGCCCAGTCTTTGATCTCACTTCGAATCCCCAATCCAAAAGTTCTGTCGCTTATATCCGTTTCGAATGTTGGATGAAAACCAACATAATCCTCATCATCTTTGTGGAAAATATGATCTGGATCAGGAACCCAGTAGGGTGCTCTGTACAGCGCAAAACTAGTTCCTTGCCTAAGAGTAATACCGCCAAAGGAATACAACTCAGAATTTTCATTGATAGGAATCTCGGCGTTATAGAACACATCAAATGTACTCATGTCCGGCTGACCTACAATCATTCCCAAATCAGGATTGGAGTCAACCCAATTTTCATAACCTTCAGCTTCAAAAAAATCGTCTTTACCCGGTTTTCCAGCACGATTGGTATACTCTTGTTGTTTATAAGAAGTGGTTATATTCAAAAATCCGCCTGTAAAAAGATCAAATCCAGTATTAGCGCTAAAGCCATAATTAAACCCATCTCCTTGCGTGGTGATGCCCGAAAAAGCTTTGATGGTTGTGAATTCTACATCCTCTTTCAAAATTATATTAACCACACCAGCTATTGCATCCGAACCATATTGTGCAGAAGCCCCATCCCTCAATATTTCAACTCGTTCAACTGCTTCAACTGGGATGCTTTGCATATCTACCCCCACTTCACCTTTTCCTGGCGTATCATTGATATAAACTAGGGCGCTAGGGTTTTTACGTTTACCATTAATAAGTACGAGCGTTCTACTAGGGCCTAGTCCTCTAAGGTCTGCTGGATTGAAATGAGCAGTAGCATCCGACACCGTCTGCTGAGATGCATTAAAGGATTGCATTTTGAAGTTAATCATTTGATCTAATGTCAACTGACCAGTAGATTCCAATTCTTGACTAGAAATATTGTCAATTGGGACTGGTGAGTCCAAAACCGATCTTGGATTGAACCGTGTGCCAACCACTACTACGTCATTGAGGCTTTGCATATCTATTTTCATCTCTATGTGCAGATTAGTCATAGACGGTTCTGCGTCTAATTTAATCGTTTCAAAACCGACATAAGAAATAGAAAGCCTTGCCGATTGGCCAGGAATAGTTAATTCAAAATTTCCATCCGAATCTGAAATAATTCCAATTTGAGAACCGACAACACGTACGGATACCCCAGCAAGTGGTAAGCCGTCTTCTTCGTTGAGAATTTTTCCTGCCACTTTAAAATGGCGATTTTTGACTGAAGAAGGATCAATATTTGTCTCTGTTCGATAAACATTGATGGTCTTATTAATTTGTTTGAATTTTAACTGACTCTTTTCAGAAATTTTAAGGAGCAGTTCAGAAAGTGGGATGGCACGCTTAGGGTTACTAATCCTAATTTTGATATCAATATCGCGAATATCGTAGGCAAATCTATAAGGTGTTTGTTTTTCAATCGCACGAAAAACCTGTTCAATAGTAGCTTCCTCTAACTCTAGGCTTACTTTTGTGTTTTTAATATTATCATATTTTTTATCGTTGCCTGCTACAGCAAACACAGAATATGAAAATATCAATCCAAGAAATATAAGTCTGGTAGAGGTATTTGGCATAGGCTACATTTTAGTTAAACATAATTTCCACCGATTTTCGCTCCATTTTATATTCAAAATTTTTAGTCAATTTCATCCCTTCTAAAATCATCTCTAAGGATTGATTTTCAAAAACCCCTGTATATCTCCAATCATTAGAAGGCACCTTATTGCTACGAATTTCAACTCCAAACCATCTGCCCAATCTGTTTTTAACCTCATCGTAACTTGCATCACTGAATTTGATCAATCCATCTTTCCAGCCTACCACTTCTCCTAAATCAAACTGACCCCTTTCGGTCGTTTTTGAATTTGATGAATAGCTCAATTTTTCGCCAGGAACTAAGTAAATTTCGTCTTGCAGAACTTTAGAATCTATCTTGACTTTACCTTCGGTAAGAGCCACTTCAAGTTTGCTTTCTGATCCATAAGCACGAATATTAAATGCAGTCCCTAATGCTGTAGTAGAAAAATGTTTGGATCTCACGACAAAAGGTTTTTTGGGGTTTTTAGCAACTTCGAAATAGGCTTCACCTTTAAGCTCAATTTCTCGTGATTCCCCTTCAAAATCAGCAATAAAACTCACTGAACTTTCGGCATTCAAATACACTTTACTACCATCAGGTAAAAAATGAGTGGACTTTTGCCCGCTAGGATTCGACTTTACAATTAGGTGAGGTTGGTTTAGGGTTTGCAACTCAGGGAAGATCAAATAAGTCAGTCCTGCAAACAGCACTAACAATGCAACTGCAGCTGCTATTTTTGAGAAATAATTACTTCTAGCAGTAATCGTTCTTTCTTCTTTAGTTTCTGATTTAATCTGAGTCAAAATAGATTCTAACCTAGTCTCATCTGTCGCCTCCTTAGCATCCAAATAATTCCAATCATCCTCAATTTCTTCCAAAATTATTTCCTCCCCTTCTTTGGAATTCATCCATTTCACAAACTCCTCAGTCTCTTTCTGAGAAAGTTGGCCCGCCTTGAATGCTCTGTATTTGTTAAAAAAATTCAATTCTTTGATAGTTTACATATTGAATACAGTTTGGCTACCCGTAGCACCCACTCTGATTATACTTTTTTTAAGAAAAATTTGAAAGGTTAGATTTCAGTGTTTTGATTGCTTTGTTCATTTGGTTTTCAACAGTACTTTCTGCTATACCCAATTTGTCAGCAATTTCTTTAACAGAAAGCCCTGAATCCCTTCTTAAAAGGAATATTTGTTTCCGTTTTGGTGGAAGACTTTCTATATTATTTTTAGCTATTTTCTCCAGATCGGCAAATATTACTCGACTTTCGGTTTCATTTGTCACAAGTTCCGAAGGCTCTATTTGATCTCTATACAGTCGCCGACTAGCTTCTTTCTTAATTCTATTGAAAATATGATTTTTTGCAATCGTAATGAGAAAAGCATTGAACGAAAGCTTTGCATTAATGGTATCTCTCTTGTTCCAAATTTTTAGAAATACCTCCTGTACGATCTCCTCAGATTCTGCATGAGACTGCGTATACTTATAGGAAAAATTATAAAGTTTCTTTCCGTATAAATGAAATAGTGTTGTGAAAGACTGGTGACAGCCACCCTTTAATTTTTTGACCAGTTTCTGCTCTCCAATGATGGGCATGGCTTAATTGTTTTTACAGGTTGATCCCGAAAAATAGAAAAAATATTTGAAAGCAAAATTTATTCTTACAATATTTAGCTTAAGCAGGAGATAATTACGAAAATCGAATGATTTAAAGCCATTTATCCTTTTGAGCCTTATTCTGGATATTCATATCCATACATTTTAGTGATTTTCTTTTTAGAAATTCGTTCTATTTCCATTGACAGATAAATTGGCTCTGTTGGCCTGTCAGCACGTCCGGTTTCCACTTCGGCTATTTTATCAACCACTTCTAGTCCTTCCACCACTTTTCCGAAGACCGTATACTCTCCATCCAAATGAGGTGCTCCACCTACTTCTGTGTAAAGCTTCAATCTTTCTGGGCTGATGTCTTTCTTCAATTTGATATTGAGCTCTTTTTCTGCCAATCCTACACACTCTAAGGCCAGTTTGTTCATGCCTTCAAAGTCCTTGTTTTTCTGCAGCTCCATAAATTGATCTCGCAGATCAGCATGGCTCTCATATTGCATCAATTGACTCACTGCTTGATTGAGTTTACGCTGATCAACTGTCAATTCAGCCTCTGAAAAAGTTTTTCCATGAATCAGGTAAAACTGGCACCAACTAGATGCCTTTTCTGGGTTGACCCGATCACCTTGTCGTGCGGCAGCAAGCGCCCCTTTTTCATGATAAAACCCATCAACTATTTCAGCTTTAATGGTTTCATTTGATTGCGTGCCATTCTTTTCATCTACATTCCCACCTTGAATCATAAACTCCTTGATGATCCGATGAAAAACCGTACTATCATACTGACCTTCCTCTGCTAGTTTGATAAAGTTTGCTTTATGCAAAGGTGTTTCTTCATATAGAAGCACTTTCATATCACCATAAGAGGTTTTAATTGTGATGATTGCATCTTTTTTGTCTTTGGCACAAGACGAAAAGATAAAAAGTGAAGTAAGAGCGTATAAAATGTGTTTTTTCATTTTTTCTAATTTCTATATTCAGTCAGATTGATGTTTTCTAATGTCTTCTAGTATTTTTTGACCTCCATTTTCTAGCACATATTCACCCAAAGTTTCTCCAACTTTTAGGGCGGCGTTGGTAGTGGAGCAACAGGTTTTTTCGATGATAGTTTGGCCATCCAGACTTATGATTCCACCTTTTAAGGTAAGCACATCATTTTCGATATTTGCCAGCCCAAAAACCGGTATGCTACAGCCACCATTCATTTTTTTCAGGAAAGATCTTTCAGCCAACAAACACTTTTCACTAATTTCATGATTGACTGCATTTCTTACCTTCGTTTTCTTTTCCTCATCCAAGGAATGAAACACTTCGATGGCGATACTGCCTTGCCCAACAGCTGGTATGAATTTTTCAGGATCAAACTCATGAACAATCATATCGTCAAATTCCATACGGTGTGCTCCCGCATACGCTAACCAAAGCGCATCACAAGCCCCTTCTTTCATTTTTTGAATACGCGTTTGCAAATTACCTCGTACAGGTACTGTCTTGACTCCTGGATAATATTTTTGCAAAAAAGCTAATCGGCGTGTTGAAGAGGTTCCTAAAACTAAATTCTTTTGAGCCAAATCAATGGAATTGTGACTCACCAATACATCGTGAGATTTTTCTCTTTCACCAAAAGCAATAATCTCAAATCCATCTGGCAAAGTAGATTGCATATCCTTGGCGCTATGCACTGCAATATCAATCCTACCATCACGGAGTTGCTCTTCAATTTCCTCAGTAAAGACACCTTTGCTCCCAATCTTAGCAATGGTTACATCTAGAATTTTATCACCTTTAGTTTCAATAGTCACAATCTCAGAATCAACACTTTGTTGTTTCAATAAATTTTGAACATGATAAGCTTGCCACAGCGCCAGTTTACTCCCCCTCGTTCCAATCTTTATTTTCATGCTGCTGTCATTATTCTGCCAACGGTAAGCGACAAGTCTAAAAACAATATTTTCACATTTGCATTGCGCTCCAAGTGGTAGTGCGCTTTGCTAAATTCTTCGCTAATTTTCTCTAATTTCTGAGTAGTCAGAGCTTTACCAAATTTTACTGCAAAGTCCTTTTCTGAGTCATTCAACTTTTCTTTTTCATCCATCAGATATTCAGAAACTACAGCTTGTCGCATCATGTTTAGTGCATATTGCAAAAATAACTTTTGAGCCGTTTTACTCAATTTGCTGAAAGAATCATTGGTGCCATTTAATGCAGTAAAATCCTTGCCCCAGCACTGACGCATCCAGTCTCTAAACATCACATGAGCATCATCTTCGGTACTGTCTATATGCTCTACAGCGGCTTGTAAGCTGCCTTCTGCTAATGCTGCAATTTTTTTTGCCTTGTCTGCTTCTACCCCCTTCTGATCTATTAAGAATTGTTGTAATTCTTCGTCGCTAAAAGCTGGCACTTTAAACAACTGACACCTTGAAAGTATAGTGGTAAGAAGCCTTTCGTATTCACACGTAACCAAAAGAAACAAAGTCTTCTCTGAAGGTTCTTCTAAAATTTTCAATATGCCATTGGCTGCTGATACATTCATATATTCAGGCAACCAAATAATCATCACTTTGTATTCTGCTTCAAATGATTTTAAAGTCAAAGATTTGATGATGTTTCTGCTTTCCTCTTTAGAAATATTCGCTTGTTTGTTTTCCGCTCCATAGTGCGCACTCCAGTCAACCAATGAACCATATTTATTGGCTCCTAAAAAAGACCGCCATTCTTTGAGGTAGCTAGAGCTGACCACGTTCTTTCCAGTGATGCTTTTAGTTGAACTTACTGGATAGACGAATTGCAAATCTGGGTGTACCAATTTATCTATTTTGCTACAAGATTCGCAAGTCCCACAAGAGTCTGTATCAGTAGGTTTTTTACAATTGATATATGCAGCATAGGCCAATGCCAAAGCTAGATTAGCTGACCCTTCTTGTCCATAAAAAAGCTGAGCATGCGCCACATGGTTGCCTTTGATGGCATGAATCAATTGTTGTTTGGCCGCGCTAAGTCCAGGAATTTCTGCGAATCTCATGACTATTTTTTGATCGAGCGGTCAAAGATAGTTTTTAAAATCTTTTCGTCGGCCTCTGTCTGATCGATATTCTTTCGAGCCCAAACTTTTCGTGCAGTTTCAATTGCTTTTTCGAACTTATAAGTCACTAATTTTTTCTCACCGCCCCAAGAAAATGAAGGTATATATGCTGGAGGAAAACCGCTTCCGAATACATTCGAGCATACGCCAATTGTAGTACCTGTATTCAATGCTGTATTTATTGCCGTTTTAGAATGATCACCCATGAACAGTCCACAAAATTGCAAACCCGTTTTTATAAAATCATTCGTTTCAAAGTCATAGGCTTTGACCTCATCATAATTGTTTTTGAGATTGGAATTATTAGTGTCCGCTCCCAAATTACACCATTCGCCAACTACAGCATTGCCTAAATAACCGTCATGTGCCTTGTTCGAATTTCCATAAACAATAGAATTAGACACTTCGCCACCTATTTTACAATTGGGGCCTATCGTAACTCCTTCGCGAATTTTGGCATTCATATTAATCCTTGAGTTTTCACCTAAAGCGAATGGCCCACGGATTGCAGCTCCTTCCTGAATAATGCTATTTTTTGCCAAATAGATAGGTCCTTCTTCAGCATTGAGTATAGCCGCTTTGATGTCTACACCTTCTTCAAGAAAGACTTGATCTTTCCCATATACAATAGTATGGGGGTCAGTGATTTTTTTTGAAGTCCGACCTGAAGTTAGTAATTCAAAATCAGATTGAATTTGAGCCTTATTATTAGAGAACAGGTCCCAGCTACGGTTGATCACTGTACAGTCAGTATTATATTCCACAGGATTAAAACCCTGCAAATTTATGGTTGGTTCTTGAGCGTCAAATAACCCTTTGGCTGCAATAAATATTTCTCCCTGACGAAGAAGCTCATTATCCTTTAGTTGTTGAATAGCGTTCAATAAACCTGCGTCTGGACAAACGGCTCCATTAATGATCAATTGGGTTTCTCCTTTTGGTTTTGGGTATTTCCCTTCAAGTTCTGGTACTGTAAGGAAGTTTACGGATTGCTGAAAGTACTTTTCCCACTTTTCACGGATAGTGAGGATACCAACCCTTAGGTCAGCCACTGGTCTGGTGAGTGTAAACGGAAATAACTTCGTCCTATGCTGAGATAGGTCTGCTAGAGCAATGTTCATGGGCTAGAAAATAAAAAAGTCTTCAGGAACAAATATCCTGAAGACTTCAATCTTTTTACCCGAAAGGGGAGATTATTTTTTCTTGTATCTTTTGTTGAATTTCTCAACTCTACCAGCAGTATCCACAAAAAGTTTCTTACCTGTGTAGAATGGGTGTGAAGCAGAGCTAACTTCAATTTTGATCACAGGGTATTCGTTTCCGTCTTCCCATTTGATCGTCTCTTCAGATGTCATCGTTGACTTCGTCATGAATTTGAAATCGCTTGACGTGTCAAAGAAGATTACATCTTTATACTCTGGATGAATATCTTTTTTCATGTTTTTATCTTTTGTGCACCATGGTTTTTGCCATAGTGCTTTTCTGTTAAATTTTTCGCCTATTAACGAAAAGGATTGCAAAAGTACTTAAACCTCAATCAATTGCAAAACTATTAAATAAAAATGCTTTAAGCTGTTTTTGGCTGAGATAAACAATATTTTAGCAGTTGCGCCTCTTTTTATTTTAAATTCTCAAATTTGGATTGCAAGCTAGCGTGTCAATGAAGAAAATCATACTACTCATAGGGCTGTTTATTTCAGCTTTTGCGGTAACTGCCCAAAGCATCTATGCGCCTTTGAATGCTGATTATTATCACCTGATAGATCGGGCAGATGTGCTTAATAAAAATTTTAGTGAAAGTGTTCATACCAGTTTCAAGCCTTATCGTGCGGTAGACATAGTGGCTACCATTGATTCTGCTGATTTCCTGAATTCTGCTCAAGATCAATTCAATGCAAAATTTATTAAAACAGACCATTGGGAATATTGGGGAGAGGATTCTGCGAGAAGCAAAAAATCATTTCTGAAGAAAATTTATCGCACCAGAGCCGATTTTTTGCATGTAAACACTAAAGACTTCAAGCTACGCGTGAATCCTATTTTGTATCTGAGTGGCGGTCGAGATAGCAATAGCGGGTCAACGCCATTCATCAATACACGCGGTGTGCAGATCAGGGGGTCCATCGATGACAAAATTGGGTTTTATTCTACCATAGAAGAATCGCAGGCAGTTTTTCCTAAATATGTACAAGACTATACGACGGATCGCGGTGTAGTGCCAAATGAAGCCTTTTGGAAAAAGTACGGAGAACATGGGGTCGATTTTTTTACCGCCCGAGGCTACTTCACTTTCAACGCCAGTAAGCACATTGCTTTGCAATTTGGGTACGACAAAAACTTTGTGGGGAATGGCTATCGTTCGATGTTACTGTCTGATTTTAGTGCGCCGAGTACTTTCTTGAAGATTCAAACCAAAGTCTGGCGAATTCAATACACCAATTTATATACTGAGCTTATTGCAGATGCTCCCTATAGTTCATTTGGATCCAATGGAACAGAAGAATTTCCTAAGAAATTCATGACCTCACATCATTTGAGTATCAATATTACTGATAATTTAAATATTGGTGTATTCGAAGCCATTATTTTCAATCGAGGAGATAGTACTGGCTCGGCTTTCGAATGGAATTACTTGAACCCTATTATTTTCTATCGTTCTATCGAACAATACACAGGCAGCCCTGACAATGCGCTTTTTGGTATTGACTGGAAGTGGAACATCGCCAAAGGCGTACAATTTTACGGACAGGGATTGCTCGACGAGATGGTGATCAGTGAACTCAAAGCAGGAAATGGCTGGTGGGGCAACAAGTTCTCGGTTCAGCTTGGAGGTAAATATTATAACGCATTTGGTATCAAAAATCTAGATCTGCAGGCAGAATACAATGTGTCGAGACCATTTACCTATTCACATGAATCGATCTTTACAAATTTTGCTCATTACAGGCAACCACTCGCTCATCCTCTTGGTGCCAATTTCAAAGAAGGTGTATTTATAGCACGATATCAGCCTATCCTAAAACTTTACTTAAGCAGCAAATTTATCATCAGTCAATACGGTACAGACCCTGGGCCTAATATAAACCTAGGTGCCGATGTACTAAAAGATTATACCACAAGAACTCAAGAATATAATAATGAGATCGGACAAGGCGTTTCCAACGATCAGTTGTACTTAGATTTAACCGCTAGCTATATGCTGAAGCACAATTTATTTATAGACCTTCGACATGTATATCGAGACAGAACAAGCGGCCTTGCTGAACTTAGTTCAACTACAAATTTCACGTCAATCGCTATAAGATTGAATGTAGCAGCAAGGGAGCAGAGTTTTTAGAATTGTGAGGCCTTATTAAATACCCCACAATGAATTATTATCTAATGCTTACTCTCCGCCAGTTCCTTCACCACTTCATGGAAAGGACGACTGGTAATTTTACTTTCCAGCCAACTCATAATGTCGAAGTAGAGTAAAGGTTTTGATTCAAATTTATCATCAAGCAGCCCTTGCAGACTAGTTCTTAGCGTAATCAACTCACCTTTCACATCCAGTGGCATGATGTCTTCTGTCTTTTTCAAGAATTGCAGGATGATATGATGAAACTGACCCAGAATATTACGCTGGCGCAAATAGACGAAAGCTCGATTTCTCATGGCCTTGAGGTTCTCCAAATCTCGCATGTCGTAGAGTACGATTAGATATAATATATAGGCGAAGCTCTTCAAATCTTCTCTTAGCTGATCGTTTTTATTGTCGATCACACGATCAAGATATTCTAGACTTTTTTCATACTTACCTAGTCCAAAATAGAGAATAGCCGCCTTATAGAACACAACCAACTGATTGTTGCTATCTATGTATTCGATGGACTCTTCTAGTTTACCTAGGTAGCGTTCGAGTTTCGAACCGTATAGTTTAAAGTCCCCTTCTAGAAAGCATTTGTTTAATGTTTGAATCGTCAAACACCTCACTAAAAGCTGCTTACTATTGCTATCAATCGCTTTGGCATAGAGCTTTTCGAATTCTAACAATTCTTCGTAATAAATACTAAATCGGTCTACGTCATTGATTCTGAATAGTGATTGCAAAAGCCGGTTCAACCCTCTCAAAAACTCCGCGTGGCGTAGGTGAGTAAGATTGCTTTCTTTGAAGATACTCACCCATATTTCGGTATATTTTACACAAGACTGGAAGTCTTGGGTGATATAAGAGAACCAGTAATAAGCCCTACACATATTGTATTGCTCACTAAATGATAAGTGCGTCTTATCATGTTCAGGTAAGTTGCCATAAAAGATCTTATTGATTTTCTCCAGCTCATCCTCGTTTCGAGCCATTCCGCTTCTGAGAAAGTGTGCTTTCATTCGAAGCGCCAAAGAGAAAAAAGCCTGAGCCACATTAATTTTTCGCAAAAGGCTTTTGGTATCCTTATCTAACTTCAAACATGTGGTTTGATCCAGTGATAGCATCTGCTGATTCTCAATATTCTTTTCATAATTGAGCAATGCCAGCTTAAATATGTTTTTCTTATAATTATTAGCTGTTGCTTTAGTCTTTTGAAGCATTTTCATGCTTTGCCCATAAAGACCTTTTTTGAAAAGTAGTCTGACATAATCCAGATTTTCACGGAGCATGATATCTACGTCAGTTTTAATCTGACTTTGGCGCAGTACCATCAATACCTGTTTGAAGAGGTGAGACTTCATGTTTGCTAACTGAGAACGCTTTAGTTCTGGAATTTTTTTGAAGATCTGCTCTTCATCATAAACTTCCATCACTTCTAAAACATCGAATAGTTTAACAAATTTTGCTTCTGCAGGATCGCTCACTTTACCTGCATATAATTTAAAACTTCGCTTCTCAGATTTAGTTAAAGCGTGGATCAGTTGAAAAAGTGGCTGTGCATGTGAAGTTTTGGCCATTGTATTTTCTAAGTTCGTAATAGTTTGACAATCAATTCATTATACATTATTGGGTTAATGTTGAACTTCATATCATTCCTAGATACTTAGTTTTTGCAATATATAAAATATTTAGTTTTACTCCTCAATATCGGAAAACCTCTTGTTAGCAACCCAAGCAACAATTTCCCCAAAATGAGAGAGGTTATCCATTGTAAGCATTTGATCTATATGAAAATTAACGAGAAAACAACGGGATTATACTCTCCGGACTTCGAGCGTGACTCTTGTGGGATAGGATTTATCGCTCAGATAAAAAATGTGCCTTCTCACCAAATCGTCCAAGATGGATTGACCATGTTGGTGAAAATGGAGCACCGAGGTGGAGTAGCAGCTGATGGAGAAACTGGCGACGGGGCAGGAGTATTGACTCAACTACCTTATGACTTCTTCAATGAAGTGGCCAAAGAGAAAAAAATCACGCTTCCAGCAAAAAATAAATATGGTGTAGGTGTACTATTCGTACCAAAGGGCCACGACAAACAAGGAATTCTTGAAATAGTAGAAGATGCTGTTGAAGCATTAAACTTTGACAACATCTGGCTTAGAAGAGTGCCCGTAGACTCTAAAAAAATTGGAAGGATAGCCAAACAATCTGAACCATCGATCTATCACTTATTTGTTAAAAAGGGAGAGTACGAAGGCAAAGAGCTGAATAGAAAACTTTATGTCTTAAGAAAATATATTGAACATAAGGTCAGAGAAACCTATCCAGTTTCTGATTTTTATATTGCTTCTTTCTCATGTTCTACTATTACTTATAAAGGTGAATTGAGAACTTGGCAAGTAAGTCAGTACTATAAAGATCTCAACGATGAGAGATTTACTTCTGCGACAGCAATGGTTCATTCTCGATTCTCAACTAACACTTTTCCAGAATGGAGATTAGCGCAGCCTTTCCGATTCTTGGCTCATAATGGTGAAATCAATACCATCAAGGGCAATATCAACAAAATGGTGTCAAGAGAAGCATTATTGACATCGACAGATTTTACAGAAGAAGAGATTTCTGTGCTGACACCTATCTGTAACTCACAATTCTCTGATTCAGCCAACTTAGATGGCATCCTTGAATTGCTGATCATGGGAGGAAGAAGTCTGCAGCACACGATGGCCATGCTTGTTCCTGAAGCCTGGCAAGAAGAAACAGATATCAGCCCTGAAAAACGAGCTTTCTATGAATTCCATTCTACCATATTCGAACCATGGGATGGGCCGGCCTCTTTGGTCTATACAGATGGTTACACGATAGGTGCAAGTTTGGATAGAAATGGGCTGAGACCTTCTCGCATCATTGCTACCAAAGATGATCGATTGGTTTTGAGTTCAGAAGTAGGAGCTGTAGAAATTGCACCAGAACTTATCAAGAAAAACGAAAGATTAGGGCCAGGACAAATGATCATGGTCGATCTAACCACAGGCATAGTTTCATTCGATCAAGAAATTAAAAACAAACTGGCCAATGATCAACCATATCACGATTGGGTTGAAAAAAACTTAATCCATTTATCTGATTTTATTAAAGACAAACCTCTTAAGCAAACCCTTCAAGCAGATGATTTGCTTCAAAAGCAAATGGCTAACGGTTTCACTCAAGAAGACATCAAGTTTATACTTGAGCCAATGATCAAAAATGGTACCGAGCCATTAGGATCTATGGGAAATGATACGGCTTTAGCTGTATTTCGAGAATCCCCTACTCACTTAGCGCAGTATGTGAAACAAATTTTTGCTCAGGTTAGTAACCCTCCTATCGACCCAATTCGAGAGCGTTCGGTTATGTCACTTATTAATTATTTAGGAAATAGTGAAAACATTCTAGAGCATACATCAGGACATGCACAAAAGATCAGAATTGAGAATCCATTGCTTTCTGCTCATGAATTTGAATTTATCCGAAATGTAAAGTTCAGTGGATTTGTGTCTGAAGTGATTGACGCCACTTACGATCCCAAAGACAATGACTTACAAAGTGCTCTTAAAGCATTGTCTAAAAAGGCGGCCAAATCTGTTGAATCCGGTGCTAACATCTTGATTCTGTCTAACAGGGAAGTATCTATCGACCGAGTACGAATTCCTAGTTTATTGGCTACTGGTGTTGTCCATCAGTATTTATTAAAGAAAAAACTCAGAGCTAAAACTAGCTTGGTCATCGAAGGCGGAGATGTAGTCGAGACACACCATATCGCTACTTTAGTAGGATTTGGAGCCACGGCTGTTTATCCATATTTGACTGTAGAAACTATACTACATCAGGGAGCTTCTTTGAGTGAGTCAGGCAATGAACTTTTCGAACAATATAGAAAATCAATTGGCTATGGTTTGAGAAAGATCCTTTCTAAAATGGGAATTTCTACCATTCAGTCTTATGAATCTGCTCAGATTTTCGAGATTATAGGTTTAGATCTTGAAGTAACAGATTTATGTTTCAGAGGAACGCCTTCCAGAATTTCTGGAAAAGGATTTGAACAAATCGAAAAAGAAATCTTAGAGAATCATAAAGCAGCCTTCATTCCTGCCAATGAAAAAGCTGACTTAGAAACGGGTGGCTTGTACCAATGGAAGAGAGATGGCGTTCGTCACCTTTTCACTCCAGAAGTCATTCATTCTCTACAGAAGTCAACAAGGAGTGGCAATTATGAGTTGTTTAAAACCTATAGTAAAGCCATCAATGATCAAGCGGAGAAGAACATCACTTTGAGAAGTATGTTTGAATTCAATGCCAAAAAATCAATTCCGATTGATCAAGTAGAACCTGCTACCGAAATCATGAAAAGATTCGCCACTGGAGCGATGTCTTTTGGGTCAATTTCTGAAGAAGCACATACGACCATTGCTAAAGCCATGAACTTGATTGGAGGCAAGTCGAATAGTGGAGAAGGCGGCGAAGACGCCATCAGATATGCACCAAATGCAGACGGTACTTTGTCAAGATCGGCGATCAAGCAAGTAGCCTCAGGCCGATTCGGTGTAACGGCACACTATTTAGTGAATGCAGATGAACTTCAAATAAAAATTGCGCAAGGAGCAAAGCCTGGAGAAGGCGGTCAGTTACCAGGGAAAAAGGTGGATGAAACAATAGGCAGAATCAGACACTCTACACCAGGTGTCTCCCTGATCTCTCCTCCTCCCCACCACGATATTTATTCGATTGAGGATTTAGCTCAGTTGATTTATGATTTGAAAAACACCAATCAAAAAGCAGACATCAATGTGAAGTTGGTGGCAGAAGCTGGTGTAGGAACGATCGCTGCAGGGGTAGCCAAGGCGAAAGCAGACAACATCTTGATCGCAGGACACGATGGAGGCACAGGTGCCTCTCCGATCAGTTCAGTTCACCATGCAGGAATTCCATGGGAAATTGGATTGGCGGAAACGCACCAAACACTTGAGAAAAATGACTTGAGAAAAAAGGTGAAGTTGCAAGCTGACGGCCAAATGCGTACTGGAAGAGATCTAGCCATAGCGGCTATCCTCGGTGCGGAAGAATGGGGAGTTTCTACTGCTGTGCTAGTTGTTGAAGGCTGTATCATGATGAGAAAATGTCATCTAAATACTTGCCCTGTAGGTGTGGCTACACAAAATCCAGAATTGAGAAAACTATTCTCAGGAAAAGTAGAACACATTGTAAATTTCTTCAACTTCTTAGCGGAAGAATTAAGAGAAATAATGGCTGAATTGGGTGTGAAAACTATCACTGAGTTGGTGGGTAGAACAGACCTATTGACCTTCGATAGAAAAAAGGCAAAGGATCACGCAGGCAATATCGATTTGGACGCTTTGCTTCAGAATCCATTCAAGCCAAAAGATCACTTGTCTTGTAAGTTGGAAGACCAAGATCATGAATTGACTAAGGTATTGGATAGACAATTGATCCAAGACGCTCAGCCTGCTTTGACCAAAAAAGAAAAAGTTAGAATCAACCTCCCTATCAATAGTCAAAATAGAACTACAGGTGCCATGCTTTCTGGCGAATTGGCAAAAGCTCATGGCCCTAATGGCTTAGACCGTAATACGATTAAAGTAAAATTCACAGGATCGGCAGGACAAAGTTTTGCAGCATTCCTGGCCAAGGGAATTACTTTCATTCTCGAAGGCGAAGCCAATGACTATGTTGGCAAAGGACTATCTGGCGGAAAAGTAGTTTGTTACCCGCACAAAGCATCTGACATTGTACCTGAAGAAAATATCCTTGTAGGAAATGTTTGTCTCTACGGAGCTACTTCAGGCGAACTGTATGTCAATGGCAAGGCAGGAGAAAGATTCGCCGTCAGAAACTCAGGTGCCCAAGCAGTAACGGAAGGTCTCGGCGATCACGGCTGTGAATATATGACTGGTGGGAGAGTAATCGTGCTAGGTGAAACGGGTAAAAATTTCGCTGCTGGGATGAGTGGAGGTATTGCTTATATCTTTGTAGAAGACTTCGACTTTGCATCGAAATGCAACATGGAATTGGTCGAACTAGAATCGCCAGGTGAAGAAGATTTTGAATTCTTGCTGGATCAAATAAACAAGCATTCAAGATATACGAAGAGTAACAAGGCATTCAAAATCCTGGATCAGTGGGAGACTGCTAAAAACAAATTTGTGAAGGTGATACCTACCGAATACAAGCAGATATTGGAAAAGAAAAAGTTGGAACAAGAAAAGATCGCATAATATGGGACAGGTAGATGGATTTTTGACTTATAAAAGACACACCCTCGACTATGAGGAAGTGGACAAAAGAACGAAACATTACAAAGAATTTGTAAAGCCTGTTTCGCCAAAAGAAACCAACGAGCAAGCCGCTCGATGTATGGACTGTGGGATTCCGTTTTGTCACAGTGGGTGTCCACTGGGCAATAAAATTCCTGACTTCAATGATGCAGTATATCGCAATGAATTCAAAGAAGCCTGGAGCATTCTCAAAAGCACCAACAACTTCCCTGAGTTTACTGGCAGAATCTGTCCGGCACCATGTGAAGGTTCATGTGTATTGGGATTGAATAACGACCCAGTGAGTATCGAACATATCGAAAAGACCATTGCCGAAGAAGCATTTGCTCAGGGCTGGGAAACTTCTCATTCCGTCAATATAAAGTCAGGCAAAACAGCTGCCGTCATTGGTTCCGGGCCTGCTGGATTAGCAGCTGCGGATCAACTTTGCAAGCAAGGGCATGAGGTGACGGTTTTTGAAAGAGATACACAACCTGGTGGATTGTTGAGGTTTGGAATTCCTGATTTCAAATTGGAAAAAACCGTGGTTGAAAGACGGGTGAATCTAATGAAAGAATCAGGCGTCAAATTCGAATGTGGCGTAGAGATTGGCAAAGACATTTCTGCCAAAGAGATAGAATCAAAGTTTGACGCTATCGCCATCTGTACAGGTAGTACAGTGGCCAGAGACCTTCCTATTCCAGGTAGAGAATTGAATGGGATTCATTTAGCCATGAGATTCTTAAAAAACTCAAATAAAGTGGTGTCCGGTGAAGATGCAGAAATAGTATCTGAAATGAATGCCAAAGGCAAGAATGTCATCGTAATTGGCGGTGGCGATACGGGGTCTGACTGCGTGGGTACATCCATTCGTCAGGGCGCAGAAAGTGTGACTCAGATAGAATTGCTGGATAAGCCGTCAGAGGATAGAACCGAATCAAATCCATGGCCCGAATGGCCAATGGTCTTGAGAACTTCTACTTCACAAAAGGAAGGCTGCGAAAGAAACTGGTCTGTATTAACTAAAGAATTTATCGGCAACGATAAGGGCGAAGTAACAGGCCTTAGAGTCGTAGATGTAGAGTGGACGGACAAAGCTGCTTTCAAATTCAAGGAGATCGAAGGTACCGAGCGCGTATTGCCATGTGAGAGAGCTTACCTGGCTATCGGGTTTATGCACCCTCAGAAAGAAGGTTTGCTCGAAGAATTAGGCATCGAAACAAACCAGCGTGGCAACATTCAGGATGAAATGTATCGCACCAATAAAGAAAATGTATTTGCAGCCGGCGATTGCCGTAGAGGTCAATCCCTTGTGGTTTGGGCTATCAGCGAAGGCCGTAAAGCAGCTTACTCAGTCAACAAGTTCTTAACCAAATAAAAATGATAAATCTAGATAGAATGCTAAGTAGTTTTCTCATATAGAAGTTGGTAGGGGCTTCAACCTAGTCGGAAGTCATTTGTTGGATTAAAACCCCGGTACTAGTTGGTTTAAGTATCGGGGTTTTTTAGTTTATGATATAAACATTTGATTTGCTGATGGATCAAATTTTAGTCGAAATTAATTCTTGTTTATTCGAGTCAAATGGCCTCTTTATCACCAATTATAATACAGAGTCTGAGGGCAAGGCATACGGTGCCTGTCGATTTGAAATTAATGGGCTTAAAATCATCAGTCGAAATGCGAAGATGACTCCCAAAAAAATGGGGCAGTTTGTGACTGTTTGGAAAAGGTCACCACAAGGCATTACCCAACCCTTTGATGAAAATGACGTATTCGACTTATTGGTCATCAATATCAAGAAGAGTCAACAATTAGGACAATTCGTTTTCCCAAAAAGTGTCTTAATTGAAAAAGGCATTATTACCACATCAAAAAAAGAAGGTAAAAGAGGATTCAGAATTTATCCTCCCTGGGAAATCCCAACGAGTAAACAAGCCCTCAATTCTCAAAACTGGCAATCGGATTTCTTTTGGCAAGCTGATGATTCCAAAAAAGATATGAAGCGGCTTTTTAATCGAATTTGAATGCTTTATTTTTAAAAGACTGTTACAATAAATGAAAGCTAACCTATTTCTCTTTCTTCTTCTGGCGTTTACTGCATTGAGCACTAAGGCCTCATCGGATCTCACAGATCGTGAAGAAATTATAAATTCATTTCTATTCTTAGCTCAAGATGAAAACAACCAATATTCCCTAGATTTTTACGATTCAATCCAATCGAACACTAAACTGCCTGAAATCATACTTTTCTGCCATATAGCAAAGTCACTCAGGTTAATCATAAGTGACATTCCTCGCGCTACGAAAGAGTTAATTCAAGCCAAAACTATTTATGCAGCATCTGAAGATCTTGATCATTACGAAGCCTATATAGATATGGCAGAAGGGAAATTATATACCTCACTTGGTGATTACGAAAAATCATACAAGCTACTGTCCAAAGTTGTGAATGAGTTTGATGCAAATAATCAAATAACCATGAAAGTCATTGCTCAATACTACATGATTAATCTCTTTGTTCAGCAAGGTCAAATTGATCTTGCCCATCAATTATTATCTACCCTTTTTCGAAAGCTGTCTCCAAAACTTTTCACTACCAAGGAGCAATATGAAAAATTTGAAATGGTCTTGTGGAATCAAAAAGCCACCTTACTAACTACCATATCTAATATTCAAAAGGACAGTTTGGAATCTGCTAAACAGGTATTGATGTACGTGATTGAAATGGCCAAGGAAAGAGGTGACGAACAGGTTTATTTTAACTCAACTGGAAATTTATCATACATCTATTATTTAAATCATGAATATGAGAAAATGATCCCTTTGGCATTAAAAGATTTATCGTATTCTATTTCAAAAAATAGCGTGGAAAGCATAGGAGGACTGCATACTGTCTTGGCCGATTCTTATTTTCAACTGGGACAAATTGATAGTGCGTCGTTTCATCTAAAAAAAGCTGAAGATTATTCAAAACACCTAAGGAACAAATACTTCCATGAAATATTCGTGGACGTAGCCCACAGATACTATAAAGCTTCTGGCGATGTGGAGTCAGCTTTTGAGGCTTTGAATCGCCAATATGATGCAATCAATGAAATATACAAGTCCATAACTCAGATCAATTTTGATCTATCTAAAGCTGAAAATGATCTTTCTCAAGCTGAAGAAAGAATTGAATATCTTAATCTAAAAAACAGACAAAATATCGTAATCAACTGGTTGCTCGGGCTACTTGCATTGTGTATCGGTCTGCTTGCTTTCAATTTCTATAGGTTACAGCATGCCCAGAAGCGATTTAGAAATAAACTCGAACATATCAACCAGACTCTTGAAAGTGAAATCGAAAGAAGAACTAAGGAAGTGGTAGAGCAAAGTGACAAAATAAAAGCCGCGGCCTATCACAATTCACATCGAACTCGTGCCCCTGTGGCTCGTTTGCTTGGATTAGTAGATATTCTCAATACAGAAATTCCGTCTGAAAGGGAAGAAATAGCGGAATACATTAGACAATCGGCAAGAGAAATAGACGAAGTCATTATTGATATGAATGAGGTGCTTTCCAACAGGTCTGAATAGAACGTAGTTTAGGTTTTCGGGCTGGTGTAAATTACAGTTTGTCGGCACATCATTGCGTGACCTCTGTCCAGTAAGTAGATTAGAAATAATTTCTAATCTACAGATCATATTTTGATGAAGCTTTTTACTCTCCTTATTTTATCGCTTGGCTACCTCCTACCTTCTCATGCACAAAAATCGCGTATCATTCATTCTAATTTACTAAATGAAGATCGATTGATTACCATTCAGTTGCCTGATGATTATTCAACCAATGAAGACAGCTATGGCGTATTATATGTACTTGACGGCGAATACGCCTTTGATTTTGCTGCAGGAACAGTGAGCTTTTTATCTAATACTTTCGGGCATATGCCTCCACTAATCGTTGTTGGAATACCGAATATAGATCGCCTACGGGATGTAAATGTCAGGCCAAATAATCAAAACAACTATGCTAAGTTTCTAAAATTTATCGAATCTGAATTGATGTCTTTTGTCAATGAAAATTATCGTACCAATGGGTTTGATATACTTTATGGCTGGTCATCTGCTGCTGACGTCAACTTCCAATTTCTAGCAAAAAATCCAAATTTATTTGACGCCCATATCCAGTCAGGTACTGGTATCGGTCCCAAAAATGCGGCATTTCTTTCGGAAGAATTACCCAAGCATAACTATAAAAATAACTACTTATATGTGGGAACCGAAGGTTCCGACCCAAGAGCTATAGGTCATAAAAAGTATCAAAATCTTGTAGTAAAAATAGCACCTAGAAACTTGAAATATAAATTCGAATTGATGGATTCTTCTTCACATGTAGACGTTCTAGGCGAAGCCATTTACGAGGGTCTCAAATTTATTTTTAATGACTTTTACATTCCTGATTCAGTGGTTCTTCAAGGGGTGACTCAAATCAAGAACTATTACAAATCCCTTGATCAAAACTATAATTTTCAGGTTAAAATTCCCGTTGGGGCATTTAGTGAGTCGGCTGGTATCTTGTTTCAAAGTCGACCTCAAGAAGCCATAAACCTTCTAAAATATGGCCTGTCTATACACCCAACTTCTGCTGATTTGCATGGAAGCCTTGGTGAGGTTTATGAGTACTTAGATCAAAAAGAAAATGCAACTATTTACTATCAACTCGCTTACGAAAAATCTGACTCCAACCTTGCTGCGGCCATGAAATATAAATATCTCTCCCAAAAGTTCAAGGCTGAGAAATAAAAAAAGCCTGATAATTAATTAACTATCAGGCTTTCGGTATTTCTTTAATTTTTTTAAGCCAGCGCCTTCTCTAAGTCTGCAATCAAGTCTTCCACATCCTCAATACCCACACTCAATCGGATAAGAGAATCTTTCAATCCGGCTTTGATTCGCTCTTCTCTTGGGATGGCCGCATGAGTCATACTCGCAGGGTGTCCGCATAAAGACTCAACGCCTCCCAAAGATTCTGCTAAAGCAAAAAGCTTTAAGTTTTCCATCACTTTGATCGCATCGTCTATTTTATCATTTTTCAACACAAATGATATCATGCCGCCAAAATCTTTCATTTGCTTTTTAGCAATATCATGATTTTTATGCTCTTCAAAGCCTGGCCAATATACCTCGCCTACTTTAGGGTGAGATTTAAGGAAGTGTGCAATGCGCCTTCCATTTTCACAGTGGCGTTGCATTCTCACATGCAAGGTTTTAATCCCTCTTAGCGCTAAAAAACAATCTTGAGGACCAGTAACTGCACCACTAGAATTTTGAATAAAAGCTAGTTTTTCTTTCAGGACGTCATGATTTGTCATCAGACAACCCATCACTACATCCGAATGACCAGATAGGTATTTGGTCACTGAATGTAAAACCACATCGGCACCTAGGTCCAATGGATTTTGTAGATAGGGTGTTGCAAATGTATTGTCCACACAAAACATCGCTCCAAATTTTTTACAAACGCCAGAAAGCCCTTTGATGTCAATAATATTCATCATTGGATTCGAAGGGGTTTCTGCCCAGACCATTTTGATTTTATTCGAAAAGTGCTCTGATATTCTTGTCAAATCTCGCATGTCGATGAATTTGAACTTGATACCAAAGTCTTGATAAATTTTAGTGAAAATTCTATAAGTACCACCATACAAGTCATTTGACGCTAATACTTCATCGCCAGGCTTCAACAACTTTAATATGGCATCTGTAGCCGCAAGACCTGAAGCAAAACACAATCCGTGATTCGCATTTTCCAATGCTGCCAAATTATTCTGAAGTGCGTCTCTTGTCGGATTTTGAGTTCTCGAATATTCATATCCTTTGTGCTGTCCTGGAGACGGCTGCACATAGGTAGAAGTCTGATAGATAGGGGTCATAATTGCCCCTGTGGTTGGATCCGGCTCTACACCAGCATGAATGGCCTTGGTACCAAATTTCATAATTTCTTATTTTTAATGCGGTGATGCCTTCACTCAGACTACTTATCTTCGGTAAGCACCACTTTAATTTAAATAATTCTCCTGTGATTTTGAGCGACAAATGTAATCAATATCGCATATTCGCCATGTTTTTTCGTCTAGACTATTTTCATACTTGAATAACCACAAATATTCTTCCTTTTTCAACAAACCAATTGGCGTTTTTATGCTCATGATCTGGATGACCATAATTCCTTGGGTCTCCACATTGGCAATTTCTTATCTGGCACTTGTAGAAGAGGAGTGGATTAGAACGTTCACTATCTCTTATTGGTTTGGGTTCTTTACGGTTAGTGTTTTTAGTATGGGATTGGCTTTAACTCCCACCACCTTTATTTCGTTACTATCTGGTTATTTTTTAGGAATACAGGCGGTTGTTCCTGTTGTGATTAGCTATCAATTGGCTTCCCTCGTTGGATTTAGTTTAGCACAAAAATTGGACTCCAATACTAAAAGCTGGGTTCAAACTAAATTTCCAAAATCAACCACAATATTTGAAAATGTAGGGGAAAAGCAATGGCTAACTACATTTCTTGCTAGAATTTCGCCGGCATTACCTTTCGGATTGATGAATGTGGTTTTGGCCATATCTGGAGTTCGTTTCAGATCTTTTTTTTGGGGAGGGCTCATAGGTATGTTGCCTCGCACTATTTTCTTTATCTGGCTGGGGTCGCAAGCATCATATCTTATGGAAGCATTAGAAACCCAAGATCATGTAATATGGCTTATTGTTTTAAGCATAATAGGCATCATTGGGCTTTACAAATTGCTCAAGCCTAAGCCTTAAAATATTCATCCAATTTACCATCCAACGCCTTTTGGTCATTGATGTAATTTGGATCGAAAAAATCATGGCCAGGCATATTTTCTACATGAAGCGTTTGTGTAGGGTAGGCAAATTCTACACCTAAGTATTCTGCTAGTTTCAATATTTCTAATAAGATTTCTTGCCTGAATTTCAACTCATCTGTCCAAGTAGGAGCCTCAAAAAAGATATAAAACAAAATATCTAAAGAGTGTGCCCCTAAATCATTGAAATGAATTTCGTATTTGTCATTGTTGGTTTTGGGGTGATCTTTTACAATTTTATTGAGTCCTTTTACAAACGTCTCAATTAGTTTAGGCGGCGTGTCATATTTGATCTGAATGATGGTTCTAAACCTTCTCATTCTTCTCAGCCCATTGTTGTCGATCGTGCTGTCAGCCAATTGACCATTCGGAACGGATACTACTGAGTTTCTAAAGGTTCGGATTCTCGTAGACCGAAATCCCACTTCTTCCACCATACCATCTATATCGCCAGACACTATCCAATCCCCAATTTGGAAAGGCTTGTCAACGAAAATCATTAACGAACCAAAGAAATTCTTAATCGTATCTTGTGCTGCCAAAGCAAACGCCAAACCGCCTATGGATAAGCCGGTCAATAGCGGTAAAATAGGAACATCCAGACTGTCCAATATGACTAACCCGCCTATGACTACTATGCCAATCCTTAATACTTTTCTAATGATTGGAACCAGCTGGTCATCCAATGTACTCTCCGTACTATTGACTAATCTGGTTAAATATACGTCTACCACGCTAGTCATTTGATAGAGTGCAATCATGCCGTAAAGGGGGATCAACCCTTTTAATGCCAAAACCACATAATAACCAACCAGACGAGGTAATTCTAAACTAGGATATAGCGCACCAACAAAAAAGAAAACCATGAGCATGCCAGCAGGTCTTGCCACTGGTAAGATGTATCTGCTGCCAATATTTCTCTGGCCCACTTTGTCAAGAAGACGGATAAAAATCCGCTCGAAAATGACCATAAAGATGTGTCTGATCAAAAAACACAGACCAAATAGGATAACTATACCTAGCCATTGCCAAAGCTTTATTCCTAAGAAATGAGCGTTGAGACCTGTCTTTTCAAATTCTAATCCAATGAAATTTTTAGGGTCAAACTTAAAGAGTTCTTCATGCACCTTGTCTATAGACTCCATCACCTCAGGTTGAATTTGCCAACGCCCTCTTCGTTTTTGCAAATAAATTTCTGGATAACGGCTATTAATTACATATCTATTTTCATTATTTAATGAATCAAAATAATCAGTTTGGGTTGGCACTTGATTGAAAAAAATCAAAATACCTGCTCCTTCAAACACTTGTTCTAATCTTTTGACATAATCTACCTTTTGGTCAATGGTCAATCTTGGATTATTGAATATAATAGAAGCTGCTTCAGGATTGTAGCTATCTTCAGCTACATTGGAAACGAATGTTTGTAACGTCAGATAGGGCGTTTCAAGCCTACTAGTAATGGTATCTTTCGGATTTCCTAGCGCAGAAAACGAGCATAAAACCAAAAGGAAAATGAATAAATTTTTCATAACATTAAATTTTCACCCGACAAAGTTATTTGTGCTGAGCTAAAAACCAATTATAAAGGTCTTCTCCTGCATATACCCGTTTCCAGGTGTCGTGCGCCATATCAGCTTCAATGGTAAACCTCACTTGATGTCCTAGTCGCTCTAACTCATTAAGTCCAGGATAAAAATACTTCAGTTCTACAGCCAGATCCCTTCCTCCTGCAACACACCAAATAGGTATTTTGTTTTCCGCTAGAGAGGGCATAAGATCTTGATGACCCCAACCTACCACCGGACTTATAGCTGCAAACAATTCTGGGTATTTACTACCCATATACCATGTTCCAAAGCCGCCATAGCTCAGCCCCGTTAGATATATTCTTGATTGGTCTGTTTGGTAATTGGTAGTGACATAATTTAACATATGGAGCAAGTCCTGCTCTACTTGTTCCCATCCCATAGGAGGGCCCAAAGCTTCAAATGGATAACTATCTACCGAGAGACTTCCTTCCATTTGTTCATCAGAACTCCATTTAGCTTCACGCTCGGGCACACCATTTTCGAGCCTTTTAGGAAGTTGATCCAATGTCCTTTCGGCTATGTACTTCGCATGCTTGTCCCTGCCAAACATATGGAGCTGAGGCGCAATAATGATAAAAGGCAAGTCTCGTTTCTGAATCCATGCTTCGTACAAAGGACCATGGACCATAACAAAGTCAAGCTCAGACTTGCCGTTGCCCCTTTCTCCATTGCCATGCAAAAAAAACAATACAGGCCACTCCTTGTCAGGATCATCTTCGTAGCCTTTTGGTAAATAGAGCAAGTATTCTCGATCAGAATGATCAACCAAACTACTATATGGTATTCTATTTAGTTGCGCATCCGATTGAGCCAAGGTGGATGTGACACAAATAATACTGGCCAAAAAAATGACCATATTAAGCTTTTGTGAAAACATTTGAAGAGATATTTTGAAATCGAAGAAAGTATAAAAAAGAAAAGCTCCGAGTTTCGGAGCTTAATGTTAATTCAATTTAAAATGTTTATTCAAAATACTGAGGTACAAATGACCGAATTTGTCGTAGCACCATTTTCTTAGAGCTTCAAGCTCCTTTCCTACTAGCGTGATTGCTTTTGCTAGTTCTTTGTCAAACAAATTTTTGTCAAAACTAACTTTTGACAGAATTGTTTTAGAATATTCCAGCATGGATTAAGTGGTTTGTTAAAATTTATTAAATAAACCTGATGACACGTTTGCCATCCACCAAATTGCACCTGAAAATAAGAAATATCATTTAGATTAGCAATTTTATTCTTCTAAACGGTCATGCGGAAAGTAGGGTTTTTATTCACGATTATTTTATTGTTAACTGGTGTTAAAGTTCTTGGACAGCAGGTGAGCATTGATTTGGGACCAGACCAAATCGCCAGTAATCAGGCCTTTACCATTACATTGACTATTCAAAACGCAAGACTTGAAAACTATTCGCCTTTTCCTGAAATACCAGGATTTGTAAAAAGAGGTACTTCCTCCTCCTCATCTACCAATTTTATCAATGGTCGTAGAAGCTCTTCACAAAGCATCATTCAAAATTATGTAGCTACTGCCGAAGGAGAATTTACCTTGCAGTCATTTTCCATGGAAGTGAATGGAAAGAATTATAATGTACAAGGGAAAAAAATTAAAGTGGGACCTCCCGCACAGCGCCGACAACGAAATGACCCGTTTGGATCTGATCCATTTCAGGATTTATTTGGGAGGCAAAATGCACCTCAAGAATTTGTTGATGTGAAAGCAGACGCCTTCCTAGCTCTGACTACAGATAAATCTTCGGTATATCCAGGCGAAGGTTTTACTTTGACGCTCGCTTTTTATGTTGCCAGCAACAATCGAGCAGATATGAGATTCTATGAACTCAGTAAACAGATTCCTGATATCATGAAAAAGATCAAACCTGCCAATTGCTGGGAGGAGAATTTTAATATCGACAATATCACAGGAGAACCTGTAGAAATCAATGGCCAGAGCTATACGCAATTCAAAATCTTTCAAGCTGCCTATTATCCGCTCAACAATGAAACAATCAATTTCCCTAAAGTTGGGCTCGACCTAATCAAATATAAAGTAGCCAAAAACCCTACTTTTTTTGGACGCAACAAGCAGGAGGAAATTGTTACTTTCAAGACAAAACCTAAAACTGTTACCATCAAAGAATTACCACCGCACCCATTAAAAGAAAGTGTGACCGTAGGTAATTACCGATTAAAAGAAAAGATTTCAAGTCAGTCACTTCGAACAGGAGAAAGTTTCAACTATTCATTCGACATTACAGGTGAAGGAAATATCTCAGCTATAGGAGAACCTAGACTAAAAGAAGACGACAATTTCGACATTTACTCTCCTAACATTAGACAAGACATCAGTCGTGGACATGGAAAAGTGAGAGGAACAAAATCCTTTAGTTATTATGGCATTCCCAATGAGCCCGGCGAATATGCGCTAGGAGATTATCTAGAATTCATTTATTTCAATACAAAATCTGAAACTTATGACACCTTAAAGTCAGATCTGATCTTGAATGTAACAGGAGAGAGCAAAAAAAATGAATACATACTGTCCAATGACATGGGTTCATTCTATGATGCGATGGATATAGAGAGCAATCAACTCAGGGCACTAGATTCAAAAGATCGCATGCGCAGCATGGCCAACATTGCAATATTTGTACTCATTGGCCTGATCGCTATGGTAATGTTCAAAAAATAGGACTTCCTGTTAATAAAACAACAAGCCTCAAAGTATTTTCATTTAATTTTGAATTCCGCTAAGGCTGGTCTTTTGACCAACCGCATAATTTTAGGTTCGTTGGTGACAACACCAACAAAGGCGAGGAACAAGAATACAAAAAGTTATATGAGTAATTCATTCGGGTCATTATTCAAGATCACTACATTTGGAGAATCGCATGGCAAAGCCATAGGTGTAACTATCGATGGCTGCCCAGCTGGTATTGAAGTTGATGAGGCTTTTATTCAGTCAGAACTGGAAAGAAGAAAACCAGGCCAATCTAAGATTACTACTCAAAGAAAGGAACCAGACAGTTTCGAAATATTGTCTGGTGTCTTCGAAGGCAAAACCACAGGTACGCCACTTGCCATGGTCATCCACAACACAGACCAAAAAAGCAAAGACTACGCCCATATTGCGAAATCTTATAGACCTTCTCACGCTGATTTTACTTATCAGGAAAAATATGGCATTCGCGATTACAGAGGGGGTGGTAGAAGTTCTGCTCGAGAAACCGCCGCTCGAGTGGCAGCAGGTGCCTTAGCCAAATTAGCACTGCGTCAATTGGGCATTGAAGTATTCGCTTATGTCTCTCAAGTGGGCGACTTAAAAACAGAAAAAACTTATCTGGAATTAGACCTATCTAAAACGGAGAACAACATCGTTCGCTGTCCGGACGAATCCATCGCGGAAAAAATGATCTCATTTATTGACGGCGTTCGCAAAAATGGAGACACGGTAGGCGGTGTGGTCACGGGTGTGATCAAAGGCGCTCCGGTTGGTCTGGGAGAACCTGTATTCGACAAATTACACGCCCGATTGGGGTCAGCCATGTTAGGCATCAATGCGGTAAAAGGTTTTGAATATGGAAGCGGCTTTGAAGGAGCCAAAATGAAAGGCTCTGATCACAACGACATCATCGAAAAAGACGGCGACAAGGTAAAAACCAGAACTAATTTATCTGGCGGCATTCAAGGTGGTATCTCCAATGGCGAAGACATTTACTTCAATGTAGCCTTCAAACCGGTAGCCACTATTATGCGAGATCAAGACTCTGTGGATCAGGATGGAAATGAAATTACTGTTTCTGGAAAAGGACGTCACGATCCGTGTGTAGTGCCAAGAGCCGTACCTATTGTAGAGGCGATGTCAGCTTTGACCATTCTTGATTTTTATCTGTTGAACAAGTCCACACTTCTAAAAGGTTAGTATCTTGGCGAATTAATTAGAACAGCAATTAATTCGTAAAATGAAAAACTTACCCCTACACATCAAAATAGTAATTGGTCTGGTCTTAGGTGTGATCTGGGCCTTTGTGTCTAGTGCCTTAGGTTGGAATGATTTTACCATTACTTGGATAGACCCATTTGGTATTATTTTCATTCGATTACTCAAGTTTATTGCTGTACCATTGGTGCTTTTTTCCATTATAAGTGGTGTTTCTGGGTTGAGCGATGTGTCGAAATTGGGTCGATTAGGTGGCAAAACATTGGGCGCTTATATGGTGACTACAGTGGCTGCGGTAGGTATAGGCTTGCTATTAGTGAACCTGGTCAAACCGGGGAATTTTGTAGAAGAGGATCAACGAGTGAAAAACAGAATAGCCTTTGAACTCTGGTTGCAAGATCAGAACATGGGCGTCCCTCACGATGGGCAATCATACCTAAATGACCCAGCCTATCAACATCTAATCACGGACGCGCAAAAGGCCAATCAACTATCCGAGGAAGATCAGAAGAAAGTCGCTGAACGTATGGAGTCAGCCCAAAAACAAAAAGAAGGCAGCCCACTCATGTTCATTGTTGAAATGGTGCCAGAAAACGTGATTTTCTCCATCTCCAACAATGGATTGATGTTGCAGGTGATCTTTTTCTCCATCTTCTTTGGGATCACGCTCGTGATGGTGCCGGATGACAAAAAGAAGCCTGTGGTTGACTTTATCCATAGCATGAATGAAGTATTTCTTAAAATGGTACATATGGTAATGGGTGCTGCTCCATTTTTTGTATTTGCGTTACTGGCGGGAGTGATTGCTAAGATGGCAGATACCCCTGCAGAAGTATTTGAAATTTTCCTTGGACTAGGTTCTTACTCGCTGACTTTAGTAGCTGGCTTATTTTTTTTGGTATTCGTGTTCTATCCTTTGATCATGAAAGTTTTTGTGCCTAAACTGAGCTACAAGGAGTTCTTTAAAAATATCAGCCCGGCGCAATTTCTGGCCTTTTCTACCAGTTCTAGTGCGGCCACGCTACCAGTCACTATGGAGTGCGTAGAAGACAACATGGGTGTGTCCAACAATATCGCCAGCTTTGTGCTGCCTGTAGGCGCCACCGTCAACATGGACGGCACCAGCTTATACCAAGCAGTAGCTGTAGTCTTCCTGGCTCAGCTACACATGGTAGACCTTACCGTAGCTCAGCAGCTGACCATCGTACTGACAGCGACTCTAGCTTCTATCGGAGCGGCGGCCACACCTAGTGCCGGCTTAGTGATGATGATTATCGTGCTTCAGTCCGTAGGCCTGAACCCAGCTTGGGTCGCCATCATCTTCCCTGTAGATCGCATCCTCGACATGTGCCGTACAGTAGTAAATGTGACTGGTGATGCTACCGTTTCTACTTTAATCGCGAAAAGCGAAGGGGAGTTGAGTAAGTATTGATTCCTCTCTGAAACCACCAGTTAAATATATCGCATCCCGATCGAGCACGTCTGTTACGCAATGCAAACGCGCCCGATCGGTATAGGTTATTGCGAATGGTAGATTTACAACTGATTCGATATGAATAATATAAGGTTTAATATTTTCTTTATTGGGATGTTTGTTCTTTATTCATTCCTAACCTATGGGCAAAACCCCAAAGGTTATGTGATCCTTAGACCTAACGAAGAGACCATTCAATATGACACCATTTTTGGAGAGATTGAGATGCCTAAAAATGGTGTTTTCTGGAATGTAAAGATACAGACAAAAGAAGGCCTCAAAAAATTTAAAAATAGAGAGGTGATTGGTATACAGGTAGAAGGCATGTATTTCGCTAGCATTATTTACGGGAAAGGATGTGCTATTGTCCCTCGGCTTGTTGGTGGTAGAATGGAATTATACTATAATTATACTGGTGGGTCAGACAGATATCAATATATAAATCAAAGTGAAATTGTCAAGGAAGGGTTTTCGGGAATTCCGCCATATGATTTATCGCGAATTATATGGGACGCAACTAGTTATTTCTATATAACTCATCCTACAACTAATGAATTCCACAAAATACCGCGATCAAATAAAAAATTTCGCGAAGAAACTTCAATTTTGTTTTTAGATAATCCTGAAATATACAATAGAATATCAACGGGAGAATTAGGTGTTGAGAATATTATTGAAATTGTTAAATTATATAACGAGATTGAATAAACCATTGCTGGCGCAAGCTTATAGCTTGTGCTTATGAGCTCTGAAAGAATAGAAATCTCACCCGCTCGGTCGCAATTGTATTGCGACTGGATCTTCATGGGCATTTTTAAATGCCTAGAAAAGATTAAGAACGTATCACAGATGCGCTCAAGCGAAAACCTCGTCATTACCCGATGGTTTTGACGGAGGAAAAAGCATTCGGGTAATCTGTCAGAGGTAAGTGCTGCGCTATTCTATCCGTCTGCGATCAGATAGGGATAGCCCTGATAAACAGGGCTATGACGTAGTGCTTTTGAGGCTATGACGAAAGCCTAATTAATTCCTCCCTAAAGAACCAAACAAAGAACCCTAGTGTTTCGTATCTTTGTAATCTCTAGTAAAAGAAAAGCAAATGTCTGAAGCAGTAGCAAACACCCCGGTCAATATATATTTCGAGTCGAACCCGAATCCAAACACGCTCAAGTTTGTAGCGAATTTTATGTTGGTACCAGAAGGCACTAATTTCGATTACCCATCGCCAGAACGCGCAACTAATTCTGAGTTGGCGCAAGAGCTATTCACTTTTCCATTTGTGAAAGGCGTATTCGTGATGAGCAATTTCATCACCGTGTCGAAAGACGAAGCTACGGAATGGGAAGAAGTTAGAGATGGCGTGAAAGAGCACATCAAAGGTTACTTGGAATCAGGCAAACTAGCTGTGAATCTTTCTCAGCCTTATGCTGAGCCTAAAACAGAAGACGCTGCTCCAAAAGCACCTGTTTCTGATTTAGACGAAAACATCAAAGGTATTTTGGACGAGTACATTCGCCCGGCCGTAGAGCAAGACGGCGGAGCGATCGACTTCCATTCTTTCGAAGACGGCAAGGTAAAAGTAGTGCTTCAAGGTGCTTGTAGCGGTTGTCCTTCTTCTACCCTCACACTCAAAGCTGGTATCGAAAATCTCTTGAAGAGAATGGTTCCTGAAGTGACAGAGGTAGAGGCGATTAATGGGTGATCAAACATCCCGTCATTACCCGATGAGACGAAGGAACATTCGGGTAATCTGTCTGCGGTGAGTGCTGCACTTTCCGATCATTCTTCTAGACGATACGGATAGCCCGAATAAATCGGGCTATGACGGGTTTAATTGAGTATTACACGATAGTTTTAGTTATTTTTAACTATGTCCAATGGCGGATACATCTATATCGTCTCCAACAAAAACCGAACAGTACTTTACACTGGAGTGACTTCCAATCTCCATAACCGCATTTACGAACACAAGAATGGATTAGGTGCTGCATTCACTAAAAAGTATAACTGCACAGATTTGCTATACTACGAATTCTTTGCTGATATTGAATCTGCAATCCAAAGAGAAAAAAGGATCAAAAAATACAAAAGAGAGTGGAAAGAAAACCTGATTAAAGAAATGAATCTTGAAATGCGGGATTTGTTTGATGAGGTTAGCGAAATGCAATAGTAAAAATTACTACGTCATTACCCGACGTCAGTTCGGGCAATCTGTTTAAGGTAAGAACTACACTTTTCGATCATTCTGCTAGAAGATAGAGATAGCCCTGACAAGCAAGGGCTATGACGATGTTATTTAATCCCCAACACCTCCTTAGAAATATGCATCGTCACCAGCATGTTTGGAACATCGACCACTTCTGCGATTTTGAGATCGCCTGCTAAAGAGCAAAGAATGTAGGCATCCTCTTCAGTAAGCCCGTGTTCATTGACTAAGTATTCAATCATATACTGAACGGCTTTCCTAGTCGCAATATCAATGGTAGTACCAAAGGCAGTTACCGCGTAATAATCGTCCGTTTCGTATTGTGGTTCGTTGAGGTAGGATTTTTGACCTTTGAGCAATTTCAATTCGAAAACAAATCGCATGGGAGACTCCACGGCTGTACCTGACACTTCACCCATGCCTTGCACAGCATGTGCATCGCCAATTGAGAAAAGTGCACCTTCAACAAAAATGGGAAAATATACCGTCGTTCCCTCGACCATATTCGGGTCATCCATGTTGCCTCCATTCGCACGTGGAGGAATGGTAGAGAGTAAAGAATCGGTATCAGGAGCTACACCCATGACCCCAGCGAATGGTCTCGTGGGGATTTTGATCTTTTCAGAAAAGTGAATGACTTTCTCTACACTATCGATCTTAAAAGTTTTTAAATAAGGTTTCGTATAGGTGTCGGCTAAAAAACCAAAACCAGGAAAAATAGCCGACCAGCCCCAATTGCCTACTTCTATCTTGTGCATCGTCACGGCCAAAACATCACCCGGCTGGGCTTCTTCTACATAGATAGGTCCTGTGAGAGGGTGAATCGGGTCGAAGGACACATTTGCCATGTCCTCTATGGTAGAGTTCACATTCAACTGGGCATCTGTGGCTTCTTCTGTAAATGCTTCTACAATGGCTCCGCTAGGTACTGACAAAACCGGAGCAATGGTTCGACTCCACTTATTGTGTTTGTGAGTGGATGGTAGCGTGTATTCAGGAATTACTTCGGGTTTATCTTTTTGGCTTATTGGCTCACAGGCCAATAATATGGATAATGAAAGGAGTGTGGTTAATGTTTTCATATCTTAAATATACCCAAGAATCGTAGGTTTGAAAATTTCTAATCATTCCGTAACAGCGCGAAAGAATCTTGGCAAGTGTCAGAGAGTAGCTGCAAGGAATTAACGAGATTTCTCCAGTCACTCGACTATCGTCGAATTCTTTACGAAATGACAAACTGCAAAAAAAAATAGCTCAGGGTTTAAACCCTGAGCTATTTTCATAATCACCGTCATTACCCGATGAGATCTACGAAGTAGGGATCATTAGGGTAATCTGTTTGCAGTTAGAACTGCACTTCTCAATCATTTTACGATCCGATAAGGATCACCCGAATAACATCGGGTAATGACGGCTTATTCAATTAAAACTCAAATTTGATCCCTTGTGCCAACGGCAAGTCAGTACCAAAATTGATCGTATTCGTTTGACGTCTCATGTAGACTTTCCAAGCATCTGATCCAGACTCTCGTCCGCCGCCGGTTTCTTTCTCACCACCGAATGCACCACCAATCTCAGCACCAGAAGTACCAATATTTACGTTGGCGATTCCACAATCAGATCCACCATGAGACAAGAACATTTCTGACTCTCTCATATTGTTCGTCATAATCGCAGAAGACAGTCCTTGTGGCACATCATTCTGGATGGCAATCGCATCTTCAATGTTTTTGTATTTGATTAAATACAAAATCGGAGCAAACGTCTCGTGTTGTACGATTTCAAAATGATTTTCCACTTCATAAATCGCAGGCTTAACATAGCACCCAGACTCATATCCTTCACCAGAAAGTACTTCTCCGTCTACTACTACTTTAGACCCTTCAGCTTTTCCTTTTTTGATTGCTTCGCTATACATATCTACAGCAAGGGTATCTATTAATGGCCCTACGTGATTAGATTCATCCAAAGGATTTCCAATTTTCAATTGGCCGTAAGCACTCTTTAATTTGGCTTTCACATCTTCATAAATGTCTTCGTGGATGATGAGTCTTCTAGTAGAAGTACAACGCTGTCCAGCCGTACCTACTGCTCCAAAAACAGCACCTATCAAAGACATATCCAAATCTGCGTGCTTAGAAATAATGATGGCATTGTTTCCACCTAATTCTAATAAAGCTCTTCCCAATCTTGCGCCTACTGCTTCACCAACAGCCTTACCCATACGAGTAGAGCCTGTTGCAGAAACTAGAGGTACGCGTTTGTCATTCGACATCAACTGGCCAATTTTGGCATCACCAATAATCAAATTGTTTACGCCTTCTGCTACGCCGTTTGCTCTGAATACTTTGTCAGTAATGTGCTGACAGGCAATCGCAGTAATAGGTGTTTTTTCACTTGGTTTCCAAAGACAAACATCTCCACAAACCCAAGCCAAAGCACTATTCCATGCCCAAACGGCTACTGGGAAGTTGAAGGCTGAAATGATACCTACAATACCTAATGGATGATACTGCTCATACATTCTGTGGCTTGGTCTTTCAGAATGCATGGTCAATCCATACATCTGACGAGATAGTCCAACAGCGAAATCACAGATGTCGATCATTTCCTGAACTTCACCTAATCCTTCTTGGTAAGATTTACCCATTTCGTAAGAAACGAGTTTACCTAAATCTTCTTTGTGTTCTCTTAAGGCTTCACCTACCTGACGAACGATTTCTCCTCTTTTGGGTCCTGGAACCAGTCTCCAAGATTTGAAAGCCTCAGAAGCTGTTTTAATAATTTCTTCATAAGTTTCTTCTGAACCAGAAGTCACTTTTCCAATCAGTTTTCCATCTGCTGGAGAATAGGATTCTATGACTGCACCGTTGGATTTGATCCAATTAGAACCGGTGCTTGATCCCATGTTTAATTCCTCAATGCCGAGGTTTTTTAACGCTTGCGTTATGCCGAATTTGTCTGCCATTTCTGTGTTAATTAGAGTTGCCGCAAAAATAGATGATCCTACTGATTAATAGGATTGATACATAAAAAATCCCCGAACGAGCGGGGATTATGTTAATATCGTATCAGAATAGATGGTTTTTACCAACCAATGCCGTAATAAGCTTTCTCGCCTCCTTCATACAAGCCTTCTATCAACAAGCCAGATCCGTCATTGGTTCGAGTCAGTGCTCTTGACAAATCCTCTACTGAAAGAATGGGACGCTTATCAATGGCCGTTACAATAAATCCAGCCTTGATACCAGCTTCTCTCCATTTGCCGCCTTCTACCTTCAATAGCTTAGCACCCCCTTCTATTTTCAATTCTGCTTTTTCATCTTTGGATAAGTCAGCAAAAGTGCCTCCTTGAATCGTCATATTATTAGATGACGCAATGGTGGTAGTGGTGCCCAAAGTATTTTTCAAAGTAGCGGTTACTGTTTTCTCTTTGCCGTTTCTGATGAGTGTCACTTTTACTTTATCACCAGGTCTATTCAATGCTACTTTTTCCTGTAGCTCAGAAGTCTTTGTTACCTTCTCGCCTTGCACAGCAATAATCACATCACCATTTTCAATGCCAGCATCATCAGCTCCACTGTTGGGGTTTACATTAATTACATAGACACCTTCCAATACATTCAAATCTTCATCTTCAGCCAACTGAGCATTCACATCTCGAATGTTAATGCCTAGCAGCGCACGTTGTACCACGCCAAATTCTTTCAAGTCCGCCAATACTTTGTCTACCAAATTGGATGGAACGGCGAATGAATAGCCTGCATAAGTGCCTGTAGGTGTAGCAATGGCCGTATTAATTCCCACCAGTTCACCTCTTAGATTCACTAATGCACCTCCTGAATTTCCCGGGTTCACAGCGGCATCAGTTTGAAGAAATGATTCAATTTGAAGGTTATTCCTATTTCTCAAAATGTTAATGTTTCGACCTTTGGCGCTGATGATACCAGCAGTAACCGTGGATCGGAATTCAAATGGATTCCCTACAGCCAACACCCACTCACCAATCTGGACTTGATCAGAATTTCCTACTTTAATAAATGGCAATCCTGATGCATCAATCTTTAATAGTGCCAAATCAGTAGTTGGATCTGTACCAACTATTTCAGCTTTGTAGGTTCTATTGTCATTCAGTAAAACTTCAATTTCAGTTGCACTTTCTATCACGTGATTGTTGGTCGCGATGTATCCGTTCTGGCTAATAATCACGCCGCTGCCAGATCCCATAGATTGTCGTTGCTGTGGCTGGCTGCCTCCTTGAGGGTCACCAAAAAACTGTCTGAAATATTCATCAAACTGATTCGTGCCTTGCCCCATTCGAGACGAGCCTTCGAACGTGCTTCTAATATGAACGACTCCTGGGGTTACTGCTTTGGCTGCATAAACGAAGTTCAAACCTTCTGGAACAATCATCGCAGATGAGTCTAGTTCATAATTTGAAAATCTTACTGGCTGATTGTCTGCCTGAATCACACGAACTTGATCTTCTTTGATCATTTGATATCCGCCGAGCGCCACTATTCCTCCTAACATAGAGGCAAACACCATTCTGATAAAAAACTGTCTATTATTCATTTCTTTAAGTTTTTACTTTCTTCTGACCAATTAACGGCATATAAATTTAATGGATAATAATGTTAACAACATTTAACAAAAAACCCCGACCAACGGGCTGGAGGCCAGTTGTCGGGGTTAAAACCAACCTCAACTTACTAACTATTACTTGATAGCAATGGTCTTCTTCTGAATCTTCTTCTCATCCTTAGGGATGGTGATATTCAAAAGCCCATCTTCATATTTTGCTTCGACTTTGTTTGCGTCGATGTTGTCTGGCAAGTGGAAAGACCTGCTGAAAGAACCATATCTGGTTTCTACAGAATGGAAGTTTTTCTCTTCTTTCTTTTCTTCAAATTTCCTTTCACCACTTACGATCAATTGACCTTCATTTAAGTCAATGCTAATTTCATTTTTCTTGATGCCCGGAATGGCAAAACTCAATTCAAATGATTTCTCTGTTTCTGAAATATCTACCTGAGGGGTAAATGATTTTCCAACAGTCACATCGTTGTTAAAAAAACGATCGTTGAACAAGTCATCAAACATATTGTTTGTAGTGAATGTTCTTAGGGTTCTTGGGTTATACTTAATCAATGACATTTTATTTAATTTTTTGTTGAACAATAAATTCATGAAGCCTTATTGCTAATTGTATGCCATTAGCATAAAAACTTAATTTTAATGCCATTATGTCTGATTAATTGCAAATAATCAATTTTATTGCGCCATATTGTCCGTTTTGTTTAATAATTAGGATGCAATATGTCTGAATAATCATAGATCAATCCGGACAAGAAATAAACTTGTAATTTTTTGAATACTTATATTGTAGAATTAAAAAGAAGCCACTAATATTGCAGTCCCAAAATCAGGGAGTTATTCAAAAGCGAATGACTATTACATAAAATTCCTCTTTAGCTCAGTTGGTTAGAGCATCTGACTGTTAATCAGAGGGTCGTTAGTTCGAGTCTAACAAGAGGAGCAACACAAAGGCAATTTTCGAAAGAAGATTGCCTTTTTTATTTTACACCCTTCATTTCAACTTGAAACGCAACATGCCAATGCCAATCGACATTAAAGTCTCATTCTACCTTCCCTTCAACTTTATAATAATTGGTTATGGAATTATTGCCGCAGGATTGGGAGCCATATTCACCAGACCAGAGGCAACACCTTTTTTGCTGATTGTTGGAATTTTGATGGTCACTACTCATTATCGTTTGAACATCAACGTAAATAAAAACCACTTCAATGAATACCTGTGGGTTTTAGGATTCAAGAAAGGCAAATACTTTGACTATGAAAAAGCAGAGTACGTATTTTTGAAGGAGGCAAAAAATGTGTTTACTTATGTAAGTAAATATAACGATAGTATGACTGACATTGGTCAACCCAGACATGGAAAGGAATATGTATTTAAGGCCTATATCAAATTTACAGGACAAGAAGAGCCTGCCTACATTGGTTCGAGTAAAAGGTTGAATTTTATTCTAAAAAAATCAAAAGAAATTGCCAATCAATTGAATATCCCAATTAAGAATTACTCCTAAAACCGTACTTTTTGAAGTAGATGCGCTTATTGGCAGAATGTTTAAATCATTTGGCAAGATCTGTAAATCGTCTCCCTCTACTTTAGCCAGTACATAATAATTAATTTTTCTCAAAATGCTGCTGGCTCCAGGTGTTCCCCATCTGGAGCTTTTTTATTATTTGGCTGTATCCTCTTTCTCGTCTTTCTTTGTGTCAATTAAAAAATGATCATGGCGAAAAAAGGAATCCTTCTTGTCAACCTGGGCACACCCGACAGCCCATCAGTAAAAGATGTCAGAAAGTATTTGAGAGAATTTCTCATGGACGAAAGAGTGATTGATATTCCTTACCTGTCCAGGTGGTTTTTAGTCAATATTATTATTGCCACTTTTCGCAGCCCTAAGTCTGCCAAAGAATATCAAAAGCTTTGGGAGGATCGTGGCTCTCCGCTCAAATTCTACAGTGAGGATTTAACTGAGGCTGTTCAGAAACAACTAGGGAAAGACTATCAGGTAGAATTAGCCATGCGCTATCAAAACCCGTCGATACAATCGGGTCTGGATAAGCTCAAGAATTCTGGAGTCACTCAGATCAAAGTGATTCCGCTATTTCCACAGTATGCTTCCGCATCCAATGGTTCTGTGATCCAAAAGGTGATGGAAATAGTTGGTGGCTGGCAAGTAATTCCGAAAATTGATTTTGAAGGCCCATTTTTCGATCACCCAAAATTGCTTGAAACAATCGCTCAAAATGCAAAGAAGTGGATGGACGAACATGACTATGATCATTTCCTTTTTAGTTATCACGGTCTGCCCGAAAGGCAAATATTGAAAGCCGAAATCAGTACTTGTCAACTATGTGATTGCTGCAATTCTTGCCACAGCAAAAACAGATACTGCTACAGAGCTCAGTGCTTTGAAACCACCCGACTAATGGCTGAGAAACTTGGTCTACCGGAAGATAAAGTATCCACTGCCTTTCAATCTAGGCTAGGAAAAGACCCATGGATCAAACCATATACGGATGAAGTGATAACTGAATTGGCTGATGCTGGACACAAAAAAGTTTTAGCTTTTTCTCCTGCATTTGTTGCTGACTGTCTAGAAACTACATTTGAAGTAGGCAAAACTTACAAAGAAGATTTCTTGGCATTAGGAGGAGAACGATGGGACTTGGTAGAAAGCCTTAACGTACATCCAATGTGGGTGGATTGTGTTTGTGATTTAGCTAAGAGTTAATTCATCAATTCGGCCAAGGCATCAACTGCGTAATCCACTTCTTCGGGCTTGGTATATTTGGAGAATGAAAATCGTATCGCTCCTCTTTCAGGATCTACACCAAGTGCAGTTAATACATGCGAGCCAATATTAGATCCACTGGCACAGGCACTACCTCCACTCGCTGAGATGCCTTTGATATCGAGATTGAACAGTAACATATCATTTTCATCTGTGGCCGGTAAGCCTACATTAATCACAGAATAGAGACTTTGTTCCATATTTCCAGATAGACCATTGAAAGTTGCGCCAGATATTTTTTCTTTCAAACCAGCCAGCATTTGCTCCTTCAATGCAGAAATATGCTTGCGGTTTTTGTCCATATCACGATAAGAAATTTCTAGTGCCTTAGTCAGCCCCACAATACCTGCTACGTTTTCCGTACCGCCTCTCATGTTTCTTTCCTGTGCTCCACCATGAATAAAAGGGTTGATTTTAGTTTCATGATTGATATAAAGAAAACCACAGCCTTTCGGTCCATAAATTTTGTGTGCTGCGCCTACAATAAAGTCGGCTTTAAGCTGAGATAAGTCATGCTCATATTTGCCCATGGCTTGCACGGTATCCGAATGAAAATAGCCCTTGTTATTTTTTACCAATTCGCCGATAACTTGGATGTCATTGAGGTTACCAATTTCATTGTTGGCATGCATCAAACTTACAAAAGAAGGTGTCTCTTGTAACAAAGACTCTAAATGATTTATATCTATTCGACCCTCGGGATCAATATCCACAAACTTTAATTCCACTCTATTTTGCTTTGCTAGATACTCTAATGTATGCAGTACAGCATGATGCTCTAATTTTGAAGTTATTGCTCTTTTTACCCCAAGGCTTTCTATTGAGCTACATATTGCTGTATTGTCTGCCTCTGTGCCACCAGACGTGAAAAAAATCTCAGCAGGAGAGGTGTTTAATAAATCTGCAATTTGCTTTCTGCATTTTTCGATAGAAGAGCGCGCCTGTCGGCCATGTGAATGAATAGAAGAAGGATTCCCGTAATTATCCATAAAGTATGGTTTCATAGCTTCAAAAACCTCTGGGTCCATTGGTGTAGTAGCCGAATTATCTAAATATACCTTCATGAATTTTCTTGATTTGGGCAAAATTGTACATTTTATTAGACAATAAGAATGATTGTCATTTTTCTATTAAGTGGCGGCTAAATTTCAAAAATTCGATCAAATGGAACTATCTTTATAGAACTATAAAACTGGCAGAAATGAAATATAGTTGCGTTTGTATTGATGATGACAAGATGTTCAATGAAATACTTGAACAATATATCAAGCGCGTTGATTTTCTAGAATTTAGTGGCGCTTATAGCAATCCTATTGAAGGCGTGATGGCTATAGACAAATTGAAGCCAGACATTCTTTTTTTAGATGTAGATATGCCCGAAATAAGTGGCTTCACTACCATAGACGCACTTGAACACAAGCCTATCATCATCATGTTGTCCTCACATTATGAGCATGAGCAGGAGTTACTAAAAGCTGGTGCTGCCAAATTCGTTATGAAACCGGTTGCGAGTCCGGATCACCTTGCCCAAATTGTAAAAGAAGTTTTAGCCGAACAAGAAGTCTAATTCAATATTCATGTTTTTATCTATACGTGTCTCCCAATAGATAGGACTCTCATCCCTCTTTATATTCTAAAATCGCAGGCATAAAAAAAGCCATTCCGAGTAATCGAAATGGCTTTTGAGGTGGTGGGCGCTGAGGGATTACTCATACACACAGTCATGCGCACAAACCCTTCGTGAACCTCCTTCGTCGGTTTCGAACCTTATTGTTTGTCGGGGGTTCTCATCCCTAATAATATCTTAAACTTTTGGGCATAAAAAAAGCCATTCCGAATTACCGAAATGGCTTTTGAAGTGGTGGGCGCTGAGGGATTCGAACCCCCGACCCCCTCGGTGTAAACGAGGTGCTCTGAACCAGCTGAGCTAAGCGCCCTTGATTTGGGTGTGCAAAAATAGATTATGATTTTATATTACCAAATCTTTTCATAATTATTTTCAACTAATTGCCTCTTTTAAGTATTTGTTGAACTCATAAGCCTTTTTGTAGGTCGAAATCAACTCATCAAAGAAGCCTTCATCAGCGAGGTCTTTCTCACTAAATTCCTTAATCACATAGAAACTTTTGAATCTTAACAATTCGATATTTGGATGGTCTTTTGGGTACCCTTTTGGTGCTGTTTTTAATTTTTCGCCTCTTATTTCGCCAAATGTTTCTTTGAAGTTTTTGGATGCCAATAGCATATTCAAACCATCTGGATTGTAATCGATTTCTTGTCTAATAGCAGCCAAAGTCTCAGGTTTTGGCATGTAAATTCCTCCTCCTGCAAAATTCTGCCCAGGAGCCAAATGAATGTAAAAACCTGTGCCCTCTGTCTTTTTTCCTGCACCTCCCATCAGAGCTCCAAAATTAGTTTTGTACGGAGTCTTGTCCTTACTAAAGCGAATATCTCTATTAATTCTAAAGACACATTTCTTGGGATCGACATCTGTGAGCTCTGAGTCAAATTTGGCTATCTCGTCAATAATGTTTCCAACAAATCCCAAAAAATCTTTTCGACATGATTCATAGGTTTTTCTATTGGCGTCGAACCACTCTTTGTTGTTGTTGGCTGAAAGCTCATTCAGAAATTTTATGGTAGGTTTTAATTCCATAGGTCCGTGAGTTTAGTAAGCTGCTCCATTTTCATGCCTCGTGAGCCTTTGATTAAAACGATGGCAGCAGTAAGCGGCTTCTTTTGGAGGAGATCGCTTAGTTCATCAATTTTTTCAAATACTTTAGATTTAGAATGATGGTGTGCCTTTTTAAAATCATTCCCTACCAAATACACCTCATTAAGGCCCAAGGTTTCAGCATAGTCAATGATTTTTCTGTGCTCTTCTTCAGCATACTCACCCAGTTCTTTCATGTCTCCTAAAATGGCCACTTTATGATTACTATCTATTATAGCCAAATTATCTAAAGCTGCCCGGATAGAGTCTGGATTGGCATTGTAGGCATCTAGTATAATGGTATTCGAACCAATTTCAATCATTTGAGATCGGTTATTATCAGGCATATAGCCATCTATCGCCATGTAAGGATCTTCCACTTCAAAAAAGTGGCCTATGGTAACTGCAGCAGAAATGTTGAGGAAATTATAAGCTCCGATCATCTCAGTGGCATGGGTATCGCCATGCACATCTTTATAATGAACGAATGGAGTAGCTGATTTGAGGGAACATAATTCATTTGGATAGCTAATGGCGTTAGAAAACCGCTTTGACATGTTTTGCAATATCCGGTCTTCTAGATTGATAAACGGAATCCCGTCCGTCTTTCTGAGATAATCAAACAGCTCACTTTTGGCCCTAATGATGGCCTCTTGCCCGCCAAATTCTCCAATGTGAGCAGTTCCAATATTAGTAATCAATCCGTGCGTAGGCTTAGCCATTTCGCAAAGTGAAGCGATCTCCCCTACATGGTTGGCTCCCATTTCTATTATGGCAAATTCCGTATCTTCTGCAATGCTGAGAAGCGTCAGCGGCACACCAATATGATTGTTGAGATTTCCTTTGGTGTATTGAGTTTTGCGATCCGATCCCAATACTCGAGCTACCAATTCCTTAGTTGAAGTTTTTCCATTGGAGCCTGTAATTCCCAAAAATGGGATTTTGAATTGGTTTCTGTGATGTATAGCTAATGATTGAAGGCACTTCAAGACATCGTCTACCACAACATATTGTTCATTCTTTTCATTCTGCGTCTCATCAACTACCGCAACAAGTGCGCCCTCTTGAATGGCCTGAGCGGCATAGACATTGCCATTAAAATTATCTCCTTTGAGCGCAAAGAAGATTTGATTTTCTTGAAGCGACCTGGTATCAGTGCATACACCGGCACTGTTTAAAAATTTTTCGTAAAGGAAAGAAATGGTTTGATCCAAATTTGTTGTTATTTGTATGGCAGGTCACAAATATATTTACCAGCACCCAATAATTCTGGTTATTGACGGTTTGATTGTCGGATAGCATGAAAGTGCCAATTGATTATGATGCGAATATCCCAATTTTTATTAATCCAAATTCTCCTCACTCAGTCTCTTTGTGCCCAAGTGGAATTAGAGATTATTCAACCCTTCGCAATCAAAAACAATCAAACGCTTGAACTGGCCTTTACCGGTGGTATCAATAGTGCGCAGTATCATACGATTGATTTAGATGGTGATGGCGACTTGGATTTAGTCCTTTTTGATCGTTCGGCTGATAAAATCAATTGCTTTGAGAATACGGGAACAGCATATATCTATCAACCTTATTTTGAGTTTTTGTTTCCCGAAAACATTCAACACTGGATGATTCTTGCAGACTATGATTGTGATGGATTCAAGGATCTTTTTACTTATACGGGACAAGGAATTCGAGTCTTTAGGAATATATCTTCCAACAATTCAGTTTCATGGGAATTAGTCGCTGAGCCACTTAAAACTCTAGGGTCGAGTTCAAAAATCAATTTACTCTTTAACCCTACTGATATCCCATCTATAGCCGATTTAGACAACGATGGTGATTTGGACATTTTAGGGTTTGACTTTGCATCCAGTAGTCAGATTGAATTTCATAAAAATCATTCGGTTGAAAATGAAGGGTCTTGTGGATTAGATTTCGTTCGTGAGACACGTTCGTATGGCGACATCTGGGACTGTGGCTGTGATAATTTCACTATTGATGAACCATGCAGCTCGTCTGGTAGAATTTTGCATGCTGGAGGCAAAGCTCTGCTTTCATTAGACTACAATTCAGATGGACTGATGGACTTGGTGCTTAGTCAAGAAACTTGCGAAAATCTCAGCTATGCCGAAAATAATGGCAGCCTAAATTCACCCTCCTTTGCCTCATTCGACAATGCCTTTCCATTATTTAGCTCCAACCTTAATTTTACTTCATTTCCTACTGGAGGCTACGAAGACGTCACTTTTGATGGACAAAAAGATTTGATTGTTTCCAGCAATGTAAGGTCCAACACCTTTCGCGAGATTGACTTTAAATCTTCAAGCCTTCTTTTTGAGAATAGTGAAAGTAGTAGTAATCAATTTGAAAATTCAATTCCTTTTCTGCAGGATCAAATGATAGATGTCGGTGAACACGCCTATCCTGCCATAGCAGATATAGATGGAGACGGAAACAATGACCTGATTATTGGCAATGTGGGTAGCCTAAACAATAATGACTTTATTTCTTCCTTGACTTACTACCGATCAACCCAAAGTGGCTTAGAATGGGTAACCGATGATTTATACGATCTTTCGACTTTAGGTCTTACCGAACTCAAACCGCAATTCGTAGATATCAATGGTGATCAGAAACTTGATCTCGTGTTTTCCGCCTTGGATGAAAGCTTCAGATCTACGCTTTTTTATATTCGAAACAACGGATCTACGCTCGAAACTTTGGAATTATCACAGCTACAATTCATAGAATTCAATTTTTCAAGATTGGATGATTTCACCTTGGATTATATTAATGATGATGATTTGCCTGATTTACTGCTGGGTATATCGAATGGAAGATTGGATTATTATATAAATACGGGCACCTCAACCCATCCAATGTTTACGCTTGAAACTGAGGGATTTTTAAATATCGTAGCTGACGGAGACAAAAGCAATCTTTCTGTAGCTACTGGAGCAATAGACGATATTGACGGAACTGACCTGATCACGACAGATAGAACAGGAAAAATGTTAATCTATTCTGATTTCCACTCAGGTAACTCCGTTCCACAAGAATCCATAATAAAACTTAATTCATCGAGTGTATTGGTCTCTACTAGATTTGGAAGAATATCCAAACCAGCCTTTGGAGAGTTGTTGGGAAGAGTTGTGATTGCCGTGGGTAGCATCCAAGGTGGGTTGAGATTACTCTCGACTTCTACTGCTGAGGACGAAAATAAATTATCCATCACCGCTTTCCCAGTGCCAACTTTGTCTGATCGAATTGTAAATTTTCAGTCAAACATGGCTGATACTCGACTAGAAATTTATTCACTTACAGGCCATAAAGTTGCAGAAGTCTTTCTGACTGCGCATATTAAAACTTCTCTGGACTTGGGGTTTCTTCAAGATGGTTTGTATCTAGCAAAGGCTACCAGTGGTAATCAAAGCTGTACCGTTAAAATAGTCGTAAGTCCATTCTAACTAATCTTCAAACTACGTTGAGAACCTGTTCTTTGATTTTTTCTAACTCATCCTTCATGTCCACCACCAGTTTTTGGATGTCAGAGTTGTTGGCTTTTGAGCCAATGGTATTTATCTCTCTACCCATTTCCTGACTGATAAAACCTAGTTTTTTACCTTGAGATTCTTTCTCCGCTAAAGTTTCATGGAAATAAGCAATGTGATTTTGCAATCTGATGATTTCTTCAGCAATGTCAAGTTTTTCGATGTAGTATATGAGCTCTTGTTCAAATCGGTTGGGGTCGGATTTGTCTGAAGCTGCCAACTCAGATAAACTTTCATTGATTCTATCCTTGATAGCTTCGATCCTTTCAGGATCTTTTTGCTTAATCAGAGCTAACTTTTCATCAATATGCTTGGCGAACGTGGCCAACGCTGATTCTGCTGCCTGACCTTCTTGAATTCTAAACTTTTCACATTCGACTAGTGCCTCACCCGTCAGAGAAAACAGCTGATCCCTGTCTACCTGATCGTTGGTAGTATCTGTGAACTCTAAGATATCTGGCATGCGAAGAACCTCTTTTACTAAATCCGTATCAGATAGTTCTTGTTCGCTTACAACCGATCTCAGTTCATTCTTATAATGATTGAACAAGGACTGATTAAGTGTACCAGCGCTACCAATGCCATTTTTCAAGGCTATCTCTACGCTAAAATTGACCTTACCTCTTACGATTTTTTCAGTCAGAATTTTTTTGATCTCATTTTCAAAAGCTGCCACTTCTTTTGGCAACTTGGTAGAAATATCCAAAAATTTGGAGTTCAAAGATTTGATCTCTACATCAATGCTCATTTGATCATTTTCAAATTTAGCATGGCCGTACCCAGTCATAGATTTAAGCATCTGCAATGATCGTTAAATAAGCCCAGTATTAAAAATAGAACTGATTCAGGCTGCTGTTAGAAGTCATAACCTAAACTGAGATAGAATTGCATTTTACCAATTTCATAATCGGCCATGGGTTTAGCAAAATCAAATCGGGCATAATAACCCAATAACACTGTGCGAAGACCAAAACCATAACTAGCCAGCCATGGATTGTTTGATGCGCGAATTACAGCTTCGAAAGGAGAGCCCTCTCTTTTAACAATCTTAGTATTGACTTCATGATCCTCATTGAAAGGAGACTTGCCCGTCCATGCAGATCCTAAATCATAAAACCCAATAACCTGAAAGTTTCTTAAGAAATTAGATTTTATAGACCCCCTTGAGAAATATTTAATAATTGGGAAACGCAATTCAGCATTCAATGTGAGCACATTTGAACCACTGAATTCGTTATAATTGAACCCACGAAGGTTAACAAATTGGGCAAATAAAATATCTGAATTGTCTTTAGTATTGCTGAAATGTAGAGGTGAGCTTACCTGATCAGTGTTTTCACTATCATTTGCCACCCAGTTGTCCATGCCACCGAGCATGTATGTCATGGGATGATTACCAAATGAGCGCCCGAAATACACGCGTGTGGCAATAATTAACTCTCTTGATATTTTCTGATATCGTCGTAGATCAACAGTAAAATTACTAAAGGTTAGTGCATTGTCATTCAATGCTTGATAGTGCTCAAAAGAAATTTTCGCTCGACTTCCTTCATAAAGGTTCAGGCCATTGGCCAATGTATTATCATATACCCAGTGCGTTTTGAATCCAGCGTAGGTATTGTGTGATTCCAATTTATACTCTTGTGGTGCACTACTCAGTTGCAAGGCATCTGGACTTAAATTATAAAAATGAGTAAATGTCATAAATGGCTGGAAGTCAAATCGAGTAGCTACAGATAAAGGTAAGGAAGCTCCCAATGTAAAAGTATTCTTCTTATACTTCTGAATAATCTCATCTCCAGATCCGGAAAAATCAAACTGTTCTTCCAAATATACATTTCTATCATATCTGGCCATCAAGTCTATGGTATACTTTAGAAAGCGATATTCTGCGAAAAAATCACCACTCTTAAGGTCTGTAATCGCAAGAAAACCTCCATAAAATTTATGATTCTCAAGGACATCATTCATCTCATATTCCATCAATATTCCAAAGCCCCTAACCGGGTCTATTTTGAAGGTGGTAATCACATTGTTTGAAGAAAAGGCAGTTTGATATTTATGGGGACCCGTTACGCTTGGTTCTCTTTGCATTTTTTGATACGTAGTGAGAAATGAAAATGCTTGGCCATCTTCCTCATCTTCTGGTTCATCTTCGAATTGATAGTCATCTGTATCAATAAACTCATCTTCCTCTTCTTCCAATTGTTCATCAACAATCAAAGAACCTTCCCCTTCACGCTCCACATCAAAAAGACCCTCACCCAGTTCAAATTCTTCTTGTGGCATATCATCAGTAGCCTTTTCTGCTCTTCTTTTTCGGATAAATTCTACTTGTTCCAATTGATTACGTAAAGTAGGAGGTGTAAATGTGGTTTGATCCAAATTATAACTCTCATGAAGATAGATTCTCGATTTTCCATCGTTGAGCATTAAAAATGCCAAATCATGGGTATCTCTATTTATATCGTACTCCTGCAAACTGGTCCTAAAATTGGATACCTGATTGTAAATTCCATTTGAAAAATCATACTTGTAGAGATTGTAGATTCCTTTTTGGTCACTCAGATAAAAAACATTTTCTTTATCTACAGGTACAGGGTAATAATCATTGCTTAGTGTATTAGTCATCCGAAAGACAACATTGGTGGTGGTGTCCAGGTCATAAGCAAACAAATTCAAAACCTCAGGAGCATCATTGATGTTGTCTAACTCTAAATTGAGTGTATCACTTGGCCGGTTAGAACTAAAAACAATGGCATCGGTTCCAGGAATGAATTTAGGGTTGAGGTCATCATATTTGTCTTTAGTCAATCGTTTTACGGCATTTCTTCTCATACTAATGAGATAAAGATCATTCTGACCCTGAATATCGGCACTTATCACAGCCAGTTTTCCATTGTCATTGAATCCAATGCCTTGAATTTGGTTAAACCTGAGTAGCGATTTTCGCTGCTTAGATCTGGTGAGCACGTCATAAGACACCAAATAATTGGTGCCATACCAATTTTGGATAATCCCTAATTTTTTATCTGTAATCCATTCAATGATCGGTAGCTCGAGCGTTACTTCTTGATTGATCACATGATAGCCACCTCGAAGCGCTGTTCTTTCTCTACCAGTTTCAATATTTCTAACATTCACCGTGTATTTGCCTCTATAGTTGTTTACATAGGCCAAATATTTCCCATCTGGACTTACACGAACCTTCGTTAGTTTTGCAACCTTTCCTGTTTTGTTTATTAGTTTGTTGTCTTTTTCAGGTGAATCATAAGCCGCATCCAAGGTGGCATTTGCATTTCGATAATACTCAGCCCACTCGTACTTAAACTGTTTAAATGAGATACCGAGTGAACTTGCAATACTATGTTCGGGATTTCTAATAATCCGAGTAAGGTTGAGAATATTGGACAAATTGCTTTTTCCATATTTCACAGCGATATAATTCCAAACCGACTGACCCACCATTTGAGCTCGAACGTCTTCCAATCGGTTCAATTTTTTGGTCTTCCTTTTGGTGAGAAAATCACGCATATAGTCGTCCATTTCCACACTCCAGCCATATGCTGAATAATGCGCAGCCCCTCCTATAAACCATTCTGGTAAATGAAGCAAATAGGCACTCTGAAACATCTCTGCTAAACTGCCTCCGAACATCATATCGTCGAGGAGCATCTTGGTAAGTCTAAATTTGAGCTCTTTCTTAAATTCTATGATACTTCCTGGATAAGCAACTTCGACTTGTAGTTTCACAAATTTGGTCTGACCTGCAATGGTAAATGTTGCCCCATCCACACCAATGTTGCTTTGTTTGAGATCTACTGGTGAATTGTATATGAAAATTTTAGTCTTGGAAAAAGGAGCATAGCCCAACAAATCTGTCAGTTTATCATATTCTTCGTCCAAATAATCCATAGTGAGCTTTGCATAATCTTCGCCCAGCGCATAGTAATGAACATCATAGTCATCCGTACTATAATAGTTCCAATCGTAACTTTTATACTGTACTCTATTCTGGCCAAATACCTTTCTGTGCTCTTGACCCCGAGAAGTCAAAGCAGTTAAGACAAATAAACCAATAAGTAGTACTTTCAATTGCATATAGCTATTTTTTTGATCGAGCAGGATAGTGAGAATAATAACGACTAACATCAATTTCAGTATCCAACGCCTCCCCATCTAACAAGTATGCTACTAATTGTTTTGAGCAATGTGGAATCAGAGAAACTCCCTTAGAACCAAAACCATTAAAAACATAAATATGTTCATTATCTGGATGTTTTCCAATGAATGGGCGGCGATCTTTGGTCGCTGGTCGAACACCCGCTCGGCTTCCTTTTATTTTATACGACTCTTTCAACAATCCGCCCAACTTTTCTTTTAATTCATTTTGTCCTTCTTCGGTTGGTTCCATGTTATCAAAACGGTGATGATAGGTAGATCCAACTCTTATATGTCCTCCATCAAATGGAAGCATAAATACGCCTCTATTGTAAATGGTTTGAGGACGTTTGTTCAGTTCTACATCGATCAACTCTCCTTTTACAGGGTGAAACGGCAACCATTGAAACCATTCGGATGAATGAGCATGAATTCCATTGCAAAAGATTATTTTCTTAAAATTCAATTCGCCGAAAGAAAAACAATCCCCTTCGTGCTTCAATTCCTTTTCATAAAACATTGTTTCTCGATAACTACCCTTATCGATCAGATAATTTTTGTTGGCATTCAACAGTTTCACAATATTCACATACCCCGCTTGTTTCAAAAACAACCCTCCGTAAGGATCATGAAGCTGATGAGTGGATGTATTTGATGTGGTGGCCTGTTCTATGTACGATTCAAACTTCGCATCAGATTTTTTTGCTTCCCAATCATTCTGATCTTCGATGGCAAAATATGGCCGATAGACTCCTATAGGATGATAAAATTTGGCTTTCAGCTTTGTTTCCAAAGAGGGATAAAAATTCATCAATTCAGGAAACAACTGATTGGCTTTCCAAGTTTTAAACATTTTCCTTCCAGTAATAGGATTGAAAATGCCAGCAGCGACCACAGATGAATGGTTGTTACTTGGTTCGTCCAGCACCATTATTTTTTGTCCTCTTTCTAGCAATTTCTGCGAAAGTACAGCGCCAGCGAGTCCATGACCGATGATTAAGTAGTCGTACATGTTATATTTGCGATTGAGCAATAATCCGACAAAATTGCGGACTTACAACTTATAAATATGATCCAAATACAAAATTTTGTTTTTAATCCTTTCATGGAAAACACTTATGTGCTTTATGACGAGACCAAAGAAGCAATTGTTATTGATCCGGGATGTTATGAACAAGCCGAAAATGATGAACTGACCGACTTTATAGAAGCCAACGAATTGAAGGTAGTCAAACTTATCAATACGCATTGTCATATCGATCATGTATTTGGTAATGCATTTATTAAAAAGAAATACGGCGTTTCATTGACTATTCATAAAGAAGATGAAGCCACTTTAAAATCTGTCGAAGTGTATGCGCCAGCTTATGGTTTTCAAAATTTTGAAAACACTGAAGCAGACAACTTTTTTAATGAAGGTGATCAAATCGAATTTGGCAACTCAAAGCTCGATATTTATTTTACTCCAGGGCACGCGCCAGGGCATGTGGTATTGGTGAATCAAGAACAAAATATTTGCATTGGAGGGGACGTATTATTCGATGGAAGTATCGGCCGTACAGATCTACCAGGTGGTGATTTTGATACACTTATTAAAAGTATCCATGAAAAGGTATTTGTGCTAGATGACGATACAATAGTTTATCCAGGGCATGGTGGAACCACGACCGTAGGAAAAGAAAAAGTGTCGAACCCCTTTTGTGCAATATCTAAATGAGCATTCGAAACTTAACCCCAAATGCATTAACTAGCTTAAACCTGGCGTTTGGTTGTTTTGCTATCATAGAGATTTTTGAAGGTAGATTGGAGTATGTACTATACTACACGTTGTTATCTGGGGTAGTCGATTTTTTTGATGGTTTTGCTGCACGTTTATTAAAATCGACTTCGAATATTGGTAAAGACTTGGACTCTCTCGCCGATATGGTCTCTTTTGGAGTAGTTCCGGCATTGGTCATGTATCAATTGCTACAAATTAGTGCTCCTGACTCCCCTTGGAAATACTTATCTATATTGATAGCAGTGATGTCTGGGCTTAGATTGGCCAAGTTCAATAACGACGAGCGTCAATCTGACCGGTTTTTTGGATTGCCCACGCCTGCAAATGCATTTTTTATCATTTCCTTGGCTCATTTAGCAAATGAAGGATTGTGGTATGATGTTGTAAGCAATTGGGAGGTTTTAGTGGGCATTACGATCTGTACTTCTCTTTTGCTAGTAGCAGATATACCTATGCTGGCTTTTAAGTTTAAACAGTATGGTTGGAAAGGTAATGAAGCTAAATATGCTTTTTTGCTTTTAAGTTTGATCATGGCAATTCTCTTTCAGTTAGTGGCTGTTCCGCTAATTATTGTCATGTATATAGTTGGATCTATTTTAACTCATTTAATGGCTCCTAAAACATAAGGAACGAAAGTGTCCTTTGTTGACGTTGATAAGATTAAGTTGAAAGGAATTTTACATATCATTTGTACCGTTTTATTAGCTTTTACTTTTATTCAAAAAGTAAAAGCACAGAATTCTTCTGTGCTTTCCAGTGGTAGTTGGTACAAATTGGCCATTTTGGAGGATGGTCCTTACAAAATAGATAATACTCTACTAGAAGAAATGGGGATCGACTTAGAAGGTCTCGATCCAAAAAAAATAGCCATTTATGGCAATGCCTATAATGGGATACTTCCCCAATCTAACGAGGCAGACCGCCCGGTTGATTTAATTGAAAACTCCATTTTCGTAAAGGGACAATCTGATGGGAAATTTGACGCGAATGACTTCATTCTCTTTTACGGCAAATCACCTAATCACTTGAGCTATAGTCAAAGTACCAACCAATTTCAATTTGAAAAAAATCCATATACTGACACTGCATTTTATTTTCTCACTATAAAAGACACGAATGGATTACGGACTCCGACGGTTGCCACAATAGTCGATGAGAATATTGCAACTACCAGAACATACCAAAAATTAGAAATTCACGAACTTGAAGAAAACAGTATTGTCGACTCTGGACGCGAATGGTATGGTGAAAGATTTAATAGTTCTAATAAAAGCCATAGCATTTCTTTTGATACTGATGAAATAGTCAATGAATCTGATATCCAAGTCTTCACAAGTCTATTGTCTGGATCTTCCAGCTCTTCTTCTTTTGACCTCGAAGCCAATGGCTCAAAACTTGGTACGATTCAAATGACTCCCGTTTCTACCAATAAATATACTCCACGAGCAGATACACAATCTGATACATTTACTATTTCCAGTTCTTCAGTGAATGTAAGCAATGGATTGAATCTCAACTTCAAATTCAATAATGAAAGCATCTCAGAAGGCTATATAGATTACGTATATGTACAATTACAGAAAAAACTTGACTTAAATCAAGGAAGTATTCAGTGGTTTAGATCCAATAGTTCTGGTACACAAGCTTTTGAACTATCTGGGGGAAGTTCTACCACAAGAATATGGGATATTTCCTCACCTACTTCTGTTTCAAACATTCAAGTAGAAGAGTCAAACGGAACGGTCTTATTTGAATCCGAAAACGAATCAACCTCCTATGTTGCATTTAATGAAGGTCAAGAATTATCACCCATTTTCATTAAAAAAATTAATAATCAAAACCTTCATGGCTTACCTGCAGCAGACGGTATTATCATCACACATCCCAATTTCTTGCCTTCTGCCAATCGTTTGGCTGAATTTCGTCTAGCTTTCGACGGCATGCAAGTGGAGGTAGTAACTGTTGATCAAGTCTTTAATGAGTTTTCTAGTGGAATGCAGGATGTGTCTGCTCTTCGAGATTTTATCAAGTTCCAATATGACAAATACGATCAGTTAAAATATGTACTGCTTTTTGGGGACTGCTCATTCGATTATAAAAATCGGAGCATTGATATGACGAATTACGTTCCCGTCTATGAGTCGAGAAATTCGTTAGACCCTTTAGAAAGCTTTTCTTCAGACGATTACTTTGGATTCATGTCCGATGATGAAGGGGAGTGGGTAGAAACTGAAGCTGGAGATCATACCATGGAGCTTGGTATTGGCCGTATTCCCATTCAAACGAATGAAGCTGGAGAGGCTGTGGTCAACAAGATCATTCGCTACCAAACCAATCCTCTAGGCTACGGTAAATGGCGTAATAAAATCACCTTCATAGCAGACGATGGAGACAGCAACATTCATCAAATGGATGCTGATAAAATGTCCAAATATGTAGATACAACCCGACAAGAACTGAATATAAACAAGGTCTATCTTGACGCTTACGTACAAACACAAAACAAATCACCTCAAGCTTCAGATGCCTTTTTGAGTGCTTTATCCGATGGCAATTTAATTGTGAATTTTACTGGTCATGGCAATGAAGGTCAACTGACTGGTGAAGACATTTTTAATGAATTAATGATAGATGATTTAAGTAATAATTTATTGATGTCTCTCTTTGTAACGGCCACTTGTCAGTTTGGTAATTATGATTATCCAAATAGAGTATCTGGAGGTGAACAGATGGTTTTACTCCCTTATGGTGGCTCGATAGCACTTATCACAGCGGCTAGACCTGTCTACGCAAATACCAACTACAAACTAAATGAAGCTTTCTATTTTTCTGCAATGCAAAAAGTAGGAGGTAAATTCAAGCGGCTGGGAGATATGATTAAGGAAACTAAAAATAATAGTCTTGTTGGACCAGGCAATAGAAACTACGCACTTCTCGGAGATCCGATGATGCGAATATCATTTCCAGAACAAACTGTAAAACTGACTGCAATAAATGGAAAGACTCTGGACGAGCTCGACACTTTAAAAGCATTTGGTAAATACACAATAAGTGGGGAGATTCAAACCAATGAAACTCTTGACTCAAAATTTGATGGGGTAGTAACATTGACTGCCTATGACAAACCAACAAAATTTCAAACGCGTGGCGATCAATCGACCAAACAGACATTTGAAATTAGGGACGTTCTTTTATTTCAGGGGAAAGCAACTGTTTCAGAAGGTCAATTTGAAATCGATTTCATCGTTCCAAAAAACATTAACTACTCTTTTGGAGAAGGAAAATTAAGCTTTTATGCTATAAATAATCTATCTACTTCTGATGCCCACGGTGCCTTCGCAGAAGTGATAGTTGGGGGATCTGAAAAAGTCACCAATCCTGATCGGTCCGAACCAGAGATATCCATTTTCTTAAACGACTCCACTTTTCAATCAGGACAAACCGTTGGTCCTTCTCCTTTATTACTTGTTCACCTGAAGGATGAAAGTGGTATTAATATTTCAAATATCGGCTTTGGCAATGAGTTGCTTCTGTATCTCAATGACAATGAACCTGTCCCACTCAATGAGTATTATGAAGCTTCTTTAGACACTTATCAAGAAGGATGGATTGCATATCCACTTGAAGACCTGGAACCTGGTCGATATGAATTGTCAATCGAAGCTTCAGATATTCATAACAATGTTGCAACTGAACAAATTGAATTCTTCATCACCAAGGAAAATGGAATAAAACTCACCAATGTTATCAGCTATCCCAACCCAATACTCCCTGATGTGGATCAAACTACAGTTAGGTTTGATCACGATAGGTTAGGAGAAGATTTAGTCGCCTACTTAACGCTCACGGATATGCGTGGTCAAGAAATATATACTCAAACCTACCGTTTTGACAATGTCTCGAACCATTCTTTGGAATTAGTTTGGAACTTGAACACCATAGGTATTACAGGAGTAAGAAAAGGAATCTATATTTATCAACTCAAAGTGCAAAGTAGAGTAGATGGTTCGTCGGGAGAAGTCTTCCGAAGAATAGTAATTATGAATTAGCTATCTTTGTGCGTTAATTTTTTAAATCTATGACAACAACAACATTCAAAAGGATTTTATTAGCAACAATCCTTTCAATTCCTAACCTAGTTGTGTTTGCGCAAACTCAGACTTCTGGTCAAGAAGGTAGTCGAGTTATTACAACAGCAGTGCCTTTTGTAAGTTTTGCCCCTGACTCCCGAGCTACTGGTATGGGAGATGCAGGTGTGGCTACTTCTCCAGATGCCAATAGTGTTCATTGGAACAATGGGAAATTGGCCTTCATTGAGCATAACTATGGTGCCTCATTATCTTATTCTCCTTGGCTGGGAAAAATAGTAGATGACATGTCACTTACCTACTTATCAGGCTACTACAAAATAGATAGAATTCAAACTGTTGGTGTATCTATGCGATACTTTGACTTAGGGAAAATTCATTTAACAGATGTGATAGGTGGAGATTTAGGAACTGAAAACCCTAGAGAAGTTGCGTTTGATGCAACATACTCCAGAAAATTGACGGAGAAAATAGGCATAGGTGTTTCCGCAAGATATATCTGGTCTAACCTGATTGGAAGTGGAACCAACGCAGCCAAAGCTGCAACCAGCTTTGCCGTTGATTTAGGGTTTTATTACACTAATCCTATTGTAATTGGTGGTAAAGATTCTGAAATATCTTTCGGTACAGCTATCACCAATATCGGTCAAAAAACAACTTATGGTACGGAAAGTGATGCGGATTTTATTCCTATAAATCTTCGAGTAGGAACCGCTATAAAAGTCGGACTAGATGCTTTCAATTCATTGACTTTTGCTCTTGACCTAAACAAATTGATGGTTCCTACTCCTCCTATTTATGCTTACGAGGAAGATGGTGAAACCCCTGTTATTGATAACAATGGAGACCAAGTCATATTGAAAGGTAAAGACCCTAATCGAAACCTCATGGCTGGTATGTTTGGCTCATTTACGGACGCACCTGATGGCTTCTCAGAAGAAATGCAAGAAATAATGATTTCCACAGGAGTCGAGTATTGGTATAAAGAACTCTTCGCAGCCCGCTTGGGTTATTTTTATGAAAACGAAAACAAAGGTGGTAGACAGTATCTTACCTTGGGTCTTGGATTGAGGTATCAAAAATTTGGAATTGATTTCTCTTACCTAGTTCCTGGTGACAACAATCATCCATTGGCAGAAACCATTCGTTTTTCTCTCCTATTCAACTTCGACAAAGCTGAAGTACAAGACACGACGGTGAATTGATGCTAGATAGATCTATTGCACCTCCAGCAGGCGAAATTGCTTTTAGTGGATTACCCAAGATCAACCAGCAATCTTCTACTGCTGGAATTGATATTTTTTGGCTTCAAGCTGGCGACCAACCTGTTGTTAAAATTGAACTTGTTTTTGAAGCTGGCATTTGGTTTGAGTCCAAAAAATCTGTCTCATGGCTAACGGCCAAAATGCTTGCCGAAGGAACCAAGAATAAAACAGCTCGCCAAATCACCGAAGGTTTTGAAAAACTCGGTGCGTTTCTGGAAATCAGCCCAGGTTTTGACGATGTTTCTATTACGGTGTATGGCCTGAAAAGAAATTTTAATCAGGTTATTTCCTTGCTCAATGAATTAATCAATGAGCCTGCTTTTCCAGAACCTGAGTTTGAAATTTTAAAATCCAACCGCAAGGATCAGATTGCATTAAATGACAACAAAAGCAATCTATTTGCCTCTAAGAAATTGCGAGAAGCTATCTATGGTTCTACTTATCCCTATGGACAAGCATTATGTTCTGATGATATTGATAATGTTCAAATTGAGGATCTGAAAAAATATTATACAGAGCGACTGTTTCATCAACCTAAAATTTACATCTCCGGACAGATAGATGAGCAATTATTAGCTGTATTAGAAACTCAGATTACCTTTCCAAAAAGTCTGGTATTCTCCAAAACAGAAATTGCACCTTATTCTAAACAGAGGAAAATCTATGTGGAAAAAGAGGGTAGCATGCAATCTTCAATTCGCATGGGCTGGTTGATCCCAGACAGGACTCAGAAAGACTATTTTGATTATCAAATTGCAAACAGTTTGTTAGGTGGATATTTTGGCTCTCGTTTGATGAAAAACATCCGTGAGGAAAAAGGATATACTTATGGAATCAATTCTTATCCAATACATTTAAAACACAGTTCGTTTGGGATGATTGGTGCTGATGTAGTAGCAGCCCACACACAAGATACTTTTGTCGAAATCAAAAATGAAATCGACAAATTACTAAATGACCCGATTCCAAAGGAAGAAATAGAAGTCCTTACCAACTATCTATCTGGTTCCTTTTTAGCTTCAATTGGCACTCCATTTCATGTGATGGAAAAATTCAAAAAGGTTCAAGAAGCTGGACTTGATGTCTCTTACTATGACCGATATTTTGAAGCTTTGAGAAATGCTAATGAGCAAACTATAAAAAAAGCGGTTGAAAAATTCTTCAATTTTGATGAGGCATACACTGCTATTGTAGGGCTGAATCAATAGTTATTCCAATTCTGCAGCTCCAGTTTCAAGACATATATATCTGCCACGAGAAATTTCTTGAATACTAAAATACTTTAGTGGAATACTATATCTCCCTGAGGAGTCTATGAGTCCGTACAGGCCTCTTCGAGAAACGATAAAGTGATCGTCCATGGTCGGTCGAATATCAGAATAAGAAGGCTGTAGTAATAAATCTCCGAATTGATTGAATAGTCCTTGTTTGCTTTCTTTTTTTGCTAACAAAAAATCATGCGTAGTAGACTCAAGAGTATCAAATTCGATCTTAATTTTTTCTTTACCTAAAGCATCTATAGCTCCGAATTTTCCATCTCTTCCAACTAGAGAAATTCCATTTCTAAAAGATGAGACATAAGTATATGTCGGCTGTATAATCAACTGTTCTTTCTTATCTATAAAGCCCCATTTATCATTCAAAGCAACAGCAGCCAAGCCTGAGGTGAAGGGTTTAGTTTTTTCGTATCTATTAGCTATGAGCAGCCTTTGTCCAAAATCCACAAAGCCATACTGACCATTCTTTTTGATACTGATAAAGCCTTCATTGACATGACAGATTTCTTGCGTCTCTTCAGATAAAGGCAAAATCCAGAACCCTTTGATATTCACAAGTCCTGTTTTCTTCGCTTGTTTGACGACGGCATAACGTTTATTTTTTGGCCCAGAGATACTGTCATATTCTGGATATAGAATGATTTCTCCCAAATGTGAGATAAGACCCACTTTCCCTTCAGCAGTAGATTCTAAGTATCCGAAAATATGGGGAGAAAGCTTGTTATAGGTTTGAAATAAAACTTTACCGCGATAATTGATCAAGTCGGTCCGGCCACGCTTTACAACTAGGGCAGTATTAGCCTTTTCGATAGTCACTTTATCATAATCCGATTCACCAATAAACTCACCAAACTGGCTAATTATACGCCTGGAACCTAAGTAATTCACTTCAGCTATATTTCCTTTAAACAATCCGACCTGATCAAATTTTGCTGCTATGGCCATTTTACCAGAATGGTCTATGTATCCCCAATACCCATTTCTTTTGATTGGGATTAAGTTATTACTTCCAACCAAAACAGAATCAAAGTTGAGTGTAGAGATATTGGAACCAAACTTGTTATAAATATCCCATAGACCATTGCTCTTTCCATACAGGTAGTTGTCATCGTAGAGTAAAGTGTCAAAACCATGCGCGTTCACAGACTCACCATTGTATTTGACAATGCGATACACACCATTTTTTAAGATCAAATTTTTACGAAAGGCTGCCAATTTTTTAAGGGATTGACCTCTATACACTACTTCAAATTCAGTATTTAAAATTTCATAAAAGTTATTACGTACAATTGCCATTAAGTCTGACGATAATTCAAACAGTGTATCGCAATCAAAAGATTTAAGAGCATTGTGATTGGCATCAAAAATTTGAAATTGCTTAAATCTCTCCAACTGATCCAAATTGTGTATGGATTTATATTCTGGCTTGAAAAGTACAGAACCTGCAGAGTCAATGGCTCCGACTTTTCCACCTTTCATTATCAAAGAATAATGCCATGAAGCTGGTGCAATACTGTCCAGAGTAGCTTCAATTTTAATTAATCCATTCTTGTGGATGATACCTTTTCGTTTGTTGATATCTGTAAAAACAAAAAGGTCATCTTTAAAATAAGATATTCCAACAAAGGTTGTTGGAAGGAGTAGGTTTCCTTGTTGATTCAATAGGCCATAATAGGATTTGCCTTTTTTTCTTTCTGAAACTAAGATCAAGTCATCCAAAGGCTTGAGCGAATGATATTTAAAATCAATCACTACCTCTCCCTTGAAATTAATGGCTCCATAAAAAAGCTCATTGGAGAACTTCCCTTTAACAGAAGCAATGATCAGGTTTTTATGAAAAGCTTGCAGCGAATAATACCTTGGACTTGTGATTACTTTATTGTTGGTGGATATAAGCCCCCAGTGATCATTTTTGTAACCGATCACATCATTGACAGGCATACTCAATCCATGACTCCAACCTACCTGATCATAAATAGCTGGAATGAGTACTTGACCATCCGAGGCTTTAAGACCTGTTTTATTATTCTCCTGATAAAATTCAAAAGAAGATTGGCAAAGCACAATTTCTGTTTGAAATTGTAAAAAAGCTGTAAGAAGAAAGGTTGTTAAATAGGTGACAATTGGTTTTATACTCACCCTTTGGATTTAATTTTTTCCGACTGTTCTTCAAGATTAAACAAGTCGTTTAGAACTTCTATCAATGAGTCTGCTTCTCCTCTTTGACAAGCCGCTTTCAATTGTAACACTGGCAATTTGATGATTTTTTGCATCATGTTTTTCGTCGCTTTGTCAAGCAGTTCAGCTTCGGCACTGTTTGCCTTTTTAAGATGGCGTGCAATTTCTGTCTGACGAATATCTTCAAGCGCATTTTTCAATTTGTTGATCACAGGAGAAACTTCCATTTCTTTTGACCAATTGCCAAATTCTTCCATGGCTTCAGCGATAATCCCTTTAACATCAGGAATAGCTGCCAATCTTTTTTCTAACGCTTCTGTGGCTTTAGCTTGAATGCTGTCAATATTATAAAGTAATAATCCGTTCACCTCTTCGATATCCTGATCAATACTTCTAGGCATCGACAAATCGAAAAGATATTTATGGCTTAAGACCTTATGGTTACCAAAAGTATCTTTAGTAATAAGAGGACTCTCCACACGAACAGACGAAATGATTACGTCAGCATCAAGTATGGCTTGCTGGCGATTTTCAAACGGTATGACTGCATAATCAAATTCTTCCGCCAAGACATTTGCTTTTTCAATACTTCGATTGCAAATGACTACTTCTTTTTCATCTACGTGCTCTAGGTTACGAACCACATCTTCACCAATCTCACCCAGTCCAAGAACCAAAATATTTGGTTTTTCATGAGCGATGGTCAATTCATTAATCAACTCAACTGCAGCATACGACACAGATGCCGCCCCATCTCTAAAGGCAGTTTCTTGTACCACTCGCTTATTTGTAAAGAAGATTGTATGCAATAATCTGTGTAAGAAAGGGCCGATGATATTTTGATCAGCTGCTAATTGATAAGCTGATTTGATCTGGTTGATGATTTGTAAATCTCCTACAACCTGAGCTTCCAATCCTATAGATACATTAAACAAATGCAAAACGGCTTGCTTATGCTCATTAAGATTAGAAAAATATTTTTTGTAAGCTGAAATGTCAGACATGCCTTTTACGATACCTATCAATTTGATGATGGTTTCGTAATGGTCTGAAGGAGAAGAATAATAAACTTCTGTGCGATTGCATGTAGAAATAATCAATGCTTCTGAGATATCTGCATAATCTTCTATCAATTCGAGAAGCCGCTTGCTTAGCGTTTCATCGAATGCCACCATTTCCCGTACGTCAACTGGCGTGTTTTTATATGATAAACTGACCGCCTTGAATTGATTGTGCATACACTTACTATTCGAACAGGCAAAATTAACCCAAAAAGGAATATATTATATGACAAGAATCATGTCATTTCTTATTTAGAATAGATATAAATAAATGCCTCAACACAAAAAATAATCTAAGGGTTCATGCATATTCATAACATTTTTGACCCTAGTTTTGCACGGCAAATAAAAACACTTATTTGCACATGCATTTCGACAGTTCTAAATTGGTTTTTGAGGCGCTCACCTACGATGACGTGCTTCTGCTCCCAGGTTATTCAGAAGTTTTACCCAGAGATACAGACACAAGTACTTATCTCACGAAAAACATCAAATTAAACATTCCTTTGGTCTCAGCTGCGATGGATACCGTAACTGAATCTGACTTGGCCATTGCCATGGCTTTGGAAGGTGGTATTGGTTTTATTCATAAGAACATGACCATCGAAAAACAAGCGGCTCAGGTTCGCAAAGTGAAACGATCGCAAAGCGGAATGATTCTCGATCCTGTTACACTTCACGGAGATGCAACGGTAGGTGATGCCTTGGCTGCCATGAAAGAACATAAAATTGGCGGGATTCCTGTGATTAACAAGGATAAGATTTTGGAAGGTATTATTACCAACCGTGATTTGAGATTTCAAAAAAACAAAAAGCTCTTAATCAAAGAGATCATGACCAAAGACAATCTAATCACTGCCAAAGACGGCATTGGATTGGAAGGAGCAGAAGAAATCTTGCAAGAATATAAAATCGAAAAACTGCCGATCGTGAATGAGTCAGGCAAAATGACTGGACTCATCACCTATAAGGATATCCTTAAGAACAAGGACAAGCCTAACGCCTGTAAGGATGAATTTGGTAGACTAAGAGTAGGTGCAGCTGTGGGGGTAACACCAGATATCAAAGAAAGAATTCAAAAACTGATTGAAGCAGGTGTAGATGTCGTATCAATTGATACCGCTCACGGACACTCTAAAGGAGTGATTGATACCTGTAAAACCATCAAGAAAGCCTATCCAGACTTGGATGTGATCGTAGGAAACATCGCTACTGCCGAAGCTGCAGTTGCCTTGGCTGATGCTGGCGCTGATGCTATCAAAGTGGGTGTAGGGCCTGGTAGTATTTGTACCACCAGAATTATTGCTGGCGTAGGCATGCCACAGCTCTCTGCTGTCTACGAAGCAGCCAAAGCCGTCGAAGGCAGAGGTGTTCCAATCATTGCAGATGGTGGTATCCGATTCTCTGGTGACTTTGTGAAGGCGATAGTAGCTGGTGCGAATTGTATCATGATTGGTTCACTTCTAGGTGGTACAGAAGAAGCTCCTGGTGAAGTGATCATCTATGAAGGCAGAAAATTCAAGACTTACAGAGGCATGGGTTCTGTAGAAGCCATGGAGGACGGGTCGAAAGATCGCTACTTCCAGGATGCAGAAGACGATGTGAAAAAATTGGTACCAGAAGGTATCGTAGGTCGCGTACCATACAAAGGCATGGTGGCTGAAGTACTTTATCAACTGACAGGCGGACTAAAAGCAGGCATGGGCTACGCTGGAGCTTCCACAGTAGAAGGCCTGAAAAAAGGCAAATTCGTAAAAATCACAGGTGCAGGCATGGCAGAGTCACATCCACACGATATTCAGATTACAAGAGAGGCACCGAATTATAGTAGGTAAGAAAATAAAATTTCAAAGCCCAATCAATTGATTGGGCTTTGAAATTTATCTCTGTAGTACGACAGGATGGTATTTTGAAAGTTTTTCTTTTTATAATCAACTATTTAAAACGGAAATTAAGGCCTAGCCCTAAATTAAATATCTCAGAGAATTTTATTGTCGCAGGATTCCGAATTAAAGCTTCGACCTCAACTTGATTAGTTCCTATTTCATAAAAAAAGCCTACTCTGCTAAAAGGCCCTGCGGCCATTTTTTTATCCACTTTTCCACCCATGAAGGCAGTAAACATAAAATTATACGGAACAATAGGATAAGTATCAGTATTTGGTGAGGTGATATTACTCATATTCACCGTCAGTCCTAATGACAATGGGTATAATTGAAATGTTTTATAATTATACTCCAAAAAATAAAAAGTCTGTTTTAATGTATAAATATACATGTGCTTTCCTGCCTTCGATTCAGGTACATATCCAAAATAAAAGTCCGATTGAAAATGATTGGTTTTACCATACAAATAGCCTACTCCAGCTGAAAACATACCAATTCCACCTGCAAACTGAATGTTGGCATGACTTGGAACGTACCACTTTCTATCCTCAGAAGTAGTCGAAGAATCAGATGTTGAAGAATGAATGTCTTGAGAATTAGCCTGAACTGCAATACACATTACAAGCAAAAAGATGAAAATGCGCATGGCTAGTAAATTTTATACTTAAAAATAGTGGTGTCCGAGACAGAGATAAGTCCATAACTTCTTTGCCACCATTTATTTTCCTTTACTTGTTTTACACTAGTTACTTGCAGGTAAATCTTTTTATCAGGGTAAGGTCGTGATATCTTCCATTTGTGGCTATGCGAATGAAGGGAGGCTATGACTTTAGGGCTTGAGCCTATGGCATTGGCAAAATCATACTCAAGTTCGGCATCAAAAAACACATGATCATAAGGTGCTACATGAGAAATGACATAAACCTTATCAATATCGTCATTTGCATCAGCCGCATCTATTTCACTTTGCAGCCATGATATATCAGGAACTTTCCCATTCCAATTCCATTCTTTTGAGTTAGTATCGATACAAATAAATTTTGTGTGTTTGTACTCAAAAGAAAAATCTCTTTCGCCAAACATGGCCTCGAAAATATTCTCAGCATTTCTCTCAAAATCATGGTTTCCTACAATTCCAAAATATGGTATATTCAACCGCTCCAATTCTCTATGTAACCATTTGTATTCTTTACTAGTGCCTTTCTGAACTAAATCACCTGCTAACAACATAAAATCGATCCCTTCTATATTATTAAGCTGATCAACCAGTATTTTCAATTCATCTGTAGCAAATTGAGTATCTGCAGCAAATACAAAACGGACAGTATCGTCACCTTCCTTGCTTAGAAGCTCTTCATAGTTTTTTCTATTGAGATCTTTCTGAGACTCATCCAATGAAATAGCATTTGGACTATATTGAAAAAGGTCTATACAAGAATACAGGAAAACCATTGAAACAATCAAAAGAAAGGAATAGCGCATTTGCATTTTTAGTATTGCATCCATAAACATAATAATTCAGCTTTATTAAAAATGTCAGGTATTCTATATAGTAAATATAAGTTAATAAATCCTTAGACCTTATGTAGGTGTTCTTTCTACCTAGTTCGAATGTTACTTACGAACCTTCATGAAATAGAATTAACACCAATTCGTTCACTTTGATAAAAGTCTTTTAGTCATGAACGTAGCAGAGTTACAACTTCATCAAGCTATTGATTCCATAACGGATGGAGCCAAATTAGAGGCCATTTACACTTTGCTGCAAAAGTCAGAAGGCCCGCATAAAAAAATGTCAATGGATGAATCTGTTGAGGCCATTGATGAATCCAGAAAACAAATAGAAAAAGGAGACTTTCTCAGTAATGAAGATTTAGAAAAAGAATCTAAAAACTGGTGAACAGGAAAAAAGTGATTTGGCCGAAAAGGGCTCAAGAATCATTGAAATATCATCATAATTATATCAAGCAGGAATCTCCCTCTGCGACACAAAAAGTCAGAACAGAAATTATTAACTCCTCAAAAAAATTAATCCACTTTCAAGAAAAATTTCAAGCAGATGAATACTATCCCAATAATCAAGGAAAAATAAGAAGATACTCAAGTGGAGTTATTGTATAATTTATGAAATCAATGAAAATACGATTGACATACTCAATGTTCTACATACCAGTCATGAAGCTAGCCAGATCTAATCATAGATCAATAGTAAACCTTATAGGTTTTGAAAACCTATAAGGTTTGAGCTAAATTGCCCCGGTTATCAACTCATTGAATGATTTCACAAAAAGGCATCATTAGATTAAGTGTAATCCTTGGGATTATTTTCTGGTCACTATTCACCATAGTAGATCTAATGGCGCTATTTAGTGAGCTCAACGGCATTGCCTTTGGTTTCCCGCCTTTTGTGTCGAATGCTCTTTTGGCTCTATTTATTATCTCACTTATCCTTTTTTATCGCTTTAATATAGGACAAGCCGAAAGCGTCAATTTTGTCGATCTGCTCTGGCGCGTATTTGTCTCAGGTCTCATTGCCACTGTAGTTACACTTTGTATCGAATTCTTCTTCACCATTTTCGCGTCCAGCAAAGTCGGTAGCAATACACTGGTGATCAATTTTCTCTACCACATCAACATTGGGCTGATCATTGCCTTTCTGGTGTCGACTTTCATAGTCTGGAAACGATTGATTCTATATCAAAAATCAAAAACGCTCTTGGCTACCTGGCAGCTCTATGAATATGCACTTTTGGGTACATTGATTTTCGATTTGTTTTCGCATGATTATCAAGATCCTGCGTTTTTATCTGTTTATGCCATTCTTGTATTAATTGGATTGTATCTCTCCTTTAACCTAAAGTGGATTGCCTATCTGAATTTCAAACAAAAGTGGCGCAGTATTCTCTTCGTGCTGTTAGTTATTATTTACATCTGGTACTTCTTTAAGACCTTGATGTTCTTCTCGGAGAAGGTTCAACTGGTGAGAGATTTATTAGATAGTGTGTTCATTTTAGCGTTGATTACATTTATCATAGTCTATTGTGTGATTGCCTTGCTGGTCATTCTTTTTAATCTGCCAACCACCTCAGTATTCGAAAAAAAATTAGAAGAAGCGGTCAATTTCCAGCGTTTGAGTCAATCGATTCCTGCCGGAGAAAGTGAGGAGAAAGTGTATGAAATCTTACTTGACAGTTCGGTCAGTGCGGTGTACTCTGAGGCAGCTTGGCTACAAATTTCTGACCCAAGTAAAAACGTAGAAGTCACCTTAACCCACAATTTGGATAAAGAACTGATTCCAGTAATTAGTAAAGCGGTAAACAACAGTCGCTTTAAAAAAATATTAAATTCTGACTTCGACAGAAATCCGAAGTCACTCAAAATCTCAGCGAATCTCAAAGAGGTCAACTTCAGATCGATCTTACAATTTCCAGTAACAGTAAAAGGAGAAAAAATCGGTGTGCTAGCCTTGCTTAAGGAAGTGAACGACGGCTTCAACAAAGAGATGATTGACATCATTGATACGTTCGTAAATCAGGCCAGTATTTCTGTAGAAAATTTTCGTCTTCTAAATGACGCCATCGTTAACGAACGTTACAAAGAAGAACTTAAAATTGCCAATCGAGTTCAGAACAAACTATTGCCTGATAGACTTGAACCTTGCGAGGCATACGATATTCATGCCTATTCGCAAGCGGCAGATGAAGTCGGAGGAGATTATTACGACGTTTATCCTTTGGACGAAGAACGAACTGCTTTGATTATAGGCGATGTTTCTGGCAAAGGAACTTCAGCAGCCTTCCACATGGCACAAATGAAGGGTGTTTTCCAAAGCTTGGTACAACTCGACCTCGACCCGAAAGAATTTTTGGTTCATGCCAACAACGCACTGAGCAGATGTTTAGAAAGTACTTCGTTTATCACAGTTTCCTTTTTTGTGATTGATAGTAAAAAGAAACTAGTACAATTCGCTCGCGCTGGTCACTGTCCTTCGCTTTATTATAGTGCCCAGACGAAGGAAACGAAATATTTTAAGAATCGCGGATTGGGATTAGGAATATTAAGAAACTTCAATTTCCATAAATACGTACAGGTTAACGAGTTTACATATCAGACCAATGACGTTTTGGTATTGTATACCGACGGGATAACCGAAGCCTGCAACGATAAAAAGGAGCAGTTTGGCTATGAAAGATTACAAAGTGCATTGACCAGGCACGCCGACCAATCACCTTCTACTATTCAACAAGGTATAATCAAAGATCTCTACAAATTTTGTGGTAAGGAATCATTGAATGATGACTACACCCTTTTAATTGTGAAATTTAATTAGAATGATAAAAATAGATAATCATATCAATGACGATCCAGCTTACTACCAGCTTTCAATTGGTGGTGAGGTAGATGCTTCTTCCTCCATTCATTTGGAAGAAAGTTTGAAGAATGCCATGGCGGCTAGCAAAAAGATTATAGTGGATCTAGCTGAGCTCGAATACATCTCTTCAGCTGGTTTAGGTGTATTTATGTCCATCATTCAGGATTTAGAAAACGAAGGGATACAATTTGTGATCTACGGGATGATGCCGAAGGTATTTGAAGTGTTTGAAATATTAGGATTGAATCAATTGATTACAATCAAAAAAGATAAAGAAGAGGCGCTAGAAGCCATTAAATAAAATGCATCAGTTTAAAACCAATTGTAAAAGAGAGCGGCTTAAAGAAATCCGGCACTTTGTGGCGGAGGTGCTAGCTGATATTGGTTTGTCTGAAATAGATGCGCACAAAATAATCTTAGCGGTAGATGAAGTCTGCGCTAACTTGATTATTCATTCTAATAAATGCAATCCTTCGGAATGTTTGGAGTTATTCATTGAGGACCACGGAAAAGATGGTGTCTTATTTGAAATCATTGACTACGGCATTGGTTTCAATTACAACAATTATAAAGAACCCAATTTGGAAGAAATCATTCGCAAAAGAAAGAAAGGTGGTTTGGGTATTATGTTGGTCAAAAATATAATGGACACTGTGGAGTTCAAAAATGAAGAAAATAAGAATATTTGCAGAATGATTAAAAAGATTACCAAAGACAAATGATCCAACCTTCCCGACTTTCTCTTCTCTTTTTTTATTTCTTCTTTCCGACTTTATTATTCGCTCAGTCCGACAAAGAAGATGAAACTCTTTTTCAGTTAGGCGAAGAATCATTCGGCATAAAAGCATTTAATTATTACTTCTTAAAAAACACCGAAGAGCCTTCAGCTGACAGCGCAAAAATCAAAGTAAATGAATACTTGGATTTGTATGTAAATTTCAGACTGAAAGTCAAAGAGGCTATCAATTTAGGCCAGGATCAAACCCCAGAATTCAAACAAGAGTTTGAAACCTACAAAAAGCAATTGGCGGAACCCTACCTGATGCAAACCAAAGTAAATGATGAAATGGTCGAAGAGGCCTATGCTCGCATGAAACTGGAAGTATCTGCTTCACATATTTTAGTAAAGTCGGAAGGACAAGGCAACCCAGAGGATACACTTAAGGCATATAACAAGGCATTGGGCTTAAAAAAACGGATTATAAATGGAGAATCATTTGCCGCCGTTGCCGCTAAAGAATCTGACGATCCTAGTGCCAAACAAAATAGCGGATTTCTAGGGTACTTCTCCGCGCTACAGATGGTTTACCCTTTTGAAAATGCAGTGTACGACAACAAAGTGGGAGAAGTTGTAGGGCCTATCAAAACCAGATTCGGCTATCACATCATTCAAATCAAGGATAAGAGAGAGGCAAGAGGAGAAGTGTTGACTGCTCATATCATGATTCGCTCCAAACCAGATAGTGCTTCAGTAGCTGTAGCTAAAGACAAAGCCACGTCTATTTATCAGAATTTAAAGCAAGGAGCAGATTGGAATGAACAATGCAAATTGTATTCTGATGACGTAAGAACTAAACCACAAAATGGAAAACTACAATGGTTTGGAACTGGAAATTTGGTGCCTGAGTTTGAAAATGCAGCTTTTGCGCTACAAGAAAAAGGAGATATTTCAGAGCCTGTTCAAACCCGTTTTGGTTGGCATATTATTAAACTCCTTGACAAAAAAGGAATGGCTCCTCTGGATGAAATAAAAGCAGATCTCGAGAAAAAAATAGCAAGAGATACAAGAGCAGCTGATAAAAAATCTGTGACACTCGCAAAGTTGAAAGCATCTCAAAATTTTGAACTAAATACTACAGTACACAGTCAATTGGTCACTCATTTTGATTCCTCGCTTTTAGAAGCCAAATGGAATTATTTGAATACCAAAGCTGATTTAGATCAAGCTTTATTTTCTACTAATGGAAATGATTACAATCTGAAAACTTTTTTTGATTTTGTTGAACAAAAACAGAAAAAGAGAAAGCTTACTTCTGTACCTGACTATGTGCAGCAACTATACAACCAATTTGAAGAAAAAAGCATTTTTGATGAAGAGTTGAAGCTGATAGAAGCAAACAACTATGATTACCAAATGGTTTTAGATGAGTACCGAAGTGGTATTTTGTTATTCAATTTGATGGAAAAAGAAGTTTGGAATAAAGCCATGGTAGATAGTATAGGCCTGCTGGATTTTTATGAGAAGAACAAAAAGAAAAATTACAAAATGGCCGAACATGCAGTCGTTCGTCGCTTTGTATCAAAGGATTCCACCTTGCTTCAAAACGTCAGCACACAGCTGGAACTCACAAATTCCGAATTGGATAGTCTATTCAATAGTGAAGAACCATTAACTTTGCAGACTTTTGATGAAAAAATTGAGAGAGGAAAAAAGGAATGGCTAGATGCCCATTGGCAAGTAGGCAGCTCCGTTCAGAATATCAAAAACTACTTTACACTTTGGATAATTGTATCTATTGAGCCTGAAGGCTACAAGCCGCTGAAAGATATTAGAGGCTTAGTCATATCTGATTATCAGAATGAACTAGAAAAACAATGGCTGAAGACGTTGAGTAAAAAATACCCAATGAAATTAAACCGGTCAGTGTTGAAATCATATATTGAAGAATTTGAGAATTAGAACATACTTAGCGGGTATTATTATTTTATGGATGTCCTCCTGTGAACAACTCTATAATGTGGATACATCTGAAGAAATAGATCATAGAGTGAAGATAGCTCGGGTCAATGATATCTACCTCTACGATGAAGACATTAGCAGCTTGGTTCCAAAAGGTAGCCAGGCAGACAGTAGTATGGTGGTCTCTAAATATGTAGACACCTGGGTCAAAAAACAACTGACAATTGCGAGAGCTTCTACCGAACTTGATTTTGATGAGGCTAAAATTGAGCGGAAAATTTTGGACTATCGTTATGCGCTGATGGTGCATGAATTTGAAATGCATTACATCAATCAGCACCTCGATAAAGAAACTTCTAATGAGGAAATAGAGAAGTACTACAATGAAAAGTTTGAAAACTTTGTACTTCGTCAAAATATAATGAGATGCTTATTTGCCATGGTACCAGTGGAGGCACCACAAATTGAGAATTTCAGAAAACTAATCAGAACCTATCCAGATTCTAATCTTGAAGAAATCCAATCTTACTGCTATCGATTTGCGTCTAAATCCTCATTGGAAATAGACCTTTGGATCAATTTTGATGAAGTTATTAGCAATACACCACTGATCAGTGTCCAGGAAAAAGCGGACTTTTTAAAGAACAATAGTTTTGTTGAAACATCAGATGAAAATTACTATTACTTTATACGAGTATTAGATTACAAAATATCCGATCAGATTGCTCCACTTAGTTATATCAAAGATGACATTGAAAGCATATTAATCAATAAGAAAAAAGTGGAATTAAGAAAGGAATTAGAAGAAGAGGTTTACAAAGTAGCGAAGGAAAACAATGAATTTGAAGTATATTAAATTAACGTTGATAGGGCTGTTGATGAGTTCAATAGGCACCGTTCAGGCTCAATCGGACGAAAAAGGTGTAGTGATTGATAGAATCATCGCCAAAGTGGATGATTATATTGTTCTCAAGTCTGAATTAGACCGCGCCTATCTTGAATTTTTATCAAGAGGTGAATTGTCTCAAGGCAATGCCAAATGTCAAATATTAGAATCTTTGGTTATCAATAAAATGATGGTAGCTAAAGCTGAAATAGATTCAATCTACGTTTTAGATGTAGAAGTAGAAAGCAATTTAGATCGACGAATGTCCTATTTCATTCAGCAGATTGGTTCAGAAGAAAAACTAGAGGAAATCTACAACAAATCAATCGAGGAGTTCAAAGCTGAGTTGTTTGACCAGATCAAAGAACAGATGATCGTTCAGAAAATGCAAGGCACCATTGGAGAAGATGTATCTGTCACTCCTGCAGAAGTAAAAAAATTCTATAACCAAATCCCAGCTGATAGTTTACCTTACTTTTCAACGGAAGTTACAATTGGTCAAATTGTAAAAGTTCCAGATGTCAATGATGATCGAAAAGCAGAAATCAAACAGCAATTAATTGATTTTAAAAAACGAATCCAAAATGGAGAAAACTTTGGGCAACTGGCTAAAAAGTATTCTCAGGATCCCGGATCTGCAAGCAATGGTGGCGAATTAGGCTTTTTCAAAAGAGGCGAATTGGCTCCAGAATTTGAAGCGGCTGCTTTGAGCATGAAACCAGGAGAGATTTCCAGACCCGTAGAAACGCAATTTGGTATTCACTTGATTCAATTGATCGAAAGAAGGGGAAACACCTATAACTCCAGACATATTCTGATTATTCCACAGCCAAGTGTGAATGATATTGATGATGCAAAAAATTACCTAGACAGTCTAAGAACTGCCGTACTTGTAGACAGCATTCGGTTTGAAGTATTGGCTAAAGAACATTCCGACGATCAGATTACAAGCGGCAATGGTGGATTTTTTAGTGATGCTACTGGTGCCATGCGAGTTTCAGTAGAGGAATTAGACCCCACCTTGTTTTTTACCATCGATACCATGGCGGTAGGTACGATCACTAAACCTATGGAATTCAGAATGGCTGATGGTACAGACGCTGTGCGAATTATAATGTATAAGGAACGCGTTGCTCCACATCAAGCCAATTTGTTAGAAGATTATCAAAAAATAAGAGCGGCCACTGTCGCCAATAAACGCAACCAAATAATGTCAAAGTGGTTTAAAGATGCTCAAGGAGAAGTTTATATCCATGTGGATCCTGAGTATGAATATTGCCGAATTTTGATAAATTAACATCTATGAGTGAATTTGCGACCGAAGTAGAAGCTGCAGATGCTTTGCATGAAGCTTACATCAATTTAAAAAAGGAAATTTCTAAAGTAATCGTAGGGCAAGATGAAGTAGTCAAACTACTGATTACTTCCATTTTTTGTCAAGGGCACGCACTTCTAGTTGGGGTGCCTGGACTTGCCAAAACCCTTTTGATTCGAACCATCGCTTCTGCGCTGCATTTAGATTTTAATAGAATTCAGTTTACACCAGATTTGATGCCATCTGATATTTTGGGTGCAGAAACGCTAGATAAAGACAGAAATTTCAAATTTATCAAAGGACCCATCTTTTCCAATATCATTTTGGCGGATGAGATCAACAGAACTCCTCCAAAAACTCAATCTGCATTGCTTGAATCTATGCAGGAGTACTCCGTGACCGTAGCTGGTAAACATTGGAAGTTAGACGAACCATTTTTTGTTTTGGCCACTCAAAACCCTATAGAACAAGAGGGGACTTATCCATTGCCAGAAGCGCAACTCGATAGATTCATGTTTATGATCAATTTAGATTACCCTTCGTATGAGTCGGAAATCGATATTGTGAAAAATGAATCAGCAAATGCCATAAGCGACGTTCAAGGCATATTAGATTCAAAACAAATAATTGAATTTCAGCGTCTCGTAAATAAAGTTCCAGTTGCTGATAACGTGATCGAATATGCGGTAAACCTAGTCCATAAAAGCAGACCTGATTCTGATCGAGCTTCGGATATTGCCAAGTCCTATTTAGAGTGGGGAGCTGGCCCAAGAGCTTCCCAGTTCCTCATCAAAGGTGCAAAATGCAATGCCATTCTTAATGGCAAATATTCTCCTGATATTGAAGATGTTCAAGCCGTAGCTGAACCTATTCTTCGTCATAGAATTGTTAGAAATTTTAAAGCAGAAGCAGAAGGCGTTTCAATTAGCAAGATCATCGCTGACATTCTCTAAATAAATAAGGTTTGAATATATGAATGGGTGTTAAGCTCTCTTACAATTTTTTTATATTTGTAGCAGTGCATTAAGAACCCATGGAGAATAAATCAATCGAAATATTAATTAATGAAAATTTCGTTTACGCCAAAGTGTTGGACTATTTCGGCGTTGAATATTACAAATCAAAAAACAAAACGCTTCAGGAAGTATGTAGTGAGCACAATATAAATGCTGACCTGCTCATCGAAGTGATGCAACGGGCGGAAAACCGAGCTTCATTTGAATCTTCCGAGCTTAAAAATTTCCCAGCGAGATTGATCATTGGCTATCTGAAACATTCGCATGAATTGTTCATCAAAGATCGATTACCATTCATTCTACGCCAGATCAATGCTATAAACCCGACCTTGGACAAGGAATTGATTCATGATCTAAAAATGATCCTGCCTTTGTTCGTCAATGACTTTATTCATCACATTTATGAAGAAGAAGATCGGTTATTTTCCTACATCAGCGATTTAGAATGTTTTGTCATGGGAAAAACCAGCTCGGCAAAAGTTTCTACCCAAATAGAATCTTTCTCTATTCAAGAATTCGCTTTGCATCATGGGGACTCAGATGATGAGATGAAAGGAATCCGAGGAATTACCAGCGAATATCAAACCTCCGCAATTGAAGATATTCAACTCAAGGTCATTTTCAAAGAGCTACAGGCCTTTGATCAGGAGTTGTCAAAACATGCTCATATTGAAAATCATGTGCTCTTTCCGAAAGCTTTGTTATTAGAAAAACAAGCAAAGGAAAAACTCAATTTGATGTATATTCAAAATTAAATGGGCAGAATTTTAGCCATTGATTTTGGTACCAAAAGGACTGGTCTAGCTGTAACGGACCCTCTACAAATAATCGCCTCGCCATTAGAAACCGTTCGTACATTTCAAGCCATTGAATTTTTAAAAAACTATCAGCAATCTGAAGGAATAGACGAATTTGTTATTGGAATGCCCAAGGATTTAATGAATAAGGACACAGACAGTACGGCTTCTGTAAGGTCTTTTATAAATTTGCTGAAGAAAAATTTTCCAGATCATCAAATCCATCAGGTTGATGAGCGCTTTACAAGCAAAATCGCCATGGACGCCATGATAACTGGAGGAATGAAAAAGAAGGATCGACAGAAAAAAGAGAATGTTGACAAGTTAAGCGCAACAATCATCTTGCAGTCATATTTAGAATCGAGATTATGATTTACCCCATTGTAGTATATGGAGACCCGGTACTGAAACGGGAAGCAGACGAAATTGAAGAAGGAAGCATGGACGTCATCAAGTTAAAGGATGATATGTTTGAAACCATGTATGAAGCCAGTGGTATTGGCTTGGCAGCGCCCCAAATTGGTAAATCCATTCGAATGTTTATTGTGGATGGCAGCCCTTTAGAAGAAGAGGGAATGAAAGATTTCAAAAAAGTCTTTATTAATCCAGAAATTGTATGGGAAGAAGGCGAAAAATGGAATTTTGAAGAAGGTTGTTTGAGTATTCCAGGAATCAGAGAAGAAATTTCCCGCCATGCTAAATTGAGGATCAATTATTTGGATGAGAATTTCGTGGAACACGAAGAAGAATTTGATGGAATGAAAGCACGAATTATTCAGCATGAGTATGATCACATCGACGGCATCTTGTTCACTGATTATTTGACCCCTTTCAAAAAACGAGTGCTAAAAGGCAAACTCAACAACATATCGAAAGGAAAATGTGACGCTGACTACAAAATCAAAATTCCATCTAAAAAATAAACATGCAATCCAAACTGCCTAATGCCCAAACTTCCATATTCGCCGTAATGACGAAAATGGCCAATGAGTGTGGGGCAATAAATTTAGCACAAGGATTTCCTGATTTTGATGTAGCGCCAAAACTTATTGATCGTATCCATCACTATATGAAACAGGGTATGAATCAATATGCACCTATGCCTGGCGTGCCTGCGCTGAGAGAAGCTATAGCTAAAAAAATTGATCACACTTATGGCGTTGGTGTTGATCCTAATGAAGTCACAGTGACGGCAGGTGCTACACAAGCCTTGTTCGCAACCATCACCGCCATTGTTCACGCAGGAGATGAAGTCATCTTCTTTGACCCAGCTTATGACTGCTATTTACCTACCATTCAACTTTGTAAGGGTGTACCTGTCAACATCAATTTAAATAAAAATGACTTTTCTATACCGTGGGAAGAGGTAGAAGAAAAAATCTCTGCTAAAACCAAGTTGATCATCATCAATACGCCTCACAACCCCAGCGGTGCTATATTGTCGAAAGAAGATCTCAATGAATTAGCGCGGATCACTAGAGACAAAGAAATCTATGTAATTAGTGATGAAGTTTATGAACATCTCATTTTTGATGGAGAAAATCATCACTCAGTGCTGAAACATGAAGAGCTGAGAAAGAAAAGTGTCGCCATATATTCTTTTGGTAAAACTTTTCACGCCACTGGCTGGAAAATGGGCTACACCATAGCGCCTGACTATCTGACCAATGAAATCAGAAAAGTTCATCAATTTTTGGTTTTTAGCGTAAGTACTGCGACACAATGGGCACTAGCTGATTATTTAAAAGAGCCCAATCACTATGAATTTCTGCCTGATTTCTTTCAGGACAAAAGAGACCTGTTGCTGGATTTGATGGCACCTTCCAGACTCAATCCTGTTATGTGCAAAGGGACCTATTTTCAAAGCTTCTCGTATGCTGATATCGGTGACAAGCCTGATAGAGAAATGGCTGAATGGATCACCAAGACTCACGGGGTAGCATCTATTCCGCTTTCACCGTTTTATACTGATCACTCAGACAACAAACAACTTCGTTTTTGTTTTGCCAAAAGTGAAGAAACACTTAAACAAGCCGCTCTAAAATTATGTCAGATCTAACAGTAGCCATTCTTCAGTCCAATCTTCATTGGCAAAATGTAGATGCTAATTTGGCCATGTTCGAAGAACAAATTTGGAGCATTCAAGAGCCTGTAGATTTAATTGTTCTGCCAGAAATGTTCAATACGGGATTCTCCATGACTCCTGAAAAACTGGCTGAAGTACCTGGTTTGAAAACCCAGAAATGGCTATTACAAATGGCTAATCAGAAGCAAGCATTGGTAGGAGGTAGTTACATTGTGAAAGAAGGTGCGGATTATTTCAATCGATTTTTCATGGCCTTTCCCAATGGCTCTTCTAAAACTTATGACAAAAGGCATTTGTTCTCACTCGCCAAGGAGGAAATGTTTTTCAAGGGTGGTACAGAAAGACTAACTGTCGAATATAAAGGTTGGAAAATATGCCCTTTGGTTTGTTATGACTTGCGTTTCCCTGCCTGGGCAAAAAACAAGTATGACAAAGATGATTATGACTATGACTTGCTGATCTATGTTGCCAGTTGGCCAAAGCCCAGAGTTAATGCTTGGGACACCTTACTGAAGGCTAGAGCCATCGAAAACCAAAGCTATGCGCTTGGCTGTAACCGAATAGGAGAAGATGGTAATGGGTATGCCTATGTAGGCCACAGCGGGATTTATGATTATCTAGGAGAGACACTTGACTTCATAGATAACAAGGAAGGCATTCTTATTCAAAAATTAAGTAAAACCACACAGGATAAGTTCAGAACCAAATATCCTTTTGTGGCGGATAGCGATGATTTCACCATTAACTTCTAGCTTAGAAAAACAAAAAACCCGACCAGTTTCCTGATCGGGTTTTTCTATATGTCTTTGCTTTCGCTTAGCTCAACTTAAATGTGATAGGCAAAATCATTCTTACCTTCACTGGTCGTCCTCTTTGCTTACCTGGCGTCCACTTCGGAGCATTTTTCAATACTCTTACCGCTTCTTCATCACATCCAGCTCCGATACCTTTGATGGCTCTCACTTCAGTAAGATTTCCAGCTTTGTCAACAACGAATTGAACAAATACTCTACCTTCGATACCCATTCTACGTGCTTGGTTAGGATATTTCATTTCCTTACCTACATACTTATAGAATGCTGCCATACCTCCAGGAGGTCCTGGCTGGTCTTCCACGATATCAAAAATCTCATCGGCAACCTCCTCTTCAGGAGCCTCTTCGAATACGATATCTTCAATCACAGTTTCTTCTGTAATCTCCACATCTAAATCCACTTCGATTTCTTCCTCGATTTCTTCCTCATCTGGAATTTCAATAATCTTCGGCAATTCAATCTTTGGTGGTGGTGGTGGTGGCTGCTCGGTTGGAGGAATCTCCATGATATCCTCAAAATCATCATCCACTTGACCTAAATCAACTAATCCTCCATCATCATAAAATCTCCACTCAAAAGCAGTGATGACTAGCAATAAACTGACAGCAAGGCCAATGTTAAAAAACATCCCTGTTTTTCTCTCAAGAGATATTCTCGGGTCTTTTTTTAGCTCCATGCTTATTTATTTAAATAAAATTTCTTTTCTAATAGCAACTTCAAATATAGCAAAGTCCGCTTTATATCTACATTAATTCATTTTTTTTCAATCGAAATAATCCACAATAAATCCACATTATAGATTTAAGGGTTACTTCTTAACTGATTGATACTGTAACAAATAAACAAACAGCATTCCCGATGAAGTTCCGCAGACGTCTGCCATTCCATCCCAAACGTCCGCTTGGCGACCAGGCACATAGGTCTGAAGCCCTTCAGTAGCCAATGTCAGAATCACACCAAAAGAAAAAATCTTGAGTGCTTCCTTTTTTACCTCAAGTGCTAAAGCCAAAAGCATCGCATGAATAAAAAAAAGTCCAAAATGAACTAGCTTATCCAAATGACGGATGGGAATATCAAATAACGGTTCGCCGCTCGATGGAGACAAAGTAGCAAATAGGATGGCACAAGTCCATCCAATGGCTATTTTCTTATATGTAGAATTTGATAGGATTATTTCCCAATCAATTCTTTATACGCATCCGCAGATAACAACCCTTCTTTTTCGCTCAAATCAGAACATTTGATTTTGATCATCCAACCATCTCCGTATGCATCTGAATTTACGATTTCAGGCTCAGATTCCAACTCCTCGTTGAACTCTGCTACTTCACCAGACATAGGCATGAACAAATCAGAGACAGTTTTCACTGCTTCGATCGTACCGAACAATTCACCTTTTGCAATGGTCTCACCTTCAGTTTCTATTTCTACATATACAATATCACCTAATTCGGCTTGAGCGAAATCAGTAATACCTACTGTGGCTACATCACCATCTATTTTCACCCATTCGTGATCTTCTGTATAAAGTAAGTTTTCAGGAATATTCATCTTGAATCGATTTTGTTTAATAACTGAGCCAAAAATACGTCGATTTTCTCAATTGAATTATTAATCTTATAAGATTATTATATCCAGATATATGCAAAAGTTATTGAGCTAAACTGAATCTCATTTGGATACCAAATGCAGATGAAGATCTTGGGAAGGTGTTTGAAATTTTTGGTTCATTGATGTTCTTTTCGAAGTACATCGTGATGTTCAATTTTTGATTAGCCACATAGCTCAATGTAGGCCTTACCTGATAGTTGATGTTTCCGTTGGTCACCACTTGTGCGTCGTCGATTTTTCTTTGTACCGTTTTGGTATCTCTGACTGTAAAGGTGAATCGGAACTGAATGTCATTATTGAGTGTAACCGTTCTCCCACTGATTTTGAAAGGAATCTTCATTTTACTTTTTGTGATGCCAAAATCAAAAGCGATGTCACTGCTACTCATTTCCGTGACTTGAGAATTAGAAAGATTTAAACTTAAACTCCGTTCTTTTTTGTATTCAATTTTTGAAGTGATGTTATTTTTAGTCCGAATATTGATACCAATGAGCGGTGAAAACCTTTCGACAATGTCTACCTGATTGATGACGTATACAGGACTCAAGTATTGACTGTTCAAAGTATCTGTAGCCATTGGATATTCCAAAATACTATTGGTCAATTCGAGTGTGTTAGCGTCAGTATAGATGAGGGAATTTGTATAATTAGTAATACTGAAAGTGGATACATAGGCATGTGTCAAATTAATGGATGAGAAGATATCTTTAAAGGCTTTAACCTTACTCAATCCCGCATAGTCAACCCTCCAATTAGGTACAGGAGTTTTGGGGAATGGCGTGAGTTTGACAGATGTAGCATCCTTACCCGAATAGGCCGCAATAAAGGCTGGAATCAGCACATCTTGTGAGTTGATATCATACTCCCCATTTGAATTGAGCAAGTTGAGTCTTTGGCGAATGATATCTCTGTTCTCTACAAATTCTTCAAACGTAGGAGAAACATTTTGTGATTTCTCTTTGACAAAAGCTGTTTTGATCGGCAAGAAAGTAACCGTGTAACTACCTGATCTGGTAGGCGTCAGAGACCTATATCCTTCAGTAATTACGCCAATATCTGAAGTATCACTCTCAAATCGGTAAATCTCTTGATAGGCACTGGTTTCTGATCTTTTGGCATCCAATTGGATTTTTAAATCCTTAAATGGCTCCACATTTGCTCTTAGATTTAAATCATTCGTCAGACTTTGGACAAATGGTGTGGTCAACCTTTCGTTCTCAACCAGCCATCCGTTCTCCGCGGCTTTAAACCTAATATCAGGATCCTGACTACCAAAAATGAAGGCTGAACCAGGGGCGTCAAAATCACTATCTATGCCAAATAAATAGGGAACAGGTACAAATCCAGGGAGCTGAGTAGATTCTCGCTTACCAAATGTCAAATTCACAGACCTAACGGACATGAGTAGTCTCATAAATCCTTTGACTCCGGCGCCTCCACCAGTACTGCGAGTGGTGTCTACTCTAGCAGGTACACGCGACCTGGATGAACTACTTCTCGAGCGTGAGGGCGTGTTGATTGATTTTAGGTACTTCGATTTATTGTAAAGTTTGACCAAATCAAATTTACCAGTCAGGTCTCTTGTTCGGCTATTTTCTACCAGATTTCCAAATTCTTCTACCTGACCAATGTTTCCGCCTGTCCACCTATAATTGACGTTGTAACGATAGTCTGCACTCATCCAATCAGTAAGTGGCAATTTGTCAAGCGGTAATCTATAGTTGGCTCCAATACTTTGATCGTAACTTTTCATTCGCCCAAGTCTCTTTACATTATTCCAAATGGAATCCCGCTTGGCCTGAGTATCTATATCTCCTTCTGGCTCATCAACAATAGCATTGGCCGTAGCATTATAGTTTACGCTTAAGCTTTTGAAAATACTCCATCGTACATTATATGCTCGATTGAACGTAAAGTATTTTTCATAATTCGGATCGATGCCATCGGTGGTCAAGTCAGCGTTTCTCAATTGTCTTTTCCTAAAAACTCTATTCATCGATGCTCGAACGGAGAAATTGTTAGGGAGAGGTGAAAAATTGATGTCTTTGATCAATTGCAAGTATGGACTGGAGAAGGCCTCTGAGTTTTTGAATGGCTCTAAAGAAGGTGGTTGAGGACTATATTGATAAGATACATTCCCATCATATTCTTTTCTTAAATCTCTTTCGGTATTGACATCTTTCGACTTTTGCTCTGAGTAGGCATAGCTAAAAGAAAAGTTTTCAATATCATATACATGGCTTTTGGCATCTTCCTTAACTTTTTCTTTGTGAACGTCTATGAAGTTGATGCTTTTGTTTACCGTCTGGGAGATGACCTTATTCTTGTATTCCTCTCTCTCTTCTTCTTGATCAAATTTTAATACAGAGGCGTCCAAGGGAATATCTGGATCTAAGGGGTCATATCTTGGCGTTTGCTTGGATTTGGAATAGCTCACGAACATTGGGATTTTGATCCCTGTTTTCCAGGGAATCAATTTATCCACATTCATATTCATAGACAGATCGTAGTCTATAGACTCTTCTCTTGTCCTTTGCGAGATATTATCCTGGATGCCACCAAAGCCCACGCTTGTATATCTTGTAGCTGCGTTGATGGTGGCAAAGTCGGCTAATTTCAAACTCATTCTGGCATTAGCTGCCCATCCTTTTTCATCATCATAATCAGTCAATCTCATCTCATTAGCCCAGATACATAAAGAATGTGGCTCCGCATTGTCCTCCGATTTCGGATTCCTTAGTCCGATCATCATCATGGTAATGTTGTTCAGTTTCGGATTTCCTACAATCGTTATTCTATGCCTACCATCAGTCGACTGTCTGGAAAACTCATCCTCCACATTCACATCACTGCCATTTCTAGCTGCTTTTGTCCCATACAATTCATCCAAGGCAAGGTTGATTTCGTTCGCTTCTGGCCAAACGTCTTCGCGTGAATATGGAGCCGCATTATCAGGCGTAATTTTCAAAGGCACCTCAATTTCATAATAGTTGCTTGTCCGATCCAATCCTAATCGGATGAATGCTGTCATTTCATCATCATCAACAATCTCATTTTTGTATTGCTCAGCATGAAAAAACATCTTGATTCTCCCATAATTAACCAAATCCTGCGTCACTTCTTTGTATACAGCTCTTGCATCGCCATCTTCTAGCTCTTCTACACAGATTTTCAAAGATTGTTCGTTCACTTGACGTGAAATAGTGGTGGTATTGTCTTGATCTCTGGATATGCCTGGAGGCAATACATAAGGAGGTTTACCATCTGCGGGCAAACTATTTTCTTCAATATTCACAACAGAGACTTCAAAGTCAGACGTACCCGTTTCTGGTATGACATCAAATCCTTTATCCTTCAAATTCTCAACCGTTTTTCTCCACTGACTGGCTACCAGCTGCATCTTCGCCATTCTCAACACTACAGGCTCTCTCCACTTAGCCATATACAATCTGATATGCTTATTAGACTGAACCGTATAATCTCCTTTTGTATCTGTGGGTTGATTGATTGGAATTCTAAACAAATACCATGAAGCTCCATCTTCAGCATTTACCTTATCCACTATGTTATGCTCTCCCACTCGAAGTTCCCCTGGTTGAAGATCAATTTTAAATTCTCTATAAGCTTCATCCGCAGAAGAGGTGATGTAAGTATCTCCATTCAAATCTTCCTTATCGGGTGCAATTGTAGCGGACGCAGCAAAATCATTATTGCCACTACTCAAAGGAGAATTTCCTTCCAAGCCGTTAAATTTTTTGTAGCGCTCCAGCACTTTAGCATTTCTCTGATTGTAATTATCCGATAGAAAATACTCAAAATCGTCTGCAGCAACATCATCTCTGAGGCGTTGTTCACCAATTGAACTTAATATACTCGCTGTATCTAGTCCTAGTATTTTCCCAAAACGTTCTCTTTCCTCTTCAGAATCGATGCCGTCTAACCCCACATCTTGATTGGCTCTTGCAGACGCAGAATTGTCAAAAAAATCAGTGAGCCACTGTAAGGTACTTGCCTTTCCATAATCTGTTTGTTGGGTATCATCATCACTATCGTCTACAGGTAATCCATTTTCAAATTCAAAAACTCCTTCTTGAAGAATATTTTCAGCGAGTTCTCCGATTTGAAACACCAATTCTCCTCCAGTGTCATTGTTGTCATCAAATTCACCGTCCATGATCCGACCATTTTCTCCAAGAATAAATGGATCCATCATCCAAAATTCGATGTATTCTATATTGTTGTTACTAAAATCTGTTTCGCCCGTAATCTGTCTTGTAATCGAGCCAAAGTTGTCATATGCATCATCCCTAGAAAACAATGCATCTTCATTAATCCTATCACTATAATTGTAAGGGCCCCTTTCATTGGGATAATAGGCAATATCGAAAATAGGTAAATTGGTGTTAACTACTTGTCGGTCCTGTTGCTTATAAATTTCTCTTGGAAGTACAGGACGTACGTAATGATTCTCTAGGTCCTCATCCGTAATATTATCTGGTTTGTCACCGCCCGTGAGATAGAAGGCCGAACGGTCTATAATATACCAAGCCATTTTGGCTCTTTTGAAATTTGCTCCCAGCTCAGGGTTGCTGTCGTCGATAAACTGTGATGGGGTGGATCCAAGTTTCCAAGGTAAATGACCACCGGCTATATTGAATGGCGTCACTGAGTTTTCGAAATCATCCAAATAGGATGAGCTCTCTCCATTTACTTTATTTGAAGTACCAGGAAGTAGCTGAGCAAATTCACCATTGAAAGTTACTGTGGATTTTTCTTTGGTACTGAGGAGTGGTAGCGCATCCACCATTTTTGTGAGCATTCGAGACTCATCTTGAAAGTTTACATCAAAGCCGTATTTGGTGTTTTTGATAGGTTCATTTCCCGCTGTATAGCGGCTCACTCCTCCTGGTCTTTCACTCAAGTGAAATACGGTTGCCCCCACATTGACTTTTTCCGAAAATCGGTAATCCATACGAACACCTGTCAACCATCTGGATCGAAAACTAAATAAGTCATCCACTTCATAAGAGATGTTAATCTCCTTTCCAGAAGCTGTCACCCCATCATTAAGGATCGTAACGGTACCCCCTCCATTGTAATTGACCTGATAGTCCACTCCTTCAGCCAATAGCTGACTTCCAGCTGTCACCTTCACGGATCCTTTGGCAATATTAAATGCATTTAAAGGATACACTCCAGCTGCACTGGAAGAGTAAGTACCGTTGAGAAAAAATTTATTTTTGGCAATGTTTTGCTCTGCATCAATTTTTGATTTTTCATACAAGTCTTGAAAAACATATTGATCTATCAGTCTTTGCTCATTGCTTTCAAATTTAGATTCCAGCGTAGCGCCGAATGGCTCGAGTACCGGGAATATCACATAACCGTTCTCTACATCAAAGGTGACGTCAGGGATAAAGTCAAATTTTCCATCCTTTTGATTATCACCATTTACATTCAACTGATCCAAAGCCAAAAGCTCGATCAATGGTACGTTATTGGTATTTGTTCCTTCGTTTAAATTGGGTGCATCATAGTTTTTGGTATCATCTCGATAGTTAATTCTAAGTTCAAAACCTTCTTCATTTACTCGAGGAGAATTCAATGAGTAAATATTTTTCATCATCAAATCCCAAGTCTTTATTTCTGTATTGATTCGAGCTGGCCTCAACATCTTCAGATAAATGAGATCATCATCTGGTCGACCTACATAGGATTCAGACAATTCCCCAACCTGATAGCTCTGACCATTATAAGTATATTCAAATGCTACAGCCAGAACTTCATCATTTTGCAATTTTCGTTGTAGACTTAAATATCCCAGCTTAGGGTGCCACTTATACTCTCGTGAATCGAGTCTCCTTGCTGTAGGTCTAATTTCATAATCCGTACCAACTACCATATTGGCATCTGACCTAAGGAAATTTTCAACATTGGCATTATCCCTTATACTCGCCTCATTCGAGTTAATATAGTCCCATAGGCCATTTCCATTGCTTCTTTTGTTGTCGGCTGGTCCTCCTCCTGCGGTGCTACCCCATTCCATTGTGTTTTCAATATTATCTATGTCTCCTTCCCCTAAATCTGTAAAGGCTATAAAATTTCGGACATTGGCCGTTTCGTTATTCGTGTTGACCACGTAAACTTCCACTCTTGTGATATTGACTCCAGAGGTCACCTGCGGAATGTCTTGCAACCAGGTTTGATAATTGTCACGAAAAAAGTGTGCTAGGAAAAAGTGTCTCCTTTCGTCATAGTCTGCTGCTCTCAAGCTGAAAGGTTGACCTTCGGCGCCAAACTGAAAAGATTTGCTTTGAGACTTGCCTTGTTGCCGAGATGCCAACGCTGTAACAAAGAGCTTCCCAAATTGCAATTGTGTTTTGATCCCAAATAGACTTTGTCCGCCAGACATGAGTGAATTGGACACACCCATACTTACATTTCCGATTTCTATTTTTTTAATAATATCCTCTTCATATCCTGTGTATTCTACTTTCAAATTATTCTGGAAATCAAAGGAATTGTTGTTGTCAAAATTGGCAGTGATCGCCAATTTTTCTCCAACCTTGCCCACCACATTCATGGAAATCTGCTGGTTATAATTGAAGCCTCCGTTTTTTTGTTGGTTGATACTCAGTGATGGATTTTCTATGCGCTGCCAACGCCCGCCAAAATCTAGATTTACAAATCCATTGGGTTCGATATCTACATAGCTCCCCCCAAATATTCGATCGAAAACTGGGCTGATGTATAACTTAGGAATCAAACGTCTGCCACTGACCGCACTCTCTCCATCTAGACCTGAGGATCGGTTCTGCCAATATTCCTTTTTCATTTCAGCATCCTGATAGCGATTGAATTCTTCAAAAGTCATAGTCGACCTTGGGCGGTAGTTCAAAGCTCCTACTCGCTCATAAATCGTATAATTCATTCCAGTATCAATCTCCAGATCCAATTGCATGGAAGCTGGGTCTTCAAGAAGTAATGGAGAAGGACTTTGTGTATTAGAAAAAGGATCTCCGAATCGATCTTGCTGTCTAAATGTTGGCCGATAAGAAGGTTCGTATTTTTGATTGCTGACTGAATCAGCTGAAACAGAATCAGGAGGCACTTGCTGATAACCAAAGGACGCAAGCGGTTTCAGCATTCCCATGAGGAGAATGAGTATTAGGATAGGTGTTATGTGGAATTTGATTGAGGTCAAACCCTTTTCTCTGCTGATTTAAGCCCTTTTAAGGGCTAATTTAATTAATTCCTCTAGACTCACTTGCTCCGCGGTTTCGTTCATGATTTTATCAATTGTTTTTTCTGCTACTGCCTTATTTATACCCAAAGTGGTAAGAGCTGATAACGCCTCTGACTTGAGGGTATTGCCTGATGATAATGATATCACAGGGGAATGACCTTCCAACTCTTCTCTGCTCATTTTATCTTTCAATTCAAGAATAATTCGCTGGGCCGTTTTCTGACCAATTCCTTTCACACCACTGATCGTTTTTACATCTCCATTTACTATCGCTGAATGTATTTCCTCTGGTGAAAGAGATGACAAAATCATTAATCCAGTGGATGGTCCTACTCCTGAAATTGAAATTAATTGCAAAAACCTTTTACGCTCTGATTCTTCAAAAAAACCAAACAAAGTATGTGCGTCTTCTTTGACATGCAAGTGTGTATGAATCTTGCAAGCGTCAAGTGTTTTTACTTGTGCAAAAGTATTAAGTGTGATTTTTACATGATAGCCCATGCCTCCTACATCGACAATGACATAGGTAGGGTCTTTGTCTACCAGTTTTCCTTCCAGATATGCAATCATTATTTCTTCTTATTGGCAGTAGCTTGTGCATCTACAACAGCAATAGCTGCCATATTGTAAATTTCTCTCACAGAGCTACCCGTCTGTAAAACGTGAACCGGCTTTTGCATGCCCATCAAAATTGGCCCAATGGCTTCACTGGCTCCAATCTCCATAAGCAATTTGTAAGCAATATTTCCAGACGACAAATTAGGGAAAATTAATGTGTTAACCTGATGACCAGCCAAATCACTAAAAGGATAGGTTTTTTCCAGCATTTTTTTGTTCATGGCCAAGTTCGCTTGAATGTCTCCATCAATAATCATCTCTGGCCATTTTTCTTTTGCAATCTGTACAGCCTTAGCAGTTTTGGTAGGCACATCACCTTTAGCAGAACCAAAATTCGAATAGGATAACATGGCCATTTTAGGTTCAAACCCAAAGAACTTCACTGCCCGATGTGTCAGTTCTATGATATTGACCAACCCCTCGACATTTGGATTTACATTTACAGTCGTGTCGGCTAAAAAGAACGTGCCTTTTTTATTTCGCACGATATACATTCCAGCTACTCTAGTCAAGCCTTCTTCCACACCAATGATTTGTAATGCGGGACGAATAGTGTTCGGATAGTCACTGTTAAGGCCAGATATCAGCGCATCTGCTTCTCCAGTCTCTACCATCATGGCGCCATAGTAATTTCTATCGAGCATCTGGTGTCTACCTTCTTGTACTGTAGCTCCTTTTCTTTTTCGCTTTTCGAAATAGATTTTAGCAAAAGTATTTACTTTCTCCTCTTGGTAAAATGGGTCAATAATGGTGCAATCCAATTCTAGGTTCAGTTCGCCAATTAGACGTTTGATTTTTTTCTCATTCCCCAGTAAAATTGGAATACCTACTCCTTCATCAGCAACTAGCTGGGCTGCTTTTAGAATCTTCTCTTCGTCTGCTTCAGCAAATACAATACGTTTAGGGTTTTTCTTAGCAGCAGAAATGATACGAGAGATAATTCGCTTCTCAGCTCCGACACGTTCTTCCAGCTCTATTTTGTATTCTTCCCAGTCATCAATACTGGTTTTTGCCACACCAGAATCCATAGCTGCTTTTGCTACGGCAGATGATATGTTGGCAATTAGTCTTGGGTCTAACGGTTTTGGAATCAAGTAATCCTTTCCAAACTTGATGGTTTTCTCTCCATAAGCTTTGGAAACTATTTCCGGCACAGGCAGTTTAGTCATTTCTGCTAAAGCGGTTACAGCTGCCAATTTCATTTCTTCATTGATGGATGTGGCTCTAACATCCAATGCGCCTCTAAATATATACGGAAAGCCTAATACATTATTGACTTGGTTAGGGTGGTCTGATCGACCTGTGGCCATCACAATATCGTCTCGAGTAGACATCGCCAATTCATAAGCGATTTCTGGGTCTGGATTCGCCAATGCAAAAACTATTGGGTTTTCGGCCATAGACAATAAGCCTTCAGGTGAAAGTACATTGCCCATGCTCAATCCTAAAAACATATCTGCATCTTTTACAGCTTCTGATAAAGTAGAAATATCTCTATCTGTAGCATACTTTGCTTTCATCACGTCAAGGTTATCACGATCCTTTCTGATCACACCCTTGCTATCCAGCATTACGATGTTCTCGCGAGTGGCACCCATTTTGACATAAAGATCAGTACAAGCTATGGCTGCTCCTCCTGCGCCGTTTACCACAATCTTAATGTCTCCTATTTTTTTATCTACCACTTCAAGTGCATTGAGCAAAGCCGCACTTGAGATTATCGCTGTCCCATGCTGGTCATCGTGCATGACAGGAATGTTCATTTGCTCCCTGAGTTCACCTTCTATTTTAAAGCTTTCTGGTGCTTTTATATCTTCCAGGTTGATGCCACCAAATGTTGGCTCCAGAGATTTAACTATTTTGATAAATTCGTCAGGGTTTTTTTCTTCTATTTCGATGTCAAAAACATCAATCCCAGCAAATTTTTTGAAAAGCACGCCTTTTCCTTCCATCACTGGTTTAGAAGCTTCAGGGCCAATATTGCCCAAGCCAAGCACAGCTGTTCCATTCGAAATTACGCCTACAAGATTGCCCTTGGCCGTATACTTGTATACCTTTTCCTTATCTTCTGCAATTTCAAGACACGGTTCTGCCACACCAGGTGAGTATGCTAAGGCTAAATCATACTGCGTCGCTAAAGGCTTAGTAGGGGTGACTTCAATTTTACCAGGAGTAGGTTCCGAATGAAAATCAAGCGCTTCCTTTTTTCTTATTTTAAAACTCATAATAGAATTCGTGGATTAAAAATGTTCTTGGTTTTTGAGCACATGGGGGTATGCAAGTCGGGCAAAAACCAATCATCAAAAATGTGGAAATTCTACGAGAAATGAGCTAGAAAAAGGTCATTATGTTCTATCTGATAATGCCCCAATTTGGATAAACTTTTCTACTTCAATTCTTCACCAGAGCGGAAAGTATTTAAGATTACTTCAATTTCTTGCATAAATTCACGCTTGTCTTTAGAAGGGGCATATACGTAGCCTTCAAGATAATACATTCGCTTTTGAGATTCATCTACAAACACATAGCTTACGAATGGCCCTCCGCCCGAGATATCACTTAGTTTCCAAAGGCCTCTCACTTCTTTGGCGTATTTGCCTTTGAAATTGACTTCTCGGATATTCATGTTCTCGGTTTGTAGCGTCATAAAAATATCTGGTTTCTGAATATCACGCATATAGGATGAAGTGATTTCCTCTCTAAAAGCTAAAACATCATCAAAAGGGTCTCTAGAATTGTATGGTCTATAGTGCACGAAAATGTTCTTTTCATATTCGGGATCTAATAACCTGACCCAAATAAAATCTCTTTGGTTTTTTGCCAAATCGTAACCATACGGCACCTGAACATCAAATCCATGCGCATCTCTCAAAGTTTTTTCTATCTGTTTCTCTCGTACTTTGAATAGGCCTTTAGCAATTCTTTCATTTTCTATATTTAAGAAATAGTTTCTCAATACCTCTTTGTCTCTTTTCAAATGAGCAATAAGCTGATCTCCCGTTTGTCCAAATAGGTGTAAAATTTCCTGCCCTCTAGCAAATTGATTTTTTTGTGGCAATCGGTACAAAGAAGTGTCTTGTAGGATCTTTTCTAGAGAAGAAGTGGTAAAATAGTTTTGCATGGCACGGCTTTGAGCCCCTTGATTGTCCATGGTACTCACAAAAATCATGGACTTACCTGTTTTGAGAATATTATTCATTTTCAATGGATTGATATTTCTCAGCTTGAAATAAGCTTCATCCTGAGGTAATCCAGGCACGTATTCAGAAAAAATATCTCGTAATGCATCCCCAATAGGTCCATTCCACTGAGATGTATCCATCACGCAAAGGATAGCGTTTGCTTCCCCTCGAGCGACTGGCAAATGTGATTTGCTCCCCCCGTTTTTATTAGTGCCAGAACTACAGCTCGCTGCGAATATTGTGATTAGTATGAGAAAAAGGTTCTGTATTTTTTTTACTATCATGAGTGTTGAATTCTTTTATTGCTAATCCGCCTTTCGCCAAAAGTCACATATTAATCAATAATTTCTGACCAGGCTTGATATTAGAAGAAGTGAGGTTGTTCAGTTTTTTGATTTTCTCGATACTCAAGTCCTCATAGAGTTTTGAAATGCTCCAAAGAGACTCACCAGATTTCACCAAATGGTATGTCCCGCCAGCAACAATTGGAACAGGTTTTGGAATATTTTTGACCACATAGGTTTCTCTAGTTTGTGAAGAATAATGAGGCAAAGTCCAGATGTTTAATCTCTGCCCTACTCTGATCATATTACTATTGAGATTGTTCCATCTTTTGAGATCAGATACTCTTACATGATAGCGCTGAGCTATACTACCTAATACGTCCCCACTTCTCACACGGTAGATTTGACGGGTGCGACCATAGGTACTTCCTGGTGAATTTCTTGCCAAATACTCTAAATCTTGCTTCCCAACTTTGCTTGCAGAGTCCAAAATAGAAAAACGATTCAATCTAATGTCTTCGGCCAGGTCAATTGGAACCTTAAGTGGAAAATTTAATGTGCCATCTGGTGTGGCTCCTCTGATCACGTGAGGATTGAGAGTGATTAGGTCATCTACGCAAACATTGACCAGGTTTGCAAATGTTTCCAAATGCATATAGCCGTTTACATGAAGGGTATCATATGCAATTGGGTAATTCATCTCAATATCTTCGACAATAAAATTGTGTTCGTCGAGATGATTCAGCGTATAAATCATAGCCACAAACTGGGGGACATAGGATCGAGTCTCTCGAGGCAAGTAATTATAAATTTCCCAAAAGGTCTTTTTATAACCTGATCTACGAATTGCTTTTCTCACGTTTCCAGGTCCTGTGTTGTAGGCAGCTAGAGCCAATTCCCAATCGCCGAACATGTTGTACAGAGCTTTCAAATATCTACAAGCCGCTTGAGTGGCTTCGTAGGGGTCCATTCGCTCATCTATGTACCAAGATTGTGACAATCCATAAGATCTTCCTGTTGCAGGCATAAATTGCCATAGACCTGCCGCACCTACACGGGACATGGCATTTGGACGAAGTCCAGATTCAACAATAGACAAATATTTCAACTCATCGGGCATGCCTCTTTCGGCCAATGCTTCTTCAAATATTGGGAAGAAAAGGTCTCGATTGACCAAAACTGATTTAGTATATTCTCTATCACGAATGGTGAAGTAATCAATAAATGATTTGATACGCTCATTGAATTCCAATGGAATACTGCCCTCCGCACAATTCAGCCGATCCTGCATCAATTCATATGGAACTTCTGGAAATTGATCCAATGTAGCATCCTTTTGAGCTAAGGATTGAAATGTGGCAAAAAGCCCCAGGATAAGAAGAATGTTTTTGTGCATCATTTATTTGGCCAGCACCTGATCCATCAAGTACTTCGAAAAAGATAACAGTTTTTCTTCTTCAAAAGTATTCGCTATCACTTGAATTCCAATAGGCATTCCGTTTTTATCCGTTCCGTTTGGTAATGAGACGGCTGGAAGACCCGCTAAAGAGGCCTGAACGGTAAAAATATCCTCAAGGTACATTTCAAGTGGGTCACGGTTGTGACTGTTGAGTTCAAAAGCCGTAGTAGGAGCAGTAGGTAAAATGATGAAATCGTGCTTTTCGAATATTTTTTTTGTCTCATCACGAATGAGTCTTCTTACTTTTTGAGCCTTTGTAAAATAGGCGTCATAAAAACCCTCACTTAAGACGTATGTCCCAAGCAATATTCTTTTTTTCACCTCATCGCCAAAACCTTCGGATCGAGACTTCTTGTACATAGACTCCAAGTCATGCCCATTTTCGCTTCTATAGCCATATCTAACTCCATCGTATCGAGAAAGATTGGTGCTAGCTTCTGCAGTAGTTAAGATATAATAGGTAGGCAAGACATAATCCAAATAGTCAAATCCGAGATGATCTAAACTATGTCCTTGTTCTTGTAGCTTATCATAAACATTGGTGGTAGCAGATTTGACTTCTTCATCTAATCCCTCATGGGATAAAATATTATCGAATAAGGCCACTTTTGCTGCTCTTTGCCAATCGGTATTTTTCGAATAAGTAGGTACATCTACATGAGAAACTGTAGTGTCGTAGTCGTCCGCTCCCGACATAACTTCCAAAGTCAAGGCCGTATCCTCAATAGAATGTGCCAAAATCCCAACACAGTCAAATGAACTCGCATATGCAGCTAAGCCATGTCGTGAAATTCGTCCATAATTAGGTTTAAATCCAACTATGCCACAATAAGCAGCAGGCTGACGAACAGAACCACCAGTATCTGATCCAATTGAAACCAAACACATTTCTGCCTGAACGGCTACAGCAGACCCACCTGACGATCCACCTGGTACACAATCTTGACCCGCAGCATTAATTGCAGGCCCAAAAACAGAATTCTCATTGGATGAACCCATCGCGAATTCATCGCAATTGTTTCTACCTATAAGTATCGCATCTTGATCAAGCAGGCGTTGAATGCAGGTTGCGGTAAATTGTGATTCGAAGCCTTCGAGAATTTTACTTCCACACTGCAGTTCGTGTCCATCATGGCAATAGACATCTTTGATGGTAAAAACCATTCCCGCCAATCGGCCGGCTGTGCCATCATCAATTTTTTTCTGCACATTTTGAGCAGCTGCTAATGCTTCATCAGCATAAACTGCAGTGAGTGCATTGAGGTATTCGTTCTTTTTTATATTGGAGAGGTAGTGGTTGACCAACCCTACACAGTCTATGACTCCCGAATCAATGTCTGATTGGATTCGAGACAATGAATCGTATGTGCTCAAAATTATTCTTTGTCGTCTTTGATTCCTTCTTGAATCTCGTCTTTGATTTCTTTAGACGCATCCTTGAATTCTCTAATTCCTTTACCTAAACCTTTTGCTAATTCAGGAATTTTTTTCGCTCCAAACAGAAGAATAATAACCAAAACTATAATTACAAGCTCCCATCCGCCAGGCATCCCAAATGCTAATACTGTATTCGTCATTTTTGTTTTGATCTAATTTGTATTGTTATAAGAGGCAAAGATAAACCAATTTGATTCAACTTTACGTTCGTATTATTTAATTAGTTATCTCTCAACAGCTTTATTGAATATTTCAAAATATCATTTAAGATTATTAAAAATTTGAAAAAATCAGACAATTTCAAAACCTAATTATTCAAGCTTCGTTATATTTGTAATTACAACTATTGTACAAACACATAATTTTAAAATCATTTATCAAACATGTTAAACATATTATTATTAGCTATTGGATTGAATCTTAATCCTATCGAAACAAATGCTACCTATGAGACGAACGTTTCAGAAAGTAGTGTGGTGTGGACTGCCACTAAAGTAGTAAGTGGAGGGCACTCAGGTACAGTTAAAATTTCTAAGGGATCTTTGGAAATAGATGGAACTGAATTAAAAGGCGGGTCATTCGAAATTGATATGTCAACCATTGCCAACACTGATTTAGAAGGTGAATGGCAAGCGAAATTAGAAGGCCATTTGAAATCGGACGATTTCTTCGCTGTAGAAACTTATAAAACAGCTGGATTAATAATCACAAACGTGAAAAGTACAGCAAAAGGTAAATTCGACGTGACAGCTGATTTAACGATCAAAGGAAAAACAACATCAGTGACTTTTCCTGCAGAAGTAAGCGTAAAAGAAGGAAAGGCTATGGCCACTGCAAAAATCACAGTGGATCGAACTAAATATGACGTAAGATATGGGTCTCCAAGCTTTTTTGACGACTTAGGTGATAAAGCCATCTCAAATGAATTCACACTTGATGTAAGCTTGGTTGCTAACAAATAATTAGTTTGAGTTTAATACCTCATAAATAGCGAAGGCATAAATCTTCGCTATTTTTTTGTCTAACTCAAAAAGAATGGCTCCAAGAAACGACCAAAAAGCCTAAAGCTCGTTGATAATTTCTTTGATGGGAATTTTTACACTCCACAACTCTACCTTTTTTTGGCCAATACTATCCAGGCAATATTTGAAAATGCCACTTGCTGAATCTATAGGGTAGGTATATAAAATTGTTTTTGAGTTTAGCTTCTGAATAGAAGAAGTAGGCTTTTCGTTATTTTCCAGATTATACTGATAGGCTGCTAATAGTTGAAGTTCTAATTCAGAAATTAGTTGATTATTGCTATTGAGGCGTTCGATTCTTGACTGATATGTCGTTTCTAGCGAATCGATTGCTTTCCAACTATCAACCTCACAGTTTACTGTTTCCGTATTTACATTTCGAGATGCTATTTCTAAGACAGCACTTAAAATCTGATTTCCTACTTCTCCTCCCTTTTTCAAGATTTCAGCGTCTGAGACCTTTTTAATCTCTCTCGATTTCATCAATTCTGCTGTTGAAACAGTGTTTTTGTTTTGCTCATGACAAGCAGAAAATAGTAGACTCATTAAAACAATAAATGCTGATTTAGTCATAATCCTTGCCGAATACACACTGTATTCAATTTTAACTTCTTTAAATTAAAGGTAATATTTTTCGAAAACTGCAATATTATGAAAAACCTCTTATTACTTCTTAGTCTAATGGGCACCATCTTATTTGCATCAAGCTGTAAAGATGACGACGATTGTGATGAGAACTCTCTTGAGTCTCAATACACTGACTGGAATGCAGATTACATTTCAGACTGTACACAAAGCACGAATGATTGTGATGAATGTATTGATACGCTAGAAGGCTTTATTGAATTTCTAAAAAGCAATGAAAGCTGTGTGTCGGAAATTGAAGATTACTCTGATGAACAATTTCAAGATGATCTCAGTTTCTTAGAAGATCAGTTAGAATCCGTAGAAGCACAGTGTAATTAATTCTTCAAAACAAAAAGGGAGACTCTGGACTCTCTTTTTTGTTTTATAGTCTACGATCATTAGGAACTTTCTTCGCTTATCGTTAATTTTTAATTTCTATGCTACAACAGGTCGAAGAAGAAGAAATTAACCCCCATATACTCTGCAGAGAATTACCGGTACTGGTAACTGGCGGAGCTGGGTTTATGGCATCTTGGCTGGTTAAATATTTATTGGAAGATGGTTACAAAGTACGAGTGACTGTTCGGGATTTAAATAACGAAGATAAGTACAAGCATCTTCAAAAAATAGCTGAAAAATCTAGGGGCTCTCTGGACATTTTAGAAGCAAATTTACTCGAACCGGATGGATTCAAAGCGGCTATGTATGGCTGCAACATCGTATTTCATACGGCATCACCATATCTATTGAGTGGCATCACCAATCCGCAAAAACAACTCATTGACCCTTCTTTTGATGGCACGAGAAACGTCCTGGAGATGGTCAATAAAACATCTTCCGTACGAAAAGTAATTTTTACTAGTGCGGTATCCGCTATTTATGGTGACATCTCCGATATAGAGACCACCAAAGAAAAAGAATTTTCAGAAGCCTATTGGAACAAATCCAGCAATCTAAAGCATCAACCATTAGCGTTTTCAAAAACGGTAGCAGAACGAGAAGCTTGGCGGATTCATGACGACCAAAGTCGATGGAAAATGGTGGTGCTCAACCCTGCCATTATTCTCGGGCCATCTCTGACAAGAAACAGCCAATCAGGGAGTTTTGATTTTATCAAAAAAATTGCGAATGGCACTTATAAAACAGGTGTACCGAACGTACAATATGGATTTGTAGATGTACGTGACGTGGCTCATGCGCACATATTTGCAGCACAAGACCAATATGCGGAGGGTCGTTTTATGTTGGTGAGTGAGACCAAATCCATGCTGGACATTGCAAACATTTTACACAATCGATTTGGAGAGTCTTTCCCTTTTCCAAGAAAGCTTTTCCCAACTAAAATGTTGTACTTTTTTGGATTTACTAAAGGGTTCTCAAGAAAATTTGTGGTGGAAAATGTCGATCAAGAACTAAAATTTAATAACAAAAAGAGTCGCCATGAAATTGGTGTCTATTACAAACCTATAGATGATGCTGCCTGCGAAATGCTACAATTTTTGCTAGATAATAATATGCTAGATTAATTGAGGCTATAAATGCATGGTTCCTATTTTTTCACCCCTCAATGTCATATATTCTTTCATTAGATTAGCCGTAAGGCAAGAATGAATGGGTAAGATGCCAAGGACATCTCCTACTTTTATTTTTTTATTTGATCTTTTGGGATAAAAATTTTTCCATGCTCTTGAGAAAGACCTTTAACTCTATACCCATCTAATGGTTGGGACCAGCCTTTTTCTTTTAACGCAACTACTTTTCCAAAATATTCTCCATCTACATCTTGCAATCGATCCTTGCTCAAGTGTACCGCTCCACCATGAACCACTACTTCAGATCGCTCGGGATAAACGGCGACAACAGGTGCAGCCAGACAGACAGCAATATCTTCGTAACTACACGAGCCAATTGCAGATTGCATCACATCATAGAAAATCAAATTTCCAGGACGGATTTCGTCAATGTTTTCAAACGAATCTATCAGACTGCAGGAAGGCGTGTCGCCTATAGATATTAATAAGTTTTTATCTATTGCATCTCTCAGCTTGTTCAGGGCCTCCACCCCGTACTGATAAATCGATTGGATTTCTTCGGTACTTTTCGCTCCGTAGGTGTGTCCAAAATGAGCCAAAAGACCTTTGAATTGGTGAGGTCCCCTGATTAGCTCTCCTAGATCTTTTATTTGGTTGACTTCCTCGTGCCAAATGCCCACGCGGTGATAACCCGTATCAATTTTAATATAAACATCAATGGCGTCATCAATTTCATTATTAAGAACTTCTATTGCTGATTCTGAGTCAACGACTAAACTCAATTTTACTTGCTTTGACAAATATTTGAGCACATCTATTTGAAGGACATTTACAGGGAAAGCAATCAAGATGTCATTCCAGCCATGACTTGCAAAAAATACCGCCATGTCGATGGAAGATACTGTGATGCTTGTAACTCCATTATCTCTATACCATTCACCTATTTCTTTCGAAAAATGAGTTTTGAAGTGAGGCCGATAGTTTACATCAGATTTTTTCGCCTTTTCTGCCATTCGTTTGATGTTTTGAATGGCCTTTTTTTTGTCTAGCAATAAAGTGGGTTTAGTGATTTTGTGCATTCTAATTGGCGTTAGGACGCCAACAGACGCCTATGGTAATTGACCTGGCCCAAATGGTACATGAGATGACCAGTTAAATGAATCAGAAAATAGGAAAAAGTCATCGGTTTGCCAAAAACTTCTAATGGATAGGTCTGCTCCAAATTTTTATCGGTGAGTTTATCTAGTGCCTTTTTGACAACTGCCTTTGTTTTTTGTATGATTCGGAGTAATTCAGCTGTAGGCATATCCTTTTTACTAAACTCTATTTCTCGCTCCCTGACGTATCCATCTCTACTGATTACTGCACCAACAAAATGGCGTAGGTTTCCACAAATATGTAAAACTAGATTCCCCGCGGAGTTTTTGATTTCACCATCTAATAACCAGAGGTTCGCTTCATCTTGATAGGCTCGAATTTCTTTTTCAAGACTTGTTAAGTCACGCAAAAATATTTGCTTAATGGATTCAGTGTTAGTACGCATAGATTTATGCTGGAGTATTAATATAATTTAGAAATTCTTTTTTGGTGTCTTCATTGGTAAACTTTCCACTGAAATGTGCCGTTCCCGTTTTACTATTGGTGTCGCCAACCCCTCTAGAAGAAACACACATGTGATTGGCATCGATTACCACAGCCACATCTTCCGTTTTCAATACGCTACAAAGCTCATTAGCAATCTGTACGGTCATACGCTCCTGCACTTGAGGACGTTTGGCGTAGTATTGTACGATCCTATTAATTTTAGAAAGCCCAATCACTTTGCCACTTGAGATATAGGCCACATGTGCTTTCCCATAAATCGGAACGAAATGATGCTCACAATGCGAATAGAATGTGATCTCCTTTTCTACAAGCATTTGATCATAGCCGAATTTATTTTCGAACAATCGGGCATGTGGTTTGTTCTTAGGATTAAGTCCGCTGAATACTTCCTTTACATACATTTTGGCCACACGATTGGGTGTGCCCTTTAGACTATCATCCGTCAGATCAAGTCCCAGCACTTGCATGATTTCTTTGAAATGCTTCGCAATCAGCTCGATCTTCAAATCATCATCCTTCTCAAAAGCATCAGGCCTAAGAGGCGTATCAAAAGAAGTCGCTACATGATCGAAATCATCTATCGCATCATCCGATGGGGTATTCGACATAGTTTCTTTCTGTTTCATATAGCTTTATTTTCAAATCGTATTTTTCCTCAATTTCGCTTCGGAGTAAGTTGTAAATAACTACAACTATATTTTCAGCCGTTGGGTTCAGGTTCTTGAATTCTTCCACATCTAGATTCAGGTTTTTATGATCAAACCTATTGAGCACTTTGTCTTCAATCAAGTCACTCAAGACTTTTAAATCAAAAACATACCCAGTTTGAGGGTCAATTTCTCCAAAGAGACCTACTTCCAAGTTGTAGTTATGCCCATGAAAGTTAGGGTTATTGCACTTCCCGAATACAGCCTGGTTCTTCTCGTCAGTCCAATCAGGATTGTGAAGACGATGGGCTGCATTGAAATGCTCTACTCTATAAACTGCTGCTTTCATAGTGCAATGTTACGCCATTCTATCGAATTGGTTCTTTTGTAAATTTTGAAACTTACACCCATAAAAAATACAAAGACTGTAACCTTAAACCTAACTCAGTGGTTTAGTATATCCTTTTAAGTTCTATTTATAGCATTTAATATATCTTCGCAACTTATTTAAATACCTGTCTCGATGGATTTTGATGAAATAAAAAGTCATATCATAAAGTATCAGGAGGAAGGTAAAAAACTATTTACAACCTCCTCATTTCAAACGCACAGTATTGTGTTGCTCCACTTGTTGAGCCGCATTGATAAATCTATACCTGTTTATTGTTTGAATACTGGCTTTTTATTTCCGGAGACGATGGCTTATAAAGATCAACTGGCCGATGAGTTCGGACTCAATATGATTGAAATTAAACCAGACGTTCCTAAAAGTCTGCAAAAGGACAGCGAAGGCAAATTGCTTTTTGCTTCCGACCCAGATAGATGTTGCTATTACAACAAAGTGCAACCTATGGATCGTTTGCTTTCTGACTACGATATTTGGATCAATGGCATTCGACGGGATCAAAATGCCAATCGAGCGAAAATGAAAGTAGAAGAAAAATCTAAGTTCGACAGCGTTAGGTTTCACCCCATGCTGGAATGGACGAATAAGATGATTTTCGATTACATCCGTGAATATCAGCTGCCAAAGCATCCATTAGAATCACAAGGTTATAGTAGCATTGGCTGTGAGCCATGTACACGAAAACCAAGTTTAGAAATGATGGAGCGCGAAGCCAGATGGTATGGCATGAACAAAACTGAATGTGGTCTCCACACCGAATTAGTAAGTAAATAACCACCTATTTTATCATAAGAAATGAAAGTATTAATAACCGGTGGAGCCGGATATATAGGCACCAGATTAATAAAAAACTTAAGCAGCAATAAAGAAATAGAAAAAATCATTGTCTACGATAATTTGATGCGAGGCAATTACAATTTGTTTCTTGGAGATAAGTTTATCAATCCATTTGCCATTGAGTTTGTGAAAGGTGATTTACTAGACTCTCGAAGTCTGAAAAAAGCGATGGAAGGTGTAGATGTGGTCATTCACTTGGCTGCTAAAGTCACTTCTCCGTTCGCCAATGTCAATTTGCATTTTTACGAACAAATCAATAACTGGGGAACTGCGGAATTAACATATGCAATCGAAGAAAGTGACGTCAAAAAAGTCATTTATTTGAGTAGTATGGGCGTATACGGTTTTGACAATAAACCTATCAAAGACGATCATGCGATCAACCCCTCTTCGTTTTATGCTATTTCTAAACAAAGAGGAGAGGAGCATATCCAACGATTGAGCAAAGAAAGAAACCCAATTGTACTCCGATGTGGTAACGTCTATGGCTATAGCCGCAGCATGCGATTTGATGCTGTCATCAATAAATTCGTTTTTGAATGTAATTTCAATGGAAGACTGCAGATCAATGGCAACGGCAATCAGAAAAGAGCATTTATTCATGTGAACTCTATCGCCAACATTTTGGAGGATGTTATCAAAAAAGAAGTGCCATCTGGTGCATACAATGTATCCGAAAGAAACCTTTCTGTTTTGGACATTGTGGACGTGCTGAAAGAATTGAAACCTGAATTGGAATTCTTATTTGTCAATCAAAATACAGAACTCCAGCAGCAAATGGCCGACATGGATCAAAAGCTGATGCAGTATGTGGACTACGGTAAGAACTTACCTGAATTCAAAGACGAAATGATTGAGTTCCTGAATAGCTTTAGTTACTAAACTATTTTTTTATAAGTCTTGAAATGTGATTTTGAGTTAATCCCTTTGCAACTATAATATATGTGCCAGGCGCTAATTCGCTCACATTAAATTCTTTGTTTTTTGATACTAAGGCTTTTATCCTTTTCCCATTTAAACTGAAGAGCAATGCTTCCTCAATAGTAGAATCTGTAAATTGAAACCGGTCAACAACAGGGTTAGGATATATGTTTTCATGACTTTCACTGTAATTTATGATGTCTAGGATTACATCTTCTTCGTCCTCATTTTCTTCACCTTTTACGCCTTCGATTATTAGCTTACCATTTTCAACGGAAATCGAATAATTGTTGTCACTTCCTGAAGACAGTATAATATCATATTCGCCTGCTCGGCTTGATTCATCGGCAGTAGTGTTGGCCGATGGTGGGTTATCAAGATCCATAACATCATCATCATTCAAAAATCCTTCATATTTGATTTCAAAATCAGGTATTTGATCACCTTCTGTTATGGTTTGATCGTCAACATAAGCCATCATATTTGCCTTTATAATAGTCATTAATCCTTCTCTTAATTCAATCTCATAATTTTGATCCAAAATCATATTAGCATAAATTTCATATTCTCCAACATTACTAGTTAATGTTGCATCAGTTATAAACACAGGTTTTTTTTGTAATGAATCCTCATTATCATCATATTTAAAACCAGTATAATCTAAAATAAAGTTATCATTAGTTTCACCATAATGTCTTTGTGCATCTCTTACTTGAACAAGAAGTGGAGTTTTTTTTATAGATATCTCTTTCTCCGAAAACCCCTCAAAGTACTGATCATTTTCATGCTGAACCGCACTTACTGTTACTGTTCCTGCTTGATTAATTGTTCCGAGATTTCCTTCTATCGACAATAAATCATTATTAGAACTGAAATATTCAACTTCATTTTCGTTATTGGTTATTGCTGACAATTCAAATGACGGGTTTCCGTAAATTTGATCTTCAATAACTAAGGATATGTCTTGTTTTTCCTTATACCAAATACCTGTCAGGCTAGTATTGATTGGTTTGAATCCAGTATCATTGTCAAAATCATACTTTTTAGTATACTTCTTATCAGCATAGTCAAAACTAAAGATTACTCCTAAATCTTCACTTCCACCTTCAGAAGTTAACCCATAAAGTTGGCCATTGAATTCATAAAGTCCCCCTTTTGGAAAAGAACCATCGGAAGTAGTAAAATCATAAATTCCACGTAATTCTGCTGACTCAATATCATATTCAAATAAAGATCCAAAAAATCCTTTACCTCCATTTGTTGATAGTCCCAATAATGTTCCTTCTGGATATTCAAGAAGATATCCCGTTGGGTTTCTGCCAGATTCTGTTACATCAAAATCTTTCAACTTTAAAAAAAGACCCAATTCTATATCATATTCAAATAGTATTCCGTCATTATAATACCCACCCTCCTGAGTGGTACCATATAGTTTTCCTTCAGAACTATAAAGTAAACTGCCATTTGGAAACTTACCATTTACAGCTCCATCAAAACTTTTAATTATCAAAAAATCCTTACTTTCTATATTATATTCAAAAAAAACTCCCATGTCAAAAGCTCCTCCATAAATAGTAAATCCATACAGGTTATTGTTAACTTCTATTAAATCACCTTTACCTACTCTACCATTGTCTAAATCATTTTTAAATTCATGCAAAATGGAAATTTTATTTGTTGACGGATTTAATTCTAATATTGCACCAATACCCTCTGAGCCGCATCCTCCAACTGAACCAATACCGTATAACCTTCTGTTGTTAGCTTGAGTTAATCCACTCTCTGGCCAATATCCGTTTTTATTTTTTCCTATATCAGTAATTTTATTGTACTTATTCTCAAACAAACTATATTCAAAAATTACTCCAGCATTATCAATACCTCCATTTCTAGTCAATCCAAATATTCTCCCTTCCGAATTCTGAGTTAGAGACCCATAAGGGTGACCACCCATATGATCAGGAGCACCAAAACTAAATTTTTCAACTATAAGATCCTCTTCTAAATTATATGCAAACAGCATTCCTTTATTCACAAAGCCTCCATCATTAGTCATTCCATACAAGTCTCCCGAAGAAGACATCATAAGGTTACTCCCCTTGCTCATATAATCACCATATCTTGTATTTACGTCATCCAAATCGTTCAACTCGATATATTGATTGCGCTCGATATCATATTCGAACAACCGCCCACCTCCTCTATTTATAAATGAATAAAGTTTTCCATCGTTTCCAAGTGTCAAAGTTCCAGGAAGGCTTGAAGAATTAGAAAATAGATCAACCCTTTTTATTAACAACTCTGAATTAATGTCAAATTCATAAAGAATTCCAGCGTCACTTGCTCCTCCATATCTAGTAAGGCCGTATAATTTGTCGTTGAACCCTTGTATAACGCCTCCTGAAGGGCTACTACCTTTATTTGAACCCTCAAAAGAGTAAGTGGCACTTAAACTAGCTTCTTCAATATTATACTCAAATAAAGCTCCCTCATTATTTACCCCACCATTATACGATACTCCATACAACTTACCACTTGATGCTTCGAATAAACCACCGTCAGGGCTTATTCCGGTTTCGGATTCATAAAAACCATCAAGCACTTGAAAGCTATCAAAATCATACGAGAAAATTACACCACCACCATTTCCTCCTCCACTGCGAGTTGTCCCGTAAATTATTCCATCTGATGCTTGAATAAGGCTTCCATTTGGATAACGCCCAGACACTGAGGCTGAAAAATCAATAATTTTTTTATACTCTAGATTTTCAACATTTATTTCGAATAGAACGCCATCATCATTTGAGCCTCCATTTCGGGTAGCGCCATAAAGCTTTCCATTGTCTGCAAGAAGTAGTCTTCCTTCAGGTCTTGAGCCAGTCTCTTCTCCATTAAATTCTAAAATTGTTATATAAGAATTATTCGATGGGTCAAAACGAAATATTAGACCATCATTAGTAGCACCGCCATTAACTGTGCCATATATTAAACCATTGGTGTCTTCACAAAGTTCATTGTCGTACGGACTTGATCCTTGAATGAAATTAAAGGAATGTATTATCTCAAGATCCGTTTCTTCATTAAACTTGAAAACTGTTCCCGCTCCATATTTTCCCCCTTCTGACGTCAAACCCCACAATTCGGGAGACTGACTAAAAGTTATATACGTGGAAAAAACACAAAATACTGTTATTATGAATTTCAGAAATGTGAAAATTATTATTTTCAAAATAGACATGTAATACCGTAAAATTATAAGGCTCTCAGAAATGCTTTTCAAAAATAACTTATTTTTTTAAAATCATAACCTTAGAATCAATCGCATATTTCCCTCCCCCGCTACAAACCAAGAAAAAAGAAATTGTAAGTAAATGAATGGCTGGCGCTGTGTTGATATAAGTGTCTCCAATATGCACCATAAGGAAGGCAATAATAAAATTGGCCATCATGACCAAGGCCGATTCTCTAACCCAAAATCCAAGTATCCAACAAACGCCTGCAGCAAACTGTAAATAGACAGATACAAATGCTGAAAAAATAGGAAGAGGAAACCCATTGGCTTCAAGAAAGCCTGCAAATTCCAACATTCGATCGTAACTGAGAATGTTGTCTTGGGTGCCCCAAATCAAGCGAACACCGAACGCAATTCTGAGTAGTAAAAGGGATAAGTCTGAGTATTTCGAGAAAGTTTTTTGCAGATCCATGTCTTGAATTTAATTCAAAACAATCCAACACTTTCTTTCCTGTATGCTAAAGCTTTGTTTCAATGATTTTCATCAATCGCTCTAAATGGGTTTGATCTTCTTGACTAAAGTCGGCCAACTGATCACTATCGATATCGAGAATCAAAGCTACCTCACCGTTCTTCATGGCTGGTAATACGATTTCAGATTTTGACGCGCTACTACAAGCAATGTGACCTGGAAACTGATCTACATCATCAACCAAAAGCGTTCTTTTTTCATCCCAAGCTGTTCCACAAACGCCCTTTCCTTCTTTGATACGTGTACAGGCAATCGGCCCTTGAAAAGGCCCCAGAACGAGTTCATCACCCTTCACCAAATAAAAACCTACCCAGAAAAATCCGAGACCTTCCTTTAAAGCAGCCGATACATTGGCCAAATTGGCAATTAAGTCTGACTCTGAGGAAATCAAAGCTTCTATCTGTGGTATCAAAGCTTCATATTTTTCTATACGGTTATCAGTATCTGGGAGAAATAAGTTTTCTGACATTTCAATAGGGTTTAGAGTTGCAATTTTACGCGGTCAACGTTTAATTGTTCGTCAATTCTAGAGATATTTAATGAATGTACGATGTTATAGTTGTCGGGGGTGGTATTGCGGGTCTATTTAATTCCATATTGCTTAGTCGCAAAGGCCTTCATGTTGCGCTTTTTGAAAAAAAAGTCTACCCCTTTCATCGGGTTTGTGGTGAATATATCTCTAATGAAGTCAAACCATTTCTTTTGAGAAACGATTTATTTCCCGAAGACTTGAATCCAGCTAACATCTCCCAGTTTCAACTCACTTCAGTAAATGGTCATCTGGCTGAATTGCCTCTTGGTTTAGGTGGGTTCGGGATTAGTCGTTATGCTTTTGACGATTATTTGTACCATCAGGCCAAAAATTCAGGAGTAGCATTTTTTGAAAACACAACCGTGACCAATATTGATTTTGAAAATGAATCATTTGAAGTCATTGCCAACAAAAAATCGTACCAATCCAGACTTGTGATTGGAGCGCAAGGCAAAAGATCAATACTTGATAAGGATAGGAAGTTCATGCAAAAAAAGTCTCCATACCTAGGTGTAAAGTATCATATCAAAAGCGACCAAGCGCCAGATCAAATAGCTCTTCACAATTTTCGAAATGGATATTGTGGAATTAGTCAGGTCGAAAACCAAACATTTAACCTCTGTTATCTATCTCATCGTGACAATTTAAAAAAACACAAAACAGTAGAAGAAATGGAATATCAGGTGCTTCATGAAAATCCATTTCTAAAAAACATTTGGGCAACCTCTGACTTTTTATTTGATAAGCCAGAAGTGATCAACGAAATTTCATTTGAAAAAAAAGAACTGGTATATAACCATATTTTGATGTGCGGTGATACTGCGGGCATGATCACTCCTCTCTGTGGCAATGGAATGGCGATGGCTATACGGTCAGCTAGAATTCTATCTGAGTTAATTATAAAGTATTGCAACAAAGGACAATTAAAAAGAATACATCTGGAGCAGTCTTATGAAAAGGAGTGGTCTAAGCAGTTCTCCGCAAGACTTTGGACAGGAAGGCAAATTCAGAAAATGTTTGGTTCGTCATGGTCATCAAATCTTGCCGTACATATCCTGAAGAATCAAAAGCTTGGCCAAGCTATCGTTCGTTTGACCCATGGAAAACCTTTTTAGCTATCACTGACAGTTCTCCAGCTGCCAATACAAATATCAAAGGCAAAAGTGGAATCAAAAAACGTCCATCCCAATTCTCACTTGTCAGCCCAACAATCCCAATTTGTAATCCAATAAATAAACTCACAAAAGTTTTGACGGCGCGATCATTTAGTCTTCTATATCCTAGCACAGCCAAGTAATAAATGGGATACAACACCACAATAATTATGAAATTATGAACCCAAGAAAAATAGGGTTTTACATTGGCTAGAAATAGTAATGCTTTGAGTAAAAATAGCTTGCCAAAATATACAGGATTGTAGATAATAAATGCAGCCAACTGCAGAAGCGCAGGCGAATCACCATTAGGTATCACCAAATCATGTGGAGGAGACAGGAAGAGTTGCCGGCCAGGATAAATGACTTCTGCTTTAGCATAACTATCTAAAAAAGAATCGATATGAGCTTCAAATAAATGATTAATGACAATTGCAATCAAAACTACACTTATGCCTAAGAAGCTATTTTTTAGAACTCGTTTTTCATCAAAATAAAACTTTACCATCAAGAATCCTCCCATTGCAATGATAAGCCCAACACCATTTGGGCGTATAAAAATAGCAAAGAGTAGTACTATGCTAGCGACTATATAATCTCTCCTTTTCTTAGAAAAGTAGAATAGAGTTAAAGAAATAATAGTGAGGCTGGCAAACAATGAGTCTGTATAAAGAATAAAATTCCACTGGTGTATTTTGATCCAAAGAAGGTAGAAGACAACTGCAAAAACTCCCGCGTACTTGTTTTTGTATAGATCCGTAGCCAATCTAAAAATAGCAATTGTTGCGAAAAGCGAAGCCGCTATTTGTATAAGAATAATCCAAGAAACACTCAAGCCAATAACCTGGATTACAGCCAATAGCATTGAATAGCTGATATACATCAATCCTCTTCCCGTAGGCCATATACCCTGTCTAATCAAAGCAGCGTCTTCAAGATAAAATGTAGTATCTACGGCACTCTTGATTCCATACAAATGAAAAATCAGCGTTTGAACCATAGCCCAAAGTACCAACAATATGATTACGTACGGAATGGGCTTAGGAATCGAATTCATCTTGCGCTGAAAAATCATCTTCAACTTTGTGGTCTACAACAACTCTATGTCTGGTCAGGTCCTTTTGCTCTTCCAAGGTATTATTGATGTTCGAAACCACCTTATCCAATTCTTCCGCACTAGAAAGCAACTGACCCATTAGCTGTTGGTGCTTTTCTACCTTGACCTCTTTGGATACAACTGCAGCCAAACCGAGCATTCGTGCCAACGGAGCTCTCAATACATGTGAGTTAATAAATGCATATTCAGTTAACTTATCATTGTTAATTTGCAACTCATTGAATGCGGATTTGAGCTTCTCATTTTTTGCTTTTAATTCAATTTGGTTGCCTTCCAACTCATTATTCTTTTTTTCAAGACTTCCAATCAAATTATACAGCTCTCTATTATAGTTTCGGGTAAAAATTAAAATGATAAGTGCAACTGTAGAAAGCAAAATAGCTCCTTCAATCCAGACACCAAGTGAATTCATTCTCTCTATAATGGATTGGGCCTCTTGAGTTTTATAAATCTTAAAAAATCCAATACTTAGGAAGGCAATTATTGAAATAGCATAAACTACGAGGGCATTCCAAAATCTGAAAATGAATAAAGTATAAAAAGGTATAATAACAATCATAACCTTATTCAAGGAGTAAATCCCCCACATATACATATCGCTAAAAACTAATACCAATAGAATCAAAATAACGACAATAGCTTTATGCTTAATCTTTATCTGCTTACGGAACGCGCAAATGAGTATAAGGCTCGCAAGCAATATTAAATCGCTGAAGAATAGAATTGATACTTCCCGAATATTGTAAGGATAATAGGCAATCAAAAAGGCCACCGTACCTGCACATACGCCAGCTAATAATGTAGAATCAACAATTTGATTTTTTACTTTTTCCATGCCCCTTTTTATAAAATAATGACGAAGAGACAAATCGCATTCCATTGCTTTTTTGCCCCATCACATTACTAAACGAGTTTAAATTGATACGAGAAAAATGAGCCAGTTGAATGACTCCAAAAAACTAGAGTCAACTAAAGTTATTTTTAATTGCAGTGATAACCTAGCCTAAAATCAATTTATTATGCATTTTGAATGCATTGCTGTTGAGATTTCACTGCTTTAAAAATGGTTGTCCATTTTTCGGTTGAATGAATATCTGAGGGCCTATACTTTAGCAACTAAATCACTAAATTTATGAATATGCAACTTCCCCTTCTACCAGATATTGACACCATGTACGATGCGCTTCTGCGTAAGGACAGTTCCTTCGAAGGTGTGTTTTTTGCCGCTATTAAAACTACTGGAATATTCTGCAGACCTACTTGCCATGCTCGTAAACCTAAAGCCGAAAATGTAGAATATTTTGGGAACTCAAAAGATGCATTAGATCATGGTTATCGACCATGCAAAGTTTGTCACCCGATGGAAATGAAAGGTGTGGTTCCTATTTGGTTGAAGCCATTGCTGGCTGATATAGAATCTTCTCCCAATATGCGTATCAATGACCAAAATTTAAGAGAACGTGGCCTCGACCCCTCTCGAGTGAGAAGATGGTTTAAGAAAAACCATGGAATAACCTTTCAAGCTTATCTTCGCTCAATTCGGATTAATAATGCTTTTGGTCAAATCCGACAAGGCGATCAAGTGATTCAATCAGCCTATAGCAATGGCTTCGAATCATTAAGCGGCTTTTTGGATAGCTTCAAAAGCTCGACTGGTTTTAGTCCAAAAGAAAGTAAATACAAAAATGTGATCTCAGTTACACGAATTCCTACACCACTAGGCCCAATGATAGCAGGTGCGACAGAAAAAGGGATTTGTCTACTCGAATTTACAGACAGGAGAATGATTGAAACGCAAGTGGAGCGGCTCAGAAAATATTTAAAAGCAGAGTTGATTCCGGGGCAAAGTCCCCTCTTTCAGACTTTAACCCACGAGTTGAAACAGTATTTTGAAGGGGGGCTTAAAAAGTTTACAGTGCCATTAGAAACTCCAGGTACTGAATTCCAACAAAAAGTATGGAAAGTACTTCAAGACATTCCATATGGAAAAACACGCAGTTATAAAGAACAAGCAATCGCTATCAATAATTTGAAAGCCATTCGTGCTGTGGCTACCGCAAATGGCGACAACCGTATTGCGATTATCATTCCTTGCCATCGAGTCATCGGGTCGGATGGTTCTATGACTGGTTATGGTGGCGGAGTCTGGAGAAAGCAAAAACTTCTTGAGTTAGAAACAAAAAATTGTTAGTTCAAAGTATTGTAATATCTCACAATCTGAATAAGATCCTCTGGCTTTCCTGGTTTCAAATTATACTTTGACATGAATCGATCTACCTCTTTCTGATATCTTCCTAAAGCTTTCAATAACGGTTTTTTAGACTTTTTTACTTTCTCCAGACTTACGCCATTATATAAATAAAAATTATCCTCCCGACTATAAATACCAGCACCTCTGCCACCTGCAGTAGCCATAGTATTCTTGGGTGGCTGACGAATTTCTACTATCGGTTGATATAACAAATTCATCTTGCCTGAAACCAATAATTGATAAAAATCCAGATATGGCTTGGGTTTAGACCCATCAAGCTGATTTACTCTTACGAATGAATAGGTGCTGTCTGATTGAATGAAATCGAATTGTAGCAACTTAGAATCATCCATTAAAAAAGAATCTTTAGAGTTTAGTGGTTGCACCATCAACTCTTTTTGAAAGAGGTTAAGTTTCAAATTCACATCCGCAAATCGCTCCCCTTTGATAGATACTACTTTGCCATAAGTCCAATCATCAAGAAAATAGGGGGAACCTTCAACAGCTGACAAATCCGTTCCGCTAGGTCGGATATCATTCATCCATGACGTAAGTAAATCGTTGTTGACCCTATCAATTCCATCTGTGACTCCACTTCCAACTTGTTGGCCAAAAACTGATGAATTCAATAAGATGATACTAATAAAAAACAGAAGCCATTTCATAATATAGTTCAAAATTGGTTCACCATAAACCTAATATATTTTGAACCTATTTTTAGTGCCATGGAGCGAAATTGAAAGGTATTGTTGAAAATTGACATATAGCTTATCCATGATAAAAACTATATTCGCTTTAAAAGCTGCAAATTGAAACCACCAAAAGCCTTTCCTGAAAACAGTAAATTTCAGAATCTAAAAAAATTTCAAGCTTCACCTATTTTATACATGAGAGAAGCTGCAAGAGTTTATGCTTCACCTGTAGATTTGAATTTGCCAATAGGAAAATTTGCGTTGATATCTGACCCTGAACAGGCTCAACATGTATTAGCCACCAACCACGAAAATTACACCAAAAGCAACGGATATAAACAAGTCGCGCTTGTATTAGGCAATGGTCTACTTACCTCTGAAGGAGAAGAGTGGCATAGAAACAGAAAAATACTTCAGCCTTCTTTTCATAAAAATGAATTAAGGAAACTACTACCCGCAGTTTGGAGCACAGGCCAACAGTACTTTGCAGGTCTTTCAGCAAATCAAAAATTGAGGTTAGATACCGAAATGAATGGTTTGACGCTTACAATTTTATTGAATTCACTCATTCATTCCTCGGATAAGGAAATTATGAACAAGATGTCGGGTCATGTAAATTTTGGTCAGGAATTTATAGTCAATAGAATTCGTAACCCAATCAAATGGCCACTTTGGATCCCTTCTAAAAATCATCGTCGCTATCATGTTATGATGAAAGAATCTAATGACCTGATTCAAAGAACCATAGAAGAAAGAACATCAATTGAAGGAAAGGAAATAGAAGATCTTCTCTCTGTTTTACTTACCAATTTTGATGCTGAAAATGACTTCATTCAAATTAGAGATGAGATTCTAACTTTTCTAGTAGCTGGACACGAAACATCTTCGTTGGGAATGACATGGACCTTACATCTCCTAGCCCATCACCCCGATAGCCAGAAGAAATTATACGAAGAAATTAGAGGTTTGAAGGATTTTGAAGATTTGGATTTAATGAACTTTTCCAATCTAAAGTACACCAGTCAGGTCATCAAAGAGTCCATGCGCATATATCCACCAATCTGGAATGTAGTGAGAAAGGCCAAAGCACCAGACCAATTGGGTGAATTCGAAATCGAGGCAGAATATCAGTTGATGAATAGCATTTACGAAATACATCATCACCCTGAGTATTGGGAGAAACCAGATTCATTTGAGCCCGAAAGATTTGAAGGATATAGTTTCAAACACAAATTTCAATACCTACCATTCGGGGGAGGCCCAAGATTTTGTATTGGTAACAATTTTGCCATTTTCGAAATGACCATACTTCTTGTTCAAATTGTAAATGCCTTTAAAATAGACCCGTTATCTCCAAAGGATGTTGGCTTCAACCCTTTGTTGACGCTTCGGCCAGATCAGCCCATCAATATTCAATTAACAAGAAGATCTTAACTCACTTCCTCAATCGAATTTTCATCAACCCGAAATAATTTCATGGGTTCGAATTTCCCCTGAAGCAAACTTCTTGTGCGCTCCTCGCGCGCATCTGTAACGAACACTTGTCCAAATGTGTCAGAGCCAATTATTGACATCAACTGAGAAATTCGCCCGTCGTCCAGTTTATCAAAGATATCGTCCAATAAAAGAATGGGCGTTTTTCCCAAATGTGATTTGATAAACTCAAATTGAGCCAATTTCAAACTGATTAATAATGACTTCTGCTGCCCTTGAGAACCATATTTTTTTATAAGGAAGTCATCAATTACCAATAAGTACTCATCTCGGTGAATACCTAAATTTGTTCGTTGTGTGATTACATCCTTTTTAAGTCCTTTGGCATATTGCTCTGCAAAATCATTCGCCAACACTTTAGTATTATATTCCACACTCACTCTTTCTCTTCTCTCAGATAATCTGTCATAATTAGATTGAAGATGAGGTAGAAATTTTTTGATAAAAGATTTTCTCTTTTTTGCAATGCCCTGACCAAGAGTAATCAAGGGTTTATCGTAGGTTTCCACCATCACAGCATCAACTCTCCCCGATTCATTCATGGCTTTTAAAAGAGCATTTCGCTGTTTTAGATGTTGGTTGTACTTGATCAGTGATTGTAAATACTCATGATCATATTGTGAAATGATGCTATCAAAAAACTTACGTCTTGTTTCATTGCTTTCTCGGATGAGTTCATCATCGTTAGGTGCGATCATCACTACAGGAAATTTGCCTACGTGCTCACTTAGTCTTTCATATTCAGATTCATCAACTTTAAAAGTCTTTCTGAAATTTTTCTTCAAGCTACAATGAACCTTTTGTTGCTTACCTTTTAAGGAAAACCGACCGTTAACCACAAAGTATTGACCATCATGATTGATACTTTGTGAATCCAAAGAGTGAAAAGCACTTTTAGTAGTAGATAAATAGTGAATGGCATCTAACACATTGGTTTTACCACTACCATTGATCCCAACCAAACAATTGAAATGATCACAAAATGAAACTTCCGCCTTTTCATAATTTTTAAAATATTGCAAGGAGAGTGATTGAAGAAACATAATGCTTTGCTGTAACTACTAATTTAACTAATTTCGCTGTTCGTTAAAACGAGCGAAACGACAATCCCAAAGTACTTAAATAAGTCAAACCGCTTAAATAACTTTTGAAATGGCAAGTGTAAAAGAAAAAAAGAAATCAAAAGCAACATCCAAAAACGAATTCTCAAAAGAAACCTATATGACATGGTATGAAACTATGTTGATGATGAGAAAGTTTGAGGAAAAAGCAGGTCAACTTTACGGTCAGCAAAAGATCAAAGGTTTTTGTCACTTGTACATTGGACAAGAAGCTTGTGTAGCAGGAGCAGTAAGTGCGCTTGAAGAAGGAGATAAGTATATCACTGCATATAGAGATCACGCTCACCCAATTGCTTTAGGTACTGACCCAAAAAAAATCATGGCTGAGCTATTTGCGAAGGAGACTGGAATATCTAAAGGTAAAGGTGGCTCAATGCACATTTTTGATAAAGAACATCATTTCTTTGGTGGACATGGAATCGTAGGAGGCCAAGTACCTTTAGGGGCAGGTCTTGCTTTTGCAGAAAAATATAATAACACTGGCAAATTGAGTATCACCTATATGGGTGACGGCGCTGTGAGACAAGGTGCCTTTCATGAGGCTCTAAATATGGCCATGACAATGAAATTGCCAGCCATCTTTGTGATTGAAAACAATGGCTACGCCATGGGAACTTCAGTCCAAAGAACATCCAACGTAACTGGTTTGGATCAATTAGGAAGCGCTTATGAAATGCCGTCTGAATCAGTGGATGGTATGTCCGTAATTGACGTGCACCACGCGGTGGCTAGAGCGGCAGAGAGAGCTAGAAAAGGAGACGGTCCTACTTTGTTGGAAATGAGAACTTATCGATACAAAGGACACTCGATGTCAGATCCTGCCAAATATAGAACTAAGGAAGAGGTAGAATCATACAAAGCAAAAGATCCAGTGGAAATGGTAAGAAAAGAGATTCTTACTAAAAAATTAGCAACAGAAAACGAATTAACAACAATTGACCAAAAAGTAAAGGAAGAAGTAAGCCTTTGCGTAAAATTCGCTGAAGAATCAGCATATCCTGCTCCAGAAAATGCCTACACAGATGTGTATGCCGACCCAGCATACCCTTTCTTGGAGGACTAATCACGGATATAATTTGTAGCATTTACTATTGAATTTAAAATATTGCTACATTTGCGGTCAGAATTTTTGAAATAGAATGACAAAGAAGAGAAAAAGTACGGAGAATCACGACCACGATTTGTTTGAGAATCCGGAAGCCATTGCAGAACAACTTTCAAGGACAGAACAGTTTCTTGAAAAGAATAAAACTGTTGTATCTGTAATCACAGGAATCATTGTAGTTGCAATAGTTGGCTATATGTTTAGCAGCTACTACATAAAAGGCCAAAACGATAATGCCCAAAGAGATATGTTTCAAGCAGTATATTACTTTGAAGCAGATAGCTTAGGCAAAGCATTAAATGGCGATGGAAACAACTATGGTTTCTTGGAAATCATAAGCGAATATGGCATGACCGACGCAGCCAACATGGCTAATTATTACGCAGGGGCCACTTACTTAAAGCTTGGTGATTTCGAAAATGCTGTTCGCTACTTAAGCGCTTTCAGTGCTTCGGATTATATCATTCAAGCAAGAGCTTACTCACTAATAGGTGATGCTCAAATGGAATTGGGTAATTATAGTGAAGCAGCTGATCAATATGAAAAAGCTGCTGATTATAATGCAAACAAACAATTTAGCCCAACCTATTTGGTTAAAGCTGCTATTGCTAACGAACAAGCAGGTAATTTGAGTGGAGCAAAAGAAAACTATCAAACAATCGTGAATGATTTTTATGGTGTTGCAGAATACCAGGAGTCTGTAAAGCATGTGGCTAGACTCGAAGGGTTAGCTAACTAAGCTATTCGCAAAAACATTTTAAAAGGGATGGGTTTTTACCTTTCCCTTTTTTATTTTAAAATCCAAAATAGAACCCCATGGCAAGCAATCTAAAAAATCTAAGTGACTACAGCTCCAAAAATATGATTGACATATCCAATAAGACCTTTGCTATTGTCGTGTCTGAATGGAATGAAGAAGTAACAGAATCACTTTACAATGGAGCTATTGAAACACTAAAAAAACACGGAGCGCTTCAGGAAAATATCCATAGAGTAGATGTTCCTGGTAGTTTTGAGTTAAGTCTTGGGGCTCAAAAATTAGCTCAAAGAAATGATGTGGATGCAGTAATTTGTTTAGGGTGTGTCATCCAAGGGGAGACCCGGCATTTTGATTTTATATGTGATGCTGTAGCACATGGAATTACCAATGTCTCTCTAAAATATGACAAGCCTGTAATTTTCGGTGTACTAACTCCCGAAAACCAAAAACAAGCGACCGATCGAGCTGGTGGAAAACATGGAAATAAGGGTGATGAAGCTGCAATTACAGCCATTAAAATGCTGGCTCTTTAATAGTCGTTTAGAGAATTCCCCAATAGAAGAAAACCAACCAAACAATCACAAATAGTGGCAACAATATTGGTATTGAGAATCTGATGATATAGCCAAAAAACGAAGGCATTTTAATTCCTACCTGCTCTGCAATAGACTTCACCATAAAATTTGGGCCGTTTCCAATGTAGGTCATCGAACCAAAAAATACTGCCGCAACCGAAATGGCTTTGAGTGACAATATGGAGTCGACAAATTCACCATTGGAAAATCCTATTACATCTGACATTGTGCTAATAGAACCTCCTTGTGAAGCTAATGCAGCAGTCAAAAAGTTGAGATACGTAGGAGCATTGTCCAGAAAACCTGAAAGTAAACCAGTTCCCCAATACAAAGAATTGTGAGTAATCATAGCGGCTCCAGCATCTGATTGGGCAAAATTCCCAACCAGCTCCAATGCAGGCATCATAGTCCCAAAAATGCCAATAAATATAAAGGCAACTTCTCGAATGGGTTCAAAATTAAATTCGTTCCATTGCAAGGCCTCTTTATTCGCAAATTTGTAAGATAAATATCCTGCCGTAAGCATGATAATTTCTCGAATAAATGAGAATTTCTGTCCATCATAGTGAATAGCAGGCACCCAATCCAACACATTCGGATCTAAGAATACTGCACCTACAATAACAGCTAACCAAAGAAAATTCTTAGTTCCTACGAGCGTAACTGTATTCGAAGGCTGGTGCGTGCTTTCTCCAAAACTATAATCAGACTTATTTTTTTTGTCTGTAAAATAGAAAATAGTGGCTAAAGCCAAACAGGCAAATAACCAAGGAATAAAGTTATGTTCGAGCGTCCAGAAAAATGGTACCCCTTTCAAAAATCCAAGGAACAAAGGGGGGTCTCCAATCGGAGTTAATGAACCACCAATGTTGCTTACCATAAATATAAAAAATATGATGTGATAGGGTTTAATACGGTTTTTATTCAATCTGATAAATGGCCGAATCAATAACATAGAAGCTCCGGTAGTCCCAATTATATTGGCAACTACTGCTCCTATGAGTAAGATGATGACATTAGTAACCGGTTTAGCTTCTTTATCTACCTCTATCATGATCCCTCCTGAGGCAATAAACAAACCACTCAACAATGCTATAAATTGAGCATATTCTGCAAAAGCATGTACAGGCGCATGGACATTGTGCAACCCGAATAAGTAGTAGAGAACGACCAAGGCTGCTAATATGCAGGCTACAATAGGATAGTTTTTGTGCCAAAAATGCTCGTAGAACAATGGGCCTGTGGCAATCATTATTAGCAATAAGGCAAATGGTATTACGCTCCAGGCAGGCGCGTGATGATGGGCATCTTCACTTTCTATTTCTGATAAGCTGTCGGAACTTGTAACTACCTCTACTCCAAAAGAATCCGAATTTTTGGTCTCCATATCGCTAGCATACCCCTTCAGGGTAAAGCACAACAAAATAAAAAACACCAAATATCTGTACATACTGCTAATAGAAATAAATGAGGGCAATTATATTAAATCTGAACCGATCATTTTAGTTTCAAAAGGTAATTTTTTTATTCTTCTCATAGCAGGCCAATTACAATGTAATAAAGATATTGTCTGTGAGGCGAAAACCAAACGTGTTGTATTAATATTTTACAATTTTTGTGCGTAATAAGTTCTCCCTTTAATTTCACAGTATAGAAAAAGTACAATAAAGATAACAATTGACTATGAGCAATAAGCTGAATAATCTCGTTATCGATATGGGCAATTCTTCGATAAAAGTTGGCCTATTTCGTAATAATGAATTGACCAAGGACTGGGTATTGCAGAACATCGAAGAGGTCATTGCTATCGTAAAGCAAAATGAGCCTAAACGTATAATAATCTCTTCAGTTACTTCAGGCGAACATAGTTTGGAAAGTTTACTAACAGCTGATCAAATAATTATTTTAGACTCCAACACGCCAACTCCCTTCGAAAATCATTATAAAACAAAAACCACATTAGGAGTGGACAGAGTAGCTGCCCTTGCAGGTGCTGAATGTATCAATTCAGGGAAAAACAATTTGGTTATAGACATAGGTTCTTGCATTACATATGATTTTTTGGACAAAACCAATAAATATCTCGGCGGAAGTATTTCCCCTGGAATTGATTTGAGATTCCGTGCCATGAATGATTACACCAAAAGGCTACCATTAATCACTAATTATAATTCTTTTGAATTGATTGGAAAATCGACTGAAGAAGCGATGATAAGTGGTGTTGTTAATGGAATTTTAGCTGAAATGGATGGTATAATAAGTCGTTATCAGGCCAAATGGCCTGATTTAGAAGTCATTATATGTGGCAGAGCAGCAAATAGTTTTGAATCTAATTTAAAAGCAACCATCTTTGCATCCCCTAAATTGGTGTTGATCGGATTGAACAGGATATTGGAGTACAATGAACAGAGTTAAATGGATGATTATTCTTGCAGCTTTTTTAAGCTGCAAATTTGTTTTAGCGCAAAACAAATACTCCCCTTATACCGTGTTTGGCGTGGGGGACTTGAATGGGATGGCGCTCGCAAATAATGCCGCAATGGGTAATGTAGGCATAGCCACTCCATCCGTCTGGCATGTCAATAATATGAACCCTGCCCTTCTTACTTACAATTCGCTAACCGTTTTTGAAATTGGTGTGGAAGGAGAAAACAGAACAGTTTCAAACGAATTCAATTCTGTAAAAGTGGGAACTGGAGGTTTCAAATATCTTACTCTCGCTTTTCCAATTATTCCCAATAAATGGACATCCAACATTGGTCTCATGCCATACAGTTCGGTCAACTACAGCTTCAGCACTAGACAGGACGTAGATGGTACAAACGTCGATGCCATTTTCGATTTTGAAGGTGATGGAGGATTAAATCAGGTTTACTTTTCTAATGGCTTGAAAATAGCCAAAGGACTTTCAGCTGGACTTCGGATGTCCTATATATTTGGTTTAACTGAAGCCAGAACATCCATCTACCTAGATGGAGAAGGGGTCACGCAGCAATTTCCAACTGGAAGGCATGAAAAAACAAATTACTCAGGGTTTGATCTTGGGTTAGGCTTTTTTTATAGTAAAGCAGTGACTGAAACCAATCTTTTGAATTTCGGCTTAACGTATGACCTTGGTGGTAACATTAATGGCAATAGACTTGATCGACTTGAAATTGAAACTACTACTGGAAATTATGTGCCTGGAGACACTTTAATTAATGACGAGTCTGGAAAGTATCAACTACCTGCAGAATTAGGTGTTGGGTTTTCTTGGCAAATACTTAATAAGTTGAGTATAGGACTGGATATAAAACGATCATTTTGGCAAGAAAATGCTGGATTTTTATACGATGACACTAGTTTAGGTCAAGATGCTGAGGAATACAGAAGTACTTGGGCCATCGGTCTGGGCTTTCAAATAACTCCAAAATATAATGACGTTAATAGTTACCTCAAAAGAATAAAATATCGAATCGGCTTGGACTATAAACAAGAACCTTTTGTAATAGACGGGAAAACAATAAATAACTTTGGCATCAATTTTGGCTGGTCCTTACCAGTAAAAGGAGTATCTGCAATTAACATGGCTGTTAAATATGGTCAACGTGGAGAAGCTTCTGGAGTGCTTGTAAAAGAACAATACTTCAAATTTGTGTTAGGCGCAACGATCAATGATCGCTGGTTTGTTAGAAGAAAATACAATTAATTATTATGTTGCGCTTTCTTTAAGTGAAATCAGCAATGTTTTGCCTTTAGAATATTAAAAGGCTAAAGATTTTTAAATTTTGAAAATATGAAAAAGCTAGTACTATTAGGATTATTTATAGCCATAAATACAATCTCAATTGCACAGCAGGGGTGGAAGTGGCCTGAAGATGTAGAAACGGCCAAAGAAAAAAATGCATTGTACGTAGATGCAGTAAAAAGCAAGCAATTTGCAACTGCAGTCGCTCCACACCAGTGGTTGCTAGACAATGCACCTGATCTCAATGAGTCATTATATATCAATGGTGCTAAAATCTACGAAGGTTTGGTCGATGCCGAATCAGACCCAGCTAAAAAATTAGCACTACAGGAAAAAGCACTCTCGATGTACGACGATAGAATCAAGTATTTCGGAGATGAAGCCAATGTGCTCAATAGAAAAGCTTTTACCGCCTATAAATATTACAAAGGTACGAGATCCAAATATCAGGAGTTGATGACTCTTTTCGATCAAACTTTCGATATGAACAAAGCCAAAACTTTGGACAACAACTTGATGGCCTATATGGATGTTGTAAGAAGATACAAATTAAGTGGTGGTGATATTTCTGACGAAGATGTAATTGACCGATATGGAATGATTTCTGACGTAATTGATGGTAAAATCGCAAAAGGACGAAATGTACCAAGATTGGAAAAAATTCAGGCGAATGTAGACAAGCTCTTGACTGCTACAGTTACAGTAGATTGTGCATTTGTAGAAGAGAAGTTAGCACCTAAAATGAGGGAAAATAAAGACCCAAAAATGGCCAAAAAGGTTTTCCAGTTGATGCTAACCGCTAAATGTTCAGATAGTCCAACCTTCGTTGAAGCAGCAGAAATGGTTTACCAAAGTGAGCCTGCATTTGGTTTGGCCAAAGTAATTGCTATGAAACATGCCTCTTCGGGTGATTTAGGTAAGGCGAATGAATACTATTCTCAGTCATTAGATCTTACTGAAGACAACTTGAAAAAATCAGAAATCTATATGAGTCTTGCACAAATGTACGCTTCGAATGAAAATAAAGTAGCCGCCAGAACTAATGCAAGAAAAGCTTTGGCTAACGACCCTTCTGCAAAAAAAGCGTATACACTCATTGGCAATCTTTATATGCAAAGTTATAACGACTGTAAAGCTGGGGTAAGCAAAGTTGATGATCGATTAGTTTTCATTGCTGCTTACAATCAATATAAAAGAGCAGGAGACACCTCTGCCATGGCTAAGGCCAAGGAGCAGTTTCCTTCGATCGAAGAAATTTTTGAATTAGGACTTACTGAAGGCCAATCTATGACAGTAGGTTGCTGGATCAATGAAACAGTAGTGCTAGAAAGAAGACCCTAAGAAAAGTTATCACTATATAAAAAGCACTCTGAAGGTAGTAATTCCCTCAGAGTGCTTTTTTATTTTTGTACAAATGATCACAATTATTTGATGAATAAATCATGGTTTGTTGTTTGTCTAATTAGCACTCTTTTCAGTTGCAAGGAGCAAAAGAAAATAGAACATGAAATCTATGATGGCCCAGAAGTAGCCATGCGAAACATAGACATGCTCCTTACTGACTCAGCCGTCGTCAAACTTAGGCTGGTCGCTCGAACACAACTCGTATTAGCAAACCAAGATCGTGATTTTCCAAATGGTATTTATCTCAGGTTTTACAACCCATTTGGTCTGGTCACCTCCACATTAGTAGCAGATAAAGGCTACTACTTCTCAGAAGAAGATTATTACCAAGCTGAAGGCAATGTAATTATGCGGAGTCTTTTTTCTGGTGATGAACTATCTACTGAGCTACTGAATTGGGATCCAAATGAAGAGCAAATTTATACCGACAATTTTGTCACTATAAAAACAGAAGATGAAGTACTTACAGGTGAAGGGCTAGAAGCTACTCAGGATTTTGAAGAATACACGATACTTAAACCTAGTGGAACGATGTCAATCATGCCAGCACCCACAAATCCACCACCCCGAGAATAACCGACAATGAAATTATTTCAAATTATCATTCTTACATTTTCGGCAGCATTTTTCCTTATTGGATTGCACCAAACGATGACTTTGGGGTTCATGCATTCTTATTGGATTTTTATGCTAAGTATTTCTCTTATACTTTTATACAAACTAAAAAAGGAGAGGCAATAAGCTAATGGATCCATTTCTTGTAGGCGTAATCATCGTATGTATCATTTTTTCAGCTCTTTTTTCAGGACTAGAAATTGCATTTATTACGACTAATAAACTACATATAGAGCTACAAGGTCAGCAAGGTACCCTTTCGGCCAGGGTGCTCTCCAAATTTGCCCGTAAACCTTCGAATTTTATTGCCACTACCCTAATTGGAAACAATCTTACATTAGTGATCTATGGTATTTTTATGGCCATGCTATTGGATCCCTGGTTGGTTAGAATTTTACCAGTCCAATTTTCCAACGATCTGGTTGTATTGCTCTTGCAAACTATTATTTCAACGGTCATTGTATTGTTTACGGCTGAATACATTCCTAAAAGTATATTCTTAGTTAATCCTTATCGGCTTCTATCCTTTCTGGCCGTCCCGTTCTTAGTCATTTATTATTTACTAAGTCCCGCAGTTTTCCTCATCGTTTTTGCGAGTAAAATTTTCATAGTCAAATTGCTTAGACTCAATTATTCCGATGAAATTCCTGTATTTGGCCTCACGGATCTTAACAATTACATTAAAAAAATTGCAGATGATCGAATTGATCAAGCGGAGCAAGATGTAGATACTAAGTATTTCAACAATGCGCTTGATTTTAAAACCGTCAAAGTACGGGAGTGTATGATTCCTAGAACGGAGATTATTGCGATTGACGTCAATGCCAGTATAGATGAACTTAATAATCAATTTATCGAAAGTGGGCATTCCAAAATTATCATCTACAACGAATCCATAGACGATGTCATTGGATATTGTCACTCTTTGGAGCTGTTCAAGAAACCAACAGATATCAAGAGTATTCTGACGAAGATTATTATTGTACCCGAAACTATGGCCGCCAATGAGCTCTTGCTACAAATGATCACCGATCATAAGACATTAGCACTAGTTGTAGATGAATATGGCGGTACATCAGGTATTGTGAGTATCGAAGATATCATCGAAGAGATATTTGGAGAAATTCATGACGAGCATGATGAGTCAGATTTGCTTGAAGAAAAACTAAATGATCGTGAATATAACCTGAGTGCCAGGCAAGAAATTACCTATCTAAACGAAACTTATGGATGGTCCTTGCCAAAAGGCGATTTTGACACTATTGGTGGCTTGATTTTATCTGTTAATGAGAATCTACCAAAAAAGGGTCAAATCATCGAAATAGAAGGTTTTTCTATGGAAATTCTACTTATGGATGAAGCCAGAATTGAAAAGGTTCGTCTTAAAATAAACCCACCAAGCATAACTCCGTGACAATCAATTTCCTAAGCGCAGGAAAATTTTGATATTAACATCAGACTTGCTTATTTTGCGCTTCGTTTTAAACAATCTTATACAATGGCAGCAATAAATACGCTAAGAGAGAAGGGGAGTAAGATCATTGTTTTCCTAATTGGATTTTCAATTGTGGCATTCGTAGGCGCTGACCTATTAGGCCCAAATTCAACTTTGCTTGGCAATTCAAAAACCAACGTTGGCGAAATCGCTGGCTCTAAAATTTCTTATCAGGACTTCTTGGCAAAACAAGATGAAATAGAATACAACTGGACACAATCTAACAGAAGAACTCCAACGTCTAATGACATGGCAGGCATTCGCAATCTAACTTGGGATGCGCTTGTTGCAGAATACGCATTCAAAAATGAATTCAATGCCGTAGGAATTAACGTATCTGATGAAGAGATTGTTGACATGGTTCAAGGTGATAATATAAGCCCAGAAATCAGACAAGCATTCACTGACCCTGAAACAGGCGGATTTAGCAAGGACAATGTAGTAGCATTCCTGCAAAACCTAGGAGAACAAACTCCTGCCCAAAGAGCCAACTGGTACAACTTCGAGAAAAACTTAGGTCCTGGTAGATTGAGATTGAAGTTTGACAACTTGATGATCAAAACTAACTACGCTACAGAAGCTGAAGCCAAATACAAATATCAAAATGAATCCAACACAGCGGATATCAACTATGTGTACGTTCCGTTTTTGTCTATGGCCGATTCAGCAATTGAAGTATCAGATAGCGAGTTGAATTCTTACTTAAGCAACAACGAAAAAGAATACCAAAGAGAAGAATCAAAATCAGTTAAGTATGTTTCTTTTGATGTGATCCCGTCAGCTGACGATACGGCAATGGTCGTAGAACAAATTGAAAAACTTAAATCGGAATTGATCAGCACGGATAACGATTCCACTTTTGCCGTTGTAAATTCTGATGCTTCAGATGCATTCAAAAATTATACACCTGGTGAGCTTCCTGCTGTTTTCCTTGGCGATGATGTCGTGATGGGTTCTGGTACTTTTGTAGGACCAGTAGTAGAAAATGGCAGCTATGTTTTATACAAAGTAGCTTCCATGAGACCTAGCGACACCTATTCAGCTAGAGCCAGCCATATCCTATTCAAGTGGGCTAGCGATAGCGATGCTGAAAAAGCTAAAGCTAAAAAAGAAGCAAGAGACGTTTTAAGAAAAATCAAAAATGGTACTGACTTTGCCGAAATGGCAAGATTGCACGGTACTGATGGAACTGCTTCTAAAGGAGGTGACTTGGGGTGGTTTTCTGAAGGAGCTATGGTAGCACCATTCCAAGAGGCTGTTTTTGCAGCACCTAGTAAAGGGCTTATAGGAGATGTAGTAGAAACTCAGTTTGGATATCATATCATTGATGTGACTGAAATCAAAACGAATGTAGTTTACAAAATTGCTAAAGTCGCTTTGGAGATTTTTGTTACAGATGACACTAGAAATAAATATTATAGAGACGCTGAGCAATTTGCTTTAAATGCCACAAGCATTGAAGAATTCGAATCAACGGCTAAAGAGAAAGGACTTTCAGTAAAAACTGCCGCTCGCGTTCGTAAAAACGATAGACGAATCACTGGTATTTCAGAAGGTAGAAGTATCGTTTATTGGGCATATAATAATGCTAGTCTTGGCGATGTGTCTGAAGTTTTTGAAATCGACGATCAATATGTAATCGCTGTATTAACTGATGAACAAGAGGAAGGCGCTGCAGAATTGGAATCTGTAAGATTTGAAATTACCAAAAAAGTAAGAGACCAGAAAAAAGCAAAAATCATTTCTGAAAAATTGAATGGATTGTCTGGTTCAATGGAAGAAATAGCTGCTGGTTATGGAGATGGTGCTAAAGTATATAACATGCCTGCATTAAAATTGAGTAGCAACTCACTAAAGAGTGTTGGTCTAGCGCCCGAAGCTGTTGGTGTTGCATTCTCGATGGAAAACGGTGAAACGACTAAACCATTTAGCGTTGATAATGGTGTGTTGATTATTGAAATGGTCAATAAACTAGAAGCGCCTGAAGTATCTGATTACGAATCATATCGAACTCAGGTATTGCAACAACGTCAGGGTCGAATCGCTTATAATGTTGATCAAACGATCAAAGAATTGGCAGAAATCAAAGACGAAAGATATAAGTTCTTTTAGTCATTAAAACTTTAAATTTGAGTCACGTTCCTAAGGGGACGTGACTTTTTTGTTTATATGGATCAATCTACAGACTCATTCAAAGAAAAATTAGAGAATACTCATAGCTTTCCTACACTCTATGTGTTCAAGTTTATCGTAAAACCAGATCAGGTGAGCGAGATAGAAAAGTTATTTCCCAAGCACGAGGTCAAGCAAAAACAATCCAGTGGGGGAAAATATATCAGTACCACCGTAAAATTGATGGCTTCTTCCAGTCAGGAGATTATAGACCATTATAAGGAAGCCGCTAAAATTGAAGGAATAATTTCCCTTTGACGCACTATCTTCTTTGCCATTCAGTTTATATCTTGTCTTGTTAAATGATTATCCGAATATGAAGCCTTTTCTTTTGCTTGTCTTTTTTGCCGTACTCTTCGGAAGTATGGAAGCATGGGCACAAAATCCCATTGAAGAAGATTTGCCTACACGAAAAGTGAATAAGAAAGTAAAAGAAAATAAACGCAGCAATTTTCCAAAGGAAAAAAAGATTCGATACATCTATGTGAAAGACGGAGGAAAAGTGCTATTTGGGAATCCATGTGCCCGGCAAGTCACTCACAATATGGGCTTCGAATATAGCATAGAACACCGACCCGAACCTGGACTTGTACCATGGTGGCGCAGATTCAAAACCAACACCTCTACTAAGACAATCCTGTTTTTTACTAAAGGCCCTTGGTGGAAAGCCACCGTCAACAAACGCTTTAAAGCCTGCGCCATGACCAGCGGCGATCGTAGGGGGTAATAATATGCTCCTTCGCGGGCCAGACCCACGACCTGTCGAAATTACAGCAGTAATATCAGCTAGGGATGCCGCAATACGGCAATCATTTAGCCCAACGGATTAATTCCAGTATAATTAAACGGTGTGATCGACTTCAACTGCTTCTTCAATTCAGTAGAAACGTCTAGCGTATCTACAAAATCCTTAATTACCTGATGAGTGATTTCCTGATTACCGCGTGTCAAAGCTTTTAGTGCTTCGTAAGGCGCTGGATATGCCTCTCTCCTCAAGATGGTTTGAATAGCTTCTGACACCACTGCCCAGTTTTGATCTAGATCGTATTCGATCGCATGTTGATTCAATTCCAACTTGCCAATTCCTTTCTCCAAAGATTTCAACGCTATGAACGAGTGACTGATCGGCACACCGACATTTCTCAGTACCGTTGAATCCGTCAAATCTCTCTGCAACCTTGAGATCGGCAATTTGCCAGATAGGAAATCATAATTGGCATTGGCAATTCCCAAATTGCCTTCAGCATTTTCAAAATCGATCGGGTTCACTTTGTGTGGCATTGCCGAAGATCCAACCTCACCTTTCACAATTTTTTGTTTGAAGTAGCCCATTGAGATATACTGCCAGACGTCTCGGCTAAAATCGATCAAAATGGTATTGATTCTTTTCAGGTTATCAAACAAAGCAGCCATATCATCATAGTGCTCAATCTGAGTGGTCGGATAGCTTCTTCTAAGTCCAAGTGTGTTGTCCACAAAATTGTTGGCAAACTTGATCCAGTTCATTTCTGGATAAGCAATGTGGTGTGCATTCATATTACCCGTAGCTCCGCCAAATTTGGCACTGTACCTCACTCCATCCAGCATATTGATCTGCTGAGTCAAACGCTCATGAAACACCAAAATTTCTTTGCCCAATAAAGTTGGAGAGGCAGGTTGACCGTGTGTCTTCGCCAGCATAGGAATATCTTTCCAATCTTCTGCCAAGCCCATCAATGTATCCGTGATCTGATTGATTAATGGAAGAAACTCCTCCTCTATCGCGTGCTTCAATTGCAATGGAATCGCCGTGTTGTTGATGTCCTGAGAAGTCAAACCAAAGTGGATGAACTCTTTGTGATCAGCCAATCCCAAATCATCAAATTTTCCCTTGATGAAATACTCTACGGCCTTCACATCGTGGTTGGTTGTTTTTTCTATGTCTTTGATCGCTTGAGCATCAGCTTCAGAAAATTCCACAACGATTTGTCTCAACTTGCCAAACACGGAAGCATCCACGTCTTTCAACTGCGGTAATGGGTGCTGGCACAGCGCGATGAAATATTCCACCTCCACATGAACCCGGTATTTGATCAATCCAAACTCTGAAAAATATTCAGCCAATTGAGCGGTGTGTCTTCTGTATCTTCCGTCTACTGGCGAGATCGCCGTGAGTGCATTCAATTCCATCTTTTGCGTACTTATATTGAGCGGCTTGCGCCAAAATTATTGGACGGCAAAATTAGACAAATCTGGCTAGATGAGGAACCCTCACTATTGTCATTTCGCAAGGAATTCGACGATAGTCCGATGACTGGAGAAATCTTAACATACTCCTATGTTGACAATTAGATTTCTCCTATCGTCGAAATGACAAAGAAAATTTAGTTTGTACAATTCTTTGCATGAATTATCAATCCCCTATTTTTATAACCCTATAATTATCCGTAAACCACCATGAAAAAATTCCTCCTTGCCTGTATGGCAGTTTTATTCATTTTTAGCTGCTCAAAGAAATCTGAAATCGAAGGACCTAACTTCGATCAAGCCAAAAGTCTCTTTGTAGATTATATCTCGGCTTATACTTCTGGGGTCATTTCTGCCCAGTCGAAGATCAAAATTAAAATGGCCAAGCCGGTGGATGAGATTAAACCGGGTGCTGAGGTGTCATCTGATCTTTTCGAGTTTGAACCCACACTCAAAGGCAAAGCTTACTGGGAAGATAACCGAACCATTATTTTCGAGCCTGCCGGAAAGCTCCAAAACGGAACCAGCTACAGTGCTACTTTCAGTCTTGCCGAAATCCTTCCAGATTCTAAGGACAAAGGAGAATTCAAATTTGCATTTCGAACCATCCCTCAAAACTTTGAAGTCAAAATGTTGGGAATGGCTATATACGACCCAAAAGACCTGTCCAAAGTAAAATTGAATGGAGAAGTCCAAACGGCGGATGACGTGGATAACCAAGCCGTCGAACAACTTCTTACAGCTTCTCAGGATCAAACCAGCTTATCTCTATCCTGGACACACTCTACTCCGACTCGCCATTCCTTTACTGTTGAAAATGTGAAGCGGGGCGAAAAGTCTAGCGAAGTGAACATTGCCTGGAATGGCACAAGTATACAAGTAGACGAGTCTGATGATTTGGATTATGAAATTCCTTCTATAAATGATTATAAAGTACTGTCTGTCAATATCGCACGTGGTTCGCAGGACTACATTTCTGTTTTGTTCTCCGACCCATTGATGCCCAAACAAAACCTCAAAGGTTTTATCACCTTGGGAAGCAACCAACCTAGATATGCCATTGATCAAAATGAATTGAAGCTATACCCAACCGCTGAGATAGAAGGAACTATCTCTCTCAAGATATTCTCTAAAATAAAAAATTCTGCCGGCTATACGCTAAAAGAAGATTTTACTAAAGAATTAGAATTAACACAGGCCAAACCAGACGTGAGAATGGCAGCCAATAGCGGCACCATCATCCCAAATTCCGAAGGGTTAATCATTCCATTTGAGGCCGTAGGGTTGAAAGCTGTAGATGTCACCATCGTTCAAGTTTTTGAAGACAATATCCTCCAATACCTGCAAGTCAACAGCATGGGAGATGAATATGAACTCAACCGAGTAGGACGACCTGTGGCCAGAAAAACCATCAATCTATTAGAGACAGGTGTCACCGACCTAAACCAATGGAATCGCTACACGCTAGATATTGCTGAGTTTACCAAAATACAGCCCGGAGCGATGTATCAAATCAAATTGGGTTTCCGGAAAGGACAATCGGCTTTCTTTTGCCCAAATACTGAAGAAGGTGAATTAGAAAACTTGGATGCCTGGGACAGTCAAGAAGAAAGTAGCAACTGGGACAACTATGAAAATTATTACTCCTATAACAACTACGACTGGCGCGAACGCGAAAATCCATGCCATGACTCTTATTACATGTATCGGAACACTCCGACCAAGCTAGTTTTAGCTTCAGACCTTGGTTTAGTAGCCAAAAGAAGTGACCATGGCGACCTGCACGTTTTCACAACCAATATGCTGGATACCAAACCACTTTCTGATGTGAGTTTGGCTGTTTATGATTATCAACAGCAAGCCATTGGATCTGCCATCACTGGAAATGACGGTCAGGCTAAAATCAAAATGAAGGGCAAACCCTTCTTACTTGTAGCAAAATCTGGAGATCAAATGGGTTATCTCAAAATAGATGACGGTTCTTCTCTTTCGCTGAGTAATTTTAATGTGACTGGTCAAAAAATTCAAAAAGGAGTCAAAGGGTTTATCTATGGAGAAAGAGGCGTTTGGCGGCCTGGAGATGACATTTATCTGACTTTTATTTTGGAAGACAAAGAAAATGTCTTACCAGAAGGCTATCCCGTCATACTAGAGTTCAATAATCCACAAGGGCAACTGGTTAAGAAAGTAGTAAAAACGGAGTCTGTATCCGGCATGTACGCATTTAACCTTTCGACCACAGCCGATGCACCAACCGGTAGTTGGCAAGCGGTAGTTAAAGCTGGAGGAGCCACTTTCTATAAGTCTTTGAAAATAGAAACGATCAAACCCAACCGTTTGAAAATCGAGCTCGATTTCAAAAAGGATAGACTCACGGCTTTGGATGATAATATCTCTGGCGATTTGAATGTAAAATGGCTCCATGGAGCAACAGCGGGGGGATTGAAGGCAGAGTATGAAATGATCGTTTCACCGGTAAAAACAACTTTTGAAGACTTTCCTAGCTTCAGTTTCGACGATGAGTCCAAATACTTTTATGCCGAAAGCCAAGAGGTCTTCTCTGGAAGACTAGATGCTAATGGGTTTGCTAAAGTAAACTTGGACTTAAACATGGAAAACAATTCACCTGGCGCACTCAGAGCCACGTTTAGTGGTAAAGTGTATGAAGAAAGCGGCAATTTTAGCATAGATCAGGTCAGTATTCCATATTACCCATATACCTCATTCGTTGGCCTAAAAGCCCCTGAAGGAGACAAACGAGGTATGTTACTTACAGACGAAGACCACAACATTCGAATCGTGACGGTAGATGCCAAAGGCCAGCCAGTAAGCAGACGAGATGTAGAAGTAGAATTTTACAAGCTCAGCTGGCGCTGGTGGTGGGACAATAGCTACGACGACATTGGTAACTACGTCAACCGCAATTACAATACGCCTATACAAAATACCACAATCAACACATCAAACGGAGAAGGTCAATGGAAATTGAATGTAAAATATCCTGACTGGGGCAGATATTATGTGAAAGTGACTGATCCAATTTCAGGTCATAGTGCTGGACAGGTAGTTTATATCGACTGGCCAGGATGGGCTGGCAAAGGCAAAAGAGGAGATGCAGGCGGTGTAAGCATGCTCAACTTCGAGGTGGAAAAAGAAACCTATGACGTAAGCGAGCAAGTGAAATTGACATTCCCAAGTTCCAAAGGTGGGCGAGTTCTCGTGAGTTTAGAAACAGGCAAGAAAATTATCCAATCGTTCTGGGTAGAAACAGAAGAGAAATCTACCGCCATTCAATTTGAAGCTACATCGGATATGTCTCCTAATGTATATGCGCATATCACCATGATTCAGCCGCATGCACAAACAGCCAATGATTTGCCTATTCGAATGTATGGCATTCAGTCTATCAAAGTAATAGATCCAAACACCACATTGAAGCCACAAATCGCAATGCCAAAGGAATTGAATCCAGAGCAAACTTTCGAAGTGAAAGTAAGCGAACAAAACGGCAGAACCATGGCATATTCGGTGGCTATGGTGGATGACGGTATCTTGGACTTGACCAAATATAAAACGCCATCTCCCTGGAATACTTTTTATGCACGGGAAGCCCTTGGTGTTAAAACCTGGGATTTGTATGATGATGTGATTGGCGCTTATGGTGGAAAATTAGAAAGACTGCTAGCTATAGGTGGGGATGCACCACTAGAAGCACAGGATGCTAAGAAGGCGAATAGATTTAAACCTGTGGTGAAATACTTAGGTCCATTCCAACTAAAAGCAGGTGAAACCGCTGCGCATAAAATCACCATGCCACAGTATGTAGGCAGTGTACGAACCATGGTAGTGGCTGCACATGAAGGTGCTTACGGGTCAGTGGAGCAAACCACGCCTGTGAAACAAGCTGTCATGGTATTGGCCACGCTGCCAAGAGTAGCAGGGCCGGGTGAAGAAATGGACTTGCCTGTCACGGTGTTTGTGAATGACACCAAAATCAAGAAAGTCTCTGTTTCTGTAAAAGAAGAGGGAAAATTGAAAGTTATGGGTCAAAAAACCCAAACCGTCAATTTTACTCAACCAGGTGAGCAAGTGGTTTATTTTAGAGTAAAAGCATCAGAAGCTTTGGGTTTTGCTAAAGTGACCGTCCATGCCAAAGGAGGTACTATCACATCCAATCATGAAATTGAATTAGACGTGAGAGCATCTAATCCTGAAATGGTTGATGTGCAGAGTGAACTAATTGCGGCCAACACGAGCTGGAATGCAAACTATAAGCCACTCGGCATGATCGGTACCAATGAAGGGCTGATAGAACTTTCTTCTCTTCCATCACTTAATTTAGAGCAGCGACTTCGTTACCTGATTCGATACCCACATGGCTGTATCGAGCAAACTACCTCTTCGGTATTTGCCCAGTTATATTTGGAAGATTTCGTTGAGTTGTCAGATGATCGTAAAGCGCAAATCAGCACAAATATCAACGCAGCGATACAAAGGCTTAGCAGTTTTCAAACAGTCAATGGTGGTATGGCTTACTGGCCAGGCCAGATAGAAGAAAATGACTGGGGAACAAATTATGCAGGACACTTCTTGTTGGAAGCCAAAAAGAAAGGTTACGCCGTGCCAGAAGGATTGATGAGTCGCTGGGCTAAATTCCAAAAGAGGCAAGCCAATCAATGGTCTAAAGGAGGAAGAAGGGACAATGATCTGATTCAAGCCTATAGACTGTACACATTGATTCTAGCAGACGAAAAAGCATTAGGGGCAATGAATCGCATGAAAGAAATGGATGACATCAGTCATGTAGCCAAATGGCGCTTGGCCTTGGCTTATGCCCTAGCGGGACACAAAGGCCCTGCTGAAACGATGATTGATGGTTTATCTAAAACGGTTGAAAAATATGCTCGCCCTTCTTATACCTATGGTTCAAGACTTCGTGATCGAGCCATGATATTAGAAACACTTTCTGTTTTGGATAGAAAAGAAGAAGCTTATCAGATTCTTGAAGAAATCGCTTTGCAGATGGGTGACAAAAACCGATGGATGAGTACGCAAACAACCGCTTACAGTTTGGTGGCAATTGCCAGCTATACGAAAGGAGCAGAATTGAACGAAGCCATGGATTTTGAAGTGAATGTGGGCAGTGCCGTAGCTAGTTTCAAAAAAGGAAAATACGTGACTCAAATTCTGATTGATGAAAAGGAAAAGTCACAGGCCGTGGTTATCAAAAACAATGGTAATGCACCCTTATATGCACGAATCATTCGCACTGGCATTCCACTGGGAGGTGAGGAGATTGCCAAAGCTGAAAACATCAAAATGACCGTGAGCTATAAGGGTAAAAATGGTAAAACTTTGAATATCACCGATCTGAATCAAAGCACTAATTTCACGGCTCAAGTAACCATTCATCATCCGGGAGTAAGAGGAGAATATAAAGATTTAGCCTTGACACAAATCTTTCCATCTGGATGGGAAATCATAAACACACGCTTGAATGAGACGCCAGATTCAGGAAGTAGCGATCAACCAGATTACATAGATATTCGTGATGATCGAGTAATGCAATATTTCGATTTGAAACCAAATGAAAAGAAGACGTTTGAGATCAAACTCAATGCTTCTTATAAAGGTAAATTCTATTTACCTGCCGTGGCTATAGAAGCGATGTATGACAATTCGATCTATGCACGTACGGCTGGACAATGGGTGAAGGTGGTGGAATAGAGTGTCCAATCAACCGTCATAGCCCGGCGAGCGTCCGGGCTATCCCTGTCGGGTTTGTTGCATATACGATAGAAGCAGTGGTTACCGATTCAGATCACCCGAATAAATCGGGTAATGACGAACTAAAAATGAAAAGCACACCAGTAATTCATGAAAAACAAAATCGAAAGTGTCCTCAAAAACAGACTCGTGCAGCTTCTGATGCTCGGATCGGTTTTGTTTTTATTATTGCCTCTACCTGATCCGTTATTCGATCAACCATATACCACAACTATAGAATCATCAGAAGGCCAGCTGATGGGTGCCAGAATAGCCAATGATGGTCAGTGGCGATTTCCGATGGTAGACAGCCTGCCCATCAAATTTGAAACAGCGCTTCTGTACTTCGAAGACGAATACTTTTATTACCATCCAGGCGTCAATCCTGTGTCTATTTTCAAGGCTTTTATTACCAATGTAAAAACTGGAAGTATCAAACGTGGCGGGAGTACCCTCTCGATGCAAGTCATCAGAATGGCCAGAGGAAATCAATCCAGAACAGTGTTTCAAAAACTGTGGGAAACGCTATTGGCGTTGAAACTCGAACTCTTTTATTCTAAAAAAGAAATAATAAATCTATATGCAAGTCATGCGCCATTCGGAGGAAATGTGGTAGGTATCTCCGCGGCTTCTTGGAGATACTTCAGCAGAGCACCTGAACAATTGTCATGGGCCGAAGCTGCTGCTTTAGCCGTTTTGCCCAATCAGCCCTCCATTATTTTTCCAGGAAAAAACGATGAGGCCTTCCGAACCAAAAGAAACAAATTGCTTACCAAGCTATTCGAAAATAATCTGATTGATGCCACTACCTTGGAATTGGCCCAAGCGGAAGAGCTTCCGAGTCAGCCTCATGATTTGCCTCAATTCGCTCCTCACCTTTTAGGCGAGTTAGTCAAAAAAGGCAAAAGTGGCCAACGAAACGTAGTGACACTTAATCCAAGGCTGCAACAAACCGTAAATCGTTTACTAAAAAGTCACATAGCGCATTTGAATGCAAACTACATTTTTAATGGTGCGGTGTTGGTAGTTGACTTATTGAGCGGAGAAACAAAAGCTTATGTCGGCAACGTGGATACAGAAGAAATTCACAGCCCTTCTGTGGATATCATTCAATCTAAAAGAAGCACAGGCAGCTTACTCAAACCTTTTTTGTACGCAGCTGCTTTAGATGAAGGTCTGATCACACCAAAGCAACTGCTTGGCGACTACCCTGTTTTCTTTGAAGGTTTTGCACCAAAAAACTTTGACTTGCAATACCGAGGAGCAGTTCATGCAGATGAGGCTTTGACTCGTTCCCTCAATCTGCCATTTGTGATGCTATTAAAGGAATATGGCTACCAGAAATTTCATCAGAAGCTGCGAAGAATCGGCATGAATAGTTTGGATAGACCAGCCGATCATTATGGGCTGTCTATGATCTTGGGTGGTGCCGAATCGAGTCTTTGGGAGCTGGTCAATATGTATGCTAATCTCTACAGAGTCTATCGAAATTCATTTGATCAATCCATCACCACTCTATATCTGGCCGATAATTATTTCGAACATGAGTATTTGGTGAATCAACCCTTAAGGCAAATTCCTACTTTCCAGAACCCAGAAGAGTTCAGCATCGCATCGACTTGGTCTATGTTGGAAGCCATGAAAGGGCTGAACCGGCCAGATGACTTTGCGGGCTGGGAGCAGTTTCGATCCTCCACGCCCATTTCATGGAAGACGGGCACCAGTTTTGGGTTTCGGGATGCATGGGCGATTGGGCTCAATGGCCGATATGCAGTGGGCGTATGGGTGGGCAATGCCGATGGAGAAGGCCGTCCTGGATTAGTCGGCGGTAAGGCTGCAGCACCATTGATGTTTCAGGTTTTCGAACAGCTAGAAAGTGATCCATTTGATGAAGTGCCCACAAGCGAAACTCAGCTATTTAAAATCTGCAAAGAAAGTGGTCAAAAAGCCAACAGCTATTGCGAAAACACGATGGATACGTCTTTGCCCATGTCAATTGACCATTCCACATCCTGTTCCTTTCATCAGTTGATTCATTTAGATCAAACCGAAACTTATCAGGTAAACAGTTCTTGCTATGATGTGAATCAAATGGTGCATAAAAGCTGGTTTATGCTGCCTCCAGTTCAGGCCTGGTACTATCGGCAATACAACACGGATTATCAAAGTCCACCAAAATTTAAAACTGGTTGTGAACAGGCTACTTCAATTGCTACCTTAGAAATGATCTATCCAAAAGCCAACGCCAAAGTCTTTATCCCAAAAGAACTGGATGGCACCTTCGGACAAACGGTTTTCGAAGCGGCTCATAGCAATACCAAAGAAATAATTTATTGGCATCTGGATGGCGTCTACCTAGGCAGCACCAAACGTGTGCATCAGATGGGACTATTTGCCGAACCAGGCAAGCACGAGCTTCATTTGTTAGACGGCCAAGGTCAGGAGTTGAATTTGAATTTTACCGTAATTGGGGTATTATAAAATACACCTAATAATAGGTATATCAAGAAAGCGGCTACTGTCCTAATTTTGATCATATATGGTAATAGAAATAGCCAAACATATCAATCAAGTTCAAGCCCTTTGCGAAAAGCACAAGGTGAAGGAATTGTCAGCAATCGAAAACTCGAGGCTAGACCAAGATCAGGTTCATTTTTTGGTACGATTTAATGCCGATATTCCTACGATGCACTATGCGGATAACTATTGCCAGCTACAGGACGGATTTAATTCCTTGTTTGGAAAAACGGTAACACTCTGGTTCGAAAAATCCTTTCCTGATTTGAACCAACTAGAAGAAGTAAAGAAAAGCAAACGATTGCTGTTTGAAGTCTAAATACCCTAGTATCAAATCAGGTTCACAAACCCCTTTGTAACTTGTGAAAAATCTCTTGCCTTTCACATAAAGTCATGATGTATTTTTAAGCATGACAAATCACCTCAAAATCGCTGTGAGAAAATTTCTTCCTCAAACGCTATTAATCATCCTTAGTTCATTTTCTGCAAAAGAAAAACTCTGGACACCACTTTTGGATGCTGAACTTTCACAATGGGATACTTATCTAAGTTATCGGCATCAATCCGATTATAACGGCAATGCACCTGTAGATCCAAAAGGAAAAGTCATCAAGCCCATCGGGTTAAACCCTGTAGGTTATGACGTGTTTACCGTTTCAGAAAAGTATGGTGAGCCTACACTGAAAGTGAGTGGAGAAATCTACGGAAGTTTGATTTCGAAAAAGGAATATGAAAATTATCATCTGCGGCTAAAAGTAAAATGGGGAGACAAAAAGTGGATTCCAAGAATAGAAAAGCTAAAAGATACGGGCATTCTATACCACTCCATCGGGTCAATGGGTGCAGAATACTGGAGAACCTGGATGCTATCCCAAGAGTTTCAAATCATGGAAGGGCACATGGGAGACTATTGGAGTCAGGCCAACTCCGCCATAGACATTCGAGCCTATATACCCGAAGGTGTGATGAATCCAGTAGCTGACCCAAATCCTGATTTTATTGGGTTTGGTACAGGAGAAGAGGCAGGTGGCTTTTGTATGCGAAGCGAAAATGCCGAAAACCCTCATAGTGAATGGAACACTTTGGAGCTGATCTGCTTTGAAGGAAAAAGCCTCCATATTGTCAACGGAAAAGTAGTAATGATTCTAAAGAATTCTCGACGAATCGAGCATGGGGAAACCTTTCCAATGACCAGAGGAAAAATACAAATTCAAAGTGAAGGGGCAGAAACATACTTCAAAGAAATCGAGATCCGAACACTGGGTTCGATGCCAAACCAATATCTCAAATATTTTTAAAACCAAACACCTTTCTCCAACTCCCATTTATTCTCTAATTTCATCACATGGATCAATGGATCAGCTGGCCCTGGACTGAAATGCTGATGGCGTGTACATGCCTCATTGGAATTGGTGTTTCTCTTTATTTGGTACTCAATAAATTTCCTGCCAGTCGGTTTTTGGGTCAATTGGGTTTTGCCTACTTAGGTTTGGCTTTTTTATCAAGTCTTCATTTGGAGGCTTTTTGGCTCCAGCTGGCTTTTATTGTTATTGCAATCTCCCTAAACTGGTACGCTTCTTCTTTCTTCACTCAAAACTCAAGAATAAGTCGAAATTATATTTGGATAGTCCTTATTTCCTTTGTGTTCGGAGGTTTGGCTTTTCATTTCAATCAGCCTTGGTTGATCTCTACATTCACAATTTTGTTACTCTTTAAATCCATTAAAAAAGTAAAAAAAGAAGCTGGAAATCGAGGGATTGGGTGGTTCCAGAATCCAGGTAAGCGAGTCGTTTGGTTTAGAAATTATTATACCTTCAATCTACTTCTCATTTTTGCTTTTCTATTTTTTGATCAATTTCTAACCAGTGAATTGATTTTGATTGGAGTACTGATCAACTTCGGGTTTATTTATTTTCAAATATTCAAAGAATCTAGTTTTCTGTCTCCCATTCCGGTAGCCAACAAGTACAAAAAATCTACACTGTCGGCCAGTCAAAAAGCTGCCATTCTGGAAAGGCTGGAAAAGCTACTGAACGAAACAAAATTTTATCTGCAAGACGATACTTCTTTATCCAGTTTAGCCGAAGAGCTACATACCACCACTCATCATTTATCACAGGTACTGAATGAAAACAAAGGAATAAGTTTCCAAGAGCTCATCAGTCAATACCGAATTCGAGAAGCACGCCATCTACTCAAGGCTCCTGATCAAAAAGACACCAAAGTGGAGAACATAGCCACGATGGTCGGTTACAACTCCAAATCGGCCTTCAACACCGCTTTTAAGCGCCATACAGGGCTGACTCCCTCAGAATATCGGGAATCCAAGGACGTTCGATCTTATCGGGAAGAACGGCTACCCGATAAGAAAAGACCTTTGTCAACTGCTCGCACCTTTAGTTTGAGTCATCTTTTTAATAAAAAACTCAAACACACTATGGTCAGTCAATTCTTCAAAACATTTATTCGAACCCTGAAGCATAACAAAGTTTTTACGCTTATTAATTTATTAGGAATCACACTGGGGTTTACTTGTAGCATTCTCATTTATCTCTTCGTTGCAGATGAACTTTCTTATGATCGGGATTTACCGAACTACGAAAACATTTACAGAATAAGCTGGATAGCCGAGCATGCTCAAACTCGTACGCCACATCCCATGGCTCAAGCGATGAGACAAGATTTTCCTGAGGTGAAAACAGCTGTGAGTTTCTCTCCTTGGTATGGGGCTGGATTAACTAAACAAGAGATTAAAGTTGAAAACAAAGACCTTGAACTCAAGTTCAATGAACCAGACTTCTACTTCGCGGATTCTACCTTTTTGGATGTATTCAAATTAGACCTAGTATCAGGAGACAAAAATGCTTTATCTGAACCGAACACATTGGTGATTACTGAGTCCATGGCCACCAAATATTTTGGCGAGCAAGATGCAATTGGACAAATACTGACCATCAGCGATATGCCTATGGAAGTGGCCTTGGTGGTCAAAGGGATGCCTAAAAATTCACATTTTCATTTTAATGCGCTCATTTCTTATATGACTGTAAAAAGTATTAACCCAGAAAGTCATTGGATGACCTGGGAAGATTTTGGTCATTTCAATTATATCGTATTGGAAGAAGGTTCATCCCCTTCTGTCTTACAATCCAAAATTGGCGATTGGGTTTTCAAATATCTCAATTGGGATCAAGATGCTAAAGAACGTTTTGAAAGTGGGGAAATAAAATTTGAACTTCAGCACATAGCCGATATTCATCTAATGTCTCATTTGCGCTGGGAATTGGAAAACAATGGAAACATTCTGTATGTCTATATTTTAACGGGCTCCATGATATTTATCCTACTGATAGCTGGGATTAACTACATCAACCTCACCACTGCCAAATCTGTAGAAAGAGCCAAGGAAATAGGGGTAAGAAAAACTTTAGGTGCGGTGTCTGGTCATCTCACCATACAGTTTTATTTGGAGTCCATACTTTTCTGTCTAATGGCCATGCTGCTAGCCTTTGGGTTTACCTCTTTAGTCATTGATTCATTTAATGGTCTAAGTCAAAAAAACTTTGATGTTATTGATTTATTGAATTTCGATTTTATAGCAAAGGCTACTTTGCTATGTCTAGTGCTTGGTTTGTTGGCTGGCATTTACCCTGCTCTTTTTCTTTCCTCTTTTAAACCCACAGATGTGCTAAAGGGGAAATTGAGTGCAAGCGGAGAAAACAATAGGCTGAGAAGTATTCTTGTCGTCTGTCAGTTTGTGGTATCTGCGATTCTCATAACTTCTAGTTTGATCATACTGAAGCAGCTTGATTATATGCAAACCAAGCAATTGGGGTTTGATAGAGAAGCTGTGATTTCAATACCTATTCCTTCTAGTGTAGAACATGGCGGGATCAATTTATCTGAAGCACAAACTATTCAGAATGAGCTGAAAAATATACCTGGAATAAGCCAGGTTTCAGCTACTTCCAACCTCCCTGGATCACAGTTCGACAACCATCCGGTCCATTCGGTCAAGTATCATCCTGAATATCTGGATGCAACTGAGATTTATGTAGATTTTGGTTTGATCGAGTTACTAGATATTGAGTTATTGGAAGGGCGTACACTAAATCAAAATTATGCCGCTGATTCGGCGGGAACAAATGTTCTTATCAATGAAGCTGCGGTGAAAGGCTTAAATCTCATGGATCCAATCGGTGAAAAAATCACCTGGCATCTTGGCGGCCATGATTTAGAAATCACTGTGATTGGTGTGGTTCGGGACTTTCATTACAAGTCGCTACACCAGCCGATCAATCCTCTAATTATACAATACCAACCTTATATGGTGAATGAAATGGTGATCAAGCTCGAAGGTCAAAATTTTCAGCAAACGATGGCCGAAATAGAAAAATTATATACCAAATTCAATCAGCAAGATTCATTCGAATATCACTTCCTTGATCAACAGTTGGGGGAATTGTATGATAACGAAATACGTACGTTGGGCGTGTTTTCAATATTCTCAGGGGTTGCTTTGTTTTTAGCTTGTCTTGGCTTGTTGGGGATTGCACTTGCTATGATAAGTCAAAAAGTAAAAGAGGTAGGAATTCGAAAAATTCTAGGCGCAAGCGCCCTACAAATCATACAAATGATTTTTACACAGTTTGCTACGTTGATTGGCATAGCATTAATCATCGGACTTCCTTTAGCTTATTTTCTTATGCAGGACTGGTTAGGCGAATTTCCCTACCAAGTAGTTTTAGGATTTCAACCTTTTTTCTGGTCAGCCATGATTTTGCTTGTAATTGCTCTTGTAAGCGTAAGTCTGGTCGTTCTGAAAATAGCTGCCACTAGTCCTGTGGAAGCTTTACGATATGAATAACTAATTCAGTTCTCATGAATAATGGATACCTTAGATATCATTATCCTTATTCATGAGAATACTGTTAAAACTCACAGGTACTATAGTCCTTCTGCTATTTTTTACGCTTCTATTATTGGAGCTGGCTTTGAGCGTTTGGTATAAAAGTGATATTGTTGATCGATTGAAAACCTTAGCAGACAATGGCCTGCATTCTTCCATGTATTTTGAGGATATTGGGATCAGTGCATTACACCACTTTCCTCATTTAACCATATCCATAAACAATCTTTCCGTTAAGGAAAGTGGTTATGAAATTCTCCGATCAGAAAGAATCACTCTTCAAGCTGATTTATTAGATCTATTTCATGAGAATTACTCACTCAGTAAAGTTGAGATTTTAAACCCTCAGTTTTTTGCTCCAATAGATTCTACAGGGAAAAAGTTTAGGATCCGCGCAAAAGCAAAAAGTCAGAATGAGAATCAAAACGTACCAAAATTGTTGCTCGACATTCCTGAAATTCAAATTATAGACGCCGTCATTATTGTTCAAAATGAATACAAAAAAAATCGTGTAAGAATATCTGTGGACGAAGGAACTTTTCAATTGAAGTCATTCGACGACTTACTGGAATTTAAAGGTAATGCCGTAGGAGTAATAGACACTTTGATTTCCAAAGGCACATTGAAACAAACGGCTGTTCCTATTGCAGCTAAACAAACTACTTTTCGTTTCAATACACTTGATAATAGAAAATTATTTGATGGTATGCTACATCTCCATGATGCGCAGCTTCGAGCCTATGGTTTACTCAAACCCACTGGCAACGGTAACTTATTAGACATTACACTCGAAGGAGACGAGGCACGTATCAATGACTACCTAACCCTCATACCACAATTCAGACCCCTCAAATTGATTCAACTCAATCCAGATGCAAAGCTCACTTTGACCATTCGAAATTCGGGTTTTGTGGACCCTGTTACTTTCCCAAATGTGGATATTCTGTTTCACCTAGAAAATGCTACTTTTTCTAGAATAGGGGTATCTGGAATCATTGATAGTGTCAACTTTCGCGGTCATTTCTCTAATGGAAAAGAGCGAAATGCCAAAACCAGTGAGATGGTTATTGACTTTGGGAGAGCTAAAATTGATGATAGTTTTTTTGAAATAAATGGCTCCATCCAAAATTTTGATGACCCCTATATTGACATCGATGCCCAATCTATGATTGAATTAGAAGATGTCAATGGCGTTATGGGTATTCCCGACTTAGAAATGTCAGGAACGATACTATTCTTAGCAGACATTCACGGCAGGCTTTCGGAGTTAGAAAAAAAGTACCGCTCAAAAAAGCATGGATTCAATGGCCAAATTGAATTCAAAGATGTCTGGATGAATAAAAAATCTGCAAACATTAAAATAGAAAATCTGAATAGTAAGATTTACATGAAAAACACAAAACTAACATTGTCAAATCTCCAGATGAAATTCAACGATGCCTTAGTTCGGATGTATGGCCAAACCAACAATTTTATACCCCTTGTTGAACAAAGCCATGGAAAAACTTCTAATGTCAAATTAAATGTCAACATTGAAAATCTAGCGTTATCAGAAGAGAACTTAGGCAGGAACAAAAGCAGCAATAAAAACAGGTCTGAGCAGAAAAATTTTGAGTTTCCAAAATTCTTAAGTTTAGATTGTGATGTAGCTATTAATCAATTATCATATGAAAAGTACAAGGCCAAAAGTGCCAGTTTCAACTTGGCATTGAACAAAGATTCCTTTGCCCTGACTGCCAGTCATTTCACGATTGATGAAGGAGATTTTTGGATTAAAGCCCTATCCAAATCATCTCCTTCTAACTTCAATGAATACGAGGTTTGGGTAGAGGCCAAATTAAATGAATTGGATACCAAAAAATATTGGCCATTAAATAAGGATAAGTCCGGCCAGATCGAACCCAATAAAAGACCTATTTATTCAAACTGGATTGTTCACACCGACCTCAGTCTGAAAAAGCTAAAACACAGCAATTTCGAACTATCAAATATTCGTGTTTTTGCAGATTTGAAAAAGGGATATCTTGATGCAAAAACGATCAATTTTAGCTTTCCTTTTGGAAGAACAAAATCCTCTTTGAATGTTCATTTGTTGGATTCTACCTATCAGCTGCACGGTACCTCAAATGTAGCTTTGAAAGCTTTCAACGTGGATTCATTAAAAAATTATTATAATCGAATCAAACCAATATCAGGTGAAAGCGACACACTTTTGTCTTCAAAAAGTAAATCTTTATCCATAAAAGATTTTAGTATCAATGTTACAGCTCCAAAAGCCGCATATCATCATTTCGAAGCAAAAAAATTGAATGCTAACATCAAAATAAGCGACAATCGAGCACGACTCAACCAATCCTCTTTCGATATGTTCGATGGTTCATTTGATCTAAGCGGACTGATTCGTAGAAATGAAAATCTGGATGTAAAAGCTTTCTGCGATATTTCAGCTTCAAACATCAACCTTGGAAAAATAACCGCCGAGTTTGGAGGTGCAAATAGTGAAATGTTTTCCGAGCAACATTTCCGAGGCAATGTTGGTGTAAATGGACAAGTGCTCCTGGAGTACAACAAAGAATTGATCCATCAGGAAGATAAACTACTTGGAAAAATCAACATAAGCCTAAGTGATGGAGAAATGATCAACTTCAAACCAATCACAGAATCATTGAAATTTATCAAGCAAGCTAATCGTGATACTATCCTATTAGCCAATCCCAACTTGGAAATTCTCATTCACAATGACGAAGTTCTATTGCCCATGACTACGTTCAAAACTTCTTTATCAAATATTGACTTTTTTGGATATCATAGTTCCGAATTTGATTTCGGGTTTGACCTTCAAATCAGCGTTGCTGACTTATTATTTAAGTCCCAAAAGAAGAAAAGAGCTCAGGTTAAAAATAAAAAAGAAACCTCAATAGGTGCGATCAAACACCATTTACAAGCAAGAACGGTGAATGGTCGTATGCAAATCGAATCCATGAAAAAGAAAGAATATAAGAATCAACTCCACAAGTTGGAACAAAGGTATATGCTAGTGGACTCTATGCTTAATCAGATGAGTATTGAGGTCATACAATAAAAAAACCCAGGCCTACTGCCCGGGTTTTCTCAATCGAACTAAACTGCAAATTCTTAATTCTCTTTAGGTACCTGACTTACATCCAGTCTGTTTCCATTGGTCTCAACGGATGACACAGAGAAAAAGCCAACGACCAGTTTATCTGAAGTTTCATTGATAATGTTGGTCGGTACATTACTTAGTGGAGTGGCAAACAAGGCCCCAAACCCACCTTCTCTGTTGGTTTGAATTTGTACCTCAGATAAAAAATTACGTGCCGCTTCTGTAATAGCATGTAACTCTACATATACAGAATCACCGTCTGCATACGGAGAAATAAACTCATCATTGTCATCATAATCCTCAGGGTTGATACTGCTGCGAATGGGTGGAATAAATGTATCACCATCGAAAGGCGCACTTTTGTTGAAGCCAGCATCCCAAGCCAGACTTATTTCAGAAGGTTTATTCAAAAACTCTTCATTTTTGAACGTCTTGATCCAATAGATGTCTCCTTCACCAACCAAATCCGTGACCCAAAGTTCAGCAGAATAATATGTTTCAACAGTGCCGAATATTTTATCTTCATTGTATTCGAAAGTTATACTATCGACTGTTGGCACTCTATTTTTCATTGATGTCGCTTTGAAAGTATCTTCTCCTGAGATCACGGTAAGTTCATAGCTGTCACCAATCGTTCCAAATGGATCCGACACAGGAGACCATACATAATTACCTGAACCTTCTTCTACAAAATCGAATCGGTTTCCTTCGTTATCAGTGATATAGACCTGAGCTCCAGATACAGATTTTGTTTCTGAACTTTGAAAGTAAGGTTGAGTCATACTCAATTTCACCACTTGATCTTTCATCAAATCATCGATCCAGGCATCTACTACAAGAACCTCTGGCGCATCATCTAGATCTGGATAAATCTGATCATCACAGGCACATAGTATGCTAAACGCCGCTAGTATTAAATATTTGAAATTACTTTTCATCTTGATCAAAATTTGAAATTGTAAGAAATGGAAGGAATCATACTTCCAATAATAGAAACCTGTCTGGCTTGAGTATCCACCGGCTGACCTGCCGCAAAACGTTCGTCTGCTTGGGTAAAATAAATGGAGAAAGGATTCTTGGTACCAAATACATTGTAAACGGCAAATACCCAGTGACTATGAAATTTTTTAGGCTTACCATTCTTCCTTACGGTCTTGTTGTACTTAGTTGCCGACAAGTCAAATCGATGATAACTTGGAATTCTAAAATTATTTCTACCATCTCCGTAAGCATACGGTACAACATAACCACCTTGTTCAAATCTAGACGTAGGGAATGTAGTAGGAGTACCCGTCAGGAAGGTGAAGTTGGCCGAAAACTGCCAGCTCTTATTGAGATCATAGAAAACTGCCGTTTTAAAGTTGTGCGCTTGATCATAGCGAGTAGGATACCAATTACCATTGTTTATCCCATCCACTTTTAATTCGGTTCTTGCTATGGTATAACTCACCCATCCAGTTAATTTTCCGGTGTTTTTCTTGGCGTAAAGTTCTAAGCCATAGGCTCTCCCATCACCAGACAACAGATCTCCTTCTATATATTCATTGATGAGCAGCTCTGCCCCGTCGATATAATCAATCTGATTTTTCGTCTTTCTATAATACACCTCAGCAGAAAACTCAACGTCGTTGTCAACTCCGAAATTTCTAAACCAACCCAAGGCCACCTGATGACCAATTTGTGGCTCAATATTGTTACTACTTGGATTCCAAACATCAAGAGGGTTAGAGGCTGTAGTATTTGAAACTAAATGTATGTATTGGCTTGTCTTGTTATAGCTTGCCTTAAATGAGTTGTATTTGTTAAGCTGATATTTGACTGACAGTCTAGGTTCAAAATTATGATAGGACTCCATCACTTCTCTCGAATCGTAGGATGTGCTGTCTATCAAAGGCCTTCTCACCCCAGGAATAGTATCGCCGTAGTTGTAAGTCATGCCTGACCCCAACAAGTTGAAGTTTGAAAATCGAACGCCATATTGCAGCTCAATATCTGTTCCGATTTTTTGATTGTTCGAAATGTACAAAGCAGTTTCTAATGCATTCTTACTTGGCAAGCTGTTATCAGCTGCTTCTCCTACATTCACCGTACTGACATTTGCAGGTTCAAACTTGAAATAAAGTGCTTCTCCACCAAATGAAATCTCATTGTTTGGGTTCATGAAATAGGTAAATTCAGGCTTGAAGTCGTAATTCAATATTCGCGAGCTCCAACGGAATTTGTCCAACTCATCTTCACCAAAAGCCAATTCGTAATCATAGTCACTATAAAAGGCGGTAAAATTGGCAAACAGTTTGTCATTAAAAATATGATTCCAGCGAAGGGTTGCTGTACTATTCCCCCAATTAAACCCTTGTTGTTTATCAAACTTGAAAACATCTCTGCCAAAATATCCAGATAAGAAAATCCTATTTTTAGCATTGATGTTCCAGTTGGTCTTTGCCGTCAGGTCATAGAAATTCAATGCAGCCCCACCATCAAATACGTCGGTGAACGGCTTCGCCAATACATCTATGTAGGATCTACGACCAGCCAGAATGAATGACGCTTTGTCTTTTACAATTGGGGCTTCTATGGCTAATCGACTAAATACAGTTCCTATACCACCTTGCCCTTCAAATTCCTTTACGTTTCCTTCTTTCATCCTGATATCCAAAACTGAAGAAATCCTACCTCCATATCGAGCAGGTATACCTCCTTTGATGAGGTTCACATCTTTCACTGCGTCAGGATTAAAAACTGAGAAAAAGCCCATCAAGTGGGAAGAATTGTACACTGGTGCTTCGTCCAACAGCACCATATTTTGGCCGACACTTCCTCCTCGCACGTTAAATCCAGAGGCTCCTTCACCAACAGTAGCTACACCTGGCACCATCTGAATGCTTCTCAGCACATCGGCCTCACCCATAAATGACGGTATTTTGGTGATCGTTTCAATATCCAGTTTATTGGTTGACATCTGGATGCCCGACACATTTAGATCCTCTGGCGTATCCGTTATCACAATCTCTTGTAATTGCTGACTCTCGGATGGAAGTTCTATGTCTATTCTTTGATTTTCGGTAAGGTCTACTTGTTGTACGACAGACTGATAACCTATGTACCTGTATTCCACCTCGTATGTGTTTTCAGGAAGTGTAATGGAATAGAAGCCATACACATTGGTGATTACACCCTGGGAGCTGCCTTTGATCAACACTGTCGCGCCGATGAGCGTCTCTCCGTTGCTTGCATCTTTTACATAGCCACTGATGGTATTTTGAGCTTGCGCAAAAAACGTGAAGCACACCAAAAGTTTGGCCAATAGAAGTTTGTTCATTGAGTTTAAAAAGTTTGTTTTAGTTGTTTTGACTTTCTAGAAGACGATATTGTTTTCTAATACACGTAATAAAATGGTCATCACTTTCCGATGGGTCGAGTTAACATAAAGAAAGACAGCTTTTCCACCCCAGAGGTTACCATTTTGTGTAAAAAATTTATCGTTTTACAGATTCATGAAAACTAAAATTCGTTTTACCCCTACAGACTTAAATAATAAAATTTAAAATCAAGGCCTTACTTTCTTCTATTCTCCTTAGTGAAGAGGACGAAGGTTTCCATATCCACTGCACCAATGGCCCAACCAATGACATCAAGCGGTAAGTTCTCGAGTTTTTTAAATCTCACACAGCACTTTCCCATATCCATCTTCTTACCTGATGCCTTATAATCCAATTCGAATTTTTCTCTCAAAGATTCGTCACAATAAATTCCACTTAGATAAACAGCCATATGATTCTTTTGTGAGGCTAGAGCAGCAAACATCAATGGTTTTTTATTGTAAGTATCCGGATAGATCTTCAATGGTACTTCATAACTAATCATACCCCAGTTCATGGTTTCTTCGATGCCATGAGGTAAGTTTTTCAGAATGACTGCTCTAACCTTAGCTATTGCCTCGTGCCGATCCTCAGGCAGGGATTCAAGGTATTCTTGTACAGATGTCGCTGAACTTTGCATAATATTTTGCTGTATTTCAATAAAGCTAAATCATATAGCACCAACAATCAAAAAAGATTCAAATGGGATAAGGGTTTTGCTAAAAAGCCTCAATATTGATCACCAGAGGCATTTGCTCTACTTAAGCTCCAATCATTATTATCCAACCTGCTCAGAAATTACCGTTTATCACAAAATCTCCGCGCACATACAGGATACCCGTTTAACTACTTGTTAAAAATTCAAATACCATAACCATTATATTATGAAGACAAAAATTAACATGAAAGCACTATTTACAGCTGCGCTTGTCGCTATGCTGTGTTGGGAAGTAAGTGCCCAAAACGTCACCACACCGAGAGCGGTAGTTCCAGCAGGAGAAATGACTCAGACAATCGGTATTTCAACTGTCAATGTTAAGTACTCCAGGCCAAGAGTTACATTGAGAGGAACGGATAGAACTGGTCAAATCTGGGGAACACTTGTGCCTTGGGGATTTGAAGCCACCACATTTGTAGATGGAAGCAATATGCCATGGAGAGCAGGCGCCAATGAAAATACGGTTATTACATTTTCGGATGATGTGAAAATTGAGGGTAAAGATTTGAAAGCTGGGACTTACGGCTTGCACATGGCCATTTACGAAGACGGAAAAGCAACAGTTATATTCTCGAACAACAGCAGTTCGTGGGGGAGCTTTTATTACAAAGAAGCTGAAGATGCGCTAAGAGTGGATGTACAAACTACAGACATTGCTCATACCGAAATATTGACCTATGATGTGATTAATATGGACAATACAAGCGCAACAATTGCACTTAAGTGGGAGAAAAAAGCAATTCCGTTCAAGGTAGAATATGATGTACACAGCATTGTAATTGCTAACTTCAAAGATGAATTAAGGTCTATTCCAGGCTTTGGCTGGCAAGGGCTAAATCAGGCTGCTAATTATTGTGCACAAAACAATGTGGAGCTTGAGCAAGGGTTAGTTTGGGTAGATCGTTCTATAGCCAATACAAAAAACTTCAACAACCTTTCAACAAAAGGGCAGTTACTTACAGCCATGGGAAAAACTACAGAAGCCCAAGCCATTTTAGACGAGTCCGTGTCTATTGCTAATGTTGGTCAACTCAACTTCTTAGGTTACCAAATGATAGGTCAGCAGAAATACGACAAGGCCATTGAGTATTTCACATTAAATGCTAAGCGAAACCCAAAAAATGCCAATTGTTGGGATAGTCTTGGAGAAGCTTACAAAACAAAAGGAGACAATAAAAATGCGATCAAAAACTTGAAGAAGTCTTTGTCGCTCGACCCTCCTGCCAATGTAAAAGCCAATTCAATAAGATTATTGAAGGAAATGGGCGTAGACACTAGTAGCTACGAATCTTAAGAAAATTCCAATTTTGGATAATGTTTGGAAAGGCCAGCAGTAGCTGGCCTTTTTTTGTGCAATGCTGAATGTTAGCCAGTTTATACAAGCCATTCTTTTTCCTATCAATCAATTTTGTTTGAAAAAACGATATGAAATTGAATACTAAAATGCCCGCTCTTTTAAAATCTAGTTATACAATTGAAATAGGCCATTACAAACAGGCTGTAAAAAAGCAGACCGTTGAAAAAGCCTGGCATCATTTGGAGCGAGCTCATATCATTGGCCAGCGCTACCCTTTTCAGCATACTGAGACGCACTGGAAAATGCTACTTTTAGGATTTCGGACTACAAATATAAAAGAGATCTTAGGCCAAACGATACGTTTGCTACTTGGTGCACCCTTCTCATTAATTAATAAAATACCTGTCGGTAATATTGGGAGTACCAAAGTGTCGATGATCAAATCTCAGGAGATGCCAGAAGATATCTTAAAACTTTTTAATCAATCGGAATAGGCACATCTCAAGCTCAAGTTTTGCGTATGCAAAAGAGAATTCTAGCACCAATCTTATGGATCTCATTAATGACTGGCCAAAAGTCAGAAAACACTTTAACCAAAGTTTCAAAACCAGCCTACACGTATCGATAGGATCAGTAGATGAGGATAATAATCCTACTGTTACACCAATTGGTTCTCTTTTTTTAAATGATAATCAGGCCGGGTTCTACTTTGAAATGTTTCCTACCAAACTTCCTAAACATGCCAAGTTCAACAATAACATTTGTGTCTTAGGGGTGAACAGTAGTCGCTGGTTTTGGATCAAATCATTATTTAAAGGTCGCTTTGATAATTATCCTGCGGTAAAGCTCTACGGCCAACTTGGAGATAGGAGAAAGGCCACTGATAAAGAAATATCTAGACTCAAAAGGCGCATGCGTTCTACAAAAGGGCTGAAAGGTCACAAATACTTATGGGGCCACATGGATGTCATCCGTGAAGTATCCTTTCAAAAAGGAGAATCAATCAATTTGAAGGAAATGACGAAAGGGATTTAAACAGCATAAGAAGCTGAAATGATTCTTATACTTTTTTTAATTTTCTAATTCAAGTGAAACAATAAGCTCACATTAATAATATTGTTCACAATTTCCTTAAAAGGATCATCCATTGGTATGTGTAAGGACATCCCAGGTTCAAAATTATTGCTTCTATAACTTGCAGATAAAGCAAACAAGAAAGACGAACTGTCATCTTCACCATATTTAGAATCGTCATTCAGACCTGTTCTACCGCTAATTCCAACTGATGCAGTCAATCCTTCATCTGTGTTAATACCCAACTGACCTAAGTAATCAAGATATAATCCGGTAATTTCTGCATCGGTGTTGTTCAGATAGAAAAGACCTCCTTTAAGTCTGTAAAACAATCCTTTGTCATTAAGGTCATTTTCAACCAAAACCTTTCCCGTCAAACCCCAGGTATTAGGAGAAAATTTTTCCTCTCTATTTATCAATCCAAATATTCCGATTGCGCTGGCATTGAAGTTTTCATCACTGGTGGAGGGTATTAAAAAACCAAACTCTCCTCTCACAGGCTTGGATCTATCTCCTGTTCTTACACCTAGATAAATATTACCAAGTGTCACTTCAGATTCTATATCATTGTCTCCAGATGGGCTAAAAACTGATATTGGCAAATCAGCAATAATTTCAGTTTTATCACTTATGGCAAATCCACCAGAAAGATCATAGACCGCAGAGAAAAACCCGATACCTTCATTTCCGCCATTAATGTTTGGTTTTGAAAATTCAAATGTGAAAAAGTCTGTTTCGGTGTTGTTGAGCCAAGGGCTCTGTGCAAATAGACCAGACGATAATGTCATAGTCAATAAGCTCAAGGCAATTCTTCTTATAGTATTCATTGTAAGGTTTTAAAGTTGATTCTCAAATTGCTGCCTACGAAATTAGAGAATTAATTTCAACTTAATCTGCTATACGTTTCAACAATGCTCTCACATCTTCATAGCTGTTCACACTAAACTTAGCTGCAGAATTTGAGCTACCTACTTTGATCGTAAAGGCATCCTTTGGCATGACTTTGAAAGTATCTTCATCAGTCCAATCATCTCCAGCGGCCATAATGAAGTCGGCTCCTTCATATCGCTTCATCCAATTTCGTGCAGCCCGACCTTTGTTGATTTCAGTGCTTTTGATCTCTACTACCATATCACCTTCAAGCACTTGTAGGTTTTGATTAGAGGCTAAATACTTCAAATGACTGGTCAACTCTCGAGTTCTTAATTCACCCAGACCCGTTTCCACTTTGCGGTAATGCCAAACTAAAGAGTAGTCTTTTTCTTCAATGAATGACCCAGGCGTTCTTGCTACGTAGCCATCCAACACTTCACTAATGGCTTCTTTCCAGGAATCTGTGAGGTTTGTAATGGTGTGCCATTCTTCCCTATATCCTTTCAACCATACGCCATGTTCGCCTATGAGATCCACTTTGCTATCTTTAAACCAATCGCCAAGTGTCGATTTGTCCCTTCCACTGATGATCACGACATTCGCTTTTTTAGTGAGGCTATTTACAATGCCATAAAGTTCTTCATCGGGCATGGCTGCTAGCGGATCACCATAAAACCCTTGCAGAGTCCCGTCATAGTCCAAAAATATAAGTGGCTTTTTTGATTTCTTAAAGGCTGTTTTTAGGGTATTAGTAGATTTTTCGTCAAGCAATTTAGTAGTCAAAGAACGCTGCGCCTTTTTCACAACTGCCAAGCGATTCATAAAGAGATCCACCCAATTGTATATGTTATATCTCTTGAGCGTATTCTGCATGACCGTCATGCGTTGCATTTGTTCATTTTCATCCATTTCTAATGCTTCTCGAATAGCCTCAACCATCTGATGGCTGTTATTTGGATTAATCAATAGCGCATCCGAAAGCTCCTTGGAAGCTCCTGCCATTTCACTAAGTACAAGTACGCCTTTTTTATCCAGCTTGCTGGCAATAAATTCTTTACAAACTAAGTTCATTCCATCTCTCATAGGGCTCACTAAACAAACATGAGCCATTCGATAAAAAGCAGAAAGTGCATGCAATGGAAATGAACGATAGAAATAATGTATTGGAGTCCAGCTCAATCGAGAGTATCGACCGTTGATACGACCAACCAAAAGATCTATTTCTTCTTTTAACTCTTTGTATTTGCCTACTTGGTCTCGCGAAGGAACCACCACCATGAGAATGGATACTTTCTCCAAATACTCTGGATACTTCTCTAGTAACTTTTCAAATGCTTTGAGTCTTTGTGGGATTCCTTTGGAGTAATCCAATCGATCGATACATAGGATCAATTGCTCACTGCCTATACTGGTTCGATATCTAACTTCGCGCTCTAGTGTTTCGGGTGCAGCTGCAACTTCAGCGTATTTGTTGTAGTCTATTCCCATAGGGAGAGCATCCGCCATGATTTGACGATTGTTGTAATTGATATGACCGTGCTCATTCCCTATACCTGCCAATCGACTCACAGAAGACAGGAAATGTCGAGTATCATCATAAGTATGAAAACCAAGGAAATCAGCACCCAACATGCCTAAAAGTAATTCTCTTCGCCAGGGCAAAAGCCTAAATGACTCATAAGAAGGAAATGGAATATGTAAAAAGAATCCAATCGAAATCTCTGGTCTTTCTGCTCTGATCAAAGCAGGCAAAAGCAACAACTGATAATCGTGAATCCAAATGGTATCGTTTGGGTTAGCATTCTTTAATATTTGATCAGCAAACTTTTGGTTTACTTCTTTATAAGATTCCCAATATTCTTGGTTGAATTCAGAGAATTGATTGAAATAATGAAAATTAGGCCAAAGTGTCTCATTAGAAAACCCTTCATAGTATAGCTCTATGTCATCATCAGTCAGAAATACAGGAGCCATATTCTGAGCCTTCAATTCCTTCTTGGTCTGATCTTCTTCGGCTTTACTATTCAGCACAGCACCTGGCCAACCCAACCAAATATTATCTCCCTGCTTGTAAATAGAACCCAATCCAGTAGCCAACCCACCTTCACTAGGAGTGAAAGCTAGTTTATCGCCTTCTTTGACGATTCTTACAGGAAGTCTATTAGAGACAATTATAGTTTTTGAAGATTGCTTAGTTGCCATATTTTCGATTTGAAATTATATAAGAAATTCGTGAACCAACATTCCCCGGGATCATAGGAATTGGTTTATACGATTACGTGTCTGTGAAAACACTTACAAATCAGTTTTGGGCAAACTGGTTCCAAAATTAACGATAAAAACTAAGTAGTTTGTAAAGTGAATGTTAATAGATTAATATTTCAGCTCTTTTTTTCATAAAGTCAGTTTTTCTTTCTGATTCTATGGAAATCAATTCTTCGAAAGATCCATTAGATTCTACCCACCTTCGAATCAAATCCGTGCCGTTTAATATGTCTATCGGTAAGAGTTCTTCTTCATACTCGTAGGGCGGCTGCTTCCACTGAAATTCTCTTCCCAGGTGTTGATAAAATTCTCTACATAATATTTGTCCAACATGCCAAGGAGAAAATACTTCATAATCCAAAATATGAATTTGATATCCATGACAAACCTGACCAGCATGTTTTTGAAAAGTGGGCATAAAAGATACTGGCCGTAGAATAAATCCACCCTGTCCATCTTTGTCAAATGTCTTTTTAAGTTCTTTCTCTAAAGTATAATTGGCAATTCTTGGGTGACCTATGGTTTCTAAACTCTTGGTCGTACCCCGACCCTCCGAAATATTGGTGCCTTCAAATAGGACCGTGCCTACAAAAGAAAAAGCTGTTTCGGGGTTGGGCAGGTTAGGTGAGGGCAACACCCAAGGCAAATCAGTGTTCATAAAATGCATCTGACGCTTCCAGTCCTGCATCTCTATGACTTGAAGTTTGCAATCTACTCCCCAGAAATTGTTAGCCATTAATGCCACTTCACCCATCGTCATCCCATGACGCATGGGCAATTCATGCCGACCAACAAAAGACTTGTATGTAGCGTCAAGAATATTCCCTTCTACTTTTAATCCACCAATAGGATTGGGACGATCCAATATGATTACTTCCACACCATGTTCAGCGCAAGCCTCCATCATGTAAGTCATGGTATAGATATAAGTGTAAACTCTTGTGCCAACATCCTGAAGGTCTATCAGCACATGATCCAAACCTTCCAACATTTGTTTTGTTGGTTTTCTGGTATCAGAATACAAGCTGTAAACTGGCAAATCGTAATGCTGATGATGGAAAGTTTGCGTCTCCACCATATTGTCTTGAACGTCAGCAAAAAGTCCATGCTGCGGTGAGAAAAGTTTTTTCAGTCTACTGCCAAAGAGTGATTTCATCACATCGATGCCATGTGTGTAGTTCGAATCCACAGAGGCTGCATGACAGAGATAACCTACATTGCCCTTTAGGTTGGAGTTATTCTTCTTGAGCGATTCTAATCCAGTGGTCACCATTAGTTTAATTTCTCCTTTAGATACTTCGCAGTATGGTTATCATCCAACTTGACCAGGTCTTCAGGCGTTCCTGCAAAACAGAGTTCTCCTCCTTGGTCTCCACCGTCAGGTCCTAAATCCACAATCCAGTCGGCAGATTTAATAATTTCCATATTGTGCTCTATAATCAACACCGTGTTTCCTTGATCGACTAAAGCATTAATACTATGCAATAACTTTTCAATGTCCTTGAAATGAAGTCCTGTCGTTGGCTCATCAAAAATAAAAAGTATCTTCTCTTTGTTTGCGGATTGGCCTTTCCCAAGGAATGAGGCTAGCTTCACGCGTTGTGCCTCACCTCCACTCAAAGAGTTAGAAGACTGACCAAGTTTAACATAACCTAAACCTACATCATCAAGCGGCTGTAGTTTTGACACAATTGTTTTTTGATCCTTGAAGAAGTCTAGGCTTTCTTCAATGCTCATGTCCAAAATATCAGCGATGTGTTTGTCTTGGTAAGTCACCTCAAGGATGTCTTCTTTGAATCTTTTGCCTTTACACTCATCACAAGTTAGATGCAAGTCTGCCATGAATTGCATTTCGATTTTTACTTCTCCTTCTCCCTGACAAGTTTCACAACGCCCACCATCAACATTGAAAGAGAAATGAGCAGGCTTTAGATTTCTTTGTTTAGCTGTTGGTTGATCTGAATAAAGCTGGCGGATGGCATCGTAGGCTTTTACATAAGTCACGGGATTTGATCGAGAGCTTCGACCCAATGGATTCTGGTCGATCATTTCCATACGCTGGATCATTTTGTAGTCACCATCCAATTCACCAAACTTGCCTGTCTCTTCTCCAGTTACGCCCACGATTTTTCCCAGAGCTGGGTATAGTATTTTTCGAATCAAAGTAGATTTCCCAGACCCACTAACACCAGTCACCACAGTGAGAACTCCCAAAGGAATTGAGACATCAATGCGTTTGAGGTTATTTTCTCGGGCTCCTAAAATATCTATGCTATGTTTCCAAGGTCTTCTATTTGAGGGGGTTGGGATAAACTCAATCCCATTTAAAAACTTAGCAGTTACCGATTCTTTTTCTTCTAAGATTGCTTTCCAATCTCCTTGAAAAACCAACTCGCCACCGTGAATTCCGGCCGCTGGCCCAATATCGATGATTTGATCTGCTCGCTTCATCACCTCCTCTTCATGCTCTACAACTATGACCGTGTTACCCAATCGCTTCAACGTTTCCAGGACATTGCCCAATCGAGCAGTATCTCTCGGATGAAGTCCAATGCTTGGTTCGTCCAAAATATACATGGAGCCTACTAGTGCACTTCCCAATGAAGTTGCTAGTTTGATTCTTTGATACTCTCCACCAGAAAGTGTAGAAGTCAGGCGATTTAGGGTTAGATATCCCAAGCCCACTTCTTTCATATAGCTCAATCGGTTTTGGATTTCCTTCAGAATTCTTTTGGCTACTTTTTGATCATAATCACTTAATTCCAGAGAGTCAAAAAATTCTAAAGCCTTGTCCAGAGGCATGAGCACTAGTTCCGAAATGGGCTTACCACCAACCTTCACATAAAATGCGTCCTTGCGTAATCGAGTCCCTTTACAATCTGGACAAGTCGTTTTTCCGCGATAGCGAGAAAGCATTACTCGATACTGAATTTTGTGCAATTGAGATTCGATAAAAGCATAGAAGGCGTGTAATCCTTCGAATTTTCCCATGCCTTCCCATAGTAAATTATACTCCTTCTCCGAAAGGTCTTTCACCGGCCTGTGAATTGGAAAGTCAATATCATGAGCCATTTGCAAAAGCGGTTGCAACCACTTTTTCATCGTTTCGCTTCTCCAAGGTACAATGGCGCCTTCATAAACAGACAGATTTTTATCCGCAATCACAAGATCTGGATCTATGCCTAACACTTTTCCAAAACCCTCGCATTTGCGACAGGCACCGTATGGATTATTGAAACTGAATAGGTTTACTGATGGCTCTTCGAATAAGATACCGTCCAACTCGAATCTATCGGAGAATTTGCTCGGTTCACCATTGCGAAAGTGAATGATACAATCTCCATGGCCTTCAAAAAAAGCAGTTTGAACAGAATCAGCCAAACGGAAAGTAGCATCTTCGTCGTCTTTGCTTACACTCAATCTATCAATTAGAATTTCGATTTTTGATACGTCTACACTTTGTGCATCTAAATCTTCAATTTGTTCTAAAGACCCATTTACCAAAACTCTTGTAAAGCCTTTGCTCAAAAGAATATTGAATTCCGTTTCAAGTGTACGGTCAACGGCCAGCGTTAGAGGTGCGCTTACCATGAACTTTGTACCATCTTCATACTCATTTATTGCATTGACCACAGAAGAAACCGTGTCGCGCTTCACAGGATTTCCGCTAACAGGAGAAATAGTCTGTCCTATTCTTGCATAAAGCAATTTGATATAATCGTAAATCTCCGTGGTCGTACCCACTGTAGATCTTGGATTTCGGGTATTTACCTTTTGTTCTATGGCTACTGCTGGCGACACACCTTTGATGTAATCAACCTCAGGTTTTTCCATCCGGCCCAAAAATTGACGTGCATAAGAACTTAAGCTCTCCACATATTTTCTTTGACCTTCTGCAAAAAGCGTATCAAATGCCAATGAAGACTTGCCCGAACCTGACAGTCCTGTAATAACCACAAGCTTGTTTCTGGGAATGGCTACGCTCAGGTTTTTCAAGTTATTTACCCTTGCCCCTTTAATAATTATAAAGTCCCGAGGGTCTAATTGATCTATATTTTGAATTACCTGATTTTCTAGAGTTTCCGCCATTGAAAATGAAATTTTAACAATCCGCAAAGATAGAGATACGGATGTCAAAAAGCACGCGATCAAAAAATATTGATTTTTTTGTCGAACTTTGTCACAAATAAGGATTGATACTGTCCTTGTAATTGGGATTACAAAAAATTGAAATGGAAATATTAATATTTATGTTGGTGATGTGGTATGGTGGTTTGTTTTTTCAAACCTTCTTCTTACATCGATATTCTGCGCATCAGAGTTTTACTATGTCTCGGTTCGGAGAAAAGCTTTGTTATTTTCTTACCTGGGTATTTCAAGGCTCCAATTACCTAAGTGCCTATGGCTATGGCGTCATGCACCGCATGCACCATGCCTATGCGGATACAGAAAAAGACGTACACTCTCCTAAGTATGACAAAAACTTGTTTGCTATGATGTGGCGAACCAAAACAACCTATTCAGCCATTACCAGTAAAGAAGTTGAAGTAGAAAGCCGCTTTACTGACAATGTGCCAGAGTGGGAAGCTTTTGACAAGTTTGCTCGCTCTTGGATCTCTAGACTCGCTTGGGGTACAGCTTATACCTTATTCTTTTACGAGTTTGCTACAGCATGGTGGCAATGGTTGTTCCTACCAGTAGCCTTTATGATGGCTCCTATTCATGGCGCCATTATCAACTGGTTTGCCCATGTCTATGGCTATGTCAACTTCAAAGTAGGTGACACCTCGAAAAATTTTCTTCCTTTTGATTTCTTGATGATGGGCGAAAGTTATCACAACAATCACCACAAGCATGGCAATAGAGCCAATTTTGGTGGTGTACGTTGGCACGAAATAGACCCAACATATTTGATCATGTGGGTGATGGATAAACTAGGAATGATCCACATTAAAAAATTGGAAGTTTCTGTGAAAAAAGAAAGCTTTAAGAAAGCTGCCTAAGTACACACTAAAAAATATTGAAAGCCTTGATCATAGATCAAGGCTTTTTTTGTGACCATTCAAATCATCAGTTTTCCGCTTACTCACATTGTCATTGGTAAATTCATAGCCCAATAAGTAAGTTGCAATCAAAACCATTAATGTTTTAAAATGAGAAAAATTTTAGGAATCCTTTTATGCCTGTTGCCTGTGCTAGCCTCAGCCCAGCAGAAGGTGAGTCCAGACGATTTGAATAGTGAGTTTCATAAAGAAAGACGTGCCGAACTCAGGGCCAAAATGCCAGCAAACTCTGTAGCCGTCTTCTTTGCTAACCCGATCCGTAATAGGGCCAATGATGTATATTATATCTACCATCAGGATCCGAATTTCTACTATCTGACCGGACAAAAGGAGCCGCACGGTGTTTTGTTGATATTTAAAGAGGAACAACAGATCAATGAAGAAAAGCTGAACGAAATTCTTTTTGTGAGAGGTCGGGATGCGCTAAAAGAATTATATGATGGTCCGCGATTAGGCAAAGACGGAGCTTCAGAAAAGCTGGATGTTCAAATGGCTTTTGAAAACCCAGACTTCAAAGCTTTTAATATTGACTTTTCCAAGTTTGATAAAGTGATGTTTTATGACTTTCAAAACGATGTAAGAGATACGAGAGAAGAAGGAGATCTGTACGACCTGATCGAGCAGTTCAAGGAAAAAGCTGGGTACAATCAGGGAGATTTGGCAATTGAGGCACAAAAAAATAATCTAGATGTAGTATACTTAGATACTTTAATGAGAGAACTCAGAGGAGTGAAGACCAAAGAAGAATTAGCGCTGATTGCCAAGGCCGTAGATATTTCTACTATTGGGCAGGTAGAAGTTATGAAGGCGATGAGACCAGGCATGTCTGAAGCTGAAGTTCAAGGAATTCATGAATTTGTATTCAAAAAATACGGAGCAGAATATGAAGGCTACCCAAGTATTGTGGGTTCTGGAAACCATGGATGTACCCTTCATTATATTGACAACTACAAACCCGCTATTGAAGACGGAGAGTTAATTCTCATGGATTTAGGAGCAGAGTACCATGGATATACTGCCGATGTCACCCGTACCATACCTGTCAATGGAAAATTCACTAAGGAGCAAAAATTGATCTATGATTTGGTCTATGAAGCACAACAAGCAGCCGCGGACACTTGCAAAGCAGGTATTCCTTTTTCAGTGCTTTACGAAACGACTAAAGAGATCGTGAATAATGGGTTGGTCGAGTTGGGGCTGTATGAAAGTGTTGCAGACGAAGACGTAATCAACCCTGAAACTGGTAGAAACAGATATTATCCTCATGGGTGTTGCCATCACATTGGTCTTGATGTGCACGACAAAGGCATGTACGGTGATTTGGAAGAAAACATGACAATTACCATCGAGCCTGGTATTTATATTCCGAGTGGCAGTCCATCAGATAAGAAATGGTGGGATATTCCAGTAAGAATCGAGGATGATTATTTGATAACTAAAGATGGATGTGAATTGATGTCCAATAAAGCACCTCGTAAATCAGATGAAATCGAAGAATTGATGAAGGAATCTAGCATTTTCACAGACTACCAATTACCAGAATTGAAGTCAGGAGAATAAAATCAAACGATCACAAATAACTGTTCGTTTTCCCAATCGGTGTGATAAGTAAGAAGCTCATCGCACCGATTTTCACACTCATCACCAGTTTGTAGATCAAATCGAAAAGTATGCCAAGGACACACTACTTCTCCTTGTGGGTTAATTTTTCCTTTACTCAAATCCTCGCTTAAATGGGGGCAGTTTTTTTCAAAAGCAAGAAAACCTTTTCTGGTATTAGCCATACAAATCTCTAGTTTACCAATTCGAATCTTTTTGATTTGGTTTAGTGGAATGACTCGCTCAGCCTGTTCTTTAGATTCAAAAACTAAATATTTATCCATCAGATTGGGCTTTATTCTCTAATATTAAACTTTCGACTCAACCAAACATTATATGAACTGTCAAAGAAAGAAGTTTAACCTTAACAAAAAAATTGCCTATCTGAATTGTGCCTATATGGCTCCACTTCTAAGGAAAGTCGAAAAAGCAGGAATGGAAGGCATCAAAGCAAAACGACAACCAAACAAAGTTACAGGAGAAGATTTTTTTAAAGATGCTGATACTCTTCGAATTTTATACTCAGATCTGATCAATAACCCGGAGCCGAACCGAATCGTAATGATTCCTTCCGTTTCATATGGCATAGGTAACGTAGTCAACAACCTTCCGATCAAAAAAGGAGAAAATATAGTACTCACAGCGGGTCAGTTTCCTAGCAACGTCTACCCTTGGAAAAATCATTGCGACAAAAACGAAGCAGACTTGATACTGGTCTCACCTCCAAAAACAGAAAAACAAAGAGGAAAAAAATGGAATGAGAGTATTTTAGCCTCGATTACCGAAAAAACTAAAGCTGTAAGTCTCGGGCATGTGCATTGGGCTGACGGTACATTATTTGACCTAAAAGCCATTCGAAAAAGGTGTGATGAAGTCGGTGCTGCCTTGATCGTTGATGGAACACAATCCATAGGAGCCTTGCCATTTGATATTCAGGAAATAAAACCAGATGCTCTCATAGTGGCGGGATACAAATGGCTACTTGGACCATATACCAGTGGACTAGCGTACTATGGCCCAAAGTTCGATGGAGGTGAGCCCATTGAACAAAATTGGATCAATAGAAAACATAGTGACGACTTTGCCAACTTGGTCAATTATCAGGATGAATATGAAGCAGGCGCCATGCGCTATGGCATGGGTCAGCAAAGCAACTTTATCGCTAATCCCATGCTCATTGCTTCAATCAAAGAAATTAGAAAATGGGGTGTTGAAAATATTCAGCAATATTGTTCTGACCTCATTGCTGGGCCTCTGAAACAAATTAAAGAATTGGGCTTATATGTAGAAGACTCCGACGCAAGAGGATCTCACCTCTTTGGTGTCAAATTTCCAATGGAAAAAATGGGAAATCTTGCTAGATCATTAAAAACTCACCGTGTAAGTGTTTCAATTAGGGGAGAATTTATTCGTGTGGCACCACATGTATATAATGATGACAAGGATATGAATAAACTGGTAAAGGCATTTAAAGAAGCGCTTTAATAATGTTAAAAAAGTTTAGATTTCCATTTTTAGTTTCCCTGTTCTTGACTTCTAGTCTGGTCGCTCAAGAATTACCCAATCTGCCGCCATCTATCAAATGGCAACAAATCAAGAGTGAGCATTTCAAAATCATTTACCCCAAAGGGCTGGAAGAAGAAGCTCAACGAACCACCAATATTCTCGAAAACATTTATTCACCAGCCAGCCACTCTTTAGGTGCAAGCCCAAGAAGGTTTCCTGTCATTCTTCAAAATCAACATGCCATTTCGAATGGTTTTGTTACAGTAGCACCTTACCATTCTGAGTTTTATATGTACGAGCCACAAGATTATCGTCATCAGGGAAACGACAGATGGTTGGAACGATTGGCGGTGCATGAGTATAGACACATGGTACAATTCGAAAAAGCCATCACGCCATTCAATAAGGTTCTTTACTTTCTAACCGGTGAGTATGGCCCTTTTCTTGCCTCTGCAGCTGCAGCTCCACAATGGTTTTTTGAAGGAGATGCCGTGGGAGTTGAAACGGCTTTTGGTAGGTCAGGCAGAGGCCGAATACCTTCCTTTTTGATGGCTTTCAAAGCTAACTTAATAGAAAAAGACGGGTTCAACTATTACAAGCAATATCTAAAATCCTATAAAGACTTTGTTCCGAATCATTATGTGACAGGCTATTTGATGACTACCTATTTAAAAAACAAAGGTGGTGTTGATGTTTGGGATAGAGTGGTCGGGCGATCATTTGCTCAGCCTTACATGCCTTTCACTTTCTCCAATAGCATGAAAAAAGAAACTGGCAAACATTTGGTCCCAACCTACGACGAAATGCTTGCCGAACAGAAACGTTTATATACGGAGCAATTGAATCAAATCGAACCAACAGCTTTTGCTCAATTGGCTCATGAACAAAACAAGAAATTTACCAACTACTATTATCCAAGAATGGTCTTGGTTAATCAGGTTCTCGTGGTGAAAACTGGGTTTTCTGACATTGCTTCTTTCGTATTGATAGATGAAAATGGAAAGGAAGAAACGATTTATGAATTAGGTACTTGGCTAAATCCAGAAGCACTAAGCTCAAATGATTCCACTGTGGTTTGGACAGAATTGGAATTGGACACTAGATGGCAAAGGCGAACCTATTCTGTTATTAAAAAACTAAACCTAAAGACAGGGGAAGCCACCCGACTGACAAAAAAGTCGAAGTATTTGGCTCCTTCGATTTCCAATGATGGCAGTTTAGTAGCAGCCATACACCAATCAGTTGATGGCATATTTAATGTCCATTTGTTAAATGCTAAAAGTGGTGATCTGGTAAAATCATTTGAAAACCCAGACAACGCATTATATTCTGTTCCGCAATTTGATGCGTCTGGAGAAAATCTGTTGTTGTTGAAAAATAAGGGTGAGGGCAAAGCGATTATTCTAAAAAGCATACAAAGTGGGAAGGAACAAACCCTTTACTTTTCTGAAAAGGAGAATCTAGGAAATCCAGTTTTACAAGAAGGTTGGTTATACTTTGCAACTGATTTTAACGGAATAGACAATATTCATGCGATCAAACTTGAAAGTAAAGAAACTTACCAAGTCACCAGTTCAAAATTCGGCGCATTTCACCCCAGAGTTTCAAATGACCAAAAGCTTTTGTACAATGAGTACACCGCAGACGGGTTTGAAATCGCAGTCGTGAATATTTATCCTAATGCATGGAAAAAGATAGATGAAGTTAAATATGTAGGGTTCAACTTTCAGCAAGAAATGGTGGAAGAGGAAGGGTTTAAAGACGTGCTGTACAACTACCCAGATTCTGGGTATGTAGCATCAAAATACCCTAAAGTGGCTAAAGCTTTTCGACCACACACCTGGGGACTCAATGCCATACCCACAGACAATGATTATTCGATAGGAATCACATCCAAAGATCTGCTAGAAACTACCACCATGTCTGCAAGCGCCATTTACAACAACAATGAAAAAACCTGGAGAGGTAATGTGAATATGAGCTATCAGGCATTTTATCCAATCATTGATTTGTCTTATGGTTTTGGAAAAAGGTCTGCTCTTGCTAGTAGAAATGATGGTTCGGTAGTTTCATACAATTGGACAGAGGATGTTTTTGAGTCAGGAATTAGAATTCCTTTTTATTTAACCAATAGTAGATACAACCGTTCAGCAAATTTAGGTGTGAATTATACTTACATCCATGCCCATGATTATGAACTGCCACCAGACCTGATGTCAGACGATCAGAAACTCTTTGCTCTCAATTACAACTTTTCATTTTTTAGATTACTCAAACGGTCGTTTTTAGATTTGAATAGTAAATGGGGGCAAACGATATATCTTAGCTATCAGCATACACCATTGGGTGGAACAATTCAAGGAGAACTTTTCTCCGCTCAATCCAATTTGTATTTTCCAGGGCTGTTCAATCATCATTCTTTTCAATTGCGAGGATCTTATGAACAAAGCAATCAGGAGGAATACCTTTTTTCAAGCCCTATCACTTTTACCAGAGGATTCAGTTATCAATCCTTTGATCAATTTGTCAACCTTTCGTTCAATTATAAATTGCCACTGATCTATCTAGATTGGCATGTAGGGCCAATTATTAATTTGCAGCGAGTTTATACCAATGTGTTCTTGGATCAGGGTATTGGGATGAACGCAGGTCAACCAGATGATCTTTTCTATTCTGTAGGAGCAGAAGTATCCTTCAACTTCAACCTGTTTAGATTGTTGCCTTTGATAGATATGGGGGTTCGCTATAGCTACTTGCCAGACGCCAATGATCAAGTGATAGAAATAATCTTTGGCGGAATCACTTTTTAGATTCTATTCATCCTGCTATTACTAGCAGCATGATCAAAACATAAGAGAGTAAACTAATAGCGATGCGTATGTATTTTTTAAATGTCATGATTAAGCGGATTGCATGATATCTGAAACTGTTTCGTATACTTCGAGCCAAGCAGACTCGACTTCTTCATTCCAGTCATCTTGAAGTTCTTCTTTGAGAGAATACATGAGCGCCGCAGCGGCCATGTTGTAATGTTCTGTTTTGATTCCATAGTTCACGTGTCTTCTTCCCATGCTTCTAACCAGCGGAGCTAAAACATCTAGTGTGTTCAGCCCTTTTACTACTGTGCTTAGCATTTCCATCATTTTTCTCCCTTGTTCTCTCATGTTACCTTTAAAGAGAGGTCTTAGCTCAGGGCTCATTTCAAAAAGTTTGGCATAGAAAATTTCCGCTGCCTCATCTGCTTTTGGTTCTACCATCCAGAAAGTAGCTCGTACAAGTTTTTTATGATAGGGAGTTATTGCAACTGTATTTGTCATGATTGTGAATTTTAGTTTTGAAAATTCGGAGTACCGGCATCCCCAATACCCCGATGTAAGCATTTTCTCATATTAAAATTGTAAGACAAATCTACGGGTGCCCCATTTGGATAACTATGGGTGATGGCATTGACTAGCGATTTTAATATCATGATAATACCTGTCAAATGACAGATTACGAGAATGAAAATGGCGAAAACAGAAAAATTAGGCACAAAAAAAACCGGCGTTAGCCAGTTCAGCTGAGGCTTCCTGTTTGTAAAACCCCTTTCGCGACGATCTACTTTTTCTTGGTCATCCCCGCTGTGTCTTTGGTAGCTGCTCGATTGCAACTATTTTCTACCCCAAAGAACGCCACTTTTCTTCTCAAGGTTATGATTCTTATGTTAAGATACTATTAAATCAATAGAGCCAAAGTACATGCCAATTAAAATATGTCAAAAAAGAGTAAGTCTGGGTGATTATTCTGTTTTTGCTCTTAAAAAAATATTTTCTTCTTGTGGAGTGGGTGCTATACCAACCTTAACTGTATATCTAAACAAGCGAAGGATAACCTCGCCTATATCTATATCAACTAAAATAAATTTAACATGAAAAAATTATTACAGATTTTAATGTTGCTGGTCATGCCTTTTTGGCTTCATGCTCAGCAAATCAGCGGCACCGTTTCTGACAAAAACGGTCCAGTAATTGGTGCAACCGTGAGTATCTCTAGTAGCAACGGTACAATCACTGACGTGAATGGCGCATATGAATTAAAAGTTCCAGCAGGCACGCACAATGTAACTATCGCATTTGTGGGATATAACAAGAAAACCACAAGTGTAACTGTAACTTCTGGCGAAAACAAAACTTTGAATGTTTCGATCGAAGAAAATGTAGAATTACTCAACGAACTCGTGGTAGTTGGTACAAGAAGTAGACCTAGATCAAATATTGATACAGCTGTTCCTGTAGACATCCTAGACGCCAAAGAACTTACCAGTACAGGTCAGAATACATTCGATAAGGCTCTTACTTATCGCGTACCATCTTTCAATTCGGTACAAACGCCAGTCAATGATGCGACTTCTCTTCTTGATCCATATGAAATTCGAAATATGGGGCCAAGTAGAACACTTATTCTAATCAACGGAAAAAGAAAGAACCTGAGTGCCTTACTATATACACAAACATCTCCTGGTAGAGGTGAAACTGGTGCAGACATTTCAGCTATTCCTCAGGACGCTATCGAAAGAGTTGAAATCCTGAGAGATGGTGCTTCTGCACAATATGGGTCTGATGCAATTGCAGGAGTAATGAATATCATTTTGAAAGATGATGTGGATTATGGGTCTGTAACAATGCGCGCTGGTATAACTGGTGAAGGTGATGGAGAGTCAGTCGGTGTAAGTTTGAATGCTGGTACTAGTCTTGGAAATGGAGGATTCCTTAACTACACTGTTGATTTCTCAAAAAGAGAATTAGCCAATAGACCAGGAACAGTGAATGCAGCTGGAGAAGCAGCAGATTTCGGTGCTGATATTTCCGATGTGCAAGAATTCTTAAACCGAAGACCAGATGCTGGAAATGTTAATGGCTCTCCTGAGACGACTGCAGCTAAGTTTCTTATGAATGGTGGATTCAATATTAGTAACAATACCAAAGGCTATTTCAATGGAGCATATGTTTACAAAAATGTGAATAGCTACGCCAACTACAGAACACCCTATTGGAGAACTGTGACTGATATGCCATACTTGGCCGATTTTTTTCCTGGCAACCACCCAACCAACCCTGGTGGATATGATGGATATGTACCAACATTTGATGGTTTACTAAACGATTTCAATGGTACCTTGGGAGTACGGTCTGAAATGAATGGCTGGACTTACGATGGAAGTTTTACCGTTGGTGGAAACACCCAAACATATAAAGTAAGAAATTCTCATAACCGTAATGATGTTTCATCCGGCCCTGTTTGGACAGATGCAAATGGTGATCATGTCATTGACGCAGGGGAAATTGGAACTGTTCCTCTTTATAGAGAAAATAGTCCGATTAGCTTTGATCCAGGAGGAACAAGGTTCAACCACATAGTAGGTAATATTGATATTTCTAAAGAAATATCATCTTCCTTAGCCATGGCCTTTGGTGCTGAATTTAGAAATGAGACGTTCACCGTGATTGAAGGAGGTAAAGCTTCTTATGATGGCGGTGGTGCAGATTCTTTTGCAGGAAATACACCGGAAAATTCGGGCAAATTCAATAGATACAACTTTGGTGGTTATTTTGATTTATCATATGACATAACTGAAGATTTCTTATTAAACGGTACAATCCGTGCTGAAAACTACAGTGACTTTGGGCAAGCATTTGTTTGGAAATTGAGTTCGAGATACAAATTGATGGACGATAAAATGACCGTCCGAGCATCTGCATCTACTGGCTTCAGAGCTCCCACCTTGCATCAGATTTATACACAAAAAGCACAATACAGTTTTGTGCCAGGTTCTGGAATTCAAGTTGGTGGGTTAGTTAACAATGTTTCACCTCAAGCTAAACTGTTAGGGATTCCTCAGTTAGACGCAGAAGAATCATTCAACTTCACCATTGGATTGGGAATGAGACCAAGCGAGAATTTCGATATTACGGTAGATTACTACAACATTTCAGTAACCGACAGAATTGTTCTAAGTACAGAAATAGGCCCTACCACTGCTGGAAATACACCTCTAGATCAAGTTCTTTCGGACAATAATTTGAGTGATGTAAGTTTCTTCGTAAATGCACTCGACACAAAAACTTCTGGAATTGATTTTGTTGCTAATTATAAAAATCTCGGTGTAGGAAACGGAACATTAGGCTTTACTCTATCGGGGAACTATACTATCGAAAACGAAAGAGATGGCGATGTGAAAAACCCTGATCTGGTTGAAGGGGCTGGTCAGTCTGTTGTGAATGAAACGCAGGAAGCGCTTTTCTTTACGTCAAGACCAAAAACGAAGTGGATTCTAGGTGTGAATTACGACATAGGCAAATTCGGATTATCATTAAACAATACATATTTCGGTACGACTACTTTCCGTCAGCAAGGAATGGATGCTAATTTGAAGACAGAATTCAAGCCTAAAGTAGTAACTGACCTTGGTATCAATTATAGAGCAAGTGATAACGTAAATATTTCATTCAATGTAAACAACATCTTGAATGTTCTTCCTGAGTGGGAATTCAAAGCATTGAACGCAACAGGTGAGACCATATTGAATGATCCAGCTCAGGTTCAAACTCAATCAAACCTCATCACTTTCAACCAGAGATATTCGCAAATGACTTATGACGGCTATCATTTTAGTCAATTAGGTTCTTTGTATAATCTTACAGTCAATGTAAGATTTTAAGATAGTAAAGTTGAGTAATTAGTTAGTAGTAAAACGGGGTCATAAGGTGGCCCCGTTTTTATTTAGCTTTTCCAAAATTCCAAATTTTGGAAAAGCTTCTTAGGAAACAACCTACCTCAATTTTCTTTCCCAATAATTGGCTTCTCGATTAGCATCAATTCTGGACTTGTTTTGTTTGATCAAATCACTGACTTCTCCTTGGGAGGTAAAATGATAATTGCCACAGTCTCTGCATTCATATACATTGATAGGTCCACTATTCTCATTGTGATAATGGCGTGTGCGATGTTCTATCAAGGCCTCCTCGGCCATTTCTTTGGAGTCATAACATATTTTGTTGGTGACACACTTCATTTTCTAAAGTGTTTCATTGAGCCACCGGAAAAATTCTCGTTGCCAAACTATCCCATTCTGTGCTGACAATACCCAATGATTTTCATTGGGTATATAAACCAAGCGGCTTTTAATACCTAAAAGCTGAGCGGCTTGGTAAGCTTCCAGTCCTTGTCCGATCGGTACCCGGTAATCTTTTCCTCCTTGTACAATCATTATTGGAGTATCCCAGCTTTGTACATAGTCGATCGGGTTGAATTTACTGTAGGATTTTTGGGCAGCGACATTATCTTTTTCCCAATAGGGTCCTCCTATTTCCCAATCCACAAAAAACATCTCTTCTGTGGTTCCATACATACTTCTCCAATTGAAAATACCATCATGAGAAATAAAAGTTTTGAACCTTTTGTTGTGCATGCCTGCTAAATAAAAAACTGAATATCCGCCATAACTGGCGCCTACTGCGCCTAATCTTGTTTCGTCTACAAAAGGCTCTTTAGCCATCAAATCAATAGCTGATAGATAATCTTGCATATTCTGGCCACCATAATCTTTACTGATTTGAGCATTCCACTCTACTCCATGACCTGGCATACCTCTACGGTTCGGTGCTACCACTATATAACCCTGAGCTGCCATTATTTGAAAATTCCAACGGTATGAATAGAATTGTGACAGTGCCCCTTGTGGTCCTCCTTGACAATACAATAGCGTTGGATATTTTTTATTAGGATCAAAATCTGGTGGGTAGATCACCCAAGTCACCATTTGTTTGTTGTCCGTGGTAGTGACCATCCTTTTTTCAACTTTGCTGAGACCGATTGATTGATATACCTGATTATTGACATGAGTAAGCTGGCTCATTTTTCCATCACTTATATTGACCGTGTACAATTCCGTCGCGTGGTTCATATCTGTTCGTGATACGATCAATTGTTTTCCGCTCTGTCCCACAATACCAGTAACGTCGAATTGCCCTTTGCTTATCTGTTTTACCACAGGTTGCTTTTTTGACTTGCCAGGGTAGTCTACTGAAAACAAGTGTTTTTCTCCACCAAAAGGTGCTACGAAATAAATAACTTTTCCATCCTCTGACCACTTAAAGCTATCAACGGTTCCATCCCAATTTTCTGTGAGGTTCTTTTTGCCAAAGCGGTCTGAAATAATAATATCTTTTTTGTCTGCTTCATAACCATCCGTTTTCATGCTAATCCAAGCCAAAATACCGTATTTGGAATACGCTGGACTATTATCATAACCCATCATTCCTTTGGTCAGGTTCGTGGTAGTGAGTGTGTTGAGATCGTAGGAAAAAATGTCAGTATTCGTGCTGGTAGCATAGGCCGCTCCTGTTTTTGCTTTCGTTACATACAAAATTTTACTTCCTTTAGGACTCCAGATATAATCCGTGTCATCACCGAATGGTTTTGTAGGGCTATGAAAGGTTTTGTTTTTCATAATGTCCACTTCGTCACTGCCATCCACATTACTCATAAATACGTGATTGTATGTGCCATCCGCCCACGTGTCCCAATGCCTATACATCAAGTCATTATAAATTTGTACTTCAGATTTATCCAGTTCTGGATAGTAATCTTTTCCAGATACACTATATATTTTCACAGGTCTATGGTACAGTTTATATTTTCCATTTGGAGAAATACTCTGATCAGCTACTAATTTGAATGGGTCATCAATTTTAGTGGCGCTTCCACCAGATACTGGAATAGCATAATAGGCTGTTTGCTTGTCGTTGGATTCGACATTATAGGTTGTCACACCATAAACTACCGAATTTCCATCGGTAGATACCCCAATACCACTCACGCGACCCAAACTCCACAATAATTCCGGAGTCATTACATTTTGGGCGAGTGAAACTTGAAACGATAATGAGAGAAAAAGAAGGGTAATTAGTTTTTTCATAGCATTTTGGATTTGCGGGCAATTTACAAAATAGAAAAGCATTTGGGGGTCAGCTGGATAAAATTTGTCATACGATAGAATGCCATCAATGGCTGATTGAAGTATTATGATGAAGTCTCAATTCTTTTTAGTTTCCCTTTTCGCCATAATTTCCTTGAGTTTTACAGATCCGAGTATAAAATCGGCTCCTGAAAAAGTGAAGGAAGTATTTGTGGCTACGCGAAATATTGAGTCTCTCAAATATGAACTGATTCGTTCTGAGCGAATCAATGGGTCTTACGTTGAGAATCATGTTTCTATAAAGATGCATCGTAGACCATATAAAATCTACATCAAAGAATTAGCTCCAAATACTGGTTTAGAAGTTTTATACCCACATCCATTAGATGAGAAAAAAGCATTGGTCAACCCCAATGGCTTTCCTTGGGTCAATTTGAAATTAGACCCTAAAGGTGAATTGATGAGAAAAGATCAACATCACACCATTCTTGAAGGTGGGTACGATTATGTAGTTTCTGTGATGGAATACCTTTTCTATAAGCACAAAGATGGTATTTCCAATTTGCTTAACGATCATGGTACTGGTACACTCAATGGTCAGCCTTGTGAAATCATATCGATGGTCAACCATAATTTTACTTATCATAATCATGTGGTAAAAAAAGGGGAGAGTATATCTAGCATTGCCTTAAAAAACAGGCTCAACGAATATATGATCTACGAAAAGAATAAAAGCATGAGTCTTTTTGGCCAAATCAAAGAAGGGGATATCATTCAATTGCCTTCAGACTATGCGGCCAAAATGGTTTTGTTTATCGATCAGAACAGACAAATTCCTTTGAAGCTGGAAGTATACGACGACCAAGGACTATTCGAAAAATACGAGTTTAGAAATGTTGAAATCAATCCTGAATTGACTGAGGAAGAATTTTCAGATGGTTTTACAGCCTATAATTTCTAATCCATTTAACCAAACGGATTCCACTCTGCAATCTGCTGAATAAAACTGGCCAGCACCCTTGGCTCCATCATCACACTAAATACCAAACCAAATACTGCTCCAATCAAATGTGCGTCATGATTAACATTATCCGACATCTGCTGACCTTTGGTATAGGAATATATAAGGTAAATCACACCAAGAATAAAACCTGGAATACACAAAAAGCCATACAAGCAAATATCATTGGTCGGGAAGAACAGAATACTACAAAACACTACAGCTGCCACACCACCTGAGGCTCCCAAAGAATTGTAGTTTGGGTGATCTTTGTGTTTGAGCAAGGAAGGCAAATCCGAAATCACAATACCCAACAAGTAAAAACCCACAAAATAAATTCCACCCAAATCACCTTTGAGTGCCGTAAAAATTTGCTCCACCAAGCGACCAAAAAAGTAAAAGGTAAACATGTTGAAAGCCAAGTGAGCCCAATTGGAATGGATAAACCCTGAGGTAATGACTCGATACCACTGACCCTGTCTCAATATGGCGACTGGGTTCATCGTGAGTTTGTACTGTAAGTTGTGATTTTGAAAGCCCATGTAGCTTACGACTACATTGGCGATAATGATGATGATTGTCCAGGACATATTTATAAATTAATGATCGCGGGCGATTAATGCCTCCGTAAAATCGCGAAGTGGTGCTAAGTTGTATTTACTTTTTTCAAGAGCGTTGAGCTGCTCAAAACCTTTTTCGAAATGGTCATTCATGGCCTTTTCAGCAATAGCTTCGATATTTAGGTCGGCATAGATGGCTTTCATTTCTCGCACTTTATGAATAGGGTCGATGTCTTTATCCGCTAACAAATTATGCAAATCCAACTTTTGTTTTCCTTCAGCCAATTCAATGGCTTTGATCAAAAGCAATGTTTTTTTATTGGCAATAATATCGCCTCCTACTTGTTTCCCGAATTTGTGCGCTTCGCCATAAACATCCAAGAGGTCATCTTTCAGCTGGAAGCCAATGCCAATATTGATACCAAAATCTCTTAAATGTTGCGCGTCTTCTTTCGGCATGCCACCGAGCAGTCCTCCAAGCTCTAAACTAAAGCCTAACAAAACGGCAGTTTTTAGTCGGATCATTTCCAAATAATCAGATTCACTTACTGAAGCCATTTCTTCGAAGTTCATGTCTAGTTGTTGGCCTTCACAAACTTCTGTAGCAGATTGGTTAAACAATCTCAACAAATATTTGAAATCTGAATAATCCGCTCTCATGAGCAAGTCATACGCCATCACCATCAAGACGTCGCCGGATAAAATAGCAATGTCTTTATTCCACTTTTTATAAACCGTAGGTTCACCCCTTCTCAAAGGCGCTTCATCCATAATATCATCGTGAATCAAAGTGAAATTGTGAAAAAGCTCAATAGACAAAGCGGGATCAATGATTTTTTCCCAATCACCCTTACTACACATATACCCCATGATCGCCAAAATAGGACGCATCCGTTTAGCGCCTAAGCTTAATGTATAATGAATGGGTTCATAGAGCTCCTTCGGTTCTCTATGCAAATCCAATTCAAGTAACCTTTCAGTTAGTTTTTTTTGAAAGATTTTAATGTCGTCAGTCATTGTCTACAAATTCCAAATCTATGGTTCTACGGTCGATGTCCGTGTCTACCACCATCACCGTCACTTCATCGCCCAAAGTAAACATCCTTTTGTTTCGTTTGCCAATCATGCGAAAGTTCTTTTCGTCAAACTCATAAAAGTCGTCTGTCATCGTAGAAGCTCTGATCATCCCTTCACATTTGGTTTCGGTGATCTCCACAAAAATGCCCCACTCTGTGACGCCAGAAATAATTCCTGCAAATGGACGGTTTTCGGCCATAGCCATAAACTCTACCTGTTTGTATTTGATCGAAGCTCTCTCCGCATCAGCGGCTCTTTTTTCTCTTTCAGATGAATGACGACACAACTCATTGTATGGATCCACCTTAGGAGATTTTCCTCCATCGAGATAATGCTGCAGCAATCGATGCACCATCACATCTGGATATCTCCTGATCGGAGAGGTGAAGTGCGTATAGTGCGGAAATGCCAATCCAAAATGGCCTTTGGGTTCGGTGGTATATACCGCCTTAGACATGGTTCGAATCGCCAAGGATTCTAAAACATTTTGTTCTGGCTTACCATGGATATCATCCATCAACGTGTTCAAATTATCAGCTACATCTTTACCTGGGTTCATCCGATGACCAAATTTCGCCGCGAACTTGGAGAAAGTTTCCAGTTTCTCCGGATTAGGATCATCATGGGTTCTATAGACAAATGTGTCGTCGCCTTTATGTTTGTTGAAGATAAACTCAGCCACTTTTTTATTGGCTAAAAGCATAAATTCTTCCACGAGTTTATGCGCGTCTTTTCTTTCTTTTGGGAAAAGCCCTATGGGTTTTCCCGTTTCATCCAGTTTGAATTTGACCTCCACAGTTTCAAAACCAATCGCTCCTTTTTTGAAACGTTTGTCTTTGAGTTGATGTGCCAGTCCGTTGAGCAAATTGATTTCTTCTTGAAAATCACCTTCGCCACTTTCAATTCTTTCTTGTGCTTCTTCGTAGGTAAATCGTCGATCCGAATAGGTCACTGTTCGACCAAACCATTGGTTTTTGATTTCCGCTTTAGGCGTAATCTCAAACATGGCTGAGAAAGTCAACTTCTCTTCTTTCGGTCTCAATGAACAAAGCCCATTCGATAACTTCTCGGGCAACATAGGGATTGTACGATCCACCAGATAAACTGAAGTTGCTCGGTTCACCGCTTCGTCATCCAAAATGCCATCTTCCTCCACATAGTGAGACACATCCGCGATGTGCACGCCAATTTCATAATTACCATTTTTCAGGTATTCTACAGAAATTGCATCATCAAAATCCTTCGCATCGTCTGGGTCTATTGTAAAAGTGGTGATGCCTCGTACGTCTCTCCGTTTCTTTATTTCTGCTTTTTGAATTTCTACTGGAATTTTCTCGGCAGCTGATTCCACATTCTTTGGAAAACGAAACGGTAACTCAAATTCCGCCATGATCGAATGAATCTCCGTCTCATGGTCACCGGCTTGACCTAATACCTCCACCACTTGACCTACTGGATTCTTTTGTTTACCTCCGTGCCAGTCTTTGATTTTAACAAGCACTTTGTCGTTGGTTTTGGCTTTTCCGATTTTTTCGGGGTAGATAAAAATGTCGTGATAGATTTTTCTAAAATCAGGCACCACAAAAGCATACTTGGGTAGAACTTCGATCTTTCCGACAAACTCGGTTCGTCCTCTCGATATAATTTTGGTTACAACGCCTTCTGGTCTATTACCTTGTCGACCCCCACTTTTGATTCGGACGGCCACTCGGTCGCCATTGATGGCACCTTTCAGGTCATCGGTTTTCACCCAAATGTCCTCTTCTTCGCCTTCGCAGATCACGTAAGCAAATCTACGATTCACATGATCTACTATGCCTTCTAGTCCTGATGCGGTATTTGTTTTTCTGGATCGGAACGATCCATTTCTCAATTGTTCAACAGTCCCTTCTTGTTCTAAATCAAGGACAAAGTTGAGACCTTCTTTTTTCGCCAGTTTATCTCTCAAACCGGCCTTGTTAAAAATTTGCTTAACTGTAAAGGGCTCTCCGGGGTTCTCTTCGAACAATCCGACAACTTGCCTTCTTACAGCGTCTATGTTTAGTACTTTTCTTGTGCGGTTGATTTTCCGCCTATTGTCTTTTTTCTTTTTCGCCATGTATGGGAATATAATAAGATGTGATTGGAGTTGAACGCAATCCTAACAAAGATACGGGGAAGGGTGAGAATCTTTCTTATCGGATATGATCTTATGATGATCATTTTCGCAACTGCTGCGAAAGTTTGCCAGGGTTGGCTCCACTCGATTGGTTAATAATAATTTTTACAAAGGTAGGCATTTAATTTTTAGTCCTACAAATGCCGAAACGGGAGGGGCTAAGTTTTGTTTTGTAAATTCGTATCACAGCCACTTGCACTTCATCCGCTAACAGGAAAATTCTACAATTTATTGGATCTCACTTCTTCAGACATGTCACGTATCTTAGCTGCCAATTGATAAGGTATTCCTCTTCAAACCGAAAAGAAAGTAACCGTTCGGCTTCAGTTTTAATCTGACTCAAGGTCGCTTCACTAATACCAAACATTAATTGCAAATATCTTAAGCCCGTCTCTTCCTCTTTGCCAAGTTTCCAAGTATACTTTTCTAACTTATTAGAAACCACATTGAAATTATCAAGTAAATCATCGATTAAGGATTCTGAAATGAAGTTTCCCTTATGACCAATGGGGTTATACTTGTCTACAAAAACATTTAAAAATTCATCCTGCTCGCTTCCTCGTTCCACATCACAACATACAAATGCCCCTCCAGTCTTAAGCACTCGGAGAGTCTCTTCAAAAAATAAAGACCTCATGTTTTCCTCCACGTGATGCAGCGCAGCACAGCAAGTAACCATATCTGCTTCAGAATTTTCGATAGGCAGTTTGTCCCATGTACAAAGCATAATATTACTATAAGAGGCAAAAACTTCTGAAGTTTCTAATGGCTTAAAATTGACTGTATTTGGTAAATATTGTTTGAGATAACCCCCTCCGCTTGGTATATCTACAACAACAGCTTGATTTGATGGTGTATATGAATTGAAAAGCTTTTCAAATTCTGTGGCACGAGCTTGAGGCAATAACTTCATTGCTTCATCATATGAATTGCCTCTGGCATTAAATATATCTTGATAACTGTTTAAGTTCATAAGGCAGCACCCTCTTACGGACGATGAGAAAATCAAAAATAACAACTTAAGTAAATGAAAGCATTTTAATACTCTCTTCTTGGTATTTTCAAATCTGATCAGTACATATTATTGGGATTGGCAGATGTTTCTGGAATTTGTTGAATCGAATCCCAGTGCTCAACGATTTTGCCTTTGTCGTCAAAACGGAAAAAATCCATGGTTACGTACTGGTCATTGCCTGGCCAGATCTGGTGAGTATGCAAAGCCACTAAATTTCCCTCCGCAATTATTCTCACGAATTCGATGCTCTTTTGGGGATACTCTTTTTGCATACGTTCAAAATAATTAATGAAACCCTGTGTGCCATTGGCCACGTCTGGGTTGTGCTGGATATAGTCATCGCCAACATACAACTCAACAGCTTTGGCTGGGTTGCCCTCATAGGCAGTTTTGTAAAAAGCGACTGCATTTTTCTTGTTTTGATCTGGATTCATATTGTTTAAGTACGTCATTGCGAGAAACCTGTTTTGCTAAAGCAAAATAGGTGACGTGGCAATCTCCATCCGACTTCTACAACATGTTAGGTAAGATGAATAAGATTGCCGCGTTGTGCATTTGTCTTTCGCAAATTTGCACGCCTCAATGACGTAACTATTTTTATACGCCCTTAAAGATTGAAATGGCATTATGGCCACCGAAACCGAAGGTGTTGCTCATGGCTACGTTCACTTCTTTTTCTCTGCTTTCTTTGGTTACGATATCATGATCACCCACGATCTCAGGATCGATAGTTTCTGTATTGATCGTGGGAGGTACGACGTTGTGATTGATCGACTGAATAGAAAGAATCGCCTCAGCCACTCCAGCCGCACCTAACATATGACCAGTCATAGATTTTGTACCACTGATCACCGATTTGTTTTCATATCCATTCATCAATTTGGCAATAGCCGCTGGCTCACTCAAATCACCTACCGGTGTAGAAGTAGAGTGGGTATTGATATAATCCAGGTCAGAAGGTGTCAGATTCGCTTCTTTCAGTGCCCATTCCATCGCGCGAAGTGCTCCAAGTCCTTCTGGGTGCGTAGCTGTCATGTGGTAGGCGTCATTGGTCATAGCCGATCCAACCAATTCTGCATAGATTTTTGCCCCACGTGCTTTGGCATGATCATAGTCTTCGAGGATCAATGCACCTCCACCTTCACCCATAACAAAACCATCGCGGTCTATATCGTATGGACGAGAGGCCCCAGCAGGGTCGTCGTTTCTAGTAGATAATGCTTTCATCGATCCAAAACCGCCAATACTCGCTTCCGTAATTGGCGCCTCAGATCCGCCCGTTACAAATATTTTGGCTTTGCCCAATTTGATATAATTGAAGGCATCCATGATCGCAGTATTGGTAGTCGCGCAGGCAGAAATCGTGGTGAATCCAATACCCATAAAGCCATATTTCAAAGCAATCATGCCACCACACATATTGGTCAGCATTTTAGGGATTAGGAATGGATTGAACTTCGGCTCTTTGTCTTTCTGCATGAAGTATTGCACCTCTTGCTCTAGCGTTTCTAATCCCCCCTGACCTGTACCCCAGATCACACCCACGTCAAATGGATCCATTTTGTCCAACTCAAAGCCTGAGTCTGCTATGGCTTGTGCCGCAGCGTACAAACCGTATTGACTGTACAAGTCTGTTCGTTTGATTTCGTTTCTGTCTAAATATAGTTTTGGATCGAAACCTTTGACTTCGCATGCAAAGCGAGTTTTAAATTTTTCTGCATCGAAATGGGTAATGGACCCGGCACCACTTACCCCATTTACTGCGTTTTCCCAAAAGGTTTGCACATCGTTGCCCAGTGGGGTGATAGCACCCATGCCCGTGACTACTACTCTTCTTTCAGCCATTGTATGATTTAGTTATTTGTTATAACAGATTGAATAATTGAATTTTTTATGGAGTCGAACACATTCTCTTTCATTACTCTATCGAGTAAAAGTGAAGAAAGTAACGAAGATATGATCAGTTCTGCTTTAGCTCTTGGCTCCTCATTGAAACTGAATTCACCATTTTGTAATCCCTCTTTCAAAGTCAGCGTCAGTCGATCAAGAATATATTTTCCCATTTCACAGAGCTTATTTTGCATGCCTTCCGGCAAAGCCTCCACAGATGAACTTAATGCACCCATCAAGCAGGACCATTTACGATCTTTGCTTTTTTGATAAATACTGATGAAATCCTGAAGTTGATCGCTGGGAGACATTTGATGCCAACTATCTTCTTTGCTTTTGAATAAATCTATGCTGTCCTGAATAATCGCGACACCCAATGCTTCTTTAGATGGAAAATGATAATGCACAGCAGCATTTTTCATATTTAGTTTTTGACTGATGTCTTTGTAACTAAAAGAATGGTAGCCACGCGTTCTAATGAGCTCTTCGGCCAGATTCAATATTTGCTGTCTTGTATTTGACACAACACAAATATACTTACTAGTAAGTAAGTATTCCTAAACGATCTCGATATTTTCTGGAATATGATAGTCAAATGCTTTGAATGCGAAAGCCCATTCCTTGACCACTCGGTCCAATTCTGGCTTTGAGATTTGGTAGCTATTCTTTTGATATCCTTTTTGCGCCTTAATATATTTTTGAATTTCTGGCTTAGCTTCGTCCCAATTTGAAAAATTTAATGACTCGTAAATTTTCTCTACATAGCGAAGAGGTTCTTTTTCAAAGTTTTCAAAGCATAACTCAATGATTCGCCCTTTTGGAATCAATTGACGCTGATCTAAATACCGTTTCATTAAACGTGAGTATAAATTAATGATTAGATCAACCAATTGCATTTCTGTGGTACGCTGAAATTGTAGCGTAGGAAAAAGGGATAAAAAGAATTTTTTTATTGACAAATAGACAATCACTGGGTTACGATAGATATGCAGAAATTTTGCGTTTGGATATAGTTCCAACAATTTATCTATTCGACCAGTATTTACTGGATTCTTCAAAAGAACACATTTGCTCCCACCATTTTTTTTGGCTTTGGCGATAAGCTTTTTATAAGCTGATTTCCACTTGCTCACTGCTTTTGGGTTTACTCCTTTGAAAGCAATGGCCTGATCAAACAAGTCTTCAAACTGATCTGGAAAATAAAAGAAGTCATAAAAAGAAAGTCGTTGCATATTGCCTAAAGCGAATTCATCTTCCTGAGGCAGGTCAATCCCTAATTTCACATTATCACTAGGGCGCTTATCAGGCATATTCATTTTCATGAAGTTCTTGAAAATGAATTGGCTATGCATGTTGTTGGGGAAAAGCGATTGATAAGTTGAAACAAAGCTTGCATTAGGATCTTGACACAACAAATTGTGCAAAAAGGTAGTGCCACTTCGCCAATGACCGATGATAAACAGTGGTGATTGATTGGTCGCTGTCTGCTTAGATTCTTGAAGTTTTTCCCAAAGGTGAAAAGGACTAGCCGCTGCGCAAACTAAACCCGTCAAAATGACTTTATGAAAATAGGCAGAGTCCACTCGACCCGAACGGATGGTTTTGATATAATTGCTCCACGTGCTGCCTGATAGCGTCGATATCGGTGGTATCTTAAAATCTGACATCAATCATTGGCTGGAAAATTTTCATCCAAATGTTCCAATGTTAGTTCTATCTGTTTTGATAAATATTTTTCCTGAGAATATAATTCATGAATAAATCCGCCCAACATACTATAAGCTCTTTCAAAGTCTTTTAATGCAACTATGTCAGGGTCTGAGACTGATTGAAGCAGCAATTTTTGAGTGCTTTTTACTCCATCCTCCATATTCATATATACAGACGAAATCTTATTCACTGTATTATAATCCATAGAAGAAACCGCATGCTTTCTCTTTGCTGTTTCAAACGATATTTCACTCAATCTTGGTAAAACCAAATTCCTTTTCTCTTGTGAGATATCAGCTAGAAAATATATGAAGTTTTGATATGGTTCCATTTTGCCGCTATCATATTTGTTTTTGATCATTTTCAATCTCTGTATCATCAGCATATGATAATGTGCACAAGTATCTGCCTCCTTTTTATTTTCCAGTAATTCAAGGCGAATATTTTTTATCGCCTCTTTTAGGTTTTCTTGCTCTTTTCTATAGTCTCTATATTCATTGACTTGGTAAGCCAAAAACACCGCAAGAAAAACCGGCACCATATCTAGTGCAAGTTTCTTTAATGTTGAAAAAGTATTCATATTAGATTGATTTTATACAGCGTGTCTCCTCAAATATGGGATATTTATAATTTACACATAGACTATGAGCTAATGAAATAGTCTTCTACCTTTGCACCCCATTTTAGAAAAATCTTAATTTTTATGTTTGAGCTGATCAAGAATAAAACCCAAAACGCCAAAAATGATATTCTTTCAGGAATCACAGTTGCTCTTGCCTTAGTGCCAGAAGCTGTTGCCTTCGCCTTCGTTGCCGGCATCGATCCTATCATTGGTTTGTATGGTGCTTTTATGGTTGGCTTAGTCACTGCTGTGATTGGTGGTCGCCCTGGCATGATTTCGGGTGCAACTGGAGCCCTAGCTGTAGTAATGGTTTCCTTAGTAAAAGAAGGAAATGCCTTAATGCCAGGAGTAGAAGGCGCTGGAGTGCAATATCTATTTGCCACTTTAGTGGTTATGGGTCTATTGCAAATGGCAGCAGGAGTCTTCAAACTTGGAAAATTTGTTCGATTGATCCCTCATCCAGTGATGCTTGGATTTGTGAACGGTTTGGCGATCGTAATTTTCCTTTCACAACTGGGCATGTTCAAAGTAGAAGGACAATGGTTAGCAGGTGTCGATCTTTGGGTAATGCTTGGTCTGGTATTGTTGACAATGGGAATCATGTTCGGACTACCTAAAATCACCAATAAGATTCCCGCAGGATTAGCAGCCATTGTTACCGTTTCCTTAGTTGTAATATTTGGAGGCGTTGATACGCAAACCGTATTGTCATTTGTACAATCCAATGGTGGATCAGGTATCGAAGGAGGCTTACCTTCTTTCATGATTCCACAGATTCCATTCACTCTAGAGACACTATATTTTATATTTCCTTATGCATTAATCCTTGCTGCCATAGGATTAATCGAATCTTTGATGACTTTGACACTGATTGACGAAATCACCGAAACCAGAGGAAGTGGCAACAAAGAATGTGTGGCTCAAGGTACGGCCAATATCGTCAACGGATTCTTTGGAGGTATGGGTGGTTGCGCCATGATCGGTCAGTCCATGATCAATGTAGAGTCTGGTGGTCGCGGTAGATTATCTGGAATAGTGGCTGCATTAATGTTACTCTCATTTATTCTTTTTCTTTCTCCTTACATCGAGCAGGTTCCTATTGCTGCATTAGTTGGTGTAATGTTCATGGTGGTGATTGGCACTTTCGCTTGGTCTAGTTTTAGAATCATCAACAAAATACCAAAAGCGGATGCTTTTGTTTTAATTCTAGTTTCAGCTGTTACAGTCATCTTCGATTTGGCAATCGCTGTGATATGCGGTGTTATCGTTTCTTCCTTGGTATTTGCATGGGAAAATGCAACTAAAATTCGCGCACGAAAAACCTTAAGAGAGGATGGTATAAAAGTTTATGAGATTTGGGGACCACTATTTTTTGGTTCTATTCAAGCATTCAACGGTAAATTCACACCAGTAGAAGACCCTGAGCAAATCGAAATCGATTTTATAGATTCTAAAGTATCAGATCACTCTGGTGTAGAGGCCGTTAGAATTGTAGTCAACAAATATGAGGCACTAGGTAAAAAGGTGATGTTAAAACACTTGAGCCCAGATTGCAAAAGAATACTTCAAAAAGCGAACCCTAAATTTAAAGATATAATCATTACGGATATTGACGACCCAAGATATTATGTAATGACTGGGTCGGCGGGAATAGAAGTCTAACTTAAGGGATATCCTTTTTTTCAATAAGGATACTTTGCTCGTCCTCTGTCAATTTTAGATCCTCAATGATGGTATTCAATGTTGGTCTTTTTATTGATAATAAAATGGTTGACACGATATATCCCACTATAAAATAAGAGCTGGCTGTGAGATAAAGGCCACAAACACAGATCGAACTGGCCAGAAAAAATGCAAGATACTTTTTTACAGATTCAGACTTGTAACTATTAAGTTTGTCACGCATTGATCTTTTAGGTTCTCCATTCTCCAAGAAGGTGGCAAAACTTTTATTCGCCTGAAATATGATGGCTGCCGAAGCAAATAAAAGTGCAATCACAATCAAATTATACCACAGACCAGCAATTATAGATACTAATTCTCCTGACTGCTTCAATAAGAGCAAATAACCGAAAGGCACTAGTGAGGCTGCAATAAATAAATTGAACTGAAGATAAATCTTATTGTAATATTCCTCTCCGTTTTTGTAATGATTGGTCAAGGCGTCTTTTCGTCTCCTGCTGCTCTTCTTCTATCCAATTGCTTCAGTTCTTCACGGATTTCAACCATTCGATCTGGATAATCAGTAATGATCCCATCTAATCCCATGTTCAACATTTTGAGCATGTCTGACCTTTCATTGACCACATAGGTATAAACCTTGTAGCCTCTGGCATGAAATCTAAAAATTCGTCTTTGAGACAGGGTCTTATAATGGGGGTTCAAGGTGCCATAAAACTCGTGCATGTTTCTATGGTCAGTAAAACTCTTGGCATTAATATAAAAAGCAAGCAAATGAGTTTCATCTTCACCCATCATTATTTTTTTCATTTCGATCGTAGAATCAGCTTCGTAAGCATGTTCTAAATATTGCTCATCATACGCTTGGATAATACACCATTCCATGGCTCCTTTTTCATCGATTATCTCAACAATTCGCTCTGCGAAGCCATCGTAGTAGCCATGACCCTTAGACTTAATATCAATTATTAATTCCATTTTGCCATGTATTAAATCTATGGTCTCTGCTAGTGTAGGAACTTTTTCTCCTTGAAACTTTGGTGAAAACCAATAACCTGCATCCAGTTCTTTGACTTCCGCTAAGGTCATTTCATGAATTCTACCTTTTCCGTCCGTAGTTCTTGACACTTCTTCATCATGAAAAACTACCACTTCACCATCTTTAGTATAGTGAACATCCACTTCAATCATATCAGCGCCCATATCCATGGCAATCTGAAAAGAAGAAAGTGTGTTTTCTGGTGCGTAGCCAGCCGCACCTTTATGACCTACTATCTTAAAGTTTCGTTTTTTGATTTTTTCCAGACTTTCACTGGCAATATATCTTTGATAAAACCAAGGTTCATAAAGCCACATAAGACCCAAAAAGATCATCATAGGAAGCGCATACCAGATAAAATTGCGGCTGTTCATTGACATAGGAATATTAAATCTGTTTGTGGCATTAAAAATACAACAAGTCGCTTAACATAAAAAACTTGATGAACCAAGCTCACATTATTCTAGTTAATTAAAGGTTGGTATTGTACAGATTTACTTAATTTCCAGATTCAAAAGATTATACACATGAAATTTCTCATCTACGGAGCTTACGGTTACACAGGCCAGCTCATTTCCAAATTGTCAAAAGAAAAAGGGCTCGACCCTATACTTGCAGGTAGAAATGAAAGCAAGACCAAAGATTTAGCCACCCAGCTAGGTTTGGCCTATCGTTCTTTTGATTTGTCTGAATCAGAAAAATTGATTGAGGCACTCAATGAAGTAGATTTAGTGCTACACTGCGCAGGCCCATTTTCTACTACCGCCAAAGTCATGATGGAGGCATGTCTCGAGACTAAAACCCACTATTTAGATATTACTGGAGAAATTGAAGTGTTTGAGTTAGGAGCTTCTTTGGATCAAAAAGCAAAAGAAGCCGGAATTTTGATCATGCCTGGAGTAGGATTCGATGTGGTGCCGAGCGACTGTCTGGCTAAATATTTAAAGTCCAAACTTCCAGATGCAACGCATTTAGAATTGGCTTTTATGAGTGAATCATCTACTTCTCGTGGCACAGCGCTCACCATGACTCAGGGAATAGGCAAAGGCGGGGCCATCAGAAAAGAAGGAAAAATCATTCCTGTTCCACATGTTTATGCTTCACGGAAATTAAACTTAGATGGAAAAGAAAAGAATTTTGTGTCCATACCTTGGGGCGATGTATCCACGGCCTATCGAAGTACAGGCATTCCAAACATCATGGTATATACAGCCATGCACCCTGGTCAGGTCAAAAAAATGAAAACTGTGCAAAAATGGAAATGGTTTTTTAATCTCGGTTTTGTCCAGAATTACCTACAGAAAAAAGTAATGAAAACAGTTACAGGCCCTTCTGAGCAAATGAGAGAAGACAGCCATTGCTATTTGTGGGGAGAAGTGAGGAATGCTTCAGGAAAATCTCAGTCTGCCAAGCTTATTACCCCAGAAGGGTACAAACTCACGGCTATCACATCCATAATGATCATAGAAGAGTTGAGTAAAAATATTTCACAAATCGGATATCAAACTCCTTCCATGTTGTTTGGTGCTGATTTTATTTTGAATGTTGAAAACACCAAACGAGAAGATATTTAATGAGAGTTTGGACAAATATGCTGAGCGTTTTATTTGGCATTTGGTTACTAGCCTGTGAAGAAAATAAACATCAGAATGAAATACCTCAACTTCCTCAAGCCCCATCAACAATAGGAAGTAAGGAAAATCCATACGCCAGATTTGAATTTGAGCGAAAACAACTAGTTGACCCACAAACCAATGAAATACCTCGAGGCATACATAACAAGGAGATAGCTTTTGTCCAAAAAATTAAATCTGATAAAGCATCCTCAAGAATCAAAGAAGAATCATGGACATTAGCAGGCCCAGCCAATGTTGGTGGAAGAACGAGAGCCTTGGCTTTTGATATTCGAGATGAAAATATTTTATTGGCTGGAGGGGTGTCAGGGGGTATGTGGCGCACCACAAATGGTGGAGATAACTGGATCAGAACTAGCCAACCATCAGTCATTAATAGTGCGACTTGTATCATTCAAGATCCTAGAATTGGCAAACGAGATACGTGGTATTTCGGCACAGGAGAATTAAATGGAAACTCTGCCAGAGCAACTGGAGCACCATATAGAGGTGATGGTATTTTCAAATCGACAGACAATGGAGAATCCTGGGATATTTTAGTATCTACCAGCTCCAACAACCCTGCTTCATTTGACAGTCCATTTAATTATATATGGTCTTTGGCTATCAATCCAATAGATGAGTTTTCTGATAATATAGTATATGCTGCCATCTATGGAAATATTGTGAGGTCAGTAAATGGAGGTGATAGTTGGGAAAAAGTATTGGGTGAACCCAACTTACTTGAGGATACGTCAGGAGATTTGAACAATTCGAATGCTTCTTTTTACACCAATCTGATGATCACGCCATCAGGAAAAATGTATGCTTATTTGAGCACATCCACAGGCAATGGATTCAAAGGCATTTTCATTTCGGAAGATGGAACCAACTGGACAAATATTACTCCTACAGGATTTAATTCTGTCTCAGAGCGACTGGTCATGTCATTCGCTCCATCCAACGAAAACATTCTTTACTTTCTGGTTGAGGGTACAGAAGTTCAACTTTGGAAATTAGAAAATGGAAATTGGATAAATCGTTCGCAGCATATTCCCGATGAGAATTCTGAATTTGAGAAATTTGATAGTCAGAACTCTTACAACATGGTCGTAAAGGTTCATCCTGATAACCCGAACATTGTATTTATAGGAGGAACCAATTTATATCGATCAACTGATGGGTTTGCCACTTCTAATCACATATCACAAATAGGGGGTTATGATATAGAAGACTCAAATCAGCTCTATGAGAACCACCACCCTGATCAGCATGAACTCATTTTCTTATCAGAAACTGATCATATGTTGTCAACTACTGATGGTGGTGTACATAAAACCACAGACAACCTCTCCGCTGATGTTGAATGGCGCTCTTTAAACAACAACTATGTTACTTCACAGTTTTATACATTGGCCGTTTCTAAAAATGAGAATGGAGATGAAATCATAGGCGGCATGCAAGACAATGGCACTTTTTTGAAATCTGAAACAGGAACAAACCCTAATTGGGACTCGGTTTTAGGTGGAGATGGAGGTTATTGCGCTAGTACACCTGACAATACATTTTGGTATATGTCATTTCAAGAGGCTGGGATTTTTCAAATCGCATACAACTTTGACGGTAGTATTAATATTTGGGCCAAAGTTGATCCAAGTGGAATAGTTAGAGAAAATCATCTTTTTATTGCTCCATTCGTACTGGATCCAAATAATTACAACAGAATGTATTTGGCAGGAGATAGTGCCATTTGGAGAAATAAGAACTTGACTGAAATTCAAAAATTCAAACAAGTAACTACCTCCACAAACTGGGAAGTAGTAACGGCCACAAGTAGACCACAAGATATTACAGCATTAGATATCTCAACCAATGTCGCACATATTTTATATTATGGGACAAGTACAGGAAATGTTTTTAAAATTACGGATGCCAATTCCGTCGATGCTCAAGTACAACAAGTTTTCTCACAAGAGGGCTATGTCTCTAATATTTGTATAGACCCAAATAATGCTGATCAAATTCTAATTTGCTATTCAAATTACAACATTCCAAGCTTGTTTTTATCAGAAGATGCAGGACATAGTTTTATTGACGTTGGAGGAAATCTGGAAGAAAATGCAGATGGAACCGGAAACGGACCTAGCATTAGATGGTCGGAAATGGTGGCATTAGAAAACGGCAATTATAAATATTTTGTTGGGACAAGTACAGGGCTCTATAGTGCAGACGAACTTGTTGAAAATGAAACATCGTGGCAAAAAGAAGGAAATGAATCTATTGGAAATTCAGTAGTAACTATGATCGACTATCGATCATCGGATGGAAAAATCGCAGTCGCTACGCATGGAAATGGTGTATTTGAATCTAAAATAGAAAACACCAAAACCGTTTTAACCGAAGCCAAACAAGAAGAAAAGTTAACATTGGCCAATGGTTATCCAAATCCTTTTAAGGATGAGTTTCATATCAGTCTCACACTTCCAAGACAAAGCACTTTAAAAATTTACATCACAGATATTTCAGGGCGGATCATAAGAACCTTGCTGAACTCTCCTCAGTTTGAAGGTGATGTAACAGCAAGTTGGAATGGAAAAAATGATAATGGTACACCTGTTAGCAATGGCCTTTATCAATATTTCATCATCTTTGACGGAAAACCCTACAGTGGAAAAATGATTCTTAACAAGTAATTTCTACAATAATGCTTTCAAAGACAGGTTAACAGATTTTTCTTCTCCATTTTGAGATACTACAAGTTTAACTGTTTTACCTGATTGAACTAGTGCCTTTTGAATTCCAGGGAAATCCACTTCAGACAGTGCTTTCTTGCCATCTATACTTATCAATTCTGCATTTACCTGAAGACCCACTGCCTCTGCTACGCTTCCTTCAAAAACCTGATGTATCAAAACCTTCTTTTTGTCTTTAGACAGTTGAATATCTATTCCACTACAATTGACAGTAAAATGGTCATCAAAATTTTGATTTTTCTCCATATAAATCAATTTGGCAGGTAAATCAAATATGACATTGTACCTACTGAGAATTTTATTGCCTAATATCCCGGATACCTTTTCGTTAGCTTGGGTTCCAGTCTTGGCTTGACTTATTCCAATAGGAAGGTTATCCAGTTTTTGGTTTCCAAAAGTGAAAGATTTCACCATGCCTTCATAGTGTTTAGTTTCTTCCTGCGAAATGCTCTTTACGTAATAATAATAATGATCGCCTGTTTTGTGGATGACATCATATTTTTTTGCATATGGCGAATTAAAATCAAGTGTAGTTCCTGCCCCTGTCATTACAAAAAAGGTTCCTGGGTGAGGCTCTCCGTTATTAAGCACAACACTTCCTTCGATTGTTGGAATGGCAGTATTCAACTTGAATGGGATCGGCTCTCCTTTTTTAGGGTGTTGGCCATGTTCATATATTTCAAATTTCATGTTATCGTAGTCGATTCTCACCGCGTGATGGTGCAATAGATCATAACCAATGATTCCATCAAAGTCTCGCCCCAAGCTAATTTCCAAATGATCTAAATCAGTAGAATAAACTTTAATATTCTTTTCTAACAAATAATCACCGATCTCCAACTTATTATGTTTTATCAAAGCGCCTGAAACAGTGCCTTGATTTAAGACCACTTTCTCTTTTACTAGGTGCAGCTGATCAGCAATTTCTTCATCTATGACGGTGATTCCATCGCCAGAATCAAAAATGAAATCTAAAGGTTCAGATCCATCAACACTTAATTGAATAATGATATGATCTCCAAAAAGTTCAAAAGGAATACTCTTTGTAGGTGTTTGTGCAAATATCTGGGTTGCGCTGAGACAAAGTAAAGCTAGAATTACTCTTTTCATGGTGGATTATAGTTATTTCGAAATCTTAAGTTAGAGAGACTTTGGAAAGAAATGAAATAAATAGACAGTTATCCCTAAACTAACGGGACAGATTGATGAAAGGCATTATTTAGTAGCAGCTGAAATATCCTCTTTCAGCGTTTTTATTAGGCCTTCAAATTCCCCAAGGGTTGCATTCTTGAAATTGCTCATTAGACTTGAGAGCTTGCTAGGTTCAAGAGCGAAACGTTCTTTTTCTTGAGTTAGCTTTTGTTGTGCTCGACTTAGCAACTGGCGACAATTATCAGATGTCTTGCCAATAATCGATGGTAAATCCGAATACTCAAAATTAAAAACCTCTTTCAAAACGAATACTGCTCGTTCAGCAGGTGCCAATTTTTTGAGTATAACTGCCAATGAATCCGAAATTTCTTGTTTGATGTCCAAATAAGAAATATCCGAATTGATTCTGAAAGAAGGAAGATTCGGCGCCATATTCTCAAACAATTCGTCCTTTTTCTTTTTCAGATGATTGATGCTCAAATTTCGAACTGAGGAAATCAAGTAGGCCTTTGCATCTTTTACTTCCTTTTTTTCATTTTTGAACCAATTCAAAAATGTGTCTTGCACCATATCTTCTGCAATAGCTGAACAACCAACTATCTTATACGCGATGGTGTGAAGTAATGGACGATATATGGCTGCTTCTGCTTGTGACATTGCTTATTATGCAAATTTAACTAAAATTTTATTGATTGAATAAGCACTTTAATTGAGTAAAATATTGATATGCTTTTTCTTAATTTGACTAAAAGGTGTGTACATGAACAATATTTTAAATATTTTTGGATTCTATATATAGATAAAATTGTTAATCTCTGAGAATAGACAAGAACTTAATACATGGGAAAAATTGTGATTATTTTCCCTGCTTGCATTTTACTATGTTTGTTTTAAGAAAAATTGTCCTTATTTTAGGAGCTTGAATAAAATTTGAGTTTGTTATGAAAAAATTTGTTCCTTACTTAAACGCATCAGCAATTCTTGTTGGTCTCACAGTGGGTATTTCCTCTTGTGGTTCGCTGGGCGGTGGTGGCCATGCTACCAGTAGTGATCCTGGCGGATACAGTACCGCTACAGGTCTCGCATACAACGAAGAAGAAGGTGATTTTCAGGTGAATGACTTTAGAGGTCAGCCGGAAGGTCCTAATTTGAGATTCATTGAAGGAGGTAGAACCATCCTTGGTAGTTTCGAAGAAGATGTTGCTAATTCTAGTGACAACCACGAAAGAACTGTAACTGTAGCTTCATTCTATATGGATGAAACTGAAGTGGCAAACATTCACTGGTTAGAATATCTACACTATGTAAGACTCGATTCATCTCGTGAATTTTATGAGTCTGCTTTGCCAGATACTACAGTATGGGCTAAAAACTTAGCATATAACGATCCTTATGTTGATCATTACTTAAGGTATCCTGGTTTTAGGTTTTTCCCAGTAGTTGGGGTGACTTGGAAGCAAGCACAAGATTATTGTTTGTGGAGATCTATTGTAGTTAATCAAAAATTGGCAGAAGATGCTGGATACTATGATGAGGCAATCGAAGCGGAAGCTGATTTACCATCTGCAGGTAGAATTCCATTAGAGTCTGGTTTTATACTACCAAACTATAGACTCCCTACAGAGGCTGAATGGGAATATGCTGCTTTGGCTCTGATTGGAACACAATGGTTAGATGAAAACCAAACACACAGTAGACTTTATCCATGGGATGGTCATGCACTAAGAAATCCTTATGGAAAGCAGTTGGGTACATTCCTTGCAAACTTCAAAAGAGGACGTGGTGATTATGCTGGTATCGCTGGTAAACTGAATGATGGTGCTATGATTACCACTTACATTTACGACTATCCTCCAAACGATTTCGGGCTTTATAATATGGCTGGTAATGTCAATGAGTGGGTACAAGATGTATATCGTCCACTTTCGTACCAAGATTTTGATGATTTAAACCCAGTAAGAAGAGATGGTTTCTTGGATGAAGAAGATGGTTATGATTTCTCAAACTACAATTCATTAATTAATGATAGAGTAAGAGTTTATAAAGGAGGGTCTTGGGCAGATGTAGCTTATTGGATGTCTCCAGGACAAAGAAGATACTTAGAAGAAGATTCAGCGACGTCTACCATCGGCTTCCGATGTGCAATGATTAGAGCTGGTACGAACTACTAATAAAATAACAAACTTAGATATGAAGGCCGGTTTTCGAATCGGCCTTTTTTATTTGCCCGAAGCAATACAGCCCAAATAGATTTCGGCTACTTCAGATTCAGCCAGTACTTCTGCAGCAGTCCCAATAGTCGCTCCTGTGGTAATCACATCGTCCAATAGCAGCACTCGTTTTCCTTTTATATCTTTATTTTTTTCAATCTTGTACAACGAATCCACGTTTTGCCATCGACCTACTTTTCCTTTTTTGGTTTGCGTACTTACATTCTTTGTGCGGATCATAGCATCGTTTATTACTTTGATGCCCGTAATTTTATTAAGTCCTCTCGCTATTACTTCACTTTGATTATAACCCCTTTTTCTTTGTTTGCTTTTATGAAGAGGTACAGGGATAATAGCATCAATTTTCGCCTTTTCTATTTCCTCCTTAATATAATTGGCAAACCATTCGCCTAGAAGTAGTCCTATGGGAGCGTTGTTTTTATACTTGAGTTCATGTAAAAGTTTCTGAGCTATTCCGTCTTTGTTGAATTTCATGAAACAAAATGCGCCCTTGACTTTTAAATTTCCAGAGGTCATTTGAATTAATGGATTGGGATCCATCTGATGATATTGAGTCAAAGGAAAATCACGAAAACACCTAAGGCATATTCTTTCTTCTCCTTCCACCAATGCAACATCACAGTTATAGCAAACATTTGGATATATGAGAGAAATAAAGTCTTTCCAGTATTTTTTTATCATCTTTTGAAAATTAACCCGCTGGCTTTTCTATTTCAAACATAAGGTAGAATATCTTTGATATTACTGTAAATCTGTCAGAAACTAAGTATTAGAATGCTCAAAAAAGATTTGGACCTGGAGAGGAAGTGGGTGAAGCTACGTGAACGACTCAAAGAGGTGTTGGGCAGAAAGCCTGCTGATCTCAAAGGTGTTTTGTTTCTGATCGGAGTTCAAGAATTAGGGAGAGGATATGAAAACTTCTCAAAGGAAGAAAAACAAGACCTCATCCACCTTGGTATCTGCAAATGTCTCAGCTTTTCTGGTTTTTATGAACTTGAAGGCACTGATGCTGATGGCTGGCCGCACTGGACCCTAAAAAAAGAACTACCTCATTTTGATATACTTGAACAAGAAAAATTGCTTAAGATGCATGTGTTAGAATATTTTACTGAAGAAATTGGTATTATTAAATAAGTGGGCGTTCTAAATAAATATCTAATTTTTCTGCACTTGGCTGTTTATGCATTTCTCATGGTTTCATGTGAAACTTCATCGAATAGCATACGACTCAATTCTAAACCTTCTAGTAAGGTTCTCAGACTCAATTTTCGCGATAATATTTTGGAGGTAAATCCACTAAATGTCAATAACAAAACAGAACAGTTTGTAGTAGATTTAATTTTTGACAAGTTTTTCAACTCTGATGGTTCGTCTTCCTTATTTGAGAACTTAGCTTTTGATTCTCTCGACAACCGTTATACTTTCCAATTAAAATCTAACAAGGCCTTTCACGATGGCAGCATGGTTAGTTCTGAATCTATTCGGCAACATTTCAAATATCTATTGCAAAATCAATTTCATAAAGCCCCAATACAAGAACTGTTCTCATCAATGGATGGTTTTACGCTCATAGACTGGTATCGCAATAACCGTAACATTTTAGATTCAATACCTAGAGGGTTTCAAATACACAATGACAGTCTATTTAGTATTAAAATGCTTAATAATTATGAGAACCTGCCTAAACTGCTTCAAAACGAACATTTTTCATTATTCAAATTAAACAACAAATCATTTGTTGGAAGTGGGCCTTTTGAATTAGTAAATCTTAATGAGGACATTTCAGCCCAATTGATTCGAAGAGACGGGCGAAGTCAGCTGATTCAATCCATTGAGCTTAGTTTTATGAAGAATTCGGATCTGGCGTATTCAGAGTTTTTCCGTGGCTCACTAGATCTAGTATTTTATTCTCCTCACAAGCTGGAAAAAACTAAGCACTCATCCCAACTAGATAAAATCTATAATACTAAGTATGCTCCGTATCAAATTTGCCGTACGAATGAATCCAGAATAAAATACATGCGCATTGATATTCAGGATACCACTTTTACCATGAAAATATTATCAGAAATTAAAATGGATAATAAATACATCTACTCAAACAGCATCCAGAATTACTTGTATTCTGACGAGTTAGATAGTCTAACTAGTTTAGCAATAGATTCTAGTGATTTTGAAATATCATGGCGCTCTGATATTTCTAATGAAACTAAAGATTATTTCAAGAATACTCCTGACTTTAAATTTGTTAAGAGTAAAAATTCAAATCCTACCGAGCCACAAATCGTTATAAAAGAAGAATTCGTTGAATTTGTATATTCAAATGAAGAAAAGTCATTAGAAAAAATAATGCAGGATAAACTTAAAATGCATTCTCAGTCAACATTTTTACTTTTAGATGTAGATTATAGCTATGTTATTTTTAGTAACAGATTAAAAGGTATTGAGCGAGGACATAGTTTAAGCAAAATGGTCCAACATGCCTACTTTGAAAACGCAAAAACATATTAAATACTAATTTGAATCAAACTTCCAACATATTAAAGAACAAAATAAATGACTTCAAGAGTAGATATTTCCTAAATATCTTAATAAAAAATGTCATCCTATTTTTTGCTCTTTTATTAACCTATTATCTGATAATTACAGGGTTAGAAAATTCGTTTTCGCCCAATTCAACAGGAAGGACTATTCTATTTTTTGCTAGTTTAATATTGTTATTAATACTATTATTCAAATTAGTTATACAGCCTTATTTAAACTTTATTCGAGCAGATAGGCAAATAAGTGATGAAAAGGCTGCCAAATTCATTGGTGAGTTTTTTCCAGAAATAAACGATAAGTTACTGAATGCCATTCAGTTAGGCAAAATTACAACCGCAGACAACAGTCTAGTCGTTGCCAGTATCGAAAAACGCAAATTAGAAATTTCTCCTTTCGAATTTAAATCAAGTATTGACTTAAAATCTAACAAAAAATATATCAAGTATGTAGTTTACCCTAGCCTTATTTTGCTTTTACTTTTTCTTTTTGTCCCACAATATTTGACAGAAAGTGCCAACCGAATGGTAAACTATGACAAAGAGTTTTCTTCTGAATTTTTATTTACCATTAAGCCAATCAATAAAAATTTTCGGGCATTTAGAAATGAGGATTTTGTATTTGAAGTAGCTGTTTCTGGTTCGGTTATTCCTGAACATGTCTATGTAGAAATTTCAGGAAGAAAGGCAAAAATGAAGACAAATGCACAGGGCCATTTTGATTACACCTTTGCCAAAGTACAAAACAATTTCTCCTTTAGAGTTGAAGCTTCCGGTTATCGGTCTGAATTGTATCAAGTAGAGGTCTTGCGAAGACCTGATATTAAAGCATTTAATATTAGCCTTGATTACCCCAATTATACTGGTAAAAAGAATGAGTCTCTTGAAAACATAGGTAACCTTACCATTCCCGAAGGCACTCAAGTCCTATGGAGAATAAAAACAATTGAAACTCGCTCTGTACAAATGGAATTTGGACAAGAAAAGACTCCAGTATCATTAGAATCTTCTGGTAATCAATTATTTGAGTTTAAAAAGAAGGTTCATCGAAGCGATTCTTATCAACTATTATTAGAAAATAATCATAGTCAAAATAAAGATTCTATTAGCTATAACATTGAAGTGATCAAAGATGAGTTTCCCAAAATTTCGGTAGACATCTTTAATGACACAACACTATTTGCCTTTGTAGTTTTGAACGGATTGATTAGTGACGATTATGGAATTTCCAAACTCGAATTTGTCTACAATAAAAATAATATTGAAAATTCATATCCCATTCCATTCAACAAAAACTTAACATCCCAAAATTATTTCTACCAATGGAAACTGGATACTTTGAATGTAAAAGAAGGGGAATCTTTAGAGTATTTTGTTCGCGTATGGGACAATGACGGTATTAATGGCCTTAAACCATCCCAATCCTCTACATATACCTTTAAGCTTCCAGAAAAGAAGGATATCAAAGACAAACTCGATAAACAAGCCTTGGGAGCTAAAAAGGAGCTTGACAAATCTCTGGAAGAAGCGCAAGACCTCAATGATCAAATCAAAGACATTCAAAATGACCTAAAAAGCAAGGAAAATTTGAATTGGCAAGAGAACAAAAAAATAAATGACTTGATCAAGCAAAAAGAAAAACTAGAAGAAGCACTTAATCAAATCAATCAACAGAATAAAGACCTCGCTAAAAAGCAAGAAAGATTTAACCAACCCAATGAAAAGCTTCAGCAAAAAGTAGAGCAGTTGCAAAAGTTGATGGATGACATCCTCGATGATGAAACCAAAAAATTATACGATGAACTAAAAAAACTGCTCGAAGAACAAAATGATTCAGATGAAATACAACAAACCATGGATCAGATTGAAAACAAAGAAGAAAACCTTCAAAAAGAAATTGAGAGAGCCATTGAAATGTTCAAGCGCATGCAATTCGATTATAAAATGGATGAAATCATCAATGATTTGGATAAGCTCAGCAAAGAACAAGAAAAACTTTCTGAAGAAAGTCTTGATAAACAGAAAGACAATGAATCCTTACAAGCTGAGCAACAAAAATTGAACGAATCTTTCGAAGAAGTAAAAGAGCAAATTGACAAATTAGAAGAGCTTAATCAAGAAATGAAACAACCAGAAAATCTTGAAGACTTCGACCAGGATGAATCAGATATTCAAAACGAACAGAAACAAAGCACAGAATTGCTAGAACAAAATAAAAGAAAGAAGTCATCACAATCACAGAAAAACGCTTCTGATAAAATGAAGCAAATGAAAAAGAAAATGGAAGAGATGCAAACAAGCATGGAAATGACCATGATGCAAGAAAATCTCGATCATTTACGAGACATCGTTGACAACTTAGTTAAAGTATCTTTTGATCAGGAGAAGATATTGACTGACTTCAAAGGAGTGAATCAAAGTGATCCTCGGTATGTTACGCTTTCTCAAGAACAGCTCAAACTAAAAGATGATGCAAAAATTATTGAGGATAGCTTACTCTCTCTGGCCAGCCGCGTATTCCAAATTCAAAGTTTCGTAACAAGAGAAGTCGATGCAATGAATGATGAAATTGAAGCCAGTCTACAAGGTCTTAAAGATCGTCGAAAATCAGAAGCGACGACCCATCAGCAATACGCCATGACATCAATCAATAACCTTGCACTCCTTTTGGATGATGTCTTACAACAAATGCAACAACAAATGGCCGAATCTATGGGTAAGCCCAAAAAAGGAAAAGGTGAAAAACAAAACAACCCTGGTTTATCTGATCTACAAAAACAATTGAATCAGAAAATAGAAGACCTAAAGAAAAGTGGCAAATCAGGAAGGCCACTTTCCAAAGAGCTTGCCGAATTGGCTGCCGAACAAGAAATGCTTCGAAACGAACTTCAAAAGCTTCAAAATGAACTGGGAGAAAATGAAGGAGGTGCAGGAAAGAATATAAAAGAAGCCATTGAAAAAATGGAAAAGACGGAACAAGATCTTGTCAATAAAAGAATAACTCAAGAAACCATTAATCGACAAAAAGACATTCTCACTCGTATGCTTAAGGCAGAAGATGCCTTACGCGAAAGGGAACTAGATGACAAGAGAGAAGCAGAGCAAGCTGACAATTACAACAGAGCCTTTCCGCCTGAATTCGAAGAATATATTAAAGCCAAACAAAAAGAACTTGAATTGTTAAATACCGTTCCACCTAAAATGAATCCTTATTATAAGGAAGAAGTAAATAAATATTTCCGTAGGTTGAATGAACAGTAATATATTTGTGACCAAATTGATTAACAAAGAATAATGGACGCCATCAAAATTCAGATTCCGTCGCTTTCAGAAAACATCAGAATAATAGAAAGCTTCATTGACAACGCTAAAGAACAGTATAATTTTACTGATGACATCTATGGCAACATTATGATTGCAGTAACAGAATCTGTTAACAACGCCATTGTACATGGTAATCAATCAGACAAGTCAAAAAATGTTCACTTGTCGCTAAACCTAGATGACAATCAGGTAAAGTTTACTATTGAAGATGAAGGGGCTGGTTTTGATTATAACAATCTACCAGATCCAACTGCTCCTGAGAACCTTGAAAAGCCTGGTGGTAGAGGGATTTTCTTAATGAAAAATCTATGCGATGAAGTATCCTTTGCCGATAATGGAAAGAGAGTCGAACTTAGTTTTTACTTACCCTAATGGATCAAATTAATTTCTTTTATGAAGACACAGGGTTTGAACTCATTCATAAAGAAATCATTACCTCTTGGATAGAACACACCATTCAGTCCGAAAATCACAAACTATCTGAAATCAACTATGTTTTTTGTTCTGATGAATATCTACATCAGATCAATGTTGATTATTTACAACACGATTATTACACAGACATCATCACATTTGATAATTCTGAAGATAAGGGAATTGTAGAGAGCGACATCTTCGTAAGTGTAGAGCGCGTTCAAGACAATGCGCAAGACCAAGGAATACCCTTTGAAGATGAACTTCGTAGAGTAATAATACATGGCGTGTTACACTTACTTGGTTACAACGACAAGTCAGACACGGAGCAGGCAACCATGAGAGAAAAAGAGAATGCTTATTTATCTTTGCCGCAATTTCAGATATAAGAAAATTTAAAACGTTTCACGTGGAACACTTCATTACAGTTTACCCAACTGTTTCACGTGGAACATAAGACGATATTTCATGTTTCCACAATATGACGTAATAGTAGTAGGGGCAGGACATGCCGGATGCGAAGCAGCAGCAGCAGCAGCAAACATGGGCTCCAAGGTGATGCTCGTCACCATGAATATGAACACGATAGCACAGATGTCTTGCAACCCAGCAATGGGAGGTGTAGCTAAAGGACAGATCGTTAGAGAAATAGATGCGCTAGGTGGATACTCCGGAATTATATCGGACAAGTCCATGATTCAATTTAGAATGCTAAACAAGTCTAAAGGCCCCGCCATGTGGAGTCCAAGAACTCAGAATGATAGAATGAGATTTGCTGAAGAATGGCGAATAGCATTGGAACAAACTCCTAATGTAGATTTCTGGCAAGAGATGGTGTCCGGACTCATCATTAAAGGAAATCAGGTTGTTGGGGTACGAACCAGTATGGGACTTGAAATACTCGGTAAGTCAGTAGTACTCACCAATGGAACATTTCTGAATGGTCTCATTCATATTGGTGAAAAGCGTTTTGGAGGTGGAAGAACAGGAGAGAAGGCTGCTACTGGTATAACAGAACAATTGGTAGAATTAGGCTTTGAGTCTGGTAGAATGAAAACGGGAACGCCACCCAGAGTAGATGGTAGATCTTTGAATTGGGATGTCATGGAAGAACAACCTGGCGATGAAACACCTGGTAAGTTCTCATTCACAGATACTGAACCTTTGAAGAATCAAAGGCCTTGTCATATCACATATACCAACTCCGAGGTACATGAAATACTCAAGACTGGATTTGAAAAATCTCCCATGTTTACAGGAAGAATTAAAGGATTGGGGCCCAGGTACTGTCCTTCTATAGAAGACAAAATCAACCGTTTTGCTGAGCGAGAAAGACATCAAATATTTGTCGAGCCAGAAGGTTGGAATACGGTTGAAATCTATGTCAATGGGTTCTCTACCAGCTTACCTGAAGATGTTCAATACAAAGCCATAACTAAGATACCAGGCTTTGAAAAGGTAAAAATGTTTCGTCCTGGTTATGCTATTGAGTATGATTATTTTCCACCTACACAATTACAACCGACGCTCGAAACTAAGCTCATAGCAAACCTATACTTTGCTGGTCAAATAAACGGAACGACCGGATATGAAGAAGCCGCCAGTCAAGGACTAATGGCCGGAATAAATGCGCACAATAAAGTAAAAGAGAAAGATCCATTCGTATTAGGAAGATCAGAAGCTTATATTGGCGTACTTATAGATGACCTTATCAACAAAGGCACAGACGAGCCTTACCGAATGTTTACATCAAGAGCTGAATTCAGAATACTACTACGACAAGATAATGCTGATATCAGGTTAACCGAAATAGGCTACAAACTAGGGTTAGCCTCGCAAAACAGATTGGATACTGTCAATCAGAAAATAGCAGATACTGATGAACTAATCAATCAACTAAAAAAGATTAAAGTAAAGCCTGAAGAGATTAACGGGAAACTCCAGGAGATTAACTCAGCTACTATAAAGGAAAAAACACCTTTGATTAATTTTCTAAGGAGACCTGAACTAGATATTCATGATATAGTTTCATTTCATAATGAAGTCTTGGAACTATCTAAAAACACTTCTACAGAAATACTAGAACAAGCTTCAATTCTAGTGAAATACGAAACGTATATAGAAAAAGAAAAAAGTCTCGCTGATCAAATGGGCAACCTTGACAATAAGAAAATACCAGGTAATTTCAATTACAAAAATATTCCTGCACTCTCTGCAGAAGCAAAAGAAAAACTATCTAATATTAAACCTAGTAATCTCGGGCAAGCCTCACGGATAAGTGGAGTCAATCCCGCAGATATTTCTGTATTGATGGTTTATATGGCTCGATAATTTATGTACGAAAAAGTAGAGTTTTGTCCCTCCTGTAATTCCAAGGAGTTTAAAAATCATATCATATGCGACGACTATACTGTCTCACAGGAAAGTTTCGCCATTATGAAATGTTCCAACTGTAGCTTACTAGTTACATCCCCACGACCGGATAAAGAATCGATTGGCCAATACTATCAATCCACTGATTACATCTCTCATACAAACAAAGCCAACAGCATAATAAACTGGGTATATAAGATTGCACGGAGCTACACCCTTCGAAAGAAATTCAAATTAATAAGTCGTCTTGCTTCTAAAAAATCAATACTTGACTATGGATGTGGTACAGGTCATTTACTCAACTATATACAGACTCATAAAGACTGGAAAACTATAGGAGTAGAACCAGATGAAATGGCCAGAACACTAGCCATTAGTGACCATGATCTTAATGTAGTAGGTTCATTGGAAGATCTACCAGATAAGAAATTTGGAGTCATCACACTATGGCATGTTCTTGAACATGTTCATGATTTAAATAAAACAATACAAACACTTAGAAAACATCTATCAAAAAAAGGACGATTAGTCATTGCTGTTCCTAACCCAGACTCATTGGATCAACAAATCTATCAAAAATACTGGGCAGCCTATGATGTTCCTCGTCACTTATTTCACTTTAACCAATTGACTATCAGTGAATTGATGAAATACAATAATTTTGTATTAGAAGAAACGCATCCCATGAAACTCGATGCTTATTATGTAAGCTTACTAAGCGAAAAACACAAATATGGAAAAACTAACTACCTTAAATCATTTATAAATGGTTGGAAATCAAATACTTGGGCTTCCAAAAACAACAATAACTACTCAAGCTTGATCTATATATTCAAAAAGGCATGAAATCAATCTTTCCATTTTTTCTACTTTTAGTTTCTATCTACATCTATTCTTGTGCCAATCAAGGCACACCTACAGGAGGACCTAGAGATACAATACCTCCATTACTTTTAGAATCTACTCCAGAAAACAAGTCAATCAACTATAAAGGAAAGGAATTCAAATTTGTCTTTGATGAAAAAATCAATGCTGACAAACTTAAAAGTCAGTTGCTCATCACCCCTCATATAGAAAACAAATACAATGTCAAGATCAAAAAGAATGAACTTACTTTAACCTTTGAGGACAACTTTCAAGATAGCACCACCTACACGCTTAATTTCTCAGAAGGTCTAGTTGATATCACTGAAAAGAATCCTGCCATCAATTTAAGTTTAGCCTTCTCCACTGGTCATTATATTGACTCTATCTATGTCAATGGAAAAATTACCAATCTTTATACCAACAAAGACCAAGAAGCATTTGTTGTTGGGCTTTATCTAATTACCGATTCACTAGATATATTGGAAGACCAGCCACGCTATTTTACTAAAACAAATGAGCGCGGACAATTCCTCATAGAAAATATTAAAAATGGCTATTACAAAATCATCACTTTTAAAGATGAGAATAAAAACTTAGTGCTTGATCCCGAAAATGAATCTCACGGTTTTTTATCTGATTCAATCGATCTCAGTCAATCGCAAGATTCAGTCAGAATACAATCCCAAATCATCGATGCAAATCCTTTGGAATTTATTAGATCAAAAACTACTGGACGATATTTCGATATGCAATACAATAAAGCATTTATCAACTATAAAATCACAAAACTTGATTCTACAAGTTCACTTATCATTCCTCCAAACAATAGATACAAAGGCAATACTATTCTCAGATTCTATCCAACAAAAGAATTTAAGTTTGACATTGACAGTTTAGGAATTGTTCTAGCAGCAACGGATACTTTATTCAACACAGTAGTGGATACTACTTACATCAAATTTTCGGAAACTTCTAGAAAGCCTGAAAAATTTAAAGCTACCTATCTGCCATCCAACAATGAGTACATAGATCCATTATTGGTTCATACTTACCACTTTGATAAACCCATCAAAACATTTTATAAAGACAGTATTTTAATTTCATACGACACGTTAAAATACGAGTACATTCATGACTCCACCATTCAATGGAATAACAATAAGACAAAACTCACATTCGAAACGATCGTCGACAAAAACTATCTAAAAACAGAAATCGATACTTTACTTAAAATATATGGTGATACTGCAATTACAGATTCGATCTATCTAGCCAAACGAGATTACTATTCAAAAGTAAAAACCAATCAAATCGGTCTCTCATTCCCAAAAGGAACTTTTATCAGTGTAGAAGACGACAGCACAGAGTCAATTAACCATACTTACAAATTTAAATCATTGGATCAGCTCGGATCAGTGAGTGGTCAAATCACCACTTCATATACGTCCTTTACGTTACAATTAGTCAATACCAATTATCAAATTATAGAAGAAGTGAAAAACACCAATACTTTTAACTTTCAATATGTAAAACCTGGAAAATACACATTCCGTGTTATGATAGACAACAACAATGATGGACATTGGTCCTATGGTAACATTCTCAAAGATCAAACACCAGAACAAGTCTATTTCTATCCAGAAATATTTGATGTGAGAGCCAATTGGCAACTTGAAAATATCAAAGTATCCTTCTAATTTCCTTGTGGATAAAATGTAAATCAAGCTAGAATAACCGGTTGACTAAACTTGACAAATCAAAAACTATCCACTCTTCTACAATACCAAAAGGATAACTTTTTCGTACTTGATATATATCAACAATTTCTCCTTTTCAATTGGAATGTAAATAAGTAATTCACAACTGAGAAACTACCTGTTGATAACTCAATACCAAACTAAAAATCAATAACTTATGATGTGAATAAAATGTATCTAGATAAAAGTAATACACCAATCAATAACAAAACATAAAAACTAAAACACTTATACACATATCCACCGTCCTAATAAATAATAATAATTTCTTTAATCTATATTTTTATTTTAAGGGAATGGTCAAATTGTGGACAACTGAAAGATGAAGACATTCTATTATCTGATATTAATAATAATCCCCTCACTTGCGGCGGCGCAGAATTCAAATCAAGTTCAGCTGGCCAACGAATATTATATAAATGGTGAATTGGACAAGGCGCTAGACATTTATGAAAAGCTGTCAGGAAATCCACAATACATTCAGCAGATTCACAACAACTATTTAGACATACTAATTTCTAAAGGTGATTTCAAATCGGCTGAGAAACATCTAAAAAAAGCAAGACGCTATTATCCATCCAATGTTTATTATCAAATAGATCATGGGCTCCTATATCAACAAATGGGAGAGGAAGAAAAAGCAGATAAAATTTTTAATGAAACGATTGAAAACTCAAAGGAGAACAAATACTTAATTGGCACAGCTGCTCAATACTTTGTAAGTAAGCAATTGACTTCCTACGCACTAAAATCCTATCAGCAAGCTAGAAAAAGTGATAAGGACAAAAACAGTTATGCACTAGAACTTGCCAACATTTATCGACTGATGGATAAACAGTCAGAAATGATTGAAGAATATTTGGTGTTTGCTACGATCCGACCAAGCAACTTGAGATATGTAAAAAACATTCTTCAGAATATTCTCCAAAAGGAAGAAGACATTTCAAATTTTAAAGATATTCTGATTGACAAAGTTCAGAGAAACCCCAATGAGAAAATTTATCCTGAATTATTGATTTGGGTCAACCTTCAGCAAAATGATTTTTATGGTGCTTTCATTCAAGCCAAAGCTGTGGATAAAAAATTTAAGACACATGGGATTAGAGTTATGCAAATCGGAAATATTGCATTGGACAACAAAGCCTATGATGATGCAATTGAGATATTTACTTACGTTTCCAAAACTTATCCAAATACAGGAATCTATATTACAGCACGCCGACAAACTATTAAAGCCAGAGAAGAAAAAGTAAAAAATGACTTTCCAGTCGAGCTGCAGGCCATTCGTGAATTGACGTATGATTATAAACAATTGATTTTGGATATAGGAGTTAATGCACAAACGATCGAAGCGTTTCGAAGCAAAGCGTTACTACATGCCTTTTATCTTGATGAGCTCGATTCTGCCATTAGCATTCTTGATGAAATAATTAAAGCTCCTAGAATTAACCCATCTCTCAAGGCTAAAAGCAAAATGGATCTAGGTGATATTTACTTATTGATTGGAGATCCGTGGGAAGCAACCTTACTTTATTCACAAGTAGAAAAAGATAATAAGGACAGCCCAATAGGTTATGAAGCAAAATTAAAAAATGCCCAACTCAATTATTACCAAGCAAATTTTGAACTAGCCAAAAGTCATTTGGATATTTTAAAATTGGCTACTACTAGAGAAATAGCCAATGATGCACTATCGCTTAGTTTACTAATTCAGGACAATACAGCTTTAGATTCATCGGATTTTGTGATGAAAGAATTTGCATCTATCGAATTGATGCTATTCCAAAATAAAAAGGAAAGTGCCTTAGTTGCATTTTCTGAAATGTTGGAAAAATACCCAGGTCATTCCCTTACCGACGAGATCTATTGGAAAATGGCTCGGATCAATATAGAATTGGGAAATTTCGAAAATGCACAATTGGAACTACAAGCCATACGGTCGGACTATCCAACTGACATATTGGGTGATGATGCCATGTTTTTAATGGCTCAAATTTATGAAGAACATCTTCATGACTACGCTAAAGCAATGGAGATATATAAGGATTTTCTAATTACCTATCCAGGAAGCGTTTATGTTGCTGAAGCAAGAAAAAGATTCAGATCCTTAAGAGGAGATAATATAAATTAATAGCCCCACAATCAGTTTCTCATAAGTAAATCGAGAATTACAAAATATAGTATGCATGCATAACATATTTTGTATATCTTTGGAATCCACCGAAAGATACTTACTTAATTTGAGAAGCACATGCGCAAAGAAGAAACGGTAGATTATCACATTAAAGTAGTCTGGCACGCCATCTCTAGAATGTATAATCAGGGAGGTGCAATGAAAGGCATTACAGCCTCTTCTGGATTTGTACTTTTAAATATTGATCAGGAAGAAGGTACACCCGCTACTAAAATTGCTCCACTACTTGGAATGGAATCTAGAAGTTTGACGCGTATGTTGAAAACTATGGAAGAGACTGGTTTGATCTATCGCGAGCGTGATACTGAGGACAAAAGATCAGTTCGCATATTTCTTACTGAGGCTGGAAAAAAACAAAGAGACTTCTCAAGAAAAGCAGTCATCTTTTTTAATGAAAAAGTTCGTGAAGCTGTACCACCCAAAAAATTAGAAGCCTTTTTTGAAGTGATGACTGCTATCGATAGCATAATAGAAGAAAATAAAAATCTTGACCAAAAAATACAATTAATTGAAAATGAATAGAGCTATAAAAAAAGTGGCGATTCTCGGATCCGGTATCATGGGATCGAGGATTGCATGTCATTTTGCAAACATTGGAGTAGAAGTTCTACTCCTTGATATTGTGCCATTAGAATTGGATGATGCCGAAAAAGCAAAGGGTCTAACTTTGGAAGATAAGGCAGTTCGAAATAGAATAGTCGACACAGCGTTTCAAAATACTTTGAAAGCTAAACCTGCCTCTCTTTACGATTCAAAAAAAGCCAGTCTTGTCACCTTAGGAAATTTTGACGACGACATGTCAAAAATTTCTGAATATGACTGGATCATGGAAGTCGTTGTAGAAAGACTCGACATCAAAAAAATTGTTTTCGAGCAAGTCGAAAAATACAGAAAGCCAGGAACACTGATTACATCCAATACTTCAGGTATTCCTATTAATTTTATGGCTGAAGGTCGAAGTGAAGATTTCAAAAAGCATTTCTGTGGAACGCACTTCTTCAACCCTCCGAGATATTTGAGATTGTTGGAAATCATCCCAACTAAAGAAACAAATCCTGAAGTAGTAGATTTCTTGATGAGCTATGGAGATCTTTTCTTAGGAAAAGAAACCGTACTGTGTAAAGACACTCCAGCATTTATTGCTAACAGAATTGGGATCTATGCGATCATGTCCGGGATGCATGCAGTTGAAAAAATTGGCCTCACCGTTGGTGAGGTGGACAAACTCACGGGCCCAATCATCGGGCGAGCAAAATCAGCCACTTTCAGAACCATGGATGTAGTTGGGCTTGATACCACAGTCAATGTGGCCAACAATTTGTATGAAGGTTTGCCAAATGATGAGTCCAGGGAAAAATTCAAACTTCCAAAAATTGTAAAGGAACTCTACGATAGAAAATGGTGGGGAGACAAAACCAAACAAGGTTATTTTAAAAAGACCGTTGACGAAAATGGTAAAAAAGAAATCCTTGAGCTTAATCTAAAAACTTTTGAATATGGTCCAAGGACCAAAGGACATTTCGATGCCATTGGTGAAGTCAAAGATCTTGAAAACGTAAAAGAGCGAATTCCTATTTTGGTAAATTCAGATGGCAAAGCCGGAGAGTTTTACAGAACAACCTTTTACGACATGTTCAAATATTGTTCGATGCGAATTCCAGAAATTGCAGATGAGCTTTACAGAATAGATAACGCGGTAGCTGCAGGATTCGCCTGGGAAATTGGACCATTCGCCACATGGGATGTACTCGGCGTGAAAGAGACTGCAGCCAAAATGGAAGAGGCAGGTATGAAACCAGCCGATTGGGTTGGCGAAATGCTGGCAGCAGGTCATGAGAGTTTTTACAAATTCGAAAATGGTAAAAAACTGTACTACGATATACCATCGAAAGCATACAAAGTAATTCCAGGAACAGAAGGTCTTATCCTCCTTGATGCATTTAAGGAAAACAATATCGTTTATCAAAATCCTGGGTGCACGCTTTATGATATAGGAGATGGTATTTTGAATTTGGAATACCATACCAAAATGAACGCCATGGGTGCCGAGATTATCGAAGGTATCAATGCTGCGATTTCAAAAGCAGAAGAAAGTTATAGAGGATTGGTGATTGGAAATGAAGGTCAGAATTTTTCTGCTGGAGCGAACTTGGCCATGCTATTTATGTATGCAGGAGATCAGGACTTTGATGAAATCAACATGATGATTGGACATTTCCAAAATACCATGATGAGAGCCAGATATTCTTCTATCCCCGTGGTAGTTGCAACTTCAGGTATGGCACTTGGTGGTGGTTGTGAATTGTCTTTGCATTCGGATCATATTCAAGCACACACCGAAACCTACATGGGATTAGTAGAAGTGGGTGTAGGTCTGATCCCTGGAGGGGGCGGAACCAAAGAAATGACATTGAGAACTTCGGATGCATATAGAGCTGGTGACCCAGAACTCAATGTCCTACAAGAAAATTTCATGACCATTGCAACTGCTAAGGTTGCGACTTCTGCTTATGAAGCTAAAGATTTAGGATTTATCAGAAAGTCAGACGATTTCACCTTAAACAGAGCTAGGCTTTTGGCTGATGCCAAAAACAAGGCGATCGAAATGGCGGAAGCCGGCTATACGCAGCCTGCACAAAGAACGGATATAAAAGTTCAAGGAAAATCTGGTTTGGCGATGTTCGAAGCAGGTGTTGCGGGCATGAGATATGGAAATTACATTTCCGATCATGATATGAAAATTGCCAAGAAAATTTCTTGGGTCATGAACGGTGGAGATCTTTCTGCACCGACGTTAGTTTCAGAACAGTACCTACTGGATTTGGAACGTGAAGCGTTCTTGAGTTTGACAGGTGAACCAAAAACTTTAGAACGAATCCATAGCATTTTGTTTAAAGGAAAACCGCTAAGGAACTAAAATTCAGACTTTGGTATTTAGATATTAGACTTTAGACCATGCACAATTTTAGAGAACTAAAAGTTTGGCAAAGAGGAATGGAAATAGTCGTTAATGTATGTAGTTTGATTGACAATTTTCCAGATTCCGAAAAATATGGCCTTGCAAGTCAGATCAAACGGTGTTCTGTTTCGATTCCATCTAACATAGCAGAAGGATCGGGTAGAAATACACCAAATGACTTTGCTCATTTTTTGAATATCTCTATTGGCTCATCTAATGAATTGGAAACGCAATTGATAATTGCTGGAAAATTAGGCTTTATATCAAATACTGAAATTGAGAGGTTGATTTCTGAAATAAACGAATTTCAAAAAATGACTAGAAAATTAATATCAACAGTTAGAGCGGTCTAAGTACTAATATCTAACAACTAAAATCTTATTAAAATGGAAGCATATATAGTAAACGGATATAGAACAGCAATAGGCAAATCAAAAAGAGGTGGGTTTAGATTTACTCGTCCAGATGATTTGGCAGCTGATGTGATCAAGCACTTGGTGGCAGATGTACCAGCACTTGATCCAAAAAGAATTGATGACTTGATCGTGGGGAATGCGATTCCGGAAGCAGAGCAAGGCATGCAAATGGGAAGAATGATTTCATTGCTTTCTTTGCCAATCGAAGTTCCAGGCGTAACGGTGAATAGATATTGCGGATCTGGGTTGGAAACAATTGCAATTGCAGCAGCAAGAATTAAAGCTGGAATGGCAAATTGTATTATCGCAGGTGGAACAGAATCGATGTCTTTGGTTCCTATGTTAGGATACAAAACTGCATTGAACTGGAAAATCGCAGAAAAAACACCTGAATATTATCTGGGTATGGGATTGACTGCGGAAGAGATTGCTGTTGACTACAAAGTTTCTAGAGAAGAAGCGGATGAGTTTTCAGTGAAATCTCACGATAAAGCATTAGCTGCCTTAGCAGAAGGAAAATTCAAAGATGAAATAGTTCCGATCACAGTTAAGGAAACCTATGTAAACGAAGAAGGCAAAAAAGCAGAACGTGAATATGTGGTGGATACCGACGAAGGACCAAGAGCAGGAACTTCTATGGAAGCTTTGGCTAGACTAAAACCCGCATTCAAAATGGGTGGAGTGGTTACCGCGGGTAATTCTTCTCAAACTTCTGATGGGGCTGCTTTTGTCATGGTGATGTCAGAAGCTATGGTCAAAGAATTGAAATTGGAGCCGGTGGCTAGAATGGTAACTTATACCGCCGCAGGAGTTGATCCAAGAATTATGGGCATTGGTCCAGTAGCAGCTATTCCAAAAGCATTGAAGCAAGCAGGTTTAAAATTGAATGACATTGATCAATTCGAATTGAATGAGGCATTCGCGACTCAATCATTAGCTGTGATTAAGGAAGCTGGACTTGATCCTGAAAAAATAAATCCAAATGGAGGAGCCATAGCTTTGGGTCATCCACTAGGGTGCTCAGGTGCTAAATTGTCCGTTCAGCTAATCAACGAGATGCGCAGAAGAAAGCAAAAATATGGAATGGTAACTGCCTGTGTAGGTGGAGGCCAAGGTGTAGCTGGAATCTACGAGTTCCTGAAGTAATAGACTTTTTATTATGAGAAAACGCTGATTGCGTAGAAGGCCTTGAGAAATCGAGGCCTTTTTATTTTATCTTTTTACCCAATTGAAAAATAAAATTTTAATTAACTGTTTATTTCAGTATACAATTCTGTTTGGGCAAAATTCAAGTTATAATATTTCCAACTTCTTTGGTTTCTGGTTATTTTTATAGCCCAAGTGGACTTTTTTATTAGACTACTTAGCATACTAATCCAACAAATGACTAGCAGATGATCACGGGCGATCATCTGCTTTTTTTATATTCGCGTTCATCCAATTTTTTTATATCTATTTTTATCTGATGAAAAATCTTACGCTATTGTTTCTCGTATTTATTTTGCTCTCTTGCGCCACAAAAAAGGACGAACCCTTACGCGAAGAAGAATTGATAGGAAAATGGACCAACCTTTCATTGTTGGTAACGATGAAAAGGTTGGAAAAAGAAGACTCGATTTTGCATGCCAGAGAAGGAGAGTGGGAAAAGGTGCTGAAGATCAAACCCATCATATCTGAATTTAAGGAAGATGGGACTTTCACCGCGCAGTACTCCAACCTAAATGAGGAAATCATCAAAGAAGATGAAGGCAAATGGTTTATCAGAAATGACTCGTTGGTCATCGAAGTGGAAGGAAATGAAACTACTTATCATTTTACAGTCAATAATGATCGGGTGATGTACAAGGCTAAATTGGACTGGGATGGAGAAGGTCACAAAAATGATTTCTACGATGGTGTTCAAGTCAAAGTAAAGGAATAGACAGATGCTAAAAGTAGGAGATACTTACGAAACAGAATTCAACATTTCCCAAGAACAGGTAAATGCATTTGCTGAATTATCAGGAGATAAAAATCCCTTGCATATAGACTCCGAATTTGCAGCTACCACTAATTTCAAATCTCCAATTGTGCATGGCATTTTTACTTCAGCTGTCATTTCTAAAGTTTTAGGCATGGAGTTTCCTGGTCCTGGCACTTTTTACCTCAGTCAAAAACTCGATTTTAAAAGAGCGATCTATCCTGGCAAGAGATACATGGCCAAATTTGAAATAATTGAAATTCGAGAAGGGAAGCATATTGCGGTGATCAGTACGCAGTATTTTGAAACGGAAACAGGAAGAAATAGAATCGTTCTCGACGGACAAGCTGAGGTTAAAAATCTTGAGCAAATTCCGTAATGAATTAGGTAGTTCGATAGTCATTAGTATTTTATTTCATAAGAAATAAGTATCCTTTCATTTCTTATGACCGTAAGAAATCTGTCAGTATTCCAATATTGACCTCACTCATTACCAAACCAACACGATGATCAGGCGACAACTCGATGCGTACATCCAATCTTACCAAGGCCTTTCCCGAGAAATATGGCTGCTTGCCTTAATCACATTAATTAATAGAGCGGGCACCATGGTGGTGCCTTTTTTGTCACTTTATCTCACGGCAAGTTTGGGTTATACACTTTCACAGGTGGGTTGGGTCATGACTGCCTTTGGTACAGGTTCTATATTAGGAGCGTGGCTTGGGGGCAAACTCACTGATCTTTTTGGTTATTACAAAATCATGTTGGCCAGTTTAATTGGATCAGGGGTTATATTTATTGTTGTCCAATACCTAAATGATTTTTGGTTTTTAGCTGGAGGCGTTTTTGTGTTGATGCTAGTGGCGGATATGTTTCGCCCAGCCATGTATGTATCCATTAGAGCATATAGTAAACCAGAAAATAATACGAGATCAGTTACACTGATTCGGTTGGCTATCAACCTAGGATTTTCATTTGGTCCAGCTATGGGAGGACTCATCATTGCGACCATGACTTATGGCTCTCTGTTCTGGATAGATGGGATTACCTGTTTAGTCGCGTCGATATTGTTGTACCTCTTACTTAATGAAAAGGATGGCACGGTTGTAAATCATGAAATCGCAGTTGGGCAGAAACGACAATCCGCCTATTCAGATTTACCGTATTTGGTTTTTTTGGCCATTGTGTTTTTAACTGCTATTGTATTTCTACAAATGTTCGCCACCGTACCAGTTTACTATAAAACTGTTCATCTGTTGACCGAAGGACAAATTGGACTGCTTTTGGGAATGAATGGCATGCTTATTTTCTTATTTGAAATGCCCTTGATCAATTGGTTAGAAAATAATAGAATTTCGAAGGCTACTGTTTTATTGATTGGTACTTTAATTCTTGGTTTGGGATTTTTGGTATTTAATCTTTCCGAATGGACGGGTATATTAATCATCAGTATGTTATTCATTACGCTAGGTGAAATGCTCATTTTTCCATTTGCCAATTCATTCGCTATGGAGCGATCTCAAAAGGGAAAGGCGGGAGAATACATGGCTTTGTTTCCCATAGCTTTTTCAGCCGCACATATTGTTGGCCCCAATATAGGTATGCAGCTAATAGAAGCCAATGGCTATAATTTTACCTGGAGTATGACTTTCATAGTGACAATTGTAAGCATTGGACTTTGTTTATATTTGAAATACAGGCTTAGTGCCGAAACCAATGGAAATACAAATCAAAAAATTTCATCAGCTGTCTCTTGATCAGTTATATCAATTACTAAAGTTGAGGGTTGAAGCATTCGTGGTAGAGCAGGAATGCCCCTATCCAGAATTGGATAATGCTGATCAAAACGCTGTTCATTTTATTGTTGAAAAAGAAGAACGGGTCATCGGCTATCTTAGGTTATTTGATTTGAAAAATGATTCGTCTAAAATCAGCCGTGTAGTCACAGCCAAAGATCATAGAGGAGAAGGAATAAGCCGGAAACTCGTTGAGGCAGCTTTAAGCCAAGTGAAAAAAGAAAACAAGACGAATTCTGTTGTTTTACAATCTCAGGAGTATCTGACAGACTTTTATGCTTCTTTTGGTTTTGAAAAAACGTCCGATGTATATCTTGAAGATAACATTCCTCATGTGGATATGCAATTAACGATTAAACCTTAGTTATGGCTTTCAACGAAGAACTGGCTACAAGACTGCGTCAACATTTGGCGTCCTTTGGAGATGACATTACTGAAAAGAAAATGTTCGGAGGACTCTGTTATTTGTACAAGGGCAAAATGTCTGTGGGGATAATCAAAGATGATTTATGTGTACGTATTGTTTCACCCAAAGATCAGGAAGAACTGAAAAAGGAATGCGTTCGCCCGATGGACTTTACTGGAAAATCGCTTAAAGAATTTGTCTATGTATCAGCTGATGGTTTTCAGTCTGAAACTGATCTTGCACATTGGGTCAATCTTGGAATTGAACATGCGGAGTTCAAGCTCTAGCTCAACTATTCCAAAGTATCAAAGATGGTTAATTAACCGGCGCAAGTGGTCGACTTAGTAAGGACAACTAAAGCACATTTTTATAATAGTACCCCTCACTGATATCCGACCAATCACTCAGCTGTTTTCTGAATTTTGAATAGTGTTCAAAAATTTTCTTGCTTTGGGCATCAGACTCTACTAATTCTAAAACTACCTCTTCTGCGATTTTCTTAAGTGGATCCAGCACTGATTTAGAGAATGGACGGATATCCACGTTCTCATTTTTCATTTTTTGCAGATAGACAGAATTCTTTTGTTCGAACTCCAGTAGCATCCATTGGTTCAATCTGTAGATGGCAGCACGAACGATTTCCTGAAGATCTCTTGGGAGTTCGTTGAACTTGTCCTTGTTCATGATCATTTCCAAAACAGTTCCTGGTTCGTGCCACCCTGGGTAATAATAATGTTTGGCCACCCGATGAAATCCCATCAAGTAATCGTGGAAAGGACCAATCCATTCAGTAGCGTCAATGACCCCTCGTTCTAGATTAGTAAAAAGTTCACCGCCAGCTACAAGTACAGCAGTACCTCCTGCTTTATTAATAATTTTACTACCAAGACCAGGCATGCGCATTTTTAGTCCCTTGTAATCTTCAATGGTATTAATTTCTTTATTGTACCAGCCTCCAGCTTGCACACCTGTATTTCCTCCTGGTAACGGAATCAAATTAAAAGGTTCATATATTTCATCCCACAATTTGTTGGCTTCTCCATTAATTATCCAGGCATTCATCTGCTGGGCATTCATGCCAAACGGAACGGAAGAGAAAAACTGTGCAGCTGGAATTTTACCTGCCCAGTAGTATCCAGAGCCACTGGCCATTTCTACAGCACCATGACTCACTGCATCAAAACATTCTAAAGATGGTATCAACTCACCACCACCGTATACTTCAATTTTTAATCGACCACCACTCATTTCTTCCACCCATTGGGAGAGCAGTTTACAACCTTCCCCTAAAACTGGAAAGTTGGGCGGCCATGTAGTCACCATTTTCCAATGGTAAGTATTGTTGAAATTGATATTGGGACCTTGACTTTTGGATTCTTGTTCATCACAAGATGCTAATAATCCGGTAGCACCAGTAGCCGCTAGTATTCCTCCGGCCTTTATGAATTTTCTTCGTCCGTTTGTTGACATGTCTGAATAATCGTTAAGTTTTCCGAAAATAGAGGATTAATAGCATAAGCCCAAGATAGCTCAGACAGGTTGACTCAATGAAAATGCATTTCAAGACATAATGTCCTGATAATGAGAGATTAACAGAATTTCACAGACAGTTCGTCAGGAACAATCCCCAATTCATTGAATGGAATGTAATTTGATCGTTTGCTGTTGAAAGAAAGAAGAATTATGAATTTCAATATATATACAGTTAAATCACAAGAGGTCATCAACAAAGCCGGTGAGTTGGTTTTGGCTAATGGCCAACAGGCCATAGAGCCAGCGCACCTATTCCAAAGTATTTTGGAATCTGATGAAAATGTCATCGGTTTTGTTTCCAAGAAATTGGGAATAAATAAAGATCAATTGGGAGAAAAGATAAATACTCTTGTGGGGAGTTATGCAAAAGTATCAGGCCAGAAACCATACTTGTCTAACGACTCTGCAGCAGCACTCACAAAAGCAGAATCGATTGCCAAAAAGCAGGGCGATGAGTTCGTTGCTATTGAGCATTTGATCTTGGGTATATTGTCTGGTAAGGAAAAAACAGCTGGCATTCTAAAAGAAGAAGGCTTCAATCAGAAAGATTTGGAGTCCGCCATTGATGAATTAAGAGGAGGAAATAAAGTGAACAGTCAAAACGCAGAATCAAATTACCAATCTTTGGAGCGATACTCCAAAAACCTGAATCAACTAGCCAAAGATGGAAAGATTGATCCAGTGATTGGCCGTGACGAAGAGATACGAAGAGTATTACAGATTCTGTCGCGAAGGACAAAAAATAACCCAATGCTCATTGGTGAACCTGGTGTGGGTAAAACGGCCATCATTGAAGGAATGGCACAGCGAATCGTGGATGGTGATGTACCTGAAAACCTGAAAAGTAAAGTATTATATTCTTTAGATATGGGAATGCTCGTAGCCGGAGCCAAATACAAAGGTGAGTTTGAAGAACGACTCAAGGCGGTAATTAAGGAAGTGACCGACTCGGCAGGAGAAATTATCATGTTTATAGATGAGATCCACACGTTGATTGGAGCAGGTGGAGGAGAAGGAGCGATGGATGCCGCCAACTTATTGAAACCTGCCTTGGCTAGGGGCGAGTTGCATGCTATTGGTGCGACTACTTTGAAAGAATATCAAAAATATATCGAGAAGGACAAGGCACTTGAGCGACGATTCCAGACTGTATTGGTGGATGAGCCAAACGAAGTGGATGCGATATCTATTCTTCGAGGAATCAAAGAAAAATATGAGGTACATCATGGAGTTAGAATCAAAGACGATGCGGTGATAGCTGCGGTAGAGCTATCCAATAGATATATTTCTGACAGACATTTGCCAGACAAGGCCATTGACTTGATGGATGAGGCGGCTTCGAAGTTAAGAATTGAAATTGATTCTTTACCGGAGGAGCTGGACGAATTGCAACGTAGAATCATGCAGTTGGAAATTGAGCGTGCAGCGATTCGTCGGGAGAAAAATAAAGAACGCGAAAAAGTGCTGTCAAAGGAAATCTCAGAATTGTCTGAAAGACGAGATGAGTTGAAAGCGAAATGGGAAAACGAGAAAGCGGTCATCACTGGAATCCAAACAGAGAAGGAGAATATAGATAAATACAAAGCGGAAGCAGACCGAGCTGAGCGCGAGGGTGACTTTGGTAAAGTAGCTGAATTCAGATATGGTAAAATTCAGGAAGCAGAGAAAAAGCTAGAAGAATTTAAAGTTCAGTTGGCAAAGATGCAAGGAGAATCTTCTTTGTTGAAAGAAGAAGTAGATGCAGAAGACATTGGTGAAGTTGTAGCTAAATGGACGGGCATCCCTGTGCAAAAAATGCTACAAAGTGATCGAGAGAAATTGCTTCATCTGGAAGAAGAGCTGGGAAAAAGAGTAGCAGGTCAAGCAGAGGCAATAGAAAGTATTTCTGATGCCGTGAGAAGAAGTCGAGCAGGATTGCAAGACCCGAACAGGCCGATTGGTTCGTTCATATTTCTTGGAACTACTGGTGTGGGTAAAACCGAACTAGCAAAAGCACTAGCTGAATATCTATTCAATGATGAAAACGCCATGGTGAGAATTGATATGTCAGAATATCAGGAACGCCACGCAGTGAGTAGACTCATTGGTGCGCCTCCTGGATATGTGGGGTATGACGAAGGCGGCCAGTTGACGGAAGCGGTGAGAAGAAAGCCTTATTCAGTTGTGCTGTTGGACGAAATTGAAAAGGCACACCCAGACGCATTCAATGTGTTGTTGCAAGTATTGGACGATGGTCGATTGACGGATAATAAGGGCCGAGTCGCTAATTTCAAAAATACGATCATCATTATGACGACCAACATTGGTTCTCATTTAATCCAAGAAAATTTCGAAAAACTGAATGCTGAAAACGAATCTGAGGTAATAGAAAAGACCAAACATGAAGTCTTTGAATTGATGAAGCAATCGGTAAGACCAGAATTCTTAAACCGTGTTGATGAAACGATCATGTTCCGCCCATTGACTAAAGAGAATATTCGTAAGATTGTCGGCATTCAATTTAAGTTAATACAGAAACGATTGGCTGAGAACGGTATGAAGCTGGAAGGTTCGAACCAGGTGCTGGATCGATTGGGCGAATTGGGATTTGATCCACAATTTGGAGCCAGACCGCTGAAGCGGGTGATGCAGAAACTGATTCTGAATGATTTGTCTAAACAGATACTATCTGGAAAGATTAGCAACGAATCAGTCATTGGCATGACACTTAATGATCAAAACGAGATTGAGTTTATCAATCTCGATGAGGTGAAGATTGACGAGTAATAAATTCGAGCATTCATACGAAGCCTGTACATGAAAATATGCAGGCTTTTTCACGCCAAAATATTCTAGGTAAAATACCCATTTTAACATTCTTTAATACTTTTTGGCACAGAGATTGAGTGTATGTACATGAGTTTAGATTGATTAACAATCACTGAGACTGTCGGTCTTAGTGGTGCTCAACCGCTCGGTTGAGATTAGTTGATTGGTTATGTTTTGAGTTTTGTCCCAGGGGTGGTTCCCTGGGACTTTTTTTTGGGTAAACCTATTAGAATTTTAAAACCTTACAGGATTCAAATTGGTTTAAAAAAAGATTAATTCAATTATCTTTATTCAAACTTCATTTATATGCCCGACATAAAAATTATTGACCTCCATTTTAAGGATTTAGATCATGCCATTGCGTCATATTTGCTGCCGACTTCAGATGGCCCAATTCTTATTGAAACAGGGCCACATTCTACTTTTCCAAAATTGAAGGAAGGAGTAGAAGCATTCGGTTATCAGATGGAAGATATCAAACATGTGTTTTTAACTCACATCCATTTAGACCATGCGGGAGCTGCCTGGGCTTTGGCGGAAACTGGAGCTCATATTTATTTGCACCCATTCGGTGCAAAAAACATGGAAGACCCATCTCGTTTGATGGAATCTGCAACAAGAATCTATGGTGATCAAATGGACACACTCTGGGGACAAATGAAACCGATTCCAGCTGAGCAACTGATACAAGTTGAGGACGGACAAGCTTTTGAAATTGGAGAATTAAAAATCAAGAGTCTTCATACACCTGGACATGCCAAGCATCATATTGCCTGGCAAGTGGAGGATGTAATCTTTACAGGTGATGTGGCTGGAGTAAAAATTGACAAAGGGCCCGTGGTACCTCCCTGCCCACCACCAGACATCAATCTGGAAGATTGGAAAGCTTCTATCCAAATTTTGCGAAAAGCTAATCCTTCTGCTTTGTATCTCACACATTTCAATAAAATAACGGCTATTGATACTCACTTATCAGCACTCGAAACAATTCTGGACAACTGGGCAGCTTGGATCAAACAACAGATGCAAGCTGGATTAACCAACGAAGAAATGGTTCCTCTATTTATGGAGTACACTGCGAATCAATTAAGAAAAGCAGGATTGGAGGAATCAACCATTCAGTTGTACGAGGCGGCGAACCCTTCGTGGATGAGTGTGGCTGGACTGGTTCGATACTGGACTAAAAAAGAAAATTAAATGTAAAAACCAACCTGATATGAATAACCTAAAAAACCTTGTTTTTCTTGATATTGAAACGGTGTCGGGCGCACCTAATTTCGAATCGCTGGAACCTACCATGCAAACATTATGGGAAAAGAAAAGTACTTTTCTCAGAAGAGAAGAGGACACTCCTTTAGATAAACTTTATTTTGACAAGGCAGCGATTTATTCTGAGTTTGGCAAAATTATCTGTATATCGGTAGGCATACTATATCTTGACAAAGATGATCAATTGAATATTCGAATTAAGGCGATCAGATCTGACAACGAAAAAGAATTATTGGAAGAGTTTGTCGCATTGTTACATGACAAAATGGAAGAGAAGAAAATTCAACTTTGTGGCCATAATGCCAAGGAGTTTGATTTTCCATACATCTGTCGGCGTATGTTGATCAATGGTATTGGCTTGCCTCCATACCTTCAACTGTCGGGCAAGAAACCTTGGGAGATCAAACATCTGGATACCATGGAAATGTGGAAGTTTGGTGACTACAAAAATTTTACTTCGTTGGCGCTGCTGACAGAAGTTTTTAACATCCCTTCTCCAAAAGAAGATATTGATGGTAGCGATGTCAATCGCGTGTACTACCACGAAGAAGGGTTAGAAAGAATTGCTCAATATTGTAATCGGGATGTTTTGGCAACAGCCCAAGTTTATCTTAGCATTCAAGGATTGGGCATTATAGATGAAGACAAAGTACAGTTTGTAGAATAGAATGGTCTTATTCTTCAGAGAATTTGAATGAATGAATCAGTACGGTATCCGTTTTATTTAGCTTGAGTTGGCCAGAGTAATAAGTTTTGTTGGTTAATTTTTTGATACTCTTGATTATACCTTTCGAAGGGTCAGAAGAGAACAACGTTACGCCCCGTGGCTCTTTGATATAATTTTTAAAGTTGTCTAGGCTGTTCATTTCAGGGACATAACCTTTTTTGTACAGAATGGTTGAAAATTCAACATTGTATAAGGCGTTGACTTCTTCCGCTGAATATTTTACAACATGATTAATCATTTCCTGTTTTAATTCCTCTTCAGGCAGATAATCCCGAATGATTATTTCTTGCATTATGTTTTCTTTCTTTTTCAAATAGATCGGAATAGTACTTTCAGGAACCTTTGAGATTTGAATGCTATATCGTTCGAAATTGATATGTGCAAAAGTTAGTGTATCTCCTTTTTTAACTAGAATTGAGAAGTTTCCATTGAAATCAGATATGGATTGAGTCCTTCTTCCTAAGATGTGAACAAATGGAATAGGAACTTGAGTTTGTTGATCAAACACCTGACCCGAAACGGATACACTAGAATTTTGGGCAGTAGCATGATATCCATAGAGGAATAGGAGCACGAAGACAACTGACGGTTTGAGCATTTAGAGGATTGGTTTTAAATCCTAAATGCAAAAAACAAAAGTCTAGGCGTATTTGAGTTTCCACTGTTGTGCTACAGTTTTTAATAGGGTTGGATATACAATCCAATGTCTGAAAGGTTTGATAGCTAACATGTAGAGCTGACCGAATAAACCTTTTGGCTTTACGAAGATGACCATTTGGACATTAAAATCTATTTCAGTTTTTATTTTTCCAAAATGGATAGCGGCTTGCACGGTTTTGTTTTCAATTTCTAAAAGTGACTCTTCCTCTGTGAGGTAAACTAAACTAAAATTTTTATGCCCGTCTACCGGGAGTTGATCTATTTGAATTTTCGCATGTCTAGCATATCGCTGTTTTAAAACCCCATGTGTATTATTTTGTACGGCATCAAAATCATCTTCCCAATGAAATATTTTACCTAACCAATTACGCAACTGAAAGAGCCGACCAGTAGTTCCTCTTGTGCCTATATCCTTCATTGCCTCTACAAAAGCATTTTGTACTTCTCCTATTTTTTGTGTTTCGTTTATTTTGATCGGCAATAGCCAAACGTCTTCAATTCGAAAGTCATTTAGGATTTGATGAGTGAGCCAAGGCTGGTCTTGGTGTATGGACAGGAGCGATTTCATGATTTAAGTTTGGTTATACTTTTCATACGAAAATCAGAATGGATAGATAAACTTAGGCCAAAAAAGTTAAGCCAGGAGGCTGATAAAGGAGCCATCCTGTCAAACTATACCTATCGACATGCGTTTCCAGTACCTCATGTTCCACCTGATCACTGCGCATGAAAACGATACGTTTGGCAATGGGTGCAATAATTTTTTCATGACCATCCAAATACAACTTCAACTCTCCACCATCTCCCTCTTTCCAATCTGTATTGAGGTATAGAATCACTGAAATCAATCGATTACTTCGATGATTGAATTGATCAAGATGTTTTTTGTAAAAAGTGCCTTGCGGGTAATGAGCCATATGAAACTCAGAGCCAGACAAACTAAGAAAGCAGTATCTGTTCAACTTCGCAATGGCCTCATCTATTCTGGCAAAGAAGTCAGCCAGTTCAGTATCATTGTCACGGTTAAGCCAACGAATATAGTCTCCCCGGACCTGGCTTTTTAGCTGAAAGTCGGTGCCAGCGCCAATACCCGCTTTTTTAAAATCATCATCATTCAGGTGCTCCTGAAAATAGTCGAGAAAAATGCTCAGTTCATGATCTGAAATAAAATCATCAATGACCAAACAGCTTTCTTCGGACAAAGCATCGACCCAGTCGACCCAGATGTCCTCATGATTGTTTACCAATGTCTATGTGAAAGAACGCCGCTAAGCTAGTTCGCTTTTTCCAATGAACACTTAATAAATTAAACTATAAAATGCTATTTGCCCTTCAAGCTGACCCAAATGTTATTCAACTGCTCAACTGATTTGTCAATGGTTTCGATATCAGCCATGACCAACATGAGTTTGTCTTTTATTTCTTTGAGCTGATAAGATTTAGGGTGCTGCTGCACATAATTGATGATGTGACCGAAAGCTGGCGATTGATAATAAGCATCGTTGTCTTTTGGTGGAAAGTAGCACCGCATGCGTCCATTTTTAAGCACAAGCTTTTCAAACCCTAAATCGATGGACAACCATCGTAGCTTTACAGTTTTGAAAAGATCAATAACCGATTGTGGTATTTTTCCGAAACGATCTATAACGGATTGTTCAAAAATGGCGAGTTCAGCACCAGATTTTATATTGTCAATTTGCGTGTAGATGCTCAATCTTTCGGTGATGTTTTTTACATAATCTTCTGGAATCAGAATCTCCAAATCAGTCTCTATGATGCAGTCAGAAACTAAGGCTTTCGAATCCAATTTTTGGTCTTCGAATAAATCTTTGAATTCGTTTTCCTTTAAATCATTGACTGCTTCATCCAAAATCTTATGGTACATATCGAACCCAATGTCTGTAATGAAACCGCTTTGTTCTCCGCCCAGTAAGTTTCCAGCACCACGAATATCTAAGTCACGCATCGCAACCTTGAATCCATCCCCTAAATCAGAAAACTCTTCTAATGCACTCAGCCGCTTTCTGGAGTCAGATGATAAATGTGAGGTTGGTGGTGTAATTAAATAACAGAAGGCCTTTTTGTTGGATCGACCCACCCGACCACGCATTTGGTGCAAATCTGACAAACCAAAGTTCTGCGCATTGTTGATTATGATGGTATTCGCATTCGGGATGTCCAAACCACTTTCGATAATATTGGTAGACACCAATACATCGTATTCGCCTTCAATAAATTTAAGCATGGTTTTTTCCAGCTTGGGGCCGTCCATTTGCCCATGAGCCACTGCCACTCGCGCATCAGGCACGAGCTTATGAATGATATTGGCGACACTTTCTATGTCACTGACTTTGTTGTGCACGAAAAAAACTTGACCGCCTCTGCGCAATTCGTAACTCACGGCATCACGAGTCATTGTTTCACTGAAAGCATGAATTTCAGTAGTCACCGGTTGACGATTAGGTGGAGGCGTGGAGATCACACTCAGATCGCGAGCACCCATCAGCGAAAAGTGAAGTGTCCGTGGTATGGGTGTAGCTGTCAGCGTCAGCGTATCCACATTCACTTTCAATTCTTTGAGCTTGTCTTTAATTTTTACGCCAAACTTCTGTTCTTCGTCAATGACCAATAGTCCGAGGTCTTTGAAATCGACATCTTTGTTGACAATCCTATGTGTCCCAATCAGAATATCGACTTTTCCTTCCTTTACTCGGGCTAGAATGTCTTTGATTTCTTTTGTGGTTCGAAATCGATTGATGTACTCTACCGTGACTGGGAAATTGGACAATCGCTCATTGAACGTGTGATAATGCTGCATGGCCAATATCGTAGTGGGCACCAACACAGCCGCTTGTTTGCCATGCACTGCAGCCTTGAAAGCTGCCCGAATGGCTACTTCTGTTTTCCCGAAACCAACATCACCACAAACCAGTCGATCCATAGGGTGGGCTTTTTGCATATCCACTTTTACATCTTCTGAAGCCTTGGCCTGATCTGGCGTGTCCTCATAGATAAAGGAAGTTTCCAATTCCGCTTGCAAATAACCGTCCTCTCCAAAACTGAAACCAGGAGCTGCTTTTCTTTTTGCATAAAGGGCAATAAGCTCCTTGGCGATGTCTTTGACTTTGCGACTGACCTTTTTCTTTTTGTTTTCCCATTCTGGAGAACCCAATTTACTGACCTGAGGAGGGCCAGTTTCTTTACCACTGTATTTCGAAATCTTATGCAAAGAGTGAATACTGATGTAGAGCAAATCATCATCACGATAAACTAGCCGAACGGCTTCTTGTTTATTGCCATTTACATCCACCATATCCAATCCTGCAAATCTTCCAATCCCATGATCGATGTGCACCACATAGTCGCCAGGGTTTAGCGTGCGAAGTTCTTTTAGCGTCAGTGCTTTGGACTTCGAATGTTTCTTTCGGACTTTGTATCGATGGAACCTTTCGAAAAGTTGGTGATCTGTAAAGCAAGTGAGCTGTGCTTGATTATCAATAAACCCTTCTCGAAGTCCCAAAATCAAAGAATCAAATTTGATAAAAGGGTTGATTTCTTCGAATATGGAGGTCAATTGGGAAATAGGCTTCTCAGATTCCGACGCAATGAGCGTGGTGTATTCTTTCTCTCGAAAGGACTCAAGACTCTCGGCAATGAGGTCAAAGTTCTTATTAAAAGAAGGTTGTGGATTAGAATCAAAATTGAACTCCTCTGCCTTCTTTAGGTAAAATCGATTGCCAAATTCGATCTTAACATAATCCTCAATAGCGGACTGAAAGGAAGCACTGGTTTCAAACAACTCATTTGGATTCATTGCCAGACTGGCGCCACCACTGGCTTCAAGAATGGTGTCAAAACTTTCTTTTGCTTTGGTGAAAGACTTGTCAAGCACATCCATCGTGTTTTGATAATCCTTCACCCATATTTTGGAGTTGTTGGGCACGTAATCGAGAAAGGACTGACGTGTTTCTTCTAGCAGCTTGGTTTGAATGTTGGGTATGATGTTGATGGTCTTCAGACTATCTTTCGACAACTGACTCTCAGGATCGAATGTTCTGATACTTTCGATTTCATCACCAAAAAGCTCAATTCTGTTGGGCAATTCCCCGGCGTAAGAATAGATATCAACAATACCCCCACGAACAGCAAACTGACCCGGCTCATAGACAAAATCATCCTGCACAAAACCGTAGTTTAATAAAAGCTCAGTTAGAAAATCGCTATCAACTTGTTCACTCACCTTGGCGGTAAAAGTGTTTTGCACCAATGATTTTTTGTTGATTACTTTTTCAGTGAGTGCTTCAGGATAGGTGACAATCAATTCGCCTGCGGAAGACTTATTATTGATCCGGTTGAGGATCTCGGCACGCATGAGGATGTTGGCGTTTTCCGTTTCCTCAAATTCGTAGGCACGCTTGTAGGAAGATGGGAAAAGCAAAACTTCTTTATCTCCTAGTAAATTTTGTAAATCATTGTAGAAGTAGGCCGCTTCTTCTTTTTCATGAAGAATGAAAATGTGATTTTGATGATTGAGTTGATAGATCGATGCAGCAGTGACAGCATCGAGACTCCCTACTAATCCTTTTAGATTAATGACTTTGCTTTCGTTAGGCTTGGTCGCCTCAGCTAACGCCTGAATTGTCGATTGGGATTTGTATAAGGAAAGTAGCTCTCTTTGATTCACACCTTGAAATTAAGGCACAAAAGTAAGCGTTTTGTACTTGGTGATAGAAAATGATCAGAACAAATTGTGACGTCATATCTCACCCGATGGCTATCGGGTGAGATATCCCTCGCGGAAGAGGTGAGTCATAGGGATTTCTCCGCTCCGCTACGAAATGACGAAATAAAATAATTGCAGGGCTTGGAACTATTTACCAACAAAATCCATTTACATAAGCAGAGTATAAATCTATTCATAATCGCGCACTCGCGATACATTGTTTAAGGTTAGGTTGGTGATTATGGCGCGCTTCAGTTCGGAGCGCGCTATTTTTTTAAATTGTAGAAGGTCTTCAAACTTGTCATTTCGACCAATAGGTAGAAATCCTATTAAAATTAAATACCAGGGTGATTAGATTTCTCCTATCGTCGAAATGACAAATCATATTGTTTTTGAGAAACCCTCCTTTCTCAATCAGTCGAATTCCATTAATTTGCCCACCTAAACCCTTGAATGATGAAAAAACTGCATTCGATTACGATGCTCGCTTTTGTAATTTTCGCTTGTGAGCAAAAACCAAGAACTTCTTTTGAAAAATACTTCACTGATCAGACGTTACGGATAGATTATTTCCATACTGGAGATGCTAATACGGAAACGGTGGAGGTGGACGCATTGTACACTTATGGAAGTTGGGCTGGTAGCCTAGTCAACTTGGTTGATCCGCTCAACTATGGCGCTTATTATCACAAAATCTATGATGAAGCTTCTGGAGAGTTAATCTATTCAAAAGGTTTTGATAGCTATTTCAAAGAATATCAAACCAGTACCCCTGCCATTGACGGAGTCGCGAAACAATTTCATGAATCCGCCATTATTCCTCATCCACAAGCAAAAATCATTTTTGCCTTAGACAAACGAGACAAAAACGGCAAGCTGAACGAAGTTTATCGAACCACTATTGACCCTACTCAAAGCGTGGCTGGTGCTAAAGATGCAGAGATCAATGTATTTGCCAGCCTCGACAATGGCGACCCACATGTCAAAGCAGATATTTTGATCGTAGGAGAAGGCTATGCTGCTGATGACAACCAAAAATTTCAGGATGATTTGAAAAGATTTACTGAAGTGTTTTTCAAAGCAGAGCCATGCAAGTCGTACAAAGATCGGTTTAATATCAGAGGAGTATTAAAAGCATCCGAAGACAGCGGAGTGGATGAGCCACGAGCAGGGATAGACAAAAACACAGCTGTAAGTGCGACGTTCAATTCTATGGGTTCCGAAAGATATTTATTGACAGAAGACAACAAAGCGCTGAGAGATATTGCAGGTCACGCTCCCTACGATGCGCTATACATTATGGTCAATCACAGCCGATATGGCGGCGGTGGAATTTATAATTTCTACTGTACATATACCTCAGACAACATCTTTAGTGAATATCTCATGGTGCATGAGTTTGGGCATTCTTTCTTTGGTTTGGCAGATGAGTACTATACTTCCTCTTCGGCTTACAACGATTTTTACCCACAAGGCTACGAGCCAGCCGAACCGAACATCACCGCACTACTCGATCCAGAAAATGTGAAGTGGAAGCACTTACTATCTGACGGCGTTGAATTGCCCACACCTTGGAACAAAGCCGACTACGATAGCACCAGCTTAAAATGGCAAGCTGAGCGCCGAGCGCTCAACGACCGAATCGCTGAACTAAAAAGAAGTAATGCTCCCACTGAAGAAATAGCGTCAATTGAAGCACTATATGACGAAAAAGTAACCGCGGAAGATGCTCGGGTTCAGGCGTTTTTGGAAGGTGGTGATTTTGCCAAAAAAGTAGGGGCTTTCGAAGGCGCAGGTTATGCTTCGGAAGGCATCTATCGTTCTTCTCCGAACTGCATCATGTTTACCCGTACGGATTATTTCTGTGAAGTATGCAAGGAAGCCATGATCGACGTGGTGGAAACTTATGCACAATGATTGTAAAAACTGTCTTTGAGGTGCAGGGTATTTAGAGTTTTGAACGAATGTGAGAAATCTTATTAACGACTTGTAGGGTTTCCCCTGCCGTCGAGAGTGACAAATTTGAATTAACATAATTGAATCTATCATGAAAAGTCAAAAACTTATATTCGCTTTAATACTCATTCTTACTTTCCTATTCTCATGTAATCAGAAAAAAGAGGTTTCCCTTCAAAAAGAAAAGGAAAAAATTCTCGCCATGCATCATGCACAGCGAGATTACCATTTCAATAAAGACTCAGTAGCTTTTGCTGACCAGCATTCCATGAATTTCATTTCTGTGAATCGAGGTAAAATTACTCGACCTAAAAGAGAAGCCACCATCGCCAGATACAATAGCTATTTCTCTTCTGTAGAATTTGTGAAGTGGGACGATGTGTCCGAACCCATCATCAAATTTTCTGATGATGGAAGTTTGGCCTACACCATTGTTGACAAAATAGTAACGCTAACTTATCAAGATGAAAATGGAGAAACAGTAGAGGGGAGTACTCATTTTGCCTGGACAACGATCTACAAAAAATACGGTACTGAGTGGAAAATTGACTGCGTCACCTCCACCAATATACCGGAGTAATGAAACAGTTAAGTATCATTCTTTTAATCGGCTGCTTATGGGCGTGTTCAGACACTAAAGATTTCATTCTAGAAGACAAGGACTTGATACCGGAGGGCACAGCCTTCAATGCAAAACAAATACCGTCTATGTGGGAAGCGTTTATAAGCAGAAGGTCTTGGGCATAGAATCAGATGGTACCGAAATTGACGTTATTTCTCAGGAGAATTTTGGTCACTTCAGTCCATTAGGTATGGAGATGGACTACCAGACCAATACCCTTTGGGTGTGTGCCGCTGTAGCTCCCATCGTCAAACACCCTTCAGAAACGAAGCGTCAAACTGCTGTACTGGCTTTTGATCCCAATGGCAATCTCCTACGCTGAACACTTTTCAAATATAAAAATTATTGATGAGGTGGGTTTCATCGATGGCTACTACGAACAAACCACACAGCAACTCAACGGTCCCAAACGCACCGTTTACGGTCGTCGTTCTTTAGTGTTTCTAAAGAAAAGTAGTGAATGGCATTTGTCCCATTATCACAGGTCTCCTTTACCGAATGAGTTTGTGAGGTGAGTTAGTTTAAAGGTTACCGAATTATTTTTTTACATTAGCTTCATTGTAAGTAATGAGATTCATAGTCAAAAATAATGCTAAATAGAATAATTCAATCAATTGTCTTTTTTGGTTCTTGGGCATTAAGTTTTATCGGTTTAACGTGGTATATTATTCATGATGGCCAATTCGGTTTGATCTTGGGTATATTTTCTTATGCTTTCTTTTTGACTTTTCAACTAATAAAATTTAGAAAACTAAACTCCATGATGATAAGCAAGGAGTTACTAATCGCAAGACCAGATCATTCATTTCGAGAAGAAGTAGAAAACAAATTTTTTCCTCCAATTTTGGTTTCTGTCTTATATGTTGTGTTGTTGGTCAGCGACAAATACGAACCAATTGTAATCTATGCCCTTCCAGTTGGTTTTTATTTGATTCTCTGGGTCTTCTCTCTTGTGCATTACGAATTATATTACGGCTTAATTCTCACAAAAGACAGAATCATATGGCCAAAAGACAATATTAAATTAGAGTCAATAGCGTCTTTTTTGGTTAATTCTTCGGGTGAGCTGGAGGTGTTATCCATGTACCATTTGGAGGATAAAAAGGTAAACCTTAAAAAATTCAATATTAGTGATGTACACTCAATAGTGAAAGTATTAAAAACAAAGAAGGAGATAAAAATAGATGGTCAAAAACCTGAGGATTTTTGGTCTAAGAGTTTTGTTGACCTGTTTTAAAAATATTTTTTCATGACCTTCAAAACCAAACGCCGTTGGCGAACTGTACGAGACTATAGCTTAGGCTGGACGTTGGCCTTTATCTATCTCTGTATTGTCAGAGGAGAAGGCACACAGGAACTGGGCTCTGTTCAATTTGAATTTTGGGATTCAATTGTGACTTCACTTATGATGGGGCCGTTCTTTGGATCTATCTCGGGGATTGCACACGTACTCATGATGGAATATGGCTACAAACAAATTTCTTTATTGAGGCTAATTATTTGGCGTGCTACCTATGCACTGCTTTTTTTAACCTCCATGATTTTACTGGCCTTTACTATCTATGGTAAGGAAATGAAGTTGCTGGATTTCGCCTTCGAACCAGGCAGTTTTGCCATATACCTCTATATCCTTACTGTTGACGTTTTCATGTTTGGATTGATGCAAGTCAGCTTATTCTTTGGTGGCAACAATTTAGTAAAACTGCTTACAGGGAAGTTTTATTCGCCAAAAGAGGAAGAACGTGTCTTTATGTTTCTAGACTTGAAATCTTCTACTCAGCACGCCGAACGGCTTGGTCATATCAAATACAGTAAAATGATTCAGGACTGTTTCAATGATCTAGGGGTAGTTGTTGAAAATGAATCGGAGATTTATCAATACGTAGGGGATGAGGTGATTCTGACTTGGAACTTAGCAGATGGGCTAAGAAACGAAAACTGTATTAATGCCTATTACAATTTTCAGGCACAGCTGGAAAAAAGGAAGGCATATTATCAAAAGCAATACGATTGCCAGCCGCATTTCAAAGCGGGATTAAACGAGGGAGTTGTAACTGTAACGGAAGTAGGAAAGTACAAAAAAGAAATTGCCTACCATGGCGACACCATCAACACGACCGCCAGAATTCAGGAAAAATGCAATGACTATGGCGAAGAACTATTGATTTCGGAAAACCTCAAGGACAAGATATTAGATTCATCATTTAGATTTCACAAATTAGATAGTATTGCACTCAAAGGAAAAGAGCAAGTCGTCACGATCTACTCCGTGTCTCAATCGAAATAAGAAAATTCATTTTGAATATAAACAACATCAAATCTGCGTTTATCATTTTTAGCCTATTGCTGATTCACTTGAGCAATAATTGTCTGGGGCAAGTACAGTCGGAATTGCCCGACCCGCTCGAAGCAGGTTGGAAAGGTGAATCGGTTTGTGATGTGCTGGAAGAAAACGAAAGTATTAGAGTATTCAAGTGTACGTTCGCACCCGTTGTGGGGCATGACAGACATTTTCACGCGGAGCACTTTGGCTACACACTTGCTGGAGGAAAATTTCGAATCACAGATACTACAGGTACACGTGAAGTGAACGTGCCGACAGGTTATGATTTCTACAATGAGCGCATTGACTGGCACGAAGTGCTCAATGTCGGCGAAACTACAGCAGTGTTTTTGATTATTGAACCAAAGTAGTGTTGATTCAGTTGGCGTGTGTCTCGTTTTTGAGAATGTGCATGGCTAGCATAAAAGTGTCACCCGCTAAGTCAAATTTGATAGATTGATTCATTCCTAGTAATGGTTCTCGTGTGATGCTAGGGTGAGCAACTAAATGCTGATCACAGCCCACCACAATCATAGTCACAGGATTTTGTTGGTCGTTGGAATAGGTTTCGTAGAAGGCTTTCTGATACAATCGATAGTAGTGCCAAGAGAAAGAAAGCTTGTTGACAGACTGAAAGTATTCCGTAAATGAGGCCTTCCTTCCAACGTAAGTTTTAACTTCTTTTTTGTTTAAGTCTGACAACTCGGCTTTGGCATAAAACGCCCACAATTTTAAAATCGAATCGTGTTCGGGTTTTTCAGCACTATAAAATAAATCTGATCTAAACTTAGTCGACACAATCATCACCCTGCCTGATGTGATCGTTCGCATCAGCGCTTTGAAATCAGAAATACACGCTTCCACCAAGTGGAATTTTCGTGCGCTCTGGCCAGCGACAGTAATCAAATGTATCATGCTTTCTTTGAGTTTCCTTAAAAAAGAAAACGATCTAGAAAATACCGTCATTGCGAACAAAGTGAAGCAATCTTAACACAAATTTCGATTTCGAAAATTGAGTTCACCTCACTCCGTTCGTGATGACGGACTTAGTGCCTTATTTTTTCAAATCAAATCTATCCAGATTCATCACCTTGTCCCAGGCAGCTACAAAGTCATTTACAAATTTATCTTGAGAATCTCCGCAGCCATAAACTTCAGCCAAAGCTCTCAATTCAGTATTTGAACCAAAGATCAAATCCACTCTAGTTCCAGTCCATTTCACCTGACCTGTTTTGCGATCTCGTCCTTCGAAAACATCCTGTTTGTCCGAAGTCGCTTTCCAAGTCGTTCCCAAGTCCAAAAGGTTAACAAAGAAATCGTTGGTCAACTTTCCAGGTTGCTTGGTGAATACGCCTTTTTCCGACTGATCGAAATTCGCTCCTAACACTCTCATACCTCCCACAAGCGCAGTCATTTCTGGCGCGGTCAGCGTCATCAATTGAGCTTTGTCTACCAACATTTCTTCTGCTGATATGGTATAACCATCTTTCATATAATTCCGGAAACCATCTGCCAATGGCTCAAGTGCCCTAAATGAATCTACATCTGTCTGTTCTACAGAAGCATCTGCTCGACCTGGCGTGAACGGAACCGTGATACTATGGCCAGCATCTTTAGCTGCTTGCTCCACACCTGCACATCCCGCCAAGACAATTAAGTCGGCAAGAGAAACCGTTTTGCTGAAATCATTTTGAATACTTTCCAGCTTTTCGAGCACTTTGGATAGCTGCGTCGGGTTATTCACCTTCCAATCTTTTTGAGGGGCTAAACGAATACGTGCACCATTAGCTCCACCTCTTTTATCAGAGCCACGGAAAGTAGACGCTGAAGCCCAAGCGGTAGATACCAATTCAGCAACTGATAACCCAGAAGCCAAAATTTTCGATTTGAGGTCAGCTATATCTTTATCATTAATCAACTCGTGTTTCACAGATGGAATTGGATCCTGCCAGATCAACTCTTCTGAAGGAACTTCACTGCCCAAATAAAGCGCAATCGGTCCCATGTCTCTATGGGTCAACTTATACCACGCTTTGGCAAATGCGTCTGCAAATGCATCTGGATTTTCATGAAAGCGTTTGGAGATCGGTTCGTAAATAGGATCCATTTTCAAAGCCATATCTGCTGTCGTCATCATCAACGCTTGTGTCTTCGAGGCATCACCGGCTGCTGGTGCCTGATTGGCATGAGAAGCGGCCGTTGGTGTCCACTGATTTGCGCCAGCCGGACTTTTGGTCAATTCCCACTCATATCCAAATAGCACATCAAAATATTCGTTGTTCCACTCCGTGGGAGTAGATGTCCATGCACCTTCTATACCACTGGTAATGGTATCATCTCCATGACCACTGCCGAAAGAATTCTTCCAGCCCATGCTTTGTTCTTCGATACCAGCACCTGCTGGCTCCCTTCCCACATATTTGTCGGGATCTGCTGCTCCATGTGCTTTACCAAAAGTATGACCACCAGCTACGAGTGCCACCGTTTCTTCATCATTCATGGCCATACGGCCAAATGTCTCTCGAATATCAATAGCAGATTTTAAAGGGTCAGGATTACCATTTGGCCCTTCTGGGTTTACATATATCAAACCCATTTGAACAGCTCCCAGAGGATTTTCCAACTCACGATCTCCTGTATATCTTTTATCCCCGAGCCATTCTGATTCTGCTCCCCAATAAATATCTTCTTCAGGATGCCAAACGTCTTCTCGGCCACCTGCAAACCCGTACGTTTTGAATCCCATGGATTCTAAAGCACAGTTGCCAGCCAGCACCATCAGATCTGCCCATGAAATCTTCTTACCATATTTCTGCTTGACTGGCCAAAGGAGCAAACGTGCTTTATCCAAGTTGCCATTGTCTGGCCAGCTATTGAGTGGCGCAAAACGTTGCGAACCCGATCCAGCACCTCCTCGACCATCCTGGATTCTATAGGTACCTGCACTATGCCAAGCCATTCTGATGAAGAAGGGGCCATAATGGCCATAGTCCGCCGGCCACCAGTCTTGAGATTCAGTCATCAAATCATACAAGTCCTTTTTTATGGCCTTTAGATCCAGTTTCTTAAACTCGTCCGTATAATTGAAATCCTCACCCATAGGATTCGAAAGGTTAGAATGCTGCCTAAGGATGTTTAGTTTTAGCATATTTGGCCACCAGTCCAGATTGGATGTACCGCCTCCAGCACTATGATTTAATTCACCTCCATGAAAGGGGCATTTTCCTGCGCCATTAGAATCGTTGTTTCCCATTTTATTTAATCTTTTTAGTTTGTTAAGTCAATGTTCTATAAATGTGGCGAATAAAATGTTATTAGTCAAATCAATAATTATTATACTTGTATAAGAAATAGTTATATGACTTTACAGCAATTCGAATATATTATCGCTCTGGATGAATATAGGCATTACGTCACGGCAGCAGAGCACTGTTTTGTCTCCCAGCCAAACCTCACCATGCAGGTCAAAAAACTAGAAGAGGAAATCGGGGTAAGGATATTCGATCGTGACAAAAAGCCACTTCAGCCTACTGAAATTGGAAAAGAAATCATTCTAAGAGCCAGACAAATACTACGAGAATCTAAACAGCTCAAGGAGTTTGTCACCCATGAAAAAGAGGCACTAGAAGGAGAATATACCGTGGGAATCATTCCTACCTTGGCGCCTTATCTGCTGCCTCAGTTTTTGCCTTCATTTATTAAAGAAAATCCAAAAATTCATTTGAAAATCAGGGAGCTTCAAACCAGCCAAATCATTTCTCAGCTGGAGAATGGCATCATCGACATTGGCATTTTGGTCACACCACTCAATGAGTCTGCCATCAGAGAAGTACCAGTATTTTACGAACCTTTTTTACTTTACTTACCCGAGAATCATCGGTTACTTAGTGAAAAGCTGATGCTTGCTGATGACCTGGATCCAAGTGAAGTATTAGTATTAGATGAGGGACATTGTTTTCGAGAGCAAGCGCTTTCAATTTGCAAAGGAGCAAAACATGGTTCTTCCATAGGTTTCGAATATCAAAGTGGCTCGATTGAAGCACTAAAAAGTCTGGTACAAAAAGGAGTGGGTTATACACTAGTGCCAGAGCTATCTATCAATCACGTACAAGATGAAATCCACATCAGAAGATTTTCTCATCCTGAACCTGTTCGTGAGGTCAGCATAGTTGTACACAATAGTTATATCAAAGAATCCGTTATCGAACGACTGAAAGAAACCATTCAAAAAGTAATTCCTACCCAATTATTAAATAAACAATCAGTAGTAGATTTCGATTGGGTTTGAAATTTTCTATGGTTTCACGATTTACTAATTTTGAATGATCATGAAATTAACAATTACCTCTCTTTTTATTATTATTTGTTTTGTAGCTCTTGGACAGGATGAAAGTGCAATCATTTGGCCCAATGGAGCCAAAGCAGCCATTTGTCTAACTTACGATGACGGTCTACCTAGCCACATCAATACGGTAGCACTTATGCTCGAACAATATAATTTTAAAGGAACATTTTATCCCACACTATCTTCTCCTTCTCTCAAGAATCACATGGAAAAGTGGAAGTCACTAGCGCAGTCAGGACATGAATTAGGCAATCATACCCTATTTCACCCCTGTCAAAAATCTTTGGATGGTATGGACTGGGTAGCGGACCACCACAACTTAGATGATTATTCTTTGGAAAAAATATATGAGGAAATACAAACCGCCAATAGTTTCTTACAAGCCTTGGATAGTTGCCGACAAAGGACATTTGCCTATCCCTGTTCAAATTATTATGCAGATGGGGAAAATTACAGCGACTCGTTATTTCTATATGCAACTGCTGCAAGGGATGCCTCAGAAGTACAAACTAAACTGGCTACTCCGCAGGAAATAGACTTATTCCATGTGCCTTCCTGGGCCCCTAACAATCATGGCGCACATTTTTTGATTGCCTATGTAGACACTATCATTCAAAACGAAACGCTAAGCACAATCACCTTTCATGGTGTAGGAGCAGAGCATATGCAGGTAAGCAAAGAAGCCCATGAGGAATTGCTCAAATATCTGGATTCAAAAAGAGATGAAATCTGGGTAACTACTTTCAAAGAAGCAACGGACTACTTACGTGAGTTTCAAAAGAGTGTCGGTAAAGAATAAGTCTGTTCAAAAATTTCTCACATTTTGTTGAGTAAAAAAAGAAGTCCCCAGCAGAGTACTCTTCTGCTGAGGACTTCTTCTAAGCCTCAAAGTGACGCTTTTTTTCCATTAATGCCCTGCTCTACAAGAGCATCCTGTATCGCTAGCACCGTGCCAATCAAAAGCCGGGGCATAACCCGTTTGTTCCCAATAGAATTTACCTCTTGGTTTATCATAGTTACCCACTTCATTCATGGTGCTCGCATCATATAATCTTCCATTGATCATGGTGTATACCACAGAGTTCGAGTTCTGAATGTCTTCCAACGGATTCTTATCTAACACAATTAAGTCGGCCAACTTCCCCACTTCAATAGATCCAATCTGATCATCCATTCCGATGTAATTGGCCCCGTTCATAGTAGCAGACCTTATGGCTTCAAGGTTCGTCATGCCACCCTGAGCCAATTCCCACAATTCCCAGTGTGCTCCTAATCCTTGCAACTGACCATGAGCTCCTAGGTTTACTTTCACGCCCACATCTGTCAATTTCTTGCAGCTTTGCGAAGTCAAGATATGCCCGTTGTCATATTCCTGCATCGGGATCATGGTTCTATGTCTCGACCTGGAATCAATAATTGAGCGTGGTGTGAAATTCAACAGCTTTTCATCCTCCCACACATTGGTGGTTTGATACCAATAATATTCACCACTCATCGCACCATAGTTTACTAGCAAAGTAGGTGTATAGCCTGTTTTGCTGGCTTTCCATAGTTGGATCACATCATTGTGCAATTCGCCAACAGGCAAATTATGCTCGACGCCCGTGTGTCCATCTAAGATCATCGTGAGATTATGAAAGAAGTTCGAGCCTCCTTCGGGCACTACTTCTACCTGCTGCTCATGTGCGGCCTGAATTACCTGCTGACGCTGGTCTCTTCTAGGCTGATTATAGCTCTTTACAGAAAACGCTCCAAAAGCTTTCGTTCTTGTGATGGCTGACCGTGCATCATCCAAACTGTTGACCAAGGCTTTGAAGTCCCCATCGGCACCGTAAAGGATCACGCCAGTAGAAAATATTCTTGGACCCACCATTGCTCCTGACTTTACCATTTCAGATTGTGAGAAAACCATTTCTGTATTTGAAGAGGGGTCATGTGTAGTCGTGACACCATACGCCAAGTTCGTATGATACTGCCAATGCTGCTGTGGACTCAATCCATAACGAAAGGCACCTAAATGCGCATGTACATCTACTAGCCCTGGCATGATTGTTTTGCCTGCAGTATCTATCACTTTAGCATCAGAAGGGATTTCAACCTCCGATCCAACAGCAATAATCTTATTAGACTCAACTAGGACCGTTCCACTTTCAATTACCTCATCACCATTCATGGTGATAATTCGAGCATTGGTGAAAGCAACTTTTCCATTTGGTTTGTCACTTGGCAACTGAAGGTCGATTTTGATGCCGACAGAATCCATAGGCGGAATACTGTCTGGCGCGCCATCTACAAACAGAAATCTGTCATTGATGGCATTGCTGAAATACTCATTCCCCAAGGTCCAATTCAACCTTTTTGAGTCGTTTGACCATTGGATATTGATGCCGGCATCTTTAGCCACTTGTGCCACAGGCACGTTAGTGGACTTTCCGTCAAGCGTAATCGTTTTACCTGCCAATGGCATGGCTGCGATATACACTTTGTATAGATTAGAAAAGGCCACCCATTTTTCGTCCGGGCTTGGTATGATACGTTGCCCATATTTTGACTTTACAATTTCTCTGACGTCCGTTCCATTAAGTTTCGCAGACTTTAAAGTCTTTTCTAATGATCCAAATAGATAGCCACCTGTTTGGTAGTAGATGCGATCACCCGCTTGATTGAATGTAGGGTAAGCGCCTTCATCAGTAATTTTACTAGCAGTCGTTGGCGTCTTTTTCGAATTGCTCACTTTCAGTAAATACAAGCCAGGCTCTTTCGTATGCACATAGCCTTGATGGCTATTGCCACCTTCTTTTCTATAAACAATGGTATTAATGTCCTTTGGATGAAATGCAGGCTCTCTATAAATTGCTTTTTCACTGGTTACTTTCACAGGTTTGGCTTTAGGAGACGACATATTCAATGTATAGATCGCTCCCATATCATCATCATTCCAGGTGACGTAAGTCAAATATTTTCCATCTCGTGAAAAAGCTGGCTCGAATTCCAAGTCTGTTCCATTGGTCAAACGGCTCGGAGTGCCATTTGGTAAACTCTTTTTCCATAAATAGCCCGCTGCATTAAACACTAAGGTTTTGCCATCAGGAGAAGTCACAGCTTGGCGAATAGCCTTAGCCATAAACTGATCTGGTGCAGCATCATTTTTGAATTTCAACGCGTCTACAATTTTGTGTGTAGCTGTGGCCTCAAATGGAATGGTAGTGACTTCCATGCTAGACACATTGATCTTTCTGATTTTGCCTTTCGACCAAAACACAATATGTTGATCATCAGGTGTCCAGTTGAATCCTGTAAATGGTCCGAAGATGGCCCAGGCTTCTTGCTGGTCTTTAGTCAATTCATCATAGATCGGCCATTCCGCTCCTGTTTTCAGGTCATGTAAATACAGTACTGTTTTTTCGCGAACACGACGAACAAAAGCCAATTGGTCTCCTTTATGCGAAGTCACAGGACGAATCGCCCCACCAGCACCACCAGTTACCTTTTCAGTTTTTCCCTTTTCTAAATCATATCTTTTGATAGCGTAGATCTGACTGTTTGGATCTTTGTTGTATTGAAAGTATCCACCTGGATACATGTCTTCGCTATAGTAGACATATTTACCATCTGAAGAAGCCCAAGGCTCTCCTATATCCTGTTGATCATTTTTCTTTTCGACCAGCTGAATACCAGCACCACCTGATTTGTGATACATCCAGATTTCGCCAGCGCCTGCTGAACGCTGAGAAGTAAAGTGTTTTCTAGCATATAAATAATTTCCATCAGCAGACCAGACCGCATTGTTGAGTAACCTAAAATCTTCTTTAGTCACTTGTTTGGCCTCTGTGCCATCGATATTCATTACCCAGATATTGTCACCTCCACCCGCATCACTGGTGAAACTGATCTGCGTACCATCAGGACTGAATCTAGGTTGTACTTCGAAGGCATGTCCTTCACGAATCACTTTTGCTTTTCCGCCTGCAATTGGTAGAGTGTAGATGTCACCCAATAAATCGAAAACCAGAAGAGATCCATCTGGGCTGATGTCAAGGCTCATCCAGGTGCCTTCATCTGTGGTGATAGTAGTTTCCTGATATGGGAGTGCAGGTTCTGATACCTTCCATTCCTCTTTTTTGTTGTCTTGAGCTCTGATGGAAAATATCACACCAAAAGCTAGAATTGCAGTTAATAGTTTATTCATGGTTAATTATTAATGTCTAATATGTATGTATCCGAAGATACTTCATTCGTTATTCTATTTTAGCACATAAAAAATGGCTGCTTGGATTCTATCCAGACAGCCATTATTGTTCTTTGTTTTGCGCTTACAAGTTAGTCGTCCACGCCTTGCGCAGAGCTAGTTGTTTTTCATTGGCCAAAGTATCAACTTCAAAAACGAATTTTTCCACTTTGGCTTCGTCTCCTTCTCCTACTGTTTTTTCAGCTAAATAAGTGATGCCAACCTTGGCGTAATACTCTTTCAATGGTAAGGGTTCGTCATTTTTCACATACTTTTCAAAAAAATCAGCCACTTCTGGATAAGTCATTTCTGTGAAAATATCAAAGAATTCATTTTCTGGAAACGCCTTTTCAGAGCCATATTTTTTCGATAATTCATTGACCACTTCTCTCATGCCTCGCTTCCCATCAGATTTTTCGAGCAGAAGAATATCAAGCAAGTTTATAATCACGGCACCCTTGTAGTAAACATTACTATAATTTTTTCTGCCTGATTCCATAAAAGACGTTTCGGCGATTTTCGTCAAACTGTAGTCAGAATCAAAATAATAATCATCCACTCTCAGTTTATAGTTCAGCTGACCAAGCAATCCTTCCAAGGTCATGATTCCTCCACGTACCTGCATCATATCAGAAGCCCACTCCGTGGTAGACTCATATAGCCAGAGGTGTGCAGACGGCGTGGGTGTTACGAAATTGAATTGTTGGATGACCTCGCTATGAATATTGAGGGGCGTAATGATATGAAAAAATTCGTGTGCTGCAGTACTCGTGATTTTTGGCCCCCCATCTACCGCATAGTCGTCTTCTACATATACGTACTCTGAGCTGTAGGAATGTTCCCAAGCACCAGCATTGAAATCTTCAAAGTGAAACAAAAAGGTATACCTGTCTACAGGAAAATCAACCACAAATTTGTTGGCCGCCTCAAGCATAGCGCTCATGCTTTCAAGTAAATCGGTTGATTTGATTTTATCTGTTTTGCTGTATGTGTAGAGTTCTACCTTGGTGCCATTAAAATCCGCACTGGCTTCTGACAGTCTACCCAATAGGATCGGTGAATCCACTGCGTGATCAAAGTTTTTGGCAGCATAAGCTCCATTCTCATTTTTAGAAAGTGCTGTTCCAATTTTCCATTCTTCAGGATAAGTCAATGACAGTGTTAGAGGCTGACCTTGCATTCCTTGTGGATAACCTATCACGCAGTGTGCATTGAACAAGACATGATCATCTTCCATAGAAGTACCACACATTTTGTACATCTCCATTTCTTCTACTGGTGTATCCCAAGTTTCTGCTACCCGAAATTCAATTTTTGTAATTTTTTTAGGCGTTGTCAACTCCCATTGGTTTTCACTTTTCTTTTTAGTGACAATTTCGTTGCCTTTTTTATCATATGCTTTAAAGCTTCGCACGAAGCGACCAATGTTCATGGTTTGATAAGTGCCAGGAGCAGTTGCCGCAAACTGATAAATATTGTTATCGTCTGACAATCCTTTTATATCGAGCGTGACTTTGAATTCGTCATTGCTTCGATCGTTTAAGTCGATACTGTAATTAAGGCTTGTTTTTTGGCCACAGGAAATGAGTACTACTCCTGCAATCATCCATGTTGTTATAAATAGTTTTTTCATCTTTAGAGTTTTTTGACTTTCACCAAGCAATATATGATGGGATCATCAAATTTCGACAATGTTTGTGATGAGCGGAATAGACTAAATTCGCAGAATGACATCAATAAGCATATTAGGGTGCGGATGGCTAGGGTTGCCATTGGGAAAACACTTAGCCGAAGCTGGTTATCAAATCAAGGGTTCCACCACTCAAGTTGATAAAATTCCACAATTAGAATCTGCTGGAATTAAACCCTTTCATTTGGCTCTTAATCCAAAACTAATAGGCGACGTCTCTGATTTTTTTGATTCTGATATTCTGCTCATCAACTTACCACCAAGGAACAGAGACGGTATTCAAGACTTTCACGAAACTCAACTACAAACACTTCTTGAACATATCATATCCAAATATGTCATTTTCGTTAGTTCAACAGCTGTATATCCCTCTAACAATCAAGTAGTGACTGAGGTCGATGCAAATTCAGAATGTCTGACTCGAGGTGGCATTTCCTTACTCAACATGGAACAGCTTTTCGCAAATAATCCAGCATTCCAAACCACAGTCATTCGTTTTGGTGGATTGTATGGACCAGACAGACACCCCGGTAGATTCCTCTCGGGGAAGAAGAATTTAGCTGGTGCTGATAACCCCATAAACATGATTCATCTCGAAGATAGCATTGGAGTGATTCAAAGCATTATTGAAAATGAATTATGGGGAGAAGTATTCAATGCCTGTGCTCCTATGAATGAAACACGACAGTCGTTTTATGAAAAAGCTGCCAGAGAATTAGGCGTAGAAGCACCAACCTTTTCAGGTGAGCCTTTGCCATTCAAAAAAGTCAGTTCAGAGAAGTTGCTTAAAAGGACAGGGTATAAGTTTCAATATTAAGCCAATACAAGTATGAGGTGCTCTCTTCAATGATTCTGCTAGAGGCTTGGGATACCCTGACCAAATCAAGATATGACATCTGTAAATTACTCCTTCTCAAAAATCATGCTGGCTGAATTGATACAGTAGCGCAAACCTGTAGGCTTCGGCCCATCTTCGAAAACGTGTCCTAAATGGCCTTCACATTTGGCACAAATGACTTCTGTACGCACCATGCCGTATTTGTAATCTGCGAGATCAAGTAAACTTGTGTCTGTAGCGTAGGTGTAGAAACTTGGCCACCCACTACCAGACTCGAACTTTGTTTTGGATTCGAAAAGTGGGTTTTTGCAGGCTGCACAATAAAACGTCCCTTCTCTTTTTTCTTTGTTGAGTTCTCCAGTCCACGGTCGTTCAGTGCCTTTTTCTCTGAGGACATTGTACTGCATGGGTGTTAAAATTTCTTTCCATTCTGCATCAGTCTTAATGACTTTTTCTTGAATAGCGGAATTGCTCGTTTTCTTTTCTTGTCCTTGAGTTTGACAGGCCGTCATTAAGAGTACTGTGAGTGCTGAGATAAATACTTTCATGATCATTCTTTTTTCCTTTGGTGGGTACAACATAAATTTAGAAGAATAAATTCAGATGTCATGCTAAAACCAACTTATGCCCTTTTGATTTTGATGTGGGCTTGTCAGCCAAAAAACAAACCAGAAATTTCCTCGCCAGAACCAACTGTACCAGATACGCTTGTTTTGCGTTTCGATGTCAATGAGGAGTTGGCTGGGTCTGCTTACCGCGAAAAAGCAACTGGTTATTTACTCGTAGTAGATGGCGATAGCACATTGTTTTTTCCAGCTTTTACGAAAAGCAAAAAGTATGGACGTGTCAACTTGATCCTAGGCCTTCATCCGTCCCTAACCTATCATCAGCAAATGAAGCAACTCAAAACTATTTTGCCTTATGCAGCAAAAGACTACAATTTTGATTCATTGTCTGGTGTATTTGTGGGTCGATTAGTTCAAACGGGTGACCTGGCGATACAAGTAACTAATGAGTATCTGGAGGCTTTTGACGGTTATGGTTCAACTGCTACTACCCAATACGATACCATCGCCAGCTTCCTGGCCACCTCAAAGCTGGGACGCGACTTCAATAAGCTTTTTGACCTTTATGGATTGACCGCAGTAGGTACTTCCGTTGAAAAGGTCTTTTATACTGAAATGCACGAATCCATAAAAATCGATTCCGCGCAACACAGCCAATGGCCGGAAAAAATATTGGATGCTATGACTTGGGTGAAATTAGGGCAAAGGAGAAAATAATATTTCAAAAATAAAGTATGACTCCATCTATCATATCCGTTGACTGGCTTAAAAATCACTTGGACGATGAAGAATTGATCATTCTAGACGCCAGTCAAAAAAGTGTACAATCCGATGATGTGGCAAGCACTCAAAACGTTCGAATTCCAGGTGCAAGGAAGTTTGATTTAAAAAATGATTTTAGTCAGCCAAAAGGAATGTTTCCGAATACATTCCCCGAAATTCGGACATTTGAAAACGGATGTAGAAAGCTAGGTGTCAATCAGTCAAGCAAAATTGTGATCTACGACAACCTTGGAATATATTCTAGCCCAAGAGCTTGGTGGATGTTCAGAACATTTGGACATCAATCGGTATCTGTACTAGATGGTGGTCTTCCTGCATGGATCAACGCTGGATTTGAAACTGAAATAACTAAAAACACTACTTTAGACATGGGAGATTTTGTCGCTAGCTTAAATGCTTTCGCAGTTAAAAATATAGATGACATCAAGGCCAACATTTCAACTCAAAACGAATGGCTGATTGATGCAAGGTCTCCTGGCCGATTTAACGGTACAGACCCAGAACCAAGAGAAGGTTTTTTAAGTGGGCATATTCCAAATTCGATTAATATTCCGTTCAAGCAAGTATTAAACAAAGGGAAACTCAAAACAAAAAATGAGCTTTTAGAAATTTTCAAGACGATACCCAACAAGGATAAACCGCTAATTTTCAGCTGTGGTTCTGGAGTTACTGCATGCATCGTCTATCTCGCGGCAGAACAGGTATTAGACAATTCTAAATCTGTTTATGACGGCTCATGGACGGAGTGGGCTACATTGAACACAAAAGATTTGATAGTATGAGCCAATACATTTCACTATATACCCTATCAGCCTTCTATATTTTAGCTGGAGTTAGTCATTTTCTCAGTCCAAAATTCTTCCTGAAGATTATGCCCAAGTGGGTGCCATATCCAAACGCAGTCAATCTTTTGGTTGGAGCAATTGAAATTATATTAGGTGCCGCCATAGTATTTGATGAAACACGAACACTAGCAGCTTGGGGAATTATTACTCTACTGGTAGCCGTTTTCCCTGCTAATATTTATCATTATCAACTCGCTAAAAGAAAGAGCAAACAAGTCATACCCACATTGATTCGTATGCCATTACAAGGGGTTCTTATTTATTGGGCGTATAGTTTTGTATAAATTGAATTCACCTACTCAGTAAACACGACGTTTCAATTGAATTAATAAACCAGTAAATTGACTAATACAAACCCTGAATCGTACGAAAACCAATTCCTCCAGTTCAAAAACGAATTGACTTCGTTTGTTTTTCGGTTAGTGTCAAACCGAGCATTAGCCGAAGACTTGGTGCATGACACTTACTTAAAAGTGGTGGAAAAAATTGACACCTTTCGACAGGAGTCTTCCTATAAAACCTGGGTGTTCACCATAGCACACAATCTGGCCAAGAATCATTTGGCAAAGCAGTCACGTTGGCGAGAAGATGCCCAACAGATCAATGCCAAATTGCATATCAACTCTGAAGAGCTATTTGATAAAATGAGAGGTGTCTATAACAGTAACCCTGACAGGAGTTTTGAACTGAAAGAGCACATTACCTACTGCTTCAACTGCATGACCAAAACATTACTAGTGGATCAGCAGGTTTGTATTTGGCTCAAAAACGTCTACGGTTTTAAAGTCTCTGAAATAATGACAATCACTGGGCTGAGTGAAGGCAAAGTCAAGCACGCAATAGCAGACGCCAGAAAAAATTTAACTAGAATTTTTGATGAGAAGTGTGCCTTCGTAAGCCAGCAAGGCACCTGTCATCAGTGCTCGTCTCTTAAAGGAATTCTAAACCCCGAACAAGATGAGCAATCCAAAGCCAATCAAATAAAAATGGTAAGAGAAGGCACAAACCCGGACAAAGAAAAACTCTTAGACCTACGTCTGGAATTGGTCAAAAACATGAATCCTATGGAAGGCACTAGCAGTCACCTCCACATCTATTTTTTAGAAAATAGTCCAAATTGGGTGAAAATGGCCCTTTCTGAAGAAAAATCATAATTTCTTTCAAAATCCCGTCCGTTTCTATCGGTTCATTTGTCTAAAGGGAAACATTGTTTAAACTTTATTCAATTGAGAAATGAAATACTTCACAGAATCATTTGTTACTTTCTTCGAAGACCTCGCTAACAACAATCAGAAAGAATGGTTTCACACCAATAAGAAAAGGTATGAATCGGATGTTAAAAAACCATTTGAAATTTTCTTGTCGGATCTGATTGCTGAGATTCAAAAAGAAGATCCTAGGATTTCGATTTCACCTAAAGACTGCGTTCTTAGAATCAATCGCGACTTAAGGTTTTCAAAAGATAAAACCCCTTACAATTTGCACTACTCGGCCGTGGTCTCACGTGCAGGAAGAAAAGACAAGAGCGTGCCTGGGCTATTTTTAAGGTTTACTCTGGAAGAAATGGGCATCATGGGTGGAGCATATGTACTGGATAAAGACCAGCTCCATCGACTCAGATTAGACATCAAGAAAAACCCAAATACTTTGGAAGCATTGATTCAGGAGGAGGATTTCAAGGCAAAGTTCGGCACAATTCAAGGGGAGGAAAGCAAAAGAATGCCTGCTGAATTTCAAGAAGCTTCAGAGCAAAACCCTTTGCTTCTCAAGAAACAATTCTACTTTGTATCTAAACGGGAGCCGGCATTAATCACATCAGAAAACTTGCTACAAGAACTGATGTCTTACTGGCACGCCGCCCGTCCTTTAAATGAATATTTCACCTCAATTATTCTTAAGTAATGGCGTACGATCAACACCTTGCTGACCGAATAGCCCGTGAACTTCAAGTGCAAGGAGTCACTGCAGAAGCCAAAAGGCTGATGGGTGGCCTATGCTTCGTATTGAGGGAAAAGATGTGCGTGGGCACCGGCATTGATAAAGCCAATGGCAAGCCAAGGCTTATTGCTCGTATTGGAGCTGAGGCCGTACGAGTGGCATTGAAGAACAATAATTGTCTCCCTTTTCAGCCTACGGGCAAGGTGATGAAAGATTTTGTTTCTATCTACGATGAAGGAATTGATTCGGATGAAAGCCTATCCCATTGGGTGAAGTTGTCAGTAGCATTCAATCATAACCTTGGCGAAAAAAAGACTTAACTAAATCTTCATTGTACTATTGACAAATTGAAAGTTTTATCCTTTTCTTTGGCGAAAATTTCTGACACATTTTTTATATTGAACAATCACGTCAGCAGAGAAAAGATGGACAATCAAAATAAACTACGAGTCACTCAAGAATATGAGAAGCTCAACGATGAATTAAAAGAGCAAATCAAGTTGGTATATCCAGAAGGGTATAGTCAGCATATTTTCAGTTTCACCAATAAAGAGGGTGGAAAAACGAGTGCCTTGCGCTTCGAAACCGACGAAAAAATCTATTTAATACGTATGTCTATCACAGAGGCAGAAAACCTGATAGCTGAAGATGACGACTACGATGATGATGGCAACCTCAGGGATGATGTCAGAGATGACTATGAAGACAAACACGCTGATGCGGATTATTTGTCTGACAATGATAATTACGATGGATAACTCACCCATTCAGATCAAGTGAAAAAATGCAAACTCTATATTGCTTCTAGCATGGACGGGTATATCGCCCGAAAAGATGGTTCACTCGATTGGCTAGATGCCGTTCCAAACCCAGACAAATTAGACTACGGCTACTATGCTTTCTACGATTCCGTAGATACCATCATCATGGGTAGAAAAACCTATGAGGAAGTATTAAGTTTCGGTGTTGAATGGCCATATCCTGATTGTAAAACTTATATTATTAGTAGCAACAAAGTCGAAATTAGAACTGAAAACACCTATTTGGTTCATGAGAATTTAGAAACTAAAGTAAATGAATGGATCCATGAAAATGGCAAAGACATTTGGGTGGTAGGTGGCGGAGTATTGATCTCTTCTATGTTGAATCAAGGATTAATTGATGAAATGCTACTTACGATCACTCCCGTAATTTTAGGTGAAGGTATTCCTTTATTCCCCAACTCCCCAAAAGAAACCAATTTCGAACTTATCAAAACCGAAGCCTTTAAAACCGGCTTTGTGAATTTGACTTATCGAAAAGTTTGACCAAATACCCAACAAGCAAAAAGCACCACTCGATAAGGGAATATTATTGATAATTGTTATCTTCTTGCATAGATCAGCAGCAAGAAAAATGAAAAACTATATTCAATTCATTCGACTATTCTCTCTCGTTTTTGTACTTCTATTTTATGCTCGTTTTAGTCATGCGCAATTTGGGTTTTCAATGCCTGAGGGTGAAAAAAATGTAACTATCCCTTTCCAGAATTACAATAACCTAATTGTACTGGAAGTCACTCTGAAAAATAAAGTAGCTGTAAACCTGATTCTTGATACTAGTATCGAACACACCATTCTCACCGAAAAAGCTGTAGGTGATTTTCTCCAATTTCGGTATGCTCGAAAAATTAAATTGGGTCAAAATGCTGATGAAGTATACTATGGCCATGTAGCAATTGATGCTAAAATGTCTCTGTCCGATAGTGTGTCGACTGGTGATGCTTCGTCCATGCTGGTGCTAGAAACAGATTATCTAAATCTGGCAGGAATCGCAGGGTCAAAAGTTCACGGACTGATTGGATATGATTTATTCAAAAGTTTTGTAGTTGAAGTGGACCATACGAAGAATACACTCACACTACACAGACCTGAGTCATTCGAAGCTCAAAAAAGCTATCAAGAATTTCCTATGGAAGTAGTCGATAGAAAGCCATATTTAAACACAGAAGTTGTTTTTGAAAATTGGGAAAGTAGAAAAATGGATTTTATGATTAAAAGTGGAGCCAGTCACGCCATTTTCTTTGAAAATGACTCCGTAGAATATTTTTTGCCTTATCGAAATCTAGAAGTTCCTATTGGTCAGTCCTTTGGTGGAGAAGTACTCGGCCATATCGGGAGACTTCGAAGTATGAAAATCAATGAGTTTGATTTACAAAATCCGCTGGCCACGTTTGCCAAACCCGAACATATAGACAATAACGAAAATGTAAAAAAATATGGTGATGGATCCATTGGACAAGGGGTATTAAATAGATTTAGCGTGATCTATGATTTCCATCATTCTAAAATCTATCTCAAAAAAAATAACAACTTCGACAATTTATTCGAATACGATATGAGCGGAATGAGTATTGCTGTGAAACACACAAAAGACTATTCCTTCACTATCAAATCCCTGAGAAAAGACTCCCCAGCTGAAAAATCTGGATTAAAAGTTGGGGATGTTATTGAATCTATAAATGGGGATCAACTTACTATAGATAACTATGGAAAGTTTTTAAATGTATTTCTTACTCGAGAAGGGAAAAAAGTAAGCTTAGTCGTAAAACGTGAATCGGAGCAAATCGAATGTAATTATCGACTGACGCGCTTCATATAAAATCATGAACACTTTTTCGTTCAGTAGTGAACAATTCATCGCACAAATTATTGCCAAAATATTTTCTAAAACATTGATAATCTTTAGGTTAAATATTTCGGCACATGATTTGACCCCATTTGCGTAAGACTACACGACTATGCTTAAAAATTATATCACCATTGCCCTCCGCAATATCCAGAATAGCCCCGTCTACTCTACGATCAATGTGATCGGACTCACGATTGGAATTGTAAGCAGTTTGTTGCTTTACTTGTACATAGATTTTGAACGGAGTTATGACAGTTTCCATGCTAAAGGAGAAAACATCTACCGAGTCACCACCAAGGCTAATGTGCAAGACACTGAATTCTATGTGCCGCTTGCCCCTTCTCTGACGGGTACTACTTTGATGAACGAATTTGGTGCTGTGGAGAATTTTGTTCGTTTGACAGAAAGAGGAGAAACATTGGTTGCTGTTGGTCAGGAATACTTTTATGAAAATAAAATTTTGGAAACGGATTCTTCATTTTTCAATGTATTTGATTTTGAATTGTTAGAAGGAGACGAAGGCACCTGCCTGAATGAGCCCAACTCCTTAGTGATTTCAAAAAAAGTAGCAGAAAAATGGTTTCCAAATCAATCTGCACTTGGCAAAACAGTGAAAACTGATGGTGAAGATTCTAAGGTCATTACTGGCGTCATGAAAAACCCGCCACTCAACTCTAGTGTTCAGGCAGACGGTCTCTTAGCACACGAAACCAGAACACCTCAGCAGGACTCATGGGGCAATTTAAGTGATCAGCTATTTGTGATTCTTCCAGCAGGCACATCCGATACAGATCTAATACCTGTGATGAATCAGTTGTATGACAAGTACATGGCGCCTACTTATGATCAATTTGGTGCCTCCGCACAGCTTTCATTGCAACCGCTCACAGATATTCATCTTTACTCCAATTTTGATATGGATTTTGGTGCAGTTGGTGATATCAATTACTTGTACATCTTTAGTGCGATTGGTTTTTTTATGCTCCTCATTGCCTGTATCAATTATATGAACCTGGCTACGGCTCGATCAGTATCCAGATCGAAAGAAGTAGGAATCCGGAAAGCAATGGGGTCATACAAAACGCAACTCATGCGTCAATTCGTTACAGAATCCATAGTAATTGCCTTTATAGCCTTAATTATCAGTTTAATTCTTACTTTCTTTTTGATTCCATTTTTTAATGAACTAGCCAGTCTTGAAATCAAACAAAATTTTATCGACGGGCCTCAGATGATTCTGGTTCTCATTCTTGTCGTTCTCTTTGTTGGTTTGGTGGGAGGTAGTTACCCAGCTTTTTATCTATCTCGCTTCAAGGCAGCCGAAGTACTTAAAGGCAGATCACAAAAAAGTAAGGGCAACGAAACGCTACGCAAAGTACTCGTGGTGACACAGTTTGCCATTTCACTTGGCATGGTGGTGAGCACCTGGATTGTATTTGAGCAGCTAGAATTTCTTAGAAATAAAGAATTAGGCTTCAATCAGGAGCAGGTGGTGGTAGTGACGCTAGAAGGTGAGCAAGTTCGTGCCAAATTAGACGTGTTATCCAACGAGCTCTTACAAAACCCTAATGTAGAATCCGTAGGTTCGGGTTTTGGGGTGCCTGGTACAAATTCCATGAACATGAGCGGCATCAAGGTAGAATCTGCTGATGGCATGATGATTGAAAAGATTTTTCAAAATATCCTCGTAGACAATCAATTCTTCCCAACCCTAGAGATACCCATCTTAGAGGGGCGAAATTTTTTACCTGAAATTGGAAATGACACAGCATCATCTGTTATTGTAAACGAGGAAATGGTTCGCGAAATGGGTTGGGAAAACCCTATCGGAATGAAATTTGAAAGGTTCATCAACGACGACTTAGATACGAAAGAGTTTACCGTCATAGGTGTGGTGAGAGACTTTCACTTGATTTCATTGCAAGAACCGATAACACCTCTGGTCATATACAATCGCATTAATAATGGTCAAATGATCATAAGAATGAAGGCCGATCAAATTGCCTCAACGATGACAGAGATAGAAGAGACCTTTAAAACCGTCGTAACTAATAGGCCATTCGAATTTGCGTTTCTAGATCAAGGATTTCAAGAGCAATACGAAGCAGATCAAAAAAGAGGTGAAGTGTTTGCTGTATTCTCCACCCTCACTATAGCCATCGCGTGTCTGGGTTTGTTTGGGTTGGCTTCTTACACAGCAGAGGCTAGAAAAAAAGAAATTGGTATTAGAAAAGTAGTAGGGGCTAACGTCCTAACGATCATCATGATGATGTCAAAAGATTTTCTAAAACTAATCGTAATGTCCATACTAGTGGCTTTCCCTATTGCTTACTATTTGATGGATCAATGGTTACAAGACTTTGCCTACGCCATGGAATTGAGCTGGACCAGCTTTGCATTTTCTGCGTTGTTCACCTTAGTGATTGCTTTTATCACAGTGCTTTATCACTCTCTTAAGTCTGCAATCGCTAACCCGTCGACAGCCATCAGAGATAATTAAACACATATTCCGTTTAGAAGAAGCAGATAAATCAGGCATTTTTTAAGAAATAATCTGTTGTCTTTAATGTCAAACAAATTGTCGTTAATTTTAAAAATTAACATCAATCATGTTTGCCGTTTAATTATTTAATATTTGTAGTTAAATTAATGGAAATTTGTCCACATGAAACAATACATACTGGCGCTTGACCAGGGAACGACAAGTTCACGAGCAGTTTTATTTGACCACAAAGGCAAAGTGGTTTCGATGGCTCAAAAAGAGTTCAAGCAGTTGTACCCCAAAAATGGATGGGTAGAACACGATCCCTACGACATCCTCAAATCTCAGCTCGATGTCATGTACGAGGTGATCAAAAAAAGTAAAGTCAATAATTCTCAAATCCTGGGAATAGGAATTACCAATCAACGAGAAACAACTATAGTATGGGACAAAAACACAGGCAATCCGGTTTATAATGCCATCGTATGGCAGGATACCCGAACCTCCGACTTTTGTGAGAAACTAAAAAATGATGACGATCTTGAAGATTATATAAGAGAAAGTACAGGACTTGTAATTGACTCCTACTTTTCAGCAACAAAAATTCATTGGATTCTTAACAATGTGAATGGTGCCAGAAAAGCAGCTGAAAATGGAGATCTCATCTTTGGAACAGTAGATACCTGGCTTATTTGGAATTTGACCAATGGCGCCTCCCACATCACCGATTTTTCTAATGCCTCTCGAACCATGCTTTTCAATATTTCCGAATTGAGTTGGGATGAAGAATTGTTAGAGCGGTTTGATATTCCTAGACAAATGTTACCAGATGTTACGCATTCAGGTTTTCATTTTGGAATGGCACAAGTGCAGGGCGGCGAAATACCCATTATGGGTGTGGCTGGGGATCAGCAGGCTGCCCTTTTTGGGCAAGGTTGCTTTGATGCTGGGCAAGCCAAAAACACTTATGGTACGGGTTGCTTTTTGCTGATGAATACTGGTGAAAAAATACAGTACTCCAAAAATGGATTAATTACCACTATTGCATGGGGACTCAATGGTACCGTCGAATATGCGCTGGAAGGAAGTATTTTCATGGCTGGAGCTGCCATACAGTGGCTCAGAGATGGCCTGAAAATGATTCAATCCGCGGAAGAAACAGAAAAAATTGCTGCAAGAAGTAAAGAAGATAGTGGCGTTTACATGGTGCCTGCATTTTCTGGATTAGGTGCACCGTACTGGGACATGTATGCACGAGGTGGAATATTTGGTCTTACACAAGATACGACTAACGATGATATTGTTAAGGCAACGTTGGAGTCTTTGGCTTATCAAACCCGAGATATATTATTTGCCATGGCCAATGATTCAGGGGTCAAACTAAATTCTTTACAAGTTGACGGAGGAGCCTCTGCTAACAATTACTTAATGCAATTTCAGGCTGATATTTTAAACGTGCCTGTAGAACGGCCTAAAAATGTAGAATCTACTGCTCAAGGAGCGGCTTTTCTTGCGGGAATCACAAGCGGTCTGTGGAGCATGTCAGACCTACGAAAGAAAAAAGCAATAGACAAGACTTTTAAGCCCAATATGGACGATTTTACAAGAGATAGTCTTTACACTGGTTGGCACAATGCCATCAAAAGGTGTATGAATTGGGCCAGATAAATAATAAACATTTCATAACAAATCGAAAATTAAATAAGACTACTTTTCGACTTGTTTTGCACAAAAAAATTTATGTCAAAACCATCCTTTTCATATCAAACCAGACCCAATATCATTCAAAATTTGAAGAATGAATATTATGATGTTATTATAATAGGTGGTGGGATCACAGGAGCTGGCATCGCATTAGACGCTGTCACTCGTGGTTTAAAAGTGGCTCTTCTCGAAAAAAAAGACTTTGCTTCAGGTACCAGTAGCAAATCCACAAAACTCATACACGGTGGGTTAAGGTATCTCAAACAATTTGAGTTTAGTCTTGTTCGTGAAGTTGGCAAGGAGCGATCTATCCTCCATGAATTGGCCACGCATTTAGTCAGACCAGAAAAAATGCTCCTTCCGTTGATCAAAGACGGAAACTACGGTAAAATCATTACCTCAGTGGGATTAATGGTGTACGATGTGCTGGCTGGAGTAGAAGAAGAAGATCAGCGCAAAATGCTCTCTATCGAAGAGACCATGAACTGCGAGCCATTGCTTGACAAAAATATTATTGAAGGGGGCGGGCTATATGCCGAATATCAAACGGATGACTTTCGATTGGTGATGGAACTGATCAAAACTTCAGTTGAACATGGTGCTCAAACCTTGAATTATGCTAACTGCACAGACTTATTAGCCAAAGGGGGAAAAGTTTGCGGCGTAGCTTGTCATGATGAGCATTCGGGGGAAGATTTTAAAATCTATGGAGACTATGTAGTAAATGCTGCTGGTCCTTGGGTGGATCAAGTCAGAAAGCTGAATAAAAAAGTAAAAGAAACCAAACTGCATTTGACGAAGGGCATTCACATCGTTGTACCATTCGAGATGCTACCTGTTCGGCAATCTGTTTATTTCGATGTCTCCGATGGACGCATGATTTTTGCAATTCCCAAAAACGACATTACCTACATAGGTACTACAGATACCAACTACGAAGGCAACCCAAGAGACGCTCGTACAGAAAAAAAAGACGTCAGTTATTTAATCAAAGCGGTGAACGAAGCTTTTCCTTCTATCCATATTAAAATTGAAGATGTGTTGTCTTCCTGGGCTGGCATTCGGCCACTCATACAAGAAGAAGGAAAATCGGCTTCGGAAATTTCCAGAAAAGATGAGATTTTCATTTCAGATCGAGGACTTATTTCGATTGCCGGAGGAAAACTCACTGGCTATAGAAAAATGGCCAAACGAACCGTTGATCTTGTTTTGGAAATGAAAAGTTCGCGTTCTGGCATCACCAAAAAGACTAAATCCAAATCCAAAAAAATCAAATTCAACGGCAATAGTTTTAAAAACACAAAAGCGATTTCAAGCTACAAAGCCAAACTTCAAAAAGATTATACTCAATTCAATAAAGAGCAAATCGCCTCTCTGGTCGACACTTATGGAGATCAAACTCAAACGATATTAAATTTTGCCGAACGACTTCCAAGTAAAAATGAAGAAGTCAAGTTGCTAAAAGCTGAAGTTAGATTTTGCATAGAACGAGAAATGGTCATGCACTTGACTGATTTCTTTATTCATCGTACGGGAAGGTTGTATTTCAATATAAAAAGTGTGAAAGATCATCTGAAAATGGTGGCTACTGAAATGAAGCATTGGCTAGACTGGTCCACCGAACAGATGAATGAAGAAATAGCTGCCATGCAGGAAGAAATAAACAAAGCCACAGGTTTTAAATGAGATGGGGCATAGACCTTGGCGGAACAAAAATTGAAGGAATCATCATAGACTCCTCCTCAAACAATCAAGTGATTGCTCGCCATCGCCTACCCACAGAAGGTGATAAAGGTTATCATCACGTCTTGTTTCAAATCAAAAAACTGGTAGAGATACTCGAACAAGAAAGTGGGTTGAAACCGGAAAAAATTGGAATCGGCACACCTGGCTCCATTTATCCTCCCACCGGCCATTTAAAAAATTCCAATAGCCAGCACTTGAATGATCAACCGCTTTTGGCTGATCTTCAAAACTTATTGCAATTGCCGATGGCTATGGCCAACGATGCCAATTGTTTTGCTTTGGCAGAAACTCACCTAGGTATTGTTCCTGAAGTTGCACCAAGTGCTGGCGTCGTATTCGGAGTGATCATGGGCACTGGCGTAGGTGGTGGAATAGTAGTCAACGGTCAAATATTGAATGGCGCTAATGGCATAGGGGGAGAGTGGGGTCATAACTTTCTCCATGAGTCTGGTGGCTCCTGTTATTGCGGCAAAATTGGCTGTGTAGAAACTGTCATTTCAGGTCCTGGCCTAGAAAGGTATTATACCCAAGTTTCTGGAAAATATAAACCCCTAAAAGAAATCGTTTCAGACCAAAAATCTGATCCCTTAGCTAAAGCCACCATGAATCGTTTGATCCAATACTTCGGTATAGCCATATCTACGATTATCAATATGGTTGACCCAGATGTCATTGTCATCGGAGGAGGAGTAGGCAATATTGATCTGCTGTATACAAAAGGTATTGAAGAGGTGAAAAAACATGTATTTAATCCTGAATGTGCCACTCAAATCTTAAAACCAAAATTAGGAGATTCTGCTGGTGTATTTGGAGCCGCCATTCTCAATTAGTTTTTGCATTCCCATTATTATCCTCTAATTTTCATACCAAAATCCTCCTATTTTGGTTCGAAGTGCTCTCAAAGAAAAAACTCTCAAAGAATCCGAAGCCCAGTTTCGTTTTCGGGGTGTAGATAATACTCGCGTAGAAGCTCTATCTGACGGAGTCTTTGCTATAGCCACTGCTTTACTGGTCATCTCCACCTCTATTCCCGAAACCTATGCGGAACTACTCCATTTCCTTAAAGATTTGGTTCCATTTGCGCTCTGCATGGCTCTGTTGATGTTGATTTGGTTTCAGCATTATGTTTTCTTCATTCGCTACGGGTTCAAAGACGCTAAAATCGTTGCGGTCAATACACTTTTGTTGTTTTTAATTTTGTTCTATATCTACCCACTCAAATTTTTGATGCAGTTGCTCTACGACATGTTCTCTGCCATGTTTACCAAAAATTGGGAGGCATTTAACCATATCTTTTCTAATATCATTCGCATAGAAGATACACCACGCCTTATGAGTATTTACGGATTTGGTGCGGCCAGTATTTTTTTTACTCTGGCTATTATGTATTTGATTGCTTATCGAAGGTCAGGTGAAATGGGACTGAGTAATAAAGAAAAATTTCTAACAAGAATCAGCATGCGGGCAAACCTATTGATGGGAAGCATCCCACTTGTTTCTTGTCTGTTTTGTTTGCTTCCTGTAGAACCCAATGTTTCATTTGCAATAGGTGGTTTTATCTATTGGTTTTATCCAATTATTATGATTCCATTCAGCATTAGAAATAGAAAACTATTGTCAAAAATCTCAAATTAAGCTAATTCATGAAAATCGTTTCCTACAATGTAAATGGCATACGAGCTGCCCTAAAAAAGGGGCTTCTCGACTCTTTCGAAGATATGCAAACTGACATCATTTGTTTTCAAGAAACCAAAGCACAGGATGATCAGATATTAGAAGCATTAGGCGAAGACTTTCCTTATCATATTTCATCCAACAGTGCCGTAAAAAAAGGATACAGTGGAACTTGCACCATCAGTAAAGTTGCTCCTATTTCCGTTACTTCTGGAATTGGAATAGAAGAGCATGATCAAGAAGGTCGTGTGCTCACTAGTGAGTTTGAAGATTTTTATTTAGTCAATGTATATGTCCCCAATTCTAGTCGAGAGCTGAGACGGTTGGATTATCGAAAAGGTTGGGATGTAGACTTTAAAAAATACTTGAAAGGATTAGAGGCTAAAAAACCGGTCATTGCCTGTGGCGACTTCAACGTCGCACATCAAGAAATTGATATCGCCAGACCAAAGTCCAATTACAACAAAACTGCCGGTTACACGCAAGTAGAAATCGACGGGATGACCAATTTTTTGGAGGCAGGCTTTGTAGACACTTTCAGACACTTACATCCAGAAGAAGTGGCTTATAGTTGGTGGAGCTACAGAGCGGGAGCAAGAGAAAAAAATATCGGCTGGCGTATTGATTACTTTTTAGTGAGCGAGCCTTTAATATCCAAAATTTCAGAAGCTGCTATCCATCCCAATTACAAAGAATCCGATCATTGTCCTATCAGCATTACACTCTAAAATATTATGATTACCATCCCTTCAAATAGTGATTACGATGCTTTTTATCAAGGTCAGAAAATAGCAGATCACCCAAAGAAAAGAGCCATGTCCATGCTACTAGCTATAGTTGCTGGATTGCTGTTATACACTGGATTAAAAGCTACACCCATGGATGAAAAACTGACGTATGCAGGTGTACTTACGCTAGTCTATATTTTTATAGGTAGAAATTTGATGTTTAAATTCAAAGTGAAGAATCTCTGGAAGCAAAAAAGAGAAACTTTACCAGAATTGAACATAGATACCAAAGGCATTGAAGTGAAACATGAGATTCCACAGCAATGTAAATTTCTCGAGTGGAGCGATCTGGGTTTTTATCGAATCGAAAATAATTTTGTCTGGCTTTATCCTAAAAAATCGCCCGAAAATTGGTTGACGCTTTCGTTGGGTCAATTGAATCATGAACAAAAAGATGCGCTGAAGCAATTGGTCAAGGAGAAAATTAAAATAACCGAACCCAAAAAATAATGAACGTCTACGTTGCTGAATTCATTGGAACAGCCATCCTCATTCTTGTAGGAAGTGGAGTAAATGCTGGTGTCAGTCTGCAAAAAAATTATTTCCAAGGTGGTGGCTGGTTGGCCATCTGTGTGGGCTGGGCCTTGGCAGTAACTATGGCTATATATGCCGTTGGAGACATTTCTGGATCACATATCAACCCTGCCGTGACAATAGGATTTGCCATGATTGGAGCCTTTGAATGGGCGTTGGTACCTGGATATATCATTGCACAATTTTTAGGGGCGATGACTGGTGCAGCGTTGGTTTGGCTACACTATTTGCCCCACTGGAAAGCCACTGAAGATCAAAGCGCAAAACTTGGTGTGTTTTGTACTAGTCCTGCCATACCTTCCAAATACGCCAACTTATTCAGTGAACTGTCGGGTACATTTTTATTGTTGTTTGCTTTGTCATTCTTAGGCCCAAATAAATTCACGGAAGGGTTGAACCCACTTGTAGTAGGGTTGTTGATCTGCATGATTGGATTAGCTTTAGGGGGTACCACCGGTTTCGCCATTAATCCAGCCAGAGATCTAGGTCCTAGATTTGCTCATTTCTTATTACCCATAAGGGGGAAAGGAAATTCGCAATGGAGTTATAGTTGGATTCCTGTGTTCGGGCCATTGCTTGGCGGAGCCTTAGGTACATTGAGCTACCAAGCTATATTTAATCAAAATATAATGTTCGCTTTATATCCTTGTGTGTTAGCAGTTGTAGTTTTGATTGTTCTCGCTATTAGAGAACAAAGTGAAAATGCTGATGAAAAATGAAAATTACAAACACATTCCTGTCCGCCATACTTATCCTATCGCTCACTCATTGTCAACTAAAAAATGACACCATGAAATATGCCAATCTAGATGTACAAGGTCATCGTGGAGCACGAGGCTTGCTTCCAGAAAACACAGTCCCAGCCTTCATCAAAGCTGTTGAGCTAGGAGTTACCACTCTAGAATTGGACCTGGCCGTAACAAAAAATCATGAATTGTTGGTGAGTCATGATCCATTTATGTCGCATAAGTTTTCCACCTCACCTGATGGGTCTCCTATAGAAAAAGAGGACGAATTGAATCATAATATCTATCAAATGACTTATGAGGAAATCAAGGCTTATGATGTGGGTTCTCGTTTTGAAAAACAATTTCCGAATCAGGAAAAAATGGCGATTCACAAGCCCTTGCTCAAAGAAGTTATCGACGCAGTAAACAAATACATTAAAGATAAAAACCTGCCACCCGTGCGCTATAACATTGAAATTAAATGCGATCCGGCAGGTGACAGTTTGTATCACCCACTTCCTGCGGCATATGCTCAACTGGTATATGATTTTATTGTAGAAGAAATGGACACCACCCAACTCAATATCCAATCGTTTGATTTTAGAATTCTACAATATTTTCACGAAAACTATCCTGAGATCAAATTGGCGGCACTGGTTGAAAACACATTACCCATCGAGGATAATATTGCCAATCTTGGGTTTACGCCTGAAATCTATAGTTGCTACTATCATTTGCTCGACTCAGAAAAAGTCTCTTGGTTACAATCTCAAGGCATACAAGTGATTCCATGGACGGTAAATGAAACAGAAGACATTCAGCGCGTATTGGATTGGGGAGTAGATGGGATCATTTCTGATTACCCAAATCGCGTATTAGAATTAATTTCGAATTAAATTTGACGCTTGCATAATTTTAACGGGCGGATTTATCAACTATGGAAATACCAAGTCTTAGTGACATCAAGCGTGCGCACACGCGAATAACCAAATATATCGTACGAACTCCTATCATGACTTCTCAAACTATCAATGAATTGGTGGGTGGCGAAGTTTTTTTCAAATGTGAAAACTTTCAAAAAGTAGGCGCATTCAAAATGAGAGGCGCATCCAACATCATCATGTCTTACCGACCTGAAGATCGTGTCAATGGATTTGTAACTCATTCATCAGGAAATCACGCACAAGCGGTGGCATTGGCTTCGAAAGTAGCTGGAGCCAAAGCATATATCGTGATGCCAGAAAACGCACCTCAAGTAAAAAAGGATGCAGTAGAAGAATATGGTGCAGAAATTACTTTCTGCGAACCTACAGAAGAAGCTCGGGTGGCTGCTTGCGCCAAAATCATGGAAGAAACTGGCGCGATACAAGTACATCCATTTCATGATCCAAGAATTATTGCGGGACAAGCTACTTGTGCCAAGGAATTCATTGAAGAATATCCCGATTTAGATTTTATGATTTCTCCAGTCGGTGGTGGCGGATTGGCTGCAGGGTCTGCGTTGGCTTTGAGTTATGTCAGCCCTACCACCAAAATGATATTGGCCGAACCGTCGAACGTGGATGACACGTACCGGTCTTTTAAATCAGGGCAATTGGTTGGTGTGGAGAATCCCGAATCTATTGCCGATGGACTTTTGGTTTCAGTAGGGAAGCTCAATTTTGAAATAATCAAACAACACGTTTCTGAAGTTTATCGAGTGGAAGAACAGGAAATTGTAGATGCGATGCGCTTGATTTGGGAGAGGATGAAAGTCATCATCGAGCCATCGAGCGCTGTAGCTGTAGCTGCTTTGCTCAAAAACAAAGAGCAGTTTGTAGGCAAGAAAACAGGGTTGATCATTACGGGAGGTAATGTTCAGTTGGACGCTTTGCCGTTTTAAGAATTAGTAGACCATCGTCATCACCCTATTTATTAGGGTGATCCGCCAGTGGTATGCACTGCTATCTCAGGAGTGCTACGACCAAGAGGAGATAGCCCAGACAAGCAGGGTTATGACGTCATCGCCTTACCCATAAATTTCATTAAGAATACCTGCCAATCGAATGCCTGCTTTGAGTAGGCGTTCGTTTACCGTAGCAATGTGGGTATAGTTGTAATCGTATCTCAATTTTGCGCCCTCAGGAATGTCATAAATGCCCTCACGGTAACCAAGTGCCTCATCCACCCAAATCATAATATCTTCACTCTGCCATTTTGAAATCTGCTGATCTGTAGCTGTATCAATCCATTTTACATATTCGGTATAGCTCAATTGCTGATGGTCGATCAAGCCACTGTCCCACACACGGTGCAGATTGTAGCCCTTGTCCCACATGAATTCTACTTTTACATCATTGCCCCCCATATCCTGGCCATTACCTACATGTAAGGGCTGATGAATGTCTCCCACGAGATGCACCAAGTACTTCAGGTTTTCTATTTCTGAATCATAGGTGAAATTTTTTGATGCCAACTCTTTGATCAATCGGTTGATGGATTGGATCGCATCTCCTTGTTCTGGCACACCTGCTTCTTCATAAGTTTTACCCTCAGGAATCGTGCAATAATGCCAGGGCGTCATATAGTCCTTCGTGCGATCTGCTCGGATAAAATCCATATAATTACCAACCATGCCCAAGTGCTCATCTCCCAAAACCGCTTGGATATTTTTCTTAGCCTTGCTAGTCAAATGATCATAGGCAATTTGTCCTACTACCCGATGACCCGTTTTTCCCCAGGAAAAGGCAGATGAATAGGTAACAAAGGTCAGGAGGAGGAGTGTCAATATTTTTTTCATTTGTATATGCGGCTTCATTGAAATGGAAAGATAATCCTAAATGTTTTTTAATAAAGCTTCCACTTTAGAAAAGTCATTTTTTGCAATTTTAATGACAATATCACTATCAAACGGATTGCTTCCAACATAATCGTCAAGATCAGCCGATTTTTCGAAAGTTCTTTCAAAAGGGACATTATGCTTTTGTAAAACTTCGATCAGCGCTTCGGCTTCTAGTGGATCACGATAGGTGCGGAACGGGGTCATTGTTTCTTTGTAAGTGGTATGGTGAGGATTTTAACGTCCAACTTGTATGTTAGCATTGATTTTAATTAACATCTATAAAAGTATCTCATTGCGCCAGCCTTTTCAAACAGCTCAGTAGCTTATAGGATGATAGTGCCTGTTAGGCTCTTTAAAATCCAAGTTGGTTTTTCTTTTCATCTAGCTTCGATTTATGTTCCAAAACCTCTTCGATCACATAACTAGTTTGATCTACCAAATACGTTTGTAGTTCTTCATCAAATGTTCTCTTTCTTGATAAAAGAACTTTTAAAGTATCCCCTTTAGTAAATGGCTCATTATTCAGTTTGGAAAGAAATTTCTCGTCTTTAATAATGGCTCTGATAGGGTATCCTCTGAATATGAAAGCCCACTTTCCTTGACCTTCAAAATGAATTGTCTTTATAACAAGAACAGCTTCATCAGTTAAAATATCCTCTTTTGCTGGTTCTTCGAAAGTCGATTCAGAGTCAGTAGAGATTAATTCTGTTAGTTGTTCTTTTTTAACATCAATGATTTCCTTATCATCACGTTTGATGTTTAAGTCTGTGATATTTCCATCTCCGTTTACAGTAATGAAAGTTTGATTAATCGTCTGATGTGCGCCAGAATTATGATACACATTATAAACGTTTTTAGATAGATTCTTTTCGGTTAAATCGTTTTTTTTCAGAATCTCCTCAACTGTATTAATATCGCTTGTGGAAGATGGCTTTGTCATATGATAGACGAGAACTCCACTCAGTGTAGAAACCACCAGTCCAGCAGCTGCATTCAACAATACATTTTGATACTTTGGCGCAAGTTTGATTTTGAAACTTCCGTTTTCCGGTGGAGAAACTTCAATTATCAAATCATTTGGTGCGTAACCAAGTTCGGTGTTAATGAGATGTAATAAGTCCTTGTAACCCCTCAGGAACTCGGTTAAGGTTTCGACTTTGATATTTCCATCTCCTCCAAATTTGACGGTTATCTGATTATATGACATTTGTGAATCATCAGGATTAACATCATCATTGTCATCATCCAAATCATCATCATCAAAGTCTAAGTCGTCATCATCATCTTCGTTCATATAAATTGGTATTTCGCGGTGAACTTTTTGAGCCTAACAATTGTGTAAAGCGCACTTTATCCGCAATGCATCATTACTTGTTAATTAAATATTTCTCAGAAGGGCTGCTAATCAGTCAGCTGCGAAACGACCGATTGGATTATAATAATAGGGAATTTCGTGATGGAATCAAAGACCAACCCATATGTCATTTCGAGTAAGCCTGTCGGTAGACAGGTGAAGCGAGAAATCTAATCGTGATAATCTAGGTACTCGATTTCAATGAGATTTCTCCCAAATGGTCGAAATGACAAATAATTTGGGGTATCAATTTTTTAGACTGCAACCTATCTTCTTTACCAATACTGAATCGCCATCATAGCACTTAAGTGAATGGCTGCATAGTTGTTAATGCATTGAATACGGCTTCCATGATTAATTATTTGCTGTCTTACTATGTATATTCAACTTGGGATTTCATCAAGCCTATTGTGCTGCCATATTTTGAGAAAGTTCGACTGATCAATATTTCCCCCTGAAAGGATAATAAGTATACGCTTCTTTCCAGACTGACTTGAAAGCCATTGTGAGGCTGCTTCCATCGAAATCGCACTAGTAGGTTCCACCTGGACTTTCAACAAATGAGACAGCCACTGTGTCCAGTAGATCATCCGTGACTCCTCTATTTCATGCATACCATCAAGCTTTTTGAGATATTCAAAAGTGATGTCTCCTACAGCCATTGTCATCGCTCCATCTGCCAGGGTATCAGGTACCTTCTGAAGCCTCTGTATGGAATTTTTTCTTAATGATTCGGCAGCATCATTGGCATTGAGAGGCTCCGCGCCGATGACTTTAGTCTTTGGTGATAAATGAGAGGAGGACAACCAGGTTCCTGATAACAAACCGCCCCCTCCGCAAGGAGCAAACACCGCATCGATATGGTCTAACTGATGGAGTGCATCATAGGCCGCTGTACCTTGACCGGCGATGACCGCCTCGTTGTTGAAAGGAGGAATCCAATAGGTTCCATTTTCTTCAGCAGCTTTCCGTACCTGTTCATCGGCTATATTTCGAGTTTCGCACAGTTCTATTTTAGCTCCATAGGAAGCTGTTGCTTGAATCTTTACTGATGATGAATAGGCGGGCATAAAGATCGTAGCAGGAATGCCAAACTGACTGGCGGCCCAGGCGACAGCTTGCGCATGATTGCCCGAACTATTGGCAATCACTCTTTTCGGTCTCTGGTTATTTTCAATTAAGGAAGATATAGCATTACAGGCTCCTCGGGCTTTGAATGCCCCAATTTTCTGAAGGCACTCTGCCTTAAAGAAAATCTCATGCCCCAACCAATTATTCAACAATGACGACTGTAGGATAGGCGTGTCTTGAATGTATTTGTCGATACGTCCTCTGGCATTAGCAATATCTTGAAGGGTTAACATAGTTTTAAAAGCGTTTTTACTCAACCATGGCTTTATTGCAATAGCTATCTTTTTCGAAATCTCGGATATTCATGGACACTATTGGTACTTGAGGAAAAAGTCCATTGAGCGCAGCAACAATTCGTCGTGATAAATTGGCTTTTTGTTCGACTGTTCTTCCTTCCATGATATTACCAAAAACATGGATGAAATCATCTGATCCTTCTCCAGCGATAAATTCGTCAAATGACTGTACTCGAACCTTAATATCCGTTTTTACAAAAAGTTCACTAGCTATAGCCTGCTGATAGACGGTCTGCATGATCTCTTTTTTCGAATGAATTCGTGTAAGGTTTTCTGAGCAATGTATGATGAAATGTGGCATGGTTCAAAAAATTTAAATTACTTGTCATGCCGACGATAGGAGGCCTCTCATTTGGTTGTGAGAAGATTTCTCCTGTCGTCGAAATGACGCAAAAATAGGTTAACTACAAGCCCTCCTGATCGATCAAATAGATCAAGGCAGCCATGGATGCGGCACCAAGCTCTAACTCCCGTTTGTTGACCTTGTCGAAGGTATCATCCGCAGTATGGTGATAATCAAAGTAGCGCTGCGAGTCCGGCATCAAACCAATTAAAGCAGGCCCTTGATCTTCCAGTGGATTGATATCCGCACCACCATAACCTTTTACGATTTTTCTTAGATCGTATGGCGCCAACAGGTCACCCCAGCTTTGTATTTTGGTCAACACTTCAGGGGAAGATTTAATTCCAAATCCTCTTGGCGTGAAACCACCTGAATCAGATTCTAAGGCAGCGATATGCTTCTCCCCTTTTTCTTTAGCGACACGAGCGTATTCCTTTCCACCACGCAATCCGTTTTCTTCATTCATAAACATCACCGCTCTCAAAGTTCTTTTTGGACGAATGCCAGTAGCTTTAAAAACTCTAACCGCTTCGATGGCCTGAACGCAACCAGCCCCATCATCGTGTGAACCATCACCTACATCCCAAGAGTCTAAATGACCACCTACTACAATGTATTCGTCTGGCTTTTCTGAACCAGTTAATTCACCAATCACGTTGTACGAAAGTACGTCTGGCAGCATTTCGCAATGTGTTTCCATGTAAAATTTCATGGCCTTATTGGCTTTGATGGTACGGCTTAAATAATCCGCCCCTACAGTACTAATGGCCACCGCTGGAATCTGAGTGACACCTTCTTCATAAATCAGTGTGCCTGTATGAGGTGTATCATTTTGTGCCAGTGTCAGTGATCTGTTGATCGCTCCGACTGCCCCATATTTAGCCGCTTCGGATGGGCCCTTTACGCGCTGATCTCCTGCTCCACCATAGGCATGTCCAGTATGAATGTGTTTTGGATCCATGGGTCTATTGAAAAAGACGATTTTCCCTTCTATGTTTTTCTTGCCCAATTTTTCGAGTTCGTCCAAACTTTGTACTTCGATCACTTCAGCCAGCAACCCTTCAGGACCTGTCCCCACACTATTGCCTAATGCTATGACGCTTACATCTTGCGAGCCAAACTTTGAATTAACAATTCGTCCAATCTCTTTTTGGCCTCTGACCCAATGGGGTACCATAACTTCTTGCAAGTACACTTTGTCGAAACCATAAGCTTCCATTTGTTGGCGCGTATATTCTACAGCTGCTGCTGCAGACGGCGAGCCGCTTAATCGATGTCCAATGTTGAGCGATAAATATTCCAACATAGGATAAGACTGGCCATTGGTCAACGCTTCATCGAAAATTGTTCTTAAGTTTTGTTCGTGATTTTGTGCTTGTGTAGCAAAAGCAGAGAAGAGTAGCATAAGTGCTACGAGCATTTGTTTTTTCATCTTAGAATGTGTTGAAAAGTCATAAAACTTACTAGATGACAAGAATACGGCTAACCGCAAACAATCACCTAAAATCTTGATGCAAATTTTTAATCAATAGCGGTACGAGAAGTAATAGCGGATGGATGAGTATTTCCAAGAGAAACTTTTCCAAAGTTATCAACTTTGGAAAAGTTGGAAGCTTAAGGCTTCAGCACCAAAGCTCCTTCAGACACCTTCATAATTTCTTCTTTATTCATCAATTGTCTGCGGTATTCGCCATTCACATACATCTCCGCTTGATTGTTGTAGTGTGGAGAGAAAATATTTCCAGAGTTTCCTGTTGGTAATATGCTCCAGCTATTGCCTTCTACATCAGCAAAATCAATGATTCGTCTGGTGGATGGCCCTGCGGCCGTTTTGTACTCACCATCAGCTGTCCATCTGTAGATGTAGTTGTTGATTACTTCATTATTGCCTGGCACAGGGAATGGCCCTACGTTGAAATACTTTCTTAGTAAATCTACAGCACCTAGCACATGATTGTGTTCCAAGCTATGCACCTTGCTCCATTGCCATTGACTGATATCAGTGCCTAGTTGATTTTCTAATTCTAACAAACCTTCTGAAAGCGCCGAAGTTATGATTTGAGAGCGAGTCTCAACTTCTGGTGTTTCTGGATTGTCCCACCACACAGAACTATCATTTGCAAAAAGTGGCTGGAAGCTTCGTTTCATGAGATGTGTTTTCATGTATGCTTCGAACCCATCTTCACCTATTTTGTTTACAAAAATGCTTTCTTGAATTTTGTAAACCAGCTTATTATAAATGGTGGGTACCACTTCATCCAATTCAAAAGTTCCTCCCCATTCGGATAAAAGCTGAAGTGCTTTTTCTTCATTTTCTGAATTGATGAGCTTGTCGTCAATGGCTTCTAGAATGGATGATACCACTTCAGGAGAATTGTTAGAAGTCACATCCAACATCATTTCCTTGGTGTCCTCTACAGTCCACTTTTCATTCTGATCAAGTAAAAGTCTAATTCTTCTTGCACGGTCTTCTGGTAAATAGTAGCCCGGCACTATAACACCGTTTGTGGTATCCGCTTGATTATTGGCACTATAAGCATAACCCCACGGGGCATTTTCGGATTTCGGGTTGTAGCTAAAATCATAATAACCCTGAATTTCATTTTCGCCAGAACTACCATCCAATATCAGCTTCGAATTCACCGAATCAGCTCTTTTCAATAGATGGGCAGACGACCAGCGGGCATAGTTGTTATTAATATCTCCATACATCACATTGAGTCCAGGCGCATGAATTTTTGCTACATTTTTTCGAGCATCAGAAAAGTTCGTTACATGAGAAAACCCATAAGTCACTTCTAGAATTTCTCCAGGTTTTTGGGTGTATACCCAAAAAAGAGACACTGGAGGCCAGCTTTCATCCAATTCCAAGGCTTCATTTACAACTGGCCCATGATGGGTAGTTTTGATCTCCATTTCGACAGTAGTGGAGTCTTTAACTTTGATATTCTCTTTTCGAAATTGGTAATCTCGTATTTCCTTTTTGAAAACATATTGACCTGGGTTGTATGGATTATCTTTTTCCCAATACAAATCAATATCGTCGTTTTCAAACATGGTTAACCCGGTGGCATACTCCCTGTTGTGACCCATAATGGCAAACGGGTATCCTGCCAGATAATAGCCATAAAAACTGGTTTCGGGAGACTCGATATGTGCCTCGTACCAAACGGCAGGTTGTGAATAGGCGATGTGTGGATCATTGGCTAAAATGACCTTGCCAGATGCTGTTTTATCTGGACCAATCACCCAACTATTACTGCCAATGAATGGAGAAGCAGGTAAGTCCTTAAGGATCTGGTCGATTTGAATGGCTAGCTGTTCGGTAGCTGGTAAAGTTGATTTCAACAAAGTGCTTTTCATATTAGGTGCTACATCCAAATCCTTGAGATAGTCCTCACCCAAGTCTTGAAGTATCTTAGTGACCAATGGTTCCGTTTTTTGTGCGGCAGCAAAACTGAAAGACATATACCCCATGGTGTTGTACACATCTATCATGGAGAAGGGTGTTTTTTCTACTCCAACTATTGAGAATTCAATGGGAGTTGGGCCATTGGACACAAATGTATTGACCCCATCCAAATAAGCTTGAGCTGCTGCTTTTATCTTTGGGTCACCATTGGCTTGAAATTGCGTAAGCATTTGTTCGGAATATTGTTGAATACTTAAGGCTCTAAAAAGCTTGTCTACCTTTAACAGTTTTCCTCCAAATATTTCGGAAAGACGGCCAGGAGCAATTCTTCTCACTACTTCCATTTGCCAAAGGCGATCTTGCGCATGAGCGTATCCCAGTGCTCTATAAGCATCCACCTCGTTTTGCGCATAAATGTGTGGGATTCCATAATTGTCGTAGTATACTTCTGCCTGATTGGACAGACCTGGTAGTTGGGCTTCCCCTGTGAATTGAGGTTTCAACGATTCGGCGTACCAGTAGGCATAGGCTATAAGAACCACGATTATGGCCAAAAATGAAGCAAGGATTTTCTTAATCATAATAGGAACAATGAGTTACGCTATGAAGTTAGCAACTCTAAGTAATTCGAACAAACCCATGAAAAGTTTTAAACTTTTGATAGGACAAAAAAATAGCCATGATAATCATATCATGGCTATTATTAGCATTCAATAAGTATCCTGAACTTACTTCTTATTGATTTTAAATGTTGAAGTGGTGTTTTCGTTTATCAACTTCATTAGATAAATCCCTTTTCTCAAGCTTTGAATATCTATTTCAAACACTTGTGATTGGTGCGTTTTATTCAAAATTATATCACGAACTGTTTTTCCTGATTGATTGAACATCACCAACTGAATATCGCCAGTCATATCTTCATCAATTGTCAAATGCAAGATATGATCAGTAGGATTGGGATAGAAGTTAAGGTTACTAAGTTCTCCTTGATCTGCACTTAATACAAAATTGATCGTCAATTTGAAAGTAGTCGATACTGAAGCTTCAGATTCATCCGTAGCCGTAATTTTGAGATTGATCTCTCCGTTGTCTCCTCTCACAGGTGTGCCAGAGAGCGTATTGGACGCAGAGGCAAAACTCAACCAAGAGGGTAAATCTCCGTCGTTTGCCAAACTAGCCGACAAGGTCAGATC
>NZ_JBDVOL010000018.1:0-5193 GCF_039969095.1 Reichenbachiella sp.
ACGAAGCTGATAAGGTTAATTCATCCCCATCGACATCCTCAAAAACATTTTCAGCCAATTCGAAAGTAAAAGGATCATCAACAGTACCTGTTTGATCATCGATGGCGTTGGCCAATGTCGGAGCGTCGTTTACAGGGTTGATTGTAATGTCATATTGATGAGTTTCAGAGGTAGATTCCAGATCTGAAAGTGTGAATTCAAAACCATCGGTTGCACTTTCACTTCCGTCGTTTTGATAGGATATGGTACCAGACCCAACTTCTGATTGGGTAAAGGTATCACCAACGCCAAGTGCATTGGTTTGTTCGTCTCTGAACAGAGAGCCAAATTCAGGCACGCTAATGAGTGTATAGCTTATTTCACTACTGCTGTTGTCAGGATCAGTTACAGAGAGCGATTCATATAGACTTTGTGAATCCCCTTCGTCTAACTCCATCCCGTGATTGGCAGTCAGATCGGGAATGTCGTTTATTGGATTGATAGAAATAGAGAAAGTTTGACTATTGGTTTCAAAGTCTTCATTGGCTACAGTGAAAGTAAAAGAATCTTCAGTGGATTCTTCTCCATCATGTGTGTAGGTCAATAAGCCAATATCATCAATGCCTAATTCATCATCTTCAACTAAAGCTCCACCTTCCACAGTCAATGTGCCATTTTCTGGTATCGAAGTGAAGGTGATATAGGCATTTTCTGAGCTTCCAGCTGGGCTCCCTAATTCTAAATGTTCAGAGCTCAATGTGCTTTCTGCCCCTTCATCTAAAGTCAAACCAAAAATTTCTACAGAAGGTTTATGAGAAACAAATTGGCGAGCCACTACTGCATAGCCATTGTCATCGGCATATCCACTTTCCCAAGCTATGGTGTAGCTGCCATCTGGGCTGGATGCCATAGCTACTTGATAGCTGTCACCGATAGATATTTCATTGATCTGGTTGGTCGGACCGATTGGTTCCAAATCACTAGAAATTCGCTGAGTATACACTCCGTATACAGATACATCATCGATAAAAGAAACTACAAAGTCTCCGTCGTCTACTGCTACGATTGCGGGACCGAAACCTTCGTTCGGTTGTGCCACTTCTAGCGGACCAGAAGCAAAATTTTCTGATACTTTCGAATATCTACGAGCCAATAATTGATAGGGATTTTCCTCGTCATAATACTCTGACCAGACCACGACAAAATCTCCATTTTCATCAGCTGTTATTCCCGCCTTGCTTGCTTGTGTATTTTCAGTAACTGGTTGATCGGAGATCAATTCCATAGATGACTTGTAGACTGCTAGTCCCGAATAATAGTCGCCACTGTAGTCAAAGTGGTAAGTGATTCCAAAATCTCCGTCGCCATTCACCGCCAACGCCAACTCGAGCTGCTCATGTGTGTTGTCTACTCCTCCTAAATATTGATTTCCAGCTGCATCAGCTGCACCGGAAGAAGAATATTTCTGAGCTACTATAGCATTGGTGGAGAAGTTGCTTCTATCGTTCCACACAACAATAAATCCACCTTCTTCATTTAAGGCAATGTTTGGATTCCTTTGGATTCCTGAGGTAGCTGTATTGAGTATAAATTCACTTTTTACTACTTCACGGTCCCAGTCGAATACTTTGCCAACGATGTCGTCAGAATTTCCGCCAATATCACCACCGTCCGAAGTCCACACCACCATAAAGTTACCGTCGTCATTTAAGGAAACTTCTGGGCTACCTACTTCCAGTCCGCCGTCATTTACTGTCATTTCAGCACCTTGTCTAACACCCTCACTGTTGTACAGCTGTGCTTTGATATTATATGCACTAATTGAACCGTTATAATGATCTTCCCAGACCACTACAAAATCACCATTGGCATTTTGTGCGATATCAGGATTGTTTTGATCGTCAGATGAAATACCATTAACTATGAATTCGTTTCCAGCGTCGATGTTGATCTCAAGAGGTTTGGAGAAGGTGGAGGCAAAAACTGCGTATCCATTGGGGTAGTTATATCTTTCTCTGACCATGGTGGCTTTTCCATTATCATCCACAATAACCACAGGATTGCTACCTGTACTTGAGCTAAAAGGAAGGAAACCCTCGAAGATAAAATCTCCGTCGGCATCTAGCATAGATACTGGGTTTAGGTCCCCATCAAAAGGCTCTGACCATGAAACGACCATTTCGCCATTGTTATTGACATCCAGCCCCGGGACAAAATCATTGGTTGCATAACTTACTATCTCTTTATCTTCGAAAACACCGGCCCCACCGCTTGTGAATTTACTCAAATAAACAGCTGAATAATCATCGTAGTATTCCGTATATGCGATAGCAAAGTTGCCATCACCATCCATGACTATCGACTGACGCCTAGTTTCGGATTGTGAGCCGAATGAAATTTTAACATCTTCGGCATCAAGTGCCGTGTTTGCTGCATCAAATCGTCTATAATAGGTGTCTTCGTAGATCCCCTCCTTAATTCCAAAAGTGGCTACAAAATTCCCATCATTATCTAAAGCCACATCTGGATAGCTTCGAGATCCACTATCTGTTTTGGCATCTATTTTAAATTCATCGCCATCAAGTGTGCCATCCGCATTAATTCTTCGAGCAAGTACATTGAAATAATCTTGTACATACACTACGATAGCATCACCATCCTCATCGATCGCTACGGCTGGTTCGCTATAATCGAACTCGCTGGCCAATAAATGTTCAGTTCCAATGGGTTCTGCACTGGCATTATACATCTGTGCATATATCCTTTGTGAGGAGCTTGCCTCGTCATAGCTTGCCCACGTTACAATAAAATCGCCATCCGCATTCATAGCCACATCTGGCTGTGTTTGGTCATCAGTAGTGGTCGTATTGATTATAAACTCGTCACCTATTTTTTCACCTTCATTATTAAAACGCTGACCTAGAATTTCATCCTGTATGTCTTCTCCACTATATCCTTGCCATACCACTACGTAGTTGCCGTCACCATCTTTGGCTATGGCAGGTAGGATTTGGTCTCCATTATCGTAAGTGTTGACTATTTCCGAGGAAGAAACGGAATAAGGCTGATTTTCACCATCCTGATATTGTGTAAAATAAATACCATAACCATCACAATCTCCATAGGTGCATTCCCCGCCAATGGCATTAAGGTTGTCTTCCCAGGCGACGACAAAATCTCCGCGATCATTCATGCCAATAGCAGGATGACCCGCTCTATTGTCTTCTCCTCCGTCGTTATAAAAATCCCAGGATTCTATTTCGTCTCCAAAGCGATTGTATCTGCTTCCTTGAATGTATTCGTAGGTTCCATTATCTTCAGCGTCGTAAACCACAACAAACCCGCCGTCTTTATCGGCAGCGATTTTAGGGTTCGAAACATATGAAAAGCCAGCGACACTGATGTCCCCATCTACTTGAGGAGAACCATCTCCATCAAAAATTTGGGCTCTTATATATTCGGATGATCCAACAAAATCTTCATACTCCCATGCGACAGCAAAACTGCCGTCACCGTTGAGGTCTACATCTGGCGTTTTAGCCTTATTGGCTGAATAATCTGAAAATGAGATCAATACTTCTGCATCATCTTGGGGTACGCCGTTGTTGTACTTTCTTACATTAAGAACACTATAAGTAGTCCCACTACCTTCTCTTCCCTTCCACACCACAATAAAATTCCCTTCTTCATCCATATCTACGGATGGGGTGATCTGGTCATTGGTAGAATTTTGGCTAACTGTAAACTCACCATCTGTACTATTGTCGGCGGCATAGTGTATGGCATTAACTTCTTGAATACCACTTTGTTCTTCTTGCCAAGCAACAACTAGATTTCCTGAATTGTCGAGATCTATATCTACGTCGCTATGTGCATTTGAGCCAGAAGCTACAGTGTAAGTCCCGTTATCCTCTAACCCAACGAATCGTTGGTATTTTATAGAATAATTGCCTGGCCCAGTTTCTTCCCACGCCACGACAAACTCACCTTCATCATTGAAGGCTACAGCTGGATTATAAAGATATTCATCTTCTCCACCTATCATTTCAAAGTTGAACTCTTCTGAATCGTCTCCAACTACGCGACCCAATAGATCACCGTTTTGTTCCCATACTGCTACGAAATGATCGTTGTTGTTATAAGATATATCTGGTTTTTGTTGTGAACCAGTAGTTTCGTCATTGACAAGGGTTTTGTCTATCGTTAAATACTTTGGTGTGCCAGGAACTCCAGAAGCAACTACAGCTTGCGGGAAAGGAATTACTTCCTCTTGTGCCTGAGATTCTTGTATGCCAAAAGATAAGGTTAATGCGCCAGCAGCAGCGGCGAGTTTCAATCTACCAGAAAGCTGTTCAATTTTCTGCTTTAGTTTACGGAGTTGAGAGAGCAACTTGTAACGTCTCCTGGCCGTGAGTTCTTGAAAAGTGTCTTTGGAAATTCTCTTTTCAAAGCGGAGTTGTAGTTTTCTGAATTTACGAAGGGCTCTCTGATATTCGAGGTAGAGATAATTTTGATGGTTCATAGCAATTCACATATGAGGTGATAACCTTAAAATATTACGCGCAGTAAAACCTTTCTCTCTAGCAATGTCGGTAAAAACCGAGCATAAATATAGGAAATATCTTTCTCTTAATTGTTAAAACAAATCTGATTTAAATCCAATAGGCATAAATTTTATATGGAGCAAAAAAATAATAGCCATGATAATCATATCATGGCTATTATTAGCATTCAATAAGTATCCTGAACTTACTTCTTATTGATTTTAAATGTTGAAGTGGTGTTTTCGTTTATCAACTTCATTAGATAGATACCTTTTCTCAGGTTTTGAATATCTATTTCAAACACTTGTGACTGGTGCGTTTTATTCAAAATTATTTCACGAACTATTTTTCCTGATTGATTGAACATCACCAACTGAATATCGCCAGTCATATCTTTATCAATTGTCAAATGCAGAATATGATTAGTAGGATTGGGATAAAAGTTAAGGTTACTAAGTTCTCCTTGATCAGCACTTAATACAAAATTGATGGTCAATTTAAAAGTGGTCGATACAGAAGCTTCAGATTTATCCGTAGCCGTAATTTTGAGATTGATCTCTCCGTTGTCTCCTCTCACAGGTGTGCCAGAGAGCGTATTGGACGCAGAGGCAAAACTCAACCAAGAGGGTAAATCTCCGTCGTTTGCCAAACTAGCCGACAAGGTCAGATC